>CAVTWY010000001.1:0-910985 GCA_963738575.1 uncultured beta proteobacterium
TTTTACCCTGGTGTTATTGACTCGTTAATTTAACCCGGGTAGAATTTTGGCATGGACCAAGCCCTGCCACTCACCTACACCGCCTTCCTGGAGGGACGCCGCCTCACCAGCGGACCCTTGCAAGAGGTCGCCGTGGCCGTGCTGAGGGTGCAGCAGGCGCAACCTGATGGGAATCCGCTTGTTTTCAGCGATGCCAGCGGCCAGTCTGCCGACCTGGACTTGCGTGGCGGCGAGGAAGCCGTTGTGGCGCGCTACACCGTGGCTGCGCCGATTCAAGCGCCCAAGGGCCGTGGTCGCCCGAAGCTCGGCGTGGTCGCGCGGGAAGTGACATTGCTGCCGGAACACTGGGGCTGGCTCACGGCGCAACCAGGCGGCGCCTCCGTGGCATTGCGCAAGCTCGTGCATGAGGCGCGGCGCAACGGCGGCGCCCGAGACCGGACTCGCCAGGCGCGCGACCGCGCGTACCACGCCATGTCCACGCTGGCCGGTGACCTCGCCGGCTTCGAAGAAGCATCTCGGTCGTTGTTCGCCGGCGACCACGAGCGGCTGGTGGTGCAGATGGCCGCATGGCCGGAAGACGTCCGGGCGTATGTGCTGCAGCTCGCCGAACCTGCACCCGGCTAAGCGCGGTCAAGGGAAAGCGATTGCATACGCTGGCGAATTTTGCCGCGCCTCTATCCGCCAAGACCTTGCAGCAACCGGTCGACAATGTGGCAGCACAGGCTAACGCGCTGGTGTCTGCCATCGACGCAGTGCTGTCTGGCATTTAGTCGATGTGCGCACTGACGACGCACATTGACACGCATGCCCTCGTTCCATTGCCCATCGCGGTGAGGCTCGCCCGCCCCGAACGCCTTAGACGCACCCGGGCGAAATCGAATGGGCGATGCACCTTTGCAAGATGGTTGACGTTTTCCAGGGCGCGGCACTCTGTCGCATTCATGTAACAAACGAAGGGTTTGTAGGGGGTTTTGGTTCGATCATCGGGGCGTGCAGCTTGGTTCTAGGTAGCCAGCCCGCCCTTGGCTGATGGCATGTGCCGTCGCTGGGGTTCGAACGATAAAACCCCGATTCATGCTCAACGTTTTGTTTTTTCACTTTGGCGGCAAGCAGCGCGCTTGCAGGCCATGGGCGCCGTTGTCACCCAACGCAGCGCCAAAGCTGGCCCTTGCGTTGGTGCTGGCATCGGTCGTCGCGCTCGGCGCACAGGGTGCAGCAGCTCAGCAAATCACCCGTGGCCAGCGCCCCCAGCGCCACCTGCGGCTGTCAAGCCCAGCAGCCGAGCCTGTGCCCTACCTCGAAGCCATGCGAATGGCGTTGGAGTCAGCACCCAACATCCAGTTGGAAGTGGCACGCGCCCGGTCCTTGGGGGCCGAAGTGCAGCGTGCACGCGGCAAGCACTTGCCCACGCTGGCGGTCAACAGCGGGCTCAATGCCAGTGGTGGCACAACGCGCGGGGCCACGGCGTCGGTCAACGTTTACGCTTTTGGCGCCATCGAGGCGCAAGTGAAGCAACAGCGCTCGGCGTTTGACGCCAGCCGCCAGCAGGTGCGGCAGGTGTGTGGCGACACGCTGCTGCAAACCAGTGATGCCTACCTTTCCGTCTTGCGCGCCGATGCCTTGCAGGCGCTGTGGGGCGAGCACCTGGCTGAGTACACGAGCATCGAGGACATGGTTCAGCAAATCGCTGCGGTGGATCGCGGGCGGCGCGTGGATGTAGAGCAAGTGCTGACGCGCAAGGGCTTGGTGCAGTTGTCGTTGCTCGATGCACAAAACGCCGCGAGCATGTCACGTCTTGCTTTGCAGCGATACGTGGGCCGCGTGATTGAACCTGTGGGGCCCTCGGTGGGCCCGGTGACGGACGGGTTGATGCCCGCTTCGTTGTCCGAAGCCACGCGGTCCGCTCTGGCGGCAAGCCCAGGGCTGGCGAGCGCACGCCATGACATTCAAGCTGCAAAGCACGCCGTCGACGTGACACGCGGCGCGCGCTGGCCTCAATTGAACCTGGTGGCCAACAGCACGCGAGACCCGCGCGACGCGCCCAACAACAAGCGTGAGACAGTGGGCTTGCAGTTGCAGTGGAACCTGTTCAATGGCGGCACCGATGCGCAGGCCGAGATCATCAGCCAGCAGTCGTTGTTGGCGTCGCAGTTTCGCTTGGCGGAGTTTGAGCGCGCGCTTAACTTGGAGGTGGGCCAAACCTGGCAGGCCATCGCCATGGAGCGCGAGCGCGCACGGCTGCAAAGCGACCAGGCGCGGCCGGCACGCGCGGTGTATGAAACCAACCGAGAGTTGTTCCGCCTGGGCCGACGCAGCATTTTGGACATCCTGAACGCGGCCAACGACGTGCACGCGGTGAAGACCGCTGCGCTCGATTCGCGCATCGAAGTGCAGGCGCGCAGCCTGCGATTGCACGTGCTGACGGGCCGCTTCTTGCCTCAACTCAACTTAAGCGCATCCTCCCTTTGCTCCATGCAGGCGGTGACGCTGGAGCCTTCGATGTTTGACATCCTGTTGCCGCCCGTCGGAGAGGAAAAGCCATGAGCGATACCCAAACACCCGACACGGTGGACGACCGCGCTGACATCGCGGCAGCGCCGAGCGTTGCATCCAAACCAGCTGCAGGCGCACCGCCGCGTGGGTCGGTGCTGCCGTCCATCTTTGGCGCGGCGCATGCGCCGTTGCCCGGTACAGACGGTGGGCCATCGGCAGCGTCGGCGTCGGAGGACCCGCTGCTTCAATGCATCGAGCTGGTATGCGCCCTGCAAGGACGCTCGGTGTCGGCCAAGGCCCTGGGTGCAGGCATTGCGCGTCGACTGGATGGACGTGTCGACCCGGCGCAGTTGCCTGACGTGGTGAAGGCGCACGGGCTATCGGCCGGGTTTTCTCAGCGTGCTTTGCAGTCGCTTCCGGATTTTGTGTTGCCGGTCATTTTGTTGATGCGTGATGGCAGTGCGCGTGTGTTGACGCGCCTGGACAAAGGCGACGCAGCACAAGCTGGCGTTTTGTTGCCCGAGTCGGGGTTGGCCGAGCACACCATCGATTTGGCGCAGCTCGAAACCGACTTTGGCGGCACGTTGCTGTACGTCAAGGCGCGCCCGGCAGTCGACCGGCGCGGCGACTTTCAGGTCGAGGTGTCGCCCACGCGCTGGTTTTGGCAAATTCTTGGCCGCTACAAGAGCTATTACGCCCACGTGGCGTTGGCCACCGTGGTGGTCAACGTGCTGGCCCTTGCGGGGTCACTCTTCACCATGGTGGTGTACGACCGCGTGGTGCCCAACCAGGCGTACAACACGCTGTGGGTGCTGGCGATTGGTGTGGGCATCGCAGCGGTGTTTGAATTCAGCGCGCGTATGTTGCGGGCGTGGTTGACGGACGCAGCGGGCAAAAAGGCCGACATCGTCATGAGCTCGGTGTTGTTTCGTCGCGTGCTGGGCTTGCGGTTGGATCAACAGCCCGGGTCGGCTGGGTCGTTTGCCAACACGCTGCGCGAGTTTGAATCGGTGCGCGACTTCGTCACTTCGGCCACGCTGCTGGCGATTGCTGACGTGCCTTTCGTGGTGCTCTTCATCGGCGTGATTGCCTTGTTGGCGGGGCAGCTTGCATGGGTTCCCGTGGTGGCGATGCTGGTGATTTTGGCAGCGACGGCCTTGGCACAGATCCCCATGGCTCGATTGATGCAGCAGTACATGCAAGGCATGTCAAGAAAACAATCGATCGCTGTGGAGTCGATTGAAGGGCTCGAAGCGCTCAAAGCCAACCGTGCTGAATCAATGATGCAGTCGCGCTGGGAGCAAAGCAACGGCGAGATGGCCACCTTCTCGGCCAAGAGCCGCTTCATCAACGCACTGGTGCTCAACACCGTCAACATCACGCAGCAACTGGCCACGGTGGTGATCGTGGTTTGGGGCGTGTACAGCATCCACGAGAACCTGCTCACCATGGGCGGCTTGATTGCGGCCACGATGCTCACTGGGCGCGCCATTGCGCCCATCAACCAAGTGGCGGCCTTGGGCTTGCGGTGGCAGCAAGCGCGCAGCTCGCTCAAGAGCTTGGACGAGCTGATGGCGCGCGCGCAAGACCGCGAGACGGGTCGTGATTACGTGGCTGCACCCTCGTTGTCGGGTGCCATCACCTTGCAAGGCGTTTCGCATCGGTATGGCGCAGGGCAGGGCGTCAAACCGTCCCTCGAAAAAATCAACCTCTCACTCAAAGCGGGCGAGCGTGTCGCCGTGCTGGGCCGCGTGGGCAGTGGCAAGTCCACCTTGCTGCGCGTTGCTGCGGGGCTGCTGCCGCCGTCAGAGGGCATGGTGTCGCTCGATGGTCTGGACGTGCGGCAGATTGAGCCCGCCGACGTGCGCGCCCGCGTGGCTTACCTGGCGCAAGAGCCAGCACTTTTTTACGGCACCCTGAAAGACAACATCTTGCTGGGCACGAGCAACGTGCAGGCTGCGCGCTTGAGCGCCGCGCTGCGCATGACGGGCTTGGACCGAGCAGTGGCTTCGCATCCGCGCGGCCTCGACATGCCCATAGGTGAGCATGGCGTGGGCTTGTCGGGTGGGCAGCGGCAGTTGGTGGCGCTGGCGCGCTTGTTTGTGCGCGACCCGGCGCTGGTGCTGCTGGACGAACCCACCAGCGCCATGGACATGGGCACCGAGCAACAGATCATGGCGGCCATGCGCATGTATTTGGCAGGCCGCACGCTGGTGATGGTGACGCATCGCATGCAATGGGTTGCGTTGGCCGACCGGGTCGTGGTGGTGGACGGTGGACAAATCGTCGCCAACGGGCCGCGCGAGCAGGTGCTGCATCAACTGAGCAAGGGCTTGGCGGCAGCGCCCAAAAATTGAGCCGTTTTAAAAGATACGTCGCGAAGCACCCCCATGAAAAACCCAAGCACTGGCGTCCGCCGCGAAGACTTGCCCTACCTGCGTGACGTGCAAGCCGCCATCGTCGACCAGCGCCACCCGATTGCGCGCTGGTCGGTGCTGTTGATGACCACGTTGCTGGTGACGGCGGTGCTTTGGGCGCACTGGTCGTCGCTGGAGATCATCACCGTGGGCACGGGCAAGATCGTCCCCACCAGCCGTGAGCAGGTGATTCAATCGCTCGAGCCGGGCATCGTGGCCGAGATCAAAGTGCGCGAAGGCGACGTGGTGGAAAAAGGCCAGGTGCTGCTGCGCATCGACGACACGCGCGCGGGCGCGTCTTTCAACGAAGGCAACGCCAAAGCCCAAGCCTTGGCGGCACAAGCATCACGGCTGCGCGCCGAGGTGTCAAACCAGACACCGGTGTTCACGGCGGCGGTTAAAAAGGATGCCGCGCTGGTGGCCACCGAGATGGCGCTGTTTAACGCCAAGCGAAAGTCGGTCGAAGAAAGTGTCGGCTCCATCCGCCAGAGCATCGCCTTGATCGAACAAGAACTTTCATTGACCGCACCGCTGGCGGCCAAGGGCATGGTGAGCGAGGTGGACGTGCTGCGCTTGCGTCGTCAAGCGTCAGAGGCCAAGATGCAGGTTGCCGACCGTTGGAACAAGTACCGCGCCGACGCCAACGCAGAGTTGGCCAAGACAGAATCGGAGTTGGCGCAGGTGACGTCAAGCGTCGCAGCACGCGAAGACACCCTGCGCCGCACGGTCGTGCAGGCCCCCATGCGCGGCACGGTTAAAAACATTCGCATCAACACGCTGGGCGGGGTGGTACAGCCCGGCCAAGACATCATGAGCATCGTGCCCAGTGAGGACACCTTGTTTGTCGAGGCCAAGGTGCGGCCAGCAGACGTTGCTTTTGTTCGCACCGGGTTGCCCGTTACCGTCAAGCTGTCGGCCTACGACTTCAGTGTTTACGGCGGCTTGCGCGGCACCGTTCACTTGATCAGCCCTGACACGCTCGAAGAAGAGCGCAAGCCCGGCGCGCCGCAAGAGGCTTACTACCGCGTGCTGGTCAAAACCGACCGCGCCGCCCTTGAGCATCGGGGCGAAACGCTGCCCATCATCCCGGGCATGATCGCCACGGCGGAGATTTTGACGGGGCATCGCACGGTGCTGCAGTACTTGCTGAAGCCTGTCTTGCGTGGCAAAGACGCCATGCGCGAGCGCTAACAGAGGCCGCCCAGCCCGCTGGCATGTGACCTCGCCCGGGAGGGTAGGGTGCCCGCACGCCCCCAGCGCCGTGCGCACGCGCGCCTGTATCAATTTGTGCAAGAACGGTGATGGGCTTACGCCCTCCTGCGCTTGTAACAATGGCTTGCCAAAACGTGAATTTGTTCATCTAAATGCTTGTGGCGCATTGGGTAATCTTAGTTGTAACTGAGGCGCCGGCCGCCTAACATCCAAACGAGAAGACGGCCGTGGTGTCGTCCATACCAACGTCCAAACGCTCGCTTTAGAAAGACTCTCATGACCAAGCTCTTCAACGTCAAAGTGATCAACGCACAAGGTGCAACGGCATCCAACAACAGCGTCACAGGTGGCGACGGCGCCAAAGGGGCACCGCTGCGTCTGAAGGCCGCCAACGGGGTGGTTGAGTTGCAAGAAGTTGCGATCAAGGCGGCGCCGATCGGCGTGCGCACCATGCGTGTTGGCAAGAACTTGGTCATTGCCTTGGAGGGTGGTGACATCGCCAAGCCTGACATCGTTTTGGAAGACTTTTATGAAACGGCCACGGCTTGCCGTTTGGTCGGTGCCAACAACAACGGCGTTGTCAGCGAGTACCTTGCTTCGTCCGGGCGTGCCAGCGATGGTCTTGCCAACCTGACCCCTGGAAGCGTCAGCGCCCAAACCTTGGGCACGGTGCCGTGCGCGATGCCAGCTGCAAGTGCATCGGCACCAGCAGGGGGTTCGCCAGACTTCAACCCGTGGCTGCTGGGTGCTGTGGGTCTCGGTGTCGCTGGGTTGGCTGCAGGCGGTGGCGGTGGCGGCAGCAGCGCGCCTGCGGCTGTGGCTGTAGCGGCACCCGTGGCGGCCCTGTCACTGGGCTCTGACGTGGGCGCCAAAGGCGACAACCGCACCAGCGACACAACCCCTACCCTCAGCGGCACAGGCACACCCGGCCAAACCATCGTGGTGACCGGCCCTAACAATCTGTCGCTCACCACCACGGTGGCGGCTGACGGATCGTGGTCAGTCACACCCTCCACGGCGCTGCCAGAGGGCACCACCAGTTTTTCAGTGGTGGCACGCGATGCTGCAGGTAACACAAGCACCCCCGTTGCTTTGGCCGTGGTCATCGACTCTTTGGCACCCGTGGTGACGACCCCCACCACGCTTGGCAATCAAAACGCGCCGCGCGTGGATGTGGCGCTCACCGCGACCGACACCGACCCCTCAACCACCTTTGAATTGACAGCCATCCCGGCGGCGGCTCAGGGCGTGATGTACCGCGCCGATGGCACCACGCCGGTCGCTGTGGGTGATGCCTTGACGGCCGCACAGGCCGCTGGCTTGGTGTTTGTGCCCGCCGCAGGTTTTGTGGGTGATGCCAACTTGTCGTTCGTTGTGCGTGACAGCACGGGCAACGTTACGGCGCAGAGCACCGAAGTGATAACCATCGTTGCAGCGCCAGCGCTGACGATTGATGCACCTGCCGGCATCAACGCAGCGTCGGCTGGGGCGGTCGCATTGAACGGCACCGCCGATTTGCCGGACGGAACGGTGGTGGCCGTGCGCGTAACCGACAGCGCCGGCACCGTCATCAACACCACCGCCACGGTGGCGGGTGGGGTTTATGCCACCACCATCGACGCGACCGCGTTGGCAAACGGCCCGCTGAGCGTGACTGCAACCGTGTCAAACGCCAGCGGCGCCCAGTCTGTCGCCAGCGACACAACCATTTATGACACCCAGTCGCCCACACCCATCAACTTGGCCAGCAGCGGCCTCGAGAACGCAGCTTCTATCGCGGTGGCGTTGACCGCCAGCGACACCACGTCGGCCATTCAGACCATCACCGTCAATGCCTTGCCGTTGGCAGCCGAGGGTGTTTTGTTTCGCGCCGATGGCACCACCCCTGTGGCTGTTGGCGCGACGCTGACTGCAGCCGAAGCCGCTGCGCTGGTGTTTGTGCCAGCCGCCAATTTCAACGGCACCGCGAACGTGGGCTACACCGCCACCGACGCGCTGGGCAACACGTCGGCAGCGGCCAGTGAAGTGATCACCGTCGCCGCTGTCAACACGGCGCCAGTGGTTTCCACGTCGGCGTTTGCCATGAACGAGTTTGCGACAGTAGCGCTCAACGGTCGCGGCTACAGCGTTAGCGACGTTGACTCTGGCAGCAACACCTTGCAGTTGACAATCGCCAGCGCCGATACCGACAACATCATCGACGTGGATGTGGGCAGCAGTGGTGTGGCCATTGTGTCGGGCGACAACTCCAGCAGCGTGGTGCTGACGGGCACGCTTGACCAACTCAATGCGTTGTTGGCAAGCGCAGGCGGTGCGGCCGGTAGCATCGCTTACACCGACGTCGCCCAAACTGGCGGCGGCCCAGCAGATGGCAGCACGCATGAAATCACGTTGACGGCGCTGGACCAAGCCGGCTTTGCGGGCGGCAGTGCGCAGACGGGCCAAAGCACGGTCACCGTCACCATGAACCCAGTTGATACAACGTTCATTGGCACGGCGGCCAACGATGTCGCCACGACGGGCTTGGGTGCAGACAAGCTCACCGGTGGTGGTGGCGATGACACCCTGAACGGTGGCGCTGGCAGCGACAGTTTGTTGGGCGGTGATGCCTACATTCGCAACGGCTCGTTCGAGCACTGGACACAGTTCGCCACTGCCCAAGGTGGTGACTACCCCAATTGGTTTGCCGTGGCTGGGCTTCAAGACTGGAGCGTCTTGACAGCAGGCAACGAGCTCAACAGCTACGGCTCCGGAACTGAGCAGTCACTCGACCCTTTGGCCAACTCGGAAGATGGTCGCTATGCAGTTGACGTGGCGGCCCAAGGCGTGTCGCAAACGATCACCACGCAAGCCAATACAGCCTATGTGCTGCAGTTCGAATTGACAGACGGGGCAGAAGACGGGGGCACAGGTGATGCGCGCATCACGATTGACGGTGTGTTGGTTGCGACGATCACCTCGGGGGGCGTCCTAACGTTGTCAGGTGCTGGTACCAGCGGTGGCAGTGTCACCAACGTTGTCGACGCCGAGGGCGGGGATGCCAATGGCCTCTATGGCAACGACCGCACCTACAGCTTTGTCTTTACCAGCGATTCGGATGGCAGCAGCACCATCAATTTTTCCAGCGATTTTCCCGCTGCCAATGGCCGCGCACTTGACGACGTTCGCGTGTTCCCCGTCACGGGCGACGGCAACGACACCCTGAGCGGTGGCGCCGGCAACGACAACCTCTGGGGCATGATGGGCAACAACACGCTCACGGGCGGTGAGGGCGCCGACCGGTTCTATGCCTCTCGCATGGTCAGTGCCAACGACACCGTTACCGACTTTGAAGTGGGCGTGGACAAGCTTGTGTTGGCCGACATGATCGACATGAATGCTGCGGCCAATCAAAACCCCGGCACGGTACAAAACTCCAACACGTTGTTGAGTTTGGATGACCTGATCAGCCAGGGCGGCACCAATCAAACGATCACGTGGGACGACACGGCCAAGACCCTGACATTTGGCTGGGGCGGCTCCATGACGTTTGCAGGCATGACCGCAAGTTACGCCGACGCCAACGCGTTTCTCACCGCCAACGGTGTGTTGCAAATGGAGAGTTTCGGCTCGGGCGCTTAACGCCTGCCCAGTTGTGCAAACAAGACGTCGCACGTGGCGCGAGAAATCCGTCACGGCACAACTTGCCACCTCCCTCAGCGAGCGCCGCCGTCGCCCCCCTGCATGCGGGTAACACGCCTAGCATGCAGGTATCGCGCAAACCAATAGCGCATTTTCGTTGGGGACCAACATGAAACACAATCTTATCAAGCTGGCGTTGATTTCGAGTGGCATGCTGCTGGGCGCAAACGCTGCGGCCCAGTCGTCCCCCCCATCACGTGCAGTGTCCCCCGCCGCCTTGGACGCCAAGACCAAAGAAGCCCCCGTCACGGTGGCGGCAAACGTCAAGCCTGGCGTGCCTTTGTCAGTGACTCGCGTCAACGCTGCTGGCAGCGTTATTGTGCTGGCCGACGGCATCGTGGCCAACGCCTCAATGGCTTCGTTTCAACCACCTGCGCGTGGCTTTGTTTACGAGCGCTAAGCGACTATCACAGCGGCCTCGTGTTCACGAGGCGTTGCATCGCCGCAAGGCGCTTACTGCTTAAACGACTGCACCGTCTCCCAAGCCACGGCTTGCAAGTGCTGTGCAACGTCGGCTGGCAAACCCGCTGTGTAGGTGTTGCCCACGGGTGACTTCTTGAACAAGGTTGCCATCACCACCGACGCGCCCAAGTACGTGCCCGCCAAGCTCGGATGACGCTTGTCGGGTGCGTACAAGTTGATGTCGGGACGCTTGGCAATGGAGGCTGCAAATGCCGGGCCAGCAGGCACCACGCGCATTTGGTTGGCGCGCCCGGCCTTGACGTACTCGACCGCCAACTGCGCCGTCATTTCGGGTGCGTCCTGGTAGGCCCAGCTCAAAAACAGGGCGGGCTCAGCACCCGATTGGCGCACCGCCGCTGCATGCGACTTGGCGGTGTCATGAAACGCCTTCTGCAGCTTGGGGTGGATGGGGCACTGGCTGCAATCCATCATCAAGACCATGTCGTAGGCACGCTCAAACTGGTTGAAGGCCACGTCGTTGGTGGGTGTGAAGCTGTAACGCAGCATGCCCGTGCCAGGCTTGAAGTGTGACGCTGCGTCGTGCCAGTCAAGACCCGCGCCACTGATCGTCACCGACGTTTGGCGAATGCCACGCACGCCTGATGCATTGAGCAAGCCACCCAAGTGCCCGTGCATGCTGTTGTTGAAATAAAAGAAGCTGTTGCCCATCCAAAGCAACGACGCGGGGGTTTCGCCTTGGAAGCGAGGCACAGCAGGCTTTGCCGCCGCAGTAGGGGCCGTGGAGGTTGTGCTGCATGCAGCCAAGGTGGTGGCGATGGCAGCCACCGTCACGAGGCGCGCCACTTGGGCAAAGCCGATTGCATTCCACTTCGTCATTCGAATCACTCCCAGTTCAATGTCAGACGCGGTCACGCCGCACTCGCATCAGTCTAGCGAACATTGCTCGGGCGATGTCGTTTTTGCCGCCGCCTGTTCTTGGGGTTGACCATGAGCCAACCGGGCCCCGTTTTGAGTGGTGATGCGTCAAACCCACATTTCTAGCGCTGCCGACAGGTCAGGTGTGGCGGCACCAGCGACCTTTGCGTCCACGATTTGCGTGGATCAGCGCTGCAGACTGATCGACCGCAAGTACGCCAGTGCTTCGCCGCCTGTGTTGTCCGTGTCGGCGCCGATGGCCACCGCCAAGAGCGGAGGCAGCACATCACCTTCTTCCCACTCATCGGCAAACGCGGCGCGAAAATCTTTGTGCAGGTCACGCGAGTGTTCGCGCCATGAAGCGCTGGGAGCGTCGATGCCGCCGTCCACCACGATCATGCGAATGCGACGGGTAAAAGCATTGGGCATCACCGTGCCGACGGGCAGGGCCTTGTCCCACACGTAGCAAATGGTGGCGCCAGGCAAGGTTTCGCCTGCGATCACTTCGGCCAATGCCATGCGCATCCGGTCGACCGCAGGCATACGTTTGGCGGGCCAGTCGTAAAACGCGCAAACTCGAAGCGCCACATCGTCGCCGCTGCGCGACCGCAAATCGGCCTCGGGCGATTGGTCAATGCGCCAATCCCACTGCAAGCGTTTGGGTACCCCCAAGGCGCCGTCCACGGAATGCACGAGCTTGCCGTACGACTTTGAGGACAGCACGCGCAGCACCCTTTGCATGTCGAGCTCAACCACCGAGAAATGGGTGACGGGTTTGACTTGACGGGGCAACAACGAAAGCCGCCAAGGGGCTTTGGGGCCTTCAGCATCCCCAATGGGTGAGCCCAGCAGCGATGCCTTGGCCAGGCCTTCGGCCTGCGCACCCAACGCTGACCCAAGCAGCAACACACCCACGACCCACCATCGCGCCATGCAATCCCCAACGACTTACAACGTTGGTCGCGAGTGTGCTGTCAAGGCAGTGGCTTTGCCACGCGGTGGAACCCTGAGAGCAGCTCAAAACGCAACGCAATCCACTGCTTTGGGGTGTCGGCGTTACCGCACTTAAGCATCGCGCGCGCTTGTGCCCGTTGACGTGTCCGCAATCGGGTGCTCAGGACCCGTGAAAGCGGTTGCTGCAGGTTGCGATGCAATATACTTCGCATGCGAAATAAAAAGTCTGCATTACTTCCATGACCAAACCACTTGCCCAGCCGCCACGTCTGGTGTTCTTGCTCAACAGCGCCCAACGGCGCCTTCAGCAATGGGTTGCCGCCGAGCAAGAGCTGGCGGCTCGCAGCGGTGATGCAGCACCCACGGCGTCGCAAAGCGGTGTGCTGTTTGTGCTTCAAAAGTCAGACGGCGCCACCATGGGTGAGTTAGCGCTGGCGCTGGACCTGGCGCCTTCGGCCGTCTCGGGTTTGGTGCAACGCATGGAGGCGCTGGGCTGGGTGCAGCGACGCACGTGCCCCCAAGACGCACGCACGCAGCGCGTTTGGTTCAAGCCCAGTGGCCGCGCCCACTTGCCTGCGCTGCACCAAGCCCTGGCTCGCATCAACACGCGGCTCACCCACGGCTTTTCCGAAGCCGAGCTGACCGCGGTGGCTCGTTGGCTGCGGCACGTGCAGCAAGCCAGCCAAACTGCCAACGAGTAACCAAGCCATGAACGCCGACGTCACCACCATCAACCACGCTGCGTCAAGCACCGAGCCCGAACCCGTCGAGATCGTTTGCGCTGACACCCAGCGGCTGCGCGGTCACTTTGTGCCGCGCAGCGCAGGGCCTGACGTGGCCGTCGGTTTGCCGGTACTGCTGGCCCCAGCCACTGGTGTCAAGCAACACTTCTACCTTCGCTTTGCCAAGTGGCTCGCAGCTCAGGGGCACGATGTTTTGGTGTTTGACTATCGTGGCGTTGGCCTATCGCTTCATGGCCGACTGAAGGACTGCAAAGCGTCACTGGCCGAATGGGGCCAGCAAGACCAAGTGGCTGCGCTGGATTGGCTGCTGGCCCGCACAGGCGTCCCCCAGGTGGTGCTGCTTGGCCACAGTGCCGGTGGGCAAATGATCGGGCTGCTACCCAACCATCAGCGTATTGCGCGTCTGGTGGGTGTGGCTGCATCCACGGGGCACTTCAAGGGCATGCGCCTCGGCTTTCGTGTCAAAGCCAACTTTGGGTTGCGGCTTGTCTTGCCGGCAGGGTCCTGGCTCGTGGGTTATGGCGCTACCGCCGCCATCGGCCTGGGCGAAAACCTGCCCACCCGCGTCGCCCAAGATTGGGGGCGCTGGTGTGCAGCGGGTGGCTACGCCACCAACGCCGTGCGCAACGAACCTGACCGAGACTTCCATGCCCAGGTGAAGGTGCCCATCACCGTGCTGCATGCCAGCGATGACCCCATCGCCACCGCTGCCAACGTGACTGGCCTGCTGCGCACGCTACCCGCCGCCGCCACACAAACCCAGTTACTGCGCCCAAGCGACTTTGGCCTGCGCAGCATTGGGCACACAGACTGGTTTCGACAGTCGCATCAGGCGGTGTGGCCGGTGATGGCGCGGGCGGTACGCGGGCAAGCGTTGCTGGACAAGCATGGAGAGAACGGCGCAGGGTTCGCCTGACTCCTTGTGTACAAAATGACAAATAAAATTGGTGGGATGATCGACGCCACCGACCCCATACTGACCAAACCAATGACCCATGCTCCCCACCTGTTACCGGCGCGGCCCCCCGTCGATGCATCCGTTGCGATCAACATGGTGCTCGCTCCGTGATGGCGCCGCCCAAGATTTCAGGTTTGTCAGTCACCGGCGGCGCCAGTGCGCCGCTGGACCCCATCCTGGCTGACGTGGGCAAGCGCTGGCAAGCGGCTCAGATCCCAGATTTGTACGACGGCTGCCTAACCTCGCCCCACGGCGGTGAAGTCTGCCGCGAGCGCGGCCGCAACGTGCGGGGCTTTTTTTACCCCAAGCCGGTGCTGCCCACAGGCCCGATCGAGGCCATCACTATTGACGGTACTGAATGGGGTGCGCCCACGCCCATTCCGGCGCGCATTGTGTGGCCCCATGCTGATGCCGAACAAGCCGCGTCGCAAGCCAACAAACCGTTGCCTACGCTGGTGTACTTTCACGGCGGTGGTTGGGTGGTGGGTGATTTGGATTCTCACGAAGCCCACGCGGTGCGCCTGGCCAACGAGGCCAACTGCGTGGTGCTGAACGTGGACTACCGGTTGGCGCCCGAGCACAAGTTTCCTGCAGCCTACAACGACGCCCTGGCAGCCACCCGATGGGCGCAGGCCAACATTCAACGCTTGGGCGGCGATGCCAAGCGCTTGGCGGTGGGTGGGGACAGTGCAGGGGGTAATTTGGCCGCAGCCGTGGCCGTGGCGTGCCGCGACTTGGGGTTGTCGTTGGTGGCGCAGTTGTTGATCTATCCGGCCACCAACCTGGGACAACTCAAAGGCACGCCCGAAATGGCCTACCTGGGTGAGGACGCTGACGTGCTGGCCAAAGACCCACGCGTCTCGCCCTTTCATGCGACCAGCCATGTGGGGCTTGCCCCGGTCATCTTGGGCGTGGGGCCCCACGACTTCTTGTACCAAGACAACGTGGCTTACGCAGAAATCTTGCGCCAAGCCAAGGTGCCACTGACGTACCGAGAGTTCCCCACGCTCAATCACGGCTTTTTCAGCTACACGGCGGTGTCGCCAGACAGTCTGGCGGCTGCACAGTTGTTGTGCCAAGACCTTAAGGCCCACTTGCACCGAGCTTGATGTCAACAAGCTTGAGTGGTGCGTGGCAGCAGCCATGGCAACCACGGGTGTGCTCGTGCTGGTCAGCAAACGAGGGCGGAGAAGGGTCATCGAAGCATCAAGCCCGATTGTTGACCGGGTCTTTGACGACGCACGCGGATAACATATACTTGGACATATAAGTGTCAGTTATCTACTGGGTGCGCACCTCATGTCTCAAATCACGCTGTACCTTGACGACGCCACGCAGGCCTTGGTTGAGCAGGTCGCGAAGGCCAACGGCCTGTCAAAGAGCCGATGGGTTGCAGAAGCGATCCGTGCCTACGTGGCGCGCGAATGGCCCCAAGACTGTCTGGCGTTGGCCGGTCGGTTTACTGACTTTCCGCTGCGAGAAGACGGCAATACACAGTCGGCGTCTGATGTGCCACGCATCGATTTTTAGCGTGGGCGTGGCATGCTGATTCTTGACAGCAACACCATCAGTTATTACTTTCGCGGTGACCCCTGCGTGGTGCCGCGCTTGCAGGCCTTGCAGCCAGCCGACATCGGCGTACCCGCTGTGGTCGAGTACGAGTTGCGCTACGGCTTGCTGCGCCTGCCCGACGTGGCACGCGCCCCGCGCACGGCGGCACTGACACAGATGTTGCGGCCCATGCAGTCGTTGCCGTTCGACAGCGAGTGTGCAATCCAAGCAGCCCGTCTTCGCGCCAATCTTGAGGCGGCAGGTACGCCCATCGGCCCGCACGACGTCCTGATTGCCGCAACGGCGATGCGCCATCAAGCCACGCTGGTGACACGCAACGTGCGTGAATTCTCTCGTGTGCAAGGATTGCAGTGGATCAACTGGCACGACGACGCCTGAAGCGTTGCTAACCTGAGGCCTATGGAAGGCGCCGCGCCTTGTCGTTCAATGACGAAAGCGCAAGCATCCCCATGTTGACCATGCCTCTATCCTTTGCCCAGGCTGGGTAAATCCTGGTGATCACGTCGTCGTGCATGTCGAGAGGCTTGCCCAAGCCAGCGACAGGGTAGGGCTTGGCGTCGGTAAAAACAGTCTCAATCAGCTGCAGCGCCTCGGCTTCGTTCGATCCGTAGGACGCTCCAAACCAGGCTTTGCAAACGTTCGCTCCCAGGGGCGTTGGCACCAAGTGGGGATCTACCAATTCTTGCCAGGCCGCTGCTGGCCGCTGGGTTTGCTCGTTGCGCATCAGGCATCATCTCCAACTTAATGGTTTCTGGTTCCCCTGCACGTGATCGACAACGCCGTTCAACGCCTGTTAGATGGCTCCCTGGCAGACGCAATCTACGAGCCAGAATCGGCCCGGTTGGTCAATCGGCCGTGACGTTCGCGTTGTCACGCAAAGCATCCCTGACAAACCCCAGCCGATCTTGCCCAAAAAACATGGCATTCCCCACAAAGCACGTGGGCGCACCAAACACCCCGCGTGCCACTGACGCTTCGGTGTTAGAGATCAACGCGGACTTCACGTCGGCGTCGCCCACCAAGGCCATGAAGCTGGCGGCATCAAACCCTGCGTTTTGCAGCACCGCTGCCAGCTCAGTTGGGTCACCCAAGTTGCGCGGCTCGACCCACATGGCATGGAAGATGGCGTCGGCGTAACGCTTGAAGTCATCGGGTTGCCGCATCAACATGCCGCAGGCGCCGCGCATGAGGGTGAGGGTGTTGATGGGAAAATGCGGGTTGAGGGCAAAGGGCACACCCCAGTGCGTGGCCCAGCGTGCCATGTCGGTGTGCATCCAGCGGCCTTTGGCTGGCACCGTGACGGGGCTGACGTTGCCAGTGGCCTTGAAGACGCCGCCCAGCAGCATGGGGTGCCACACCAGTGTGGCGCCGGTTTCGCTGGCGATGCGGGGCACCTGGGTGTAGGCCAAGTAAGTGGTGGGGCTGCCAAAGTCGAAGTGAAATTCGAGCGTTTTGGTGCTATTGCTGGATGACGTGTTTTGAGGGGCCGTGGGTTTGCTCATGCTGTGCCTCGCTTGCTAAAAGGTTTCCATCCATGGCCGCAAATCCATCTCGTGCGTCCAGGCGCTGCGCGGTTGTTGGTGCAGTTGCCAGTAGGCGTCGGCGATGTGGTTGGGGTTGAGGATGCCGTCTTGGTCTTTAAGCGCATAGCGCTGCGGAAAGTTTTGTTGGATGAAGGCGGTGTCGATGGCGCCGTCGATCACCACGTGCGCCACGTGCACCCCTTGCGGGGCCATCTCGCGGGCCAGGCTTTGCGCCAGCGCGCGCAGGGCGTGCTTGGCGCCGGCAAAGGCCGCAAACCCTTTGCCGCCGCGCACGCTGGCGGTGGCGCCCGTGAAGATGATGGTGCCGCGGCCGCGCGGCGCCATCACCCGGGCAGCCTCACGCCCCATCAAAAAGCCCGCCAGGGCGCCCATCTCCCACACCTTGCGGTAGACGCGCTCGGTGGTGTCGATGACCGAGAAGTTGACGTTGGCGCCGATGTTGAAAACGGCCACCTCGATGGGGGCGATGTCGCGCTCGATCTGCGCCACCATGGCCACGGTGGCGGCCTCGTCTCGGGCGTCGGTGCCAAAGGCGTGAGCTTGGCCACCATCGGCTTGGATGCTTTGCACCAAAGGCTGCAGCTTGTCGGCTTGGCGGCGCGTCACGCAAGCGATGTAACCCTCGCGTGCAAAGCGGCGCGCGATGGCGCCCCCAGTGGCGTCACCGGCACCCACCACCAACACGGTTTTTTTGTCGGTCATGTTCACGCCTCCTTTGTGTGTCGTTAGGGCGCGCGGCGGGTACCAACCAGGGCCGCTAGGCCCCCGTCACCCGCCAAACCACATCGCCCACATCATCTACCACCAACAAGCAGTTGCCCGGCCCGATGGCCACGCCCACGGGTCGCCCGTACGATTCGCGCTCGTCGGGCGACAAAAAGCCCGACAAAATATCGCGTGGTGGCCCTGAGGGCAAGCCGTTGGCAAAGGGCACAAAAATCACTTTGTAGCCGCTGAGCTTGCTGCGGTTCCAAGAGCCATGCTGGCCAATCACCATGCCGTCGCCAAAGCCAGGCAACACGCCTGCAGGCAACCAGCACAAGCCCAGCGAAGCGGTGTGCCCGCCCAAGGCGTAATCGGGCGTGATGGCGCGCGCCACCAAGGCCGCGTCTTGGGGCACGCGGTCGTCAACCGTTTTGCCCCAATAGCAATAGGGCCAGCCGTAAAAGCCACCGTCACGCAAACTGGTTAGGTAGTCGGGGGGTGTTTCGTCGCCCAAACCGTCACGCTCATTCACCACCGTCCACAGCGCACCCGTCTGCGGCTGCCACGCCATGCCCACGGCATTGCGCAGGCCCGACGCAAAACTGCGAATTTGGCCTGTGGCCACGTCAAACTCATAGATGCAAGCGCGGCCTTCTTCAACCGCCATGCCGTTGCCGCCGATGTTGCTGAGGGAGCCCACCCCGACGTACAGCTTGCGGCCATCCACGCTTGGCAACAGGCTGCGCGTCCAGTGACCACCCGGCTTGAACGTGGCGAGCTTCTTGCCGGGCGCATTGATACGGGTATCGCCCGTCGTGTACGGAAAAGCCACCAAACCGTCGGTGTTACCCACGTAATAGGTGTCGCCCACCAACGCCATGCCAAACGGCTGGCTCAAGCCCTGCAAGAAAACCTCACGGGTCTCTGCCACGCCATCGTGGTTGGTATCGCGCAGCAGGGTGATGCGGTTGGGGCTGACGCCTGTCGCCCCCGCGCGCTTCATGGTGCTGATCATGGCGTGGTCAAACACCGTCTTGGCCACGCCCGACTCGGACGATGATTCGGCCACGGTCACGTCACCGTTGGGCAGCAGCTGAACCCAGCGCGGGTGCGCCAGGTTGGCGGCAAAGGCGTTGACACGCAGCCCTGGTGCAGCCGTGGGTAGGTGCCCATCAACCCAGCCCTTGGCGGTCGGCATTTTGAGGGTGGGGATGTTGCCCTGGGGTTGCCCCACAGGGATGTTGGGTGAGGCGCCCACCGCTTGCGGCGGCACCACGCCACCGCGCAGGCGACGCCATGCGATAGCTCCTTGACCCACCAAGGCCACCAACTGCGCCAAACCACCCGACTGACTCATGGCATCTCACCTAAAAACGGTGTCGCAGCTGCGAATGCCTTTCGCTCGCTTTGGCACATGGAAAAACGGCGCCAAGTTTTTTGGCTTGACTCACACCATGGCATTGTCGCCCGCCTTCTGTTGCGATGCGTGGCTGCGGTGAACTTCCTGTTGACGTGTTGGATCAAGCCAGCGGCTTCAACTGCTGCAAAAGCGTCGGCACCAACTCCGTCACCGTGGGGTGAATGTGCATCGCCCGCGAGATCACCGTGTAAGGCTGCTTGGCGGCCATCACGTCCAGCAATGAATGCACCACCTCGTCACCGTTCAGCCCCAAAATCGCTGCGCCCAGCAGCAGTTTGCTGTCGGCGTCGACCAGCACTTTCATCATGCCTTGCGTCTCGCTGGCCTCGCGGGCGCGGCCCACGCGCTTCATCGGCATGCGGGCTTGCAGCACCTTGCGGCCGCTGGCCCGGGCTTGGGCTTCGGTGATGCCGATGCGGCCCAACGGCGGGTCGATGAAGAGGGCGTAGCAGGGGATGCGGTCACTGATGCGGCGTGGGTCGTTGTCAAACAGGTTGGCCACCACCACCTCGTGGTCGTTCCACGATGTGTGCGTGAAGGCGCCTTTGCCGTTGCAGTCACCCACCGCCCAAACGCCAGCGGCAGTGGTGCGGCATTGATCGTCCACGGTGATGTAGCCACGCTCGTCGGTTTGGATGCCGGCCGACGCCAAGCCCAAATGCTCGGTGTAGGGCTTTCGCCCCACAGCCATCAGCACATGGCTGCCCACAACGCGCCGTTGCTCGGCGCCACAAGCCACACCCACCGCCACGCGTTTGGGGCCCGGCCCAGCCTCATCAGCCAGCGACAAACAATCGGCGCCCAGTTCAAACTTCACCCCTTCGGCTTCGAGGATGGCTTGGATGGCCAGGGCAATGTCTTCGTCCTCACGGGGCAACAAGCGGGCCGAGCGCTCCACCACCGTCACGGCAGCGCCAAAGCGGCGCATCATTTGTGCAAACTCCAGACCGATGTAGCTGCCGCCCACGATCACCAAGTGTTCGGGCACGGTGTCCATCGCCATGATGGATGCGTTGTCGAGCACAGGCGCGGTGGTGCTGCCGGGCATGTCGGGCTGCGAGGCGCGCGCGCCCACGTTGAGAAAAATGCGAGGCGCCGTCAGCCGCCTACCGCCCACGTCCAGCGTGGCCGCCGCCACAAATGTGGCGTCACCCACCAACACCTCGGTGTTTTTAAGGTCCCGCATCCAGGCCTCCACGCCCTCGCGCGAGCCCTGCACGACACCGTCTTTGCGGGCCTTGACACGTGCCATGTCAACGTTGATGGCCCCGGCGTCAAACCCAAACTCAGCGCCACGCCGCGCCATGTGAACCGCTCGCGCGCTGGCGACCAGTGTCTTGGTAGGGATGCAGCCCACGTTGACGCAGGTGCCACCCATGGGGCCGCGCTCAATCATCGCCACGCGCAGGCCTTCTTGGCTGCACCGCGCCGCAATGGCGGGCCCCGCTTGGCCAGCTCCCACCACGATGGCATCAAACGATTCGAGGTTCATGGGGATGACTCCGGTTGCGAGTTGCAGAACCTAGTATGACGGGTGCCCGCCTGCAACCTTGGGCACGGCTCGCCATGCCCTTCTTTGGTGCGCCGCTGTGGCTCACTCCAGGGGCGATGAAGGGCTTAGAAACTGTGGGTGCATTGTTAAATGACCGCCGGTCAGTTAGAGTGCGGAGGTGAATGCAACACCAGCCAATCACCCCAGACAACGCGCCATCGACGGTGACGAGAAGCATGCGCGCAGGCGCGCCATCTTGGACGCAGCCGAGCGGCTCTACGACCGCGCCCAGGCCTTGCCCAACGTGGCCGAGGTGGCCGACGAGGTGGGCCTTGCCAAAGGCACGATGTACCTCTACTTCACATCCAAAGAGGCCATCTACCTCGCCTTGCACGAGCGCCATGCGCAGCAGTTTTTTGCGGCCCTGAACGAGAGGCTCAATCAACCCACGGCGTTTGAGTTTGACGCCATGGCCGCGCTGGTGGACAAGTACATGATCAGCCACAAGAGTTTCTTGCCGCTGTGCAACGCCTGCATGAGTGCGCCTGCCGAGCGCGTGGAGATGGCCATTCACGAAGCCTTTCACACCCACCTGGCTCTGTGGATGGGGCAGGCTGGCGCAGGCCTCGAGCGCCACGTGCCAAGCTTGCGGCTTGGTGATGGCTTGCGGTTGCTGCACCACGGCTACGCGCTGGTGCTGGGGCTTCACCAATTGCTGGGAGCCATCCCAGATTCGCCTGTGGCACCAGCGCGCTGCGACATGGCAGGGGTGGGCAGTTTCCGTGACGAGTCGATGGCGGCACTGCGTCGGTATTGGCAGGCGGCCGTTGAATCGGGCCTGTTGCCGATTGAAACCGCCGTGCAGCCCAACCAAACCACGCGAAGCGCGGCAATGCGCCACGCTGCTGCTCATCCACCGTCACCCCCCACGCACTTGCGGCGAAAGAAGGGCTTGCCAAAACCCGCCCGACGCCGCCCATCAAAACTCGCAAACAAAAGAACATGATGAATCACCACCAACCCATGCCGGCATCCAAGGTGCAGCGCCGTCGACCTTCTCTGCGTGCGATGTGGGTGTTAGGTGCCTCCGCCTTGTTGCTGGCGGCCTGCTCCAAGCCGCCACAAGACGCCGCCGCCCCGGCCGCTTCGACTGCGGCCGCCAAAGTTGCGCCAGCGGTCGCCGCCAAAGAAGAGCCGCCACGCCCCGTGCGCAGCATGAGGGTCTCGGTCAACGCGCTCGACAGCGCCATCATCTTGCCCGCCGAAGTGAAGCCGCGCTTTGAGCAGCGCTATGGTTTTCGGGTGGGTGGCAAGGTGGCCAAGCGCTTCGTGGACGTGGGCCAAGCTGTGAAAGCGGGTCAGGTGCTGGCCGTGATGGACAGTGCCGACGTGATGCCTGCCATCGCCGCCCAAAACGCGCAGGTGGACGCCGCGCGTACCGACGCAGCCTTGCAGCAAAGTGAACTCAAACGAGTGCAAGAGCTGTCCGAAAAAGGTTTTGTCTCCAGCGTGGCGCTGGACCGCCAAGTGGCGCTGACACAAGCGTCAGCGTCCCGACTCAAAGCGGCGCAGTCGCAAAGCCTTGCGGTGGGCAATGGCCTGAAGTTTCAGACCCTGCGCGCCGACCAAGCGGGCGTGGTCACCGGCATCGACGCCGAGGTGGGCAGCGTGGTGAGCGCCGGTCAAACGGTGGTGCGGGTTTCACAAACGGGTGAGAAGGAGTTGCAGGTCTCGGTGCCCGAGCGCAACGTGGCTGCACTGCGCACGGCCAGCTCCATCATCGCGATCGCCGACGCGGTACCCGGCAAGGTGTACACCGCCACGCTGCGCGAACTGGCGCCCACGGCCGACCCAGCCAGCCGGACCTACGCCGCCCGCATGACCATCAAAGAAGCCGACGAGGCCTTGCGCTGGGGCATGAGTGGCACCGTGCGCGTGGCCTTGGGTGATGCCAAGGGCATCGTGGTGCCCAACAGCTCGCTCTACACACGCGACAGCACCGCGCGTGTGTGGGTGGTTGACCGCGCGGCACTCACGGTGCAACCCGTGGTGGTCAAGCTTGGCGCCATCAGTGACGACGGGGTGGTGATTGTGGAAGGGCTCAAAGAGGGTGACACCGTGGTGACGGCGGGCGCCAATTTGCTGCAGCCGGGGCAAAAAGTCAGGCTGTTGGATGGCAATGGCATTGCGCCTGTCAAAGCCAATGCACCCGCAGCGTCGGGCGCGAGCAAACCATGAGCCAACCCAACAACCCTTTGCCCCGGCAACCCGGCACGGGCTTCAACGCCTCAGCCGCCGCCATCCGCCACCAGCAGTTGACGCTTTTCTTCATCTTGGCGGTGGCGCTGGCGGGCTTGGCGGCGTACTTCAACCTTGGGCAGCGTGAAGACCCCGACTTCACGTTTCGGGCCATCACCGTGCGCACGCTGTGGCCCGGTGCCACGTCGGCCCAAGTAGATGACCAGATCACCAACCGCATCGAAAAAAAGCTGCAAGAAATACCTTACTTCAAACGCACGCAGAGTTATTCCAAATCGGGTGAGTCGCTGATTATTCTGGAGCTGGAAGACAGCGCGCCGCGCAAAGAGGTGCCGCAGCTTTGGTACCAGGTGCGCAAAAAGATCAGCGACATTCGCCACACGCTGCCGCAAGAAGCCATCGGCCCGTTTTACAACGACGAGTTTGGCGACGTGTTTGGCTCCATCTACGCGTTCACCGGCGACGGCTTCACCATGGGCGAGCTGCGCGACAAGCTCGAAGCCGTGCGGCAAGAACTGCTGCGCATCAAGGACATCTCCAAGGTGGAGCTGGTGGGGGTGCAGGACGAAAAGATCTACATCGAAATCAGCAACAGCAAAATCGCAAGCCTGGGGCTCGATGCCGGCCAGATAGCGGCCCAGCTGCAAGCCCAAAACGCCATCGTGCCTGCGGGCACCTTCAACTTGGACACCCACGCCATCCCGCTGCGCGTGTCGGGCAACTTTGACACGGTGGGTGACGTCAAGGCCCTGCAATTGGCCGTGCCGGGTTCGGGCCGCATCATCCGCCTGGGCGACATCGCCAGTGTGTATCGTGGGCTGGCCGACCCGCCGTTTCAAACAGTCCGCTTCAAGGGCAAGCCCGCCATTGCGGTGGCGGTGTCGATGAAGCGTGAGGGCGACGTGTTGCAGCTGGGCAAGAGCCTGGACGCGTCCATGGCCAAGATCAAAGCCGACCTGCCAGTGGGCGTTGAGTTTGAGCAGGTGAGTGACCAACCCCGCATCGTCAAACAGGCGGTAGGCACCTTCATGCAGTCGCTGCTCGAAGCCATTGCCATCGTGTTGTTGGTGAGCTTTGTGTCGCTTGGCTGGCGCGCAGGCGCCGTGGTGGCCCTGACCATCCCCTTTGTGCTCCTGGCCACATTTTTGGTGATGTCGTGGTTCAAGATTGATTTGCACCGTATCTCCACCGGGGCGCTCATCATTGCGCTTGGGCTGTTGGTGGACGACGCCATGATCGTGGTCGAGATGATGGTGCGCAAACTTGAAGAAGGCATGGACAAATTTGCCGCCGCCACGTTCGCCTATGCCTCCACGGCTTGGCCCATGCTCAGCGGCACGTTGGTGACCGCCGCCGGCTTTTTGCCCATTGCCATGGCCAAGTCGGCCACAGGCGAATACACCTTTGACATGTTCAGTGTCACGTCAATTGCGCTGGTGCTGTCTTGGTTTGCCGCCATCTTGGTGACGCCACTGTTTGGCTTTTGGATCCTGCGGTCACGCAAGCCCGCGTCAACTGCTGTGGTCTCTAACGCGGTCAATGCAAGTGTTGGACAAGCAGGTGAACCAGCGGCCACACCTGTCGAGCTGTCGCACCACGAGCACTTTGACACCCCGTTCTACAACCGCCTGCGCCGGGTGGTGCAGTGGTGCATCTTGCATCGCTGGAAGACCATCGCCGTGACGGTGGTGGGTTTGGTGTTGGGCGGCGTGGGCATGGGTTTGACCGAAAAGCAGTTCTTCCCCACCAGCGATCGCGTTGAGGTGATGGTGGAGCTTTGGCTGCCTGAGGGCGCCAGCTTCAAGGCCACCGAGGCTGCCGTGGACAAGCTCGAAACGTTCTTGTCCAAAGACGCCGACGTCAAAACGTACGTCACCAGCGTTGGCAATTCACTGCCGCGCTTTTACCTGTCACTCAACCAAGAGCTGTTTCGCCCCAACTTTGCGCACTCGTTGATCCTCACGGCCGACGTGCAAGCAAGAGACCGCTTGGTGCAGCGCCTCCAAGCCGAGTTGAACGACAACTTTCCGGGCGTTCGCGCGCGCGCCATCCGCACGCCCCTGGGGCCGCCCATCTCTTACCCAATCGTGTTCCGCGTCAGTGGCCCTGATGTGGCGCAAATCAAAGTGATCGGCGACGACGTGGCCAAGGTGGTCCGCGCGCACGACAAAACCCGCGAGATCAACACCGATTGGGGTGACCGTTCACCCGCCATCGAGGTGAGCATCGATCAAGACCGAGCGCGCGCCTTGGGTGTGACCAGCGCCACCGTGATGCGAACGCTGGGCGGCGCGGTGTCGGGCGCGGTGGTGGGCCAGTTTCGCGAGCGCGACCAGTTGGTGGAACTGGTGATGCGTGCACCGCCCAACGAGCGCGTGGCCAAGGCGCAAGTGGCCGACCTGCAGATCCCCGTGGGCAACGGCCGCTACGTGCCCTTGGCGCAAGTGGCCACCGTGCGCGAGGTGATGGAAGAACCCATCATCCGCCGCTACTCTCGCGTGCCCACGCTGTCCGTCAGGGCTGACTTGGTGGACGGCGTGCAAGCGCCCGACATCTCGGCGCAGATCGACCCTCAACTGCAAGGCATCCGCGATAAGTTACCCCCCGGCTACCGCATCGAGGTGGGTGGCCCCGCCGAAGAAAATGGCAAAGCCCAAGCGTCCATTGGTGCCGGTGCGCCGCTGATGCTGTTTGTGTGGCTCTTGCTGCTCATGCTGCAGCTGCAAAGCTTTTCGCTCACCGCCATGGTGTTGCTGACAGCACCGTTTGGCATCGTGGGCGTCGCCATCGGGCTGCTGGGCGCACGCATGCCGTTTGGCTTTGTCGCGCTGCTGGGCATGATTGCCCTCATGGGCATCATCATGCGAAACACCATCATCCTGATCGATCAAATCAAACAAGACCGGGCATCAGGCACCCCAGCATGGGTGGCCGCGCGCGAGGCCGCCGTGCGCCGCTTCAGACCCATCACCCTAACCGCTGCCGCCGCCGTGCTGGCGATGATCCCGCTCACCCGTAGTGTGCTGTGGGGCCCCATGGCCGTGGCCATCATGGCGGGCCTCATCGTGGCGACCGTGCTCACCATCTTGAGCGTGCCGGCCATCTATGCAGCTTGGTACCGATTGAAGGAGGCTCCAGCGACTTGAGCCAATGATCGGGCAAAGGACCCAACGCAAAGCACCGAGGAAGGGCAGCACAATCACACCCACCGTCGCGAACAAAGCACAACCCATTGCCTGAACCCTCAACCATCCCCCCACTGGAAGACTTCTGGTCCAACAGCGGCTGCAACACCTTGCAGGTAAACGAGCGCGGTTGGCTTACCCCCACGGACAACTACCTACGGCTGTACTTGGATCGACCCGAACTCGCCCTGGTGGACGAATCGTGCCCTGCCGAAAGAGCCCTGCACGCCGCATTGACGAACGACCCCAGCCGCGTCGTTGCAACGGCCGAGCTCGACGCCATCAAAGACACCGACACCCGCGACAACTACCAACACTACTTGCACTTTCGCGACGCCCTGCTGGCCGCTGGTTCACTCGAAGCCTGGTACCTAGCCACCCTGCGCGCCGGCGTCGTCAACATGCCCCCGCTCTTCATGGACCTGGTGACGCAGGCATGCCTAAGTCGCGTGCTGGATGGCCTGGTTCACGACGGCGCTGGCGCCCGCGTGGCCCGTGCGGCCGAGCTGCTGTTTCGCCCGCAGCGCATCCACCTTCAAGACGGCCAAGTACTCAGTGGCGACCTGACCGTGCTCGACCTGCTCAAAGAAACGGGTGGCCTGGGCGACCTGGGCCGCATGCTCACACAAAGTGCCATGCCGCTCAAAGCCCTCAACCTCGAAGTGCTCGGCGACAACAACGCCCAACGCTACTGGCAACAAATGCAGCGGCACAACTTTTTGCTTGATCTCACGCATGAAGTGAAGGCCGATCTAAGCCACGGCCTTATCTTCAAAATGACACGAGCCCAGTCGGGCCTGAACGCGCTGGCACGTGTGCTCGAAGCCTGGGTGCTGCACTTTTTGAGCGTCAAAGTGTCCATCAAGCCCGAGCAAAAGATTGACGATGCAAACTGGCGCTGGCACGTTGGGTTGGACGCTGAGTCATCGGCGTTGCTCAACGATTTGTACCTGGATCGACCCGTCGACCCGCCCCGCATGCAGCGGCTGCTGAGCCTGTTTCGCCTGACGTTTCAAGACCCGAGCGACATGCGGGCCGATGTGGCGGGAAAGCCGGTGTACTTGGCGCTGTCGATGACCACCGACAAGGTGGTGAAACTAAAGCCGCAGAACTTGCTGTTGAACCTACCGTTGCATGGCCTGCATTGACTCGCATGCCTTCGTGATTGCCCTTTGATCAGTCGCATACTTGGGCACTTCACGTTGGCCACCCCAAAGAGCGCCCATGACCACTACCCAATTTCAAGTTCGTAAAAACCAACTGGCCAACACGCGCTTGGTCGACGTGCCCGACGTGCCCTTGCGTGAAGGCGAGGTGCGCGTGCGCGTCGAGCACTTTGCCTACACGTCCAACAACATCACCTACGCCGCCTTTGGTGACGCCATGCACTACTGGGACTTCTTTCCAGCTGCAGCGCAGCCAAGCGACAGCGCCGACGACAACAAAGCTTGGGGCTGTGTGCCGGTTTGGGGTTTTGGCGTGGTGGTGCAATCGCGGCACGCCGACGTGGCGCAGGGCCAGCGGCTTTACGGTTACTGGCCCATGGCGACGCACGCCGTGCTGCAACCTGCGCACGTGTCGCCCCGGGGTTTTGCCGACGCTGCGCCGCATCGCGCTGCCCTGCACAGTGTCTACAACCAATACCTTTGCTGCGACGCTGACCCGATGTACACGCAAGGCAGCGAGGCCGAGCAGGCCTTGCTGCGCCCGCTGTTTTTGACAGCCTGGTTGATCGATGATTTCTTGGCCGACAACCAATATTTTGGTGCGTCGTTGGGTGCACCTGGCCACACGCGCGGGGTGATGCTCTTGTCGTCGGCCAGCAGCAAAACGGCCTACGCCACCGCAGCCCACCTTGCCAAACGGCCTGAGATCGAGGTGGTGGGCCTAACCTCACCCAGCAACGTTGCCTTTTGTGAGAGCCTGGGTGTTTACAGCCGCATCCTCACCTACGAGCAATTGGACAAACTGCCCGAAGGCACGCCCTGTGTGTACGTTGACTTTGCAGGCAATGGCGCATTGCGCCGTGCCATTCACAGCCGCTTTGCCAGTCTGGCCTACAGCTGCTCCATCGGCGGCACGCACGTTGAGCAACTGGCGGGCAGCCGCGATTTGGCGGGCCCCAAGCCTGTGTTGTTCTTCGCGCCAGCACAAGCCAAAAAGCGCAGCACCGAATGGGGTGCTGCGGCGTTCAACCAGCGGCTGGTGGCGGCGTGGCAAGCGTTTTGCAGCGTGGCCAGCAACCCAGCCTCGCCCTGGCTGCTTGTCCAGCGACACGTTGGGGCGCCTGCGGTGCAGGCTGCCCACGCCACGGTGCTGGGGGGCAAGGGCGACCCCCGGCTGGGGCACATGCTGACGCTGGTGGGGTGACGTGCCCCACGCCACCCAACTAGGGCCGCGTGCCGCTTTTGACTTGGCGCCGAACGTCGCGCAGCATGAAGAGGTAAAGCCCTTCAACCTTCTCGCGCGCCCATGGCGTCTTGCGCAAGAACTTCAAGCTCGACGCCACGCTGGGGTCACTGCTGAAACAACGAAGCGGAATGCGCAGGGCCAACCCTGCCAACCAAAGTACGCCTCAAGGTCCGTGACAATCTGCTCCAGTGTCACGCCGTGCAAAGGGTTGCGGGGCTGATGGGCGGGGTGGACGGTCAAGTCATGTCTCGATTCTGGACGCAGATGGGTGGTGCAAGAACGGAGTGTTTGCCCAAGTCAAAAAAAAGGCCCCCGAAGGAGCCTTGGTTTCTGACGGGCTAGAAAGCCAGATCAGTAGCCGCCACGGCCACCGCCGCCGCCGCCGTAGCCGCCGCCACCACCGCTGCGGCCACCGCCGCCACCGCCGTAGCCACCGCCGCCACCCGAACGCTCTTCGCGTGGGCGGGCTTCGTTGACAACCAAGGCGCGGCCGTCAATCGACTGGCCGTTCATGCCTTTGATGGCCGCTTGGCCAGCTTCGGCTGAGCCCATTTCGACGAAGCCGAAACCTTTGGAGCGGCCGCTGTCGCGGTCCATCATGACTTTGGCCGAAGTGACCGAGCCAAAAGCGCCGAAGGCTTCTTGCAAGCTTTGATCGGTGACCGAGTAGGCCAGGTTACCAACGTAGAGTCTTTGTGACATGAGAAATTGCCTTTCAAGCAAGTAGAAATGCGCTTGACTCAAAGTTGAGTCGTGCGCTTGTGAGGATTCGTTTGAGGTTGTTGAATACCCAACGCTTATCGCGTTGGGCGCGTGTTGGGTCGAGGTGCGCTGCCCGTTCGTGGCTCGAGGTGCCGGAACGTGATGCGTCCTTTGGACAGGTCATAAGGTGAAAGCTCGAGCGCGACCTTGTCGCCGGCCAAGATGCGGATGTGGTGCTTGCGCATGCGGCCTGAGGTGTAAGCCACCAGGCTGTGCCCGTTTTCCAAGACCACACGAAACCGTGAATCCGGCAGAACCTCTTCCACCAACCCTTGGGTTTCGATCAGATCTTCTTTGGCCATGCGTGGGGTCTCCAGTTCAATGCAGGGGGCGGGACGCTGTGCGGCGAAGCCATTGCATCCCTTGTTGGACCGCGTAGCGACGGGCGCCTTCGCGGGTGTCAAAGCGTGCCACAAAACGAAACACGCGGTCGTGGGTGGCGCGGCCGGCGCCGCTGCGAATCGAGACGGACGAGGTGTAGTTGCCAGCGTCGGTTAATTGGGTAAGCGGTGAGACAAGGTACTTGCCCACTGAAATGGTTTTTTCGTGATGAATGGTCATGAATGGCGCGAGGCTGCTCGTTGAGCCCGAAGCGCAAGAATCGAAGAGAAATTGCCTGCCCACAACGGGGGAGGGACTGTGGTGACGTTTGATAACGTGTACCGGTGCTGGGCCCCAAAATTTAAAGGGACCCTGAATGGCGCTCGCCGCTGGAGAGGCAGACGACCCGCGGACCGGTGAGAACAGTCGGAAGAGGTTTGGCACACCGCAGCCTTGTAAGACCTTGGGACCCTGTCATGCAACAAATACCGCGTCAGAGAGCAGACACACGGCAATTGGCAGAGATTGTACGCTTTTTGGGTTGGGTGTGGGGAAAGATCGCTCTTTGTGGTCCCCAAGGGTGTCTTTTGTGGTTTGGATCCTCGAAAGGGGCCTAGTTTCGGCGCCTCGGCCGCTTTGGCGGGCGCTGGGCTTCGCCCGCCAACATCGACTCGATATCGTCCCAGTCGGGCTCATCGTCGATCAAAACCAAGGTGTCGATCAAGGCGGGGCAAAGCTTGACGTTTTGCAACACCGGGATGTCTTTTAGCAGTTCGGCAGCCCCTCGCTTCACTTCCTTGGCTTCTTGCGACACATGCGCCACCAACGTGCCAAGCTCTGGCATCGGCCCACGGGGCCCCAAGTGCATGGCGTGGCGGATGGGGGCTTCGGCTGCCGCAACCTGGGCTCTGAGCGATTGCTGTTGCTCTTTCAGCACCTGACAAAAGAGCTTCAAGTGGGCGTCGCTGGCTTGTGTCAACGACGCTCGATCGGCTTGCAACAACGACATCTGCAGCGACAGCAACTGTTGCAGGTCGCCGTCTGCATAGGCTTTGTTGACTTGCTGCATCCAGTGCGTTTTACGGGTGCGCACGTCTGGGTCGGGCTCCCGGTCGGGGTGCAGGCTGCTGGCCAACTTGCGGTAGACGTCGCGGATCGATTGGCTGGCTTGGGCTTTGGCTTGCGCCAGTTTGGCGGCGGCCTTGGACTCGTGCCCGTGGGTTTGGCTGCGGCGCCGCTGCGTGCCAGCTTGCGCTTGGGCCTCCAACTGGGCCTGCATCTTCCGCAGTGCACTTTCCACGTCGTGGATGGCGTCGCCTTGCATGGCTTCTTCGCCCACCAGACCCTGCATCAGCGACTGCGCGAAGTCGACGTCCAACGCTTGCATTTCCTCAACTGTCAACTCGCTGTAGCGGTCGTGAATGGTGACCAGATCCTTGTCGTCCATCTCGTCCAGCAAATCGTCAACCATGCTCACCACAAACGCCGCCAAATGCTCGTGGCGCCGACGGCTGAGGCGCTGCGTCTTGGGCAACCTGGATTGGCCCTGCAACACAGCGTCGGCGGCGATTGCCCAATCGCGCCGCGCTGACAACAGCTTGCGCCAAGCGGGCTCGAACATCTTGGCCACATGCGATTGGTAGTCCTGGCGCAGGGCTTCGGTGTCCACCAGCCTTTGGCGAAGCTGTTCGACACTGGCGCTCAGGGTGTTGAATTCGCGCTGTTGGCGGGTCAGCGGCCCAGCAGTGGGTGCCACCACGGCCACGGCAAGACCGCGTGCATCGCCTTGGGGCGTTTCGATCGAAAACAAACTGGCTTGTTGAGGGGTACGCATGGGACGGGCGAATTGTCGCCCCGAACGTCATGGGCAGCCTTGCGCTGCCCACCAATAACGCCCATCCACAACGCCCACCCAGCGCCAAGCCGTACCATGCCGCTGCTGCGTTCAAGTGGCAATCGCCCGTTTGCCTATCGACAGCCGCCATGCAACCCGCACAAACCGCCGACCATCGCCGCCACCAATGGGCGCTCGCCATGTTGTGGGTCATCCCGGCCCTATGGTCGTCCAACTACATCATTGCGCGCGCCGCCGAAGGCGTGATCGCACCGCACGTGTTGGCCTCGGGGCGGTGGGCCTTTGCGTTGTTGCTGATGGTGCCTTTTGTTTGGCGTGATCGTGCCAGCATCGCCAGCGCGTGGCGCATCGAATGGCGCCAGTGCTTGGTGCTGGGGGCGCTGGGCATGTGGATCTGCGGGGCCTTTGTGTACATCGGGGCGCAAACCACCACTGCCACCAACATCGGATTGATTTACGCCGTGGGGCCTGTGGGCATCGCGTTGGCAAGCCGTTGGCTCTTGAACGAGCGAATCACCTCGCTGCAAGTGGGCGCCATGGGGATGGCGTTGTTGGGCGTGCTGGTGGTGATTGCCAAAGGCAACCTGGCGGGTCTGATGCAGGCGAAGTTCGTCGCTGGTGACGTGTGGCTGCTGGTGGCCTGTGCGTCGTGGATCGCGTACTCCATCTTGTTGCAGCGATGGTCGTCGGCGTTGGGGCCACGACAACGCTTGGCATGCATCACGGCGGGTGGGTTGCTGGTGCTGTTGCCCTTCACGCTGCTGGAGGCGGCCCTGCAACCAGCACTGCCGTGGTCGTGGAAAGGTGGGGCGCTGATTGTGTTGGCGGGGGTGTTGCCCGGTTTTTTATCGTATCAAGGCTACGCACTGATTCTGCGTGAGCTGGGTGCCACGCGCAGCAGCTTGATGCTTTACCTGGCGCCGGTGTACGGCGCCGTCAATGCTTGGTGGCTGCTGGGCGAGGTGCCGCAGTGGTTTCATTTGCTTGGGGCGGCGCTGATCTTGCCCAGCATTCGCTTGGCCACGAAAGGCGTGGCGCGTTCACCCCGCGCCGCCGTGCGGCCCGCGTCAACCGACTGAAAGCAGCTCGCGCTTCAAGTCGTCAAACCCGTCCACCACGTGGTGGTAATCCATGTTGGGGTTGGGGTCGGGCGGGCCCTCGGGCCCCCACTCTTGAGGGCGTCGAACAAAGGCCGTGTTGAACCCAGCAGCGTGCGCCGCATTGAGGTCAAAATTGTGGCATGCCACCATCAAAATTTGTGCGGGCTCGAGGTTAAGCAATGCCGCCGCCTTGGTGTAAGCCAGGGGGTTGGGTTTGTAAACCCCTAACATCTCGCAAGAAATGACGGCATCCCACACGATGCCGTTGCGTCGCGACACGTCCACCACCAGCGCGGTGGGCAGCATGGTGAACGACACCACCGGCACGTGGGCGTGCAAGGCGGCCAAAGCGGGGGCAAAGTCGGGCCATGCCCGCAGCCGGTGCCACACACGCCACAGCTCGGTGCGCTTTGCGCTGCCGAGCGTTGGCAGCGCAAAGTGCGTGATGGCTTCGTCCAGCGCGCGCAAGTGCACGTCGTCCATGTTGAAGCTGGGGTTGACTTGCCCGACGATGCCTTTCATGGTGCGCCGACGCCAGTCGTTGACGAAGGCATGCACGTCCAGGCCACGATCGGCCCAGTCGGCGACGCCGACCACCTCAGCCACGATCGAGCCGTGCCAGTCAAGCACAGTGCCACCGGTGTCGAAGGCGAGGGCTTGGTATTTCATGGTGTGTTGGGGCAAAGCCCGCGCGCCAGCGCCAACGATGCCAATTTTCATGCTGCGATCATGCAACAGTTGAGGGCGATCGAACGCGCAAGTCGGGTGCAAAAGCCACCGCGCTGACCAACAAAAAGCGGGCGGATCGCCAACGTCTTGGATAATGCTGGGTTAGACCTCTTTCAAAGGACCCATCGTGGGCAACAAAATCGTTACCGAAGCCGACGCCAAAGCCACCAAGCCGCTGGAGGGCGCACAGCCTCTGCGCCAAGGTGCTGGCCAACAAGTCAGCCGTGCCCGTGGCACGCATACCCGCAGCAAAAAGAACCCAGGCAAGCGCGCCCATCAAGGACGTTGAATCAGCAGGCACGCCTCGCCACAGGCGCTGTGGCGATGCTTTGCGTGCTGTTGTTTGGGCGGCAAATGCCTTGGCAGGCCCTGCGGCCGTGGCGCGAGAGACCTGCTTAGGCTGCGGCCAGGCCGCGAGGCCCCATCTGTTGGATTTCTTCACGCTTGGGCAAATCAGCGCCCCGGCGTGAGCATGTCATGGCAGCAGCCGACGACGCAAACGACATCACTTCGCTCAACGCAGAAGCTGTAAGTTTGCGCACACTTAGCATGTCGAGGGCGTCACGCTCAGCCAGGGCTGTCAGCAGGGCCGCCTGAAACGAATCGCCAGCCCCGACCGTGTCAACCACCGTGGCTTGGCGTGCATGCGACACCACGTGGTGGGATGGCGTCCAGGCCAGTGCACCATCGCGGCCACGCGTGACAACCACCAGCGATACCCCGTCGTCTAGCCACTCGCGCGCGGCTTTGTAGGGGTCTAGACCGGGCGCCATCAGCTCGAGGTCTTCGGCGCTGATTTTGAGGATGTGCGTGAAGGGCAACATGGCAATCAATGCCTGGCGCCAGCGCTCAAGGTCGGGCTCAACGGTGAGCCGCACGTTGGGGTCGTAAGAGATCAGGGCGCGTTCGTGCTCACGCGCTGCCAGGGCGCGCAGGGTCGAGGCCACGGGTTCCACCACCATGGCATACGAGCCAAACTGGTAGGCCTTGGCGACGGGCACCTTGCCCAGTGTGTCGATGGTTAACTGGCGATCGGCGCCGTTGTCGCCGTGAAACGCATAGGTTGGAACGCCTTCGGCATCCAACTCGACCATGCTGACGGTGGTGGGGGCATGCGGCCGCACCACGGCATCGGTGTTCACCCCTTCGTCCTGGAGCCCGCGCACCAAGCGCGCGCCCATCGGGCCGTCAGAGATGCCACTAAAAAACGACACGGCTTGGCCCATCCGTGCCAAGCCCACCGCCACGTTGAATGGAGAGCCACCCATGCGCGCATCGAGGGTCATGCCTGTGGCGCTATCTTGGCCAGGAAAGACATCCATCAGCGCTTCACCACTTACAACGATCATGGGGCGCTTCCTTGACGCTTGTTCTGACGCGTGATTAAAACCATGTTCATCACTCTAGTCGTTGATGTGGCAATTCCATCACCCCCATTCGCGCGAACATTGTGACGGCGTGTTTCTGGTTTGCGCGTGAGGATGGATGTGTAACGCATGGCGAACCTTGGCTGCCGACCGCCGGGGTGTCAACCCACGGGAAAACCATTAATCAATCCAATTGATTTATTCGGTTGACTGCCCGAGAATTCCGGCGTTCCCGGGCCGCATCAGCCATCCAGGCGGGCCCGGCAGTCCGCAGCGCATGCGTTGCACCCCAAGCCCCAGGAGACGCTCCATGTTGAAGACCAGTTTTCTCAAATCCGCCGTCGTGACGGCCGCCTTGGTGAGCGTTTGCGGCGTTGCCGTGGCGCAAAAGCAGCCCGTCATTGGCCTGATCACCAAAACCGAGACGAACCCTTTCTTCGTGAAGATGAAAGAGGGCGCGGCGAAAGAAGCCAAGGCCAAAGGCGCCAAGCTGTTGACCGGCTCGGGTAAAGCTGACGGTGACAACGCAGGCCAAGTCACGGCGATGGAGAACATGATCGCTGCAGGTGCCAAGACCATCCTGATCACCCCAAGCGATTCCAAAGCCATCGTCCCCAGCATCAAAAAAGCGCGTGACAAAGGCGTCCTGGTCATTGCCCTGGACAGCCCCGCCGACCCCGCTGACGCCACCGACGCGCTCTTTGCCACCGACAACTACAAAGCCGGTGTGTTGATCGGCCAGTACGCCAAAGCGGCTCTGGGCGCCAAGCCAGCCAAGATCGTGACGCTCGACTTGTTCCCTGGCCACCCCGTGGGCGCTCAGCGTCACAACGGCTTCTTGAAAGGCTTTGGCCTTCCAGCGCCTGATGCCAAGAGCAACGAGTTGGGCAAGGACGCTGCCGTGGTGTGCATGGCCGACAGCTTTGGCGACCAAGCCAAGGGCCAAACCGCCATGGAAAACTGCCTGCAAAAGTCGCCCGACGTGAACTTGGTCTACACCATCAACGAACCCGCCGCCGCAGGCGCTTTCAACGCGCTGAAAAAAGCTGGCAAGAAGGACGTGGTCATCGTGTCGGTTGACGGCGGTTGCCAAGGCATCAAAGACGTCGGTGCCGGTGTCATCGCCGCGACGGCCCAACAATACCCTCTGACAATGGCGTCGATGGGTGTGGCAGCCGGTGTTGAGTACGCCAAGACGGGCAAAAAGCCCAGTGGCTACACCGACACGGGCGTGCTGCTGATTGCTGGAAAAGCACTTAAAGGCGTGGACAGCAAAGATGTCAAGCTGGGCACGGCACTGTGCTGGGGCAAGAAGACCTAAGCTGAGGACGAGGGGCGCACCATGAACGCGCCTGCCGCGCCCAAGCTGCCCTCGGGCCTCAACGCCGCGACGTTGGGGCCCTTGGTCGCTTTGCTGGCGGCGTGCGCCTTCTTTGCCACGCAGTCAGAAAACTTCCTGACGGGCACCAACTTCTCGCTGATTCTTCAGCAGGTGATGGTGGTGGGCACCATTGCCATCGGGCAAACGCTGGTGATCTTGACGGCAGGCATCGACCTGTCCTGCGGCATGGTGATGGCGCTGGGCGGCATCGTGATGACCAAAGTGGCCGTCGATTTGGGCTGGCACCCGGTGCTTGCCGTGATGGCGGGTGTGGCGGTAACCATGCTTTTTGGGTTGATCAACGGCTTGTTGGTCACCAAGGTCAAACTGCCGTCGTTCATCGTCACGCTGGGCACGATGAACATTGCGTTTGCCATCACGCAGCTGTATTCCAGCTCCCAGACCGTGACTGACCTACCTCCCATGCTGACGGCACTGGGCAACACCTTTTCGATCGGTGGCACCGAGGTGGCCTACGGTACGGTGGTGATGATGGCCATGTACTTGATGGCGTGGTTTGTGCTTCGAGAAACCGCTGCGGGGCGGCATGTTTACGCGGTGGGCAACAACGCCGAGGCCACCCGCTTGGTGGGCATCGCGACGCAAAAGGTGTTGTTGGGCGTGTACGTGGCAGCCGGGTTCTTTTATGGCCTGGCCTCACTGCTTTCCGTGGCGCGCACCGGCGTGGGCGACCCCAACGCCGGGCAAACCGAGAATTTGGACGCCATCACCGCCGTGGTGCTGGGTGGGACGAGCTTGTTCGGTGGCCGCGGCTGGATTGTCGGCACCTTGGTGGGTGCCTTGGTCGTTGGCGTGTTTCGAAACGGCCTGACGTTGATGGGTGTGTCGTCCATCTACCAAGTGTTGGTGACAGGGGTTTTGGTGATCTTGGCGGTGGCCACCGATCAGCTGTCGCGCAAGGGCACACGATGAGCACGCACGCTGCAACCGCCAACGCGCCCGTGCTGGTGATGCAGGCCACCGGCCTGACCAAGCGCTATGGCCAAGTCACGGCGCTGGACGGCAGTGACTTTGAGTTGCGTGCGGGCGAGGTGCTGGCCGTGATCGGTGACAACGGTGCTGGCAAGTCATCGTTGATCAAGTGCCTGTCGGGCGCGACGGTGCCTGACGAAGGCGAGATCCTTCTGGACGGCAAAACGGTGCACTTCAAAACCCCCATCGACGCGCGGCGAGCGGGCATCGAAACGGTTTACCAAGACTTGGCCGTGGCCCCAGCCATGTCAATTGCCGAGAACTTGTTTTTGGGGCGCGAGCTGCGCCGGGCCGGGTTCTTGGGCAGCGTGCTGCGCATGCTCGACAAAAAAACCATGCTGGCGCAAAGCATGGCGCGCATGCAAGACCTGAAGGTGGGCATTCGCTCGATGACGCAGCCCGTTGAGACCCTCTCCGGGGGCCAGCGGCAATGCGTGGCGGTGGCGCGTGCGGCGGCCTTTGCGCAGCACGTGGTCATCATGGACGAGCCCACTGCGGCCTTGGGCGTCAAAGAGGGCAACATGGTGTTGGACCTGATTCGACGCGTGCGCGACCAGGGCTTGCCGGTGGTGCTTATCTCGCACAACATGCCGCACGTCTTTGAGGTGGCCGATCGCATCCACGTGGCGCGTCTGGGCAAGCGGGTGGCCGTGCTCAACCCCAAAGTCATCAGCATGAGCGACACGGTGGCGGTGATGACGGGCGCCATGCCACCCGAGAAGATTCCAAGCGCGTGTTTGGCGTGAGCGGGCCGTGGGACGCACAGCCCGTTCTTCCCAGGCTGCAACCCAGGGGCTCTAACCAAAGTGGACTGCGGCAGTACAACGAGCGCGTGGTGCTGCAAGCCGTGCGTTTGCATGGCCCGCTGCCCGGTGCTCAGATCGCGCGCATCACCAACCTGACGGCCCAAACGGTTTCGTTGATCACCAAACGCTTGCTGGACGAAGAGCTGTTGTGCAAGGGCGAACCCCAACGAGGGCGTGTGGGCCAGCCGTCGGTGCCGTTGTCGCTCAACCCCCAGGGCGCCTTTGCCATCGGCGTCAAGATCGGGCGGCGCAGCCTGGACGTGCTGCTTGTTGACTTCATCGGGCAAGTTAACCACCGATCATCGATGTCGTATGAACACGCCGACCCCCAAGCGCTGTTGGCCGAAATTGAGCTGCGGTTGAAGGACATGCGCAAGCGTGTGAGCAGCAAGCACCGCGATCGCATCCAAGGCGTTGGCATTGCCGCACCACTGTCCATGGGGGGGTGGCAGCAGTTGTTGGGGTTGCCTGACGTCGTGGCGCGTCAGTGGCACTCGTTCGACTTGGCCGCGCGTGTGTCGCAGGTGGCAGAAATGCCTGTGACGCTGGTGAAAGACACGGCGGCAGCCTGCGTGGCCGAACTCGTGGCCGGCCGGGGGCGCAGCATCAAGAGCTTTTTGTACCTGTTTGTCGACACCTTGGTGGGCGGTGGCTTGGTGATCGACAGCCAATTGCATGCAGGTGTTTCAGGCAACGCCGGCGCCATTGGTTCGATGCCGCTGGGCTTGTCGGTTTTGTCGGGTGCCACCACAGCGCCCGCGCAGTTGTTAAGCGTGGCGTCGCTGCTGACCCTCGAGCGCGCCTTTCAAGGCGCTGGCCTCGACGCTGCAGCCGTTTTTGACGAGCGGGCGCTCCAGGACCCGTGGCGCGTTCACACATTGGCCTGGGTGGACGAAGCCGTCAACGCCTTGGCCTACGCCGTGCACGCTGCAGCATGTTTGGTGGACATGGAGGGCGTCATTGTTGACGGCTCCTTTGACCGCGACTTGCTGGCGCATGTGATGGCGTCCTTGCAATCGGCCCTGGCTGCCTACGACTGGGAAGGCGTGCGCCAGCCGCAGGTGGTGGCCGGCGTCATCGGCTCCGACGCCCGCGCAGTGGGCGGGGCATTGGTGCCGCTTTACGCCAACTTTGCGCCCGACCCCGACGTGTTTTTGAAGGCGCAGGCTTGAGGCTACGACAGCTTTGGGGCCCCACTTTTTTGGGGACGTGCAAAGTTTGCAGACTCACCCGTGGCCCAGTTGTCGCACTACTTGGTGCGGTACACCTCGCCTCGGTGGCCAACCCGAATCACTTCGACGACGACCCACTGCGTGTGAATCTCATACACGATGCGGTACACGCCCTGACGCACGCGGTATAGCTCAGCGCCGCTGAGCTTTTCGCAGCCTGGGCCGCGCGGTTCGTCGCACAGGCTTTTCATTCGCGCAAGGATGCGCTTAACGTCGGCTTTGGGTATGTCGCGCAAGTCCTTCGCAACCGAAGGCCTGACACGCAGCTCATAACGTCCCATCAGCCTTGAGTTTGGCGAGAAAGTCTTCGTAGCTCAGTGCATGTTCTTTGGCTCGGCCGCGCACGACGGCCAGATCTTCTTGGTCCTCGCGCAGCGCTTGGCGCAGCGCCTCATTCACGATGTCGGACATGCTGCGTTGGCTGTGAACCGATTTGAGGCGCAGTGCCTGGTGGAGGTCGGGTTCGAGGTAAACCGTCGAGCGAACGACTTCGGCGGTGGCCATGGGTACCTTTGAGTGATGATGCTATACCATTCTAGCGTTATAACGCTTTGACGTCAATGGGCGCTCTTTGGTGTCTTTGGTGGTTTGCGGTATGGCTCGTCAAAGTCGACAAACGTCTTTTCGGCGAGCGCATCCTTCACCCAGGCAGCCACGCCCTGGGTGGACCAAACCCGGTCGGCGTAGCTGCGACTCGTGGCCGACAGTGGCAAGGCGTAGGTACGCGCGCGGCTCACCACCGGGGCGTAGAAGGCGTCGGCGATGGAGTAGTTGCCAAAGAGAAAAGGCCCACCGCTGGTTTGCAGCGCGTCTTGCCACATGGCGTTGATGCGCGCCAAATCGGCATGTGCCTGCGCGTTGCCTGACAGGTGCTCGGCGCCGACCTCGGGCAGCGAGGCTTCAATGTTCATGGGAAACGCGTTTCGCAAAGCACCAAAGCCGCTGTGCATCTCGGCCACGATGCTGCGCGCGCGGGCGCGCGACGCAGGGTGTTGCGGCCACAGTGGCTTGTTGGCGTGGATCTCGGCCAGCGTCTCGGCGATGGCGATGGTGTCCCAGACCGAGGTGCCGTCGTCGAGCACCAGGGTGGGGACACGCCCGCTTGGCGTGACTTGAGCAGCGCTGCGCTTGAAGGCCGAGCCAGGCTCCAGGCTGTCAAAGTGCAGCATCACTTCGTCAAAAGGGATGTTGAACTCACGCAGCAGCACCCACGGGCGCATCGACCAGGATGAATAGTTTTTGTTGCCGATGTAGAGCTTCATGGGGTGTGGGGTGGGTTGAGGTCGCCGTTGTCTTTGTCGTTGTGTTCGCGGCGCCGCTGTTGCAGTTGCAGCGGCGCGGTACGCCCTGAATGTTAGCGAAACTGGCGTGGGTGCCACAGCCTCTCGCCATGCCGTTTACGCATCAATGGAGCGCCGCGAACGCATCACCCGTGGCTTGGGTGCTCGGGCACCTTTTTGCGATGGGCCGCGCCCATCCGCCTCGCGCGTTTGCGCTGCTTGTTCGCGCAGCCACGCCAGAAAAGCTTGCAACTCGGGCCGCAACACGGCGCTGGGCATGGGGATGAGCCAGTAAGCAGCCTTGACCTTCAGACGCGCCTTGGTGCCAAACACTTCCACCAGTTCACCTGGTGGTAACGCTCACGTGCCGCCGAGCCTGATCATTTCTCACCTTGGCCACGGTGCGATCGATGCGTTCAAGTGTAGGCATCAACGCTTGACGCATCTGCTCACCCGCTTGCGTCAACGTCACCGTGCGGGTGTCGCGCGCTGCCAACAACCCGATGGGCTTGGGGTCGCGGTGATCGAGAGGAGCCGTCTGGCGGATCGATCGGAGTGACGGTTCCATGCAGGTTGATCAGTGGATCGGAGTGAGACCCGCCCCAAGCACTTGAGCCAACCGCTGCGTGGGGCTGCACCAAGCCAATTGCAACCTTGCATAGAATTTGCCCATGAGCACCCCCAACACCACCACCACCCCGCCCGCCAAAAAAACCCATGAGTTTCAAGCCGAGGTGCGCCAGCTGCTGCACCTGGTCACGCACTCGCTGTACTCGAACAAAGAGATTTTTATCCGTGAACTGATTTCCAACGCCTCGGACGCCTGCGACAAGCAGCGCTACGAAGCGCTGCACAACGCCGCGCTGTGGGAGACCGAGCCCGACTTGCGCATCCGCATCAGCATGGACGAAGCCAGCCAAGACGCTCACCATCAGCGACAACGGCATGGGCATGAGCGCCGATGAAGCCGTGGCCAACCTGGGCACGATTGCCAAAAGCGGCACGCGAGAGTTTGTGTCCAAGCTGGAAGGCGAAGCACGCAAGGACGCCAACTTGATTGGTCAGTTTGGGGTGGGCTTTTACTCGGCCTTTATCGTGGCTGACCGGGTGACGGTGGACACGCGCCGCGCTGGTGCTGATGCCGACGCTGCCGTGCGGTGGACCAGCGAAGGCACAGGCGCCTTTGACCTGGAAACCATCACCAAGCCCACCCGTGGCACCGACGTGACGCTGCATTTGCGCGAAGGCGAAGAAGAGTTTTTGCGCGCCTGGAAGCTGCGCTCGATCATTTCCAAGTACTCCGATCACATCTCGCTCCCCGTCGAGATGCAAAAGGAAGTGCATGCCCCGTTGGGCGACGACGACGCGGCGACCGACGCGGCCCCCAAGGTGGACGACAACCAACCCCCCGTTTGGGAGCCCGTCAACAAAGCCGCAGCATTGTGGACACGCGCCAAGAGCGACATCACCGACGCCGAGTACCAAGCCTTCTACAAACAAATCAGCTACGACAGCGAAGCGCCCCTGGCCTACACGCACAACCGCGTCGAAGGCCGCAGCGAATACACGCAACTGCTGTACGTGCCAGCTAAAGCGCCTTTTGACTTGTGGAACCGCGACCGCAAAGGCGGCGTCAAGCTCTACGTCAAACGCGTCTTCATCATGGATGACGCACAAGCCTTGATGCCAAGCTACTTGCGCTTTGTCAAAGGCGTGATTGACTCGGCCGACTTGCCGCTCAACGTCTCGCGCGAGCTGCTGCAAGAAAGCCGCGATGTCAAAGGCATCCGCGAGGGCTCCACCAAGCGCGTGCTTTCGATGCTGGAAGACGTGGCCGAGAATCAAAAAGAGAAGTACGCCGCGTTTTGGAAAGAGTTTGGCGCCGTCATCAAAGAGGGCATTGGCGAAGATCACCAAAACCAAGAACGCCTGGCCAAGCTGTTTCGCTTTGCGTCCACTCACGCCGACGAAGGCGTGTCATTTGCCGACTACCTGACGCGCATGAAAGAGGGCCAAGAAGCGATCTACGTCATCACGGGTGACACGCTGGCGGCCGCCAAGAGCAGCCCCCAGCTTGAGATCTTTCGCAAGAAGGGCATCGAGGTGCTGTTGCTGGTTGACCGCGTGGACGAATGGATGCTGTCGCACCTGTACGAGTACGAGGGTAAGTCGCTGCAAAGTGTGGTGAAGGGTGCTGTGGACCTGGGCAGCCTGGAAGACGCCGACGACAAAGCCAAAGTGCAGGCCCAGTCCGAGGCCCTCAAGCCGCTGTTGGAGAAGCTCAAGGCCAGCCTGGGTGACCGCGTCAACAACGTGCGTGTGACCACACGCTTGGTGGATTCGCCCGCTTGCCTGGTGGTGGAAGACGGCGACATGAGTCAGCACTTGACGCGCATCCTCAAGCAAGCCGGGCAAGTGGCACCGCGCAGCAAGCCTACGCTTGAAATCAACCCCGACCACGCCTTGGTCAAGAAGCTTGAAACCGACGCCCGCTTTGACGACTTGGCCCACATTCTCTTTGACCAAGCTTTGCTGGCCGAAGGCGGTCAACTGGAAGACCCTGCCGCCTACGTGCGGCGCGTAACGGCGATGCTGGCGGCCTAGTTCTTTACTTCAGCGCGCTGGTGTCTCAAGCCCTAGTCGGCTTGGGACATCAGCGCCATTTGCTCGCGCAGCTGGGTGGCCTGCTGCGCCCAGTAGCCAGGCGTCCCAAACCAGGGGAAGGCGGCCGGAAACGCAGGGTCGCTCCAGCGGTCGGCGATCCAAGCACTGTGGTGAATCATCCGCAGCGTTCGCAGTGGCTCAATCAGGGCCAGTTCACGGCGGTCAAAGTCGCGAAACAGCGTGTAGCCCTCGAGCAGCGCGTTCAGTTCGGTGCGCAGTGCCAGGGGCTCGCCCGACAACAGCATCCACAGGTCTTGAATTGCTGGGCCGTTGCAGGCGTCGTCCAGGTCGACAATGTGGGGTCCTTCTTCGCGCCACAGCACGTTACCTGGATGGAAGTCGCCGTGCAGGCGCAGTGTTTGCACCGCACCCGCGCGCTCAAAGGCTTGGTCCACCAAGTCCAGTGCTTGGTCACACACCAACAGCCACCCGTCGCGAGCGCCTTCGTCGTCGGTTTCGAGGGTCGCAATGCGATCCCTTGGTGCCCGGCCAAAGGTTTGCACATTCAACGTGCGACGATGTTCAAAGCGCTGACGCGCCCCTTCGGTGTGCAAGCGCCCCAGGTAGCGACCTAACCAACCAAGAACCTGCATATCTTCCAGGTTGGGGCCGCGCCCCGCGCAGCGTGGGGTGACGCTGATGCGGTGCAATCCGCCGCTTGCGTCGACGTGGGCCAACGTGGGCGGCGAGCCCACCAAGCGCGGCGGTGTCGAACCGCTGTTGCCCACGATGCCGTCGCCAAGCGCCAGCGTCAGGGGTGCAACCACGGGCACATCCACGCCTGCCAGCGCCGCCGCAAAGGTGTGTTCTTCCAGAATCTGCAAGTCGCTCCAGCGACCGTGGCCGGTAGAACTTGGCCACCACGGCACCACCGTCTTCAAGGTGCACTTGAAACACACGGTTCTCGTACGAGTTGAGCTGCAAAATACGGCCGTCGCCGCGAAAGCCAACGGCGTCCAGCGCCGTCAGCACCGCCGCAGGGTCAAGCGTCGCGTAGGGTGTTTGGCTGGTTGATGTAGAAGCGGGGGGTGATGGCATGGTGACGCATTGTCACTGCACCTCTTGGTGGCACCAGGCTTCAGTGTCGCGTGTTGTTGCGCGTGTCGCCATACCGCGATGGCGTGGTCTCGCCGCCAACGCTCAGGTCAACATCCAGGCCAGCCTGGGGGCCATCGAATTCGCCTGAACCACTGGTGGACCCGTCGCGGGCATCAGCACCAAAAAACGAGTCTTGGAAGAAGCTGGAGTCTTGCCAAAGCGTGGCGCGCCCTTTGCGCCGTGAGTCGGGCGTAGCTTTGGCGTCTGCCGACGTCTCACGCGGGGTTTGGGCCACACTGGGGGCGGGTTGGGGCCCACGCGACGCGGCTGTGCTGTGGGGAATCAGCAATTGCAGCTCGGGCACCGACGGCATGTGATCGACGGGGCAGCGAAGGTAGCGCACCCGGCAAGCCCCCAGCACACTTTGCTTGATTTGCAGCACGCGGCGCGAGTTGCCGCGGTCGGTGTCCAGGTCGATGGCGGCCAACACGCGCCCGTTGGGGCTGCAAATGGCAAACGTGACGTTGATGGTGCCGAGCAAGTCGTACCAGTAGCGAACCTCTTGGGGGTCTAGTGGTTGGCAAAAGCGCACCAGCGGCAACTTGGACAACACGATGTGGTGTGGCAAGGCTTCACGCAGCTGGCGGTACACGCGACGCTCGTCGGTGCTGAAGACGGGGCGGGCTGTAACGTCCCATTCGGCTGGCAATGGTTTGGGTTCGGGCTGTCGACGGCCAATGATCAAAGCACCCAATGCGATGACGAACATCACCGCAGCAACCAGCAACGCAACGATCAGGTAATAACTGGGATCCATGGGTGAGCGGGGTGCTGGCGCCAGTCAAGGCGCCGCCATTGGGTGAACCGCTTCATGGTACCTGCGTTACATGGGCGCGTCGGCGCCTTACCCCGGGGGCGACCCCCTGCATATCGGGTGATGCAACCACTGACAAACAACAGGGGTGCTATCGCTTGGGCACGTTGTCGTTGACTTCAGGCGTTTCGGGCTGCGCAGCGCCTTTGCCGGGCATGACGAGGGTGCCGATACCGGAGAACGTGGTCAGCAAGTCACCAACTGCCAAGGCTTGAGCTTTCAGGCGAAAGTCAATCTCGCCCACGGCCTGCTCCACAAACTGCTCCACGTGGGTGCCCATGTCCTGGGGCGGTAACTCGAGCTCGGCTTGCGACTCGCTGCCGTCACGCACCACCTTGGCGCCAGCGCGCCGGGCAATGCCAAGCATCGCCTTGTTTTCTGTCAACGCATGGATGATCAATCGCTTCACGCCCCGGTTGCGCGCGTGCAGCACCGAACGATCGAACAAGCGCGAGCCATAGCCACGTCCACGCGCACGCCCCACCACGGACACACCGAACTCGGCCGATTGGATAGACCCCACTGTGACCTTTGCACCCGCGGGTGAGCGATCGTGGGCCAAATGCGCCATGGCGAGCAAAGCCAAGTGACGGTTGAAGATGCCAAACACTTCGTCGCTGTCAAAGTCGATCAAGTCAACGTAGTGCGCGATCTGCGCGTCGGTGGCCACACTGCCGAAGCGAAGGTAACGGTCAGCCTCGTTCAACTCGAGCAGGTGTTTGAGGATGCGAGGGCGGTGTCGCGCTGACAGTGATCGGATCGGCACCCAGCGAAAACCGTCGCGGTGCGTTGCCATTGGGGCGGGCGCGGGGGTGCGGCTGGTCGGGTCCATCGCCGGCAATGACGTGGCCTGCGGGGTGCTGGCAAGGGTCGGTTGGGTGTCAATCATGGCAAGCCTCGGTGGTGAGACCATTGGACTAGGGTTAACCAGATACTAGCGATTGTTTGTGGGGCTGTAACCCTAAAAATGCTGCCATGCAGCATTTAATTCAATGGATCGTACGTGTATTTGCGTAATCCTTCTTGCGTCCATGCGGCCTCCCACCGTTGCCTGCGAATGTTCTGCCGGCTTGCCACACGCTGGGATAGAATCATGGGCTTCCCCAAATACGGCAGGGGAGGGGTATGGGGCCAAGGGGTTCCCTGCGCACAAACACCCGTTTGATTCGCGCCCGAGAGGCTGCAGCTCACAAGCAGCACCGAAGGCAGGTCAATCGCGAGTGTCATGCCGGACAACTTTGAAAAAGCTAACCTCATGAAGACCTTCAGCGCCAAACCGGCCGAAGTGACGCATGAATGGTTTGTGATTGACGCCACCGACAAGGTGCTCGGACGTGTTGCCAGCGAAGTGGCACTCCGTTTGCGCGGCAAGCACAAAGCCATTTACACGCCTCACGTCGACACCGGTGATTTCATCGTCATTGTGAACGCAGAAAAACTGCGCGTCACCGGCAACAAAGCCGAAGACAAAATCTACTACCGTCACACCGGCTACCCCGGCGGCATCATTGCCACGAAGTTCAAGGACATGCAGGCCAAGCACCCCGGCCGCGCCCTTGAAAAAGCCGTCAAGGGCATGCTGCCCAAGGGCCCATTGGGCTACGCGATGGTGAAGAAGCTGAAGGTTTATGCCGGTGCCGAGCACCCGCACACCGCGCAGCAACCCAAGACCCTTGAGATCTAGGAGCAGCAACGATGATCGGTGAATGGAACAACGGCACGGGCCGCCGCAAATCGTCGGTGGCACGCGTCTTCATGAAAAAAGGCAGTGGTCTGATCAAGATCAACGGCAAGGCCATCGGAGATTACTTCGGTCGCCAGACGTCAATCATGATCGCCAAGCAACCCCTCTTCCTAACCAACAACGACGCGGCCTTTGACATTCAAGTCAACGTGCACGGCGGTGGAGAGTCGGGCCAAGCGGGTGCGGTGCGTCACGGCATCACACGCGCCTTGATCGATTACGACGCAACGCTCAAGCCGCCGCTGAGCCAAGCGGGCTTTGTCACGCGCGACGCGCGTGAGGTTGAGCGTAAAAAGGTCGGTTTGCACGGCGCTCGCCGTCGCAAGCAGTTCAGCAAGCGCTGACCCTTCAGCTTGCTTTTGGCGCAACGCGAGGCGAACTCAACCGTTCGTCTCGCGGTTTAAAACCCCGCCATGCGCTGGAAGCTTCTCCGCCGACGATTTTCAGTCTACGCCCCACGCGTCAGCGTGCGGCGACATACGCCCTGGCCGATCCGTTGGCTGCTGGGCGCTTTTGTTTTGGGCTTGTCGGCGGCGTTGGCGCTTTGGGCTTTCGAGTTTGGACGCGGTCTTGCGGGGCTCGACAGCCACTCCAAAGGGGAGCTCGAAAAGCTGCGCGCTGAGACGCTTCAACTGCGGGCCGATCGCGACAAGGCGCAGTCCATTGCCGACACCGCTGAGAGCCTGCTCAAGACCGAAAAAACGACCCTTGATCGCCTGACCCAGCAGCTCAAATTGGCCGAGGCCACCAACGCTGAGTACAAGTCCGACCTGGGCTTTTACGAGCGCCTGATGCCCGCACCGGGCGACGGCATTGCCATCCGCGGGTTTCAGGTGGAGGTGGTGGAGCCCGGCAAGATCAGGTACTTGATGCTGGCCATGCAAAGTGGCAAGATCAAAACAGAGTTCAAAGGCCGCTACGACATCTCTGCCGTGGGCACTTTGGACGGCAAGCCCTGGGCACAAGTGGCCGTGGGCGGTAGCAAGGCCCTTTCTGTGACGCAATCCGCGCGCTTCGAGGGCATGATCGACGTGCCACCCAACGCCGTGGTAAAAACCGTGCAGGCCCGAATCCTGGATGGCGTTGGCACGGTCAAGAGCTCTCAGCAAGCGCGGTTTTGATTCGACGGTCGGCAACCCCTCATGGGAGCAACCGATGAATATCTTCTCCGCCAAACGCAAGCAACCCCCCATCAGAACCTTGGTGGGCGAGGGCACTGTCATCACCGGCGAAATTCGCTTTGCCGATGGCATCCGCATCGACGGCGAGGTGAGGGGTGACGTGATCGCTGTCGGAGGCGACCGCAACCTGGTGGTCATCAGCGAAAAGGCGCGCATCAGCGGACGCGTCAAAGCAGGCCACGTCATCATCAATGGCGAAGTGCATGGCCCGGTGCAGGCGGACGAGCTCTTGGAGCTTCAACCCCGAGCCAAAATCGTTGGCGACGTTCGCTACGAGGCGCTGGAAATGCACCAAGGGGCCACCATCGAAGGCGAGCTGCGGCCGCTTGATGCTGCCGACCGCCCAGGCCTCAAGCTAGCGGCTTCCAATGCGGGCCGTGGTGACGCCTGACTGGCTTGAGACTGCTGGAAACCCTAGACGCCACCCGTTTTTGCCCGCCCGCTGTATCATGGCGCAGGACTTAGGAGATCAACCATGAATGCTGTCACCGAATCTTTCATGCCTGCCGCCGACGCCATGCCCATGCCGCTGGTGTTCACCGACAGCGCCGCTGGCAAGGTCAAAGAGCTGGTCGATGAAGAAGGCAACCCCGACCTGAAGCTGCGCGTGTTTGTGCAGGGGGGCGGTTGTTCAGGGTTCCAATACGGCTTCACGTTTGACGAAATCGTCAACGAAGACGACACCCAGATGACCAAAAACGGCGTGACGTTGTTGATCGACGCCATGAGCCTGCAATACCTCACCGGCGCCGAGATCGACTACAAGGACGATCTGCAGGGTGCACAGTTTGTGATCAAGAACCCGAATGCAACCACCACCTGTGGTTGTGGGTCTTCGTTCTCGGCTTGACGCGGTTTTGAAACCTTAAAAAAAGGCGCCCTCGGGCGCCTTTTTGTTTGGCTTGGGTAGCGGTTTGCGCTTCAGTGGGCGACCCGCTCTTGCGCGGCCAGCGTGCCCATGCGGCCCGCCTGAAAATCCTGCATCGCCTGCATGATCTCTTCACGCGTGTTCATCACAAAAGGGCCATAACCTGCAATGGGCTCCAAGATGGGTTGGCCCGACAACCAAAGCAAGGTGGCGTTGCCATCGTGGGCGTGCAGCGTGACGGCGTCACCGGTGTTGGATAACACAGCGGTTTGACCTTGGCGAACGATTTGACCCTGCACCGTGGCCGTGCCACGGATCATCAGCAACCCGACACCTTGCCCCGCCGCAGCGGGCACGTCCACGCGCGTGCCAGCGTGCAACTGCAAATCCCAAACCTGCATGGGCGTGAACGTGGTGGCCGCACCTTGGGCACCAAATCCGTCGCCCGCAATCAGCCGGGCCGACCCGGCTTGCTGGGGCAGCGCCACCGTGGCGATGGCGGCCGACTGGATGGCTTGATACCCCGGGGCTGTCATCTTGTGCTTGGCGGGCAGATTGACCCAAAGCTGCACCATCTCAAACGGCCCACCGCGCCGGGCGTAGTCCGCGCCGTGGAACTCTTCATGCACGATGCCACTGCCCGCCGTCATCCACTGAACGTCGCCGGGGCCAATCATGCCGCCACCGCCGCTCGAGTCGCGGTGTTCAACCTCACCGGCGTAAACGATGGTGACCGTTTCAAAACCGCGGTGCGGGTGTTCACCCACGCCGCGGCGCTGGGTGGTGGCGTCAAAGGCTGTGGGGCCGCCGTGGTCGAGCATCAAGAAGGGCGACAACTCCCGGCCAGCGTTTTGGTAGTTGAACGCCGTGTAAACCGGAAAGCCGTCACCCACCCAATGGGTGGCACCGGTGGGGATGATTCGAGAGAGTGTTTTCATGGCGCGTGCTCCTGCACAGGATTGTGCCGAAACAGGACGAGCCAGGCGTCAGTGGGTTTGAATGGGTCGCAGCTAGGCGATGAAGGACAAGGCGCCGTTAGACCTGAACCAGCACCTTGAAGCCCCCAAAAATCATGCGCTTGCCGTCAAACGGCATTTGGCTCGGGTCGTGGTCCATGCGCGGGTCGCGCATGGCGGCGGCCATGCCCGCGTCACGCACGTCCTTGGACGGCCATGTGATCCAGGAGAACACCACCGACTCGTCGTCCTTGCGCTGAACCGCCATCGTGAATGAGGTGAGCTTGCCCTCGGGCACATCGTCCCCCCAACACTCCACCACACTTAACGCGCCGTGGTCCTTGAAGACAGCGGCGGCCGTTTCGGCCAAAGCACGGTAGCGCTCTTTGTTGGCCTCGGGTACGGCAATGACATAACCATCGACATAGTTCATGGCGTGCTCCTTCAAATAAATGGCTCAAAGATTTTGGCTTACTTTACTTGTTGCTGCGACCATCAAGGCACGCAATGGACAGCGTGCCTTGCCCCGCGTCGCCATCCTAGCCCCGCCAAGTCACCAGCTTCATGCGCCCGCCAGCGCCGGATTTGATGGTGACCGACGACTTGGCCACTTTAAAGTGCTTGGCCACCAAACCGACAAGCTCCGCGTTTGCCTTGCCATCCACTGGCTGCGCCTTGATGCTCGCCGCAAATGTGCCGTCTTCTTGAGCCACAAGCTCGCTCACGCGCGCATTGGGTTTGACTTTGACTTGAATGATTTGCATCGAGTGGTTTGCTTGATCAGGTCAATCACGAAGCACAAGCGTCGCGTTTGGCAAGGTGGTGGAGTTAGCTCTTTCGCGCGCGGTGAACGCATGGCCAAATGGAGCGAAGGGCGGCGCCGCATGCTGGCAACGGCGTTGATGTCGGTACTTCGCGGTTCAGCGAAACTGCGCAGACGGCAGTCAATGTGCGCTGAATTGTTCGATTCATACAAAGTCTCCTGCGTGGCAAGCGCTCCATCAGCTGCTCGTTTGCTCGATACCGTACCGTATTGCGGCGCAAAGCACATCCGCGTTGATGTCTTTGAGCCCTCTAAATTTGATGCAATAGCCAGTGACAGTTGCCTTTCCAAGGGCCTTGCCGTAGGCGTGTGCCAAGTGGTTTTTGTCGGTCAGACCCAAAACATAGATAGAAAGCCCAGTCGTGTTGGCACTCATGCCAACTTGATAGAACGCTTTGCTGCTGCCGTCAGCGTACTTGATGGTCCGCTGTCCATACCCAATGCTTGGGTTGGAAACCACCTTGCCTTCATCGTTCTTGCCATCGAGGAACCAAAGCTTGCACTTCGGAAATTGGGCCAGAACGATGCGATGCAGTTGCGTGCATGTCACCGCGCTTCTTCTCGGGCTGAGCGGCTATGTAGTCTTCAATCTGCTTGCGCGTATTCATGTCGGGTGGCTTCCCTTGAAAATGCGAACGATCATTTTGGCAAGTCTTTTCTGGCCCTATTTTTCGGACAGGAGATTGCACACGACAGCGCTACTTATTTTGTGACCCATGCTCCTGCGCGGCCCAAGGTTTCTGCGGCACTTTGAACGAGCCAAACTTTGGCGTCGGCATCGTCCTTCAAGTAGGCATCAAGAAACTTGCTGGTGAGCAAGCTCAATTGCTTGTGGATGAGAGCCGTCGTGGCGGCAACGGTGTGCGGGCTGTCGTTGCCGATGAATTGCATGAACAGGCCACTCTCTTGCGTATAGCCCCCGTTAAACACCATGTGGTCGCCGTTGTCAAACACCACACGGTACTTGTCGCCGTGGGGCAGCAAATCGAACACCGCAGCGCGTTTGTCGGGGCTGGCACCATTGCCCAACATGTCACCATGAATGTGACGGTGATGACGAACATGGGCCTCTTGATGTTGCTGTAAGCATCGAACCCGCTGCGGATTGAGGCCTGCGCTGGCGTTTGACAACTTGCGGACTGAAGGCCATGAACGCTTGATGCGTGGGTCGCCCAAGGTTTGTGTCGTGTTAGGATAACGCTGGTCGTGAGCGTAAGCGTGGTCATGGCCCCAAATAATTGGCCGGCCACGGCGACACGACTCAAATCAATGCGCAAGTAAAGCGGATCGCGTTGCGCTTGTCGCCGCGTGATTTCGTCCAACACAAACTGCACGTCTTGTGCACGAGCAATGAGCTGAGCGCCGTTGGCCCCACGCTTCAAGCGCTGCAGAGGTGTGCCGAAGCCGGTCTTCAACAAATTGACGTCGCTGCCTGCATGCTGGGTATGAACCACGAAGTAGCCTTGGCTGACCCAATGCTCAGCCCACACTTTGCCACCATCGCGCGAGCCGCCCAAACCATGCGAAAAAATCACCAAAGGCACGTTGCCGCTGCCCTCGGGTACACGCAGGCGCAGCGGGATGGTGCGCTGACGGACGCTGTCGGTGAAATCAAGATCAAGCACTTGAGGTGCGGCAAACGCATTGGTCACGCAAATCAGCAATAGCTGGGCGAGAGCGGCAGAGCGAAAGCGTTTGGCTGGGAATGGAAAGTTCATATTAGAGAAAGCGTCAAACCGAGAAGGAGATCGGGCCTTCACGCAAGGAAAGCGTAGATCAGCGGCGGCGCCACAACGGCGCAAAGGCAGACCTTTTTTGCCAACGCAGACATGGAAGACTGCCGAAGAAGGGCAAGAACCCCGATGGTGGACATGGCGAACATGATTGCCGCCATCAGCAACGCGGCTGGGCCGTCTACAAAAATCGTGTAGCCAGCGCGACGGTGCGGTTGGTGATGAAAGCCACCCATGAGAAGTATGAGCCAACCCCCAAGTTGGCCTAGCAAAGCAAGGGCGCCGACGGCAACACGTGCGCCAATGGATAGTTGAGTTTTGGGGTCTGTCATGGGCTCTTCAATTTCGATCTCCTCAAGCGTCCAGTGATTGCGACCGGACTGGCACGGGCTGCATGCGGCTACGAGGTTTTCGGATCGTTGTCACCCCCGCGCTGAAACCGAAAAACATGGTCGATCGATGCTGTCAGCGTCGCAAGGCCAAAGTGGAGGAGCTAGGGATTTGAAGCAAGTAGGGACAAGAAGCCTGCGGTGGCACTTCGCGTGGCGGGAAGGTTGAGAAGTGTGTGCGGCGCGTTCGGCACTAGGAGGACGGACGCTCGACTGCTCGCTTTGAGCGCCGCGCCGCAGTGGCCTTGGGCCTCCGCATTGCCTAGCCAGGCGTTGGACTTGGAAAAGAAGGGGTCGGACGCGCTGATGACATTGAGCACGGGCTTGTTGGGCTCAAAATTGTTGCGCGGCTCCACAACGAAGTAGTTCGTCTCGCAACTCCATGCATACAAGATGCGTGCAACGAATTCAGTGGTCGGGTAACGGGCGACGGGGATCGAGCCCTCGCTGGTGCCGGCGAGGATCAGGCTCTTGGCGTCGACCCAAGTCTGGCTCTTCAGTGCCGCGAGTGTTGGCGCAATCTCTGACGCTCTGAGTGCGTGAATCCTTTCGTAGGATTCCTTGTCTATCGGTGACTTGTAGGTCACACGCCCCGTCAGCGCGAACGAGTTCGGTGCGATGCTGGCGTAACCAAGGCCAGCGAGCCATTGCTGCCATTCGCCGATGGCTTTAAGCCCAAGGCCGGACGACCCATGAAGGAAAACGAGGACAGGGACTTGCTTTCCCGTGACCTTTGGGATGTCCTTGAACTTTCCACAAAATGGTGCATCACCCGTTGCTGCAGCAGGAAGGCAGACGTCGGCCTGTTGCACCGCTGCCGTCAGCGAGTCTTTGGTGTGAGCCCATGCGTCTCCTTTGACTTCGCCGCTCGGTACCGTCGGCTGTGCGGCGGCACTCGCGCTGGCGATGGTGAGGACTGCCGCAATGATTGGGATGTAGAGAGACATGAATTCAGGCCTTTGCGTGTGGGGTGGGAAGTGGGAAGTGTGACGCGTCAAAGCCGTAAGGTTCGTGCTAAGTGGGCGACAACGGCGTGGCGCCAAGCCCAAGATGGCGAAGATGTACCGCGCATCTCAGCTCGGGCCAACGTGGCCTGCCGTAGCGAGTACCGTTGAGGGACAGGTTAGGCATCGGTGTTCTCATGAAACGTGATGAGGTTTCCGTCTGAGTCGAGAACCCCGAACTCTAGTGTTCCCCAGGGTTTGCGCTCCAGTGATGCATTGGGGTGCACGATGCCTTCTGCTCTGCAGCGTTGGTACAGGGCTTGGACACCGGACACTTGAACTCGGCAGCTGGTTGCTTCCGCGATCGCCTTGTCATTGCATGCCCAGAAGTGAATGGAGACTCGGCCTCGGTTGACGATGCCATAGACACCTTGTTCGACATGAAGCCGCCTGAAGCCGAGCTTGGACTCGAAAAAATCGACCGTTCTCTCAATGTTGAGCGATGCCAGCACTGGCGTGGTGGAGAGGAATTCTGTTTCGGTGTGCACGGATGGTTCCTATAAAACAAAACGTGGAGCTAACTTGACGCCCTGCCGCTACCGCTCCGGTTGAGCGTAGAGCTAGACCGCATTTGTGGCTAAGAGTAACGCACGAACGGCCTTGTACTCTTCGAGGCGCGCTCGATCCTTCTCGGTTGGATCTGGGATGCGACTGAGATCCATGTTCTCTGAGTTATCCGCAAGTTTGACGGCTTGAGCGATGTTGTTCCTTGCTGCGCGGGCAGCGGCTTGAAGTCTTCCTTCTCCTGGCCGCTTTGTCAGTGCTTCGACTGCTTCTATGACCTGCTGGCTGAACCCCTCGCGTGCGAGGTCATCAAGGGTAGTGTCCGTGTCCTCGACGACATCGTGTAGCACCGCGGCAATTCTCTCTTCGCAACTTTCGACCCTGAGCATGACCCGGAGCGGATGAAGAATGTACGGTTCTCCTGCCTTGTCGAATTGACCTGCATGCGCGCGAGCTGCAAGTTGGATAGCGCGTTCGATGGTCGACATGGCGGTGCGTATGGGCTATGCGGACTTACGTTGGAAGTGACTGGCGCACAACAGCGCAGCAAAGCCGACGCAGCAGCCCACTGCCTCGACGCGGTTGTGTGTCCGGTTGACTGATAGGAGTCGTTGTGCCGGCCGGAACGCAACGCGCGCCTTGCTTGACGTTGACTTCTTTACTTTCCATGTGATAGTTGTTTCTCGAATTGTCACTTTAGGAGCAAGACATGCTTACAGAGGAAGGGGTCACGGCCCTGGTACAGAGGGCGCTGGATCCAGAAGTTTTGGCGATTTTCCGGAAGGCTGGCACCGAAGATTACGGCGCAATCTTCTGGGCGACGTTCTCCGACGATGATGGGGATCCCGCATTGTCTATCGAGCGTATCGCCAAGATGCATCGCGTGTTCTGCCACTGCTTGTCGCAGACGATCTTCTCCAAGGCCTTCAAGATGCTCGCAACGCGAATCGGCACAAGGTGCTTTGGGGCATTGATGACGTGACAGCGCGGAGTGAACGCGAATCCTAACGTCGGAGATAAGCGGCAAGCAACGGCAGTAGCGTCGCGTCCGCAACGAACAGCTTTGGCCCGCCGTTGTTTGTCCGATTGATTAACCTGTTAGCTTTCATTTGCGCACATGAACAAGGGTTGCACTAGCATGTTTTCACCGATTGTCAAAAAGCGTTGCGCGCGTGGCTCTGCGCAACGCTTTTTGACTTTTTGGGTTTCGCACCCACAATTTTTGCATGATTGATCTTCTTGAGGACAGCATGCTTAAAAACGCAATTGAGGCAGCTGCTGCTGTTCTCACGCTTCTCGCCGCTCGGCCTTCCTTGTTGAAGCACTTCAAGCACGAGAGTTCGCGACTGCTGGCACTCGCTATGTGTCTAGTCGCAGCTCTATTTTCCGTAGCAATACTGGCTGTCGCGTCGGCGCTTCCGCGAATTCAAGGGCAGTTGTTGGAGGCGATAGTCAAGTTGATTCGATGAAAGCTAACGTGATGTAGATCTCAACGCCAAAAGTCTACACGCAGCCAACTCTATCGATGGGTACCCAACAATTGCGAAAGGCAGGCCTCCATTGGCAGCATTTTCTGGACAACCTCGCCCCCTACACAACCCAAACTCACCACGCCTCAACACCCAACCGCAGCCGGATGCAAAACCCCCAGCACCCGTGGCCCCAGGGCGCCAGTGACGCCCGCCACATTACCCGGTAGGCGTTGCGTGAACCTAGCGGCCAGCCAAGCAAAGGCAACCGCTTCAACTTGATCCACAGCAATGCCGTAATGCTCGCTGGTGCGCACGGTCAGCCCTGGCGCCAAGCGGCTGAGGCGGGCCAACAGGCCGGTATTGCGAGCGCCGCCACCACACACGATAAGTTCTTGCATGCCTTGCGCGTGAGCCTGCAGCGCTTGCACCACCGACGTGGCCGTCAGTTCGCTCAGCGTGGCTTGCACGTCGGCTGCTTCAACGGGGTGTGACAGGGTTGCCAGCGCTGCATCAAGCCAAGCGGCGTTAAAGGTGTCGCGGCCGGTGCTTTTGGGGGGCAGACGCGCAAAGTATGGCTCGGCCAGCAAGCGCTGCAGCAAAGGCTGGTTGACGCGGCCCGACTGGGCCCATTGGCCGCCCGCGTCAAACGGTTGGCCGCGGTGGCGGGTGCACCAGCTGTCCAGCAGGGCGCCACCGGGGCCCGTGTCAAAACCCGTCACGTCTCCGGCGCCGAGCGCCGCGTCACGCGCAGGGTGCAACACGCTGATGTTGGCCATGCCGCCCAGGTTGAGCACGGCGCGTGTGCTGGTGTTGTGCCCAAAGGCAGCCGCGTGAAACGCCGGCACCAGCGGCGCGCCCTGGCCGCCAGCGGCCACGTCACGGCTTCGAAAGTCGCACACTACATCGATGCCACAAAGCTCGGCCAGTAAGGCGCCGTTGAGCAATTGAACGGTGTACCCCGTGCCGTCGTGTTCACTTGGTGCGTGGCGCACCGTTTGGCCGTGGGCACCCACGGCGGTGATGGCCGCGGGGGTGGTGGCAGTTTGTGCCAGCAGATCAGCAACCACCTTGGCATAGGCTTTCGCCACACCGTTGGCAGCCAAGGCGGCACGGTGGATCTCATTGGGCCCGGGCTGTTGCAGCGCCAGCAGCTCGGCGCGCAACAGGGGCTCAAAAGGGTGATGCACGTGCGCCAAGGTGCGCATGGCGATTGCCGGCGTTTGCGTTTGATCATCAAAAGCCACCAACACGCCGTCCACCCCGTCAAGCGAGGTGCCCGACATCAAGCCCACAAACTGCTGCATGGGTGGGTGTTGGTTGGCTCGCGGCTCAGTCACCACGGCCCAGCGCACCCAGGGTGGCCTGGGCCATCTGGAGCTGGTGCGTGAGGGCCGCTACTTGCGCTTGAAACTCGGCCTTGGCGTGGGCGGGCAGCGGAATGGATTCCGATGTTCGGGCCACCACCTGCGGGTCTTTGTGGGCGCCGTTGTCGCGAACTTCGAAGTGCAGGTGCGGGCCTGTGGCCCAACCCGTGGCACCCACGGCGCCGATGCGCTGACCTTGCTGCAACCCTTGGCCTACCTTCACGTCGATGCGGCTCAGGTGCGCGTAGAGGGTGGTTCGTTGTTGGTTGTGTTTGACGATCACCACCTTGCCGTAGCCGCCTTTTTGCCCGGCAAATTCAACCACGCCGTCGCCCACCGTGCGCGCGGGGGTGCCGGTGGGCGCGGCGTAGTCAGTGCCCAGGTGTTGGCGCCACGATTTGAGGATGGGGTGAAAGCGCATGGAAAAGCCCGACGTCACGCGCGAAAACTCCAGTGGGCTGGACAAGAAAGCGCGGCGGCGGCTTTGGCCGGTGAAGTCGTAGTACGCACCGCTGGCGCGGGTGGTTTGAAACCACGCTGCCGCATGCTTTTGCCCTTTGTTCACAAACTCGGTGGCCAGCACCCGGCCACTGCCGTCGTTCCACGGAACGGGCTCGCCGTCGGCCAGCAGGGTTTGATAGACCACTCGAAACGTGTCGCCGCGGCGCAGCTCGCGGTGAAAGTCGATGTCGGCCGAAAAAATCTCGGCCACCTGGATGGCAATGGCGTCGGGCACGCCGGCAGCGTCGGTGGCTTCAAACAATGACGAACGGATGCTGCCGCTGCCAAAACCGATGGCGGCGGCCAGTGGCACCACCTCGGCCAAGCTTTGCCAGCCCTGCGGCGACGGCGTGACCTTGACGCGTGTGAAGTGGGTGGAGAACTGCTCGCTGTCTTTGGCGGGCAGCCTGGTGATCAGTTCTTGCAAGCGCCCATCAGCATGGATGCGGGCTTGCACGCGTTTGCCTGCGCGCCCTTCAAGCAAGCGCCGAACATGCACGTTTTGACGCGCAAAGTTCAAGGCCTCGGGGTCTTCAATGCCCAAGCGTTTGAAGACGGCTGCCATCGAGTCACTCGATCGCGTGTCGGTGTGGCGGTACCAGGGCGCCTCGTGCAGCGACAAGGCATCGCGCTGCGCCACCAGGTCGGGCATCGGCACACTTTCAACCACCACCGATTTCGGGAGTTGGGCGGCGTCGGGTGCCATGGGGGCGATGCCGAAGGCGGTGACGGCAAACGTGGTGAGCACCACCACCAAGCCACCGGCGAGGCTCCGGGGGGGGCGGCGCAGCACAGCGGTGGCGCGTTGCATCAGGGCGTCGGCGTGCAGCAGGCGTTGGCCTGCAGGCGTGTCATCGGCGCGAGTTTTGGCGGCATGCATCATCGGAAAACCTGTCGGCAAGATCGTTCAAATTCGACCGCCCTTGATTTCAATGCGAGAGAAACCCAAGGTTGGCTCTTAAAATTGCGTTGGCGACTACCGGTTGGTGCAAGCCCATCGGCTTGCCAACCAGTTTCACCACACCCAAGCGAGCGATCGTCCGCAGACTTATCCGTTTGACTGCTGGCCGCGAGATGCAATTGTAACGAGCGCTGCGGCCGACGGGGCGTGCAGGGTTGCCCGGGCTTCCACTAAAAAATGTCAGCAAACGTGAACGCATCCACCCCAAGCCCTGTTGCGCCAACCGCAGCCGGTAGCCGTTACCCCGTAACCGATCGTGTGCGCGAGGCCATGGCCATCTCGTTGCGCGGGGCAGAAGAGCTCTTGCCCGAGCGCGAGTGGTTGGCCAAGTTGGCCAAGTCCGAGGCCACCGGCATGCCCCTTCGCATCAAGTTCGGCATGGACCCGACCGCGCCTGACTTGCATTTGGGGCACACGGTGGTGTTTCGCAAAATGCGCGCGCTGCAAGACCTGGGGCATACCGTCATCCCCCTGATCGGTGACTTCACCACCACCATTGGCGACCCGTCTGGCCGCAACAGCACGCGCCCACCGCTGACGCGCGAGCAAATCGAGGCCAATGCCAAAACGTACTTTGAGCAGCTGCGTGGGGTGCTTGACCTTGACCGCGCCGAGGTTCGCTACAACAGCGAGTGGAGCGACCCCCTGGGTGCACGCGGCATGATCAAGCTCGCAGCGCAGTACACGGTGGCCCGCATGATGGAGCGCGACGACTTTGCCAAGCGTTTTGCCGCCAACACCCCCATCAGCGTGCATGAGTTTTTGTACCCTTTGATGCAGGGCTACGACTCGGTGGCGCTGAAGAGCGACTTGGAGCTGGGTGGCACCGACCAAAAGTTCAACCTGTTGATGGGGCGCCACCTGCAGGCCGACGCGGGGCAAGAGCCTCAGTGCATCTTGACCATGCCGCTGCTGGAAGGTCTGGACGGCGTGGACAAGATGTCCAAGTCGAAGAACAACACCATTGGCATCACCGAAGACGCCAACACGATGTACGCCAAGGTGATGAGCATCAGCGATGACTTGATGTGGCGCTGGTACCCCTTGTTGTCGCAGCAATCTGCGGTTCAAGTGCAGGCTTTGCAAGCGGGCATTGCCGCAGGGGCCAACCCACGAGACGCCAAAGACCAGCTCGCACGGGAGGTGACGGCGCGATTTCACAGTGCTGCTGTGGCAGATCTCGCGGCACAAGACTTTGTGAACCGCAGCAAGGGTGGGGTGCCTGACGTGATCGATGCGGTGGATGTGCAGGGGGCACCGCTGGGCATTGGGGCGTTGCTGAAGGCGGCGCACTTGGCGCCCAGCACCAGCGAAGCGCTGCGCTTGGTGGAGCAAGGGGGCGTGCGCATCGACGGTGGCACGGTCAGTGACAAGGCGCTGAAACTGGCGGCTGGTACTTACGTGGTGCAAGTGGGCAAGCGCAAGTTTGCGCGCGTGACGCTGCGGTGACGCGAACACAGGCACGCTGAGCAGCCACGGCAATGCAGGTCAGCTCATACCTCAAACTGTCCATCGCCGTGGCGCTGGCCACCATCGCGCTCAAAACAGCGGCGTGGTGGTTGACTGATTCGGTGAGCCTGCTGTCGGACGCCATGGAATCGCTGGTGAACTTGGCCGGGGCCATGTTTGCGCTGTGGATGGTGATGGTGGCCGCTCGGCCTGCCGACGATGACCACCCCTACGGCCACCACAAGGCCGAGTACTTTTCGAGTGGCTTCGAGGGCATCCTGATCTTCATCGCCGCGTTGGCCATCATCTGGGCCGCCTCCCAGCGCCTGCTTGATCCCAAACCAGTGTCGCAATTGGGCTTGGGGCTGGCACTTAGCGTGGTGAGTTCGGTGCTCAACGGCGTGCTGGCGTGGGCCATGCTGCGCAAGGCCAAGTTTCATCGTTCGATGGCGCTTGAGGGGGATGCACGACACCTCATCACCGACGTCTGGACGTCGATGGGCGTGGTGGTGGGCCTGTTGGCGGCCCAAGCCACCGGCTGGTGGTGGCTGGACCCGGTGCTGGCCATTGCGGTGGCGCTCAACGTGGCGCGCGAAGGTTATTCTTTGGTGCGTCGCTCGTCAGACGGCCTGATGGACATCGCGCTGGAGCCCGATGTCACCGAAAAAATCATGGCGGTGCTGGACGACTTTGCCCACCCCACCACGATTCGGTTTGACCACGTGTCAACGCGCCGCGCGGGGCAGCGGCGGTTTGTCGACTTGCACATGCACATGCCACCGTCTTGGACCTTGCAGCGCGCCGCGGCCGTGCGCACGTCTGTCGAGCAGGCGTTAATGAGTGCCGTGCCGGGGCTGCGCGCCACCATTCAATTGTTGCCCTCGGACGTCGAGGCGCACTTTGGCGACGAGAAGGATTTGATTTGAAACCGACGTTGACATGATCGGTGTCATCCAACGCGTCAGCGAGGCGTCGGTAGCGATCGATGGTCACGTGCATGGGCGCATCGCGCAAGGTTTGCTGGTGCTGGTGTGCGCCGAACCGTCCGACACCGAAGCCACCGCCGATGCCTTTGTCAACAAGGTGCTCAAGCTGCGGATCTTTGCCGATGCCGACGGCAAGATGAACGAGAGCGTGGTGGACGTGGGCGGAGGCTTGCTGCTTGTCAGTCAATTTACTTTGGCGGCCGACACGTCACGCGGCAATCGCCCCAGCTTTTTGGGGGCCGCGCCGCCGGCCGTGGGCCTGGCGTTGTTTAACGCGGTGGTGAACAGCGCCCGTGCCAAGCACCCTGTGGTGCAGTGCGGTGTTTTTGGTGCCGACATGCAGGTGGCGTTGGTCAACGATGGGCCTGTGACGGTTCCAATCACGGTGCGCTAGCCAGGCTCCGACCCGCGCATCGGGTGTGCCGCTGGGGCATGGGATGGGGCCATGCGCTGTACATTTGTCGAATGAACGAAACGGTACAAAACACCAAGTTGTCGGCCAAGAGAGCGGTGAAAACCACTGCCTTCAAGAAGGTGGTGATGTCTTCGGCAAGGCACACAGCAAATGCGCCAGCAGTCGTGGCAGCAACCGACGATCGGGTGAAGGCGCCTCAACGCGGTGCCCGTTTGGCCCTGCGCACCAACGACCCCGAGCGCACGATGGCCAACATCCTGGAGGTGGCCACGCACGAATTTTCGGAGAACGGCTTGGCGGGCGCTCGCATCGACGAAATCGCAGCGGCGATGCGCACCAGCAAGCGCATGATTTATTACTACTTTGGCAGCAAAGAAGGGCTGTACCTTTCGGTGCTAGAAAACGCGTATCAGCGCATTCGCACCATCGAGGCCGACTTGCACCTGGAAGACTTGCCCCCCATGGAGGCCCTGAGCAAGTTGGTGGCTCACACCGTGGACTACCAGTTCGCCAACCCCGATTTTGTTCGGCTGGTGATGAACGAAAACATGCTCAAAGGCGCCTACATAGCGCGCAGCAAGGCGATTCAAAAGCTCAACGTGCCGGCCATTGATCGGTTGCGTGAGGTGTACGAGCGAGGTGTCAAAGCGGGGGTTTTTCGCGCGGGGCTGGATGCCGTCGACTTGCACATGACCATCAGTGCCTTTGCCGTTTTCAACGTGGCCAACCGGCACACCTTTTCGGTGATCTTCAAGCGCGACATGGCCGACCCCACGGTTTTTGCGGCGCGCAAGGCCGTGATTGTTGAGACGTTGCAGCGGTTTGTGCAGCGGTAGTGGCGGGGCGCGCCGCCCTTTTTGAACCCCAGTCCAGAAAACATCGGGTTTTCACCGATGATTTAATACTAACTAGTTCGTACATTTCTACTCGTTCAACAACTTTTGACTGCTCTTGAGGGCTACAAAGTGAACGAATCGCAAACCAAGCCGCCGTCCGCGGCACCTGGAAACACCCTGTTGAACGGTGCAGCCTCGTTCATCAACCACCTGCTGGCGCTTTTGTTGCTGGCCATGGTGGTGATGGTGTTTGGCAACGTTGTGCTGCGCTACGTCTTCAACTCGGGCATCGCGGTCAGCGAAGAGTTGTCGCGCTGGGCGTTTGTATGGCTCACTTTTTTGGGTGCCATCGTTGCACTCAAAGAGCACGCGCATCTGGGCACTGATGTGCTGACGTCGCGCCTGCCGCCATTGGGCAAGCGTGTTTGCGCCGTGTTGTCGTTGCTGCTGATGTTGGCCGTCACGTGGTTGATTTTTTCGGGCAGTTGGACGCAGGTGAAGATCAATGCCGAGGTTGAGGCACCCGTCACCGGATGGTCGATGGCCGTGGTGTACATGGCCGGCGTCGTGTTTGCTGTACCGGCTTTCTTGTTATTGCTGCGTGAGTTTTGGCGTGTGATCAGCGGCAAAGCAAGCGACGCTGAGCTGGCGATGACGCAAGAGTCGGAAGACTTGGCACACCTCGATACCAGTGGCGGCTCCGTGGGCCGCGGGAGCAAGCCATGACGATCCTCGTGTTTCTGGGTTCGCTGCTGGGTGCCATGGCACTGGGCATGCCCATCGCCTACGCCTTGCTGGTGTGCGGCGCGGCTTTGATGTTGCACCTCAACCAGTTTGATGCGCAGATCTTGGCGCAAAACTTGGTCAATGGCGCCGACAGCTTTCCGTTGCTGGCCGTGCCGTTTTTCATGCTGGCGGGCGAGATCATGAACGTGGGCGGATTGAGCCGCCGCATCGTCAACCTTGCGCTGGCGCTGGTGGGCCATCTGCGCGGTGGGCTTGGCTACGTCACCATCTTGGCGGCTGTAATGATGGCGGCGTTGTCGGGCTCGGCCGTGGCCGATACGGCGGCTTTGGCGGCATTGCTGCTGCCGATGATGATTCGAGCAGGCCATGACCCTGCCAAATCGGCTGGCTTGATTGCGTCTGCGGGCATCATTGCACCTGTCATTCCTCCCTCGATTGGGTTCGTGATTTTTGGCGTTGCCGCCAACCTGTCAATTGGCAAGCTCTTCATGGCTGGCATCGTGCCCGGCATCATGCTGGGCGTTGCCATTGCGATCGCGTGGGCCTTTGTGGCCAAGCGCGAAAAAATCACCCCGCCGCCCGCCGCCAGCGCTGCCGAGCGTTGGGCAGCCTTGCGCTCATCCACGTGGGCTTTGATGTTGCCCGTGATAGTGTTGGTGGGTTTGAAGATGGGCGTGTTCACGCCCACCGAGGCAGCCGTGGTGGCTGCCGTGTACGCGCTGTTTGTGGCCACCGTGATTTACCGCGAGATGAAGCTGTCGCAAATCGTCGACGTGTTCGTCACCGCCGCCAAAACCACCTCGGTCATCATGTTTTTGGTGGCGGCAGCGATGGTGTCGGCTTGGCTCATCACCATCGCCCAGTTGCCCCAACAACTTACCGCGTTGCTCGAGCCCTTCATGGGCAACCAAACGCTGCTGTTGATCATCATCATGTTGATCGTCATTGCCGTTGGCACGGCGATGGACATGACGCCGACCATATTGATCTTGACGCCGGTGTTGATGCCCATCGTCAAGGCGGCGGGCATCGACCCCATCTATTTTGGGGTGCTGTTCATCATCAACAACGCCATCGGCTTGATCACCCCCCCCGTAGGCACTGTGTTAAATGTTGTAGCCGGTGTCGGCAAGATGAAGATGGACGACGTTACTCGCGGAGTCATGCCCTTCATGATTGCTCAACTGGTGGTGCTCTTGTTGCTGGTGATGTTTCCGCAGCTGGTGCTGGGGCCCCTCAAGTGGTTCTATTGACTTTTTTTTGACGACCTAACAGGAGATATTTTTCATGAAACGTGTGTTCATCAAATCAGTGATTGCCACTTTGGCGTTGGCTGCCGTTGGGTTGGCACAGGCGCAGGTTCGAGAGTTCAAGATCGGGACGCAAAACCCCAAGGGTCACCCGATCGTGACCGGCGCGGAAAAGTTTGCCGAAATCGTGGCCGCCAAATCGGGTGGCAAGCTCAAGGTTAACGTGTTCCCAGGTGGCGTGCTGGGCGGCGACGCACCCACCATCTCGGCAGTGCAGGGTGGCACGGTCGATTTTTCACTGCAAAACTCGGGCATCTTGGCCTCGCAAGTCAAAGACTTCGAGATCTATGACTTCCCGTTTTTGTTTGCCAACCCCAAAGAAGTCGACGCCATTGTTGACGGCCCCTTTGGCCAAAAACTTCACGCCAAGCTGCAAGACAAAGGCATTGTTGGTCTGGCTTACTTTGAGCTGGGCTTTCGCAACATCACCAACAGCCGTCGCCCCATCACCAAGGTCGAAGACCTGGAGGGCCTCAAGCTGCGCGTGATTCCCAATGCCATCAACGTGGATTGGGTCAAGGCCGTGGGTGCCAACCCAACGCCGATGGCGTTCCCCGAGGTGTATGCTGGGTTGGAAAGCAAGGCCATTGACGGTCAAGAAAACCCCCTCACGGTGATCAACTCCAACAAGCTGTTTGAAGTCCAGAAACACTTGGCTTTGACGGGCCACCAGTACAACCCCCAGTCGCTGATCGCCAGCAAAAAGACCTGGGATTCGTTGTCAGCCGAAGATCGCAAGATCGTTCAAGATGCCGCGTCTGAGGCTGCTGCCTTCCAGCGCAAGATCAACCGCGAGCTGATGGCTGGTGCCCTGGATCAACTCAAAAAAGGTGGCATGCAAGTGACCGAGTTTTCGCCTGCCGAGTTGGGCCGCATGCAAGCCAAAATGAAGCCTGTGCTTGACAAGCATGGCGCTGCCATCAGCGCCACACTGGCTGACATGCAAGCCGAGCTTGCCAAGGCACGCAAGTAAAGCTTGAATGTTGTTGGACGAAGACTCAAAGCCCCAGCGCATGGATCCTTCAACCCACCAGGGCACAGCCCCAAGCAAGGCCCTGGTGGGGTTGATTGGCGCGGGCATCCAAGCCTCGTTAACGCCTGGGATGCACGCGGCCGAAGCCCGTCATCACGGGCTGGCGTTGCACTACCAACTGATTGACCTCGACGTCTCCAAGGTGGGCAGCGAAAAGTTGCCTTTGTTGATTGAAGCCACCAAGCTGATGGGCTTTGCGGGTTTGAACATTACCTACCCTTGCAAGCAAGCTGTGATCCCGTTGCTGGACAACGTGGATGCCGAGGCGCAAGTGATGGGCGCTGTCAACACGGTGGTCATTCGCCAGGGGCGGGCCACTGGCCACAATACCGACGGCAGCGGTTGGGCGTGGGGGCTCAAGCGTTCGCTGCCCAGCGCCGACCTCTCCAGGGTGGTGCTGTTGGGTGGGGGCGGAGCAGGCGCCGCCATTGCACACGCCGTGTTGCGTTTGGGTGCCAAGCATTTAACGGTGGTTGACCGCGACACCACCAAACTGGCCGCGCTGGCACTGACACTCAACGATGTTTACGGCAAGGGCCGTGTGGCCATCACCGACAACGCCTCCGAGGCCTTGCCCCGAGCGACGGGCCTGATTCACGCCACGCCCACGGGCATGGACAAGGTGCCCGGCATGCCGATCGAAGCGTCGCTTTTGCATGCGGGGTTGTGGTTGTCCGAGATCGTTTACTCGCCCATCGAAACCGCCTTGCTCAAGGCGGCGCGCGCCAAAGGGTGCGCCACCGTGGATGGGGGAGGCATGGCCATCGGCCAAGCGGTGGGGGCGTTTAGACTGTTCACTGGGTTGGAGCCCGATGCCGCGCGGATGGATGCCAACTTTCGGCAATTGCTCGCCGCGCGGGGCCGTTGACCAACAAGCCCAGGAGACACGCCGCATGCCCGCCACCGCAGTCACCACCCCGGCAGCCCGGGAATCGCTTCACGATGCCTCCAACCCGATGCAAATTGAAGGCGTCGAGTACATCGAGTACCGCACCGCCAGACCCCAACAGTTGGGGCAGGTGCTCGAGCTGATGGGCTTCGTGCCCGTGGCACGTCACCGCTCGCGCGAAATCTTGTTGTACCGCCAAGGCGAGATGAACGTGGTCATCAATGCCCATGGGGGCGGCGCGTCCCACAGCGTGCCGTTGCCCGATGAGCCTCAAGTGGCTGCCTTTGCGCTGCGCGTGCGCGACGCTGCAGCCGCCCATCAACGAGCGCTCGACCTCGGCGCCTGGGATGTTCCCATTCAGGTGGCGCCGATGGAGCTTCACATCCCAGCAATTCATGGGGTCGGCACCAGCCGAATCTATTTTGTGGACCGGCACCGCGAGTTCTCCATCTACAACGTCGACTTTGTGCCCATCCCTGGCGTCAACCCGCGGCCCCCAGCGCTGATGGGCATGCGCTGGTTTGGCATCGTGCAGTACATCGGCAGTGAGCGCACCAACGACTGGGTGGCGTTTTACCAATCGCTGTTTGGCTTCACCGAGCTGGGGGCCGACCGCAACACCGGTGTGTTGCCTTCGGGTTGTGTCTTGGCCAGCCCCGATGGCTGTTTGCAATTGCAATTGATCGAGCCACCGCCTGATTTGGATGATGGCGTCGAGCGCCTGCACCGCGTGGCTTTTGGCGTGCCCGATGTGCCAGCGGCCGCAGCAGCGTTGCGAGCACGCGGGGTGACGTTTGTAGAGACCAAGCAGCTCTCGGTTCAGCCCCGGGGGGCGTTGACACAAACGTGGTTGGGCTCAGCAATGTTTGAGCTGATTCACGTCGACCCCGCCTGAGGTGCAAGCACCATGAACATCCGCGACTTCGGCATGGACACCATCACGATGGCGGGCACGCTGCCGTCCAAATTGCAAGCCATTGCCGAGGGCGGGTTTGATCAGGTGATGCTGTCGGCCCGCGACTTGACAGGCCACGCTGAAGGTGTGGACGCTGCCGTCGCTGCGGTCAAAGCCAGCGGGTTGCGTGTCACAGGCTTTCAAGTGCTGCGCGACTTTGAAGGTCTGGATGGTCACCTGCACGGCTACAAGGTCGACATCGCCAAGGGCATGATTGAAATGGCGGCCGCGCTGGACGCAAGGGTGCTGTTGGCCTGCTCGTCGGTCTCACAGCATGCCACCGGCGACATTCACGCCATTGCCCGCGACCTGCGAAAACTCGCCATGCTGGCGCTGCCCTATGGCATCCGGGTGGCTTACGAGGCACTGTCTTGGGGGCGGCACACCAACGAGATGACGCGTGCCTGGGAGGCCGTCACACTTGCCGACATGCCCAACCTTGGGGTTTGCATCGATTCGTATCACACGTTCGCCACCAAGACGCCGATTGAGGCCGTCGATGGTTTTGACGCCAGCAAAATCGTGTTGGTGCAACTGGCCGACTTCATGTGGAACGAAGTGCACACACCTGAAGAACGCATGAACACGGCGCGCACCTTTCGCGTGTTCCCAGGCGAAGGGGTGCACACCGACAAAATGACCCAACTGGTGCTCAAACTCGATGCGTTGGGCTACGGGGGCGACTACAGCTTTGAAGTCTTCAACGACGACTACCAACAAATGCGCTCGAGCGTCGTGGCCGCGCGCGCGCGCCGCGCCGCGCTGTGGTTGGCCGAAGACGTGCTGCGGCGTGCGGTGCCACTGCCAGGGCAGAGCCGCCTGCGTGCTGCACTCACCGACTAAACCCACCCTCCATCACAGGACATCAACCCATGGCCACCACCAAGACGCCGGGCAAGCCGGCCGCCCAGCCCAAGAAAAAAGTGCTGCTGCTCAACGGCCCCAACCTCAATCTGTTGGGCGTGCGCGAGCCCACGGTCTACGGTGCGACGTCGTTGAAAGACGTCGAGACGATGTTCAAGTTTGAGGCCGAAGCACTGGGCATTGAGGCCGTGTGCTTTCAAAGCAATCACGAAGGTGCCTTGATCGATCGCATTCATGAGGCCGGGCGTGATTGCAAAATGGGCACCTTGCTGGGTGTGGTTTTCAATCCTGGCGCTTACACGCACACGTCGGTGGCACTGCACGACGCCATCAAAGGCGTGGGCGATCTGCCGGTGATCGAAGTGCACATCTCCAACGTGCACCAGCGCGAAGCATTTCGCCATCACTCTTTCATCTCGCCCGCGGCGGCGGGTATCGTGGTGGGCTTTGGCGTGGACGGCTACCTGATGGCGCTGCGTGGCTTGTTGCGAAAAACGGGCCACGCCACCAAATAGCCTCCGTCGTTCAGCATCCAAACACCCGAACACCCAACATCATGATCATCGACTGCCACGGCCACTACACCACCGCACCCAAAGCGCTAGAAGATTGGCGCAACCAACAAATTGCGGGCATCAAGGACCCTGCGCGCAAGCCCAAGGTGTCTGATCTGAAGATCTCCGACGACGACTTGCGCGAGACGATTCAAAGCAACCAGCTCAAACTGATGCAGCAGCGCGGCAGCGACCTGACACTCTTCAGCCCTCGCGCCAGTTTCATGGCGCATCACATTGGCGACTTTGAAGTCTCCAGCACCTGGGCTGCCATTTGCAACGAGCTTTGCTACCGTGTCAGCCAGCTGTTCCCCCAACACTTTGCACCCGTCGCCATGCTGCCGCAGTCCCCCGGCGTGGACCCCAAAACCTGCATCCCCGAGTTGGTGAAGTGCGTCGAGCAATTTGGCAACGTCGGCATCAACTTGAACCCCGACCCGTCGGGCGGGCACTGGACGTCGCCGCCCCTGACCGACCGTCATTGGTACCCCATTTACGAAAAAATGGTGGAGTACGACATCCCGGCGATGGTGCACGTCAGCACCAGCTGCAACGCTTGTTTTCACACCACGGGTGCGCACTACATCAACGCCGACACCACGGCTTTCATGCAGTGCCTGCAGGGCGACTTGTTCAAAGACTTCCCCACCCTGCGCTTCATCATTCCTCATGGCGGTGGTGCGGCGCCTTACCACTGGGGGCGTTACCGCGGCTTGGCCCAAGAGCTTAAGAAACCATTGTTGTCCGAGCACTTGTTGAAGAACATCTTCTTTGACACCTGCGTCTACCACCAACCCGGCATTGACTTGTTGACCAAGGTGATCCCGCTGGACAACGTGATGTTTGCCAGCGAGATGATTGGCGCGGTGCGTGGCATTGACCCCGAGACCGGGTTTTACTTTGACGACACCAAGCGCTACATCGAAGCGGCAAATTTAACGACCGCGCAGCGGCATCAGATCTACGAGGGCAACGTGCGGCGTGTGTTCCCCCGCCTGGACGCCTTACTCAAGCGGCAAGGCCGTTAGACCCAACGTCCGCGACCTTGTCAAACGAGTATGAGCATCCCTAAGAAAACGCAAGTGGTCATCGTTGGCGGCGGCCCGGCCGGCTTGTTGCTTGGGTCAACTGCTTCACCGCGCGGGCATCGATGCGGTCATGCTCGAGCGCCAATCTGCCGACTACGTGCTGGGCCGCATCCGCGCCGGGGTGTTGGAGCAGGGCACCACCGACTTGCTGGACGAGGTTGGCGTGGGCCAGCGCATGCACGCCGAGGGCTTGGTGCATCACGGCTTCGAGCTGTTGTACGCCGGCAAGCGACACCGCATCGATTTGGCCAAGCACACAGGTGGCAAGCACGTGACGGTGTACGGCCAAACCGAAGTGACGCGCGATTTGATGGCGGCGCGAACTGCCGCCGGGTTGCCCACCGTTTATGAGGCCAGCAACGTCTCCATTCACCACTTTGACAGCAAGCAACCCAGCGTGCGTTACGAGGCGGGTGGGCAAACGCACACCATCGAATGTGACTTCATCGCGGGGTGCGATGGGTTTCACGGCGTGTGCCGCGCCAGCGTGCCCAAGGCCTCGATCACTGAGTTTGAGAAGGTGTACCCCTTTGGTTGGCTCGGCATCTTGTCCGACACGCCGCCGGTATCGGACGAGCTGATTTACGGCAGTGGTGAGCGTGGCTTCACGCTGTGCTCACAGCGCAGCAAAACGCGCAGCCGCTACTATTTGCAGGTACCCACCAGCGACAAGGTAGAGGCTTGGTCTGATGATGCTTTTTGGGCCGAGATGCGATTGCGCCTGGATGACGAGGCCCGAGACCGCTTGGTGACAGGGCCGTCCATCGAAAAGAGCATTGCGCCGTTGCGCAGCTTTGTCACCGAGCCGATGCGCTTCGGCCGATTGTTTTTGGCAGGGGATGCCGCGCACATCGTGCCACCCACGGGTGCCAAGGGTCTCAACTTGGCCGTCAGCGACGTCAAGTACTTGTCCAGTGCTTTGATCGATTTTTACCGCGAACAAAGTGAGCGCGGCATCGATGCTTATTCAGCACGCTGCCTGAGCCGCATCTGGAAGGCCGAGCGCTTCTCGTGGTGGTTTACCTCGCTGATGCACAACTTTCCGGGCGACGAGCCCATCGTGGCCAAGTTGCGCGAGGCCGAGCTCGACTACTTGCTGCACTCCGAAGCAGGGCTGCGCACCATCGCTGAAAACTACGTTGGCTTGCCGCTCAATTTTGGCGAATCAACCCATTGAAGGACCCCCACCATGTTTGAACTGGGCGTTGTCAAACGCAACATTCAGCGCGCCGACCGCGGCGCTGCTGACCAACTGGCCCGCTACGGCAGCGCCACCGTGCACGAGGCGATGGGCCGCGTGGGTTTGCTCAAGCCCTTCATGCGCCCAGTTTATGCAGGCGCGCGTGTGTCAGGCACGGCCGTTACGGTGCTGATGCACCCGGGTGACAACTGGATGATGCACGTGGTGGCCGAACAAATTCAGCCAGGTGACATCGTGGTGGCTGCGGTGACAGCCGAATGCACCGATGGCTACTTTGGTGATTTGCTCGCCACGTCTTTCCAGGCCCGTGGTGCACGCGCCTTGGTCATCGATGCGGGTGTGCGCGACGTACGCGACTTGACGGAAATGAAGTTCCCGGTCTGGAGCAAGGCCATCAGCGCCAAGGGCACCATCAAAGCCACGGTGGGCTCGGTCAACATCCCTGTGGTGTGTGCTGGCATGTTGGTGACGCCGGGTGATGTCATCGTGGCCGACGACGACGGCGTGGTGGTGGTGCCCGCCGCCATCGCCAAGAAGACAGCTGAGGCCGCCGCAGCGCGCGAAGCCAACGAAGGCGAAAAGCGAACCAAGCTGGCGTCGGGCATCTTGGGCTTGGACATGTACAAGATGCGTGAAGGCCTTGAAAAGGCCGGCCTGAAGTACATCGACTGACCGGGCAACAAGCACAAGCAGCATGAGCTCCATTCGATCCATCGCTTTGATTGGCTACGGCGAGGTGGGTCGCATCCTGGCCGAAGACTTGCGCGCGCAGCAGGTGGCAGTTTGCGCTTTCGACTTGAAGTTTGGAAACGCGCAAGGCGACCCTTTGCGCGCGCACGCCCAAACGCATGGCGTGACGCTGGCGTCTTCGCACGAAAAAGCCGTGCAGGGTGCTGATCTGGTGATCTCGGCCGTCACGGCCAGCCAAGCGGTGCCCGTGGCCCAGGCGTGCGCGCCGCACCTTCAGCCGCAAGCCTTCTTTTTGGATTTCAATTCAGCGTCGCCTGGCGCCAAGATCGGCGCGGCTGCCGTCGTGAATGCAGCCGGTGGCCGCTACGTCGAGGGCGCCGTGATGACATCCATCCCGCCGTACCGCATCAAGGTGCCGTTGATCCTGGGTGGCCCCCACGCGCACGTGCTGCATCCCTTGCTTCAACCCCTTGGCTTTGCGCCGCAACTGGGCAGCGCCACACTCGGGCTGGCCTCGGCCACCAAAATGTGCCGCAGCGTGATGATCAAAGGCATGGAGGCTATGGTGATCGAGAGCTTCACGGCGGCGCGGCACTACGGGGTCGAAGACGCGTTGATTGCGTCGCTGCAAGAAACGTTTCCGGGCATCGACTGGGAACGCCAAGGCGCTTACTTTTTTCAGCGCGTGATCGAGCACGGTCGGCGCCGCGCCGAAGAGGTGCGCGAGGTGGCGGCCACCGTGCGCGATGCGGGCTTGACGCCCTGGTCGGCCAGTGGCACGGCCGAGCGCCAGGCGTTCATCGCTGACATGGCCGAACAAGGCGTTTTTGGCGCTCGCGGCACACCGACGTTTGCCCGCGCCGCCAATTGGCGCGTCGAGGCCGATCGATTGCTTGCCGCTGCGGGACAGGCCAAAACCACCCCTTGAGATCACCCATGACCTTTGAAAAAACACCCGGCTGGCTTGATTGGTATGCCGGCCCCAGCAAACCACAGTTCAAAGTGCCTGCCGGTGCCGTCGACGCGCACTGTCACGTGTTTGGCCCAGGGGCAGCGTTTCCGTATGCGCCCGAACGCAAGTACACACCTTGCGACGCCAGCAAGGCACAGCTTTACGCCCTTCGAGACCACCTGGGATTTGAGCGCAACGTGATCGTTCAAGCCACCTGCCACGGCGCCGACAACCGCGCCATGATGGACGCTTGCCTGAGTGCCAACGGCAAGGCGCGCGGGGTGGCCACCGTGCGGCGCACGGTCACAGATGCAGAACTCGAAGCCATGCACCAAGCGGGCGTGCGCGGTGTGCGTTTTAACTTCGTCAAGCGGTTGGTCGATTTCACCCCCAAAGACGAGCTGCTGGAGATTGCCGGGCGCATCGCCAAACTGGGTTGGCACGTGGTCATCTACTTTGAGGCGGTTGACCTGCCCGAGCTGTGGGATTTCTTCACCGCCTTGCCCACCACCGTGGTGGTTGATCACATGGGGCGCCCTGATGTGGGCAAGCCCATCGATGGCCCCGAGTTCGAGCTGTTCGTCAAGTTCATGGCCATGCACCCCAACGTCTGGAGCAAGGTGTCGTGCCCCGAGCGGCTGAGCGCGGCGGGCCCACCGGCCCTCGGCGGCGAGCGCAACCCCTACCGAGACGTGATTCCGTTTGCACGCCGCATCGTCGAGAGCTTTCCCGACCGCGTGCTGTGGGGCACCGACTGGCCGCACCCCAACTTGAAGAACCACATGCCCGACGACGGGCTGCTGGTGGACTTCATCCCTCACATTGCCACCACGGTTGAGCTTCAGCAAAAATTGCTGGTTGGCAATCCGATGCGGCTGTACTGGCCAGATGAAAAGCCGTAACCCCAACGCCCAATTTTGCAAGGAGCGCATGCGCATGAAAATCAAACCAAACAACCACCCGTCAGCGGCTGCTACGCGATCAACACACGTGCACGCGCCAACCCCGCGTGCTGCCATCGGCATGCGCCGTGCGGCACTCGGGGTGCTGGGCTTTGGCATGGCGGGTTTGCTCGCCTCGTGTGCCACACCCACAGCCCCTGCAACACCCGTGGCTTGTGCTGCGTTGCCGGCAGCGTTGGCCACAATGAAAAACGTCAAGGTCGCAAGCGCAGTGGTAACCGCGGCCGACGACAAAGGCACACCAGCGCATTGCAAGGTCAATGGCGTGGCCAACGAGCGAACCGGCACCGACGGACGCAAATACGCCATCGGCTTTGAGATGCGCCTGCCTGCCGCGTGGAACAAGCGCTTCTTGCACCAGGTAAATGGTGGCAACGACGGCAAGGTCGTGCCAGCCCTGGGCGCATTGGCGATCCACAACCGCAGTGCCTTGCAGCGCGGCTTTGCCGTGATCAGCTCTGACAGTGGACACAGCGAAGACGACCCCGCCAATGCTTCACTCGGCTTGGCCAAGGGCAATGCCTTCGGCCTCGATTTGCAAGCGCGTCGCGACTACGGTTACAGCGCCAACGAAACCATGTGGCAGGTGGCGCAATCGTTGATGCAAAGTCACTACGCCAGCAAACCGCAACACAACTACATGGCGGGTTGTTCCAACGGGGGTCGCCATGGCCTGGTGGCTGCGTCGCGCTACGCCGACAAGTACGACGGCATCTTGGCTGGTGCGCCAGGGTTTAATTTGCCCAAGGCTGCTGTGCAGCACGCCTGGGACGTTCAAAGCTGGCAGATGGCCGATGCTGACATCCGCAAAGCTTTCAGCCCCGACGACATGAAGCTGGTGGCCAGCAAGGTGCTGGCGTCATGCGACGCCCTGGACGGTGCCGCCGACGGCATCGTCAGCGACCTGCCGCGCTGCCAAGCGGCGTTCAAGTTGTCGCAGGCGCAGTGCACCGGCGACAAGACGGCCTCGTGCCTTAGCGCCAACCAAGTCAAAGCCCTGACACGCGCCTTCAGCGGCCCCAAAAACAGCAAGGGCGAACAGCTCTACAGCGACTGGTCGTTTGACGCTGGCATGGGTTCAGGCAACTGGCGCTTCTGGAAGCTCGAGAGCCAAATTCCACCGTGGGACAAGATGCCCCTCATCGCCACCATGGGTGCGGGCTCGCTCAGCTACGTGTTCACCACGCCACCCACCCAAACCGCAGGCACGCCACCAGCGCTGTTGGCGTTTTTGAGCAAGTTCAACTTTGACACCGACGCGCCACGCATTTTTGCCCGCGACGCTGCCTTCGGTGAGTCGGCCATGCAAGTGATGGCACCACCCGACGTGGACAACCCTCAGTTGGCGGCTTTCAGGGCGCGCAAAGGCAAGCTGCTGGTCTATCACGGCAACAGCGACGGTGTGTTCAGTGTCAACGACACCACGCGTTGGGTTGCCAAGTTGACCACCAACGCAGGCGCTGACGCTGGCAACACTGTGCGCTACTTTCCGGTGCCCGGCATGGCGCATTGCAGTGGTGGCCCGGCCACCGATCAGTTTGACGCCTTGGGCGCGCTGGTTGATTGGGTCGAACAAGGCAAAGCGCCCAGCGTGCTGGCGGCGACCGTCAACCCTGACAACAAAGAACTGCCAGCGCAGTGGTCCAAAACCCGCAGCCGCCCCTTGTGTGCTTGGCCCAGCGTGGCCCGGTACAGCGGCAGCGGTGACGTTGGAATCAGCGGCCAACTTTCGCTGCGTAGCACCTTGAACCTACCCAGCAGGCGACACCCATCATGGCCTTGAGCAAACCCTACCTCGACGTGCCCGGCACAACGATCTTTGACACCGAGCAGGCCCGCTTGGGCTACCACCTCAATCAGTTTTGCATGTCACTGATGAAGGCCGACAACCGCACGCGCTTCAAAGCCAACGAGCGCGCCTACCTTGACGAGTGGGCGATGAGCGAAGACCAAAAGCAAGCCGTGCTGACGCGTGACATGAACCGCATGCATCTCGCTGGGCGGCAACATTTACTTCTTGGCCAAGATTGGCGCCACCGACGGCAAGAGCTTTCAGCAGATGGCGGGCAGCATGACCGGCATGACCGAAGAGGAGTACCGCAACATGATGATTGCGGGTGGGCGGTCGGTGGAGGGCAACCGGGTGGTGGGAGAGGACGGCGACGCGCAGACGCACCGCCAACCGCAAGGTGCCGCCGGGCGCCTTGCCCAAGCCAACGTCGTGGCGCCCAGCGAAGCCGCGCAGCGCATCGTGCGGGGGGCTTGACCATGGCCAAAATCACCGCCTCGGTTTACACCTCGCACGTACCCGCCATCGGCGCGGCGCTGGACCATGGCAAAACAAAGAACCCTACTGGGCACCGCTGTTCGCGGGCTACGAGTATTCAAAGCAATGGATGAAGGACAACACGCCCGACGTGATCTTCTTGGTCTTCAACGACCACGCCACGGCGTTCAGTCTGGACATGATCCCCACGTTTGCCATTGGCACCGCCGCCAGTACCAACCCGCCGACGAAGGGTGGGGGCCACGGCCCGTGCCCCTGGTGTTATGGGCCACGCCGATTTGGCGTCGCACATTGCCCAGTCGGTCATCCAAGAAGACTTCGACCTCACCATCGTGAACAAGATGGACGTGGACCACGGTTTGACCGTGCCACTGTCGCTGATGTTCGGGCCACGTCAAAGCCTGGCCATGCCCTGTGATCCCATTTGCCGTGAACGTGGTGCAGTACCCCGTGCCCTCCGGCAAGCCGCTGCTTCCAACTGGGCCAAGCCATTCGCCCGCGCGGTGGAGAGTTTTGATGACCCTCAAGGTGCAGATTTGGGGCACGGGCGGCATGAGCCACCAACTGCAAGGCCCACGCGCCGGGCTCATCAAGCCAAGTGGGACAGCGCGTTCTTGGACCGCTTGATTGCCGACCCGGTGGGTTGGCGACGGTGCCCCACATGGAGTACGTGCGCGAGGCGGGCTCGGAGGGCATTGAGCTGGTGATGTGGCTCATCGCGCGTGGCGCCATGGCCGACGTGGCGGGCGGCAAGAAACCCACCGTCAAGCACCGATTCATGCACGTACCCGCCAGCAACACGTCGGTCGGGCACCTGATCTTAGAAAACTAAACGAACGGCAAGAAAGAAAGCTCCTCATGACCATTCGTGTTGCACTGGCGGGTGCCGGCGCCTTCGGCATCAAACACCTGGACGCCATCAAGCTCATTGACGGTGTGCAAGTCACGTCGCTCATCAGCCGCGACTTGGACAAAACCAAAGAGGTTGCAGCAAGGTACGGCATTGGTCACGTGACCACCACCCTCGACGAGAGCTTGGCGCGCAGTGACGTGGACGCCGTGATTCTGTGCACGCCCACGCAGATGCATGCGTCGCAGGCCTTGGCTTGCATGAAGGCCGGCAAACACGTGCAAGTTGAAATCCCCATGGCCGATGCATGGACCGGACGCGCAAGGCCGTGGCGGCGCTGCAAAAAAAGTCGGGCTTGGTGGCGATGGTGGGGCACACCCGCCGCTTCAACCCCAGCCATCAATGGGTTCGCAACCGCATCGTTGCGGGTGAGTTCAACATCCAGCAGATGGACGTGCAAACGTATTTCTTCCGTCGCACCAACATGAACGCGCTGGGGCAGGCCCGGTCGTGGACCGACCACCTGCTGTGGCATCACGCCGCGCATACCGTCGATTTGTTTGCCTACCAAGCAGGATCTCCCATCGTGCAAGCCAACGCGGTGCAAGGCCCGATCCATCCGGCGCTTGGCATTGCGATGGACATGAGCATTCAGCTCAAGGCTGCCAATGGCGCGATCTGCACGCTGTCACTGAGCTTCAACAATGACGGCCCCCTGGGCACGTTCTTTCGCTACATCGGCGACAGTGGCACCTACATCGCGCGCTACGACGACTTGGTCAACGGCAAAGAAGAAAAGATCGACGTGTCGCAAGGTGGCCGTGTCAATGAACGGCATCGAGCTGCAAGACCGCGAGTTTTTTGCCGCCATCCAGGCAGGCCGTGAGCCCAACGCCAGCGTGCACCAGGTGCTGCCGTGCTACGAGGTGCTGCACAAGCTGGAGCAGCAGCTGCACGCTGCGGGTTGAGCGCGGCGCGGGCCGCGGCGCGCTATACCCCCAGCAATCCGGGGTATACCCTGCACGCCTCGACGTTCTGTGCAATAATCATGGGCTTCGCTGTATTGCAGCGATTCATGTGCACTCGCCACACACCTTAGGTCTTCGCAAACAATGGGGGCCGTCGCGTGACCCTTTTGAAAAGCCCACGGGCCGGTCATTGCTGAACTTGTTGGATGGTTGATGCAGCTTTTGCCAACCCGTCTTGTCCAACAAGACTTTTTACTTGAAAGATTGGCTCACGCCCCCCGTGGCGGTGGCGTGTGCGACCGTGTGTATGACCGAATCCTTGAACGTTTTTTCTGGTGCGGCTGACGCCGCTTTTGGCGACATGACCATCGCCGGTTTCGACACGGCCACAGCGGCCGTGATGGACGCTGCCATGGTGATTGATGCGCCTGCACTTGCCCCTGTTGCGGTGGTGCAGCCCACGGCGCTGGCGCCTTCTGACGCTTCGGGCGCCACAGCGTCTGACGTCCCTGCAGAGCCCGACCCCTTTGCCGCACTCGGCCTGGCCGCGCCCTTGTTGGCCGCCATCCGCGACCTGGGCTTCACCACACCCACCCCGGTGCAAATGAAGACCATTCCGTTGGCGATGAAATCCCAAGCCAGCGGCGCCAAGTACAACGACTTGATGGTGTCCAGCCAAACCGGCAGTGGCAAGACAGCGGCTTACCTGTTGCCTGTGCTGCACACGCTGCACGCCGACGTGCGTGAGCGCGAGCAACAAGCGCAAGAAGAGCACAAGCGCCAAGTGGCCGAAGGCAAGGCCACTTACAACAAGCGCAAGAACCCCAACAACTTTCGCAACTTCAAGCCAGCCACGCCGGGGGCGCTGATCTTGTGCCCCACGCGCGAGTTGGCGCAGCAAGTGGCCAACGACGCCATCGACTTGGCGCGTCACATGCAAGGGGTGCGCGTCGCCACCGTGATTGGCGGCCTGCCGTACCAGCAACAAATTGCGCGCCTGCAAAACGCCACCCTCGTGGTGGCCACGCCAGGGCGCCTGTTGGACCTGCAACGCAGCCGCCAAATTCAATGCGAGTCCGTCAAGTTCTTGGTGGTGGACGAGGCCGACCGCATGCTTGATTTGGGCTTCAGCGATGACTTGGCCGAGATCAACCAATTGACGATCGAGCGTCAACAAACCATGATGTTCAGCGCCACCTTTGAGGCGCGCATTCAGGTGCTGGCCAAGCGCGTGATGCGCGAGCCGCAGCGCGTGACGATCGACACCCCGCAAGAGCGCCACACCAACATCAAGCAAAGCTTGTACTGGGCCGACAGCATGTCGCACCGTCGCAAAGTACTGGATCACCTGATGCGCGACACCACCATTGCCCAAGCCATCGTGTTTGTGAGCACGCAGCTCGAATGCGACGGCTTGGCGGGTGACTTGGCCGAAGCGGGCTTCAGCGCGGGTGCATTGCACGGCGCGTTGAGCCAGCGCCTTCGCAACACCCGTTTGGGCTTGCTGCGCGAGGGCCGCATCCAGTTCTTGATTGCCACCGACGTGGCGGCACGGGGCATCGACGTGCCCAACATCAGCCATGTCTTCAACTACGGCTTGCCCATGAAGGCAGAAGACTACGTGCACCGCATTGGCCGCACCGGCCGCGCGGGCCGCAACGGCATCGCCATCACCATTGCCGAGCACCGCGACCGCCGCAAGGTGGGCGACATCGAGCATTACACCAAGCAGCGCTTCACCGCCCAAGTGGTGCCTGGCCTGGAGCCATCGGCACCCAAGCGCGAAGCGCCCACACGCAAAGACCGCGACCGCGGTGCGAACCGTGGATTTGGTGGCGGCGACCAACGCCCACCGATGCGCGACAGCTACCGCCCACCGGCACGAAGCTTTGACCGTGCGCCGTTCGAGCGTGCAGCCTTCGACCGCGCGCCCTCGCGTGACCACCAGCATGCACCCCGCCAAGACGCAACCTTTGCGCCGAGGCACGACACACAGCATGCGCCGCGCGATTGGAACCACGCGCCTGCGCGTGACAACCACCACGCGCCTGCACGTGACGGCGGTTTCGCGCCCGGTCGCAACCGCGATTTCGCGCCCCCGCGTGACCGTGACTTTGCCGCGTCACGCCCGCGTGACTTTGCGCCCCCACGGGATGGCTTCCATGCCCCCAAGCCGTGGGCGGCTGGCCCCAAGCCGCGCCCAGGCGCGTTTGCCAAGGGCCCTGGTGGTGCGGCGGCCCACAAAGGTGCTCGCCCGGGCAAGGGCCCGAGCGGCCCTCACACGGCCAAGCCGTTTGCCAACCCTTTCGATGAAAAGCGCCGCCCCGCCAAGAAGTTTCCAGCCTGATCACGGCCACCGTGACCTGATGGGGGCGCCCATGCTTGCCAAACGGCGCGCATGGGCGGGACGAGCAACGCGCCTTACCGCCTAACCGCATTCAACTGATTGCTGGCGTGGCCAGCCACCTCACCATGAGCAACACGCGACGCCTTGGCCCCTTCAACGTCAGCCCGATCGGCATGGGCTGCATGAACATCAGCCATGCTTACGGCGAGCCGCCGTCGGTGGAACAAGGCGAGCGGGTTTTGCTCACCGCCCTTGATGCCGGCTGACACCTTGATGGACACCGCCGCGCTGTATGGCTTTGGTGCCAACGAGACGCTGATTGGCCGTGTGCTCAAAGCGCACCGAAAAAATTTCGTGTTGACCAGCAAGTGTGGTCTGACGGGCGAGACGTTTCCCGATGGCAGCGTCAAGCGCGCCATCAATGGCCGCCCCGATGCCATCCGCCGGCACTGCGAGGCCAGTCTGCAGCGCCTGCAGACCGACGCGATCGATGTGTACTACCTGCACCGTGTTGACAAGGCTGTGCCGGTTGAAGAGAGCGTGGGTGCCATGGCGCGCCTGCTGCGGGAGGGCAAGGTGCGTGCGCTGGGCCTGAGCGAGGTGTCTGCAACAACGCTGCGGCGTGCGCACCAAGAGCACCCCATCGTTGCCGTGCAAAACGAGTATTCCCTTTGGACGCGCAACCCCGAGATCGGTGTGCTGCAAGCCTGCCGCGACATCGGGGCCACCATGGTGGCCTTCAGCCCCGTGGCACGCGGGTTTTTAACCGGCGCACTGAACGACGTTAGCAACCTGCACGCCAAGGACATTCGCCGCAGCATGCCGAGGTTTGAGCCCGAGACCTACGCCAAAAATTTGAGCCTGTTGGCTGCGTACCGGCAGTTGGCCCATGAAGCCGACTGCACCCCGTCCCAATTGGCGCTGGCGTGGCTGCTGCACAAAGCCGACCACATCGTGCCCATCCCCGGCACCACCAGCGAGTCGCATGCGCGCGAGAACTTGGCAGCCGTTGGTGTCAAGTTGACGCCTTCGTTGATGCAAAAATTAGAAGCACTGATCAACCAAAACACCGTGGTTGGCACGCGCTACAACGCTGCCACGCAAAAAGAAATCGACACCGAAACCTTCGCCGACGAGGCAGCCACCTAGGGCGCAACGATTACGTTGCGCAGGCCGCTTCTATTTGGTGCAAGCTGATGGAACAGACGATTGCAGCCAGATGGCCTCAGAGCGCTGCGCGCCTTTGGGCGTGTACGACAGCTTGATGACGTTGTCGTTGGCTTTCCAGTAGGTTTCGATGGTGCGGCTCACGCCGGCGTCGATGGTCTTGAGCTGGCCCGTCACCTCGCCACGGCCGTAGGTTTTGCTCAGGTCGGTGACACGGTCCATGAAGGCGAAAAGGCCACCTTCTTGCAAGGCAGACGCGGCATGCACCTTGCCATTGCATGTCCAAAACAGGCCGCGCACGTCACCACCCGTTTCACGCAACACCACATAACCTTCTTCGCCACCCTTGAGTCGTTCGGTTGCGTTGTTGCGCGCCTTGACGGCTGCCAAGGCGTCTTGTTCGCTCAACCCGCGTTGCAGCTCTTGCATGGTGAAAACGGCATGGGCTGGGGCGGCAAGCCCCGCCGACACCAACAAGGCACTGACGGTGATGCAAATCTTCATGGTTTCAGGTTCCTGATGCAATGCTGAGAGTGATTATCGCCAGCCTGAATCGTTCCATGGGGCAAGGCTGTCGATCGATGCTGCAACAGCATGTCACCGCTTAGACCAAAGGCACCGTCAATTGCTTGATCACCGCTTGGGTATCTGGCCGCACGCCGCGCCACCAAGCAAAGGCCTCGGCTGCTTGTTCCACCAGCATGCCAACGCCATCGGTCAGGCGCGTGACACCCGCGCTTTGGGCCAGCTTCAAAAACGGCGTCAGCCCTTTGCCGTAGACCAGTTCATAGGCGATGGCGTTGTTGGCAAACACGCTGGCTGGCACCGCTGGCATCGTGCCTGACAAACTTGCCGACGTGGCATTGAGCACGACATCAAAACGTTCGCCCGACAGATCGTCGAGTCCGCATGCCGTGATGTTGCCCTCGTTGGCAAAGCTGGCCGCGAGTTCTTGCGCTTTGAACTTGGTGCGGTTGGCCAGCACCAGTTCGCTGGGCTTGGCGTTAAGGAAGGGCAGTAGAGCGCCGCGTGCGGCACCGCCTGCCCCAAGCATCAGCACGCGCTTGCCGCGCAAGGGTGCCCCTTGGTTGTTCTGCAAGTCGTTCACCAGGCCGATGCCGTCAAAGTTCTCGGCCACGATGCGATCGCCTTCAAACTTTAAAGCGTTGGTGGCGCCTGCGCGCTGGGCCCGCTCGAGTTTGTCGGTGGCCAAATCAAAAGCCTGAAGCTTGAAAGGTGCGGTCACGTTCATGCCACGACCGCCTGCATCTCGAAAAGCCAGCACCGCAGCGGCAAGGCCGTCGAGTGGCCCTTCGACGGTGGTGTAGTGCAGGGCCTGGCCGGTGGCCTTGGCAAATGCCGTGTGGATCAACGGCGATTTGGACTGACTGATGGGGTTGCCGATGACGGCGTATTGATCAATGCGGGTCATGCGAGGCAGTGTAGCGACAGGTAAAAAAAGAAGCCGCCCCTGGGCGGCTTCTTGGTCAGGCTGCAGCCGGGTCAGTCAGCGTACTGCCCGGCAGCTTTGATGGCGGGACCCCACTTGGCGATCTCGGCGGTCACAAAAGCTTTGTGCTCGGCGGGCGACAAGCGTCCGTCGGTGATCACCACGGCACCCAGTGCTTCTTGTTTCTTGATGAAGTCAGCATCCTTCAAAGCAGCGCGCAACGCCGTGTTGAACTTGTCGGTGATAACTTTCGGTGTGCCTTTGGGGGCGTAAATGGCGTGCCAGATGCTGACGTTGAAGCCCTTCATGCCCACCGAGTCGAGCGTTGGCAGTTTTGCCAAGGCGGGGGTGGTGAGCGGTTTGAGCGTGGTGACGGCAAACGCCTTGACCTTGCCCGACTCAATTTGCGTCGTGGTGTTGGTGGTCTGGTCGCACATCAGGTCGACTTGGCCGCCGAGCAAGTCGGTCATGGCGGGGGCGGTGCCTTTGTAGGGCACGGTGGTCATGTCGACTTTGAGACTTTGCTGAAACAACAAGCCACAAAGGTGCGAGGCGGCGCCCAAGCCCGCGTTGGCGAGGTTGATCTTGCCCTTGTTCGCTTCCACCCACTTCATCAGCTCGGCGTAGTTGTTGGCGGGCAGGGTGGAGCGGCCGATCAGCGTCATGGGGACGTCGTTGACCATGCCCATGAATTCAAACGCTTCGAGGGTGTTGTACTTGAGGTTGCGGTACAGACCAGGCGACGTGGCCATGCCGATGTGGTGCAACAAGATGGTGTAACCATCGGGTGCGGCAATCGCCACCTTGCCAGCGCCCAGCGTGCCACCGGCACCGCCCACGTTTTCGATGATGACGGTTTGCTTGAGCTCTTTGCCCAGCACCACGCCCAGGTCGCGCGCCACCTTGTCGGTGGGGCCACCGGCCGCAAAGGGCACCACGATGGTGATGGGCTTGTCGGCCGGAAATTCGGCCAACGCGGGGGCTGCCACGACAGCGGCGGCGCAGGCAAGGATGAGCTTTTTCATGGAAGGACGTCTCCTGTGAGGCGGATTGGACAAAAACTTGGCAGGGGTGCACGGGGTCGCACAGTTGCGGCCCAGCACTATAACGGCGCTGCGGCTTGGTTGGACGACACGCCCCTCAAGGTCAGGGTGTCAGCGCAGGCTTCGGCCCCTGCGTGGGCGACCGGACGAGGACGAGGCTTGAGGGCTACTGGTAGCTTCGAGCGTCTTCAATCACCTTGCCGTCGTTGGGCAGGCTGCCAGGCGCCACGATTTCAACGTCGGCGCGCAGTTTGGTGATGTCTCGCGCGGTGGCGGCGATGCGCTCGCGCAGGCCCTCGGTGGCGGCGGCCTCGACGCGCAAGGCCATCTGGTCGTTGGCTTGCTCGCCGCTCACCACCAGGCGTGCGCGGGCAACCTCGGGGTGGCGCTTGACGATGGCAGCCACCTGGCTGGGGTGCACAAACATGCCCCGCACCTTGGCCGTTTGATCGGCACGGCCCATCCAGCCCTTGATGCGCATGTTGGTGCGCCCGGTAGGGCAAGGCCCTGCCAACACCGCCGACAAGTCACCCGTGCCAAATCGAACCAAAGGGTAATCAGGGTTGAACACCGTCACCACCACTTCACCCACCTCGCCATCGGGCACGGGGTCGTCGGTGCCAGGGCGAACGATTTCGACCAAGACGCCCTCGTCAATCACCAAGCCCTCGCGGGCTGATGTTTCGTAAGCAATCAGGCCCACGTCGGCGGTGGCGTAGCACTGGTAGGCCTCGACGCCCTGGGCGCGCAAGGCATCGCGAAGCGAAGGCGGGAACGCTTCACCCGACACCAAGGCTTTCTTGACGGACGGAAGGGCGACTCCCGTCTCTTTGGCCTTTTCCATCAAGATGCGCAAGAAGCTGGGCGTGCCGCAGTAGGCATCGGCCTTGAGCTCGCTCATGGCTTGCAACTGCAACTCCGTGTTGCCCACGCCGCCCGCAAAGACGGTGCAGCCCACAGCGTGCGCGCCGGTTTCCATCATCGAACCCGCTGGGGTGAGGTGGTAGCTGAAGCTGTTGTGGATGAGATCGCCCGGCCTGAAGCCCGCCGCGTGCATGGCGCGGCCCATGCGCCAGTAGTCGCTGCCGTGGCCTTCGGGCTCGTAGATGGGCCCGGGCGACTGGAACACGCGGCGTGCACCACGTCCACGCGTTTGCATGGCACCCCAACCGATCGTGGCAAAGCCGCCAAAAGGGTCGGTGGCGCGCTGCGCGAGTTGTCGATCAAGCAGCGCGCTTTTGCGCAGCACGGGCACTTTGGCCAGCGCAGCACGCGAAGCTAACAGCGGTACTGTCCACACCCACCAAATGGGCGGCCATGGCTGAACTTTGGGCTTGCGCCTGGGCCAGGTGGCCTGGCAAGGCGGCCATCAACGCAGCCTCACGGGCCGAACGATCTCGGGTTTCAAGGTCGTCAAATGGCAGGTTCGATGCGCGCGATGGGGGGGTCATGGAAGTTCTTTCGGTCAATCAGCGTCGGACCATCGCGCCAGTTGAGATTTGACGGTGTCGGTGAATCGGCGCACGTCGGCCGCGTTGGCCAGGGCGTGGGATGTCCATTCGGGGGTCAAGGCAGGTTTTTTGACCAACTTGGCACGGATGACGGGCTCATCGAGCGTCAGCTCGACGATGCGCTTGCCACTGCGCTCGTAGTTGTTGCCTCGCTCGGTCAGCTTCAAGTCGCGCAATTGGCGCTTCAGTGCCACCAAGGCGTCTGCCGCCTTGAATGGCGGTGGTGCAAAACCAAAGTCGTCGGACATGGCCAGCAACGTCCTTCAAGCCAGCCAGCGCTTCCTGCGCTTGTAGCTCTTCACGTCGCGAAAGCTCTTGCGGTCGCCGCCCCCCACACCCAGGTAAAACTCTTTGACGTCTTCGTTTTCGCGCAGCGAGCGCGCCTCGCCGTCCATCACCACACGACCGTTTTCCAAGATGTAGCCGTAGTCGGCGTAGCGAAGCGCCATGTTGGTGTTTTGCTCGGCCAGCAAGAACGTCACACCCTCTTTGGTGTTGAGGTCTTTGACGATCTCAAACACCTCTTGCACGATTTGAGGCGCCAAACCCATCGAGGGCTCATCGAGCAGCACCATCTTGGGGTTGGCCATCAGCGCGCGGCCGATGGCGCACATCTGCTGCTCGCCGCCCGAGGTGTACGCGGCTTGCGAGCTGCGGCGCACCTTGAGGCGTGGAAAATAGTTGTAGACCTTCTCGAGCGTCAGGGCGACTTCGGCCTTGCCGTCTTTGCGCGTGTAGGCGCCCGTCATCAGGTTGTCTTCGATGCTCAGGTGCGCAAAGCAGTGGCGACCTTCCATCACTTGAATCACCCCGCGGTCCACCATTTGCGCGGTGGACAGCTTTTCGATGCGCTCACCACGCAGTTCAATCGAGCCTTTGGTGACCACGCCGCGCTCGCCCGCCAGCAAGTTGCTGACCGCCCGCAGCGTGGTGGTCTTGCCCGCGCCATTGCCGCCCAGCAGCGCCACCACCTTGCCTTCGGGCACTTGCAGCGACACGCCCTTGAGCACCAAGATCACGTGGTTGTAGATGACTTCAATGCCGTTGACATTGAGGAGGATGTTGCTCATGGCTGCACCTTGTTGGCTTCATCCAAACACCGATGGGGCAAAGAACCACCGTCGGCGCTTGGATGAAGGCCCTCGTTGCCACGGGCAACAAGGGCCTTGCCGTGGCTGCATCCAAGCAGCAGCGGCAAGCGCAGGTCGATCAGGACTGGCAGTCGGCGGTGTCGCGTCGTGTCAGCTTCTTCTCGGCTGCGTACTTGTCGGCAGCCGACTTGACCATCGGCTTGAGCAGCGATTCATCGGCTTGCAACCAATCCGACGAGAAGGCCCATTTCTTGCCGTCCCAGGTATGAACACGTGCCCATGCAGCGCCCATGTGGTCCGCACATGAGGTTGACACAGGACGCATCACGCCGGCAAAGCCCAAACCGTCAAGCTTCTTCTGGTCGAGGGCCAGGTTCTCCAGGCCCCAGCGGGTTTGCTCACCCGTCATGACCTTGCCTTTGCCAAAGCGTTCTTGGGCGCGTTTGACACCCTCAACAGCCAGCATGGCCGACAGCAAACCACGCATGTAGAGCACCTGCCCCACTTCTTCTTTCGGGCCGGTGCCTTGGCCTTTGGCGTGCACTTTGTCCAAGACGTCTTTGACCACTTTGGCGTTGGGCTCGGCGCCGTGTTGCATCGTCAAGGCGTTGTAGCCTTTGGCGCCATCACCCACGTCGCGCACATCCGGCTCAGCACCCGCCCACCACACGCCATACATCTTGTCGCGTGGGTAGCCGGTGGCAACCGCTTCTTTCACCGAGGTGGAGTTCATCACGCCCCAGCCCCACAAAAAGATGTAGTCGGGACGGTTCTGGCGGATTTGCAACCACGTGGCCTTTTGTTCCACACCAGGGTGGGCCACGGGCAACAGGCTCAACTCAAAACCGTGCATCTTGGCGCGCTCTTGCAGCAAGGCGATGGGCTCTTTGCCGTACGGGCTGTCGTGGTAGACCAGCGCGATCTTTTTGCCTTTGAGCTTGTCCAGTCCGCCTTCTTTTTTGGCGATGTGCTGCGTCAAGATGTCAGCCGCCACCCAGTAGGTACCAATCAAAGGGAAGTTCCACTTGAAGACGTTGCCGTCTTGGCTTTCGCTGCGGCCGTAGCCAGCAGTGATCAAGGGGATCTTGTCGCCCGGCGCTTTTTCGGTCAGCGCAAAGGTAATACCCGTGGACAGGGGCTGGAACACCGTCGCGCCGCCGTTTTTGCCTTTGAGGCGCTCGTAGCACTCGACGCCTTTGTCGGTGGCGTAGCCGGTTTCGCACTCTTCATACGACACCTTGACGCCGCCGATGCCTCCACCCGCATTGACCAGTTTGAGGTAGTCAACGTAGCCGTTGGCAAAGGGCACGCCGTTGGGCGCGTAAGCACCCGTGCGGTACACCAGCACGGGGAAGAACTGCGTCGCTGTCTGAGCGTAAGCAGCAGTCGCGGTAAGCGCTGCTGCCACGCCGCTTGCGGCGAGCGTGACCGCAGCGGCAAGGGTCTTGAACTTCATGACTGTCTCCAGGTTAAAAAATGCACGCGGGCGTGCGAGGGTTGAACGAGATCAAACAAACGGTTGACGGGGGTGGAAGCGGATCGGGGTAAACGCTTGGACGCTTCAGTTAGTGAGGGAAAGGCCAAAGTCGCAGCTTCTCTTTGCCCACCGACCACAGCCGCGCCAGGCCATGTGGTTCGACAATCAAGAAGAAGATGATCAGCGCGCCAAAAACCATGAAGGTTAGGTGCGATGCCAGCGCCGTGTCAAACCCCATGGCCACGGTGACGTTGTCCAGGAAGATCGGCAAGATGACGATGAAGGCGGCGCCAAAAAAGCTGCCCATGATCGACCCCAGCCCACCGATGATCACCATGAAGAGCAGCTGAAACGAGCGGTCGATGTTGAAGGCAGCGGGCTCCCATGCGCCCAAGTAAACAAACCCCCACAGGGCGCCCGCGACGCCGACAAAGAACGAACTGACGGCAAAAGCGGTGAGCTTGGCGTAAACCGGGCGAATGCCGATAACGGCCGCCGCCACGTCCATGTCGCGCATCGCCATCCACTCGCGCCCAATATGGCTGCGCACCAGGTTCTTGGCAAGCAAGGCAAACACCACCAAAAACGAAAGACAGAAGATGTATTTGGCGGCGGGCGTTTCGATCGGCAACCCCAAGACGGATAGGTTCGAGACGTTGACCGAACCCGATGACGAGTCGTTGGTGAACCACTTGACGCGCAAGAACAGCCAGTCAAAGAAGAACTGTGCTGCCAGCGTGGCCACGGCCAGGTACAGCCCCTTGATGCGCAGCGAGGGGATGCCAAACAGAATCCCTGCCACGGTGGCACAAACCCCGCCCAGCAAAATGGCCAAAACTGGAGGCATGCCGTCGATGCGCACCAAAAAGTTGTAGGCCGCGTAGGCGCCAACGGCCATGAAGCCGCCCGTGCCCAGCGAGATCTGGCCGCAATAGCCCACCAAGATGTTCAGCCCCAAAGCCGCCAACGACAAGATCAAGAAAGGAATCAAGATAGCGCGAAACAAGTACTCGGGCGCAATGAACGGCACCACCAAAAACGCAAAGGCAAGCAGCGCTGCAATCGCAACCTTGTCCTGCATGATCGGAAAGATCTGCTGGTCTTTTTGGTAGGTGGTTTTGAATTGACCGTTTTCGCGGTAGAGCATGGTTGTCGATTCAGAAGTGAGCGTTAGGGCGGGGGCAGGCCAAAGTCGGCCTAGACCCGATCAATGATCTTTTCGCCGAACAGGCCTTGGGGGCGTACCAAGAGCACAAACAGCACCAACACGTACGCAAACCAGATCTCGATGCCGCCGCCAAAGTAGGGGCCGATAAAAACCTCAGACAGCTTTTCGCCCACGCCGATAATCAGCCCTCCGATGATGGCGCCAGGTACCGATGTCAGGCCACCCAAGATCACCACGGGCAATGCTTTGAGGGCCACCAGCGAGAGCGAGAACTGAACGCCCAGTTTCGAGCCCCAAATGATGCCGGCCACCAGCGCCGAAAAACCAGCGACGCTCCAGACGATGACCCAGATGCGGTTGAGCGGAATGCCAATCGACTGCGCGGCCTGGTGGTCGTCGGCCACGGCACGCAGGGCACGACCGGTGCTGGTGTACTGAAAGAAGGCGGCGAGCGCAGCCACCAGGGCGGCAGCAACCACCGTTGCCACCAAGTCTTCTTGGTTGATCAGCACACCACCTGGGAACACACTTTCCATCAAGAACATCGGCTCTTTGGGCATGCCAACATCAATCTTGTAGATGTCACTGCCAAACAGCGTTTGACCAAAGCCGTCTAAAAAGTACGTGATACCCAGCGTGGCCATCAAGAGCGTGATGCCTTCTTGATTCACCAGCTTGCCGAGCACCAAACGCTCGATCACCCAAGCCAGCGCAATCATGATCAACATGGCCACGATGAAGGCAAACACGTTGGTCAGCACCTTGCTTTCCAAGCCCGTGAACTTGGGAATCCACTCGGCAAACCGAGCCATCGCCAGCGCCGCAAACAACACCATGGCGCCCTGCGCAAAGTTAAACACGCCACTGGCTTTGAAGATCAACACAAAGCCAAGCGCCACCAACGCGTAAAGCATGCCTGACATCAGGCCGCCGATCAATGCTTCGAGAAAGAACTGCATTGTTGGGTTCTTTGTTTAGTTGGATGAAGTGCCAAGGTAGGCGCTGATCACTTCGGGGTTGGCCCGCACCTCTTGGGGTGTGCCGTCGCCGATCTTTTTGCCGTAGTCCAGCACCACCACGCGGTCAGAGATGTCCATCACCACGCCCATGTCGTGTTCGATCAACACAATGGTGGTGCCAAACTCGTCGTTCACGTCCAGCACAAAACGGCTCATGTCTTGCTTTTCTTCGACGTTCATGCCGGCCATGGGTTCGTCGAGCAGCAACACCTGCGGCTCCATCGCCAACGCACGGCCCAAGTCGACCCGCTTTTGCAGCCCGTAAGGCAGGCGGCCCACGGCCGTCTTGCGGTAGGGCTGAATTTCGAGGAAGTCGATGATGCGTTCAACAAAGGCGCGGTGCTCGGATTCTTCGCGCTCGGCGGCGCCCCAGCGGATCGCCTGCTGGAAGATGTTGGTCTTCATCTTCAAATTGCGGCCTGACATGATGTTGTCGATCACGTTCATGCCCTTGAACAGCGCCAGGTTTTGAAACGTGCGCGCCACCCCCATCTTGGCCACCTGACGCGAATCCATGTGGCTGAAAGTTTTGCCGCGAAACGTGATCGAGCCTTCTTGCGGCGTGTAGACCCCGTTGATGCAGTTGAGCATCGAGCTTTTGCCGGCGCCGTTGGGGCCGATGATGGCGCGAATCTCGTGCTCTTTGACGTCGAAGCTGATGTCAGACAGGGCCTTGACACCGCCAAAGCGCAAGCTGATGTTCTTGACTTCAAGAATGACTTCGCCGGCCCGGCGTGTATTGACCGGTTCAACTTGGGGTGTTGTTGCTGCCATGTTCATGCTGCTGCCTTCACGACACCAAACGTTTTGGCGTCGAGCAGGGTGATGGTCGCCGACACGCTGCCGCTGCGACCGTCTTCAAATTTGACGGCGGTTTCAATGAACTGTTCGCTGCGGCCGGCGTACAAAGCGTCCACCAGCACCTGATACTTGTCGTTGATGTAGCCGCGTTTGACTTTGCGTGTGCGGGTCATCTCGCCGTCGTCAGCATCGAGCTCTTTGTGCAGCACCAAAAAGCGGCTGATTTGCGAGCCCGCCAGCTTGTCGTCACGCGCCAGGTCAGCGTTGACCTTTTCAACGCATTCGCGCACCAGCTCGAGCACCTCGGGTTTGGCCGCCAGGTCGGTGTAGCCGGCGTAGGGCAGGTTGCGGCGCTCGGCCCAGTTGCCCACGGCGTCAAAGTCGATGTTGATGAAGGCGCACACTTTGTCGCGCTTGTCGCCAAAGGCGACCGCCTCTTTGATGTGGGCAAAGAACTTAAGTTTGTTTTCGACGTACTTGGGGGCGAACATGGCGCCGTCGTTGGCGCCACCCATCAAGCGCCCCACATCTTTGGCGCGATCGATGATTTTTAAGTGCCCTGTGTTGTCCAAAAACCCGGCATCGCCGGTGCGGTACCAGCCGTCGCTGGTCAGCACCTCGTCGGTGGCCGCTTGGTTCTTGTAGTAGCCCTTCAGCAAGCCTTTGGATCGCACCAGCAGCTCGCCGTTGCTGTCAACTTTGATCTCGACGCCGTCAATGGGCACGCCGACCGTGTCGGCTTTGACTTCATGGTCGGGCTGCAAACAAACAAACACGGCTGTTTCGGTGGAGCCGTAAAGCTGCTTCAAGTTGATGCCGATCGAACGGTAAAACGAAAACAAATCGGGGCCGATGGCCTCACCTGCGGTGTACGCCACACGCACGCGGGACATTCCCAGCGTGTTGCGCAAGGGGCCGTAGACCAACGCGTTGCCTATGGCATAACGAAACCGGTCCCAGGCTCCGACGCTTTTGCCGTCTGTGATCGCCGTGCCCACGCGCTGCGCCAGGGACATGCAGCGTTGGTAGAGCCAGCGCTTGAGGCTGCTGGCGTCCTCCATGCGGATGGTGACGCTGGTGAGCAAGCCTTCAAACACGCGCGGTGGGGCAAAGTAGTACGTGGGCCCCACTTCTTTCAAATCGATCATTACCGTGCTGGGGCTCTCGGGGCAATTGACCACATAGCCGCAGCAAAGCCACTGCGCGTAGCTGAAGATGTTTTGCCCGATCCATGCGGGTGGCAAGTAGGCCAGCACCTCTTCACGCTCGGTCAGCTTGTCAAAGTTCTTGCCGGCTTCGGCCCGATCGAGCAAGGTGAAGTGTGTGTGCACCACGCCCTTGGGGTTGCCGGTGGTGCCGGACGTGAAGAACATGGCCGCAACGTCGTCGGGTTTGACGGCAGCCACCGCGGCTTCAAAAAAGCCGCTGTGGCTGGCGTGAAAGGCGCGGCCCTGGGCCAGCAGGTCGTCCAAACTGCCCAAGCCGTCGATCTGGTAATTGCGCAGGCCGCGGGGGTCGTCAAACCAGATGCGAGCCAGCGCAGGGCACTGGGCACGCACCTCCAACATCTTGTCGACTTGCTCTTGGTCTTCGACGACGGCGTACTTGATGTCGGCGTTGGTGACTGGAAAGATGTATTCGGTGGCGGCAGCGTCTTGGTACAGGGGCACCGGCACGGCGCCGAGCGATTGCACGGCCAACATCGATGCATAAAGGCGCGGCCGGTTTTCGCCCACCACCACCACGTGATCTCCGTGCTTCATCCCGGCGGCGGCCATGCCGCAGGCGATTTCGCGCACCATGACCACCAGGTTGGCCCACGTAAGCGCTTGCCAAATGCCGTATTCTTTTTCACGCAGCGCCGCGTCGTTGGGGCGCTTGGCTGCGTGGTCAAGCATCAACCGAGGAAAGGTCGTCTGCACTGCGTTGGTCTCCTGCAAGGGTCGCGCCGGTCGGGTCGATGCCCAACAGGTGCTTGCTTGCGGTGGATCGTAGGCAGAAAAATGACGCCAAGCTGTCGTTTGAGTGACAATCTAGGGTCTGACCTAGGGGGTGTTTTCCCGCCCAGGTGTGTTGGCGCTAGCGCATCACACGGGCGATTTCAGTGGCGATGACGCGGTACCCAGCAGACACAGGGTGCCCGTCGTTATTCGGCGGGTAAAGCACCACGCCATCTGCTGCGGCTTGCGACAGGGCGGCGGTGGTGTCGACCATGGCGACACCCGCTGCGTGGCCGGCGGTCATCAAGCGCGCCATCACCTGGGGTTCCACGGTGCACAAGCGCTGATGGGTGGGCGGTAAGACAGCCTTGGTCAGCGCCAGCGTGTTGCAGTAAACGTGCTCTTTGGTGGGCAGCAGCGCGATCACCAACTTGTGCCCTTGGCCGCTGGCGGTTGTTGCGACGGTTTGCATGGCCCGCTCGGCAATCTTGATGCCTTCTTCAACGGCAGGCAGTGTGGGGTCCATGGCTACCAAGCGGCCTTGCGCGCCAAACTCAACGTAGACCTTGGGGTGCCGAGGGTCACGCCACGGCATCAGCACGTCGAGGTCGACCGCCTTCGTCTTTTTGGATGCAAGCATTGCCGCCACGGGCCCCAAGACCACCACGCGCAGCACCGAATAAACCATGCTGTGCATCGACAGCCAATCGCGCAGACCCCCCAGCGTTCGCGCGTCTTGGGCAGCTTGCCACTCACGCTCGCCAACGACGTCGTGCTCGGTCAGCGCCCCAGCAGCGCGCTGGCTTAATCGCCAACCATGCCAGTGCTTGCGCTCGTGCGCCAAGCTGTACGCGTCCATCAGGTCATTGCCCATGTAGATGGCCACCACCTGTATCTTGGGCTTGAGTTTGGGCACCAAGTTTTGGGTTAGGTGCAAGTGTTGAAGGGGGCCAAACCCACCCAACCCCATGTTGTAGGTGCTCATGCCCACCATCGATTGCAAGTGCATGGGCCAGCTGCCATCACGCGGCGCGTTGACGCCGTAGGTGAGAGAGTCGCCCACGGCCACGATGTCAACCTGAGTTGGTACGCTGGGGTTGCGGAAGCCCCAGGCGTCGTGGCCGGTGTCGCCGGGCCGGATCACCAAGCCGAGGTGGGGATCCTCTTGCAGGTCCACTTGTAAAAAGTCCGACATGGGCAACGCCAAACGCAAAGCCCCCTCGGCCATGCCGATCATCAAAGCCACCACCACCAGCAGTGCCACGGCCATCGTTCGCTTGCGGGGCGCTTCGCGCATGGGAGCGTGATCGGTTGAGCCCATCAGTCGAGCTCAAAAGCCGTTTCGTAGTTGAGCTTGAGTGCGGGGTCTTGCGCTTCTTTGCGCAGGTAACAATTGCCCACCGCCAGCACGTCAAGTTCTGTGCCCATGAAGCAGCGAAAGGCGTCTTCGGGGGTGCAAACGATGGGCTCACCACGCACGTTGAAGCTGGTGTTGACAAGCACCGGGCAACCCGTTTGCGCTTCAAAGGCCTTCAGCAGTGCGTGGTAGCGGGGGTTGGTGTTGGCGTCAACGGTTTGGATGCGTGCCGAGTAGTCAACGTGCGTTACGGCTGGGATGTCCGAGCGCGGCACGTTGAGTTTTTCGATGCCAAACAGCTGCTGCTCTTCGGCGGTCATGCTGCGCCGCCGCGCCTCGGTGACGTTGGCCACCAGCAGCATGTAAGGGCTGTCGCCATCCATCTCGAACCAGTCGGCGACGCGTTCGCGCAGCACCGAAGGCGCAAAGGGGCGAAATGACTCGCGGTATTTGACTTTGAGATTCAGTGTCTTTTGCATGGTTGGCGAACGGGGGTCGCCGATGATGGACCTGCCGCCTAGCGCGCGTGGCCCAAACTCCATGCGGCCCTGGAACCAACCCAGTGCTTTGCCAGCGGCCAGGTCTTTCGCCAATGCATGCGTCAGGTCTTCATCGGGCTTGACGTCAAAGCGTGCGCCAGCCGCCTTGAGGCGCGCTTCGATGTCGGCTTGCTCAAAGTGTGGGCCCAGATACGAGCCGCGCATCGCGTCGTGCCCCGACTTGCGCGGTTGCTTGCCAAACAGGTGGTAGCCCGCCAACGCCGCGCCCAAAGCACCGCCAGCATCACCTGCCGCAGGTTGAATGTAGATGCTGTCAAACTGCCCATCGCGCAGCACCTTGCCGTTGGCCACGCAGTTAAGCGCCACGCCGCCCGCCAAGCACAGGTTGCGCATGCCGGTTTCCTGGCGCAGGGACCGCGTGAGATTAAGCACCACCTCCTCGGTCACTTCTTGAAGCGACGCGGCAATGTCCATGTGAAACTGCGTCAAGGGCTGACCCGCTGCCCGAACGGGTTGCCCGAACAGCTTGGCGAACCTATCGTTCGTCATGGTCAAGCCGGTGCAATAGTCAAAGTAGGCCATGTCAAGCCAGAATGAACCGTCGGGCTTGACATCGATCAGGTGATCACGGATGAGCTTGGCAAAGCGTGGCTCACCGTACGGTGCCAAGCCCATCACCTTGTACTCGCCCGAGTTCACTTTGAAGCCCGTGTAGTACGTGAAGGCCGAGTACAGCAGGCCGATGGAGTGCGGGAAGTTGATTTCCTTGAACACCTCGAGCGAAGCGCCACGGCCAATCGCGGCCGACGTGGTGGCCCACTCTCCCACGCCGTCCATCGTCAACACCAGTGCTTCTTCGTAAGGCGAGGGGTAAAAGGCGCTGGCCGCGTGGCTCAGGTGGTGTTCGCTGAACAGCAGATCGCCGTTCCACCTTGCGCCGCCGTCGAGCTTTTTGATCTCTTTGACCAGCAGGTCTTTGAGAAATAGCTTTTCGCGCAACCACAAAGGCATGGCCATGCCAAACGAGCGAAAGCCACGTGGCGCGAATGACAAGTAGGTCTCGAGCAAGCGCTCGAACTTTAAAAATGGTTTGTCGTAGAAGACAACTTTGTCGACTTGGTCCCATGTGATGCCGGCCTGCGCCAAGCCGTAGCGCAAGGCATGCACAGGAAAGCCAGCATCATGCTTTTTGCGCGTGAAGCGCTCTTCTTGGGCGGCAGCCACGATCACGCCGTCGTCCACCACCACCGCTGCACTGTCGTGGTAGTACGCAGAAAGGCCAACAACGCGCATCGGTCAACCAGGCTCAGAACAAGGTGTAGATGAAGGGTGCAATGGCCGAGCCTTGCGCCAAAACGATCAGGGCGCCCAGCAGCCCCATCATGATGAACAGAGGCCACAGCCAGATTTTTTTGCGTGCACGCAAAAAGCCGAAGAGTTCTTTGATGAATGACATGGCGGCAACGCGTTAATACTGTTGGTTCAAGGTCTCTGGCTTGGGGCCAGGGGGCTTTCGTTGCACCCAATAAGTTGTGGCCTCAGCGGGGCGCTTGATGCGCAGCGGGTCTTTGCCCAGTGCCCGAAACAAAACGCCCATGGGCGCAAACACGGCAAAAAACAGCAGCCCCAGCGCGATGGGGCTGACCACGCGCCCCAGCAACAAGCCCAGTTGCATCCACCAGCGATTGGGGGCCGCAAGCCATGAAGGCACCAGCACGGCCAGCGCGCCAAAGCCAGCTGCCACGGCCCCAGCCCAAAGTCGAACCGCGCCACCTGACATCAGCGGCCACAGCGCGACCACCAAAAACACGACCATGAACAACAGGCCGAACGAGCGGTTGCTGGAGCCTTCGATGGCGGTGTCGCGATGGAGTGTTTCGTGGGCCATGGGGTGATTTGAGTGCCCTCAACCATCCTGGGTTCATGCAGAATGGGCGCCGAGGTGATGCGGGCAACAAGAAGGGTTCATGATCCTACCCGTGCCGGGATGCGTCTTGGCACGCTGACGGGTCGACCATGAGCCTTTTTGCCATCATGACAACTCAAGCTGCGACAAAGTCCGCAAAAACCGACACCACCACGCAACGCCTGCAGGCTGTTGGCGCGAATGTGCCGTTGTCCAAGCGGGTGCGGCGGGCCACCGTGGACGAGCTCAATGCCATCCCGTGGTGGCGTTGGCTGGACGCCCACGAGCAGGCGCATGTTGCCGATCACGTGCAAGTGGCCACCGCCGACGTGGGCGAGAGGGTGTGCCGGTATGGCCGCCCTGCAACACTGTGGTTTGGCGTGATCGATGGCCTTCTCAAAATGAGCAACGACCGAGCCACAGGAGCGCCGATGACTTTTGCCGGGTTGCCATCGGGCGCTTGGTTTGGCGAGGGCACGTTGCTCAAGCGAGAGGTGTACCGCTACAACATCGAGGCGCTGCGTGCCAGTCTGGTGGCCGGCGTGCCAATTGATTCATTTTTCTGGCTGCTGGAGCGCAGCCTTCCATTCAACCGCTACGTGATGAACCAGCTCAACGAGCGCTTGGGCCAGTTCATCGCTGCCCGCGAGATTGACCGCAGCACCGACCCCGACATGCGCGTGGCCCGCAGCTTGGCGGCGCTGTTCCATCCCGTGCTTTACCCTGGCGTGGGAGATCGTTTGCGCATCACGCAAGAGGAACTTGGCTACTTGGTAGGCCTCTCACGTCAGCGCACCAACGAAGCGCTTCGCAGTTTGCAAGCCAGTGGTTTGATTCGGGTGGAGTACGGCGGTGTTCGCGTGTTGAGTCGCGAGGCACTTGGCAACCACCGTGAAGCCGATGCTTGATGCGACACTTTGAACCGTGCGTGTCGAGCACTTGCGCCAGTAAAAGGATGATGACTTGAAAATTCGATCAATCTCTCTTGTGACCCCATGGCTTGTGGTTGCGGCGATGTCGCTGGGGGCGCAGGACGCGCAAGCGCAGGCCACGTCAGGTGCCAAACAAACGCCGCCCCCGGGCGGCATCGTCGGCCCGTCAGGCGCGTCCATGGTCACCAGCGTCGAAGGCATCACCGAGCACCGCCTGCCAAACGGCATGCAAGTGTTGCTGGTGCCCGACGACAGCAAGCCCACCACCACCGTCAACGTCACGTACCGGGTCGGATCCCGCCACGAAAACTACGGCGAAACGGGCATGGCACACCTGCTGGAGCACTTGATCTTCAAAGGCACCCCCAACACCAAGAACGTGTGGGGCGAGTTCACCAAGCGAGGGCTGCGCGCCAACGGCACCACTTGGTTTGACCGCACCAATTACTTCGCCAGCTTTTCGGCCAACGACGACAACCTCAAGTGGTACTTGTCGTGGCAAGCCGACGCGATGGTCAACAGCTTCATCGCCAAGGCTGATTTGGACAGTGAGATGACGGTGGTGCGCAACGAGATGGAGCAGGGTGAAAACGACCCCGCCGGCGTCACGCTCGAGCAAACCTTGGCTGCGATGTACCAGTGGCACAACTACGGCAAATCCACCATCGGCGCGCGCAGTGATGTTGAAAACGTTGACATCGCTCGCCTGCAGGCGTTCTACCGTTTGCACTACCAGCCCGACAACGCCACCGTGATCGTTGCGGGCAAGTTCGACCCTGTCAAAACCATGGCCTGGATTGCGGAGTCGTTTGGCGCCATTGCCAAACCCACGCGCGTGCTACCGCGCACGTACACGCTCGACCCGACGCAGGACGGTGAACGCTCGGTCACGCTGCGTCGCGCCGGTGGCACCCCGATGTTGTTCGTGGGCTGGCACGTGCCGCCCGGTGCCAACCCTGATTTTGCTGCCGTCGACCTGTTGGCTTCCATCATGGGCACGGCGGGCACGGGCCGCCTGCACAAACAATTGGTGGAACCCAAGCTGGCCGCCGCAGCCTTTGGTTTTGCCTGGGGGTTGGCCGAACCCAGTCCCTTCTTCTTGGGCGCCCAACTGGCACCGGGCCAAGACATCGAACGCGCCAAGACGCAACTGCTGGCCACCGTCGACAACCTGCTCAAACAACCCATCACCGTTGCCGAAGTGGATCGCGCCAAGACCCGCTGGCTCAACGACTGGGAGCGAGGCTTCACCGACCCCGAGGTGATCGGTGTTGAGTTGTCCGAGGCGTTGTCGCGCGGTGATTGGCGCCTTTACTTTGTGCAACGGGATCACGTGCGCAAGCTCACCGCAGCCGACGTGCAGCGCGTGGCAACGCAGCGGTTGCGGCGCGACAACCGCACCGTGGGCGTCTACCTGCCTACCGACAAACCCGAGCGTGCCCCGGCGCCCGCCGTGCCCGACGTGGCCGCGATCGTGGGCAACTACCAAGGTGACGCCACGGCGGCCACGGCCGAAGTGTTTGACACCGCCACGGCCAACTTGGACAAGCGCACACAGACGCGCACGTTGGCCAGTGGGCTGAAGGTGGCGTTGTTACCCAAAGGCACCCGAGGCCGCGTCGTGTCCGCCACGCTGCGGCTGCACCACGGCGACGTGGCCAGCTTGCGCGGCCAAAACGTGGTGGGATCCCTGGTAGGAGCCACCCTTGAGCACGGCGGTGGTGGCATGACCCGCCAGCAACTCAAAGACAGGCTCGACAAACTGCGCGCCACCGTGGCCTTCAGCGTCAGCAACCAGGCGCTGCTGGTCAACATCACCACCGTGCGCCAAAACTTGCCCGAAGTGATCACCGTCATCACCCAGGTGCTTCAAAAGCCTACGCTGTCACAAGCCGCCGCCGACGAGGTGCGTGCCCAGTGGCTGGCCAACATCGAGCAGCAGCGCAAAGAGCCCGACGGTGTGATCACCAATTGGCTGGCGCGCCACGGCAACCCTTACCCCAAGGGTGACTACCGCTATGCCGCCAACTACGAAGAGCTCATCAGCGACATCAAGGCAGTCAAGGCAACCCAGTTGCAGCAGTACGCACGCAAGTTCTTCAGCGCTGCATCGGGTGAGTTCTCGGCCGTGGGCGACATGGACGCCGCTGCCGTCAACCAGGCACTCGACGCCTCCCTGAGCGCATGGCGCCAGCCCGCCGGGGGCAAGTTGCCCTTTGCGCGAATCCCGCAGCCCCTGGTGCCCGTGAAAGCCGAGCGCCACCTGGCACCCACACCCGACAAACAAAACGCCAACCTGCGTGCGGCCATGGCGCTGCCCATGGATGACCGCCACGCAGATTTTGCGGCGCTGGTGATGGCCAACTACTTGTTTGGGCGCGGCGGCAGTTCCCGGCTTTGGATGCGCGTGCGCGAAAAAGACGGACTGAGCTACGACGTGCGCTCGGGATTGGAGTGGAACCCTTACGAAGCCAACTCAAGTTTCGTGATGTCGGCCATCTTTGCCCCAACAAACCAACCGAAAGTTGAAGCCGCCATCCAGGAAGAGCTTGCGCGCGCGCTGGCCGACGGGTTTACGCAACAAGAACTGGACGAGGCCAAGGCAGGGTTGCTGAACTTTCGACGCTTGGGCCGTGCACAAGACGCGCAATTGACAGCCCAGCTGTTGCAAGGCTTGCGGTTGGACCGCCGCTTTGCTTTTGAGCAGTCCATCGACGACGCATTGACCGGCTTGTCACTGGCTCAGGTCAATGCTGCTTTTCGCAAGCACATTGACCCGAGCAAGATCACCTACGCGTGGGGCGGGGATTTTAAGAAGCCTTAGTTGGCGGGTGCAACACGGTGGCAACGTTGGGGTTGGATCCATTCATCACCCCATGTTGCCCTCAACGTTCGCCAAGCAAGGGCTGTGTACCCGACGGGCCCGACGTGGTTTCGCTCACCACGATGCCTTCGCTCAGCACAAAGCCTTCGCTGATCACGATGCCTTCGCTGATCACCAGGCCCTCACTCAAGACCAGGCCTTCGCTAAGCACCAGACCCTCGCTGATCACGATGCCTTCGCTGATCACGATGCCCGTGCCGAGGGTTAGGCCTTGGCCGCCAGCAAACATGGCCATCAGTGACGCCGACAAGGTGAACAAGCCAGTGCGGTTGGTTGCCGAACTTACGCCGAGTAGCGACGTGCCATCAACAACGCCAGCGGTCAGCAGGGACGTCGGCTTGCTCATGGCGACGAAGTTCTTCGCGTACATGTTGTTGGCGTCCCAGAACGTGGGGGCCACCTTGAACACGTCGTTCTTCACCCATGTCACGCGCGGGTCGTAGATCGGCTGGAACTTGGTGAACAGCGCGTCGCCCGTAACCACGCGGTTGCCGCCCAAGAACACCGTGCGCGACCAGTTGAAGGTTTCGCCGTTCAGGCTGGTCTGACGCGTTGGCAGCGAGGCCACACCAGACGCGAGCAGCGAGGTGCCGGCCACCATCGTGCCGTTCCACACGCCGACCTGCACGTCGGTGCGCAGGGCGCGCGCCAGCGTCACGGCGCCTTGCAGGTTCAACATGCCAGCGCCTTGCTGCAACAGGTTGGCGTTGGCCAATGGTTGCGCTGTGTATTGCAAGATCGCCTTGACCATCGGTGGCGTGAGGCCGGGGTTGGCGTGCAGCAGCACGGCGGCGGCACCTGCAACAACCGGGGCAGCCACCGACGTGCCCGACAAATGCATCTGCGTTTCGCGGTAAGCCTGCGTAAAGGTCAATCCTAGCGTCAACGTCGTGAAGTTGCGCGCCAATTGATTCCAGACGGGCGTCGTGGCGTCTGCAGAGGTGGCGGCCGCCGCAAGGATGCGGTTGCCCGGCGCCACGAGATCGGGCTTCAACAGGTTGTCGTACAGCACCGCGCCTGTGGTGAGGTTGCGCTCACCGCTGCGGGTCGGCCCACGCGAGCTGAAGAAGTTGACAGCGTCGTCGCTGCGCACGTCGGTGCCCCTTGTGGTTGCCGAGCCCACCGTGATGACGCTGGGGTCGTTGCTAGGCGACATGACGTTGCCGTAGACCTGCTGGAGGTTGTTGAGCCCGTAGTTGCCGGCCGACGCCACCACGGTGATGCCCATCGCGGCGGCGTTGCGCACCGCAATGCACAGCGGGTCTTTCTTCCACGACTCGCGCGCTTGCGCGGCCAGGCTCAAGTTGATGACGCGGATGTTGTAGTTTTTGTGTTGCGTGATGACCCACTGAATGCCTTCGAGCGTGTCGCTCACGGTGCCGCGGCCGTCGTCGCCCAGCACCTTCACGTCAACGATGTTGGCGTTGGGTGCGATGCCGGTGGTATCGGGTGCATAAGCGTAGGTGGCCGGGCGGCCAGCAGCGACGGCCGCCACGTGGGTGCCGTGGCCCCAGGCGTCGGGCACGGCGGCGCTCGCGTTGTTGATGGTGTTTTCGTAAGTGTTGAACGCAGACTTGCCGGGCTGCAGCGAGTACGCGGTGGTCGACGTCCAGTCGTTGAGCGCTGTCTTCAGCATCGTCACACTCTTGATGACGCGCGAAGCGCCGGTGGGCGTCTGGAACGCCTTGTGCGTGCGCATCACGCCCGAGTCGAGCACCGCGATGGCCACGCCACTGCCGTCGAAACCTGAGTAGCTTGTTTGGGTGGAAAGGGTGCGAACGCCGCTGACGGCGCCAACGGCTTGCTCCAGGTGGCTCGAGGTGCTGGCCGTTTCACGGTTGGGTGCCACGTACTCGACGTCGGCTCGGCGCGCCACGCGCTTCACGCGCTTGGACGGCAACGTGGCGGTGATCATGCGCATGCCCGCAAAAACGGCGTTCACCATGCCACCGGCGCGAACGATCTCGTCTTGGAGTTCGCTCATGCCGTCGTCGCCTGCGTTGGCCACGAAGATCACTTCCACCATGTGTTGGCCGCGATGCACTTTGGACCAGCGCTTGTGGCCGACGAGTTCTTGGTCGATCGATTCGAGCAGGTCGTCCGCGAGCTTGTGGCCGGCAATGTCGCGTGACGGTGCCGCGAAGGCGGTGCGCTGCGCCGTGAGCGCACTGACTGCCATCGTCAGTGCCACCAAAGCCGAAACGGCCTTGTGCAGCCCGCGACGCTCGATCAATACCGTGAAATCAGACTGCTTGTGATTCATGACGTGGTCCCAACGATGGGGCGCTCTGCGGCGCCGGTTTGATGTTTTGCGCTTCGGCTTTCGGTTCGTTGCGATCCGTAAGCATTTGCGACATCTGAATCATCGTTGCGCATTCAAGCGCGCGCAATTGGGGGGGTGTGCGCGCTGTGACATATCGCCGTGGTTCGTATCACGACTGTGAAGCGCGGTGGTGAAGTCGTGATGCTTGTCACAAGCCGGGCGCAAGAAGCGTTAGGACATCGTGGCGACAAGGCGTCGCTGTTCGGTTACAAAGCACCGCCGCGTCGGGCACCAAGTTGTAACCGATGACGGTTCATCCGTCGCGTTTCAACACGCAGGCCCCACGGACCATGCGCATCGCTTGCGCAGCTGCGAGTCGGCACGGGCCAAGGTGTCAGGCCATGGACCAGCGAGCATCGGTCAGCGCGTGAATCAAGAGCTTTGATGCCACAGTGCACTGGATTGATGTACTGTGTCCCTCAGACCCCCAGATCGTCCTTCAGCGCTGTTAAGACTTGGCTAAACGTTCCTAATCCAGAGACCCATTCATCAGCGAGCCGGGTGCGCCCCGCTTCCTCTATCATGGTGCGATGACAAATTTGCCCTGCCTGTCTCGCCGCGCTCGACGCGCTGCCGTCGTCGGCCTATCGGTTGCGCTGGCGTGCCTGACCGGGCTCAGCACGGCTGCGCCGAGTGAGGTGCAGACCCCCTCGATTCCCGAACTTTCTAGCGGTGTGAAAGCAGCGGCCTCACCCTTGAAGCCAGCCGACAAGCTCTTTAAAGAGGGTGTGCGCCTCCAGACCAAGGGCGACGTCGCCGGCGCCAAGGCACAGTTTGAGGCCGGCGTGCGCGCAGACCCCAATCACATGCAGTCGCTGATTGGGCTGGCGTCCGTGGCCATGATGCAGGGCCAACCTGCGGAAGCCGAAAAGCTGATTGCGCGTGCGGATGCAGCAAACCCCAAGGCCCCTGAGGTGCAAATGGCTTGGGCGCGGTTCCATGCGGCCCGTCGTGACGACACCAAGGCAGAGGCTGCGCTGAAGAAAGCCCGCACCCTGGCACCCGATGCGCTGCCACCGTACGTGGAGCTTGGCATGCTTTACCTTCGAACGGGGCGTGCGCCCGACGCTTTGAAAGCGTTTCGCGAGGCCTCTTTGCTTGATTCTTCCAACAAGTATGTGGCGTTTGGCCAGGGCATGGCTGCGGCCGGTGCTGGCGAGCGTGTCGAGGCCGTTGTGGCTTTTGAAAAAGCCGCCAAGTTGGGTCCCAAAGATGCAGGCCCCTTGCGCATGCTCGGAAAGCTGCACCAGGACGCGGGTGATGAGGACAAGGCTTTGGCCGCCTTCGACCGCGGCCTGAAGCGGCAGCCCACGTTTGTGCCTTTGATGCTCGACCGCGCCGAGACCCTGGGCCGACTCAAGCGTGCTCCTGCTGCCGTCGACCAGGCACTGGCTGCTGAACGCCTGGCGCCCCGCGTACCCGACGTCTTGCTGCGCGTGGCCGATGTGCTGCAAGGTGCGCAGCGATGGGACGACGCCCAAAAGCGTTACCTTCAGGTTATTGAACTGGCGCCCAAGCAGCCCGTGGCGTACAACAACCTCGCGTGGATGACCGTGGAGCGCAAGGGCGACGCCAACCAGGCGGTTGCGTGGGCTCGGCAAGCTGTCGCGTTGGCCAACAAGGTGGGTGCGTTTCATGACACCTTGGGGTGGGCACTGCGTGCGTCGGGCGATTTAAAAGCTGCAGCTGCAGGCCTTGGCGAGGCTGTCCGCCTGGACGGCAAATCGGCGCGATACAACTTTCATTTGGGCGTGGTGCAGGCCGAGCAAAACGACCACGCTGCGGCTCGGAAGTCTTTGCAAATGGCGTTGGATCTGGACGCCAAGTTTGCAGATGCCGAGCAGGCGCGGCGCCTCTTGGCAGCGTTGCCTAAATCCTGAGGCGCGTCGGTCGGCCTTCTGCAGGTGTCGATCGGCTTTACACAATTCATGAGACGGTGTGGCGTGTTGCTTTGCAGCATTGCCTATGCCATTGATATGAAACGTGAATATTTAACGCTAAATGTTGGCATTGAACTTGCATGAGTATTTTCATCATCATCAATCGTTGAGGCGAACGTGCATCAGCCCACTCAAAATCAATCTCTTGGCCATCGATTTGGCCGCGTCGCCGTTGGGGCGCTTGTCGCGGCTGCCGCAACCCTTGGGGTGGTCAGCGCGTCGGCCGCTGTCGTCTCCGGAGGCAATGGCCTTTTGAACTGGGAGGCCGAAAGCACCATCGTTGGCCAAACCTCAACCGGAACCGTCGCGTCAGGCGGCAATCCGCTCTACAACCCTCCCATGCCGCAGTACAGCGGCGTGGTTGCGCTGATCATGAATTACGCGGCGGGCAATTTCATTTGCACGGGGTCGCTGATGTCTGATCGGGCAACCATCCTGACTGCGGCTCATTGCGTGAGTGACAATCCCGGCGATCCGCTGCTTGGCGTCACAGCCTATTTCTACGGTGGTCCTGACCGTGACACGGTCGTGAGCAGCAGCGTAGCCTCGACAGCCGTCGGGATCTCCAATGTCTTCATTCATCCGGATTACACCGGTGAAGTGATTGACCAGAATGACATTGCAGTTTTGAACCTCAACACCTGGGCGCCGAGCTGGGTGTCGTCCTATGGGCTGTCCCTTGACAACGACCTCACGGGCGACGCGTACACCGTGGCCGGCTACGGTCGACGTTCGAGCATTGGTGGTGCCTTTGGTGCCGACCTGGGTCCCGGACGCCTGCGTTATGGCGAAAACCGCTACGACTTCCGTTACGGCGACAGCGACTTCGGTGGTGCGTGGAACGGCATTCTTCAAGATCCAGGTGAGACCGCGGCGATTGACTTTTCCTACGTTTCAGACTTCGACAATGGGTTCGCAGCCAACGATGCGTCGTGCCGCGTAGCCGGCGCATTTGGCCTTGGCGGCGCGCAGTACTGCAACACTGGAGTAGGCGCGCGAGAGGTGAGTACGGCTGGCGGTGACTCTGGTGGCCCGCAATTTGATGCTGCGATGCAAATCACGTCGGTCACATCGTATGGCCTTTCCTTTGGTGCTGGCTTTGGCGACTTCCGTGCCGGGCTGAACAGCAGTTGGGGCGAGTTCAACGGGTTTGTGCCCGTGTCGATTCACCGTGACTTCATCACGTCCCACTACATCCCAGAGCCAGGCACGATCAGCCTGTTGCTGCTGGCCGGTGGTGTGTTGTTGGTGACCTCGCGTCGCCGTCGCAACACACGCTAAATCAGCGTCCATTGGCAACCATCAATCGCCGCGACTGGCAACGGTCGCGGCGATTTTCTTTGATGCTGCTGATCGGGGTGCCCGCGTTGCACGGTTGCTAACTGCTGCAAGGCCAAAGATGGCAGCTGGAAGGCAAAAACGGCAAGTTTTGCGTTGGTACTTGATAAATTTAATCGCGTTGGTTGCCGTGTTGTCGCTGCAAAAGGCCTGCGGAACGGCATCAGGTACTCGGCTGCAAAGGTGCTTGAGCTGACAGCCTAATGGCACACGCTATACTTGTATAGCATCTCAGTTTCTCATGCCTCGAGTCCCGCCATGCTCGCCATTCGCCTACCCCCCGAGATCGAAACCCGTCTTGAAGCCTTGGCCAAAGCCACGGGCCGCACCAAGACCTATTACGCACGTGAAGCCATTCTTGAGCACCTGGCTGACCTTGAAGACATCTACCTGGCTGAGCAGCGCCTCGTCGCGCTGCGAGCTGGCAAAACCAAAACCATTCCACTTGAGGCAGTGCTGAAGCGCCATGGCCTGGGCGGTTGAGTTCGACCCAGCCGCTGCGCGAGAACTTAAAAAGCTGGGTCCCCAAGCCTCACGTCGCATCCTCGTTTTTTTGCAAGAGCGTGTCGCGGCAGCCACCGACCCGCGCAGCATCGGCGCGGCGCTCAAGGGTTCACAGATGGGGGAGTTGTGGAAGTACCGCGTTGGTGACTACCGCATCATTTGCAGCATCGAAGACGCTGTCTTGCAGGTGCTGGTGGTGCGTGTAGGTCATCGGCGCGAGGTGTATCGATGAGGATTTTGACAACGTTTTCGCGCACGATTTTTGGAGGTTTGTTGTTGCACTCGAGCCCGCAACACCTCGCACTCGGTAAAACCCAGCATTGATGTATCCATAAGTAATCCTATAGTTCTCATCACCGCAATCCTTTCTGCTTGCCCATGCCCAGCACCTGTGGCATTCTCTTGCGACAGCCTCCAACACCGGTGATGCTGGAGGCTTGGCTTCTCGCCAAACACCTGAACATCGATGTGGTGGCAACCACCCACAACGTCAAATGGTTTGGTGTTGGCTTGGAGCCCAAGCGTCATGGCCCGCGTGTCGCCCGACTACGACACGCTTGGCTTTCATGGTTGTATCGGACAGGTCACCTCTGCGTCCGTAGGGCTTGAACAAGAAATCACCTGTGCCTTGTTGGCCGCCCCGCTGCAGTTCGAATACACCGACCTGAACGCGCTTGAATCAAGCGTGCGGGTGCGCCGCAACATCGCCGTGGCGGCGCAACGCACCGCGCTGGCTTTCAAGACTGCCGCCGCCGAGCGCCCGATGGAGTACTGGCGTGACGACGATGACCACGGCTACGTATTGCGAAGCGGTAGCGATTTGATCGCCGCCTTGCAGGCTGCCACGCAACCCGAGGTGACGGGGCGGCTGTATGACTTTTCTTGCTACCGCGCCAGCGAGTACGTGATGCTGCTGGGGTTGGCGCAAGAGCTGAGCGTCAACCACCACAACTTATACATGCAATTGCAAAAGCGCTGCGAACAACAGGTGATTCGCTCGGCGCAGTTTCACGATGTTTTTTTGGTGGAACATGGCAGTACCGAGCAACCTCTGCCACCTTGCTACTACGTGCCCGGCGACCGCGTTTGGTTTCGAAACCCCGACCCGCAGTCATCCGATGCGTCTGGCTTTGAGGGCTCGTGGGTCATCTACCTGGGCGGCGGGTTGTTCAGCAATTTTTGGAAGCGCGACAAGCCTTTCACGATCGAAGACAAATGCCTCGAAATTCATCACTGGCGTGATGCGGTGTGGAAAGACAGCGAGGGTGAACCGCGCATCGATGAAGCGCACGTGGACGTGCTGTGTGCGCAGACACGGCAAAACCCCGCACGCCACCGCGCCGTGCTTGACGCCATGCTTCGCCTTCGTGACCCCAGTGGCGTGTACGCCGACGGCGGTTGCATCGACAGAACCCGTGAAGTGCCACGCAGCGTGGCGCCAGGAAGTTGCGAGTTGGTGATCCCAGCGCTTGAGCCGACCGTGGCGCCTGTCAAGGTGCAACACGAAACGGCAAAACCAAACTAACCCGTGGCGTCACCCGGCTGAACGTTGGCGATGCCCCCCGCCACATGCCCGGATGGCACATGGCCCGAGGCACTCTCTACATGCCCCGTTTGGTCGTCAAAGAAAAAGTCAGGCTCAAACTCGCGCAAGAACTCGCCCTTGGACAAGCCCCCCAAGAACATGGCTTCGTCCACGTCAATTTGCCATTGCATCAAGGTGCGGATGGCGCGCTCGTGCGCCGGGGCGCTGCGGGCCGTGACCAGCGCGGTGCGCACGCGCATGGTGGGGTTTTTGGCACGTTGCAATTGGTGCAGCGCCTCAAGCAATGGCTTGAAGGGGCCAGCGGCAAGGGGCGTTGCGGAATGGTCGCGTTCGTGTTTTTGAAACGCATCCAGCCCATCGCGCTGGTACACGCGTTCGGCTTCGTCAGAGAACAGCACCGCGTCGCCGTCAAAGGCAATGCGCACCTCGTGCGGGTGCGCGTCCGACGCATGGGCCGATTGCGGAAACACTCGCGCGGCGGGCACGCCTGCTTGCAATGCACTGCGCACGTCGGGTTCGTTCATCGACAAAAACAAATGGGCGTTGAGCGGCTTGAGGTAACGCCAAGGTGACTCACCGCGCGTGAACACGCCGCGCTCAATCGGCAACTGGTAGTGCCTCGCCGAGCGAAACACCCGCATGCCCGACACCGGGTCGTTGCGCGACAGGATGACCACTTCCACCAACGGCGCCGAGGGGTCACTGTTGAAGGCCAGCAGCTTTTTGACCAGCGAAAAAGCCACCCCCATGCGCGCTGGCTGGTCCAGGCGGTCGAGTTGAAGCTTCATGTAGGCGCCGTCGTCGCTGGCCTCAAACACGCGGTTTTCTTCTTCAAAGTCGAAGAGGGCGCGTGACGAGATGGCGACCACGAGGCGGCCGTCGAGGGATGCTGGCATGGGTGCGATGCTACGCCAGCGGCGGCCGCTGCGCAGGCGCGCCCGCCTCAGGCGACTGTTGCGCCTGCTTCAAGCGGCTGCAACGCCGGGTTCGTGTTGCAGTGCGCGGCCCAGCAAGGGGGACGAAGCACTGGCGGCCGAAATCTCTTGCGCGGCCAACTTGAGCGCCGGCCAAAGCTTGAGCATGTGCGTCTGGGTGAGCCGCACCGTGGGCCCCGAGATGACCAACACGGCAAGGGTTTGTGGGGTGCCAGCAAGCAAAGCGGCGGGGCGCGTCACGGGCACCGCGATGGAGGACACGCCCGCGCGGTGGGTTTCTTCGGTGATGGCATAGCCGCGGTCGCGTGCAGCATCAAGCAGCTTCATGAAGCTGGATCGATCGGTGGGCGCCTTGGGGCCGAACTGGCCGGGCTTGGCAAAACCGTGGTGACTCACCAAGGCCAAAGCATCTTGATCGTTCATGGTCGACAACCACGCCAAGCCACTGGAGGTGCACGACAGGTTGGCATCCGAGCCAGCGTCAGGGTCGTAGCGCAAACCGCTGGTGGCGCCTTGCGCCGTCACCACCCAAGTCAAGCGGTCACCGTCGACCAGCCCCAGGCGCACCAGCTCGCCCGTGTTTTGTGCCAAGCGGTTGACGATGGGCAGCACCACGTCCGACACGCCGCCCAGCCGCAGTTGGGCCATGCCCAGGGTGATGAGTTTGGTGGTCAAGCGGTAGTCGCCACGCTCGCGCGTTTGGCACACGTACCCCAGGTCAGTCAGCTCGGTCAGCAAGCGATGGGCCGCACTGCGTGGCATTGCCAGGTCATCGGCCAACGTGGCCAGGGGCAGGCCGTGGGCCTCGTGGGCCAAGCGCTCCAAAATCGCCAGCGTGCGTTGCATCACTCCTGACATGAATCAGGCCCCGACCCACTGCGCAGCGACCGGGCTCATGAAGACGCGGATGGTTGCGCCATGGCCGTCGCAGGCGCCACCGCAGGCGTGACATGCCCCCCGCCCAAAAACAGCCGCTCGATGTTCGGGTCCGCCAGCAGCTCAGCCGCTGGCTTGTGCAACACCAAGCGCCCCGACTCCAAAGCCATCGCCTCGTCGGCCAGTTTGAGCGCGCTCTTGACGTTTTGCTCCACCATCATCACGGTGGTGCCGGCGTCGGCCAGCTTGCGCAGCAGCTTGAACACGTCTTGCACCACCAACGGTGACAAGCCAATGGAAGGCTCGTCAATCAGCAGCACCTTGGGGCGCAGCAACAAGGCGCGACCCACTTCCAATTGTTTTTGCTCGCCGCCCGACAGCGACGACGCGGCGCTGTGCAGGCGCTCTTGGATGCGCGGAAATAGCGCCAGCACTTCGGGCATGCGCTCATGGGTGGTCTTGGTGCCCAGCGTGATACCGCCCAGCTCAAGGTTCTCGTGCACGCTGAGCTGACCAAACAGGTTGCGCCCCTGAGGCACAAAGGCGATGCCGTGGTTTACCAGCAAGTCGCGCGAGTTGCGGTTGGTGATGTCTTCGCCCATCAAGCGGATGCGGCCCTGGCGCACCTTGAGCAACCCAAACAAGGCCTTGAGCACGGTGGATTTGCCCGCGCCGTTGGGGCCGATCAACAAGGTGATCTTGCCTGCAGCAACTTTGAGGCTCAGGTTGTTCAAGATCATGAAGTCGCCATACCCGGCGACGACATCGTCAAACTCAATGGCAGTTTGGGGGGTGTTCATGGCCGTCAGTTACCAAGGTAGGCGTCCAGCACCTGTTTGTTGGCTCGAATTTCGGCCGGGGTGCCGACGGCCAACACCTTGCCTTCCACCATCACCATGATGCGGTGGCATAAGTCCATCACAAAGTCCATGTTGTGTTCAATCACCACAAAGCTGCCGGTGCGCGCGCGGTTGAGGTCTTTGAGCAGCGTGCTGATGCCACCCACCAAGCTTGGGTTGACACCCGCGCAAGGTTCGTCAAGCAGCACCAGCTTGGGCTCGCTCATGAAGGCCATGGCGATGTCCACCAGCTTTTGCTGGCCGTAGCTCAGCTCGCCGGCCTTTTTGTCGGCCACGTGTTGGATGCGAAACTGCGCAATCAGGGCATCAGCCTTGGCCCCCAAGCCCACGTCGCCGGCTGCGAACATGCGCCCGGCCATCGACCCGTGGTGCTCTTGGGCCGCGACGATCAGGTTGTCGCGCACACTCATCTTGCCAAACACCTGCAAGGTTTGAAAGGTTCGCCCAACGCCCGCCCGGCTCAGCGCCAAGGGTGAGAAGTGGGTGATGTCGCGCCCGTTCAGCTCAATGCGCCCCGTGTCGGGCTTGATCTGCCCAAGCACGCTGTTGAACATGGTGGTCTTGCCCGACCCGTTGGGGCCGATGACACCAAAGATCTCGCCGGGCATCACTTCGAACGACACGCCATCGACAGCGCGGATCGCACCGTAGCTCTTGCGCAGGTCGCTCACCTTCAGCAGCGGCGCGCTCATGGTTTGGCCCCCAGCGACGCCGCGTTGGCAGCGCGCGCCGCAGATGCCTCGCGCGACAATTTGCGTGCACGCAGGCGGTCAGGCAACGACAGCAATCCATCGGGCAGCCAAAGCATCAGCAACACCACCGCAGTGCCAAACACAAACAGGTACCAAGCTTGCGCAAAGCGCAACCACTCGGGCAACAACACCCCCACAGCCGCGCCTAGCATCGGGCCAAAGAAGTACCCCGGACCACCCACCACCACCATCAGGTACATCATGATCGACGTGCCCACGGCAAAGGGGCCGGGCTCGATGAACTGAACCAGCGACGCAAACAGCGCCCCTGCCACGCCCGCATACACAGCGCCGATGGCAAACGACAGCAGCGTGTACGCCTGAATGTTGACGCCCAGCGACTCGGCGCGAATCGGGTTGTCGCGCAGCGCGGTGAAGGCGCGGCCCCAGGGCGAGCGCAACAGCCCCCACAAGAGCAACCCCATCACCAAAGCCACCGCAAGTACAAAGTAGTAGTAGGCTAGGTTCTTGTCCAGGCTCACGCCAAAGATCGACGGCCGTGCAATGTCATTGATGCCAAACGTTCCGCCGGTTAACGCTTCTTCGTTGCGCATCACCAACCACACGGCGATGTTGAAGCCCAAGGTGGCAAAGGCAAGGTAGATGGTTTGCACACGAAGCGCCGGAAACCCCAGCGCCAACCCGATGGCAAAGCAGCCCAGCATGGCCAGTGGCAGCCCGAGCCAAAAACTAAAGCCAGCCTTCATCAAGATGGCAACGGTGTAAGCGCCGATGCCAAAAAACGCGGCGTGGCCCAGCGACTTTTGCCCGGCGTAGCCCACCGTGAGGTTGAGGCCCATGGTGGCAATCACAAACACCAACCAGTAGCTGAAGAGGTAGATGCCGTAGTTCTTGAGTTGCGGCGGCACGGCCAACAACACCAACAGCACGATGGCGCCCAAAGCAAGGTGCAATTTTTTCATGGCTGGCGCCTCAGACTTTGCGCTCAACAGTTTTGCCCAGCAGCCCTTGCGGCTTGAACAAAATCACCACCATGAACAGCACCAAGGCCACCGCGTCTTTGTAGGCCGGCGAGATGTAGGCAGCGGCCAGGTTCTCGGCCACGCCGACGATAAGGCCACCCACCAACGCACCGCGGCTGTTGTTGAATCCGCCAATGATGGCGGCAAAAAAGGCTTTGGTGCCGAGCGACTCGCCCATGTCAAATTTGGCCAGGTACGCGGGCGTGACCAGCAGTGCTGCGGTGGTGGCCAACACGGCGTTGATGGCAAACGTGTAGAAGATCATGCGTGGCACGTTGATGCCCAGCACGGTGGCGCTTTCGGTGTTTTGCGCCACCGCTTGCATGGCACGGCCTGTCACGGTCTTTTGCAAGAATGCCTGCGTGGCAAACACCAGGCCCAAGGCCAGCACCAGCGTGCCCACGTCGGCCAAGGTCACCGTGACGCCGCCCATCTTGAAAATCGTGTCACCAAACAGCGAAGCAAAGGGGTGCGCCTCGGCGCTGTAGCCGGCCCGTACGCCGTTGCGCGCCGCGATGGCCAAACCGATGGTGGCCACCACGATGGGCATCATGCCAAACTTAAAGAGAGGATCCACCACGCCGACTTTGAAGGCCCAGCCCAGCAGCGCCACAGCCAGCACGCAGGTGGCGGCGTACGCCACACCCAGCGGCAAGCCCATGGTGCCAAACAGCACCATCGCAAACGCCGGCAGCATCACAAACTCACCCTGCGCAAAATTGATGGTGCCCGAGGCCTGCCAAAGCAAGGTGAACCCCAGGGCCGCCAGGGCGTAGATGCTGCCCGTGGCCATGCCTGAGAACAGCAGTTGAAAAAAGTCGGACATGGAAGGTCCTGCTGGCCGCGACGGTTCGTGTCGACTTGCAGTTACTTCTTGGCCAGCGCTGGCAGCACTTCTTTCACCACTTGCTTGCCACCCTTCACCTCGACGATGAAGCTCTCGCGGTCAACGTCACCCTTGCTGTCGACGGTGACGTCCAACAACACACCGGGGTTTTTGGCGGCACTGATGGAAAGGCCGTGCAGCGCATCGGCAACCGCTTTGCGGTCAACCTTGCCGGCTTTTTCGATGGCCGCCTTCAACACGTAAACGCCGGTGTAGCCTTTGATGCCGTTGTGGTCCGAAATGGTGTTGGTTTCTTGGTAGAACTTGGCCTTGAACTTCAACATCTGCGCGCCCGGTGCATCGACGGTTAGCCCCACGTGCGCCGTGGCGCCGTTGGCGGCTTCGCCTGCCAGGTCAATCACTTTTTGACCCGTCAGCGTCGTCTCGCCGACGATGGGCTTGTTGATGCCTTGCTTGCGCAACTCGCGCAGGGCACGGGCCGACTCTTCTTCATTGGTGTACACAAAAATGGCGTCGGCATTGGCTTGTTTGGCCTTCAGCACGGGGGCCGAAAAGTCCACCTGGCCCGAATCGGTGGAGATGTCTGCCGCCACTTTGACGCCCACATCGGCCAGTGCCTTGGTGATGGCGTCGCGTCCACCCTTGCCAAAGTCGTTGTTGACGTAGATGACCGCCACGGTTTTGGCCTTGAGTGAATTGGCGATGTAGCGCGCCACTTTGGGCATGGCCGTGTCTTGCGTGAAGCTGGTGCGGAAGATGTAGGGGTTGCCCTGCTTGGTGATGGACGCAGCCTCACCACCGGTGAAGTTGGGCACCTCCGCTTTGCGCGTCTCGGCCATGCTGACCATGATCGAGCCCGAAAACACCGGGCCAAACACGGCAAACGCGCCGTCATCAATGGCTTTGGTGGCCAAACCCTTGGCCACACCCGGGTTGGTTTGGGTGTCGGCAATGTTGTGCTCAATCTTGCGGCCCATGATGCCGCCGGCTTCGTTGATTTCTTTCACGGCCATGGCGACGCCGTTTTTGAACATCGTGCCCGCACTGGCCCCGGCTCCCGACAGCTCGTACAGACCTGAGATTTTGATCGCCTGGGCTTGCGCCAGGGTGGGAGCACCGAGCGTAAAAGCTGCGGCCAGCGCGAGGGTGTTGAGGGCGAAAGTGCGTCGTTGGGTCATGGTGTCTCCGTACAGGGATGCAGATTGATTGACTGGGGTGATGAGGGTGTTTAGCGCCCGTTTTCAAAATTGGAACACAATTCCAGTTTTTAGATCTACGCGCGTTTTCACCTAAAGGCTGGGGTTCAACGTACTCCCACTAGGAAAGTGACCTAGGGTTTGCGCTAGGAATCGACTGTGCGGTGTTTGTGTGGCTTTCGCATTGGCGCGCTTATGGCAAGTCGGTGGCAGACTGCTCTTGGCGGAGTCGGCAGCGGCACTGTGCTCCGCGAATGTCCCCCGCTTCGGTCCGCCTTCGCGGCCCGCGCTCCTCCTTTATTTCGCTGCGCACAGCGCCACTACCGGCTCCGCTTGCTGCGTTGCGTTCTCGTGCCAGCGAGATCGTTGGGACCCTGGTCGGTCCCGTTGGGCGATGCCCGCATGCGCCTTGCTCGCAGGCAACGTTGACAACTGATGCCCTGCCGTTTGACAACGACTCACTTCGCCATTGGGCGTACGTCGCTTCATTCCGGGTGGAGATGCTTGAACAGAGCCACTTTCGACCGTTAACGTTTGACCTGTGAGACAGCCACCGACGAGGTGCTAAGCCCGCGAGACGGATACTGGATCGCACGAGGGTCGCGTGCCGAGTGCCGCGCTGATAACGGTCCGCTCAAAAGGCTTGCCTTCTTCACGCCGTGCGCACTCGGTAGTGCCGTTCATCAAGTTCAGCTTGTACGCACCGAACGTGACAGTAAGCGGGAATCTCAGCGATGATTTGTTGGAGCTCGGCCCTTTTTTGCTCGGACATGCGACAGCCGAGGATGACTGAGCTAACGGCGTGCGGTGGGAAGGCAAACAGATGCACTGGTTCCTCGGCATTGCCGACTACGCGCGAGGCACCGTCAAGTGGTTGGACCATTCGCCACTCTGACTCGTATGACCAGTCGGCTCCCTTGGTCAAGAAGGGCAAAAAGCTGTTGATCTCTACGAGACTTAGCGAGGGACGGGTGTCGCTGTACTCAACCTTGCGAAGGTGGCGTAAATCGTCGGACGGCGAGTTCCTGCGGTTAAAGAACGGTGAATTTTGATCAAACCCAATGACAAAGCCGCGATGGGAGTCAGCGTAGTGGGCCCACATGGGTAGGCTATTGGGCGACTCGGTCAAACACAATATTCCAAGGAGTTCGCCGAACTTGCGCTCAAACGTCTCTCTGATCATGGGCATGAACGCACCAGTAACGTTCTTGATTGCGTTGGCGGTTTGCGGAGCGCGCTCGGTAAGAAGGCGGACAAGCGCCTCTTTAGGCACCGCATCGCGTAGTCCGACAGGCAGCTTGGCGAGCTCGTCCTCGAGAATCTGGGGAATCAAACGCACGGTTTGATCAAGAATGTAGCCATGATCTGCGATCGTGGATAGATGAGGCTTCATCTCGAATGGATCGTTTAGCACACCGATCGGGGAGAAGCGAATTGACTGGCTGCGCAGTACGTCGCTTCTGTCCGGGTGGAGGTACTTGAACAGGGTCACTTGAGAAGGCTAACTCAAAATTGAGCAGTGGCGAACCGGATCGATTGTCACCGGCATTCCTAACGCACAAGAAGCGCGCTGGCAAGGCCGAGGGTGGTGGGGGACTGGCGCAGCGAAATAAAGGAGGAGCGCGGGCCGCGGAGGCGGACCGAAGCGGGGGACATTCGCGGAGCCAGTCCCCCGCCGCCCTCGGCCAAGAACAGAATCACGTGGCCACGTACAAAGTCAGATCGCAAACGCGACAAACGCGACAAGCGCGGCAAACGCAGGGCCGCTATTTCGCCCAAGAGTTGAGCTGAATGATCGGCAGCAGCACCGCCAGCACGATCAACATCACCACGCACCCCATCGCCACAATCAGCAGCGGCTCCAAAATGGTCGCCATCGCCATCGCCCGGCGCTGCACCTCGGCACTCAGCTGGTTGGCGGCGCGTTGCAGCATCAACGGCAACGTACCGGTTTGTTCGCCCAAGCGCGAAAACATCGCCAGCAAACCCGGAAACCGCTTCTTGGCGGCCAGGGCAGACGCCAGCGGCGCCCCTTCGCGAACCTGCACCAAGGCGTCCATGGCGTCAGCGCGCATCGCACGGTTGGACAAGGTTTCAGCGGCGGCTTGCAGAGCCTTCAAGATGGGAACACCGGCCCCCGCCAGCATCGCCAGCGTGCCGGAGAAGCGCGCCGCGTTGTAGCCACGCGCAAGCCGCCCCGCCAGCGGCACGGTCAACCAAGCGGCGTCAAAGCGTTTGCGAAAGGCCTCGCTGCGTCGCAACGCTGTGCCCAACCCGACGCCACCGGCGGCAATCACCAACAACATCAACCAACCCCACTGCCGCACAAAGGCACTGAAGGCGAGCATGGCCACCGTCAGCCATGGCAGCGCACGCTTGGAGTTGATAAATACGTTGGCCACTTGCGGCACCACGTAGGTGACCAAAAAGATCACGATCACGATGGCGATCAGCGAGACGATGGCGGGGTAAAGCGTGGCCCCGATCAACTTGGCCTTGAGCGCCTGGCTGGCCTCCAGGTCGTCAGCCATGCGCTCAAGCACCGTGCCCAACGCGCCACTTTGTTCGCCCGCCGCCACCACCGCACGGTAAACGTCGTCAAACTCACGCGGGTGATGCGCCAGCGCACGCGCAAAGGTGCTGCCAGCATTGACCTCGGCCTTGATGGCCGCCACCAGCTCGCGTTGGCGTGGCTCTTCGGCCTCGTCGCCCAACACCGAAAGTGCGCGTTCCAGGGGCAGGCCTGAGCCCACCAAACCTGCGAGTTGCCGTGTCCACACCGTGAGCGACGTGCTGCTGAACACGCGGCGCCGAAAAAGGTCGGACGCGTTGGCCGCCACCTTGGCGTCGCCCACCACAGCCTTGACGTCGATGGGCACCAGCGACTGGGCGCGCAGTTGCGAGCGTGCCGCCTTGGCGTTTTCGGCTTCCAGTAAACCGGTTTTGGTTTTGCCCTCTGCAGTCAGGGCTTCGAATTTGTAGGCGGGCATGGGTGACGCGCGTGCCGTGTTGCTAGTCGCGGGTCACGCGCAGCACTTCTTCTAATGACGTCACGCCTTGCGCCACCAAGCGTGCACCGTCGTCGCGCATGGGGCGCATGCCACCGTGTGTGGCCGCCTTGGTCAGTTCACTTTCGGCGGCGCGGTTGTGGATGAGGGCGCGAATCGACTCGTCGGCCACCATCAACTCGTAGACGCCCGTGCGGCCTTTGTAGCCCGTGCCGCCGCATTGCGCGCAACCCACAGGCCGGTAGTGCCCATCGCCGCTCAGACCGCGACAAGCGGTGCACAGCTTGCGCACCAAACGCTGCGCCAACGTGCCCAGCAGCGACGAGCTGAGCAAGTAAGGCTCCACGCCCATGTCGATCAAACGCGTGACCGAGCTGGGGGCATCGTTGGTGTGCACCGTGGCCAGCACCAGGTGGCCCGTCAGTGACGCTTGAATGGCGATTTGCGCGGTTTCAAAGTCGCGGATCTCGCCGATCATGATGACGTCGGGGTCTTGGCGCAGGATGGCGCGCAAGGCCTTGGCAAAGGTCAGCTCAATCTTGGGGTTAACCTGTGTTTGCCCAATGCCGGGCAACTCGTACTCGACCGGGTCTTCCACCGTCAACACGTTGGTGGTGGCGGTCTCCAAGCGGCTGAGCGAAGCGTACAGCGTGGTGGTTTTGCCCGAGCCTGTGGGCCCCGTGACCAGCACGATGCCATGCGGCTGTTTGATGAGCTGGTCAAAGTTGGCCAGCACCTTGCCGTCCATGCCCAGCCCTTCCAGGTTGAACTTGGCGTCGGATTTGTCCAGCAGGCGCAGCACCGCGCGCTCGCCGTGGGCGCTGGGCAGCGTGGACACGCGCACGTCGATGGCGCGGCCGCCGATGCGCAAGCTGATGCGGCCGTCTTGGGGCAGGCGCTTTTCGGCGATGTCGAGCTCGGCCATGATCTTCAGGCGCGAGATCAGCGCGGCGTGCAAGGCGCGGTTGGGCTGCACCACCTCGCGCAGGGTGCCGTCCACCCGAAAACGAACCGACGAATTGCGCTCGTAGGGCTCGATGTGGATGTCGCTGGCGCCGTCTTTGGCCGCTTGCGTGAGCAGCGCATTGAGCATGCGAATGATGGGTGCGTCGTTGGCGGCTTCAAGCAGGTCTTCAACGGCCGGGATGTCTTGCATCATGCGCGACAAGTCGACCGCGCTTTCGACTTCGCCGACCACCGTGGCCGCGTTGGACTCACCGCCCGCGTAGGCAGATGCAATGCGCTGCGTCAGTGCCGTGGCGGTTTCGCGCTCCATGGCGTTGATATCGAACAAGCGCTGCACTTCGGACATCGCCGCCATGGGCGAGCTCTCGGCCACCCACAACACCATCTGCTGTCCGTCGTCTTCAAGCAGCAGCGTGTTCGCGCGGGCGAACGCGTAGGGAAGGGGGTGGCGAGAGGCCATGCGCTTGGTGTCAGTTCAAATGAAGGGTTACGGCTTGATCGGCGGCGCCGGCACATCGGTGGCGCCTTGCACAGGCAGCAGCTGCTTGGGCGTCGGGGCCACGGGCGTGATGCCGGGCGGCACGATGTTGGGCGCTTGCACCGGCGGCAGCAGCGGCCCGTTGGGCACCACACTCACGCCGGTGTTCGCGGGCTGCAAATTGCGCTGTTGGGCGCGAATGCTTTCGTAGCGGTCGAGCGTGACCGAGTCGGCATCGGCGGCGTTGCGCATCACCACGGGGCGCAAAAACACCATCAGGTTGCTTTTGACGCGCCGACGCTCTTGCGCTTTGAAGAGGTTGCCTGCGATGGGGATGTCACCCAAGCCCGGCACCCGGTTGTCGCCGTCGGTGTATTCGTCTTTCAGCAAACCACCCAGCACCATGATCTGGCCGTCTTCGACCACCACCGATGTGGTGATGGCGCTCTTGTCGGTGGTGGGGCCGGCGGTACCGGCCGTGGACGCGACCGACGAGTTTTCTTGGTAAATCGTCATGCGGATCGTGCCGCCTTCGCCGATTTGGCTCTTGACGCGCAGCGTCAGGCCCACGTCTTTGCGCTCGATCGTCTGAAACGGGTTGACGGCTGCACCGGCAGCGCCCGGTGTTGGTGAAGCTGCCGGTGATGAAGGGCACGTTTTGGCCGATGACGATTTGCGCCTCTTCGTTGTCAAGTGCCACCAGCGTGGGGGTTGAGAGCACGTTGGCGCCGGTGTTGGTTTCTAAAAAGCGGGCGAGTGATGCCAAGGTGTAAACGCCACCAATTCTTTGCACCAAGCCCAAGTTCAAACCAGCCCCTGGCGTGCCGACGGCAGCTGCCGCCGTGGCAGCACCACTGAGCGTGCCGTCCGACCCCGCCAGCGCAGCGCCTTGTTGGATGATATTGTTGCCACCGCTGCCGTAGTTGGTGCCCGCCCCGAGCAAAGTCCTGCCATTGGTGTTGCCCAACAGACCCTTGCCACTGAAACCCCATCTCAGCCATCTTGGTGGCGTCCACCTTCACGATCATCGACTCCACCAGCACCTGCGCACGGCGTGAATCCAGTTGGTCAATGACGGTTCGAATCTGGCGGTAGAGCGGTTCGGCGGCAGTGATGATCAAGGAGTTGGTCGACGGGTCGGCTTGAATGAAGCCCCCCGTTTGTACCGCCGCTGCGCCTTGCAGGGGCTGCTGCGCAACAGTGTTCGTGCCTGTGGCGCTGGGTGCGGGTGTTGACGTGGGAAGCGGTTGCGCAGAGACAGCAGCACCCCCCGCGCCACCACCTTGCTGCGGGTTGGCAAACGAAGCGCGAAGCACCGTGGCCAAACGCGTGGCATCGGCGTTCTTGAGGTAAACCACCCAAATGTTGCCGCCGGGGCCGCCCTGGCCGGGCCGGTCCAGGCGCTCAACGATGGCGCGCACTTGCGCCAGCTTGGCCGGGGTGGCGGTTTGAACGATCAGCGAGTTGCTGCGCGCATCAGCCAACACCGAAACGGCGCCTGCACCTGCAGCGGCACCCGGCACGCCGGGCGCCGCTGTTCCGCCGCCCGCCAAACGCTGCACGATGGCGGCCATGTCCAAGGCCACGCCGTGTTTGAGCCCGATGATTTCAACGTCGCCCGTGGCCGGGTTGTCGAGCGCGGCAATGATCTTGCCCAAGCGCTGCAGGTTGTCGGCGTAGTCGGTGATGATCAGCGTCTGGTTGCTGGTGTTGGCGTTGATGGTGTTGTTGGGGCTGATGAGCGGCCGCAGCACGGGCACCAGGTTGTTTGGGTTTTCGTGGTTCAAGCGAAAAATTTGCGTCACCACTTGGTCGCCGCGCGCGCGCGACGCACCCACCAACACGTTGCTGGTTTGCAGTTTGGCATCGGCCTCGGGCACCACCTTGAGCAGGCCAGCACTCTCGACCACCGTGAAGCCCAAGCCGCGCAGCGACGCGAGGTAGTTGAGGTAGGCCTCGCGCACCAGCATCGGCTGCTCGCTGTAAACGGTGATTTGGCCTTTGACGCGGGGGTCGACGATGAACTGGCGGTTCAGCATGGCGCCCATGGCGCGCGTGACGGCTTCGATGTCGGCGTTGATGAAGTTAACCGTGACAGGTGACGATGATCTGAGGGCGTTGTTGTTGCTGCGGGCGCCGCTGGACTTGCGAGGTTTCGCTGCACTGGCGCTGGCCGCCGCTGCCGGTTCACTGGCCGATTGACCGATGGCCGCTGGGGTGCACAACACGCCGACCGCCGCCAGCGCAAGCGCCACCGTGTTCGACTTTTTAATCTGGAGCATGCTCATCCTTGTTCGCACTCAGCCAATGGTGATGACGGAGACGGCGCCACGACGGCGCCCGATGATGTTCAAAAGGTTCGACAGGCCTTCTTCTTGCCCGTCACCAGCGCTGGCTTCACCGCGAAAGCGCAACCCCGTACCTGCCCATTGTCCCTGGCCTGTCAACTGCAAGGGCCCTTGCAAGGTCGACATCGTGATCGAGGCCGTGCCGTTGTTGGCGGCGTCGCCGCGCCACTGCAAGCGGTAGCTGCCCAGGGTGGGCAAGGTTGACAGCCGTGAGGATACGCCCGTGGCGTCCAGTGACGCCTCACCCGTTAACAGCACGCGGCCCTGCACGCGCTCAAAGGTAAACCCCGGCGAGCGCACGCTCAACAGGCCACCCAATTGCAAGGTGTTCCACGGTGTGCCCAAACCCGTCAACCACGCTGCAGGCCATTGGCCCAGGCTGGCCGCGCCCTGCGTTGGCAACAGGCTGACCGCCACGCGGCCCCAACCCGGCTCGACCCGCAGCCGCGCGGTGCCGTTGATGCAGCATTCGTGCTGCACCCCAATGTTGAACGCCATCCAGGCGGGCCGCAGTGACCAGGTCATGCGTCCGGGCAAGGCACTGGCGGCGCGGCTCTCGGCGCCTCCCGACAACACGGCCACGGCGCTCCCGTTCCACAGCGAGCCCCGGGCGTCGGTGAGCAGCACGCGGTCGTCGGTGGCCTGGGCCACCGCCCGCGCCAACCAGGCTGCGGGTGCAAACAACAACAAGCCAGCGAGTGCACCCACGATGGCGCCCACGATGCCCCAGCGAAAGCCCGCGCTGCGTGTGCGCTGCCACGCCACTTCTTGCAGCGTCGATTCGGCAAAGCCCGATTTGCCAAATCGCCGCGCGCGCGGCACTTTGATGCTGCGGCGAGGGCGCGAGGCCAGGGAGTCAAAAAAACTGGTCATGCGTAGGCGATGGTTGTTAAGGCGTTGGCATCGCCACGATCACGTTGCCGCTGTAGCCACCGGCGCCCCGGCTGAGCGTGGCTTCAACGGGTCGTGCCCGCGCGGTCGACCTGGCGTCGGCCAACCAACGGCGCAATTGCTCGCCATTGGCGTTGGTGACCGTCAGGGTGGCACGGTCACCCGCGACCACCAAGCGGCCTGCTGCGCCCATGGCATCGGTGGCCGACTTCAGGGCAGCACCAGCCTGCACCGGGGCCACTTTGGGCGTGCCACGCAGCTCTTTGCTTTCACCCGCCATGCGCTGCATCTGCTGGTATTGCGCGTCGAGTTCGGCCATGCGTTTGGGCGCATCGCGAACGGTGGTCCATGCAGGCCGAATGGCAATCACAAAAACCAAAAAACCACCCAGCACCGTGGCGGCCAAACCCAGCAAGCGGCGGTCGCGAACGGGCATTTTTTTCCAGCGGGCTCGGGCTTCACCAACCTTGCTGCCGTCACTCACGCTGTCAGCGGTAAGTGCAGCGCCGGGGATGCTTTCGGTGGTACCTGCCATGGCTTTAAGACACCCCGATGGTTTTGGCGCGCGACAGGGTGACCGCACCGTTGACGTTTTCGACCACCCAGCCCGCAGGCCGCAGCGTGGTGCGAACCTGGTTGATCTGGGCTTCGCTCCAGCCCGTGGACGACATGCTGAGCTTGCCGCCCTCGAAGCGCAGCGACTCGACGGGTGCACGCCCGTCCGGCCAGGCTGCTGCCATGGCGCCCAACACGCTTTCGAGGTCGGTGTCGCCCAGGCGGCCGGCGGCTGCGCGCAGGGAATCGGTCTCGCGCTGCATTTGGGTGGGGGCGTCGAGCACTGACTTGATTTGCGGATGGGCCTCGCGCAGCACTTGCACCATGGCATCGCGCTTGCTGCCCATGGCGTCGCGCAGATGCCACGCCCACAAGTTAAGTCCCAAGATGTTGAAAGCCGCAAAGGCTGTCAGACCCCAGCGCACGGGGCGCCAAGCGGGGCTCCAGAAGCGCTTCCAGCCTTCGTTCAAGGCGCGCGTGCCGCGATGGCTGGGTGCCAAATCAAATTGCCGCAAGTTCCACAGTGAACGCACGGCTTGCAGGGCGCGTGGTTCGTCGCGCAGGGCCAACACCGGTGCGCCAAGCCAACGTTCGGCTTGGGCCGCCACCGACGGCTGAGCCGTCCAGCGCGCAGGCAAGGTCGTCCACTGGGGCAAGAGGCTCTTGGACAGGCTGCCGTTAAGTTGCACCGTGGCCACCCCGTTCAAATCAGACCACGTCAACTGCACCATCGCGCCGCCGGCTTTGGTGGCCATGGCGTCGGTGGCTTCGCTGAAATGGCCCAGGGGTGTGTCCTCGGGCCACGACATGGGCACCACACGCTCGACGTCGAGCCCGGCACGTTCAAGCTTTTCAATCTCGGCTTGCAGCCAAGGTTTGTTCAGCACACAAACCCATGCTTCTTGGCCCGCGACGGCGCCGGGTTCAAGCGCCAGGTGCGTGGCGTCGGCTTCGTCAAGCACGTGCTCTTCCATCGACCCCACCAAGGCCGCTCGAAGTTTGGCGCCTGGCGCTTTGGGAATGGGCAAGCGATGCCAACTGACGTCGTTGTCGGACACCACGGCGGTGACGCCATCGGCTTTGGGCAAGAGCGCCGCGCTGCAATGGCCCGTGCTGATGACGGTGGTGCCGTCGTCGGTGACCACATAGGTGTAGTCGTCGCCATGCGAGCTCGCAGCTTGGGCCAAGGCTCTCAAGCGGCTGCGAGGGGGGATCAGAACAACCAGACTGGGCATGGGGTGTAGAGGCTACCCGGCTTTGGGCCTGAAAGGCTTGGCCAGGGTGGTGCTAACGAAAGCAAACGTTTCAATCTATTTTCGCCGCAAAGCACACGAATGGAAACATTCGTGCACAGATTGAGGTGTTGAAGTTATGGGCGTTGTTCTTCAACCATGTTGATGCGTTCGCGCTGAATGGCCTTGATGTCGGTGGTCGACACGCGACGAATCAGTGAGATTTCTTCCAGCGCGTGGTTGTCCAGCCGGAGCCGCCCACGCACTTCAAAGTGTGTGGTGCGGGCGCCAATGGCCTGGGCGGTGAGCCCGGCTTTTTGCTTTTCGCTGAGTTGCGCGACGATGGCACCAAAGTCTTTGAAGTGGGCGACCTTGCGAATTTCAACCAAACGTTGGGCTTCGCTGACGGACATCTCGGGCACCACCGCCGCAATGACCTCGGCACTCGCGGTGTTGGCATTGACCGGGGTTTTGGCAGGCAGCAACGTCACATAAGGCAGCAACAACTTGGTTAGCTCCGGCTCCAGACCCAACCAGGCCAAGTCGCGCATGGACGCCGGCATCAAGGGGGCTCCAGCGGCCCCCGTGGCGGCTTTGATGTAGGCGTTGGCAAGGCGATCGGCAGTGTCACTGGGCGCTGCTGCCGTCGCGCACAGACGGTCCAACACACGCTTTTGATCGGGATCCAGCTTGTCTTCGTTGAGCAGGTTGCTGAGGTTCCACTTGGCCTGGGCGTCGGCGATGGACCCCGACAAAAAGGCGTCAGGGCCATCGTCGCCGTCCACCGTGGTGCCTGTTCGGTCGGCCGCTAGAAAGGTCGACAACCTGGCCTCTTCGAGTGGCACCGACCACGGTTCGCCCAAGTGGTCAGATGGGCCCTTGCCTGAGTTTGCATTGCGGTTGTCGGCTATCAAGTCTTCGCGCAAGATCAACACGGCCCAATCGAGCGCCCCACCCAGCACCCAAGCTGACTGCAGACGCGCACGCTCGGACCCTTCCACTTGGATCGCTCGCGTGTGCTGCCACACCATGCCGCCGGCCAAAGCGGCCACCAACGTCAGGATCACCATCGCCAGCAGCAGTGCGGCACCGCGTTGGCGCGGTTGGCGGATGCGCCAACGCAGTGGCACGGTGACGCTGCGCTTCATTTGGCTTGTGGCCCCAGCTTGATGTCGCGCGTGATGGCGCGTTCGCTCGATTCGGACACAAACCCGAGCACCAGACGCACCCCCGTGCTGATGGCGCCGGTGGACTGGCAGTTGGACCAGCTGTTGTCGCTTTCCCGGTAGCAGAACACTTGCATGGACGCCAGCCCCTCCAGGGCGCGCAACTGATCGGGTTCGTTGCCAAGCAACTGTTGGCTGCGCAACCAGTGGTCAGCCAACTGCGCGGCGTTGGTGGTGGGTGTGCTCGCCCAACGCATCAGTGTGCCGTCGCGAACCGCCCAGACCAGCACCTGGGCGCCCGCGTCGGTGCGCCGAATCAGTCGCATTGACTTGCCGTCGTATTGCAAATTGCGCAGCCCGCCCGAACTGGCGTCAGGGCTCAAGGCCATCAAGTCTTGCTCCCACTGCCCCAGCACACTGGACAACCGCAGCGTTCGCTCGACGCTGTCTTGATTGATGTTGCGCGACCGCACCATCGCATCAATCCCCTGCCAAGCCATCGCCGCCAGCACCGCCATGATCGTCAGCGCCACCAGCACCTCCACCAGCGTGAACCCGCGAACTTTGGTCATCTCCCGAGTACCGTCGAGAGCGTGTAAAGATTCAACCCACGTTCGTCCGATATCACCGCGTCCACGCGCCTGAAACTCGGGTTGGGTGTCGAGCGAACCACGCGTTTGCCCTGGTAGGTCACGCCCAACTGCAAGCAGGTGAAATCACCGTCACCGATGGGCGGCAAGGTTTTGGCGAGCTTGAGGGCCACCAATTGGTTGTCGGCGCACCACTGCGCGGCCGTGACCGACGCCAAGCGCTGCGAGTTATCAGTTAGCGTGCCTGCAGCGCGCATGCCAGCGGCCAGCGATACCGCCACGATCGCCACAGCCACCAGCACTTCGATGAGCGTAAATCCGCGCAAGGGATGCGGCGTCGCTAAACCACAGCGATGGCGCGGGGGCGCTGGCAAGCGTTTCATGGTGTGGTCTCTTCCACCACCACAAACGGCCCCAGCCCGTCGGTTGCCAGCACGGCACGTCGAGTTTCCCGTTGCAGCACCACGCGCTGCGCAGGGATGAGCGGCTCGGGCCCCAGCAACAACGCACTGGCACCCACCACCTGGGCCGATGTGCCCAGGGCCAGCCATTGCGTTTGGTTCAGGTCTTTTTGCATCAAGCCCACAAAGCGGAACTGCGCCGGGATGCGATCTTGAGCCTCCACGGGCTCCCACCGCACGGCGATGCCCGACGCGCGTGATTCGGCGCGGGCACTTTCAAGCAAGGTGGCCAGGCGCATGGCTTCTTCGTCCAGTTGAGTCTGGGCGCCGTCGCGCATCGACAAACTGATCAGCGCCGCTGCAACAGCCACGATGGCCACCACGACGATCAGCTCGATCATCGTGAAGCCGCGCGCCACAAGCGGCCTGTGCTGATGGGGGGTGCGTGTGGCTATTGCCAAGAGCCGATGTCGGCGTCTTTGCCTTCGCCGCCTGCTTGTCCATCGCCGCCCGTGCTGTAAACGTCGATCTCACCTTTGACGCCTGGGTTGACGTATTGGTAAGGACGGCCCCACGGGTCAGACGGCAGCTTTTCGATGTAAGGGCGCCAGTTGGGGGGAATGGGCGCTACCTGCGGTTTGCGAAGCAGGGCGTCTAGGCCTTGTTCTCCGGTGGGAAAGCGTTGGTTGTCGAGCTTGTACAACTTGAGTGACTGCATCAAGTTGTTGACATCGGTTTTGGCGGCTTGAGCCCGCGCGTCGTCTGCGCGATCGAGCACGTTGGGCACGATCAGTGCTGCCAGCACCCCAATGATGACCAGCACCACCATCAGCTCGATCAGCGTGAAGCCGCGCCGAAACGCTTGGCGCGCCCGTGCCACCAAGAGCGGGTGGGTGTTGTGATCTAGTGGGTGTTGTACGGATGGTTGCATGAACAAGGTGGCCACTGTGGGAAGGCGTCGATGATAATCAATGCATGTTGGCACGATTGTTTGCGTTTGCAATATGGGCTGTTGTCGCGGCGAGCCTGATGTTTTGGGGCTTGCGGCTGCTGGTCACGGCACCAGTTGCGCCTGCTTACACAGTTTCTGCACTTGACGGTGCTGGGCTGCGTGGCGATCTGGCGCGTGTCTTTGGTTCGTCGGCCCCAGCGGTTGCTGTGGCTGCGGCCCCCACAGCGCAAGCCTCGCGCTTCAAGCTGGTGGGCGTTGCTGCGCCGCGTGACGCCAACGTGCAGGGTGGCTTGGCGCTGATTTCAGTCGACGGCAAACCCGCCAGGGCCATCAACGTGGGGCGCACGATCGACGATGGCTGGGTGCTGCAGTCGGTCAACCGACGAGGCGCACGGCTGGCGTCCAACTTGGGCGCCAACACGGTCGACCTCGAAATGCCCGCTCTGGCGCTGGCCAGCCGCGGCACGCTGCCACCTGTGGGTGCGTCGATCAACAACGCTTCCCCAGGCCCTTTGCCCATCGTGCCACCACCCGGGGGCCCGTTAATGCCTTCCGCGGGCCCGGCCGCCAATGGTGCGCCAGGCGGCGGGAGTGCGCCCTTCGGTATGCCAGGCGGTGCCGCAGACGGCCGCAGCATTGCCAACCCCATCGCCATGCCACCTTCGCCCACCGCACCTCAGTCGGGGCCTCCCGCGATTTTTGTGCCGGCTGAGGAGCTCACCCGACCCGTGGTGCGGTCACGCGCGCCCAAGGTCAATGGTGTCGAGGGTGCTGCGTCTGGGGTGCAGTAATCACCATCGCGCTAATAGCGCGGTCGATCCAGGTCGTGAGGGCTGTCAAAACTGGCCATATCGGTGTCGCCGCCTTGGCCCATGTTGATCAACGCCGAGCGCCATGAGGCGTCTGCCGAGGCCGTCACCTTGGTGGTGCCAACGGATTTGTCTGCAGGGCGCGCGCCACCCAACGCATACATCAAGGCCTCATCACTGGCTGCTTGGGCCTCGGCCAGCCCTTCGTCGAGCGCCAAGAACCCGGTGCCCGGCATGGTGGGCCCGGGGTCTTCGCCCGCGGCCACCTCGGTCAGCAGCGCGGCGGCCGTTCGAATCAATGGCCATGCAATCGCAGCCCCTGAACCATCAGCACTGTTCATGCCCAACTCCAGCAGTGCCCCAGCCTGGAACAAGTTAAGCGCGTGGTCCAAGCCCTGGTGTTGTTGGCTTCGGCAAAAAACGCAGTAGTCGGTGACGGCAGGTGCAATGCGTGCGGCCACCATCAGCGCCGCGCAGGCTGCCATGCCATCGACCATGATGAGGCTGCGCCGCTGCGCGGCCGACAACATCACGCCCGCCATCATGGCGACCTCAAAGCCACCAAAGGCGGCCAACACTTCAACCGGGTCGGTGATGTCGCGGTGACGCGCTTGTGCACCTTGTGCCAGCGCAAGCATGTGCGTCAGTTCGGTGGTGTCCATCTTGGCGCCTGACACCAACAAGTCGCGCATGGGCAGCCCGGTGAGGCGTGACAGCACCAATGAAGCGCTGAGCAAACCACCCACGCCCAACCCCGCACAGGCCACAGCGTTGCCAGCCAACTGATTGCCGATCTCCATGCCCGCGCGCATGGCCGCATGCGCTTGTTCTAAGGTCATGGCCATGCTGGCGCGGGTGTGGCGCGTGCCATGGGCGATCTTTCGAACCAGCAAGTGGTCATGGGGGGCCATGCGGTCGGCGATGCCAGCGTCCACCACCGTCAGTGCGATGCCTTGAATTTGTGCAAACACCGACACCGGCATTTGGCGCAACAAGATGCGTCGCACATCGTCGGCCGTGCTGTAGCCAGATGGCGTGATCAAGCCGTCCACGGCCAATCCGTGGTCGCTGGCAACGATCAACAACTGAGGGTCAAACACCCGCGGTTTGAGCGTGTTTTGCATCAAACCCAAGCGCAATGCCAGCGGCTCGAGCTCACCCAAGCTGCCGACATCGGCGCTGCGCCGAGCCAGTTTGTCACGCAACGCGCGTTCGAGCAGTGGGTTGGCCGTGGGGGCGATGAGCGAACGGGTGGTGGCTGTCATGGGCTCAGTGTAGGCAAGATGCGTCAACGCAGAAACAAGCGATACACCGGGTTGTCAGTCTCATCGATATAAGGGTAGGAAAGCGCGTCGAGAAATTGCCGCAGGGCGGTTTTGTCGCCCGGGGGCACTTGAATGCCCACCAAAATGCGCCCATAGTCAGCGCCTTGATTGCGGTAGTGAAAAAGCGAGATGTTCCAGTCGGGGTGCATGGCCGCCAAGAACTTCATCAGTGCGCCCGGACGCTCGGGGAAGGTGAAGCGAAACAGCCGCTCGTCGCGGGCCAGCTCCGACCGACCACCCACCATGTGGCGTACATGCTCTTTGGCCAGTTCGTCATCCGTGAGGTTGACGGTGGCAAAGTGGTGGCGCTTGAAATGGCGTGCCAATCGGTCGGCTTCGTCGCGCGCAGTGATGGACAGGCCCACAAAGACGTGGGCGATTTTTTCGTGCGAGATGCGGTAGTTGAATTCGGTCACCTGGCGCGGCTGTTTGGCCGTGCTTAGCAGCTCACAGAAGCGCTTGAACGAGCCGCGCGCCTCGGGGATCGTGACGGCAAAAAGTGCCTCGCGCTGCTCGCCAAACTCGGCCCGCTCGGCCACAAAGCGCAGTCGGTCGAAGTTCATGTTGGCGCCGCATGTGATGGCGACAAAGGTTTTGCCTTTGCTCCGATGGGCCAGCGCGTACTGTTTGATGGCCGCAACGCCCAAGGCGCCGGCGGGCTCCAAGATGCTGCGTGTGTCCTGGAACACGTCCTTGATGGCGGCGCAGACGGCGTCGGTGTCGACGGTGATGTAGTCGTCCACCAGCGCCTTGGTCAGTCGAAACGTCTCGCTGCCCACTTGCTTGACGGCCGTGCCGTCAGAAAAAAGCCCAACGTCCGCCAGCCGCACCCGTTTGCCCGCACGCACCGATCGGATCATGGCGTCGGAGTCGTCGGTCTGCACGCCGATCACCTGGATTTCGGGGCGAACCGCCTTGATGTAGGCCGCCACGCCGCTGATCAGGCCACCGCCACCGATGGCCACAAAGATGGCATCGATCGGGCCCTGGTGCTGCCGCAGCACCTCCATCGCGACTGTGCCTTGCCCGGCGATCACGTCGGGGTCGTCAAAGGGGTGCACAAACGTCAGGCCGCGCTTGGCTTCCAGCAGCCTGGCTTGCTCGTAGGCGTCGGTGTAGCTTTCGCCGTGCAACACCACCTCACCCCCCAGGGCTTTGACGGCATCGATCTTGAGCTGCGGCGTGGTGGTGGGCATCACGATCAAGGCGCGGGCGCCCAGCTTGCGCGCTGACAGCGCCACGCCTTGGGCATGGTTGCCCGCCGACGCGCAAATGACACCGCGCGCCAGCGCGGCCGCATCGAGGTGCGCCATCTTGTTGTAGGCACCGCGCAGCTTGAAGCTGAACACGGGCTGCGTGTCTTCGCGTTTGAGCCACACGTGGTTGCCGGTGCGCTGCGACAGTTGGGTGGCTCGCTCCAGCGCCGACTCGATGGCCACGTCGTAGACCCGGGCGTTGAGGATGCGCTGCAAATACGGTTGCGCAAGGAGGGCACGCTTTCGGGCATTGCCGGGGGACGTAGCTGCGCTTGGGGACTTGCGAGGGGCTGCCATGGGGTGGGTATTTGATGCCGCCGGGTGTTGGCGCTTGAGGGGCTGCACCGGGCTTGTTACAAGCATGATAAGTCACGGGCCGCGCGACACTGGCAGGCGCAGTTGGGGCGGCGATCGGGTGTCGCGGCGCAGAATCGCGGCGCAGAAAAAAGCCCGGGCCTTGTGAGCCCGGGCCAATCCACTCTTGAGGAGTGGAGGAGACATGCTTGGGGCTTTCAGACAGACTAGCCTGAAGCCGTCAAAATCAGTCTATCACTGCGATGCTGCACTGCGACAATCAAAGGCATAAACAACCGGGCGGATTCGATGGAATGCAAAGTTGAATGGATGGCGGCCAGTGGCATGGCCTTCAGCGCACAAACGGGCAGCGGGCACCTCTTGGTGATGGATGGCGCCCCCGACGGCGGTGGCAACAACCTGGCGCCACGGCCGATGGAGACCTTGTTGGCGGGTGCGGGCGGTTGCACGGCTTACGACGTGGTGTTGATCCTCAAGCGTGGGCGGCATGACGTGACAGGCTGCAGCGTGCAGCTCAAGGCTGAACGCGCGGTCACCGACCCCAAGGTGTTCACCGCCATCAATTTTCACTTTGTGGTTCGGGGGCGCAAGTTAAGCGAAGCCGCAGTGCTGCGGGCCATCGAGCTTTCGCACGATCGCTATTGCTCGGCCACCGCCATGTTGGTTAAGACGGCCACGATCACGACGACGCACGAGGTGATTGACGAGGCCGCTTAACGAGGTGAACGACCAGGCCAATTGGCCGCTTGAGTGAATCGCTCAAATTCGGTGCGCCGTGGTGGTCATCACCTTGGCCGCCAAGCGCATCAAACCCTTAACAGGCGCTGGCAACTCGCTGCCCCCGGCGCCACGGGCTTCGGCCGCATGGCGGGCTTCGTCGGCTTGCATGTTTGCCACCACGGCGCGCGATGCCAGGTCACTTGCGGGTAGGCGATCCAGGTGGCTGGCCAAGTGCGCCTCGACTTGCTTTTCGGTTTCAACGACAAAGCCCAAACTGATTCGGTCACCCATCGCACCAGCGGCAAGGCCCACGGCGAATGACCCGGCGTACCAAAGCGGGTTCAAGAGGCTGGGTCTGTCACCCAGCGCGCGCAGGCGGGCTTGAGTCCATGCCAAATGGTCAAGCTCTTCACGCGCTGCCTGCGCCATGTGGGCTCGGCCCTCAGCGGTGCGGGCGGTAAGTCCTTGCGCTTGGTAGAGGGCCTGCGCGCACACCTCTCCGACGTGATTGACGCGCATCAGCGAGCCACTCAAGCGCCGCTCGTCATCGCTCATCAAATCAACAGCCGACGTCGCAGCTTGGCCCTCAATGCCCAGCGTGGCTGCTGGCTTGGGCATGGGGCGCGTGGCGTGCGCCACGCCGCTGACCGTGCGCAGCGCGGTGTCTGCAGCGACCAGCCAAGTGTCCAGAAGCGAGCGCGTTGTTGCCGTCTGGGGGGCTTGTTTGGCTGTGAGATGGTGTGACAAATTGTTTCCTTGGGGCGACCCCGCCGATGGCAAGGTCAGAAGCCTCAAATCGGCGTCGATGCAACACTTGTAACCGGCTGCGGCGGCACTTTGTGGGTGATCTCGTTGCAACCCGACAACAAAAACGTGCATTTTAGGCCCCAGAGCTTGGCATGGGTTGGTGCCGTCTGGTGCAATAGCTTCAACTTCTGATGCATTGATTGGCCTAGCTGGTTTCTTGCGTCGGATGCTTATCCGAAAGGGGACTCCCGATCGGGACCTCTTTGTTCCAACTTAGGAGATAGATGCAATGAAAAAGTCTCTGCTCGCTCTTGCCGTGCTCGGCGCGTTCGCAAGTGCCGCTTCGGCTCAATCGTCAGTCACGATGTACGGTCGCGTTGACTTGTCAGTCGGCAAGCCAATCGGCACCGCCAGCAAAGGCCTGTTCAACGGTTCCGGCAGCCGTCTGGGCATGCGCGGCGTTGAAGACCTCGGTGGCGGTTTGAAAGGTATTTTCAACATCGAAACGCGTTTTGACGCTGACACCGGTGCTGCTCAGAACTTTGGTCTGACGACCGCGAACCCAGCTCGGTACTGCTGGTTTGGCCAACCGTTTCTGGGGCGCTCGCTCCATCGTCGGTGTTGCTGGTGGTTTCGGTGAAGTCACCCTGGGCCGTGAGTACACGACCGCGTTCTTGCAGTCACAACTGCAAGGTGACCCATGGGGCTGGGACACGATCGCTGCTCAAAACACCATCACCGGTGGTTTGATTGGTACCGTTCGCAACGACAGCGCCATCACCTACAAGTCACCTTCACTCGGTGGCTTTGGTTTCCAGCTTCAAACCGCTGAGCAAAACGACACGTTTGTGAACCGCGCCAAGCCCCCAGTGAACTTGGCCCTGACCTACGGTGGCGGCCCTGTTTTTGTTGGCTTCGGTCACGAGATCGTCGGTAACGGCGTGCCAAATGGACGACCTTGACGGCCAACTTTAAGTTCGGCGCTTTCAAGCCTGGCGTGTTCTTCGGTACGGGTACGCTGCCAACAACAACAAGCATCGCGCCATCGCACTTGACGACCGTCGTGTCATTGGGTGCTGGCGAACTGCGTTTCTTCGCAGGTAAGCTGGACCAGAAGACTGCTGCACTGGTGTCAAAACTGGTGTTGCCAGCAACCTGGCCGTTGGTTACCACCACAGCCTGTCCAAGCGCACCACGGTGTATGTTGACTTTGCCCGCAACGGCAAAGCTGCAACCCAGAAGACTGGCTACGACTTCGGTCTGAAGCACAACTTCTGATCACGCGCCGACGCAAGTCGGTTTGTGATGTTGAAGCTAAAAAGCCGCTCCTCGGAGCGGCTTTTTTTTGGGCGATTCGGTTGGGTGCACGTCGCCTTGGGGTTATCCCCTTTAACGAGGCCATGGCGAAACGCCCCTTGGGGTTCCCCCGTTTGCCGATCCAGCGACGATCAGCAATGATCGAAGGCTTTGGATCACGGGTGAGCAACAACATGAAGCAATGGATGGTTCGGCAGTGTCGCGGCGCGATGGCGTTGGGATTGGTGATGGGGGCGTTTGCTGGCCTGAGTGGCGTAACTGTGCATGCCAAGACCTTGAAGTGGACGAGCGCCAGCGACATCCCCACGTGGGACATCCATTCACAAAACAATGCACTGGGCAACGGTGTACACGCCTCGGTGTACGAATCGCTCTTTTATTACAGCCCCAAGTTCGAGATCGAGCCTGTGCTTGCCACGGGCTGGAAGCAGGTGTCGCCCACGCTGGTTCGCGTCACGCTGCGCCAGGGGGTGACGTTTCATGACGGGTCGGCCTTCAACGCCGACGACGTGGTGTTTTCGATCACGCGGGCGATGTCCAAAACGTCCAACTTTGGCGTCTACACCCAGGGCATCGACAAGGTGGTTAAAGCCGACGACTACACCGTGGACATCATCACCAAAGGCCCCAACCCGGTGTTGATTCGCCAGCTGACCGAGCTGCGCATCATGGACCGCGAGTGGTCCGAGAAAAACCGCTCGGTCGAGCCCAAAGACATCAAGACCAAAGACGAAAACTTTGCCCATCGCAATGCCAATGGCACCGGCCCCTTCATGCTCAAGAGCTGGGAGCAAGACGTCAAGCTGGTGCTGGTGCGAAACCCCAACTGGTGGGGCAAGATGCCGGGCAACCTGACAGAGATCGTCTACAACCCCATCAAGGCCGAGGCGACACGCATTGCATCGCTGTTGTCGGGCGAGGTCGACATGGTGCTTGACCCATCGCCCGCCGACATGACCCGCCTGCGTGACACAGCAGCCTTGAAGGTGTTGGACGGTGCCGAAAACCGCACCATCTTTTTTGGCATGGATCAGTTCCGCGACGAGCTGCCCGGCAGCAACGTCAAAGGCAAAAACCCGCTCAAAGACGTGCGGGTGCGCAAGGCACTTTACCAAGCCATCGACATCAACGCCATCAACCGAGTGACGATGCGCGGCATGAGCCAGCCCACGGGCACGCTGATTGCGCCCCAAGTCAACGGCTGGACCAAGAAGCTTGATGCCCGTTGGCCGCACGACCCCACCATGGCCAAAAGGTTGTTGGCCGACGCCGGTTACGGCAGTGGCTTTGAGGTTGACTTTGCCTGCCCCAACAACCGCTACATCAACGACGAAGAAATTTGCCAAGCGGTGGCTGCGATGTGGGCCCGCGTCGGCGTCAAAGCCAAGTTGCGCACGCAGCCGCTGGTCAATTACTTTCCGATGATCCAGCGCTACGAGGCCAGCATCTACATGCTGGGCTGGGGCGTGCCCACGTTTGACGCGCTGTACTCGCTGCAATCACTCACGCGCTCGGTGGGTGCGCAAGGTGACGGCAACTACAACGTGGGGCGCTACAGCAACCCCCAAATGGACGCGTTGGTTGAGCGCATCAAGAAAGAAGTCGACCAACGCACCCGCAACGATCTGATCGAACAGGCGTTGGCGCTGTCGCACCAAGATGTGGCGTACATTCCGCTGCACAATCAGGTGATCCCTTGGGCGATGAAAAAATCGGTCACGATGACCCACCGGGCTGACAACCGCATTGACATGCGGCACGTGCGCGTCGACTAAAAACTGCGGCACCTTACTTGCTAGGGCAAGGGGGTCTGGTTGCTAAGAATCCATGCTTGCCTTCATCCTTCGACGCCTGACCCAATCGGTCATCGTGATGCTCACGGTGGCCTTCATCGCTTTTATGTTGTTTCAGTTCGTTGGTGACCCCGTCACCAACTTGTTGGGCCAAGACGCCACGCCCGAGCAACGCACCCAACTGCGTGCCGATTTGGGCCTTGACCAACCCTTTCCGGTGCAGTTTGCCAAGTTTGTGGGCAATGCGGTGCAGGGTGAATTTGGGCTGAGCCTGCGTCAAGGGCGCAAGGTGTCGTCGCTGATCGTCGAGCGCTTCCCGGCCACACTTGAGCTGGCCGTGGCTGCGGGCTTGTTGGCACTGTCCGTGGGCATCCCTATGGGGGTCTACGCGGCGCTGCGGCGTGGCAGCGCCCTGGCGCAGGCCATGATGGGTTTTTCGTTGCTGGGGGTTTCGTTACCAACGTTTCTGGTTGGCATCCTGCTGATCTTGCTTTTTGCGGTCATGCTCAAGGTGTTGCCCAGTTTTGGGCGGGGTGAAACCGTGGCGCTGGGGGCGTGGACTTCGGGCTACTTCACGATTGACGGACTCAAGCATCTTGTTTTGCCGGCCATCACGTTGTCTCTCTTTCAGATGGCACTCATCATGCGGTTGGTGCGGGCCGAGATGCTCGAGGTCTTGCGCACCGACTACATCAAGTTTGCGCGCGCACGAGGTCTGTCGGACCGCGCGGTTTATTTTGGGCACGCACTCAAGAACACGCTCGTGCCGGTGATGACCATCACGGGTTTGCAGTTAGGGCAATTGATTGCGTTTTCGATCATCACCGAGACGGTTTTTCAGTGGCCGGGCATGGGCTTGTTGTTCATCCAGGCGGTGCAGTTTGCCGACATCCCCGTGATGGCGGCGTACCTTTGCTTGATTGCCTTGATCTTTGTGCTTATCAACCTGGTGGTCGACTTGCTCTATTTTGCGGTGGACCCGCGTTTGCGCATCGAGTCCTCAGGATCTGGGCACTAGCGCGTTGGCGTTGTAGAACAACATGCATGCACTTGACCAACTAACCGACGGTGCCTACCGCCGACTTACCGGCTGGCACACCGAATTGACGGCGTTTCGCCGCGACTTGCACGCCCACCCCGAGCTGGGTTTTGAAGAAAACCGCACCGCAGGCCGTGTGGTGGAGGCGCTCAAGTTGGCGGGTGTTGATCAGATCCATCAAGGCATTGGCAAAACCGGCGTGGTGGCAGTCATCCAAGGTCGTGGCCTCAGCGACCGCATGATTGGCCTGCGCGCCGACATGGACGCCTTGCCTGTGGCCGAAGAGAACGACTTTCACTGGCGTTCGGCCACCAAAGGTTTGATGCACGCTTGTGGCCACGACGGCCACACCACGATGTTGGTGGGTGCGGCCAAGTACCTGGCTGAAACCCGCAACTTCGATGGTCGTGCGGTGTTGATCTTTCAACCCGGCGAGGAGGGCTACGCCGGCGCCAAGGCCATGATCGAGGATGGCTTGTTTGACCGCTTCCCGGTGGAGTCGGTCTTTGCCATGCACAACTGGCCGTCGCTGCCGGTGGGCACGGTGGGGGTCAACAACGGCCCCATGATGGCAGCGTCTGATCGTGTGGAGATTACGGTGCATGGCAAAGGGGGGCACGGCGCTCACCCTTATTTGGCGGTTGACCCCGTGCTGGTGGCGGCGCACATCATCACAGCCGTGCAAAGCGTGGTGTCGCGAAACACCGACCCGATCGACAGTGCCGTGGTCAGCCTTTGCGCCGTGCATGCCGGCGACCTGGGCGCCTACAGCGTCATCCCGCGCGAAGTCCGCATCGTGGGCACTGCACGGTCATTTCGACGCGAAGTACAAGCGATGCTTGAAGATCGGTTGGCACGCATCGTCGACTCGGTGGCTTTGGGCTTTGGCGCCACGGCCACGTTCAAGTACCAACGCTCGTACCCGGCCACCATCAACACCCTGAAAGAAGCACAGTTTGCCGGTGACGTGGCCGCCAGCATCGTGGGTGAAGAGCGCGTCGTGCGCGACTTGCGCCCCAGCATGGGCGCCGAAGATTTTTCGTTCATGTTGCAAGTCAAGCCCGGCGCCTACATGCGCTTGGGGCAGGGCGGCGATGCCAGTTGCTTCTTGCATAGCTCGCGCTACGACTTCAACGACGTGGTGTTGCCCCTGGGCGCTGCGGTGTTTTCTGGTTTGGTTGAGCGTGGACTGCCCATGGCAACGGCGACAACCACGGCTACAGCGGGCGCGAGCACCGCAGCCACCCGCTAAGATTCAAGCAAGGCCTCGACCGTTTCATGAGCAACCCCAAAACTGCTGCCCCCACAACCGCTGTGCGTCCACCCAGCGCGCTGGCGCGGTTTTTTGATGGCGACGTGTGGCACAGCTTCAAGAGCTCGCCCGTGGCGATGGTGGCGGCGGTGATTGCGTCCATGTGCATCTTTGGCGCCTTGTTTGCCGACGTGTTGGCGCCCCACAACCCGTTTGACTTGGCGTCACTGGAGCTGTCGGACGCACGCTTGCCACCGGCCTGGATGGACGGTGGCTCCACCAAGTACCTCTTTGGCACCGACGACCAGGGTCGCGACATTTTGTCGGCCTTGCTCTACGGCGCGCGCATCTCGCTTTTCATCGGGCTGGCGTCGGTGGCGCTGTCGCTTGTCATTGGCGTGGGCTTGGGGCTGCTGTCGGGCTTTGTGGGCGGGGCGGTGGACGGTTTCATCATGCGCGTTTGCGACGTAATGTTGTCGTTCCCCGCCATCTTGATCGCGTTGCTGATCGACGGGGTGGGGCGGGCGATGTTCCCCAACGCCCACGAGACGCTCGCGTTCACGGTGTTGGTGCTGGCCATCGCCTTGACGGGGTGGGTGCAATACGCGCGCACGGTGCGCGGCTCGACCATGGTGGAGCGCAACAAAGAGTACGTGCAGGCGGCGCGTGTGATTGGTGTCAAACCATGGCGCGTGATGTTCAAGCACGTGCTGCCCAACGTGATGGGGCCGGTGCTGGTGTTGGCCACCATCCAGGTTGCAGCTGCGATCTTGATTGAGGCTACCCTGTCGTTTTTGGGTCTGGGTGTTCCCCCCACCCAGCCGTCACTGGGCACGCTGATTCGTGTCGGCAATGACTTTTTGTTTTCGGGCGAGCTGTGGATCACCATTTTTCCCGGTTTGATGTTGGTGATGATTGCGTTGTCGGTTAATTTGCTGGGCGATTGGTTGCGCGATGCGCTTAACCCGCGCTTGCGCTAACTTGCGCCAGCGGCAGCGATTTGAAACAGGAGATTGAAATGACCATGAAGTTTTTACTAACCACGGGCATGACTGTTTTGGCCTTGGCAGGTTGTGGCAGCACGGCGCGCGATGTGGCCCGCTTTCAGGGCACGGCGGTCGAGGCCTTTGCCGTGCAGATCGTGGCTGTGGATGGCACCCCTGTGGCGGGCGATGGCACGTCGATGGAGCCCGGCTTGCGCAAAGTCACGGTGCAAATGCCGGCAGCCGCAGGGTTCAAGGTGGGCGACCAGCGCACCATCGACTTGGACGTCAAGGCCTGCACCAAGTACTGGTTGGTGGCCCAGCGCGACACCCGCGTGGGCCCGCAGTTTGACGTCAAGGTTGACCACGAACAGCGTGTGCACAGCTGCGCCCGTCGCGTCGGGTAAGTCGGTTGCGCCTCACTGCATCAACCAAGCATTTCCATGACCCGACCGGCACCCCTGCTTGAAGTTCGCAACCTGAGCGTGGAGTTTCCGACGCGCCGGGGCACCTTGCTTGCCATTGACGACATCTCGTTTGACATCAGCCCCGGCGAGATCTTGGGTGTGGTGGGTGAATCCGGCGCAGGCAAATCGTTGACGGGGGCCGCCATCATTGGCCTTGTTGGAACCACCTGGGCGGATCTCCAAAGGGCAAATCCTGCTTGAAGGTGAACGCATCGACAACCTGCCGCACGACAAGATGCGGCTGATCCGGGGGCGCCGCATCGGTGCCATTTTTCAAGACCCACTGACGTCACTCAACCCGCTGTACACGGTGGGCCGGCAAATCATCGAAACCATTCAAACGCATTTGCCAGTGAGCAACGAAGAGGCGCGCAAGCGCGCCGTTCACCTGCTGCAAGAAACCGGCATCCCCGCCGCTGAAGCGCGTATCGACCAATACCCGCACCAGTTTTCGGGCGGCATGCGCCAACGGGTGGTGATTGCGTTGGCGCTGGCGGCCGAGCCCAAGCTGATCGTGGCCGACGAGCCCACCACCGCGCTCGACGTGTCCATCCAGGCGCAGATCATTGCGCTGCTCAAGCGCTTGTGCAAAGACCATGGCGCGGCCGTGATGCTGGTGACGCACGACATGGGCGTCATCGCTGAAACCTGCGACCGCGTGGCGGTGATGTACGCCGGGCGCATCGTCGAGGTGGGCCCGGTGCAGGCGGTGATTCATGAGTCGGCCCACCCTTACACCAAGGGCCTGATGGGGTCGATCCCGTCGATGGAATCCGACCGCGCGCGCTTGCTGCAAATCGATGGCTCGATGCCGCGCCTCAATGCCATTCCGCAAGGTTGCGCCTTCAACCCGCGCTGCACCCAGGCTTGGGACTTGTGCCGACAGGTGCGGCCCGATCTGGCGCCCGCCACCAGCACCCAGGCGGCATGCTGGCTGAACCAACCCCAACACAAGCAAGCCGCATGAGCCCCTCGAACCCTTTGGTCGAAGTCAACGACCTGACCAAAACGTTCGACGTCTCCGCCCCTTGGCTTAACCGGGTGGTTGAGCGGCGTCCGAGGCAATTTGTGCATGCTGTGGACGGGGTGAGCTTCACCATCGAGCGTGGCAAAACCTTGGCACTGGTGGGCGAGTCGGGTTGTGGCAAAAGCACCGTGGCGCGCTTGTTGGTGGGGCTTTACAAGCCCACCCGCGGTCGGGTGCAGTTTGACGGCGAAGACACCCAAGTGTTGCGCGCTGACCCGCCCAAATTGCGCGCTTTGCGTCGTCGCACGCAAATGATTTTTCAAGACCCGTACGCCAGCCTCAACCCACGCTGGACGGTGTTAGAGATCGTGGGCGAGCCGCTGCGCGAACACGGCCTGATCAGCGACGACGGCGAGCTGGCCGCGCGGGTGCGCGAACTGCTGACGTCAGTGGGTTTAGCGGCGGCCGACGTGGTGAAGTTTCCGCACCAGTTTTCGGGGGGGCAACGCCAGCGCATCTCGATTGCCCGGGCACTGGCCACGCAGCCCGAGTTTTTGGTGTGCGACGAGCCCACGTCGGCGCTCGATGTGTCGGTGCAGGCGCAAGTGCTCAACATCATGAAAGACCTGCAGCATGCGCGTGGCCTGACCTACCTCTTCATCTCACACAATTTGGCGGTGGTGCGCCACGTGGCCGACCACGTGGGCGTGATGTACCTCGGGCGGCTGGTGGAGGTGGCTGACAAAAAAAGTTTGTTCTCCAACCCCAAGCACCCGTACACGCGCATGCTGCTCGATGCCATCCCTGACATCAGCATGACCGGGCGCGCCCGCACCCCGGTGCAAGGCGAGGTGCCCAACCCACTCAACCCGCCCACAGGCTGCGCCTTCCACCCGCGCTGCCCGCATGCCAATGCGCGGTGCAGCCGGGAGAGGCCGGTGCTGCAGCAGCTGGGGGGCATTCAGATTGCTTGTCATGCGGTGGAGGAGGGGCGGTTGTAGGGGGCAGATCGAGTGTTGCGGTGCAAGCGTAGCGCGCACAGGTGGCGTTCAACCTTTGCGCCGCGCCTTCGCCGGTGCCTTTGTGCCGCCCTTTTCCACAGGCAAGACGAAGCCGATTGGCCGCTTGGGCGGTGTCGGTGGCATGGCAAGCAAGTCGGCCATCGAATCGACCAGCTCAGCGATGTTGCGCTCCTGCACGCCAACCTTCCGTTCCAGGGTGTGCACTTTGGCGGCCAACGCCGTGTTGCTGCTAAGCATGCCGCGCAAATCGACGAAAGCGCGCACGACATAGACACTCAAGGCCGTGGCGCGTGGGCTATTGAGGACCATCGAAGCCATGATGGCGCCGTGCTCGGTAAACGCCAGCGGCGCGTAGCGGCGCCCGCCGTGGGAGCCCTTCGCGCCGGTCGAACTTGAGGTTGCAGATCGCAACCTCAAGTTGGCAAATTCCTCGTCGTTGAGCTGGAACATGAAGTCGTCAGGGAACCGCGCGACGTTGCGGTTGACCTGCTGATTCAGGCGCTTGGTGGTCTCGCCGTAAAAGCCTGCCAGGTCGGTGTCCAGCAGCACGCGCTGGCCGCGGATAAGTTGGATGCGTTGGGCGATCTCGCCAATGGACAGTGGCTCAACAGGGTTGATCGCGGCGGTACTCATCGGGCTTCTCTTTGTGCAGCACGCAAGCTACATTGTGGCAGTCCATGTCGGCCACGTCGACACGTGGCAGCCGAGCGGCGCGGCGGTAGGCGTCCACTAACCTGTGCAGGTGCGCGGCGGACGCGTGCTGTACCTGTCTGCCCAGCACCACCGTGCAGATCCGGCATCGCCAGGGCGGTGGCAGCAGCCCCACGCTGACCTACCTGCACAAGGACGCCCTGGGCTCCACCGTCAGCATCAGCAACCAGGCGGGTGGCGTGGTGGAGCGCCCCTACTACGACGCATGGGGCCGCAAGTACCGCAACGCCGGCAGCGAGGCCGGGCCCAACTACGTCCTGGACAACCTGTGGAGCCCCACCAGCACCGAAGCCAAGCGCGGCTACACCGAGCACGAGCAGCTGTTTGAGGTGGGGTTGACGCACATGAATGGGCGGCTGAGTGCAGGTTTGTCGGCATCACAAATCTCATGGCATACCGGGCGTACCAAAGAGGCGAGACCTCGCGTTACGCGCTGCTGCAAATTCGCTCGTGGGTCACCGGTCGCAGAAGTTCGGCATTTCAAGTTGATAGCGCCAGTGCTATCATTTGGCGCATGCCGATCCTGGTCATCGACACCAACGTGCTTGTCGCTGCGCTTCTGCGCGGCGGCGGCAGCGCACGTGCCGTGCTGCGCGCTTGCTTGCGCGGACAGTACCAGCCGGTACTCGGCCCGGCGCTGCTCGCCGAATACGAGGATGTTCTCGGGCGAGCAGACTTGTTTGCGCTCTCGATACTGTCCGCCAAAGAGCGAGGCGAGGTCTTCGATGGTCTGCTCAATCGCTGTCGTTGGGTCGAGGTGTACTACGCTTGGCGGCCTAACCTGCCCGATGAAGCCGACAACCACCTCATCGAGCTGGGTGTCGCCGCGCACGCCGAAGCCATCGTGACGCGCAATCTTCGCGACGTGGCGCGCGGCGAACTCAAGTTTCCATCACTGCGGGTACTGACTCCCGAACAATGCCTGGAGGTTTTTCCATGTCCACTTTGACCATTCGTTTGCCTGACGACAAGCATGAGCGCCTGAAGGCCCTGGCGAAGTCCAACGCCATCAGCATCAACAAGCTGATTGACGAGTTGGCCACGGTGGCGCTGGCCAACCACGACGCCCGCGTGCGATTTGAAACGCGCTCATCGCGCGGCAATCCTAAGCGTGCGTTGGCTCTGCTCGACAAGCTCGATCGGGCGGACTGAGGCGGTCTGCCGTGACGCCAGCAAGTTGCTTTCCACCGAGAACGGCTACTGCATCCACTTCACAGTCTCGTCAGCCTTCGGAAAAATGCCTCTGCGACTCTCGGAGAGGTCATCCGCACTTTCGCATCCATCGTGACAAGCTTGGTGCCCAACCGGGAGGCAAGCGAAACAAACTCGCGGTCATGGGCGCTGCAGGTGCTCGCCCCGCATGAAGAAGTACGCAGCGACGTTGCTATCGACAACAATCATTCGCGACCCTCGCGCTTGAACCACGTCAACCAAGGGATGGCCAACCCTGCCCGACAAGGCCGACAACCACCCCGCATTGAGGGTGTCTCAGTAGTGGTACCGGAGCTGAGCGATCAGCAGTGAGCCACCTTCCATTCGATAAACCATGCGGTGTTCGTCATTGATGCGCCGAGACCAGTAGCCCGACAGCGCGTGCTTCAACGGTTCTGGTTTTCCCACGCCTGCAAAAGGCTCGCGCTTGACTTCGGCGATCAGTTTGTTGATTCGTTCAACCATTTTCTTGTCTTGCTTCTGCCAGTAGAGGTAGTCTTCCCACGCTCCATCCGCGAAAACCAGCTTCACTTGGTCAACTTTCGCTCGACACCTTGGCCTGCCCCCAGCTGCGCTGTCGCGGCAAGCAGGCGCCTTGCGTTCGCCGGGTTGCGCAGCAAATAGGCCGTTTCTTCAAGGGCTTGGTAGTCCTCCAATGAGAGCATGACAACCGCCTGCTCACCGTTGCGCGTGATGATCAAAGCCTCGTGGTCCTCGCAAACACGGTCCATGGTGCGCGCGAGGTTCGCACGCGCTGATGAGTAGGTGATGGCGTCCATGGCGGTTTCAGGTTGTTGTACGTTTTATTGTACAAGTAGAGATCGCGCTTGTCAAAGGCGCTACAACTTCCCGCGCGACAACGCCGACACCTCATCCACAAACAACGCCTTGACAGCCTCACGCGGGCGAATCACCCAGTGCTGCCCATCGTCCACCATCACCTCGGCGGCGCGGGGTCGGGTGTTGTAGTTGCTGGCCATCGCCATGCCGTAGGCGCCGGCCGACAAGATGGCCAGGGTGTCGCCTTCGCGCACGGCCAACGAGCGGTCATGCCCCAGCCAATCGCCTGATTCACACACGGGCCCTACCACGTCCCAGGTGCGCGCTGGCGTGTCGGCGCGCAGCGTGCACGGCTCGATCCCCATCCACGCTTGGTACAACGCCGGGCGGATCTGGTCGTTCATGGCGGCGTCAACCACGCAGAAGTTTTTGGCTTCGCCGGGCTTGAGCACCTCCACGTTGGTGAGCAGCACACCAGCATTGCCCACCAGCGAGCGGCCGGGCTCGATCAGCACCTCGCGGTGCCCGTGGCCGCGCTGGTCGATGCGGGCCAGCATGCTTTTCATAAGATCGTCGGCGCTCGGGGGCTGCTCGGTGTCGTACGTGATACCCAAGCCGCCGCCCAGATCGATGTGGTGCAGGCGCACCCCGTTTTGTTCAACCGCCTCGACCAAGTCAAGCACGCGGTCGAGCGCTTCCAGGTAGGGCGCGGCCTCGGTGATTTGAGAGCCGATGTGGCAATCGATGCCGGCCACTTCGATGCGAGGCAAGCGCGCCGCCAAGCGGTAGGCTTCCACCGCCTTGTCATGTGGAATGCCAAACTTGTTGGACTTAAGACCGGTCGAAATGTAGGGATGGGTGCCCGCGGCCACGTCGGGGTTGACGCGCAAACTCACCTTGGCGCGCTTGCCCAGCGCCGAGGCGGTGCGCGAGAGGGTTTCGAGCTCGCTCACGCTTTCGACGTTGAAGCAGCGCACCCCTACTTCCAGCGCGCGCTTCATCTCGGGCACCGATTTGCCCACGCCCGAAAACACCACTTTGCCCGGGTCACCACCGGCGGCCAACACACGCTCCAACTCGCCACCCGAGACGATGTCGAAACCACACCCCGCCTGCGCAAAGGTTTGAAGCACTGACAGGTTGGAGTTGGCCTTGAGGGCGTAGCAAATGAGGTGAGGGCGGTTGGCAAACGCCCGTTTGTAGGCCGCCAGGGCGTCCAGCATCGAGCGCTTGGCGTAGACGTAGAGGGGCGTGCCATAGGTTTCGGCCAAGGCTTTGAGCGGCACGCCGTCGAGCACCAAGGCATTGTCTTCGCGGGCCAGCCACGGGTGTCCAGGCAGTGTCATCGGGTGCTCGCAGAGGCTGCGTTGGGCGCAGCGGGCGCTGCGGGGGTCGTGGGTGCCGTTTTGGCGGGGGTGGAGTCGGGCATACGAAGGGGGCCTTTTTGGCCGCAGGCGGCCAGCGCTGTTGCTGCTGCTGTCAAGACGCATGCCCGTGCGAGGCGCCAGTGCAGGGCTTGCCCACCACGTTGCGTGGGTGGTTTCGCGCTCGGGTCTACACTGAAGATTGTCATAACTGATTCTAGCGACGATGAACTCCACACCGATGACCGATGCCGCCTACCACGAGGCCGCCAGCCGCGTTCTGGCGTCGATCGAGTCGAAGGTGGATGGCTGGCTGCAAGACGATGTGGTGGACATTGACAGCCATCGCACGGGGGGCTTGTTGGAGCTGTCGTTTGACAGTGGTGCCAAGCTGGTGGTGAACATGCAGCCGCCGTTGCAAGAGTTATGGCTGGCGGCGCGGCTGGGGGGCTACCACTTCAAGTGCGTGGATGGCCGTTGGTTGGATACACGCGATGGTGAATCTTTTTTTACCCGGCTATCAACCTGTGCCAGCGATGCGGCAGGGCAGCGGTTGGTGTTTGAACCACCCATGGTCTAGATTGTGCGTTCGTTCGTGAAGAAGAATTTGGGTTAGGTCGTTTGCTTGAGCTGCTGGGCTGCCACTTGCGCTGCCCGCAGGAGGGTGGCTGAGTCAACGTGGCCGACGATGATGAAGCCAAACTTTCCGTCGTTCCAGGTGACGGTGTTCATGCCGGCGATGACGCTGGGGGTGGGAGGGGTGGCGGGGGTGGCTTGGGGGGTGAAGCACAGGGCCACGGGGTCGCCGCTTTGGGTGACGTAGGCCATCTGGATGAGTGGTTGGCCCTGCACACCCAGCGTTTGGGCGCGGCGAAAGCTCAGGCCGGGTAGTTGAGTGGCCTGTGTTTGGACGGTTAGGCCGCCGTGACTGGAGACGTTGGCCAATTGTCGTGTGGTGGTTTGGGCGTCGGGGGCGCCGCCGTTGGCCAGGGTTTCGCGCACGTACAGGCGCTGGTAGTCCACCACGGCCACGCGCCAATCCACTGGGGTGGGCGTGGTGGCCGCAGGTTTTTGGGTTGCAGCCAGGGTTGCGGTGGGTGGTTCGGTCCATCGGCCTGCCATGAAGCTCAGCCCCAAGGCCATCACAGCGCCAGCCGCCATGGGCCAAGATGCCTGCCAGGCGGGTCGGCGGGGGCCGAGGGTGCCGCTTCGCATTGGGTTGGGCAGCCCCAGTGGTGCGTTCGCGTGATCGCCGGCGGTGGACACGGGTTTCAGTGGCTTGATGTCGGCCAAGTTGAGGGGCGGCACGTTCGACAACAACGGTGCAAAGGCTTCGGGCATCAGGCTGGTGTCGAGGCTCAAGTCAGCCAAGCGTTGTGCCAGCGCAGTGTCTTGGCTCAAGGCAGCTTCGATGGGCGCGCGCTCCAGCGCTGGCAAGGCGCTGTCCAGGTAAGCGATCAGCTGATCGTCGGTGAACGACGGGGTGGGGTTGGTGGGTTCGGTGGTACTCATGGGGGTGCGTTCACGGGCGGTTGGCTTGAGGGGCTGGTGAGGCCTGTGCAGGGGGGCTGTCACCCAGCTGCAGCGCCAATTTGCGCCGCGCAGCGGCCAGGCGGCTCATCACGGTGCCCAGAGGGATGTCGAGTGTCTCCGCTGCTTCGATGTAGCTGAAACCCTCAACGTAAACAAGCATCATGGTCACGCGCTGCGCCTCGGGTAGATCCATCACAGCCTTGAACACTTCAGCATGGAAAACCATCCAATCGGGTTGGGTGGCAGGGTCGACCAGGTTTTCAATCGGGTCGGCGTCAAACCCTTGGCCTTCGCGCACGCGGCGGCTGCGCAGCTCGTTCAGCCACACAGACTGAGCCACCCGAAAAGCCCAGCGGTCAAAGCGGGTGTCGGCCTGGTACTGAGTAGGCCGCTCGAGGATGCGCACGCACGTTGTTTGCAGCAGGTCTTCGGCGCTGGGGCGGTGGCGCGTGAGGGCTTGGCAAAAGCGCCAAAGCCTGGGCATCAGGGTTTGCAGCAGTGCAGGGATGGGTGCCGACATTTTTTTGAAGGATGCTTGAATAAAAATGGAGGCCACGGTGTTTAGTCAGCAGTGCCCCAAATCTTTGAACTCGGCACTTCCCATTAAACACCAGGAGATTCACTCATGCATTTCGTGTCAACCCGTGCCGAGGTTACCCATCGCGACGGCACCCAACGCTCTATTGCCTCCGTGTTGAAACGCTTGACAAGCGCGCTGGCGGCATTGGCGCTCGGCAGCACGCTGGTGGCTTGTGGTTCGATGTCGCCCTCGGCGCCTGTGGCCGCCGCCAAGACGGAGTCGGGTGTTTTCTTCACCAACCTCAAAGACGGCGACGCCGTGACGTCGCCTTTTGTCGCCAAATTTGGCGTTCGCGGCATGGCGCTTGAGCCTGCCATGCCCGTGGGTGAACTCAAGGCCAATTCGGGCCACCATCACGTGCTGATCAACCTCGAGTCGATCAAGTCGGGCGACGCCATTCCGTTCAGCGACCAGCACGTTCACTTTGGCAAGGCGCAAACCGAAAACGAGTTCAAACTCGCCCCGGGCAATTACCGCCTGACGCTGCAGTACGCCAACGCGGCGCACGTGTCGTACGGCCCCGCCATGAGCCAGACCATCCGCATCACTGTCAAGTGATGGTGGGTTGCTATTGAATCAAGGAGGTGAACGCCTGCCTTGTGCAAGCGTTCACCGCCCTTTATAGCCTTGCGTGACGGGTGGTTCAGGACGGCAAGAAGTCGACCGGCCAGGTCACCACCATTTGGTCAACGTCTTTGGCCCCAAAGTCGAAGGATCGGATGCGGGCCATCAACTTGCCTTCCAGCTCGGGGGTTTTGAGCTCGCTCGACACCACGCGCGCACTCATCACGTGGCCGTCGGGTGCAATCTTGAGCTCGACCAGCACCTTGCCTTGAAGGGTTGCATCGTCGCGTAGCGCGCGGTTGTAAAGTGCGTAGATGGCACCCTTGTTGCGCTCAAAGACCAGTTTGATGTCTTCGATCGAGCGCGTTGCTTTGCCACTGCCGCCTTTGGTTAGTGAGCCACCTTTTCCGCCGCTCACGCCGTCACCCGTTCCGTTGCCACGCGAGCCGGCTTTGCCGCCGCCGCCGTAGCCGCCGCCACCACCGCCGCCCGCAACACCTTCGACCAAGGTGGTGGCGCGACCCGCCAAGCCACCGCCACCGCTGTCGCGGCTGTAGGCGGCGACGTTGATGCCACCACTGCCGTTGGCGGCGTTGGACGTGATGAGTGCGCGTGATGGCAAACCCGGTTCGGTGCCAGCGCCGACGCCAACGCCCACGCCAGTACCCACACCGGGACCGGGTTTGATGTCTTGCTTGAGTTGCACGGCCATGGGGGCCCCGTGCAACTCGGCCAATGAGTCCTTCATGGCCAACAAGCCAACACCTGCAGCTTTGCGGCGTGCACCCTCAACCTCGCCCGGGGGTTTGTTGGCTTGCGGGTCGCGCGCCTCGGGCACGGGTGCTTTGGCTTCGGGTTTGGTGGGCTCGGGTTTGACGGCTTTGGCTTGCTTCACCGGCTCCAGTTTGTCGGCTGGCAGTGGCTCGGACTTGGCTTGTCGCTCCACCACGGGCGGTTTGGCGGGTTCAACCACTGGCTTGGGCAATTCACGTTCCAGGATCAGTTTGGCCAAACGCGGCGGCACTGGGGTTGCCTGAACGATGTCCTCTTTGGGGCGCGGCATCAGCAGCAGTGCCGTGCACACCACGACGCTGCACAACGTGACGCTGCGCAAAATACGCCTGAAGCGCGCCTCGTCGGCAGGCGATAGGTCCCACGCCAGAACTGGCGCGCGGAAAGAGACGGCGGCTGCGCTCATGACGATTTCACCTTCTCGGTCACGGCAAACGACACGTCGGTGAAGTTGGCGCGAGCCGCTGTGGCCATGACCTTGCGCAGCAGTTGGTAAGGGATGTCTTTGTCACCCATGATGGTGACCGCTTGGCCCTTGGACGTCGCTTGTGCTTGGTTGTCTTGGCGGATCATGCGGCGGCTGGCCAGTGCGTCGAGCTCGGTTTTCAGCGACGCGATGGTGTCGCCGCTGCTGCCCATGGCCTCGCTCACGGTGGCTACCCGTCGGCCGTCCACCAAAATCTCTTGGGCGTTGACCACCACCACCAACGTTTCACGTGGCAGGCGATCGGCCGTGGACTGGGGCAGCTTGACCGACTTCGGGCTGGTCAAGACTTCAAGCCCCGAGGCACTGGACATCAAGAAGAAGATCATGATGGTGAAGATGTCGATCAAGGCCACCAGGTTCATGTCCAGGCCAGTTTTGTTGCGCGCTTGTCGAGCCGCACGTTTTTGCAGAGGGGTTAACTGCATCGCGAGCCTCTACTTTCTTGCCGTCGGCGCGTCGCCGATGGAGATGTCCGGGAACAGCACCGAGCGGTTGACCTTGTTGCCCACCACCACCTGCGCCTCGCGCACGGCGTCCATCACCTGCACCAACACGTCGTAAGGCGTGTTGGGCTGGGCCAGCACGGTGGCAGTGGTGGTGCCTGGGAACTTGGTTTTGATCGTCTGCATCAAGGTGCCGAGTTCTTGGGTGTCGTAGCGGCCGTTGACCATCGCGATGCGTTGAATCAGGCCACCGATGCGGTCGCCGACGTCCAGCGCGTCAGGGCGAATGGCAATCTCCAATTTCAAGTCGTTGGCCTTGATCTGCTCGGCGCTGTTGGACTGGGCAGGGAGCTGCACGTCCACCACGGCCATGCGCGTGAACACGGCGGTGGACAGCAGAAATGGCACCAACACCACGATGAGGTTGATGAAGGCCGTGACTTCGACCTCGGCGACGTGTTTGCGCAGGCGTCTGACTCGCATGGCTTGGGGCCCTCTTTTTATGTGCTTGGCGTTCGGGTGCGGGTTAGCGAGCGAGGGCGCCCAGGGGCATCAGGCCACTGTTGCGTGCCTGGCTGGCGTCGTGGGTGCGATGGGCAGAGGGCGAGACGCTGGCGGCGTGCGAGTTGGTGCTGGGGCTCTCGGTCTTTTGGCGTTGCACGAGATTCAAGAAGGTGATCTTGGCCGACTCCAACCCATCAACGATCTCGCTGGTGCGCGCCTGCAAGAAGGCATGCAGCAGCAAGAACGGAATGGCCACGGCCAGCGCGAAGGCGGTGTTGTTCATCGCGATCGAAATGGACGCTGACAGCATCTCGGCTTTTTCGGCCGGGTTGACCGACGACACCGCCGTGAATCCCTTGATCAAGCCGATGATGGTGCCCAGCAAACCAACCAGGGTGATGACGTTGGCAAAGGTGGCGATGTAGTGCGTGCGCTTTTCCAGGCGCGGCACGATGTCCATCATGCTTTCTTCCATCGCCATGTCCAAGTCTTCACGGCGGCAAGGGGTTTGCATGCGCTCGATGCCGTTGGTGACGATCTTGCTGATCGCGGCTTCGGACTTGACAGCCGCATGGTGAGCGTCTTTGAACTTGCCCGCTTGCAGCAGGGGCAGCAATTGCTTCCACATCGAGCGGTTGGCTGCGCGAGCACGGCTTAAGAAGACAAATCGTTCAATCGCGATCGAAAGGCCGACGGCCATGATGGCGATGCTGAAGTAGATGGCAACGCCGCTGTCCTGAAAGAACTTGATGGCGAAATCGAGGATGTTCATGGTGAGGCTCCGGCAAAAAAATGAAGGTTGTGGTTGTTTGAATCAGGGTTTGGTGGCGCGCGCGGTGGTGGTTGCAGCGGGTGCTGGCGAGCGTGTTTGCGCGACGGCGTCGTATTGCACTTGGCGCCTGAACACATCGCGATCCACGGGCGCCAAGGCTTCGTCGAGCACACTGGACACGGGCCGCCCACTCAGCTCGCCGGGCAATGGCTTTTTCCACGGCACGATGTAGAGCACCTTGGGCAACTCGCGGTTGCCCAAGATTTGGGTGCGATCGATATCGGCGCGGTCTTGCGCCAACGCGGTGGGGCTGGCCACCATCGCCGCCAACAACGTGGTGACGGCGGCGGCGCCGCTCACGGCAAGGTTGCGATTCATGGTTTCTCCTGGCGCACGGCCACGTTGGTTGAAGCTTTGCGGCCCTTCAGCTCGGCCACCCATTTGGTGACGGCGGCATCGCCCGCAGGCGTCAAGATGAGGTAGCGCGCGTACAGGTCCACCGCACCAGCGGGGTTGGCGAGGTAGAGGTCGTTCAAGATGCCCAGGTTGAGCACCGGTGCCGCGTAAGCGGCGTCCAGCTCGATGGCTTTTTGGTAAGCAGCGCGCGCCTGCACAAATTGCCCGTTGTGGCGGTGGGCAACGCCAAGCAGGTTGGCGTAGGTGGCTTGTTTGGGGTTGGCGCGCACCGCGCGTTCGGCGGCTGCCACCGCGTCACTGGGGCGGCCTGCACGAAGGTGCAGCACACCCAAGTTGGCGTGGGCGCCGCCCAGTTCGGGGTTGGCCGCGACCAGTGCTGTCAGTACTTTTTGCGCATCGTCGTCGCGGCCTGCCTGCATCAAGCGCGTGGCTTCGGTGAAGCTGCGTTGATGGGCTGGGTCCAGCACGGCGAGCGTGGGTTCGGTGGTGGGTTTTGCCGTTGGTGTTGCGGTTGGCGCTGTCGGCGCAGCGCTGGCGGATGGGGCCGCTGCGGTGGTGGCTGGCGTCGTTATGGCGGGGCCGTTCAAGGCGCTGCAGCCAGCCGTCGCGGCGAGCAGCACACAGCCCATCAACAGCGCACTGTGGCGTCCCAGGTCAGCGTATCGCATGAATCACTCCTTCACTGCGTTCGTTCTTGCCGTAGCGGGCGGGGCGCAGCTGGCGCAAGGCTGCAAAGCTGTTTTTCACCCAGGTGTCGTACACGCCGTCGGCGGTGCGGCGGGCGTTGGCCTCGTGCAGCTCGATGGCTTTTTCTTCAAACGGAAAGGCCTGCTCTTCCAGCAGCACGTTGTACTGCTCCAGCTCGACTTTGGAGAGCTTCTTGGGCCGCTGTGACTCCATCACGGCCTTTCCAAAGTCTTGGTACAGCGCGGCGGTGTGGAAGGTGGCGGCGGTGATGGCCTCGGGCACGCCGTACTCAGACACGGCGGCGTAGGCCTTGAGCACGTCTTCCATCTTGGCTTTTTTGGCCTTGAGCTGGCGCTGCAAGGGCTCCACCAACGCCACCTTTTGGTAGGCCTCCAGCACCGGTTGTGCAAGCTTCAAGGCCGACAAAGCTGCCACCGAACGGGTGCGGGCAGTGCGTTCACTGCCACCTGCCGCATCGGCCAACACGATGTCTTTGGCCAAGGCCATTTCGCGTGCACTTTGCCCACTGGCTTTGGCCAGTGTTGACAGGCGCCAGCGCGCCTCAATGGCGGGGGTCAAAGGTTGAGGGTGCTGCCCCACGTAGCGCTCGTAGGCCTGCGTGGCCGCAGGCTTGGCGCCGGCCTTCTCAAACAGCTCGGCGGCGTGCCACAGTGATTCACGCGCCACCTTGGTGTCGGAAGCCGTACCCGCGACGCGCTCGAACTCTGCTGCAGCCAACCCCCACTGCTGCTGCTCGCTGTAGATGCTGGCCAACTTGCCAGCCACTTCAGGCGTTAGTGCGTGGCCCGGAAAGCGCTGGCGAAAATCTTCCAGTTGGCGTGCGGCGCCTGCCCAGTCTTGGGTGGCAGCCATGGTGGCGGCGGCGTCGAATTGGGCATTGGCACGTACGGCCGACTGTGGCGCCACGGTGGCCACGCGCGCAAACTGCGTGGCGGCTTCTTGGGTGCGACCCGCCTGGCGCGCGGCTTCGCCTTGTTTGTAGATCGATGCGGCTTGGCGTTCCACCAAGTCGGTGCGGGCTGCGTCTTGGGCTGGCAGCAGGGCTATCACCTCGGTGTAGCGTTTTTCGGCCTGTGCAAAGTCACCCCCTTCAAAGGCGGCGTGCGCCAGCACCGTCCACGCCACTTTGCGATGCTCAGGTGCAACACTTGGGCCCGCGTCCAGCACACGCTGGGCAAGCTTGCTGGCGCCTGCTGCATCGCGCAGCAAGAACAGCTTGTCGGCGGCGTAGGTCAACACCGAAGGCCCCCGCGCGTCGCTTGGAAACTTGTCGGCAAATTGCACGGCGCTGTTGACCGCGGTGCGCTGCATGTTGGGGGCAGCGGCGGCATCGGCGCGCTTGGCCAGCTCGGTGTGCGCCAACAAAGCGGCGTACCCGGCGTCGGCGCTGCGTGCATGCGCGGGGTAGCCGTAGGCGGTCTTTTCAAACTCGGTGGCGGCCTCGGGCAATCGCCCATCGCCCTGCAGCAACTCGGCCAGCAAAAACCGGTTGTCGGCCGCTTTGCTGTCGCTCGGGAATGAGGTTAACAAGGTGCGGTACCAATGCGTCGCTTCTTTCACATCGCCAGGCGCCTTGCTTTTTTGTGCGCTGGCGTGAAAGTGTTGGGCCAACTCACTGAGGTACGTTTTGACCAACGGCTGTGCTTTTTCGGTCCAGGCCTGTGAGCTGCCGCGCTGGTAGTCACTGCCCACGCCGTAGCGCTGCACGTGGTCTTTCTTGGCTTCCAGGGCCAAGGTGGCAAAGCCTGCGCCTTGGTAGATGTCGATCACGCGGGCTTGAAGCTCGGGCGCGCGCCGATGCAGGGGGTCGCGTTTGGTGAAAGCGCCCAGTGTGTCGGCAGCGTCTTTGACGCGTTCTTGTTTGAGGTACAGCTCGGCCAATTGTTGGTAAACACGAAACTCGTAGTGGCGCCGCGTGGGCGTGTTGACGTAGGCCGCAATGCTGGCGGCACCTTGCAGGCTTTGCAGTGACAGGCTGGTGACACGAAAGGTGTCCTCCACCAGGTCGCGGTCAGCACGGCTCAGCGCCTTGAGTTCAATCAGCTCAGCGTCGTCGTCTTCGGCGTTGCTGGTGTGGCCTGCAAACTTCAAATCGAGCACACCAAAAAATGCGCCAAGGGCATCTTCCAGGCGGCCTTGCTTGAACTGCGACCAGCCCTTCATGTAGAGCGAACGCTCGTGAAACGGCGTGCGCTGGGCTTGGGCCAGCACGCTGTCGTAGGCTTTCTCGGCACGAACGTAATCACGCGCGGTGAACAGCAACTCACCGCGCCTGAAGTTGGCCTCGTCGCGCATGGTGGTGCCAGGGTGCGCCGCGACGAGTTTGTCGAGCACCACCAAGGCCTGCTCCAACTCGCCACCCAGCTCGTGCGCGCGAGCCAGTTGGTACAACACGCGGTCATTGCCCGGTTGGTTGGGGTATTGCTTCAGCAGGTTTTGATGCTGCTGGACGGCACCGCGCCAGTCTTCTTTGGTGCCACTGGCGCGGCCATCGGCGATGCGCGCTTCGACGCGGTCCATCTCCAGGTCGCCCAGCCGTCGCAGCACCTCGGGGCGCTGCGGCGCGTTGGGGGCTGCGGCCACAAAGGCGCGGTAGGCCGAGATGGCTTTGTCGGTGTCCACCTGGATGCCAGCATCTTTTTCCACGGCCACCGTGCGGCCTGCCAGGCTGGCGATCGTGGGTTGGTCGTCGGGCGATCCGCCACGCTTGGAGGCACAGCCCACCAAGCCGATGGCGATCAGCAACGCGAGCTTATTCTTTGCTTGCACGGTCGTCCTTTTGGGCCACGGCAGCGCGGTCGTAGAGCTGGGCAATGGCGTAGCGAGCCTGGCGTACGTATGTGGCCAGACGTTCTTTTTGGCGCTCAAGCGCCACCACGGCAATCGCTTGGGTGGCTTGTTGTTGTTCGCCGGTCAGCGCCGCCACGCGTGGTTGAAGGGCTTTGATGCGTTCGTCGAGCGCTTGGGTGCGCTTGCCAAAGCCGTCGAAGCGCTTGGGTTCATCGGATTGGGCCAGCGCCAAAGCACTGTCGCGTTGGCGCGCGCGACCAAGCACCTCTTGCGTGTCACGCAGCGCTTTTTTGGTGGCCCAAAGGCGCGCGCTGTAGTGCTGGGTCTGCGTCCACGTGAGGGCACCCGAGACGAGCCGCAGGCGCTCGCGCGCTTGTTGGGCTTCTGCGGTGTCGCCCATCAGTGCCAGCGTGGCTTTGGCGTGTTGCAGGCGTTGCATCAACGCCGCCTCTTTTTCGTCGGCCAAGGCGGGAGCATCGGTTTGCGACTCCACACGTGCCAGCTCGTTGGCAAGCGCGGCGTGACGCTTGGCGGCCGTGTCCAGGTTGATGCTGCCTGCTTGCTGGCGAACCTTGGGCAGGCGCTCAGTGAAGGCTTGGCGACGCACGTTCAGCATGTCGCTGAAAGAGCCCAGCTTGTCGGCCCAATCGGCCAGGTTGCGGCTTAAGAACAGCAAGTCGCGGTAGCTTTTGAACGACTCTTGAAACGCGTGTTCGGCCAGCACGTTGTTGAGATGCTCGGGGTGGGGCAGTTGGGGCACGTCGCGCAGTTGCCAGAACCAGCCCATCTCGACGCCCGTGTTGGCGCCGTCCAGGCTTTGCAGCAACTTGCCACTGCGAACGGCAGCGATGGAGTCGTCCAGCGCTGCGTCTTCGCGCTCGAAGGCTGCGATGGCGTCTTCGTAGCGCTGCAGGGCTTGGCCGTTGGCGCCCAGCTCGGCATAGGCGTAGGGCACGGCAATGCGCGCCTCCAGTGCAGCGGCGTCACTGCCGTTGCGCTGGGCCAGCTCGGTCCAGGGCACCAGGGCGGCCTTGGGGTCTTTCATCGACGCCGCCGCCCATCCAAACCCAAGCAGGGCTTTGTTGGCGTGCAGGCTGGTGAGGCGAACGCGCTGCAAGGCCGTGCGGGCGTCGGCGGGACGGCTGTCTTGCAGCGCTGCATAGCCCAGGGCCACGTTGGCTTTGTCGCGCAAGCTGCGTTGTTCTTCATCGTCGGCAGGGGTGCTGCCCAATTGGTTCAGCAAGGCACGGCCTTGTTCGCCTTGCCCACCCTTGATCAGCGCCACGCCCAAATTGAAGAGGGCGTAGCGGCTGGCCTTGTCGCCTTGCGAGAGGGCGCGCAAGTGTGTCGGCTGCACCCGCGTTGTCACCGCTGGCCATTTGCAGTTGTGCTTGCAGCAGCACGCGTTCTTCTTGCAGCTCACCCACCAGCGCGCCTTCGATGCGCGCCAAGGCGGTCTGCGCCTCGGCCGGCAGGTCGCGCTGAAAGCGAATTTTGGCCAGGTAGAACCAAGCGCGGTTGCGCACCGAGAGGGTGGCACTTTGTTCAATCAGTTTGGCAAAGATGTCGCCCGCTTCGCGGTGCAGCCCGTAGGACAACAACAGCCCACCGCGCAGCACCTCGGCCTCGTCGTCGTGCGGGGCCATGCGCGCAAAGTGCTGCGACGCCATCAGGCCGGTGACAGCCGAGAAGTATTTGGATTGGTAAAAGTTGAACACCGTGTCACCGTAGTGCGGCGCTTTGAGCACGGGTGGTGGGGCGTCGCCAGCCTGGGCGTGCGCAGGGGCAGCACCCACGGCAAGCACCAGCGCAGCAGCGGCCAAGGAGGCACGCGCAAGGCGCGAAAGGGGCAGCAAGGGCAAAGGGGTCAACATCACGATGAACCAGCGCCTATTGCCACACCTTGACCACAAACTCGGGCTGCAACTTGCCCTGCGAGTCTTTGATTTGCAGCTCGATGTACTTGGGTTCTTTGCCTTTTTCAAACTTGATCGAAGTGGCGCGCTTGTAGTCGCGCTCGTGCGGGCCTTGGCCTGTGAAGAAGGCCACCAGCTCGTGATCACCTGTTTTGAGATTGCCCAAGTGCAGGCGCTGCACGCCGCCGCGGTGCAGCGCTTGCACCTCGAGCGGGGTGTAGAGGTGGTTGGCCACCACCTTGTCGTCGAGCTTGAGCTGCACCGAGTCCAGCGCAAACAGTTTGCCGACGTCCATTGAGACAAACAAGGCCACCTGGGTGCTGGCGGGAAACAGCAATTCTTCTTCAAGCACCAACAGGTCGCGATTCAAGCGGATGACGTCGGCTTTGACGTCTTGCACTCGGTTGTCGAGCGAGCCGCCCGCGGGCGCCTGCTGCTTGGGGGTTGTGGCAGCAGGGGCGGCGGCAGTAGCTGCAACGGTAGCGGCCACAGTGACGACCGCCGTGCTGCCGGTTTTGGCTGCCGGCGCGGCTTTGTCGTTGGCCCAACTGGTGCCCAGGGCAGGCGTCAAAAGCGCCAGGCACAGGGCAAGTCGGCCCAGGTTAAAAAAGCGGGTCATGCGGTGCTCCTAGAAATTGGCGGTGACGTACAGCTGCAGCAGTGCTGCGTAGTGCGCGTACGGTTGCCCGGTGCGGATGTCGGTGAAGTTGTTGAAGCTGAAGCGCTTGAACTCAACACCGCCGTTGAGCTTAACGTCGTGGCCGCGCAATGCTTGCTTCATCGTGTAGCTGGCCTTGGCGCCCATGCTGGGGCTCACAAAGTCACTGAGCTGGCGGTTGCGCGAAACGTAGAGCGAGTCGACGCTGGCGTTGTCGCTGTAAAACAGCGCCGAGCTTTGTGAGTGCAAGCGCACGTAGGTGTCAGCCATCCAGCGCTCGCCGATGTAGCGGCTGTAGCCTGCCTCCAGCGTGTGGGCTTTGATGTCCCAGTTGTCCCAGAAGTAGCGGTACTCCACCCGCATGGCGTCACGCGAGCCCAGGTCGCCCACGGCACGAAATGACAGTGCGCGGCTGGAGCGCGTGCGGGGGTAGCGCTCGGCCACGGCCGCGCCAAAGACGCGGGCCACGCGGTACGGGTTGCCCAAGTAGCCGTCGTCGGACACGGCCTCAAAATTGACACTGGCAATCCAGCGCGGCGTTAGCACTTGGGTCAACCCCAGGCGGTAGCGCCAGTGGCGGGCGACATCAAAAAAGCCCTCTCGCACGCGGCCCACTTTGTCCCAGCCGCGCGTGAAACCCAGGCTCACGGTGCTCATGTTGCCGAACACTTCTTGGGCAAGGTCCACGCTCAAGCTGTCGGCGGTGTAGTCGGGTTCGCGGCTGTTGGCGCGCGTGACACTGATGGTGGTGTCACGCACCACGTAGTCGAGCCCCAAGTCCAACGCCGTGCGCTTTTCGCGAAACGGGCTTGCGGTGGTCACCACGTCGATCGACGCGTTGCTGACCATGTCGACGTAGTACTGGCCTGACAGCGAAACCTTGTCGGCCAGGCTTTTGCGCACCAACAAAGCGGGGCCGGTGGCGGTGACGCCACCACCCTTGTAAACGTGAAACAACGCCTCGGCTTTGTCGGCGGGCACGTCGACGGCGCGCGCCGCTTGATGGCCTGCCAAACCACAGGCAAGGCCGACCAAGTTCGACAAGATTCGAACCAGCCGCAAACGCCATGGGGCTTTGCGCGCCGCGTTGGCGGCCATGGGTTGGGTGTTGTCAGTTGCAGCCACAACCACCCCCCGCCACGGCCGTTGCGCCGCGAGCACCTTCGCGCACCTCTTGGGTGTGGGCGCGGTGGCGGTCGGCCAACGCGTCACGTGAGAAGCTCATGATCGGATCGGCCAGGCGCTCGCGCTCGTAAGGCTGAACCCACGGCTTGATGGCGCAACCCGACGTTGCAGCGATGACCAGCAGTGCCAAAGCAACACGCGTGGCGCGGGGGCGACGTGCTTGAGGTGACTTTTGCATCGTCACTCCTTCAGCATGCTGCGCACCAGCTGCTCGTAGGTGTCTTCAACGCCGCTCTTGTAGCCCTTGTGCAGGTGGCGCATGCGGCCATCGCGGTCGATGATCACCGTCGACGGCATGGTGGTGACGGCATAGAGCTTGACCACTGACTTTTCGCTGTCCAGCAAGACGGGAAACTTGAGCCCCATGGCTTGGGCCGCGCGCGCAGCATTGCGGGCGTCGTCGTCCACGTTCACGCCCAACAGGGTGAAGCCCGAGCTGCGGTACTTTTCATACAAGCGACTCAGGTGCGGCATTTCTTCGCGGCACGGGGCGCACCATGTGGCCCAAAAATTCACCAACACGACGCTGCCTTGTTGTTCAGCCAAACGCACGTTGGGGCCCGCGAGCGCGCGCAGCGTGAAGTCGGGCGCCGGGTTGGCCGTGGCAGGTGCACGCGCGTGCACACGGCCTGTAGCCGCCAAGGCGGCGCCCGCCAGCAACAAACTGGCGCGGCGGCGCGAAGGGTTAAGTAAGGTCATGGTGCAACGCTCGGTCAAAAGTACACAGAAATGCCAGCCGTCAACTCGACGTTTTGGGTGCGTTCGCGCTTGCCCAGCAGGTCGAGTGAAAAGATGTGGTCACGCAAATCAACGCGCATCGAGACGCGGTCTTGCAGGTACAGCCGCATGCCCAAGCCCAGGTTGAAGGTTTGGCGACGCTGCTCATTGAAGTGCGTTGAGCCCACGCCGCCCAGCAGGTAGACCGCTGTGGCTTTGGCCGTGCCCTTGCCCATGAAGACCTCGCCCGGCAACACGTTGACGCCCACCGACAGGTTGGCGTAGCGCAAGGTAGATGTCTTGTTGGCAAAGATGCCGCCGGGCAGAATTTGGCGGAAGGTGTCGTCGCTGACTTTGGTTTGGCCCAGGGTGGCCTCGGCGAAGTAGTCCTCGGTGATGTGGTAGCCAGCACGCAGCCCGTACACCACACTCGAGCCAAAGTTCTGCACGGCATAGGTGCCAACGAAAGGCCCGAGCTCGAAGTCTTTGGACGCAATGCGCGGCAGCCGCACGTTGCGCCGGTCAACCTCGGGCACCACCACCTGGTCTTTGTTGATGCTGCTGTCGCGCTGCGTGCTGGTTTGTGCCGCCGTCGTGAGCGGCGTCAACAGGGCCATGCCCAGCAGCGCCGTTAAGCCGAGGGTTCTGGCGGCTGCTGCGTGTCGGTAGGGTTGGTGGGCAGAGGGATTGGAGGCGTGTTGCATGGCGTTGTCTTGTTGTGGTGGAGTCAGAAAAAGAACGAAAGGCCGGCGGTGACGGCTCGGTACTCGGCGCTGCGGGTGTCGGCAACAAAGGCGGTGTGCAAGCTGTAGTCAACCCGCACCATGAAGCGATCGGTGATGTGGAAGCGGGCTCCCACCACGGCGTTGGCCAACTTGGCGTTGGTGGTGGTGGCGCCCACCAGGCTGCTGTTGGGGATGTTGCGGAACTTGCCGAAGCCCACACCCAAGTAAGGTGACAGGCGGCGGTCTGACCACGGCTCGACTTGCAAGTTGACGTGCCAGTAGTCGGTGCCCGAGAACAATCCCTGCACTTGGCCCAGCGTGCCTTCGACGCTCAAGGTGTCTGACAAGCGATAGCTGGTCCACAGCTTGAGCATGGGCTCGCGCTTGAATTGACCCCAAGCGGCACCCAACTCGACGCGGCGCAACAGGTAGTCGTCCAACAGCGTTTCGCGAAACGTCTTTTGGCCGCCGGCCTCGGTGAGCGTTGCTTGCAACTGAGTTCGATGCACCCAGCCGGTTTTGCCAGCGGCCGTGCGCACGCGGTACCAATCGGTGTGACGGAGTTCGATTTCGATCCAGGCGTCGCGCTCGGCCACGAAAAACACGGGGTAGCCTCGGCCCGGGCCTGTGTGCATTTCGAGGTAGGGATCGGCGACTTTCAGGCGTTCGGCGTTGTTTGATGTCGCCGGTGCTGATGCGGGCACCAAAGACGTTGCTTGGGCTGGGGGCGGTACTGGCTGCGCCGAGCCGGTTTGTGCCATTGCGCTGTGTGTGGCCATCAACGCAAGCAAGCCCATCAACGTCGCGCCCAGGGTCGTGCGCGCCCGCCTCAGCACGGCTGCTTTGAGTGGAGCGTTTAAGCGAAGCGTCATAGCGTGTTGCATGCGCCCGTTTGCGCGTCGGGGGGCGTGAACATGCTGTTGGCGGCTGTGCTGAACTCGTCCTGCCCTTGCGGCATGGGGCGGTTGATCCAGTACTGCAGCAGCTTGACGTTGGGGTCTTGCTGGTTGTCAAAAATCAAGCCACCACCGTGCAGCACGTTTTGCACCAGCGGCTTGGTCACCAAGCGGCTTTGATCGGGAGAGCCAAACACCACCACGCCTTGCGACGAGAAGAAGTTTTTGTACATGTCGGTGGTGCGAACCACGTCAGGCGTGTTGCTGGCCGTGCTCAAGTCAACCGTGGCCGCAGTGCCCACGACACGAAACGCACCGCCGGTGCCGTTGACGTTGTCGTGGCATCCCGATGCGGCGCAGGTGTTGGTGGTGGTGACACCGTTTTGGGTGCTGGGCAGCGACGCCAAAAAGATCGGGTTGATGCACCGCTGAAAGTAGGCGAAGGAAAGCTTTTGGCCGCTCGCGGCGGCCGGGTTTTGAATCGAACTGGGGTTGTCGACGGGGTTGGAGCCGCCGCAGGCGGCCAGCAGCGCCGCCCCTGCTGCGACCAAGGTGTGTCGCAAGCGAATGGGCGAGCGCAAAAAGAGCAGGCGAGAGAACGTCATGGTGGTGTGCATCCGCTGGCGATCCAGTTTTGAATGGCGGTGTAGCCGGGGCTGCCAGCGGCCAGCACGGCGGTGGTGCGGCCTTTGGCACCAGCTGGGTGTTGCAACATCGATGGGCGGCTCAGCAGGGCATTGCTGGAGGCGTTGCACAGGTCGGTGAGCATCGTCAGCGTGACGTTGAAGTCGCCCTCGCTGCTGCCCGTGAGCACGAAGCGGTTTTCACGGAACGGCTTGCCGTTGGCGCCCACCCGGTCACTGCCCACCGGCTGGTGGCAACTGGAGGCGCAGTTGGCCATCAGTACAGGGTGCACCTGGCTGCGGAAGCCGGCTTCCTTCAAGGCCGTCACCGCTTGAACCCCGCTGGCGGCGGCAAAGAGATCGTTGTAGTACTGGCCTCCCAAATCCATCCACTCGACCATCAAGCGTCGTTCGGCTTTGTTGAGCATGGTGGCGTGGTTGGGTGCACCAGCGGGTGGGTTTGGGTGCGCCGTGCGCGCCTCAGCCCCTGCCAGCAAGGTTTGGCCGTACATGATTTCGGTCAGGCGGCTCTTGCGTGCTTGGCCGGCGGTGTTCATCGCGCCCGAGCTGGTTTCTACCAGCGCCGCACCGCGTTGCACCATGGGCACACCATCCTCAATTCGGGTCACGGGCTGCCCCGTGGCCGGATCGATCAAGGGGTCACCCAGCACCAATTCGTCGTACGAGGTGGCGCGCCCGCTGGTGCCCACGGCGGCACGCAAGTCGAGCTTCGCGATGTCGGTGTGGCAATTGACGCAGGTGTTGGCGCCGCGGTCGCGCAGCCACAGGGGCTGGATGTGATCGATGTAGTTGATCACGCCATTGACGGGGGCTGGTGTGGCCAGGTCGTCGGCAGGCGCTGCGTTACCCGTGTAGCGAACGTTGATGGGTGCTCGCGCCGTGACGCCGGGGCGGCTGGTGTCGGCCCAAACGTCGCTGAACGCCATGTCGCGCTTGAGTTGAAGGGCCGTGGCGTCCAAACGGGTGCGAATCGAGGCCATCGTTTCGCCCGCCGGGCTTGCGGGGACCATGGAGGGCAGCAAGGCTGCGGGCATCGTGTTGGCCACCGCACCAGCGTTGAGGGCGCCACCGCGGCGTGGGCTGTGGCAGCCGTCGCAAGTGCGGCGCTCACCAGGACGCACCTGGATCCAGTTGGTGTGCGTCTGAATGCCACGGCCTTCAGCGTCCAGCACTTGCAGAGCCAGCGGAATGTCGGCGGGCACTTGCAGCTTGAACGAACCATCGGGCTCGATCGGTGCGTAGCCCAAAATTTGTTGCGGCTCAAAGTCGGTCTCGCCAATGGCCTCGCGCATGCCCATCGAGCTCGATGGTGGCGCGACTGCCCGGGTGGCGCGTACAAAGCGGGCCGGGGCACAGCGGTAAGCCGGGTCGGCTGGGTCTTTCATCTTGGCGATGTCGGCCACTTCGGCGCGAGTGTCAAGCACCTCGGTAGGTGTGGTCATCGCAATGCCCTTGCTGCAGCCAGCGGGCAGGTCGGACGCCGTCAACATCATCTCGCCCATGCGGCGCAAACCGTCGGTGTCGTAGACGCTTCGCACTTCAATCAGGGCGAGGTCTTGAGCCGCCAATGCAGCGTCGATGCTGGTGGCTTCGGCGGTTTGGGGCTCGGGGCGGGCTTGCAGGGCGACGGGGTCGTTGTACATGAAGCCGGGCGGTGGGCTGGCCACGTTCAGCCAGGTTTGCTTGGCCGGGTCAAACATGTAGATCGAGTAGGCAGGCGGGCGCGTTGTCCTGCACCGCGTCAGCCTCGATGGCTTCGTCGGTGCGCTCCATGTCGTTGAGGCGCTCAAGCTCGGCGGGCGTGAGCGACGTGCAGGGCACGACGACTGCGTCACGCATCACTTCACAAGGGCGGTAGGCCACCAGCACGCGGTTGCTGCCGTCCCACAATGGGTACGGTGCCGTGATGCGACCAAACTGCGACAGGCCGCGGCCGTCGTTGAGGGTTTGCTGCGTGATCGGCACCTGGCCACCGTTGGCCGGTATCGTCGAATTGGCGGGGGTGTTGTTTTCGGAGTAGTTGGCGGCGTCGATGAACACCAACGAACCCCCTTCTTGTGTACCCGAAAGCGACATCAACGACGACGCAATTTGGCCTTTGTAGCTGCCTTTCGGGTCCATCTCGCGGGGGTGCAAGAAGCTGTTGCCGGGGCTTTGTGCGCCGTACATCACAAACATGTCCGTGCCGTCGGGCTTGGCGCGAAACACCGCGAAGCGATTGCGGTCGGCCACGTGCTCCCAACGCGCAAACATGATTTCGCCGTTGGCCTTCACCACGGGGTTGCGGTCGTGGCTTTGGTTGAACGAGATCTGCGCCACGCTGGCCCCTTGGGTGTCCATGGTGTGCAGGTTAAGCACGCGCTCGCGCTCGTACTCGTCCAGCGCGTAGTAGCTGCGGCCCAGGGCTTGGTTCAAGCGTGACTTGGTTTGGCGGTTGGACGAAAAAACATAGCCGCGGTTGGCGGGCAGGTAGGCGGGATCAACGTCGTCGTCTTGGGTCGACGCGGTGATGCGGCGCAACTTGCCGCCAGCAAAGCCACCGGTGGTCATGTCGTATTCCCACACGTTCCAGCGCCCAGTGCAGGCAGCTGCGCCATCGATGGTGGACGTGTTGGTCACGTCGCAACGCAGCGAAAAAACAATCTTCTTGCCGTCGTACGACACCTCGGGGTCGGACGCATCGCCCTTGCCCTGAGTGATGCTGGTGGTGATGTTGTATTCGGGCGCGCTGGCCGATGACTTTTCGCGCACCATCAAGTCGCCGCCGTCGGCCGAACTGGTGCCGTCGGTGGGGTTGATGCGCAAGGTGGTGGACCGCTTCACGTAGGCGATGGGCACGTCGCCGGCAACGGCGACGGTTGAATCGTTGCTGCCGCCGCTTGAGCAACTGGCCAATGCAGCGGCCATGGCCACCATGACGCACGCGACCCCAAGTTGTTGCCTTCGTTGAGTGGATTGCATGCGGTACTCCTTGAGGTATGCGACGAAGGGGGTGTTCATTGCGTTTGGCCTTGTGCAGTCACGGCGCCGCCGTTGACCAGGCCTTGCGAGTAGTGCAGGGTGCCAGTGGCGTCAACCACCACGGCATCAGCGCCGGGTTGTGATTCCACCAACTGCAACCCACGCTCAACGCCAAGCACGAACACACTTTTGGACAGGGCCTCGGTGGTCAACCCATCGTTGGCCAAAATGGTGACGCTGCGCACGCTGGAAGGTGAGCGTCCGGTGCGCGGGTCGAGGATGTGGTGGTGGCGCTCGCCGCCTTGCTCAAAATAGCGCTCGTAGTCGCCCGAGGTCGAGATCGAAACGTCCTCGAGCGGCAGCACAGCCACCACCTCGCCCTCGCGGCGCGGGTCGCGCACGGCCACTGTCCAGGGCCGGCCACCTCGGTCGCCCATGGCGCGGCTGTCGCCGCCGGCTGACACGATGGCGCTTGCAATGCCGTGGCGCGACAAGATGGCGGCCGCGTTGTCCACGGCATGCCCCTTGGCAAAACCACCCAGGTCGATGCGCATGCCGGGCTTGGCAAACTGCACCGTCCGGTTGCGTGCGTCCATCATCAAGTGTTGCCAGCCGACTGCTTGGCACGCGGTGTGCAAGGCCGCATCGCTCGGGCGCACGCCCTCGCGGTAGTTGTACAGGTGGCCTGCGCTGGCGTAGGTGATGTCAAAGGCGCCACCTGACAAGCGTGAAAACTCAAGCGAGCGCGCCAACAACTGAAACATCTCTGCGCTCACCTCAACGGGCCGCTGATGGGCGTGGCTGTTGATGCGCGCCAGCTCTGATGTGGGCTTCACCGGGCTCATGGCGTGATCGATGCGGTGCATCTCGGCCATCACGGCGTCGATGGCGGCTTGGCCTTGCGCTTGGGTTGGGCTCCAAAGCGACACGTGGATTGCCGTGCCCATCACCACCTCGTCGCGCGACAGCCAGCCGGCGTCGGCCGACGCTCTGCGGCGCAAAGCAACCGTGCGAAGTGGGGTGGTGTGGCGAGGGGAAAGCATGGTGTCGGTGTTGGCGCTTTGATGTCGGCTTGGGTGAATTTGGTCGTGTGAAAAATTTGACACCTCATGATCTGGCACAGACCCCTCAAACGCGTGTGACGTTGTTGGCATCTGGAGGTGCCGTTACGCTACGTGCTCCGTCAAACCGTTTCTGGATGTTGAGGAGTGCGAGCAGGTGCGTCTGACGTAAATGGATGTGGCTTGGTTAGCGCCAACTCATGCACGTTTGATGCAAGGCGATTCGGGGCTGCCAGGTGCGCCGGCGGGGGTCTCTACACTTGGGGCATGCCTAAAGATTTGACCGAGCTGTTTGACAGCAACCGCCGCTGGGCCGCCGCCACCAAAGCGCGCGAGCCGGGTTTTTTCACCCGCCTGGCGCAGCAGCAAAGCCCCAAGTACATGTGGATCGGCTGCGCCGATTCGCGTGTGCCCGCCAACGAAATCACCGGGCTCGACCCTGGCGAGGTCTTTGTGCATCGCAACGTGGCCAACGTGGTGGTGCACTCTGATTTGAATGCGCTGTCCACCATTCAATTTGCGGTGGAACACCTGAAGGTCAAGCACATCATGGTGGTGGGTCACCACGGGTGTGCTGGTGTGCGTGCCGTGATGCACGGTTTGCGCATTGGCCTGGCCGACAACTGGCTGCGCCACGTGCAGGACGTGCGGCTGCGCCACCGCAAGCGGCTCGACCACTTGCCCGTGGCCGAGCAGGAAGACGTTTTGTGCGAGATGAACGTGATTGAACAAGTGGCCAGCGTGGCGCTATCAACCGTGTTGCAAGACGCCTGGTCGCGCGGCCAAGACGTGACGGTGCACGGTTGGGTTTACGGCCTGCGCGACGGCTTGCTGAAAGACTTGAAGGTGTCGATGGACCGACCCGACACCGTGGTGGAAGCGTTCAGCACGGCCATCAAACGCTACCCTCGCGTGGCGGCGGCAACCGACGACACCACGTTTGACACCACCTTTGACGATTGACGGGCACCATGTTTCCGACCCAGCTCAACGACACCCGCGCCTACGACATCGCGCAGGCTTTGCTTGACGGTTTTGACCGCCATTACCGCCTCTTCAGCGAAAACAACCGAGGGCGCCAAACTGCGCTACGAGCAAGCCGACTGGCATGGCCAACAGCGAGCTCAACGTGAACGCATCGAGTACTACGACACGCGCGTGGACGAGGCCGCCAGCAGTTTGCAAGCTGCCTTCACGGCGGATGCGTTGCCCATGGACGTGTGGCAACAGGTCAAGCTGCATTACGTTGGCCTGCTGATCAACCACAAGCAGCCCGAGTTGGCCGAAACGTTCTTCAACTCGGTCACCACCAAAATCTTGCACCGCAGCTACTTTCACAACGACTTCATCTTTGTGCGCCCTGCGGTGTCCACCGAATACATCGAGAGCGGTGACGGGCAGGGGCGACCCACCTACAACGCCTACTACCCAACGCTCGACAACTGGGCACAAACGTGGAAGAAGATCGTCCAGGACTTTGATCTGAAAGTGCCTTTTGAAGACTTGGACCGCGATGTTACCGACGTGGTGAAGGAGCTGGAGCAGCATTTGGGCGCTTACCGGCCCCGCGCCAACTTTCAGATCCAAGTGTTGTCGAGCTTGTTCTACCGCAACAAGGGCGCCTATTTGGTCGGCAAGATCATCAACGGCTTTCAAGAGACGCCGATTGCGCTGCCCATCCTGCACGGCGATCACGGCCAGTTGTTTGTCGACACCGTGCTGTACACCGAAGACGATTTGCTGATGCTCTTCAGCTATGCCCGCGCGTACTTCATGGTGGACATGTACGTGCCGTCGGCTTACGTGCAATTTTTGCGGTCGCTCATGCCGCGCAAGCCACGCGCCGAGCTGTACAACGCTTTGGGCTTGCAAAAGCAGGGCAAGAACAGTTTTTACCGCGACTTGCTCCACCACCTGCGCCACAGCACCGACAAGTTTCGAATCGCGCCAGGCATCAAAGGCATGGTGATGCTGGTGTTTGATTTGCCGTCGTTCCCCTATGTTTTCAAAGTCATCAAAGACTTCTACCCACCGCCCAAAGACACCACGCGCGAGCAAATCAAAGGCAAGTACCTGCTGGTGAAGCAGCACGACCGCGTGGGGCGCATGGCCGACACGCTGGAGTACAGCGAGGTGGCGTTTCCGAGGGCAAGGTTTGAGGACGAGCTGGTGGCCGAGTTAGAAAAGTTCTGCCCCAGCATTTTGGAGATTTCGGACCGCGACGCCGACGGCCAGATTGAGGTCATCCTCAAGCATGCCTACATCGAGCGGCGCATGATCCCGCTCAACATTTATCTGCACGACGGCACGCCGCAGCAAATTGAATCGTGCGTGGTTGAGTACGGCAATGCCATCAAGGACTTGGTGGCGGCCAACATCTTTCCTGGTGACATGCTCTGGAAGAACTTTGGGGTAACACGCCACGGCAAAGTGGTTTTTTACGACTACGACGAGATTGAATACCTCACCGATTGCAATTTTCGCAAGGTGCCCACGCCGCGCAACGAAGAAGAAGAAATGTCGGGTGAGGTTTGGTACCACGTCGGGCCCAAAGATGTCTTTCCCGAGACGTTTGCCCCGTTCTTGCTGGGCAATGACACCGTGAAAGCAGTTTTCTTGAGACACCATGCCGACCTGCTCGACCCCGCTTACTGGCAGCACCACAAAGAGCGCATCCTGGCAGGGCATGTGCACGACGTGTTCCCCTACGAGCCGCAGCGTCGCTTTGCCCTGCGGCGGCGCACCCACTGAAGCGCTGTCTGTCATCATTCAGCGCTCACGCCTTTTTGTCTGGTCTTGACACCATCTTTGGAGCCCTTCATGTCCGACCCCATCGTCATTGCATCCGCAGCCCGCACGCCCATTGGCGGCATGTTGGGCGATTTTTCGTCGCAACAGGCATGGGAGCTGGGCGCGGTGGCCATCAAGGCTGCCGTCGCACGAGCGGGTGTGGCCGGGGATGCCGTCGATGAGGTTTTGCTCGGCAACTGCTTGATGGCGGGCCAAGGCCAAGCCCCTGCGCGCCAGGCCGTGCGCAAAGCTGGCTTGCCAGACAGCGCCGGTGCCGTCACGCTGTCAAAGATGTGCGGCTCGGGCATGCGCGCCATGATGTTCGCCCATGACATGCTTGTAGCCGGCAGCGCCCGCGTGTTGGTGGCCGGCGGCATGGAAAGCATGACCAACGCCCCGCACCTGATGTTTGCGCGCAAGGGCGTGCGTTACGGCGCTTCCACCTTGTTTGACCACATGGCGATTGACGGCTTGGAAGACGCCTACGAGCGGGGCAAAGCCATGGGCGTGTTTGCCGAATTGTGCGTGGCCAAGTACCAATTTACGCGTGAAGCGCAAGACCAGTTTGCCATCAGCTCTACACAGCGTGCCAAGAAGGCCAACGAAGACGGCAGCTTTGATTGGGAGATGGCGCCCGTCACGTTGCCGGGCAAAGCGGGTGACGCCGTCATCAAGCACGACGAGCAGCCTTTCAAAGCCAAGCTCGACAAAATCCCGACGCTGAAACCTGCCTTCAAGAAAGACGGCACCATCACCGCCGCCAATGCGTCAAGTATTTCGGACGGTGCTGCGGCCCTGGTGCTGATGCGCGAGTCAACCGCCAAGCAGCTCGGTTGCCAACCCATCGCACGCATCGTGGGGCACAGCGTGCATGCCCAGGCGCCTGACTGGTTCACCACGGCACCCGTGGGCGCCATTCAAAAGGTGCTGGGCAAGGCGCAGTGGCAAGCCAAGGACGTTGACCTGTGGGAGGTGAATGAAGCCTTTGCCGCTGTCACGATGGCGGCGATGCACGAATTCAACCTGCCGCACGAGATCGTCAACGTGCACGGTGGGGCCTGCGCCTTGGGCCACCCCATCGGCGCCAGTGGCGCGCGCATCGTGGTCACGCTGCTGGGTGCCTTGAAGCAACGTGGCAAAAAACGCGGCGTGGCCGCGCTGTGCATCGGCGGCGGCGAGGCCACCGCGCTGGCTGTTGAGCTGCTTTAAGCGGCTTTCGCTGACACAGGGAGCTTGATTGGAAAACACCGCCGCCTTTGGCACGCACAGCTTGATGCTCTTTGCCACCACCGTGTTTGTGGTCAACGCCACCCCGGGTGCGGACATGCTCCTGACGTTTACCAACACCATGCGGCATCAAGTGAAGGGCGGCATCGCCACGGCGCTGGGCATCAGTGCGGGCTCGTTGGTGCACACGGCTTTGGTGGTGTTGGGGGTGGCGGCGCTGTTGGCCGCGTCGCCCACGGCTTTTCAAATGTTGCAGTGGATGGGAGCTGCCTACTTGGTGTGGCTGGCTGCCATGTTGGTGCGCGATGGCCTTCGTGAGCGGGTGGCGCAAGACGCTTCTGACGAAGAGATCGCGTCCATCGGTAAATTTGAGCCCCAAGCCGTGGCGTCTGCGGTCAGCAGCCCTTCGCTGTTTGTGCAAGGTTTGATGACCAACGTGCTCAACCCGAAAGTGGCGTTGTTTTTCTTGGCACTGTTGCCGCAGTTCGTCTCGACGCAAACCAACCACAAAACACCCGCGCTGATTTTTCTGGGCGTTTGGTTTGCGGTGCAGGGTTTTGTTTTTCTGGCGGCGTTTGTCGGGCTGGTGGCGCGATTGCGGCGTTGGCAGCCCACACCCGCCAGGCGGCGCGCCTTGCACTGGGTCGCAGCGGCTGCCCTGATGCTGGTGGCGCTGCGGTTGGTGGTCGCGGCGTGAATCGCAACGCGCGATACCCCATGGGCCCCGGTTGAACCCGGCGTCACCCAACGCATCCCATTGGGGTGTGCACATGCGGCTGCTGGGCATGGCTTTGCTGTGGGGTGCCTCGTGGCCCGCAGGGCGCGTGTTGGCGCTGGCCATGCCACCCTTGTCGGCGGCTGCGTCGCGCTTCACCATCGCGTCGATCATCTTGCTGGTTTGGCTGCGTTGGTCGCGAGGCGCTTGGCCCAAGCTCTCGGCCGCACAATGGCGCAACATGGCCCTGGGTGCCGCCGTGGGTGTGTTTTCGTACGCGGTGCTTTTCATGTTGGCGTTGCAGCAAGTGGACGCATCGCGCGCCGCTTTGGTCGTCACCACCAACCCCGTGTTCACCACGCTGTTGGCGGCTTGGTTGTTTGGTGAACGCCTGAACTGGCGCATCGGCGTTGGATTGGCATTGGCCTTGGTGGGTGCAGCCATGGTTTTGACCCGGGGCGCGCCTTGGCTCATCTTCACCAGCGGGCTGGGGTGGGGTGAGTTGATGCTGATTGGCTGTGTGGCGAGCTGGACGGGCTACACACTCATTGGCAAGGGGTTGCTGTCGGGCATCGACTCACTGGTCACCACCACGTTCACCGCAGCCATCGGCACCGTGATGCTGTGGGTGGCAGCGCTTGCGTTTGAAGGGCCAGCAGCGATGGTGAACGCTTGGCAGCATTTGAACATGTCGCAATGGGGCGCCTTGGTGTTCATCGCGGTGGGCTCCACGGTGCTGGCGTACGCTTGGTACAACCGTGGCATTGCCTTGTTGGGGGCAGGTACGGCCGCCAGCTACATCAGCTTGGTCCCCATTTTTGGCGTTGCCAGTGCCGTCGTGTGGCTCGGCGAGCACCTCGACGCGACGCTGTTGATGGGTGGCGCACTGGCGGTTGTGGGGCTGGTGATCAGCCACCGTGGGCGCGCGTAACTCAAACCGCCGCGGTGGGGTGCAAGTTGGTGGCGCCTTGTGGGCCATTGACGTGGGTCATGCCATCGGCGTCCAATGGGCAGATGATGGATGCGACGCGCGCGTTGCGTCCCCCCTTTGCCGCCGGAGAACCCGCCATGACCTCCAGCATCCTGCGCCGCAGGCCGAGCAACCCGACAGCTGATCTCGCACCCGCGATTCGAATTTTCAATCGCCTGCTCCGCGGCATCGATGCCCGTCCTGCTTTGCGCCTTTGGGACAACGCAGTGCATGCGCCCAGCGGGGATGAGTCCGACTTCACCCTGGTGTTGCGCGACCCCGTGTTGCTGCGGCGGCTGGTGGTTCAGCGCAGCCCGATGCTGTTGGCTGATGCGTATTTCCAAGGGTTGTTGGACATTGAAGGCGACATCTACCGTGCCCTGCGCCTGAAAGACCATTTTCAGTCGATGGCCCTGACCTGGCGCGACAAGCTGGCCCTGTTGCACGACGTCTGGCAGTTGCCTTCGCAGGGTGAAGGGGAGGCGCTGGCGCAGCGGCCCCAGCGCGGGCGGCTGACGGACCGCTTTTTTGGCCACCACTCGCGCAGCAGTGACCGTGCGGCGGTGGCGTTTCACTACGACGTGTCGAACGCCTTCTACGGCCTTTGGCTGGATTCGCAGCGGGTCTATTCGTGCGCGTACTTTGAGCATGCTGGCGATACCTTGGACCAAGCGCAATGCAACAAACTAGAGCTAGTCTGCCGCAAATTGCGACTGCACCAGGGTGAGCGCATGCTGGACATCGGTTGTGGTTGGGGGGCCTTGGTGTGCTGGGCCGCCCGACACCACGGCGTGCACGCCCACGGCATCACCCTGAGCCAGCAGCAACTTGCGTTTGCAAAGCAGCGCATCCATGACGAAGGGCTGGCTGACCGCGTCACGGTGGCGTTGTGCGACTACAGAGACTTGCCGCGCGAAGCAACCTACGACAAGGTCAGCAGCATTGGCATGTTCGAGCACGTGGGGCTTGCCAACATGCCCGAATACCTTGCCACCGTGCAGCGCGTGTTGCGGCCCGGTGGGCTGTTTCTCAACCATGGCATCACGCACGACGAAGAGGGCTGGAACAAAACCTTGGCGTCGGAGTTCATCAACCGTTATGTCTTTCCCGACGGTGAGTTGGACTGCGTCAGCAACATTCAGCTGGGCATGGAGCGTGCAGGTTTCGAGATTCACGACGTCGAAGCCTTGCGCGCCCACTATGCATTGACCCTGCGGCAGTGGGTGCAGCGGCTCGAGGCAAACCGCGAAGCAGTGCTGCGTGAGGTGGACGAACGCACCTACCGCGTCTGGCGCTTGTACATGGCGGCCAGTGCGTTGGAGTTTGAGTCGGGCGGCACGGGGGTTCACCAAATCCTGGCGTCCAAGCGGGATCGGGGCCGCTGGCCGGTGCCTTTGACGCGTTCTGACTTGTTTGCAGGACGTTTCAAGTCAGTGGCGACAAGGCGGTAGTTGTTGATCATGCTGGCGAGCTTCGGGGTTGGGCTGAGCCTACCCAAATGCAAAATTGGGCTCGCGGCTGAGGGTTTGCCACCATTGATCTCGCCGCCTGTGCGACTCTGCGCGTGCACCGAAAAGCGTGGGTGCTGGCGCACCTTGCGGTGAAGCCATCGATAGACTACGAAGTGGTCAACTCCACCAGCCCGACCTGCCATGCAAAAACAAATCGCGTCTTTGACCGCCTCGGCGCACGTTACGAGTTTTGACACCGCTGCACGGCATGAATTTTCCTGAAGTGAATGTGACTCTGGCACTGCAAACGCCATTGTGCGTTTTCACCGATCGTTGGCCCTCGTGGCGTGCCCATGTCATTGCAGCAAACTCCAGGCGAGCAGACTAGAACTGAAACTTGAGTCCGACGGTCACTGTGTTCGCACGCTTTTGTCGGCTCCATGACCCGTCCAATTGAAGACTCGTCGACAAGGGGGTCCGTGCGCCGAATCCCCAAGTCGGTTTGACATTTGATGCAAACAAGGCCTCAGCGTGCAGGCTCAATGGATTGAAGCTGAACTCCCACGCCACGCCGCCAGATTTCGCCGACTTCGATTCATTTGTTGCCAACGTGAATTTGGAGGTGCCAAGATTCACATGAACAAAGGTACCTTTCATTTTGCAAGTTAGGATTCCAATCACAAATGACGTTTTAGACTGTACATTTCCCTCGCTGCCGCGCGTGAAGCCAACAGACGCTGCCGTTCGGCAAGGAGCGTCGGTGGTGGTGGGCCCGAGCGACACTTTCAGCTGCCCTGCATGCGTATGCCACCTTCCAACGCTGTCCCTCGACATTGCGATCGCGCCTTCCACTCCTTCATAGAACGCGTAGGCGGGCGCCAGGCTCCAACTGTAGTCGCCGTTGCTTCGCGTCAGCCAAGCCTCAAGATGGCCTTGGCGTACGTCGTTGGTCGAGGCGTCATCAACGCTCAGTGGACGTCCTGCAAACGCCGATGCTGAAATTGCCCACATCGCCAGAGCGACAGGAACGGCACTTGCTGGTATCTGGCGACGCATGAGCGAAGTCTGTGGGCTGCAAATGAAGCGAGCCTGAATTCGTTGCTGATAGAGAGGGTTCGACTTGATTTCTATAGGTTTCGATTGCGACAGTTTGAAAGGCTTCAGTTTCGCTTTAGGCAAGGCGTGCGAAATGGCGGTGTGCTGGCTCGCAGCACATAAAGAGGAACCACGATGAAACAGCATTTGAAATTCATGACAACAGGCATTGCACTGATCGCGTTACCCTTCTCGGCCGCCTGGGCCAGCCCAAATTGCACGGCGCCTCCGGAATCGTGGATGAAAGAGGATACCTTCCGGAAGCGCGTCGAGGCTCAAGGCTACGAGATTAAGAAGTTCAAGGTTTCGAGTGGCAGGTGCTATGAGATCTACGGCTTTGACAAGGGCGGCAAAAGGGTGGAGATCTACTTTGACCCGGTCAGTGCCGCAATCCTCGAAACGAAGCGGTAGTCGATCATGCGCCCGACGTCAAACATGGCAGACTCATCGACTCGCGTCGTGGTATGGGATGTACCGACGCGGGTGTTTCATTGGATGCTTGTCACGTGCGTCGTGCTTGACTACTTCGTTTTCACCGATGGCAAGGATTTACACCAGTGGCTCGGTTACGCGGCCAGTGGACTCGTGGTTTGGCGTTTCATCTGGGGATTCGCGGGCTCCAGGCACTCACGGTTCTACGACTTCTTTCCGACACCTTGGCGCGTCAGACGTCACGTGAAGGCATTGATGACGGGTCAGCCCGACTTCCACGCTGGTCACAACCCATTGGGTGCACTGATGATGTTGTGCCTGCTCGCGCTAGTAGGGGTGCTCGGCCTGTCTGGCTGGATGATGTCGCTTGATGCCTTTTGGGGTGAAGACTGGATTGAGAACGTGCACGAGTGGACGGCCAATGCCTTGATTGGATTTGCAGTGGTTCACGCAGCGGCCGCCGTTGTCATGGGCCGCGTCGAACGCACGCGGTTGGTCAAGGCAATGTTTACTGGCGTCAAAGAGAGATGGTAAACCCGCGTTTGCAGCCCGCTGCTACGGGTGCAACCCAGTGATTGTTTGGTCGCGCGCCACTTCTTCGTGCAGCCGCTGAATCGTTGGCCATCGCAGCTCGACGCGGAAACCGATTTCGACCTGTGCCGCCGATGTTTCACCGCCATGAGCCTTGGCGACAAGCCGAGCTAGCTCCAATCCAAGGCCACCTGGTGACGGGGTTGTGCTGTAAGCCGCAAGCGGTTGAGATGGCGCATGCGATAGTTGTCCAACGCCGTTGTCTTGTATGACAAGGTGATCCACATTCCCACTCTTTTCGTGGAAGATCTCCACTCGGGTTGCACCGTGGCGGACGGAATTGTCAAAGAGGTTGAGCAGCACAGCAGCCAGTAGATCGGGATCAGCGAACAATCTGTATTGCCCCGTCACTTTGGTCGACAGTCCTTCTTCAATCGGAAGTTGCCGCAACAGCTCACGCAGGTCGATATTGCTCGGCTTGATGGTCTCTCCAGCGCGGAACAAGGCCATCAATGCAGTGACGACGTTGCCAAGTCGCTGGGCAGCGACTCTGGAATTGGAAAGATAGACATTGACGTCCTCCGAAGCAATGTTTTGCGCTGCAGCAAGTTGTGCCACCATCGCTGCCAGCGGTGTACGAAGCGCGTGAGCGGCGTGTGCCGAGAATGCGCGCTCGCTGTCTAGTCGTTGCCGCAGTCGATTTGCGAGAGTGACAATCGCGAGCCTCACCGTTGCGAGCTCGCGTCTAGTCGGCGCCGGCAAGTCTGCCATTGGAGACTCCAGATTGATCGCTGAGATCCGATCTGCCATCAGCGAAAGCGGTTCAAGCTCGGTTTTTACCCTTGCGCGCATCCAAATCGCTGTCAGTACGCCCGCAAACAGGGCTGCGATGATGGCGAAACCCACCGCCTCAGTCCGCGCTTCGAAGCGTTCCACGTGCGATTGAGCGACATGAAGGGTGGGACCCTCGCTTGCAAGCCGGATGCTGAAGACTCTCCAACCAGGTGTGAGCTCGGTGAAGCCAGTGGCATGGTTCGACGCCAGCGCTTGCGTTGGCGCAATGTACGACTTGATGAGCACTTGATTATTCATGTCAACGAGCTGCCAAGCCAGTCGTTCTTCGTGAGGCGTTTGCGGCAGCCCACCCACGACGAGACCTGTACTTAGGTCGCCTCGAAATCGCAACAAGCCTGCCAATATCTCGGCAGACTCCTGAAGTGTGGTGTCCAACAGCTCATCGACCTCGTGACGCACCACAACCCAAAGCACCAGGGACACGGCTACAGCCCACATGAGGGTAGCGGCAAAAAGTGATCGCGCTAGACGGCCTTGAATACTCGGCAACGCTAGCACGTCAAAAGTCGGTAGCCGACCCCTCGCGATGTTTCAATTAAATCGTGGCCGAGCTTTCGACGAAGATTCGATATGTGAACCTCAAGGGCATTGCTCGCAATCTCGGCATCAACGCCGGTGACCAAGGCTTCCAGATCCGCCTTGTTCACAAATCGCCCGTGACGGAACGCCAGTGCCTCGAGCAAACTCCACTCGCGACTCGTTATGGCAACTTCTGCTCCATGGAACGTAGCAATTCGACCACTGATATCGAGTTCGACCTCACCAAGCCGAAGCGTCGAATGGGTGGTGGGCACTGCTCGCCTGCAGTTGGCGCGAATCCGTGCGAGTAGTTCTTGCGGGTGAAACGGTTTGACCAAGTAGTCGTCAGCCCCGAAGTCCAGTCCTTGAATGCGATCATCTAACCGATCCCGAGCAGTCATGATGACAATGGGTAAGGTAAAGCCTCGACGCCTGAGTGTCTTGATCCATTCGAGCCCCGAACCATCGGGTAGATTCCAATCGACGACAAATGCATCGAACGGTTCGTTCTTCAGAAGGTCTGCATGGTCGATGCGTTGACACCAGTCAACAACATGCCCGTCCTGGCGCAGAAATGCGTACAAACCAGCACCAAGCAGCGCGTCGTCCTCGAGCAGCAACAACCGCATAGTGAACTTCTTTCTCTGGAGTCTTCAGATTATAAAAGTTTTGACATGAAGGCAAGCTTAACGATGAGCCCACCAGTCAATGAAAGGTGCCTACAACCGCTGCCGTCTGCGACGTTTCCACCTTGGCCATCTCCAGCTGTGTCGACTCGATCCACATGAGGCACTTCAGTTGGGCTTAAGGTGCGGTATAGACCATCCGCCTGATGCACAAAGCCGAGGGGTCAGCGCTGATTGAGGGTGGACGCGCGCAGGGGGCACCTAAGCGAAGGTCCTGGATGGGGTGGCGGCCGTCCCTGAGTACCGAGGGTCTGGCCGTGTGCGTGAGCCTCATGTTCGCGCTCGCTTACAACGGGCGCTTTTTGAGTGGCACGCTCTCTGGGCGAGATTGGTCTGAGTCCAGTACCTGGGTCTTTGGCGCGTGCATGGTGCTTTTGCTCTGGGCCTTGCACACCTTGCTACTCTGCCTGGTGCTGCACCGGCGCTTCGCCCGTCCGCTTCTCGCTTTTCTGATTGGGGTGACGGCGCTGGCGACCTACTACATGCAGCGCTTCGGCGTGTACCTTGACCCAACCATGTTGCGCAACGCGCTGCACACGGGTCCGGTCGAGGCGGAAGAGCTTGTGGGTGTGTGGATGCTGCCGCACTTGTTACTCTTCGGCGCGTTGCCGATCGCCTTGTTGTGGTGGGTGCAGTTGCCCATCCGCACGATGCGCAGAGCCGCGCTAGCGCGGCTGGCAACTATCGCACTGGCGGCTGCGTTGGTGATGGGGTCGTTGCTACTCGTGTTTCAGGATTTTGCGGGGCTGATGCGCAACCAAAAGGAGTTGCGTTATCTCATAACGCCCGCCAACGTCGTCTATTCGACCGCCCGCGTGTTGGTGGGCGACGCGCGCAAGGCACAAACGATGCGAATGACAGTCGGCGCTGATGCCCGCCTCGGGTCAACGTGGCAGGGGCGGGTCAAGCCGACGCTCTTCGTCATCGTTGTCGGCGAGACCGCGCGAGCGGCCAACTGGGGGCTGAACGGTTATGCACGCGAGACCACACCCGAGCTTGCGCAACTCGATGTACTTAACTTCCGCGATGTGACCGCCTGTGGAACCAATACTGAAACTTCATTGCCGTGCATGTTTTCGGCCATCGGCCGACGCAACTACGACGAGGACCGCATCCGCAGCAGTGAGTCTGTTCTGCATGTACTCGCGCGAGCCGGCTTCAGCATACTGTGGCGCGACAACCAATCGGGTTGTAAGGGAGTTTGTGCTGGGCTGCTGGAAGTGCAACTGGACGGGTTGCGTCTGCCTGGCCTTTGCGCCGAGGGCCGTTGCCTCGACGACATCTTGCTCCATGGCCTGGACCAAGTGGTGCGAGACACTCAAGGCAATTTGGTGGTTGTGTTGCACATGTTGGGCAACCATGGGCCAGCCTATTACAAGCGTTACCCGCGCGAGTACCGCAGGTGGACGCCGACCTGTGATACGAGCGACTTGGGTAAGTGCAGCACGCAGGAGGTCGTAAACGCATACGACAATGCATTGCTTTACACAGACCGTGTGCTGGCCAACGTCATCGGCTTCTTGAGAGAGCATGAGCACCGATTCGACGTCGCAATGTTTTTCGTTTCGGATCATGGCGAGTCGCTTGGCGAACGCGGCCTGTTCCTGCACGGGGTGCCCTATGCGGTCGCGCCGATGGAGCAGTTGAAGGTGCCAATGGTTTGGTGGTTCTCGCCTGGGTTCAGCGCCAGCTTCTCACTGGATCGCGAATGCCTGATTGCGCAGACTGCGAAGTCGTGGGCGCACGACCATGTCTTCCACTCGATACTGGGGTTGCTGCAGGTGCAGACGGCCGTATACGAACCTGCCTTCGACGTGAGTACCCCGTGCCGTTGAGAACCGGGAATTCGGCTGTGGTCTCGTGGTGCAACTGCCATCAGCGCGAGGCGTCCCATACCCACGATATCAGTTGTTGTTGGGGGGGCTTTGGTGTGCTGGGCCGCCCGGCACCACGGCGTGCGTGCCCACGGCATCACCCTGAGCCAGCAGCAACTCGCGTTTGCAATGCAGCGCATCCATGACGAAGGGCTGGAACAAAACCCTGGCGTCCAAGCTGGATCGGGGCCGCTGGCCGGTACCTATGACGCGCTCTTACTTGTTTGCCGGACGTTGTCAAGTCAGTGGCGATAAAGCGGTAGTTGTTGATCCTGCTGGCGAGCTTCGCGGTTGGGCTGGGCCTACCCAAATGCGCACCAGGGCTCGCCGCTGTGGTCTTGCCGCCATTGATCTCACCGCCCGTACACCTTCATGCGTCGCTGATGTTCAATATTTCGCGCTTTCAACTTTTAGTTACACACCGAGCGCCCGTCGAAGGCCAAATTTTGAAACATGCTTGATGATTCGGCGCGCAGCATCATGCGCATGAGCGCCGCAATGCATGACAGAAGGGATCTACTTTTGGGGACATCAAGCACACTCGAATCCGACGTGATCGACGCAGCGCGGGCCACTTCAGCTGCGCCGAGCCCTGCGCGGGCACCGCGCCGCCGTGTGTACCGTGAGTGGTGGGTGCTTGCGGGCCTTGCAGTGCTGGTTTGGTTGGCCTGGGACGTCAGTCACCGTGGATGGTTCAAGCCAGGTGACGATGTGGGGTATTGGCTGGGCGTTGCCGGTGGGGTGATGATGATGTTGTTGTTGCTGTACCCACTGCGCAAGCGCATTCGGGTGATGCAGAAATGGGGACAGCCCAAAGCTTGGCTGTGGGGACACATGGTGTTGGGGATCGGCGGGCCGCTGCTGATCCTGATTCACTGCAACTTTCAATCGGGTTCGCTCAATGCTGCAGCGGCGCTGTACAGCATGATCGTTGTGGCAGCCAGTGGCGTGATCGGTCGCTTTTTGTACGTGCGCGTCAACCGTGGTTTGGCCGCCGAGCGCCAAGCGCTTGAGTTGCAACGCGCCCAGATGGCGATGGACAGGCGTTCGGTGGTTCGACGCCTTCCCAGCATTGAGGCGCGGTTGAAGCACTTTGATGCTGTGGCTCTCAAGGCAGCCGACCGTGCCGAAGGGCATTGGTTGCGCTTGGTGCTCGTTTTGCCCACACAAAGTTGGCTCTCGCGGGTGGCAACGCAGATGCAAGGGCGCCAAGCGTTGCGCACGTTGGCCCGCTCTCAACAATGGGACGCCGAAACGCTGCGCAGGCGTCGCATACGTTTGCGTCAAGAGATTGTTTCGTACTACGTCAGCGTGATGCGTGTGGCGCTATTTGCGGCCTGGGAGCGCCTGTTTGCGCTGTGGCATGTTGCCCACGTCCCGTTCGTTTTCTTGTTGTTGGTGGCTGGCGTGATTCACGTGATTGCCGTCCACGCCTATTGATTGCCGTGGCTGGCCCCCAAACTGCCCGCGCGCTGCCAGCACGGACCCAGCGCAGTTTGCGCCTGGTGATCTTGCTGGCGCTGAGTGCTTTGGTGTTTTGTCTGCCAGGCGTTGGGTTTGCGCAAAGCATCGAATCGGTTCTGGCACCGGGCAAGGTGATCCAAGGGCACGCCAAAGCCGAAACGGACTGCAACAACTGCCACCGTAAATTTGACCGTAACGCGCAGGACGTGCTTTGCGGCGAGTGCCATAAAGACGTGCGCGCCGACGTGCGCGACAAAAAGGGCTTTCACGGGCGACAACGCACCCAAACCTGCCGCTCCTGCCATACCGACCACAAAGGGCGAGAAGCAAACATCGTCGTGTTGGACACCAAAAAGTTTGATCATGGCCAAACCGACTATGCCTTGACCGGCAAACACACCCGCGTGGAGTGCAAAGCTTGCCATGCCCCGACGGTCAAATGGCGCGACGCACCCACTGACTGCAATGCTTGTCATAAGAAAGACGACGTGCATAAAGCTGCCCTGGGCACCAAGTGTCAAGACTGCCACAACGACAGCGATTGGAAGAAGACCACGTTTGACCACGCCAAAACCAAATTTGAGCTAACTTTCAAACACGAGTCTGTCAAGTGCAACGCCTGCCATAAAGATCAGCGCTACCAAGACACACCGCGCACCTGCGTTGGCTGCCATCGCAAAGACGACGAGCAGGTGATTCAGGGGCGCCGTGGCCATCAGGGTCAATTTGGGACCAAGTGTGAAAGTTGCCATGACGCCAAGGGCTGGAAGCCCAGCTCCTTCAACCATGACCGCGACACCGAGTACACCCTGAAGGGTAAGCACCGAGGCACGGAATGCCGCGCCTGCCACACCGGCACCCTCTACAAACAAAAGCTTGGCAGCGACTGCTTCGGATGTCACAAGAAGGACGACAAACACGAAGGCTCGTTGGGCAAGGCCTGCGCCGATTGCCACAACGAGCGTGGGTGGAAGGACCAGGGCAAGTTTGACCATGACAAAACGGCGTTCCCGTTGCTGGGCAAGCACATCGATGCCAAGTGCGAGGCGTGCCACAAGTCAACGGTGTTCAAAGACGCGCCCAAGGCATGCATTGCTTGCCATTTGAAGGACGACAAGCACCAAGCCAACCTGGGAACAGGCTGCAGCGATTGTCACAACGAGCGCGATTGGAAATCAACCAAAGGCCGCTTTGACCATGACAAGACCAAATTCGCGCTACGCAACGCCCATGCGCCGCCCAAGCTTGAGTGCAAGGCCTGCCACAAAGACCTGAAGAGCATGCGCAACACGCCGACTACTTGCATCGCTTGCCATAAAAATGATGACAAACATGAAGGCCAGCAAGGCACAAGATGCGAAGACTGCCACACCGACCGCGACTGGAAATCGACGGTTCAATTCGATCATGCCAAGAGCCGCTTTCCGCTGACGGGCCGTCACTTGGTAACCGTTTGCAAGGACTGTCACACCACCGCGCGCTTCAAAGACGCGCCTCGTGATTGCTACAGCTGCCACAAGAAAGAGGACAAACACAAGCTGACATTGGGCACCGGATGCGAGAGTTGCCACAACGCGCGAGCGTGGAACCTGTGGACTTTTGATCACGGCAAAACGACCGATTACCGCCTGGAGGGGGCGCATCAAAAGGTGGAATGCTTGGCCTGCCACAGCCAGCCTGCACCGGCGGGTCGCCTGACGGCTGCCGTGGGCAAGCAGTGCATCGGTTGCCACAAAAAAGACGACGTGCACGACGGCGCTTTTGGCAATCGATGTGAAAGATGTCACATTGTTGAGAAATGGAAAATAATTACAGTTGGCGCCCCCCGAGCCGATGCAAATCAAGGTACAAACCTAACTGAGGGGAATAGGGCCCTGTCTCAGTCTCTGGGTCGAAGCAGCCACGCGGCCGCCACGCGGTAGCAACGTGGCGAAAGTTTCGCCAACGGGAGCCGTTGTTTTGCATAACTCCATGGTGTGGTCGGCAATGTGGCGCAGTGTCCTGCGGGCGCTGGTGTTGTTGTTCGCCTTTGGGCTGCCATCGTTGACGAGCGCCCAGGCGATAGACCCCAACTTTGACCACACTCGCACCGGGTTTCAACTCGAAGGCGTGCACACCCGGGCCAAGTGCGAATCGTGCCATGTCAGCGGCATTTTCAAAGGCACGCCCAAAGACTGTGCCACCTGCCACAGCAGTGGCGCAATCTTTAGCCGTGGCAACGTCACCAAGGCACCCAGCCACTTGCCGACACAAGCGCCCTGCGAGACGTGCCACAACCCACGCAGCTTCAGCGGTGCCAAATTCAGTCACGTTGGTGTGGCCAGTGGGTCGTGCGCCAGCTGCCACAACGGGGTGACCACGCAAGGCAAGAGCGCCAACCACATTGCCACGTCAGCGTCGTGCGACAGCTGCCACAAGTCGTCCACAAGTTGGACGGCCGGCGCCAAGGTCGATCACACCCCATTCACGGCTGCCACCGACTGCACCAGTTGTCACAACGGCGGGACGGCGTCAGGCAAGTCACCTGTGCACATCCCCAGTGGGGTGACCAATTGCGTGAGTTGCCACAGCAAGACAAGCTGGAAACCAAGCACCTGGAACCATTCTCAGGTGCCCGTCACGTCGCAGTGCGCCACCTGCCACAGTGGTGCCTTTGCACCAGCCGACGGCAAATCGCCCAACCACATCCCATACGCCGGTGTTTCTGGCGTTGGTAGCGCCAACTGCGACGGGTGTCACAAAGCTGGTTATGCATTGTGGACTCCGGCCAAGTTTCACGCGAGTTTTGCGGTTGCAACTCAGTGCGCAACCTGCCACACGGGGTCGTTTGCCCCTGCGGTGGGCAAACCCAATACGCCCATCCACGCTGGCGTGACGGTTTGCGAAAGTTGCCACAAGTCAACTGCCTCTTGGTCGGGCGCTGCGGTCAATCACAGCACCTTCACGGCAGCCACCAATTGCGCCAGTTGTCACAACGGAACGGCGGCCACCGGCAAGCCGCCTGCCCACGTGCCAGTCGGTTCCACCAACTGTGCCAGCTGCCACAACAAGAGCCCCCAATCGTGGAAGCCGACGCTTTGGAACCACTCTCAAGTGCCGGTTACGAGCCAATGCGCCACGTGCCACAGTGGGGCCTACCCTCCTGCCGACGGCAAGAATCCAACCCACATCCCTTACGCCAGCGTGTCGGGCGTTGGCAATGCCAGTTGCGATGGTTGTCATAAATCGGGTTATGTGTTGTGGACACCGGCCAGGTTCCACGGTAGTTTTACCGTGGCAACCCAATGCGCCAGTTGCCACACCGGTTCGTTTGCCCCCGCCGTGGGCAAACCCAACACCCCCATTCACGTCGGCGTGACAGTATGTGAAAGCTGCCACAAGTCAACTGCTTCGTGGTCCGGTGCGGCGGTCAATCACAGCACCTTCACCATCGCCACCAACTGCGCCAGTTGCCACAATGGCACTGCAGCCACCGGCAAACCTGTGAACCACATGCCGGTCGGGGTCACTGCGTGCGGCAGTTGCCACAACAAGAGCCCGCAGTCGTGGAAGCCGACCCTCTGGAACCACTCGCAAGTGCCGGTGGCAAGCCAGTGCGCCACGTGCCACAGTGGGGCCTATCCCCCCGCAGACGGCAAGCGCGCCAACCACATCCCTTACGCCACCGTCACCGGCGTGGGCAATGCCAACTGCGACGGTTGCCACAAAGCCGGGTATGCCTTGTGGACGCCGGCCCGTTTCCATAGCAGCTTCACGGTTTCGACCCAGTGCGCCAGCTGCCACAGCGGCAGTTTTGCGCCGGCGGTCGGCAAGCCCAACACGCCAGTTCACGTGGGTGTCACCGCGTGCGAGAGCTGCCACAAATCAACGGCGGCCTGGAGCACCGTCACGTTTTCGCATTCGCCAGCCAACGCGGTGGGGACGGGTACCTGCGACACCTGCCACAACGGCAGTGCGGCCAAGGGCAAGACACCAGCCCACATACCGGTGACCTCGGGCGTCACCAAGTGCGACTCGTGCCACAAGTCACAAGCCAGTTTTGCAACAGCGGTGACCATGAATCACGCTGTAGTGGTGGCTACCACGTGCAAAACCTGCCACGCCGGCGCCTACGTGTCCCAAGGCGCGCTGGCCAAGCCCACCAACCACATTCCCGAGGCGACGCAGCTGCTGAACGGCGCGGCGATGGATTGCAACAGTTGCCACAAGTCGACGGTTAGCTTTGCCACCGCCGTCACGATGAACCACAACACCAGCTTGGGCAACGGCGCGGGATGGTGCAAAGGTTGTCACCAAACGGGCACCAATTTCCTTGGATCGATGGACAAAAAATCGTTGACCCATGAGCGTGCTTCTCCTCTGCCCACCGATTGCTCTCAGTCGGGTTGTCACCGGCCCTTGGGCAACAAAGGCACTCCGTATACCAAGTGGGACTGACCGAGAATGAAAGCGAACTTCTTGGCCGCTATTGATCGCCGTGAAGGATACGAGTCCGTGCGAAGACCTCCCGTACTGTCGATGATTTTTAAAGCGGCTGCAGCGATTGGCGCGATGCTGCTGTCGATGGTTACGGTGCAAGCCCAAACACTGGACGACCTGGACGTGCGACGCGAAAGTGCCGACGCCGTCGTGCGCGTGCGATTCAACAAACCCATTCGCTTCCAGCGCAGTGTGGTGACACGTGACGGCGCCACCACGGTGATCAACTACGAGGTCGTCGGGGTGGGCCTGGGTGAGGCGCAGGCGGTTGATTTGCCGAGCGAGCGACGTCTGGCTGCCAGTGCAGGCCTGCCCGCCGTTGCAGTCTCCGACGAGTTGCAGGGCACCAGGGCCAGCGAACGCAAGCTTGTGGTGCGCGTTTCGCCTGCCTCCCGCACGCGAGCTCGGGCAGGAAGCGATGGTCGATCTATCGAGGTTGTGTTGCTCGGCCTGGGGGACAAAGTGGGGCCTAGTTTGCCGATCACGGCACCAGCGCCTTCGGCAACCGCCACAGGGTGGCGAATCGTCTTGCACAGCAGCCCTGACCCCAACATGCAACTGCCCGCCTCGGTTCCGCGTGAAATGCAGGCCTATGACCTTGACACTGGTAAGCGCATGGAGCGTGGCGTGACGCTCTACGAGTTTTATCTCGGGCCCTTTGCCTCGCAGGCTGAAGCGGCCGCTGCCCTTGCTGCCGTGCGCCCACGCTTTGCCCAAGCCGCGATTGCACGCATGGGCGCCGAAACCGCGTCACCGATGGCGCCACTGGCTGCCGGCGACCAACCAGCGGCCCAGCCCGCCGCCTCCGCCAGCGCCGCAACGACAACGGACCCCAACGTGGCAGCCGCCGTGATGATGATCAATGCACGCGATGCCATGGCACGAGGTGATACCGCTGCGGCCATCGTCGCATTGGGCAAGGTGCTGGATCTGCCCCCCAACGAAGCCTCGCGCGAGGCCCAAGCTCAGGTGGGCGAGCTTTGGCTCAAACGTGGCGAGCCCGAGCGTGCGAGGCGTGAGTTCGAGTTGTTCTTGAAGCTCTACCCTACCGGTGCCGACGCTCAGCGCCTCGCGGCGCAACTCAATGCATTGCCGGCGGCCCCAAAAGACCAGGCCAAACGCGAACGTGTAGTGCCCACCACCACCACCTTCAACGGTGCTGTGGGCTTGTACTACTACGGCGGTCAGTCGCGAGTGCGCTCTGAAGAGTTCAAAGACTCGGGCTTGGGAACCTTGCCCGAGCTGGTTCAAAACCCAACCCTTTCAGGCGTGGATCAGCGCTTGCTGCTGACGACGGTAGACATGAACTACCGATACCGCAGCGCTGAAGATGACTTGCGCTTTGTGTTTCGCGACAGCTTTCAGGCCAATTTGATGCCGGGGCGGGCCGACCGCAACAAGCTTTCGGCGATGTACGTGGATTACCGATCGCTAACGACGGGTGGCAGCATTCGCCTGGGGCGCCAGTCACCGCTGGGTGGCGGAGTGTTGAATCGTTTTGATGGCTTGCTTGCTGGTTATGCGTTCAGGCCTAAGTGGAAGGCCAATGTCGTGTTCGGTCGGCCCACCGATGCATTGCAGCAAACCAAACGCCATTTTTACGGCACTTCGATCGACGCCGATGCGTTGACAGAAAACGTGGGTGGCAGTGCCTACATCAACCAGCAGGTGATCGATGGCGAGGTGGATCGTCGGGCGGTTGGACTGGACTTGCGCTACTTCAAGGACGGCACCTTTGTCTCCAGCAACCTTGACTACGATGTCAAGCTGCGAGCACTTAACATCGCTGCCGTTCAAGGAACGTGGCAACAGATCGACAGCGAAGGCAATGTCGGCACCACCGTCAACGCAATGTTCGACCGCCGTGCGCAGCCCTTGCTGACGCTTGGCAATGCGCTCTTTTTTCAAGACCCCAACGGCACCATCATTCCGGTACGCCTGAGCGACGCGTTGGCACTCCGGGACATCGAAACGCTGCGCAGTTCGGTGCGCAGCACCACCGCCTATTCAACGCAGGGCGTGTTAGGTATCACGACACCCTTGACCAAACAGTGGCAGTTGGGTGGCGACATTCGACTCACCAAAATTGACGCCATTGCCCCTGTGGCCGAGATCCTCCCGTTGGGCCAAGCCGCGACGGGCAACATTTGGGGCTATGGTGCGCAACTGATTGGCACCAACTTGTACTCTGAACGCGACACCCACGTGTTCAGCACGTCGATGCAGCGCGCGCCAACCTACACCGGTGTTTTGCTGATGTACAACAACATGTCGGTGCTGAGCGACGGGTGGCAGGTGGAGCCATCGGTCCAGTTTTACCGTCAAACCTCGGCCGACGGTTTGTCGCTCACGCGCTGGAAGCCCAGTGTTCGGCTTTCGTGGCGCTTCACCCCGCTGACGGTGGTGGAGACATCGGTAGACTACGAAGTGACCAACCTCACCAGCCCGACCCGCAATGAAAAAACAAACCGCGTCTTTTACTACCTCGGCGCACGGTACGAGTTTTGACACGACTGCTCGGAATGAGTTTGTCTGAAATGAATGAGACTCTGGCGCTGCAAGCGCGTGAGCTGGGGTGCCGCCGCGGCGATCGACAGCTGTTCTCGGGGCTTGAACTTTCGTTGGCTGCTGGTGAAATGTTATGGCTTCGAGGCGACAACGGCCAAGGCAAGACGAGCCTTTTGCGCCTGTTGGCAGGATTGGCAGTGCCTGCGTCGGGTGACGTGTGGTGGTTTGGTTTCCGCGCCCGCACCGCCGCTGCGGTGGTGGCGCTGCCGCTGTACGTGGCGCACGCCAATGCATTGAAAGATGACTTGACGGTGCACGAGGCTCTGGCGTTTTTGGTCGAGCTATCGGTTCACGCACCATCCGCCCCGACGACATCGGCCATTGACGAGGCGCTGGACCGCGTGGGCATGCGCAGCGTCGCACAAACGATGGTGCGCGCTTTGTCGCAAGGCCAGCGTCGTCGCGTGGCCTTGGCTCGTCTGGCCATGCCCCATTCGGCGCGCGTTTGGTTGCTTGACGAACCCTATGACGCGTTGGACTTGGCCAGCACTCAGGCACTCAATAAATTGTTGGGCGAGCAGCTGGCGCGTGGCGGCAGTGTGGTGTTGACGAGTCATCAAGACCTGTCGCCCGATGCGCCACCAGCCACCGAGTTTTGGCTGCAACGCCGACCGCAGTTGCACGCTCACATGCAGGCATGCACCCAAACGGCCGTGCAACGTGATAATCGGGCGGCGTGAACAAGGGTGATGATTCCACAGCGGCAGGTACAAGGGCGCAGTCCAGCGTTTGGCGGGTCATGCGCGCTTTGGTGCGCCGCGACTTCCGCTTGGCCGCGCGACGCCGTTCAGAAGTCTTCTTGCCGCTGGTGTTTTTTGTGGCGGCGGCGGCTTTGTTCCCCCTGGGCGTCGGATCAGACACGCAAGTGTTGCGACAAATTGCACCTGGTGTGATTTGGGTTTGCGTTTTGTTGGCGGTGACACTGTCGGTCAACACTTTTTATGCGGCGGACCACGCGGATGGCACGCTGGAGCAGATGATGCTGTCGGGTCAGTCGATGGCGATGATGGCGCTGGCGCGAGCCGCAACCCATTGGATATTGACGGGTTTGCCCATGATCTTGGTGGCGCCTGTGTTGGGTGTGATGTTTGGCTTACCCGTTGTGAGCCTGGGGGTATTGGTGGTTGGTTTGCTGTTGGGCACACCAACGTTAAGTTTGCTCAGTTGCCTTGGCGCGGCGCTGGTGGTTGGCGTAAGAGGGGGCGGTATGTTGTTGTTTTTATTGGTGTTGCCATTGATGGTGCCAGTTTTGATTTTTGGCGCTGGTGGCTTGGTGGCGGTTGAGGCGGGCCTGTCGGCGGGCCCGCATATGTCCTTGTTGGGTGCTTTGTTGATCGCGTCGACATTGCTGACACCGTGGGCTATCGGTGCTGCGCTGAAAATATCACTTGAATAGTTCTAGCGTCATGACCCGAACAGTATCTCCCTTCACTTTTGCTGCGCCGTCGCGCTTTTACGCGCTGACGCAATCGCTGTCGCCCTGGCTTTGGTCCCTTGCCCTGGTGTGCGCCGTGCTGGGCTTGTACTTGGGGTTTGTGGTTGCGCCCACCGATGCAACGCAGGGTGAGGTTTACCGCATCATTTTTTTGCATGTGCCAGCCGCATGGGTGTCGATGGTTTTGTACTTGGCGATGGCGTTTTGGGCCGCGGCGGGTTGGGCGTTCAATGCCCGCACAGCGTCCATGCTCGCGCGCGCCATTGCCCCAACCGGCGCGCTGTTTACGTTCATCGCGTTGTGGACGGGCGCGTTGTGGGGCAAACCAACGTGGGGAACTTACTGGGTCTGGGATGCTCGATTAACCTCCTATCTGATTTTGTTGTTGCTGTACCTGGGCTACATGGCGCTGGGGGCTGCCATCGACGACACACGTCGTGCCGACCGCGCTGGGGCATTGCTGGCCATCGTTGGGGCTGTGAACGTGCCCATCATTTACTTTTCGGTGCGTTGGTGGAACACGCTGCACCAAGGCGCCACTGTCACCACCAGTGGGGCAAAAATGTCGCCGACGATGCTGAACGCGATGCTGTTGATGAGCTTGGCGTGTTGGGCCTATGCGTTTGCCGTCGTCTTTTTGCGCACGCGCGCCTTGATTGTTGAGCGTGAGCGCGAAACAGCCTGGGTGGGTCAACTCGTGGGGCGACCCGCATGACTCTGACTGAGTGGATTGCTGGTCAAGGGCACATCGCCTACATCGTGGGCAGCTACGCTGTGGGTGCTGCCGCCATCTTGATCGAAGTGTGGATGGTGCGTTCGCGGCTTGCCAAGGCCCGAGCGCATGCGTCCATGCCACTGCCCAACACCGAAAGCTGAACCATGACAACCACACTGAAGCCACGTCACAAACGCATGTTGATTGCCCTGGGCATCTTGCTCGCTGTCGGTGCGATGGCCGCCTTGGTGCTCAACGCCTTCCAAAGCAACTTGGTGTTCTTCTTTTCGCCCAGCCAAGTGGCAGCCAAGGAGGCACCCGCCGGGCGCACATTCAGGCTTGGTGGCATGGTGGAGGCCGGCAGCGTGCAGCGCGACGGTGTGCGCGTCAACTTTGTGGTGACCGATTCCGTACAAAAGGTTGGCGTTCGCTACCAAGGCATCCTGCCGGACTTGTTCAAAGAAGGCAAAGGCGTGGTGGCGCAGGGCAAGCTGGTGGACGGCGTGTTTGTGGCCAGCGAGGTGCTGGCCAAGCATGATGAAAACTACATGCCACCCGAGGCCGCCGAAGCCATGAAGCGCGCGAAGGAAGGTGGCCGCATGCAAGCGCCCGCTGTGCAAACTTCAAAAATTCAGCAGCCCACAACGGGCACCAAACCATGATTCCTGAAATCGGTCACTTTCTGTTGTGGTTGGCGCTGGGCATTTCGCTCGTGTTGAGCGTGGTGCCCTTGGTGGGCGCCCAGCGCCAATGGGGCGCGGGCATGGCACTGGCGCGCCCGGCCACGCGGCTGCTGTTTGTTGTGGTCGCGGCGTCCATGGTGTGTTTGGGCGCGAGTTTTGTGAACCATGACTTCACGGTGATGTACGTGGCAAGCCACTCCAACACTGCGTTGCCACTGGCCTACCGCGTCGCGGGTATTTGGGGCGGCCATGAAGGCTCACTCTTGCTCTGGATGCTGATGCTTGCCGGGTGGATGTTGGCCGTGGCGCAGTTCAGCCAGCGCTTGCCTTTGCCTGTGTTGGCTCGCATCCTGGCGGTGCTGGGCATGATCAGTGTGGGCTTTTTGCTCTTCACGCTGGTGACCTCAAACCCTTTTGACCGCCTTTGGCCGGCGCCGGCCGACGGTCGCGACCTGAACCCCTTGTTGCAAGACCCCGGCATGGTGATTCACCCACCCATGCTCTACATGGGCTATGTTGGTTTTTCGGTGGCCTTCGCCTTTGCGATTGCGGCATTGATCGGAGGCAACCTGGACGCGCAATGGGCTCGCTGGACACGCCCTTGGACCACAGCTGCCTGGGCTTTTCTCACCATTGGCATTGCACTGGGCAGTTGGTGGGCGTACTACGAGCTGGGGTGGGGTGGATGGTGGTTTTGGGACCCGGTTGAAAACGCCTCGTTCATGCCGTGGTTGGTGGGTACAGCATTGATCCACTCTCTGGCCGTCACTGAAAAGCGTGGCAGCTTCAAGAACTGGACGGTGCTGCTGGCAATCCTGGCGTTTTCGCTGTCATTGATTGGCACATTTTTGGTGCGCTCAGGGGTGCTGTCGTCGGTGCACGCGTTTGCCACCGACCCCAGCCGAGGTCTCTTCATTCTGGCACTCCTGGTGATCGTGATTGGTGCCTCGCTGACGTTGTACGCGTGGCGCGCGCCATCGGTTGGTTTGGGCGCGCGGTTTTCTCTGATGTCGCGCGAGACCATGCTACTGGGCAACAACGTGCTTTTGGTCGTCGCTTGCGGTGCCGTGCTGCTTGGCACGTTGTACCCGTTGCTGCTCGATGCCTTGAACATGGGCAAGATATCGGTGGGGCCGCCTTACTTCGACACGGTGTTTGTGCCTTTGATGGTGCCTCTGATATTTTTGATGGGGGTGGGCCCGCTGACGCGCTGGAAAGACGCCGAAGTGCCTGATATTGCGAAGCGGCTGCGCTGGGCAGCATTGGTTGCCGTTTTGGCTTCGCTCGGCTCGGGCTGGTTGGCTGGCGGCATTTTCTGGATGACAAGTTTGGGCTTGGGTCTGGGTTGGTGGGTGGTGGCATCTGTGGTCACTGACCTTTGGGAAAAGGTTCACCCGCTGCCAGGCGTGGCTACCGTTCGACAACGCGTTGCGCAACTGCAGCGTGCCACTGTAGGGATGATGATGGCGCACCTCGGGGTGGCTGCCTTTATTTTTGGCGTCACGCTGGTGAGAAGCTATGAGGTAGAGAGCGACGTCAAGATGGCGGTTGGCGACACCACCACCGTGGCTGGCTACACGTTTACGTTCCAAGGCGTTCGTGAAGTCCCTGGCCCCAATTACCAAGCCGTGCAAGCCAAAGTTGACGTGACCCAAGCAGGTGCAAACATCGCCACCATGCATCCCGAAAAGCGCGTCTACCGGGTTCAAACCAACCCCATGACCGAAGCCGATATCCGCACACGACTAACCGGTGACTTGTACGTGTCTTTGGGTGAGCCAGTTGACAACGGTAAAGCTTGGATCGTTCGCATCTACGTCAAGCCCTTCATCGATTGGGTGTGGGGTGGTTGTTTGTTGATGGCGCTGGGTGGCGTTTGGGCTGCCACCGATCGTCGATACCGCCGAACAGCCCGTGACCGTGTCAGTGACGAAGTCCTCCAACCCGCGCCCATGACCCGAGGGGCTGCAACGTGAAGTCGCTGCGGTTTTTGGTGCCACTTGCTCTGTTCGTGGCGCTGGCGGGGTTTTTGGCGGTCGGTCTTAATCGCAACCCACGCGAGGTGCCTTCTCCACTCATTGGCAAGCCAGCGCCCGACTTTGCAATGCCCACGCTGCACGACCCGCAACGCACCATGACGCGTGCAGACATGCGGGGCAAGGTGTGGCTGCTCAATGTGTGGGCCTCTTGGTGCGTGGCGTGTCGCGAAGAGCACCCGCTGCTGGTGGCCTACGCCAAAACCAAACGCGTGCCCATCATCGGCCTCAATTACAAAGACACGCGCGACGCGGGCAAGCGCTGGCTGAATGCGCTGGGCAACCCTTATGACGATTCACTGTTTGATGAAGCTGGCCGCTTGGGGCTGGACTTTGGCGTTTATGGTGTGCCCGAGACCTTCCTGATTGATAAACAGGGGCTGATTCGGTTCAAGCATGTGGGGCCTTTGACCGACAGCATCGTCAAAGAAAAGATAGAGCCGTTGTTGAAAGCCCTCCATGATTAAGTCTTGGTGGTCGACGATGTTTTGCGTAGCGATGGCCGCCACCCTTGCGCTGGTGGCGCCCCTCAGTCAAAGCGCCGAGGCGCAACCCGTCGCCGCCGATCCCGTGCTTGAGCAAAGGGTGCAGCGCATCACCACCGAGCTGCGCTGCTTGGTGTGCCAGAACCAGACTGTGGCCGATTCCAGTTCGGGTTTGGCAGACGATTTGCGCCAAGAAGTGCGCGTGATGCTCAAACGTGGTGCCAGCGACCGCGAGGTGATTGACTTCATGACGGCGCGTTATGGCGACTTTGTGCTTTATCGACCTCCTGTGAAAGCAACAACCGCCTTGTTGTGGGCGGGCCCCGCGTTGTTGTTGGTTGGGGGTGTGGCCGTGCTGATGTGGGTGCTTCGCCGACGCAGCCGTTTGCCCGATTCCGCCTTTGACGCCGATGAACCTGACGACGCCATCCGGAGCCCTCGATGACCACCCCTGTTGAAACCTTGAGGCAGCAACTGCTGCAACTTAAATCGTTGCACGACGGTGGGGGTCTCAGCACCGAGCATTACCACGCCAGCCGCGAGAAGCTAGAGCGCACCTTGCTTGACTTGGTTGTCAATGGTCCGGTTGAAGATGCCACGCCGCGTGCCATCGCAGCCAGCGTCGCCAATGACACGCCGTCCGTCGCCCCCCAAACATGGGCCACTGACGGGCAAATGGCACCACGGCCCAGGTCACGCTGGCTGATGCCAGCGGCGTCAGCAGCAGCCCTATTGGTGGCCATCGCAGGCTATGCATGGAAGGGAGCACCAACGCTCGTGAATGCCAGCGCAGCCAGTGCTGCGAGGACAGCCACCGCCGACGCCGCAACCGCAGGCGGGCAGAGCAACAACCACTCCATGGACGCCGCGAAATTCGAGGCACTGGTTGAAAAACTCAAGCAACGCATGGACACAGAGCCCAACAACGCTGAAGGCTGGGCGATGCTGGCGCGCTCGTACGCCAACCTTGGCAAGACCGACGAGGCCGTGTCAGCCTTCGCCAAAGCGGTGGCGCTCATGCCCAACGATGCGTCGCTGCTGGCAGATTACGCAGACTCGTTGGCTGTCAAACAGGGCCGCAACCTCGAGGGTGAACCAACCCGACTGATCGCACGAGCTTTGGCGATTGACTCTGACGACCCCAAAGCCCTTTCGTTGTCGGGCACGGTGGCCTTTGATCGCAAAGACTATGCTGGCGCTGTCAAGCAATGGGAGCGCATCCTTTCCAAGACACCTGAGCACCCGTTTGCGCCGCAACTGCACGAGAGCATCAGTGAGGCGCGCCGTTTGGGCGGGTTGGCGCCAACCCCTTCAGCGCCTACCGCAGCCGCAAAAGGCGCCGCCACTGCAGCCATTGCCGCCGCTGCAACACCGCCAGTAGCTGCGGTAGCCCCGGCAGCCACTGCGCATGTCTCAGGCACCGTAAGCCTGGCACCAAACCTGGCGGCACAAACCAAACCCGACGACACGGTGTTTGTTTTTGCGCGGTCCGTCGATGGGCCGCGCATGCCGTTGGCCATCATGCGCAAGCAGGTCAAAGACTTGCCCTTTGACTTCAAACTGGACGACAGCACGGCCATGACGCCACAAGCACGGCTCTCGCTCGTTGAACAGGTGGTGGTGGGAGTTCGCGTTAGCAAGTCGGGCAATGCGACACCACAGCCCGGCGATCTTCAAGGCTTGCCTACAACCGTGAAAGTGGGCGCGTCCGGGGTCAATATGGTTTTGGATCAGGTGGTTGGCCCCTAGGCGCAAGCGCGACGCTCCTGCGCCCACGCGTCTTCGATGAATTACGAACTGGTCTACTTGGCGGTACTGGCTTTGCCAGTGGTGTTTTACATGGTGAAGCACCAAAAGCGACAGTCCACCAACCAGAAGGTCCTTCACGAGGCAGTGCAAGCGGGGCTCAACGAACCCGCATCGATGCACCCCGTCATCGACCCTGGCAAGTGCATTGGCTCAGGCTCTTGTGTCAAGGTCTGCCCTGAAAAAGCTTTGGGCATGGTCAACGGCAAGGCGGTGCTCATCAACGCGTCGGCGTGCATCGGCCACGGTGCTTGCATGGCGGCCTGCCCGTTCGACGCGATTGCGCTTGTATTTGGAACCGAAAAGCGCGGCATGGACGTACCGCCACTCTCAGCTCAATTTGAAAGCAGCGTCCCTGGCATTTTTGTGGCCGGTGAACTCGGTGGGATGGGACTCATTCGCAAAGCTGCCGAGCAGGGCCGACAAGCCGTTGACGCCATTCACGCTCGCATCGAAGCCCAACGTGGCAAGGTCCAAACAAGCTCTGATGGTGAAGTGCTTGACTTGGTGATTGTGGGCTGCGGCCCAGCAGGGCTGTCGGCGGGGCTTGCTGCCCAGGCACACAACCTTAACTTCCGGCTTGTGGAACAAGAAGATGCACTGGGGGGCACGGTGTACCACTACCCCCGCAACAAAGTCACCATGACGGCGCCAGTCGACTTGGCAATTGTCGGCAAGATGAATTTTGGTGAAGTGCAAAAAGAGGCGCTGTTGGCGTTTTGGCAGGACGTGGTCCAAAAAACGTCGCTGCCCATTCATTTTGGTGAAAGTTTGATCGCTGTGGATGGGCAACCTGATGCGTCATTTGTGGTGACGACGAGTCGCGGGTCTTGGCGCTCGCGTTTCGTTTTGCTCGCAATTGGGCGTCGCGGTTCGCCCCGCAAACTCGAGGTGCCAGGAGAGGAAAGCGCCAACGTGGTTTATCGACTTGCAGACCCCGCCCAGTACCTGGGACAGAGGGTGTTGGTGGTGGGCGGAGGCGACAGCGCGCTCGAAGCGGCCATTGCGTTGGCTGCACAGCCACAAACCAGAGTCACGCTGTCGTACCGAAGCGAAGCGTTTTCGCGCGTCAAAGGAAAGAACCGAGAGCAATTGAAGGCGCTTGAAGCTAAGAAGCGATTGCGGGTGTTGATGTCGTCCACCGTCAGTCGCATCAACGACGGGGAGGTGGTGCTGCACGTTGATGGGCAGGACAGGCCGCTCAAGAACGATGCTGTGATCGTTTGCGTGGGGGGCACAGCACCCACGGGCATGCTCCAAGCGATGGGCATAGTGTTTGTCACCAAGCACGGCACGGCTTAGGTTCCGCAGGGACAGTCGTCTTGCAGTACGAACTGCAATCGTTTGAATCTCAAAAAATAGGTATCGCGTCCCAGAAAAATGGGTACTCCAACGATTCCGTTGTCAATTGACTAAAGGCACAGTACGGTTCAGGCAGCAGAACTGGCTTGCCCATCAAAAAGACCAACTGGGAGTCAATTGTGTTAAATACCCGTAAAAGCGTTCTTAATCAAAGGGTTGCAGAGTTCGTTGGATCAGCCGGCATGCTGCCGGTACACGCAGGATGGCCAACGTCACTACTGCCAATGTCAGCGCCTGTTGCGACGCCAAAGCTGCTGATCGCCGATGATCATGCGTTGCTTCGGTACGGTTTGCGTGCACTTCTCGACCACGAGGCGCAGGGAATCACCTTTTTTGAGTCGGCGTGCCTGTCAGACGCGATTGATACGTATCGCGCCAACCCTGATATCGGGTTGGTGTTGCTCGACTTGAACATGAACGACTGCCGGGGCTTGCAGGGCATCCAACGCTTCATGGCCTGCTTTCCACACGCTCAGGTGGCGATTCTTAGCGCAACCCAAGACGAATTCGTGATCAAGCAGGCGCACGCCTTGGGGGCGGCGGCCTACATCGCCAAGACTGGCACGCCGCAGTCATTGGCGAAACAGATTTTGGGTTTGCTGCACGCGGGTGATTCGGCGCCATCGGCCAATGATGCTGTGGTGGAGGATTCCATCATGCGCTCAAACGGCCACGGCGCGATGCACGTTGCTGGACTGGGGCCAAGGCATCTTGAAATTCTTGATCACATGCTGTTTGGGTGCACCAATCAAGAAATCTGCAAGGCCACGGGTTTGGCGCTGGGAACGGTGAAGAACTACGTGTCGACGATCTTGCGGGTGTTTGACGTCAAGTCGCGGTCGCATTTGATCAGCGTGTTTCGGTAGCGAGCGCTTTTTGGGGGTGATGCGGGTGAGCGCTGCTTTGCCCTCGCTGCTGTCCCTTCGACTCACTTTGCCTAGGCCGTGCTTGGCCGGCGCCGGTGGGTACGTGTTGGATCGACTGTCCCCCGCATCGGTCCGCCTTCGCGGCCCGCGCTCCTCCTTGATGTCGACCCAACACGCACCCACCGTCACCGTCTTTGGTGGCATTGCCCTGCCACGGTCTTGTCACCGCCCTAACGGGTTTCGTACTGGTTACTTTTTGCCTCGTACATCGTTCCTCGTACCTTGCTCCCTGGGCCTATCACCGCCCCTCGCAGGGCCGTCGGTGGTGGGTGGGGGTGGGGGCGAAATAAAGGGGGAACAAGGGCCGCGAAGGCGGACCGACGTGGAGGACATTCGCCTCCACCCCCACCCGCCGCCGACGGCCTACGCACAAGGCATGCACAAGGTGCAAGTTTGTCAGACTCAGCTTCGCGTTAGCGCTTGAACAAATCCAGGATCGAGCTTTTCTCGGCTTCGGTGGGGGCGGTAGGGGCTTCTTCTTCGACGCCCACCATGTCGATGCCGCCGCCGCGCGCGTACTCTTCAAAAATCCACTCGCCGCCCACATTCACCATGCCGGGTGGCGCGGCTGCCATGGGCTTGGACGGCACGCCCTTGAGCGCGTGGCGCATGTATTCGATCCACACTGGCAGGGCCAGGCCGCCTCCCGTTTCGCGGTCGCCCAGCTTCTTGGGGGTGTCGTAGCCAATCCAAACCACGCCGACGACGCTCGGGCTCCAGCCCGCAAACCAGGCATCCATCGAATCGTTGGTGGTGCCGGTTTTGCCGAACAAGTCGGTGCGTTTGAGCAGTCGCGGCGCGTCTTTGGCGGTGCCTGATCGCGTCACCTCTTGCAGCAAGCTCGTCATGGCGTAGGCGTTGCGCGCCGGGATCACGCGGGTGGATTCATCCAGTACGGCGGGCGTGGTTTCGTTCAGCACGCGGCCCTTGCTGTCGGTGACTCGGGCAATCAGCCGTGGGGGCACGTGGTAGCCGCCGGTGGCAAAGACACCCATGGCGGTGCTCATTTGCATCGGCGTGACTGTGCCGGCACCCAAGGCCAGCGTTAGGAAAGGGGGATGCTTGTCGGCGTCAAAACCGAACTTGGTCACCCATGACTGGGCAAACGGCGGCCCCACGCGCTCCAAGATGCGGATGGAGACCATGTTTTTTGATGCCGCCAAGCCACGCCGCAATGACATCGGACCGTCAAAATTGCCATCGTAGTTTTTGGGCTCCCACGGCTGGCTGCCCGTTTGCGATGCATCAAAAAACAAGGGCGTGTCGGCAATGATGGTGGTGGGCGTGAAGCCCCGCTCCAAAGCGGCAGAGTAGATGAAAGGCTTGAAGCTTGAGCCGGGTTGCCGCCATGCTTGCGTGACGTGATTGAACTTGCTCTTTTGGTAATCAAAACCGCCCACCAGGGCCTTGATGGCCCCGGTCGTGGGGTCGGTGGCCACAAAGGCACCTTCAACCTCGGGCAGTTGCGTCACAGCCCATTGGTCTTTGGCGTCCTTCATCACGCGCACCACGGCGCCGCGCCGGATCTTCTTTTGCGCAGGCGCATTGGCAGCCAGGCCCGATGTGACGGGTTTGAGACCGTTGCCGGTGATGATGATCTTGGCGCCTTCTGCGTTCATGGCCACCACTTTTGCCGTGGTGGCGTCCAGAACCACGGCCGCCAGCACATCGTCGTTGTCGGGGTGATCAGACAACGCATCGGCAACGGCGTTTTCAAGGGCAGGGCCGTCTTTGGGCAGCGTCACGAAGGCCTCTGGGCCCCGGTAGTGCTGCCGCATCTCGTACTCCATCAAGCCGCGACGCAGCGCTTTGAACGCCACTTGCTGATCTTCAGACTTGACGGTGACCACCACGTTCAAGCCACGGGTGTAGGTGGCATCGCCGTACTGTTGAAAGATCAACTGACGGGCAGTTTCGGCGATGTATTGGGCGTAAGGGGCCACGTCGGACGAGGTGCGGTACTCGAGTTTCTCGGCCTTGGCCACCTGCGCTTGCTCGGCCGTGATGAAGCGGTTTTCTACCATCCGCTCGATGATGTATTGCTGACGCGTGTTGGCTCGCTTGGGGTTGACGATGGGGTTGTACGAAGAAGGCGCTTTGGGCAAACCAGCCAGCATGGCCGCCTCAGCGATGGAAACGTCCTTGAGGGGCTTGCCAAAGTAGATTTCGGACGCCGCACCAAAACCATAGGCACGCTGGCCCAGGTAGATTTGGTTCATGTAGACCTCAAGGATTTGCTCCTTGCTCAACATCGTCTCAATCTTGAAAGCCAACAGTACTTCGTAAATCTTGCGCGTGAATGTTTTTTCGGTCGAAAGATAGAAATTGCGGGCCAGTTGCATCGTGATGGTCGACGCCCCCTGGCTCTTGGCCTCTGAAAATTGCGCCATGGCGGCCCGCAGCATGCCCTTGAAGTCGACACCGCTGTGCTCGTAGAACTTGGCGTCTTCAATGGCCAGCACCGCTTGCTGAACCACCTTGGGGATCTCTTTGATGGGGGTGAAGTGGCGCCGCTCGTCGCCGAACTCGCCAATCAACACCCCGTCTTCGGTGTGCACCCGCAGGGGCAGCTTGGGTTGGTAGTCGGTGAGGCTGGTGACGTCGGGCAACTGGGGGTACGCCACCGCAAGGGCGATGCAAAGGGTGATCGCGCCCATCAAGAGCAAAGCCAACAGGGAGCCACCCAGCCATTTGACGGGCTGCCACAGCCAAAGGCTCAAAGCCGGGTTGGAGGCCGTTCGGGTGTTTGCTTTGGGGTTTGTTTCAGTCACTGGGTTGGCCTTGCGGCCCGGCCCCCAAAGGGGCGGAGCAGGAGTCGTGCCGGATTATAGGAACGGCTCTGAGAAGTCTCTGTGAAGCGTGACGCGTTACACATTTGAGGTGCTGCGAACCTAGTAACGGTAACGAACGTGGTGTTTGAGCATCGCGCCGAGTGTGAGTTTCACAACGATGCAGGCCATTTCCTCACCCTCGAAGCCCCGTAGATAGAGGTCTTTGCTGCTAGCATTGAAAGTAGTTTATTAACAAAGGTTGCGAGAGTGTTGCAAATCTGTAATACCGCTCGTATTGGGGGTTGCCGTCGTGGGTTTTCTTGACGTGCTTAAAGGGCGGTCCAACGCCGCCATGATCGGTCTTGATATCAGCTCGTCCAGTGCCAAACTGGTTGAACTGAGCCAATCCCCATCCGGCGACTACACCGTCGAGCGGTTTGCCTCCGAGCCCTTTGAAAAAGGCTGGATTGCCGACGGCCAGGTGGAAAGCTTCGACGAGGTAGCCGACGCGGTTCGGCGCTTGGTCGTTAAAAGTGGCACCCGCACCAAAAACGTCGTGATGGCGATGCCCCAGGCAGCCGTGATCACCAAGAAAATTCAGCTGCCCGCCGGCCTGCGCGAGGAAGAGCTGGAGATGCAAGTTGAGTCTGAGGCCAACCAGTACATCCCGTTTTCGCTGGACGAAGTCAGCCTGGACTTCTGCGTCATCGGCCCCAGCGCCCAGTCGGCTGGCGACATCGACGTGTTGATCGCCGCGTCACGCAAGGAAAAGGTTCAAGACAGGCAAGGGTTGGCCGAAGCGGCGGGTCTCAAGCCCGTGGTCCTTGACATCGAGTCGCATGCGTCCCGGCTCGCCATGAGCCGCATCATCCAAGCACTGCCCGGCGAGGGAAAAGACGCACTCGTGGCGCTGTTTGAAATTGGCGCCGACACCACCAGCCTCAAAGTGTTGCGTGACGAAGAGATGTTGTACGACCGCGATCAGGCCTTTGGTGGTGCCCAACTCAGCCACATGATTTCGCGCCAGTACGGGTTCTCGTTTGAAGAAGCCGAGCAGAAAAAATTGGCGGGTGACTTGCCCGACGACTACGAATCAAGCATTTTGGCGCCATACGTTGACAGCATGTCGCAAGAGATCGGCCGCGCACTGCAGTACTTCTTCACCAGCACACCGCACCACAAAGTTCACTACGTGATGTTGTCGGGTGGCACGGCCACCCTGCCAGGCCTGAAAGAGCGTGTCACCGACCTCACCGGCTTTGCATCGTTGGTGGTCAACCCGTTTGAGCACATGAAGCTTGGCACTGGCATTCGCGAAAACAAAATGCGTCGTGAGGCACCGTCGTATCTCACGGCGTGTGGCTTGGCCATGCGGAGGTTTGTGCAGTGATTTTGATCAACCTGCTTCCGCACCGCGAAGAGCGGCGCAAGCGCCGCAAAGCGGCGTTTTTTGCTGGCTTGGCATTGGCCGCTGCTGTGGGCGCTGCGTTGGCAGGCTTGTGGTGGGGCACGGTGCAGCAAATGATTGAGGCTCAGAAAGAGCGCAACTCGTTTGTGAGCACCGAGATCAAGCGGCTCGACGCCCAAATTCGGGACATCGCATCGCTTCGCACCGAGATTGACGCCCTGAAAGCGCGTCAAAAGGCGGTGGAGGATTTGCAGACTGACCGCAACATCCCTGTGCACCTCTTGAACGAAATCGCCAAGCAGGTTCCAGAAGGTGTTTACCTCAGTTCGATCAAACAAGCCGGCCAGGTGGTGACCGTGGCGGGTTGGGCGCAAACCAACGAGCGGGTCTCTGAGCTGTTGCGGAACACATCAACAGGGTCAGCATGGTTGGATCGCCCCGAACTCGTGGAGATCAAAGCGACCCTGCCCACGTCCCCGAACGCACAACAACGCCGTCTGTATGACTTTTCGATGCGTGTGAACATCAAGCGCCCTCAGGCGCCAAACCCCGCCGACGCGGCCACCAAGGCACCGGTGCCGGCGGCCAAAGCGCCTGCCAAAGCATCCTGAGGCATCCCATGGCAACCCAGGTCAAACTCCCCAGCATCGAATTGAGCGGCATTGCCGATCAATTCAAAAATCTCGATTTCAAGCAACCCGGGCAATGGAGCCTGGCCCCCAAATTGGCCGCGTGGGGATTCGTCACGCTGCTGGTGCTGGGCATCGGCTATGCCGTGTTTTTGATGTCGGCCCACGAAGATTTGGACAACCAGCGCGCCAAAGAGCCCACGCTGAAAGAAGAGTACCGCAGCAAGTACGCGCAGGCCGTCAACCTCGCCGAGCTGCAAAAGCAAAAATTGCAAGTCGAAGAGTACGTGACGCAGCTTGAGAAACAGTTGCCCGGCAAAGCCGAGATGGATGCATTGTTGTCGGACATCAACCAAGCCGGTTTGGGCCGTGGGTTGCAGTTTGAGCTGTGGCGCCCCGGCTCGGTCGCACTGCGCGACTACTACGCTGAGCTGCCCATCACGATTCGCGTCACGGGCAAATACCATGACGTCGGGGCCTTTGCAGCTGACGTCGCCAATTTGTCGCGCATCGTGACGCTTCACGACGTGAACATCACCCAGCAGCTGTCGGGTGACAAAAAGGTCGAAACTGGCGTGTTGACGATGGACGCTGTAGCGCGCACGTACCGCTACCTGGATCCCGCGGAAGTCGCCGCTTCGCGCGCAGCCGCCGCCAAAGCCAAAGCTGCAGCGCCGGGCGCCACAGCAGCGCCTTCGGCAGGAGCGAAGAAATGATGAACCGCATGCAAAAAGCTCGCTGGGCCAAGGGGCTTGCACTGTTGGTGTTGGCCATGGGGCTTTCGGCCTGTGGCGCCAACGTGGGCGAAATTCAAGCTTGGATGGATCAGCAAAAGCGTGAGGTCAAGCCCAGCGTCACGCCCTTGATTGCACCCAAGCGCTTTGACCCCCAAGCCTATTTGTCGGCCAACGCTGTGTCGCCTTTCAGCAGCCAGAAGCTTGCCGTTGCGGTGCGCCAGGACATGCGCGAACCCAACCCGCTGCTCAGCGCCGAAATGAATCGCCGCCGCGAGCCCTTGGAAGCCTTCCCGCTTGACAGCATGTCGATGGTCGGAAGCATGAACCGCACCGGGCGCACCTTTGCGCTGCTGCGGGTCGACAACCTGCTGTATCAAGTCAAGGTGGGCGACCACATTGGCCAAAACTTTGGACGGGTGACGCGCGTGGCCGAAAACCAGGTCGCCTTGCGCGAAGTGGTTCAAGACGCCTCGGGCGAATGGGTAGAACGTTCAACGGCTCTGCAATTGCTGGACAACGCTGCGGGGTCGCGATGAGAAATATTCAGGAGAAGCGCATCATGATGAATTGGCGGGCTTGGGCCGCGGCCTTGTTGTTGGTTGCAGTCACGCCGATGGCTGCGATGGCGCAGGGCGTCATCCAGTCGATCACGAGCTCGCAACAAGCGGGCGCTGATGTGTTGCGCATTGAGTTCAGTGAACCGCTCAAAGCGGTGCCAGCCGGGTTTGTGGTGCAGTCGCCTCCCCGCGTGGCGATTGATTTGCCTGCTGTTGGCAGCGCCTTGCAACGCTCTGCAGTCGAGTTGAATCAGGGCAATGTGCGTTCGGTCAACGTGGCGCAGACGGGCGAGCGCACACGCTTGGTCGTCAACCTGCGTCAATCGGCCACCTACCGCGCTCAGATCGAAGGCAACGCCTTGCTGGTGGTGCTTGAAACCGCTGGCCCAACAGCCGCTGTCGGTGCGGGTGCGGCTGCGGCTGCCCCAACACCAACGTTTGCCCCAAACCAGAGTCGCGACTCGGGCGGCCTGCGTGAGGTTGATTTCAGGCGTGGCCCTGACGGCGCCGGTCGCATTGTTGTGACATTGCCCAGCAACGACGTGGGTGTTGACATTCGACAGCAAGGCAAGTTTTTGTTGGTTGAGTTTTTGCGTTCCACCTTGCCCGACAGCATGCGCCGCCGGTTGGACGTTTCTGACTTTGGCACGCCGGTGTCCCACATCACGTCAACGCAACAAGGCGACCGGGTTCGCATGTTGATCGAGCCCAACGGCAACTGGGAGCACAGTGCCTACCAAACCGACAACCAGTTTGTGGTTGAGGTTCGCCGCGCTGTGGTGGACGCCAACAAACTCACCAAAGGCCCCGGTTTTCAGGGTGAAAAGCTTTCGCTCAACTTCCAGAGCATCGAAGTTCGTGCCTTGCTGCAAGTGATCGCCGATTTCACCAACTTCAACATCGTCACCAGCGACACGGTCTCGGGCAGCTTGACATTGCGTCTGAAAGACGTGCCTTGGGACCAAGCACTCGACATCATTTTGCAATCCAAGGGCCTTGGCATGCGCCGTTCGGGCAACGTCATCTGGGTGGCACCGAAGGACGAATTGGCCGCTAAAGAGCAGGCTGATCTCGAAGCAGGCAAGAAGAAAACCGAACTCGAGCCGCTTCGCACCCAGTCGTTCCAGCTTAACTACACCAAGTCTGAAGAAGTGGCCAAAGGCTTGATGGGCACGGCCCTGGCGGCAAGCGGTGGCGGTGCTGGTGCGTCGTCGTCGAGGATGCTGTCCCCGCGTGGCAGCGTGGTGTTTGACGTTCGAACCAACCAGCTCTTCGTCACCGACATCCCTTCCAAGCTGGAAGAGATTCAAGGCCTCATTTCCAAGATTGACACGGCCGTGCGCCAAGTGATGATCGAAGCGCGCATCGTTGAAGCCAGCGACACCTTTGGCAAGTCTTTGGGTGTGCGTTTGGGGGGCTCTGACCTTCGTGGTACCCGCGGTGGTGTGCCCGGCTGGGGCCTCAATGGCGACAACCGCGTGGGCGTGGGTGGCAACTACGACGCCATCGGATACCAAACGGGTCAGTCCAACACCAACGGGTTCAACAACTCGCAATTCGTGAACCTGCCCGCGACCAACCAGGGTGGCTTCAACCCTGCCTCGTTTGCCTTGTCGCTGTTTGGTGCTGCATCCAATCGCTTCTTGAACCTTGAGATTTCGGCGCTCGAAGCCGACGGCCGCGGCAAGGTGGTGTCGAGCCCTCGCGTGGTCACAGCCGACCAAGTCAAAGCCTTGATCAGCCAGGGCACCAAGATTCCGTACCAAAAGGCGACCAGCTCGGGTGCCACGGCGATTGAATACCTTGAGGCGTCGTTGAAGCTCGAAGTGACGCCGCAAATCACGCCCGAAGGCAACATCATCTTGGACGTGAAGGTGAACAAAGACAGCCTGGGCGCACTGACGCAGGTTGGCCGCGAAATCAACATCAAAGAGGTCAAGACCCAAGTGCTGGTGGAAAACGGCGGCACGGTGGTCATTGGCGGCATTTACGAGCAAGTCGAGACATCGTCGATCACCAAGGTGCCCTTGTTGGGCGACATCCCGGTGCTGGGTCACCTTTTCAGGACCACCAACCGCGATTCAGCGCGCACCGAACTGCTGGTGTTCTTGACGCCCCGCGTTGTGAGTGAACGCACAGCGGTTCGCTGATGCACATAGGAAGATTGGGAAACACTATGAAGGTCTATCGTTGGTTGAACGCTTGCATCGCCGTCTCGATGTTGGTGGCGTGTGGTGGCGGGGGCAGCTCAGCCGGTGCGCCACCCTTTGGCAACGGCTCGCCCACCAATGGCGCCGCTGACATCGTGGTGGAAACAAGCAAGGCCACCATCGCCAACACCGGGTCTGACACGGTTACCGTTAAAACGACGGTGCTTGATGGGTCGCGCAACGCCGTGGCCGGCGCCAGGGTGGTGGTAACTGCAGACAGCGATGCCATTGTGGTCACGACCGAGCCCGAATCGCAAGCCGACGGAACCGTGCTATCGACGGTGACGATTGGTGCTAACCGCGCCAACCGGGTGATCAACCTGACGGCCACCGTGGGTGCACTTGCACGCACGGCCACGGTGCAAGTGTTCGGCGCCACGTTGACAGGCACTGTCGTTCCAGCGGTGGTGTCACCCGGCGCCAGCGGCTCGATTCAATTCCGCTTGCTCGATCAGGCCGGCAACGCCATGGTCAACCAGGACATTCAAGTCTCGGCCACAGGTTTGACGCCGGCTTCGGCCGTCGGGCGCACCGGCACGGCGGGCGAGTTTGAAATGCCCTTCACGGCGCCAACCGCGACCGGCAGCTATGCCGTGACGGCCACGGCGGGTGGTGCCACGACTTCGCCCGCACCGGTGGTGCAGGTTCAAGCGGTGGGCACGGTAGGCCCAGCCACAGGCGCTATCACGTCGGCATCGGTGTCGGCCAACCCGAGTGTGGTGGGTGCCAATTCGGGCAGCTCCACCACCAACCGCACCGAGATTCGGGCCTTGTTTTTGGGCGCCAACAACCTGCCGGTGCAAAACGTTCGAGTCAAGTTTGACTTGGCGGGCGACGCCAACTCGATTGGTGGCGCGTTCACCTCGGGCACGTCGACACTTTACAGCGACGCTTCGGGGGTGGTGACCACCGCCTACATTCCAGGCTCGCGCTCCAGCCCCACCGATGGCGTCACCGTGCGCGCTTGTTATGGCACGACTGACAGTGACCCCAACTTGACCACGTGCGCCACTTCAACCATCGTCAAGCTGACGGTCACATCGGAGCCCTTGGCCGTGTCCATCGGAACCGACGGCACGATCCTCAGTGTCAACAACGACTTGATGTACGCCAAGCGTTTCATCGTCAGCGTGGTGGACGCCGCTGGCAACGCCAAGCCTGACGTGAACTTGTCGGTGTCGGTCGACTTGCCCAAGTACTACAAGGGCTACTACACCCGTCCCGCCGGTGCGCCGGGCTGGGTCAAGACCGAAACTGCAGTTTGCGGCAACGAGGACACCAACAAGAACGGTGTGCTTGAGGCGGGCGAAGACCTGGATGCTGACAACGTGTTGGAGCCCCGCAAGTCGGACGTGAGCATTGTGCTGACGCATTCGAAGACCCGTGCCGATGGCACTGCGGAAGTGCAGATCCAGTACGCCAAGAACCTGGGCTCTTGGATTGCAGCGCTCATAACGGTGTCTGCGTCTGGTGTGTCGGGAACCGAAGGGCGCGCGCAGTTCTCGCTCGACCCGGTGCCGGTGGACGCTGCGTCGATCACGTCAACGTCTTCGCCAGCATTCCAAATCAGCCCTTATGGCATAGTGGGGTCGTGCACCGACAAGAATTGAATGGACTGCAGTGCATTGCACTGGTTGGGATGCCCGGCAGTGGAAAAACCACTGTCGGGCGCCATGTTGCGCGGCATCTGGGCCTTGATTTTTTAGACACCGACCACGAGATCGAATCACACATCGGTGGCACCGTGCGCGATTTTTTCGCCAACCACGGCGAAGACGCGTTTCGCGATCTCGAGTCCGAGGTGGTTGCGTCGGTCACCACGCGGCCTCAGCACGTTATAGCCACGGGCGGCGGCGCGGTGTTGCGCGACGTCAACCGTCGCCTGCTGCGTGATCGATGCACTGTTGTCTACCTTCGGTCGATGCCCGAAGAGCTTGCCCGGCGCCTGCGCTACGACGCCAAGCGTCCTCTGCTGCAAGGTGTCGATCCGCTGCAGCGGCTGCGTGATTTGTTTCGCCAGCGCGACCCGCTCTACCGCGAAACGGCCCACTTTGTGATTGAAACCGGCCGCCCGTCAGTGCCCACTTTGGTCAACATGATGTTGATGCAGTTGGAGCTGGCGGGGGTGGTGCCGCCGCAGGTGTGTCTAGGCACGTGCCTGGGGCCCAATGGGGGGGCAGGCACGCTTCGATTACACGGCGCGGCGGTGACGTTCGATGCACGTTTTCAAGACCTCGTCGTGAGGCCGCTTCCACCAGTTGCCTGCTGAAAATATTTCGACCTCGCTGAAGCCCTTAAACCCCTGCGCTTCCACCCAACCCCGGATGCGAGGGATGTCAATCACGCCGTCGCCCATCATGCCGCGGTCGTTAAGAAGGTCGGTGGTGGGGGTTAGCCAGTCGCAGACGTGAAAGGCCAGCAAGCGCGAAGCACCGGCGCGTTCGATTTGCGATTGCAGTGTCGGGTCCCACCACACATGGTAGACGTCGACAGCAACGCCCAGGGCGCCAGTGTGCAGCGGGTCATGGGCATCGCACAGGTCAAGTGCATGCTTTAAGGTGTTGATGCAAGCTCGGTCGGCGGCGTACATCGGGTGCAAGGGCTCGATGGCCAGGGGCATACCACAGGCCTTGGCGTACAAAAGCAGTTCACCCACGCCGTCGCTCACTTGTTGGCGCGCAAAACCGATGTCTTTGTGCGCCGCTTGGCCCGCCAACGCACCCGGCAGGGCACCCACCACCAACACAAGGCACGGTGCACCCAGCTCGCACGCTTCGTCAACCGCGCGGTGGTTGTCGTCCATCGCTGCCTTCAGACCCGAAGCATCCACGGCAGTGAACATGCCTCCCCGGCAATACCCCGAAAGCCGCAACCCCAAGGCTTTCAGCTGCGAAGCAATCGGCTTGAGTCCCGCAGCGGCCACTTGATCGCGCCAAGGGGCCACGGCACGAATGCCATGGCGCGCGCAGGCGTCAAGGATCTCGCCCAGCGCGAGGTCTTGTCCCAAGCTCTTGCGCACCGTGGCCGTGTTGATGGACATCCCATCGTGGTCTTGGCTGAAGTCGCGCATCAGTGCACCCCGTGAAGGCTCAACAAGGTTTTCATCCGCTGCACGGCAAGGTCGGGTTGCTCCAACACGTGCGCCGCGTCGGCCAACCGGAAAAGCTCGGCAAAGTGGACGATTGACCGTGCACTTTGCTGCCCACCCACCATGGTGAAATGGTTTTGGTGCCCGTTGAGCCACGCCATGAACACCACACCCGTTTTGTAGAAGCGCGTGGGGGCGGCAAAGATGTGGCGTGACAGGGGTACGGTGGGGCCCAAGATGGCGTGGAACTTGGCCACTTGCCCTTGGGCAAGCGCACCCAGCGCCGCGCTCGCAGCGGGGGCAATGGCATCGAAGATACCCAGCAGTGCGTCACTTTGTGCGTGGTTGGCTGCTTCGCCCCAACCGTCGCCAGCGATCAGCTCGGCGTAGTTAAAGTCGTCCCCGGTGTACATGCGAACCTTGGCAGGCAGGCGGCGTCGCATGGCAATTTCTTTGTCTTTGTCGAGCAGCGATATTTTGATGCCGTCAACCTTGCTGGCGTGTGTGGCAATGACCGCAAGCGCGGTGTCCATGGCGCGGTCGACGTTGTCATTACCCCAGTAGCCCTTCAGTGCAGGGTCAAACATGTCGCCCAACCAGTGCAGCACCACCGGCTGCTTGGCTTGGCTCAACACGCGGTCGTACACGCGCTCGTAGTCGGCCGGGCTCTTGGCGACCCGTGCCAGTGCTCGGCTTGCCATGACGATCAGTTTGCCGCCGAGTTTTTCGATGGCGGCCATTTGGGTCTCGTAACCCGCGATCACCTCGTCGACTGTTTTGACGTTTTCAAGCACAAGGTGATCGGTCCCACAGCCCGAGGCCACCTGCGCGCCGGGTGTGTCCTGCGCCGCGTCGATGGAGCGGCGAATTAGATCCAATGAGGTGGGCCAGTCCAAGCCCATGCCACGCTGCGCCGTGTCCATCGCCTCGGCCACACCCAGGCCTAACGACCAAAGGCGTTGGCGGTAGGCGATGGTTTGGTCCCAGTCGATCGCACACGCAAGCCAGGGATCAATGGCAGCCCTCGGGTCGGCAACCACGTGAGCTGCCGCGTAGGCGATGCGATTGAAGGTCAGGCCAGCCGGCGGTGGTTCAGGTGGTGTGCCCTGCAGGGTGTAGGGCTCAATGGTCCCCGCGAGGGTGGGTAGTTTGAGGGTGTGCGCCATGTGTCACACCTTCAGCGCAGGCACGTCAACCCAGCGGCGCTGCTTCCAGCTCTCCAGGGCCAGCTCAACCAACTGCACACCCTTGGCGCCTTCGGGCAGCGTCCACGCATAGGGTTCATCTTCGACCACATGGCGAATGAAATGCTCCCACTGGATCTTGAAGCCGTTGTCGTAAACCTGCGTATCAGGCACTTCTTGCCATTGCTCAAAAAACGGCATGGTCTGTTTCTGATCGGGATTCCACACGGGTCGCGGCGTGTTCACGCGGCTTTGTGCGCGGCAATCGGAGAGCCCCGCAACAGCAGAACCGTGGGTGCCATCAACGTGGAAGGTGACAAGGTCGTCACGACGTACGCGGGTGGCCCAGCTCATGTTGAGCTGGGCAATCACGGGTTCGCCACCGTGGCCAATGAGCTCGGCCGTTGCATAGGCGGCGTCGTCGGCCGTGCAGGTGTAGGGCTTGCCGGCTTCGTCCCAGCGCCGGGGAATGTGCGTCGTGCCGATGCACGACACGGACTTCACTTCACCAAACAAGTTGTCAAGCACGTAGCGCCAGTGGCACATCATGTCGAGAATCACGCCACCACCGTCCTCTTTGCGGTAGTTCCAGCTCGGGCGCTGGATGGGCTGCAAGTCACCCTCAAACACCCAGTAACCAAACTCCAAGCGCACGCTGAGCATGCGGCCAAAGAAGCCCGCGCGACGCAACATGTCGAGTTTGCGAAGGCCAGGCAAAAAAAGCTTGTCTTGAACGGCGCCGTGTTTGAGGCCCGAGGCCATGGCCAACCGCGCAACCTCCACCGCTTCGTTGAGGTTGGTGGCGATGGGCTTTTCGCAATAGACGTGCTTGCCAGCCCGAATGGCCTTGGCGAGCAGTGCGGGGCGCATTTGTGTGGTGCCAGCGTCGAAGAACACGGTGTCGTCGGGGTTGGCCAGCGCGGCGTCAAGGTCGGTGCCCCAGCGCGCAATGCCGTGGGATTTGGCAAGGGCTTCAATTTTCTCGGCATGGCGTCCGATCAGGATGGGGTCGGGCATGACTTTGTCTCCATTGCGCAGCGCGACGCCGCCCTGTGCGCGGATGGCGACAATGGATCTGATCAAGTGCTGGTTCATGCCCATGCGCCCGGTCACGCCGTGCATGATGAGGCCAAGTCGTTGAGTTGCCATGGTGAGTCTTTCGTAGATGCAGGGTCAGTGAATGGGCTGCAAGCTGCCCCAATGCGGCATGGCGGCTGACGCAAACCCGATGACGTTCAGCGATGTCAAGTCGAGCCGACCGTGACGAACAGCCAAGTGGGGGCGGCCCAGGCTTGATTCGTACAGACTGGGGTGTGCACGCGCAAAGGCTTCTGCTTCTTCAGCGGAGGCGCTGCCAAAGCCGTCCGCGTAGTGGTGGCCGTTGCGCTCGATGTGTTGAACCCCCAAACTGGCCGCCAGCAGGGTGTCTTGCTGCACGGCCAAGCCTGCTTGGCAGGTGAGGTCTTCACCGGACAACAGCAGGTGCGGGTCCTGCGCGATGCGCAGCGCGTTGCAAAGTGATCGGTAGATGCCTTTGCAGGCTTTGGTGGAAATACCGCTGTAGCCCAACGCCAGGCCTTCAACCAAAGCATCGGCGTGGTCGTCTGATTCGTCCAAGATCACAGGCGTGGCAATGCCAATCGATGCAATGGATTCACGCAGGGCCACAGCGCGAGCCAGAGGTTGCTCCAGCAACAAGGTGCGCGCCAGCAAATCGCGAAGTGCGGGCGCGTTCACCAATGCGCGCCAGAACCGCCCCAGACTGGCAGCGTCGGAGAACGTCTCGTTGCCGTCCAGTGTGACGCGCCAATCGCCGCCCCAACGTTGCAGCACGTCGGCAATGCGGGTAAGCCGTTCCAGGTCGGACTCGATTTGCCCACAAAGCTTGAGTTTGAAGTGGTGCAAGCCATGCTTCTGGATGGCCGCCTGCAGTGTGGCGGGCAAGCCATCTTGGGGATCGATGCCGGGGTCGCTTTCTGTCAATCGATCGGCCAGGCCGACGGTGTGGCGCAGCACCACGTGGGATGGGCGCACCCGGGCCAGTCGCGTGCTCCAGGGGTCACCCAACACGCCCGCATGCAGCCCGTCGTTCCAGGAAACAGCGGCGGCGCGAAGCGCTGCATCGGCCACGGCTTTGTCGAGCAGGGCCGGTCCAAACTGCGCCGCCAGAAGGGGCATGCCACGCGACACCGACACCGCGACAGCCTGCTCACCCGACACTTGAGCGTGCTGGTAAGGCGACATCACATCGGTGTGGGCCAACATGGCGTCGCGGGCATGGCGCAGCGATTGACGCAGCTGTTCAAAATTTTGCGCGTGAGACAGTTCTGGCGATTTGTCGAACCATTTGGGCACCATAAGCTCGGCGGTTGCACCCACCACGGTCCGGCCATTGGCCTCGGCATGGACCTGCACAAACGCTTGGGGACACTGCGTGACGGTGGCGGCACCAAAGCGAAAAGGCAACCGCAGCGTGACTGGGCGCTGAAACAGCTGAACATCGTGGATGCGCAACGGCTGGCCCATCATGGCAAGGCCGCCCACAGTTCGCGCACGTGACGCGCCGAGGCTTCGGCACACGCCGGGCCGTCGGGCACGTATTCAAAGGGCTCAACCGCCATCCACCCGGGGTAGCGCATCGCCTTGAGCACGCCCAAGACGGCACGCTGGTCGGTGGTCCCTTGGCCCGGACCACGGCGGTTTTTGTCATTCAGTTGCACGTGGGCAATGTGGCCGCTGGCCAAGAAGCGGCGCAGCACGTCGTGCACGGGCTCGTGTTCGCTGTGCGATGCGGCGCTGACGTCAAGCATGGTGCGCACGGCAGGTGACCCGATGCGGTCGATCAAAGCTGCGGCCTCGGCCACGGTGTTGATCACGCTGGTCTCGAACGGGGCCAATGGTTCAAGACAATAGACGACGCCGGCCGCCGCCGCGTGGGGGGCAAGATCAGCCAGGGCTGCTTCAAATCGTTGGGTGGCATCGGCCACGCTCTGACCAGACGCGGGTGATCGCTGCTTGGGCGAGCCGTGCACCAACACGCCTGCGCCGCAGGCGGCCGCAAAGTCAATCAACCTGCGCAGCAGGTCCAGCGTGCGGCGGCGCAGCGCAACGTCGTCGGTCACCAGCGACAGGCCATCGGGCTTGACCAACAACCAGTGCAGGCTGCAAACCGTCAAGCCATGCGCAAGCGCGGTGCCGCGCACCCCGCCCGCTTCGGCATCACTGAGCGTGAAGGGGTCGTCTGTCAGCGTGAAGGGAGCGATTTCCAGCGCTTCGTAACCCATGCGAGCTGCAGCATCACACTGCGCCGCCCATGCGAGCGGCCGCAGCACTTCGTTGCACAGCGCGAGTTTCATGGCGCCGCGCCGCCCAAAGCACGCTGGCGCGACAGACTCCAGAGCTTCCACCCGATGGTGGCAAAAATCATGGCAGCGACGGTGCCCGCGATGGGTCGCGTGAAGAAGGGTGTGAGATCACCATCCGACAAGATCAGCGCGCGGCGCAGGTTCTTCTCCATCAAGTCGCCCAGCACGATTCCCAATACCAACGGCGCAATGGGGTAACCATGATGGCGCAAGAAAAATCCAATCAAGCCAAAGACCAGCATCACGTACACGTCAAACAAGCGCCCAGCGATGGCAAAGCTGCCGACCGCGCACAGCACAAAAACGATGGGAACGATGAGGTGCTGTGGCACCCGCAACACTTGCACGAGGGCCTTGGTAAGCACCAGCCCATAAATAAGAATGCCGATGGTGGCAAACAGCATCATGGCCACCACGTCGTACACAAACTGTGGGTTCTCCACCATGATGAGTGGCCCCGGTTTGATGCCGTGGATGATCATGGCGGCCATCAACACGGCAGCGGGTGCCGAACCCGGGATGGCGAGCGTCAGGACCGGGATGACGGCGCCGGGGACGCAGGCGTTGTCGCCTGTTTCAGCCGCCATCAGCCCTTCGACCGAGCCCTTACCAAACATCTCCTTTTCTTTGCTGGCGCGTTTGGCAGCGGCGTAAGACGACCATGCCGCCACGTCTTCACCCACACCAGGCACGATGCCAACGCCCGTGCCAATGAGACCCGAGCGCAGGATGGTTCGCCAGTATTGCGTGACGTCGCGCAGCTTGGGAATCACGGTGTCGAAGGCGCTTATCGTGACGGGGGGCTCGTGTTTGCGCATGGCAGTCAGCAGTTCGGCAAAGCCGAAAGCACCCACCAGCGCGGGCACCAATTGGATGCCGCCGGCCAGGTCGCGCACGCCCCACGCAAATCGCTCATAGCCGTACTGTGGCTCTTGACCGATGGTGGCGATGAAAAGACCAACCATGCCAGCGAGCCAGCCCTTGAGTGGGTCGTCGCCCGTCAATGTGCCCGCGATGATGACGCCGAAGATCGCCAACCAAAAGAACTCGTAAGCCCCGAACTTCAGTGCAAGCTCCCCCAACAGTGGGGTAAAAACGGCAAGAAAGAACATGCCGATCAAGGTGCCCATGACCGAGCCCGTGGTGGCAATGCCCATGGCGCGGCCCGCCATGCCCTGGCGCGCCAAGGCGTAGCCGTCCAGGCAGGAAGCAGCCGATGCCGGCGTGCCTGGGATGTTGAGCAAGATGGCCGATCTTGACCCACCGTAGATCGAGCCCACGTAAGTGCAGACCAAGATCAACAAGGCTTGGTTGGCGGGTAGTTTGAGGGTTAGTGTGGTCATCAGCGCCAGCGCCATGGTTGCCGTAAGGCCGGGCAGGGCACCCATCACCACGCCGACCAACGACGCCAACAACGCGTACGCGATGGTTTCGGGCGCGCTGAAGCGCACGATCGATTGGCCAAAAAGAAGGAGTCCGTCAAACATGGCTAACCGCTGGCATGTCTCAAGGCAGTCGCACCAAGAAAATGTGCTGAAAGACCCCCGTTACCACGGCGGCGGTGAGCCCGCCCGCCAGCAACGCCGACGACCATCGGCGCGCCTTTGTCTGATCTTTGGGTGCGACGACGGCCACAAAGGCTGTGACAAACGCGGCAGTGGCCACCCAAAACGGGACCCGGCCCACCAACACACCCGCATAAATCAGGGTGAGTGCGAGCGTGATGGCGATGCGGGCATTGACCAGTGGCACCGACGGCCCGGCGTCCATGGGCTGCCGACCGCGGCGCCAAGCGCGCAGCATCAATGCGACGCCCAACAGCATGATGACCGCACCCAGCATGCCGGGCACAAAACCCGGCATGGTGTAGAGCTGCGCACCCATGGATTCAAATCGCTCCATGCGCCACGAAGCCACCACGATCAGCAGGCCAAGGCCCACCCAGCCCGCACCGCCCCATGCGTCGCTGCGGCTTGCCCTTGACGACTCAGGCATGGTGGGGCGGGAGGCCTGTGAATTTCTGCTTAGGGTTTTGGAATGCCCACGGTGTCTGGAGACACCTTGGCTTTGCCAGCCGCTTGTTGCGTCCACGCGTAAGACTGGATGGCAGGGAACACGGCCTTCTGGGCCTCGTCACCCGCCATGGGTGCAAACATCGCGCCGCGCGATTGCGCATATTTTTTGAGGGCTTCACTCTTGACCATCTCGGTGGCCCAAATTCTGTTGAGCGTTTGAGCGACTTCGGGTGGCGCCGACTTGGGCACAAAAATGCCAAAGAAGTTGATGGGGTCTTTGAACCCTGGGATGAACTGAGACAGCGGCGGGATGACGCCATAGCCTTCGATCTCGATGGACTTGTCACCCACCACAGCAAGGGGGCGGATCTTCTTGGCGCGGATCATGTCGGTTTGCTCGGCTGCGAGTTGCGTGGTGACCTGCGTTTCGCCTGACGCCGCAGCCACTGCCGCAGGCGCGCCACCGTCGTAGGTGACGTGCTTGTACGTGACACCAGCCACGCGCGCGATCGTCTCGATGGCCGAGTGGCCACTTGAGTTGACACCTGCGGTGGCGACCGAGATGGTTCCGGGCTTGGCCTTCATGGCCGCCAGCAGCTCGGGCATGGTCTTGTAAGGCGTGTCGGCGTTGACGCCCACCACCGCAATGTGGGCCACATTGAGGTACAAGTTCCAATCACTGGCTGACGTGTCAAGCATGCCAAGCACTTTGTAGGTGCCGAGGTCCTTGGCACCGCCTGCTGTCCAGGTGTAGCCATCGGCAGGGGCCGCCATGGCGTTCTTGGTGCCCACGGAGCCCGAGGCACCGGGCTGGTTAAGAATCACGATTTTTTGACCGAGATGCTTCTCAAGTTCGGCAGCAGTGACGCGCGAAACTTGATCGGTTGACCCGCCTGGAGCCCAAGGCACGATGAGGGTGATTGGGCGGTCGGGCTTCCACTGGGCCAAGGCGCTGGCCGAGGCCATGGCCAGCAATGAAGTGATGAGTAGATGGCGAATGGGAGTGGTTGTCATGCACGATCTCCTGGGTCGGGTTGCCGGTATTTAATTAACCTAAACGTTAATACTAGGGGTGACGTTGCAAGTCGTCAAGGCGTCATGAGGCCTCATGGGTAAGGACATACCCCAGGATCACATCGCACACGTGCGACAGCCTTTCGCTGCGCGCTTTGGGGGTCATGAGGTTGCGTCCAAAAATGGCCGACAGCGTGTGGTTGTTGGACAGGTAGAAGTACGACAGCCCGGCAATCGACACGTAGAGCTGCAACGGGTCGACGCCACCGCGGAACAAGCCTTCCAGTCGCCCTCGGTCAAGGATCTCGCCCAAGGTGTGGATCAGCGGCGAGTTGAGCTGCCGCGCGTGCTCGGAGTGCGCGAGGTGCCGCGCGCGGTGCAGATTGGCGCTGTTAAGCAGGGTTAGAAACTCGGGGTGTTCGAGGTAGTAGTTCCACGTGAATTCAACCAGACGACGCAGCGCCGTTTCGGGCTTGAGCCCAAGCAGGTTGAGCCCTTGCTCTTCTTCCCTGATGTGACGGTAGGCTTGCTCCAGCACCGCCTGAAAGAGCTTCTCTTTGTCGTCAAAGTAGTAATAGATCAGGCGCTTGTTCAGGCCGGCGCGCTCGGCGATGCGTTCCATGCGCGCGCCGCCCAGGCCATGCTCGGCAAATTCGTCGCGGGCGGCCATGAGGATGGTGCTTTGCGAGCGATCGGCATCGCGAAGGCGCTCCTCGGTAAGAACGGGATGGGTGCGTTGCATGGTGTCATAATTCCCCAAACGGTTAATAAAGTCAATGGGCCCGACCCGACGGCGGCCCAGCCTGGTGGCTGCCGCGCCGCTTAGACTCGCAGGATGAATTCATCAACTGATGGCTGTCACGATGCCCATGTGACGATCGCGCTTGGCGAGCGCGGTTACCGCATCCTGATTGGCAACGGGTTGTTGCAACAAGCGCAGCGCTGGCCCGCGCTACCCCAGGCCGACACCGCGATCATCGTTAGCAACCCCACCGTGGCCGCGCTTCACGGCGCGGCACTGGAAGCAACGCTCCGGCAGCGTTACCGGCGTTGTCTAACGGTCCTCATTCCCGACGGTGAACAGCACAAAACGTGGGACTCGATCAACACCATCACCACGGTGATGCTTGAGAACGCCTGCGATCGCAAGACCACGTTGTTCGCGTTGGGTGGAGGCGTTGTGGGGGACATCGCCGGTTTTGCAGCCGCGTGCTACATGCGCGGCGTGCCAGTGGTGCAGGTGCCTACCACGCTGCTGGCGCAGGTTGACTCGTCGGTGGGGGGCAAAACAGCCATCAACCACCCGCTGGGCAAAAACATGATTGGCGCTTTCCATCAGCCCGTCGCGGTGTTGTGCGACTTGGCCACGCTGGCCACCTTGCCCGAGCGTGAGTACCGTTCGGGCCTGGCCGAGGTGATCAAGTACGGACCCATCGCCGACGCGTCCTTTTTGACATGGCTCGAGGCACACATGGACGACTTGCTCGTGCGTGACGAGGTCGCACTGACGCACGCGGTGCAACGCAGTTGCGAAATCAAGGCGATGGTGGTGAGCGCCGACGAGCGCGAAGCGGGGTTGCGCGCCACGCTTAACTTTGGCCACACTTTTGCCCACGCCATCGAAGGTGAGATGGGCTACGGCCAGTGGTTGCACGGCGAGGCCGTGGCTTGCGGCATGGTGTTGGCGTCGTCTTTGTCGGTCGCGTTGGGTTTGGTGCCAGCATTGTTTGCGCAGCGCCTGCGCGCCTTGATTGCGCGTGCCCATCTGCCCACGTCGCCGCCGTCCATGACTTGGGGCCGTTGGGCGCAGTGGATGCGGGTCGACAAAAAAGCCGATGGGGGTTCGATTCACTACATCCTCATCGATGCAGTGGGGCATGCCGTGATGCGGCCCGTGCCTGATGAGGTGGTGGCCAACGTCATCGCGGCGCACAACACGGTGACCGAGACACGGGTGGCCTGAGGCACTTCCATGGCGCGGTTGAGTCGACTGTCGGTACCGCACCAAATGCATTACGTGGTGCAACGGGGCCACGGTACTCAACCCGTGTTTGTGGACGACCAGGACCGCGCGGCCTACCTCCACGCGTTGCAAATCGCAGCAAGCGACCACCGGGTGAGCGTCCACGCGTTTGTGCTTCTCGACGACCAGGTGCAATGGTTGGCCTCGCCGCAAGACACGCGTGGCCTCAGTCGTGCTGTCCAGGCCACGGGACAACGCTTTGTGGGCGCATTCAATCGCCGCCACGGGCTCCGGGGTACACGCTGGGAAGGGCGCTTTCGGTCGGCTTTGGTGGAAGCCGCGATCTGGGGTCTGCCGCTCAGTTTGATGATTGAACAAGAACCCGTCGTGCGGCAGGGGGTGACCGAGGCAGCGCAGTGGCCGTGGTCCACCGCGCGTCATCACCTGGGTTTGGAGCGTTTGCCATGGATCGTTGATTCACCGGTGCTATGGCAACTGGGAAACACGCCCTACGAGCGAGAGGCAGCCTACGCAGCGGCTTTAAGAATCCCTCAAAGCGACGAACATAAGCGTGCGCTTACTAACGCTGCGGCTCGCGGATGGGCTTACGGAAGCAAGAGTTTTCTGGATTCAGTGGCAAAGATTGCAGGGCGATCTGTTGGCCCCAAACCAAGAGGACGACCCAAGAGAGTTTGATATGTCCCTATTTAAATTGGTGTGGCGCAAGGCACTTAATTTAATTTGCTCTGACCCATATTAAATTCTTTGCGGACGCTCGCCAGAGGCAAGGGGTCTGTCGTAACCTTGTGCACCTGCAACATTTGTTCCGCGAGCACGCCATGACCCACGCCATCAACGCCAGCCCCGAACCAACGGAAAGCGCCGTGCACCAACTGGCCGCGCAGGAAGACGACATGCTGGCCGGCAGCACAGAGCACGGCCTGTACACCGGCAAGCACGAGCACGATGCGTGTGGCGTTGGTTTTGTGGCGGACATCAAGGGGCGCAAGTCTCACGCCATCGTGGAACAAGGCCTGCGCATCCTGGAGAACTTGGACCACCGGGGCGCTGTGGGTGCCGACAAATTGATGGGGGACGGCGCGGGGATCTTGATCCAAATTCCGCACGACTACCTGCGCGCTGAAATGGCTGCGGTGGGCGTCGAGCTTCCCCCGCCGGGCGAATACGGCGTGGGCATGATTTTTTTGCCCAAAGAGCACGCGTCGCGCCTGGCTTGCGAGCAAGAAATGGAGCGCGCCATCAAAGCCGAAGGGCAGGTGCTGCTCGGGTGGCGCGACGTGCCGGTGAATCGCGACGTGCCGTTGTCGCCCATGGTGCAGTCCAAAGAGCCGGTAATCCGCCAAGTGTTCATCGGCCGAGGCCCTGATGTCATTGTGCCTGATGCGTTAGAGCGTAAGTTGTATGTCATCCGCAAAACAGCCTCTGCCGCCATCCAGGCCCTGCGGCTGACGCATTCGCGTGAGTACTACGTGCCCAGCATGAGCTGCCGCACCATCATCTACAAGGGCTTGTTGCTGGCGCACCAGGTGGGAGCGTACTACCGCGACTTGCAAGACGAGCGCACGGCGTCGGCCCTGGCGCTGGTGCACCAGCGCTTCTCGACCAACACCTTCCCCGAATGGCCCCTGGCACACCCCTACCGCATGGTGGCGCACAACGGTGAAATCAACACCGTCAAGGGCAACTTCAACTGGATGCGTGCCCGCGAAGGCGTGATGAAGTCGCCCGTGTTGGGTGACGACTTGCACAAGCTCTACCCCATCAGCTTCGAGCACCAAAGTGACACCGCCACGTTTGACAATGCACTCGAGTTGCTAACGATGTCGGGATACCCGTTAGCACAAGCTGCCATGATGATGATCCCCGAGGCTTGGGAGCAGCATGATTTGATGGACGCGCGCCGCCGTGCGTTTTACGAATACCACGCCTCGATGATGGAGCCCTGGGACGGCCCGGCCGCCATGGTGTTCACCGACGGCAAGCAAATTGGTGCCACCCTGGACCGCAACGGTCTGCGGCCGGCGCGTTACATCGTCACCGACGACGACATGGTGGTGATGGCGTCCGAGTCGGGGGTGTTGCCGATTGCCCAAGACAAGATCGTCAAAAAGTGGCGCCTTCAACCAGGCAAGATGTTTTTGATCGACCTGGAGCAAGGCCGCATCATCGACGACGAAGAGTTGAAGAACCAGCACGCCAATGCGCGCCCCTACAGGCAGTGGATAGAAAACGTCCGGGTCAAGCTCGACGCTGTCGATGTTGCCAACCTGCCCCAAGCCGAAGTCAACCCCGTGCCTTTGCTGGACCGCCAGCAGGCTTTTGGCTACACCCAAGAGGACATCAAGTTTTTGATGAGCCCCATGGCCGTGGCAGGCGAAGAAGGCATTGGCTCGATGGGCAACGACTCGCCCCTGGCCGTGTTGTCCGACAAAAACAAGACGTTGCCCAATTACTTCAAGCAGCTGTTTGCGCAGGTGACCAACCCGCCGATCGATCCGATCCGCGAGGCCATCGTGATGTCGCTCAACAGCTTCATCGGGCCGCGCCCCAACTTGCTCGACATCAACGCCGTCAATCCACCGATGCGCCTGGAGGTGACGCAGCCGATTCTCGACTTTGACGACATGGCGCGTTTGCGAAACATCGAGCAGCACACCAACGGCAAGTTTCAATGCCATGGCATCGACATCACCTACCCTGAAGCCTGGGGTGCCGAAGGCGTTGAAGCCAAGTTGGCGTCGCTGTGCGCTGAGGCCGTAGACGCCATTCGTTCGGGCCACAACATTTTGATCTTGACCGACCGCGCGATGGACCGTGACCACGTGGCCATCCCCGCGCTGCTGGCGTTGTCGGCCGTGCACCAGCACCTGGTGCGCGAAGGCCTGCGCACCACGGCGGGCTTGGTGGTCGAGACCGGCTCGGCACGCGAGGTGCATCACTTTGCTGTGTTGGCAGGCTACGGTGCCGAGGCGGTGCACCCGTACTTGGCCATGGAGACATTGGCAGCGCTGCACAAGACACTGCCCGGAGACTTGAGCGCCGAAAAGGCCATCTACAACTACGTCAAGGCGGTGGGCAAGGGCCTCTCCAAGATCATGTCCAAGATGGGTGTTTCGACGTACATGTCGTACTGCGGTGCCCAGCTTTTTGAGGCCATTGGCCTGAAACGCGACTTCATTGAAAAGTACTTCCGCGGCACCGCTTCGCAAATCGACGGCATCGGTGTTTTTGCGGTGGCCGAAGAGGCACTGCGCATGCACCGTGCGGCCTTTGGCAACGAGCCCGTGCTGGCCACGATGTTGGACGCCGGCGGCGAGTACGCGTGGCGAGTTCGCGGTGAAGAGCACATGTGGACGCCCGACGCCATTGCCAAGTTGCAGCACAGTGTGCGCGGCGGCAAGTACGACACCTACAAAGAGTTTGCACAGATCATCAACGACCAAAGCCGCCGCCACATGACGCTGCGTGGCTTGTTTGAGTTCAAGTTTGATCCGTCGCAGGCCATCCCCATCGAGTCGGTTGAGCCCGCTGCAGAAATCGTGAAGCGCTTTGCCACGGGGGCCATGTCCTTGGGGTCGATCTCGACTGAGGCGCACACCACCTTGGCCTTGGCCATGAACCGCATCGGCGGCAAGAGCAATACCGGTGAGGGCGGCGAAGACCCAGCGCGCTACCGCCGCGAACTCAAAGGCATCCCGATCACGGATGGCACCAAAGTCAGCGAGGTGATTGGTGCCAAAGTGGTCGAAGCCGACGTGGTGATGAAGGCGGGTGATTCGCTTCGCAGCAAGATCAAGCAAGTGGCGTCGGGGCGCTTCGGTGTCACCACCGAGTACCTGGTGTCGGCCGACCAAATTCAGATCAAGATGGCGCAGGGTGCCAAGCCTGGCGAGGGGGGCCAGTTGCCCGGTGGCAAGGTAAGCGAATACATCGGCATGTTGCGCTACTCGGTGCCGGGCGTTGGCCTCATCAGCCCGCCGCCGCACCACGACATCTATTCGATCGAAGACTTGGCGCAGCTCATCCACGACTTGAAGAACGTCAACCCACGCGCAAGCATCAGCGTCAAGTTGGTGTCGGAGGTGGGGGTGGGCACCATTGCGGCTGGCGTGACCAAGTGCAAGGCCGACCACGTGGTGATTGCGGGTCACGACGGCGGCACGGGCGCGTCCCCTTGGTCAAGCATCAAGCATGCAGGCTCGCCTTGGGAGCTGGGCTTGGCCGAGACCCAGCAGACCTTGGTGCTGAACCAATTGCGTGGGCGCATTCGTGTGCAAGCCGACGGCCAAATGAAGACGGGGCGCGACGTGGTGGTGGGTGCCTTGCTTGGCGCCGACGAGTTTGGCTTTGCCACGGCGCCGCTGGTGGCCGAGGGCTGCATCATGATGCGCAAGTGCCACCTCAACACCTGCCCGGTGGGGGTGGCGACACAAGATCCCTTGTTGCGTGCTAAGTTCACCGGCAAGCCCGAGCACGTGGTCAACTATTTCTTCTTCGTGGCCGAAGAGGTGCGCAGCTTGATGGCGCAGTTGGGCCTGCGCACGTTTGACGAGCTGATCGGGCGTGCTGACTTGCTCGACACGCGCAAAGGCATTGCGCACTGGAAAGCCAAAGGGCTCGACTTCAGCCGTGTGTTCCACCAGCCGCGTGTGGCGGCCAGCGTGTCGCGCCGCCAAGTGGATGTGCAAGACCATGGTTTGTCCAAAGCGCTGGACGTGAAGCTGATCGAGCGTTGCCAGCCCGCCATCACCAAGGGCGAAAAAGTGCACTTCATGGAGGACACCAAAAACGTCAACCGCTCGGTGGGCGCGATGCTGTCGGGTGAATTGATTCGCCTGCGGCCCGAGGGCTTGCCCGATGAAACCATCTTCATTCAGTCAGAGGGCACCGGCGGGCAAAGTTTTGGCGCCTTCTTGGCCAAGGGCATCACGCTGTACCTCATCGGGGACGCCAACGACTACACCGGCAAGGGCTTGTCGGGCGGCCAGATCATCGTGCGCCCAAGCATCGAGTTTCGCGGTGATGCGACCCAGAACATCATCATTGGTAACACGGCCCTGTACGGTGCGACCAGCGGCGAGGCATTCTTTCGCGGCGTGGCGGGCGAGCGTTTTGCGGTTCGACTCTCAGGAGCCAACGCGGTTGTCGAGGGCACAGGCGACCATGGGTGTGAATACATGACGGGTGGTACGGTGGTCGTGCTGGGCAAAACCGGGCGCAACTTTGCGGCGGGCATGAGCGGTGGCGTGGCCTTTGTTTACGACGAGGACGGTCTGTTTGCCCAGCGATGCAACACCAGCATGGTGGCGCTCGAGCCGGTGTTGTCGACCAAAGATCAAGAGAAGGTTGGCACGGCGGTGCAATGGCACCAACAAACCACGGACGAAAAAATGTTGCGCCGGTTGATCGAGGATCATCACCGCGCGACAGGGTCGCTGCGCGCCCGCGAGCTGCTGGACACATGGGCAGCTTCGCGTGCCAAGTTCGTCAAGGTGTTTCCGCATGAATACAAGCGGGCGCTTGCGCAGCGCGCGGCAACCGTCGAGGGCGACGGTGCACTGGCCAAAGCGGCGCAATCGGCCAAGGCGGCTGGCGCCACGCGGGCTTCGGCGGCTGCCAAGTAAGTCACCCTCGCTTTCAAGACCATCGGCGCGCTTGCGTGCAAGCCAACCATTCAACAGAACTGTCAAAAGATCATCATGGGCAAAGTCACTGGTTTCATGGAGTTTGAGCGCTTGGAAGAAGGCTACGAGCCGGTGGCCAAGCGCGTCAAGAACTACAAAGAATTTGTCATCGGCTTGAACAACGACCAGGCCAAGACCCAAGCTGCGCGCTGCATGGATTGCGGCACGCCGTTTTGCAACAGCGGCTGCCCCGTCAACAACATCATTCCTGACTTCAATGACTTGGTGTTCAGCAACGATTGGCGCCGTGCCATCGACGTGCTGCATTCCACCAACAACTTCCCCGAGTTCACGGGGCGCATCTGCCCTGCACCATGCGAAGAAGCCTGCACCCTAAACGTCAACAGTGACCCCGTGGGCATCAAATCCATCGAGCACGCCATCATCGACCGCGCATGGGCTGAAGGTTGGGTGCTGCCGCAACCGGCAACGTCGAAGTCGGGCAAACGGGTGGCGGTGGTGGGGTCGGGGCCCGCTGGCCTTGCGGCCGCGCAGCAGTTGGCGCGTGTGGGTCACGCGGTCATGGTGTTTGAAAAGAACAGCCGTTTGGGCGGCTTGTTGCGTTACGGCATCCCCGACTTCAAGATGGAAAAGTCGCACATCGACCGCCGCATCGAGCAGATGCAAGCCGAAGGGGTTGTGTTTCGCTGCAACGTGCTGGTGGGTGAGTGGCCTGCAAGCGGCGACGCCAGCTTGGTGACCAACGACGCCAAAGAAACCATCAGCGCCCAAGACTTGAGCGCTGACTTCGATGCGGTTGTTTTGTGTGGCGGGGCCGAGCAGTCGCGCAACCTGCCGGTGCCCGGCCGGGACCTTGACGGCGTGCACTTTGCCATGGAGTTTTTGCCCCAGCAAAACAAAGTCAATGCGGGTGACAAGCTCAAAAATCAACTGCGTGCTGATGGCAAACACGTGATCGTGATTGGCGGGGGCGACACCGGCAGCGATTGTGTTGGCACCAGCAACCGGCACGGCGCCTTGAGCGTGACGCAGTTTGAACTCATGCCACGCCCGCCCGAAGAAGAGGACAAGCCCTTGACATGGCCATACTGGCCCTACAAGTTGCGCACCAGTTCCAGCCATGAAGAAGGCGCATCGCGTGAGTTCGCCATTGCCACGCAGGCCTTCGAGGGCAAGGGCGGCAAAGTCAAGGCGCTCAAAACTGTCAACATAAAAATGGAGGGCGGCAAGGTGGTTGAAGTGGCAGGCACCGAAAAGTCCTTTCAGGCCGATTTGGTGTTGTTGGCGATGGGGTTTGTGTCGCCTGTGGCCAACGTGTTGCAGGCTTTTGGCGTGGACCGCGACCCCCGTGGCAACGCCAAGGCCACCACGGATGTTCGTGGGGGATACCACACCAACATCGACAAAGTGTTTGCCGCAGGTGACATGCGGCGCGGCCAAAGCCTGGTGGTATGGGCGATTCGCGAAGGGCGTCAAGCAGCGCGCGCTGTGGACGAATACTTGATGGGTCAGTCGGTGCTTCCCAACTGAGGACGCAGCGCTCGTCGAGGTTGAGCGTGTTGGCGACCATCCTCAAACCTTGACGGCTGGTTGATCACCAGTACCAGGGTCAAGGTCGTCGCTTGCCATGCGACAATCAAAATCTTGTTAGCTCCGAGGCGTTGCCCTTGATCGAAATCGATCACGTCACGTTTGGTTATGACACCGGGCGTTTGATTCTGAACGACATCACGCTGAAATTTCAGCGCGGCAAAGTCACGTCAATTTTAGGTGGTTCGGGCTGCGGCAAAACCACCCTGCTGCGTTTGATCGGTGGCATCAATCGCCCCAACAGCGGCCGTGTCGTGTTTGACGGCGAAGCGATTGACGCCCGCAACCGCGATCAAATGATGCGGCTGCGGCGCCGCATGGGCATGCTCTTCCAATTTGGCGCCTTGTTCACCGACCTTTCGGTGTTTGACAACGTGGCCTTCCCTTTGCGCGAGCACACCGACTTGAGCGACGCACTGATCCGCGACATTGTGTTGATGAAGCTCAACGCTGTGGGCTTGAGGGGCGCGGCCAAGTTGAAGATCTCTGAGGTGTCGGGCGGCATGGCGCGTCGCATCGCGTTGGCACGCGCCATCGCGCTGGACCCCGAAGTGATCATGTACGACGAGCCGTTTGCCGGCTTGGACCTCATCTCCATGGGGGTGGCCGCCAACTTGATCCGCAAACTCACCGATGCCACGGGTGCCACGGCGCTGGTGGTGTCACACGACGTGCCCGAGTGCATGTCCATCAGCGATCACGTGATTTTGCTGGCCAATGGTGGGCGCGTGGTGGCGCAAGGCACCCCTGCTGATTTGATGGGTTCGCTTGACCCCGAAGTTCGTCAGTTTGTGCGCGGTGAGCCCGATGGCCCCGTGAAGTTTCACTACCCAGCACCGTCGATGGCCCAAGACTTCGAGGTGGGAACGCCATGAACGCCGTCGCTGACCTGGGCGCGTGGTTGCTCAACGGCTTGCGTGGCATGGGGCGCGTGAGCATGTTTTTTATCGACGTGCTCAAGCACGTGACAGCCGCATTGGCGCGGCCGCGATTGGTGATCGCCCAGTTGCACTCCATTGGTGTTCGCTCGCTCACCATCATCATGGCCTCTGGTTTGGCCGTGGGCTTTGTGCTGGCCCTGCAGATGTATTACGCGTTGGTGGCTTACGGCGCTGGTGAATCGTTGGGTTTGATCGTCAATTTGTCGCTGGTGCGCGAATTGGGTCCGGTGGTTTCGGCGTTGTTGTTTGCCGGCCGCGCGGGCACATCATTGACCGCCGAGATCGGTCTGATGAAAGCGGGCGAGCAGCTGTCAGCGATGGAGATGATGGCGGTGGACCCTCGCGGGCGCGTGCTCGCGCCACGCTTCGTTGCGGGCATCATCGCGATGCCCCTGTTGGCCGCCTTGTTCTCGGCCGTGGGCATCATGGGCGCTTACATCGTGGCAGTGATCTTGATCGGCCTGGATGCTGGCAACTTTTGGTCCATCATGCAAAACGGTGTAGACGTGTGGCGCGACGTGGGCAACGGCATCGTCAAGAGCTTTGTCTTTGGCGTTATCTGCACCGTGGCGGCGCTTTACCAAGGCTATGAAACCAAACCCACGCCCGAAGGCGTGGCGTACGCCACCACGCGTACGGTGGTGTTTGCGTCGCTGGCCGTGTTGGCGGCAGACTTTGTGTTGACGGCGCTGATGTATTCATCGCGTTAAGGCTGGAAGGATTTCCTCATGGGTGCTCGAAAAATTGAAACGATGGTGGGCATGTTTGTGCTGCTGGGCTTGGCGGCCATCTTGTTTCTGGCCCTCAAAGCAGCGAACCTGGCCAGCTTTGGGCAGGTCGACGGCTACCGCGTGACGGCCAACTTCGACAACATCGGCGGCCTCAAGCCCCGTGCCCCCGTGCGCAGCGCCGGTGTCACCGTGGGCCGCGTTGTGAGCATCAAACTTGACCCCAAATCATTCCAAGGTGTTGTCACACTCGAGATCAATAAAGATGTTCAGTTCCCCAAAGATTCGTCGGCCAAGATTTTGACGGCGGGCTTGTTGGGTGACCAGTACGTCGGCATCGAGCCCGGTGCCGATGAGAAGAACATGGAGGCCAACGCACGCATCAGCCAAACCCAATCGGCTGTGGTGCTTGAAAACCTGATTGGGCAGTTGCTGTTTGACCGCACGGCCAGTGCCGGTTCCAGCGCCTCAGGAGCGTCCAAATGAGGATCAAACACTTGCTTGCACATTGGCTGGCCGTCGTCACGCTTGTTAGCGCTGGCGGTTGTGCCACGGTCCAGGGCGGTGACGGCGCTGCGGCTTCGGCTGGTGGTGCACCGTCGGTGGTGCGGGTGAGCAACCCCAAAGACCCGCTGGAGCCCTGGAACCGCAAGGTCTATGCCTTCAACGATGTGTTGGACGAGGCCGTGCTCAAGCCGGTGGCCACGGCCTATGTCAAGGTGGTGCCTTCGTTTGTGCGCACGACGGTTGGCAACTTCTTTGGCAACTTTGGTGATGCATGGTCGGTGGTGAACCACTTCATGCAAGGCAAGGTGCAAAGTGGTTTGCAAATGACGATGCGGGTGGCGGTCAATTCGGTGCTGGGGTTCGGGGGGTTGTTGGACATCGCGTCCGAAGCAGGACTGGACCGACAAGACGAAGATTTTGGGCAAACTTTGGGCTATTGGGGCATGCCCGCCGGAGCCTACTTGGTGTGGCCTTTGTTGGGGCCTTCGTCGGTACGCGAGACGCTGGCCATGCCATTGGACCGCGGTTGGTCGCCTTCGTTGGTGATCAATGATGGCGGCGTTACCGGCGCTTTGACGGGTGTGCAACTGATCGATACCCGCGCCAGGCTGTTGGGGGCGTCCAGACTGCTGGACGACATCGCGCTCGACAAGTATGTGTTTGTGCGCGACGCCTACCTAACGCGCCGCCGCAACCAGGTGTACGACGGAGACCCGCCAGATGAGCCTGCCGAAGTCGACAAAGACGCCGAAAAGGCTGACGACAAAGTGACGCCAAAAAAATAGCTGCTGACCTGCTGGTTGCTCTCGCGTCACGTCACGTCACGTCACAAACACGGCTTCACGTGGCGAAACCTTCGCTGCCGGCCAAGCTCCTTCACCTGCGCAGGCACTGAACCTCGGAATAGCCGATAATCAGGGTCAACCCGAATGCGGGCGCAGCGTTGAAGACACACCGCTGACATCGGCTCAGTGTGAAGAAAGGTAACAAGTTCATGTTGAAGATCAAGCAAGTGTTGGCCCTTGGTTTGGCCTCGGTCTCGATGGCGGTGAGCGCCCAATTGGCCGGTGGCAGCACCCCCGACGGTCTGATCAAACAGATCTCCAACGAAGTGATTGACACCGTCAAAACCGACAAAGGCATGCAAAGTGGCGACGTCGGCAAGATCGTGACGTTGGTGGACACCAAAGTGTTGCCGCACATGGACTTCAAGCGGATGACTGCTTCAGCCGTGGGGCGCAACTGGCGCACCGCCACGCCCGAGCAACAAACCAAGCTGCAGCAAGAATTCAAGACCTTGTTGGTGCGCACCTACGCGGGCGCACTCACTGAAGTCAAAGAAAACACCGTGGTCACCCTGAAGCCCATGCGTGCGGCCGCTGAAGACACCGAGGTGGTGGTACGCACCGAAGTCAAAGCCAAAGGCGAACCCATTCAATTGGATTACCGCTTGTACAAAGACGGCACAGCCTGGAAGGTCTACGACATGAACGTTTTGGGCGTGTGGCTGGTGGAGCAGTACAAGTCAAGCTTCCAACAAGAAGTGACGGCCGGTGGCATTGACGGCCTGATCACCAAGCTGGCCGAGCGCAACAAAAAATCGGCAGGTGGCTGACCATGGCGGAGTTGCGTTTGCCCAAGCGACTGACGCTCGCAGAAGCCTCAACTGCGGCGCGCAGTCTGGCCGCTGAGGCCAGCGCCGCCGTCGCCGACACCATGCCGCTGGTGATCAACGCCAGTGGCATGGAAGGCTTTGACAGCAGTGCCTTTGCCGTGATGCTGGAAGTGGTGCGCAAAGCCAAGTCCGCCGGCCGTGACGTCACGGTGCGCGGCGCGCCCGCATCGATGGTTGAGCTGGCCAAGCTCTACGGCGTGGATGAGTTGTTGAGCTTCTCGGCCTGAGCAAGCTAAAGGTCCCTGTCGCTCAGCTTTCTTCGTCCCACGCAAAGCCGTCGCGCGCCACCAAGGCGCTGGCCGATGGGGGCCCCCAAGATCCCGACGCGTAGGGCTTGGGCCCGGTGGCATCGGCCTTCCACTGCTGCAAGATGGGTTCAACCCAACGCCAAGCCTGCTCTTGCTCGTCGCTGCGCACAAACAACGCCAACCGGCCTGCGATGGCGTCCAGCAACAAGCGCTCGTAGGCACCCACACGGTCGGTGGGAAACTGCTTTTCAAAGTCGAGGTCGAGCGCCACCGGCGTCAGCCGCTCGTTGCTGCCGCCACCGTGAACCGCCAGCAGGTGCAGCTCCAGCCCGTCTTCGGGTTGTAGTTTGATGATGAGCTTGTTGGCCTGGTTGGCACCCGGAAAAATGGCGTGAGGCACCGGGCGAAAGTTCACCACGATGTGGGCTTCGCGCGCGGCCAAGCGTTTGCCGGTGCGAAGGTAAAACGGCACCGACGCCCAGCGCCAGTTTTGAACGTGGGTGCGCAGGGCCACGAAGGTCTCGGTGTTGCTGTCGGCTGGCACTTTGGCCTCTTCGCGGTACCCGGGCGCCGCCTGGCCGTCGATGGTGCCCGCGCGGTACTGCCCGCGTACCACGTCGCGTGCAACCCGTTCGGGGGTGAAGGGCTCCAAAGCCCGCAGCACCTTGAGTTTTTCGTCGCGGATGGCGTCGGCGTCGCCGCTGGTGGGGGGCTCCATTGCGATCATGGTGAGCAGTTGCAGTGCGTGGTTTTGAACCATGTCTCGCAGGGCGCCGGTGGCGTTGTAAAAATCGCCACGGGTGCCCACGCCGATGCTCTCGGCGATGGTGATCTGGATGTTGGCAATGCTCTCGCGGCGCCACAGCGGTTCGAACAGTGCATTGCCAAATCGCAGTGCCATCAGGTTTTGCACTGCGGGCTTGCCCAGGTAGTGGTCGATGCGAAGGGCCTGCGCCTCGGTGAACGACGCGCGCACCACCCGGTTGATCTCTTGGGCGCTGGCCAGGTCTTGGCCCAGTGGCTTTTCAAGCACCACACGCACGTTGGCACCGTTGAGCCCGGCGGCGCCCAAGTCAGCGCAAATGGCCGTGAATAGGTGTGGGCTGGTGGCCAGAAAAAACACCACCGCATCGGCTTGGCGTTGCTCAACCCACGCTTTGAGCGAAAGGTAGTCGGCACTGCGCGACAAGTCCATGCGCAGGTACTGGATGAGCTTGGCAAAGCCAGCGAACTCAAGTTCGGTGGGCCGCTTGGCCTCATCGACGGCCGCAAACCGATCTCGGATGAAAGTTCGGTATTCGTCGTCACTGCGCTGGTCGCGTGCGATGGCCAGGATGCGCCCGTCAGCGGGTAGCTTGCCATGGCGGTACGCCTGAAACAGCGCCGGCATCAGTTTGCGCCACGTTAGATCGCCGGTTCCGCCAAATAAGACTAGGTCAAAACTCATAGGCAATATTGTGCGTGAGTTTCGCCACCTTCTTTTGGACGGCGATGCGGTGCAAAATGGGGCTCATCTGTACCGCATCCCACCTTTTGCGACTGGCGCCATGAATCAGCTTGACCAACTCAAACAATTCACCACCGTGGTGGCCGACACCGGCAACTTCAAGCAAATGGCGCAGTTTGCGCCGCGCGACGCCACCACCAACCCGTCGCTGATTCTCAAGGCGGTGCAGCAGCCCGAGTACGCCCCGCTGTTGCTAGAGACGGTGAAGGCCGCCAAAAAACAGAGCACCGACCGCATCGTTGACGACGTGCTCGTGCGCTTTGGGCTGGAGATCCTAAAGATCGTGCCGGGCCGCGTCAGCACCGAGGTGGACGCACGCCTGAGTTTCGATACAGCTGCGTCCATCGCACGCGCGCACCGCTTGATCGAACTCTACGAACGCGCTGGCATCCCGCGCGACCGCATCCTCATCAAGGTGGCTGCAACCTGGGAGGGCATCCAAGCAGCCAAGGCATTGGAGCATGAAGGCATCCATTGCAACTTGACACTGCTATTTGCCTTTTGCCAGGCCGTGGCTTGTGCCGAGGCCAGCATCACATTGATCTCACCGTTTGTGGGGCGCATTTACGATTGGCACAAGAAATCCGCTGGCGCAGCGTGGGTGGAGGCTGATCGTGCAGGCGCCAACGACCCCGGCGTGCAATCGGTGGCCCGCATTTACAACTACTACAAACATTACGGCATTCGCACCGAGGTGATGGGTGCCAGCTTCCGCAATGTGGGCCAAATTATTGCGCTGGCGGGATGCGATTTGTTGACCATCAGCCCCGAGCTGATGGCGCAGCTGCAAGCCAGTGAAGCTGCCATGCCGCGTGTGCTTGATGAAGCGCATGCCAAGGCACTAACCGTGCCAGCAGCCACGTTCAATGAGGTGGCCTTTCGTTTTGCCCTGAACGAAGACGCGATGGCCAACGACAAATTGGCCGAAGGCATTCGTGCCTTTGCGGTCGATTCAGCCAAGCTCGACGCTTTGATCGAGGCGTCCCGGTGACAGCGGCTTTGGGCAACGCGGTGCGCTGCGACCGCACCGTGGCTTGGCGCGCGCTGGCCGGCCACTTTGAGGCCCACGGGCGCGACTTTGACGTGCGCGACGCCTTTGCGCGCGACAGCCAGCGTGCCGCGACGTTTTGTTTGGAAGCGCCAGGTCTGTTTGTGGACCTGTCCAAGAACCTGATCGACACTGCCACAAAACGGTTTTTGCTGGATTTGGCGCGTGAGTGCCAGCTTGAAGCGCGCCGAGATGCCATGCTGAGGGGCACCGAGATCAACCTCACCGAAGGCCGTGCGGTGCTTCACACCGCGCTGCGAGCGCCCAAGGGGCATGGTCCCTTCAGTCACGACGTGCATGCCACCATGGACGCCATGTTGGCCTACGTTGAAGGCGTGCGCCAAGTCGGTGTCAGCGGCATCACCGACGTGGTCAACATCGGCATCGGAGGCAGCGACCTGGGGCCACAGATGATGGTGCCTGCGCTCGACGCCTTTGCACAACGTGATTTGCGCCTGCACTTCGTCAGCAACGTCGACGCCCACGAAATTGACCGCGTGCTTCGAAACCTTGATGCCAAGCGAACACTCTTCATCGTGGCGTCCAAAACCTTCACCACGCAAGAGACCATGGCCAACGCCAACGCGGCGCGCGCATGGTTCTTGGCGCAAGGTGGCACCGACATCGCCAAGCACTTTGTGGCCACCACCACCAACGTCAAGGCGGCGGCTGCTTTTGGCATCACCACCACGTTTGGGTTTTGGGATTGGGTGGGTGGGCGTTTTTCACTCTGGAGCGCCATTGGCTTGCCCATCGCACTGGCCGTGGGTGCGCAGCACTTTCGTGCGCTGCTGGCGGGCGCCCACGCCATGGACCGGCACTTTGCCGAAGCGCCGCTCGAATCCAACGTGCCCGTTCAGCTGGGCCTGCTCGACGTTTGGTACCGCAACTTTCACGGCTTCACCAGCCGCTGCGTGGCGCCTTACCACCAAGGGTTGTCACGTCTGCCTGCCTACTTGCAGCAACTGGAGATGGAAAGCAACGGCAAGCGTGTGGACATGAACGGCGATGCCTTGGGGTTCGCCACCAGCCCCGTCGTGTGGGGTGAACCGGGCACCAACGGGCAGCATGCGTTTTTTCAAATGCTGCATCAGGGCACCGATGTCATCCCGGTCGAGTTTTTGGTCGTCGCCAAGCCAGCACATGCTCACGCCGAGCAACATCAAAAGCTGTTGGCCAACGCGTTGGCACAAAGCCAAGCTTTGATGTTGGGCAAAACGGCAGCAGCAGCCCAATCAGATCAGGCGCCCACGGCTTCTGCGACCCTTGACGCCTCGGTGTTGGCGCGGCACCGGGCGTTTCCGGGCAATCGGCCCAGCACCACCATCGTGCTTGACACGCTAACGCCTTACTCGCTCGGCGCCCTGATCGCAATGTACGAGCACCGCGTGTTCGCCAGTGGGGCGCTGTGGGGGATCAACAGCTTTGACCAGTGGGGCGTGGAGCTGGGCAAGGCGCTTTGCAACGCCTTGCTGCCACGCATGGTCAGTGGCGACACGGCCGGTCTTGACGCGTCAACCGCCATGTTGTTGCAGCGCGTGCGAGGGAGCTCGCCGCGCTAACGCGTCGGGGTTGACGAACTCGCTTAGGCTGACTTGGCGCGTGGTGTGTTCAACCACTGCTCGGCAATGCGCACCCACATGGTTGCCCCCAAGGGGATCAGGTCGTCGTTGAAGTCGTAGTTGGGGTTGTGCAGCGTGCACGGCCCCAGCCCATGGCCCATTTCGCGGTGAGCACCGTCGCCGTTGCCAATGAAGAAGAAGCAGCCAGGCTTGGCTTGCAAGTAGTAGCTGAAATCTTCGGCGCCCATCGTTGGCTGAAAGTCCACCACATTGTGTGCGCCCACCACGTCACCCACGACGCGCCGCACAAATTCACTCTCGGCATCGTGATTGACCGTGGGCGGGTAATTGCGATGGAACTCAAACTTGCAGGTGGCCGCAAACGCGCTGCACGTGTGCTCGGCGATGGTGCGCATGCGGCCCTCGATCAGGTCGAGCATTTCGGGCGTCATGGTGCGCACCGTGCCTTCAATCTCGCACGAGTCCGGCACCACGTTGGTGACTTCACCCGTGTGAATCATCGTCACCGAAATGACGGCGGTGTCGGCCGGGTTTTTGTTGCGCGTGATGATGGTTTGAAACGCCTGCACCATTTGGCAGGCGACGGGAACTGGGTCGACACCCAAGTGAGGCAGCGCCGCGTGTGAGCCTTTGCCCACGATGGTGATTTTGAATTCGTTGCTGGACGCCATCACGGGGCCACTGCGCACACCCACCTGGCCCACTTGCGAGCCAGGCCAGTTGTGGGCGCCAAAAATCGCTTCAACGGGGCACTGGGTGAAGAGCCCGTCTTTGATCATCTCGCGAGCCCCACCGCCGCCTTCTTCGGCCGGCTGAAACACCAAATAGACGGTGCCGTCAAAGTTGCGGTGCTTGCTCAGGTGCTTGGCGGCGGCCAGCAACATCGCGGTGTGCCCGTCGTGGCCACACGCGTGCATGCGGCCTTGAAACTTGCTGGCATGGGCAAACGTGTTGTGCTCGGTCATGGGCAGCGCGTCCATGTCGGCGCGCAGTGCCACACCCCGCGATGATGTGCCGTTTTTGACGACTCCCACCACGCCGGTTTTGCCCAGGCCGCGGATGACAGGGATGCCCCAATCGGTCAGGCACTTTGCCACCAGTTCGCTGGTGCGCTCTTCTTTGAAGCACAGCTCGGGGTGGGCATGGATATCGCGGCGGATGGTCTTGATTTGCTGCGCGTCGGCGAGCACGGATTCGATCAATTGCATGATGCTTTGCTTTCGAGCCTAGACAGGAGTCAGCATCTTACGACGCCCGTTCAGCATCGGCTTGTCGCCCTGGGGATAGCCCTAAGGACGTTTGGCCCTCAAGCGGCATTTGGCACGCGCCTGAGGGTGTCAAAGTGCGTCGCGGTCGTCTTGGACCCGTGGCTTGTGCAATAGTGCTGCATGGCATCCCAACAGTCCACACGTTCCATGTCCCAATCGCCCTCACACGTGGTTCACGCCACCTGCCCCCACGACTGCCCCGACACCTGTTCCATGCAGGTGACGGTGCAAGACGGTCGGGTGGTCAAAATCCACGGCACTGAAGACCATCCCACGACGCGTGGCGTGCTGTGCACCAAAGTGTCACGCTACGCCGAGCGCACCTACCACGGCGAGCGCCTGCTAACGCCCCTCAAGCGCGTGGGCCCCAAAGGCAGTGGGCAGTTTGCGCCCATCACCTGGGCGCAGGCCTTGGATGTGGTGGCAAACAAGCTGCAGGGCATTGCCGCCCGCAACCCCGAGGCCATCGTCCCCTACAGCTACGGTGGCACGCTGGGCTTGTTGCAGTCAGAAAGCATGGCGTCGCGTTTTTGGCACCAGCTTGGCGCCTCGCGCTTGGCCCGCACCATCTGTGCCTCTGCGGGCACGGAAGGACTGATGAAAACATACGGCGGCAAAATTGGCCTGAAGACGCTCGACTTTGCTGCCAGCCGCCTCATCGTCATCTGGGGCAGCAACTCGATTGCCAGCAATTTGCACTTTTGGACGATTGCGCAAGAGGCCAAGCGCGCGGGTGCTCGCATCATTTGCATCGACCCCCGTCGCAGCGAGACGGCCGAGAAGTGCCATCAACACGTTGCCTTGCTGCCCGGCAGTGACGGCGCGCTGGCGCTGGGGCTGATGCGCGAGTGGATCACGCAGGGCTTGGTGGACACAGACTACGTGAACAAGCACGTCAACGGCTACGACGAGTTGCACGCGCAGGCCATGGGCTGGACGCTTGAGCGAACTGCGCAAACCTGCGGCCTGCAGGAGGCCGAAGTGCAGGCACTGGCGCGTGAGATGGCCACCACGGCGCCGCTTGGCATTCGGCTCAACTATGGCATGCAGCGGGTGGCGGGGGGTGGCAACGCGGTGCGCCTGGTGGCATTGCTGCCATGCCTGCTGGGGGCCTGGAAGCAACGCGGTGGCGGTTTGTTGCTCTCGAGCTCGGGATGGTTTGTGCCCTACGTGAACAAGCAGGCAATTGAGCGTCCCGATCTGCTGGCCGGTCGCAACCCGCGCACCATCAACATGAGCGCGATTGGCGACGCTTTGTTGGCCGATACCTCGCCGGCCTTTGGCCCGCGGATCGAGGCGGTGGTGGTCTACAACAGCAACCCTGTGGCGGTGGCGCCCGATTCCACCAAGGTGGTTCAGGGGTTCAAACGTGACGATCTCTTCACGGTCGTGCTTGAGCACTTCATGACCGACACTGCCGACCACGCCGACATCATCCTGCCCGCCACCACGCAGCTGGAGCACCTGGACGTGCACACGGCCTACGGTCACACCGACTTGATGTTCAATGAGCCTGCCATTGCACCGCTGGGTTTGTGCAAGTCCAACACGCAGATCTTCAGGGAGCTGGCGCAGCGCATGGGTTTCAAGGACGACTGCTTTTTGCAATCGGACGAAGCCATGGCACGCGAAGCGATCGATTGGGACAAGTTGGGGGTGACGTTCGACGCCTTTCGCGCAAGGGGCTGGGCGTCCTTGCCTCTGCCCGATATGCCCATGGCTGACGGGCAATTTGCAACACCCGATGGGCGTGCTGACGCGCGGGGGGCGTTGTACGTGCCCAATCGCGAAAGTGTTGAAAGTTCGCCCGCCTTGGCCACCAAGTACCCGCTGGCCATGATCTCGCCACCCGCCCGGCACTTTTTAAACTCAACCTTTGTCAACGTGCAAAGCTTGCGCAGCATCGAGGGTGAGCCGCTGGTGGAGATTCACGCCGCCGACGCAGCAGCCCGGGGTGTTGTTGATGGTGGTTTTGTTGACATCTTCAACGACCGCGGTGCTTACCAATGCCGCGCCCGCATCAGCGCTCGCGCGCGGCCCGGTGTGGTCAATGCGCTGGGGGTATGGTGGCGCAAGCTGGGTGTTGCCGGCACCAACGCCAATGAAGTCACCAGCCAGGCGCTGACCGACCTGGGGGCCGCCGCCACCTTCTACGACTGCTTGGTGGACATCAAGCCTGTGATGGCTGGCGCTGTGGTGAATGGTTAGGTGGGGCATGGCATTGTTGGGCTTGGTGGCAACGGGGGTGGTGGTGATGGCGCTCGTGTGCACCACCACAGGGTGTGGCACGGTGGGCTACTTGGCGCAATCGACCATGGGGCACGTGGCGGTGATGTCCAGTGCCAAGCCGGTGTCTGAGTGGCTGCAGGACGAAACCACACCCGAGCCCCTGCGTCAGCGGCTGGCAACGTCCCAGCGCATGCGCGACTTTGCCGTCAGTGAACTCAAGTTGCCCGACAACCAAAGCTACCGCCGCTACGCTGATCTGGGGCGCACGGCCGCTGTGTGGAATGTGGTGGCCGCACCCGCGCTGTCGCTCAAGCTCAAATCGTGGTGCTTTCCGGTGGTGGGGTGCGTGGGCTACCGCGGCTATTACCGCGAAGCCGACGCGCAGGCTTTGGCGACCGAGCTGGCAAAAGAAGGATGGGAGGTTAGCGTGTACCCAGTGCCAGCTTACTCAACGCTGGGCAAGCTCGAGTGGTTGGGTGGTGACCCGCTGCTCAACACTTTTGTCAATCTAAACGAAGGCGACTTGGCGCGATTGATGTTTCATGAGTTGTCGCACCAGGTGTCATTTGCACCGGGTGACACCACGTTCAATGAATCGTTTGCCACCGCCGTGGAGCGTTTGGGCGGCGCGCGATGGTTGACCCAACACGCACCACCCGGCGCCCAGGTGCAGATGGCGCGACGCGACGCCATGCGCGCCGAGTTTCGCGACCTGGTGTCACGCCATCGCACCGAACTTGAAGCCGTGTATGCAGGCAGTGCCACCGACCAAGTCAAACAGCAGGGCAAGCTGCAGATCATGGCCCGCATGCGGGCGGCGCACCAAACCCTCAAGCAAGAGCGCTGGGGTGGCAGCACTGCGTACGACACTTGGTTTGCGGGTGCCAACAATGCACTGTTGGGCATCATGGCCAGTTACAACGAGTGGGTGCCGGCTTTCGAAGTGCTGTTTCATCAACAAGGCCAAGACTTTGGACGCTTTTATGCCGAAGTTAAACGTTTGGCCGACTTGTCACCCGACGAACGCCGCGCGACACTCGCACGCCTCATGCCCCGATAAATCACCTCTTACTGCCGGAAAGCACGCGACATGGCGACCATCCACATTCACCGTGAACACCAACTGGGGTTGGTCAAGGCCCGCAAGCTCGCGTGGCAATGGGCCGAAGACGTCGAAAAAGACTTCGACATGGAATGCACCGTGGAGGAGGGTGACGACGGCGACACCGTCACCTTCAAGCGCGCGGGTGTGGATGGCGAGCTGACCGTGGCTGCCGACCACTTTGAGCTGCAAGCAAAACTGGGTTTTTTGCTGGGCGCCTTTGCCAAAACCATCGAGACGCAAATCGAGCAGCGTTTGGATGCCTTGCTGGCGTCTAAGGGGGCCAAGGTGGTTGCCAAACAGGTCGTGCCCAAACCCGCCGCCAAGAAAGTCGGCAAACGCTAGTCAATGGCAGACGCACCAAGCTGCAAGCATCGTTCCCTGGGGTCAGGCGGGAAGGGCGCTGCAGCGCAGGTTTACTTGAGCGACTCGATTAAATCGACGTACGACTGCATGGCGTCTTTGTCACTCTTGCCTTTGATCTCGTTCCAAGCGTCCCACTTGGCGCGCCCCACCATGTCGGTGAACCCGGGCCGCTTGCCGTCCACGTCACCGCTGGTGGCCTGTTTGTAAAGTGCATAGATCTTCAACAAGGTCATGTTGTCGGGCTTTTCCGGCAGCGATTTGCTCGCGGCAACGGTTTTTTCAAAGGTTGCTTTCAAGTCGGCCATGGTGTCCTCTAAGGCAAAAGATGATTGACGCCGTTGATCTTAGCCAGCATCGTGTGGCTCGCCCATCACGCATTTCAAGGAGTTACCCCCATGCCCGCCGTTGAACGCATGTCACGAGTCGATACCGCGTGGCTGCGCATGGACACCGACGCCAACCTGATGATGATCGTGGGCGTGTGGATGTTGAGCCCCCAACTCAACGTGCAACAGGTACGAGACCGCGCTTCAGAGACGCTGGTGAAGTACCGCCGGTTTCGACAACGAGTGACCGAAGACACCCTGGGCGCCAATTGGGTGGACGACGACGCATTTGACATCGCCAACCACGTGGTGCCCGAAACCTTGGCCGCGAAGCGCGGTGTTTCGCCATTGGATTCGCTTAAGGTGCGCGTGGCCGAGCTGACGGCTCAACCGCTCCCTCGTGATCGAGCCTTGTGGCAGTTTCATGTGGTTGAAGATTTTGAAAAAGGTCGCAGCGCATTGATTGCGCGCATCCATCACTGCATTGGTGACGGCATCGCACTGATCTCGGTCATGCTGTCGATCACCGACGGCGGCAAGCCACCCCCTGCACGCAAGAAGCGCGAGACGCAAGAGGAACCCGATTGGCTCAGCGATGCCATCCTCAAACCCATGAGCGACATCACCGTCAAGGCCATCGGTTTGTACGGTTCGGGTGTGGCCAAAAGCATGGACATGCTGTCCAACCCAGCGCCGCTTTTGGGGTCGGTGGAGGCCACCCGCATCGGGGCCCAGGTGGTGAGTGACTTGGCGGCCTTTGCGATGATGAGCGACGACTCACCCACGCGGCTCAAGGGCAAAGCCCAGCCTGGCAAGCAGGTGGCATGGGGCGAGCCCTTGCCACTGGAGGCGGTCAAGACAGTGGCCAAGGCGCTGGGCGTGTCGATCAACGACGTGGCTTTGTCGTGCGTGTCGGGTGCCATTGGCGCGTATTTGCGCAGCAAGGGTGACGACCCCACCGGCCAAGAAATTCGCGCCATGGTGCCAGTCAACCTGCGACCGATGGAGAAGGCCTACCAGTTGGGTAACAAGTTTGGCTTGGTGCCGCTGGTGTTGCCCATCGGTGTTGAACATCCCATCAAGCGTCTCTATGCCGTCAATGCGCGCATGAGCCAACTCAAAGGCAGCTACCAGCCGTTGTTGGCCTTTGGTGTGTTGGCCGTGGCGGGCTTGATGATCAAGCCGGTGCAAGACCTGCTGCTGGGCATCTTCGCCAAAAAAGCCACCGCCGTGATGACCAACGTGCCGGGCCCCAAAGACCCGCTCAAGTTTTGCGGCAGCAAGGTGGAGCAGGTGATGTTTTGGGTGCCGCAGTCGGGCGACATCGGCATGGGCGTCAGCATCTTGAGCTACGGCGGCGGCGTGCAGTTTGGCCTGATCACCGACCGCGTGATGTGCCCCGACCCCGAGGCCATCATTGCGCACTTTGCGCCTGAGTTTGACAAACTGCTGTTGTTGGCGTTGATGGCGCCTTGGGAGGCGTAAGCCCGGTTACTCGTCTAGTTCGGCCTTGGCCATCTCCACATCCAGCCGCTCCATCGCATCCATCGGTTTGCAGGCGGCGGCGCTGACGTAAAGCGCTTCGGCCTCTTTCATTTTTTTATCGCCTTCGAGCATCACCAGGCCGTTGGCGTACTCGACCATTGCAATGGCACTGGTCGGGTTGAGTTCGATGGCTTTTTTGTACAACTTCAAGCCTGTGCTGGCATCGGCGCCTTGTGTTTTACCCAGCAGCTTGCCCACCTTGTCGATGATCTCGGCATGAAACGCACCCAGCGCGATGTGCGCGTCGGCGTGCGCAGGCGCCAACTTGATCGCTGTTTCGAGGGCACTTTTAACCTTGCCGCCCAAGCCTTGGGATAGCGCTTTGGTGATGCTGATGCCTTGGCTGTAACGGCCCAGGGCGTAGGCTTGCCAGTAGTAGGCGTTGGCGTTTTTGGGGTCGCTGGCCTGTTGGGCCTCGGCGCGCTCGGCGGCCTCTAAAAACATCGCCAGTTTGGCCTTTTCGCTCTTTTCAAGGTAGTTGGCATGGATGCACTGGGCTTTGTTGGCCACGCTGATGCCGGCATCGCCGGCTTTTCAGGCCAGCTTCATGGGCCTTTTGAAAATCACCGGCATGAAACAGCGTCCAGGCCTCAAGCACCTTGGCATCTTTGGGCATCGCCTCGGTATCGCCCGCATGCAGCCGACCCCAATGCTTCTTGAGGGCCGCAGCGTCCATGCGGTAGGCGTCATCGTACGGAAAGGGTGTCCATTTGGCCATGAAAGGGTCTCCAGGTTTTTTAGAGTCGAGGCATCACTTGCAGGTTCAATGGGCAAGCCATCAGTTTGCAGGCGCACCTTGTTGGTAGGAAAGGGCAAGCTTGTGCAAATGCTCGCGCGACGGCCCCTCGAGGTACGGCAGCAGCAGGCTCAGCACATGGTACGCACCACGCGACAGGGCAGCGCCGGCCGAGCTGGGTTCGAGGGCATTGCGTGGGTCGCGAACGTATTCGTAGCTGAGCCAATACGTCAGCACCACCACCATCGCGGTGGCCACAGGTTCGGCGTCGCGGCTGTCGATGCGCATGGCGCTTTCACGGCTGAGGCCATCCAGCACTTTGCGCACGGCTTGGCGCTTGTTTTTAAGCACGCTCTGAAAGTGGGTTTCCAGGCGTCGGTTTTTGGACAGCAAGTCGTTCAGGTCGCGGTACAAAAAGCGGTGCGTCCAAATCAGCTCAAAGAACATGTGGAAAAAGAGCCATGCGTCTTCGACGTTGCGCACGTTGTCCGCCGCTTGCAGCAACTCACCCAATGCTTTCTCGTAACGATCAAACAAGGTGTTGATCAGCTCGTCTTTGGCGGGATAGTGGTAGTAGAGGTTGCCCGGGCTGATGTTCAACTCGGCCGAAATCAGTGTGGTGCTGACGTTGGGCTCACCAAATCGATTGAACAGCTCAAGGGTGACCTCGAGGATGCGTTCGGCGGTGCGGCGGGGTTTTTTGGGGGTGGCCATGCTCGGGTGACAATCTAGCACTGCTGCGCTCGTCTTGGCACAAGGGCCTACCCCTGTGTGAGATGGAATGTATCCACGGGCATGAACCCAAGGGGACAAAGTTTGCAAGAACTCAACGATGTTCACTCTGCCCTCAACCCGACACCCGTCTTGGGCGTTGTGCGACCCACAGATCTGGCTTCGCTGCGTGCGGTGGTGATCGAGGCCAAGCGCACCGGGACGCAACTTAGCGTGGGCGGGGGGCGACATGCCATGGGTGGGCAGCAGTTTGCGCGCCATCAGACTCACATTGACACCACGCACCTGAACCATGTCCTGGCCACCGATGCACAACGAGGGCTGTTGCGGATCGAGGCCGGGGCCATGTGGCCCGACATCATCAGCGCCTCGCACACCATGCAAGCACCCTCGGGAGGGCTGTGGGCCATTCGTCAAAAACAAACGGGTGTTGACGCGGTGACGTTGGCGGGCTCGATCGCCGCCAACGCGCACGGACGCGGTTTGTTGATGCAACCCCTGGTCGACGACATCGAAGACATCACCTTGGTGGATGCCCAAGGGGATGTCGTTCAATGCAGCCGACGTGAAAACGCGCAGCTTTTTGCGCACGTGGTTGGGGGCTATGGGCTCTTTGGCGTGGTTTACGCAGCCACCTTGCGCTTGACGCCGCGGCAGCGTGTGGTTCGCCTGGTTGACGTCTTGGACTTGTCGGATGCGATGAACGCGGTATTTCGGCGCGTCGAGCAGGGTTGTGTGTACGGTGATTTTCAGTTTGTGATCGATCCAGCCGACCCGTCGTTTTTGCACCGCGGGGTGTTTGCGTGTTACCGGCCGGTTGACGAAGCGCCTGGTGCTGCGGCTGGCGTTTCGCCCCGCGCGGTTTCAAGCACGGAGCCACGCGAGAGCAGCGCTGCACCCGAAGGGGCTTCGGCCGATTTGTCGCCCGATGCATGGCTTCAATTGTTGCGCTTGGCGCACGACGACAAAGCGATGGCCTTCAAGCTGTATGCCCAGCACTACCTCGGGACCCACGGCAACACCTACTGGGCCGACTCGATGCAGCTCAGCACGTACTTGCCCAACTACGCCGATTTTTTGGCGAAGGAGCTTCCCGCCGCCAATGCAGCCGTGAAAGAAACGCTTGTCATCGGCGAGCACTACGTGCCGCGTGACCAGATTGCCAACTTCATGGCGCGTGCACGCGACGTGCTGCTGATGCACGGTGTCGAAGTGATCTACGGCACGATACGCTCCATTCTGCGCGACACCACAACGGCACTGCCGTGGGCCAAAGACGATTACGCATGCGTGATCTTTAACTTGCGAACAGTGCACACCCCGCAGGGCAAGCAGCGCACGGGCGATGCTTTCAGGGGGTTGATGGGTGCAGCCTTGGACCTGGGGGGAAGCTATTTTTTAACGTACCACCGGCATGCCACCAAGGCGCAAGTACTGCAAGCCTACCCCACGATGCCAGCCTTTTTGGCGACCAAACAGTTGCATGACCCTGGGGCGCTTTTCACCAGCGATTGGTATGTGCATCATCGCGACTTGTTGGCATGAAAGCGGGCCGCGCAAGCTCAACCGCCAAAGTCATCGCAGCCAGCACCCTGCTGTTGGCCAGCGACGCCGTCACAGCCGCGCTGGTGCCTGCAAAGGCGGCCAAGTTGTGCCACGTCTTTTTGTCGGACAGCATGGCTGATCAATGCTTGCGCTGGGCAGCCGTGCAGCCTTGGCTTCGGCCCTTGTGGCACTTGCTAGAGGCGTGCACCCACCGCGGCATCATGCGGCATTATTGGCACCGCAAGCGATGGATTGAAGCTCGTTGTCGAGCTGCGTTGACGCAGGGTGTGCAACGCGTCATCGTGATAGGTGCGGGGTTTGACACGCTGGCGCTGCGGCTGGCGCCCGAGCACCCGGACGTGCAGTGGTTTGAGTTGGATCATCCAGACACACAGGCTGCCAAGCAACGTGGGATGGCTGTGCATCACGTGCCACTGCCCAACAACCTGCGCATGCTGGCCTGCGATTTAACGCGTGAGGGCTTGCCGCCCCAACTGGTGCGCGATCAACTCGCCACGCTGGTGATTCTCGAAGGGCTGCTGATGTACCTGCCACAGCCAGTGGTGCAAAGCTGGTTGGCCACCCAATTGCCGTCCCTTTCGACAAAACGTGTGCGCATCATCTTCAGCTACATGGTGCTGTGGCCTCAAGGTCGCCCAGGGTTTCGCCCAGCGAGCCGCATGATCGATGCTTGGCTTCGCTGGCGGGGTGAACCCTTTGCGTGGTGGCAAGCGCCGGAGGTGTTGCAAACCGATCTGTCGGCGCAAGGTTTTGAGTGTCTTGCGCACCAGCGCCCGCCGTTTGGCGAGGGAGATTCGGCGCTGCGAGGTGCCGCTGCAACAAGTGGTTTGCAGGGTGAGAACTTGTTGGAAGCGGTGGCGCCTCCAGGGTGATTCAAGTAACTCCTTAGAATCAGAGGCTATGCCAGCTGTTGTCTTCGACGCCGTCGAAAAAACTTACGTCGGCGCGCGGGGCACGGTTCGTGCGCTGGGCGGTGTTTCTTTTGCCATCGAACGTGGCGAGTTCTTTGGGCTGCTCGGCCCCAATGGGGCGGGCAAAACCACGCTCATCAGCATCTTGGCGGGCCTGACCCGGGCCACCTCGGGCAGCGTGCGCGTGCTGGGCCACGACGTGGTCACCGATTTCGCGGCCGCCAGGCGGTCGCTGGGCATCGTGCCGCAAGAGTTGGTGTTTGACCCCTTTTTTAGCGTGCGCGAATCGCTGCGCATTCAAAGTGGCTACTTTGGGGTGCGCAACAACGAGGCCTGGATTGACGAGCTTTTGACGGGCCTGGGCCTGGCCGACAAAGCCGATGCCAACATGCGTCAGCTGTCGGGGGGCATGAAGCGGCGTGTGCTGGTGGCGCAGGCCCTGGTGCATCGCCCCCCTGTGATCGTGCTGGACGAGCCCACCGCCGGGGTGGATGTGGAGCTGCGCCAAACGCTGTGGTCGTTCATCGCGCGGCTCAACCGCGAAGGGCACACAGTGTTGCTCACCACGCACTACCTGGAAGAAGCCGAAGCGCTGTGCGGACGCATCGCCATGCTCAAGCAGGGCAAGGTGGTTGCGTTGGATCGCACGTCGGCACTGTTGGCTGGTACCGCAAGCACCATGTTGCGGTTCAAGACCGACGACCCTTTGCCGCCTGAGTTGGCGGGGCAAACGCGGGTCACGGGGCGCATCGCGCAGGTGACGGCGCACGACGCCACCGAGGTGGAAGGCATCTTGTCGCGCTTGCGCGTGGCGGGTGTGCGCATCGAAGACTTGGAGATTGGCCGCGCCGATCTTGAAGACGTGTTTTTAGAAATCATGCAAGGCAAGTCAACATGAGCGCTGCGTCCAGCCTTTGGTCGCTTGAGGGTGCAGGCACGCTGCTGTACAAAGAGTCCCTTCGTTTTTGGAAGGTGGCGTTTCAGACCGTGGCGGCGCCCGTGTTGACGGCGGTGCTTTACCTGATGATTTTTGGCCACGTGTTGGAAGACCGCATCGAGGTCTACCCCGGCATTGGCTACACCACCTTTTTGGTGCCCGGCTTGGTGATGATGAGCGTGCTGCAAAACGCCTTTGCCAACAGCGCCAGCTCGCTGGTGCAAAGCAAGATCACGGGCAACTTGGTGTTTTTGTTGGTGTCGCCCTTGTCGCCACTGGCCTGGTTTGTGGCCTACGTGGGGGCTTCGGTGGCGCGCGGCTTGTTGGTGGGCTTGGGCGTGTACGTGGTGACCGTTTGGTTTGCCAAGCCGATGTTTGTGGAGCCTTGGTGGATTTTGATTTTTGCCGTTCTGGGCGCCACCATGCTCGGCACCCTGGGGTTGATCGCTGGGTTGTGGGCCGACAAGTTTGACCAGATGGCGGCGTTTCAGAGCTTTGCCATCATGCCCATGACGTTTTTGTCGGGGGTGTTTTATTCGGTGCACTCGCTGCCCGCGTTTTGGCAGACGGTCAGTCACCTCAACCCCTTCTTCTACATGATCGACGGTTTTCGTCGCGGGTTTTTTGGCGTCAGTGACGTGTCGCCTTGGCTGAGTTTCGCCGTGGTGGGGGTGAGCACCATGGTGGTGTGCGCCGTGGCCATCCGGCTGCTGGCCACCGGCTACAAGATCAGGCACTGAGGTCCTTGAATGCGGGGGGGGGGGTGAATGACCCCCATCATCACAAGCCCCAATAGGCAAAGCGCAACGCTGCGGCTAAGTTGCGGTGTTGCTTAGAGCCTCAGGAGACCCCCTCAATGTTTCGTTCTGTCCTTTTGCGCTTGTCGGTGTTGCTTGCCACCCTGTTGGCAGCGCCCGCCATGGCAGGTGTGGTGACCGTGGTCACGTCGTTCCCCAAAGAGCTGACGCAGGCCTACAAAACCGCCTTCGAAAAAGCCAACCCAAGCATCAAGGTTGAGATCCTCAACAAGAACACAGTGCAGGGTATTGCTTACGTGCGTGAGCTGCCCGTGGGCCAACGCCCCGACATTTTTTGGGCCTCGGCCCCCGATGCCTTTGAGGTGCTGGCAGGCATGAAGCTGCTGGACAACGTGGCCGACTTGGCCAACAAGTCAGCGCCAGCAAAGGTGGGCAACTACCCGATCAACAACCCGCAGGGCCTGTACCTGGGTCAGGCCTTGGCGGGCTATGGGTTGATGTGGAACACCCGCTACATGGCGGCCAACAAATTGCCGGCACCCAAACAGTGGGCCGACCTGACGAAGCCCGCCTACTTTGGGCATGTGGCCGTCAGCTCACCTTCTCGGTCAGGCACCACGCACCTCACGGTTGAAACCATGCTGCAGGGCGAGGGGTGGGAAAAAGGTTGGTCGCAGCTGCTGCAGATCGCCGGCAATTGCGCTGCCATCACCGAACGCAGCTTTGGCGTGCCCGACGGTGTCAACAACGGGCAGTTTGGCATTGGCATGGTGATCGACTTTTTTGGTTTGGCAGGTAAGTACTCGGGGTTTCCGGTGGAGTTTGTTTACCCCGATGTCACGGCGGTGGTACCCGCCAACATCGGCCTGATCACGGGCGGTAAAAACGCGGCCGAGGCCAAGAAGTTCATCGCGTACACGGTGTCCCTTGAAGGCCAACAGCTGCTTTACGACCCCAAGATTTCTCGCTTGCCCATCTTGCCGCCTGCCGCCATGGGGGGCAAAACACCGCAGGGCTACCCCGACCCTTTTGAGATCGCCAAACGCGCCAAGGTGCAGTTCAACTCCGACCTGTCCGAGTCGCGCTACAACGTGGTGTCGGCCCTGTTTGACCAGACCATCACCTTTCGCATCAAAGAGCTGCAGGCCGCCACCAAGGCCATTCACGAGGCCGAGGCTGCGATGGCCAAGAAGCCCAACCCCAAGGCGGCTGCGTTGCTGAAGGACGCGCGCCAAGCCGCCTTCACACCCGTGGTCGACAGCCAGAAGGTGGGCGACAAAGACTTTTTGTCGGTGTTTGCCGCCAACAAAAAAGACGCTGCCGTGAACAAGCGCGTGACGGGCCTGGAGGACCACTGGAACAGCAGTGCCAAAGGCAATTACGAGCGCGCCAGGGCACTGGCAGAGCAAGCCCTGGCACTGGCTCGCTAAGCGGCCAAGCGCGCGCTCGACCTCAGGCGCTGTGCTGGCGTGAGTCTCTCCACGCAACCCCTGCCACCCCCGTCGGCTTGGCACCGGCTCGGCGTGGGCGACGTGCGCCCAGGCGTTTGGTTGGCGGGCTTCTTGGTGCTCGCGTTCTTGCTGCTGTTCTTGGTGCTGCCGGTGGCACGCGTCTTCATCACGGCCTTTGTCGATGCTGACGGCTCGCCCACGTTGGGGCACTTCGCGGCTTTTTTCTCGCAAGGTTTGATGAAAGAGTCGTTCATCAACAGCCTCTACGTGGCCACGATGTCAACGGTGATCGCGGCCTTGATTGCCGTGCCGCTGGCCTACTTCACGGTGCGTTTTGAGTTTCGCGGCGCGCTGCTGATTCAAACACTGGGGGTGCTGCCTTTGATCATGCCGCCCTTCGTGGGTGCTGTGGCCATGCAGTTGATCTTTGGCCGTTCGGGCTCGATCAACCTGCTGCTGAGTGACGCGCTTGGCTTCACGCTGCCGATCATGGAGGGGCTCAACGGGGTTATTTTTGTCGAGTCGATCCATTACTTCCCCTTCATCCTGATGAACCTGACGGTGGCGCTGCGCGGCATCGATGGCGCCATGGAAGAAGCTGCCATGAACCTGGGTTGCCGTGGTTGGCGCTTGTTCTGGCGCGTCATTTTTCCGCTGGCGTTGCCGGGTTTTGTGGCGGGGGCTTCGCTGGTGTTTGTCAAAGTGTTTGACGACCTGGGCACGCCCCTGGTGCTGGGTCAAACCAACATGCTGGCGCCACAGGCGTACCTGCGTATCACGCAGGTGGGGCTTGAAGACCCGTTGGGTTACGTCATCAGCGTCATCATGATTGTGTTCTCGATCGCTGCGATGGCGCTGTCGGCCAAGGCCTTGCAAGGCAAGGACTACGCCACCACGCAAAAGGGCGGGGGCAGTATCCAGCGACGGCGTTTGTCGGCGATGGGCGCCGTGGCGGCCTACGGCTGGATCGCGGTGGTGCTGTTGGTGGTGTTGTCGCCGCACCTGGGGGTGTTGTTGCTGAGCTTTGCCAAGGTGTGGAGCTTTTCGCCCTTGCCCGACGCCTACACACTTGAGCACTACGCCACGGTGTTTCAAGACTCCAGCGGCATGATTCAAAACACCTTGTTGTATTGCGGCTTGGCAGCGGGGCTGGACGTGGTGCTGGGGGTGACGATTGCCTACCTGATCTTTCGAACGTCATTGCCGGCGCGTCAGTGGTTGGACTGGATTGCCACGGCGTCGCTTGCGGTGCCGGGCATCGTGCTGGCGATTGGGTATTTGCGCTTGTACAAGGGCGTCACCGTGCCCGGAACCGACATCTTGCTGACAGGTACATGGGTGATGATCATGCTGGCGTATGCCGTGCGCCGGTTGCCCTATGCGCTGCGCAGTTGCGTGGCGGCCTTGCAGCAGGTGCACGTGTCGCTGGAAGAGGCGGCTGAAAGCCTGGGGGCCACCAAGCAACGCACCATCCGGCGCGTGCTGGTGCCGCTGATGGCGGGCGGTATCTTGGCAGGCTTTGTCACCAGTTTCATCACGGCCGCGGTGGAACTGTCCGCCACCATCTTGTTGACCTCGGCCGAATCGCAGGCGCCCATGAGCTATGGCATTTACCTCTACATGCAAAGCGTGGCCGGGCGTGGCCCAGGCGCGGCGCTGGGGGTGTTGGCCATTGCTGTGGTGGCGCTGGGCACGTACTTGTCGCACTTGGTCGTTGAGCGAACCCAAAGCCGGTTTGCACCCCTGCAGAAAGACGCAGCATGAACAAAGTCAGTGTGCAGTGCCGGCACTTGCGCCTGTCGTACGGCGCCACCGACGTGCTCAAGGACGTGAGCCTGGACATTGCGCCGGGTGAATTTTTTGCCTTGCTGGGCCCCTCGGGGTCGGGCAAGAGCACCTTGTTGCGTGTGATCGCCGGGTTTGCCAAGCACCAGCAGGGTGAACTGTTGATCGACGGCAAGGACGTGTCCGGCCAAGCGCCGTGGGACCGCAACGTCGGCATGGTGTTTCAGAGCTACGCGCTGTGGCCGCACCTGACGGTTTGGGACAACGTGGCCTTTGGGCTGGTGGAGCGCAAGGTTGACAAAGCCACCCTGAAGCAAAAGGTGGGCGCGGCGCTTGAGTTGGTGGGCCTTTCGGCCTTGGGCCAACGCAAGCCCAACCAGTTGTCGGGTGGGCAGCAGCAGCGCGTGGCGCTGGCGCGCACCATCGTGATCGAGCCGCAGGTGCTGTTGCTTGACGAGCCCCTGTCCAACCTGGACAAATCGTTGCGCGTGCAGATGCGCCAAGAGCTGCTTGCGATGCAGCGCCGCCTGGGGTTGACCACGATCTTTGTCACGCACGACCAAGAAGAAGCCATGACCACCGCCGACCGCATGGCCGTGCTCGACCAAGGGGTGGTGCAGCAGGTGGGGGCACCCATCGAGCTGTACGACGACCCGGCCAACCGCTTTGTGGCCAACTTCGTTGGCACCACCAACGTGTTGGTGGGCACCGTGCTGGCGCGTCAATCCGATGGCGTTCGCTTGGGTGTGGAAGGCATGGGCGACCTTTGGGTGCCGCATGGTGCAGCCACGTCAGGGCACAAGCGCCCCGAGATGGCGGACGGCGACGAGGTCACGCTTAGCTTTCGCCCGCAGTCACTCCAACTTGCGGTGGCCAATACAACACCATCGCCAACGCCAACGCTGAGTCACTGACCGATGGGCGCACAGTGCAGCTGGAAGGCGTGGTGGCTTCGAGCGAATTTTTGGGCGAGTTCACCCGCTACCACGTGATGGTGGGCACGCAGCCCATCATCGTTGACCAAACGCACCATGCCGGCATGGCACGGTTGGTGCAGGGCAGTGCCGTTGGATTGCAGCTGGAGCCATCGCATTTGCGGTGGCTGCGCGGCTGAAAATCGAGCGGGCGACGGCACGCATGGGCAGCGCATGGGTGGCGCTAGGGCCAGCTTGGTGCCCGCTTCTCAATAAACGCCTGCACCCCTTCCAACGCGGTAGCCTCCATCATGTTGCACGCCATGGTGTTGCCAGCGTCGTCGTAGGCGGCGGCCATGCCCACCTCCAGTTGGCGGTAAAACAGTTGCTTGCCCATCGCCACCGCCACACGCGGCTTGGCCAAGATGCTGTCGATCAGCTCGGCCACCGTGGCGTCCAATGCTGCCGCGTCGGCCACGCGATTCACGAGGCCTTTGTCGCGCGCCTCTTGGGCGCTGATGAAGGCGCCGGTGACCAGCATCTCGAAGGCGTCTTTGCGGCTCAGGTTGCGCGACAGTGCCACGCTGGGCGTTGAACAAAACAGGCCCAAGTTGACACCGCTGACGGCAAAGCGCGCATCGCTCGACAGCCACGGCCAAGTCGCACATGGCCACCAGTTGGCAGCCGGCCGCGGTGGCCATGCCTTGCACCTTGGCAATGACGGGCACCGGCAGGCGCTGAAGGCTCAGCATCATGGCGGTGCAGCGGTCAAACAGGGCTTGGTAGTACGCCAGGGACGGCTCGGCGCGCATCTCCTTCAGGTCGTGCCCGGCACAAAAGGCTTTGCCGGCTGCGGCAAGCACCACCACGCGTGCTTCGGTGTCTTGGGCCACCGCGTCAAGCGCTTGTTGCAGCGCCTGCAACATGGCCTCCGACAAGGCGTTGAAGGCTTGGGGGCGGTTGAGGGTGATGGTGACCACGCCGCGTGCATCGCGGTGGCTGGTAACCAGGGGCTCGGTGGTGGGGTTCATGGTGATGCCTTGGGGTGGTGCCGATCAGCTGCGTGCTTGGGCGCGCGCACGCAACTCAAATTTTTGTATCTTGCCGGTGGATGTTTTGGGGATCGCCTCAAAACGAATGTCGCGCGGCATCTTGTAGCTGGCCAACAGGGCTTTGCAATGGGCCAACAAGTCGGCAGCCGTGGTGTGTGGCACCCGGCCTCAGCTCCACGTACGCCAGCGGTGTTTCGCCCCACCGCTCGTCGGGCTTGGCCACCACGGCACAGGCCAGCACGTCGGGGTGGCGGTACAAAGCATCTTCCACCTCAAGCGAGCTGATGTTTTCGCCGCCCGAGATGATGATGTCCTTGCTGCGGTCTTTGATTTTGACGTAGCGGTCGGTGTCGATCACGGCCAAGTCACCGGTGTGAAACCAACCACCCTCAAACGCCTTGGCCGTGGCGCTTGGGTTTTTGAGGTAACCCTTCATCACGATGTTGCCTTTGAACATGATCTCGCCCATCGTTTGTCCGTCAGTAGGGGTGGCAGCCAGGGTGTCGGGGTCCAGCACCGTCATGCCTTCTTGCAAGGGGTAGCGCACCCCTTGGCGGCCGTTCAGCCGCGTTTGCTCGTCCAGCGATTGGGTGGCCCAACTGACGCGCTTCACCGCCACCGAGGCCGGGCCATACACCTCGGTCAGGCCGTACACGTGCGTGATGTCAATGCCAAGCCTAGCCATGCCTTCAATCATGGCCGCAGGGGGAGCCGCCCCCGCCACCATGCCGCGCACGTTGGGTGCCAACCCTTGGCGCATCTCGGCAGGCGCCGCGATCAACAAGTTGTGCACGATGGGGGCGGCGCAGTAGTGGTCAACCTGGTGCTCGCGCATGGCTTGCAAGATGGTGGGTGCATCCACACGGCGCAGGCACACGTGCGTGCCACCGAGCATCGCCACCGTCCATGGAAAGCACCAGCCGTTGCAGTGGAACATGGGCAACGTCCACAAGTAACGCACAAAATTGGGCATCGTCCAGGTGGTGGCGTTGCACACGGCGTTGAGGTAGGCGCCGCGGTGATGGGTCACCACGCCCTTGGGGTCACCCGTGGTGCCTGACGTGTAGCTCACCGCAATGGCGTCCCACTCGTCTTGCGGGCCATCGAGGTGATCCAGCGGTGGGTGCGTGGCCAGGCCGTGTTCGTACTCAAGCGTGCCCGACACGTTCGCCTGGTCCCAGGTATTCGCTGTCATACACGTCGATCACGGTGATGGAGCGCCCATGCACATTGCGCAGGGTTGCCAGCGCCGCTTCCACGATGGGCGCAAACTCACGGTCGGTGATCAACACCCGAGCTTCACAATGGTTCATCTGCCACGCCAGCAGCGTGGCGTCGAGGCGGGTGTTGAGCGTGTTGAGCACCGCGCCCAGGGCCGGCACGGCGTAGTGGGCCTCGACCATCTCGGGCGTGTTGGGCAGCATCACGCTCACGGTGTCGCCGCGCCCCACACCCAGCGCGCGCAGGGTGCTGGCCAAGCGCGCTGACCGGTCACGGGTTTGTTGCCACGTGTAGCGCCGCTGGCCGTGGATGACGGCGCACAAGTCAGCAAACACCTCGGCGCTGCGCTCGACAAAGCTGATGGGCGACAACGGCGTGAAGTTGGCTGCCAACTTGGGCAGGTCTTGGTCGTAGATGGAGGTCATGGCATCAAGCGTGAACAGTAGGAGAGCGCGTCAAGCATGCGGTGCAAGCGGTGCGCGTCAAGCATGCGCTTGGGCCAGCGCTTGGTCAATGTCCCAAAGGATGTCGTCGATGTGCTCGATGCCCACCGACATGCGAACCATGTCGGGCAGCACCCCAGCCGCGCGCTGCTGCGCATCGTCAAGTTGGCGGTGGGTGGTGGAGGCGGGGTGGATGATCAGGGTGCGCGTGTCGCCGATGTTGGCCAGATGGCTCATGAAACTGGGCGGCTTCGATGAACTTGACGCCAGCTGCCATGGCACCGTCGGTGCTGACCGCGGCCGGCTTAACGCCGAAGGCCAGCAGGCCCGAGCCGCCGGGGTTGCCGTTGACCGTGCGCATTTGTTTCTGCATCAACCCGTATTGGGGGTGGTCGCGCAGGCCCGGGTAGTTGACCCAGCTCACACGCGGATGCGCGCGCAGGAACTCGGCCACTTTCAGTGCGTTGCTGCAATGACGCTCCATGCGCAGCGGCAACGTTTCAACACCTTGCAAAATTTGCCAGGCACTCATCGGTGACAACGCTGCGCCGTGGATGCGCAGGGTTTCCATGCGCGCGCGCATGGTGAAGCCAAAGTCGCCAAAGGTCTCAAAAAACTTCACGCCGTGGTAGCCCGGCGAAGGCTCGGTCATGCCAGGAAACTTGCCGTTGTCCCAGGGGAACTTGCCACTCTCGACCATCACCCCACCCAGGGTGGTGCCGTGCCCAGCAAGGTACTTGGTGGCTGAATGCACCACAATGTCAGCACCCAACCGAATCGGGTTGCACAAAAAAGGCGAAGGCACGGTGTTGTCAACCATCAAGGGCACACCATGCGCGTGCGCCACGGACGCCACGGCTTCGATGTCAAGCACTTGCAAGCTGGGGTTGCCCAGCGATTCGGCAAACACCACGCGGGTTTCGGGGCGCATGGCCGCCGCAAAAGCCTCGGGCTGGGTGGCGTCCACAAAGGTGGTGGTGATGCCCATCTTGCGCAAATTAACCGCCAGCATGCTGACCGACCCGCCGTACAAGCCGCCGGCCGCCACCACGTGATCGCCTTGTGTCAACAACGTCAGCAACGCCATCGATTCGGCCGCCATGCCGCTGGCCGACGCCAAGGCTGCACGCCCACCTTCAAGCGCGGCGATGCGTTCTTCAAAGGCCGCCACCGTGGGGTTGGACAGGCGTGAATACACGTTGCCAAAGGTTTGCAAATTGAACAGGCTGGCCGCATGGTCGGCACTGTCAAACACAAAGCTGGTGGTCTGGTAGATGGGCAGGGCGCGTGCGCCAGTGGCTGCGTCGGGCACCTGGCCGGCATGGATGGCCAGGGTTTCGGGTTGAAAGGGTGGTCGCTCATGGTGGGGGCGGGCCGCAGCTTAGACGGGCCGCTTGGCCGACACGATGCCCGTGTTGACACCCGCCCAGTGCAGGCCCCCAAACAAGCGCGCGTGCTCGATCTTGACGCAGCGGTTCATGACCGAATCAAGCCCCGCCGCTTCAACCAACTCGTCGGCCTCGTGGTTCATCACGCCAATTTGTTGCCACAGGCACTTGGCACCGATTTGGATGGCTTGGTGTGCGATGGGCATCACGTCTTCGGTGCGGCGAAACACGTCAACGATGTGCACGGGCTCGTCAATCGACGCCAGGCTTGCATGGCAGCGCTCGCCCAACACCTCGGGATAGCGTGGGTTGACGGGAATCACACGGTAGCCATGCTGCTGCATGTACTTGGCGGCAAAGTAGCTGGGCCGGTGCCAGTCGTTGGACAAGCCCACCACCGCGATGGTGCGGTACGTGCTTAAGGATGCGGCGCAAGGAGGGGATGTCGTCGAGCATGGTGGAGGTGTCAAAGCGCCTAGCGGCATCGTTGCGTCAAGGTCGCGTGCAAACAAAGTTGGCAGCTTCTTCAATCGACCCCGACCCCTTGTACCTGGCATAACTTGGGTAGGCACAAAGTGGCCGCGTGCGGTTGGGAAACCAAGCATTGTTGGGCGCAGCACGTGCAGGGATGCTGTCGGGGGCTTGGCCTTTTTCCACCCAGTCCACCATGGCTTGAATGGAGTCGAAGGTGTCGGTGGCTGGCCCGCCGGCGCAGTGAGTCATGCCGGGCACCACAAACGCCCTGGCAAAAGACTGGGTTGATTCAACGCCACCGTTGTTGGCGGCCAGTTGGTCGTAATAGGCCAGCATTTCTTGGGCTGAGAAGATGGGGTCGGCCATGCCGTGGACAAACAACAATTTGCCGCCGCGTTTGCGGTAGGGGGCCAGTTGCGTGTCCTCGTACGTGTCGTAGATGGAAGAGAACCAGCCCATCCGCGCTGGGTCTTTGTCAAAGTCGAACTTGGTGTAGTCAAAACTGGGGTCGGGCGGTGTGAAGAACTCGTGCATCAGCGCGTCAACCATCAAGAAGACGTAGCGCGAATCGGGTTTGGCCGTGGTTGATTGCCCCAGCGTCCATTGGCGCCATCCAGGGGCGGCCACGCCGGGGTCCCACGGCTGTCCTGCGTAGAGCGCGCGTCCTGCGCTGTTGCGGGGGCCTGCAAACACGTCTTTCAACGCGTTGGTCTGCGCTGGCGAAAGGCATGTGCCATTCTTTGCGCCCTGGCAGCGCAAAACGGCGGGGTCGAAGCGGCAAGCGGCAATGTTTTGCACCATGCCGTCGGTGACGCCGTCGGCAGCGTCGCAAGCTGCATTGATGCCTTTGGCGACCAGGCCCAAGTCGGCCGGGCTGAAGGCGCGCGAAAGGATGGGTTGGTTGGTGGCGTCGGTGGGGGCGATGGCCATCAGCTTGTGCGTGTTCCACATCGCGGCGACGGTGGCGCCGCTTGACACACGCATGGCTGGCGCCCCGGCTGTGATGCCGTCAAACATCTCGGGAAACCGCTGCGAAAACATCATCCCCTGGCGCCCGCCCCCCGAGCAACCCGAAAAGTAGGCGTAGGCCGGCGGCTTGCCATAGCGCTGGGCAATCAGGGCCTTGGCGGCCAGGGCCGTTTTGTGATGCGAGTCAAAAGCGTGGTCCACACGCGCCCGAGGGTCCAAGGCGAAGGTGGCGCTGGTGCCCTTGTGCCCGGCGTCCGTTGACACCACGGCATAACCTTGTGCCAGCGGTGAACGTGTGCCACCCGAGATGGACGACGGCATCGACGTGTCGCGCAACGTCCCGTCGTTGCCGCCACCACCGAGGTAGAGGAAGCGCCCGTTCCAGGCGTCGGGCAGGCTCAGCTCAAAGCCGGTGGCGTAGGGCTTGCCGTCGATGCCTGTGCGGGGCTGGATGCTGCCTGTCACCACGCAATGCCCGGGCAAGACCACGCCGGTGGGTGCATTGCCTGCACGCCGCGAGCCGTCAGGCACGTACCGCGTGTTCAGCTGCGTTGCCACCAACGACGAGCGCTCTGGCAGGGTGCGGCAGCGCGCTTCAGCGGTTGCGGCATCAATGGCCAGGGGCGGTGGTGTTGCGGGCGAGGTGCAGCCTGCCAAAGTGCCTATTGCCAGTGTCATAGTCAGAGCCGCTAACGCGGTGCCCGTGCGATGCCTCATGGTGGTCTCCTTGCTGGCAAGCTGGCGGCGACATGGCGCCAAGCGGCTCAGCGGTTGGCAATCATCCCATGCCAAGATGCGTGCAACGCCAAAAAACCATGAGGACAAACCGCATGCCAACCCGCCACGAACCGCATTCCTCGCGAAGGCAAGCCTTGACCGCGCTGGCGGCAGCCGCAGTTGCCTTGGTGCCCTGTGTGGCGCAAAGCCAAACGCGGTTTCCCGAGCGGCCCATCACGCTCGTGGTTCCATTTGCCCCGGGTGGTATTGCCGACCTGACGGCGCGAGCGGTGGCTGAGTCCATGGGCAAGACGCTGGGGCAAACGGTCGTGGTGGACAACAAGCCAAGTGCCGGCAGCATCGTGGCCACCCAAGCCGTGGCGAACGCCAAGCCCGATGGTCACACGCTGCTGCTGATGAGCAACGGCAACGCCGTGAGCGTGGGCCTTTTCAAAAAATTACCTTATGACGTGCAACAAGACTTGGTGCCCATCACCACCTTGGGCTACTTTGACTTGGGCCTGTTTGTGGGCGCTGCGTCGCCTTTCACGTCGCTGCAAGCGGTGCTGGCACACGCCAGAGCCAAGCCCGGCCAGCTAACCGTGGGCACCATCGCGCCCGGTAGCACCCAACATCTCAGTGCCAAGTGGTTCGAGACCGTGGCGGGGCTTGACGTGCTGGTGGTGCCGTACAAGGGCACCCCGGCCGTGCTGACAGCGCTGCGGGCAGGTGAGATTGACCTCGCCTTTGAAATCGTCGGCCCCATGCTGCCGCATGTGGGCGCGGGGGTGATCAAAGCCATGGCCGTCACGTCCGACAAACGCAACCCGGCCTTGCCCGAGGTGCCCACGGTACAGCAGTTGGGCCTAACGCGCTACAACGTGGCCAGCTGGAACGCGTTGGCCGCGCCCAAGGGCACACCCCCCGACGTGCTCGACAAACTGGGTCGAGCCGCGCGTGAAGCCCTGGCTTCAACCGACGTGCAAGCCCGGCTTGGCAAGTTGGGCGTGCGTTTGGAGGGCAGCACCCCGAGCGAGCTACAGGCGTTGCTGGGCGGCGAGATCAAGCGCTGGGGCGAGGTGATTCGGGCGGCGAAGGTTGAGGTGGAGTGAACGTTGCTGGCCGTCAGAGCCGCAACGTCATGAACACGCTGTTCACGTCCAGCTTGTAGTCAGCAAACGGGCCACAGCGCTCAAACCCAAAGCTCTCGTAGAGCCGCTGCGCGGGCAAAAAGGCATCCACCGATCCGGTCTCGAGGCTCAACCGTTCGTAGCGCCGTGTTTTGGCCTCAGCAATGACGTGCGCCAGCAGCGCTCGGCCCGCGCCGCGTCCGCGCAGTGCGGTCGGCGTGCGCATCGACTTCACTTCACCATGAAGTGGCGAGAGTTGTTTCAACGCGCCACAGCCCAGCAACAGGTCGTCGTCCCACGTGGTCCAAAACGTGATGTCAGGGTGGCGCAGCTTGTCAAGATCCAGCGCATGCACGCTCTCGGGTGGCCCCAGCGAGTGCATGTGCTGCAAATGCTCGACCAGCAAGGCGTGTATGGCGGGGCGCGTCAGGTTGTCGATCTCGATCTTCATGCGTCAAATCAGGTCGTGGTCTTGGGTCTGGAATGGCGCTTTGCGCACGTGAGGATTTTGCCGTTTGATCCCAGGTGCTCAAGATGGTTGCTGCCCTTCGTACCCTTCAATGATCACCAAATCTACAGTTGCCGCAGTGGCCCTGAGCGCAATCGCTGATTGGTACTCGGGGGATTTCCAACAATCCAGTGCCGCCTGATAGGACGGGAACTCGATCACCACGTTGCGGGTTCGGCTTGATCCTTCGGGGTTCTCGTAGGGCCCGCCGCGTACCAGAAACTTGGCACCAAACGTTCGAAACGGTTTTGCGTTGGCTTTCACATAGAGCATGTATTGCTCGGCGTCAGCCACCTCGGCGCGGGCAATCCAGAATCCCTTTGGCATGGTTTCTTCCCCTCGATTTGCGTCTCGAATTCGAGCCGCAACCATGCCGGCAAGCCGTTGTCTTGCAGCCGACCGACACAACGTTACAACAGGTTGGGCACGGTCGTGCACAAAGCCGCGTTGGGTTGGCGATGGGCTTCATGCCTACAATGGTGCACCATGGCCGAGCCAACGCCCCAAGAAATTCAGTCCGACATCGCCCGGGGCTTGCCCTGCGAGCATCTGACGGTGGATGGTGACGGCCGCCACTTTTTTGCCACCATCGTCTCGTCGGGCTTTGAAGGCCTGAGCCGCGTCAAGCGGCACCAGCGCGGTTTACGCGGTTTTGGGCGACCAAATGCGCGAGCGCATCCACGCGCTGTCGATGAAGACGATGACGCCCGCCGAATGGGCGGTGTCGCCCGAGGCCGCAGCAACCTCCGACGCATCGCATCACCACCACTGAAACCACCGGCGCTCGCGGCGCGGGTGGTGGTCGGGTGGCGCGGACAGTGCGCTCCTTGGCTTCTTGCCTGGCTTCAGCGCCCTAGCAACCAAACCCTAGAGCCTTCTCATTCATGGACAAACTTCTCATTCGTGGTGGTCGCCCCCTGGCGGGCGAGGTCACCATTGCGGGCGCAAAAAATGCGGCGCTGCCCGAGCTGTGCGCTGCGCTGTTGACCGACGAGCCCGTGTTGCTGGACAACGTGCCGCGCCTGCAAGACGTGAGCACCATCATGAAGGTGTTGCGCAACATGGGCGCCACCGCCGACTGGGTCGAAGCCCTGAAGCGCCCACCCCGATGCGGGCAACCAGGTGCGCTGCAGGCCGCTGCCATCGCCAAACCCCACGCCACGTACGACCTCGTCAAGACGATGCGTGCGTCGGTGCTGGTGCTGGGGCCGTTGCTGGCGCGCTTCGGCGAGGCCGTGGTGTCGCTGCCGGGGGGCTGCGCCATCGGGTCGCGGCCGGTGGACCAGCACATCAAAGGCTTGCAGGCCATGGGGGCCCAGATCACCATCGAGCATGGCGACATCGTCGCGCATTGCAAACGCCTGAAGGGCGCGCGCATCACCACCGACATGGTGACGGTGACAGGCACTGAAAACCTCATGATGGCCGCCGCCCTGGCTGACGGTGTGACGGTGCTCGAAAACGCAGCCCAAGAGCCCGAGGTGGTTGACCTGGCCGAGATGCTCATCGCCATGGGCGCCGAGATCGAAGGCCAAGGCACCAGTCGCATCGAGATCAATGGCGTCGACAAACTGCACTCGCCGATCAAGCCGCACCGCATCATCCCCGACCGCATCGAGACGGGCACGTTCTTGTGCGCCGTGGCGGCGGCGCGCGGTGACGTGCTTGTGAAGAACACCCATGCCGGGCATCTGGACGTGGTGATTGAAAAGCTGCGCGACGCTGGCGTGACGGTAGAGGTGCGGGGCAGCACCATTCGCGTGGCCTGCCACCAACGCACCAAACCGGTCAACCTGCGCACCAGTGAGTACCCGGCGTTTCCAACCGACATGCAGGCGCAGTTCATGGCGCTCAACAGCGTGGCCGATGGCGCCTCACTGGTGACCGAAACCATTTTTGAGAACCGCTTCATGCACGTCAACGAGATGGTGCGCCTGGGCGCCCGCATCGAGGTGGACGGCCACAACGCGATGATTCAGGGCGTTGAAAAGCTTTCGGGCGCCAACGTCATGGCCACCGACCTGCGCGCCTCGGCCAGCTTGGTGATCGCGGGCTTGGTGGCCGACGGCGAAACGCTGATCGACCGCATCTACCACCTCGACCGCGGCTACGACCGCATGGAAGTCAAGCTGCGTGCGCTGGGCGCCGACGTGCAGCGGGTGAAAGCATGAACAACGCCACCATCACCTTGGCCCTGAGCAAGGGCCGCATCTTTGACGACACCTTGCCCTTGCTGCGCGCAGCGGGCATTGACATTGCTGCGCAAGACGAATCGTCGCGGGCCTTGATGTTGCCCACCTCGCGCCCCGACGTGCGGGTGGTGCTGGTGCGTGCCAGCGACGTGCCCACCTACGTGCAACACGGTGGGGCCGACATGGGCGTGGCGGGGCTGGATGTGCTGCTGGAGCACGGCAGCCAAGGCTTGTACCTGCCCATCGACTTGAACATTGCCCACTGCCGCTTGAGCGTTGCCGTGCGCGCCGACTTTGATTACGCTGCGGCTGTGCAGCAAGGCTCGCGCATTCGCGTGGCCACCAAATACACCCAGCTGGCGCGCGACCATTTTGCCAACAAAGGGGTGCACGTTGATTTGATCAAGCTCTACGGCTCGATGGAATTGGCGCCACTCACAGGCCTGGCCGACGCCATCGTCGATTTGGTGTCCACGGGCAGCACCCTGAAGGCCAATCGCCTCTTGGAGGTCGAATCGATCATGCCGATATCGGCGCGGCTGGTGGTGAACCAAGCAGCCCTGAAGCTGAAGCGCGAGACGTTGCGCCCCTTGATCGACGCCATGCGTGCGGCTGTCAAACCATGAGTACATCCTCGCTCGGCATCCGGCGGCTAAGCACAGCGGCGAGCGACTTTGAAAGCGCGTTGCAAGCGGTGCGAACCTGGTCGGCTGACACCGACGCTGCGGTTGAATCGTCCGTTAAAACCATCATTGCCGACGTGCGCCAGCGCGGCGATGCGGCGGTGCTTGATTGCACGCGTCGATTTGATGCGCTTGATGCGGCCTCGATGCAGGCGCTGACGCTGACCCAAGATCATTTCAAAGAAGCCTTTGGCGCCATCACAGGCCCCCAGCGCGAGGCGTTGCAGCAGGCCGCTGCGCGCATCCGCGATTACCACTTGCGCCAACGATCGGCTAGCGCCCAATCGTGGAGCTACCGTGATGCCCAGGGCAACCTGCTGGGCCAAAAGGTGACGCCCCTGGACCGCGTGGGCGTGTACGTGCCCGGCGGCAAGGCGGCCTACCCGTCGTCGCTGCTGATGAACGTGGTGCCGGCGCGCGTGGCGGGGGTGGGCGAGGTGGTGATGGTGGTGCCCACGCCCGGGGGGCAACGCAACAACCTGGTGTTGGCCGCGGCGCATTTGGCGGGCGTGGACCGTGCCTTCACCGTGGGGGGGGCCCAGGCTGTGGCCGCGTTGGCCTATGGCACCCAGAGCATCCCTCGCGTCGACAAAATCACAGGCCCCGGCAATGCGTACGTGGCCAGCGCCAAGAAGCACGTGTTTGGGCAGGTGGGCATCGACATGATTGCCGGCCCCAGCGAAATCTTGGTGATTGCCGACGGCACCACACCGCCCGATTGGGTGGCGATGGATTTGTTCAGCCAGGCCGAGCACGACGAATTGGCGCAAAGCATTTTGCTCACACCCGATGCCGCCTACCTAGACCTGGTGCTGGAGTCCATGAATCGCCTGCTGCCGACCATGCAGCGTGCCGACATCATCCGGGCTTCGCTGCAAGGGCGAGGTGCCTTGGTGCTAACGCGCTCGATGCAAGAGGCATGTGATTTGGCCAACCGGCTTGCGCCTGAGCACTTGGAGGTTTGCAGTGCCAACCCGCAGCAGTGGCAGCCATTGCTCAAACACGCGGGCGCCATCTTTTTGGGCCCTTACAGCAGCGAGAGCTTGGGCGACTACTGCGCCGGGCCCAACCACGTGCTGCCAACCGCAGGTACAGCTCGCTTTTCGTCACCCCTGGGGGTGTACGACTTTGTCAAGCGCACCAGCTTGATCGAGGTGACGGCCAAGGGCGCTCAAACCTTGGGCGCGGTCGCGGTGGAGTTAGCGCTAGGCGAGGGCTTGCAAGCCCATGCCCGTGCCGCCGAGATGCGTCTGGGCGATGCATTACCCGACGCGCCGACATCAGCCTTTGAAGTGCGCGAGGTGGCCAAGGATGACCTGCGGGCGCTGATGAAACTCAAATTGGCGCCCGGTCAAGAGGCGTTTGTGGCCAACAACGCCTGGTCTTTGGCGCAAGCGGCTTATGAGCCCTTGGGCCGCCCGCTGGGCATCTACGCCCACGGCGAGGCCGTGGGTTTTGTGCTGCTCTTTGACGCCAAGCATGACTTGGAAGACCCGATGGACCAGCTGCGGGTATGGCGCCTGATGATCGACGCGAGTCAACAGCGGCGGGGTTATGGACGCCAAACCATCCAGTGGGTCATCGACGAGGGCCGTCGTCAGGGCTCAACAGCCGTGGGCCTGTCGCATGTGCAAGGCAATGATGACGCGGCCGCGTTTTACGCATCGCTCGGATTCACGTACACCGGCCGGGTAGACGACGGTGAGCTTGAAATGATCTTGCCCCTGACACCGCGAACCCCATGAGCGCTACCAGCACCATAAGCACGATAGGCACCATGAGCACCATGAGCCCCCAAGACCTCCAAAGCCGCATCAAGCGCACCATCCGCAGTGACGTGCAAGGCGCCGCCGGGTACGCCATCCAGCCCAGCGCTGGTTTCATCAAGCTCGATGCGATGGAGAACCCGCACCGTTTGCCTGAGGCCCTGCAGCGTGAGTTTGGCGAGCGCCTGTCCCGCGTCGAAATCAACCGCTACCCGCTCAGCAAGGGTGTGGTGGCCGAGCGCATTGCTAAGCACTTCAACGTGCCCGCTGGGTGCAAGGTTATCTTGGGCAATGGCTCGGACGAGTTGATTGATTTGCTGTCGGTGGCCTGCGATGTGCCTGGCGCCAAGATTTTGGCACCGCTGCCTGGCTTTGTGATGTACGAGATGTCAGCACGCTTGCGGGGGCTGGGGTTTGTGGGAGTGCCACTTACGCCGACGTTTGAGCTGGACGAGCCCGCCATGCTGGCCGCCATCCAGCGCGAGCGTCCGGCCCTGACGTACCTGGCCTACCCCAACAACCCCACCGCCAATTTGTTTGACGAGCACACAGTGGAGCGTCTGGTGCAAGCGGTGCGCGAGCACGGTGGCCTGGTGGTGATGGACGAGGCTTACCAGCCGTTTTCGTCGCGCACCTGGATGCCCAAGCTGGCGCAACATGACCACGTGCTGGTGATGCGCACGCTGTCCAAGTTTGGTTTGGCGGGCGTGCGCTTGGGCTACTTGGTGGGGCACGAGGCGGTGATGGCCGAAGTGGACAAAGTCAGCCCCCCTTACAACATCAGTGCGCTCAACGCCGAGGCCGCGTTGTTTGCGCTGGACCATGCCGACGAGTTTGAGCGTCAAGCGCAAGACCTGCGCACCGAGCGCGCAAAACTGGACGGGGCGCTGCGCAAGTTGCCAGGTGTGGTGGTGTTTCCCAGCGAGGCCAACATGATTCTGGTGCGCGTGCCCGACGCCAAGCGCACCTTTGAGGGCCTGAAGGCTCGGGGCGTGTTGGTGAAGCACATTGCCGGGCTGCACCCGCTGCTGGCCAACTGTTTGCGCATCACCGTGGGCTCCGCCACCGAAAACACGCGCATGATCGAAGCCCTGCACGCGTCATTGACACAAGACTGACACCCCCCAACCACCCGTTTGTGATGACCACCACCCCAGCACGCACCGCGCACGTCCAGCGCGACACCAAAGAGACCCAAATCAGCGTCCGGCTCAACCTGGACGGCACGGGTCAGTCCAAACTCTACACGGGCATCGGATTTTTTGACCACATGCTTGACCAGGTGGCGCGCCATGGCTTGATCGACCTCGACATCGAAGCCAAGGGTGACCTGCACATCGACGGCCACCACACGGTGGAAGACGTGGGCATCACGCTGGGCCAAGCGGTAGCCCAGGCGGTGGGTGACAAAAAGGGTTTGACCCGCTACGGCCATGCTTACGTGCCGCTTGACGAGGCCTTGTCGCGTGTCGTGGTTGATTTTTCGGGCCGCCCGGGCCTGCACATGCGCGTGCCCTTCAAGAGTGGCATGGTGGGGGGCTTTGATACGCAGCTCACCTACGAGTTTTTTCAGGGCTTCAGCAACCATGCCTTGGTGTCGCTGCATATCGACAACCTGTTTGGCGACAACGCGCACCACCAGGCCGAAACCGTCTTCAAAGCCTTTGGCCGTGCGTTGCGCATGGGGTTGGCCATCGACGCCCGTTCAATCGGTGTGATCCCTTCCACCAAAGGCACCTTGTAGGCTCTTATGCGCACGGTGGCGGTGGTGGACTACGGCATGGGCAACCTGCGCTCAGTGTCGCAGGCGGCGATGCATGTGGCGCAGGGGCAAGCGGTGCGCGTCGTCGTGACGAGCAAGCCCGACGAGGTGCGCAGCGCCGACCGCATCATTTTGCCGGGGCAGGGCGCGATGCGCGACTGCATGGGTGAGCTCAGGGCCTCGGGGCTTGAGGCAGCCGTGCGGGAGGCGGCGGCGTGCAAGCCCCTGCTGGGCGTTTGTGTGGGCATGCAAATGCTGCTGGACCACAGCGAAGAGCAAGACACCCCAGCGCTGGGCATCATCCCCGGCCTCTGCAAGCGTTTTGACCTGCAAACCCTGCGAGACCGCGACGGTTGCAGCTACAAAGTGCCCCAAATGGGTTGGAACCGGGTGCACCGCACGGCCAACCACCCGATGTGGCAAGGCGTTGAAGACGGCAGCCACTTCTACTTTGTGCACAGTTTTTATGCTTTGCCGTCCCAAGAGCGTGACGGCGCCGCCACGACCGAGTACGGCGTACCCTTTACCAGCGTGCTGGCTCGGGATAACATTTTTGCCACGCAGTTTCACCCTGAAAAGAGCGCTGCCCAGGGCCTGGCCCTCTACCGCAATTTTCTAGATTGGTCCCCCTGAGGCCCTTGCAACCAACTTGCCTGCCCGTTTTTTATACCCTGCTGCGCCATGCTGCTGATTCCTGCCATTGACCTGAAAGACGGTCGCTGCGTTCGCCTCGAACAAGGCGACATGAATGTTTCCACCACCTACGGTGACGACCCCGCCGCGATGGCGCGGCGTTGGTTGGACGCAGGCGCGCGGCGCCTGCACCTGGTGGACTTGAACGGCGCTTTTGCGGGCAAACCCGTCAACGAAGCGGTGGTCAAGGCGATCCTCAAAGAAGTGGGTGACGAGATCCCCGTGCAGTTGGGCGGTGGCCTGCGTGACCTAGACACCATCGAGCGTTACCTGGACAACGGTCTGTCTTACGTCATCATCGGCACCGCTGCTGTCAAGAACCCTGGTTTTTTGCGCGATGCCTGCAGCGCTTTCGGTGGCCACATCATCGTGGGCCTGGACGCCAAGGCCGGCAAGGTAGCCACCGATGGCTGGAGCAAGCTCACCGGGCACGAAGTGGCTGACCTGGCCAAGAAATTTGAAGACTACGGCGTTGAAGCCGTCATTTACACCGACATTGGCCGCGACGGCATGCTCACCGGCATCAACATCGAGGCCACGGTGGAGCTGGCGCGTGCCGTATCCATCCCCATCATTGCGTCAGGTGGTTTGTCGGGCATGGCCGACATCGAAAGGCTCTGCGGGGTTGAGCAAGAAGGCATCGAGGGCGTCATCTGCGGCAAGTCCATTTACAACGGCGCGCTTGACTTTGCCGCTGCGCAAAAACGCGCGGACGACTGGCCTGAGCAGGCCTGACCCGTGCTGGCCAAACGCATCATCCCATGCCTGGACGTGACCGGTGGACGGGTTGTCAAAGGCGTCAACTTCGTGGGCCTTCGCGACGCGGGTGACCCGGTTGAAATTGCAGCGCGCTACAACGCCCAAGGTGCCGACGAGCTTACTTTTTTGGACATCACCGCCACCAGCGACGCCCGCGACACCATGCTGCACATCGTCGAGGCGGTGGCGTCGCAAGTGTTCATCCCCCTCACGGTGGGCGGCGGTGTGCGCACCGTGGCTGACGTGCGGCGGTTGCTCAATGCAGGTGCTGACAAGGTTAGCTTTAATTCTGCCGCAGTGGCCAACCCCGACGTGGTGCGCGAGGCCGCCGACAAGTACGGCGCGCAGTGCATTGTGGTGGCCATCGATGCCAAGCGGCGGGCCTGCCCGACCGAGGCAGACAAGCAGGGCGGCCCCTCTAGTACGGACCGCCCCGATGCGCAGGGCTTGGCCACCTGGGACGTCTACACCCACGGCGGCCGCAACAACACGGGCCTGGACGTGGTGACTTGGGCACGACGCATGGCCGCCTTCGGGGCCGGCGAAATTTTGCTCACCAGCATGGACCGAGACGGCACCCGCATCGGCTTCGACTTGGCACTGACACGCGCCGTCAGTGACGCCGTGGGCGTGCCCGTCATCGCGTCGGGCGGCGTGGGCACGCTTGAGCATTTGGTCGACGGCATCGTCAAGGGCGGTGCCAGCGCCGTGCTGGCAGCCAGCATCTTCCATGACGGTCAACACACCGTGGGCGAGTGCAAGGCACTCATGGCATCGCGTGGCATTGAAGTCCGCCAATAAAACCGGCGCCAAGCCGGCCGCGTCCACAGCCATCAAACCGGCGGCCAAGGCCCACCGTGGCGCGCACGAAGTGCGCATCATTGGGGGCCAATGGAAACGCAGCAAGCTTGCCGTGCTGGACCGAGAAGGGCTGCGGCCCACGCCCGACCGCGTGCGCGAGACCCTCTTCAACTGGCTGGGCCAAGACCTGACAGGATGGCAGGTGCTCGACGCTTTTGCGGGCACGGGGGTGCTGGGTTTTGAAGCCGCCTCACGTGGTGCAGCGCAGGTGCAATTGCTGGAGCGAGACAGCGCTTTGGTCAAACCCCTGGTGGATGCCAAAGCAAAGCTCAAGGCCACCACCGTGCAACTGCTGACGACTGACGCCATGGCCTGGATGGCCCGCGCGCCACACGCGCACTTCGACCTGGTGCTGCTCGACCCGCCGTTTGGCTCAGGCCTGCACGCACTGGCCATCGAGCGCGCCGCGCCGCTGGTCAAGCCTGAGGGCTTCATGTACGTTGAAGCACCCGAGGCCCTGTTGCCGCCCCCGGGGTGGCTCGCCTTCAGGCATTTGCGTGCGGGGGCGGTGCATGCCCACTTGTGGCAGCGTGGCCCAGTGGTCGCCGCTACACTGGACCAAGCCCGCGAAAACCGCGACGACGAAGCGCGCGAAGACTGATGGTTGGCACGGCTTCTATGCGTCAACTGGCAACTTCATCGTCAACTCCCCTAGGAATCCCCCGTGGCCAGCACCGCAGTTTTTCCCGGCACCTTTGACCCGCCCACCCTGGGGCATCAAGACCTCATCACGCGCGCAGCCAAGATGTTTGACCATGTGGTGGTGGGTGTGGCGGCTGGGCACCACAAGAAGACGATGTTCTCGCTGGACGAGCGCATGGCGATGGTGCAAAAAGCCACCACGCGGATGCGCAACGTGAACGTCAAACCTTTTGACGCGCTGATGGTGGAGTTTGTGGACGCCCAACATGGCACGGTGGTGGTGCGTGGCGTGCGCAACGCCAGCGACTTTGACTATGAGTTTCAGCTCGCCGGCATGAACCGCGCGCGCAAGGCCACGCTCGAGACCGTTTTTTTGATGCCGAGTGTTGCCTTTCAGTTTGTCAGCTCAACACGCGTGCGCGAGATCGCCACCCTGGGGGGCGACGTGTCGGCGTTTGTATCGGCGCCCGTTATGGCGCAAATCAAGCGCAAGCTCAAAGCCACGCAGGGCTGACACAGCAGCAGGCAGCAGGCAAGCACCATGGCGCTGATGATCACCGACGAGTGCATCAATTGTGATGTGTGCGAGCCCGAATGCCCCAACGATGCCATTTCGATGGGCCCCGAAATTTACGTCATCGACCCTGGCAAGTGCACCGAGTGCGTGGGCCACTTTGACGAGCCACAGTGTGTGCAGGTGTGCCCGGTTGCTTGCATCCCCATCAACCCGGCGCATGTCGAAACGCGTGACGCGTTGATGAACAAGTACACCGTCTTGATGAAGCTGTTGCCGCGTTCGTGACGTTGTAAACGGTTGTTACTTCGCCAGCGTCCCGTCCTCCGTTAAGGCGTGTAAAGCGCGACACCGCGTGTCATCGACTGTCCACGTTCAGGCGTTTTGCCTTGATCAACCCCTCCGGAGGACAGCCGCATGAACAACACCCGACGCCGAGTTCTTTCCATGACCTTGGTCGCCACCGCTGCCTTGGCTCTCAGTGCCTGCGTGGTGGCACCGGGCCGCTACTACGGGCAAAACAACGGCTACAACGACGGCTACGGTGGCTACGGCCCCGGCGTGAGCGTTGCGCCCCCAGGGCCGCAAGTTGATGTGCACATTGGCGCACCCGGCCCAGGCCATTTCTGGATCGGCGGCCATTGGGGCTGGGCAGGTCATCGCCACGTCTGGGTACCCGGTCGCTGGGAGCGGCATCGCCAAGGCTACGGCTGGCAGCCGCACCGCTGGCATCAGCAAGGTGGTGTTTGGCGCGAGTCGCGCGGGCATTGGCGCCAGCACTGACCGCACCAAGACCCAATGCAAAACGGGCAACCCACCGGTGCGAGTTGCCCGCAGTGGCTTGGGGTGCGATTACGCGCGCTTCACGGTGCACACGTTGTCGTACCAACCTTGCATGCCCACCAAAGGTGAAGGGTAGATCGGCAAGATGGCATTGATGTTGTAGCCGCTGCCCAAGCCGTTGCCAGCGCCGGTCAGACGCGACCAAAGCCCTTGGCCTTCACCCCACCACATGTCTTCCGACAAGTCTTGGTCTTCGCCGATCACGCGGTCGTCAAACCCTGCAAACGAGTCGTCGCGCGCACCGCGTTTGCCGCTACCAGCGCGGCCATGCACCACATTGCCCAAGCTGTTGGACATGGCGATCACACGAGGATGAATGCCTTCCGTCACGTACACCGGAACCACAGCAGTGCCCACGTCGTCGCCTGGTTTGCCTGTCGCGTGCTTGTAGGCGTGGGCAGCACCACGTTGGGTGGTGATGGATACCAAGTCACCGGTTTTCAATCCCCTGGCCGCTGCGGCTGAAGGGTGCATCCACAAAGGGTTGTGGTGAACGATCTCGGTGAGGTACTTTTGCGACGCTGTGCGGCCTTGCGTGTGCACGTTCCATTTAAAGGTCACCAGGTGCAAGTGGTCCGGGCCCATGCCCTCGATCGACGGGATGGCAAAGTAGCCCGGCATGCCAGCGCCATACGGCTCGTCAAACTTCAAGGCCCGCGCGGCGTCGGCGACGTCTTGGCTGAACACCTGAAACTTGCGCGACGGCGTTGCAAACCCACGCCGCGCCTGGCCGCCGGCCATGATGCCAACCGCCACCTCTTTGCCGTCAGGCATTTTTTGCAGCACGGTCTGTGTTGCTTCTTCGACGCGCGTGTTCACCAACTGCTCGGGCTTGAGCAGGCCGTTGTAAAGCGCGTAGTACGGCGGTTTGCTCATGTCCTGCCAAACGCCGTGCTTCTTCATGTACTCAAACCCGTCTTCGCCCAGGGTTTTGGTCAGGCCTGCACAACGTTGACGCAACCAGTCTTCGTGGTCTTTGAAGGCGAAGTACTTGGCGGTCTCGGGTGAGATGCGCTTGCCCAAGTCGATCATCACGTCCACAAAGCTCTTGCACTCGGCCGGAGGCTGCACGATGGGTTGGCGCAGCGTCACGTAATCGCGCAGGGCCATGTTGTTGCGCGTGTCGAAGCCCCAGCGCTCCATGTAACTGGCATCGGGCAAGATCATGTCGGCGTAGTGCGCAGTTTCGCTGTAGACGATGTCGCTGCACACATGAAACGGAATCAACTTTTCGTCTTTGAGCACCTCAACCGCTTGGCTCCGGCCTTCGGGCCAGGTTTGCGGTGAAGCCAAGGTGTAGGTGATGTACACCTGAAGCTTGCCGCGCCCTTGCTTGAGGTAGTCGTAGACGATGGGGCCGACCTTCATGCGCTGCCACTTGTTGGCCAAGGGCCACTCCGGCGGGTTCTCGATTTCACTTTTCGCCTTGGGCGCCGGTGGGCGCGGTTGCGGTTGCGGAAACACGCGAGGGGGCACCCGGGTGGGTTCTTCGCCGTAGCAGTAGCCTCCTTTCTGTCCGATGGACCCCACCACGGCGTTGAGCAAGACGACGGCCCGGTCGTTGTTGAAGCCGTTGTAATGCGCAGCCGAGCCTCGGTTAGTAAATGCGAGGCATGTCGGCTTGGCGGCTGCAAACTCAAGCGCCATGCGCTTGATATCTGCCGCCGGAATGCCGGAGAGTTTTTCGCCCCACGCCGGGGTGTACGGCTTGAGCCACTTTTGCAGGTCGTCGGCTTTGACGTTGCTCCATTGGTCCAACCAAGCCCGGTCGGCCTGCCCGGCTTCCAAGATGGCGTGTGCCATGGCCAACGCAATGGCGCCTTCGCTGCCCGGATTGGGGGCCCACCATTCGTCACTGCGACCCGCCGTGTTGGAAAGGCGAACGTCAAACGTCACCAGCTTGGCACCGTTGTCGAAGCGGCCCTTGATCATGCGTTTGGCAACGTGGATGGCGCCTTGGTGAGCCTCGTAGAAGTTGGAGCCAAAGTTGAGGATGTACTTGGTGTGCTCAGCGTCTGGGGTTTCCCAATCGGTGTCGCCAAGGCACACGTAGTTGGCGGCGCGCTTGTTGCTCGAGCACAGCGCGCGGTGATTGAACAGCGATGGTGTGCCAATGGCATTGAGAAAGCGCCCCATTTCTTCACCGATGCGCGAGCGCCCGATGTGGATGGCCACCTCTTCTGGTTTGCCCTCGTCCATGGCTTTGCGAATGCGCGTGGCCATGCGTTCGTAGGCCACCTCCCAGGTGATGCGGCGCCACTGCCCACTGCCGCGCGGCCCGACACGCTCGAGCGGATAAAGCAGCCGGTCGGCGTAGGTGTTGATGCTGGGGCCACTTTGACCTTTGGCACACAAACTCTTTCCGTTGTTGGGGTCTTCGGGGTTGCCACCCACTTTCACCAACTGACCATCGATCACATAACCTTGAATGCCACAGACGGTGCTGCAATTGAGGCATACGCTTTTGATAATTTTGGCTTTGGAGTAGTCGTTTTGCAGACGCCCTTTGCCGTTGGGCCGCCGTTCGGCTTTGCGCTGGCCAATCAGTTTGGTCTTGGTGGCTGCTTTGGCGCTGGTGGGTGTCAAGAGAATCGATTCACCCACGGCGAGGGTGGAGAGGGCACCGAGCCCCCCTTTGACCATGCGGCGGCGGCCCGGACTTGCGGGTTTGGAGTTGTTCATCGCGGGCTCCCTTAAGCTTGTTTGGGTTTCATCCAGACCACGCGTTTGTCGCGCGGAAACTGGCTGTCGAGGGCGGTCCAGGTTTCGATCTCGTAGGAGTAGGGATCGTGCACACGGCCCTTGGGAATCTTGGCCTCCATGGGCGCGTGGTGCCCACGGTATTGCACCCTCGGTTTGGTTTTCTCTTCGGGTTTGAGCACCTTCAGCTCGGGGCCTTTGGCTGCGACGAAGCGAGCGTACGGCGACTGGGGGTCGTTGGCGTCGCCAAAGTGAAACACGTCACCCGGGCATGTCTCGACACACGCTGGCTCCATGCCAACTTGCAGGCGGTTGGAGCAAAAGTCGCACTTGTCTGCAATGTCGTTGTCATCGCAGCCGATGGCGCCATAAGGGCAAGCCGCTTCGCAAGAGCCCAGGTGCTCACAGCGGTCGGGGTCCACGCGCACGATGCCGTCGGCACCTTTGATGATGGCTGTGCGGTCGCAGGCTTTGAGGCACGGGGTGTCTTCGCACTGCATGCAAAGCGTGGGCAAAAAGTGCCGCTTCACTTTGGGAAACTTGCCTTCGTCCAGGTAATAAACCTTGGTACGGAATCGGCCCAGCGGCACCTTGTTTTCTACCTTGCAAGCGACGCTGCACGCATGACAGCCGATGCAGCGCTCGATATCGAGCGCCATGCCCCACTGCGGGATGCGCCCTGTCTTGGGGTTGGGTTTGGGTTCAAACACGGCCATGGTCGCGACCTCCTCTGGCGTTGGGGGGCCACGCGGTGGTGGCAATCCCGACGACGACGCGACGGGTGCGAGAAGCAGCTGGTATCAACATGACGAACTCCTGATTGAGCCCAAAGAGGGCTTGATGACTTTAGAGCAAGCGCGGCACCAAGCGAAATGCTCGGGCATTGAAAAAGTAGGTAGACTGCCGCGCCGCGATGTCGCGGCGCGATGTCGCGGCGCGTGGCGCCTTTGCTTGCAACGGCAAGTCGCTGTCAAGCCATCGTGGGTTGCACGCCGCACGCGGTTGGTGCGAATTTTTTGGGCGTTGTCGCGGTCGCCGTTGCAGTCGCTATCGGCGACCGCAGCCCGAAACCCTAGCGCGCGTTGGGTTGCTTTTGTGCACCCAGGTAGGTCTCGATCACCCGCGGGTCTTGGGCCAGTTCGCTTGCAGGGCCTTGCAACACCAAGTCACCCGTCTCGAGCACGTAGCCATGGTCGGCGGCTTCGAGCGCCGCACGGGCATTTTGCTCCACCAGCAAGATGGTGACACCGGCCTTGCGCAACTGCTTGATGGTGGCAAAGATGTCGCGCACCACCAAAGGCGCCAGCCCCAAGCTGGGTTCGTCCAGCATCAGCAATTTGGGCTGTCCCATCATGGCGCGGCCCACGGCGAGCATTTGGCGCTCGCCGCCTGACAAGGTGCCTGCCAGTTGGGCGCTGCGCTCTTTCAGCCGAGGGAACAAGGTAAACACCTGTTCCAAACCTTGTTGCCACTTGGGTAGTTTCAGCTGGCGGGCCCGCCAGCCGCCCAGCACCAGGTTGTCGTGCACGCTCATGGTGCCAAACAGCTCGCGTTTTTCGGGCACCAAGGCCATGCCTTGCATCACGCGCTCTTCAAGGGTTAGGCGGCTGATGTCCTCGCCGCCAAGCCTCAGGGTGCCACGCATGGGCAGCAGGCCCATCAAGGCGTTTAGCAGGGTCGACTTGCCCGCACCGTTGGGGCCAATCACGGTGATCACCCCGCTGGGTTGCGCCGCGATGCTGATGCCGCGCAACACCTCGGCCTTTCCATAGCCGGCGTGCAGGTCGACCACGTCAAGCAGTGGGGCGCCAGCCATGTCAGTGCTCCGTGCCAAGGTAGGCGGCCCGAACTTGCGGGCTTGCTTGAACCTCTTGCGGTGTGCCCTCCATCAACTTGGTGCCAAACTCCATCACCACGATCCGGTCGGTCAAGCTCATCACAAAATCCATGTCGTGCTCTACCAGCAACAAGCTCATGCCTTCGCTTTTGAGTTGCCGCAACACACCACCCAAGGCTTGTTTTTCTTGGTGGCGCAGGCCGGCAGCGGGTTCGTCAAGCAGCAGCAGCGCGGGGTCGGTGGCCAGCGCCCGCGCAATTTCAACCAGGCGCTGTTGCCCCAGGGCGAGATTGCCTGCCAGTTGGTCCAGGTGGTCGGCCATGCCAATGCGGCCCAGTTGCTTTTGTGCCTCGTTGAACAGGCCACGCTCTTCCTCGCGGTCAAGTCGCAGCATGGCCTGCATCACCCCACTGCGCCCGCGCAGGTAGCCGCCCAGGGCCACGTTCTCAAGGACCGTCATGTCAGGGATCAATTTAACGTGTTGGAAGGTGCGGGAGATGCCCCGGCGTGCAATGTCGCGCGACGCCAGTCCGGCGATCGACGCGCCCCGAAAGGTGACACTGCCCGAGGTGAGCGGCAGCACACCCGTGATGAGGTTGAAGGTGGTGGATTTGCCCGCACCGTTGGGGCCAATCAGGCCGACGATTTCGCCCGCGCGCATGCTAAAGCTTACGTCGTTGACGGCCACCAGGCCACCAAATGTCTTGCGTACCTTGTCGACGGCAAGCAGCAGCTCACCCGCAGGTGGTTTGTCGCGTGCAGGCAGCGCTGGCGCGCCAGCCCAGTCGCGCGCGCGCGGGGGCGCAGGAAAGCGATTGCCAATGAAAGTCCAAAGGCCGTCGGGCGCGTACTTGAGCACCACCACCAGCACGATGCCAAAGACGATCGATTCAAAATTGCCATTGGTGCCGATGAGTTTGGGCAGCAACACTTGCAACTGGTCTTCCACGAACTTGACCACGCCCGAGCCCAAAAAGGCGCCCCACACGTGGCCGACACCACCCAGCACCGCCATGAAGAGGTACTCAATGCCTTTGCCGATGGAAAACGGTGTGGGGTTGACCGAGCGTTGAAAGTGCGCAAACAACCAGCCCGAAACGGCAGCCAAGCGCGGCAGCAAGCACAAAGGCGGTTAGCTTGTAGCGAAACGTGGAGATGCCCATCGCCTCGGCCATCATGGCGCCACTCTTGAGTGGAGCGAATGGCGCGCCCCGTGCGAGAGTCGAGAAGCCGCGTTACGGCCACAGCGGCCAGCAGCGCGATGGCCCAGATCAGCACGTGCAGCCCGCGCCCTGTGCCCAAGTCAAACCCGAACGCTTGCAGCGACGGGATGCCCAGCAAGCCGTCGTACTTGCCCAGCCACTCCATGTTGGCCATGGTGTAGTTGAGCGCCAAGCCCCATGCGATGGTGGCCAGCGGCAGGTAGTGCCCCGACATGCGAAGCGTGAGCGCACCCAACAGCAACGCAGCGGCCACCGCCAAGGCCAGCCCGACCCAAAGCGTGAGCCACGGCGAAATGCCCACCTTGGTGGCCAAGAAGGCTGCCGTGTAGGCACCCACGCCCACAAAGGCTGCCTGCCCAAAGGAGGTGAGCCCACCCACGCCAGTCAGCAGCACCAGGCCCATGGCCACCAGCGCGTACAAGCCAATGCTGTTGCTTTGCGTGATCCAGAAATCAGGCACCGGCAGGGCTGGCAGCACCAGCATCACCAGTGCAAAGGCGGGCAAAGCCCAGCGGCGCATCGTGAGCAGGGTGGGCATGGCGTCAGTGCTCCTCGCCATGGGGGTCTCGCAGCGAGCGCCACAACAAGATGGGCAAGATGGCCGAGAAGACGATCACCTCTTTGAAGGCGCTGGCCCAAAAAGAGCCAAAACTTTCCAGCAACCCAACGCCCAGCGCACCGACCAGGGCCAGGGGGTAACTTGACAAGCCAGCAAACACGGCCGCCACAAATCCTTTGAGGCCGATCAAAAACCCAGTGTCATAAAACACGGTGGTGGTGGGGCCGATCAACAAACCAGAGAGGCCGCCAATGAAAGCGGCCATGGTGAAGGCCAGGCGCCCGGCACCTGCAGAGGAGATGCCCATCAAACGCGCGCCAGTGCGATTGACGGCCGTGGCCATCAACGCTTTGCCCGACAGCGTGCGCTCAAAGTAGAGCCACAGCATCACGATCAGTGCCAGCGACGCCAAAAAGATGATGATGGTTTGCCCACTGATGTTGAGGGCGCCAACCGTAAAACGTGCGTCCCAAAAGCTGGGGTTGCGAAAGCCCTCAGCCCCAAAGAAGAACAAACCGAACCCCACCAGCGCAAAGTGCACCCCCACCGACACGATCAGCAGCACCAGCACCGACGCGTCGGCCAATGATTCGTAGGCAATGCGGTAGATCAGGTTGCCAAAAGGCGCGACCAGCGCCAAGGTGATGCAGTGCTTGCCACAACATCGAAAACTTTTGCGGGGCAGCCCAAATGGCCACCAACGACACCACCACTGGCACCACCAGGGTGCGCAGCACTTGCTTGGCGATGGCGCTGATGTCACGACGTTGGCGCACCCCGTCGATCACATCGCCCACGGCGACCGCGCCGCCAGCACCAACAAAAACCAAACCGTGCCGGGCACCTTGCCCAGTTGCAGCATGGCCAGCGTGAGCGCACCAAAGGCCACATATTCGCCCTGCGGGATGTAGATCACACGCGTTACGGCAAACAGCAGCACCGTGGCAAGCGCCATCAAGGCATAGATGGCCCCGTTGGTCAGGCCGTCCAGGGCGAGGATGCTGGCGATTGAAAAGTCCATGGCAGGGTGGCGAAGTGTCTGTGGTCGTGCAGCGGTCAAACAGGGGGCATGAGAAGCGATACCAGGGGGAGCATTGCAGTTCGCAAAGCCCCCCCCTTTTCAGTCAGCTTGGGAGCGAATTACTTCTCAACCACAAACTTGCCGTCAGCCACTTTAAGCAGCACGCCGGTTTCGTTGGTGTAGCCCCAATGGTCGGCTTTGCTCCAGTTCATCACACCGTGCGAGAAGACCGTGCGGCCCATGCTTTCGACAGGCGTCGCGCAGCGCAGCGCGGAACTCGGGCGTGCCAGGCTTGGCGGCTTTGAGTGCGATGGGCAATGCTTTTTCAAGCACGATGGCAGCGTCGTAAGCGTGGCCTGCAAACTGATTGCGTGAACCGGCGCCGTTGGCTGCTTCGTACTTGGTGACGAAGTCAACCGCCACCCGCTTGGAAGGGTGAGCGTCGGGCAACTGCTCGGCCACCACGGCAGGGCCTGACACGACGTAAGAGCCTTCAACGTCTTTGCCACCGATGCGAACCAGGTCAGGCGTGGCGGCAGCGTGCGTTTGGTAAATCTTGCCCTTGTAGCCGCGCTCGATCAGCGCTTTGTGCGGCATGGCAGCGCCCGAGCCCGAGGCCACCACCAAGATGGCGTCGGTGTTGGCCGAGTTGAGCTTGAGCGCTTGCGGCGTCACGCTGGTGTCGGTGCGCGCAAAGCGCTCAGTCGCGGTGACGGTGATGCCGGCGGCTTTGGCTTGCTCGGTGATTTCTTTGAGCCACAGCTCGCCGTACGCATCGGTGTAGCCCAAGAAGCCGACGGTTTTGACGCCGTTTTTCTTCATGTGCTCAACGATGGCGTAGCGCCATCACGGCAAAGCCTTGGGGCAGGCGGAACATCCAGCGTCTTGCCCAGGTGGCAGTCCCACGGGGGCGGCCGACAACTGCATGGTCTTGCCTTCAGCAATGACAGGTGCCATGGCGGCCGACACGGCCGTGATGCAAGAGCCGATCACCATGTCGACTTTGTCTTCAGTCAAGAAGCGGCGGGCGTTGTTGACACCTTTGCCGGGGTCGGTGGCGTCATCGAGGATGATCAGGTTGATCTTTTCGCCAGCAATGGTTTTGGGGAAGAGCTTGAATTGGTTTTGCATCGGAATGCCAAGACCCGAACCGGGGCCCGTCAATGCCAAGCTGACGCCAATGTTGACGTCGGCAGCGGCCGGGGCCGCCAACGCGGTGGCCAACAGGGCAGCCAGGGTAAGACGCAAGGGCTTTTTCATCATTTCAGAGTCTCCTACAGGGGGTGAGGAATCACGGTGGAAAAAAATAGAGTCACTGAGGCCTTGGCAGGCACCACAAACTGCAACGGTTCATCGGCTTGCGCGGCATACAGTGCTTGCACGCATGCCGCGCGGTGGTGCAACACCGCACGTTGGTTGATCGAGCCTTTGTCGGTCACCTCGCCCTTGTCGATGTGCGGGAGGCACGTCGAGCAAGCGCCAGCGGCTGACCAAGGTGGCGCTGCCGGTGGCCTGCGCGGCCAAGTCATTGGCGAGGGCTTTGAAAAACGGCTGAACGGCAGGGTGGCCAAGTACTTGCAAGGGTGGTGCCTCGGCACCCAGCTGGGCCAAACGGCGGCAGGCGTCCATGCGAGGGAACAGCAAGGCGCCCACCTCGTTTTGGTTCAGCCCCGTGATAACAGCGTCTTGAATGCAAGGGTCACCCTGCAAGATGATGCGCGCGCGCAAGGGCCCGACGCTGACAAAGGTGCCCGTGGCCAGTTTGAAGTCTTCAGCCACCCGGCCGTCAAAGCTCAGGCCCCGTTGCGGCTGTTGCGGGTCGATCCAACGCACGGCGTCGCCAGTCTTGTAAAAACCTTCGGCGTCAAAAGCCTGGGCGGTTAGGGCCAGGCTCGCGCCAGTAACCCGGCATGATGTTGGGACCACGAAACCGAATTTCGGTTTTGCCGCCCGTAGCGTGCATGCTGCTGTTTGAGGGCGCGTCGTCCATGGGCACCAGTTTGGCTTCAACGCCGGGCGCTGGCAATCCGATGTGACCCGAGACTCGCGTTGGTGCCCACGGCAAAGGTGCAAGAAGGCGAGGCTTCGGTCATGCCCAGCCCCGTCACGATGCGCACGCGCTCTCCCACCGTCGCCTCAGCATGGGCGTCGAGCTTGTCCCACACCGCTTGCGACAGGCCAGCACCGGCAAACATGATGGCCTTGCAGCGCTTGAAGAACATGTGGCGCAACACCGCGTCGGTGTCCATCGCGTTGGCAATTTCTTCAAGCCCCTTGGGCACGTTGAAGTAGAACGTGGGCGAGATTTCGCGCAAGTTCTTCAAGGTGATGGCCATGCCATGCGGGGTGGGGTTGCCGTCGTCAATGCAAAGCGTGCCACCGTTGTAAAGCGCGATGCCAATGTTGTGATTGCCGCCGAACACGTGGTTCCAGGGCAGCCAATCGATCAACACCGGGGGCGTTTCGGCCAGAAACACGAAGCACTGGCGAATGGCTTGCAGGTTGGCGCACAGCATGCCGTTGGTCGTGATCACGCCCTTGGGCTGCTTGGTGGAGCCCGACGTGAACATGAACTTCAAGATGGTGTCGGCGTTGACCTTGGCGTGCGCCGCGTCACACAGCAGGCCCTGGTGCTGTCGCCAACAGGGTTGGCATGGTTTGCACCGCGCGGCCTTCCAGCTCGCCGCGCCCCAGCACCACCGCCGTGTCAGGCCCTACCGTGGCCGCGATGGCGCGTGCGTAAGCGGGGTGGCTGGCGTACACCAACCCGGGCGTCACGTTGTTGACGATGTGTCGCAGCTTGCTGTGGTCTTGCGACACCAACGAGTACGCGGTGGACACCGTCACGCACGGAACCCCCACCCACGCCGCGGCCAGCATCAGCGTGAGGTGCTCGGTGTCGTTGCCCGACAGCACCATCAGGGGGCGATCGACCGACAGCCCCGCATGCACCAGGTATTGCCCCACGGCGCGCACGCGCCCCAGCATCTGCGCGTAGCTGATTTTTTGCCACGCGCCGTCGGCGCCACGCTCGGCCACCAAGGTGCGGCGGGGCGCCACGCGGGCCCAGTTTTCTAGCGCGTCGGTGAAGCGCTGCGGGTAGGGCAGCAGGGGCTCGGTGGATCGAAGCAGCGTGGTGCCGTCTGCGCGCCTGCGCACGCGCATGCCGACGCAACCACCCACCGCAGCGTCGCGGTAGCGGGGTGTGGCAAGGGCGGCTGCGAGTTTTCATCGTGTGCGGTGGCGACGAACGGTTCAAGAGCACAAGGCCTTGATGTCCGTCAGGGATCGGAATGGCTTGAATGCGGTCGGGGTTGTCGGGGTGCTTGCGCACAAAGGCGCGGGTTTCGGTGCCCTCGCACATCACCTCACCGTCGCGCTTGATGATGTGGCGATGCCTGAACGTCTTGGCGGCCCATTCTTCGATGCTGGTGTGCACTTCAATGTCTTCGGCGTAGGTGACGGCGCGCAAGAACTTGGTGTGGATCTCGAGCAGCGGGGTGCCCACGATGCCCGTGGTCTTGGCGTATTCGCGCCAAGGGGGCAGGCCACAGCCATGAAGAAACCGAGCGACGACTCGTCCATCCAACGTTGAAAGTTGGGGTAAAAAACGATGCCGGCCGGGTCGCAGTGGCCAAACTGCACGGTGACGCGGTGGATGTGGACTTTGCTCATGGGTTTCTCGTCATGCCGCTTCGGGGTTTTCGATCAACAGGGCAATGCCTTGGCCGCCCCCCACGCAGGCGCTAGAAATGCCATAGCGAGCGCCTATTTCTTTCAGTTGACGCGCCACCGTGATGGTGAGTCGAACCCCCGTGGCCGCCAACGGGTGACCCAGCGCAATGGCACCACCTTTGACGTTGAGCTTGGCCGGGTCCATGTCGAGCTCGCGCTGCACGGCCAGGGTTTGTGCGCCTTGGGCCTCGTTGACTTCGAAGCGTGCAATGTCGTGCATCGTCAAGCCGCTGCGTTGCAGCAGCAAGCGAATGGCAGGCGCTGGGCCGATGCCCATGATTTCAGGCGGTACACCCACCACCGCAGCAGCCACGACGCGCGCCAACGGCTTTTGCTTGTGGCTGCCCGCCCAGGCACGGGCCACGTCACCCGAGGCCACCAGGGCGGCCGCTGCAGCGTCGGTCAGTGCCGAACTGTTGCCCGCCGTTTGCACGCCACCGGGATAGACGCTGCGCAGCTTGGCCAAGACTTCGGGCGGGGTGGGGCGGGGGTGCGTGTCGCGGTCGCACACGGAAACCTTGCCTGCCAGCTTGATGGCGCGTGGCAGGTAGCCCTCCAGCTCGAATGTCTCCGACTGCACAGGAACCATTTCACCGTCAAACCAACCAGCCGCTTGGGCCGCCACGGCACGCTCAAACGACAAAGACGCAAAGGCGTCCACCGCTTCGCGCGTGATGCCGTATTTTTTGGCCAGGTTTTCGGCCGTTTGAATCATCGAGACTTTGGCGATGGGGTCAGTAAGGGCCTCCCACATGTAGTCTTTGAAGCCAACGGGGGCACCTAACCGGAAACCACTGCGGTGATCAAACGCAGCAATCGGGTTGCGCGTCATGGATTCGGTGCCCACCACCAAGGCCAAGCTTGCACAGCCCGCCTGAATTTGTTCGCCCGCTTGGCGAAACAGCTCGAACCCCGTGCCGCAAATGCGCTGCAACATCAAGGCAGGCACCTCCACCGGCACGCCCGCGTACAGGCCGATGTGGCGCGGCAGCACAAATTGATCAAACCCGCCTGGCGCCATGTTGCCCGCCAGCACCGAGTCGACGGCCTGGCCACTGAGGCCCGTGCGCGACAACACCGAGCGTGCAGCCTTGATGCCCATGTCGATGGGGTTGGCGTCGGCCAAGGCGCCGCAGTAGTCCACTTGCGGCGTGCGCAGGCCGTCGAGCATCCACACGTCGTCAAACGCGTTGTAGAAGCCCTTGCTCGTTTTGCCGTGCCGTGGGGTTAACCATCACAGTCCTTGTTTGGTTACTTTGCCTGCACGGCCTTCCAAGAAGGCGCGCAATCGGTCTTGGGCTTCGGGTGTGCTTTCGGCCACGGCCGCCATCAGTGCTTCGGTGAAGAGGCCTTCGCCGGGTGCCTGCTCGGCAATGCGGGGCAGCGCGTGCATCACCGCGAAGGCCGACATGGGTGCGTTGCTGGCAATCTTGCGCGCCAGCGCCAGTGCCTTCTCGAAGGCTTGACCTGCGGCCACGCGGTATTGCACCAGCCCAGCTTGATGGCCTTCGTCGGCGTCAAAGACGCGCCCGGTCAGCATCATGTCGGTCATGCGGGCAACGCCCATCAAGCGCGGGATGCGCACCGAGCCCCCACCGCCCACAAAAATGCCACGTTGGCCTTCGGGCAGGCCAAAGTAGGCGCTGTCGTCGGCCACGCGAATGTGGCACGACGCGGCAAGCTCTAGCCCACCGCCCACCACGGCCCCATGCAGCGCGGCGATCACAGGCACCCGGCCCCATTGGACGGCGTCGAAGGCTGCGTGCCACATGCGCGAATGCTGCACCGCATTGCCGATGTCTCGCGCCACCAGCTCGGACAAGTCGAGCCCGGCGCAAAAGTGGTCGCCTTCACCCGTGACGACCACGGCGCGCGTGTCGGTGGGCAGGTTGATGAAGGCTGTGTGAATCTGCGTGATCAAGTCGTCGCTGATGGCGTTGCGCTTGGCCGGCCGGTTGAGGCGCAGGTGCACCACCGGCCCCGACACCTCGATGCGCAGAAGGCTCAGTGCAGCCAGCGTGCCTTGTGCAGGTTGAAAGGACTCACTCATGGCTTTTGACTCTTTGGATGGGAAGGGACCACGATAACGTGGCCGCTGGGTTGAGCCGCGTGCAGCGAGGCCACGTCGTCGGCACGCCTTGCCAGCACGGCACGCTGGTTGATGTAGCCCTTGTCGGTGATTTCGCCCGCTTGCATGCTGGGCATGTCGGGCAACACCATGGCGCGTTTTGGCACCTGCGACGAACCGCCGCCAGCGCTTTGCAAGGCGCGCAGCCCATCCAGTATTTTTTGCGCCAAATCGGGTGCCGGCAATTGGCGTGCAGCGTCGCTGACAAACAGCAGGGCGCCCGACGTGGTCGCGGTCGTGTCCAGTGATCACCGCGTCAACCACCCATGGCGCCAAGGCCGAGATGACCTGCAAGCGCAGCGTGCCCACCGACACCCAGGTGCCGGTGGTGAGCTTGAAGTCTTCGGCCACGCGGCCGTTGAAAACAATGCCTTGGGCGGGGTCGGCGTCGTCCATCAGGTGGCCTGCGTCACCCATGCCATAAAACCCCTCGTCGTCGAAGGCGTCATGGGAGGCTTGGGGCGCGTTGCGGTAACCCGGAAAAATATGCGGCCCACGCACACGCATCTCGAGCTTGCCGCCATTGGGCACAAACTTCACTTCGACGCCTGGCAATGGCAGGCCGATGACACCGGCCCGGTCAAGGTGCCAATGGGCAAAGGTGTTGGCTGGGGCGGTCTCGGTCGAACCCCATGACGTGGTGAGCCACAGCGGTTGTTGGCGTGCTTGGGCGGCGACACGGACGAGGCGCTCCCAAATGGATTGCGGCATGGACGAACCAGCATAGAAGAGCATCTGCAGTCGGCTGAAAAACTTGGCCGCCAGGGCGGGGTCGCTCTCGAGCGCTGGCAGCATCATTTCGTAGCCCCTGGGTACGTTGAAGTGCACCGTGGGTTGCACGTCTTGCAGGTTGCGCAGCGTGGCATCGATGGCGCCCGGCACAGGCTTGCCTTCGTCGATGTACATCGTGCCGCCGTGACGCAGCACCAAGTTGACGTTGTGATTGCCACCAAAGGTGTGGCTCCAGGGCAGCCAATCGAGCAGCACGGGTTTGGTGGTGGTCAGAAACCGCAAGGTTTGCGCCAGCATTTGTTGATTGGCACACAGCATGCGCTGCGTGTTGATCACCACCTTGGGCTGACCCGTAGACCCCGACGTGAGCAGGTATTTGGCGTGGGTGTCGGGTGTGACGGCGGCAAAGGCACGTGCCACGTCGGCCGTTTCGGGCGTTGCCAAAAGTTGGTTGAAGTCGATGGCGCCAGGCTGCGTGTTGGATCCTTCACTGAACATCATCAGGAAGGTGACAGGCGCGTTTTGCATCGCCCCAGCGTAGGTCTTGGCGTCAATGGCGTAGACCAGCGCGGGCGCCAGTGCTTGCAAAATGCCATGGAGCTTTTGGTATTGGCCTTGGGCCAGCCGTGTGTAGGCGCTGGACACCGTGCAAACGGCTTGGCCGATGTGCATCGACGCGAGCATCAACACCAGGTGGTCAAGCGAGTTGTCTGACAACACCACGATGGGCTTGTTGGCGTCGAGTTTGAGGTCAAGCAGCCCTTGGGCCACGTTGCCCACCAAGCGCCGCAAATCGCGCCAGGTCAACTTGTGCCAAGTGGGCTCGGGGGTGGTTTTGTCTCGCGCCGCAAAGGCTAGCGCAGCAGGTGTTTGTTGGGCCCAGGTGTCCAGCCACTCGCCCACGCAGCGCGCGTAAGGCTGCAGGGGGTCGGGTGAGTGAAGCACAAAGCCACCGCCACCGATGTCGGTGCGCACGGTGCGTTGGGGCGCCAACAGGGTGGGGTCGTCAAAGAAGCCGCGCGACATGAGGGGTCTCCTGGGGCCTTTCCATACAGTAATGTATGTTGGCAAGCTAATATGCTACGGTGCATTTCATTCTGGCGAATCAGGGTTTGTACCCTGTTTCCATACACTTGTGCATGGTGGATGCTCGGGATGCCGATGGTCACCAAAAACCCCTCACTCACGCCCCAGGTCTGGATCGACGCGGCCACCGACATGCTGGTCGATCACGGCATCGACGCCGTGCGCGTTGACGTGGTGGCGCGCGCGTTGGGCGTAACGCGTGGCAGTTTTTACTGGCACTTCAAAGACCGCGACGACCTGCTGCGTGGCGTGTTGCAGTCGTGGCGCGAGCGAACCACCGAAAACCTTACGGCACGCTTGGAAGGGGCCAGCGCCGACCCGCGCGAACAACTGCGTGACGTGTTGACGCTGCCCTTTCGTGGTCAATCGGCAAAACGAATGGCCCGCATCGAGCTTGCCATCCGGGCGTGGGCACGCCGGGACGCGGCGGTACGCCACGTGGTGGACGAATCAGACGCCAGCCGCACCAGCTACATCGCACAAATTTTCTCGGGCATGGGCTTTAGCGCCAGCGAGGCGCGCCATCGCGCGGTGATGACTTACAGCATGAACGTGGCTTGCTCTCAGCTCACCGTGGCCGGCGGCGTGTGGAAGCAAGACGAGCTGATGAAGTTTGCCGAGGGCTTGCTGGCTAGCCGCTGAGGCCGCGCAGCCGCGTGCGACGGCTGCACGACGTCAGGGTGCAATGTAGTCGGGCTGTTTGTCGGCTGCGGCCGCAGCAAAGGCCGGATGCGCGCGCGCAAACGCGTCGATGCGAGTCGACTTGGGGTAGGCGCTGATGTCAACCTTCATGCGGCGCGCATTGGCCACCTGGGGCACCAAGCAGCAATCGGCCATGGTGGGGCCATCACCCACGCACCAACCGTCATGGTTGGGCAACAAGGCCTCTAGTGTCTTGAAACCCTCGTGGATCCAGTGGGCGTACCAGGTGTTTTTCTGCTCGTCGCTTAACTGCAGCGGCCCCACCAAATACTTCAGCACCCGCAGGTTGTTCAGGGGGTGAATGTCGGCGGCAATCGCGTAGGCAATCTCCAGCACCCGGTCGCGCGCCACGCCACCTGACGGGAATCAAAAGTGGCTCGGGTTTGACGCGGTCCAAGTGGTCGACGATGGCCAACGATTGCGTTACCAAGTGACCGTCGATGGAAAGCGCCGGCACCAAGCGCCCTGGGTTCTTGGCCACGTAGATTTCGCTGTTTTGTTCGCCGGCACGCAGGTTGACCCCCGCATGGGTCCACGCCAGCCCCTTGAGGTTGAGCGCAATGCGCGCACGGTACGCGGCCGAACTCAGGCTGTAGCCATAGAGGATGATGTTGGGTTGCAGCGCCATCAAACCACCTTGACGCTCAGTTCGCCCAAGCCATCGATGCCGCCGTGCAGGGTCTGGCCACGGGTCACCTTGCCCACGCCTTCGGGGGTGCCCGTGAAGATCAAGTCGCCGGGTCGCAGCTCAAACAGGCAAGACAGATTGGCAATCACCTCGGGCACCGACCAAGTAAGGTGGTCGATGTTGCTGCGCTGACGGTCTTGGCCGTCCACTTGCACCCAAATGGCGGCCTTGACCGGATGCCCGATTTTGCTGGCGGGATGCAGCGGGGCGATGGGGGCGCCTTGATCAAAAGCCTTGCCTGTTTCCCAGGGGCGGCCCTTGTCACGCGAGGCAATCTGCAAATCGCGGCGCGTCATGTCCAGGCCCACGGCATAACCAAACACATGAGCGTTAGCTTGCGCGATCGCAATGTCTTTGCCGGCCTTGCCGATGGCCACCACCAGCTCGATCTCGTGTTGGAAATCTTGTGTCAGCGAAGGGTAGGCTATGGTGCCGGTGGTGCCTGGTGCCACGTTGACGATCGCATCGGCAGGTTTGCAAAAAAAGAAGGGCGGTTCGCGGTCGCTGAAACCCATTTCGCGCGCATGGGCCGCGTAGTTGCGACCCACGCAGTAGACGCGCCGTACCGGGAACAATGCGTCGCTGCCGGCCACGGGTACGACGGTGCGGGCTTCGGGTTCAAAGACAAATTTCATCGTGGTTTTCCTGCGGTTGAAGGGTGAGGTGTCGGGGCAAACAGGCTGCCGTGTTGTTCACGCAGCAGGTTCTTTTGCACCTTGCCCATGGTGTTGCGTGGCAAAGCGGCCACCACAAACAGTCGTTTGGGAACCTTGAAGTTGGCGATGCGCGACTTGAGGGCCGCGATCATGGCTTCGGCGTTAAGCGCAGCGCCTGCCTGGGCAACCACCACCGCCACCACCGCTTCGCCAAAGTCGTTGTGGGGCACGCCCACCACGGCGCTTTCGGCCACGCCTTGCATCTCATTGATGAATGACTCGACCTCGGCAGGGTAGACGTTGAAGCCGCCACTGATGATCAAATCTTTGCTGCGCCCCACGATGCTCAGCACCCCGTCGTCGCCGATGCGGCCGACATCGCCGGTTTTGAACCAACCGTCGGCGGTGAATTCTTCGGCCGTTTTTTCGGGCATGCGCCAGTAGCCTTTAAAAACGTTGGGGCCACGCACTTCAACGCCACCCACGGCGTCTGCGCCCAGCAATTTGCCGTGCTCGTCGCGCACGCGCACGTCCACGCCGGGCAAGGCGCGGCCCACCGTGCCCGCTGTTCGAAGCCCGTCCTTCAGGTGGTAAGCGTTGGAGGTGAGCATCACGGTTTCGCTCATGCCGTAGCGCTCAACGATGGTGTGGCCGGTGCGCTTCTCCCAGGCGTGGAACGTTTCGGGCAACAGCGGCGCCGAACCCGCCACAAACAGTCGCATGCCTGCGCACGCTTCAACGCTCAACCCCTTTTCTTCCAGCAACCGCGAGTACAACGTCGGCACCCCCATGAAGACGGTGGCTTCAGCCATTCGCGCGAGCGTGGCCTTGGGGTCGAACTTGGCAAACCAGATCATCTTGCTGCTGTTGAGCAGCGCCCCGTGCGACGCCACAAACAGGCCATGCACGTGAAAGATGGGCAGCGCATGGATCAACACATCGCCGGGCTTCCACCCCCAATGCGCCTTGAGCGTGAGGGCGTTGGACAGCAAATTGCCATGCGTCAACATGGCACCCTTGCTGCGGCCGGTGGTGCCACTGGTGTACAGAATGGCGGCCAAGTCATCGGGCTTGCAAACGGCGGCGGTGTGCTGGTCGCTGTGTTGGGCCGCGCGCGCCAACAAGCTGCCCGTGCGATCGTCACCCAAGGTAAAGACATGGCTTGCACCATGCGCAAAGGCAATGCGGCTGATGGTGTCAAAGTGCTTCGGTGCGCACACCACCACGGCGGGTTCGGCGTTGCCGATGAAGTAGGCCAGCTCGGCCGCTTGGTAGGCCGTGTTCAAAGGCAAATACACATACCCAGCGCGCAACACGGCAAGGTAGAGCATTAAGCCCTCAACGCTTTTTTCGGTGTGCACAGCCACCCTGGCACCAGGCTCAAGGTCGAGTGAAGCCAGCAAGTTGGCCAGCATCGCCGTGGCGCGATCCAGGTCACCCCAGGTGTAGCAAAGCGGTTCGGGGGTGTCAGCGGTTTCAATCGCCACCGCGTCTGCTGGCCCGAAACTGGCGCGCAGGGCGGCAAACAGGTTGCCATTCATGATGATCGCGGTGCCTTGTTTTGAATCATGGAGGCCATGGCAGCGTCGTCTGGCGCACCGCGCGCGGCGAGCCCGCTCAGCACGCCAGCGAGGTTGGCTTTGGGTTGGTTCTGGCTCACCTTCCACTTGCCCTGCAGGGTCGAGATCGGCATCTCGATACCAACGATGGCACCCAGCATGGTGTTGATGTAGTCGCTGGGGGCATCGCTGACCTGCCAGGGCTGGGTTGATGAGCGCTCGTGCGTGTTGGTCAGGCGGGTGACCAAGGCCAGCAATTGGGCTTTTTCTTCGATGGCGGTGGCCACCCCATGCGCGTGCACGGTGGCGTAGTTCCAGGTGGGCACCACCTTGCCGTGCTCTTTTTTGGTGGCGTACCAAGATGGCGTGATGTAGCTGTTGGCCCCTTGAAAAATCACCAGCGACGGGGTGCCCGACACCAGCGATTTCCACACCGGATTGGCCCGCGCCACATGGCAAATCAATGTGCCGCAAGGGCCACGCGAAGGATCGACCATGAACGGCATGTGATCAGCCGTCAACCCTCCAGCCCCCATCGTTACCCAAGTCGCAAGGGGGTGCTCGCGCATCAGCGCGTGCATGGTCGCCACGTCCTTCTCTTCAAAGTGCGCCGGGTTGTACATCGCCGTTCACCCTACTCTCACAGCCGCCGCTGGCTCATTCCAATTTTGCGCCTGAGGACTTCACCACCACAGCCCAGCGGCTGATTTCATCGCCCACGAAGCGGCCAAAGTCATCACCCCAAACGTTGGGCATTTCGGTGCCCAGGCCGTTCCAAGCCGACTTGATTTCAGCGGAGTCAAAGGCTTTTTTCATTTCGGCCTGCATGGCAGCAATCGCCTCTTTGGGCGTGCCCTTGGGCGCCCACAAGCCGTACCAGGTGGCCACCTTGTATTGCGGCGCGCCACCGTCTTTGGCGGCTGGCACATTCGGGAACCCCGGCGCCGGTTTGTCGGCGGCCACTGCAATGGCGCGGATGCGGCCACTCTTGATGTGCGTGGCCGACGAACCCAAACCGTCAAACATCATGTCAACTTGGCCCGCAATCAGGTCGGACAGGGCGGGCCCAGCGCCGCGGTACGGAATGTGGGTGATGAACGTTTTGGTTTGCAGCTTGAACAGCTCACCCGCCAAGTGGTGAGACGTGCCATTGCCTGCCGACCCGTAGTTGAATTTGCCGGGGTTCTTGCGAATCAAGTCCAGCAACTCGGGCAGGGTGGTGGCGGCCACCTTGCTTGGGTTGACCACGATGACCTGCGCCACGTTGGAAATCAAACCCACGGGCACGAAGTCTTTCTGGATGTCGTAATCCAACTTGGGGTACATGGCGGGGGCGATGGCGTGGTGCACGGCGCCCATGAAGTAGGTGTAACCATCGGGTGCAGCCCGCGAGGCCAAGCCCGCACCCAGCGTGCCACCTGCGCCGCCTTTGTTGTCGATGATGAACTGCTTGCCCGTGTTTTTGCTCATCGCAGCAAACAAGGGCCGTGCAAAGGCATCGGTGCCACCGCCGGCTGGAAACGGCACCACGATGGTGACGGGCTTGGCAGGCCAGGCCTGGGCCCACCCGATTGTGGGCACTGCTTGCGCCGCCACGGCTGCGCTCAACAACAACAAACGACGAACAAGTCGGATGGGTTTCATGGTGTGTTTCAACTCCTGGTTTGCCGTGAGATCGTCGCACTCAAATGAGTGCAGACAATGCGCGCGAATGTACAACGTGACCGTCCACAAATCGATCATGGCAACGCTCGATGCGGTTTAAATCGTATAGGTAGTTCACCATCAAGCCTGAGGATTGTTTCAATCCCTTGCCAGACGGATTGGCGTTGGCGTTCAGTCGCTCCAGGCGCGCGCCGTTGTCCAGGTGAAACCTCGCAACCTGGTCGCCCTGGGCAGTGGGCGACAGGTAGACAAGGTAAATCGCAGCCAAGCGCCACAGGGCGTGGTGCACGGCGCTCGGCATTTTTTGCAAAGACGCCGGTTGACTGAAGACGCTGAAGTCGCCTTGACAGGCGTGATGCAGGGCTCGCCGAGCCGCCTCAGCGCGATCGGCGCTTGCGCCCTTGAGCCCAGGCACGTCGGCAACGCCCTGCCATTGGGCCAGCCACGCCATGAAACCGGGGATCGGCGACAGCGTGCAAAAGGTCTTGAGTTGCGGCAGCTCGCGTTTGAGCTCGCTGGCCACGCGCTTGATCAAAAAGTTGCCCAGTGACACGCCCCGCAATCCGGGTTGACAGTTGCTGATCGAATAGAAAACCGCCACCTTGAAATGCTCTGGGTCCAGCGGCGTGGACTTTTTGTCAATCAACGGTGCGATCGCGCCGGCCATCTCAGGCACGAGCGCGACCTCCACAAAAATCAGGGGTTCGTCAGGAAGCTGCGGGTGGAAAAACGCAAAACAGCGTCGGTCAGGCTGCAGGCGCCGACGCAAATCGTCCCAGCCATCGATCTGGTGCACGGCCTCGTGGTGAATGATTTGCTCCAACAGTTGCGCGGGTGAGTTCCAATCGACGCGCCGCATTTGCAGAAAACCTGAGTTGAACCAGCTGGAAAGTAGGTGCAGCAGGTCGGCCTCGACGGCCCCCAGTTGCGGTTGCTTGGGCAAGCGTTCAAGCAACAAACGCCTCAGTCTGACGATGGCGGCCGTGCCGCCCGGGGCGCGGTTGAGGCGTCTGAACAACTCTTGACGCGGTGGCTCGGTTGCGGCTGTCAACGCCATCAGCGTTTGTGCACCGGGTGCCGCGGCGTAGGCTTCGGCGCACGCCAGCACCCTTTTGGGGTCGGGGCTGAAGTCCCTGGCCAAGGCATCAAAAAAGCGCGCACGCTGCTCGTCGCTCAACGCGTCGATGCGGGCTGCGATGTTCAAGGCAATGGCGGGCCCGTTCGCCTCCCCGCGCTCTGAAAGAAGGCGTCGGCACTCTGTCAACAAAGTGCGCAGCGCGTGATCTTGGCTGAGACGCCGGGCTTTGGACTTGATTTCATCAAACATGATGGGTGTCGATCCGCTGGATGGAAAGAGGGGCAGACACCCGGACGTGTAAGAGCCCTCGACAGTGAAAGTATCCACGAACCAACGTTCTCGACCTGCATCGCATTGGCGTGGCGAACCCGCCCCAGCCAAGGGCGCGCTGTGTTTAAGTGAATCTACCTTACCCGGGTTAGCGCTAGGACTGCACGCCGGTTCATTGCAGTGGAATAGACGAAGACGCTTCGCGTGCCGCCGAGTGCCATCGCGTGCCACCGTTTGACCGAGCTAACTGGAATCTACTCACCATGACGAAACGCTGCCTATTTTCAAGTTTGGGGTTGGGGGTAGTAGCCATTGCCTTGGGCAGCGCAACCACGCTCGCAGCCGCCGCAGGCGAAATCCGCATCGCACACATTTACAGCAAAACCGGGCCGCTGGAGGCTTACGGCAAGCAAACGGCGCAGGGCTTGAAGATGGGCCTCGAGTACGCCACGGGCGGCACGATGATGGTGGGCGGCAAGAAGATCGTCTTGATCGAAAAGGACGATCAAGGCAAACCCGACCTGGGCAAGAGCCTCTTGTCCGCCGCGTACAACGACGACAAGGTTGATTTGGCGATTGGCCCCACCTCCTCGGGTGTGGCACTTGCCATGCTGCCTGTGGCCGAAGAGTCCAAAAAGATCTTGATCGTGGAGCCGGCAGTGGCCGACTCGATCACTGGCGACAAGTGGAACAAATACATCTTTCGCACGGGCCGCAACAGCTCACAAGACGCTATCAGCAACGCGGTGGCCCTTGACAAGGCGGGCATCAGCATTGCCACGTTGGCGCAAGACTACGCCTTCGGCCGTGACGGCGTGAAAGCGTTTAAAGAGTCCATCAAAAACGCCAAGGTTGTGCACGAAGAGTACCTGCCCACCACCACCACCGACTTCACCGCCGGTGCCCAGCGCCTCATTGACAAGCTCAAAGACCAACCCGGTCGAAAGATCATTTGGATCATTTGGGCGGGCGGTGGCGGCAACCCCTTCAAGATCACCGACCTTGACTTGAAGCGCTACAACATCGAAATCGCCACCGGGGGCAACATCTTGCCCGCCATGGCGGCTTACAAGCAGTTCCCTGGCATGGAAGGCTCCACTTACTACTACTTTGGGATTCCCAAAAACGCGGTGAACGAAGCCTTGGTGGCGCGCCATTACAGCGAGTTCAAAAGCCCCCCTGACTTTTTCACTGCCGGTGGCTTTGCCGCTGCCATGGCAGCCGTCACAGCACTCAAAAAGACCAACGGCGACACCAACACCAACAAGCTCATCACCGCCATGGAGGGCATGAGCTTTGAAACCCCCAAGGGCACCATGACCTTCCGCAAGGAAGACCACCAAGCGATGCAAAGCATGTACCACTTCAAAGTCAAGGTCGACCCAGCCTTTGCCTGGGGTGTGCCCGAATTGGTGCGCGAAATCAAAGCGTCAGAGATGAACGTCCCGATCCGCAACAAGCGTTGATCAGGGTTGCTTGAGACCCAAGACCTCACCATCCGCTTCGGCGGGCACGTGGCGGTCGATCACGTCACGTGCAGCTTTGCGCCGGGCACGTTGACGGCCATCGTTGGCCCCAACGGTGCGGGTAAAACCACCTACTTCAACCTCATCTCGGGGCAGCTCACCCCCAGCGAGGGGCGGGTGCGGCTTGATGGCGAGGACATCACTTCTTTGTCGGCCCCGCGGCGCACGCACCGCGGTCTTGGCCGAGCCTTTCAACTGACCCAACTGTTTCCGCGCCTGACGGTGCAAGAAAACTTGCGCCTTGCCGTGCAAGCCCGAGAGCAGGGGCGCAGCCGCGCGGCGTTGGGCGGCGCGCTCGATTTGTTTCGGGTGTGGCTTGACGCCAAACCTTGGGCAGACGAAGCACGCAGCTTGCTTTCGCAGGTGCGCCTCACCGATCGCGCCGACGCCATCGCCGCCAGTTTGCCCCACGGCGATCAACGCAAGCTTGAAGTGGGCATGTTGATGGCGCTCGACCCCAAGGTGTACATGTTTGACGAACCCACGGCGGGCATGAGTGTCGACGAGGTGCCCGTGGTGCTCGACTTGATCCGGGCCTTGCGCGCCAGGCGCGATCGCATCATTTTGCTGGTGGAGCACAAGATGGACGTGGTGAGCGAACTGGCCGACCGCATCGTGGTGCTGCACAACGGCCAGATGGTTGCCGACGGCGAGCCAGCAGCCGTGATCGCGTCGCCCGTCGTGCAGCAGGCCTACCTGGGTGGTGTGGTGAACGCACGCACCTGGAGCTGCCCATGCCTAACCCTATTTTGCAACTGAACGGCGTGCACACGCACATCGGGGCGTTTCACATCCTGCATGGCGTCGATTTGACCGTTCCCGAGGGCGAGGTGACCATGCTGCTGGGGCGCAATGGTGCGGGCAAAACCACCACGCTTCGCACCATCATGGGCTTGTGGCCAGCGTCGAAGGGCGTCGTGCAGTTTCGCGGCAAGCCCATCCAAGGCAAGCCCACGCCCGATGTGGCGCAGCTTGGCATCGCGTACGTGCCAGAGAACATGGGCATCTTTGCCGATTTGACGGTGGAAGAAAACATGGTGCTGGCCGCGCGTGCGGCTGCGCGGGCGTCAGCCTTGGACGCCGCAAGGCTGGATTGGATATTTGGCTTTTTTCCTGCTCTCAAAACGTTTTGGCAACACCCTGCAGGCAAGTTGTCAGGCGGGCAAAAGCAGATGTTGTCGGTGGCGCGAGCCCTCATCGAACCGCGGGCCTTGTTGCTGGTGGACGAGCCCAGCAAGGGCTTGGCCCCCGTCATCGTCAACAACCTGATCGCGGTGTTTCAGGAGCTCAAGCGCGAGCGCACCACCGTCTTGATGGTGGAGCAAAATTTCATGGTGGCCCAAGCGCTGGGCGACCACGTGGCAGTGGTCGACAACGGCCGTGTGGTGCACGCCGGTTCGATGCAAAAACTGGCCGATGACAGCGGCTTGCAGCAACGCTTGTTGGGTTTGTCGCTGGGGGCGCATGCATGACGACGCGGCCCGCCATCGCCCCAACAGCACCGGCTGCGCTGGCCAAGGTCCGCTTTGACTGGGTGCCCGTTGCGCTGGTGCTGGCATTGATGGCGCTGGCCTTGCCGCTGGTGGGGTCGCCATCGTCTTGGGTCACGCTCACGGTGGCGGGGCTGGCCATGGGGCTTATCATTTTCATCATCGCGTCGGGGCTGACGTTGGTGTTTGGATTGATGGACGTGCTTAACTTTGGCCATGGTGTTTTCATCGCCACGGGCGCCTTCGTTACCACGTCGGTGATGAGCCGCTTGGGCCACCTGACACAAAGTGGGTCGGTACTGCAAGCCTTGGGTGCCATTGGGCTGGCGGTGGTGGCCGCGATGGTGGTGGGCGGTCTGCTTGGTTGGCTGTTTGAACGCGTCATCGTGCGTCCTGTCTATGGCCAGCACCTGAAGCAAATCCTCATCACGCTGGGTGGTGCCATCGTGGGTGAAGAGGTGATCAAGATGATCTGGGGCCCCTTGCAAATCCCGCTGCCCCTGCCCGATGCACTGCGAGGATCGTTCATCGTGCCCATGGGGGGTGACAGCGCCGCCATTGCCAAGTACCGCGTGCTGGCGGTGGTGATCGGCTTGTTGGTGTTCGCTGTGTTGGCGTGGGTGCTTTCGCGCACCAAGGTTGGCTTGTTGGTGCGTGCCGGGGTGCAAGACCGCGAGATGGTGGAGAGCCTGGGCTACCAGGTCAAACGCCTTTTTGTGGGCGTGTTTGTTGCGGCCTCAGCACTGGCCGCGCTGGGTGGCGTGCTGTGGGGGCTGTACCAAGAGAATGTGTACCCCCAAATTGGCGGGCAGGTCAACACGCTGCTGTTCATCGTCATCATCATTGGCGGCCTTGGGTCCACGGTGGGGTGTTTTGTCGGTGCGTTGTTGGTGGGCTTGCTGGCCAACTACACCGGCTTTTTGGCGCCCAAGGTGGCGCTGTTTTCCAACATCGGTTTGATGGTGGCCATTTTGTTGTGGCGGCCTCGGGGGCTGTACCCCGTGACGCAGCGTTGAGCCGATGTACAACCGCCTGCTTTCCCACGACATGCCGCGCAGCCGCTGGTTGGCTGCGCTGTTGCTTGTCGTGGTGGTGGGCTTGGCGCTGGCGCCGTTTTTGTTTCCGGGCAGCAAAGCCATGGGTGTGGCCGCCAAAGTTCTGGTGTTCATCCTGTTGGCGGCGAGCTTTGATTTGCTGCTGGGCTACACCGGTATCGTGAGCTTTGCCCACACCATGTTTTTTGGCATTGGCGCTTATGGCGTCGCCATTGCCAGCACACGCTTGGGCGAGGGGTGGCTCGCGGTGGGGGCGGGCATGCTGGGCGCGCTGGCGCTCTCGATGGTGTTGTCGCTGGTGATTGGCTTGTTTTCGTTGCGGGTCAAAGCGATCTTTTACGCCATGATCACCCTGGCCGTGGCCAGTGCGTTTCAAACCCTGGCGTCGCAACTGTCCGAGATCACGGGGGGAGAGGACGGCCTTACGTTCAAAAACCCCACTTGGCTGAGCCCTTCCTTTGAGCCTTTTGAAGACACCTTTTTGGGAGTCACCATCGACGGCAAGTTGTTCGCTTATTACGTGCTGTTCGTGGTGGTTTGCGTGCTCTTCTTGGCGTTGTTGCGCATCGTCAATTCGCCCTTTGGGCGCGTGCTGCAGGCCATCCGCGAAAACGACTTTCGGGCTGAAGCCATCGGCTTCCAAACCGTGGTGTACCGCACCTTGAGCAATGTGTTGGCGGCCTTGTTTGCCTGCGTGGCGGGTGGGTTGCTGGCCCTTTGGCTGCGCTACACGGGTCCAGACACCACCCTGAGTTTTGAGATCATGCTCGACATCTTGTTGATCGTCGTCATCGGTGGCATGGGCACGATGCACGGGGCGGTGATTGGTGCGGCGCTATTTGTCTTGGCGCAGAACTACCTGCAAGACCTTTTGAAGCTGGCAGGTGGCGCGGTGGAGTCGGTGCCTGTTTTGTCAGTGCTGCTATCACCCGACCGCTGGCTGTTGTGGTTGGGGGTGCTGTTCATCCTCTCTGTTTACCACTTTCCGCTTGGGCTGGTGGGCAAGTTGCGCACCAAGGCCTCGGCGCCGACCCAGGGCGATTGATGTCAGTCGATGCGCAATGCAAAACACCGGGTGGCCACCTCGCCTGGCGTGGTCGATTGTTGGGGCGCAGCGTCATCGTTCAGCGCCAGAACGTGGGTGCCGCTGGGCAGCGCGGTGCGCACAGTCAGCACCTCGGTGTTTGCGACCCCCGAATACGCCGTCTCTTTGAGCCCATCGCTTCGCAGCAGCATCAAGTCGGGGTCGGTTTGCTCGACTGTTGATGCATCGCGGGTGACGGTGATTTTGCGCGGGCCGGTGGCATTGAACTTGATGTAGGCGTAGTCCCCCAACTTGTTGCCACCGTTCTGCGGTGAGTGCACGCAATAGAGCTGTGATTCACCCAAGGCGACATTGTGCGTTGCATACACGGGCAACGAAGGCACCAGCCCGCCGTTGTTGGTCTCACCCGCACCATGAAGGTCACTGCCTGCCACGCCCACCGCCGTCGCGCGGGACGTGACGATGCTGGCGGACATCGGCGCAGCCGCGCGCAGTTGGTGGTTGAAATTGTGCAGTGTGCTGAACGCGGGCGATGTGCGCAGGGCCGTCAAGCCTTGATAGATGCCCGCAAAGCCAATATCGCCGTCTTGGTGGTTTTGCCAAAGCAAGTAAGTGACCGTTTGCTCGTTGAACCAACCACGGTAGGAGGCCCCCGGCGCGCTGGCAGCACTGTAAGCAAAGCCATTGGCTTGCCGCGCGTCGCTGGAGTCATGGTAGACGGGGTTGTTGAGCACCATGGCGGCCCAAGCCGTGGCCCAGCCCTCTGAAAAAGCAAGGCGCATCTCGAGCTTGTCCACTGCGCTGTGGGACCCTCCCACGCTGTCGTCTCGCGACAGTGCGTCTTGAATGAAGTGTCCAAGCTCATGCGCCACCACGGGTTGGTCGTACTCGTCGGTGTCGGTGTTTTCGGCACCCAGGATGTACATCGAGCGACTGAAACCGTTGGACGTAAAAAACGATGCACCGATGTTGCCTTCTGACAATTGCCCCAGAGCCGGCCGGTTGTTGGGGCTCCAAAAGATTGACAGTGGCGGCAACACAGTGGTTGGGGCAACCGTTGCCACCTTGAGTTGGGCCGCATAGGCAAGATCAAGCAAAGCAAATGGCGCTGCGGCGCGGGTGCCTGTGTACGAGTTGATGCCCCAGCCCGACGCGGCCCGCATGTTCATGGTGGTGGAGCTGGCCGTGGGGGTGAACAGGGCCGAGTCCATCACATAGAGCGCATAGGCATTGGTGTTGTCGCGCACCCTGAAGTCGTGGTTGGCCGCCACCATCTCGGCGCGCACGCGCACCCTCATGGTCTGCGGCGACGTTGCGGTAAAGCTGTAATCGCCAAGCGTGTCGCTTTGGGTCGTGGCCAACGTGTTGCCTGTGGCATCCAACAGCTCGATCGTCACGCCTCGAATCGGCTTGTCCGTTGTCGACACATAGTTCAGCCCGCCGTTGGGCGCAGACGGCACCGACTCGAATGTTGCTTTGCCACTGATGACGTAGGTGGGTGGTGGCGCGGGGACAGGTGCGGGGGCGGGGGCGGGGGCGGGTGCCGGTGCGGGTGCCGGTGCGGGCGCGGGTACTGGTACTGGTACTGGTGCTGGTGCTGGAGCTGGAGCAGGAGCAGGAGCAGGAGCAGGAGCAGGAGCAGGAGCAGGAGCAGGAGCAGGAGCAGGAGCAGGAGCAGGAGCAGGAGCAGGAACGGGTGGCTCAGGTACAGGCGAAGGAGCTGGCGCGGGCGCGGGCACTGGAGGAGGTACTGGAGCAGGTACTGGAGCTGGGGTCGGAGTGGGTGGCTCTGGAACAGGCGCTGGAACAGGTGCAGGAGTGGGCGCAGGAGGCGGCACCGGGGCAGGTGGTGGGGGCGGAGGTGCCGGCGTTACAACCACCCCACCGCCAGCAACTGGCGCTGGAGCTTCACCCCCGCCACCACCGCAGGCCGTCAGCGCCACCATGGTCATCAATGCTGCCAAACGTGGAAGGACAGTTTTGCGACGCGTGGCGTTGGTAGGGCGATCGGAACCTGGCATCGGGGCTCTTCGGGTCGGTGGAACGGAGAACAACAGAACCTTAGCATCCGCCGTGGCGTTTGGTGCAGGGTAAAACCAGCAGGCGCGCCCCGGGGCACACACCGTGTAAGCGCGAGGCAAGCGAAGCGGATTCAAAACTGCATTTTTTCATCCCGACTGTTTGACACGCCGCAGAAAACAAAAAGGCCCACGACAAGTGGGCCTCGCTGCAGGTTGCAAGCGCGTCATGCGCTTGCAAACATAACTCAATAAAGAAGCGTCATTTAGCAGGCATCGAAATGATCTTTTCGCCCGATGGCGTGGTCATCAATGCACCGCTGGGCTTGTGGTTCAAGGCGCCACTGCCCACTTTGAGGGCGATGGATTGCACGCTGAAGCGGCCTGCCTGCGACGTGGTGACATCGACGTACTGCATGCCGTCGGCCTGGGCCGTGACAAACACGTCAACACTGGTGGCGCGGCCACGCGCCAGGGCGATCTCGCTGATGGCCGAGCCGTCAACGCGCGTGATGGTGGCACCTGCTGGTGCTTGAAGTTTGGCCGTTGCACCGTCGCCGTCGGCGGCGCCAAAGTTGATCGTGATGCGCGTGGGTTGGCCAATCGCGAACGACTTGGGCGTGGTGGCTCGCATGGAAACACCCGAGCCATTGGGTTTTTGGCCCAGCGCAGCGTGAGATGACTTGTTGCCATGGGCTTTGTGGTCGTGCTTGGCCTTGTCGTTGGCGGTAGCGTGCTTGCCATGGGCTGCCTCGTCGTCGCACTTGGCCTGGGCATTGGAGCCCCAAAGCACGGCGCCTGTACCCACAAACACCAATGACGCCAATGCCAGCAGTGAGCGTTTTACCTGGGGTTTGGTCATGGTTTTCATCAGTCAATCCTCACATCAAAGCAGCGGGTGGTTTGGGTGACAGGGAAGTTCTGGTCCGGGTCGTCGATGTTGAAGTCATTCAACGCAAGGACGTGGCTGCCGGCTGACAGCGCCGAGCTGACTGTCAACACTTCTTGATTGGTGGCCGACGAATAGGCTGTTTGCTGACCCCCGTCGCTGCGCGTCAAGAACAAGTCGGGATCGGTGGTGTCGACGGTGCCAGCTGCTCTTGTCACCGTGATGGTGCGCACACCGCTGGCGGTGAAGCGGATGTAGGCATAGTCACCCAGCTTGTTGCCGCCGTTCTTGGGCGAAACAACGCAGTATTGCTGGGTGGCACCCAGCGCCGCTGTATGCGCTTTGTAGACGGGAATGGTCTGTGCCACCCCACCCGTGTTGGACTCACCCGCGCCATAAATGTCGGTGCCATTCACCCCCATCGTCGCTGCCCGCGACGTGATGGTGCCAGCCGCCGAGGGGGCCGCCGCCTTCAGCTGATCCGTGAAGTTGTGAATCGATGTGAAAGCAGGTGAATTGCGCAGGCTGGTCAGCGCGCTGTAGATGGGCGCAAAGCCAATGCCAGCATCTTGGTGCGACTGCCACAACAAAAAGCCGACTGTGTTTTCGTTGAACCAGCCGCGATCGCCAACGGCCGGTGCCGTAGCCAAGCTGTAGCTGAAGCCACTTTGCTGGCCTGCTGCGCGAGAGTCGTGATAGATGGGATTGTTGAGCACCATCGATGCCCATGCATTGCCCCAGCCTTCGGAGAATGCAATGCGCATGTCGAGTTTGTCGCTGCCGCTGTGCTGTCCGCCTTCGCTGTCATCGCGTGAGACGGCGTACTGCATGTAGTGGCCAATTTCGTGGGCCACCACGGGCATGTCGTACTCGTCGGTGTCGGAGTTTTCAGCGCCCAGCAGGTAAAGTGAAGCTGCGTTGCCACTGACGGTGAAGAATGATGTGCCGATGTTGCCGGCGGCAAGTTGACCTTGCGCAGGGCGGTTGTTGGGGCTCCAGTACAACGACAACGCAGGCAAGTTGGTTGATGGCGACGTGGCAAGCACCTTTTCTTTCGCGGCATAAGCAACGTCAAGAATGGCAAACGGCCCCGCCACGCGCAGCCCTGTGTACGACGAGCCACCCCACCCGGAAGCAGCTGCCACGTCGATGGTCGTGGCTGCGTTTGTAGGCGTGAATGCTGCCGAATCCATGACGTAGAGCGCGTTGCTGCTGGTGTTGTCGCGCACCTTGAAATCGTGGTTGGTGGCCAGCAGCTCGGCGCGCACACGCACGCGCATCGATTGCGACGATGCCAACCCAAAGCTGTAGTCGCCTGCTGCATTGCTCTGGGTGGTGGCCAGCACGTTGCCGCTGCCGTCGATCAACTGCACGGTTGCGCCTCGAACTGGTTTGAACGTGGTACCGCTGTAGTTCAAGCCGCCATTCGCGGCAGCGGGAACTGATGCAAACGTTGCTCGACCACTGACCGTGAAATTGCCGCTGGCGGGAGGGGGCGGCGGTGTGGGCGTCGGCGAAGGCGTGCCGCCCACGGGCGGCGGTGTGGCCGTGTCGGTGCCACCGCCACCACAGGCGGCCAGCGTCGCCACCGTGGCGAACAGGCAAGCCGCATGCGCCAACCGCTTAAGGGAGGATGTGCAGGCTGCGGACGAAGAAGTGGGTTGGTGCATGTCTGCTCGACGGGTTAGGGCAAGGACCAAACGAACCGCTGGCGCTCGCAAACGCGAGACAACGGGCGCGAAACGGGAGTTTAGTCGGCAAGCCCTTACCGTTTCGTGCAGTTGTTCGCAAATGAATCCAAGTTCTAAGCATTCCCTAGAATATCGGCCTTTGCCCAACGCGACGCATGCCTAAACCCCCCAATCCCCAAGGTTTGATTCGCATCCGGGGTGCACGGCAGCACAACCTGAAAGGCCTTGATCTCGACATCGCCACAGGCGAGTTAACCGTGGTGACGGGCCCCAGTGGTTCGGGCAAGTCCAGTTTGGTGTTTGACACCCTGTATGCCGAGGGACAACGGCGGTACGTCGAGACGTTTTCGGCCTACGCGCGCCAGTTTTTGGATCGCATGGATCGCCCGGCGGTGGACCGGGTCGATGGGGTGCCACCGGCCATTGCCATCGACCAAACCAACCCGGTTCGCACGTCACGCTCCACCGTGGGCACGATGACCGAGCTCAACGACCATTTCAAGCTGCTGTTTGCGCGCGCCACTCAATTGTTTGATCTGAAAACCGCGTTGCCGGTACGTCTGGATACACCTGCGTCCATAGCCGCGTCTCTTTTGAGTCGTGCTGCCGCTGCGGGCGACCCGCGCCTTGCCATCACCTTCCCCGTCGAGCTGCCGGCTGACACCTCGGCCGAGCAGCAAGCGCAGTGGCTGGCGGCCAGTGGATTCACGCGCGTGCAAGCCGAACGCGTGGCGCCAAGCCGTGGCGACGCCAAGGTGCAAGTGAAGTGGTTGGACGTGGTGGCCGACCGCTTCCGCGCAGGCACGGTGGAGCCCGCCCGTTTGCAAGAGGCCATCGAGTTGGCCATCAAGCGCGGGGGCGGCCGCGTGGATGCCCACGTGGTGAGCGAAGCCGACGCAACCCCGATGCCCGCAGCTTCAGCGCTGTCGCCGCCGGTGTGGCGTTACTCCACCCACCTGCATTGCCCTGAGAGTGACCTGCACTACGACGCACCAACGCCGTCATTGTTCTCGTTCAACTCGGCGCACGGTGCGTGTGAAACATGCCGTGGTTTTGGCCGTGTGATCGGCGTCGATTTGGGGCTGGTGATTCCCGACCCTCGCAAAACGCTGCGCGCCGGTGCCATCAAACCCATGCAAACGCCAGCCTGGGCATCGTGCCAAGCCGATTTGATGCGATACGCCGGTGCTGCGGGCATCCCGCGCGACACGGCCTGGAGCCAACTGTCAGACGATCAACGCGCGTGGGTGGTGGGGGGCGACCCGCAATGGAAGGGCAGTTGGAACAAGCAGTGGTACGGCGTCAACCGCTTCTTTGAGTACCTGGAAAGCAAAGCCTACAAGATGCACATCCGGGTGCTGCTGTCCAAGTACCGCAGTTACCGCACCTGTGGTGTCTGCAGCGGCGCGCGCCTCAAAACCGAAGCCCTGCTTTGGCGTTTGGGTTCCGAATCGTGCACCGATCTGTTGCCTGCCGACAAGCGGTTCATGCCCATGGGTGCCGCTTGGTCGCGCACGCAGCTGGAGGCCTTGCCGGGCCTGTGTCTTCATGATTTGATGCGCATGCCCATCGATCGCTTGCGCGTGTTTTTTGACCGCGTGGCGGTTGATCACGCCACCGATGAAGCGCTCAAACTCCTGCAAGACGAAATCGGCGTGCGCCTCAAGTACCTGTGCGATGTGGGCGTTGGTTACCTCACACTCGACCGCCAAAGCCGCACCCTTTCGGGCGGTGAGGTGCAGCGTCTTAACCTGACAACAGCGCTGGGCACGTCGCTGGTCAACACCTTGTTTGTGTTGGACGAACCCAGCATCGGGCTGCACCCGCGTGACATGAACCGCATCGTCCAGGCCATGCACCGGCTGCGTGACGCCGGCAACACCCTGGTGGTGGTGGAGCACGACCCCGCCGTGATGCTGGCCGCCGATCGCTTGATCGACATGGGGCCGGGCCCGGGTGAGCGCGGCGGCAACATCGTGTTTGACGGCACCCCCGAGCAAGCACGGCACGCCGACACCGCCACGGGCGCCTACCTGGGTGCCCGAAAGCACGTCAGCGCGGGCATCAAGCGTTTTGTCACCGACGCCACCCCGCGCTTGATTCTGGAAGGCGCCACCGAGCACAACCTGCAAAACGTGACGGTCGAATTCCCGCTGCAACGCCTGGTGTGTGTGACCGGCGTGTCGGGCTCGGGCAAGAGCACGTTGATGCAAGACGTGATGCACCCCGCGCTGGCCCGCTACTTTGGCAAACCCACGGATGAACCGGGTGCCCACGAGCGCCTACTCGGCATGGATCGCCTCAGCGACGTGGTGTTTGTTGACCAGTCCCCCATCGGCAAAACGGCGCGCAGCAACCCCGCCAGTTACGTGGGCGCTTTTGACGACTTGCGCAAATTATTCGCCGACGCCCCTGTGGCACGCGAGCGCAGTTACACCGCAGGCACCTTCAGCTTCAACGCTGGTGATGGCCGTTGCCCCACGTGCTCGGGCTCGGGCTTTGAGCACGTTGAGATGCAGTTTTTGTCTGACGTTTACCTGCGCTGCCCTGACTGCGACGGCAGACGCTTCCGGCCTGAAGTGCTGGAGGTGCGCGTGGTGCGCGAAGAGCGCCAACTGTCCATCGCCGATGTGCTGGACCTCACCGTCAGCGAGGCCACCCGCCTGTTTGCCAAAGACGGCGACGTGGTGCGAAAGCTGCAGCCCGTGGTGGATGTGGGCCTGGAATACGTGCGTTTGGGCCAGCCCGTGCCCACGCTGTCGGGTGGCGAGGCGCAGCGGCTTAAATTGGCAGGCTTCTTGGCGCAGGCAGCCTCGGGGCCAGCCCAACCTGCGGCCAAAAAAGGCACGCTTTTCTTGTTTGACGAGCCCACCACCGGCCTGCACTTTGACGACATCGCCAAGTTGATGCGCAGCTTTCGCAAGTTGCTCGATGCTGGGCATTCGCTCATCGTCATCGAACACAACCTGGACGTTGTGCGCTCGGCCGACTGGATCATCGATCTGGGGCCCGATGGCGGAAGCGCCGGCGGCGCGGTGGTGGTGTGCGGCACGGTCGAAACCGTCAAGGCTCACGCCAGTTCGCACACCGGTGCTGCGCTCAACGACTACGAAAAAGCCATGGGCCTGGGGGCGGGCGTGGCAGCCTTGCGTGTCGAAGAAGGTGTGCCCCTGCAAAGTGTGGTGGCGCAGGCGCGCCGCGATCGTGCCGCGCTGCGCAGCGCGCAAGACAACAACATCCGCATCGTCAACGCACGCGAGCACAACCTCAAGGGCATCGACGTTGCCATCCCGCGTGGCAAGTTCAACGTCATCACAGGCGTGTCGGGTTCGGGCAAGAGCACGCTGGCGTTTGACATCCTCTTCAATGAAGGTCAGCGCCGCTACCTCGAGTCACTCAATGCCTACGCGCGCAGCATCGTGCAGCCTGCAGGGCGGCCCGAGGTTGACGCTGTGTATGGCATTCCGCCCACCGTGGCGATTGAGCAGCGGTTGTCGCGTGGTGGGCGGCGCAGCACGGTGGCCACCGTCACCGAGGTGTGGCACTTCTTGCGCCTGTTGTGGGTCAAGCTGGGTGTGGCCCATTGCACCAAAGACGGCACCGCCGTGGCACCGCAGTCGGCCCAAAGCATTGCCGCCCAACTGATGACCCAGGCGCGTGGGCAGCACATAGGCTTGCTGGCACCGCTGGTGATTGCGCGCAAAGGGCTCTACACCGACTTGGCACGCTGGGCCAAGGCACGCGGCCACACGCACTTGCGCGTCGACGGCGAATTTTTACGTGTCGACGCGTGGCCGCGGTTGGACCGATTCAAAGAACACACCATCGAGCTACCCGTGGCCGATATCGTGGTTCACCCTGCCAGCGAGCCCCACCTGCGCGCGGCACTGGCGTCGGCGTTGGAGCATGGGCACGGTGTGGTGCATGTGATGAGCCCGCTCGATGGCTTGGCTCAGGCGATGGAGCTGGGCACGTCCACGGCCGGCGTGGGCACGGTGCATGTTTACTCCACCAAGCGCGCCTGCCCCACCTGCGGCACCAGCTACCCCGAGCTCGATCCGCGCCTGTTCTCGTACAACAGCAAACACGGGTGGTGTGAAACCTGCGTGGGCACGGGGCTGGCTCTCAGCAAAGACCAGCGCAAAGCCTTGGACGAACCCAGCCGTGACGACAACTCGGGCCGCGAGCAGTCGCTGGTGGCGCCCGAGCCCGACTTGGACGATGTGCCCGATGCGCCTTGCAGTGCTTGCCACGGCACGCGTTTGAAGGCGCAAGCGCGTGCCGTCACCTTTGAAGGGCAGCCCATCGGTACCGTGGCCTCATGGTCGGTGACCGACGCCTTGGTGTGGGTGCAGGGGTTGCTGCTGCAAGGCCGTGATGCTGACATCGCACGCGACGTGGTCACCGAGGTCACGAGCCGCCTGCGGTTTTTGTGCGACGTGGGCTTGGGCTACCTGTCACTCGAGCGCGCTGCACCCACCTTGTCGGGCGGCGAAGCGCAGCGCATCCGATTGGCGGCCCAGTTGGGCAGCAACCTTCAAGGTGTTTGTTATGTGCTGGACGAGCCCACCATCGGTTTGCATCCGCGCGACAACCAGGTGCTGCTCAATGCGCTGCAGTCGCTCAGCCAGCAAGGCAACACGTTGGTGGTGGTGGAGCACGACGAAGACACCATCCGCCGCGCCGAGCACTTGATTGATGTCGGCCCCAGCGCCGGCAAACGCGGCGGCGAGATCATCGCGCAAGGTTCGCTGCAGGACGTGATGGACAGCCCCCGTTCGGTCACGGGCCGGTTGCTGACACACCCGTTAAAGCATCCTTTGCAACCCCGCCGCCGCATGGTTGCCAAGGCACCGTGCTTGTCCATTCAAGGCGCCGACAAACACAATTTGCGCTCGGTGAGTGTGGACGTGCCTCTGGGTCGTTTGGTGGCCGTCACGGGCGTGTCGGGCTCGGGCAAAAGCACGCTGGCGCGCGACGTGTTGTTGCACAACGTCGCGGCGCAAATCAGTTCGCGAGGGCAGGCGGTGCTTTCAGGTTGCAAGGGCCTGGACGGATGGCGCGGCGTTGACCGCGTGCTCGAAGTGGACCAAACCCCGATTGGCAAAACCCCGCGCTCCTGTCCGGCCACTTACATCGGTTTTTGGGACGCGATTCGAAAGCTCTTTGCACAAACGCTCGAAGCCAAAGCCCGTGGTTTTGCCGCCGGCCGGTTTTCATTCAACACCGGCGAAGGGCGTTGTCCGGTGTGTGAAGGGCAGGGCGTGCGCACCATCGAGATGAGCTTTTTGCCCGACGTGAAGGTGCCGTGCGAAAGCTGTCGAGGCCAACGCTTCAACGACGCCACGCTGGCCGTCACGTGGCGCGGCCGGTCCATCGGCGACGTGCTGCACATGGACGTCGACGAGGCTGCGACTTTTTTTGAATCGATGCCTTCCATTGCCCACCCGCTCAGGTTGTTGGTTGACGTGGGCTTGGGCTACTTGTCACTGGGTCAATCGTCGCCCACGTTGTCGGGTGGCGAAGCACAGCGCATCAAGTTGGTAACCGAGCTGGCCAAGGTGCGCGACGCAGACGCAACCTTGGCGCGACGAGGCGACATCGCAGCCAAAACGCTTTACGTGCTGGACGAGCCCACGGTGGGCCTGCACATGGCCGACGTCGAGCGCCTCATCCGCGTATTGCACCGTTTGGTTGATGCGGGGCACAGCGTGATCGTTATCGAGCACGACCTGGACATCATCGCCGAAGCCGACTGGGTGATCGATTTGGGCCCCGATGGAGGTGCCGCTGGCGGCTCGGTGGTGGTGCAGGGCACGCCGGAGCACGTCGTGGCTGCTCGCACCGCAACCGGGTTGGCGTTGGCACCGGTATTGGCGCGTTCTACGTTGGCTTGACCGCAGCAGCCATCGCGGAATCCCGCGAGGATGCTGTCAACCCATCAGCCGTTGCGGGCCGAGGTTTGCACAGCGCCGCGGCTGATCAACCCCAGCGCACGGCGCTGCAAACTGATGGCGTCGTCGTGGTCACCCATGCGGTCGAGCAAGTCGCTCACGCGCAGCAGCACCGTAACTTCCCATTGCGGGTCGGCCGAGCGGCTGGCCAAGCGTGCAGCTTCGTAGAGGTGATCACGTGCTTGGTCGCGCGCTTTGTGGGCTTGCCGCGGGCCGTCTTCTTCGTCGTCATAGTCGTCGGTGCAATCAACGCTTGCTTCAGCCAACTCGCACAGCGTGTCAACGCTGGTGTCCACCGAGCTCAGCATCGACGAAAACCGCAGCGCCTGCTGCAAGTACCAGCGCCGGTGGGCAGTCATGCCCACCTGGTGGTAGCAATGCGCTACGTGTGTCAGGGCTTGCGCCAAGCTGGCAGGCTCACCGCGCTGCTCGGCAAAGTCCAGTGACGACAAGGCCACCCCCAGGGCCACGCGGCTGGGGCTTTCTCGCTGCAGCGGCGTGTGGCTGATGGGGCTTTGCATGGTGGTGGTGAGCACGGTGCGCTTTCGTCTGAATACTTGATGCAGTGGATGCTAGGAGCGATGGCCGTTTGAGCCCTCCCCGCGACCGTGGGCTCACCCCACTTTGCGGGGGGCTGTTCAGAAGGTTTGATGTCCCTTTCGTGCCACTTCACACACACCACCTGTGACACGCTGTGGCGCATCGGCACACCCTATTCAGGGCGTACTCGCCCGGTGCGCCTGCGTGGCTTCAGGGACAAACCCGCGCCATTCACCATGGCGGCGTGCGGCACAATCGAAAACCCCTAGCGAATGAGACGTTCACGACGTCCTCGGTGTGGCGAGGGGGCCCGTTGAAGGGTGGCTGACAAGTTGTCAACGCTCGCATTTGTCTTTTGGAGAAAACCATGACCCGTTTGTCTTTTGTTGTTCGCGCCGTGGGCATCGCCACCAGCGTGTTGGCCGGCAATGCCGCAATGGCCCAAACCAGCACCTTGACGGCATCGTCGTGGCTGCCCCCCACCCACGTGCTGTCCGAGACTCAAAAGGCTTGGTGTGGCGAGGTCGAGCAAAAGACAGGTGGCAAGTTCAAATGCAACATCCTGCCGCGCGGTGTCACGGCAGCGCCGGGCACTTTTGACGCTGTCAAAAATGGCGTGGCCGACATCTCTTACACCGTTCAGGGCTACACCCCTGGGCGTTTTGTGATGTCGCAGATGGCCGAGATGCCGTTCTTGGGCAACGTGTCTGAAACCACCTCGGTGGCCTACCAGCGCGTGCACAACAAGCAGCCTGCCTTTGCGGCCGAGTACCAAGGCGTCAAGGTGTTGGCCGTGTTCACGCACGGCCCCGGCATGATTTTCAACACCAAGCGGCCCGTGGGCAAAATCGACGATCTGTCGGGTTTGAAGTTTCGCGTTGGTGGTGGTGTGGTCAGCGATGTGTCCAAGGCCTTGGGCATGAACATCACGCTCAAACCAGCCCCCGAGAGCTACGAGCTTTTGTCGTCTGGGGTGATGGACGGCACGCTGTTCCCGGCCGAGTCGGTCGAGTCGTTCAAGATCGACAAAATCGTCAAGCATGCCACCACGTTCAACGGCGGTCTCTACAACACGGCGTTTGTGTTCATGATGAACCAAGCCAAGTACGACGCTTTGCCCGCTGATGTCAAGAAAGCCGTCGATGAGTTGTCGGGTGAGTACGCGGCACGCATGTTTGGCCGGGGGTGGGACAAAGTAGACCGCCGTGGCATGGCCTTCATGCAGGCCGCAGGCGTGCAAATTGCCAAGGCCGATCCCGCCTTCGAAAAAGCCGTGCGTGACAAAACCATCGCCGTGGAAGACAAGTGGGTGCAAACCGCCGAGTCCAAGGGCCTGAAGGACGCCAAAAAAGTGTTGGCCGAGTACCGCGCCGAAATCGCCAAGCTGCAAAAGTAAAGCAAGCGCGTGACCCGGGCTTGGATCGAGCGCGTCAGCGGGGCGCTGGCCGCGCTGGCGCTGTTTGGCATCATGCTGCTGACGTTTGTCGACGTCAGTGGCCGCAAAGCCATCAGTCAATCGGTGCCTGGCTCGTTAGAGATTACCGAGCTATTGATGGTGTTGGTGATCTTCGCAGCGCTGCCCTTGGTGTCGATGCAAGGCGAGCACGTGGTGTTTGATTCTCTCGACCGCTGGATGTCGCCCCGCATGCGGCGCTGGCAGCAAGGGTTGGTCGACTTGATCTGCGCGGCGGGCTTGCTCGGTGTGGCCTACTTGATGTGGCAAAAGGGCGGGCAGCTGGCGGCATCGGGCGACACCTCGTCGCTTCTCAAGGTGCCCCACGCACCCTTTGTTTATCTCATGAGCATGCTGGCTGCCGTCACTGCAGCGATTCACGTGATGTTGGCCATCCATCCATCAGCGGGCGGTGCAGAGGCAGACGTTGCACACCCTGGGGGCAACGCATGACCGAGGCTTTGCTGGGGTTCTTCTGCGTCTTCGTGCTTGCTTTGCTTCGCATCCCCTTGGCCTTTGCCATGGGCTTTGTTGGGTTTGTGGGGCTGGGTTCAGTGCTGGGTTGGTCGGCCGCAGGCGCCAGCACCGCGCAGGTGGTGTACGAATCAGGTTTTGCCTACACGCTGTCGGTGGTGCCGCTGTTCATCTTGATGGGTAATTTTGTGGCGCGCGCTGGCTTGGCACACGAGCTGTTTCACGCCGCTGATGCCTTTGTAGGGCATGTCAAAGGCGGCCTGGCGCATGCCACGGTGCTGGCTTGTGCTGGCTTTGGCGCGATCTGCGGCTCGTCCATCGCCACCGCCGCGACGATGAGCAAAGTGGCCTACCCCGCCATGAAGCGCTTGGGGTACTCCGACGCTTTGTCCACTGGCGTGATCGCAGCCGGGGGCACCCTGGGCATCATGATTCCGCCGTCAACCATCTTGGTCATTTACGGCATCGTCACCCAAACCAACATCGGCAAGTTGTTTGCGGCCGGCGTGATCCCGGGCTTGCTTTCGGCGGCGCTGATGATGATGGCTGTCTCTTGGATCGCCGCTCGTCACCCCGAAGCAGCCCCTGCGGGCCGACGTTCAACCTGGCCCGAGCGCTGGCATGCGTTGCGCGGCATTTGGGGCGTGGTGCTGTTGATCGTGGTGGTGCTGGGCGGCATCTACGGCGGCCTCTTCACGGCCACCGAGGGGGCGGGCATTGGCGCGTTTGGTGCTTTCGTATTTGCGTTGGCACGCGGTCGTTTGACGTGGGCTTTGTTGTGGCAGGTGCTGGTTGAAAGTGCACGCACCACCGCCATGCTGTTCACCATCCTGATTGCGGCCATGGTCTTTGCCAACTACATCAACTTCACGTCGATGCCCAATGACCTGAAAGACTGGATCGTTGGATCGGGGTTGCCACCTGTGGCCGTGATCGGCGCCATGATGGTGATCTACATCGTCTTGGGCACCATCATGGAAGAGCTTTCGATGGTGTTGCTCACCATCCCCGTGTTCTTCCCCATCGTGATGCAACTGGGTTTCGACCCGGTTTGGTTTGGCGTGCTGATCGTGTTTGTGGTTCAGATCGGTTTGATCTCGCCGCCCGTGGGCATGAACCTGTTTGTGCTTTCAACGCTTCTTAAAAACGTGGCGATGGGTCAGATCTTTCGAGGCGTGTGGCCGTTTGTCGCCGTGTTAAGCGCAGCACTCGTGGTCGTGATGCTGTGGCCCCCGTTGGCCTTGTGGCTGCCCGGGTTCATGCGCTGACCCACGCAGCGCAGCCCGCACAACGGTCAAAGGCTCAGGCCAAAACGCGAGTCGTCAAGCGACGCCACGTAATCTTTGTCGTCACTGGCCGACTTGACGTAGTCACGAAAGCCTTGGCGCTTGAGCAGCTTGGCTTGCGCTTGAGGTGGTAGGTCGGAAAGTTCAATCACCCCCTTGTTGATCAGCACGTGCACCAAGTCTTCAAGCACCCGGACCAAATCGGCGTCCATTTGGTTGAAGACTTGTTTGGGCGTTGGCGGCATCGCAGCGAGCGAAGAGGGCCTATTTGCCGGGACTAGCGGCGACAGCGCTTTGGGTGCGGGGGTGGCTTTGAACGACATGGTGCCTGTAATCTAACTGGCAATGCATTGGCGTGCAAAGCCCGTGCATGCAGCGCGCGTGTGGGACTTCACGAAGACCAGAGCTTCCTCGACAGCGCGGTTACGCCACCGCAACGGGTGCATGCAAAGGCGCTTTAGATGTATCTCTCAATCGCGATGATTGAGTTGGTTATGGCACGCTTTTCTCGGCATGACGGCGTGGCGAATCGTGCGCCGTCTGCACAAGCGGTGGCAGCGGGCGCTGCCGCTGATTTGACAGCAGCGCGTTAGCGCAAGCCGGCGATGTAATCGGCAACGGCCTTGATTTCTTTGTCGGTCAATTTGGCGGCGATGGCCGTCATGGCCGTGTTGTTGGCGCGCGCACCGCCGCGGAAGGCCACCAACTGCGACTCGGTGTAATCGGCATGCTGGCCACCCAAGCGTGGGTATTGCGCTGGAATGCCCGCCCCGTTGGGGGTGTGGCAGCCCGCGCAAGCGGGGATGTTTCGGTCGGCCGTACCAGCGCGGTAGAGCTTTTCACCCAACGTAACAGTGGCCTTGTTTTTGGCGGCACCCGGTTTGGCTTGCTTGCTGGCGTAGTAGGCAGCCACATTGGCCATGTCGGCCGCCGACAGCGTGGTGGCAAAACCTTTCATGATGGCATTGTTGCGTTTGCCTTCTTTGAACTCGACCAACTGCTTGGTCAGGTACTCGGGGTGCTGACCCGCAATGATGGGGTTGGCAGGGGCACCGCGCGAGCCGTCTGCCGCGTGGCATGCAGCGCAAACCTGGGTGGCGATGGCTTGGCCTTTGGCCACATCAGCTGCAGGCGTGGCTGCGGGTGCATCGGCAGCCCAGGCAGAACCCATGAAAGCGACTGCAAACGTCAAAGTGGCCAGGCTGGTGCGAACAAAGGTCTTCATGGCAATGGGGGGTGCTGGAAATATAGCTGCGGGGCGGGGCGCCCTGGGCAAGCTTGCGATTTTACAATGGCGCATGTCCAAGTCCGCGTCCGCCAAGCCCACTTCGCGTCGCGATCCGTCGCCACCCGACGTGAATGCAACACCCAACCCCATGGCTTGGACGCACACGGCCCGGTTTTTAACCACCGCCAGCAAGCTGGACGAGCTGCCCACCACAGCCTTGCCCGAAATTGCCTTTGTGGGCCGAAGCAACGCGGGCAAATCCACCGCCATCAACACGCTGGCGCAGCAAAAGCGCTTGGCCTTTGCGTCCAAGACGCCCGGGCGCACGCAGCACATCAACTTGTTTGAATTGGGCCCCAAAGGCAACCCCGACACGTTGTTTGCCGACCTGCCTGGTTACGGTTACGCGGCGGTTGAGCGCGCCGCCAAACTGCGCTGGCAAGTGGTGATGGCCGACTACCTGGCCGAGCGCCGCTCGCTTTCGGGCGTGGTGCTGATGGTGGACTCGCGCCTGGGCTTCACCGATTTGGACGCCCGGCTGCTGACCTGGATCGGGCCACGCGTGCATACTGGCGAGGTCAAATTGCTGGTCTTGCTCACCAAGGCCGACAAACTCACACGCCAAGACGCACTCAAAGCTTTGGCCGAGGCGGAGGAGGTGCTGGGCAAGGTGGGGGGTGAGCAGTCAGACATGTCAATCACGCTTTTCTCGGCGCTCAAGAAGACGGGGGTTGACGATGTGGCCGCCGCGTTGCATGCGTGGACACACCCAGCCGACGATTCAGTTTTGGGTGCCGATGAAGCCCCCATCGCGGCAGCGCCCGTGGAAGCCACTGCGGCAACGGTCAACCCAACGGTGCCATGATTCACACGTTTGATGTGAAGCTGGCGCACGGCATCTCGCTGTCATGTCGCGCCGGCCAGGCATGGGGCCCGCCCAGCGCCACACCGCGCGTTTTGATGCTGCACGGGTTTCCGGAGGCCGCTTTTGTGTGGGACGACATCATCCAGCGGGTCGGCAGCAGCGCCCAGTGCCTGGCCCCCAACTTGCGTGGGTTTGAACGCTCCAGCGCGCCTGCGGATGTGGGCGCCTACCGGGCCAAGTTCATGGTGCAAGACGTCGCCGAATTGGTGACAGCCTGGGGCGGCGCGCCACTCGACTTGTTGGTGGCGCACGACTGGGGCGGTGCCGTGGCGTGGTCGGTGGCGGCCCACATGCCTCATTTGTTGAAGCAACTGTTGATCATCAACTCACCCCACCCCGCCACGTTTTTGCGCGAACTCAAAGGGAGCCCAGTTCAACAAAGTGCCAGCTCTTACATGAACTTCTTTTGCCGTCCAGACGCAGCCGCCATGCTGCGTGCCGACGACTACCAGCGCCTGTGGCGGCTATTTACCCATGCCAACACCAGCGCCCCGGGGCTGGACGACGCAACCCACGCCCCGTGGTTGGACGAAGCCACCCGTGCACGCTACCGCGAGGTGTGGGACCACGGCCTGGAAGGCGGCCTCAACTACTACCGCGCGTCACCCCTCAAACCCCCCGTGGATGCCGATTCACCCATCCACCGGGTGGCCTTGGCCCCAGAGGACGTCACTGTCAACGTGCCCACCACCGTGCTGTGGGGCGAGTTGGATGTGGCCTTACCACCGGCGCTGCTGGATGGACTTGAGGCCTACGTGCCGAGCTTGCGCGTGCAACGCCTGCCCGACGCAACCCACTGGGTGATGCACGAACAACCAGCGTTGGTGGCCGACACCATCAAGCGGTTGCTGACGCCGTAGCGGCCTACCAGCAAAGCGGCCCTAGCGAAGTACTTGAGCGGGTGCCAAGGCAGCACCGCGAAAGACACCACCTTGCAACTCAGGCGCCGCAAAGCCGCGGTTGATGTCCAGGCCCGTCATCCACCACTTGTGGGCCGGCAGCATTGGGATGGGCCTGCGAATGCGCTCAAAAAACTGGGTAGGCCATTGCACACCGTGCAGTTCGCGGTGGCCCGCAAAGTCCACCTCCACCACCGCACCGCGCGTGCTGGCCAACGCGTCGATGGTGAAGCGCGCGCGGGTAAGCCGCTTGGTTTGTTGGTCGACATAAAGCGCGCAGCTGTCGTTTTGCCCCCAGCCAAAGCCGGGCTTGCGTGGCACCAATACCAGGGTTTGGGGGCGGTCATCCAGGCTGGTGGTGCCGCCGTGTTCGGCCAAATTGAGTTGATCGAGAAATCCAAACGGCCCCGTCAAAAACATGCGGTAAGCGTCAGCCACCAAGGCTGCCGAGCCCACCACTTCGGCGTCGCGATCGGGTGAGGCGTTGCGCCACACCTGGGTGTTTTGGCCTTCGCGCAGCACAAACTTGCTGCCTGAGGGGCCGGTGTGCTGCTGGGCCATCACAGGCGCGTTGAGCAGCAAGCGCTCTTGCGACGACTTGCGAAACCCGGCGTCCACCAATACCGGTTGCACGCGTTGCACGATGTCGTACCACTCGCCGTCGTAGCTGACACTGATGTCTTTGATGCGCTGCCAAGCAGCCAAGCCGTGCGCTTGTGCGCAGGCCTCTAGCGTGGCGCGGGCCTGGGCCGATGTGCCGGTGGACGACACGTTGGGCACACCCACACACCCTGCGAGCGCAATGGGTGCGGCCAGCACCAAACGACGGCGTCTGGTGTCGATTGGGGTTGTGTCAGCGTTTTTTGGGAGGACGTTCGGCATGCCTTTATTATCGGTTTTCAGGCGCGACAGCACGCATTCCTGCCGTAAAGGCCGCATGGGCTTCGGCGTCAATTGGTTTGTGTTTAAGGGTTTGGCTGGCCGGGTGCCGCTTCAAAAAGTTGCCACCGATCAAGTTGTTGACGGGGCGGATGGGGCGGGGCGCAAAGCCCCCACCACAGTTGGGGCAAACGTTGCCCAAAACACTGTCTACGCAGGTGGCACAAAACGTGCACTCGTACGAACAAATGCGAGCGTCCAGGGCGTTGGGCAACAAGGCCTTGGCGCAGTGTTCGCAGATGGGGCGCAGTTCAAGCATGGGTTGGTCCTCGGGCGGGGTGGTTCAGCATTCAGCCGCCGCCCTTGAGTTTGGCAAAGGCCGCCGCCATGGCATTGGGTGGTGCTGCGGCGCCGCCACGGTCGCTCCGCTGGCCGTTGTTGCCCTTGCCGTGTTGACCTGGGGGCGGTGCTCGATGTGCAGGGTCGCTCTGCCCCTTGGCACCAGACGCCGCGCCGCCCGACACAGCCGCGTCGGTGCGCATCGTCAGCGACACCCGTTTGCGCGCCAAGTCCACCTCCATCACCCGCACCTGCACGATGTCGCCGGCTTTCACCACCTCGCGCGCGTCGCGCACAAAGCGGTTGGCCAGGTGGCTGACATGCACCAAACCGTCTTGGTGCGCGCCCACGTCCACAAAGGCGCCAAACTGCGCCACGTTGGTGACGGTGCCTTCCAGTTGCATGCCGGGCTGCAAATCTTTGAGCTCGTTCACGCCGTCGTTGAAGCGCGCCACTTTGAAATCGGGGCGGGGGTCGCGCCCTGGCTTTTCAAGCTCCACCAAAATGTCTTTGACGGTGATGGCGCCAAAGCGTTCGTCGGCAAACAGCTCGGGCTTGAGAGCTCTTAGCACGTCGCTTGCGCCCATCAACGAGCCGATGTTCTGGCCGGTGGCTTTGAGCATCTTTTCCACCACGGGGTAGGTCTCGGGGTGCACGCCTGACGCATCCAGCGGGTTGTTGCCACCAGCGATTCGTAAAAAGCCTGCGGCTTGCTCAAACGTCTTCGGGCCCAGGCCCGGCACGTCGCGCAGTTGCTTGCGCTCGGCAAACGGCCCGTTGGCGTCGCGCCACCGCACAATGGCGTCGGCCACCGTGCTCGACAAACCCGATACACGCGTCAGCAGCGGCACCGACGCGGTGTTGACGTCCACGCCCACCGCGTTCACGCAGTCTTCCACCACGGCGGTAAGGGACCGTGAAAGACCCAGCTGGTTGACGTCATGCTGGTACTGGCCCACACCAATGCTTTTGGGCTCGATCTTCACCAGCTCGGCCAGCGGGTCTTGCACCCGGCGCGCGATGCTGACAGCGCCGCGCAAGCTAACGTCCAAACTGGGAAGCTCCTGGCTTGCCAGTTCGCTTGCGGAATACACCGACGCGCCAGCCTCACTCACCACCACTTTTTGCAAGGCGTACGACGGCGCGGCCTTGATGACGCGCTCGATCAGCTCGGCGGCCAGTTTGTCGGTTTCGCGGCTGGCGGTGCCATTGCCAATGGCGATCAAGTTGACGCCGTGCTGCGCAACCAACTGCGACAGCGTGTGCAAGGAGCCCTCCCAATCGCGGCGCGGCTCGTGCGGGTAAACAGTGTGCGTGCCTTCAACACGCCCGGTGCTGCTCACCACGGCCACCTTCACACCGGTGCGGATGCCAGGGTCCAAGCCCATCACAACGCGCTTGCCAGCAGGCGCAGCCAAGAGCAAGTCACGCAGGTTGTCGGCAAACACTTTGATCGCCGTGTCTTCTGCGGCCATGCGCAAGCGCACAAACAAGTCGCGCTCCAGGCTCAACGAAAGCTTGACCTTCCAAGTCCAGGCGACGCACTTGCGGATCAAGTCATCGGCGGCGCGTTGGCTGTGTCGCCAGCCCAAGTGCATGGCAATGCGGCCTTCGGCCAACGTGGGGGCATGGGGTGCAGGCGGCGCTGCGGCCGCGTTTGCAGGCACAGGGGCTTCGAGCCGCACATCCAACATCGTCAAGGTGCGTCCCCTAAAGACGGCCAAGGCGCGGTGTGATGGCACACGGGCGATGGGTTCGGCGTAGTCAAAGTAGTCCCTGAACTTGGCCACATCAGGCACGTTGGCATCTTGGCCGGTGGCCAGCTTGGACACCAACAAGCCATCGGCCCACATCCACTCGCGCAGGGTGCCAATCAGGGCGGCGTCTTCGGCCCAGCGCTCGGACAACAAATCGCGCACGCCGTCCAGCACGGCGGCAACGTCGGCAAACCCAGCTTCGGCGTTGACAAAGCCTGCTGCCTGCTCAAGGGGGTCGCGTGTGGGGTCGGTCCATAACTGATCGGCCAACGGCTCCAAACCGGCCTCCCGGGCGATCATGCCTTTGGTGCGGCGCTTGGGCTTGAACGGCGCGTACAAGTCCTCGAGCGCTTGCTTGGTGGTGGCTGCTTCGATGGCGGCCACCAAGGCTGGTGTTAGCTTTTGCTGCTCGTCGATGCTCTTGATCACGGCAGTGCGGCGCTCTTCAAGTTCACGCAGGTACAGCAGCCGTGTCTCCAATGCCCGCAGCTGCACGTCGTCCAAGCCGTCGGTGGCCTCTTTGCGGTAGCGCGCGATGAAGGGCACCGTGGCGCCGCCGTCAAGCAGATCGATGGCGGCTTGCACTTGGGCGGGTCGCGCTTGAACCTCCGCAGCGATCAGTTGGGTGATTTTGAGTTGTTGTGGGGCGGTGAGGGTGCTCAAGGTGACAGCCGGGCAGTGAATTTGAAGGGCGCGAGTTTGTCACAGTGCCCCGAACAATTTGTTGCCACGCATGGCCCGCGCGCAGCAACATGCTGGTCAGCAACCCAGTGCCACTGCTTGCAAGGGTTTGGCGCCCGTCGCGTCGGTCACCACAAAGGCCACGCGCCTTGACTTGGATGTGGCGGCGGGCAAGTCCAGCACCAGTTGTTGGGCCGCGCTTGCGCTGCGCCACGAGGCCACGGGTTTGTAGTACGTCACCACATGATCGTGTGCCAACAACTCACCCGCGTTTTCACCCGCCTTCACGCGGCTGCTGTGCCCGTCTCCAAGCACGGCCCAGTAGCCAGCCACGCTGGTAATGCCTTGCGCTGCGGTGGCGTCCACGGTGGCGCGCACCACGTTGCCTTCGCGCACCAGGCGCACCCCCACGGCCGACTCGGCCATGCGCGGCAGCCCCGCGCGAGGCCATTGCGGCAGGTCGCGACCATTCAGCACCACTTGCGGCGTGTAAATGTTGGGGGCGCGCGCGGCCTGTTGCAATTGCCGCTGGCGCTCGGTGTTGGTGGCGTTGGCAAAACGATCGGGCCAACCCAGCCTGTCCCAGTAGTTGACATGAAAAGCCAGGGCCAGCACATCGTCACGCCCCTTCAACCCCGACAACCAGCGGTCAGCGGGCGGGCACGAGCTGCAACCTTCGGACGTGTAAAGCTCCACCACGGCAGGCGGCTTGGCGGTGGATTTGGCCTCGCAGGATTGGGCTGATGCGTGCGAAGCAACGGCCAGCAGGGATGCAAGCAAAAGGAGGGAGGGCTTCAATCGGGCAGTTGTCATGGCGAGCCTTGAAGGGTGAGTAAAGCGATCAGTGATGTGCAAGTCGCAGCAAAGGGCGACGAGCGTATTAGGGATTGCACGGATGCGCTTGCTGCTTTCGTCAACCGTGTTGGTCTGCATTGTTTCTGCCTCTGGCGCCGGCAAGTGGGCTGCTGCCGTGGGGGATGCCGTGCGCCAGGGCCAACATCCCTCGTCAACAATGATGACGTTGGTCGCGCAGCCCTGCTGCGACCCCGCCCAATGCCGCACAGAATGAGGCATGGTCAATAAAAATTGGAAACCCCTAGCACTTGCCTGGGCACTGACGCTGTTGGGCGCATGCAGCACTGTCGAACTGGTCGCCAGCTACGACGAGGCCACCGACCGTGGCGTCACCGCCCTGCAAAAGGCAACTGAAACGCACTTCGTATCGCTTGAGCGCGATCAGACAGCGCCCAAATGCACACATGACCAACACAAAAAGTTCTATGAGGCCGCCACCGTTGACCTCAGCAGCCTGATCGTCAGGGCAGGCGCGTTGCCCCTCAACGAGCGCTCGGAAGAGCGGCTGCGGCTGCTGGACGACAACCTCAAAACGCTAGAGGCACTGCACCGCATCTCGTGCCTGGGCACCGCGCAGTTGATCCCGCTTCGCACACTGTTCAACAGCAACTTCACCGCCATCCTCAAAGCCGAGCTCGCCAAGAAGCGCGGCGAGAAATAGGCTGCAAACGCTGGCCGCAACCCCAACTGCAGCGCAAGGCAAACACATGGCCAAACTCAACACCGCCGAACTGACCAAAGCCATGCTGGCCGCCTTCAAAGGCCAACTCAACGCCAAGTGGCCGGGCATCCGCACCTACGGCGAGGCCGAGATGAAAAAAATGGCGCAAACCCTCGCCATGATCGAAAAGCTAAGCGCTGCGGGCAGCATCACCCCCGAACAAGCCAGGCTGTATGTCGAGATTCAAAAAAACTCGGTGCGCATGGTGGTGCTCACGCTGGAAGACATGGGGTTGCTGGCGGTCGAGGCGGCCATCAACGCCGCGTTGGGGGCTGTGCGCAAGGCGGTCAACACGGCGCTTGGGTTTGCGCTGCTTTGATGAAGCGCGCCGTACCAAGCAAAAAGGCCACGAACCTTGCAGTTCGTGGCCTTCAACCCGAGGGTTAGCGTTTGACCGCTGGACTTACATGTCCATGCCGCCCATACCGCCCATGCCGCCACCGCCGCCGCCACCCATCGATGGGGTGTCGTCTTTCGGGGCTTCGCAGACCATGGCTTCGGTCGTGAGCATCAGTGACGCCACCGACGCTGCGTTTTGCAGCGCTGTGCGTGTCACTTTGGTCGGGTCCAGAATGCCCATTTCGATCATGTCGCCGTAGGTGTCGTTGGCGGCGTTGAAACCGAAGTTTCCTTTGCCGTCCAGCACCTTGTTGACCACCACGCTGGGCTCGCTGCCGCCGTTGGCAACGATCTCGCGCAGGGGGCTTTCAACCGCCTTCATCACCAGCTTGATGCCGGCGTCTTGGTCGGGGTTGTCGCCCTTGACCGTGCCTGCCGCTTGACGGGCACGCAACAAGGCCACGCCGCCACCGGCCACGATGCCTTCTTCAACGGCTGCGCGGGTTGCGTGCAGCGCGTCTTCCACGCGGGCTTTTTTCTCTTTCATTTCAACTTCAGTGGCAGCGCCAACCTTGATGACGGCCACGCCGCCAGCCAGCTTGGCCACACGCTCTTGAAGCTTTTCACGGTCGTAGTCGCTGGTGGCTTCTTCGATCTGAACGCGCACTTGTTTGACGCGTGCTTCGATGTCGGGTGCCGACCCATTGCCGTCGATGATGGTGGTGTTTTCTTTGCCCACTTCAACGCGCTTGGCTTGACCCAAGTCGGTGAGTTGCACCTTCTCGAGCGTCAGGCCCACTTCGTCGCTGATGACCTTGCCGCCGGTGAGGATGGCGATGTCTTCCAGCATGGCTTTGCGGCGATCACCAAAGCCAGGGGCTTTGACGGCAACCACTTTCAGGATGCCGCGAATGGTGTTCACCACCAAGGTGGCCAGGGCTTCGCCTTCCACTTCTTCGGCAATGATCAACAAAGGCTTGCCGGCCTTGGCCACTTGCTCGAGCGTGGGCAGCAGCTCGCGGATGTTGCTGATCTTCTTGTCGAAGAGCAACACAAACGGGCTTTCCAACAAGGCAACTTGCTTCTCAGGCTGGTTGATGAAGTAGGGCGACAGGTAGCCGCGGTCAAACTGCATGCCTTCAACCACGTCCAGCTCGTTGTCGAGCGACTTGCCGTCTTCAACGGTGATGACGCCTTCTTTGCCAACCTTGTCCATCGCGTCAGCAATGATCTTGCCGATGGATTCGTCGCTGTTGGCCGAGATCGAACCCACTTGGGCAATCTCTTTGCTCGTGGTGGTGGCTTTGCTTTGCTTTTTGAGCTGCTCAACCAAGGCCACAACGGCTTTGTCGATGCCGCGCTTCAGGTCCATCGGGTTCATGCCCGCAGCCACGTACTTCATGCCTTCGCGCACGATGGCTTGCGCCAGCACGGTGGCGGTGGTGGTGCCGTCGCCAGCGTTGTCGCTGGTTTTGGAGGCCACTTCTTTGACCATCTGCGCGCCCATGTTGGCGAGCTTGTCTTTGAGTTCAATTTCTTTGGCCACCGACACGCCGTCTTTGGTGACGGTGGGGGCGCCGAAACTGCGCTCAAGAACCACGTTACGGCCTTTGGGGCCCAGGGTGACTTTGACCGCGTTGGCCAGGATGTTCACACCCTCCACCATGCGGTGACGGGCGTCGCTGCCGAAGACTACGTCTTTTGCTGCCATGTTGATTTCTCCGAATTCATTAAAAAGTTAGGGTGGGTGAGGGTGCAATCGCGCGGGGGCGACTGATTACTTCTCAACCACGGCGAAGAGGTCTTCTTCGCGCATCACCAGCAGCTCGTCGCCGTCAACTTTGACGGTCTGGCCGCTGTACTTGCCAAACAAAACGCGGTCACCGACCTTGACGGCCATCGGTGCCAACTCGCCCTTGTCGTTGCGCTTGCCAGCGCCCACGGCGAGCACTTCGCCTTGGTCGGGCTTTTCAGCGACGTTGTCGGGAATCACAATGCCTGAGGCCGTTTTGGTCTCGTTCTCAAGGCGCTTGACGACCACACGGTCGTGCAAGGGACGAAGTTTCATGGTGGTAACTCCTGGGTAAAAAAAGGGGAATTCATTGAGTCTTCATAAAATGTGAATACTCACTGACTTGTGCGGCCTCCGGGTAAGGGAGGCTGCTAGCACTCATCTGTGGCGAGTGCTAACGAAGGAATTATAGGGGCGCGGCGGCGGATAACAAGGGGGGGCGCTTGTTCCGTTGCGTTGGGTCGAGTGTCGAAAACCATTGAAGTCTGAAGTCTGAAGTCTGGGTCGTTCACGTCTGAAATCTGAAAGGCACTCAAGAATCGAGCTCCGATCGACCACGGCGCGCGCGCCGCAGGCGCCAGCTCGGGCTCAGGAGCGCTCTGCGGCCGTATCGACACTTGATCTTGTCCCCGCATCCCAAGACACGGCCGCGCCCCTGGCTACTAAACCACCCAAACCGCCTAAACTCTCGCACCATGAAAAACATCGTCATCACAGGCGTATCAACAGGCATCGGACGTGCCACAGCGACAACGTTCACTGCCAAAGGCTGGCGAGTTTTCGGAACGGTTCGTGACCGGTCGCAGGGCGAGCAGCTTGCCAAAGAGCTGGGGCCTTCGTTCACGCCGCTGTTGGTGGATGTTAGGGATGAGCGGGCTGTGCGGGCTGCCGCGCAGCAGGTGGCCCAGGCGCTTGGTAGGGAGCGATTGCAAGGCCTGGTGAACCTTGCCGGCATCGAAACGGTCGACGCGTTGGCTGTGGTGCCCTTGGCCGATGTGCAAGACACCTTTGACGTGCACGTGTTTGGGATGCTTCGCATGGTGCAGGCATTTTTGCCGCTGCTCGGCGCGGACGAGTCGCGGCTCGGCCCAAAGGGCCGCATCGTCAACATCTCGTCCGTGGTTGGCAAGTGGGGGGCGCCGTTCTTCGGCACTTATTCGTCGGCCAAGCATGCCGTGGAAGGCATGTCCGAGTCGATGCGCCGCGAGTTTGCGCACGTCGGTGTTGACGTGATTGTTGTGCGACCGGGCAACACCAAGTCAGGGGTTTTTGAGAAAGTGCGAGTCGTCAAACACGAGTACCTACGCGGCACGGTTTGGGAGAAGCCCGTGGCCGACTTTCGCAAGATCTTTCTGGACGGTGCCGTGAACGGATGGCCGATGGCTCGGGTTGTTGCCGTCATCGAGACGGCGCTCACAGCGCAGCGGCCACGCGCTGCGTACGTCGCCGCAGCCGAGCGTTTCATGAACTACACGGCGCCCACGCTCTCGCCGCCTCGCCTGGTCGACAAGGTGTTGGCCTATCGCATTGCGCGTCGTGCGCCCAAGCCAGAGGCTGGGCCGCAGAAGCCTGAATAGCGCCGCGCTCAACTTGAAAACAACCAGGTACTTTGTCTGCCAGGCAGTGACTATGGCAACGGCTTCAAATTCAGCTCCCGCAGAAACGCGTTGTGCTTGTCCTTCGCCACCGCAATGGCCTTTTCAATCTCCACCAGCTTTTGGTGCGTGTCGTCCAGATCAATCTCGGCCATGTCCACGCGGCGTGAATAACGAGCCTCTTCCTCGCTGAACTGGTAGGTCTTGATGATCTTGGCGATGTGCTCGTCGGTCAGCTGGTTCTGGCGCTTGCATTTAACGAAATGCTCCTGCCCGCTTGCGTTGATGAACAAAACGTCATCCGGTTTCTTGCACTTCTTCAGCACCAGAATGCACACGGGTATGCCGGTGGAGTAGAACAGATTGGCAGGCAGGCCAATGACGGTGTTGATGTTTGGAGTTGGAGTCGGCGATGCTCCAGAGGGTGTTGCCCAGTTGTTTTTGGTTTTGCTCGGTCATGCCAGCGGCTTTTTTGGGGCTTTTGCCCGTTGGCGAAGTTCATCAGCCGAGATGCGCTGCATCCGCCCGTCCTCGACGATCACCAGGTTCGTCTCTGTCTGGATCGCCGTCTTGCGTGCCTGTTGGGCCGCCCGCCGCAATGCACCCAGGGACGCTCGCAGGTCAGGGTCTTTGGCATTGGAAATGTCGTTGGCGTTCATCGGTTTTCTCCCCATTGCACGAGGGTCGGCTCTTCGCCGACGTTGTCATATTCTGCCCAGGTGTCCACAGCGGGCTTGTAGACCGCTTCAAGGTTTCGCCGTCCGGCCGAAAAACGGCGGCGAATCACCGCCTCTTCAATGTGGTGCCCACCTTGGCGCACCCGCTCTGCCACACGCGCCATGGCCATCTCCGCATCGGGCAGATGCAAGAAGAAGAGGCTGACGTGGTAGCCAGGCCGCTCGCCATTCATGAATACGACCCAAGTAGGCAAGCCCGGCCAGCGTCGTCTCGAAAGCGAAGCTCTCTCCCTTGCGGACACAATCGTCGATCTCTGCCAGCATCAGGCGGCCGGCTTTGAGCGCCGCCGCTTCAGGCGCGAAGGGTGAGAGCCCTGCCGCAATCAAGTCCGCGTTGATGAAGCGCGGGCATTGCGCCTCTTGTGGCAGAAACGAACGGGCAAAGGTCGTTTTACCCGCTCCGTTTGGCCCGGCGATGATGATGATCTTTTTCGTCGTCATGGCGACTCTCCCAGCACTTTTCCAACAACCGAGAATTCCTTGCTTGTTGGCTCGCAGCCTGTGTCAACTTGAACGGTCAAGGATTGCTTGACCGTTGCTGCACGGCCCGATCGCGCGTGAGTTGTCAAGGAATCCTTGACGACTGCCCACGAAGCCCGACCGTACATACCTCAGCCGCTTATAGAGAAGGGAAAAGCTGCCGCACCAGCCCATTCTTGTGGGTCTTGAGGGCTTGGAGCTTTTGGTTCTCCAAGGTGATCAGGGTGTCGAGCCTGGTCAGGCACCTGGCGATGCGTTGTTGTTCGACATGGGGGAGGGGGGGAACCTTGAGCCGAGAAAATGTTTCCCCAGTTAGATGCTTGATGCCGCCGCAGGGTCTTGGCAGCGGTGTAGACATCTGGGGTGACGATTTCATCCAGCAGCCTGGCGAACTCGGATTCGGTCAGCTTGACCCGGTTGAGGGCCTCGAACTTCTCGCGGAAGTTCTTCTCCAGTGCGGCGCGATCGCGGATGTCGTCGCGGTATTCGTACTTCAGGTTTTGAAGCTTGCCAATGAAGCCATATTCGATGTGCTCTTCTTTGACGACGAGGCTCGGAGCCCCGGACGGCAGATCGTGGGTGGACATGGATGATGGCATGGCGGAGGAGCGGGCGTTGGCTATGGACCTGAAGGCCATGCGGGTGGCGGGTTGCTCTGGATTGTGACCGCTGGTACGCGCAGTACAGCGTCCTAAAGCATCCTCAGACCAAAGGCGCAACCGAAGCACCCTCAATGCCATGCCTGGCCAACGCCTCAGCCACAAAGCCACTGGCCTTCGCATCCTCAACAAAGCCAGCCAACGCCGCCCGCGCCGCATCCCCCCGCCCTTTGGGCAACCCCATAGCCTGCTGAATCACCATGAAGCGCCCCGGCAGCATGCGATGCCCAGGAAAGCGCGTGGCGTCGGCCAGCAGTTGCTGCTTCACCCCAGCGGCCACGTCCAAGCGCTGTTCCACAAAGTTTTCCATCACAGCGGGCGACGTGGGGGCGCGCACGATCTGCGCCAGCTTGAGCTCTCGCGTTAGGTGCAGGTCGTAGGCGCTGCCGGCGCCTACCACCACGCGCACGCCGGCGCGGTCGACTTCGCTGTTCTCTTGGAGGGGCGAGTTGTTGTGCACCATGTAGCAGCCTTCGATCAGCACGTAAGGCGCGGTGAACCCGATGCCTGCGCCGCGCAGGGGGTCTACCGCAAAAAAGCCGATGTCGGCTTGGTCGTTGGTGACGGCGTCAACGGCCTGCCCAGCCGTGTTGAAGACCACCAGCGCCAGCGGCACGCCCAAGCGTTTGGCAAAGGCGGCTGCCAAGTCGACTGACACACCAAAGGGCGCGCCCGTGGTTTTGTCGGTGTTCGCCAAAATGGGGTTGCCCAGGTTGATGGTGGCGCGCAGCACCCCGGTGGGGGTGAAGGCGGCGATGACTTCGGGGGGCAAGGGTAGGACGTCCATGTTGCCCAAAGGTGCAAGAACATCACGGGTTCCGGTATCCATGGGCTTTGTTTGGCGCGAGGGCATGGTGCGGAGGCTTTCAGTGAGGGTAGGAAATAGTACCGAGGAAAGTCGCGTAAGCGCAGGCATTTCGCCGGTCGATCTTGAGGCTGGCGATTACTTTCGATGTCGTCCGGTACCAGTCAAACCCCCGCCGGCAACACCTTCAACCCCCGCATTGCAGAGCCCGCAATCAACGCTGCTTGAAGCGCGAAGCCCAGCGCCGCCACTACGAGACAGGCACCTTCGCCATACTGCACGCCAATAAGCCCGCCCAACGCGGCGCCTAGTGGGCGTGCGCCGGCGTTCGCGGTGAGAAAAATCGCGGACACCTGGCCCAGCATGGGTTGCGGTGTGACCGTTTGACGCAAAGTGGTCGAGGCAATCGTCCAAACGATGGGGCCGGCGCCAAACAAAAATAGCGCCAGTGCAGCGAGTGAACCACTGGGCCACAACAAGGTGGCTGCCATCACCAGCGAGGCCACGACCGACACGAAGGGGCCGAGCATCACGGTGCGGCCGAAGGGCAATGCTTTCATCATGCGCGGTGCCACCAGCGCACCGCAGACCATCCCCACGCCATAGCAGGCCAGCGTGACGCCAACGGCGCTGGCGCTCAAGCCAAGCGCACGCACGGCATGCGGCACGTAAGCAGCCTGCAGCACGAACCAAGCAATGTTCCATACCACCGCCGTCAGAAGCACAGGGCGCAGCAGTTCGTGGCCCCAGACCATCGACGTGCCCGCGCGCAGCGCTTCCATCATGCGCCGTGGCGGCGCAGCGGGCTGCGTGGTGCCGGGCTCTTGCAATTGCAGCAGCAACACGGTCGCGGCCACCGAGAGCAACGTGGCCAGCACAAAAGTCGCGCTGGCGCCGGCCCACGCCACGAGCGCGCCGGCCAGCGCCGGCCCGGCAGCAAACGCCAGGCTGCGCGCCAACTCCAAGCGCGTATTTGCCACACCCAGCGCGGCTTTCGGCACGAGGGCGGGCACCAGCGCGGGCGCGCCCACCGAAAAGCCCACCGTGCCTGCTGCACCGATGAAGCCCAGTACCGCCAACCATGGCAAGGAAACGCTGTCGAGCAGCGTAAGCAGCAGCATGGCGAACAAGGCTAGCGCCCTTAGAGACTCTGACCCCACCATGATGCGCCGACGCGACCAGCGATCAGCCAGCAGCCCAGCGGGTAGGGCCAGCAGCAGAAACGGCAACGTCTGTGCGGTGGCCAATGCGCCAATCTGCCCGGCCCCTGCACCCAGTGCGAGCACGGCCACCATGGGCACGGCGGCCAGGCTCACCTGTTCGGCGGCTTGCGCTGCAAGGTTGGCTGCTGCCAAGCGGTGGAAGGATGTCGGCAGCGATTTTTGAAGGGTCATAGGGCTTGGACAGTGGCGATGAGTGCCGACATGTTGACCGACACTGGTTGTCCAGTCTCGCTGTTTTGGGACCTGCGATTGGTGCGACTCTCCTCGCACGCAGGCACGACCCGCTCGCCCGCCCGGACGCCACCCAACCTAAAGCGCGCATCGGCTTTAAACAAAACCCTGGTTGAAGGCGCAACCGAATCACCCTTTTTACTCAATTTTATTCATTTGATATAATTATTCTCATGAAATAAAATAGGATAACGCCATGAGCAGCATCTTCCGTCGCCCCGCACTGGCCGCCGAGATGGCCAGCCAGTTGCTCAACCCTGGGGTTCTCGATGAGGGCCTCAGATCGGGCCTGTTCCTGTCTGGCCTGCGCCGCACAGGAAAGACCACGTTTCTTGTTAACGATCTCATCCCTGCATTGGAAGAAGCCGGGGCGCTCGTGATCTATGTCGATTTGTGGAGCGACACCCGCACGAGTCCGGCGGTGCTGTTGCTTGCCGCTGTGAGGAAAACGTTTACCGAGCTTCAAACGCCAGCCTCGAACATCCTGCAGAAGCTTAAGCGCGTCGGCAGTGCCGATGTTGGTGCGTTCGGATTCAAGTTCGGGTTCAAGCTTGACAGCTTGGGGGCCGAAGGCGGGCCGACGCTTGCGCAGGCATTGACGGAATTGGTCGATCAGGCCAAGACAAACGTTGTGCTTATCGTCGATGAAGTTCAGCACGCCATCACGTCGGACGATGGGAACCAGATGCTGCTAGCACTCAAGTCGGCACGCGATGCGATCAACCCGCGCCCCGGCACGCCAGGGCACTTCATTTTCATAGGCACAGGCTCTCACCGTGCTTTGATGAGCGAGCTGACGGCTCGAAGGAATCAAGCGTTCACAGGGGCCACGTCGATTGCGTACCCCGTGTTAAGCGAAGACTACGTTGAGCATCTGATGAGACGACTGGCTCGCGAAGGCGCTGTGACGCTGCCATCACTTGCTGTCGCGAGTCGAGCGTTCGCAACCCTTGGCAACCGGCCTGAGGAATTGCTCAAGGCGCTTCGACAACTGGATCGCCACCTGCCGCAAGGCGCTAACCCTGACGAGCACTTGCCAGTGATCGCAGCGACGCTTCGATCAACTGCAGCAGATATCGAGCTGATGAAAGTGGAGCAGCTTGGCGGCCTTGCGACGGCCATCTTTGAACGCATCGCTTCGACCGACGGCGACGCTCGCGGGATGTTCTCGGTGGAGGCCGCAGCCGACTACACGAGGGCCATCGGAAGAGAGGTGCGCATTGAAGAGATACAGCCAGTGGTAAACGACCTCCTTGCGGCCAACCTGATCATGCGTCGAGGGCATGGCATGTACGGGGTAACCGATCCGTTCGTCCAAGAAATCTGGCGCGAAAAAGAAGCCTTGGGGGACAAAAGTTAGCTGCGTGCTCAACGCGCAAAGTACAGGTTGGCAAAGGCCGTTGCCAAGTCGACCGACACGCCAAAGGGCGCACCATTGGTTTGGTCGGTGTTCGCTAAAATCGCTCGCCAAGCTGTCACCCATCAATGCATGGAGTCGGTGGCGGGTGAAACCCACCTTGAAACCTGCGCGGTGATGCGGCACACTAAAAACCGTTGCCGATGCTCATCCTTTAAAAGGCACTCATCATGCTCAAACTCATTTTTGGCGCCGTGGCGCTTGCCATCGCGGCCGTGCTGATCTTCGCCGCTACTAAAGCCGACACCTTCACCATCCAGCGCAGCCAGTTGATCCAGGCGCCGCCAGCCAAAATTTATCCATTGATGAGTGACCTGAAGGCTTTCAACACCTGGAACCCCTTCCTCGCGCAAGACCCTGCGTCCAAGCTGACGTATGGCCCCATCACGGCAGGCAAGGGCGCTGTCTACAACTGGGTGGGCGACAAGTCGGGGGCAGGGCGCATGGAGATCGCCGACGTGGTAGAGCCTTCTAAAGTGATGGTGAAACTTGACTTCACCAAGCCGATGGAATCACAGAACACGGTTGAGTTTTTGTTGGAGCCGCAGGGCAGTGCCACCAACGTCACGTGGGTGATGCGGGGGCCGGCGCCTTACATCAACAAGGTGATGACGGTCTTCATGGACATGGACAAGATGGTGGGCAGCGAGTTTGCCAAGGGGCTATCAAGCCTCAAGGCCTTGGCCGAAAAGTGACCGAAGGCCCTCGCCAACGCAAAGGCCTAACGCGCCTCTACAGCGCACCTACAGCACCTCCTACAGCGCCCCGCCCGGCTCGGGCTGCCCACGCAGCCGCTTGCGCCAAGGCACTTCCACCGTCCGGTACAACACCACCGACGCCACCACCGTGGCCAGCAAGAAAAACGCATGCACGCCGGGCGCACCCCAAGAGCCCAAAAACCCCATGCGCAAAAACGTTTGGCCAGCCCAGTGCACGATGTACAGCGAGTAGCTGGCGGCACCCAGCAGCAACACCCACGGGTTGGTGAGCAGCGGCGTTAAAAAGGTGGGGCCACTGGCCACCGCCAGGATGAGCGCGGCAAATGGCACGATGAAGAACGGAAACTTCAGCGACACGTCCAACAACCAAAGCTCGGCGCTGGGCCCGGTGTAGTCGGGCAACATGATGCGCGTTGCCACCACGGCAAGGCACGCCACGACAACGACATTGCGTGCAGCGGCCTTTTGCCAAAGCCCAGCACCAAAGTACGTGGTCAACCCCCGCGAGCGCACAAAGTACAACCCCGCCAAGCACCCAGCTACAAACTCACCCAGACGCAGCAGTGGGTTGTAGTGCGTGATGAGGTACTGGGTTTGAGGCTCTACTTTGACGTGGTAGGTAAGCAGTTGCACCACGGCGGCGTACAGCACGGTTTCAATCACCACCACCGCCACCAAGGCCGTCACCAGCCCACGCAAGGTGCCGATTCGTCGCGCCAGCATGGCGCACAAAAACGGAAAGCTGGCGTAGAAGAAAAACTCCACCGACACGCTCCAGGCCGGCGTGTTCCAGAACATCGCATACGGCACCCCCGGCACCCAGGCTTGCAAGCCCACCAGGTTGAGCAACCACGACGCAAAATAAGTGTGCCCCGACGCGGCCAGTTGGCCCACCTGCCAGCGCTCGATCAGGTGCCACGGCGTGTCAAGCAGCAGCCCAACCAGGTAGATAGGGTAGATGCGCGCAAACCGCAGGCGCTGAAAGCGCCAAAAGGGCTTGTCTTGCACACCCTGGGTAAACCACCCGTGGTAGTTGTAGGTTAGGATGAAGCCGCTCAGCACAAAAAAGAAGGTGACGCCGTGTTGCCCACCGATCATGGCCTTGAGCACCATCGGCGGCAGCGGCCCCAGCAACTCGCGGTAGTGCAGCACCACCACGGCAAAGGCCGCAAAAAACCGCAGGCTGGTGAGCGCTGGCAGGTGCGCGGCACCTGGGTTGGTTTGAGGCAAAGGGCGGGTGGGGGCGGCTGTCATTGAGGCGGCATGTTAATCGCCGTGCTTGCAGCAATCAAAATCCATGGCCACCACGCTTGCGCCAACGCATGGCGACAATGGGCGCACTTGGCCACCCCTCAGGACCCTCCACATGACCCAAGCCGCCTTGCTGCGCCGCATGTTTGACGCCGCCGTCGCCTCGGCCCAACCCGCCCTGTGCGTGCCACCCCACTTGCCGACCAAGCAGGCGTTGGGGGCAGGGCGCTTGGTGGTGATTGGAGCGGGCAAGGCTTCAGCCGCCATGGCCCGCGCGGTGGAAGACCACTGGGATGGCCCCCTGTCGGGCTTGGTGGTGACGCGCTACGGCTACGCGGTGCGGTGCCAACGCATCGAAATCGTCGAGGCGGCCCACCCGGTGCCCGATGCAGCAGGTTTGCAGGCGGCCCAGCGCATGCTGCAAACGGTGCAGGGTTTGACGGCCGACGACGTGGTGCTGTGCCTTATCTCGGGCGGTGGCTCTTCGTTGTTGCCCCTGCCGTTGCCGGGCTTGACGCTGGACGACAAGCAGGCCGTGAACCGCGCGCTGTTGGCCAGTGGCGCCACCATCAGCGAGATGAACTGCGTGCGCCGGCACCTCTCCGGCATCAAAGGTGGGCGCTTGGCCGCTGCCTGTCACCCTGCGCGGGTGGTCACGCTCTTGCTGTCCGACGTGCCGGGCGACTACCCCATCGATATTGCCTCGGGCCCCACGGTGCCCGACCCCACCACCTGTGCCGATGCCTGGGCGATTGTGCAGCGCTACAAGCTGACGCTGCCCGCCGCCGTGCAAGCGGTTTTAACCAGCGGCACGGGCGAGTCGATCAAACCGGGTGACCCGCGTTTGGCACGGGTAGAGACACGCATGGTTGCCACGCCGCAAATGGCGCTGGAGGCCGCCGCGTTGGTGGCCCAACAAGCTGGCTACCGCGCCCACATTTTGGGTGACGCGCTGGAGGGCGAGGCGCGCGACGTGGGCAAGGTGCTGGCCGGCATCGCGCTGCAAACGGCGCAGCGCGGCCAGCCGTTTGTGGGGCCTTGCGTGTTGCTGTCGGGCGGTGAAACAACGGTCACCATCCGAGGCAAAGGACGCGGGGGCCGCAACGTCGAGTGCCTGCTGTCGTTCTTGGCGGGCACGGGCGGGCAACCGCGCATCCACGCTTTGATGGCCGACACCGACGGAGTCGACGGGCAAGAAGAAGTGGCCGGCGCCTGCATCGGCCCCGACACCTGGGCGCGCGCTTGGGCGCAGGGTTTGCCGCCCATGGAGCACCTGGCCAACAACAACGGGCATGGGTTTTTTGAAGCCTTGAGGGCTTCGGTGGTGACGGGGCCCACGCTGACCAACGTCAACGACTTTCGTGCCATCTTGATCGAGGCCTGAGGTGACGACGTCGTTGTGCAGGCAGATTTCGATGCGCTGCACCCCATGCGGGTGAAGCAATTGACAATGCGTTGCATTGGTTAGCATCGAAGCATGTGGAACGAGATCACTGAATCAGTACGCGCCCAACTCAGCAATCAGGTGGTGGCGGGCGCCCTGGCGCTTGGCTTGGTGGGGGCTGTGGCAGCATCCCTGCGCAAACTGCCCGGGGCCATCTGGTCACAGGCGATGCGCCTGTTTGTGGTCACGGCCACACTTGACAGCCGCAATGACCTTTTTGCGTCGTTTGTGGTGTGGCTGGACGACCAGCGTTTGGGGCAACGCAGCCGTTGGTTTACCGTGGTGCAAGCAGCGCCCGACATCGCCGCCAGTGCCAACGATGCCGACGACGTACCGGCACTGCAATACAGCCCAGCCCCGGGCTTTCATTGGTTTTGGTACCGGGGCCGCTTGATGTGGATGCACCGTGACATCGCCATCAACCTGCAAGTGGTGGAGACCATCCGGCTGGGTGCCTTGTTGGCCAGCCGCAAACAGATGGAGGCGTTGTTGGAGAGCGTGGTGCGCCACGCAGGCGAGCGGCGCGCGCACCGGCTGTCGCTCTACACCGTCGACCGCTGGGGTGACCAGTGGCACTTGGTGGACACCAAACCGCGCCGCAGCTTGGATTCTGTGGTGCTTGATGCCGGCGTCGCCAGCCGCTTGCACGACGACATCCACGAGTTTTTTGCGCGCCGTGATTGGTACTTGCAGCTCGGCATCCCGTGGCGCCGTGGGTATTTGTTGTTTGGGCCACCGGGCACGGGCAAAACAAGCGTGGCTTATGCGCTGGCGGGTGAGTTGCGGCTCAAGCTTTGCACGCTGTCGCTGACCAACCCCAAGCTCAACGACCACAACATCGCCGACCTGCTGCAACGCACGCCGCCGCGGTCGCTGATCTTGATCGAAGATATTGATGCTTTTTTCTCGGCGCGGCAAAAACAAGACGCGCGTATCGAGGTGAGTTTTTCGGGCCTGCTGAACGCGCTGGACGGCGTGGGTGCCCAAGAGGGCCGAATCGTGGTGCTCACCACCAACCACCGCGAAAAATTGGATGCAGCTTTGATCAGACCGGGGCGCATCGACTTTGAAGTGGAGCTTGGCAACGCCACCCCGCAGCAACTCGAAGGCTTGCTCAAGCGCTTCTACCCGCAAGAAGGCGAGCGGGCTGGGCGCATTGCAGCCGACTACCCCAACAAGTCACTCTCGCCCGCGCAGATACAACAAATCTTGATTGCCGAGGACACCTTGGCGCAGGCCGAAACCCAATTGCGTTTGGCCTGGGCGCCGATCCCGTTGGCGGGTGAACGGGCTACAGCAAGCTAACGAGCTGCAGCGACGCCGTTAACAGGCTGTTAAAGCCCAGGGGTGGGGGCTTCACCCGGCGACATCATGTCGTCGTCGGGCATGGCGTCGTCTTTGACGGCCACGCGGAAGCGCTCGGTGGCCCAGGCACCCAAGTCAATCTCGCGGCAACGCTCGCTGCAAAAGGGGCGCCATGGGTTGGTGGTGCTGTAAATGGCTGTGCCCTTGCACGTGGGGCATGTCACCTTCAAGGGCGGTTTGTCGGTCATGGACCTGGAGCCTCAGGCGCAAAGGGTGATTTCGAGCGGGTGGTCAATGACGGCGCGGCGCAGGCGGTTTTGCTCGTCCATCTGCATCAAGCGCACCGAGGCCATCAAACGGTGGCCGCTGATTTCGGGCACGATGTTGTCGCTGGCGTCCAGGCGCACCCGAAGTAGCTGAAACGTCTTGCCCACGGGCAGGCTTTGTTGGTACTGGCCCGCCACCGCCATCACCATGCTGGGCACGCCGGCTTCGCGCAGCAAACCCAGCAGCAGGTTCAGGGCCTCAGCAAAAGGGTTGAGCGTGGTGATCCACTTCAACAAGTCGGCGCGGCGGCTGTTGGGGTCGTTCTGTTGCCACGCGTAGTAGGCGGGCAAGTCAAACTCGCACGTGCCGCCGGGGATGTTGACGCGGCTGCGAATGCTCATCAGCCACTCGTTGGTGGTGAGCTCGGCGCCGGCCTTGCCTTGCAAGCTGTTCAATCGCGACCACGCCCCGTCGAGGCGCTCGATGACGGTATCGAGGCGCCCCTGGGCCACTGCAGGGCTGTTGCGGTACGCGTGCATTTGGGTGCGGTGCCGCTCCAGATCTTTGAGCAAATCGCTTTTTAAGTCGGCGCGCGAGGCCACGTCGATGATCTCAAACAGCGTCACCAGCGCCACGTGGTGGTCGAGCGCGGTGTCACGCGCAATCAACTGGCCCAGGCGGTCAAACAGGTGTTCCAACCGCAGCATGGTGCGGATGCCTTCGTTGAAGGGGTATTCGTAAACGATCAACGTCGACCTCGGGGGGTGCTTGCGTGCAGGATCGGTGATTGTTCCACACCAGCTTGGACGGGGGCCTTCAGGGGCGTAACTTATGTTGTCCAGCGCAACCAAAGCGCCTGCACTTGCTGCTCGAGTGCTGGCAAGTCCAAGCCTTCGTTGTAGATCACGGCGTCGGCCACGGCACGCCGCGAAGGGCGCGATGCCTGCTGCGCGATCACCTGGCTGGCCATGGCCTCGTTCCAGCCCGGGCGCTGGCTGACGCGTGCCATTTGGGTGCTCTCTAAGCAGTCCACCACCAGAACCCTTTGCACGCGGTGGCGCCAGCCTTGGGATTCCGTCAGCAGGGGCACGTCAAACACCACCACGGGCGCGTTGGCCTGCATCGCGGCCTGCGCCAACTGCTTGGTTTCCGCGCCAATGAGGGGGTGAAGGATGGCCTCAAGTTGCCGCTTGGCGTCAGGGTTGCCAAAGGCAAGCGCCCGCATGGCGGCGCGGTCGAGGGAGCCATCAGGCGCCACCATCGTGGCGCCAAAGGTGCGCTCGATGGCTGGCATGGCGCTGCCACCAGGGGTTGTAAGCAAGCGCGCCAAGGCGTCGGTGTCTATCAAAACGGCGCCGAGCTTTTGAAGCATGGCACCCACGGTGCTTTTGCCGCTGCCGATGCCGCCGGTCAGGCCCCATTGCAATGTCATGGAGCGATCATCGCAGAGCGGGAACCAACCAACGGGCTGCGTGCTTTTGGCAGCTCAACGCGCAGGTCTCAATGCCAGCCCAAGGTGCGCAGAATTTTGGGCGCCCCCACCAGCAGCACCACCAGCGCACCCCCCACCAAAAACGGCCCAAAGGGCACGTAACGGCCTTCGCGCAGCGCGTTGGACATCTTCATGCCAATGCCCACCACGGCGCCGACGATGGACGCCATCAACAAGATGGGCACAATCATCATCGGGCCCAACCAAGCGCCAAGCGCAGCCAACAATTTGAAGTCGCCGTAACCCATGCCTTCTTTGCCGGTGGCGAGCTTGAAGGCCCAGTACACCGACCACAGGCTCAGGTAACCGGCCACGGCGCCCCACACCGATTGCGAGGGCGTGAGAGGTATCCACCCAAGCGCCGCTGCCATCAAGCCCGCCCACATCAGCGGTAGCGTCATGCTGTCGGGCAGGTAGGTGGTGTCCCAGTCGATGCCCGCAAGGGCCACCAGCACGGCGGCAAAGCCGCACCACAGCAGCGTGCTCCATTTCGGGCCCATGGTGAAGGCAATGGCAGCGAACAGCGCGCCTGTGGCCAATTCAACCAACGGGTAGCGAGCGCTGATGCGTGTCTTGCAGGCCGAGCAGCGGCCGCGCAACATCAGCCAGCCCAGCACGGGCAGGTTCTCGTACCATTTGATGGCGTGCCCGCACGCGGGGCAACGCGAGCGCGGCTTGGCCAGGCCCAGCGCGGGCAGTGCCTCGATGTCGGCCTCCAGCGCGGTGTAGGCGGTGGCCAGCGTGGGCGATGCCACCTTGGCACCAAACACGCGGCGCCACGCGTCGGCGTCCATCAGCTGCAAGGCTGACGTCACCCAGGTGTCGCGCTCCATCATCACCGGCACGCGGTAGATAACGACGTTTAAGAAACTGCCGATGCAAAGCCCCAGCAGGGCCAGCATCGGCGCCGACAACCAAAATTCGGTATTGATCGATCCCATGCCTGGGTTTTTACACCACCGCGCCGAGTTTGAAGATCGGCAAGTACATGGAAACCACAATGCCACCGATCAACGTACCAAGAATCACGATGATGAAAGGCTCCATCAAGCTCGACAGCGCCTTGACCATCTCGTCCACTTCGTTCTCGTAGAACTCGGCCGCTTTGCCCAGCATGTGATCGAGCGAGCCCGACTCTTCGCCGATGGCCGTCATTTGCAAAACCATGTTAGGGAACACGCCCGTGGTTTGCATGGACATGGTAAGTGCCGTGCCCGTGGCCACGTCTTTTTGAATTTGCTCGGTGGCTTGGGCGTAGATGGCGTTGCCAGCAGCACCCGCGACAGAATCTAGCGCTTCAACCAGCGGAACACCGGCGCCAAACAAGGTGGCCAGGGTGCGTGTCCAGCGGGCCAACACGGCCTTGCGAATCAGCTCACCGAAGACGGGGATGCGCAAGAACATGCGGTCCATGAAGAACTGCATCTTGACCGAGCGCCTCCAAGACTGCATGAAGAAGTAGCCCGACCCAAACATGGTGCCAAAGATGATGTACCAGTACTTTACAAAGCCTTCGGACATGGACATCACAAACAGAGTGGGTGCGGGCAGCTCGCCACCAAACGATGTGAAAACCGATTTGAACTGCGGGATCACAAAAATCATGATGATGGTCACGACCACAAACGCGACGATCATCACGGCAATCGGGTACACCAGTGCCGACTTGATCTTGCTCTTCAGGGCCATCGACTTTTCTTCGTAGATGGCCAAGCGCTCGAGGATGGCTTCCAAGATACCGCCGGCTTCACCTGCCTCGACCAGGTTGCAATACAGCGCATTGAACTGCATGGGGTGCTTGCGAAAGGCCGCCGACAGGCTCGTGCCCGACTCGACGTCGGCCTTGATGTCGCCCAGCAACTTGGTGAGGCGTGGGTTGTTGCCCCCTCGCGCAGCGATGTCAAACGACTGCAGCAGTGGCACACCCGACTTCATCATCGTGGCGATTTGTCGCGTGAAGATGGAGACGTCTTTGGGTTTGATCGAGCCGCCACCGCCGGTTTTGCGTTTTTTGACCTTCTTGACCATGATGCCCTGGCGACGCAGCGACGCGCTGACGGCCGCTTCGCCAGCCGACCGAATCTCGCCGCGCTGGGTCTTGCCGTTTTTGTCTTTACCTTCCCACTCAAAGAGAAACTCTTTGGGTGGTTTGGCGGCTGATGCTAGGGCTGTGGCCATCGTGGTTCCCCGGGGGATTTTTTTGGTTCTGGTAAAAAGTGGGCGTCAGCGTCACTCGTTGGTGGCGCTGATGACTTCTTCAAGCGTGGTGACACCGGCGCGCACCTTGACCAAGCCCGATTGGCGTAGGTCGCGAATGCCGTTTTTCTTGGCTTCTTCGGCGATGTCGATGGCCGAACCTTCGGCCAGGATGATGCGTTGAATGTCTTCGGTGATGGGCATCACTTGGTAGAAACCAACACGGCCCTTGTAGCCGTTGTTGCAGGCCGTGCAGCCCACGGCGCGGTAAGGCTTCCAGGAGCCGTCGAGGTCGGTCTCTAAAAAGCCGGCACGCAACATGGCTTCGCGTGGGTAGTCGGCGGGTGTCTTGCAAGATTCGCAAAGACGACGGCCCAGCCGCTGCGCGGTGATCAGCAACACGCTGGATGCAATGTTGAAAGGCGCCACACCCATGTTGAGCAAACGCGTGAGCGTCTTGGGGGCGTCGTTGGTGTGCAGGGTGGACATCACCAAGTGGCCCGTCTGGGCCGCCTTGATGGCGATGTCGGCGGTTTCGAGGTCGCGGATTTCGCCCACCATGATGATGTCGGGATCTTGGCGCAAGAACGATTTGAGCGCGGCGGCAAAGGTCAGGCCCGCCTTGTCGTTGACGTTAACTTGGTTGATGCCGGGCAAGTTGATCTCGGCCGGGTCTTCGACCGTGGCGATGTTGACGCCGGGTTGGTTGAGGATGTTCAAGCAGGTGTAGAGCGACACCGTTTTGCCCGACCCAGTAGGGCCGGTGACCAAAATCATGCCGTAGGGGCGTTTGATGCACTCCATGAGGCGGTCTTTTTCGATCTTCTCGTAGCCGAGGGCCTCGATGCCGAGCTTGGCTGACGATGAATCCAAAATGCGGATCACGATTTTTTCGCCAAACAGCGTGGGCAGGGTGCTGACGCGAAAGTCGATCGACTTGTTGCCAAACTTGAGCTTCATGCGGCCGTCTTGCGGCACGCGCTTTTCGGCGATGTCGAGGCGGCTGATCACCTTGATGCGGGAGGCGAGCTTTTCTTTGATGATGATGGGCGGCTGCGTGATTTCACGCAGCTCGCCGTCGACGCGAAAGCGAACGCGGTAGTGGTATTCGTAGGGCTCGAAGTGCAAGTCAGAGGCGCGCGCATTGATGGCGTCGATCAGCATCTTTTGCAAGAAGCGAACCACCGGGGCGTCTTCAACGTCGGCGGCCACCTCGGCGGCGGCTTCTGGCGTTGAGATGTCGTCGTTGATGTCGAAGTCGATGTCGCCTTCGGACAGGGCTTGCAGGGCGTCAGCTGGCACTGGTGCCCTGCAAGTCAAGCAGTTTGGCCAGCTTGTCGTGCTCAACAATCACCCACTCGGGCGCTAGCTGGGTGGCAAATTTGATGCGATCAGCGGCTTCGTGGTTGGTCGGGTCCGAACCACCAATAAACACGCGATTGCCGCGCTTGCCCAGCACCACCACTTGGTATTGGTTGGTGAGCTTGGTGTCGACGATGTTCTTGGGCAGCAGCTCAGACTTGATGGCCCCCAAATCCATGACGGGCAGCGCCAACGCCTGTGACAGGGTGTGGGCCAAATCGGCCGACGACAGCACGTTGGTGGCCATCAAGGCAGCCACAAAACTGGTGCGCTGCTCTTTGGCCGTGCGCACCAGCCCCTCGGCCGTCGCAGCATTGATCTTGCCCGCATGCACAAGCACGCGCGCTGCGCCAGAGAGCGTTGACTGGGGGGCTTCGATGAGGGTGTCCACGGGTGTTTTTATCTTCCAGGCGCCCCTGTCCACGGTGGGTGGAGGGGCAACGAGGTCAATGTACCTGTGGCTTTAGCGCGTCCTTGGGCACTATTCACGCCCTGGCGCATGCGTCATCAACACCCATGAAGCGTTGCGACTTAAACGTGACAAAAGTCGTTGGCCAGGTGTGTGTCGATTTGCAGCCGACAAGGGCGCCAGCTGCCCACGTCAGCTACGTGGATCGATCAACCGAGCGCACGCACAAGTCGAGCAAGGCCTGCCTGGCCGCCGAATCCGGCAACGTCATCAGGCTGACGCTGGCGCGTCGGGCTTCTTCGCGAGCGGCCTCGCGCGTGGCTTCAATGGCACCCGTGCGCCTCACGATGGTCACGATGTCGGGTAGTCGCGCCACTTCACCTTGTTCGATCGAATGCCGGATCAGGTCTCGCTCTTGCGGTGTGCTGCGGGCCATGGCCAACAGCAACGGCAAGGTGGGTTTGCCCTCGCGCAAGTCGTCACCGACGTTTTTGCCCAGCGCCGTGGTGTCGCCTTCATAGTCCAGCAAGTCGTCCACCAACTGAAATGCGGTACCCAGGCAACGCCCGTAGTCGGCGCAGGCCTCTTCAACTGGCGCCGGAGCGTCCGCCAGCACGGCACCCAAACGGGCACTGGCTTCAAACAGCTTGGCCGTTTTGTAGCGGATGACGCGCAAGTAGGCGTCCACCGACAGGTTGGGGTCGTGCATGTTCATCAGCTGCAAAACCTCGCCCTCGGCAATCACGTTGGTGGCGTCGGCCAGCACTTCGAGCACCCGCATGCGGTTGACGGACACCATCATTTGAAAGGCGCGCGAATACAAAAAGTCGCCCACCAGCACGCTGGCGGCGTTGCCAAACAGTGCATTGGCGGTGGCCCGCCCGCGCCGCAGCGACGACTCGTCCACCACGTCGTCGTGCAACAGGGTGGCGGTGTGAATGAACTCAACCGTGGCCGCCAAGGTGTGGCGTTCGGGCCCGTTGAACCCCAGCGCACTGGCAAACAACAACACCAAGCGCGGGCGGATGCGCTTGCCACCGGCCCCGACGATGTAGGCAGCGATCTGGCGCACCAGGGCCACGTCCGAGTTGAGGTGGTGACGGATGGTGTCGTCGACCTGGCGCATCTCGTCCACCATGGGGTCGAGGTTCACCGCCTGGGACGCAACGTCTAGGGTGGCAGAAAGCGTCACGTCAGGTGGGCCAAGAATGCATGGGGCAATTATAGGAACGGGTGGTGCAGCGACTGCAGCCAGCATCAACAAGTGTCGGTTGGGAGGCAACCCAACCGTGCCCTGTGTCTATTTGATCAACCCCTCAGCGCGAAGTGCTTCTTGCACGGCCGGCCGTGCTGCAACGCGGCCCAGGTAGGCACCCAAGTGCGTCAGGGCCGACAGATCCAGGCCCACGTGTTTGGCCCAGTTGGCGGTGGTGAACAGGTAAGCATCGGCCACCGTAAACGTGTCGCCCATCAGGTAGCTTTTGCTGGCCAACTGGGTGTTGAGCCAGCCAAATCGGTCCATCAACTTGGCTTTGAAAATCGGTTTTGCCTCGTCAGGCATCGCGGGGTTGAACAGCGGGCTGTAACCCTTGTGAATCTCAGAAGTGATGAAATTGAGCCACTCCTGCAGCCGGTAGCGCGCCATGGTGCCGGCGGCGGGGGCCAACTGGCTGTTGGGGGCCTGATCGGCGATGTACTGAACAATGGCGGGGCCTTCGGTCAAACGCTCGCCGTTGTCCAGTTCAAGAACGGGCACGGAGCCCTTGGTGTTGACACCGTAGAAATCAGTGCCATCGGCCAACTTATGGGTTTTCAAGTCGGCATGCACCAAGTCAAAGCCAAGTTTGGCTTCGCGCAGGGCGATGTGAGGGGACAACGAGCAAGCGCCGGGGCTGTAGAAGAGTTTCATGGGGTGGTTTGGTTGTCTGGTGGGGTTGGCCGGTCGGCCAACAATGGGCATTAGAACGCAGTCCCCAAAGCCTTGCCTGGGTGCGGCGGGGCTTCCAACGCCCCAAGAACCTGCTAGAATCAAAGGCTACCCAGAATTCGATCGTGATAGTGATCCGTTTGGTGATCTTTTGGTGACCGTTTTGGGGGGGTGGCTTGCGTCTCGCGGCCCCACGAGCCCCGCCAACCGACCGGGTTGGCCCGATTTGAGGATTTATTCATGTACGCCGTCATCAAGACCGGTGGCAAGCAATACAAGGTTGCTGCCGGCGAAATCATCCGTGTAGAAAAATTGGTGGCCGACGTCGGCGCCGAAGTGGTGCTCGACCACGTTTTGGCTGTGGGCAGCGGTGCTGGCCTGACGGTGGGCACGCCCTTCCTGACCTCTGCCAAAGTCACTGCCACGGTGGTGAGCCATGGCAAGGCAGACAAGGTTCGCATCTTCAAAATGCGCCGCCGCAAGCACTACAAAAAATCGCAAGGCCATCGCCAGCAGTTCACCGAGCTGCAAATTGGCGCGGTCAACGCTTAAGCTGAGGAGTTAGAAACCATGGCACAGAAAAAAGGCGGCGGCTCCACGCGCAACGGCCGCGACTCCAAACCCAAGATGTTGGGTGTGAAGGTCTACGGCGGCCAAACCATCACTGCCGGTGCAATCATCGTTCGCCAACGGGGCACGCAGTTTCACCCAGGCCGCAACGTCGGTCTTGGCAAAGATCACACGCTGTTTGCGTTGGTTGACGGTTCGGTGTCGTTTGCCGTCAAAGGCGAAAACAACCGCCGCACCGTGATGGTGACGGCCAGCGAGCCAGCCACTGCTGCTTAAGCGCCTTCGGGTGCCAGCGCCAGAGCCCCGACGCGTCGGGGCTCTTTTGTTTGAGCCCGCCAACCCCACCGCACCCCACCCGAGCACGCAGCCATGAAGTTCATCGACGAGGCCACCATCGACGTTGTTGCCGGCGACGGTGGGGTGGGCTGCGCGAGCTTCAGGCGCGAGAAAAACATCCCCATGGGTGGCCCCGACGGCGGTAACGGCGGCCGCGGGGGCAGCGTTTACGCGATTGCGGACAGCAACCTCAACACCCTCATCGACTACCGCTACCAGCGCCGCTTTGAAGCCCGCAATGGCGAACGAGGCCGTGGCGCCGACCAATTTGGCGCCGCCGCCGATGACGTTGTGATGCGCGTACCCGTGGGCACCATCGTGACCAACGTTGAAACCGGCGAAGTGCTGGCCGAGCTGCTCGACCCCGAAACCCCCGTGCTGATCGCCAAAGGCGGCGACGGTGGCTTTGGCAACCTGCACTACAAAACAGCCACCAACCGCTCGCCACGTCAAAAAACGCCAGGTTGGCCGGGCCAGCAGTTCAAGCTCACGCTCGAGCTGCGCGTGCTGGCCGATGTGGGGCTGCTGGGCATGCCCAATGCCGGCAAGAGCACGCTCATTGCTGCCATTTCCAATGCGCGGCCCAAAATTGCCGACTACCCCTTCACAACGTTGCACCCCAACCTGGGCGTCGTTCGCGTGGCGCCCGAGCAGAGCTTTGTGGTGGCCGACGTGCCGGGCTTGATCGAAGGCGCTGCCGAAGGCGCTGGCTTGGGTCATCGCTTTTTGAAGCACTTGCAGCGCACCCGCTTGTTGCTGCACATGGTCGATGCGGCGCCCATGGACGAAGCCATCGACCCCGTCAAAGAAGCCCGCGCCATCGTGGCCGAGCTTAAAAAGTACGACCCCAAGCTGCACGCCAAGCCACGCTGGCTGGTGCTTAACAAGGTTGACATGCTGGACGCCAGCGTGCGCGAGGCCACCGTGCAGGACATCGTCCGGCGCCTGCGCTGGAAGGGCCCTGTGTTTGAGATTTCGGCACTGACGCGTGAGGGCACCGAGCCACTGAAGCGCGCGGTGTACGAACACGTCAAGTTGGTGCGTGCCCCGGCCCCGGTTGAGGTCGACCAGCGCTTCGACGCAGCAGACGACCTTTAAGCACCCCCATGAGCGCAACCCTCAAAGACGCACGGCGCATCGTGGTGAAGGTGGGCTCCAGCCTGGTCACCAACGAGGGGCGCGGCGTTGACGCCGACGCCATCGGCAACTGGTGCCGTCAGCTGGCGGTGCTGGCCAAACAAGGGCGTGAGGTGGTGATGGTGTCCAGTGGCGCCATCGCCGAAGGCATGAAACGCTTGGGCTGGGCCACGCGGCCCAAAGACTTGAACGAACTGCAGGCGGCAGCCGCCGTGGGCCAGATGGGCCTGGTGCAGGTGTACGAGTCCAAGCTGCGCGAGTGGGGCATTGGCAGCGCGCAGGTGCTGCTGACCCACGCCGACCTGGCCGACCGCGAGCGCTACCTCAATGCACGCTCCACCCTCAACACCTTGTTGGCACTCAAGATCGTGCCTGTCATCAACGAAAACGACACCGTCGTCAACGACGAGATCAAGTTTGGCGACAACGACACGCTGGGCGCTTTGGTGGCCAACCTAATCGAGGCTGATGCGCTGGTCATCCTCACCGACCAGCGCGGCTTGTTTGCCAGCGATCCGCGACGTGACGCAAACGCCAAGTTCATTGACGTGGCGCAAGCAGGTGACCCTGCACTCGAATTGATGGCCGGTGGTGCCGGGTCGTCGATCGGCAGGGGCGGCATGATCACCAAAGTGCTGGCGGCCAAACGTGCAGCCAGCAGTGGCGCCAGCACCATCATCGCTTGGGGTCGCGAGGCCGACGTGTTGTTGCGCCTGGCCGATGGCGAGGCCATCGGCACGGCCCTCGTGGCCACCACGGCCAAAGTGGCTGCGCGCAAGCAATGGATGGCGGACCATCTTCAACTGCGCGGCGCCGTGGTGGTGGACGATGGCGCTGTGGCCAAACTGCAGGACGAGGGCAAGAGCCTGCTGCCCATAGGCGTGGTGGCCGTCGAGGGTGAGTTCAGCCGCGGGGACGTGATTGCCGTCAAGTCGGCGTCCGGCGTGGCCATCGCGCGCGGCTTGGCCAACTACTCGGCCGCCGAGGCGCGTTTGATCGCGCGCAGGCCATCCTCGCAAATTGAGGCTGCGCTGGGTTTTGCAGCCGAGCCCGAGATGATTCACCGCGACAACCTGGTGTTGTCGTAGTCGCCCCGCAGGCTGGCCTGCTGCGGCAGCTTGTCAGTGGTTGTTGTGGTCGCCGAGGGTCTGCGGCGGTGCCGACAAGCCCTCGTCTGATTCGGCCTCAACGTCGCGGCGATGGGCCCTTGCACCCGCGCGCAAGAAGCGGTTTTGCGGATGGGCCTGGGGCAAAAAGCGCGCCAGTTCGGTCAGGGCATGCTCGTACACACCGCGCTTGAACTCGATCACCATCTCGAGAGGCACCCAGTAGTCGTTCCAGCGCCAGGCGTCAAACTCGGGGTGGTGCGTGGCGCGCAGGTTCATGTCGCTGTCACGGCCCGTTAGGCGCAGCAAGAACCAGATTTGCTTTTGGCCCCGGTAGTGGCCCCGTGCATCGCGCCGGATGAAGTGATCGGGCACCTCATAGCGCAGCCAATCGCGCGTGCGCGCAACGATTTCCACGTGCTCAGGGTGCAGACCCACCTCTTCGTGCAGCTCGCGAAACATCGCTTGCTCTGGCGTTTCACCGTGCTTGATGCCACCTTGTGGAAACTGCCACGAATGGGTGCGAAGACGCTTTCCCCAAAACACTTGGTTGCGTGCGTTCAGCAGCACGATGCCGACGTTCGGCCTGAAGCCATCCCGGTCGAGCATAATCAAACCCCAATTTTCAAACTGCTTTGATTATTGCACCGGGGCCGCAAGGCTCCGCAACCCTGAAATCCCGCATCGCGTCGGGGTCTCCCTCACTAAACGTGAACAATCCGCATGCGAGCCAGCCAATTTTTTGTTGCAACCCTTAAAGAGGCCCCCGCCGACGCCGAGGTCAAAAGTCACCAGCTCATGATGCGTGCCGGGTTGATCAAGCGCTTGGGCGCTGGCATTTATAACTACATGCCGATGGGGCTGCGGGTGATCCGCAAGGTCGAGGCCATCATCCGCGAAGAGATGAACCGCGCCGGCGCCGTGGAGCTGCTCATGCCTGTGGTGCAGCCCGCCGAGTTATGGCAAGAGACGGGGCGCTTCAACAAGATGGGCCCCGAGCTGCTGCGCCTCAAAGACCGCCACGACCGCGACTATGTATTGCAGCCCACCAGCGAAGAGGTGGTGACCGACATCGCCCGACAAGAGCTGCGCAGCTACAAGCAACTGCCCAAGAATTTTTACCATATCCAAACCAAATTTCGGGACGAGCGCCGCCCGCGTTTTGGGCTGATGCGCGGGCGTGAGTTCACGATGAAAGACGCCTACTCGTTTGACACCGACGTGGCCACCGCGCGCGTCAGCTACCAAGGCATGTTCGACGCCTACAAGCGCATCTTCGACCGCATGGGCCTCACCTACCGCGCGGTGGCGGCCGATTCGGGCGCCATCGGAGGCGACGCGTCGCAAGAGTTTCAAGTGATTGCAGACACCGGCGAAGACGCCATCGTCTACTGCCCCAGCAGCGACTACGCCGCCAACATCGAGCTGGCCGAAGCCCTTGCGCCCGCCACACCGCGTGGTGCGCCCGCCATGGCCATGGCCAAGACGCCCACGCCGGGCAAGAGCACCTGCCAGGATGTGGCCACGCTGTTGGGCGTACCGCTCACCAGCACCGTCAAGTCGTTGGTGCTGGCCACCGAAACACGCGACGCGCAAGACGCCATCACCAGCGTGACGGTGTGGTTGCTGTTGGTGCGCGGCGACCACGCGCTCAATGAAGTCAAAGCAAGCAAGATCGAGGGCCTGAAAGCAGGTTTCCGCTTTGCCACGGTCGCCGAGATCGAGTCTCACTTTGGCACCAAGCCCGGCTACCTGGGGCCGCTCCACCTCAAGAAACCCATCAAGGTGGTGGCCGACCGCACCGTGGCCGCGATGCACGACTTCATCGCCGGGGCCAACGAGGTTGACTTCCACTTCACCGGCCTGAACTGGGGCCGCGATTTGCCTGAGCCCGACATCGTGGCCGACATTCGCAACGTGGTGGAGGGCGACGCGTCCCCCGACGGCCAAGGCACGCTCGCGATCCAGCGGGGCATCGAAGTGGGGCACGTGTTTTTGTTCGGCACCAAGTACAGCGAAGCCATGAAAGCCACCTACCTGGACGCGGCCGGCAAGGCCCAGTTCATGGTGATGGGCTGCTACGGCATTGGCGTGACGCGGCTGCTGGGCGCCGCCATCGAGCAGCGCCACGATGACCGCGGCATCATCTGGCCCGCTGCCTTGGCACCCTTCACGGTGGTGCTGTGCCCCATCGGCTTTGACCGCAGTGACGACGTGCGCCGTGCCGCCCTGGCATTGCATGACGAACTGCAAGCCGCAGGTGTTGACGTGATGCTGGACGACCGCAACGAGCGCCCCGGCGCGATGTTTGCCGACTGGGAGCTGATCGGTGTGCCACACCGCTTGGTGATCTCGGACCGGGGCCTGAAAGAAGGCCAACTTGAATACCAGGCGCGCACCGACAGCGAAGCCACCAAGGTGCCCGTGGCCAACGCTGCGACGTGGCTGCAAAGCAAGATCGCAGCGTGAAGCGACGGGCCCTGGTTGCCACGACGCTGGCAGGACCTCTGCCGTGGTTTTGTGCGCCTGCCCATGCGGGACGCCAAGCCGAAGAGCCTTTGATGCACGCTGTGCGCTCAGCGCTGGCGGCCGCGATTGCCGACGCCGCGCCGCCCAAACCGCAATTTGCAAAGATTGAAGATCGCCTGGCCTACTTGCGCTGGCTTGCCGCCATGAGCGAGCGCATGCGCAAACGTGTGCCCGACCCACGAACCCGCGACGAGCTGCTGGAGGCGGTTTGGTACGAGAGCAAGCGCAAAGGCTTAGAGACCGCCTTGGTGTTGGGCTTGATGCAGGTGGAAAGCGCGTTTCGCAAACACGCCGTCAGCGTGGCGGGCGCGCGAGGCTACATGCAGGTGATGCCCTTTTGGGCAAGGCTTATTGGTGACGGCGACGTTGCCAAGCTCTTTCACATGCAAACCAACCTGCGCTTTGGGTGCGTCATCTTGCGCCACTACCTCGACATCGAACGCGGCGACCTGTACATGGCACTGGGCCGCTACAACGGCAGCCGTGGCAAGCCTGACTACCCCAATGCGGTGTTTGCCAACCGCAAACTCTGGATGTTCGACGGCGCCTGACGCCATCGCGGCAGCGCAGTGGCGACTAAAGGTTGCCTGACCGATCCAACCCCGTCCACTCGCGCGGTGCAGCACCAGGCAGCTTGCATCAGCGCCAACACCCGCTCGACGGTGTCGTCCACCATCGCGTCCATGCTGTTGGGTCGGTGGTAATGCGCCGGCAGGGGCGGAAAGATGATGGCGCCCATTTCGGTGGCCGACACCATGTTGCGCAGGTGGGCCAGGTTGAAGGGTGTTTCGCGCACCATCAACACCAAACGGCGGCGCTCTTTGAGCGTGACGTCGGCAGCGCGCGTTAGCAGGTTGTCGCCGAAGCCGTGGGCGATGGCGGCCAGTGAGCTCATCGAGCAAGGTGCCACCACCATGCCGTCGGTGCTGAAGCTGCCACTGGCAATGCTGGCGGCCACATTGGCCGGGGCATGAACTTGGTCGGCCAGCGCTTCAAGCGCTGCGCGGTCAAGGCCCAGTTCATGATGGGCGTTCAGCACCCCGGCAGGCGACACCACCAAGTGGGTTTCAACCGAAAGCGCCCGCAAGCGCGCCAACAGGCGCACCCCATGCACGGCACCGCTGGCACCCGTGATGCCAACAACCAGGCGGTGCTTCGCGCTGCGCTCAACGGGCGTCGAGTGTTTGCTGCAGTTCGCCCGATTGGTACATCTCCATCATGATGTCCGAGCCGCCCACAAATTCGCCGTTGATGTACAGCTGCGGGATGGTGGGCCAGTTGGCGTAGTCTTTGATGCCTTGGCGAATGGCGTCGTCTTCGAGCACGTTGACGGTGGTGGGTTTTTCCACCCCGCAAGCCTTCAAGATTTGAATGGCGCGGCCCGAAAAACCGCACTGCGGAAACTGTGCGGTGCCTTTCATGAACAGCACCACAGGGCTGCCTTTGACCAATTGATCGATGCGTTGTTGGGTGTCGCTCATGGGGTGAATGGTGGATGTCAAATCGAGGTGGATGGGCGCTGCGGTTTCAATCACGTTGCGCCCCAACATTAGAAAGCATACGACATACCCAGCCGCACCGTGGGGGTGAGGCGGTCGTTGCGGATGGAGAAGTCGGTGTCGCCAAGGCCCGACGATGCCAAGGCGGGCGCGCTGAGAACGCCCACGTCGGCCAAAACGCCCCAACCGTGTTTGAGCGACAAGCCTGTGTAGCCAATGCCAATGTAGGCGGCATGAATGGGGCGGCCGTTGCCGGACAGCAGCGACGGCTGCACTGTAGGGGAGAGCCACGAAACCCGGGAAGCCTGAGACAGACCCAAGGCCGCGCTCCCACCATACAACCAGCCGGTGGTTGCGCGCAGCCCGCCACCCACGCGCTTGGGGTCAAATCCTGGCCCGGTGAAGTAGTAGTCGCCCAACAGGGCAGCGGCGCGGGGCGCGCTTGTCGGGCTGGCGGGGTTGATTTGCAGGCCCTGCTTCGAAGGCGCTACCACCCCCAGACGCGCCTGCCACTGAGGCCAAGGCTGGGCATCAGGGCGCAGCTTTAGGCCCTCAGCTTGCGACGGCAAGCTGGTGGTCAATGCCAGCGTCGCGGCGGCTGCAAGGGGCGCTGGCGCCAAAAACCATCGACGCAAATTCAACAACCATTGGCTGCATGACGTCAACATGGCAATCTCCTTCAATGGTTCATCGTACGCCGATGGCCTTGGCCTTGCAGCCCCTCACACAAGCTGTTGCACGCACGCAAATCACCCGACACAACCGTTGCCAAGGAGCATCGGCAGCCGGGCGTTAGGGAGGGCTTGCTTGCGCGTTGCTGGCGCGCCGCACGCCGTTACATTCAAGGGGCTGCGGGCCCTGCGAAAGCAGGCCGCTTGCCGCCGCTGCACCTGGGCTGCGCAGCCAAGTCATTCACGGTCTCGATGCCGACCCACTGATGTTGGGCCAGCAAGGCGCAAACGGTGGGCCCTTGGGTGTTGCCGTGCTCCATCAGCAGCCACGCGCCCGCAGGCATGTGCTTGGCCGCACCACCAACGATGGTTTTAATGTCGTCCATGCCGTTGGGACCCGCCACCAGGGCACTTTGGGGTTCATGCGCAAGCGCCACCAAGTGGGCGTCGCCCAGGGCGATGTAGGGCGGGTTGCTCACCACCAAGCACGGCGGTGCGGGCAGGCTGCGTTGCCAGCCGCCGTCCCACCAGTCACCGTGGTGAAAGCTAACGTCGATGTGAAGCGCCATCGCGTTTTGGCGAGCCACGGCCAGCGCCGCGTTGCTGGCGTCTACCGCATGCACGACGGCACGCGGACAGGCGTGTTTGACGGCCAGTGCCACCGCGCCACTGCCGGTGCCCAGGTCAACCACCACCGGCGCTGGGTGGCTGCCCCACTCGGTTTGAAGCAGCTCCAGCGCCCAGGCCACCAAATGCTCAGTTTCGGGGCGCGGCACCAAGACGTTGGTGTTGACGGCAAGTGACAGCCCACAGAATTCCTTGTGGCCCACCAGGTAGGCCAGCGGCATGCCTTGGGCGCGCGCGGTCATGTCGGTTGACACACGTGTGGCCACTTCGCTTGGCATGTCCACCGTGTCGTTGGCCAGCAGCCAGGCGCGAGTTTTGCCCCAGTGATGCGCCAGCAGCAAGTGGGCGTCCAGTCGGTCCACACCCAGATGGCGCGCGTGTTGCAGCACGGTTGCTGCCGTGGTCACGCCAAACCGCCACTTTCAAGGGCAGCCAGTTGGTCGGCCGCTTGCGCTGCGCCCAAGGCCTGAAACACCTCGTCCAAGTCACCATCCATCACCGCTTGCAGTCGATACAGCGTGAAGTTGATGCGGTGGTCGGTCAGGCGCCCTTGGGGGAAGTTGTAGGTGCGGATGCGGTCCGATCGGTCGCCCGTGCCCACCAAGCCTTTGCGCGTGGCGGCCTCTTTGGCGTCGCGCTCGCTGCGCACTTTTTCGTTCAGCCTTGCGGCCAGCACGGCCATGGCTTTGGCTTTGTTTTGGTGCTGCGAGCGACCGTCCTGGCATTCGGCCACCAAGCCGCTGGGCAGGTGCGTGACGCGAACGGCGCTGTCGGTTTTGTTGATGTGCTGGCCCCCCGCGCCGCTGGCGCGAAAGGTGTCGATGCGCAGCTCGGCGGGGTTGAGCGTGATCTCTGCCGTTTCATCGGGCTCGGGCATCACGGCCACCGTACACGCGCTGGTGTGGACGCGGCCCTGGCTTTCGGTGGTGGGCACGCGCTGCACGCGATGGCCACCCGACTCAAACTTGAGCTGCTCGTACACACGCTCGCCCTCAACACGCACCACCAGCTCTTTGTAGCCGCCCAGATCAGCCGAGCTTTCGCTCATGATCTCGGTGCGCAAGCCTTTGCGCTCACACCAGCGCAGGTACATGCGTGCCAAGTCGCCGGCAAACAGCGCCGACTCGTCACCGCCCGTGCCTGCGCGAATCTCTAAAAACGCGTTGCGGTCGTCGTCGGGGTCGCGCGGAATCAGCGCGCGTTGCAAATCGGCAAGCATCTGCGCCAGGTCTTGGGTGGCTGCCACCGACTCCTCGCGCGCCATCGTCAACAGCTCAGGCTCACTTTCTTGTTCGAGCATGGTCTGCGCCGACGCCAAATCTTGCTCGCGCCTTTGGTAGTTGCGGTAGCGCTCCACCATGGACGACACCTCGGCCTGCTCTCGCGACAGGGTGCGATAGCGCTTGATGTTGCTGGCCAGGCTGGGGTCGGTCAGCGTGGCATCCAGCTCGGCCAGCCGCAGCGCGAGGCGTTCAAATTGTTCTCGAAGGGCCGTTTTCATGAGGGCAATGGAATGGGAGGCGACCGGACGCAAGGGTGAGAGTGCCCAGCGTGCTTGCGCACGCGGCACCGGGCATTGCAGGCCCGCTAATTCCCGGCTTGGTCGTCGCTGGTGTCGCGGTGAGATTGACGCAAATACATGCGCGACACCGCGCGCGCGGTTTGCTCGCGTTGCGAGGCGTCGGCGCTGTGCAACTCGGACAGCGCGCCGTGCATCATTTTTTGCGTCAAGCCGCGCGCCAGGGCGTCCAGCACAGCCTCAACGTTTTCGCCACTTGCCAGGCGCTTGCGGGCGCGCGCCAGTTCGGTGCTGCGCCAGGTGTCGGCTTGTTGCTGCAGGGCTTGAATCAGCGGCACACTGGCGCGTTGGTCGAGCCAGTGCGCAAAACTCTGCACACCGGCGTCGATGATGGCTTCGGCTTGCGCGACGGCGGCTTGACGCTTTTCGCCGCCACTTTGCACCATGGCCGACAAGTCGTCCAGGGTGTAGAGGTACACATCGTTCAGGCCCGCAACTTCGGGTTCGATGTCGCGCGGCACCGCCAGGTCCACCATGAAGAGGGGGCGTCGGCGGCGCTGCTTGAGTGCACGCTCGACTGCGCCCAAACCAATGATCGGCAGGGTGCTGGCGGTGCACGACACTACGGCGTCAAACTCATGCAACCGGCTTGGCAGGTCGGCCAGTTGCATGGCCTGCGCGCCAAACTGGGCCGCCAGTTGCTCGCCGCGCGCATGGGTGCGGTTGGCCACTGCCATGGCACGCGGCTGGCGCGCTGCAAAGTGCGTGGCTGCTAGTTCAATCATTTCGCCAGCGCCCACAAACAAGACGCTGATCTTTTGCAAGTCTTCGAACAACTCACCCGCCAGGCGCACAGCGGCGGCGGACATGCTGACGCTGTGCGCCCCAATCTCGGTGGCGGTACGCACCTCTTTGGCCACGGCAAACGAGCGCTGAAACAGCTGGTGCAGCGTGGTGCCCAGCAAGCCAGCGGTGTCGGCGTCACGCACTGCCGTTTTCATCTGCCCAAGAATTTGCGTCTCGCCCAGCACCATCGAGTCCAAGCCCGAAGCCACGCGAAACGCATGGCGTGCAGCCGCGCGGTCTTCCATCACGTACAGGTGGGGCTGCAAGTCAGATGGGGCCACGGCGCCGTGCGTGGCCAACCATTGCACGGTGGGCACCACGATGTTGTTGATGTGCTTGGCGTCAGCCTGCGGCGCGGCCATGTACAGCTCGGTGCGGTTGCAGGTTGACAGCAACGCCACCTCGGGTGACAACTGGATCAAACGGTCTTTGAGCGCCAGCAGCGTGGCTGGCACTTGCGTCGTTGAAAAGGCAAACCGCCCGCGCACGTCTAGGGGTGCGGTTTGGTGGTTCAAACCGATGGTCAAAAGGGACGCCGAAGCTGCCATACCGTGATTGTAGGTTTGACTGGAAGGTTTGGCGTTTGGACCCGATGGCCTTGTGGAAGCCTGGCGACGGGTGGTGTGCCCAGCCCTGCACGGGAGCGGGCTGTGCGTTTTGGCACGGTTGTGACTGCGCTTGTTACGCCTGGGGGAGTGTTCGGGTGGTTGCCTTCATCGGCATGCGCTTTTTGCCGAGTGCCTAAACCGGCTGCAAAACCTGTTCACGAAGCACCAGCTCGCCCCGCAGGGTGTGCGCCATCACCTGGGTGATTTGCACGTCAACGATTTGGCCCACCAGGCGCTGCGCGTGGGGCGAAGCCGGGAAGTTGACGATGCGGTTGCACGGCGTGCGGCCCATCCATTCGGTGGCGTCTTTGCGCGCGTGGCCCTCCACCAGCACCTTTTGCACGGTGCCAGCGCGTGACGCGCTGATGCGCTGGGCGTGCACCTCCAGGGCTGCTTGCAGGCGCTGCAAACGCTGCAGCTTTTCGGTTTGTGGCGTTTCGTCTGGCAGTGATGCGGCGGGGGTGCCCGGGCGCGGGCTGTAGACAAAGCTGAACGAGTTGTCAAAGCCAATGTCGTCCACCATCTCCATCAGCTTGTCAAAGTCGGCCTCGGTTTCGCCTGGAAAGCCGACGATGAAGTCGCTGGAGATGCAGATGTCAGGGCGCACTGCGCGCAGCTTGCGCACCGTGCTCTTGAACTCCAACGCGGTGTAGCCACGCTTCATGGCGCCCAGGATGCGGTCGCTGGCGTGCTGCACGGGCAGGTGCACGTGGCTGACCAACTGCGGCACGCGGGCGTAGACATCGATGAGGCGCTGCGTGAATTCATTCGGGTGGCTGGTGGTGTAGCGAAGACGCTCGATGCCTGGAATCTCGGCCACGCATTCAATCAGCCAGGCAAAGTCACCCGCTTCAAGGCCCGCGCCGGGCTCGCGCCAGCCGTTGACGTTTTGGCCCAGCAGGGTGATCTCTTTCACACCTTGCGCAGCCAATCCGGCCACCTCGGTCAGCACGTCATCCAGCGGGCGCGACACCTCTTCGCCGCGGGTGTAAGGCACCACACAGTACGAGCAGTATTTTGAGCAGCCCTCCATGATCGAGACAAAGGCGCTGGCACCGTCTACCCGTGCCGGGGGCAGGTGGTCAAATTTTTCAATCTCGGGAAAGCTGATGTCCACCTGCGGGGTGCGTTGGCGCCGGCGCGCGTCAATCAGCGCCGGCAGGCGGTGCAGGGTTTGCGGGCCAAACACCACATCGACGTACGGCGCGCGCGCAATGATGGCCGCGCCTTCTTGCGACGCCACACAACCGCCCACAGCGATCAGCGTGCCGCGGCTTTCTTTCAGGTGCTTGATTCTGCCCAAATCACTGAACACTTTGTGTGCCGCTTTTTCGCGCACCGAGCAGGTGTTGAGCACGATCAGGTCGGCGTCTTCCACGTTGCTGGTGGGCTCCCACGCGTCAGGTGACTCGTGCAGCACGTCAGCCATCTTGGCCGAGTCGTACTCGTTCATTTGGCAGCCAAAGGTCTTGATGTAGACCTTCTTGGTGGTTGGGGGCGCTGTCATGGGCGTTTCACGGTGAGCAGGGTGCGCCAGCAATCAAGGCCGCGTCCAGCGCTGAGCGTTGACGTCAAACACCATGCCTTGAGCTTCTTCGCGCGACCGCGGCCAACCACGAACGGCGCGCTCGCTTTCGCTCAAAATCCACACGTCTTGAGGTTGCCCTTGCGTGTCGACGGTGTAATTGACGACCAAGCGCTGCCCCACCAAACTGCCTGACATTTGCACCATGTTGTTGGGGCTGCGGATGCGAGACCCAGGGGCCAGCCGCGTGGGCTTGCCATTGAGCCGCACCTCGGTGGACGACAACACCTCCATGTCACCGCGCAGGGCTGTGGCGGGAAAGGCCCGGTACATGCTCGACTGCTGGCCTGGCGTCGACGAAGTGCCACAACCGACCAACACTGTCAGCATGGTCATCAGTAAAACGAGGATCGCTTGCCGCATGGTGATTGGGGTGTTGTGGCGGGAGAGGTGGGCGCGGTGCCGCGCGGCGCTGTGCTGAACCGGTCTTGGCTCTGGGGCTTGCAGCCCCTGCGGCAGCGCATCTGCGCGTTCTGCATTGTACGGCGCCGCCCAGCTGCAGGTGGGGCATGCAGAATGCTCGGGAACCGCCATCGTGGTTGTGTTCCCCATGCAAGCGATGTGTCGAACCCTTTCGTGAAAGGTCACCTGCTTCGTGTCTGCATTTTTTGAGCCATCCAAAACCATGACCCAAGCGCTACCCCTTGCAGGCATCCGCGCCATCGACTACAGCCACTTTTTGGCCGGCCCCTACGTGGGCCGATGCCTGGCGGCGTTGGGTGCAGAGGTCATCAAGGTTGAGCGCCCCGGCAGTGGCGACCCCGGTCGCCAGCATGCGCACGTGCTCGACGAGCACACCAGTGGCTACTTTTTGCAGCTCAACATGGGCAAGCAAGGGGTCAGCGTCAACATGAAGGACCCGCGCGGCAAGGTCTTCATGCAAAAGCTCTGTGACTCGGCCGACGTGTTCATTGAGAACTACCGCCCCGGGGCGCTGGACAAGTTGGGCCTGGGTTACGCCGAACTCGCGGCGCGCAACCCCAGGCTGGTGTACTGCTCGATCTCGGCCTACGGCCACACCGGGCCCGATTCGCACCGTGCGGGTTTTGGACTGATCGCCGAGGCCAAGAGCGGCATCATGCAGATGGTGGGCACGCCGGGCGAGGCGCCGCCGTTGTTGCGCGTCTCCTTGGGCGACATGTACACGGGCATCCATGCGGTGGCGGCCGTCAACGCTGCGCTGCTGGGCCGCGTCACCTCGGGCCGCGGGCAACACATTGACATGGCGCTGTATGACACCTTGGTGTCGATGCACGAGTACGCGGTGCAGTGCTGCACGCTGTCGGGTGGCACGGTGTTGCCCGAGCAGACGGGCCACGACATGCCCACGTCCACGCTTTATGGCGTGTTCCGCGCCGCTGACGGCGACTTGGTGATTGCTGCGCAGGTGGACGATGCATGGAAGCGTTTCGCGGTGCTGGTGGCGTCGCAGGGTGGCCCGGCCGGCTTCGGGGTCGATGCGCGCTTCCACCATTCAGGCGGCCGCAATCAACACCGCTTGGAGATCCTCGCGGTGGTCAAGGCCTGGGTGGCAGCGCGGTCGGTGGCCGAGGTGCTGCGATCGCTCGATAGCATCGATGTGCCCAGCGCCAAAGTGCAGCGCATCGACGACGTGCTGGCGGATCCGCAAATTCAGGCGCGCGGCATGGTGGTGGAGCAGCAACACCCCAAGCACGGCACCCTGCGCTTGCCCAACCTACCGTTCCGGTTCTCAGACTGCGACACCACCATCCACCAAGTGGCACCCGACTTGGGGCAACACAATGCCGAGGTGGCTGCCAGCTTGGGTTTCAGCGCCGCTGACATCGCGGCCATGCAGAAAGACGGCGTGTTGTTTTCGTCCTCAGCCGACGCTGCTTCGTGGGCTTGATGTTGGCGCGCGTCAACGGTGCACGTCATAAAGCGCTGCGCCACGCTTGAGCACGCTGCGCGCGATCGCCGTGCGGTGAATTTCGCTGGTGCCGTCGTAGATGCGGGCGATGCGGGCGTCGCGGTAGTAGCGCTCGATTGGCAGTTCTTTGCAATAGCCCATGCCACCAAAAACCTGAACCCCGCGGTCCACCACGCGCCCCAACATCTCGGCCGCGTGAACCTTGACCATCGCGATCCAGTCGCGTGGGTCTTGTCCGGTGTCGATCATCCAGGCTGCGTGCAGCACCATCAGCCGCGACGCGTTGATCTCGATGACGCTGTCGGCCAGCATCTGCTGCACCATCTGAAATCCGCCAATGCTGCTGCCAAACTGTTTGCGACCGTTGGCATGCGTCGTCATCATCTCCATCACATGCGACGCCTTGCCCACGGCGCGCGCGCCCACCTGCGCCAAACGCACCACGTTGAGCGCACCCATGGCCAGCTTGAATCCTTGGCCCTCGTCGCCCAGAAGGGCCATGGGTTCCAGCGGCACGTTGTCAAAGAACAGCTCGACGTGCGGCGTGCCGCGCAGGCCCATCATCTTTTGATCCTTGCCGACGGTCAGGCCCGGCAAGTTCTTGTCGACCATGAACATCGAGATGGCCTTGTCTGCGGTCTTGGCAGAAACCAAAAAGAAGTCGCTCCACGCACCGTCGCTGATGAAGTGCTTGCTGCCATTCAAAACCCAACCGCCGTCGGTGCGCTTGGCGTGGGTCTTGATGCCCTGGGCGTCTGAGCCCGCGCCAGGCTCGGTGATCGCGATCGAGCAGGTGCGCTCACCGCGCACGGTGGGCTTGAGCCAGCGGTCAACCTGCGCGCCCTTACAGACGAGCAGGGGTTCGTAGACGTTGCCGAAGGCGCGGCGGATCAGGATGTCGCTGGTGTGGCCAAACTGTTCTTCGCACAACATGCGATCCACCGCGCTCAAGCCGCCGCCACCAAGGTCGTGCGGCATGTTGAGCGCAAAAAGACCCAGTGCATTTGACTTTGAGTGGATCGCCTTGGCTTTGGCGGGGTCGAGTGCCCCCAGGCTCTCAACCTCGTCCTCCAGCGGCGCAAGTTCTTCTCGGATGAAACGACGCACGGTGTCGATCATCATTTTTTGCTCGTTGTTGAGTGCAAAGTCCATCGAGTAGCTTTCGGCGGGTAGGGTATGGGTTAGTAGGGATGCAGTTCAACGACGGTGCCGCGCTTGGCGGCCTCGGCAATGGCCTCGGTCACGCGCAAATTGGCCAGGCCGTCACGCGCCGTCACCAACGGGTCTGCGCGGCCTTGAATCACTTGCACGAAGTGCGCCATCTGAAGGTTCAAGGGGTCTTGCCGCTGCATGCGCACCGTGCTGACATTGAAGGGGTTCCACCATGATCGATCCCCGGGTGATGCGTAGGCTTTGACGCGCATGGTGGGCACCGAAAGGCTGCCCAGGGTGCCCGAGATGACATAGCAATCCTCATCATCGTAAGACGGGTAGGCCTTGTTTTCTTGGCTGGTCTGCTCCCAGCTGCGCGCACACGCAGCGGTGTCCGACAACAAGAACGTGCCGAGCACGCCACTGGCAAAGCGCAAGTTGATGGCCACGGTGTCTTCTACCGCAAAGCCGCGGGTGGTGTTGGACGCAAAGGCTTGCACGGGCACGCCAGCCTTGATGCAGGCCAGCGCCTGCGGCACGTGCAGTGGGTTGGGGGTGGCGAGGACGATGCCATCAGCTTGATGCTGGGCAAGCAAGGCATCCAGCGATTTGAAGAGGGGCACCCCGTACTTGGCCGCCACGACCTCGGCGGCTGGCAAGGGGTCGACGACGGCGGTGAGGAAGCAGTCTGTACGGCTGTTGATCACAGCCATGTGGGATCGGCCGATGAGGCCAGCGCCGACAACCACGATGCGCGCTTGTGAGGAGCCGTTCATGGAGGGGATTGTTATGCAGGCGCGTGCGTGGAGATTGCGCGCCTGCCAACCCTTTGACGGGACCGGTCGCGTTTGACAAACATGCGTATGCACATTATCATGTGCATACCAAAGTAAGCCCCGGCAGCCCTCATGAAAACCGAACGCGTCACCTTGTTGACGTCACCCGCCTTCAAAGCATTTCTCAGTGCCGAAGCGCTGCGTGAAGGTGTCAGCGTGGCCGAGTTGATTCGCACCCGGTGCGAGCGTCGGCCCACCGACGAGGAGGCGGCGCTTGTGGCGCTCACTGGCGAGCTGAACAAAGCTGTCGCCCAGGCAAGGGAATCGATCAAGAGCGGCTTGGATGACGCGCAGTCGGTGCTTGCCGAAATCCGGGCCGCGCGGGCACCTACCAAGATTGCATCGGCGCCAACCGCGCGTGGCCGCAAGGTTGCTGGTGCACGCGGCCGCAAGGCCGCAGGGGCACGCCCATGAGCGTCGTCAGCGAGGCGATGAGTGCCATCAGAGAAGCCCTGAAGTTGGCCGATGACGTGAAGCGCAGCGGCGACACCCTCAAAGAGTTGGCGCGCGAGTTACGCGACCACGACCGTCGAATCACGCGCCTCGAGGCTCAGTGGGAAACCGCGATGCAGTTTGGCGCGCGCGGCGGGTCGCCACGCCGACTCGAAGACAAATCTTGACGGCTGGGCTCAACAGCAACGCTGAGACTTGGATGGCGCCACTGTGGCGCTGACATTCGGTTGACGGGTCAGGCCAGCACTTTCAGCCCGTGCTTCTCAACGATGGCCAGCAACTTCAGCGCCATGCCGCTCGGTCGCTTCGTGCCTGCCTCCCACTTTTGAACCGTTGACTCGCTGGTGTTGAGGTAGCGTGCAAACACAGGCTGGCTCACGTGGGCACGCTCGCGGATGCGCTTGATCTGCTTGGCCGCGATCGCGGGCGGCGTCAGTAGGCAAGACTCATCGAACCCGCGCATCGTCGCCTTGTCGATGGCTCCGACCTGGTGCAACGCGATTGCCGAGGCATGAATGGCCTCAAACGCATCGCTCTTGAATTTACGTTTCGTCGTCATGGCATATCTCCACAAAATGCTTGGCACTCACCAGATCAGCGATGTGCCGTTTGGTCGCGCCGCTGTAGGCTTTTGCGACGGATCGAAAGGCGGCGAGCTCGTCGTCGTCGATGTTGTCCCGATCCTTCTTGGCAAACAGGTACTCGTACACCCAGTAGCGGCCACCCTTGGCAAGAATGATCGATCGATGCCTGTTGTCGTTCAGGCGCTTCTTGAACACACCGCCACCGAGGTCATCGGCTTGGCCTGCCATCACTTGGCCAATCGCGGCGCACAACTCTTTGTCACTGATGCCCGCCCTTCTTGCACCTTTGGCGAACTTGGCGGTCTTGAAGACACGTTGACGTGCTGCTGAAGGAATGCATCATAGTAGCACCAGGTGCTACATTTGCAAATCGTTGCCGCGCCGGGAGTGACCACTGCGAAACAAGGCGTCTGCTCGCGGTCCTCGGTCTGCTACGGGATCGGCGTCTCCATGCCTACCATGCACAAGGGCGCACCATTGAATGCCAAGCTCTTGATTTGTTTGGTGGCGCTTCAGGGACTCGAACCCGAGGCCCGCAGATTAGGATTCCGTGCCGAAGCGCCACTATAGATCTGCGTTGTATGGCGGATCAAGTACTTAGCGACGTTTGGTCCGCTTTGAGTGTGCGTTGCGCCGCTGTGTGGTTGACACTAGGTTGACGCATCACGCCCGTACCTTCACGTAGTGTTTTTCTAGGATGCCAAACCGCTCGACCACTGCGTCCAGTTCCGTGAAGTGCGAACGGTGCACCAGGTCGCCGACTTGGCGTTGGGCCGCGCAACTGCCTCGCCCTTTGCCAACGAGCTTGGCAAGCCGCCAATCCCCGGGCTATCGAGGTGCGGCTGGGCCGGTGACTCCCCCATGTGCTAGGGGTAAGCGTTACAAAGTCCACAGGTTGAAATGTCAACCAGAATGTAAACTTTCGGACGCAAAAGTGATCGGATTGCTATGAGTCTCCCTCTCAAGACGCCGCCGGTGTTTTACACCATCGTGCAAGTCAAGTTCAACGCGGTTCTGAAGCTCCCGGAGTTCCTCCCTGTAGTCCAGGAGAGCTTCCGCAGGGCTGGCTTTTCGGACTTCAAGCCGCAGAGGGCAGTGACCTTGCGGGTCGAGTTGCGTTCAGATGGGGCACCACCGTCCGCTGTCCCGCTATCGCGGGATCGCTACTTGTTCGGGTCAGTCAACCGCGAGCACGCGTTCTTGCTGGACGCTGATGCACTGACGCTTCACTCAACGAACTACGGCCGATTCGAATCGTTTTCCGAGACCTTCTTAAAGGGCCTTGCCATTTTGCACACCGCTATGCAGTTGGACTTCACCGAACGAGTTGGTTTGCGGTACCTCGATCGCGTAATGCCACGCGATGGTGAATCGCTGGAGCAGTATCTGCAACCGCAGGTGCTTGGGCTTGGGGCGCCGTTGGGTGGCAAAGCGATTCACAGTTACTTTGAGACTCTCTCGGAAGTACAGGAAGTCAAGCTACTCTCGCGGGTCGTCATTCAATCTGGACCACTTGCGCTGCCACCCGACATGGCAGGCGTCGATATGGTCGTCGCACCTCGCTTCGTGAGCTTTCGAGGGCGCAGCGCGCTACTAGATAATGACGGTTTTGTTGAAATCCGAGACCCGTTCAATCTCGATACGGTGGGCGCTCGGCTCCGCGCGATTCACAAGGTTATCGGCGTCGCATTTCGATCAGCGGCTAAGGAGTACGCCTTCAAAGTTTGGGACGAAGAATGATGCTCCTTGTACGCCCGCCACCGATCGACATCGCCGCATACACACGGCCGCCGTCGCTCATACAGCATCACCCTTATCCGGAGGGTCGGCCTCTGCCGTACTTTGGAGAGGTTGGCACTGGCGGGCAGCCAACTGAGGCGTACCTTCGCGAGAGGCTTGGCTATCGGTTCCACTTCGTCGTTCTACCAGCGACAGCAACCGGCGACGCGCCCAGTGCCAGCTTGTTTGCGAGCGAGATGGAAGATGTTCGACGCGGGTTCGATCGAACTTTTTCAAGGCTGCCCGAGGTCTTTGGCGTGTCGCGGCAGACGCTCTACAACTGGCTGAAAGGCGAGATGCCGCGTGACCAGCATCAGGCCCGTATTCGCGAGCTTGCGGCTGCGGCGCGTAGCTTCTTGAGCCAGCAGTTCCGTCCGACCTCTGTCCAATTAGATCGCTCTATTCAAAGTGGCAAATCGTTCTTGCAGTTGGTCGCCGACGGGGCTGATGGTGCAGCAAGCGCGGCGGGCCTCGTTCGCATGATAGATCGCGGTCGGCGCGACCGTGCGAGGCTGGACGAATTACTGGGCGCGCGTCAAACGGCCGCGCCAACCGAGCGGGCCGAGTTCGAGTTGCCCTCGTTCGCTGAAGACAACAAGCGCAGATGACGGCGCAGGAGGCGGCGTCTTGGCCGAGCGACACGCCCTGGCGCCAGTCCAGCGTGTTGACGCCGGATGCAGTGAAGGTGCTCAACCTCGTCTACTGTGACAGCCCGCAGGACACATGTGTGGTAGTCGTTTCGCACGACTGTGACTTGGCAAATGACGACCTGAAAGCTGAGCCTGATGTCGAGGTTATCGTTGGCAGATTGATCGACGCCAATGGAAGCTTCATGTGGGGCAAGTCACCGCGCACACTGCACCTAGGTTTTCAACGGTCGGGCACCGAAGTGGCAGTCGAGCTGTTGAGCAGAGAGAAACAAAGAGTCGCCAAGATCGTTCTTGCTGCGTTCGCGCCCGACCCGGCCTTTTCGCTCAATGCTCGGGGGCTCAGCGTTCTGCGATCGTGGTTGGCCTCGCGTTATCGACGGGCCGCGTTTCCAGATCGATTTGTTGACCGACTGAAGACTCATAAACTGGATGCCAAGATCGAAGCGATCATGAAGACCCACGGCGTCGCCGTAGCAGAGGTTTACTTTGATGTCGATATGGGCCAACTGCTTGATCGAGCTGATGGCAGCCCCTACGAACTCAGAATCATTGTTGCCTGCGTCTCTAGTGCCGACGCCGATGTCTCGGCCGAAATAGCCAAAATTATCGAAGCCAAGCTCGAAGAGGCATTTAGAAAGAAGCTTTTCGACGAGAAGGCGTCGCGATGGGCTGACATCCAACTTGTAGGCTGCGTTGCCATGAGCGAAGACGATTTGCCACTCAGCCGAGTTCGCGTTCTGACTCCTTGGCGCCTTGAACATCTGTCACTGAAGGCGGAAGACGGGCAGCCCGGCCCGGCCACGTAAGCAAGTGGGCGGCGCAAAGAACAGGCAGCAACGCAAGGGAATAGCGATTGAACCCATTGATCAAGGCGCTGTCGTGGTCCAAGCCACACAGCCACCGCTCAGCCGCGTTGCTGATGCTCTTCGTCGGCAGGTGTCACCTTTGTTGCGCTCGCGTGTACGGAGGTAAGCCAAGGCAGGGAGTCGGCTGCGTTCGCCTAGACAACCGGCGAGTTTCTTCACGCCTCCCGAGGCCTGGATGACACGCCGCTGAGGCCCGCCAAGCAAAAGGGCCCAGCATGGCTGCTGAGCCCTTGATTTGACTGGTGGCGCTTCAGGGATTCGAACCCCGGACCTGCGGATTATGATTCCGTCGCTCTAACCGACTGAGCTAAAGCGCCTGAGCCCATGATTATATCGGGGCGGCGGCCCCCCGCAGCTGAAGTCTTTGACCCCGCCCCCCATGTTCAGGTTTTTTCGCAAAAAGTCGACACCCGCGCCATCGGTTGCGTCGGGCACCACCACGGATGATGACGAGCGCGCGTTTGCCGAGGCAGAGGCACTGCAGGCGCGCGCGGCTGCGCAGCTTGACAACGTTGGGTTAGCGCCAGCCGGAGCGCGTGCTGCTTTTTCGGGCTCGGCTGAAGCGGCGTTGCCCGACGGTACTTTGCATGACGCACGGACCACCCAAGCCCCGTGGCAGCCGCCGACTGAGCCACTGGCAAGCGACACAGAGCCCCCGTCGGCCGGAATCACGCCCGCCGACCGCGAAAGCTGGGTGCAGCGCTTGCGTCACGGGCTGCGCAAAACAGGCTCCAGCCTCAGTGGCTTGTTTCGGGACGCCACCATCGACGATGCGTTGTACGAGGATTTGGAAAGTGCGCTTTTGATGGCCGACGCTGGCTTGCCCGCCACGCAAGTGATCTTGGAGGACGTGAAACGCCGCGTTCGTGAGATGCGCGTGACCAACGCCGCCAGCGTGAAGCAGTTGTTGGTGGAAAGTCTGACCGATTTGTTGACGCCGCTCGAAGGGCATCTTGATATTGGTGGCAAAGACAGCCGCACGGGCGACCCGGCAAGAACTGCCGACGCGCCCTTTGCGCCCACCGTCATCATGGTGGCCGGCGTGAACGGCGCCGGCAAAACCACCAGCATTGGCAAATTGACGCGTCACTTGGCGCAAGCGCAGTGCAAAGTGTTGCTGGCGGCGGCCGACACGTTTCGTGCAGCCGCCAAAGAACAATTGGCCGTGTGGGCCGACCGCACGCAGGTGCAAATCGTCAGTCAGGCCGGTGGTGACCCAGCCGCCGTGGCCTTTGACGCGGTGGCCGCTGGCACCGCACGCGGTTGCGACGTGGTGATTGTTGACACGGCCGGGCGCCTTGCCACGCAGGCGCACCTGATGGAAGAGCTGCGCAAGATCAAGCGCACCGTGGGCAAGGCGCAGGCCGGTGCGCCGCACGAGGTGATCTTGGTGGTGGACGGCAACACCGGACAAAACGCGTTGGCGCAAGCCAAAGCCTTTGACGAGGCCATCGACATCACGGGCCTCATCGTCACCAAACTGGACGGCACCGCCAAGGGGGGCGTGTTGGCGGCACTGGCGCTTTGGGCGCAAGGCCGTGCCAAGGCGCAACCTGGCAAGCAGCCCATCAAGGTTTACTTCATCGGCGTCGGCGAGACGCTAGCGGACTTGGAGCGGTTCAGCGCGTTTGAATTTTCGCGCGCGTTGTTGGAGTAGGGCGGGTTGGCGAGACCCGCACGCAGCAGATTCGGTTTGCGCACTTCGCGTTTGCCTGTTGCGCAAACACTGCATAGGATCGCGGTTGAGGTGACGAGGCATCGGTTAAGCTAACGGGCAGTAGACACTCATCCCGTTGGAGCCCACATGCAGACTTCGCTTTCCCAGTGGTTGCTGTCCGCAGCAACTGCGCTTGTTTTGTTGCTCAGCGGCTGCGCTGCAACCGTCGAGCGCACCGCGCCGCCCACGAGCAGCGCGCCCGCAGACAAGGCTGGCCTGAGCACAGACGCGTCAGCGGCGCCCGCCACCAGCGCCAACGCTTTGCCGACCCTGGGCATTGCAGCGGCTTCGGCCCAAAAATTGGTGGTGAACTTTGTGCTCGAGCCACCGCACCCAAAAGACAGCGGGTGGAAGTCGTTTGTGGACGATTGGATGGCCATTTGCAAAGAGCAGGCGGCAGCGCAAAAGGTCAGCTTTGCGTCCCAAGAGGGCGAGCCCAAGCCAACCAACGAAGCGGGCACGTTGGTGGTGGTACGGGTCAAAGATTACAAAGTTGTTGGCATCGGGATGCGCGTGATGTTTGGTGTTTTTACGGGAAACGCCTACATCGAAGCGAAAGCTGAGTTTCGCGACTTGGCCACTGGCAAGCTGCTTGGCGAGCGTGACTACAACACTCGCTCCAGCGCCATGCACGGCGTTTTTGCTGCCATGACGCCCAAGCAAATGTACGCGGTTGCCGATGAGATTCTGCGCGAGATGAAGCAGCGCTGAAGTACGCCGCCATCAAAGTGGCGCTACATCATCCCCTTCATCCCCGCGGCCCCACCCATCTTTCGCATCATCTTGGCCAGCCCACCACCCTTCATTTTTTTCATCATGTCCTGCATCTGACCAAACTGGTTGAGCAGGCGGTTGACGTCTTGCACTTGCACGCCCGCACCCGCAGCGATGCGGCGTTTGCGGGTGGCTTTGATGAGGTCGGGGTGGCGGCGCTCTTTGGGGGTCATGGAACAGATGATGCCTTCCATGCGGCGCACGTCGCGCTCGGCGCGATCCATGTCGGCGGCGCCCAGGTTGGCCGCTTTGCCCATCATTTGGGTAGGTAGCTTGTCGACCAAACCCGACAACCCGCCCATCTTTTTCATCTGCGATATTTGCATCAAAAAGTCGTTGAGGTCAAAGCCGCTGCCGCTCTTGAGCTTTTGCGCCATCTTTTGCGCCGACTCAAGATCAACCCCTTTTTGCACCTCCTCGACCAAGGCCACGATGTCGCCCATGCCCAGGATGCGACCAGCGTGGCGGTCGGCGTCAAACACCTCCAGGCCGTCAATTTTTTCAGACACCCCGGCAAACTTGATGGGCACGCCAGTGACGGTGCGCACCGACAACGCCGCGCCCCCGCGTGAATCACCGTCCAGCTTGGTCAGCACCACGCCAGTAAGGGGCAGGGCGTCGCTGAAAGCCTTGGCGGTGTTGATGGCATCTTGGCCCTGCATGGCGTCCACCACAAACAGCGTCTCGATGGGCTTCAACAGGCTGTGCAGCTCGGCAATCTCGGCCATCATGGCTTGGTCGATGGCGAGGCGGCCAGCGGTGTCGACGATCAGCACGTCCATGTAATGGCGTCGCGCGTGGTCCAGCGCGGCCATCACGATGTCGCGTGGCTTTTGCTCGGGCGTGGAGGCAAACCACTCGGCGCCGGCTTGTTGCGTCACCGTCTTGAGTTGCTCGATGGCGGCGGGGCGGTACACGTCGGCTGACACCGTCATCACCTTTTTCTTGCGTTTGGTGATCAGGTGCTTTGCCAGTTTGGCCGTGGTGGTGGTTTTGCCAGCGCCTTGCAGGCCCGCCATCAAGATGATGGCGGGGGGTTGCTGCGCCAAATTCAAGTCGGCCACCGCCACGGGCGTGCCGTCGGCGTTGAAGCCAGCGCCCATGGTGGCGGCCAGCTCTTTGTGCATCACGCTCACCAGCACCTGGCCGGGGTTGAGCGAACCCACCACCTCTTGGCCGAGCGCTTTGTCCTTTACCCGCGCGATGAAATCGCGCACCACGGGCAGGGCCACATCGGCCTCGAGCAGCGCCATGCGCACTTCTCGCAGCATGTCTTGAACGTTGCTGTCGGTGATGCGCGCTTGCCCGCGCATCGTTTTAACCATGCGGGCCAAGCGGTCGGAAAGCGAAGAAGCCATGCGGATAGTTGGCGGTCAACACGCCGCGCGAAAGTACACTGAGGGCATGATCTTATCGCTCGGACTTGTTGCAGGCTTGGGGGCTGCGGCCACGGCAGTGGCTCAAACAGCCTCCTCACCGTTGTCTGGCCTGCTGCTGTGGGGCTTCAGCGCCTTGGCTGTGTTGGGCTATGCAATCGCGTTTTTGTCCAGCAAACAATCCAGCGCCTGGTCCACCAAGGCTTTGATGGTGGGGTGGGGTGCCCACGCAATGGCGCTGGTGGTGGACATTTTTGGTGGCGAGACGGGCGCGCGCTTTGGTTTCGCGCCAGCCATTTCGGCCACCGTGTGTTTGGTGATTGCTGCTCACGCGGTGGAGCAAAAGCTGCTTGCGTTCACGGCCACGCGCCGTGTGTTGACGGTGGCTGGTGTGGTGGGGTGCGTGCTGGCAGCAATGTATCCAGGTGAATTGCGATCACCCGAATCACCCTGGGCGCCGCTGCATTGGTTGCTCGGCATCATCTCGTACGGCTTGTTTGGCGCTGCCGTGGTTCACGCGTGGTTGTTGGGCCGCGTGGAGTCAAGGCTGCGGCGGCCACGCACGGCTACCGACCCACAACAACCCGCTGGCGATCGGCCCGCCTTGCCATTGATGACGCTTGAGCGATTGACGTTTCGGTTTGTTGACGCTGGTTTTGTGGCACTCACCATCACGGTGTTGCTTGGGGGGTGGTTTGCTTTGCAAAACAGTCATGGTTGGCGCTGGGACCACAAAACGATCTTTTCGTTGGCGGGCTGGTTGACATTTGCCTTCTTGGTCGCAGGCCGTCACGCCTACGGTTGGCGTGGGCAACGTGCCACGCGCTGGGTGTACGTGGGGGCGGTGCTGCTGATGCTGGCTTATGTGGGCTCGCGTTTTGTGCTTGAGGTGATGCTGAACCGCAGCACCTGAAAGCCGATTGCATGGGCAAAGTACTTTTATTGATTTTGGTTGTGTTGGTGGTCGCCGCCGTGTTTTGGGCGGGGCGACGCCGCGTCACGCAACAACGCGACCAAGCGCAGCGTTTGCAATCAATCGAGCCTTGCGCCCATTGCGGCGTTCACGTGCCCGTGACTGACGCCGTGCTGCGCGACGGCAAAACGTATTGCAGCGACGCGCACCGCGACCTGGGACCACCCCAGGCATGAGTAAAGTCGACGATCGGGTGCAGACCGAAAGCTACAGCCGCTTGAGCGCGATGTGGCCTGGCGCAGAGCGTCGTCGCCAAGCGCGTCAAGCCAAACAGAATCAACCTGGGCCCGAGTCACTATTTGGTGCCCTGGTGGGCGGTGATTCGCAGGTTCACGACGACGATATTGCGCGCAGCGCTGCCGTAGGCGGCGCCGGCAGCGAGACGATCGAGTCGCAGCGACGCAAGGCGCCCTTGCAGCGGCACCGGCCAGCCAGCCGTGACACAGTACCGGCTTCACCCGCAAACGCCACAGGCCCCGACGCCCGCGTTGATAGCACCGATGCCCAAGCGGCCGCTGGCCGCACCCAAGCGCCAGCCGATCGCCAAAGGGATGCGCGCGCCGCCCAGGCCACGGTGTTGGACGATGTCCCTGCCACGCAGCGCCTGTTCAAGATTTTTGTGGGCGCGCGCGCCGTTTTGGGGCTGGCTTTGGTGGCCGCTTTGGTGGCCGCGGGCATGCTGGGCATGCGTGCGCCCTTGGGCATGATGTTGGTGGCCATGGGCTACGCCACGCAAGCCGTCGTGCTTTGGATGTTGCCCCGATTTCGGGAAGAGGCACCCGCGCGCGACAGCTTGAGCCGCAGCCAGTGGGTCACCACCATCGGCGTTGACTTGGCCACGTTTTCTTGGCTGCATTGGATGCAGCCCATGCAGAACTTCAACTTGGTGGCGTTGCTGTTGCTGCCCGTGTTGATGGGTGGGGTCTTGGCGCCTCGCGTGATTGCACTGGCGGGTTCGTCGGGTGTGGTGTTGATGCTGCTGGCCATGACATGGAACACCGTGGCCGCAGGGGGTGACCCCACCACGCTGTGGATGCAGGCCGGCTTGGCAGGCGTGGGGTTCTTTGCCGTCACTTTGTTGGCTGGTGAGATGTCGACACGCTTGGCCAGCCAAGCTTTTGCGGCGCGCAGTGGCCTGGAGCTGGCGCGGCAACAAGCGCAGCTGAATCGCTTGGTGATCGAAGAAATGACGGATGGGGTGTTGGTGGTGGATCGCCGCGCGCGTGTGCGCGCCGCCAACCCTGCAGCACGCCGTTTGTTGATCCACCAGGGCCTGGGGCGCGCGGCGCCGTTTCAATTGCAAGACGAGCCGGTTTGGGCAGAATTGGAGACGCTGGTTCGGCAAGCGTTTGTCAAAAAATTGTGGCCCGATGGGGTGGCGACGGCCACGCTCAAGTTTGCCGACGGCACCACCCGTACCCTGCGGGTGCGGGCCCGGTTCACACGCCAACGCTCGCCCTTGCTTCGCGGCGGCGTGGGTGACGTGCCCCTGTCCGAAGTGTTTTGTGTGGTCTTCTTGGAGGACCAGCGCTTGGTCCACGAGCGCACGCGTCAAGAAAAGCTGGCCGCCATGGGACGGGTCTCGGCCGGCATTGCGCATGAGATTCGCAACCCCTTGGCCGCCATCGCCCAGGCCAACGCACTGCTGCGTGAAGAGGCGCAAGGCCGCGAGCAGCAAATGCTCACGAAGATGGTGCACGAAAACGTCGAGCGACTCAAACTCATCGTTGACGACGTGATGGCGGTTGCCCCCAGCCCCGACGCCACCCGGCAGCGCATCGATGCCGTCGCCGTGGTGGGCCACATCGTGGGTGAGTGGTCTCGTGCCGCAGGCCTGCCCGTGGGTGCCACCACGCGCTTGCAGGTTGAACTGGCCGAAGCCGAGCTGCCCGTGGTGTTTGACCCCGAACACCTGCGGCGCGTGCTGGTCAATTTGCTGGACAACGCACGCCGCCACGCCACTGAAACGCCGGGTGCCATCACGCTGGTGCTGGCTCAGGCATCGGCCGAACACGTGGTGTTGAGCGTGTCCAGCGACGGCGACATCATTGGGCCCGACATCGAGCCTTATTTGTTTGAGCCCTTCTTTTCCACACGCAGTCGCGGCACCGGCCTGGGCTTGTACATTTGCCGAGAGTTGTGCGAGCGCTATGGCGCCACCATCGACTATTGGCAACAAGCGGCCGACAGCCGTCACCGCAACCAGTTTCGCGTGGTGTTTCGCACCGCCGACCGACCCGATTTCACTGAGTCCAGATTGCTTTCATGACGCAGGCAAACCCCACGCCCCACGCTTTGGCACCCGCCACCCAGTTCAGCTTGTTGGTGATCGATGACGAGCCCGACTTGTGCACGCTGTACGAATTGACGTTGCTGCGCGAGGGCTACGAAGTTGAAACTGCAGGCTCGGTGCAAGACGCACTGGCCCATCTGGGTGAGCGCACTTACAGCGCCGTCATCACCGACATGCGGCTGCCAGACGGCACTGGTCTGGACGTGCTGCAATGGCTCGAACAATCAGGCCGTCAAGAAAAAACGTTGGTCATCACGGCTTATGGTTCGGCTGAAAACGCGGTCGAAGCCCTCAAAGCCGGTGCTTACGACTACCTCACCAAGCCGGTCGATTTGCGGCAGTTTCGCAGCGTGGTGTCGTCGGCGCTCGGCCGCACCCCAGCCATGAGCCCCGTGTCACCGTCTACCTTGCCACCTTCTTTATTGAGCAAGGCCGCCCCCATGGGCAGTTCGGCCATCGATGCGCCAGCATCCGTCGCGGCCGCACGAGGTTCGGTTGGCGCTGCCAAGGCACTACCACCCGATCCGTTTCGCCGCATGGTGGGTTCGTCGGCTGCCATGGAGCAGGTGCGGCAGTTGATCGCACGCGTGGCGCGCAGCATGGCGCCGGTGCACGTCCATGGCGAATCAGGCACGGGCAAAGAACTTGTGGCACGCGCGATCCACACCGTCAGCACGCGCGCGGCGCAGCCTTTCATTGCTGTTAACTGCGGCGCCATCCCCGAGAATTTGTTGGAGGCCGAGTTTTTTGGTTACCGCAAAGGCTCCTTCACGGGCGCCAACGAAGACCGAGACGGGTTTTTTCAAGCCGCAGACGGCGGCACGCTGTTTTTGGACGAGATCGGCGACATGCCCCTGTCGATGCAAAGCAAATTGCTGCGCGTGATTCAAGAGCGCTCGGTGCGCCCAGTAGGTGCTGTGGTTGAGACATCGATCAACGTGCGCGTGGTCAGCGCCACGCACAAAGACCTGACGGCCGAGGTGCACTCGGGGCGCTTTCGCCAAGACTTGTTTTATCGCTTGAACGTGATTCAAGTTCGGGTGCCGCCGCTGCGCGAGCGGCGTGAAGACCTGGGCCCCATCAGTGCGGCCGTGCTGGACCGCATTTCTCGCGATGCGGGTGTGCACCCTGCACCGCGCCTTTCGCGCGAAGCCTTCGACAGGCTGGCGACCTATGCCTTCCCTGGCAACGTGCGCGAGCTCGAAAACCTGTTGCACCGAGCCGTGGCGATGTCGGGGCACGAGGTGATTGAACTGCGCGACCTCGATTTGCCGGGTGGGCGCGACGCCGCATTGGCAACGTCCGATGCGCCGTCGACAGCCACTGCAAGCAGGGCGACGACATCTGATGCACAAGCACTGGCCCCTGCGGTGTTGCCGGCCGACTTGGCGGCTTACCTCGACAGCGTGGAGCGCGACATTCTGGCGCGATCCCTGGAGCGCCACCGTTACAACCGCACCGCCGCCGGCGCCAGCTTGGGCCTGACGCTGCGCCAAATGCGTTACCGCATGGCGCGTTTGGGCGTGACGGCACCGGGCGACCGCGACGACGAATGAGCTTGCGTGCGCGCAGGCGCCACACGCATTCGCGCAGGGCGCAAATGGTGGCACCGCAATGGTGTCAAGGTTGGTGGCGTTTGGCCCACGCCGTGCCGTCGCCCAACGTCGATGCCAGGCCGCTACCGCGAGATGTGTCGCTGGTGGTGGTGCATTCGATCAGCTTGCCACCGGGTGTTTATGGTGGCGCTGAGGTGGAAGCGTTTTTTACCAATCGCCTTGACTTGAAAGCGCATCCTTATTATGAGCGCTTGCACGATGTCAGGGTCAGCGCGCACTTTTTTGTGCGCCGCACTGGCGCCGTGGTGCAGTTTGCGTCGTGCGACGCTCGGGCCTGGCATGCGGGGGTGTCTTCATGGGCTGGCCGCGCGCGCTGCAACGATTTTTCCATCGGCATTGAGCTTGAAGGTTTGGAGGGCACCGCTTTTGAGCGGGCGCAGTACGTGGCGCTTGCAACGCTGCTGACCGCGCTGCGCGACGTGTATCCGGTGGCTGCAGTAGTGGGGCACGAGCACATCGCGCCTGGGCGAAAACGCGATCCTGGGTCGGCTTTTGAATGGCGACAACTATGGTCTCGAACGCGCTGGCCGCGACGCTTGTTTGATCACGCCTTGCACGCCGCAGCGCAGGCCGTTGCGCCGTCGCCAACGGTGAATTTGGATACCACAAAGCCGATCGCCTGAAGAAGAAAGTTGAAGCGTCGCAGCCGCTGCGCCACGTCGCAATGCCACCAACAACCGTGAGCACTTGAAACACTAGATGTAGTGCCTTGCAGGGCAAACAGGCACCAGATATAGTGGAGGTTCGTGCTATTCTTCACACCCCACTAAAGTTGTTTTTGAGTCTTTATTTGGTCGTGCCGACGCACACCGTCAGGGTGGTCCAAGGGTTGTCGCCTGCGGGCTTCGGCCAGCGCTGATTCGCGCACCGCCCAGCTTCGTCGTTCATCGCCTCGACTCGCGCTTCGCTTTTTTACCAACCACTCCCTGCACACCAGTGCAGCCTAAGGAACCGCTTTCCATGCAACCAGTCGCTGTCAGCACCGTTACGCCAACCGTTGTGCCCGTCATGCCCAAAGGGCCGAGTGACATGGCAGCTTCGGCCTACCAGGGCTACCAGATCATTCGCCGCAATGGCGCCGTGGTTACTTTTGAGCCCAACAAGATTGCAGTGGCGTTGATGAAGGCCTTTTTGGCCGTGCATGGCACGCAAGGTGCAGCGTCGGCCAGTGTTCGTGAAACGGTCGAGCAGCTCACCGAGAGCGTGGTGCGCGCGTTGTTGCGTTCGCGTCCTGGTGGCGGCACGTTTCACATTGAGGACATTCAAGACCAAGTTGAGTTGGGCTTGATGCGCGGCGGCCACCACGAAGTGGCGCGTGCTTACGTGCTTTACCGCGAGCGCCGCTCGCAAGAGCGCGCGCGCCAAAAACCGCAAGCCAAGGTGGCGGTTGAAGCCACGCTCACCGTCACCGACCGTGGCCAACGCGTGCCACTGGACATGGCGCGGCTGACGCACCTTGTCGAGGCCGCTTGTGCCGAACTGGGCGCCGACGTCACCGCCGAGCCCATCCTGGCCGAAACCCGCCGCAACCTCTATGACGGCGTGCCCATCGACGAGGTTTACAAAGCTGCGATCCTGGCAGCTCGCACCTTGATTGAAAAAGAGCCGTCGTACACCCGCGCCACCGCACGCTTGCTGCTGCACACGGTGCGCAAAGAAGTGCTGGGCACCGAGGCCACCCAAGAAGAAATGGGCCAGCTCTACGCCGAGTCGTTCCCCGCCTTCATCCGCCGCGGTGTCAAGGCCGAGCTGCTGGACGAGCGCTTGCAAGAGTACGACCTGCAGCGCCTGGGCCGTGCGCTCAAGGCCGAGCGCGATTTGCAGTTTGACTACCTGGGCTTGCAAACCCTGGTAGACCGCTACTTCTTGCACATCGAAGACCAGCGCATCGAGTTGCCGCAGGCTTTCTTCATGCGCGTGGCCATGGGCTTGGCGCTGAAAGAGATTGACCGCGAAGCCCGTGCCATCGAGTTTTACAACGTGATGTCGTCGTTCGACTTCATGTCCAGCACGCCCACCTTGTTCAATGCCGGCACGCGTCGCTCGCAGCTCTCCAGCTGCTACCTCACCACCGTGGCCGACGATCTGGACGGCATCTACGAGGCCCTGAAAGAAAACGCGCTGCTGTCCAAGTACGCCGGCGGCCTGGGCAACGACTGGACCAACGTGCGCGCTTTGGGCTCTTACATCAAGGGCACCAACGGCAAGAGCCAAGGCGTGGTGCCGTTCCTCAAGGTGGTCAATGACACCGCCGTGGCCGTCAACCAAGGTGGCAAGCGCAAGGGCGCGGTGTGTGCGTACTTGGAGAGTTGGCACCTGGACATCGAAGAGTTTTTGGAGCTGCGCAAGAACACCGGCGACGACCGCCGCCGCACGCACGACATGAACACCGCCAACTGGATCCCCGACTTGTTCATGAAGCGGGTGATTGAAGGCAGCGACTGGACTTTGTTCTCGCCCTCCAACACGCCCGACTTGCACGACAAGTTTGGTCGCGCCTTTGAAGAGGCCTACACCGCCTACGAAGCCAAAGCCGACCGCGGCGAGCTCAAGCTCTACAAGCGGGTGCCGGCGCGCGATCTGTGGCGCAAGATGCTGACGATGCTGTTTGAAACCGGGCACCCTTGGATCACCTTCAAAGACGCTTGCAACGTGCGTTCGCCCCAGCAGCACGTGGGTGTGGTGCACTCGTCCAACCTGTGCACCGAAATCACGCTCAACACCAACGAGAGCGAGATCGCTGTTTGCAACCTTGGTTCGGTCAACCTGGTGCAGCACCTCAAAGACGACGGCCAGGGCAACAAGTCAATCGACGAAGTCAAGCTCAAAGCCACGGTGTCCACCGCCATGCGCATGCTCGACAACGTCATCGACATCAATTACTACGCGGTCAAGAAGGCACGCGACTCCAACCTGCGCCACCGGCCCGTGGGCCTGGGCATCATGGGGTTCCAAGATTGCCTGTACCAACTGCGCGTGCCTTACGCCAGCGACGCCGCTGTGACGTTTGCCGACCGCTCGATGGAAGCCGTTTGCTACTACGCTTACTGGGCGTCCACCGATTTGGCGGCCGAGCGTGGCCGCTACTCCACCTACCGCGGTTCGCTGTGGGACCAAGGCGTGTTGCCCCTTGATTCGCTCAAGCGCCTGGCGCACGAGCGCGGCGGCCACGTTGAGGTTGACACCTCCACCACGCTCGACTGGGACGCACTGCGTCAGCGCATGGCCGTGCACGGCATGCGCAACAGCAACTGCGTGGCCATTGCTCCCACTGCCACCATCTCCAACATCATTGGCGTGGACGCATCGATCGAGCCCAACTTTGGCAACTTGTCGGTCAAATCCAACCTGTCGGGTGAGTTCACAATCATCAATGAGTACCTGGTGCGCGAGCTGAAAAAGCTCGGGCTGTGGGACGACGTGATGATCATGGACTTGAAGCATTACCAAGGCTCACTGCGTCAGATCGATCGCGTGCCCGAATCGCTCAAGCAGCTTTACGCCACCGCTTTTGAGGTGGACGCCACGTGGTTGGTGGAAGCCGCATCACGACGCCAGAAGTGGATCGACCAAGCGCAGTCGCTCAACATTTACATGGGCGGCGCGTCGGGCAAGAAGCTCGACGAGACCTACAAGTTGGCATGGTTGCGCGGGCTCAAGACAACCTACTACCTTCGCACCATGGCGGCAACGCACGCCGAGATGAGTACGGTCAGTCGCGGTTCGCACAACGCAGTCAGCTCGGCATCAAGCCCCGTTGCAGCCGTTGAAGCATTGCCTGCAACCGACATCAAGATGTGCGCAATTGATGACCCTTCGTGCGAGGCATGTCAGTGATGGTTTCGGTGATGCATTGAACACAAGCGCGCGTCGTATGAACGCGCGTTTGTGGCGCGAGTGCATTGATAAACGATGCACTAGCGCAACAGCGAAGAGCATGCAATCACAAGTTTTGCTTGGTGTTTGAAACCAACACTCTGATAATTTGAATTAGGAACTAAACATGCTTTCTTGGGAAGACAACGTCACCACGACCAAACGCAGCCCGCCCATCAACCCACTTGATGCGCGAGGCACGTCCGTTCCTACCCCAACGCTGCAAAGCGTTGCGCCCATTCAGCTGCAAAGCGTTGTTGCCGACATCCGGCAATCGGTGAGCAAACCTCAAACAGCTGCCGCTTCGATGTCAGCGCCAGGTGTCAAAGCTTCTGCCGACGTGGCTGAGCGCCGCGTCAACGTCGCCGACAAGCGCATCATCAACGGCCAAACCGACGTCAACCAGTTGGTGCCTTTCAAGTACAAGTGGGCGTGGGAGAAATACCTGGCTTCTTGCGCCAACCACTGGATGCCTCAAGAGGTTTCGATGTCGCGTGACATCGCCTTGTGGAAAGACCCCAACGGCCTCACCGAAGACGAACGCCGCATCGTCAAGCGCAACCTCGGCTTCTTTGTCACCGCCGACTCGCTGGCCGCCAACAACATCACATTGGGCACGTACCGCCACATCACAGCGCCCGAGTGCCGCCAGTTTTTGTTGCGTCAGGCGTTTGAAGAAGCCATTCACACGCATGCCTATCAGTACATCGTCGAATCGCTCGGGCTGGATGAATCCGAGATCTTCAACGCGTACCACGAGGTTTCGTCGATCCGCGACAAAGACGAGTTCCTGATCCCGTACATCGACGCGATCATGGACCCGAACTTCAAAACGGGCACGCTCGAAGACGACCAAACCCTGCTTAAGAGCCTGATCGTGTTTGCCTGCCTGATGGAAGGCCTGTTCTTCTACGTCGGCTTCACGCAAATCTTGGCGCTGGGTCGCCAAAACAAGATGACGGGTGCGGCCGAGCAGTACCAATACATCTTGCGCGACGAGTCGATGCACTGCAACTTTGGCATCGACCTGATCAACGCCATCAAGCTTGAGAACCCTCAGCTCTGGACACCAGCGTTCAAAGCCGAGATCGAAGTCATCTTCCGCAAGGCGGTCGACCTTGAGTACAAATACGCAGAAGACACCATGCCGCGTGGCGTGTTGGGCATGAACGCGTCGATGTTCAAGGGTTACCTGCGCTACATTGCCAACCGTCGCGCAATGCAGATCGGCCTTGAGGCGCTCTTCCCGAACGAAGAAAACCCGTTCCCCTGGATGAGCGAAATGATTGACCTGAAGAAGGAACGCAACTTTTTTGAAACCCGCGTCATTGAATACCAATCTGGTGGCGCTTTAAGCTGGGACTGACGCTAGGCGCAAGCCAACCCGTCAATCTCGAAGTGAATTGAAGTCAAGACACGCAACACGTTTGATTTGTCATCACAAGAACAAACAAACGGTTTGCTCCCCCATTCACTGACCTGGGGCAGACGGTGCCGATTGAAGGCACCCGAAGACCGAAGGCGGTGAATCGCTGAGTCGTATCGAGCGGCTCAGTGCTCTTTGCAACTTGATCAAGGAGATTGACATGGCAACTGCGAAAAAGAAAGCCCCGGCGAAAAAAGCTGCGGCAAAGCGTCCGGCCAAGAAGGCGGCAGCGAAGAAGGCTCCGGCGAAAAAGGCCGCAGCGAAGAAAGTAGCTAAGAAAAAGGCGCCTGCCAAAAAAGCAGCGCCCAAGAAGGCTGCTAAAAAAGCTGCCCCTAAAAAGGCCGCAAAAAAAGCTGCTCCTAAAAAAGCCGCTAAAAAAGTAGCCAAGAAGGCCGTCAAAAAAGCGGCTAAAAAGGCTCCTGCCAAGAAAAAGGCTGCGAAAAAAGCTGCGAAGAAGGCCTCCAAGCCTGCCCCTGCTGCGAAAACTTCGCTAAGCCCTGCGGCAGCATGGCCATTCCCCACGGGCGCCAAGCCTTAAGGAATGGTGCAGCCAGTGCGTTAAGCAGTCCACTGGCAGCGTGCCAAAGAATAAAGCCCGGCTTCGGCCGGGCTTTTTTGTGCGCGGTAGCCCAAGCATCCGAGGCGTGTGTCACCGCTTCTCAACGCGCAGCCGTATCCAACGCATTGGCGATGTCAGTCTGCGAAAAATCTGAACCTTTGTACAGCAGCGGCAGGTGGCGCACTTTGGCGAGCGCATAGCTGAAGACGTCGCCAAAGTTCAATCCGGCGGGGTGGCCACTGCCTTTGCCAAACGCCACGAAGGCCGCGTAGGCTGCATCCATTTCAGTTTTGCCTGGCGCAACCATCTCAAACTTGGGTTGATCAAGCACAGCGTCCATGATGATGACTGCACGCTGCCCGCGCCGACCGTGTATCACCATGCGTGCTTCAACGACGGTAACCGTGCTGACCAACACCCGGTCGGTGCGCTGGATGGTTTGCAAGAACGCTTCCCGCTCGGGCTCGGCAAATGCGATGGACACCAACACGGAGGTGTCGATCACGATCATCGAGGCAACCCTTGGTCATCCCACGCCACGGCGTCAAACGCGTCTGAGCGTTCAGGTATGCGGTCGAGCTGCGCCAAAAGCGCGGTCATGCGGCTGCCGTCGTCGACCTTGGATGGGGTTTCACCCAAGAGGCGGTCAACGGCTTTCTCAACGGCTGCTGTTTTGCTCAGACCCGTGACGCGCGCCAAGCGCTCTACTTTGTCGACGACGATGGGGTTGGCGATTTGAAGGGCCATGACTAAAACGCCTCAACTTCTAAGGATGTATAAAGTCAATATACATCGCTCATCGAGGAAACGCAACTCGACCCTGGCTTGGGTTCAAAGCTTCACAAAATCGGTGCTCAAGCAGAGACTTAGCTGCCTGTTAGAGGCTGGAGGGCAAAATTCTGCGAACCCGTCGACATTCACCCAAGCGTCAAAGTGCCCAAATCCAAGGTGTGCGACTGCCCCCCGCGGTGCCCAATTTTGATGGCCCCCAATTGGTTGCCCAAGGCGCAAGCCCGTGCCAGCGTCCAGCCCTTGTCAATGCCGTAGAGCAGGCCTGCGCGAAAGGCATCACCACAACCAGTGGGGTCGACGATGGCGGGCACTTTGATGCCGGCGATGGTGGTGCATTGGCCTTGTTGCCACACCTCGCAGCCTTGGGCGCCCAAGGTCATGACAACGCCTTGGATGTGCGGTTGTTTGGATAAAGCTTCGAGCGACAGGCCCACGCGGTCGCACAGCATCTTGCCTTCGTAGTCGTTGACGGCAATCCAGGTGGCTTGGCTGATGAAGTGCTTCAAGGCTTCGCCGTCAAACATCGGCAGGCCTTGGCCCGGGTCAAATACAAATGGCACCTTGGCGTCGTGCAGTTGGCGCGCGCGGGTGATCATGGCCTCACGGCCGTCAGGGCCCACGATGCCCAAGGTTAGGTCTGCGCCGTGGTTGGGCAGGGCGATGCGGTGCGACTGCTCCATCGCCCCGGGGTGAAAGGCGGTGATTTGGTTGTTGTCCTGGTCGGTGATGATGAAGGCTTGGGCGGTGCGCGACTGGGGGTCAACCAACACGATAGACGCATCAACGCCCAAACTTTTTAAACGCGCGACGTAGTCGTGGCCATCGTCCCCCACAGCGGCTGCAACGATGGGGCGTGCGCCCAATTGCGCCAAACCATAGGCAATGTTGCCTGCGCAGCCACCAAACTCGCGGCGCAAGGTGGGAATCAAAAAAGACACGTTCAAGATGTGCAACTGCGTGGGCAGGATTTGCTCCGAAAATTTGCCCGGAAACGTGCTGATGGAATCAAAGGCGAGAGAACCGCTAACGAGAATAGACATGGCGTTTGGGGGTTAAGTCCGGTTAAGGATAAAAAGCAGTGACATCGTAGCCATGCACCGCACCCTGGGTGACGCGCAACTGGCCTTGCAGAACGATCTCGGCTTGAGGCTCGATGGCGGATGCAGACACCCCCAGTTCTTGCGAGGTGATCACGCGACGCGTCAGCACGTCGCCCCGCGCGTTCATCAACTTGACGTCGAGTGCGGGCATGCGTGCTCGCACAGCACCCTGATTGCGAAGCACAACACCCAGGCGAAAGACGCCAGCCGTTGCGGTCTCACCGAAGGTGGTACTTTCAACCTTCAAGGCTTCGAGCAAGCGAGGTGGCTGGAGGCGACATCGCAAGGGTGCACAAAGCGCTTGCAGCATGGCCTCTGCGGCAGGCGAGCTTGCTGCCAAGTAATCGCGACTGTGCAGCGCCCATTGCAATAGCAGGGTCAAACTGAGGAGTACTGCTGAAACGCGCAGCGCCAATCGCACACGCGGGTGGCGCCACTGCGACTCGGTGTGTGCCCGTTCGATGAACTCGGGCACCGGCTCACTGGGCTCAAAAGTGGTGTCACGCGAGTTGGACACCAAAAGCTCATCCACTTGGTGCCCACTGGGCAAACCAGCGTCACCCGCCGGAACGTCGAGCGTCAGCGCCGACATTTGAAAGTCGTCGTCTTGCTCAAGCGCTGAAGTTTTGCCGAAACGATGCCGCGACGGAACCGACGGGGTGTCGTCGACAGGCCAAAGGCTGGTTCGCACGGGTTGCTCGTGGTTTTGCCCCAATGACTCTCGCGTGGTGGCCTTGATGTACCCCATCGAGTCGTCGAAGGGGCGCGCCGAGGTGGGTTGTGCAATGTTGGGGGGCACCGATGGGCTGGCGTCAGCACCCAGGGGCACCTGGGCCGACGCGACGTCCTTTTTGAGATCGAACATGTTTTCGATCGCGTTGAAGACTTCGCGGCAACGGCCACAACGCACCCAGCCTTCGGACACCAAAAGCTGGTCTTGCACGACCCGAAAAACAGTGCTGCAGTTGGTGCAGCGTGTGGCCAAACTCATGGCGCAATGATGCCATGGCCTCGTGCCATGGCCTTTAACAAGGGGCAGTCAGCAGCACCCAGCCGTCTTGCTCATCGGCCACCGCCAGTTGGCACCAAGGGCTGTAGGCTTGCTGGAGCGCTTTCACCTGGCGTGACAACACGCCCGCCATCACCAGGTGGCCACCCGGCACCACATGCCCCGCCAGCACGGGCGCCAGCAGCGTAAGGGGCGTGGCCAGGATGTTGGCGACCACCACGTCGTAGCGGCCAACGGCCAGGTCGGGCAGCCCCGCTTGCACGGTGACGCGATTGTTGAGAGCGTTGGCACGCGTGGCGGTGATGGCGGCAGGGTCGATGTCAACGGCGTCGACATGTGTCGCGCCGTGCATGGCGCAGGCAATGGCCAAAATGCCAGAGCCGCAGCCGTAATCAAGCACGCGTTGGGGGCGCTTTGAGGCGGGGGGGTGAACGGACGTAGCGATCCAGCGCAAGCACATGCGTGTCGTCGGATGGGTACCGCTGCCAAAAGCAAGCCCGGGGTCGAGTTGCAAAACGCGCTGGGCACTCGCGGGTGCTTGATGCCATGACGGCACCACCCAAAAGTGCTCGGTGATCGCGATGGGGTCAAACTGCGACTGCGTAAGGCGCACCCAATCGGCATCGGGCACCGTTTGAACCGACTGAAAGGCGAGGTCGACGGCCCAGGGCTCGGCCAACAACTGCTCGGCCGCAGCGCGTGCGTCAACCTCGGTGTTGAACAGTGCCGTGACGCGGGAGCGTCGCCAACCGGCAGCGGCAGCCGGCATGCCAGGCTCGCCAAACAAGGCCTGCTCGTCGTCGCTATCAGCATCGGCGTCGTCCACCGAGACCGACAGGGCGTCGAGCTCAAACATCAAGGCGTCAGACGCCTGTTCCACCTGCTCGGCAGGCGACAAAAGGATCAAGGCGTGCATTGGGTTTGGCGTTAGCGCTTGTGTTGCTGCAGCCAACCTTCCAAGTAATGGATGCTGGTGCCGCCCGCCATGAATTTGGCGTCCACCATCAGTTCGCGATGCAAAGGGATGTTGGTTGAAATGCCTTCGACCACGGTTTCTTGCAGGGCGATGCGCATGCGCGCCAGGGCCTGTTCACGCGTGTCGCCATGCACGATGATCTTGCCAATCATCGAGTCGTAGTTGGGGGGCACGGTGTAGTTCGTGTAGATGTGCGAGTCCACGCGCACGCCCGGGCCACCGGGGGCGTGCCACATCGTGACGCGCCCGGGCGACGGGGTGAACTTGTACGGGTCCTCCGCGTTGATGCGGCACTCGAGTGCGTGGCCGCGCATTTGGATGTTGCGCTGTGAGAAGGGCAGCTTTTCGCCAGCTGCCACCCGGATTTGCATCTGCACGATGTCAATGCCCGTCACCAATTCGGTGACGGGATGTTCGACCTGAACACGCGTGTTCATTTCGATGAAGTAAAACTCACCCCGGTCGTACAAGAACTCGAAGGTGCCAGCACCACGGTAGCCAATTTTTTTACACGCTGCGGCGCATCGATCGCCAATTTTCTCGATGGTGCGCCGAGCAATCCCAGGTGCAGGTGCTTCTTCAATGATCTTTTGATGGCGACGTTGCATCGAGCAGTCGCGCTCACCCAGCCACACCGCGTTGCGGTGAGAGTCGGCCATGACCTGAATTTCAACGTGCCTCGGGTTCTCGAGAAACTTCTCCATATACACGGTGGGGTTGCCAAAAGCAGCCCCAGCTTCGGCGCGTGTGGTTTGAACGGCATGGATCAACGCGGCCTCGGTGTGAACCACACGCATGCCACGACCACCACCGCCACCCGACGCTTTGATGATGACCGGGTAGCCCACGGCGCGGGCAATCTTGATGACTTCTTTGGGGTCGTCTGGCAGGGAGCCCTCAGAGCCCGGCACGCACGGCACACCTGAGCGCAACATGGCCTGCTTGGCCGACACCTTGTCGCCCATCAAGCGAATCGTCTCGGGCGCGGGGCCGATGAAGGTGAAGCCGCTTTTTTCGACACGTTCGGCAAAGTCGGCGTTTTCGCTCAAGAAGCCATAGCCTGGGTGGATGGCCTCGGCGTCGGTCACTTCGGCAGTTGAAATGATGGCTGGTACGTTGAGGTAGCTCTGGGCTGCGGGTGCTGGCCCAATGCAAACGGCTTCGTCCGCCAGCTTGACGTACTTGGCGTCGCGGTCGGCCTCGGAGTAAACAACGACCGACTTCAGCCCCATCTCGCGGCAGGCGCGCTGGATGCGAAGGGCGATTTCTCCGCGGTTGGCGATCAATATCTTCTTGAACATCGGTTACAGCCTGGTTGTCGGTGTCGTTTGGGCGCGAGGCGCAACGGCACGGGGGGTCACTCGATGATGAAGAGGGGTTGGCCAAACTCGACCGCTTGGCCGTTTTCGCACATCACACGGCGCACCGTGCCAGCTCGGTCAGCCTCGATCTCGTTCATGATTTTCATGGCCTCGATGATGCAAAGGGGCTCGCCCACCTGCACTTGCGATCCCACGTCAACCAGGGGCTTGCCACCCGGGCTGGACGATCGGTAAAACGTACCCACCATGGGTGACTTGACCGTGTTTTCTAGCAGGGCAGACGCTTCTTCGGCCTGGGTTGCAGCGGCGGCCGCTGCAGCCGCGTGGGCTGCCTCCGCGGGCGATGTGGCCACGGCAGTCATCGCGCCGGGCGCCGCTGCCATCATTGGCTGCTGCATCATCACCATCCGCGGGTCCGCTTTGACGATCCTGACTTTGCCTTCTGCCTCGGTAATCTCGAGTTCGGAGATGTTGGAGTCAGATACCAGGTCGATGAGGGTTTTTAGCTTGCGTAAATCCATGCGACTTCCTTGGATGCCGAGACCATCGAGGTTGGATGGCACCATTTAAGCTTTTGTAACGGCTGGTACAAAGGTGGGAAATGTAGCCCAATTTGGCGCTGATGGGTGTTTATGTCGTCGAAAAGCGCCTATCTTGCTTGGATTTTTCGCCAATCGCGAGTTGCCGGTCGCTATTTGGAAAGCGAGCTACCAGGCTGGGCGGCAAGGCTGGCAAGCACTTGTGCCGTGGTTTCACCTTGCAGCACGGTTTTAAGCTGGCCGCCTGGGTTGTACACAGCCGTGAAAGGCAAACCGCCTTGCACATTGCCCAAGGCGCGCGACCACTGAAGGCCAGCAAGTCCACTGACTGCAAGGTCAAAACTGACGGGGACGCGCTTTGCAAACGCTTTTACCTCTGGCAAATTGTCGATGGCCACACCCACCACGCGCCAACCGCGTGGTGCCCAAGCCTTGGCAAACTGGTCGAGCTGCGGAAACTCGCGCACGCAAGGAGGGCACCAGGTGGCCCAAAAATTAAGCACCAGGCCGCCAGTTAGGTAGTCTTGAAGGGTCAACGTGCCGCCGTCGGGTTTGGGAAGTGACGTTTGCCAAAGCGCCTTCAAGTCGCCCATGTCGACATTGCCAACGATGGCTGGTGCCCGTTGAAAGCGCCACCATGCAAAACCCGCACCGGCGGCGCCAGCCGCCAGCGCCGCCGAGCCGAACTTCAACGCGTTGCGTCGCGACGCATGAGCTGGTAGGCCTGGGGTGGGGCTCATGAAGGTTTCAACACGGTGGTTTCAACCTGATCGACCTCCAGCAATCGCGCCAATGCCACAGCATCACCCCGCCAAGCATGCCCTCGAGCGTCGGGTTTGAGCGCACCGCGCAGGTCATCGGCGTCAAGCACCGAAAAAGTGATTTCAACCGATGCGCCCAGCTCAACAGCTAGCTCTTTGCGCGTGAGCACAACAACGTCGGTGCCGGGCACATTTTGCGTGTCGCGCAGGCCTAAATTGATCAGGTCAATTTGGGCCATTTTGGGGTCGTCGGCGTAAAGCTCGATGCAGATGGGCGACGCCAGGGTGGCGGTGCCGCGCCACACCGCACGGCTGAGGTAGGGCCGCAGATGCGCCACGCGCTGCATCCAACGCAGCGCCACACGGCGCATGGCCAACAACTCGGTGGGTTGCGTGTCGGCGTGAAAAAGCGCCAGGTGCGTGCGCACCTCGTCTTCGACTTGCTCGTTGCTGGGCATCTGGCGTGCACGGTCCATGCCAAGCGCCCGCGCGGCTTTGCGCTTGGCACTGCCGTAGTCCAGCCCTTCGTCGGCCACCAGGCGGGCGGCTTGCACGGCCACTTCTTGGGTCATCGACATGGTGTGGGTTGAAAAGCAATGGCCGGGTCCGACACAGGGGTGCCCCAGACGTCAACGCGGGGTGGCCATGGGCGTGGCTTCCAGTCCCTCTTCGCGCGTGAACTTGAAGCGCGACGTGACCACGATTTGATCGGCCTCTCGGCGCATGGCACTGGTGAAGTTGCCATAGGGTGCCGCAGCTTGAACGATGGCAATCGCGCGTCGATCCAGCATGCGCGATTGCGAGCGCTGGATGACGTCAGCCTCGACCACACGCCCTTCGGCGTCGACCGTGATGTTCATGATCAACTCGCCATAGAGCTTTTTGCCTTGGTGTTCGGGGAAGTCGCGCGTGCCGCGGTCTTCGATTTTGCGCCGCAGTGAATCGTAGTAAAGCGCGTACACCGCCTCTTGGGTGGCAGGGCTGACGTAGCGCTTCTTGGGCCGCGCGTTTTCTTCGTTGACGCGCTTTTCGATGGCCGCCAGTTGACGCAGCAACTGCTTGCGGCGCTCTTCTTGCTCGCGCGCTTCGGGGGTGCCGGCGTCGCGGGCCGGGTCGGGTGGGGGCAGCACCGCCAATTCGCGACGAATCTGCGCCAGGATTTGCTGCTGTTGCTCTTGCAGTTGTTGAATCTGCCGCCGCGCCTCTTCCGCCGATTCGCCCAACTCCACGGTGGCCGATGGGGGCAGCGGCGAGGTCGCCATGCCGCGGGCTGCTTCTCCGCCGCCCGCCATGTTGGCCTGGGCCATGGCTTGCGCTTTGAGGGGCTTGTCGTTGGAGCGCGCGTTGACCAGCACCACTTCGAGCGGCGTGTCTTTGAAGACTCGGTTGAATCCTTCGGGGTCCACGAAGCGAACGGTCAACAGCACGGCATGCACGCCCACAGACACCAGGATGGCCCAGGTCAGGGATGACCATTCTCGGTAGTTGCGCAGCGGTTGCATGGGGGTGGGGCTCGGGGCTTCGGCAGCGAGTCAGGTGGCTGCTTCTGGCCCATTGTCGTTGGCTGCGGGGGCTGGCACGTTAGCGGATGCATCAGCGCCTTGCGGTTCGTCTACGTCGATGGCCAGCGCCAGCGGGGCGGCGTCGGCCGCGAGGTCGGCATCGTCGTCTGCTTCGGGCGCGGCGGCGGCGCTCGGCGTGTCAAGGCGTTCTAGCAACGTGGCGTGTAGGTCAAGCGCCAGTTCATCGATCGCGGCGATGCGCACCCGAACGCGCGCACCGCGCGGGACGGCGTTGGCACCGGCCACCCGAAACACCAGCGGCACCAGTTCGGCACGCGCCAGGCCATCTTGCGCCATCACAGCGTCCAGTTCGTGCACTTGGTTTTGTTGCAACCAACGCAAGGTCCAGTAGCGTTCAAGTCGCCGCTGCACCTCGGCGTAGTCGGCGTAGGCCGATTCAAACGACGACACAATGCTGAGCAAGGCAGCGTCGCGGGGTTTGAAAGGTGCGGCCAAGGCAGCGGTGGACCCGTGGCGTACGCACGAGATGATTTGCCATTGGTTGACCAGGTCGACGTAGCGACGCAGCGGCGACGTGGCCCAGGTGTAGTGCGACACGCCCATGCCGGCATGCGGCGCGGGTTTGGTGCCCATTCGCACCTTGATGCCAGGCGCCATGCTGGCTTGCGATCGGTAAATGCCCGGCACCTTAAGCGTGGCGAGCCATTCGCCCCAGGTGCTGTTGGCAAGAATCATGGCCTCGGCCACGATCAAGTCAAGTGGCGCGCCGCGCCGCCTGAATCCGATCTCGATGCGCTCGGTGCCCAGCGGGGCACCGTCGCCCCGGGCGCTCGCGTTTGCATCACCAGCAACATCAATTTGGGGCGCCAGCTTGTACACCGGGTCGGGGCGGTTGAAGTTTTCTGGTTTGCCTCGCACCACCTCGCGCTGCGCCTTGAGATGTTTGGCCAGCCGGTGGGCAAACGACAACTCGGGCGCAAAGGCGAAGGTGGCTGCATCGGGGTTGCTGAGCGCCTCTTCCGTCACCTGCTCATCGAGCTGGTCATGCCGCAAGTTGGCCACGATGGGCACGCGCTCCAGCTTGGTTTCGCTGCTCAGGATCTCAAGCGTTTGGGCGTCAAACGTCACGTACAGGCTTACTGCGGGCACGTCACTGCCGGCCTTCAGGGTGTATTGGTTGACCACCGCGTCGGGCAGCATGGTGACCTTGAAACCAGGGATGTACACGGTGGACAGGCGGCTGGCAGCCACTTTGTCAACGGCCGACCCCGGCACCAGCGCCAGACCGGGCGCAGCAATGTGCACGCCAAGCGTGACGCGGTCGCTGCCCAAACCCTGCACCGAAAGGGCATCGTCAATTTCGGTGGTGGACGAGTCGTCGATCGAAAACGCTTGCACAGCGGCGGTGGGCAGCGTTTCGGTGATCAACGGCGCTGCCATTGCGGCATGGGCGACTCCACCTGGAAAGCAGTCAAACACAAAGCGGCGCCAGTGAAACTGGTAGGGGTTGTCAATGGCACCGGCGGCACGCAGCAATTCGAGCGGTGGTTTTTTGGCCCGTTTGGAAGCCTCCACCACGGCCCGGTATTCGGGTGCGTTTTTGTCTGGTTTGAACAGAATTTTGTAGATCTGATCTTGGACGGGTTTGGGCGTGTTGCCAGCCACCAAATCGACCGTCCAAGACTCAATCTGAAGCAATACCAAGCGCTTCTTCTCGATGCCCGCCAACGCGGCTTTGACGATGTCAGCGCTGGCCTTGCGAAACACACCTTTGCCCAGACGCCGGAAATAGTGTGGCGCCGCCTGCAGGCGAAGCAACGCTGCGGCTTGATGCTGAACACTGGCCTGGCTGTTGAAGTAGTCCCTTGCCAAGTCGGCAAACCCAAAATCGGCTTCGGGGGCAAACTCCCACGCCAGATCCAGATCGATCTCTTGCGCCAGTTGCTCAGCGCTTGCAAGCATTTGGGCTGGCGTGGGGGCCGTAAAGCGCAGCAGCGCTTGGGCGCTTTTAACTTTCACTCGCTTGCCCGAGTCCAGCTCCACTTGGAGGGCGGCATCGGACTCTGACATCAATCGCCCTGCGCTGAACTTGCCTGCGTCTTCAAAGAGGATGTATGTCACGGGTGTCAGGTGCCAAAAAAGTCTGTCACAAACGAGCGATGTTGCTCAAAGTCACTCAGCGCATGGTCGCTGCCTTCAAGGATTCGCAGGTGAGCGCCTTCGTAGCGGGCTTTCATTTCTTGCCAATCCAGCAGTTCGTCGCCTTTGGCGATCAGCGCAGCGTAGTGGTTGGGATGCGCCAGCCTGGTGGGGCGTATGGCGCGCAGTTCGTCAACATGCTCGGCGCGAAACTCGAATGATGTCTCGATGTCGTGGTACGAGGTCTGCGTGCCAATGTGGGAGGCCAAGTCTCGCGCTGGGTCCACCGCAGGGTTGAGCACCACGGCCCGACATCCCACGCGTTCGGCCAGGACGGTGGCGTAAAAACCGCCGAGCGAACTGCCCACCACCACCATGCTGGCTTGAGGCCACAGCGCGGTTTCGATGTCAATGAGACCCATGGCCTCGATGGGCGATGGCGGTAGTTGGGGGCAAAGCCACTGCACGTCGGGGCGGTGGGCTTTCATCCAGTTGCCGAGCAGGCGGGCTTTGAAGGATTGCGGTGACGAGCGAAAGCCGTGCAAGTAGAGAACGTGCGTGGTGCACACGATGGGTTGAGCGAAGGACACCAAGGGGTTACGGCGCTGTGCCCAAGGCTTGCAGCAGCTTGTCGTGGATGCCGCCAAAACCGCCGTTGCTCATCACCAGCACGTGGTCACCCGGGCGGCTGTCGGCCACCACCTCGCGCACCAAGTCGTCCAACTGGGTGACAACACGGGCCTGCGCCGCCAATGGCGCCAGGGCCTGGTTGGCGTCCCAAACCAGGTTGCCAGCGAAGCAGTACGACATGTCAGCCTCTTCAAGCGCCCACGGCAGCTGGGCCTTCATGGCACCAAGCTTCATGGTGCTGGAGCGGGGCTCAAACACGGCCACGATGCGCGCCGCGCCAACCTTGCGGCGCAATCCATCCAGTGTCAGGCGTATCGCCGTGGGGTGGTGGGCAAAGTCGTCGTAGACCTTCACGCCACGCACGTCGCCGCGCAGCTCCATCCGGCGTTTAACGTTGGCAAAAGTGGCCAGTGATTGACAAGCTTGGTGCGGCTCGATGCCCAGGTGTTGGGCCGCAGCAATGGCGGCCAGGGCGTTGAGTTGGTTGTGCTCGCCGATCAGTGCCCACGAAACATGGCCCACTTTGGTGGCACCTCGCAACACATCAAAGTCGTGCGGCTCGCCTCGCGCGCGCAACAGGCCCGACGCCTCGCGCGTGCCGCCAAAGCGCTGCACGGCACTCCAGCTGCCCTTGGCGATGACGCGTTGCAAGGCCTCCTCGCGCGCATTGACCACCAGCAGACCTGACGCTGGCACCGTGCGCACCAAGTGGTGAAACTGGGTCTCGATGGCGGCCAAATCAGCAAAGATGTCGGCGTGGTCGAACTCGAGGTTGTTGAGCACGGCGGTGCGTGGCCGGTAATGCACAAACTTGCTGCGCTTGTCAAAAAAGGCGGTGTCGTACTCGTCGGCCTCGATCACAAAAGGCGACAGAGGCTCGTTGCGCCCCAAGCGCGCTGACACGCCGAAATTGGTGGGCACGCCCCCCACCAAAAAACCGGGCTGCAGACCTGCTTGGTCCACGATCCAGGCCAACATCGATGTGGTGGTGGTCTTGCCATGGGTGCCTGCCACCGCCATCACGTGCCGTCGGCGCAAGACGTTTTCGGCCAGCCATTGGGGGCCGCTGGTGTAAGGGGCATCGGCGTCCATGATGGCCTCCATGAGCGGGTTGCCACGTGACACCACGTTGCCCACCACGTAGACATCGGGCTTGAGTGCCATCTGCGACGCCGCAAAGCCCTCGATCAGCTCGATGCCCAGCGCGCGCAACTGGTCGCTCATCGGTGGGTAGACGTTGGCGTCGCAGCCCGTGACTCGGTGGCCCGCCTCGCGTGCCAGTGCGGCCAGGCCGCCCATGAAAGTGCCACAGATGCCGAGGATGTGTAGGTGCATGGGCGCGGTGGGGTGAGTGTCAGCCTCGAAGGGCTTCGAACGATGCTCGAGCGGCCGCGATGGTTTGTTTGATGGTGTGCTCGTCGTGCGCAGCGCTGACGAATCCGGCCTCGTACATGGCCGGGGCCAGGTAGACGCCGCGGTCGAGCATCAGGTGAAAGAACCTGTTGAAGCGTTCTTTGTCAGTGGCCATGACGGCACTGTAAAACTGAGGCAAGGTGGGCGCAAAGAAGAAACCGAACATGCCGCCTTCGCTGTCGGCCATGAAAGGAATTTGCATTTCGGCGGCGGCGGCCGAAAGGCCGTGCACCAAGCGCTGCGTGGTGGTGCCCAAGGCTTCAAAAAAGCCTGGCTTTGAAATCTCATGCAGTGTGGCCAGCCCACACGCCGTGGCCACCGGGTTGCCACTGAGCGTGCCCGCTTGGTAGACCGGCCCCAAGGGCGCCAGGTGCGCCATCACCTGGCGCGAAGCGCCAAATGCCGCCAGTGGCATGCCGCCTCCGATCACTTTGCCAAACACGCTGATGTCGGGTGCAAAGCCAGGGATCGCCGCGGCGTACAGCGATTGGGCGCCGCGCAAGGCCACCCGAAACCCCGTCATCACTTCGTCGACGATGAGCTGCGCGCCAACTGGGTGCACTGCTCGCGCAGGGCGCGCATGAACGGGATCGAGGCCCGCACAAAATTCATGTTGCCGGCGATGGGCTCCACAATCACGCAGGCGATGCGGTCACCGTGTTTGGCAAACACGTCCACCACTTGCTCGGGGTTGTTGTACTCGAGCACCAGCGTGTCGCGCACCACCTCGGGTGGCACGCCGGCGCTGGTGGGGTGGCCGAAAGTGGCCATGCCCGAGCCACCCTTGACGAGCAGTGCATCGGCGTGGCCGTGGTAGCAGCCCTCAAACTTGATGATGATCGAGCGGCCCGTCACGCCCCGGGCCAGCCGGATGGCACTCATGCAGGCTTCGGTGCCCGAGCTCACCAGCCGGACTTGTTCGCAGGCGGGAACCAACGCGCTGATGCGTTCGGCCAACTCGACCTCGCGCTCGGTCGGTGCGCCATAGCTAAGGCCTTCGTCAATCGCGCGGTGCACCGCTTGCAACACGGCAGGGTGGCCATGACCCAGGATCATTGGCCCCCACGAGCCGATGTAGTCGATGTAGGCCTTGCCTTCAACGTCGGTGATGGTGGGTCCCTTGGCGTGCGCGATGAAGCGCGGCGTGCCCCCCACAGCGCGAAAGGCCCTAACCGGAGAATTGACACCGCCTGGGATGGCATGTTGCGCGCGCTCAAAGGCCGCCGCATTGGTGGGTTGGGTCATGATTCCAAGGGTAAAAAAGACAGGGTGGAAATCGCTGCAGCCGCGGGCTCAGTGGATTCGGCGGGGCTCGTCGCCAGGCTCGGCGCCACCGTCAGGTGTGCTGCCATCGCTTGCTTCGTCCTCCCCTTCGCCGGGTGGCAAAGCCCAGAAAAATCGGTCGGGCACGACGCCACCCATGCCGGGGCGAAAGCCGGCATCGAGTGATTCATCCAAGAAGGAAAGGGCTTCACTGACGGCAGTTTGCAAGTCGGCGCCGGCAGCCAGCAGCGATGCCAGTGCTGCCGAGAGGGTCTCGCCAGCGCCCACAAATGTGGCTTCAAAGCGCTCGAACTTCTCGCCGGCGATCGCACCCTCGGGGGACGCAAGCACGTTGTCAACCCAGGGCGTTGCGCCTTTGTTGGGCACCAGGATGCCTGTGACCAACACATGCCTGGTGCCGTGCTCGCCAGCAGCAACGGCGAGCTCACGCGCCGACGGTGGCCGCTCGTTGTCCCAATCAGGCAACAACAGGTCTGTCAGCGTTTGATGGTTGCCCACCAAAACTTCAGTGGCTGGAAGAATCAGCTCTCGGTAGGCTTCCTGATAGGCCTGCGCGGTGGCTTCTTCCATCCAGCCCACGTTGCTCACATAGGCTACCAACGGTGTGTCAGGGTAATCGGACAACACTTCGGCCACGGCGCTGACCGTCTCGACGCTGCCCAGAAACCCAACCTTCCAACCGCTGATCGTGATGTCCTCTAGGATGCTGCGTGCTTGTTCAACCACGACTTCCTCGTCCAGGGGGTGATGCTCAAACACCTCTGCCGTGTCTCGCAAGATGATGGCTGTCACAACGGGCACAGGGTGGGCGCCCATCGCTGCCATGGTGGCAATGTCGCCCGCGATGCCGCCCGCGCCGGTGGGCTCGCTGGCATTGAACGTCAAGATGCAGGCTGGCGCGGTGGTCTCGATCTCATCGGGCGCTTGGGACTCGGTGTCAACAGGCGTTGCCGTGGCGCGGGTTTTCGGGGTGGTCTTCATCGAGGTGGCTTGGGAATCTTGACCGACGCACGGTTGGAGTCAAAAAGTGTGACTCAAGCTGTGGCCGAACGTGAACAATGTTGTGCAGGTCCCTGATACCCCAGCAAATAAGGGGGATCCCGTGTCTACAATCGACGCTCATTGTAGTGACGACAAGGAATGACCCTGTGAGCGAACCCAGAACGTGGATGTGTCTCATTTGCGGCTGGATGTACGACGAGGCGACGGGCGACACAGAACACGGCCTCGCCGCAGGTACGGCCTGGGCCGATGTGCCCATGAACTGGACCTGCCCCGAGTGCGGCGCCCGCAAGGAAGATTTCGAAATGGTGCAAATTTGATGGGCGCGGGTGATTTGCGCCTCACGCGCACCTGGATGGAGGCTGGCACTTGAACCAAGAACTTTCTCCCCCTTCGGTGCCGCCCTCGGCGGGCAAGGTGCTGGTCATCGACGACAGCAACACCATCCGCCGAAGTGCCGAGATCTTTCTGCGCCAAGGTGGTTTTGAAGTGGTGTTGGCGGAAGACGGCTTTGACGCCTTGGCCAAAGTCAATGACCATGCGCCAGAGCTGATTTTTTGCGACATCCTGATGCCCCGCCTTGATGGCTACCAGACGTGCGCCATCATCAAACGCAACCCCCGCTACTCGCACGTGCCCGTCATCATGTTGTCGTCCAAAGATGGTCTTTTCGACAAAGCCCGTGGCCGCATGGTGGGATCGCAGGATTACCTCACCAAACCGTTTACCAAAGAGCAACTTTTGCGAGCCGTGGAGCAGCACCGCCGTGCGCCATAGCCTGGCGCTAGGGCTGACGCTGGCGCGGCCCGTGCCATGCCCAGCGCGCTCAAGGACACCCCATGTCGATCAAGAAAATACTGGTTGTTGACGATTCAAAGACCGAGCTCTACCACCTCAGTGAGTTGCTGACGCGCGGTGGGTTTTCGGTTCGAACGGCGGAAAACGGCACCGACGCCATGCGTCGCTTGGAAGAAGAAAAGCCCGATCTCATTTTGATGGATGTTGTGATGCCGGGACAAAACGGCTTCCAACTCACGCGCGCCATCACCAAAGACCCACGGTACGCCGATGTGCCCGTCATCCTGTGCACCAGCAAGAACCAAGAAACAGACCGAGTTTGGGGCATGCGCCAGGGTGCACGAGACTACGTGGTGAAGCCTGTCGATGGTGCTGATCTGATTGGCAAGATCAAAGCCTTTGGTTGATTGACAAACAACGAGCCCGTCTCCTAACAACTCCGCATGGCCAATAAAGAAGCGCTCCGCGATCTGCAGACTCGGCTGGCCCAGCGCATGCAACAAGCGCGCGCCACCACCGACACCGTCCAATCTTGGCTGGCGGTTGAGTGCCGTGGCGTGGGTTTGTTGCTGCCACTGGAGCAAGCAGGCGAGATTCACGCGTTCACGCCACCAACGCCGGTGCCACACACTCGCGACTGGTTTCGCGGTGTTTGCAATTTGCGCGGGGGGTTGTTTGGGGTGATCGACTTGGGGGCCTACCTGGGCATCGTGGCGGCGCAAGAGACGCCCGTTCTCAAAGACCAAGCGCGCCTTGTGGCCGTTAATCCCCAGTTTGGTGTCAACTGTGCGCTCGTGATTGATCGACTGGCCGGACTCAAGCGCGCCGATCAAATGAAACGTTTGGATAGCCCCGAGAGCGCAGCAACACGACCGGGGTTTGCGGGGTCTGAGTGGACTGACGGCGACGGTCGACTTTGGCAAGAAGTGCGCTTGGCTGCGCTGGTTTCAGATGAACAGTTTTTGGGGGTTGCAGCATGAGCTTCATGGACAAGTTCATGGCGAGGGGTCGGGACAGCAAACAAGTAGTGCCTGACGATGCCCCGACGCTTGACGACTACCTAACCGTTGCCGGTGAGTCCACCATGCGCCGCGTGGTCTTGCCCGAAGCGCAAAACGGGGGGCAGCTGGACGTTGTCGATTCAGGACCCATGCGCTCTGACCCTGGCATGTCCACGCAAACGCCCTCTGAGTTCAGCGACTCTCGAATCAAGGTGGCCAGCGATGCTGCCTCCGCAGCTGCCAACGACACCGGCGTGCCTTTGATCGGTCGCAAACCACTGGGTTTGCAGCAGAAAGTACTGGGCTCGTTGATGTTGCTGGGCCTGTCGTCCTTGGTGGTAGGCACCATCTGGGGCATCGGTGTCAATCGCAAGGACAGCTCCCATGCTGCGGCCGTGGGTCAGGCACTGATGCAATCACAGCGACTGGCCAAGGCCTCGAGCCAGGCCATGGTTGGCGACGCGAGGGCTTTTTCTGAAGTGCGCGACGCAGCCGACGTGTTGGCTTCGACGAGCACGGGCCTGTTATCAGGCAACGAAACCGTTGGCGCGGCCGCCAGTGGGGTGCAAGCACTGATTGAGCCCATGTCGCCCTCACTCGAGCGAGTCAAGGCCAGCAGCGCCGTGTTGCTCAGTCAAGAGAAGACGCTGACCCAAGTGGGGCAAGTGCTGCGCGCCATCAACAAGCAATCGGCGGAACTGCTCGAAACGGCCGAGTCCATCTCCACGTTGAAGTTGCAGTTGGACGCGCCGGCGCCAGAGGTGTCTGCGGCAGGCCAATTGGTGATGTTGACGCAGCGCATCGGCAAGAGTGCCAACGAGTTTTTGACGGCGGATGGTGTGAGCCCGGAGTCGGCCTTTTTGTTGCGTCGAGATTTGGGTACTTTCACCGAGATTTCAGACGGATTGCTTAAAGGCAGCAGCGAACTCAAGCTTGCCGCCGCCACCAACGGGCAACTCAAAGAACGCCTCAACCAGCTGCAAACACAGTTTGCAAAGACGCGCGACAACGCCAACACGATTTTGACCAATTTGCGCGGGTTGGTGGCGGCGCGCGAGGCGCACGGTGTCATCATTGCTGAGAGCGAGCCGCTGCGACGCGGTTTCCTTGAAGTTCAAGAGGGTGTCACCGCTGCCAGTGGAGGTGGGTGGGGGCGAACCTTGCTGTTGGCGCTCGGTGCGCTGTCATTGATTGCCGGCAGCGCAGGCTTTCTGCGCCTGTTGACCGGGAGCCAAGCGCAGCGCGCCTTGATGGCCGAATCGCAGCGTTTGCAGGCCGAACGTCAAGAACAGCAGGCCAAGCGTGTCAATGACGCCAACCAAGCCGCCATTTTGCGATTGATGAACGAGTTGCAAACCGTGGCGGAGGGTGATCTAACCCAACAGGCGACGGTAACCGAAGACATCACGGGTGCGATTGCTGACTCGGTCAATTACACCGTCGAAGAATTGCGCACCTTGGTGGCCCAAGTGCAAGGCACCGTGGGCCGCGTGACCGAAACCACGCAGCAAGTTGAGCAAACCTCAACCGAACTGCTGGCCACCTCCACCGAGCAGTTGCGCGAGATTCGCGAAACGGGCGAGTCGGTGTTGCAAATGGCCGATCGAATCAACGACGTGTCGTCGCAAGCGCAACAAACTGCTGACGTGGCTCAAAAATCGCTCGAGACTGCCAAGGTAGGCCGCCGTGCCGTGCAAGAAACCATCGATGGCATGAACACCATGCGCGATCAGATTCAAGAAACGTCCAAGCGCATCAAGCGCTTGGGTGAGTCGTCGCAAGAAATTGGTGAAATCACAGAGTTGATCTCTGACATCACAGAGCAAACCAACGTGCTGGCGCTCAACGCTGCGATTCAAGCAGCGTCGGCTGGCGAAGCCGGTCGCGGTTTCTCGGTGGTGGCCGAAGAGGTGCAGCGTTTGGCCGAGCGTTCGGGTGACGCGACGCGCCAAATTGCAGCGCTGGTGAAGACCATCCAAACTGACACGCAAGATGCGGTGGCTGCCATGGAGCGATCAACGCAAGGCGTGGTCGAAAGCACGCGCCTGTCGGACGCAGCCGGCACGGCGCTGGGCGACATCGACCGCGTGTCACGGCAGTTGTCTGGCCTGATCACCAAAATTTCCCAACAAGCGCTCGACGAGGCCAAGCAGGCCAACGTGGTGGCGTCCAACATTCAGCACATCTTTGCGGTGACCGAGCAAACGGGTGATGGCACACGATCTACCGCCAACATCGTGCGTGAGCTGTCGCGGACAGCTGAAGAGTTGAAACAGTCAGTTGCGCGCTTCAAGATCAGTTAAGGCCGACGATGGACAGGAAGCAACACGAGATTGAAAACGTCGATGACCTGAGCGCTTTGGCGTGGGTCCACGACGAGTTGCGGCGATCGATCGAGACAGCGCATAAAGCGTTGCGGCGCTTCGTGCGCGAGTCCGAGACCGTGACGCAGTCTGATGTGGATGCTGTGGATCCAACCATCTTGCGCACAGCGCGCTCCAATTTGCACCAAGGCGTGGGTGCGCTGGAGCTGGTGGGGCTCTCTGCTGCTGCCCAGCTGCTGCGCGCCAGCGAAAACGCAGTGACCAAACTGACCACACGAACCAACAGGCTCACGCCTGCGGCGTGTGACACGATTGAGCGTTCGTCTTTTGGGTTACTAGACTATTTGGCGCGCATGCTGGCTGGCAAGCCGGTGTCCCCCGTGGCACTGTTTCCCCAGTACCAGGCTGTGCAAACGATGGTTGGCGCTGATCGCATTCACCCGGCCGACCTGTGGCCCCACGATTGGCGCTGGCGCGACGTCGCGCCGACCAATATGCCGGCTCGGCATGCCGACGAGGCGATGCAATCTCTCATCGAGTCCAGCACGCTGTCGTTGATGCGTCAACCCGGTGGACCCGCAGCCCTCGAGTTGAGTGATCACTATTCAGCGTTGGCCAACGCCGTGATTGCAGACGGGCGCGATCGGCGGCTGGCTTCTTTGTGGCAATTGGGCGCCGGTTTCTTCGAAGCCTTGGGTCACAAGCTGCTGACATCCGATGTTTTCACGAAACGCGTGGCGTCGCGGTTGATGGCGCAGATGCGCATGAGCGAGCGTGGCGGCGTTGATGGCGCACCCGTGGCCGAAGTGTCCGAGCGACTGGCTCAAGATCTGCTTTTCTTCTGCTCTCAGGCGGGTCAACCGCGCGTGGAGATCAACGCGCAGCGACTGGCTGCCGTTCGTCAAGCGTGGGGCGTGACGAACGCCATCCAGGTCAATTACGCAGCGACTTCGCTTGGGCGCTACGACCCAACGTGGATCATTCAGGCGAAGAAGCGCGTTGCAGCTGCCAAAGAAAGCTGGTCGGCCACCGCCGCCGACGAAAAGCACCGCCTTCAAAACTTGGTGGAACAGTTCCACCTCGTGGGCGAATCCGTCAGCAAGTTGTATGCCTCGGGCGAAGTGCTTGCCGCGGCACTGCATGACGCCGCCACACTGACTGTCGAGCACGACGGCATCCCATCGCCAGGTTTGGCGATGGAAGTTGCAACGGCGATCTTGTACCTCGATGCGTCACTTGAAGACGCCGATTTTGATCACCCCAGCCAAGCAAACCGCGTGAAGCGTTTGGCCCATCGCATCGTTGATGTCAGCCGCGGCGGCGCACCGCACGCGCTCGACCCTTGGATGGAGGAGCTTTACCGCCGCGTGGCCGATCGCCAGACGATGGGCAGCGTGGTGCAAGAGCTGCGCAGCTCGTTGGCTGAAAGTGAAAAAGCCATCGATCTTTACTTCCGTGACCCAACCAAGCGCGAAGCACTGTTGCCAGTGCCCGGGCAATTGCAGGCGATGCGCGGCGTGATGTCGGTGCTGGGCATCGAGCAAGCATCGCAAACGATCGTGCGCATGCGCGAGGACATCGAGCCGCTGCTGGCAGCCACTTTGGATGCCAATGTGGCCGCCGAACGCGGTATTTTTGACCGCATGGCAGGCAATTTGGGCGCGCTGGGTTTTCTGATTGACATGCTCAGCGTCCAGCCTCAAATGGCCAAGTCGTTGTTCCGTTTCGACGCCGAAAGCGGCATGCTGCGTTCCGTAGTTCGTCGCGCGAGCGCAGGGCGTGACTCAGGATTTGCAAGCCTTGACGGCGCCTCCGCCGTCGAACCCAACTTGGTGCATCAAGTTGAGGCGCTCGCGCTAACCGCTGCCCACCCTGAGGTGTCATCAGACTCGGTGGAGCGGGATCTGCAGCGTTTGTCGCACGAGGCCATGGTGAACGATCAGCCAGCCTTGGCGGAAACGATCGCAAGCGTGCACTCGGCGCTTCAGCAAGCAGGCACCGACGAAGAAAAGCGTGCCGTCCGCAGCGAATTGGCGCAGGCGATGGCTGATTTTGTGCAAAGCACAGCCGACGCCTCTCCGCTTCAACCCGGCTTGGCACCCATGCCAACGGCACTGGTGCCATTGCCACCGCTTGAATCGCCAGCGGCCGGACAGACCGGGTTGGAGGGTGATCTTGAAATGCGCGCCATCTTCCTGGAAGAAGCACGCGACGTGATTCAAAGTGCGGGTCAGGCGCTCACAGCATTGCAAAAGACCCCTGACGACCTCACCGAACTGACCACCGTGCGCCGATCGTTTCACACGCTCAAAGGCAGCTCGCGCATGGTGGGGCTCAAAGACTTTGGCGAGGCCGCGTGGGCCTGCGAACAACTCTACAACACGCGGTTGGCCGACCGAGCGCATGCCGATGCTTCGCTTTCGGGCTTCACCACCGAAGCATTGGTGTACCTGGGCGACTGGGTTGACGCCATCGAAGCGCAGCGTTCGGGTGGCCACAACAGTGACGCCGTTCGGGTGGCAGCCGACGCATTGCGTTTGAACGGACAGCGTGAAATTTTGGTGCTGCCTGCAGCGACACGCACCCAAACTGCGGCGCCAATCGCAGCCACGCCAGCGACGTCGACACGCGGCGCTGAAGCCCCGTTTTTGTTGGATTCGATGGATTCAAGCCCGTCCAGCTTGGCGCGCGCTGACGGTAACCCGCGCTTGGTGGGTTCCAAGGCTTCCATCCCCGAGACGTTTGATGCGAGTGCATTGGATGGCCTTGCAGGGTGGTCAGCGCTGCCCAAGCCCAAGGTGGCTGCAACCACCCCACCGTCGCCAGTCGAAGCAGACTTGCGCAACTTGGTCATTGGCAACCCCCTGGCGCACGGGGCCATTGAACCCACGCTGAAAGGATCAGCGCCCTCGCTGCCCACCGCCAAGGCAGCACCAGGGCTTGAATCCCAACCACCCGTGGCTGGCGTGGATGCCGTCGAGACCAACCACGGTTTTGCGGACACCGAGCCAGCATTGACGGCTGCGGAAGCCGCCGCGCTGGAAGCCAGCGCAGCGTTGCCACAGGTGATTGAAACCATCGCGCTGGTGCCGCAGCCCTCGCCGTCAGTCGAGGCACCAGCCCCAAGCCTCGCACCGCGCGACAGCGACAACGTGAAGATCATCGGGCACTTGAAAGTACCGATCCCACTCTTCAACATCTATTTGAGCGAAGCCGACGAGCAGTCGCGGCGATTGGAGATGGAGCTTGCCGAGTGGCAGCACGAGCTTCACCGACCTGTGGGCGAGTCGGCAGAGGCCATGGCGCATTCGATTGCGGGCAACTCGGGCACGGTGGGTTACGCCGACATGGCGAACCTTGCTCGCTCGCTTGAAACCGGTTTGCGCCGTGTGAATGAGCGCGGCTACGGCGGGGCAGATGAGGCGCAGCTGTTTGTCGACGCTGCTGCAGAAATCCGCCGGCTCTTGCACCAGTTTGCAGCCGGCCTGTTAAAAGTGCCGCCACCGGCCCTGCTTGCGCGCTTGACCACCCACGAGGCCAAACTGGCGGCGGGCGACGATGACGTTGCCGCCGAGCGCCAGCGCCAATCCAATGTGCGTCCCACCACGGTAGCTGCGTCACCCGTGCCTGCGGTGGTGCCACCCGCAGCCATTGCGCCCCCATCAACGGAAGGTTTCGCCAGTACCAAGCCGAGGCGCCCAAGCGCGCCCGTATCGCGCGCGGCGCCGTTGGATGATGACGACAACAGCGACGACGAAGACTTTGATTCGGTCGATGCCGTCGATGACGAGCTTTTCCCAATCTTTGAAGAAGAGGGCCTGGAGTTGTTTCCTCGGCTTTCGGCACACATGCGCGATTGGGTGAGCAACCCTTCGGATGCCACGGGTGCCAACGCCTGTTTGCGTTCGTTGCACACCATCAAGGGCGGTGCCCGCTTGGCGGGTGCCATGCGTCTGGGGGAGATGGCGCATCGCCTTGAGTCATCCATCGAGCAGTTGGTGGCGCGTGGTTCGGTGACCCCACAAGAAGTGGAGTCGTTGCACGGTCGCGTGGACGGCCTGGGCGCGAAATTTGAAACGCTTCGCGCCTTGGTGGGTCAGTCAAACACGTTCGCCGAAGAACAAGACGGTTGGGCCGATGCGCACCCAGCGACCGCCGCCTCGCCCACTTCCGTGGCCAAGACGCCCGCGCCCGTTGCCGCGCCGCCTGCTGGGCTGGTTCGTGCGCCGGACGGCCCACCGCCGTCCATGGACAGGTTGCCTGAACCACCGACCAAGCCTCGGTTGCCCGAAGCGACATCGACGCCGTTGCTGGGCACGGCCGCCGCCGCCCCATCTCTGCCGATGGTCACAACTGCCGATGCAACCACCGCCGTGGGTTTGGCGCAGATCAATTGGTCGCGCTTCCCGGCTCGGAGCACCGATGTGGCCCGTGCGACCTCGATCACCAACGTTGCCGCAGCCGGCGCTGTCCGAGTCAAAGCAGCGCTGTTGGACCGCTTGGTGAACCATGCAGGCGAGGTGAGCATCACGCGCTCGCGCATCGATGCCGACGTGGCTCAGCTCAAGGGTGCAATCGTCGATTTGACCGACAACCTGGACCGCATGCGCAATCAGTTGCGTGAAATTGAACTCCAAGCTGAAAGCCAGATTTCCTCTCGCCTCGAAGCCGTCAAAATTGAAGGCCAAGGGTTCGATCCGCTCGAGATGGACCGCTTCACGCGCTTTCAAGAGCTGACGCGCATGCTGGCCGAGTCGGTGAACGACGTGGCCACGGTGCATCGGGGTTTGCAGCGCACCGTTCAGTCGACGGAGGATCAATTGGCAGCGCAGGCGCGATTGACGCGTGAACTGCAAGACAACCTATTGCGCACGCGCATGGTTGAGTTTGACAGCCTGTCTGATCGCCTGTACCGGGTGGTGCGCCAAGCCGGCAAAGAGACCGGCAAGCAAGTTCGACTTGACATCGTCAACGGCACCATCGAAGTGGATCGCGGTGTGCTCGAGCGCATGGGCGGATCCTTCGAGCATTTGCTGCGCAATTGCATCACCCACGGCATCGAGCTGCCTGAAGCACGCGCGGCGGCTGGCAAAGATGCCGCCGGAACCGTCACGGTCACGCTGCATCAAGAAGGTAACGAAGTGGCCGTCGAGATCCGTGATGATGGGGCCGGACTGGACTTCAAACGCATCCGCGAACGCGCCCAGGCCCTGAACCTTATTGCAGCCGATTCGAAGCCTACCGATGCAGAGTTGGCGCCCCTGATCTTCACGGCGGGCTTCTCGACGGCGACCGAAGTGACGGAGCTCTCGGGCCGGGGCATTGGCATGGACGTGGTGCGAAACGAGGTCAACTCGCTGGGTGGTCGCGTGGAGACCAACAGCGTGCAAGGACAAGGCGTTGCGTTCAAGGTCGTTGTCCCTCTGACAACGGCCGTTACGCAGGTGATGATGCTGCGCGTCGGTGCATTGTCGATTGCCATGCCGTCCACGCTGGTTGAATCGGTGAAGCGCATCACCGAGGATGAGCGCATGCGTGCTCACGCCAGCGGTCGTTTGGGCGACGGGGCCGATGCCTTGCCATTTTTCTGGTTCGGTGCCTTGTTGCAAGACAGCCCACGCAGCACGCAGCCGGTGGATCAAACGGTGCCCGTGGTGGTGGTGCGAAGCGCGCAGCAGCGAATGGCCATCCACGTTGACGAAGTGATCGGCAACCAAGAGGTGGTGGTGAAGAACCTCGGCCCGCAGATGTCGCGCTTGCCGGGTTTGTCGGGCATCACCATTCTGCCGTCGGGGCAAGTGGTGCTGATTTACAACCCGGTGGCATTGGCCAATCTGTACGGTGACGCACTTCGTGCGCAAGCACTGCTGCCCACCACGGGGCATCAATCCGACGCACCGCCGCGACTCTTCATGGCGCGTGCCGAACCACCGCCTGCGCCGTTGGTCTTGGTGGTGGATGACTCGCTCACGGTGAGGCGCGTCACGCAGCGCATGCTGCTGCGCGAAGGCTACCGCGTGTCCCTGGCCAAAGACGGTTTGGACGGCCTTGAGAAACTGGCCGAAGAGCGTCCCGCCGTGCTGTTGTCCGACATCGAAATGCCGCGCATGGACGGGTTTGACTTGGTTCGCAACGTGCGCGGTGACTCGCGGTGGCGCGACCTGCCCGTCATCATGATCACGTCGCGCATTGCAGAAAAGCACAAAGAGCACGCGGCGTCATTGGGCGTCAACCACTACTTGGGCAAACCGTACTCTGAGGAAGAGCTGTTGAAGTTGATCAGCCAGTACACCCACATCGAGGCTTCCAACACCGTCATGTAACGCACTCTGTTTGCTTTGAGTCGCTTGGTTAAACACGCGCGTCAACAAAGGTTCGCTCAAGCCGGTTAGGATGTTGGGTTTTGGACGTGAGCAATCGTTGATGGCGACCCAATCTCGAGGACAGCGGCGTGCGGCGCGGTTCGACGCGACACTTCGGCCTGTGGCGGTGTGGCCGCTCGTGGCACTTGTCTCCCTGCTTACCGCTTGTGCCGCCACCACCCCAGCACAACAAACAGCGCGTGCCGCGCGCGACGCACTGACACCCGCCACGACGTGGTCGACACCCTCGACCCCTGCTGCTGCCACAGCGGCCACGTCTGCGACCGTGTCGGCACCCACACCCGGCCCCAAGCCGACCAGCACCGACACCGCGTCCATCACACAGTGGTGGAAGCACTTCGACGACCCTTTGTTGGCGGCCCTGATTGACGACGCCCAGGCTTCGGCCCCGGCAGCGGCGCAGGCTCTTGCTCGCGTACGCGAAGCCCGCGCCAATGCCCAAGCTGCCGGAGCGTCGCTGGCGCCAGCGGTGGGTCTGGCCGCCGATGCGTCGCGCGGTGCATCGCCGGGTGGCGCTTTCACCCCCGCCACGCAAGCCACAGCCGGCTTGCAAGCGCAGTGGGAGTTGGATTTGTTCGGGGGCCTTCGTCACCGGCACGACGCGGCTCGATGGCGCGCGGAAGAGGCACGCTTCGACTGGCACGAGGCCCGCGTGGCCCTGGCGGCCGACGTGGCGCAGACCTACGTGACGTTGCGCAGTTGCGAGGCCGGAGCGGCGGTGTTTGAGCGGGCGTTGGCGTCCATGCGAACGAGCGCCGACCTGACGCGCGAAAAAGTGCGCGTGGGGTTCGAGGCACCTGCCAATGCCGCCTTGGCCACAGCCTCAGCGGCAGACGCCGCCAACCGTTTGTCGGCACAGCGCGCTGACTGCGAGTCGTTGACGCTGACTTTGTCGGTGCTTTCGGGGCGCAGTGTTGTCGCCCTGCGTGAAGCATTGATGGCACGGCGCGCCGTGCTGCCTCAGCCCGTGCACCTTTTTGAGGTCGACCGGGTACCTGCCAGTGTGTTGGCGCAGCGGCCCGACATCGCCGCCGCTGAGCAGGCGCTTGCAGCAGCTGAAGCTGACATCCATTCAGCGCAAGCAGCGCGGTGGCCCAAGTTGGTTTTTGGTGGATCCATCGGGTTGGGGCTGCTTCGGGTGGGCGGCATCCAAACGGACGGTGTCGCCTGGAGTTTTCTGCCGTCGCTGTCGCTGCCTATCTTTGACGGGGGACGCATCGCAGCGGGCATCGACGCAGCCCAAGCCAGACGGGACATGGCCCATGCCAGCATGGATGCACGCGTTCGCAATGCTGTGCGCGACATTGAAGAGGCGTTGGTGCGCCTTGATGCGGCGCGCAATCGAGAGTCCGACGCGATGCAAGCAGCACAAGGTTTTCGCGATTACTTTGAAGCCGCTCAGTCCCGCTGGCGCGTGGGCGCAGGCAGTCTGATCGAGATGGAAGATGCCCGTCGGTTGGCACTCAACGCTCAAGGCGCATTGATCGGGCTTCAACGCGAACGCGTGGCAGCCTGGATTTCTCTGTACCGCGCCACCGGCGGCGGTTGGCGCCCCGACGAAGCCGACGCGATGCCTACCCCCTCGACCGCAAGCCGCAAGCCCTGATGACCATGAACGCACACACCACCACGTCAGCCCCCTTTGGCGCCACGAACCATTGCCGCTTGATGGCGTTGTCGACCACGCTGTTGGCAGCGACCATGCTTTGGCTTCCTACCGCTGCAACGTCTGCTGACCCTGCAGCGTCGACCCCTGCCAAAGCCGCTTTGACGGTCATGCTTGCATCACCCCTGCAAACGACGTTGCCGCAAACCATCCAAGCCAATGGCAACGTTGCAGCATGGCAAGAGGCCATCATCGGTGCCGAAGCGCAGGGGTTGAGACTGCTTGAGGTCCGGGTGCAGGTGGGTGACCGCGTCAAGCGCGGCCAGTTGTTGGCCCGCCTCTCGGCGGAGACCTTGTCCGCCGATGTGGCCACCACGCGCGCCAGCGTGGCCGAAGCCCAAGCCACCGTGGAAGAGGCCAAAGCCAATGCCGAGCGCGCCAAGCAATTGCAGTCTTCGGGCGCCATCAGCACGCAGCAGATTCAGCAATACACCACGCTGGAGACCACTGCACGTGCAAGAGCGTCGGCGCTGCTGGCAAGGCTTCGTGCCGATGAGGTCAGGCTTTCACAAACCCGCATCGTGGCGCCCGACGACGGCATCATCAGTGCACGATTGGCCACGGTCGGTGGTGTGGTGGCGCCTGGGCAAGAGCTGTTTCGCTTGATCCGTGGCGGTCGGCTCGAGTGGCGTGCAGAAGTGCCGGCCAGCGACTTGGCGCGGCTGGCGGTGGGCGCCAACGTGCGCGTGACGCCCAGCGGGGGAGAGGCCATCGCTGGCAAAATTCGCGTCGTCGCACCCACCGTGGACGCCAGCCACGCGCAATGGGCTGGTGTACGTTGACTTGCCTCAACCCGGCTCCGCCCGCGCGGGCATGTTTGGGCGTGGTGAATTCGACGTGGGTTCGCTCGCCGGCTTGACACTGCCTCAAAGTGCCGTCTTGCTGAGAGATGGTTTTACGTACGCCTTTCGGGTGGGTGCCGACAACAAGGTGGTTCGAAGCAAAGTCACCACGGGCCGACGGGTGGGCGACCGCATCGAGATCATCACGGGCCTTGATGCGCAAGTCGCGCGTGGTGGCGTCTGGGGTTGGATTTTTGAGCGACGGCGATACCGTGCGTGTGGTGGCGGCTGGTACGCCTGCCGGCAAAGTAACAAGTTAACGCCATGGAATTCAACGTTTCAGCGGCCTCGATCCGCAACCCCGTCCCCGCCATTTTGCTGTTCGTCATGCTGACGTTGCTGGGCGTGATGGGTTTTCGCGCGATGAAGATCCAGCAGTTCCCCGACATCGACTTGCCCACCATTGTGGTCAGCGCAGCATTGCCCGGGGCTGCACCGGCGCAGCTCGAGACCGAAGTGGCGCGCAAGATCGAAAATTCGATGGCGTCCATCCAAGGGCTGAAGCACATCTACACCACGGTGCAAGACGGCTCGGTCACGGTCACCGGTGAGTTTCGGTTGGAAAAACCCACGCAAGAGGCGATGGACGATGTGCGCGACGCGGTGCAGCGGGTGCGGTCCGATTTGCCGGGCGACTTGCGCGACCCCGTCATCACCAAGCTCGATTTTGCCGGCATGCCTGTGCTGGTATACACGGTTGAGTCAACGCGCATGGACGACGAGGCCGTGTCCTGGTTTGTCGACAACGACATCGCCAAAGCCATGCTCGCGGTGCGCGGCGTGGGAGGGGTGTCTCGCGTGGGTGGCGTGACGCGCCAGGTGGTGGTGGAGCTTGACCCGTCGCGATTGCTGGCGCTCAATGCCACGGCGGCCGACGTGTCCAGGCGCCTTCAGCAGGCCCAACAAGATGCCTCGGGGGGGCGCACCGATTTGGGCGGCGCCGAGCAATCGCTGCGCACCATCGCCACCGTGGCTTCGGCGCGCGAATTGGCAGCCATGGAGATCACGCTCAGCGACGGTCGCAATGTGCGCTTGGGGCAGGTTGCCAACGTGCGCGACACCGTGGCAGAGATTCGGTCGTCGGCACGCCTCAATGGCAAACCCGTGGTGGCGTTCGAGATCAGTCGATCGCGTGGCGCCAGCGAGGTCGACGTGGCCAATGGCATCCGCGCTGCACTGGATGCGCTGCAAAAGCAGCGGCCCGATGTCAAGTTCACCGAGGCTTTCAATTTTGTCGAGCCGGTCGTCGAAAACTACAACGGGTCGATGACGCTGCTTTACGAAGGGGCGCTGCTGGCCGTGTTGGTGGTCTGGATTTTTTTGCGCAATTGGCGTGCCACGTTGATCTCGGCCGTCGCTTTGCCGCTGTCGGTGATACCGGCTTTTGCCGTGATGAACTGGATGGGTTTTTCCATCAACGTGATCACGCTGCTTGAGCTTGTCGCTGGTGGTGGGTATCTTGGTGGACGACGCCATCGTCGAGATTGAAAACATCATGCGGCACTTGCAAATGGGCAAGACGCCTTTTCAAGCTGCAATGGAGGCAGCCGACGAAATTGGCCTGGCGGTGATCGCCACCACGCTCACGCTGATCTCTGTGTTTTTGCCCACGGCCTTCATGAGCGGCGTGGTGGGCAAGTTTTTTGTTCAGTTTGGCTGGACCGCTGCCATTGCAGTGTTCTTCTCGCTGGTGGTGGCACGCATGCTCACGCCGATGATGGCCGCTTACGGGTTGAAGCGCCCCAAAAAAGAACAAAAAGAGCCGTCATGGATCGCGCCCTACATGAAAGTGGCGACGTGGTGTTTGCGTCACCGCTGGCTTACGATGCTTGCCGCCGCACTGTTCACGGCCGGCTCGATAGGGTTGCTCTTCACAGGGCGCATTGCCGGGGGTTTCATACCGCCCGATGACTTGTCGCAGACGCAAGTGCGAATTGCCCTGCCGCCGGGTTCGACGTACAAAGAAACGCTGTTGGCCACCGAGCAGGCCGAAGCAATGGTGCGCGCCAACAAGCATGTCAAACAGGTCTACACCGCGATTGGTGGTGGCAAGGCAGGCAATGATCCCTTCATGAGCGGAGGCGATTCGGAGTCACGCAAGTCAACCATCACGCTCAATCTTTCGCCTCGCGACGCACGGCCCGGCATCAGCAAGCAAGCCATCGAGGCGGAGTTGCGCCTGGCACTGGACGCGTTGCCTGGGGCCCGTGTCAACGTCGGCTTTGGCGGTTCGTCTGAGAAACTCATTCTCGTCTTGGCCGGTGATGACGGTGAGGCCCTGTCGGCCCATGGTGTGGTGGTGGAAAAAGAGTTGCGCACCATCCCTGGCATCGGCAGCGTCACCTCCACCGCCAGTTTGCAGCGCCCCGAGTTGGTGGTGCGCCCCGACTCGGCACGAGCGGCAGACTTGGGCGTGACCACGGCGGCGATTGCCGACACCTTGCGCATCGCAACCACGGGCGACTTCGATCAGGCGCTGCCCAAACTCAACTTGTCACAACGCCAAGTACCCGTTGTCGTGCGCCTTCCGGACAGCGCACGCCAAGACATTGAATTGATCAAGTCGCTGCCAGTGCCGGGCGCGCGTGGTGCAGTGCCCCTGGGCAGCGTCGCCACGCTGGAGGTATCGAGTGGCCCCGCACAAATCAGCCGTTACGACCGGTCGCGCAACATCAATTTCGAGATTGAGCTCAACGGCCAACCCCTGGGCAAAGTGCAGGAGCTGTCAGACGCCTTGCCAAGCTTGGCCAATTTGCCTTCTGGCGTCATCAAGCGCTCTGTGGGTGACGCCGAGGCGATGGAAGAGCTGGCGTCGGGGTTCTTGTTGGCCATGGGCGCCGGGGTGCTTTGCATTTACATCGTGCTGGTGTTGCTGTTTCACGCCTGGGTTCAACCCGTGACCATCCTGGCGGCGTTGGTGTTGTCCATTCCGGGCGCCATCCTTGCGCTGGTGGTCACCAAGACCGACATCACCATGCCCGCCATGATTGGCATGATCATGTTGATGGGCATCGCCACCAAGAACTCGATCTTGCTCGTCGAGTACGCCGTGATGGCGCAGCGCGACCACGGCATGAGCCGTTGGGACGCGCTGCTGGATGCTTGTCGCAAGCGCGCACGCCCCATCGTGATGACGACCATCGCGATGGCAGCGGGCATGATTCCCATTGCCATCGGCTTTGGCACCGACCCCAGCTTTCGTGCACCCATGGCCATCGTCGTGATAGGAGGCTTGATCACGTCGACATTCTTGAGCTTGTTGGTGGTGCCCGTGGTGTACGTCATCGTTGACGACATGATCGGTTGGTTCATGCGACTCATCAAACGCTCGACGCCTGAGGCGGCCCCGACACACTGACTGAAAAGGTGTTGCGCCGCAAGACGTGGCGAAGGCGTAACTGAACGGGGATGGGCGGCAAGCAACAAGCGTAACGCAGCCCGCCCAAGTCAGTGTCTGCACGAAGTAAGGGGATGCCCACACCGCAGGCCCAGTCCTAGCATCGCGCTTCATGAATGGCAATCATTTCTGGGGAATGCAGATGCGTCAGGTTGATGGCTGGTTGGGTGCGGGGCGGGTGATGGCGCTGACAGCGGCGGTGCTGACAGCGGCATGCAGTTCGTCAATCAGCGACGACCAGCGACCCGGTTGGGCGCAGCAGGCCTATCCTGCACTTTCTGAAGACAGCAACCCCGCTGGGGGACGCATCGACGTCCGCAGCCAAAACCTTTTTGCGGCTCGTGCCGGCGACACCTGGGTGTTTGACCGCGCCTTGGGCAGCAACGTTGAGCGTGGGGCGCTTGTGTTGAGCGTCGCACGCGTCGAGGGTGACGCGTTCACGATGGCCGAAACGCTGGGGGGCACCACACGCGAACGAACCTACCGCCGCACCAGCAACGGCATCACACTGGTCAACCCCTTGCCCAGCGCGCCTGCGGCGGCTCAGCGTCAAGTGGGTGAGATGCTGTGGTACCCCGAGCCGTTTTACGCCGTGGATGCCACGCGCACCATGACGCGCCAGGGCAGCTGGGGTGCCGACACCGACAACGACGGCGGCCATGAGAGCTTTCGCTACACCGTGACGCAAGCGTATTTGGGTTTTGAGTCAGTCGCCATCCCCAGCGGCACGGTTCAGGCGGCGCGCTTTCGCACCACCACCACGCTGCAGTTGGTGTCGTCCAACCCGAACGCAGCCATCAAGACTGAGACCAGCGCCGAAGAAACGTGGTGGGCTCCCAACCTTGGTTTGGTGCGCATGACGGTCGCGTCATCAACACCTGGCGCGGCAGCCGCCACCACTTCTGTGTTCAGCCTGGCGGGTGGCATCTTGGGTGGCGTGGCCGTGGCCCCTCCAGCCCCGGCGCCCGTGACACCCCCGCCCGTGGTGACCATCGACGGCTCGTTGTTGAAGCTTGACCTGCCGCACAACGCCTTGGTTTACGATGCCGGTCGCTCGCGCTATTACGCAGCCGTGGCACCGGCCGCAGGCGCCCATGGCAATCGCGTGGCCACCATCGACGCCGCCACGGGGCAGACGACGTTCTCGGACATCGTGGGTGACAACCCCACAGCGATGGCGATGTCGGTCGACGGCGCCTACTTGTTCGTGGGCATTCGCGGCACGGGCGAGCTGTCGAAGTACAGGTTGCCAGAGATGCAGTTGCAAAGCACCGTCAAGCTGCCGCTGGGCGTCGATGGTGAATTGCAGTTTGCTGAATCGTTGACGGTTTCGCCCTTGAACCCCACGTTCGTGGCCATTGCGTTGGCGCAAGGCGCCACGGACATCAAACACCGCGGTGTGGTGATGTCATTCACGGGTGAGTTGACCGCGCCAGTCATGCAGGGTCTCTTGGCAAACAATTCGATCTCGTTTGACGCCACGGGCGACCATGTCTACGGGCTGCAACGTGAAGGCAATGGTTTGGGCCTTACACGCAGCATGGCACCATTTGGGCAGAACCTTCAGTTTGCAGACGCGTCGACAACGGCCGGTGGCAAAGGCGCGCGTACCGTCGACGTGACGGCGCAGGGCTTGTGGGTGGGCGACGCGCTTTACCGCGCCAGCGACCTGGGGCTGCTGGGGCGAGCCAACGTCAAAGCGGGTGCCTGCCGAGCACTGCGTCCATCGACCAGCGCGGTGTGCCTGGACAGCGATGCCACCAGTGACGGTGCGGGTCGCTTGGCGGTGGTGGATGCCACCACGTTGGCCACGCGTGCCAGTGCCACCTACGCCCTTAGCGGCCTGACGGTGCAGCCGTTTGAGGTGTTGCCCGGCCCGGCCAAGAAAGTGGCCTTGCGCTTTCCGTCAACGGGTGCATCGGTATCAGCCTCGTCGTTGTGGCTGTTCACCAGCGACAAACTTCAGTGAGTTGGGCTAACCGCCTTTGACCACCGCGTAGCGCGCCAAGGTGCGCGCACGCGCTTCTTCGTGCACCACGATGGGCAGCGGGTAGTCGCTGCCCATTTTGATGCCACAGGCCACCAAGTCCACGGGCCGTGCCTTCCACGGTGCGTGGATCAGTGCTTTGGGCAAGGCGGCCAGTTGGGGCACGTAACGCCGAATGAACTTGCCTTCACCGTCAAACTTCTCGCTTTGTGTGATGGGGTTGAAGATGCGGAAGTAAGGCTGTGCGTCACAACCCGTGGACGCAGCCCACTGCCAGCCGCCGTTGTTTGACGCCAGGTCAAAGTCGTTCAGGTGCAAGGCGAAGTAGGCTTCGCCGCGGCGCCAGTCGATCCCCAGGTGTTTGACCAAGAAGCTGGCCGCCACCATCCGCAGCCGGTTGTGCATGTAGCCTGACTGATTCAATTGGTGCATGGCAGCGTCCACCAAGGGGTAGCCGGTGCGGCCCTCGCACCAAGCGGCAAAGTGGGTGTCTGCTGTTTTACCCTTCTCCCACTTGATGCCCTCGTAGTCGCGTTTGAAGGCATGCCCCACCACGTGAGGGTGGTGATGCAAGATCTGGTGGTAAAAATCGCGCCACGTCAGTTCGGCCAACCATTTGTCGGCACCCACCGACCCGGCCTGCATGCGGTCCCAAGCCAAGCGCGACAGTTCGCGGATAGACGCGGTGCCAAAGCGCAAGTGTGTACCGAGGTAGCTCGGGCCCTTGGTGGCTGGGAAGTTTCGGGTTTCGTCATAGTGGTCGATGCGCTCCAGAAACTCGTCCAACATGCTGCGCGCCCCCGCCGGGCCACTGGACATGCGCAATTGGTGCAGGTTGGTGGCCTCGAAACCCAGTGAAGCCAGGGATGGCACGCCAGGCTGGGGGACGTGGGGGGCGGCTGCGGGCACGGGCGCCAGCGCCAACGAGTGGCGTGCCACAGGGTAGGGCGCCACAAAGTAGGGTGTTAGCTTGCGCATCCAAGCATTGCGGTAGGGGGTGAACACGGTGTAAGGCGTGCCGCTGGCCGTCATCACCTCGTCGCGCTCGAAGATCACGTGGTCTTTGCTCGCATGCATGGCAATGCCCATGCCCGCCAGCGTGCCGCGCACGGCGGCGTCTCTGGCCAGGGCGTAAGGTTCGTCATCGTGGTTGACGTACACCGACTGCGCGTGCAGCGCTTGGGCCAGTGCCGGGATGGCGTGTGCGGCATGGTCATGCAGCACCAACAGGCCCACGCCCTCAACGCCATGCGACGCCGCCAGCGCCCTCAGTTCGGCGTCCACCCCCACCAGGCTGTCACGGATGAACTCCACCCTTCGGTCGGCCCGGGGCAGGGTGTCCAGGATGTGGCGGTCGAACACAAAGGCGCACCAAACGCGCTTGGCCGCCCGCAGGGCGTGGTGCAGGGCGGCGTTGTCTTCGACGCGCAAGTCGCGGCGAAGCCAAACCAGGGCGGCGTCAATGGATTTGCTCACGGAGTGGGAGTTTGACTCAGTTTCAGTTGCCTTGCAGCGCATGGCCAAGGGCAAGGCTGCCCCTTGGGAATAAAATGGCGCCATGCTTGAAGGCCGCATCGACTTGACCAATCAGTTCTTGATCGCCATGCCGGGCATGGTGGACGAGAACTTCAAAGACGCGGTGGTTTACCTTTGCGAGCACACCGAGCGTGGTGCCCTGGGTTTGGTCATCAACAAGCCCATCGACCTGAACCTCAAAAACCTGTTCGAAAAAGTCGACCTGAACCTCGAGCGCGACGATTTGGCGCAGCGGCCGGTGTTTTTTGGAGGGCCCGTGCAAACCGACCGCGGGTTTGTGCTGCACGAGCGGGTGGGGCCCGAGGGCGCTTCGTACGGATCCTCCTTGGCCATTCGTGGCGGGCTCGAAATGACCACCAGCAAAGACGTGCTTGAAGCGTTGGCGCTGGGTACCGGCCCCAAACAAGTGTTCATCACGCTGGGCTACAGTGGCTGGAAGGCAGGGCAACTCGAAGACGAAATCAGCCGCAATGGCTGGCTCAACGTTGACGCCGCGCGCGAGGTTATTTTTGACACGCCCGTGGACAAGCGCTACCAACGGGCGCTGGCCTTGCTGGGCCTGGACGCTCTTTCGATCAGCCACCATCAGGTTGGGCACGCATGACGCCGGCACCGCAAGTCGCGATGCCCACAGCCCCCGCTCGTTCTTGGCTTGCATTCGACTTTGGCACTCGTCGCATCGGCGTGGCCAGCGGCAACAGCGTGACGCAAAGTGCCACACCGCTGCACGCCATCAACAACAATGGCAACGCCAGGTTTGACGCCATCGAGGCGCTGATCAAAGCGTGGCAGCCTCACGGGCTGGTGGTGGGCGTGCCACGGCACCCCGATGGGCAACCCCATGCCATGACGCAAAAAGCCGAACGCTTTGCGCGGCAATTGCAAGGACGCTTTGGTTTGCCCGTCACGTTGGTGGACGAACGATACTCGTCGGTTGAGGCCCAGTCGCGAGGTGGGCATGACAACCTGGACGCACAGAGTGCCGCCGTCATCTTGGAGCAGCACTTGAGGAGCCTTGCATGAGTACCCTGGCGCTGGACGCTGAAGCGCTTTACACCGAGCTGCAACGTGAGGTTGCCAAGCTGTTGGAGCCCGACACCTTGATGGTGGGCATTTGGTCGGGCGGTGCGTGGTTGGCCGAGCGCTTGCACCGTGATTTGGCGCGCCCAGGGCAAGTGGGTGTGATCTCAAGCGCCTTGCACCGCGACGACTTTGGTCAGCGTGGCATGGCGTCGGGCGCCGACGCGACGCGCTTGCCCTGGTCGATCGACGGCCGCACCATCGTGCTGGTCGACGACGTGTTGCACACCGGTCGGACCATCCGGGCCGTGGTCAACGAGCTGTTTGATTTTGGTCGCCCCGCCAAGGTGTTGCTCGCGGTGCTGGTGGACCGCAACGGGCGCGAGCTGCCGGTGGAGGCCACCTGCGCTGCCGCCCGCGTGGTGTTGCCGCACAGCAGCCGGCTGCGCCTGGCGCGGCTTGAGAACGGCCAGTTTACGTTTTCAATCGACGAGGGGAAGCGCTGATGCTGGCACGACGACACCCCCAACTCAACGCGCAAGGTGAGTTGATTCATTTGCTGTCGATCGAGGGCCTGCCACGGGCGGTGCTGACGCAAATTCTGGACACCGCGGGCACGTTTTTGTCGGTCAACGACCGCGACGTTAAAAAAGTGCCTTTGTTGCGCGGCAAGAGCGTTTTCAACCTGTTTTTTGAAAACTCCACCCGCACCCGCACCACGTTTGAAATCGCGGCCAAACGCTTGTCGGCCGACGTCATCAACCTCGACATCGCGCGCTCGTCCACCGCCAAGGGCGAGAGCCTGGTAGACACCATCGCCAACCTCTCGGCCATGCACGCCGACATGTTTGTGGTGCGCCACAGCGAGTCGGGGGCGCCTTACCTGATTGCCAAACACTGCCCCCCGCACGTGCGTGTGGTGAACGCGGGCGATGGGCGCCATGCGCACCCCACGCAAGGCCTGCTCGACATGTACACCATCCGCCATTACAAGCGCGACTTCACGCAGTTGAGCGTGGCCGTGGTGGGCGACATCGTGCACTCGCGCGTGGCGCGCAGTGACATCCACGCCCTCACCACGCTGGGTGTTCCCGACATCCGCGCGGTCGGCCCCAAGACCTTGGTGCCGAGTGACTTGCGTGACATGGGCGTGCGCGTGTGCCACAGCATGGAAGAGGGCATCCGGGGCGCCGACGTCATCATCATGTTGCGGCTGCAAAACGAGCGCATGAGCGGTGCCATGCTGCCCAGCGCCAGCGAATTCTTCAAACAGTTTGGGTTAAGCGAAGCCAAGTTGGCGCTGGCCAAGCCCGACGCCATCGTGATGCATCCGGGCCCCATCAACCGCGGCGTCGAGATCGACTCGGCCGTGGCCGACGGCTCGCACAGCGTCATCCTGCCGCAAGTCACCTTTGGCATCGCGGTGCGCATGGCGGTGATGTCCATCATTGCGGGGAACGCGGCATGACGTCTGAACGGGTGTGGATTCAAGGCGCGCGCGTGGTCGACCCCGCGTCGGGTCGCGACGAGTTGGCCGACATCGTGGTGGAGGGCGACCGCATCGTGCGCCTGGGCTCGGTTGCCAAAGGGTTCGAGGCGCACCGAATCGTGAAGGCTCAAGGCCTGGTGGCAGCGCCCGGTCTGATCGACTTGGCCGCACGTGTGCGAGAGCCGGGGCGCGAACACGAAGGCATGCTCGACAGCGAGCTCAAGGCCGCCGCCAGTGGTGGCGTCACCTGCATCGTTTGCCCGCCCGACACCGACCCGCCATTGGACGAGCCGGGCTTGGTCGAGATGCTGAAGTTGCGGGCCCGCAAAATGGGGCGCTGCCGATTGTTTCCGCTGGGCGCTTTGACGCGCGGCTTGAAGGGCGAGGCCTTGACCGAAATGGCCGAGCTGGTCGAGTCCGGGTGTGTGGGTTTTTCACAGGCCGATGAGCCCGTGGTGAACACGCTCACCTTGATGCGAGCCCTTCAGTACGCAGCCACCTATGGCTTCACCGTTTGGCTGCGGCCGCAAGATGCTTGGTTGGGGCACGGCGTTGCCGCATCGGGTGCAGTGGCCACGCGCCTGGGCCTGTCGGGCATCCCCGTGGCGGCCGAGACCATTGCCTTGCAAACTATTTTTGAATTGATGCGTGCCACGGGCGCCCGGGTGCACTTGGCGCGGTTAAGCAGCGCTGCGGGGGTCGAGCTGGTGCGTGCCGCCAAGCAAGAAGGTTTGCCTTTGACCGCCGACGTGAGCATTCAATCGTTGCACCTGATCGATGTGGACATCGGGTTTTTTGAGTCGGCCATGCGCCTGTCGCCGCCGCTGCGCCAATCGCGCGACCGCGACGCCTTGCAAGCAGCCTTGGCCGACGGCACCATCGATGCCCTGGTGTCTGATCACAACCCGGTGGCGGCTGACGCCAAGCAAGTGCCCTTTGCCGAGGCCGAGCCTGGCGCCACGGGGGTTGAACTGTTGCTGAGCTTGGCGCTCAAGTGGGGGCGGGGTCAGGGCTTGACCTTGGCCCAGTCGCTGGCGCCTGTAACGTCGTCACCCGTCCGGGTGTTGGGCACGTCGCTGGGTGGTTATGCCGATCAAGCCGGGCGTTTGGTTGAGGGCGGGATCGCTGATTTTTGCTTGTTTGACCCCGAGGCGCATTGGCGCGTCGAAGCCGGGTCCCTTCGAAGCCAGGGCAAGCACACGCCCTTTGCATACGAGATCAATGGCTTTGAGCTGCCGGCCCGGGTCAAGATGACGTGGGTGGCAGGCGTGGTGACGTTTGACGACATGAGTCGCTAGCCCCCGGCTGCAAACCGTGCGCCCCGTCATTGCCACTTGGCGCTTGTCTCGCGCCGTGCTGCACTTGCTGCACGGCTTGGTGATCATCAAGTTGCGCTTCGGTGGCTACTCGCACACCCAGCGCGAGAGCCGCATCGCTTGGTGGTCGGGCAAGATGTTGCGTGTGTTGGGGCTGGAGCTGGTGGTCACGGGCGACCTACCGCCAAGTTCGGTTCGTACTTTGGTGGTTAGCAACCATGTATCGTGGCTTGACATCGCGGCCATCCATTCCGTGGTGCCGCAGGCGCGTTTTGTCTCCAGGGCTGACGTGTTGAAGTGGCCTGTGATTGGCTCGCTCGTGGCAGGTGCCGGCACCCTTTTCATTGAACGCGAGCGCAAACGCGATGCCTTGCGGGTGGTGCGAGACGTGTCGCAGGCGCTGCATGCAGGGCAGACGGTGGCGGTGTTCCCAGAGGCGCAAGTTAGCGATGGGCACGGCCTGCTGCCGTTTCATGCCAATTTGTTTCAGGCCGCCACGTCAACGGGCGCTACAGTGCTGCCCCTGTGCCTGCGCTTTTGCGACGCCGACCAAAAGACCAGCGCCGTCACCAACTACACCGGCGACACCACCTTGCTGCAAAGTGCCTGGCGCGTCACCTGCGCCCGCAAACTGGTGGTGAGGGTCCGCGTGCTCGGCGCCATCGACGTCGAAGGCCTCGACCGCCGCGAAGTGGCTGCCGTGTCGCGCGCTGCCATTCATGAGGCTTTGCATTTGCGGGATTAGGGCTGTGGGTTGGGGGTGCTCAGCATTGCTGACGCAGTCTTCAAGACTTGATCGTCCGTGTTCGCAGCTTGAACGGGACCACAAGGCGCCGTTGCGGTAGGACTACATTTATTGCAGTCGCTTCAAGGGCCAGCGGTGCTGGAGCGGTTTGCTCGAGAGTCTGTTACTGCCTTTGCCAATGCAAGCAGAATGCGCTAACCGCCGCACCTTTATGGGGAAATCCTTGTGACACTATCGGCGCTCTTCGACCAGCTCTATGTTGTGTTCGCTGTCGTTGGCCTTGTGCTGGCTGGGCCTTTGGTCGCAGCAGGCATCGTGTCGTGGGGGCGTTGGAAATTGCGGCGTGAACGTCGCACGCCTCTGACTTCTGAAATGTTGCGCGGACCGGGCGAGTCGCTGCGCGCTCAGATCGAGGATTTACACGGCAGCGTAGGTTTGCAACTGACGTACTTGTTCTCAATCCCCGCCATCAGCTCGCTGCTCCTTCTCGCAACAGCGCATATTCGTAGGCGCCCGATAGACACCACTGTGGCAGTCACACTTGGTTTGATCGTAGCCACTGTCATGGTGTTCTGGGGGTACCGCAGTGTGGTGGGGGTACGTCGCTTGTGGCGGTTGAGACTCGCGCTTGATGGCGAGGTGGCTGTCGGCCAAGAGTTGCAGAACTTGATGCTTTCTGGAGCTCGGGTGTATCACGACTTCCCTGCTGAGGGCTTCAACATCGATCATGTCGTGATTGGCCCAGGCGGTGTGGTCGCGGTGGAAACAAAAGCTCGGTCAAAGCCCAATGCGCCCGAAAGGCAACGCAAGGACAGTGTGCGCGTTGTCTACGACGGCAAGTCGCTCCAATTCCCGACGCATATTGAAAGCAAACCCGTGGCGCAGGCCGAGCGTCAGGCACTGTGGCTAGCGCGTTGGTTGACATCGGCTGTGGGGTGGAACGTAGAAGTCACACCAGCCCTGGCGATTCCTGGCTGGTTCATCGAGCACAAGGCCTTTGAGCCGGTGCGCGTGTTCAATGGCAAAAACCCTGGCTTCTTGTTGAAGCCGCGACGAGGGCAGTCGCTTGACGCAGCACAGATTCAAGCCATTGCTCACCAAGTGGAGCAGCGCTGTAGAAACGTGCGACCAGGATTTTTGCCCAAGAGCACGTGAGGGCTGTCCATTTACCAGCCCGCACATCCTCATTTTTGATGAAGCCACCAGTGCCCTGGACTATGAAAGTGAGGCGATCATCCAGCGCAACATGCAAACCATCTGCAATAGGCGCACCGTCTCAGCGCTGTGCGTCAAGCGCACCGCATCGCAGTGTGATGGAGCGTGGTGGCATCGCGGAGAAGTACATCATCCACGCGAGGCTAAAAATTGCCCAAGCGTTTGTTAAGGAGTTGCGGAAATGAAAACTCGACTTGTTGACGGCGTTGAGGTGCAGCGTGGTTCGGGCAACGTTTATGCTGACCTTAGCCTGGCTGATGCTGAAAAGCTCAGGATCAAAACTGGCTTGGTGATCGAGATCAGGAAAGCCATGAAAAGCCTTGGCCTGACTCAGCAAGAGATCGCCAAACGCATGGGCATCACCCAGCCCAAAGTCTCAGACATGATGCGCGGTGATTTCTCCAACCTGTCGGAGCGCAAGCTGATGGACTGTCTAACGCGGCTTGGCTACGACATAGAAATCAAGGTTCGTCCGTCCAAGGCAGAAATAGGGCGTCTGGTGTTGGCAGCGGAAGTGGTTCAAGCATTCTGATGGGTGCGCCATCACAAGCACCTTGTACGTTGCGTGTGCGCAATTCAGTAGGATGCTGAAATTGATGTGCAACCCATCCACAAAGCAGAGCTCGCATGAAGCACTTTTCTAACGCATGCCTTCCTGGTCTAGCCATCGGCATGATGGTTGTCGTCGCTGCCGCCCACGGCGCGCCCGCTGCGCGTTCTTCGCCTCCCGTGCAGCGCTGCGGCTGGTTTGAGAACCCCACGCCCGCCAACGCGTGGTTGACCGACAAAGACGGGCAATGGGTGATTGCTGCGCAGGGAGGACACCAAGCCGAAGGCCGGTGGCCCGACTTTTCGGCGTCGCGCTGGGTGGCTTCCAATGGGTCCTATGGCTACGGTTGCGCCTGCCTGCACGTGCGCGCCCATGCCTCAACGCGGCATATTGAGCGCATCCACAAAGCCAGAACCCGGCCCCTCGCCGTTTGCCGGGCGGACGCCACGTTGGTGGAGCCAAAGCCCTGAATCCAATTGGCACCCTAGGGTAAGTACCAGAGCGTAAGCGGCGCTGAATTTGCGTCTCTCCCTTTGCAAGCGCGTGCATGTTGCACGCAGCCGCAAAAGGGGCAAACGCCATGCGCTGGTTCAAGGTGACGTCAATTGTTGTGGGCTTCATGCTAAGCCTGGTGTGCACGCTCGCGTCCTTTGTGTTTGTCAACACGCTCAACGCAGAGATTCAGTCGCAACGCGACCAACGCTCGAACTTGCTGGCGCAGCTTGAATTGCTCAGCAACGTGCAGTTGCAGTACTTCTTGGCCAACCAGCAAGGCGACATGATCTTTGCGCTGGTGCACGACGGCAAGCGCATGCGTGCTGACGTTTCTTCGCTGCTGTACGCCGGCAATGTGTTGGACCGAGCCACGCCTGTGCGCAATCTGCTGGGCGCGCTGGCTGTGGCTGGCAAGTTGGACTACGCAAAATCCTATGCCAGCTATGTGCAAGCCAATGAACGCGCCCGCGAGTCAGCCGCCATGGCCGACTACCAGGTGCTCAAGGAGGTCGAAAAAAGCGCGCTTGAACTTGGTTTGGCGCACGCCGCCACCCTGCACACGACCATCGCCTCGATCGATCAACGGTTGCAAGTTCTTGATGCGGATTTGCGCTGGCGCCAGACTGTATTGATATCACTGACCAGCCTGGGGGCAGCAACACTTTTGCTGGCCAACTTGCTGGAAGAGCGACACGCGGTTCGCACGGCCAAGCCCAAACTTGCAGACGGCACGTCCGCAGTGGCTGTGGCGGCATGACCATGTCAACCCACAAACCCCTCAAACCCAGGGCTTCCGTCATGACCGGCAACCGCACACGCCGCCTCACCCGGTTGGGTTCGTCACACACGCAAGCTGCTGCTGCGATTGGCCTGGCGTTGATGTTGACGACGGCTTCGGTCCTGGCCGATGAATCAGCCTACGGCAAATTCAAGGCGTGGCTGAATCGCGCTGGCCCCGCCCCCGCAGCGGTGCAGGTCACCCCTGCGCCGGGCACGGGCATGGCAACGCTGCGTTTCGACCGTGCCGTGATCGTGGACGGTGCCGCCACAGACCGCCCTGTGCCAGTTGGCACGATGTTTGTTCCCCATGGTTGGCCCACAGAGGGCGGTATGAAGTGGAGCCTGGAGGCCATGTGCACCGACGGCATGCAGCTGTCCTGGTCCGCACGGTCACCAGACCACAAGCACTTGTTGGGGTTTGTGCCGCAGTTCCGGTGGGAGCACAACAACACGGGCAACCCGAGCGCTTTGAAGCCCGGTTGCACGCAGCACCGCATCGGCGACGCCAAGACTTACCTCGCACAAGCCGTGCAATTTTATTGGCGAGGTGCACGCGTGCTGGACTTCAAATCCCGGCCTGACCTGGCCACTCACAAGCGACCGGTGGTGTCGCAGGGGGTTGGTGGCTCGCGCATCACGCAGACCAGCGATGCGGGGCAAGTGTTGTTCGCGTTCGAACGCGACGGCGTCGAAATGCGCGGCATGCTCGTGGCCACGATCGACTTTGCGCACACGCAGATGCCCACGGTGCTGCCGTCCGGCGAGCCGCTGACCTTCCTCAACGCCTTCGCCTGGCCGATGTTCGTGGCCTTTGCGCCGCAGGGGCAACTTGACTTTGGCTACGTTGAAGCCATGCGCGCGTCTTACGAACCCGACGCTGCTTACTTGAGGCTCGTCACCGACCACATCAACAAAGTACGAATGATCGAAATCAAGGGCGCTGGTGACCGCGCAAACATTTACGCCGCCACCACCCAACACGTCAACGCCCTGATCAACGAAGGCTGGAAGGCCAATCAGCGCTCGGCCGACCAACGCGCCACAGCCTTCAGTCAAATGATCCGTGGCGTGGACCCGTATGTCGACGCCCACGGCAAGAAGGTCGAACTTGCCAGCGGCTACGGCAACGCCTGGAAGCTTGATGACGGCAGCTACCTACTTTCAACCCAGGCCAATTTCGACCCTTGGCGTGACCTCGGCGTGCGTGGCCAAAGACTGGAGAATCAGCGATGAAACTTTCCCTTGCGCTAAGCATGGCCCTGATCGTCGCTGCAGCGGCGGTTGCAAGCAAAGCCCAGAATGCATTTCCTGGCGCTGGCAATCAGCCCCCGCCCCGACAGCAACCTCAGCCTCAATACCCACAGCCCCAGCCCGGCCCCCAGTCTCCGCAACCTGCGACACCCGGTTTCAGCCTGCCGGCGCCCAATCAATCACCACCGTCGCGATCTGACGCACAACCAGGGTCACAAGCCGACCCCGAGCGCCGTGACTTCGGCGTGCCCGCCGTGGATCGCCTTCACAGCGGCCCCATGCACGGGCCCACGCCCACAAGCATCCCGGGCGGTCAACTGGTGACCACCAAAGGTTTGCTGGGCCTCTTGAACGGTCGGCAAGCGCCGTACCTGCTTTTTGACGTCCTGGGCTCGCAAGAAATGTTGCCAGGCGCCATTGCGGCAGTGGCCGCAGCGCAGCCTGGCAGCTTCGACGACGAAACGCAGCGAGGTTTTGGCGCTTACTTGCAGCAAGTGACACGTGGTGACCGCAACATGGCCTTGGTCTTCTATTGCCAGTCAATCCAGTGTTGGATGTCGTACAACGCCGCCCTTCGCGCCATCAAGCTGGGCTATGTCAATGTGCTGTGGTATCGAGGCGGCGTGGAAGCCTGGAAGATGGCGGGCATGCAGACGCAGCGTCCTGGTGGAGGGGTGGTGGCCGAGCGCCAGGCTCAGCCTCAGCCTCAGCCTTATCCGCAGCAGCAACCTCTCTCCCAACCACGCCCAGGCGCGACACCGTAGCCGCGTACCGCGTCCGCTGCCCATTCGTGCTTGGCGATTGAACCCCGGTGATGCAGACTTCGTTCACCATGGCCAATCCACCCACAGGCATCATGCACACCATCACCCAAGCCGAATGGCCGGTGATCGCGGCATTGTTTGACCGGGGGCGAGACATGGACGTCGCCAAGCGTCTGCCCTGGCTCGAGGCGTTGGCCATCGCGCAGCCCGCCTTGGCGTCTCGCGTGGCCGCCATGCTCAAAGCGCTGACAGATAGCTCGTTGGCGCCCCTTCTGGATGCCGGGCCTGTACTCGATGAAGGCGTGCTTCAACCTGAGGCGCACGGTTTGGAGAATAGCGCCACGCTGGGGCGATACACCCTTGTGAGGCGACTCGGGCGGGGTGGCATGGCTGACGTATGGCTGGCGCGTCCGAAGAACGGGGTGCCCGCCCATCATGTGGCGCTGAAAGTGCCGCGCACCAGTGGCCACGATGGTCGGCTGGCGGCACGCTTTGAACGCGAGCGCGACATCCTGGCCGCGCTGGAGCACCCGCACATTGCGCGCATGTACGATGCTGACTCAGCACCCGACGGCACGCCATTCATCACCATGGAGCACGTCGATGGGCGACCCATCGACGTTTGGTGCGACGAACGATGCCTGACGATTGATCAGCGATTGGCCTTGTTTGCACAGGTGCTGGATGCCGTGCAGTTTGCCCATTCGCGTTTGGTGATCCACCGCGACATCAAGCCCTCGAACATCCTCGTGACGCCTTCGGGACAGGTGAAGCTGCTGGACTTCGGCATCGCCAAGCTCTTCGATGGTGACCCCTCGCATGCCGCGACGATGATCACGCGCGAACTCGACCGGATATTGACGCCTGCTTATGCCGCACCCGAACAGGTGGAAGGCAACACCTTGACGCCGGCCACGGACGTGTATGCGCTGGGCGTGCTGCTGTTTGAGTTGTTGACCGGCCAACGCCCTTACCGCACGTCGGGGCCTTCGCAGGTGCAACTGGAGCACGCCATCACCAGCGCCGACGTGCGCCGGCCCAGCCAGACGGTAGCCACCGCCGACGCCGCGGCTGTTGCCAAGCGCAGCAGCTCGACGCGGGCACTGCGCAAGCGATTGCATGGCGACATGGACGCCATCATTGCCAAAGCTTTGCAGCGCGAACCAGGCGCGCGCTATGACAGCGCCCGCGCTTTCGGGGACGACCTTCAACGCCATCTCGACAAGCGCCCCGTGTTGGCGCAACCCGAGTCCGTGGGGTATCTGTTGCGTCGTTTTGTCGCGCGGCATCGGATCGTTTCCTTGGCGTCGGTTGCGGTCGTCACCGCGCTGGCGCTAGGCCTGGGCGTTGCGGCGTGGCAGGCTGCGCGCGCCGACGCCGAGCGCAACCGTGCCATCGCGCAGGCGACCCATGCGCAGGCTGCTCAGCATTTCGTTTTCAACCTCCTTGACGACGCTGCGCGCGCAGGCAAGCCGCTGACCATGTCGGAGTTGATGGTGCGTGCCGAAGACCTTTCACGACGCACGCTGATCGATCAACCCGACGAGCTTGCGATGGTGCTGGCCCTGGTGGCGGCCCACCAATCCGAAACGCAAGGGTATGCCAAGGCACACCTGCTTTACCGTGAAGCAGCCGACACGGCGCGAGATCCCTACCTGAAGTTGGGCCTGCAGTGCGTCACAGCCCAGGTTCTGTCCCAAAGTGGTCAAACACAGCTTGGGCTTCAGACGCTGCTAACGGTGTTGTCGCAAGGCAGGTTGCCTGCGGCAGTGCGAGCGCGCTGCAACCTTGAGCTGGCCAACGTCTACATCGCGTCGCAACGCAGCGAACTGGCCGCGGCGCCCCTTGAGCTCGCGTGGCAACACTTCAAGGGTACGGGCATTGAAGCACTCAATGAACGCGTCAGGGTATTGACGATGCAAACGTACATCTTTGCCTCGCAGGGCCGTGCCAAGGGCCAGGATGCTCGAAACCTCGAAGGCGTTGAGCAATTGAAGCGTGCAGGCCGCGAACGTGGCAGCGCCATGATGGGCTTGCTCAACACGTGGGGCACGATGGCAGGGACGGCGGGTGAGCCCCGCCGGGCGATCGAGCGCTACGACCAAATCCTGAGTCTCTCGGCAAGTGACCGTCCTGCCCAAGGCGCTACCGCTTACAACCTGGTGCTGGCGGCCGCACCGCGCATCTCACTGGGGCAACTTGACGAAGCCGATGCATTGCTGGAGACAGCGCGGCACAAGGCTCAAAGCGAGCAAGCATTTGCGATGCAGTCAGGCGCCCTGTGCGCCCTGGGCTGGACGGCGGCGCTGCGCAACGATCACGCGCTTTCGCAGCAATGGTTCGACTTGTCCGACGCCGTGCCCAAGCGCGATGAGGCGTTGCGCGCCAACCAACAAGTGTTCTGTGACCTGGCGCGTGTGGACAGCAGCATCCTGGCGGGCGACGCGCGAAAGGGCCTGGCGCTGCTGGGGCCTTACCTGCCGATGCTCGCCAAGACTGATGCGCTGATGTCAATGCAAAATCTGGTGGCTTTGCGTGCCGGTCGCGCACACCTAGCGCTCGGGGAAATCGACGCCGCCCAAGCGATGGCCAAGCGCGCCGTCGACCTGTCGCGGCGCTTGCAGGCCGACAACCTGCACTCTCAGCGCACCGGAGAGTCTTTGCTGCTGCAAGCCTTGGCGCAACACGCAAGCAAGGCTGACGATGCCGCCCACGGCGCGCTGGCCGAGGCCATCACCCACTTGGACGCCACGGTCGAGCCGCAGCAGCGATGGCGAAGTCTGGCGCACGCCACTCAGGCCCAGTGGCAACTGACACCGCAGCGACCCCGATGACCGCTTTACGCCGTAAAAAACTGGAAGCCGAAAACCATGCCAAAGCAGCCCGTGCCCCGAACACTCGCAACAGCGCTGCGCCGCGCCATGACACATGGGTTCATTGCGGCATGCGTCGCCACCCTGGGGAGCGCAGCTGCGGCCCAAGTGCCACCGAGCCCGGCCGCGGCCACCCCAGTCAAAGAGGTGGACGTGTACGACACGGTCTACAAAAACGTGCGCATGGGCTCGATGACTGTGCCCGAGGGGTGGATCGTCGAAAACCGCAGCACCTGGGCCTACAACCTCATCTACTTTCCGCACCGCTACCACGTCGCCGTGTACGCGCCCGACGGGCAAGCGGCACTGTTCCACTACCCGGTGCAGTCTTTCACTTGGGCCAGCGGCGCCTTGGCCAACACGCCACGCAACCGCAACGCACCAAACCTCGGCCCCACGGATGCCAGCCCTGGCATCACAGCGGCGCAAGCGCTTTATCGCGGCGCCATTGCACCGTTTCGTGGACAGATGCCCGGGTTACGCGTCGTCGGTTGGCGCCCCGTGTCGCCGCTGCCTGCTGCCGTCGCAAACAAGCAGCAGGGCGACAGTGTGGCGGTGCGCGTGCAGTATTCGCGAGGCGGCACGCTGATGGAGGAAGACTTCTACGGCTTCCTCGAAAAGGTCTACACCATCAGTTTCACGGGGCCCTACGGCACCAGCTACGAACACCATCGCTTTCTGCGCTACACACACAGTTTTGCCGCCCGACAAGGCAGCCTCGACAACTGGTACCCCACCCTGGCTTTCATGCACGCACAGTCCAAAGGTGATCCACGCTGGGCCGAGTTGCACAGCAAGGTTTACCAAGGCGTCAATGCGCAATTCTCGGCACGCATGAAGCAAGGCTGGGACTCGATCCGTGCGTCGGGCGAAGCCAGCCGGATGATCAGCGCCAACAACGACGCCATGATCGCGTCGCTGCGCGCGCGCGCCACCACCAGCAACACCTCACGCGAGCAGATCAACCGCGGTTTCAGTGAGTACATTCGCGGCGTGGAGCGCGTGCAAGACCCCGCTACTGGACGCACGCACGAAGTCAGCAGCGGCTCCAACCACTATTGGCGCAGTGCACAAGGAACCATCGTGGGCACCAACAGCGTAGGCGACCCAAACGTTGGGTCCACAACATCGTGGCAGCGACTTGAATCGGTTCGGTGACACCATGTTGTGGGCCAAGTTCGCTTCAATCTCCGCGCGCGTGTCGCGCCCATCGCAGCCCGTGCAAGCAGCTTCGCCTGACGCCCGCGAACCCCTGCGGCCCGACCTCGAGGCCTTGCGCCCGCAGCCTGCGACGGGCTCGGCGTGGTGGGTGGTGGCATCAATTTTAGTGGTACTGGCCGTGGCTTGGGTGCTGACGGAATGGGCCCAGACACGCTTCGGCACCGAGGCATTCACTCGATTCGCCAAAGGTTTGAGTGCGATAGGATGCCTTGCAGCATCGGTGATTGGCATCGCGCAAGCCACCATGCTTTGGCGTGCCCGCGAACGGCTTTTGGCTGCGATCACTGCGGGCCTCGCTGGCTGCTACCTGGTGTGGTCGGTGGCGTACCTGGTGCTGTGGTTTTGATGGCCGCGTTGGTCATCGTGGCAGCGATCATGGTGCTGGGCTTGCTCTACGTGACGCTGTTTCGGTGTGTGCGCGATCGGGGGCTGTCCGAGAACTTGGTGCTGTTCGGCTTCTCACCATGGCTCGTTTTGCCGATACTTCTGTACGCTTGCACACTGGCGCCAACCCGACCTGCTGCGGCTCACACGCCTGCTGACGGCGGCGTGGACATCAGTGCCATGGACAACCGGTTCCTGCTCTGGGCTGTGGCCATCGTCGGCGTTTTTCCGCCTTTGGTCATGAATGTGGTGGCGTGGTGTGCAATGCGCTTCGTTCCGCAGCGGGTTGATCACCGCGGCGTGCACATGCGCAGCCGAAAGTGCTACCTGTGGCGCGAATGCTTGCATTACACGGCTTTCTCCGATTACCTGCGCTTGACCTTCTCCAGTGGCGTGGTGCGCGTGCAGCGCCCTGTTGGTCAGGAGACGTCCGAGTTTCACTTCATCTTGCGCATGCTCGATAGACACGACGTTTACGAGGGCTGAAGCGCCTCGCCACCTGAATGCGCAAAATGCCTCACGCTACAGTGAGGCATGCAAGACGTTACTGCCCTCCTGCACCAAGCCCAATCGGGGGACGTCGACGCTGCGGACCGACTTTACGGTTTGCTCTACGACGACCTTTTGCGCTTGGCCCGCAGCCGGCTGCGTCAGGGCAGAGTCACGCTGGTCGACACCAGCGCCTTGGTGCACGAGAGCTGGATACGGTTGCAGCACGCGCACGGCGTCGATTTCAAAGCCCGCGGCCAGTTTTTGGCCTACGCGGCGCGCGCCATGCAATCGGTGCTGGTTGATGCCGTGCGGCAGCGCCAGGCACAACGCCGCGGCGGTGACGCGCCGCATCAAACCTTGGACACCGAGGTGCGCGAGGGCGTCGCCGACGTTGACAAGGCGCCCTTGCTGGCCGTCAACGAGGCGCTGGAAGCTTTGGCCACCCTCGACCCGCCGCTGGCCAACTTGGTGCGCCTGCGCTACTTCGCCGGCCTGACCGACACTGAATTGGCTGAGGCGCTGGGCATGACCGAGCGCATGGTTCGACGTGAATGGGAAAAAGCGCGTGCCTTTTTGACCGTGGCGCTGAAGGGCTAGCGACGGCTGTGCAAACCGCCACCCCTTATTGAGCCTTCCCCTGATTCGCCACCGCAGCCTGCGCCTTGGCGATCGCCTCGGCGTCGCCCAGGTATTCACGGCTGATCGGTTTGAGGTTGGCGTCCAGCTCGTACACCAGCGGCGTGCCGTTGGGGATGTTCAAGCTCACGATGTCGTTGTCGCCGATGCCGTCCAGGTGTTTGACCAACGCGCGGATGCTGTTGCCGTGGGCCGCCACCACCACGCGTTGGCCGCGCTTGATGGAGGGCGCCAACAGGTCGTTCCAAAACGGCACCACGCGGGCCACCGTGTCTTTGAGGCACTCCGTCAACGGGATGTCACTGGTTTGCAGGTTGGTGTAACGGATGTCGTTGCGCTCGCAGCGTGGGTCGTCGTGGGCCAACGCTGGGGGTGGTACGTCGTAGCTGCGGCGCCAGACCAAAACTTGGTCTTCGCCGTATTGTTTTGCGGTCTCGGCTTTGTTCAATCCTTGCAGCGCGCCGTAATGCCGCTCGTTGAGGCGCCAGTCGTGGCGAACGGGCACCCAAACACGGTCCATTTCATCCAGGGCATGCCACAGCGTCCAGACCGCCCGTTTGAGCACCGAGGTGTAGGCCATGTCAAACTCAAATCCGGCTTCTTTGAGCAGTTTGCCGGCTTGGCGCGCTTGCGCCACTCCGGTGGTGGTCAGCGGCACGTCGGTCCAGCCCGTGAAGCGGTTTTCAAGGTTCCAAGTTGACTCGCCGTGGCGAATCAGCACAAGTTTGCTCATGGGGGTGGGCTTTAAAAAGCGAGGGCGAAGCCTCAAATTCTATAATCGGGGGGTTTGCTTTGCCGCATCGGGGCGGTTTACTCCAAGGGATTGCGCGTGAAATTTTTAATCGACAACTGGCCTTTGATCCTCTTGGCGTGCACTTCAGGCGCCATGCTGGTGCTGCATTCGCAAAAAGGCAGCGCCCGCGGCTCGGCCGTTGGCACCGCCGAAGCCGTGCGACTCATCAATCGCGAAAAGGGGCTGTTGATCGACGTCAGCGACGCCGCCGAGTTTGCCCAAGGCCACCCCAACGGCGCGCGCAACGTGCCGCTGGCTGCCATCGGCGAGGGCAGCAAAGATTTGCCCACCAACAAAGGTTTGCCCATCATTTTGGTGTGTGCCACGGGCGCAAGGTCATCGCGCGGCGTGGGGGTGCTCAAGAAGGCCGGTTACGAAAAAGTGGTGGCCCTGGCGGGTGGCAGCAAGGCGTGGCAAGACGCCAATTTGCCGATGGCCAAGAAGGCCGCTTAGGTCGGCAGACTTATTTTCAGCAACGCTTCTCGAAGGATACTTCCGTGGCCAACGTCCGCATGTACACAACGCAGGTATGCCCTTACTGCCTGCGCGCCAAGGCGCTGCTCAAAGAGCGCGGCGTGTCTCAGATCGAAGAAATTCGCATCGACGTGGACGCCCAGGCACGCGAAACGATGATGGCGCAAACCGGCCGTCGCACCGTGCCGCAAATCTACGTCGGGCAAACCCACGTGGGCGGCTTCGATGACCTGGTCGCCCTGGATCAAAGTGGCGGGTTGATGCCGCTGCTGTCGGCGCCGTGATGCAGCGATAATCCAAGATCGCATGCGACACCCGCCGGTCCTTGTGGACAACGGCGGGTTTTTTTATTTCAAGGATTCCCAACCATCATGGCAGAGCAAGATACCAACCCCGTGTTCAACATTCAGCGCATGTACCTCAAAGACATGTCGCTTGAGCAGCCCAACTCGCCGCAAATTTTGGTGGAGCAATCGCAGCCCAACGTCGACATCAACCTGGCGGTATCGGCCGAGGGCATTGCTGACGGCGTGTTTGAGGTGTGCGTCACGGCGACCGTCACCACCAAAGTTGGTGAGGACAAGACGCTGTTCTTGATCGAAGCCAAACAAGCCGGCATTTTTGAGCTGCGCAACATGCCGCAAGACCAATTGCAACCCATCTTGGGCATTGCCTGCCCCAGCATGGTGTACCCGTACTTGCGCGCCGTGGTGTCTGACATCTGCACCCGCGCGGGCTTTCCGCCGGTGTTGCTGTCCGAGGTCAACTTCCAAGCCATGTACGAAGCCCAGCAGGCGCAATTGGCTGCCGGTGGTGCCGCTGCCACGCTGAACTGAAGCCCCGAGGCGATCGGCGTGAAGATTGCCGTGCTCGGCGCTGGTGCGTGGGGCACGGCGTTGGCCATGCAAGCCAGCCAGCGCCATGAGGTGGTGCTGTGGGCCCGCAACGCCGAGCAGGCCCAAACCATGGCGCGCGAGCGCTGCAACGCAAGGTATTTGCCAGGCTTCGCTTGGTCTGATGCTTTGCAAGTGACCCCCCAACTGGCCGCCACCCAAGGCGCTGACCTGACCTTGGTGGCGACACCCATGGGCGGCCTGAGAGGTGTTTTGTCGCAGCTGCCCAGCGCCTCACCCGTCATGTGGCTGTGCAAAGGGCTCGAGCAAGGCACCGGGTTGCTGGGCCACGAGATTGCGGCCCAAGAGTGCCCCGCGCGCCCGGTGGGTGTGCTGTCAGGCCCCAGCTTTGCTGACGAGGTGGCCCAGGGGCAGCCCACCGCGTTGGTGGCCGCCAGTGAGCACGCCGAGCTTCGTGACATGGTGGCCGAGGCCCTTCGCGCCGATGCGCTGCGCATCTACACCAGCGCCGACCCCATCGGTGTTGAAGTGGGTGGTGCGGTTAAAAACGTGCTGGCCATTGCCGCTGGATTGTGTGACGGCCTGGCCGAGCGTCACGGCACGCAACCCATGGTGCCCGGCCTGAATGCGCGCGCCGCCTTGATCACGCGCGGGCTAACCGAAATGACACGCCTGGGGCTGGCCCTGGGCGCCAAGGCCGAGACCTTCATGGGTTTATCGGGGCTGGGCGACTTGGTCTTGACCACCACGGGCGCACTGTCCCGCAACCGCCGGGTGGGGCTGCGCTTGGCCCAAGGCTTGCCCCTTGCCCAGGTCCTGAATGAACTGGGGCACGTGGCCGAGGGTGTGGTAACGGCGCCTGTGGTGCTGGCCAGAGCCCAGCAACTGGGCGTTGAAATGCCCATCACGCGAGCGGTGGTGGCGGTGTTGCAGGGCAAGCTGTCCCCCGACCATGGGGTGCAGCACTTGATGTCGCGCGACCCGGGCACCGAAGCACTTTGACGCGACGCGACGCCAAGCTTTTAAGTGCCGCCCGCGTAGCCTTGCTGGCGCCACGCGTCAAACACAGCAACGGCCACGGCGTTGCTTAAATTCAAACTGCGTTGCCCACGTTGCATGGGCAATCGAACCCGTTGATCGGGGGCAAACTGCGACAACACAGGTGCTGCCAACCCGGCAGTTTCGTTGCCAAACACCAGGCAATCACCAGGCTGCCACGCCATGCTCGAAAGCGGCTTGGCACCTCGGGTGGTGAAGGCAAAACAGCGGCTGGGGTCAGCGCGCGATGACTGCAAGAACGCTGGCCACGAGGCATGGCGGCGCACGCTGGCGTACTCGTGGTAGTCCAGCCCCGCCCGCTGCAATTGTTTGTCGTCCATCGAAAAAGCCAAGGGCTCGATTAAGTGCAACTCGCAGCCGGTGTTGGCCGCCAGTCGGATCACGTTGCCGGTGTTGGGTGGGATTTGCGGTTCAACCAAGACGATGCGAAACATGCGGGGCGCGTTGGGATTAGGGGCAAACTTAGGTTGTTGATGCGCTGCCCGGGGCGGGCGTTCGCGCCAATAACCATACTTCAACTTCGTGAGCGCCAGCCTCCAACAAGGCCCTTGTGGCTTCGATGGTGCTGGCACCGGTGGTCATCACATCGTCCACCAGCGCGACACGACGGTGGTGGACGTGGCGCGCGGCATCGGCTGCCACGTGCATGGTGCCTTGCACGTTCATCATGCGCTCCGAACGTGAGAGGCTGCGCTGCGGCGTCGCGTCAAACACGCGTGCGAGGAGATGAGGCGATGCTGGCTTTTGCATCTGCCGGGCCACCCGTCGCGCCAGCTCCCACGCGGGGTTGAAGCCGCGCGAGCGAAGGCGCGCCGGCCCCGCCGGCATGGGAACCACGATGTCGCATGCGGGCCGCGTGGTGCCTGCACCATCGGTACGAAGTGCATGCACCAACAGGCGCGACAGCGCGCCAGTCAGGTCAAGGGCTTGATGGGCTTTGAAAGCATCGATCACGCCGTCCCAGGGGAATCGGTAGTCGCATGCTGCAACGGCACGCACAAACGGAAAGGGCAGAGCGTTGGCGTCACAGGCTTCGCAACGGAGCACAGCGCTGGGAAGCGACAACGCGCAGTGCAGACAACGCGGAACGGGTGTGGCAAATCGGCTGATGCAAAGGGCGCAGATGCGATCGGCACCCATCGTGTGACACACCGCGCAAAGTGAAGGGGGGGCGAGGCGCGTCAGCCAAGGTCTGCAACGCGTGGCAAGGGCAGCAAAGGACGGCATCGGGTCAATATACTGGCTGCACGATGCCCCTCGACGCCCCCGTCATCACAACCAGCGACGTGGCGCATGACGCCCCAGCACTTCTGCGCCAATTGACGGCTTGGATGCAACAGCAACAGCCCCCCTGGCTGCACGCCGAAGTGGCGCGCCGCATGGGTGAGCGGCTGCCGCTGTTCAAACAACAACCTGCCCGGGTGCTGCAATGGTGGCCCACGTCGGGTGGTGGCGACTCGTTGTTGCGGCAAACCTACCCGCATGCAGCACTGACGTGCGTTGAACCCGAAGGTTTGCATCGGGTGAGGCCCTTGAACGCCAACCCCGAGCGCACCGCCTGGGCGCGGTGGTGGCGGCGAGTCACCCAGCCCGAGGCCATGCAGCAGCCGCGCCATGCGGTGAGCGACCATGCCGTGGCGCCGGATTCTTGCGAGCTGATCTGGGCCAACATGGCGCTGCATGCTGCGCCCGACCGTCGTCAAATGGTCGAAGGCTGGCACCAAGCGCTTGCGGTGGGTGGGTTGGTGATGTTTTCAACGCTTGGGCCTGACACGTTGCGGGAGCTGCGAAGCTTGTACCGCGATCAGCGATGGGGCCCTTGCGCTGCGGGGCTCGTCGACATGCACGACGTGGGCGACGATTTGGTGCGTGCGGGGTTTGCAGACCCGGTGATGGACCAGGAGCAGCTGACGTTGCATTGGGCTGACGCCAATACCATGCTGGCCGAGCTACGCACCCTGGGACGCAACACCGCCCCTACCCGATTTCAAGGGCTGCGCACGCCCCGCTGGCGCCAAACGATGGACCTTCATTTGCTGCGACGCGCGGCTGACCAACGAATCACCCTCACTTTTGAGGTGATTTATGGCCATGCCTTCAAAGTGAAACGCGGCAGCTCGTCGATCGCTGTAGACGAACTGCGCAGCACGTTGCCGTCAAGGCGCAGGGCAGCCCGCTGACGGATGCCCCATCCCGTTAGGCGTCCGCGCTTCGATGCGCCACCCTCAGCCCGAGATGCAGTTCAAACGGATCGAAGTCGCGATCGGCATGCAGCAGCGAGTAGCCAGCCTCGATGCACTTGGTTGCGATAAGCGTGTCAATCGTCTTTCGTGTCGTATAACCAAGGGCCTGCAACGCTCGAAAGTTCTTTGCAGCTTGCAAAGCAACCTCGAAACCACCGAGTTCAACAAAGTCAAACGTTTCCAGCGTCTTGCGGGCTTGGTTGAAATCTCGTTCGGTGCGAAATCCTTGAAGTACTTCGGTCATCACCAGATCTCCCACCACAATCCGCTCTTGGGCCAGAAGCTCGTCAAGTCGCTCAACCTGTGGCGTCGGCTTTCCCCGAAAGAAGTCGATCCAAACGCTGGAATCAACCAGAATCACTTGTCAGTCCTCATGGCGTTCAAGTCGCCTTCCCACTGCAACTTTCCGCGCATCTTTCGAACCTCGACTTGTTTGCCCAGCTGCACCAAGTTTCGAAGGCCGAGCTCAACCGCCTCGCGCTTGGTCTTGGCCCCGGTGTAGCGCAGAGCGTCTTTCATGAGCTTGTCATCGATCTCAATGTTGGTTCGCATGATGTGTACCATCAGTGGTTAAGATACACATTATACGCCGCTGAACAACGCCAAGCATGCGTCCAATAGCCCCTTGGGCCTGCTTGGTATCGCGGCGAAATGGCCGCTGGCGCTAAGGCGCTTGACTAGAATTGAGGTTGCCATGCAGCAAGTCGGGGCCACGCGTATCCTCGCGTCCTCCAAGCCTTGCCGGCGGGTGGTAAAGCTTCGCGCCCATGACCCTGTCATCAACCTCCAACCGCCCGTCGCGACGGGACGAGGGTGCTTCGCGCCAGCCCTGGAGCCCCGGTCACGTGCACTCGCAAGAGGCGGCGTGTGGCGAAAGCCTGACATGGACACTTAAGCGGAATTGCGCACTCACCCCCCGCGAGTTGGCGGGCGCTTACGGGTTGATGTGTGGCTTTTCGCTGCTGGTGGGGCTTGGTTTTGCTTGGGCGGGGTTCAATTTCATCCTTGGTTTTGCGGTCATCGAATTGCTCGCCGTGGGCACCGCCATGCTGGTGTGGGCTAGACACGCCACCGACGGTGAAGTGGTGACGCTGTGCAACAATGTGATTTGTGTCCAGCGCTGTACGGGCCCTCGGGTGGACGTGGTTGAAATGCCAGCAGCGTGGGTGCGTGTCAAGGCTGAATCTCGCAGCGTGGCGCTGCGCACAGGGACACAGAGAATTTTGGTGGGTGCGCAGGCCCATCGTGCCAGCCGCGCTGCTTTTGCAGCCGAGTTGCGGCAGGCACTGCGCGCACCCTTGCCTCAATCGATTTAGAACGACGATGACAACGATGACGACGACGCTTGCTTCGAAAATGATCTTGGGCTTGAGCTTGGCGGCATGGGGCGCTGTGTCGCAAGCCGCTGCGGCGGTCAAAGACTTGCCGGGTGGCCCGGCGGTGAATCAGCTCAACATGCATCCGCCAGCCACGGCGATTGCAGTCGAGCAGCACTGGCTGCACAACTTCATGATGATCATCTGCGTGGTGATCTTCGTGGCGGTTTTTGCGGTGATGTTTTACTCCATCTTCGTGCACCGCAAGTCGCGTGGTGCCAAAGCCGCCAACTTTCACGAAAGCACGGCGGTGGAGATCGCCTGGACGGTGATTCCGTTTTTGATCGTCATTGGCATGGCGTTGCCAGCCACTAAAACGGTGGTGGCCATGAAGGACACATCCAACGCCGACGTCACCATCAAAGCCACCGGGCACCAGTGGAAGTGGGGTTACGACTACCTCAACGGCGAAGGTTCAGGCATTGGCTTCTTGTCCACCCTGGACACCGCGCAGCGCAATTTGTCGAGCGCAGGCACGCCCCAAGGCGACGACTACCTGCTGAAGGTTGACAACCCGATGGTGGTGCCGGTGAACAAGAAAGTTCGCATCATCACGACGTCCAATGATGTGATTCACGCGTGGATGGTGCCTGCCTTTGGCGTCAAGCAAGACGCCATTCCTGGCTTTGTTCGCGACACCTGGTTCCGTGCTGACCGCACCGGCGACTTCTATGGCCAGTGTGCCGAGCTGTGCGGCAAAGAGCACGCCTACATGCCGATTCACGTCAAGGTCGTTTCGCAGGCTGATTACACCCAATGGGTGGGCGGCGAAATGAAGAAATTGGCCGCCAAGGCAGACGACCCCAGCAAAGTTTGGACGCTGGCTGACTTGCAGGCGCGTGGTGAGAAGGTCTACAACACCAACTGTGCTGCCTGCCATCAGGCCACGGGCATGGGCGCAGGCCCCATCAAGGCGCTGGTGGGCTCGGCGGTGGTGCTGGCCGCTGACGCGTCCAAGCAAATCAATGTGCTGCTGAATGGTCAAAACAACGGCGCCATGCCCGCATGGAAGCAACTGTCAGACACCGATTTGGCGGCCGTGTCCAGCTACACCAAAAACGCGTGGAGCAACAAGACAGGTGCCTTGGTGCAACCCGCTGATGTAGCTGCTGTGCGCGCAGGCAAGACCCTGGCGGTGTCGACCACGGCTGTTGCAGCGTCACCGGTGCAAGCCGTTGCCAACACACCGGCTGCGGCCAACAGCGCTTTGCCGGTGAGTGTCTTCTTTGCTGTGGGCAAGAGTGCGTTGGACGCCGAAGCCAAGAAAATCGTCGATGTGGCGGGCCTGACGCTGAAAGCCGCACCCGATACCAAAGTGGCCTTGTCGGGCTACGTCGACACCTCGGGCAGTGCGGCCAAAAACGCCGAGCTGGCCAAAGAGCGTGCCAAGGCAGTGCGTGCTGCGTTGCTAGCGGCCGGCGTCAGCGCCGACCGCATCGAAATGCGCAAACCCGAAAGCATTGCTGCGGGGTCGGCCGCGTCGTCGCAAGCTCGCCGCGTTGACATCGTTGCTCGCTAAGCGCCAGCAGCCACTGCACTGCATCCAGATTCAAGAGTTTGAGGAGCCAATCCAATGAGCGCCGTTATTGACCACCACCATGGCCACGGTCATGCCCACGACGATCACCACGATGATCACCACGCCCCCACGGGCTGGCGTCGCTGGTTGTACGCGACGAACCACAAAGACATCGGCACGATGTACTTGTTGTTCTCGTTCACCATGTTCATGATCGGTGGCATTTTGGCGCTGCTGATCCGCCTTGAGCTGTTTCAACCGGGCTTGCAGTTTGTCAACCCCGAACTGTTCAACCAGTTCACCACCATGCACGGCCTCATCATGGTGTTCGGCGCCATCATGCCGGCGTTCGTGGGCTTTGCAAACTGGATGATTCCGTTGCAAATTGGCGCGGCGGACATGGCCTTTGCGCGCATGAACAACCTGTCGTTTTGGTTGCTCATTCCTGCCGGTTTGATGCTGGCGGGCTCGTTCTTCATGCCCGGCGGCGCCCCCGCAGCCGGCTGGACACTTTACGCGCCGCTGACGCTGCAAATGGGCCCGTCGATGGACGCCGGCATTTTTGCCATGCACATCATGGGTGCCAGCTCGATCATGGGTTCGATCAACATCGTGGTCACCATCTTGAACATGCGTGCGCCAGGCATGACGCTGATGAAGATGCCGATGTTTGCCTGGACATGGCTCATCACCGCGTACTTGCTGATTGCCGTGATGCCCGTGTTGGCCGGTGCCATCACGATGACACTCACCGACCGCCACTTTGGCACCACGTTCTTTAACGCGGCAGGTGGTGGTGACCCGGTGATGTACCAGCACATCTTCTGGTTCTTCGGCCACCCCGAGGTGTACATCATGATCTTGCCGGCGTTCGGCATCGTGAGCCAGGTGGTGCCAGCCTTTGCGCGCAAGAAGTTGTTTGGCTACACGTCGATGGTGTACGCCACGGCGTCGATTGCCATCTTGTCTTTCATCGTGTGGGCGCACCACATGTACACCACGGGCATGCCAGTGACGGGCCAGCTCTTCTTCATGTACGCCACCATGTTGATCTCGGTGCCCACGGGCGTCAAGGTGTTCAACTGGCTGGCCACCATGTGGCGTGGGTCGATGACGTTCGAAGCGCCCATGCTGTGGGCGGTGGGCTTCATCTTCGTGTTCACGATGGGCGGCTTCACGGGCTTGATCTTGTCGATGGCACCCATCGACATCAACCTGCAAGACACGTACTACGTGGTGGCGCACTTCCACTACGTGTTGGTGGCAGGTTCACTGTTTGGCTTGTTCTCGGGCTTCTACTACTGGAGCCCCAAGTGGACCGGCGTGATGTACAACGAAACGCTGGGCAAGATGCACTTCTGGCTGAGCCTGATTTTCTTCAACATCACCTTCTTCCCGATGCACTTCTTGGGCTTGGCCGGCATGCCTCGCCGCTACGCCGACTACCCGATGCAGTTTGCCGACTTCAACATGCTGGCCTCGGTGGGTGCCTTCGGCTTTGGCCTGACGCAAGTTTTCTTCTTCCTCTTCATCGTCATCCCGATGATGCGCGGCAAGGGCGAGCCCGCCCCGCAGCGCCCCTGGGAGGGTGCCGAAGGCCTGGAGTGGGAGGTGCCATCGCCCGCGCCGTTCCACACCTACGAGACGCCTCCCAAGTTGGACTCCAGCGCCACTCGCGTGATTGGTTGACCCTGGGATGAGCACCCAAGAGCAGCAACGCAAAGCCAATCGACGACTGGGGTGGATCCTGGCGTCGGTGGCGGCGGTGTTTGCGCTTGGGTTTGTGGCCAAGATGCTGTTGCTTCAAGGCTGAGGCACCATGAGCGACGAAGCGGCTGCAACCCAGGGCAACAAGGGCTTGTCGGTCAAGCTCATCGTCATCGTGGTGGCGATGTTTGGCTTTGGCTACGCCCTGGTGCCCATCTACCGCGCCATTTGCACTGCGCTGGGCATCAACGTGTTGTCGGTGTCCGAGCGCACGGTAACGGGGCAAGGCTCGGGCAAAAAGCTCAGCAGCACCCAGATCGACACCAGCCGCACCATCACGGTTGAGTTTGACGCCAATGCCCGCGGTCCCTGGGAGTTCAAGCCGGCGCAGTCGTCGATGACGATTCACCCCGGCGAAGTGGGCCGCGTGATGTACTCATTCAAGAATGTTCAAGATCGCGCCATGGCCGCGCAGGCCATCCCGAGCTACGCGCCCAAACAAGCCACAGCGCACTTCAACAAACTTGAGTGCTTTTGCTTCAACGAGTACACCTTGGCCCCAGGCGAGGCCAAAGAATGGCCGGTTGTGTTTGTGATCGACCCCAAGCTCCCCAAAGACGTCACCACCATCACCTTGTCGTACACCTTTTTTGAGGTGGCAGGCAAGGGCTTGGCGGCCAAGCCGCCCGTGGAGCCCAAGTCATGAAGGAAGGCGCAGATGATCTGCGCGCGGCCGTGGCGCGCAAGGGCTCGTTCGTGCAAACCATGAAGGCGGTGGCGTGGTCGTTTTTTGGGGTTCGCAAATCCAGCGATCAACAAAAGGACGTGTCGCAGCTCAACCCCGTGCACGTGGTGATCGCCGGTGTTTTGTCGGCCTTAGCGTTTGTGCTGGTGCTTGTTGTATTGGTGAAGTGGGTCATCGGCAGCGGCATCGCTGCGTGACCCCAAAGATTTCATTTCAAAAGATTCAAGATAGCGTTCGAGGAGCAACACAAGATGTCAGCAACAACAACCAACAGCGGCAAAGCGCCTTACTACTTTGTGCCGGCGCCATCGTCGCGCCCGGTGGTCACGGCGTCCGGCTTGTTTTTGGTGATTCTGGGTGCCAGCCAGTGGATCAACGGCGTGGGTTGGGGCAAGTACGCCTTGTTCTTGGGGCTCTTCATTTGGCTCTTCACGCTATTCCGCTGGTTTTCGGACGCCATCGGTGAGAGCCAAAATGGCCTTTACAGCGACCGCATCGACGTTTCGTTTCGTTGGAGCATGGCCTGGTTTATCTTCTCTGAGGTGATGTTCTTTGCCGCCTTCTTTGGTGCCTTGTATTGGGCGCGGCAGCATGCGTTGCCCATGCTTGGCAACGCCGACCACCAAGTGCTTTGGCCTGACTTCAAGTCGGTGTGGCCCACCGGGGCGGCGGGCACCACGGCGTCGCCCGCAGGCAGCATCGATGGTTTCGAAACCATGGGCCCGTTTTGGCTGCCCACCATCAACACCGGCCTGCTGTTGACGTCAGGCGTCACGCTCACCATCGCGCACCATGCGTTGCTTGCCAACAAGCGCGCCAAGACAATTGTGTGGATGTGGATCACGGTGATTTTGGGTGCCGTGTTTCTGGGCACCCAGATTTACGAATACATGCACGCCTACAGCGACCTGAACCTCAAGCTCAGCTCGGGCATTTACGGCTCAACCTTCTTCATGCTCACGGGCTTTCACGGGTTTCACGTATTTGTGGGCATGTTGATGTTGCTGTTCATCACCCTGCGTTTGATGAAGGGTCACTTCACGCCTCAGCATCACTTCGGGTTTGAAGGTGCCGCGTGGTACTGGCACTTTGTGGACGTGGTGTGGCTTGGTTTGTACGTGCTGGTTTACTGGCTCTAGCGCAGGGCCGACGACCGAAACAAAAGCGGCGCTTCGAGAGCGCCGTTTTTGTTGGACGAATCGCCAGGACGCTCAAAACGGCTTCAACCCTTGACCAGTGGCACGCCCTGAGGCGTGATCCAACCCAATTGCCAGGCCAGCAACAGCAGCAAAAAAAGCGTGACCGACAAGCCAACGCGAACGGCCAGAGCCTTGGCCATGCGGGCGTCGGCCGGCGCGCCAGGGGTCTGGTCTTTGGGCCGCTTGAGCATCATCAGCCCAGCACTGGCCAGTGCCGCAATGACCCCCAGAAGCGCAATCACCAAAATCACTTTCATGCCTGAGATTGTGGCAGGCGTTGTTGAACATCAGTCGTTTTGACATAACAACCATGACGCCTTCCCGACCAAACCTTGTCATCACGTTGGCCGCCGTGGTGGTGGTAGCCCTGGGCGTGGCGCTGGGCCTGTGGCAGCTTGACCGCGCCGAACAAAAGCAAAACTTGGCGCGGACGATGCAATCGCGCGCCGCGATGCCACTGCTCACGGCCCTTCCGGCACGGGGCGCGACAGGTGATCGGGACCAATGGCACCGTGGGGTGCAGTTGCAAGGTCGCTGGCTGACCCAGTTCACCGTTTACCTTGACAACCGGCAAATGAAAGACCGGGGCCAAGCGCGCGTGGGCTTTGACGTGGTGACACCGCTGCAGCTGGCCGACGGCACGGCCGTGTTGGTGCAGCGGGGTTGGTTGGCACGCAATTTTGTGGACCGAGGCAAGGTGCCCGACGTGCCCACGCCGACCGAGATCGTGTGGGTGCAAGGCCGCTACGCAGCATCCCCACCGCGTTTGTATGAATTCAAGAACGACAGCAATCCTTTGGGGCGTGTCAGGCAAAATGTCGAGACGGAAGCCTATGCGCAAGAGATAGGTGTCCCATTGCGACCGGGATCGGTCGTGCAAACGGGCGACGACGCTGCGTCGAGTGTTCTTAAACGAGCGTGGTCACTGCCCGATGCGGGTGTGGCCAAGCACCACGGCTACGCCTTTCAATGGTTTGGCCTGAGCGTGCTTTTCGCGGGTCTCTATGTCTGGTTCCAAATCATCCGACCCCGGCGCGCGCCGCGTGCCATCCCCTGACGCTGCCATGCCGAACCGTGAAGAACAGGCGCTCAACCTGACCGTTCATGACATCCCCCGGGGGCACGCGTCTGCTGCTGACGAAGCCACTGACACGAGCCGTCGCCGTTGGGGGCGCTTCAAAATGACGTTGGTGCTGCTGGCCTGCGCGGCGCCTGTCATTGCGTCTTACCTGTCCTACTTTGTGATCCGGCCCGAAGGCCGAACCAACTACGCCACGCTGCTGTCGCCCACGCGCGAATGGCCCGCGGCGCTTGCGCTGCGCGACAACGCTGGCGCTGCCGTCAACCCAGCTGCCTTCAAGCGCCAATGGTTGTTGGTCTCGATGGGCAGTGGCACGTGCGACGCCGCGTGCGAGAGCCGCCTGTACACCCAGCGCCAAATGCGAGAAATGCTGGGCCGCGAGCGCGACCGTTTGGACAAACTCTTCATCGTCCTGGACGCCACGCCGCTGCAACCCGCGCTGCAAGCCGCTGTTGACGCCGCGCCGCCCACGCGCGTGCTGCGTGCGACGCGCGTCGACGTTGCGGCGTGGTTGGGGGTTGACGCGCCGCAGGTTGACCAGCACCTGTATCTGGTGGACCCGATGGGCCAGTGGATGATGAAGGCGCCCGTCAACCCCGAACCCGCCAAGCTCAAGCGCGACTTGGACCGGCTGATGCGAGCCTCGGCGTTTTGGGACAAGGCAGGGCGCTGAAGTGCCAGCATGAGCAGCGCAGCTTCGTTGGTTGATACCGCACCGGCTTTGCGCATCGCGTTGTTGGGCGCTGCGCTGGCGTCCATCCCTTTGTGGGTGACGTGGTGGCGCCATCGCCGCGCGGGCGCGCAGGGGCAGGGGACAGGCGCATGCCCATGCCAGATGCAGAACCACGGTCCTGGTTGGCAGCGCTGACGTTGACCACGCTCTTCCTAACCTTTGACTTGGTGCTGTTCGGGTCGTTCACGCGCCTGACCGATTCGGGCCTGGGGTGCCCCGACTGGCCGGGCTGCTACGGCCATGCCAGCCCGCTGGGCGCCAAAGAGGCCATCGACGCGGCGGCGCAGGCCATGCCAGGTGGGCCCGTCACCCAGGGCAAAGCGTGGATCGAAATGATTCACCGGTACTTGGCCACGGCGGTGGGTGCGCTCATCACGTGGATGACGGTGGTGGCGTGGCGTCAGGCGCGGACGCCTCGGCTTCAACCCACGCTTTCGCCCTGGTGGCCCACGGCGACATTGGTCTGGGTGGTGGTGCAGGGCGCTTTTGGTGCGCTTACCGTGACGATGAAGCTCTACCCAGCCATCGTCACGTCTGCACCTGTTGCTGGGCCTGGGGCTGTTGGCCATGCTGACCGTGCAGGCTGCCATGCATCAAGGCAAGACGGTGTCGCTGGCGCGGCCAACGCGTTGGCTCGCCTGGGTTGCGGCCACTGCCGTTGTGCTGCAGTTGGCCATGGGCGGTTGGGTCAGCACCAATTACGCTGTGCTGGCCTGCCAAGACTTCCCCACTTGCCAGGGTGGTTGGTGGCCACGCATGAACTTCTCGGACGCCTTTGTGCTCAACCGCCCATTGGGTCGCACAGCCGACCCCAACCGCTACTTGCCGTTTGAGGCCCTCACGGCCATCCATGTGACGCACCGTGCGTTGGCGGTGGTGGTGGTGGCACTTTGCCTGGCGCTGGCCTGGCAACTGCGTGCCGAGCCCGATCGGCGCGTGCGCGGCGCCTCTCAAGCGCTGGTGGCACTGTTGGGGTGGCAAGTGTTGACGGGGGTTTCCAACGTGGTGCTGGGCTGGCCCATTGCCGCCGCCGTGGCCCACGTGGCGGGCGCTTGCGGGCTGGTCATGCTGTTTGCCGTGCTGCTGACGCGCCATGCCAAAGGGTTGCCGCGGCATGCTCCGTAGAATCGGGGCTTCGCGCCTCGCCACCATGCCTCAAGCTGCACCCCTCGCCCCGCCTGCCATCAAGCCCACTTCGCGCTGGTCGCAGTGGTACGCCTTGACCAAGCCGCGCGTGGTGCAGCTGATCGTTTTTTGCGCCTTCATCGGCATGTTGTTGGCCGAGCCGGGCGCGCCCGATTGGGTGTTGGTGGTTGCCGCAACCGCAGGCATTTGGTTGGTGGCCGGTGCGGCTGCAGCGTTCAACTGCTTGATCGAGCAACGCATCGACTCGCAAATGAAACGCACCGCATGGCGTGCTACGGCCAGCGGCGAGCTGACGCAGCAACAGGCTTTGATGTTTTCGGGCGCGCTGTGTTTGGCCGGTAGTTTGCTGCTGTACTTTGTAGTGAACCCACTGACGATGTGGCTCACGCTGGCCACGTTTGTGGGTTACGCCATCATCTACACCATGGTGCTCAAGCCGCGCACACCGCAAAACATCGTCATCGGCGGCGCTTCGGGTGCCATGCCTCCGCTCTTGGGCTGGGCCGCCATGCGCGGTGAGGTGGGGCCCGAAGCGTGGCTGTTGGTGTTGATCATTTTTCTTTGGACACCACCGCACTTTTGGGCCCTGGCGTTGTACCGCAGTGAAGAGTACGCCAAGGCCGGCCTGCCCATGCTGCCCGTGACCCACGGCAATGACTTCACGCGGCTGCAGGTGCTGCTCTACACCCTGGTGCTGTTTGCCGCCACGCTGCTGCCCTACCTGCACGGCATGAGTGGCGTTATCTATTTGGTTGCTGCCGTGGTGTTGGGGTTGATGTTCATTCAGCACGCGGTCGTGCTTTGGCGCGTGTACACCGAAGTGCAAGCGCGCAAGACGTTCAAGTTCTCCATCCTCTACCTCACGCTGCTTTTTGCGGCGCTGTTGGTCGACCACTACGCCATGCCCTGGCTTGCCACCTGATGATCAATCGTCGAAATTGTGTGGTCGCGCCGCTGGCGGCAACGCTGCTTGTCAGGCTGCGACAAGTTGACGAGCCTTGCGGGGGGCTCGGGCAAGCCTAACTTCAAGGGCATCGACATCACCGGGGCCACCTACGCCAACGCCTTGTCACTGCCCGACTTTGATGGCCGCGTGCGAACGCTGGCCGAGTTCAAAGGCAAGGTGGTGGCGCTGTTTTTTGGCTACGTGCAGTGCCCCGACGTGTGCCCCACCACCATGGCCGAGCTGGCGCTCATCAAAAAGCAGCTGGGTGCCAATGGGTCGCGTGTGCAACCGGTATTTGTCACCGTAGACCCCGAGCGCGACACCGCTGAAATACTGAAGGCCTACATGGCCAACTTTGGCACTGACTTTGTGGGGTTGCGTGGCGACAACGAACAAACCAAAGCAACTGCGCTGGCTTTCAAAATCTTTTACTCGCGCGTGCGTGGTGCCACGCCAACGTCGTACACCGTCGACCACACCGCAGGCACGTACCTGTACGACCCAGAGGGCCGGGTGCGGTTGTTTGTGCGCTATGGCAGCAAGACCGAAGATTTAACCGCTGACATCAAGCTTCTGTTGCAGTGACGCTGCACAGCCACCACGTTCATTCGTGGGGTTTCCTGACACTTACTTCACGACTCAGCGGGGCACCCGGTGGGCATCTTGCGTCGGGCAGGCGAGAATAAGGGCTACTACTAGGCTCGACCTTGTTGAGCACGCCATGCAGCCCCATCAATTCAAAGCCTCGAGCATCAACCCCGCCGTGAACCCATCGTCTTCGGGTGGCCCAGTGCCACAACAGCGCGCTTGGAAGCGTTCGACCTTGCTCAACGTGTGGGTGGACAACCTGACGATGGGCCAGTTTTTGGACACCTTGAAGTCGGGCGTCGTCTTCACGCTCAACCCCGACCATTGTTTTCACTTGCAGCGCAACAAGGCGTTTTACGACGCCTACCGGCAAGCTGACTTCATCACCTCCGACAGCAAATACGTGTACTGGGGCCTGAAGCTCATCGGCCGCCCGATCCAAGAAAAGGTTTCGGGGTCTGACATCGTTCCTCAGTTTTGCAACTACCACGCCAAGAACCCAGACATCAAGGTGTTCTACCTGGGTGCAGCCCCCGGCATCGCGCAAAAGGCGCTCGAGCGAACCAACGCACGCGTGGGCCGCGAGATTGCCGTGGGCGCCCATTCGCCGTCCATGAAGTTTGTGAACGACGAAGCCGAAATCGACCAAGTCATTCAGATCATCAAAAACTCGGGCGCCAATGTCGTCATCGTCGGCCTGGGCGCGCCCAAGCAAGAAATCTGGATTCAAAAGTACAAGTCGCGTCTGCCCGAGGTTCGCATCTGGATGGGTGTGGGCGCGACCATCGACTACGAAGCCGACGCCGTCAAGCGTGCCCCGCGCTGGATGACGCGCAACGGCCTCGAGTGGCTGTACCGCATCACCACCGAGCCCAAGCGCTACTGGCGCCGCTACGCGCGCGACATGGAGTACTTTTGGCTGCTGGTGGTGGACGGCTTTGGCCGTTACCGCGACCCGCTGCGCTGACGCGCTGCGGCCTGGTGCCGCGTGGTGGAGGTTTCGTTCGCCTCCCCCTTTTTTTAATTCACTGAAGCAGACAACATGATTCGTACTGGCATGGTTGGCCTCGGCAAGATGGGCATTTCGCACCTGGCGATTTTGCGCGCACACCCCGAGCTTGAACTCGTCGCAGGCTGCGACACGATGGGCTACCTCACCGACGTGCTTGAAAAGTACGCTGGCCTGAAGTGTTATGCCGATTTTGATCAAATGCTGCGCGAGGCCAAACTCGACGCCATCTTGGTGGCCACGCCGTCCAAGATGCACGCCGCCATGGTCACCAAAGCACTCGAGGCCGGTGCCCACGTGTTTTGTGAAAAGCCTTTCGTGCTGAACGTGGCCGACGGGCATAAAGCTGGTCGAGCTGGCAGAGCAAGAAAAATGCCGTCACGCAGGTGGGCTACCACTACCGCTTTGTCGGCGCCTTCAAAGAAGCCGCGCGCATCGTGCGCTCGGGCGCTTTGGGCACCATCCATCATGTGCGTGCCGAGGCTTACGGCCCGGTGGTGCTCAAGCCCAAGGGCGGCACCTGGCGCACAGCGGCCTCCGAGGGCGGTGGCGCCTTGTACGACTACGCCTGCCACGCGGTGGACTTGGTGAACTTTGTGGCCGGCACCCCCACGGGCGTGTCGGGTGTGGTGCGCAACGGCGTGTTCTCGCAAGGTGTTGAGGACGAAATTTATTGCACCATGCACTTCGACAACGGGGCCTCGGGTCAGCTGGCCGTCAACTGGAGCGACGAGAGCTTTCGCAAGATGTCGACCAAGATTTCGGTGTGGGGGTCCAACGGCCGCATCACCGCCGACCGCCAAGAGTGCCAGATCTACCTGCGCGAGCCGGTGGATGCGTTGCCCGAGTGCAAAAAGGGCTGGACAGTCAAGTACACCACCGACCTCACCGAAGAGGTTTGGTACTACCTGCGCGGTGAAGAGTACTCGGCCCAGATTGATTACTTTGCCAAGAGCATCCTGGCCAAGCGCCGCGATGGCGAAAACACCTTCAAGTCGGCCCTGGACGCCGACCGCGTGGTGGAGATGATTCAAAAGGGCAAGGACGTGTCCACCGCCCCCACGGCCACGGCAGCGCCCAAGGGCATGCTCAAGCGCATCTTTGGTTGATGCGGACGGCCGCAGCAAGATCAACAGGAACTGACTCAAATGCTCGACAGAATTCTTTTCGGTGACAACCAGTTTTTCGGCGTGAACCACATGTCGGAAGAAAAAGCCCGCGCGCAGTCCATGAAGTTTCAGGACATGCAAGTCATCATCGACACGCTCGATGCGGCCTACCAAGAGGGTGTGCGCACCTTCATGTGCACCACCCACGACCGCATGCGCGAGGTCTGCGACCACTTTCGCGACAACAAAGCCAAGTACCCCGACTACCAGTTCTACCCCTGCATGCCGTACGCCCACAAGTACGCCAACGCGGTGACCGAACACGGCATGCTTGAGGCGCTCAAGTTGTTCTTGCCCAGCGACGGCGCCATGTCGGCGATGTTCAAGGGCGGTGTGGCCGTGGCCACCAAAGACGTCGAGTCGATTTTGCAAATGCTGATCGACGCCGAGATGAAGATGTTTGAAGGGCTCAACACGCCCGTCGTCTTCATTCAAAACGTCATCACCGACTTGTTCTTGGGCCTTGGCATGCACGACATGTTCAAGATCTTCCACGACCACGTCAAAACCAAGTACGGTGCCGAGGCCGGCTTCATCACGATGAACGTGCCCAAGATGCTCGACGTGCTTGAGAAGCTCGGCATCGACAACCCCATCGTCTGCGCCAACATCAACAAGATTGGGTTTCGCATGTGCGGGGGTGTGCAGGCTTACGAAGACGCCATCAAAAACCGCCGCTTCCGCCCCATCGCCATGTCGGTGTTGGCCTCAGGCGCCTTGGCCCCCCGCGAAGCCATCGACTACGTGTGCAAACAGCGCATCGAATCGGTGGTGTTTGGCGCCTCAAGCCGCGGCAACATCCGCCAGACGGTGCAGCTGATCCAAGGGCATTGGGGGACGAACAAGGTGGCGGTGCCGGCGTAACGCGGCCAGCTCGACGCAATTGCAAAGAGGGTCCCTTGGGACCCTCTTTTTGGTTCAGCGCTGAGCTCATGGCGGCGACTTGCGCGCGGGTGATGCCCGCGTGGGCGTCAAGCCTCGGCCGGTGCCAACGCCTTTCGCATCTTCTTCATCGCCGCCACCTCAATCTGACGGATGCGCTCAGCGCTGACGCCGTATTCGGCCGCCAAATCGTGCAGCGTCATGCCGCCCGAAGCGTCGTCGTTGACGTTGAGCCAGCGCTCTTGCACCACACGGCGGCTGCGTTCGTCCAGGGCCTCCAAGGCACGCGTGATGCCGTCGCTTGCCAGGGTGTCACGGGCACGCGCTTCAATCACTTTCGTGGGCTCACTGGCCTCGTCGGCCAGGTAGGCTATGGGCGCATAGCTCTCTTCGCCGTCGTCGTCTTGCGACGGCTCAAGCGCCACGTCACCGCCCGACATGCGCGTCTCCATCTCCACCACTTCTTCAGGCTTGACGTTGAGCTGGCGTGCCACGTCGTCCACTTGATCGGGCGTGAGCGTGCTGCGGTGCGAATCGGCGCTGTCGGCCTCGGACTTGATGCCTTGCTTCATCGAGCGCAGGTTGAAGAACAATTTGCGCTGCGACTTGGTGGTGGCCACTTTGACCATGCGCCAATTCTTGATTACGTATTCGTGAATCTCTGCCTTGATCCAGTGCAGCGCGTAGCTGACCAGGCGCACACCTTGGTCAGGGTCGAAGCGCTTGACGGCCTTCATCAAGCCTACGTTGCCTTCTTGGATCAGGTCGCCCTGCGGCAGGCCATATCCCAGGTACTGGCGCGACACCGAAACCACCAGGCGCAGGTGCGACAACACCAGCCGACCGGCAGCGTCCAGGTCGCCTGTGGCGCGCAGGCGCGCCGCGTGCTCGGCCTCTTCTTGCGCCGTCAGCAGCGGAATGCGGTTCACCGCCGTGATGTACGCGTCCAGGTTGCCCAGGCTGGGCACCATCGACCAAGGGTCGCGAACGGCCACGGCCGAGCGGTTGAAGGGGATTGCAGTCGTAAGCGTCATTGTGTTCATGCCACCTCAGACCCCGCACCACGGCGAGGGTTCCCGAAATATTAGCACTCTATGGGGGAGAGTGCTTAAAGGGGCTGTGATGGATGTCATGGCCGGGCTTTTTGGGTAGTTTTTTTGGGGCTTTTTGCATTCAGTTCTTAGCTACCAAGTTAGCGAGTGCTACCATCTGGTGTGCTGAAAGCGCTACATTCCAACGTACCGAAAGGGCGACTTGTCGAGTTTCGAGTGTCGATGAACGCAGAAAGAAGTAGCGAGCCAAATGCTATGACCCGTCAAATATCAATGGAGCGCAAGTCAGAGCGTGAGCTTGTCGTCACGCGAACCATCAACGCCCCGCCTCGCATCGTGTTCGAAGCTTGGATCAAAGCCGATTTGTTTCAACGCTGGTGGGTTCCGGCGTCGTTTGGCCTAGCACTGCTTTCTTGTGAGCTCGACGTTCGCGTGGGCGGCACGTACCGCCTCGTGTTCCGCCATCCTGCCGCGCCAGAGCCCATGGCGTTCCACGGCAGGTACCTGGAGGTGGCACCGCCTTCGCGTCTCGTCTGGACCAATGAAGAAGCCGGTGGCGCCGGTCAGGTCACCACGGCAACCTTTGAGGAAAGAGCTGGGCAGTCGTTGCTCGTCGTGCACGACCTCTATCCCTCGAAGGAAGCGCTTGACGAAGCCATCAGCACCGGTAGCATGGGCTGGAACGACGAGACGTTTGATCAACTCGACGGGCTTCTTAGCGCCGCAACCAAAATGGAATAGTTCATGGCGTTGCGTCCAACGCTCTACCGGGCGGATAAAGCCACCATGTCAAGGCCACCACCAGCGCGAAGACTGTATATGCCAGCGTGAACACCCACGACGGTGCTGCGAAGTACAAAAGTGCATTGACCCAGTCTTCGACAAAGCTTTTTTGGTACGCCGGCGAACCCGCCTGAACCCTAAGCCAAGATTCGAGCGTGGTGAGCGGGCACGTCTGACCCAACCACGCTTGCACAACGACGAATGCGATGGCGGCGCCATGGACCACGCGAAAGGGCCACGCGTTGACCCAAGCCCACCGCAGCCAGTTGCCCACCACGACAACCAAGAGGCCACCGACGACAAAGATGACGATGCTGAAGTGGAGGAGAAGGACTGCGTCAGCGAGGTGTTGGGCCATCAAAAACGGCGCCAGCGACGTGCTGTCACGCTGCCTTGAGCATGAACTCGACTTTGACCGTTTCGTATGGGAACTCGACCTGCCCTGATGCCGTGCGATCGATCACGCCAGCCTTGCGCAGCGCGGTAAGGTCGCTGTGAACGGCTTTGATATCGCGATTCACTCGCTTGGCCGCTTCACGCACGGTGACAGGGCCGGCCCGACAAAGGGCCTTGAGCAACTCCCAGCGCTTGGCGGTTAAAACCTTCCATAGAAGTTCAGGGGTTGCAAAAGAAATCCGTGCGTCCTTGCGAGCCTTGCCTGCCTTCCAGACGTCGACGAAGTCCTGCATCGCATCTTCGGGAGCGCGGACATCAAGGGTGACTGTTTTCACGATGGATCCTCCGTGCTTCACGCAGAAAGTGTCTCCGTCAGCACCTCAACGCGCCGCATGTCCGCGTTCGTTTGCGAGCCGATGGTCGGTCAACTCGATAACCTTTCTGCGACCCCAGGGTCACGCCGAGCGAATGGAGCCCAGCGCATCTGCTCACTTCATCCAAAACTCAAAGTCAGCCCTCAATGAAAAAACAACCAGATACTGTTTGACTCAACGGGAAGTCCTACTAAAGAGGTTAGTCGTCACCGCACGTTGAGACTTAGACTGCTGACTAGAAACAGCATCCACGATTCTTCTGCCCGCTCCGCTGACATTTCGTGGTACTGAAATGTGTGTTCCTTGCCAAAAAATGGAAACTCTCGCACCTTCTGCGGCACTACCAAGGACCGGATATCGAAGCCATGATGCGCGCCTTCGAGCCGCACCAACCTTAGATTCGAGCTAGCGGGCTCGATCTTACTAATCAATTGCTCCACGGGTGTGACGGTATCAAGATCTCCAAACATTGCGAGGGTTGGCCGAAGAAACGTGGCTTTTGTAGCGTCCTTTGATGACGGGTAGTAAAGGATGGATCCACGAATTTTGTTCCGTTCGAGGCGGCGAGGGTCGCCGAGCAATTCGATTGCGCCCTCTGCACCCAGGGACCACGCGAAGATGACCACAGGCAAGTCTGCAAAGCGCTCGCCTTTGTCGCGAACCCCAGCGAGTGCGTCCTCAATGATCCAGGCGATCTTCGAAGCGGTGCTGCCTGCGGGAGGAGTGGTCAAGGCGCGATATGCTGACTTGTAGTCAACAAGCAATGCGTGGTAGCCCAGTCGAGTCAAACGAGTTGCCAGACTCGAATAGTGCGTGCTATCGCCAAAGACCTGCAGGCCGCTCGCGCCAGGGACTAGAACCGCAATGGCAAGCGGTCTTTCTGACTCAGTTTTCTGCAGAATGTAGTGGGCGGTTGCTGGCGGCCCATCTGCCTCTGCGACGCTTGGCACGAGCGCAGAAAGGAGCGTTGCGCCGATTGCGTGACGACGGTTCATTTGCGAAGCCTACAACAGTTTAGGCATCGGGTTGCAGCCTAAACAGGCAAACCCAGCAACTCCAAAACCTACACGGGGACTATCGACGCTTAGCTTTGCCGTCTAACTTGACTCATGCTGCATAACTCGCCACCCACCCAACGTCACTTTCTTGCGTGGCCTCGAGCACTTAGCCCGTAAATGAGGGTTCAAGTAGCCGCAAACACAGCACGATTGAGCCTGCAATACCCAGTCGAACATCTTTTGGCCAGGTGGGGTGGGTAGGCAGGCGAAGCTACTCAAAATGCTGCAGGGATGCAAAGCCCTAAACTTCAGCCTTACCGCGAGCATCCAAGCCGATCCCCCTTTGATCGAGCAAAACCCGCGGTGCTCGCCGAGGGGCTGTTTTGTTATGACACCGTCTTCCACACCCGTCACGCGCGACGACGTAGCCCAGCTCGATGCTGCCGACACCCTGGCGCCTTGTCGCGACCGGTTTGCCTTGCCCCCGGGCGTGATCTACCTTGACGGCAATTCACTCGGCGCGCTGCCCAAGTCGGTGCCTGCCCGCATGGCCCGGGCGGTGGAGCAGGAGTGGGGGGTGGGGTTGATTCGCTCCTGGAACGACGCGCAGTGGTACCCGGCGCCGCAGCGTGTGGGGGGGCGCATTGCGGCCTTGATTGGGGCTGATGCCGACGAGGTGGTTTGCGCCGATTCAACCTCAATCAATCTTTTCAAGGTGCTGGTGTCGGCCTTGCGCATGCGGCCAGGGCGGCTGCGCATTTTGGGCGAGGGCAACAACTTCCCGACCAACGCCTACGTGGGCAGTGGGGTGGCTGAGTTGATGGGCGCCGAGTTTGTGGCCGTCGATGCCGACACCTTGCTGGGCCAACTGGACGAGCGGGTGGCCATCGTCTCGCTTACCCACGTCAACTACAAAACCGGCAGGCTTCACGACATGGCCGAGATCACGCGCCGTGCGCATGCCGTGGGTGCGCTGGTGGTTTGGGACTTGTGCCACACGGCGGGTGCCATGCCTTGCGACCTGCATGGGTGTGACGTCGACTTTGCCGTGGGGTGTGGCTACAAGTACCTCAACGGCGGGCCTGGCGCGCCGGCGTTTGTGTTTGTGGCCAAGCGACATCAGGCGGCGGTGCGTCAACCGCTTGCGGGTTGGCACGGCCATGCGCGACCTTTCGACTTTGTACAAGGATACGAAGCCGCCTCGGGCATCGACCGCATGCTGGTGGGCACCGCGTCGCAGTTGGGGCTGCTGGCGCTGGAGGCGGCGCTGGACGCTTTTGACGGCGTCGACATGGCCATGCTTCGCCGCAAGAGCGTGTCGCTTACCGGCTTGTTCATTCAACTGTGCGACCAAGAGCTGAGTGGGTTTGGCCTGGCCACGCCGCGTGACGCAGCGCAGCGCGGCAGCCAGGTGTCGCTCACGCACGCTGATGGTTACGCCATCATGCAGGCATTGATCGCGCGCGGCGTGATTGGTGACTACCGCGCGCCCAACATCTTGCGCTTTGGGTTTGCCGCGCTGTACGTCAGCCACGCCGACGTGTGGCACGCCGTGGCGACACTCAAAGACATCATGGCAACCGAAGCTTGGAAGGCGCCCGAGTTTTCGCAGCGAAAGGCCGTGACATGAACGACGCCAAGTTGGTGGCGGGCAAAGCCACCCCCCGTGGCAAGTTTCCGCACCTCAAACGCGCGGGTGATTTGTTGTTTGTATCGGGCACCAGCTCGCGGCGCCCGGACAACACATTTGTGGGTGCCCAGGTGGACGCCATGGGCACCACCACGCTCGACATCGCCGCCCAAACGCGCGCAGTGATTGAAAACATTCGCGACGTCCTGCAAAGTGCAGGCGCCGAGCTGAGCGACCTGGTGTCGGTGCAAACCTTTTTGGTCAACATGAACGACTTTGGCGGCTACAACAGCGTATGGGCCGAATACTTTGACCACACCGGCCCCACGCGCACCACGGTGGCGGTTCATCAATTGCCGCATCCGCACTTGCTGATCGAAATGAACGCTGTGGCCCACAAACCCCTGCCATTGGAGGCGCCTCGACATGATGGAGCTTAAGTACGGGCGCCCGCTCAACTTCAAGCGCTGGCTGGATGACAACGCGCACCTGCTAAAACCCCCCGTCGGCAATCGCCAGATCTGGGCCGACAGCGACTTCATGGTGACGGTGGTAGGTGGCCCCAACGGGCGCAGTGACTTTCACGACGACCCGGTGGAGGAGTTTTTTCACCAGTTCAAAGGCAACGCGCATCTGTTGATGTTGGACCGCGGCCGATACGAGCGTGTGGACCTGAAAGAGGGCGACATCTTCTTGATGCCACCGCACACCCTGCATTCGCCACAACGCCCCGAGCCCGGCAGCCTGTGCTTGGTGATCGAGCGTCAGCGCCCGCCCGACCAGCCCGACGCGTTTCAGTGGAGCTGCGCGCGCTGCGGCACGGTGGTGCAGCGCTACCCCGTGCAACTGAACGACATCGTGGCCGACTTGCCGCCGGTGTACGAGCGCTTTTACGCCACCACCGACGACGAGCGGCGCTGCAACGCCTGCGGTGAGCTGCACCCGGGTCGAGACTACCAACGGTGGAACCAAACCTTGGCTTTGACGATGGGGTGGTCATGATTGACATGCATTCGCACTTCATGCCGCGCATCACGCGTGACGAGGCACAAGCGGCCGACGCCGACCGCGCGCCGTGGCTGGCGGTCAATGAAGACGGCATCTCGGGCCAGATCATGTTGGGCGACAAACCCTTTCGGCCCGTCACACGCTCCCTGTGGGATGCCGACTTTCGCGTGGCGGAGCTGGACCAGCTGGGCGTGCACACGCAATTGGTGTGTGCCACACCCGTGATGTTTGGTTATGCCTGGGACGCCCGCCGCGCCGCCGACTGGTGCTCGCGCATGAACACGCACGCCATCCGTTTTTGCAGCCATCACCCCACACGCCTGAAGGCATTGGCACAGGTGCCGTTGCAAGACCTCAAGCTGGCGTGCGCCGAGGCTTCGCGGGCGATGGCCGCGGGTTGCGTGGGGGTGCAAATCGGCAATCACCTGGGTGACAAAGACCTGGATCACGAACAACTGGTTGACTTTTTGATTCACTGCGCCACCAACGCCATTCCGGTGCTGGTGCACCCATGGGACATGATGGGCGGTGCCAACCGAATGAAGAAGTGGATGCTGCCTTGGCTGGTGTCGATGCCCGCCGAGACGCAACTAGGCATGGTGTCGCTGATTTTGTCGGGCGCGATGGAGCGCATTCCGCCTTCGCTGAAGATCTGCTTTGCGCACGGGGGCGGGGCCTTCGCCTTTTTGCTGGGCCGCGTGGACAACGCGTGGAAGCACCGCGACATCGTGCGCCAAGACTGCCCGAACCTGCCGTCGTCGTATGCGCACCGCTTTCATGTTGACAGCGCGGTGTTTGACGAGCGCGCGCTGCGCCTGCTCACCGACGTGATGGGCATGGACCGGGTGATGCTGGGGTCTGACTATCCGTTTCCTCTGGGCGAGCAGCGCATTGGCAACCTGATCAAAGACCACCAAGCCTTCAACGCCGACGACCGCGACCGCTTGTTGCGTGGCAACGCCAAGGCTTTTTTTGCGATTTGAATAGGCCTCGTCCATGGCTGACGCGCAAGTGCCGATAGACGATGACCTGGACGCCCGAGAGCGCGAATACTCGCCCAGCTCTTGCATCGGCGGCAACTATCAGCCTTTCATCGACGCCTATGCCAGTCGCAGCCAAGCTGCCAGGCGCAAGACCGCTGGCAACTTGAACTTGCGCTACGGCGCGCAGCCTGCGCAGCGGTTGGATCTGTTTGTACCGCCTCGGCCTTTGAGCCACCAAGCATCACCCTTGCCGCCCTTGTTGGTGTTCATCCACGGCGGCTATTGGCAAGAGCTGTCCAAAGAAGAATCGGCCTTTGCCGCCAGCGACTGTGTGCAGCAGGGCATGGCGTTTGCGGCACTTGACTACACCCTGGCACCCCAGGCCAGCGTGGCCGAGATGGTGGTGGAGTGCCGCATGGCCTTGGCGTGGCTGCATCAACACGCTGCAACGCTCGGGTTTGACGCCAACCGCATCGTGGTGGCTGGCAGCTCGGCGGGTGCGCACTTGGCAGCCATGGCGGCTTTGCCTGACTCGGGTGAGGTGGGTGTCCCGGTGCCCTGGAAGGTGAAAGCCTTGGTGCTGGTTTCAGGCATTTACGAGCTTGAGCCTTTGGTGGGCACCAGCATCAATGCGGCGGTGGGGCTGACACTGGCAACGGCGCGCGAGGCCAGCCCGGCTTTGCATCCGCTTGCGGGGTTTCCGCCCAGCATCGTTTGTTGGGGCGAGGTTGAGACCATGGCCTTCAAGCAGCAGAGCCAGCATTTTGCGCAGCGGCTCTTGCAGGCCGGGGCGCGCTGTCAGACGTTTGAGGTGCCTGGGCGCAACCACTTTGACATCATCCTGGACTTGGCGGACCCCAACACCCCATTGGGCCGCAGCACGGCTGCATTGCTTCAATCCGTTTGAGTAAGGGCGCCATGCCGATCCGCCGGACGACATATTGGCGCTCGATCGACGTTTTCATCAGGTCTCACGCTCGGTTGCTTGGTTGCCGGGTGAGCTTGGCCTTGATTTCGTGAACAACCCGTTGACTGCCAGAACTCCCAACACGGCAGCGGCGACGGCGAGATAGTCTAGGGTTGAAAGGGGGTCGCCCAAGATGTACCACCCGCCCACGGCTGACACCACCGGCGCAAGCGCGCCAAAGGCGGCTGCGGGCGCAGCCCCCAGGTGTTTGATAGCAACCGAAAACGTCCAGAGCCCCAAGACACCCGCGAGCAACCCCTGCCACAAGGCTTGCCACGCGATCACAGCCATCGGTGCCTGCCAGATCTGCGTGCCGCCACGTACGCCGACCCATGCAATGACCATGACCATGGACCAGAGATTGACCAATGCGGCTGCGTGCCACGGTGAAAGGCCGCTGCGTTTGAAAGTTAGTGAGTAGCCCGCCCACAGGGTTGCTGCCATCAGAAAGAGCAGATCCCCACGCCACGTGTCTTGCGACCAGTCCAGCACAGACTTCGCGCCTAGCAGCAACACACCGATCAACATCAGTGCCAACCCAAGTCGTCGTGTTGCGTCCAAACGGTCCCCCCAGATAAGCCAGGCCAGCAGCGCCGCAATGAGTGGCGACGCGCCTGCCATCAACACACCCATGTGCGATGCAGGCGCGAAGCGAGAGCCAGTCATCGCGGCCAAACCGAAGGGGAGCCCGGCCCCCATGACGAGTGCCAACAGGTGCAGTCTTTTGATCTGCGGGGGAAAGAAGCCAAGGCGGAGTGCAACGGGCAGCAGGAGCAAGGATGGAATGCCGTAGCGAAGGATGACAAGGTCTTCCGGCGCCATGGACGTGGTGGTGGCATGTCTTGTTGCCACTTGCCAGCTGCCGCCAATGAGGGCCGCTGCAAGCCCCATGACAAGCCCCAGCAACTTGTTTTTGTCGATCACTGTCCGCATCCCTTCACACGCGAGAGGCGACTGTAGGGTCAAGGGCGAGTGTGCGCTGTCAAATCCGTGCGCACTTTGGCGGGTGAGGTGCCATAAATGCGGCGAAAGACAGACGAGAAGTGACTGTGGTTGGCAAAGCCAAGGTCGACTGCAAGGGTGCTGAAGTGTTGTTCCCCGTTTGCAATTCGATCGACAGCCACAGCCAAACGCAGGTGAGTGCGATATGCATGCAACCCCATGCCCGTGCGCGCCTTGAAAGCACGTGCCAAATGAAAAGGCGAACAATTCGCGTTGGAAGCTATTTGTGCGAGGCTGTCGTTCCTATGAAGCTCAGCATTGAGGTACTCACGCGCGCGTTCGACTGCGCGATGAAAGGTGGGTGCATGCGCTGCGTCAGTGGATGCCACCTTGTGCATCAGCGCAATGGCACTTTCTTCAAAGGCCAACGTGTCAAGTTGTCCAGCTGCCAATTCGGCAGCCCAGGTCGCCAAAACCATCGGTGCACGGACGGGCAAGTGCGCAGTCGTGGCTCTTTCAGGGCTGTCAATGTCATTGAAAGCCAAAACGATGCTGCGTTGGTTGACCCACGGCTGGCGCACGCGGTAGGCCGTCGAGGGCGTGAGCCAAACACCACCGAGGCGATCACACGTGTGACGCCGGCCGGCCAATTCGACTTCGATCAATGCGGTGCGGGGTATCAGCAATCTTGGTGACACTGGTCGGTAGCGCTCACCCCAGCCGGTGGCGGCATCGAGCAATCGAACGTCGTGCCACTCGACCAGCGCGGTTTTGGTCCTCATGAGGCGTTCGTAGGGCATGGGGCTGGACTTCGAAAGTTGCACGCAGTGTTACATGAGGGTGATCACGCCCGGTCGAGATCGTATGTAATATACATTCCAAGAAAAGTGATATATATTTCATGCATGTTTGCTTTGTTGATCCTGACGCTCCCCACCCAGCCCAACGCCGTGCGCGTGCGCGTGTGGCGCGCACTCAAGGTGCTGGGATGCGCCGCCTTGCGCGACGGCGCCTACCTCTTGCCTTCGGCAAACCAGGCATCATTTGCGCCCATTGCCGACGACGCCCGCCAGCACGGTGGCACGGCCATGGTGTTGAAACTCTCGCCCGACAACCACGCGCAGCGCGACGAGTTGTTAGCGCTGTTCGACCGCCGAGATGCTTACGCGCAGTGGCTTGTGTCGGTGACCACGCTTCATACCAACCTGGCCACCCTGGGCGAGACGCAGGCCCGGCGGCAATGGCGCGGTGTGGCCGAAGCGTGGCAAGCCTTGCAGCAGATCGATTACTTTCCAGGTGATGCGGCAGCGCAGGCCGCGTTGGCGTACAACGCGTTGCGCCAAGCACTCGATGTCCAGTTTTCAAAAGGGGAGCCAACGGCGCAGGGCGATCATGGGATCGAGAGGCTTGACGCCAAGCGATTTCAAAACAAGCGCTGGGCAACCCGCAAGCGCCCCTGGGTGGACCGGCTTGCCTGCGCGTGGTTGATTCGACGCTTCATTGACCCTCACGCCCGGTTTGTGTGGCTGGACGACCCGGCTGCCACCACACCGGCGCCTCGCGGCGCCTTGGGGTTTGACTACGACGGTGCACGCTTCACGCACGTGGGGCAGCGCGTGAGCTTTGAGGTGTTACTCGCCAGCTTTGGTTTGGCCAACATGGCGCCGCTGCAGCGCATCGCATCGAGCGTTCACTACCTCGACGCGGGTGGCATTCCGGTGCCCGACGCAGCTGGCCTGGAGCTGGTGTTGGCGGGCATGCGTGAGATGCATGCCGATGACGATGATTTGGTGGCTGCTGCGGCCACGGTTTTTGATGCGATGCATGCTGCACCGACGCAACGCCGCGAGGACATCACGTGAACGAGCCCAAACCCTCAAACCCGGTGGACCCTCGTGGCGACGGGCATCCCCCCGCAGCGCAACAAGCGCCAGCCCCCGTGAGCTTCATGGAGGCTTTTCGCTTCTGGCTCAAGCTGGGCTTCATCAGCTTTGGCGGCCCGGCCGGGCAGATTGCGATCATGCACAGCGAACTGGTCGAGCGCCGCCGCTGGATCAGTGAAAAGCGCTTCTTGCATGCGCTGAACTACTGCATGGTGTTGCCGGGCCCCGAGGCCCAGCAACTGGCCACCTACATCGGCTGGTTGATGCACCGCACCTGGGGTGGCATCGTGGCCGGGGGGCTGTTTGTATTGCCCTCGTTGTTCATCCTGATCGCACTGAGTTGGATCTACGTTCGCTTTGGTGACGTGCCCGTGGTGGCGGGCATCTTCTACGGCATCAAGCCGGCGGTTACCGCGTTGGTGCTGCATGCGGCCTACCGCATCGGGTCGCGTGCGCTGAAGAACCGATGGATGTGGGGCATTGCCGTGGCGGCGTTTGTGGCCATTTTTGCCTTCGACGTTCCGTTTCCTGCCATCGTTGCCGCAGCCGCGTTGACCGGGTACTTGGGGTCGCGCTGGGCACCCCAAGTGTTTGCCTTGGGCGGTGGGCATGGCGCTGCCAAGTCGGGTTATGGCCCCGCGCTGATCGACGATCACACCCCCACGCCGTTGCACGCGCGCTTTTCGCGCTCGCGCTTGTCGCGGGTGCTGGGGGTCGGGTTGGGGTTGTGGTTGCTGGGCATGGCGGCCTTGGTGGCCACTCATGGCTTGCAAAGTACGCTGACACACATGGGGTGGTTTTTTACCAAAGCCGCGTTGCTGACCTTTGGCGGTGCTTATGCCGTATTGCCCTACGTGTACCAAGGCGCCGTCGATACGCACCAGTGGCTGACGGGCCCCCAAATGATCGACGGCTTGGCGCTGGGCGAGACCACGCCGGGCCCGTTGATCATGGTGGTGGCCTTTGTGGGTTTTGTCGGCGGGTGGGGCCAGCAGGTGTTGGGCCCTAACGCGCTGTTTGCGGGTGCAGCCCTTGCAGCCATGGTGGTCACCTTCTTCACGTTTTTGCCGTCGTTTGTGTTCATTTTGGTCGGTGGGCCTTTGGTGGAGTCAACGCACGGCAAGTTGGGGTTCACGGCGCCGCTGTCGGCCATCACGGCGGCGGTGGTGGGTGTGATCGTCAACCTGGCGCTTTTCTTTGCTTACCACGTGTTGTGGCCCCAGGGCTTTGGCGGGAGGTTTGACGGGGTGTCGGCGGTGATCGCGGTCGCGGCGGCCGTCGCTTTGTTTCGGTTCAAGGTGGGTGTTTTGTCGCTGCTGGCAGGCTGTGCAGTGGTCGGTTTGCTGGTGACCTTCGTTCGTTGAAATTTTGATTGAAAGTGAGGATGTTGATGAGCACTGATCAAAAACAAGCGCCGTCGCCTGCTGAGGCATCCGACCCCTTTGGCACCACTCACGACGGAGTCGTCGGGGCGTTGGTGCTGGATGTAAGGCGGCAAACTGCCTTCGACAAGGCCACCACGATGATCGCGGGTGCGTTGCGGTACGACCCCGCCCTCGTGGATCAGTGGGCCACCACGTTGCCGACTGACCGACCCATGGTGGTCTATTGTGTGCATGGCCACGAGGTGAGCCAAAACGCGGCCAAGGCGTTGCGCGACATCGGCCTTAACGCCAAGTACCTGCTGGGTGGTGTGGAGGGCTGGCAGGCCGCAGGCAAACCGCTTCAAACCAAGGAGGTCTCATCATGAAATGGGTCACCCGCGAACGCCCCAAGATTGACCGCATTGCTTGCCCGTGGTTGATCTTGCGCTTCATCGACCGCGACGCTGAGTTTTTGTACGTGCCCTCCAACCAGGTGCTGCAAGTGGCGAAGGACACGGGCGCCACGCCCTACGACATCCCGGGTGTCGAGATGAGCCATGTGGGCGAGCTTTGCAGCTTCGATGCATTTTTGAAGAAGCATGCATTGACTGGCCCAGCCTTGCAACAACTGGCCACCATCGTGCGCGGCGCCGATACGTCGCGTTTGGATCTGGCGCCTCAATCCGCCGGGTTGTATGCCATCTCGTTGGGGCTGTCAGCCGTGCATTCTGACGATCACACGATGCTGAAAAACGGCTTGGTGATGTACGACGCGCTATACGCGTGGTGCGTTAGCTGCCAGGGTGAAACACACCAGTGGCCACCCAAGGGCTAACCTGGATTTCGGCTCAATTGCTCGTTGGTGCTTGGCTACCTTGGCTCTTTGGCCTTGGTTCTTCGCACGCGCTGAGTTTGGCCGGCGCCGGTGGGTACGTGTTGGATCGACTGTCCCCCGATTCGGTCCGCCTTCGCGGCCCTATCTCCTCCTGATATCTTGCCAACCATCCCCTCCAAGCGCGAAGAGGGGCCGCGTGTGAGCTAGCCCGTTCTCCTCCTTGGGGCCATGACCCCGTTATAAAGACTGGGCCCGCGCACGCATTCGACACTTCAGTACGAACGGTGTCATGGGGCGTCGCCGGCCTTTGGTCGGCGACGACCTCGCATATCAGGGTGTGCAAGTCGGATGAGCGCGTGGATGTTCAGCGGAGGTGTGCGATGACGACCTACGTCGGGATCGATGTGGCCAAGAAGAAGTTCGATGTGGCGCTGCTGCTGCCCACGGGCAAGTACCGCAGCAAGGCGCTGAGCAACGACGGCGCGGGATTCAAGGCGCTGCTGCAGTGGCTGGATTCGGCGGTGGCGCAAGGTCACGCCTCGGTGCACGTATGCATGGAGGCCACCGGCGCTTATCACGAAGACTTGGCGCTGTGGTTGCACGGGCACGATGTGAAGGTGTCCGTGATCAACCCCGCGCAGGTCAAGCACTTCTTGTCCAGTGAGCTGGTGCGCAACAAGACCGACGGTGGCGATGCGCAAGGCCTGGCACGGTTCGCCAAGGTGCATGAGCCGCTCGCCTGGGAGCCCCCTGCGCCTGCGGTGCGCACGCTGCAGGCCTTGGTGGCACGGCTGCACACGCTCGAGACGATGCGCCTGGCTGAGCAAACGCGCCTGGACGTTGCACACGAGTCCGTCAAGCTGTCGATCGAGTCGGTCATTGAGAACCTGGACCGCGCGATCTCGCAGTTGCGCGCGCAGATCAAGCAAACCATCGACGACGACCCGGATCTGCGTAAACGCCACGCGTTGCTGGACTCGATCCCGGGCCTCGGGGACAAGACGATCCCCACGCTGTTGGCCTACATCGGCGACCCGGCGCGCTTCAAGAGCGTGAAGGCGCTGGTGGCGTACGCGAAGCTGTCGCCCTGCATTCGGCAATCAGGCAGCTCGCTGGACAAGCGACGGGGCACGCACCCGATGGGGCGCAAGGAGATCAAGCAGGCGCTTTACTTCCCTGCAATGGTCGCAGGCAAGCACAACCCATTGGTGGCACCGTTCTGGCAGCGCATGAAGGCACAGAACAAACCTGGCAAGCTCGTGGTCGAGGCCTGCATGCACAAGCTCCTGGCCATCGCCTTCGGCGTGCTGCGCTCCAACAAACCCTTCGATCCAACTCACAAACAGCCTGAAAGGACTTGACACGGACAACGGTGTCTTTATGTCGACCCAACACGCACCCACCGTCACCGTCCTTGCGGGCATCGCGCTGCTTGCCCTTGGTGCTTTGCGTGGCGCTCTTTGCGTGGTGTAGTCGGCTTGAGGGCGACCTCTCTCTGGCAATTGGAAACTCGTTGCGCCAGAGCCCCGTGGCACATCACCCAGCCTCACCAGGGCGTTGGTGGTGGGTGCGTGTTGGGTCGACATCAAGGAGGAGCGCAGGCCGCGAAGGCGGACTGAAGCGGGGGACAGTCGATCCAACACGTACCCGCCGCCGACGGCCATGCGCCAACGAGGCAAAGGCAAAGTCAAAGGCAAAGTGGCGTGCAAGCCAGGTGTGACCAAACAACAAGGGTGAGCTGACGAAGCACAAAGCCTCACACAAACCGGCAGTCAATGACCCCCAGCGCACCATAGTCAACATGAAACACGTCCCCCACCACCGCCGTGGTGGGCCGCGTGAACGAGCCTGCCAGCACCACGTCACCCGCCAGCAGTTGCTCGCCATGGGGCGCGAGCTTGTTGGCCAGCCACGCCACGCCGTGGGCCGGGTGGCCGAGAACGCCAGCGGCAAGCCCGGTTTCTTCGACCACACCGTTTTTGGTAAGGATCGCGCCCACCCAGCGCAAATCAATATCGGTGGGGAGTGCGGTTTGGCTGCCAAGCACGATGCCGGCGTTGGCCGCAAAGTCGCTGATGGTGTCGAACACCTTGCGCATGGCTTGGGTATCGCGGTCAAATTGCTCGATGCGTGCGTCGATGATTTCGAGGGCCGGCATGACGTGATCGGTGGCCGCCATCACGTCGTCGAGCGTGACGTTGGGGCCTTTCAGGTCGCGCTTCAAGACAAAGGCCAGCTCCACCTCCAGGCGTGGTGCAATGAAGCGGTGGGTGGGGATGTTGCCGGGCTGGAAGAACATGTCGTCCATCAGCGGTGCGTAGTCGGGCTCGGTGATCTGGCTGGCCATTTGCATGGCGCGTGACGTCAAACCTATCTTGCGTCCTTTGATGCTGCGCCCATCGGCCAACTCGAGGGCGACCCAAGCGCGCTGGATGGCGTAGCCATCGTCAATCGTCATCTGGGGGTGCTGCTTGGAAAAGTGCCGAACCTGCGTGCGCGTTTTGCGCGCGTCGTAAAGTTGCTTGGCCAATGCGTTGATGGTTTGGGCGTCGAGCATGTTTGAGTTGTCGTGCGTTCAGGGCTTGGCAAACAGGGGGTGCAAATTGCCAAACTTGGCGTCAAACACCTCGTGCCCTTCGTCGACTTGCAACGTCAAACCCACCGGCCGCTTGGCAAGCACGGGTGCCAGATACGCGCGTGCTGCGTCGGTGACGGCCTGCCCGGCCGCCAAGTGGGTCGCGGCGCTGCGGCCCTTGGCCATGCGCAGGTTGAAATAACAAAAGGCATGGTCACCCGAGCCATCGGCCACGGCAAAGTGCTGCGCCGGGTAGGCAAACACGCGCGTGCCGCCCGTGGGGAACACCTGCGCACCATGCTCATCTTTGACCAGCAGCATGGCGTCGGCCAGCTTGCGGCACAGCGCCGTCATGTTGATGTCGGGCTCCAGGTTGGCGGTGTAAAAAATGACGACGTGCGGCATGGGGTTTAGAGCCTGGTGGCAATGCTGGTGTAGCCGGCTGCCGACGAGGCCACCGCCGGCGGAATATGCGATCCCGATTGTGGTGTTATGGGCATCACCACGTTGATTTGGCCTGTGCCCGAAGCGCCAAAGTAGGGCGTGATGACTTCGGCTTGCCCGTCGTAGCCCGACCATCCAAGCGCGCCCAACAGCATCGCAGTGTCGTGCATAAAACCCTCGCCGTGCCCCTTGCTGGCGTACTCGGGCAGCATCTCGCAAAAGGCCTTCCACTCGCCTCGCTGCCACATGCGCACCACCTCGTGGTCGAGTGTTTCTAAAAACGGGCTCCAAACTTTGAATGCAAATTCGGGTGCGAGCCCGTTTTGTGCAAAGCGATGCGACAACGAGCCACTGGCAAAAATAGCCACCGTGCCGTCGTAGTGATCCTCAATGGCACGGCGAATGGCCCAGCCCAGGCGCGCACTGTCGTTCAAGTAATGCGCCATGCACAATGCCGACACCGACACGACGCGGTAGTGTTGGTCGGCGTTCATGTAGCGCATGGGCACCAAGGTGCCGTACTCGGGCCCCAGCGTGGTGGCGTCGTGTGCCAGCGTTTCAACGCCCATGCTGTTGCACGTGGTGGCCAGCAGCTTGCCGAGTTCGGGGTTACCCGCAAACTCAAAATCCATGTTGCTGATGAAGTGCGGCAGCTCGTTGCTGGTGTAGCTGCCCTTGAAGTGCGGCGCGCAGTTGATGTGGTAGTTGGCATTGACGAGCCAATGAGTATCAAAAACCACGATGGTGTCCACCCCGAGCGCGCGGCAGCGGCGGTCAATTTCGAGGTGCCCGTCGATGGCATCTTGGCGCGAGCCTTTTCGCTCGCCCTCAAGCTCGCTGAGGTACATCGACGGCACATGGGTGATTTTGGCGGCAAGTGCAAGGCGGCCCATGGTGACCTTTGTAAACCCAGTGACGTTAAGGGGTGCCCCAATGGGGGATGTGATGCGAGCCCAACGAGACGGCAACGTTTTTGGGCTCCAAGAAAACCTCGTAGCTCCAGGTGCCACCTTCGCGCCCGGTGCCACTGGCTTTGGTGCCACCGAAGGGTTGGCGCAAGTCGCGCACGTTTTGGCTGTTGACAAAGCACATGCCGGCCTCGATCGCGGCGGCGGTGCGCATGGCGCGGCCGATGTTTTCGCTGAAGACATAACTCGACAAACCGTAGGGGATGTCGTTGGCCTGGCGGATGGCGTCAGCTTCATCATCGAATGGAATCAGGCAGGCCACAGGGCCAAAGATTTCGTCTTGGGCAATCTTCATGCGGTTGTTGACGTCGGCAAACACCGTGGGTTTGACGAAGTTGCCTCGCCGCATGGCCGCCGACACGTCGGGAGCATCCACGCCCCCGCACAACATCGTGGCGCCTTCTTGGGTGCCAAGCTCGATGTAGCTTCGCACTTTGGCCAGATGGGCTTGGCTGATCAGGGGGCCGACGATGGTTTTTTCGTCCATCGGGTCGCCCACCACGATGCGCTTGGCGCGTTCCACAAACTTGGCCACAAAGCCTGCGTAAATGCTTCTTTGAATCAAGATGCGGCTGCCGGCGGTGCAGCGCTCGCCGTTGTTGCTGAAGATCATGAACACCGCAGCGTCCAGTGCGCGATCCAGGTCGGCGTCATCGAACACCACAAACGGGCTTTTGCCCCCCAGCTCCATGCTGAACTTCTTGAGACCTGCCGATTGCACGATGCGATTGCCCGTGGCGGTGGAGCCCGTGAACGAGATGGCCCGCACGTCGGGGTGCGCACACAAGGGCTCGCCCGCGTCTTTGCCCAAACCGTGCACCACGTTCAGCACCCCAGCGGGAATGCCAGCCTCCATCGCCAGCTCGCCCAAGCGCGCGGCGGTGAGGGGTGACAGTTCGCTCATCTTGAGCACTGCCGTGTTGCCGAAGGCGAGGCAGGGGGCGACCTTCCAGGTGGAAGTCATGAAGGGCACGTTCCACGGGCTGATGAGGGCACACACACCCACCGGGTGAAAAAGCGTGTAGTTGAGGTGCGTGGGCGTGGGGTAGGTGTCGCCGTTGACACGCGTGCACATCTCGGCAAAGTAGTAAAAGTTGTCGGCCGCACGCGGTATCAGTTGCTTGCCAGTTTGGGCAATCACCTGGCCGCAGTCCATGGTCTCGGTGCGTGCAATCTCGGGCACGTTGGCGGCGATCAAATCACCCAACTTGCGCATCAACTTGGCGCGCTCGGTGGCGGCCAGGCCCGCCCATTTGGGGAAAGCCGCTTTGGCTGCTTCCACGGCAGCGTTTATTTCTTGAGCGCCCCCAGCGGCCACTTCAGCCAGCACCTCTTGGGTGGCTGGGTTGACGGTTTCAAAGGTTTGGCTGCTGCCCTGGCGCTTGCCGTTGATCAGGTGGTCAATGCGTTGCATGGTGCGATCCTACCGCTCGGGGGGGTACGCATCCACGATGGTGTTCACCAAGCTGCCGATTCCGTCAATCTCGGTCACCACACGGTCACCCACGTTGACGTTGACCACGCCATCGGGGGTGCCCGTCAAGATGACGTCGCCTGCTTGCAGTGTCATGAACTCGCTCAGGTATTCGATCAAGTCAGGCACTTTGTGAATCATGTGCGCGGTGCTGCCCAGCTGCGTGACCTTGCCGTTAACCAGTGTGCGCAAGGTGAGGGCGTGGGGGTCGGGCACGTCAGCGGCATCAACAAACCAGGGCCCCAGCGCCGTGGCGCCATCGCGGTTTTTGACGCGCAGGTTGGGGCGGTACCAGTTCTCAAGGTAGTCGCGAAAGGCGTAGTCGTTGCATACGCTGTAACCGGCCACATGCTGCATGGCGTTGGCGCGTGGCACCTTTCGGGCGGTGGCGCCAATCACCACCGCCAGCTCGCACTCGTAGTGCATGAAGGTGACGTCGGCGGGCCTTTGGGTTTCTCCGCGGTGGCCCATCAGCGAGCCCGGGCCTTTGAAAAAAACCAGAGGCTCGTCGTTGCTGCTGACGGTTAGCTCTTTGGACAATTCTTTGACGTGGTCAGCGTAGTTCAAGCCCAAGGCAATGATGGTGCCCACCTGCCAGGGCGGCAACCAGACCACGGCGTCTTCGGGCAACACACGGCCGTCAGCAAGGCAAATGCCCTCGGCATGCGGGTATGCGGTGTGGATGGCACCAGCGTAGGCAACACGGGCGCGCTTCATGGCGACACCGGCTCGGCGATGAGTTGCACGGCAATGGCCCCCACGCCATCGATGCGCGCTTCAACCCGCTGCCCTGCGCGCGCCAGCGCGGGGTTGGCCGAGGCACCGAGCAACAGAACATCACCGGTTTGCAAGGTCATGAAGGCGGTGACGTCCACAAGCAATTGGGCCACATTGCGTGCGCGGTTGTCGGTGCTGGTGGATTGCGCAGCGACCCCGTCAATCAGCACCTGCGCGCTCAATTGATCGGGGTCGTGCACGTTTGATGCGTCAACCAAGGTGGTGCTGATGGGGCAAAACCCATCCCGCGACTTGAACCGCGCAGATGGCCGGTAGTGGCTGGGCACTGCCATGCCGATTTCGAGCGCCACGGTGTAGCCGGCAACAAAGGCCATCGCGCCTTGCATCGGCACGCGACACGCGGTGCGCCCGATCACCATGCCAAGCGTCGCCCCCACCTCGAGTGCATCGATGCCTTTGGGCACAGCCACCAGCGCACCTTGTGACACCAAGGTGTGCCGGGGCTTGACCGCCAACACCGGCGCGCGTGGCGGGGTGTTGTGGGGCGGGCGATGGGCTGCATCACCCAGCGCATCGAGTTGCGCTCGGTGATTCAACAAGGCGCCGTAAACGATGCCCGAGAGCCGGAGCGCCATCGGTTCAAACGAATCTATGGCGTTTTTCAAGACGTAACGCCTTGCATCGTTACTCGTCGCGCCCTTCACGGCGAACTTGTCCCCGGTCTGCCAATGCAACGTCGCGCACGTTCTTTTGCACGGTGACGGCACCAAAGAGTGCGAGCAAAAACGCCATGGCGTAAAAGCCTTTTTCGCTGGGAATCAGCGTGGCGTTCCACAAACCCACCGTAAGCAAGGTGAGCGTGATGGCGATGGAAGCCCAGCAAAGGTTGTAGTAAAGGCTCGAAACAGGGATGCCTTCCATGCGGTCGCGCACTGACTTTTGCAGCGAAACGGCTGCAAACAAGCCGTACAGCAAAATCGTTAGGTAATAGCCTTTCTCGTTGAGCTGCATGTTGGCACGCCACAGGCCGCCCACGTAAACCGCTGCACCAATGAAAAGTGCCGCCCAGGCTGCGGCCACAAAAGCGCCGGTGGGTTTTTGAATTTGAGTTGCCATGGGTTAACCCCTTGTTGTTGCGATGCGGCTTGCAATCTACCCGATTGCGGCCAACGCTGACTTAAAACGTTGCACCAATTCGACCCGAAAGCGGGGTGTCGACGCTTTGGCGCGACGAATCAGCTGCGCACAAAGGCCGTCACCAGGGGCTCGGGCCCCACCTGGCGGCTCCAGTGGCCATGCACGCGGGCGTCGAAGGTGCTGTTGGGGGGCAGGCGATCATCGGAGTAAAAGTGCTGCCCTGGGCCAAACACGCGCGACGTGCCGTCTTGCAGCCCAATTTCCATGTGGCCACGCAAGATGAAGACCCATTGAGGCGTTTCGGTGCAGTGAAAATCGCTGCGAAAACCGACGGGGCTTTCGCGCCACTGGAGGGCGCTGCTGGGCATCGGTGGCGACAACCGAGCCTGGGGCTTGCCCTCGGTCAGCTCCACCGATGTTTCGCGAAACTTGGCGCGGCCGTCTTCGGCGGTGTAGAGGATGGTTTGGGTGAAGATTGACATGACGGTGGCCTCGGATGCGGCTTGAACAGGTTGGGGTGTCGGAGCGTTGGGTCTTGCAACCCCTGCAGACCATCAGCATTGTCGCTTTGCCTGCAACCCTTGCATCAATCGGGTATGGCCCACGACGAGCGCGCCTTGAGAAAGTGACTGATAGAGTAAAGCGCTGTGCTACGAAAAAACCCTGTTTTGTCTGCTTTGAATCAAACACATCCAACCCGCCATGCAGCCGATGCGCATTGAAGGGCTTCGCAAAGCGTACGGCAGCACCTCCGTTTTCAACAACGCTTCACTGCAGCTCGCCCCGGGTGAGTTTGTAGCGCTGGTGGGTGAGTCGGGCGTGGGCAAGTCCACACTGCTTAACTGCATCGCGGGGTTGGACGACGCCGATGCCGGCCACGTTTGGCTTGACGTGGGCACCGGCCCTGCGGTTGACGTCACCACCCTAACCGACGATGAACGCGCACTTCTGAGGCGCAAGCACTTTGGCTTTGTGTTTCAGGCCTTTCACGTGTTGCCTCACTTGAATGTGGCGCAAAACGTCGAGTTGCCGCAGCGCCTGCTTGGAAAGCTTGACGCCGATCGGCTGGCTTCGTTGCTGGAGGCGGTGGGGCTGGAAGGGCTGCACTCGCGCATGCCGGCCCAATTGTCGGGTGGGCAGTTGCAACGCGTGGCCATCGCGCGCGCTTTGGTGCATCGGCCGTCGTTTGTGTTGGCCGACGAGCCCACGGGCAACCTCGACCCCGAAACCGCAGAACGCGTTTTGGCCGTGTTGGCGGCGCAGTCGCGAGAGCATCGAACGGCCTGCCTGTTGGTAACGCATTCGCGCGCAGCAGCCAGCCGTGCCGACAGGGTGTTGCGGCTCACCAGCAACGGCATCGAGCCGGCGATGAGCAGCGCGTCACTTGCCTTGCTTTCGTGGCGCGAGGGTCTGGCGCACCCTTGGCGGTACGCGGTGATCGTGTTGGCCTTGGCCCTTGGCGTGGCCTTGGCGTGGTCGGTGCACTTGATCAATGCGTCGGCGTTGGCCGAGTTTTCTGCTGCCGTGCGTGCCACGCAAGGCGAGCCGGACGCCGTGCTGCGCGGACCGCGTGGCAACGACGCGGGGTTGGTCGAGGCGTGGTTGGACACCATTGCGGGTGACCCGGCTGTGACCCACGCGGCCGGGGTTATCGAGATTGACACTTACGCGCGTGCGGCGACAGGGCCGTCATCTAAGGATCGTCCCGAGGCAGGGCAGCGTTTGGCCATCCGTGTGGTGGGCGTGGACGCCTTGGCCATGGGCGCCTGTGGCACCCGCGTTGGTGCCCCGCGTCAGTGACGGGGACGGCTTGTCGATGCTCGACCCTCGGCTTGTATTTCTGAACGCGGCTGCCCGCACTGCCTTGGCGGTTAAGGGCGGTGACACGGTGGCGTTGCAGTCGGGTGCCCACTGGGTTTTGCTGAAAGTGGCTGGCGACGTGGCGGCTGGGGGCGGGCCGCTGGCAGTGATCGATCTCGCTGCTGCGCAATCTGCCTTTGGGTGGCACGGCCGCTTGTCACGCATTGACGTTCGACTGGCGGCGGGGGCGACGCTTCAGTCGGTGAAGGTCGCCGTGCCCCCTGGGGCGCAATGGAGTACGGCCGATGACAGCACGCAACGTGTCTCCAACCTGTCGCGGGCCTACCGCGTCAACTTGATGGTGTTGGCGCTGGTGGCCTTGTTTGTGGGGGCCTTCATGGCGTATTCGGTGGTGGCGTTGGCCGTGGCGCAGCGCACGCCAGCGTTTGCGCTGCTGGGGGTGTTGGGCCTGACGGCGGCCCAGCGGCGCCAACTGGTGCTGCGCGAGTGCGCTTGGTTGGGATTGGCCGGCAGCATCCTCGGGTTGCTGATGGGCGCTGCGATGGCGTCGTGGGCCTTGAGTCGATTGGGGGGTGATTTGGGGGAGGGTACTTTCCGGGTGTTACGCCGTTGCTGCGAATCGATCCGCTGGCTGCGGTGGCGATGGCCCTGTTGGGGATGGCGGCGGCACTCGTTGGCGGGTGGGTGCCCGCCAGGCACGCGCAGGCCCTGCGCCCCGCCCAAGCGCTCAAGGGCTTGGGCAGCCTGAGCTCCGATCTGCCATCACCCGCGTGGCCCCTCGCACTGCTTGGGTCGGCCGTTGTGTTGGCGCTGGTACCGGCGGTGTCAGGTGTGCCCATTGCTGCTTACGCGTCGGTAGCGGCGTTGTTGTTTGGGGGCGTGGCGCTGGTGCCTTGGGTGGTGCATGCGTTGTTGGCGGTGATGCCGACGCCGCACGCATCAGCCGTGGGCCTCTTGGCGCTGCGCCGGGCGCACTTTCATCGCCGCACGGCCACCGCGGTGGTGGCGGGGGTGGTTGCAAGCTTGGCGCTCTCGGTGGCACTGACGGTGATGGTCGCGAGCTTTCGCAACGGTGTCACCACGTGGCTGGACCAAGTGTTGCCCGCCGACTTGTACTTGCGAACGGCGGGCAGCAGCGCGGCTGCCGACCAAGCGTGGTTGTTGCCCGGCTTTGAACAACAGGCGGCGCTGGTGGCCGGTGTTCGTGCGGTGGATGTGTCGCGTCAGCGTGCCTTGTCGCTGGCGCCCGATCGGCCGTCGGTGGCTTTGATCGCCAGGCGCCTTGACGACGTGGCTGACCCCGCCAGTCGGTTGCCGATGGTGGCCCCGCCTGTTGCGGCGCGCAGCGGCGAGGTCGGTGTTTACGTCAGTGAAGCCATGGTGACTCTGTATGGCGCGCAAACCGGGTCGACCCTGGTGCTGCCGCTTGCCGCGCAGGACGGTACCTCGGCCGTGCAGGTGCGTGTGCTGGGCGTGTGGCGTGATTTTGCCCGCCAGTTCGGCGCCGTGGTGATGGATCTGGAATCCTACCGTCGAATCACAGGTGACACGCGGCTCAACGAGATGTCACTTTGGCTGCAGCCCGGTGCCGCTGTGGCCAACGTGCAAAATGGATTGCGGGCACTGGCAGGCGACCCGTCGATGGTTGAATTTGCCTCGGCAGCCGATCTGCGGCGCCTTTCGCTGCATGATTTTTGATCGAAGTTTTGCGGTGACGAGTTACCTGCAAGGCGTGGCCATCGTGATCGGTCTGCTGGGGATGGCAGCGGGGTTGTCGGCGCAGGTGCTGGCGCGGCGCAAAGAGTTTGGTTTGTTGACACACTTGGGGTTGGTGAGGCGGCAGGTGTTCACGCTGGTGGCGTTGGAGACCGCCGCGTGGTTGTTGGCGGGGGTGGTCGTGGGCGTTGCATTGGGTCTGGCCATTGGTGCCATCTTGGTTCATGTGGTCAACCCGCAAAGCTTTCACTGGACCATGCCGACTGACGATTCCTTGGACGCAGCTGGCAGCGTTGGTGGGCGCCGTTTTGGCCAGCGGGGTGTTCACCGCATTGGTCAGTGCGCAAGGGCTGCCGCCACGCGCGATGCCACCCGCGCGGTGAAGGAGGATTGGTGATGCGAAGCCGCCGCGATGTGTTGGGGGCGCTTGCGGCGATGGCTGCGGCGTCGCGTGTTGCCGCAGCGCCGGCCAGCGCAGCGCTGGCAACCGCCCCGGTTGACACGGTGCGACGCGGTCGAGCCATCACCTTCCCGCACGATCACGGTGCGCACGTCGACAGCCGCATCGAGTGGTGGTATGTTACTGGATGGTTAGGCGCGGAGCTCTCGCAGCCGAGTCACGGTTTTCAAGTCACGTTCTTTCGCCGACGGACCGGTTTGGCCGAAGGGATTGAGAGCCGTTTTGCGGCACGTCACGTGTTGATGGGGCATGCCGCGCTGACCGATGTCAAACGACAAACCCATCAGCATGCCCAGCGCCTGGCGCGCTGGGCTGGTGACAACCAGCCCTCGCGACGGGACCGCGCCACCGTGGGCGGCGCCGACGTTGCCATCGGTGCGTGGCACATCAGGCGCGCCAACGAATCAGCTGCAGCGCCGTGGCAAGCCCGCGTGGAGGCCCCAGATTGGTCGTTGGTGATGGCCCTGCAACCCACGCAGGGCGTGCTGTTGCAAGGCGACAAAGGATTCTCTCAAAAAGGCCCAGCGGCCGATCAAGCCAGCCACTACTACACCGAACCGCAGTTGGCCGTAACCGCCGAGCTGCAATGGCAGGGGCGCCCCCAAGCACTGCAAGGCCGCGCATGGTTGGACCATGAGTGGAGCGACACGCTGCTGCATCCGCAAGCCATGGGGTGGGACTGGATGGGCATCAACCTGGATGATGGCAGTGCGCTGACAGCGTTTGCGCTGCGCCGCCGCGATGGTTCGGTGCTCTGGGCGGGTGGGAGTTTCCGTCGCGCTGATGGCAAGACGCAAATTTTTGGCGCCACCGACGTGAAGCTCGCCCCGGGCCGCACCTGGCGCAGCCCCGCCACCGCCGCGGTGTACCCGGTGCAATGGGGGTTAACGTGCCCCGCTGGGCAGTTCGAGTTGCGAAGTGCACTTGACGCCCAGGAGCTTGATTCGACGGCCACCACCGGCACGGTGTATTGGGAGGGGTTGTCCAGTCTGCACGGGGCCGATGGCGCACGACTGGGTTGGGGTTACCTCGAGATGACGGGGTATGCGGGCCCGGTACGGTGGTAACAGTGCATGCCCGCGCGGGCAGTTTGCGAACGGCTAGACGTTGAACAAGAAGTGCAGCACGTCACCGTCTTTGACGATGTATTCCTTGCCTTCAGCGCGCATCTTGCCGGCGTCCTTCGCACCTTGTTCACCTTTGAAGTTCACAAAGTCGTCAAAAGGGATGGTTTGGGCGCGGATGAAACCTTTTTCAAAGTCAGTGTGGATGGCGGCGGCGGCTTGCGGCGCGGTGTCACCCTTGTGGATGGTCCAGGCGCGCACCTCTTTGACACCCGCTGTGAAGTAGGTTTGCAGGCCCAAAAGCGAGAAGCCAGCGCGAATCAGGCGTGACAGCCCCGGCTCGTCAAGGCCCATCTCTTTCAAAAACTCGTTGCGGTCTTCATCGCTCATCTCCGACAGCTCGGACTCGATGCGGGCGCAGATGGGCACCACAGGCGCCTTTTGCGTTTCGGCGTAAGCCCGCAGCTTGTCGAGGTAGGGGTTGTTGGCAAAACCGTCTTCAGCCACGTTGGCCACAAACATGGCAGGCTTGGCCGTGATGAGACACAGCGGCTTGAGCACCGCCTGCTCTTCTTTGCTGAAGGCGATGCTGCGAACGGGTTTGCCCTGGTTGAGGGCCTCGTCGCACTTCTTGAGCACATCGACCAGACGCTGCGCCTCTTTGTCGCCGCCCGAGCGCGCCACCTTGTTGTAGCGCACGATGCTTTTTTCAACGGTGGACAAGTCGGCTAGGCACAACTCGGTTTGAATGACTTCGATGTCCGAGATCGGGTCAACTTTGCCCGCCACGTGAATCACGTTGTCGTCGTCAAAGCAGCGCACCACGTTGACCAGCGCATCGGTTTCGCGGATATGGCTCAAAAACTGGTTGCCCAGGCCTTCGCCTTTCGAGGCACCAGCCACGAGGCCAGCAATGTCGACAAACTCGACAATCGCCGGCACCACTTTTTCGGGTTTGACGATGGCTGCCAGTTTTTGCAAGCGAGGGTCGGGTACCTCGACGATGCCGACATTGGGCTCAATCGTGCAAAAAGGGTAGTTCTCGGCGGCAATCCCAGCTTTGGTGAGCGCGTTGAAAAGGGTTGACTTGCCCACATTGGGCAGCCCAACAATGCCGCAGCGAAGACTCATGGTGGCTCACATCCAAGCAAACCTAGATTCTAGGGGCGGTTCATTGATGGGCCTCGCGCGCCTAAAATCGGGGGATGTCGACCCTGTCTGACCTGCAACCCCCCGCGCAAGCGGCCCCATTGCCAAGCTGCGACGTTTGCGTCCGCGGCTCGGGCATCGTGGCGCACGCTTTGGCTTTGGCTCTGGTGCCGATGGGCTTGCGTGTCGTGTTGCAAGATGCGGGCACGGCGCCTGCTCGTGGTGAAGATGTGCGCACCTTCGCGCTCAACCGCCACTCCGTCGCGCTGCTGCAGAGCCTGGGTGTTTGGTCGCAACTGCCGGCCAGCGCTCGCACCGCCATCCACGACATGCGCGTGCAAGGCGACACCCGGCGCCAAACCTTGAATTTTTCTGCTTGGCAACAGCGCGAATCCGAGCTGGGTTGGATCGTTGATGCAGCGGCTTTAGAGCACGTTTTGGCGCAGGTGGTGGAGCATAGGTTGAAGGACGCTGCCTCTGGCCTGGAGCGCGCCAGTCAAAACGCCGGGCCTGTGGCGGCTGCCTTGTTGGCCGTGGCCGAAGGCAGCGCCTCGCCGTCGCGCCACGCGTTGGGCGTACCTTGGCTGCACCAGCCCTACGGGCAGCATGCGGTGGCCGCGCGCTTGGTGGCGGACACGGCGCATCAACACACGGCCCGGCAATGGTTCTTGGCCCCCGACATCTTGGCTTTGTTGCCCTTTGACCAGCCAGCACCCCAACGCAGCTATGGGCTGGTGTGGTCGGTAAGTTCCTCGCGTGCCAAGGCGCTGATGGCCATGGCCACCGTTGACTTTGAAATGGCCCTGAACGACGCCGTGGGTGACGCGGGTTCGAGCGTCAACGGCGTGGGCAAGCTCAAACTCGCATCGACGCGCTCGGCATGGCCGCTGGCCGTTGCCCATGCCGAGCGCGTGGTGGGTCCCGGGTGGGTCTTGCTGGGTGATGCCGCCCACATGGTGCACCCACTCGCAGGGCAGGGTCTGAATTTGGGCTTGGGTGATGTGCAAGCCCTGGTGGACGTGATCGCCGCCAAAGAGGCGTGGCGAGGTGTTGGCGAGCTGCGGCTGTTGTCGCGTTACGCGCGCAAGCGGGTTTTGCCATTGGAGGCCATGACCTTGGCCACCGATGGGCTGCAACAATTGTTTTCCCACCCCTCGGCGCTGGCGGGGGAACTTCGCAACCGCGGATTGGGTCTTGTAGAACAATGGGCCCCGCTGAAGCGGTGGCTCGCGCGCGAGGCCATATAAGCGTCGACGGCGCGCTTTGGCGTCAGGCAGAGAAAGCAATTGAGAACATGAAAACTTGGATTCGATGGGTTGGGCCGACGGTGGCGATCGGGGTGATCACGTTGGCGGGCGCGGTGCAGGCCAATGAAGCGGCCATTCGCAAGAACATTGCTGCGCGGCTGCCCAATTTTCCCAAAATTGACGAGGTGAGCAAGACAGCCATCCCCGGCGTCTGGGAGCTGCGCCTGGGCATGGACGTGCTGTACACCGACGCCGAAGGCGACCACCTGATCCAAGGCGCTTTGATCGACACCAAGACCCGCACCAATCTGACTGAGAAGCGCGTTGAAAAACTCACGGCCGTCGAGTTCAAAACACTGCCGATAAAAGATGCCATGGTGGTGAAGCAGGGCAACGGTTCACGCAAGATGGCCGTTTTTGCCGACCCCAATTGTGGTTATTGCAAGCGTTTTGAGCGCGATTTGTTGGGCGTCAAAGACGTCACCATCTACACCTTTTTGTACCCCATCCTGGGCGAAGACTCCACCGTCAAGTCAAACGACATCTGGTGCACCAAAGATGCCATGGCCACGTGGCGTGCCTGGATGATCGACGACAAGGTGCCGCCTCGGGCCATGGGCAAATGCGACAGTGCAGCGGTTGAACGCAATGTGGCCTTTGGCCAAAAGTACCGCATCACGGGCACCCCAGCGATCCTGTTTGAAGACGGTCGACGCGTTCCGGGTGCGTTGTCGGCAGCGGATATCGAACGGGGCCTGGCCGAGGCGGTGGCCAAACCCAAGGCCAAAAGCAAGTCGTGATCGCATACCGCGTTGACATCGCCGACGCCCACGCTCATCGCTACCGCGTCACGTTGACGGTTGGGAAACCGACTTTTCCCCTCACGGTCAGTTTGCCGGTCTGGATTCCGGGCAGTTACATGGTGCGCGAGTTTGCCCGCCATTTGCAGGGCCTTCAAGCAAAAGTGGGAACCCGACCACTCGGCGTGGAAGCACTGGACAAAACCACGTGGCGCATCGACGCCACGGGCGCCAAACCACCTCGGGGTGCGCTGACTTTGCACTACGAGGTCTATGCTTTTGACCCATCAGTGCGCGCCGCCTTTTTGGACGATGCGCGCGGCTTCTTCAACGGTACCAGCCTGTTTCTGCGCGTGCATGGCCACGAGGACACACGTCACACGGTGGCGATTGGCAAGCTGCCGCGCGGGTGGCGCGTTGCCACAGCCATGCCCGCCGCGTCCAGCAAGCAGTTTGCAGCCGCCAACTACGACGAGGTGGTCGATCACCCGTTCGAGTTGGGCACATTTTGGCGCGGTGACTTTGTGGCCCGAGGCGTGCCGCACCAACTGGTGGTGGCAGGCGCCTGGACCACCATGGATGGCGATCGGTTGCTGCGCGACAGCCAGCGCATTTGCGAAACGCAGCTGGACTTTTGGCACGGCAAAGACGGTGGCCGCGCCCAGCGCCGGGACGTGCCATTTGACCGTTACGTCTTCATGCTGAACGCGGTTGACGACGGCTACGGTGGGTTGGAGCACCGGGCCAGCACCGCGCTCATTGCCGCGCGGCGCGACTTGCCCGTTCGCAGCGCCCCCAAGGCCATGGGTGACGGGTACATCACCTTGCTCGGGTTGATCAGCCACGAGTACTTTCACACCTGGAACGTGAAGCGACTCAAGCCTGCCGAGTTGTGCCGCATCGACTACACGCGCGAAAACACCACCGCCTTGCTCTGGTTCTTTGAGGGCATTACCTCTTACTACGATGACTTGTTGCTGCGGCGCAGTGGCTTGATCGACGATGCGCAGTACTTGAAGCTGCTGGGCAAGCAAATCAACACGGTGCTGGCGACACCAGGGCGCGCGGTGCAAAGCGTGGCGCAAGCCAGCTTTGATGCCTGGACCAAGTACTACCGCGCCGACGAAAACACCCCCAATGCCACTGTCAGCTACTACGCCAAAGGGGCTCTGGTGGCACTGGCGCTTGACTTGACGCTTCGCCACGAGGGCTCCAGCAACCTTGACGACGTGATGCGGTGGCTTTGGCAAGCCGCCGTGCGTTTGCACGGCGGCGATGCCAGCACGGTGGGTGCAGTCAACGAAGCGTTGATCCTGCAAGCGCTGCAAGCCATGGCGGGGCGTTCGATGACGCGTGAGATCGCCCAATGGGTACACGGCACAGCCGATGCGCCGTGGCTCAAACTCTTGAGCCACATGGGGATTTCCGCGTCGTCCGATGCGGTGCCCGCGTTGGCGGCGCTGTTGGGGCTGCGCGTGCACGAGGGGCTGGTGACGGGCGTTCAAATCAAGGTGGTTCTGGCAGGCGGTGTGGCAGCGCGAGCCGGTCTGGCAGCGGGTGACGAAATATTGGCCGTCGATGGTTGGCGCTTGCGCAAGCTCGATGACGCTCTGGGTTGGTGGCAACCGGGGTCTGACCTGACACTGACTGTTGTGCGTCAACAGCGCTTGCAAACCGTTTGCGTGCGTGCACCCGTCGACAAGACCCCACAACACGTGCTTGCCCTGTCGTTGCGGCGCGACGCGGCCACCTTGCGCCGTCGCCAGCGCTGGCTCGCTTAGACAAAAGCCAGGCGTCCCGGTGCGCAACAACCGTCGCCGCGTGGCACGTTGGGCTTTGATGCTCGGCGTGGTGGTGGTGCACTTGTGGTTGGTGGACGAGGTGGCTCAACGCCTTCCCAGTGGTGATGATGCAGAAGCAAGTCCCGACATCAAGCGCATGGACGTGGCCTTTGTGCGCGAGCTGCAGGCTCAAACTCCCATGCCTTTGGCGCCGCTTGTTGTACCCGTGCCCGCCGTGCCCTCAAGGGCCGTAAGCGTTGCTGCACCGTCGGCCGCATCGGCGCCGCCACGCAAGCCAAAACGCGTGGCTGCGGCAGTGGCCTCACGCGCCAGTGAGACGGCGGCCCCAAGGGTCGCGCCCGCGTCAACCGTCGATCTGCAGACGCCATCGCCACCACCCACATTGCAAGCCGACGCCGCAGACCCGGCGCCCGCTGCGCAGGTGCTTGGTGTGACCGTTGCTGAAGTGGAGCGCGGGGCTGCAGAAACTTCGGCTGCCCTTTTGCCCAGCGTGCCCGACACGCCGGGTTCTGCCAACAGTGCCTCGGCAAGTGCCGACGCCAAACCGTTTCAGTGGCCACCCTCGACGCGCCTAACGTACACATTAAACGGTAACTACCGTGGTGAAATTGAAGGCAGTGCTCGGGTGCAGTGGCTTCGCAACGCAGAGCGCTACCAAGTGCACATGGACGTGGCCATCGGACCGTCGTTTGCGCCAATCATGGCCCGACGCATGACCAGCGAGGGCGATTTGGGGGTGCGTGGGTTGGTGCCACGTCGCTACCACGAAGAGACGCGGGTGGGTTTTTCGACGCGGCGCAACGGGTTGCAAATGGACGACCAACGCGTGGTGTTGGCCAACGGGACGGAGCGGCCCACGCTCCCAGGGGTGCAAGACTCAGCCAGTCAGTTTGTGCAAATGAGCTTCATGTTCACCCTCAACCCCGCGTTGCTGAAGGCCGGAGCGTCGGTGACCATTCCGGTGGCGCTGCCGCGGCGTGTTGACAACTGGATCTACGACGTGGTGGGGGAGGAGACCCTGCAAACTTCGGTGGGAAGCATCAAGGCTTTCCACGTGAAACCAAGGCGGGAGTCGCCTCGTCAGGGTGAGTTGACGGCACAGGCTTGGTTTGCGCCCTCGCTTCGCTACCTTCCGGTGCGGATTCTTATCCACCAAGACGCCGAAACGTTTGTGGACTTGCTGCTGGATGCACTGCCTTCGCTGGCCGAGCCCGAACGTTAAACCATCAACCCTTCGATGTACCGCGCGTAAAACTCGTTGGCCATGGCTGGACCGCGTGCATTGGCGAGATTCTTGTAGCCAATTTCAAGCAAGGGCTTGAGCTCTTCGCGCGACCTTGCGCGCTCTATCTTCATGGCCAAACCTTCGATCACGGGGCCGATTTGGTTAAGCAAGTCGCGCACTGCGTCTTTTTTGATGCGATCAATCGGCGTGCGAGAAGCGTTGGGCACTTCTGGCCAAAGGCCGTTGGCCAGTGGCGCCTGCGGCTTGGCACCAACCCGCATGCTGCGCGAGTGCATCTCGTCGTGCGCTGACATGCCTGACAGCCCTTGCTGGGTGTCGTCCATGCGACTTGCCAGCGAGCGTGCCAAGAATTTGTCATGGAATGATTGCGCGATGTCGGCTCCGCGCGCGTTGCCGATCGTTTTGTGCGCAATCTCCAGCAATGGCGTCAGATCCTCAGCCGTTGGCGCGCGCTCAATTTTCATGGCCAAGCCGTCTGCTTCCGGGCCAACGGCCGCGTGCAAATCTCGCACGGCATCTTTTTTGGTTTGCGCCAGCGACGCGGGGGTTTTTTCACCGCCGTGTGTCGATTTGGGGCTCACTGCAGAGGAGCCCCAAACGCTGGTGTTGGCCGACTTTTCGAGGCGCTCGATAAAGCCTGAATCGGTGAGCCATCGCAGCGTGGTTTCGGCTTCTGCGGGAATCAGCCCCGCAAGCTCGTCTTCGCTGCGCTTGCCGTCCACCATGATCAGCGCCGCACGAAAGCGCGGTGGCAGCCGGTTGGCCCGGGTGGTGATTTCGGCCTGACCTTTTTCGGTCTTGCGGTACATATGGACCATGGCCAACAGGATAGTCAATGGCAAGGCAGAGCATAAGTGAACTAATCCACGCCGGGCGACTGTTTCATATCTCCAATTGTCAAAGGCGCTGGCCAAAGTGCTGGGGCGTGACAATCGGTGCATCGTCCTTCAACTTTGCTTCACCCCATGGCCTACCAAACCATCCTGACCGACACCCGTGGCACCGGGCCCCTGAAGGCCGGCTTGATCACCCTCAACCGCCCCAAGCAGCTCAATGCGCTCAACGACGAGCTGATGGACGAGTTGGGTCAAGCGTTGCTTGCTTTTGACCGCGATGAGCAGATTGGCTGCATCGTGCTGACGGGCAACGAGCGCGCCTTTGCGGCAGGGGCTGACATCAGCATGATGGCCAACTACAACTTCATGGATGCCTTCATGGGGGGGCTGATCTCTAAAAACTGGGAAACCATCCGCCAGGTGCGCAAGCCGGTCATCGCCGCCGTGGGTGGGTTTGCGTTGGGGGGCGGGTGCGAGTTGGTGATGATGTGCGACATCGTCATTGCTGCCGACAACGCCAAATTTGGCCAACCCGAAGTCAAGCTCGGCGTCATCCCGGGGGCGGGCGGCACGCAGCGCCTGCCACGCGCCATTGGCAAAGCCAAGACCATGGACATGGTGCTCACGTCACGCTTGATGGACGCTGCCGAGGCCGAACGCAGCGGTTTGGTGTCGCGTGTGGTTGCTGCCGACAAGCTGATGGACGAGGCTTTTGGGGTTGCCGACACCCTTTGTGCGTTGGGTCTGCCCAGCCTCATGGCCACCAAAGAGTGCGTCAATTTGGCTTTTGAGACAGGCTTGTCCGACGGCTTGGCCTACGAGCGCCGCATGTTTCACGCCATGTTTGGCAGTCAAGACCAGCGTGAGGGCATGCAAGCGTTTACTGAAAAGCGCAAGCCGACGTTCAAACACCGTTGATGCGGCTTGGTGGCGGGGCGACGGGAGCCCCGGGGGCTTCGGTTACAGCGCTTCGAGGTTGCCGTAGCGCGACGCAAACTCGTCTGCCATGTCACTGCCACGCGCCTGCGTGATGGCCTGCTGCGCGCTTTGCATCGCATCTTTCAGCTCACGCACCGTGCTGGCCAGCCGCACGCGTTGCACCAAATTGGCGGCGGTGGGCCCCAGCGCCCGTTCGAGCGATCGGGCAATCTGGTCGCGCTGTTGCACGTTGGCAGCGTCGTCGTCGTGCCTGGACGGTGCGTCGAAGCGGCTGGGCATTTGTGACGCCTTGAAGCGCGACTCCAGGTGCAACGAGTCAACGGCCTGCGTTGCAGGCTTTGTGCGCTGGGGTGACGCTGGCAAACGGGAAGGGGACGGTGGAAAGGCGCTGTTGGGCAAGCCGATGGCCGCGATGGTGCCGCGCCTCGGGGTCGCCGTTGCCACCGTCACGGCAGCGCCAATGTAGCCCAATGCTTGCAGCTCGCTCAAAGTGCCCGGCGTGGCCGTGGGCAGCAGGGTGCGCAACTCCACATCACTGCGTTTGCCGTCGATCAACAACAAGATCATGCGCAGCCGCTGCGGCAACACGCGCGACGCCGATTCAATTTCGGCTTGACCTTTGGCGGTTCGGATGTAGATCATGGGCGGGGACGGAGTGCTAGGAGTAAGTGCAACGCCTGCGGTTTAAACCCGAGGTTTGCTACTTTTTGCATCAATTCACCCCAGTTTGGCATGTCCAACGCCCCTTGTGTCGGGCTGTTGACGCCCCCGCGACGTGTTGTCGGCGGGTTCGTGACGGGTTTGGCACCCTGGCGTCGTTGTGTTGCAAGGCATCATCCACCAAAGTCTGGTTTGCTCCCCTTCAACAAAGCCGCAAAGGTTTGACATGTCTTTGATTGTTCAGAAATTGCGCTTGAAGCGTGGTTGGTCGCAGCAACAACTGGCCGAACTAAGCGGTCTGAGCGTGCGCACCGTTCAACGCATTGAAGGCGGCCAAAACGCCACCGCCGAGTCACTCAAGTCGCTCGCGGCGGTGTTTGAGGTCGATTTTCAGGAGCTTCGTGCGGTGATGGAAGACACCCCGTCGCCGCTTGTGCCCGCCATGGGTTTGGCCGCCGTGCCGGCCCCCTCCCAGGAGACTTTGATGACCACGACCCCCGCTTATGCCTCACCAACCCCCGTCCCACCCATGGGCACCATGCCTGCCGACGAGGTTCAGGCCTTCAAAGACGTGCGGCGCCTGCGCGGCTTTTACGTGCACTTGATGCAGTACGTGCTGGTGATTTCAGCCCTGTTCTTACTAAATTGGTGGATGTCACCAGGCAGGTGGTGGGTCCAGTGGGTGATCATGGGGTGGGGCATCGGCCTGGCCTCTCACGGCCTGTCAATCTGGAAGCAAAACCCCATCTTTGGCGCCAACTGGGAGCGGCGCCAGATTGAGAAGCGAATCGGGCGCAAGCTATGACTCGTGCCGCAACGCCGGAAACAAAATCACGTCGCGGATGCTGGCGCTGTCGGTGATCAGCATCACCAAGCGGTCGATGCCGATGCCACAACCGCCAGCCGGAGGCATGCCCACCTCCAGCGCGCGAATGAAGTCGGCGTCGTAATACATCGCCTCTTCGTCGCCGGCCTCTTTGTTGGTGGCTTGGGCCCGAAAGCGCGCGGCTTGGTCTTCGGCGTCATTGAGCTCCGAAAACCCATTGGCCAGTTCGCGGCCCACCACAAACAGCTCGAAGCGTTCGGTGACCGTGGGGTCGGTGTCCGACGCACGCGCCAGCGGCGACACCTCGACGGGGTAGTCGATGATGTAGGTGGGCTGCCAAAGCTTGGCCTCCACGGCCGCTTCAAACATCGCAAACTGCAACTGCGGCAGTGTCCAGTGGGCATGCGGTTTGTGGTCCAGCGCCACCAGCTTGCTGCGCAACACGTCGGCGTCAACCGATTCGGCCTCTGTCAGGCCACCGAGCTTGACCAACGATTCACGCACCGACAGACGCGCAAAAGGCGACTCCAGATCAACCGCTTTGCCACCGTAGCTCAGCATGGCTGTGCCCACGGCCGTGCGCGCCGCGTGGCGAATCACTTGCTCGGTGTAGTCCATCAAGTCGCGATGGTTCCAGTAGGCGGCGTAAAACTCCATCATCGTGAACTCGGGGTTGTGCCGCACCGACACCCCTTCATTGCGAAAGCTCCGGTTGATCTCAAACACCCGCTCGAACCCACCCACCAACAAGCGCTTGAGGTAGAGCTCGGGCGCGATGCGCAAAAACATGGCTTGATCAAGCGCGTTGTGATGCGTCACAAACGGCCGTGCGTTGGCGCCCCCGGGGATGGGGTGCAGCATGGGCGTTTCGACCTCCAAAAACCGGTGCTCGACCATGAACCCCCGGATGGAAGAAATGGCTTTGCTGCGTGCCACAAAGCGCGCGCGCGCGGCGTCGTCGGTGATCAGATCCACGTCGCGCTGGCGGTACTTCAGCTCTTGGTCGGCCATGCCGTGAAACTTGTCGGGCAACGGCCGCAGGCTCTTGGTCAACAAGCGCAGCACGTTACCCGAACCGAAAGCTCACCTGTCTTGGTTTTGAACAAGGTGCCTTCAGCGCCCAAGATGTCGCCCAAGTCCCAGTGTTTAAACGCCTCGTAGGCTGCCTCGCCCAAGGCGTCGCGGGTGACAAACAACTGAATTTGCCCCGAACCGTCTTGCACCGTGCCAAAACTGGCCTTGCCCATCACCCGCTTGAGCATCAGGCGGCCCGCCACCACCACGTGGGTCGCCGCAGTCTCTAACACCTCATGGCTTTGGTCACCGTGCTCGCGCTGCAAATCAGCTGCGTGGTGTTTGGGCTTGAAGTCGTTCGGGAAGGCAATGCCTTGCGTGCGGATGTGCGCCAGCTTTTCGCGGCGTTCGGTGATCAGTGAGTTGTCGTCCTGCATGGGGTGCTTCGTGGTGAGGGGCAAATTCTAGTGGGCGAGCGCCTGCACGTTGCCACGGTTGGCGGGCGCACCCTGCGAGAATCGGCTTGCGGGCAGCGTTTGGGCTTTGAAGACACACACCGAGGGAGTGGGCGGACATGAAAGTGACTGTGGTGGGGACGGGGTACGTGGGGCTGGTGTCGGCAGCGTGCCTGGCCGAGATGGGCAATGATGTTTTGTGTTTGGACATCGACGCCGCCAAGATCCGCCTCCTTGAAGCCGGCGGCATTCCCATCCATGAGCCAGGCCTGGACGTGGTGGTGCGCCGAAACGTGCAAGCCGGTCGTTTGCGGTTCACAACCGACGTGCAGGCCGCCGTGGCGCACGGCACGATTCAATTCATTGCCGTCGGCACGCCCCCCGATCAAGACGGCTCGGCCGACTTGTCCAGTGTGGTGGCAGCGGCCCGCAACATCGGTCGGCACATGACCGACTACAAGGTGATTGTCGACAAGAGCACCGTGCCCGTGGGCACCGCCGACTTGGTGCGTGCCGCCTTGGCCGAAGAAATTGCAAAACGCGGTTTGTTGATCGCGCACGCGGTGGTGTCAAACCCGGAGTTCCTGAAAGAAGGTGCTGCGGTGGACGACTTCATGCGGCCTGACCGCATCATTGTGGGCGCCGACGACGAGCGCGCCATTGAAGCCATGCGCGCGCTCTACGCGCCTTTTTTGCGCAACCACGACCGCTTGTTGGTCATGGACGTGCGCAGTGCCGAGTTCACCAAGTACGCCGCCAATGCCATGCTGGCCACGCGCATCAGCTTCATGAATGAGTTGGCCTTGCTGGCGGATGAGGTGGGTGCAGACATCGAACTGGTGCGCCAAGGCATCGGCAGCGACCCCCGCATTGGCTACCACTTTTTGTACGCGGGTGCAGGTTATGGCGGTTCGTGCTTTCCCAAAGATGTCAAGGCCCTCATCGCCACAGCAGACAAGGCCGGTGTGGCGCTGCAAGTGCTCAAAGCCGTTGAGGCTGCCAACGAGCACCAAAAATTGGTGCTGGTAGAAAAAGTGGTGCGGCGTTTCGGTGACAACTTGGCGGGCCGTCAATTTGCCATTTGGGGTCTGGCTTTCAAAGCCAATACCGACGACATGCGCGAAGCACCCAGCCGTGTCTTGATCTCCGAGCTGCTGCGCCGTGGCGCCACGGTCAAGGCCTACGACCCGGTGGCGGGTGACGTGGCAACGACTCTGTTCGAAGGCGTGCCGGGGGTGATGATCGCCACCGACCAACGCAGCACCCTGGCGGGCTCGGACGCCTTGTTGATCGTCACCGACTGGAAGGCTTTTCGAAGCCCCGACTTTGACGCGATCAAATCGCTGCTGAAGCAGCCCGTCATCATCGACGGGCGCAACCTGTACGAGCCCGCCCGGATGAAGACGCTGGGCATCGAATACTCAGGCATCGGCCGCGGCGCGGCGGTGGGCCCATCGCCATGAAAATCCTGGTCACCGGTGCAGCCGGGTTCATCGGCATGCACACCTGCGAGCGTTTGCTGTCACGGGGCGACGAGGTGGTGGGCCTGGACAACGTCAACGACTACTACGACCCGCTGCTCAAGCAAGCCAGGCTGGACAAGCTTGCAAAGTACCCGAACTTCAAGTTTTTGCGCCTTGACATTGCCGACGCCCAAGCGATGGCGGGTTTGTTTGCCGAAGGGCGCTTTCAGCGCGTGGTTCACTTGGCGGCGCAGGCGGGGGTGCGCTACTCAATCACCAACCCACAGGCCTACGCCAGCAGCAACCTGGTGGGCTTTGTCAACGTGCTGGAGGGCTGCCGCCACGGTGGCGTCGAGCATTTGGTTTACGCCAGCAGCTCGAGCGTGTACGGCGGCAACACCAAAATGCCGTTTGCCGAAAGCGACGCGGTCGACCACCCCGTCAGTTTGTACGCAGCCACCAAAAAAGCCAATGAGCTGATGGCCTACACCTACAGCCACCTGTACCGCTTGCCCACCGTGGGCTTGAGATTCTTCACGGTGTATGGCCCCTGGGGGCGGCCCGACATGGCGTACTTCAGTTTTGCCAAGGCGATGCTGGAGGGCCGGCCGATCGATGTCTACAACCAAGGCCAAATGAAGCGCGACTTCACCTATGTGGACGACATCGTCGAAGGGGTGATTCGCGTGGTGGACAAGGTGCCCACGGCCGCCGATGCCGCCGCGACAGGAGCGGGGCCTGGCGTGCCTGCCATGGTTTTTAACATTGGCAACAGCTCGCCCGTGCCTTTGATGACGTTCATCGCCACGCTCGAGTCTTGCTTGGGGGTCAAGGCAAACCTTCGGTTTCTACCGATGCAAGATGGGGATGTGGTGGCAACCTACGCCGATGTAGGCGCCTTGGCGCGTTGGGTTGATTTTCGGCCGACCACGACACTGGCGACAGGCTTGCAGCGCTTTACGGCTTGGTTTGTGGCGCACCAAAGCAAGCCCGTTTTGCACGGCGCGCGCTGATACACTCCGGCCGTGTTTTGAGGCGGTGCGTCGGTGCTGGTCGCCGCGCCCCAGGGCCGCCGTGCCACTGCCTGACCAATGGGGCCGTGCGCCGCGTCGTTATTACCATCCAGGCTCGCTTCGGCGGCCCCATGCGCATCGCGGACCGAAAACGTGTCTTCAAAAGTTGCACTCATCACGGGCATCACCGGCCAAGACGGCTCGTACTTGGCTGAGCTTTTGCTCGAAAAGGGCTACGCAGTGCATGGCATTCGTCGCCGTGCGTCGCAGTTCAACACCGGGCGCATCGACCACCTCTACCACGATGCGCACCTGCCGGGCCCTGACATCACGTTGCATTATGGCGACCTCAGCGACGCCTCCAACCTGACAAGAATCATCCAAGAGGTTCAGCCGGATGAGGTCTACAACCTGGCGGCGCAGTCTCACGTGGGTGTCAGCTTTGAGGCACCCGAGTACACCGCCGACGTGGATGCCCTAGGCACCTTGCGTTTGCTGGAGGCCATTCGCTTGCTAGGGCTCGAGCGCAAGACGCGTTTTTATCAAGCTTCCACGTCCGAACTGTTTGGCTTGGTGCAAGAAACACCACAACGCGAAACCACGCCGTTTCACCCACGAAGCCCCTACGCCGTGGCCAAGTTGTACGCGCACTGGATCACGGTTAACTACCGCGAGGCCTACGGCATGTTTGCCTGCAACGGCATCTTGTTCAACCACGAGTCGGCACGCCGAGGCGAAACCTTTGTCACCCGCAAAATAACCCGCGGCTTGGCGCACATTGCCGTGGGCTTGGAGCAGCGCTTGTACATGGGCAACCTGGACGCCCTGCGCGATTGGGGGCATGCCAAAGACTACGTGCGCATGCAATGGCTGATGTTGCAGCAAGACAAGCCAGACGATTACGTGATTGCCACGGGGCAACAGCATTCGGTGCGCGACTTCGTGCGCCTTGCCGCCGCCGTGCTGGGCGTTGAGGTGGTGTTTGTGGGCACGGGCGTGAACGAGCAAGGGGTGGTTCAATCGGTGCGAGGCGACATGGCCCCGTCGATCAAGCCCGGCGACGTGATTGTTCAGGTTGACCCTGGTTACTTTCGTCCGGCCGAAGTTGAAACCTTGCTGGGTGACGCGAGCAAGGCACGGCACAACCTGAAGTGGGCTGCCGAGATTGGCCTTGACGCCATGATCAACGAAATGGTTCTCCACGACCTTGACTTGGCCAAGCGTCAAGCGCTGTTGCGAAAGGCCGGCTACGACGTGGCCGTGAGTGGAGAGCGTTAACTTGACGCCCACTTGCACATGGCTGCGACACGCGAGGCCGATGGCGCGCCCGTCACAATGACACTGCTTGCTGCGGCCGTCCAAGCGTTCAAGTGGTCGCTGCTGGGCGAGGCGGCGTCGCGGCTCGTGGCGCCGATCGTATTCGTTGTCTTGGCTCGCCTGCTGCTGCCTGATGATTTTGGCGTGGTGGCAGCCGCCACGGTGGCCGTCAGTTTTTTTCAGGTGTTTTGGGACAGCGGGCTGACGCGCGCGCTGGTGCAACGCGACCAAGAAGATGCCGTCGTCGTGGACACCATTTTTTGGATCAACTTGGCGCTTAGTGGGTTGGTGATGGGCGCCATGTGGATGTCGGCACCAATGGTTGCTGCATTTTTTAACGATGCGCGCATTGCCGATGTGCTGCGCGTGCTCTGTGTGGTGGCTCCATTGACTGCCACCAGCGCGTTGTTGACCGCGCTGATGCAGCGACGTTTTGACTTCAAGCGCTTGTTCTGGGTGCGGCTTGTGACCACGGCTGGCCCAGGGCTGGTGTCGATTCCATTGGCGCTTGGCCATTGGGGCCATTGGGCTTTGGTGGCGGGCGTGTTGCTGGGGCAAGTCTTGCAGGTGATCGTTTTGTGGTGGGTGGTTGATTGGCGCCCGTCGTGGCGGCTGGACCGGCGCCAAGCCGCCGACTTGCTTCGGTTTGGCAAGTGGACGATGCTTAGTGGTTTGTTGGGCTGGCTGTATGGCTGGTTGGACTCCATCATGGTGGGCTACTTCATGGGGTCCAGCGACATGGGCCTTTACCGCACGGGCAATACGTTTGTGATTCTCGTGTTTGGGCTTATTTTTTCACCGCTGTTGCCGGTGCTGTACAGCCTTTTTTCTCGTGCACAGAACGATTTGCCACGCCTGCGCGAGGCGCTGCTCACTGTGGCGCAAGCAATCGCTGTGGTGTCGTTGCCCATCGGTTTGGGGCTTGCGTTGCTGGGCGACGATGTGGGCACGGTGATCTTTGGCGCGCAGTGGGTGGGTGTTGGCGCGGTGGTCGGGTTGACGGGTTTGTCGCACGCAATGGGTTGGATCGCCGGGGCCAACGGCGAGCTCTACCGCGCCACGGGGCGGCCGCACATCGAGACGCTCACGATGGCCGTGATGCTTGCAGCGTACATTCCCATTTATTGGTGGGTGGCCCAGCGGGGACTGGGCCAATTTTTGTGGGCCCGGGTCGGTTTGTCGGCGCTGGCGTTGGTGGGCCATGTGGTGGTGTGCTGGCGCGTTTTGGGCATTTCGCCGCTGCGTTGGCTGCGAGCTTGTGGGTGGGCAACAGCGTGCGCGCTGCTGGCCATGGTGATGGTTCACGCCATGCCGTTGAGTTCACTGTCGCCAATGTGGCGCGTGGCGTTGTCGGCCGGCTTGGGGTTGCTGGTTTATGTGGTTTTGATTGCCGTGGCAGAGCGAGACTTCATGAAGCGATTGATCAGCATTCTTAAAACGCGGCCTGAGCCGGTTTTGAATCAACTCGGAGGCGGTTGAATGGGTGTTCGAATGAAAGTCAGCGATTGGTGGTGTCGCCAACGCCACCCGCAATTGCAGGCGTCGTTTGCGATCACCTCGCATCTCACGGCACGCGAGCGCGTTGAGCTTTGCACGCTGGCTGCCAGGCCTGGTGTGCGTTCCATCGTTGAGATTGGCGCCTACCTTGGGGCTTCCGCTGCCGCCTTTGGGACGGGGTTGGCCCAGTCAAGCAATCGAGCGGCCCGCGTTTATTGTGTCGACACCTGGAACAACGATGCGATGAGTGAAGGCCAACGCGACACGATGATGGTTTTTCTAGACAACACGGCCCGCTTTGCGCCAGCGATCGTCCCCGTGCGCGGTTGGAGCACCGACGTGGCGCCGTCCATCGCCAAGCAAGCGGGCAGCATCGATTTGTTGTTCATCGACGGCGACCACTCTTACGACGGGTGCTTGGCCGACTGGCGCGCCTACAAAGGGCTGCTCGCGCCCGGCGCCTGCGTGGTGTTTCATGACATCGGATGGGCGGAAGGGGTTGCGCGGGTGGTCGACACCGAAGTGCGCGCCTTGGTGGGTGAAGAAGCACGACTTCCCAACCTGTGGTGGGGTCGGCTTGCATGACGCTTGGTTCGGTCATCATCCCCACCCGCGACCGCGCTGATCTGCTCGCGCGCTGCTTGGCGTCCTTGACGCGGCAAACGCTTGATCCCCAAAGCTTCGAAGTGCTGGTGATCGACAACGGGTCCACCGATCACACCGCGGCCGTGGCAGCAAGTTATGCCGACCGACTCAACCTGCGCTGCATTTTTGCACCCGAGCCTGGACTGCATGTGGGACGGCACGCGGGCATGCGGGCTGCAGCGTCCGACGTTCTGATTTACGCCGACGACGACATCGAAGCGGAGCCAACCTGGGTGGCGGCGGTTGTGAGAGCTTTCGAGACGCCCACGGTGGCACTGGTGGGCGGCAACAATCACCCAGCTTTTGAGAGCGAACCGCCAGCTTGGTTGAAGCGATGGTGGTCTCAACCCGTTGGGAGAGGTCGGGCTTTGGGTTACCTCAGCGTGCTCGACTTTGGCAGGGGGCGCTTTGCGCTCGACCCTTCCTACGTGTGGGGATGCAATTTTTCTGTGCGTCGCCAGGCCCTTGAAAGCGTGGGCGGGTTCCACCCCGATGGGCTTCCCAAAACCATGCTTCAGTTTCGCGGTGACGGCGAGTCGTATGTGGCCAAGGCCCTCGAGGCACGGGGCTGGCAGACGGTGTTTGACGCCGAAGCAAGCGTGCATCACTGGGTGCCCACCAGCCGCATGACCCAGGCGTATTTTGAGCAGCGCGGATATGCGCAGGGCGTGTCTGACTCTTACGCTGCCGTGCGGCACAACCGAGGCACCGCACTGCCGCTGGCGCAGCGCATGCGCGCCAAGGTGCGACCCAGCCTAGGCGTTTTGCGCGAAAAGTGGCGGGCGCTTGGGGCCAAGGACGATGCTGCGCGCGAGTTGATGGTGGTGCGCTCGGCGACACTCAAGGCGTGGCGTCGCGGTTTCGAGTTTCATCAGTCATCCTTGCGCTCGGACCCCGCGTTGCTCGACTGGGTTCTTAAGGAAACATACCTCGCATGACCACGTCTCTGCGCTCTATTATTGACAAGGGCCCGGCCCGAATCACCCGCGCCGTGGTGACGCGCGCCATGCGCCCCGTGCACCTGTTGCGCGCGCGAGGCCTGCCCGAGTACCACGACCCCGATGCCAGTGAGCTTGTACAAATTGAAGAAGCACTTCGAGCCCAAGGCGTGGCGTGCGCCGCTTACACCGCTGACCCTGACCGGTTCCAAGCGTTCAAAGCTCGCATGCCGTTTCGAGACGACTACCACGGGGGCGAGGCCGGCGGTGTTTATGTCGAAAAACTGTTGGAGCACTTCGTGGCATGGGACATGCTTGGGCTTGATCAGCCCTCGCACTGGCCTTACGTCGACATCGCCAGTGCATCCAGCCCATGGGCCAAGATCTTGCGCGAACAGGGCTTGGAAGCTTTCTCAATCGACCTGGCGCCGCACCCCTCACTGGCGGGCCTGAGTTACTACCTGCGGGGCGACGCCACCGCAAGCCCCTTCGACAACAACAGCATCGCGGGTGCCTCGTTGCAATGCGCCTTCGAGATGTTTGTGGGTGACGCCGACGTGCGTTTGTTGGCCGAACTGGCGCGCGTCCTCAAGCCCGGTGGCCGCGCAGTCATCTCACCGCTTTACATGCACACGCATGCTTGTTACTACCAAAGTCTTGAGCACGTCGGGCGTGCCCTGGGGGACGCCCAGGCCAAACAGTATGTGCGCCGCCACGCTTGGGACGTACCCTCGTCGCGCAAGTACAGCGCGCGCACCCTGGTGGAGCGGGTGCTGACCCCGGCTCGCGCGGCTGGTTTGGTGCCGCAAGTGCATGTCTTCAAAAACAAGCAAACATTTGGCCCGTCGGTTTACTTGCACTTCATCTTGACGCTGGATAAACCCAGCGCAAGTGCGTCGCCATGATCGAACGCATTGAACACGGCGGCACGATGCTGGCCATGATCATCCGCAGCAGCTACCAGCGTGAGGGCATCGAGTTTTTCACGGCCGATGCCGCCACCCAGCAGCTGGGCTACATGAAGCGCCCGGCCGGCTACGTCATCAAGCCCCATGTTCACAACCCAGTGCCCCGCGAGATCCTCTACACGCAAGAGGTGCTGTTGGTGCGCACAGGACGCCTGCGCGTTGATTTCTACAGTGAGCAGCGAGCGTACCTGGAGAGCACCGAGCTGCATGCGGGTGATGTCATCTTGCTGTGCGTGGGTGGGCATGGTTTTGAGATGCTCGAGCCTTCCGAGATCGTTGAAGTCAAACAAGGCCCGTACGCCGGAGACCACGACAAGACCCGTTTTGAGCCGGTGGCGGCCGAAAACATCCACATGCGAAAGGTGGGTTGATGATTCCCGTGAATGAGCCGTTACTTAACGGCAATGAAAAGCGCTACCTTGCCGAGTGCATTGACACCGGGTGGATCTCATCCGACGGCCCATTCGTGCGGCGTTTTGAAGAGGTCTTCGCGAAGCAAGTGGGGCGCCGCCACGCCATTGCGGTGAGCAATGGCTCTGTGGCTTTGGATGCGGCCGTTGTGGCGTTGGGGCTTGGCGCAGGTGATGAAGTCATCATGCCAAGCTTCACCATCATTTCGTGCGCAGCTGCCGTGGTGCGTGCCGATGCCGTACCGGTGCTGGTCGACGCCGACCCGGTGACGTGGAACATGGACGTTAACCAGGTGGAAGCGCGCATCGGGCCACGCACCAGGGCCATCATGGTGGTGCACATCTACGGCTTGCCCACCGACATGGCACCGATCGAGGCCTTGGCGCAAAAGCACGGGCTTCGCATCATCGAAGACGCTGCCGAAGTGCATGGGCAAACGTACCGAGGCCGCCCTTGTGGCAGCTTCGGCGACTTGAGCACGTTCAGCTTCTACCCCAACAAGCATGTCACCACCGGCGAAGGCGGCATGATCGTGACCGACTCCGACGCGCTTGCCGAGCGTTGCCGGTCGCTGCGCAATCTTTGCTTCAAGCCACCGCGCCGCTTTGTTCACGACGAATTGGGTTGGAACTTGCGCATGACCAATCTGCAGGCTGCCCTGGGGGTGGCGCAGTTGGAGCGAATCGATGAATTTGTGGCGCTCAAGCGTGCCATGGGCCTTCGGTATCAAACCGCGCTGGCAGGGCTCAAAGGCGCCATGTTGCCGCTGCCCGCCAACGATGCGGCGCAAAACATCTATTGGGTGTTTGGTTTGGTGCTGAACGACGACGTCCCTTTTGACGCTGAAGAAGCGATGCGGCGCCTGGCCGAGCGCGGTGTGGGCTGCCGACCGTTCTTTTGGCCGATGCACGAGCAGCCTGTGCTGCTCAAGCGAGGTCTCTTCAAAGGCGAGTGCTACCCCGTTGCCGAGCGCATCGCCCGCCGTGGCTTCTACGTGCCGAGTGGTTTGGCCCTGACCCCGACCCAAATCGATACAGTGGCCGCAGCGCTGCGGGAGCTGCTCAACCCATGACGGTGTTTGACCTCTACGCGGCATATTACGACCTGCTCTACCGCGACAAAGATTACGCGGCCGAGACTGATTACTTGGTGTCGCTGCTGGGCGCGGCCGGCGCGTATGGCAGCGACGTGCTGGAGCTTGGTTGCGGCACCGGCGGCCACGCGATGGCACTGGCCGCGCGCGGACTGAACGTGCATGGCATCGACCTCAGCCCCGAGATGGTCGATCGCGCCCTTGCACGGCGCCGAGCCGCTGATCCGTTGGTGCAAGCCCAACTGCGTTTCGAAAGTGGCGATGTTCGAACGTTTCGGGCCACGTCAACCTACGGCGCCGTGCTGTCGCTGTTTCACGTGGTTTCGTACCAAACCAGCAATCAGGACCAGGCGGCCGTGTTTGAAACCGCGCGCAAGCACTTGCGGCCGGGCGGGCTTTTTGTCTTTGACTTTTGGCATGGCGCGGGTGTGCTCAGTGACCGCCCGCGACATGTGGTCAAAGAAGTAGAAAACTCACGCATCAAGGTGCGTCGCACCACCACGCCCACGATGCACATCAGCCGCAACGTGGTGGACGTGCATTTTGACGTTGAGATCGTCGCCCACGAAGGGGCCGTGAAGCGTTTGAGCGAGCATCATGAAATGCGCTACCTCTTTCAACCCGAGATCGAGCAACGTCTTGTCGACCACGGGTTCGCGCCGGTGGCAACCCATGCATGGCTGACCAAGCACCCCTTGGATGACCGCAGCTGGTACGGTTGCACGGTGGGCAGGGCCGTCTGACGTGCGCCGCATTTCGATGTTTTGCCCGATGGGTACGATTGATCACCAAACGGGCATGTTGAACGCGGCGCGCTGCTTTGCCGCAGCTGGCTACAACGTCGACATGTTGACCGTGCGCAACAAACGATTTTTGGCCCCTGTTTTTGAATCCAGCAAGGTCAACATTCGCTACCTGCCGTGGTCTTTTGATGCTGACCGCGAGCCGCGCTTGGTGGTCACTCTACTCTTCACCCTGTGGATGCTCTTTGATTGGCGACATGCCCACCGCGTCATTTTTGCCGGGGGCATCCGGGGCCTGGTGGCAGCCTACGCCTACAGCTGGTTTCGCAAGACACGCATCGTCAACTATCAAACCGAGCTTTACGTGGGCGACAAACTGGACACGCGTGCCGCACGACTCTTCAAGGCCATCGAGCGGGCGGCCGCCCAGCGCAGCGAAATCACGATCGAACACGATGCACAGCGCCGCGAGCTTTTGATTGCCGACCTGGGCGTGCGCCCCGAGCAAGTGGTGGTGGTGCCCAACGCGCCGTGTGGGCCGGGGCGCATCAAAACATCGACCCTGCTTCACCAACACTTGGGCCTGAACGTGTGCACCCCAGTGCTGCTGTGCCCAGGCACCATGACGCCCGCCTTCGACACCGCCACAGCGGTTCGATTTGCCCAGTCGCTGCCGACTGAATGGCGGTGCGTGATTCACTCCGCGCAGCCTCGAACCGAAGACGACCCTTACGTGCAAGAGCTCAAGGCCCTCGACACGCAGCGCCGTGTTGACTTTTCGCTCCAACCCTTGCCGTACGCACAGATTGACGAGTTGTTGAGCAGCGCGCGCATTGGCCTGGTGCTGTACTCAAGCGAGGTTGGGCAGAACACGTCGGCCGTTGGCTTGGCGTCGGGCAAGTTGTCGCACTTTCTCAAGCTGGGTGTGCCAGTCATCGTGTCACCGCTGCCTGGCTTGGCAGACTTTGTGTTGGAGCATGGGGTGGGCGTGGTCCTCCACCAACCCAACAACGCGGCCCAACTCATTGCTCAGATTGAAGCCGATTTTGAGGGCTTTCGTGCCAGGGCCCGGGCATGCTTTGACGAACACTTGTCATACGACCGTGCATTTCGCGCTGTGCTTGACGTGACCGACCGTTGGTACCCATCGGCGCAAGCGGCATGAACACAAGCACCACGCCATGGATACCCTACCGCGGTGCCTACGCTGAGCGCGGCTTGGCACTGAACCTGGCGGTGCTGCTGATCGTGGCTGGGTCGCAGTGGGGCATGCTGTGGTTGGCCAGCACCTACCTTGACGGCGACCGCAGCGAGAGCCGATTGTCGCCCGAAGCTCTGATGGGCATGGTTGCCATTGCCTTTGTGCTGGTGACGCACACACTCAGCGTTTGGCCGCGCCCGAAGGCCCTGCGGATTGACTGGGCAGGGTGGTGGTTGGCCGCTTTTTTGGCAGTTGCTGCGGGCGGAGAGCTGCTTCGCCCAGAGCTGCGCATCGGCAACGTCACCACCTTCGTGTCCATGGGCGCTTTTTACTTGATCGGGCTTGCTGCAGGGCGGCGCATGGGTGCGCTCAAGCCCCCAGCAATCCCCTTGCTGGGTGCGCTGCTGTTCATTCACACGGTCTGGTATTTGGGGCTTTTGGTGTTTTTGTTGAAGGGTGATCTGGGTTTTTATGGGGTCCTGCCTGATTCATCATTGACGCGCCTCGAGTTTCGCGCGGGGTACACCGCCACCGAGCTGCCCATTTTTGTGGGGTTTCAGCTGCCGCTCTTCCTGTATGGATTGTTGGCCAGCCCATCGGCCATGCTTCGGCTTTGGTGCGCTGGTTTGTTGGCGTGCGCGTTCGCGCTGGTGATAGCCTCTTTGTCTTCGGCTGCCATGGTTGCCATGGTGCTTGTGCTGATCGTGTTTCAAGTGGCCCTTCGCGGTGTGTCTTGGTCGGCGGTGGGTGCTGTGGTGGGCGGCGTTGCCATGCTTGGGCTTGGTTTTGCCCTGTCTGCAGGGCCGACTGAAGTGCTCAATTCAGTGGAAGGCAAGATTCAAGACTTTGTGGCCGGCGATGGCATCCGCGCGGTCATCTACGGTGAACTTTTGCTGAACATGGCTGACAACCCTTGGGGCATTGGCAAGGGCCGTTTCGTTGAAAGCAACACGTTCAGCTGGGTGGGTGAGGGCGTCTACCCCCATCACAACCTGCTTGGCATCGGCGCAGAACTTGGGTGGCTGGCGATGTTTTTGTATGCTGCCTTTGTCGTGGCTGCGGTCATGGCCATGGCGCGGGTTGCATGGGGTCGCTCGGTTGCCCACCCGCGCGCGCTTCGGCTGCTGGTGGCAGCCGTGTTGGCCATGTTTTTGTACCAACAGTTTCGTGGCTTCTTTCAAGACACGTGGGCGATCCGTGAGACGTACTTGTGGTTGGGTGTGGCCGTCGGTGTCATCGCTTCAGCCACCCTTCCGCGTCGACCTCGACCGGTATCAAGGTTGGGCGCGCTATGAACATCGTTACTGTCATCGTGCCTTGCCGCAACGAGCGCGACTACATCGACGCTTTTTTGTCGTCCGCCTTTTCGCAGCAGTTGGGTGATGCGGATTTGCAGTTGCAAGTTGTGGTGGCTGATGGCATGAGCGACGATGGCACTCAGTTGCGGCTGGCCGACTGGCAAGCGCGGGAGCCCCGCCTGCACGTGCTTGCCAACCCCGATCGCATCACGTCGGCCGCCCTCAATCGAGCCATCCAAGCGGCAGCGGGTGACATCATTGTTCGCATGGACGTTCACACAACTTACGCCCCCGACTACGTCCGCCGATGTGTTGAAACGCTGGCGCAAACCCAAGCCATGTGTGTGGGTGGGCCTTGGGTGGCGAGGGGTGAAGGCTTGCTGCAGCGGGCCATAGCGGCAGCGTTTCAGAGCCGATTTGGCTCGGGCGGCGCGGCGTCCAGACGGCAAGACTACAACGGCCCGGTGGATACGGTGTACTTGGGCGCATGGCGCCGGGACGACCTGCTCACCCTGGGTGGTTTTGACGAAGGATTGGTTCGCAACCAAGATGACGAACTCAACTTGCGCATTGTTCGTGGTGGAGGTGTCGTTTGGCAAAGCAGTGCCATTCAGTCCATTTACACCCCCCGAGCATCCTTGGCGGCGTTGTTTGCACAGTTTCACCAGTACGGGTATTGGAAAATTCCTGTGATGCAGAAGCATCGCCTGCCAGCCTCGGTGCGCCACGTGGCACCGTTTGGTTTTTTGGCCCTGTTGGTTGCCATGGCCATCGGCGCACCTTTTTCTCGCGCCTTGGCACTGGCACTTGCGGTTGCCGTTGCGGGATATGCTGTTGCGGCCCTGATTTTTGCGTGGGGCGCTGACCGACAAAAGCCGTCACTGGCCAGTGTGGGTGCCGTGGCGGCCGCATTTGCGTGCATGCACTTTGGCTACGCATCGGGCTTTGGCCGCGGCATCTGGGACTTTGCCATTCTCCGGCGCCAAGCGGGTGCCGCCATGACGCGACTGACCCGATGAGGCCACTTGCGCCGACAATCCTCCTGGTACAGCCTGGGAGCCCTCGATGAAAGCAAGCGCATGAAGGAAGTTGATGCCGTACGCGAACGGTACGCACGCCGCGCGGCGAACGACGACCCGCTGCGGTACAGCCTTTTGAATCCGTCAGCGCTACTGCCGCTGCAAGAAAAGCAGCGCGCCTTGGTGCGCTGGGTGCATCAAAGCGGCATGCAGCCATTGAACGCCAAACGCGTTCTCGAAATTGGATGTGGCAGTGGCAGCAATTTGTTGGACCTGATGCGGTTGGGTTTCGCGCCGGAGCACTTGTTTGGAAACGAGCTGTTGCAAGAGCGCAGCGACGCGGCGAGACGCTCGTTGCCGAGCGCCGCCACCATCATCACGGGCGACGCCACGCAGATGACACTGCCCGCAGCCAGCTTTGACGTGGTCTTGCAGTCGACAGTTTTTTCTTCGCTGCTTGATGATGGTTTTCAAGCGACGCTGGCGCGTTGCATGTGGCAGTGGGTGAAGCCAGGAGGTGGCGTGCTTTGGTACGACTTTACATTCAACAACCCTGCCAACCCAGATGTGCGGGGCGTCACGCTGGCGCGGGTTCGTCAACTCTTTCCAGGTGCAAGCGTTTGGTCTCAACGCATCACCCTGGCGCCGCCGATTGCACGCCGTGTGACGGCGGTGCACCCATCGCTTTACACCGTTTTTAATGCGATGCCGTGGCTGCGCACCCACCTGCTGTGCTGGATCCAAAAACCATGACCCAACCCTTTTTACCTTTCGCCTTGCCAGACATTGGCGATGAAGAGATCGCAGCGGTTACCGAAGCCTTGCGCTCGGGTTGGGTCACCACGGGCCCCAAAACCAAAGCGTTTGAGCAGGCCTTCACGGCGTTTTTGGGTGGTGGTGTTGAAAGCTTGGCGGTCAACTCGGCCACCGCCGGCTTGCATTTGGCTTTGGAGGCATTGGGCGTCGGGCTAGGTGACGAGGTGATCACCACCACGTTGACTTTTACGGCCACGACCGAGGTGGTGCGCTACCTGGGCGCCGACGCCGTGCTGGTTGACATCGATCCGGTCACCATGAACATCGACGTCGAAAAAATCAAGGCCGCGATCACACCACGCACCAAGGCCATCATGCCGGTGCACTATGCGGGCTTGGCCTGCAACATGGACGCGATCCTGGCGCTTGCAAGGCAGCACGGCCTGAAAGTGGTCGAAGACGCAGCCCATGCGTTGCCAACCACCTGCGGCGGCACGCTGGTGGGCTGCTTGCAATCCGACGTGACGGTGTTCAGTTTTTACGCCAACAAAACCATCACCACGGGTGAAGGCGGCATGGCTGTTACGCGTGACCCCGAGCTGGCCAAGCGCATGCGCGTGATGCGCTTGCACGGCATGAACCGCGACGCTTTTGACCGCTTCACGTCCAAGACGCCGGCTTGGTACTACGAGGTGGTCGCGCCCGGCTTCAAGTACAACCTCACCGACATCGCGTCGGCCATGGGCATTGAGCAACTGGCCAAATTGCCGCGATTTCTCAAGCGTCGTCAGGTGCTGGCCGCTCGCTACCACGCCAAGCTTGCCAACCTGCCACTGGTGCTGCCCGTCGACGCCCCGACGGGAGACGTGCACGCGTGGCACTTGTACGTGGTGCGATTGAAGCCAAACGCCAAGGCCACGCGCGACGCCGTCATTCAGGGTTTGTCGGACCGAGGGATCGGCACCAGCGTGCATTACGTGCCGTTGCATCGGCACCCCTATTGGCGAGACCGCTACCAACTCACACCCGCCATGTTCCCTCACGCTGACGCCGCCTACGAGTCGATGATCAGCATCCCGCTGTTCACCGCCATGAGCGATGCCGACCAAGACCGCGTGGTGGCCGCACTCACCGACGTGCTTGCCTGATGCTGAAACGTGCGTTTGACGTTTTTTTTTCGACAGGCGCTTTGGTCGTCCTCAGCCCGCTGCTGTTGGCCGTCGCCGCATGGATCAAGACGGACTCCAACGGCCCCGTGCTGTTTCGCCAGCGCCGCGTGGGGTTGCACGGGCGCGAATTCACGATCTTCAAGTTCAGAACCATGGCGACCGACGCCGAGGCGCGAGGGCTGCAGCTGACGGTGGGTGCCGACCCCCGCGTGACGCGTTCGGGCGCCTTCCTGCGCCGCTACAAGATTGACGAGTTTCCGCAGTTTTTCAATGTGCTGATCGGCGACATGAGTGTGGTGGGCCCGAGGCCCGAAGTGCCGCGCTACGTGGCGATGTATCCGGAGGCCACGCGGGCCTTGGTGCTAAGCGTTCGTCCGGGCATCACCGATTTGGCGTCGATCGAGTACCTTGACGAGAATGAACTGATTGGCCGCAGCGCTGACCCCGAGTTCACTTACATTCATGAAGTGATGCCGGCCAAACTTGCCTACTGTGAACGCTATGCGCGGGAGCACACCTTTGGCGGTGACATGACGATCATCAAACGTTCATTTCAGGCCTCTTTTGCCCGCGACTAGCGCATGACGACGCTGAAACCATGCTGACCCAGCTGACCAACCTGCCTGCGCGTACGAAGATCTTGCTGATTGTCGCCGCCGATGTGTTGGTATTGCCTTTTGCACTTTGGTCGTCGGTCGCGCTGCGTTTGGGTGAAGCACCTTTGCTGGACGGGCCACCGTTTTGGGCCTATGCCCTGGCGGTTGCACTCACCTTGCCGCTTTTCTTGCACTTTGGTTTGTACCGCGCGGTCATCCGCTATTTAGAAACACGTGCCTTCGCATTGGTGATTGGTGTGGCGCTGGCGGCTGCCGCGCTGTTCGCGTTGGTGGCCGTGGTGTTTCAGATCCCTGGCATCCCGCGTTCGGCGTTGATCATCTACGCCGTTTTCTCGGCCGGGTACGCCACGTTGGCCCGATTGTTGGCCCGGCAAATTTTGCGCGGCTCAGCGCCTACCGCGCGCGTCGGCGCGCCCGTTGCCATTTACGGTGCCGGGTCGGCCGGCTGTCAGTTGGCCAAAGCACTTCGGGCCGCACCTGAATTTCGTCCTCGAATTTTCATCGACGACAACATTTCACTGCAGGGGCGATCGGTGATGGGATTGCCTGTGCACGCAAGCCACCAGTTGGCCGCGCTCGTCAAACAGTATGAGCTCACCACCGTGATCGTAGCCATCCCCAGCTTGACGGCGGGGCAACGCGCCGAGTTGCTGCATCGGCTGGAGCCGCTGAAGATGGAAGTCAAGTTGGTGCCTGGCATGGCCGACCTGATTCGCAACGACCTGAATTTGTCCGACGTGCGCGAGGTGCGCCCCGAGGACCTCTTGGGCCGAGACGCGGTGCAACTGGACGCTGGCGCTTTATCGAAGTTTTTGGCGGCACGTTCGGTGCTGGTAACCGGCGCCGGAGGCTCGATTGGCTCCGAGCTGTGCCGACAAATCGTTCGCTACAAGCCCAGCCAGCTGGTGCTGTTTGACATGAGTGAGTTTGCGCTCTACACGCTGCGCGAAGAATTTGTAGTGCTCTTTCCCGACATCCAATTGGTGTGTGCTGTGGGTGACGTTAAAAACGCCACGCGCGTGGATGCCGTGATGGCGGCCTACCGCCCAGCCGTGGTGTTTCACGCAGCGGCTTACAAGCACGTGCCGCTGATGGAAGAAATCAATGCGTGGGAGGCTTTGCGCAACAATGCCTTTGGTACGTGTGTGGTGGGGCAAGCCGCCATCCGCCATGGCGTGGAAAAATTTGTGCTGGTGTCCACTGACAAAGCTGTCAACCCAACCAATGTGATGGGGGCGTCCAAGCGCTTGGCTGAAATGGTTTGCCAATCGCTGCACTTGCAAAGCAGCACGCGCTTCGAGATGGTGCGGTTTGGCAATGTGCTGGGCAGCAGCGGAAGCGTCATCCCTAAGTTTCGAGACCAGATCGCCGCTGGGGGCCCGATCACGGTCACGCACCCTGACATCGTTCGCTATTTCATGTCCATCCCTGAGGCCGCGCAATTGGTGCTTCAGGCAGCATGCATGGGGCAGGGCGGTGAGGTGTTTGTGCTGGACATGGGTGACCCCATCAAAATTGTCGACTTGGCGCGCAACATGATTCGGCTGTCTGGTGTCGAAGAGGACCAAATCGCCATCGAGTTCACGGGCTTGCGCCCCGGCGAAAAACTGTTCGAAGAATTGCTCGCCGACAGTGAATTCACGCGCCCCACGCATCACCCGAAGATCCGCGTTGCCAAGGTTCAGGCCGCTGCCGATTCAAGCTGGTCTGACATGCGCGACTGGATTAGCGGCGAAGGCCCTTACTCGGACGATGAGGTGCGCCGGCGTATTGCGCAGCTTTTGCCCGAATATCGACCTTGGGTTGCGTGACGTTGAAGCGCCCTCGATTTCAATCGTTGTGAATATTCTCCTGATCAATCACCATGCAGGAGGCCCCGCCTGGGGCATGGAAGAGCGTCCTCATGGCTTGGCACGCGAGTGGGTGAAGCTTGGGCACGAGGTCACCATTGCTGCCGCTTCGTATTCCCACCATCGCTCGGTGCAGCCTGAGGTGTCGGGCGCGATCACGACGCAAGCCTGCGACGGCATCAAGTACCGCTGGTACGCGACGCCTGAATACGGCGGGGACGGCGTGGCGCGCATGCGCAACGTTCGCGCTTTTCTGACGGCTGTGGGTGGTGACGTTGAGTACCTATCAACGACGCCCAAACCTGACGTCGTCATTGCCGCGAGTACCTACCCTCAAGATGTCAAAGTGGCCAAAAAAATTGCCCGAGCCTGCCATGCGTTGTTGGTGGTCGAAATCAATTCGCTTTGGTCGTTGGCACTGATGGCCTTGGCGGGCAAGTCGCGGCTTCATCCGCAAACGTTGTTTGGCGCCGCGGCCGAGCGCTCCGCCTACCGAGACGCCGACTTGGTCGTTTCAACCCTGCCCAAGGTGCACGGCTACATGCAGTCGCGCGGGCTGGATCTGATGAAGTTGCACGTGATGCCAACGGGTGTATCAACCGAGAATTGGGCAGCAAAAGCGCAAGAACCCTTGCGTGCCGACGTCGTGGCAGCGATCGAGCGTGCGCGCACCAAGGGATACACCTTGGTTGGTTATGCCGGGTCGATGGGTTTGCACAACACCATCGATACCCTGCTGGACGCTGCTGAACTGTTACGCCACGAGCGATTTGCGTTTGTGTTGGTGGGGGATGGCTCCGAGCGCGAAAGGCTGCACCGGCGCTCCAAAGACGCCAAGCTTGGCGCAGCCCTATTTTTGCCAACCCTACCCAGGGCGCAAATTCCGGCTTTTTTGGCCGCCATTGACATGGCCTATGTCGGGCACAAACGATCGCAGGTGTACGAGCACGGTATTGCATCCGACAAAGTGATGGACTGCATGGTGTCGGGTTGCGTCGTGTTGCACGCAGCACAGGAGGGAAACGACCTGGTGCGCGAGGCCGAGTGCGGGATGATGGTACCGCCGGGCGACGCCACGGCAGTGGCGCGCGGGTTGCGGCAGTTGGCCCTGCTAACGCGGCGCGAAAGGGTGGCCATGGGAACGCGCGGCCAAGCGTACGTGCAAGCCCATCACACGTACCAACGTGTCGCCCTTCGCTACGTCGAGGTGCTGGAGCAGACCCTGGAGCGACGACAAGCTACTTGATCGCTGCGTTCCATGCCTTGCAACAGCATGGCACGCCCGATTTGAAATAGCAGCGATGGACGGGGCGGCGAAAGCAATTGCGTCAAGACGCGTCAGCGCGCTGCGCAGCAAACCACGCCACCAACAGCCGGAGCCCTTGTGGCAGGGTGTGTGTCGGTTGATATCCCAGTGCCTGGCGTGCCCGATCAATGTTGGCCAACGAGTGCCTCGCGTCCCCTGCGCGAAAGTCTTGGTGCATGGCATCGGGAATGTGCAGGGCAGGGTCGAGGCGTTGGAGCTCGGCGCGCAAATGCGAAAAAAGCTGATTGAGCGTGGTGCGCTCACCAACTGCAATGTTCATCACCTGATGCGAGCCGGAGGCTGCATCGGCCGTGGCAGCCAGCAAATTGGCCTGCACCGCGTTGTCGATGTAGCAAAAGTCGCGACTGGTTTCCCCATCACCGTTGATGACCACTGGAAGTCCAGCGCGCATGGCAGCGATCCAGCGCGGAATCACGGCGGCATAAGCACCCTGGGGGTCTTGGCGCGGACCGAAAACGTTGAAATACCGCAGCCCGATGGCTTGCAGGCCGTAAGACCTTGCAAACACGTCGGCGTACAGCTCGTTAACGTACTTGGTGACAGCGTAAGGCGACAAAGGGCGGCCGATCACGTCTTCAACCTTGGGTAGACCGGGGTGATCACCGTAGGTTGAACTGCTGGCGGCATACACGAAGCGCCGAACCTTGGCGTCGCGCGCAGCGATGAGCATGTTGACAAAGCCGTCGACGTTGGCGTGGTGAGAGGCCAGCGGGTCGGCCAAGGAGCGCGGCACGCTCCCGAGGGCGCCCTGGTGCAACACCCAATCAACACCCTGGCATGCTGCCCGACAGTCTTCCAGGCGCGTGGTGTCACTCTCGATAAAACGAAAGTTTGCCCATTGAGATGCCGACAGCATCAAACGCACGTCGTCAAGGTTGCTTTGGTGACCCGTGGCGAAATTGTCCAGGCCCACCACCGTTTGGTTGAGTTGGAGCAAACGCTCGAGCAGGTTGGACCCGATGAAGCCAGCCACGCCCGTCACCAGCCATGTGTGACGCTCGCCCGTGAGTCGTGCCACCAAGGCGTCATAGGCGCTCATCAGAGCCTCCAGAGTGTGTGGCCGGCAGCCTCGATTTGTGCGCGATCGTAAGACGACTTGACGTCGGTGAAGACGCCGTTGGGTTGCAGTTTGCTCAGAATCGGCGCGAGACCGAGTTTGGCGTAATCGGCATGTGACACGGCGGCGACCACCGCGGCTGCTTGGGGCAGTTGGTCCCACGGCGTCAACGCAATGCCGTATTCGTGCAGGCATTCTTCAGAGTCAGCGATGGGGTCGTGCACAACGACGTGGCAACCAAAGCTTTGCAGCTCGCGCACCACATCGATGACTTTGCTGTTGCGCAAATCAGGGCAATTTTCTTTGAACGTCATGCCCAACACGATGACCGGTGCGCCCTTGACTCGAATGTCAGCGGCGATCATGCGTTTGATCGTTTGATCGGCCACATGCTTGCCCATGTTGTCGTTGATGCGTCGCCCCGCAAGAATGACTTGCGGTTGGTAGCCCAGCATCTCGGCTTTGTGGGTGAGGTAGTACGGGTCGACGCCAATGCAGTGACCGCCCACCAGACCGGGGCGGAACGGCAGAAAATTCCATTTGGTGCCGGCCGCTTGCAGCACTTCGAGCGTATCGATCCCGACACGGTCAAAAATCAGCGATAGCTCGTTCATCAGGGCGATGTTCAGGTCGCGCTGGGTGTTTTCGATCACTTTGGCGGCCTCCGCCACCTTGATGCTGCTGGCGGGGTACACACCGGCATCGATGATGGCGCCGTAGACGGCTGCCACGCGCGCCTGCGTGCTGGGGCTGTCGCCTGCCACGATCTTGACGATTTTGGTCAGCGTGCGTTCTTTGTCGCCTGGGTTGATGCGCTCGGGGCTGTAGCCAACGTTGAAGTCTTGTTTCCACTTGAGGCCCGAGCAGCGCTCGAGCACTGGGATGCAAACCTCTTCGGTCGCGCCTGGGTACACCGTCGACTCGTACACCACCGTGGTGCCAGGTCGCAGGTGTTTGCCAACGGTCTCTGAGCTCTTGATCAGGGGCGTGAAGTCGGGTTGCCGCGCTTCGTCGACAGGCGTCGGCACGGCCACGACGATGAAGTTGGCGTTGGCCAACACGGCGGGGTCGTTGGAGCAGGTCAGGTGCTTGGCAGCACGCAACTCGTCACCTGAAACCTCGCCGGTGGGGTCGACAAACGTTTGGTAGGCAGCCACTTTTTTGGCGGCCAGGTCAAAACCGAAGGTGCGGAATTTCTTGCCAAAGGCCACCGCCAACGGCAGCCCGACGTACCCCAAGCCGACCACGGCAATGACCGGGGGCACTTGAGTCAGCGAGGCATGCGTTTCAGTGTTAGCTGCGGAGGTTGACATGGGTGTGGGGGTGGCGAACCATCGACGGATTGAAAGGGGGGTGAAGCATGCGCACGCGGTTTCAGCGGCGCCCGTAGGTATCCTCAAAGCGCACGATGTCGTCTTCACCCAGGTACGAGCCTGACTGTACTTCGATCAATTCCAAGTCAAGTTTGCCTGGGTTGCGCAGCCGGTGCGTTTGACCGATAGGAATGTACGTGCTTTGATTCTCGCTGAGCATGATGACTTGATCGCCGTTGGTGACCTCGGCGGTGCCCGACACCACGATCCAGTGCTCGGCGCGGTGATGGTGCATTTGCAGGCTCAAGCTGGCCCCAGGTTTGACCATGATGCGCTTGACTTGAAAGCGCGGCCCCTGGTCGATGCTGTCGTACCAACCCCAGGGGCGATGCACCTTGCGGTGCAACGACTTTTCGCTGCGTTGGTTGGACTCAAGTGCCGCCACCACACCCTTGACGTCCTGGCTGTTGGCGCGATTGATCACCAGCACGGCGTCGGGGGTTTCAACCACCACGACATCATCCACGCCCACCACACCCACCAAGCGGCTGGATGCGTGCACAAGCGTGTTGTGGCAGTCGCGTACCAAGGTGTCGCCGAGGGCAGCGTTGCCGGCGTCGTCCTTGTGTGCCACTTGCCATACAGCGTCCCAGGCGCCCAGATCGTTCCAACCCGCATCCAGGGGCACCATGCGGATGTCATGGGCACTGCCTGGGCAGCGCTCCATCACGGCGTAATCCACCGATTCGGACGGAATCTGCAAGAACGCTGCTTTGTCAGGGCGAATGAAGGCATCGTCAGCCTTGCGAAGCTCAAAGGCCTTGCGTGTGGCCTCGGCGATATCAGGGCGAAAAGCTTCCAGCGCGGCAAGCCACACCGACGCCTTCAGCACAAAGATGCCGCTGTTCCAGTGGTAACCGCCTTCTTCCAAGTATTGGCGTGCTGTTGCAACGTCGGGCTTTTCAACGAAGCGCGCCACGACGGCAGCGTCGGCTGGCGTGGGGTTGCTCTTGATGTAGCCGTAACCTGTTTCAGGCCGATCAGGGGTGATACCCAAAATGGCGATGCGACCTTGTTGAGCTTGACTCGCAGCTTGTTGCAGCGCGGCCGTGAAGGCTGTTTGCTGGCTGGCAGTTTGGTCGGCCGGCGTCACCATCAGCACAGGGTCGCGGCCGCCTTGCATCGCCTCCAGAGCTGCCAAGGTGAGGGCTGGCGCGGTGTTGCGGCCGCTGGGCTCCAACAAGATGCGACCCACCGGTTGCTTGAGTTCGCGAAGTTGGTCAAGCACCAAAAACCGGTGCTCGTCATTGGTCACTGTGAGCGGCGCCGACACATTGATGTCGGACGAGGCAACGCGCTGCAGGCGCTGCACCGCCTCTTGAAACAGTGTCTGCTCGCTGTCGGTGAGCACCAAAAACTGCTTGGGGTAACCGGCGCGAGACAAGGGCCACAGCCGCGTGCCACTGCCACCCGCCATGATGACTGGTTGCACGTCAATCGATTTCATCGGGGTGCTCATGGCGTCGTTTTGAAAACGTCGGCCACCGCAAACGACGAGGCCGAAGCGTCTTTGGGTGCGAGCGACGGTGTCATCCCGTGCAACATGGGCCAGTCAATGGCCAACGTGGCATCGTTCCAGACGATCGCGCGTTCGCAGTCTTTGGCGTAGTAGTCGGTGGTTTTGTACAAAAAATGAGTGTCGTCTTCAAGGGCCACAAAACCGTGTGCGAACCCTTCAGGCACCCACAATTGTTGGTGGTTGACGGCGCTGAGCGTGACACCCACCCACTGGCCAAACGTGGCCGAATCGCGGCGGATGTCCACCGCGACGTCGAAGGCGCTGCCCTTGACCACACGCACCAGCTTGCCCTGAGGGTGCGGCGGCAACTGGTAGTGAAGGCCTCGCAAAACGCCACGCTGCGAGCGCGAATGGTTGTCTTGCACAAAGGGCCGCGGCGTGCGGTGGCCGAGTGCTTTGACGCCATCGTTGAAGCGCTGCTGGTTGAAGCTCTCCATGAACCAACCACGGTCGTCACCAAACACGGTGGGTTCAACCACCAACACATCAGGAATTCGGGTAGGCGTCAGCTTCATGGCAAGTCAAAACACTTTCTCGGTTAGCATTTTCATCAGGTATTGCCCATAGCCGTTTTTTAGCAAGGGCTGCGCCAACGCCTCGACTTGTTGGGCGTCGATCCAACCGTGGCGGTAGGCGATTTCTTCGGGACACGCCACTTTGAGGCCTTGCCGCTTTTCCAGCGTGGCGATGAAGGCACCTGCTTCGAGCAAGCTGTCGTGCGTGCCCGTGTCAAGCCAAGCGTAGCCACGGCCCATGATCTCAACGTCCAATTGACCTTGCCGCAGGTAGGTGGCGTTGACTTCGGTGATCTCGAGTTCACCGCGCGCGCTGGGCTTGATCGATGCAGCGATGTCGCACACTTGCTGGTCGTAGAAGTACAGCCCGGTCACGGCGTAATTGCTCTTGGGTTGTTTGGGTTTTTCTTCGATGCTGATGGCACGGTGCGTGGCGTCAAAGGCCACCACGCCGTACCGCTCGGGGTCGTTCACGTGGTAGGCAAACACGCTGGCGCCAGTGTCGCGCGCGCTGGCACTGCCCAGCAACCGCTGAAAGTCATGTCCGTAAAAAATGTTGTCACCCAGTACCAGTGCGCTGGTTTTGCCGTCGACAAACCGGCGCCCCAGAATGAAGGCTTGCGCCAAGCCGTCGGGGCTGGGCTGCACGCAGTAACTGAAGTTCATCCCCCAGCGCGAGCCGTCGCCCAGCAGGGCTTCGAACCGTGGCGTGTCTTGGGGTGTGCTGATGATCAGCACGTCGCGAATGCCCGCCAGCATCAGGGACGCCAAGGGGTAGTACACCATCGGCTTGTCGTACACCGGCAGCAGTTGTTTGCTCACGGCCAGGGTGGCCGGGTGCAGGCGCGTGCCCGAGCCACCGGCGAGGATGATGCCTTTGCGTTGCATGGTCTTCATGGGTTTTGGTTGAGAATTTCGGCCAGCATGCGCTGCACGCCCGCCTCCCAAGGTGGCAGCACCAGCCCGAAAGTCTGCTGCAGCTTCGTCGTGTCCAAGCGGGAGTTAAGCGGGCGCTTGGCGGGGGTGGGGTACGCGCTCGTCGGTACCGCCGCAATGGCGTCGGCAGCAACCTTGATGGGCACGCCCCGGGCCCGGGCCCATTCGATCACCAGCGTGGCGTACGCGTGCCAATGGGTGCTACCGCCCGCCACAGCGTGGTAGGTGCCAGCGACCTCAGGGCGCGTTTGCGCTGTGCGGATGGCGTGCGCCGTGATGTCGGCCAACAAGTCAGCACCCGTGGGGGCACCGTGTTGGTCGTTGATGACGGCCAGCTTGTCGCGCTCGGCGGCCAGCTTGAGCATGGTGCGGGCAAAGTTGCCACCGCGCGATGCGTAGACCCAGCTGGTGCGAAAAATCAAGTGTTTGCACCCGCTGGCGCGGATGGCGTTTTCACCGTCGAGCTTGGTGCTGCCGTACACGCTCAGCGGCGCGGGGGCTTCGTCTTCGCGCCTTGCGTGCGACCCCGATCCATCAAAGACATAGTCGGTGCTGTAGTGAACCAACCAAGCGCCCAGGGCTGCGGCTTCGGCGGCCAACACGGCGGGTGCCTGGGCATTCAGAGCGGCTGCAAACGCGGGCTCGCTCTCGGCCTTGTCCACCGCCGTGTGGGCAGCCGCGTTGACGATCACGTCCGGCCTGACAGCGCGAACGGTTTTAGCCAGCAACGCTGGTTTGCTGAAATCACCATGAAAGTCGACGCTGTCGAAGTCCACGGCCACCACGTCGCCCAGCGGCGCCAGCGAGCGTTGCAGCTCCCAGCCCACCTGGCCCCCTTTTCCGAAAAGCAGAATTTTCATCGTGTGCTGTAGTTTTGAGCCACCCAATCGCGGTACCCGCCACTTTGCACGCTGGCCACCCATTGCGGATTGTCCAGGTACCAGCGAACGGTCTTGCGAATGCCGGAGGCAAAGGTTTCTGCGGGGCGCCAGCCCAGTTCTTTCTCGATTTTGCGGGCGTCAATCGCGTAACGACGATCATGACCGGGCCTGTCAACGACGTACGTGATGAGCCGCGCGTAGGGGCCTTGCGCGCTCGGGCTCATTTCATCCAACAAGCTGCAAACGGTTTTGACAATGTCGATATTCGCTTGCTCGTTCCAGCCGCCAATGTTGTAGGTTTCACCCAGTCGGCCCCGCTCGAGCACGGCGCGAATGCCGCTGCAATGGTCGCCCACGTACAGCCAATCGCGGATTTGCTGACCGTCGCCGTACACCGGCAACGGCTTGCCGGCCAGCGCGTTGACGATCATCAAGGGAATCAATTTTTCGGGAAAGTGCAAAGGCCCATAGTTGTTGGAGCAATTGGTGGTCACCACCGGCAAGCCGTAGGTGTGGTGCCAAGCGCGCACAAGGTGATCACTGGCCGCTTTGCTGGCCGAGTAAGGGCTGTTGGGCTCGTAGGGGTGCGTTTCGGTGAACGCTGGCGCGCTGGGCTTGAGGCTGCCGTACACCTCGTCAGTCGACACGTGATGAAAACGAAACTCGGCTTTGGCGTCGGGCGGCAAGGCAGACCAGTAGGCCCGAACCGCTTCCAAGAGCGTGAACGTGCCATCGATGTTGGTTTTCATGAAGGCACCCGGCCCGTGGATGCTGCGGTCGACATGGCTTTCGGCTGCAAAGTGCAACAAGGCGCGAGGTTGATGCTGTTGCAGCAATTTGTCGATCAGCGCTCGATCGGTGATGTCGCCTTGCACAAACGTGTGCCGGGCATCGCCTTGCAGCGAATCCAAATTGTGCAAGTTGCCTGCGTAGGTGAGGACGTCCAGGTTGACGATGGGCTCATCGGACTGTTTGAACCAGTCGAGCACAAAATTGCTGCCGATGAACCCGGCCCCGCCGGTCACAAGAATGGTCACGCTGCTGTCTCCCCTGTGCAGGGTTACTAAAAATCTGCACAGCCGTTGCGATGGTTTACGCCAGGCTGGTCGACCGCCTCAACGTGCGCAAGCGCCAGGAGTGACGGGCAATCAGCCAAAGCGCTGTCAACAAACATGTTGCCAGCGCAGCGCCTGCCGCGATCAGTGAGCGCACCGGTTTACTCTTCTTTTCGGGTGGCGTTGCAACATCGACCACCTGAATCAGTGCCCCTTCGCGGCTCTCGTCTACACGGGCCAGTTCGTATTGTCGGGCGAAGAGCTCAAAAAGTGTTTCTTGATACTTGTACTCGCGGAACTTCGTCACATAGTCGGCCCCTCCGGCAGGGTCTGTGGTTTGTTCGAGTCGTGACAATTGCCCACGCAAGGCGCCAACGACGGCCACCAATTGCTGCAGTTCGGGCGCTGCGTCGTTGAAAGACCGTCGGGCGGCTTGCAATTTAACTTCAGCGGCGGTGAGTTCAGCACGCAAACGTGCGTAGCCCTCAGCGGCGGCCCTAGGCTCTGACTTGATGGCACCTTGATTGAAGCCACTCTCTTGCAAAGCCTGTTGCGCTTTGGTCAGGTTGTCACGCGTCTGCTTGAGTTGGGCTTCGAAGAACACGCGACGTTGCTGGGCATCAGTGACCGCAATTTGGCTCGTCATGCGGCGCAATTCTTCGATGTACTCGTTGGCCATGGCTGCGGCGCGTTTCGGGTCGGTGTCTTCCACTTCAACGGTGATGAGACCGTCCTTTTTGCCCACTTGCATCACGACGTTTTTGGCCAGCGCTTTGCGAACGTCGACGCGGAACTCTCGGTCGTAGACTTCAAGAAGCTTGAAGCGGTCGATCATTCGGTCGGCGACCGTGGTGCTTTGCATCAGCGACACATACTGGTCAGCAGGTGTCTTGACGCCGCCGCCAGACCCTGCCAGCGCCGCCAGTACACCCAATGAAGCCAGGGCGGCGCCTGCGCCGCCGCCTTGCTGCTGCTGAGGCGGTAGAAAACTTGTCTTGGCGGTAAAGATGGGTGTAAGCAAGAACGTTGCAGCGCCTGCCAACACCATCGCGAGCAATGGCAGGCCCAGCAAAAGCCGCCAGCGCGGAAGCAGGATCGAAAGCACGTCAAAAACGTCTCGCTCGTCGTGACCGTTTTCGGGCCACTGAGGCGTGGTGACCACGGGCGCAGGGCTCATCGCGTGATGGCCAAAATTGCCGCCAAACCAAGGCCAAACTGCGAGACGATCAAGCCCCAATCTTTGGCATGTTGAGTGAAGGTGGTCTTGTCCAGCTCTTCGGGCACAAAGATGGTGTCGCCCGGCTCGGCTTTGACCTCGGCCAACCCATTGCTGCGGTTGAGCCAGCCGCCACGCTCGCGGTTGTTGACCACGCTGCCGTTGGCGCGAATGACAAAAATACTGCCAGGGTCCGCACCTCGGGTGGGGCCACCCGCTAACTGCAAGAAATCATCCACCAACCGAGCATCGTCGTAGAGGTAGCTGCCGCCACTGAAGACGCTGCCAAACACGCCCACGGAGGTGGGGCGCGGGGGCACGTAGAGACGGTCGCCATCCTCGAGCGACAGCTTGGGCAGGTCCCGGCTGGTGGGGCGAAGTTGCAACACGACACGACCGGTGGGGCGCACAGCGCGCATGCGTTCAATCAATCGGGACGTGGCAGTGGCGCGCGCGTTTTGCGCCGCCGCGTCTTCGGAGGTGATCGTTCGTTGCCCCGTGTTGTAGCGCGCGAATTCTGTTTCCAGGTCGCGCAAGGCCCGTTCGTAATTTTGCTGCTGGGTCACGCGAACGCTTTCGCGCATGAACTCGGCGCCGAAGGGGAATGCAGCGTCGGTGAGTCCACCGGCAACGGCCAGCGCATCGGCCAGCGTGCTTTGGGCTGGCAGTACGTAGTCGCCCGGTCGAACCACCTCACCTTCGATGCGCACACGCTTGTTCTGCCGTTGAACGGGCAGGGTCGCGTCGACTGCACTGAAGGCACGCACCACGTCACCGCTGTTCATGGCCACCGTTGAACTCGTCGGCATCTCCAGTTGGGTGATGCGTGTACCGCTGCGATCGCCCAGTTTTTCGATTGCCAAGCGAGAACGATCGGCCACCGCCGTAAAGCCACCCGCCATTTGCAACAGGTCACCCAGGTTTTCAGACGGCAACAGCTCAAAAATGGCAGCCCGGTTGACGCTGCCGATGAGCGCCACCTCGCGGCCCACCGGCCCCACGTGAATCACGTCGTCAGCCTGCAAAGCGCGATCGGCGCCGCGCTCGCCTTTGAGCAACAGGTCGTACAGGTCAAAGTTCGCCACGGTTTGCCCGCCGCGACGCAGCTGAACGTTGCGAAAGCTTCCCGCTGACGCAGGGCCGCCAGCCTGCATCAACGCCTGCGTGAGCGTCGCCATGCCGGGCACGCTGTAGGCGCCTGGGCGTGCAACAAAGCCGGTGACGTAGACGCGAATGCCCCGCAGGTGATCGAGCGTCACGCTCAACTCAAAATTGCGAAACACTTGTGCGACCCGGCGGGAGATGACACCGCCCAAGTCGCTGTACTTGACGCCAGCCACGGGCACGGTACCCACCCGAGGAATGGCAACGCGGCCATTGCGGTCAACCACGAGACGCAGGTCGGCGTCCACCGATCCCCAAATCACCATGCTCAACTCGTCTCCCACCTTGACCACATAGTCGGCTGGCACGGTAGGACTTGACTCCACGGGCATGTCGTCATCGCGGTTGGTCATCAGCTCGGTGCCGAAGCGACGCACTTCTTCGGGGTACGCCAGTTTTTGCACAAACAGCTCAAACTCGCTCGGGCGCACCTCGGGCATGGTGTCGTCACGGCCTGGCCGAGCTTGGTTGCGCATGGGTTCGGACCCCATGCGGTCGCGTGCGTCGGCAGCGCGGCGTTGACGCACACCACGGCGCGTGTCCAACTCGTCGCGGTCGCGCGCGTCGTAAGCGTTTTGGCGCAAACGAACCGGCCCTGCAGGGCTGTTGCTGTTGTTGTTTGAGCTGGCGCTGCCACCCGAGTTGGTGGTGTCATTCGGGTTGGATGACTGGGCCCACACCGGCGCGCCAAGCCATGTGACCATTGCCATCAGCGATGCCAACAAGACTCGCGCTGCAGCACTTGGCCGGCTTGCGTGGGGATGTGTCAGCGTCATGTCGGGTGAAAGGCGTGCAGTGGACGCGCAGTAATCGGGGTGCCGATTTTAGCGTGCGTATTCAGCGGGTTGGCCCAGGCCACCACGTGGCGCGTCAGCGACAACCCTGGCAGGTGGGGGATAATGCCGCCCGTGAACCAAGAAACGATGACAGAACCAACCCCCGAAGCCCCCTCGCGTTTTGACGTCCTGGGATTGGACGCCAAACTGCTCCAAGCCGTGGCGGACCAGGGCTACGCCACCATGACCCCCATCCAAGCCAAAGCGATCCCCATCGTCTTGGCCGGGCGCGACGTGATGGGCGCCGCCCAGACCGGCACGGGCAAGACAGCTGCTTTTTCCATCCCTTTGCTGCAGCGCATGCTCAAGCACGAGACGCCCTCGATGTCACCCGCGCGCCACCCGGTTCGGGCCTTGGTGTTGGCGCCCACGCGGGAGCTGGCAGACCAAGTGGCAGCCAACGTCAAGGCGTATGCCCAGCACACCCACTTGCGCTCAACGGTGGTTTTTGGCGGCATCGACATGAAGCCCCAAACGCTTGAATTGAAGCGGGGCGTTGAGGTGTTGATTGCAACCCCCGGCCGGTTGCTGGACCACATTGAAGCCAAGAATTGCGTTTTGAACCAAGTGGAGTACGTGGTGCTCGACGAGGCTGATCGCATGCTGGACATCGGCTTTTTGCCCGACTTGCAGCGCATCCTGTCCTATTTACCCAAACAGCGTCAAACCTTGCTGTTTTCGGCCACTTTTTCGCCCGAAATCAAACGCTTGGCGCAGAGTTACTTGCAAGACCCGATCACGGTCGAGGTGGCGCGTCCCAACGCGACGGCCACCAACGTCGAGCAACGCTTTTACAGCGTAAGCAATGACGACAAGCGCCGCGTGGTGTTGCACCTGCTGCGTGAGCGCGCCATCAAGCAAGCCCTGGTGTTTGTCAACTCAAAATTGGGTGCGGCGCGCTTGGCACGGTCATTTGATCGCGACGGGTTGCGTACGGCGGCCCTTCATGGGGACAAATCACAAGACGAAAGGCTCAAAGCGCTTGATTCGTTCAAACGCGGCGACACCGATGTACTGGTGGCCACCGACGTGGCCGCACGAGGGCTGGACATCGTCGACTTGCCAGCCGTTTTCAACTTTGACGTGCCGTTCAACGCCGAAGACTATGTGCATCGCATTGGCCGCACAGGCCGCGCCGGTGCCTCGGGTTTGGCTGTCACGCTGGTGTCGCGCGATGATGCGCGTCTGGTGAGTGACATCGAAAAGCTCATCAAAAAGAAGATCGAACTAGAGCCCATCGAGTTGGACGATGACCGTCCCAGGCAGCGTCGCGAACCCCAGCGGGAACGCGACGAAGGCGAGGGCTCGAACGATCGCGAGTTTTCGACGCCCATTCGACCCAGGGCACCTTCGACGTCGAACTATGCGCCCAGCCGTTCGTTGTCGCGAGCTCCGCGGGACCCTTTCTTTGACAAGCCTTACGAAGCGCCAGAGCGCACCGAAAGTGCAGCTTGGGAGCCTGCTGCAAAAGACGCAGTGCCGCTGTCCCGAACGCCCAACATCCGCCCCAAACGACGGGTGGCCTCGCTGCTGGGTGGCAGCAAAGGCTGATGCGCCGTTTTGTCATGGCGCGGCGATGGTGGCGCGCTCTATTTGCGGTGGTGCTGCCCGTTTCGCTGGTGGTGGCGCTGATGCCCATGGGACACAAAGAAGGCGGTATCGAGCACGCCGACAAACTGATTCACATCAGCGTCTTTGCTGGGTTGTCCATGATGGCCTGCATGGCATGGCCAGGGCACTACCGCAACATAGGGGTGGGTTTGATTGCCTACGGGGCGTTGGTTGAGGTCTTGCAGGGAGTTGCCACGACCCACCGCGCGGCATCGTTTGCCGACCTTGCTGCCGACGCCGTTGGCACCGCGCTAGGCCTGTACTTGGCGAGTCGATTTCTCGTTAAAAATCAGGCTTGAGGGCGCGCGAGATGGGCGTGCTCTGAGCGGTTAGGCGGGGGCCAATTCACGGCCTCTTACGGCGCCGCCAACCACGAAAAAACGGCGGGCGCATGCGCTGCAAATGAGGGTGACTGCAACCGCCACTGGGCCACGTTTCGCGTCATCGTCCAAGCCCCCGGCAAGGTCAGACCCGCTGAGACACTCAGCAAGGTGCTGGGCTGCAGGGTTTTGAGCATCGCCATCATCAGTGCTTCGTTGCGGTAGGGCGTTTCGATGGCCACTTGGGTTTGGTGGTGCGCGCGCGAGTGCGATTCCAGCGCCCGCAATGTGTGGCCGCGTGCTGGCTCTTGGTTGGGTACGTAGCCCACGAAGGCGAAGCTCTGGCCGTTGAGGCCGCTGGCGGCCACCGCGAGCGCGATTGAGCTTGGCCCCGACAAGGGCTCGACCTGAATGCCCAGGTGGTGCGCTTGAGCCACCAGCATGGCACCAGGGTCGGCCAGTGCTGGCAAACCTGCATCGCTAAGCAGGCCGATGTCGTGGCCTTGAAGAGCCGGCTCCAAGAGCCTGCCCCAGTCAACTGCTCGTTGCACGGTGCCCTTGGTTGGTTTGGGCATTTCAACCATGTGCAGGGATTGAAGCGGCTGTGCTAGGGGCACCAACGCATCGACGCGCTTTAAGAAAAGTCGTGCTGGCTTGGCGTTTTCAACCACCCAATGGCCCAACCCGGCGGCCCGTTGCAGCACCGCGTGAGGCACCACAGCTGCCAAGTCGGTGAGCACGTCGCAGCCATGGTCGAGGGCGTTGGGCATCAACACCAATCGACCGTGTGCGTGTGGGGACGGCGAGGCTGAGGTCGTAGCTTGGTTCATGGCCACTGCATCCAAGGGTGATCGACTGAAGTCGCTAACCGTCCAGTGGGTCGAGGCCAGCGGCGCGAAGCAGGGTGCAAAGCCTTATCAGCGGCAGACCAACCAAGGCGGTGGCGTCGTCAGACTTCACGGCCTCAAGCAGCGTGATGCCCAGGGCCTCACTTTTGGCGCTGCCGGCGCAGTCGTAGGGCTGCTCGGCCTTTAAGTAGCGTTCGATCTGCGCGTCGCTGACAGGGCGAAACAGCACCTCGACCGACGCCACGTCGCCTTGGGCCCACCCGCGGGCCTGGTGCACAACGGCAACCGCCGTGTGAAACATCACTGAGCGGCCGCGCATCGATTGCAATTGTGCGGTGGCTGCAGCATGGGTGCCCGGCTTGCTCACCGCCACACCGTCCAGTGCAGCGACTTGGTCGGACCCGATGACCACGGCGTTTGGGTTCAAGGCAGCGACTGCTCTGGCCTTGGCCATGGCCAAGCGAGTGCAGGTTGCAAGCGGCGTTTCTCCCTTGAACACCGATTCATCGACGTTTGGCGAGACCACGCTGAAAGGCATGCGCAACCGTTCCAGCAATTCGCGGCGGTACGCCGACGTGGATGCCAGGATCAATGGGGGGCGAGTGGACATGGCGCATTGTGCCAAGGCGTGCACGCCAGCCCGCGCTTGCGCGCCGTAAACTGAGCGCATGAAGCCAATATCTCCCGATCTGAGCCGCTGGGACGTCGCCTCGTTTGCCGCTTCGGGCGCGACGTACAGCAGCCAGTGCGATGTTGCGGCCCTGCTTCGTCTGGCCGACGGGGAACCGCAGGGCATGGCCAAAGTAAATTGGGTTGTGCACGGCGAACAGCGCGCGCGTCCCGGCAGTGCGCCCCTGATGTGGCTGCGGCTTGAGGCCCAGTGCGGGGTGGTGCGCACCTGTCAGCGATGCTTGGAGCCGGTCGTGCTGAATCTGGTGGTTGACCATCGCCTGCGTTTTGTCAAAGGTGAAGCCGCAGCTGCCAAGTTGGACGCCGAAAGTGACGAAGACGTCTTGGCCTTGGAGCCCACCATCAACTTGTTGGAGCTGCTGGAGGACGAGCTTTTGCTGGCGCTGCCCGTGATTCCGATGCACGAGGGGTGCGAGCCGCCAGTGGTGACGGCAACTGAGACCATGGGCGCGGCTGCGGCGCCAGCCTCCAACCCCTTTGCCGTCCTGGCCGCACTGAAGCCGGGCGACGGCAAGCACTGACGCTGCTGCCAAGCAATGAAGTGCCGTGCCTAAACTTGGCCAAGGCATCCGTGGGGGCTCTGGTATCATCGCAGGCTTTGTGCTTGCAGGCGGATCTGAGCCTTGCGGGCCTCTCACCACAGCGCCCCCGCCGTCCGGAGTGTTCCGGAGGGTTCGTGGAAGTTGCGCAAGGAGCATCCATGGCTGTCCAGCAAAACAAGAAGTCGCCCTCCAAGCGCGGCATGCATCGTTCACACAATGCCCTGACCGTGCCCGGCACGGCCGTCGAATCGACGACGGGCGAATTGCACTTGCGCCACCACATCAGCCCCAACGGCTTTTACAAGGGCCGCAAAGTGATCAAATCCAAGAGCGACGGCTCCGACGCCTAAGTTGGCTGTGGTGCACGACTTTCGGGTCAACCACGGTTTGATCTGATCCCGTGGCGTCATTCACGCCCCGGTCTCCTGTGCGGATGGTGGTTGACGTCATGGGCGGCGACCACGGTCCCCCCGTGACCTTGCCTGCATGCCAGGCATTTCTGGCCCGGCATCCTGATGCGCACCTGTTGTTGGTGGGCCTGCCTGACGCCATCGAGCCTGCACGCGCATGGCCGCGCACCCAACTGGTGCCCGCCAGTGAGGTGGTCTCCATGGACGACGCGGTCGAGATCGCACTGCGCAAAAAACGCGACTCGTCAATGCGCGTTGCCATCGCCCAGCTCAAACCCCACAACGGCGCCGAGGCCTTGGCCGACGTGGCGGTGTCGGCCGGAAACACGGGCGCATTGATGGCGCTGTCGCGTTACCTGCTCAAAACACTCGATGGCATCGACCGCCCTGCGATTGCCACCGTGATGCCCAACCGCAAGGGCAGCGACACCACGGTGCTCGACCTGGGCGCCAACGTGGATTGCACCCCCGAGCATTTGCTGCAGTTCGCGGTGATGGGCAGCGCCTTGGTGGCGGCGATGCACGGCGAAGAGAACCCCACGGTGGGGCTTTTGAACATCGGCGAAGAAGTGATCAAAGGCAACGAGACCATCAAACGGGCAGGTGAGCTGCTGCGCCAGGTGCATGCAGGGAAACACCTTAACTTCTACGGCAACGTCGAAGGCAACGACATCTACACAGGCTTGGTCGACATCGTGGTTTGCGACGGGTTTGTGGGCAACGTGGCGCTCAAAACGTCCGAAGGCCTGGCGGGCATGATTGGCGACTTCATCAAAGAAGAATTCGCCAGAACACCGCTGACCAAGCTGGCAGCGCTCGTGGCGATGCCAGTGCTCAATCGGTTCAAGCGTCGGGTGGACCATCGCCGCTACAACGGTGCGGCGCTGCTAGGTTTGCGGGGGCTCGTCTTCAAGAGCCACGGCGGGGCTGACGCGATGGCGTTTGAAGCAGCCTTGTCACGCGCTTATGATGCCGCGAAGAACCGACTGCTTGAACGTGTGCGCGACCGCATTGACGAGACCATGCAAGCCTTGCCGACCACCGAAGCCACCCCCATGCTTGCCACTGACAGCGCTGACCGTGAGGCCGCTGCGCAGCACGGTGCCGCACGAGCCCAGGTCGCATGAGCCTGTCTCGTTTTTCGCGCATCGCAGGCACAGGCAGCTACTTGCCTCCGCGCCGTGTGACCAACACCGATTTGGCGCTGCAGTTGGCAACAAACGGCGTTGAAACGTCAGACGCCTGGATCATGGAGCGCACCGGCATTCGCGCCCGACACTTTGCCGATGACGGAGTAACGGCGAGCGATCTGGCGCTGCCCGCCTGCCAAGCTGCGCTCGACGCGGCGGGTTGCGTCGCAAGCGATATTGATTTGATCGTGGTCGCCACTTCGACACCTGACATGGTGTTTCCGTCGACGGCAACCATCCTTCAGAACAAACTGGGGGTTCACGGTTGTGCCGCCTTTGACGTGCAAGCCGTTTGCTCGGGGTTCGTTTACGCGTTGACGGTGGCCGATGCACTGATTAAAACGGGGTCGGCCAAACGCGCGCTGGTGGTGGGCAGCGAGGTGTTTTCGCGCATCCTGGACTTTTCCGACCGCACCACCTGCGTGTTGTTCGGAGACGGGGCGGGCGCGGTGGTGCTAGAGGCCAGTGACACCCCCGGCCTGTTGGCCAGTGAGCTGCACGCTGACGGCCGGCACGTGGGCATTTTGTGCGTGCCCGGCACCGTGTCGGGTGGTCGGGTGGTGGGTGACCCTCTATTGAAGATGGATGGACAAGCGGTTTTTAAGTTGGCCGTGGGGGTGCTCGAGCAAGTTGCCCGTTCGGTGCTGGCCAAAGCGGGCCGCACCGAGGCCGACATCGATGTTTTGATCCCACATCAAGCCAACATCCGCATCATGCAAAGCACGGCCAAAAAGCTCAAAGTCGATGCCAGCCGCCTGGTGGTGACCGTCGACGAACACGGCAACACGTCAGCTGCGTCCATTCCACTGGCGCTTGACACGGCCGTGCGCAGTGGCCAAGTCAAACGCGGCGACACGGTACTGCTTGAAGGCGTGGGCGGCGGTTTTACGTGGGGCGCTGTGTTGCTCGACTATTGACCGATGGTGGTGTTGGTGCTGCAAAAATCGAGGGTGCAATGACAACGTTTGCGATGGTGTTCCCGGGTCAAGGCTCGCAGTCGGTGGGCATGCTGGGCGCATGGGGGGACCATCCGGCCGTGCGTGCAACGCTGGCCGAAGCCTCGAGCGCGTTGGGTGAAGACGTGGCCAAACTCATCGCCGACGGCCCCAAAGAGGCGCTCGACTTGACGGTGAACACGCAGCCCGTGATGCTGGTGGCGGGCATTGCCGCCTACCGAGCTTGGTGCGCCGAGGGCGGTGCCCAGCCTGCTGTCATGGCGGGGCATTCGCTGGGTGAGTACACGGCCCTGGTCGCTGCGCAAGCCTTGACCTTGACCGACGCGTTGCCGTTGGTGCGCTTTCGCGCGCAAGCGATGCAAGCTGCCGTGCCAGCCGGTGTGGGTGCCATGGCAGCCATCTTGGGTCTGGAGGCGCAAGTGGTTCGCGACGTGTGCCAGCGGTCGGCCGCCGACTCGGGCGAGGTTGTTGAGGCCGTGAATTTCAACGACCCCAAGCAAACGGTCATCGCAGGCAGCAAAGCAGGTGTAGAGCGTGCCATCGAGGCATTGAAAGCAGCAGGTGCCAAGCGCGCACTGCCGCTCCCTGTTTCCGCCCCTTTTCACTCCAGCTTGATGAAGCCCGCAGCTGACAAGCTGCGTGAGCGCCTGGCGGGTGTCAAGGTTCAGGTTCCTCAGGTGCCCGTGGTGAACAACATTGATGTGGCCTCCCACAATGACCCTGCTGCCATTCGGGACGCCCTGGTGCGCCAGGCATTTGGGCCTGTGCGGTGGGTTGAGGTGGTGCAGGCGCTTCGTGCGCGTGGCTGCGGCCTCGTGGTTGAAAGTGGCCCGGGCAAGGTGTTGTCCGGTATGGTCAAGCGAATCGATGCCGACATGGCGAGCGTGTGTGTTTTTGACCCTGAGTCGCTGGTGCAAGCCCGCGCCTTGGTGGCCTGACCCGGTCCATCATGACTGAAACAACATCCCCAACCCAGGGTTCGATGGCGGGACAAGTGGCCTTGGTCACGGGTGCGTCTCGTGGCATCGGCCGTGCCATCGCGTTGGCGCTTGCGGCCCAGGGCGTTCGCGTGATTGGCACTGCCACCACCGCCGATGGCGCCGATCAAATCACGCAGGCGCTAGCGCCCGTGGGTGGTCGCGGCGCCCCTCTAAACGTCACCGACGGCCAAGCTTTGGATGCTGTCATTGACAGCATCGTCAAGGTTGACGGCGCGCTGCACATTCTGGTCAACAACGCTGGTATCACGCGCGACCAACTGGCCATGCGCATGAAGGATGACGATTGGGACGCCGTGATCGACACCAACCTTAAGGCCGTGTTTCGTGCGTCGCGTGCGGTGATGCGCCCGATGATGAAACAGCGACACGGCCGCATCATCAACATCACGTCGGTGGTTGGTGCTTCGGGTAACGCGGGTCAAGCCAACTACGCTGCGGCCAAAGCCGGTGTGGCGGGCATGACGCGTGCTTTGGCGCGTGAGCTGGCCAGTCGAAACATCACCGTCAACTGTGTGGCACCTGGTTTCATCCAAACTGACATGACCGCAGCTTTGACCGACGGCCAGCGAGCTGCGTTGATGCAGCAAATTCCCCTTGGGCGGCTCGGCAGCGTGGACGACGTGGCGGGTGCTGTTGCCTTTTTGGCCTCGCCTGCGGCGGGCTACATCACCGGTTGCGAAATCCATGTCAATGGCGGCATGCACATGGCATGACGGGTTTTGGTCCCAACGGCCGGTAGAATCCGCCCCGTTTCTTGCATTTCCACTCCTGGAGGAGTTCATGAGCGATATCGAAGCGCGCGTTAAAAAAATCATTGCCGAGCAATTGGGTGTCCCTGAAGCGGACGTCACAAGCGCCAAGGCGTTTGTTGCCGACCTCGGGGCCGACTCGCTCGACACCGTCGAGTTGGTGATGGCGCTGGAGGACGAGTTCAGCATCGAGATCCCCGACGAAGAAGCCGAGAAAATTACCACGGTGCAGCTTGCGATCGACTACGCTGTCAAGCACCAAAAGGCCTGAAGCGCTCTCAACCCATGAGCCGACGCCGCGTTGTTGTCACCGGGCTGGGACTCGTCAGCCCGGTTGGCAACTCAGTCGCCGACGGATGGCCTGCCTTGTTGGCGGGCCAATCGGGCATTGCCAACGTCACCAAGTTCGACGCTTCGGCGCTGGCGTGTCGCTTTGCAGGTGAAGTGAAGGGCTTCCAGATCGAGGATTACATCCCCGCCAAAGAGGCCCGTCACATGGACACGTTCATCCACTACGGGATGGCGGCATCGATGCAGGCCGTGCGTGACGCTGGGCTCAAAACAGGCGATGACTTGTCCCCCGAAGAGGCCGAGCGCATCGGGGTCATTGTGGGCTCTGGCATCGGCGGTTTGCCGTTGATCGAGCAAACCCACCAAGACTACACCGAGCGCGGTGCACGCCGCATCTCGCCTTTTTTTGTGCCGGCTTCGATCATCAACATGATCTCGGGGCACGTGTCGATCCAATACGGCTTCAAAGGCCCTAACTTGGCCATTGTCACGGCGTGCACCACCGGCTTGCACAGCATCGGGCAGGCCGGGCGCATGATCGAGTACGGCGACGCCGATGTGATGATTGCAGGTGGTGCCGAGTCCACCGTGTCGCCGCTGGGCATTGGTGGTTTTGCTTCGGCTCGTGCGCTGTCGACGCGCAACGACGACCCTGCCACTGCGTCCCGCCCTTGGGACAAAGACCGTGATGGCTTTGTGCTGGGCGAGGGTGCCGGTGTGGTGGTGCTTGAAGAAATCGAGCACGCGCAAAAACGCGGCGCCAAAATCTACGCCGAATTGATTGGCTTTGGCATGACGGCCGATGCCTTCCACATGACGGCACCCAGCGTTGACGGACCCAAACGTTCGATGCTGGCTGCGCTGCGCAACGCTGGCGTTAACGCTGGCGACGTCAGCTACCTCAATGCGCATGGCACCTCGACGCCTCTGGGCGACCTGAACGAGACCAATGCCATCAAGATGGCCTTCGGCGACCATGCCCGCAATTTGGTGGTCAATTCGACCAAGTCGATGACGGGCCATTTGCTGGGCGGCGCGGGGGGGATCGAGTCGGTGTTCACGGTGTTGGCGGTGCATCATCAAAAGAGCCCGCCCACCATCAACATCTTCAACCAAGACCCTGAGTGTGACTTGGACTATTGCGCCAACACCGCACGCGACATGAAGATCGACATCGCTGTCAAAAACAACTTTGGTTTTGGCGGCACCAACGGCACGCTGGTGTTTCGCCGCGTCTAGCCGGTTGAAGCAAGCGCCCGCCGCTGAGGCAAGTTGCTTTGCCATCCATCGCTACACACCACCATGCAAGCCGCCCCGCCTCTGACGGTTGAGGTCGCAAAAAGTCGCACTTGGCCTTGGGGCGTCGGCACGGTGGGCGCCATGGCGGGGTGGGTGTTTGGGTATTGGTTGGGACAAAAACTAACGGACACGCCAATGATGGGTTGGGTGGCAGGCGCCGCGTTGGCAGTGGGCTCGTGCCTGTTGGCGGCGGCGTTGTTGCCACCGGCCACGGGTGTCCTGCGATGGGACGGACAGTCGTGGTGGTGGTGGCCCGATGCCATCGCGCCGAACCACGATGGCCCGTCGTGGTTTGCCCAATTGATTCATGGGCGCCACACTGAAACAGGTCCCGTCGAGGGCACATTGACGGTCAAAATTGATTGGGGCCGCTGGCTGTTGACGCAATTTGTATCCTTAGGGAACGAATCGGGCCGCAAGCGGCACCAATGGTTGCCGTTGTCACAAGCGCAGTTGGGCGCTGAATGGCATGCCCTGCGTGTCACCCTGTTTGCACGCAGCCCCCGCTTGCCGGCCACCGGCGACGACACCCAACATCCATGACGCCCAGCGCCGACGCCGATGCCCCGTTGATTGAACGCGTCAAGCAAGGGGATCAGCGCGCGTTTGAGATGCTGGTCGTCAAGTACCAGCGCCGCATCGAGCGCTTGGTTGGTCGCATGGTGCGCGACAGCGATTTGGTGCAAGACATCGCCCAAGAAACTTTCATTCGCGCCTACCGAGCGATCCCGCAGTTTCGCGGCGAAAGCGCTTTCTACACCTGGCTTTACAGAATTGCCGTGAACACGGCCAAAAAGGCCCTCTTGGACATGAAGCGTGACCCCCTCGTTTTTGAGTCGGCGATGGCGGGCCGCGACGATGACGAGGAACCTTCGCGTGCCGAGGCCACACTAACGAGCGGTGAAACCCCTGAAGCAATGTTGGCGAGCAAAGAAATTGCAGCCACCGTCAACGCCGCCATCGACGCTTTGTCTGAAGATCTCCGCCAGGCCGTCGTGTTGCGGGAAATCGAAGGTTTGAGCTACGAAGAGATCGCCGACGTGATGAATTGCCCAATTGGCACCGTGCGGTCGCGGATCTTTCGGGCCCGGGAAGCGATCGCAACCCGTTTGAGGCCGCTGTTGGGCACCAAGGCGGGCGAGCGATGGTGAGTCACCAACACGAGTCCAGGGGTATCGGACGCTGCATGAGAATGAGCATCGGGAGTGGGTTATGAGCAATGATGGATCAAAGATGACCGACGAGACGACGCGGCAGTGCCTGTCGGATGTGATGGATGGCCAGGCCGACGACGCTTCGGTGTTGCGAGCCTGCGCGGCGTGGCGCAGCGATGCGCAGGTGCGAGCCGACTGGCACGCTTACCACGTGATCGGTGATGTTTTGCGGACCCCTGAATTGGCGCCCAAGGTGCACACATCGACCGTTGGTGCTGACGGCGTGAGTGACGCCGCCTTCTTGGCGGCATTGCGTACCCGGTTGGCCCGGGAGCCCGTGGTACTGGCGCCTGCGGCGGCAGCGTCTGCGGTGCGCTCTGCACCACCTTCCACCGCCACCCCAGGGGTAAAACCCACGCCGCCAGACTTTCAAAGTCCGTTTTCAGAACAGTCGGTTGGGCGAACGTCGTCGCAGATGACAACCGACAGTGTTGCTGGCGCCACGTCGCGCAGCGGATGGCGTGGGCCTGCTGCTGTGGCAGCGGGGTTCTTGGCAGTGGTTGGCGTGGTGATCACGCAGATGGGCGGTCTGGGCATGGGCTCGTCGGGGCCACAACTGGCGAGTTCGAAGCCTGCTGGGCAACTTGGCGTATCGCCAGCGGCGGCTGTGGTGCAGGCCACGGCACTTGCGCCCGCACCAGGCAAAACCCAACCATCAGCCACCATCCTCATCAACGATCAACGCATGGTGCGTGATGCCAACCTTGATCGCTACTTGGCGGCGCACCGTCAATTTGGTGATGGCCCGGTGGGTGCTGTGCCAGGCGGCGTGGTGCGTGGCGTGTCGACATGGGCGCCAGATCGTTAACCGACTGTTCCACCACGAGTTGTTATGAGCTGGCACGCGCCCTTCATCGATGAAATCAGCATTGCACTTCCCCCGTGTCATGGGTAGGACACATCGAACAAGCTCGCCCGCGATGAGGCCTCAACGCCTGCATCGTTGGGCAACGATGGTGTTGCTGTCGTTTGTCTGGTCGAGCCACGCTGGCCCATCAACCAGCGTGGCGGTCGAGGCCAAAGACGACGCGCGTGTTTGGCTTCAACGCATTGGCAAGGCGGCGTCTACCAGCAGCTACGTGGGCACCAAAGTTTTTTCGGTCGGTGGTTCATCGTCGACGTCGCGCGTGGCACGCTATTGCGTGGGCCCCCAAAGTTACGAGCACACCGAATCGATGGACGGCCCAGCACGCAGCATCTACCGCCACAACCACGTGGTGCACACCATTTGGCCCAGCAAAAAAGTGGCCGTCGTTGAGCAACGCGATGCCCTCATGCCGTTGCCTGCCTTGGCTGCAGGTGGCGTTGATGTCACTGGCACCTACAGCGTGGCGCTTGAAGGGTCTGATCGCGTGGCGGCTCAACGCACGCGTATTTTGCTGTTGACACCGCGTGATGGGCATCGCTTTGCGCAGCGGCTCTGGGCCCATGAAGACAGTGGCTTGATGCTGCGCGCTGACGTGTTGTCACCGGAAGGACAAGTGCTTGAATCATCGGCGTTCACCGACATCAAGGTCGGCGTCAAACCACAGCCCGATTCGGTGCTTGCGGGGATGCACAAGCTGGACGGCTATCGCGTGGTGCGCACCGCCATCACCCGCACCCAATTGCAGTCCGAAGGCTGGCGGTTGGACGTTCCTGTTCCTGGGTTCCAGCAAATCAGCTGTGTGAAGCGGCCGGTCGAAGGTGGCGAAGCCAATGGTGGGGCGCCGGCCATGGTGCAGTCCATCTACTCCGATGGCTTGGTGCACATTTCGGTATTTATCGAGCCCTACCAGGCCCAGCGTCACCAACCCATGATGTCGTCCTGGGGCGCCACCCACGCCTTGGCACAGCAACGGGACCAACATTGGGTAACGGTGATGGGCGACGTACCTTTCGACACCATCAAGAAGTTCGTGGCAGCCCTTGAAAAGCTCTAAGGGCGGTGCCAGATCCCGAGGCTGCTGCTGCGGCTGATGGCGCTGGCCGTCACTGCCCCGCCAACGACCCTTTCAGTCATTTTTTGCTTTTAGAACCCAGGAGCACATCCATGTCGATGGAAAACGTTTTGACAGTCAATCGAGCCCAAAGCCGCGCGCATGCCGTGCGGATGATGGCGGGCGCGTGGCTGATGGCGGGCAGTGTGTTGGCGCTTGGCGTGGTGCCGCAAGCCGTTGTGGCTCAGGCTGCTCTGGCGACGCGGGAGCTGCCTGATTTTGCCGATTTGGCCGAGCGCGCAGGGCCCTCGGTTGTCAACATCCGCACCACCGAGCGCGTGCGGCAGGGTGGTGGCCCGGGCGGCGGCCAAATTGACGAACAGATGCGGGAGTTTTTCCGCCGCTTTGGCATTCCCATGCCGGGTACGCCCCAACCGCGTCGCGGCGCACCAGCCCCCGAGCAACCCGAAGAGGACGACGCGCAGCAGCAGCGCGGTGTGGGCTCGGGCTTCATTGTTTCGGCCGATGGTTTTGTGCTCACCAATGCGCACGTGGTGGAGGGCGCCGACGAAGTGATCGTCACCCTGACCGACAAACGCGAGTTCAAAGCCAAAATCATCGGTACCGACAAGCGCTCCGACGTGGCCGTGGTGAAGATTGATGGCACCGGTTTTCCTAGCGTCAAAATTGGAGACGCCACGCGGCTGCGCCCCGGCGAATGGGTGATGGCCATCGGCTCACCCTTTGGTTTGGACAACACCGTGACGGCTGGAATCGTCAGCGCCAAGCAGCGTGACACGGGTGACTTCTTGCAACTGATTCAAACCGATGTGGCGATCAACCCAGGCAATTCGGGGGGGCCGCTGCTCAACCTGCGGGGTGAGGTGGTTGGCATCAACTCCCAGATTTACAGCCGCTCGGGCGGCTTCATGGGCATCTCGTTTGCCATCCCCATCGACGAGGCCATGCGGGTGGCTGACCAACTTCGCACCGTGGGCAGGGTGATTCGTGGCCGCATCGGTGTGCAAATTGGCACCGTGTCCAAAGACGTGGCCGAGTCCATCGGACTGGGCAAAGCTTATGGTGCGCTGGTGGGTTCGGTTGAAAGCGGTGGGCCTGCCGACAAAGGCGGTGTTGAGGCCGGTGACATCATCACGCGCGTCGATGGCAAAGTGGTGGACCGCTCCTCTGATTTGCCGCGCTTGATTGGGGCCACCAAGCCTGGCAGCAAAGTGCAGCTGCAAGTGTTTCGAGCGGGCAAGCCGCGAGAAGTGTCTGTGATGGTGGCCGAGTTCGAACCCGAGAAAACCGCGCGGGTTGCCAAGGCCCCCGAGCCAGCAGCAGCGTCTGCACCCAAGTCGGCCATCGGGGTGAGCGTGGTGGAGCTCACCGATGCTCGGCGCCGAGAGTTGAAAATTCGTGGCGGCGTGCTGGTTGAATCGGTCGACGGTGCCGCTGCCAAAGCGGGGCTTCGCGAGGGTGACTTGATCTTGTCAGTTGACAACGTGGAGATCAGCGACCCCAAGCAATTCAACAGCGTCGTCGCCAAGGTCGACAAGAGCAAGACCCTGAGCATGATGGTCCGACGAGGGGGCTCGACCAACTTTGTGCTGGTCAAACCGGGGCGTTGACGAGGGCGGGAGCAGGGCGACACCGACGGTGTTTGCCAGCCCCGCTGATGGCCAATCGTTGTTGCGGGTTATTCCACATCACGGAATCGGCGGCGGCTGATACCAACACCAAGGGTTAATACTTATCTCCTTGGATTTTGGAAGTATCCACAGGTCTGGTTAGCGTCGCGCCTCGATTGCACTGTTTGAGAACCTCAATCCAACCGAAACGGCCCCATAATCCAGACCTTCGATGCCGGTAGTGGGACGCTGTGTAAGTATCCCCAAGCGCTCCACAAGTGATTGTTGATAAGCTGTTGAAACAATTTCATGTTGGACCTTGGCAACGGCCTGAAAACAAGCATTGGCGCGGCTTTGCAGGGGACGCTTTGGCTACAATGAAATCCCAACAAAGCAGTTGCCATATCATTTTTGTTGGAAGGCGCGTCCTTGTGACGTGCCTTTTTTTTGGTTGCTGCACGGCCCTTCTGGCCACCCAAGCACCTGCGGTGCTTTGAGCATTCACCCCACCAACGTTGTCGTTGAGTCCCGAGCGGTTAGCTGCCGACAGCTTGCATGAATCACATCAGAAACTTTTCGATCATTGCCCACATTGACCATGGCAAGAGCACGCTGGCCGATCGAATCATTCAGCGCTGCGGGGGATTGAGTGACCGCGAGATGGAGGCGCAAGTGCTCGACTCGATGGACATCGAGCGTGAGCGTGGCATCACGATCAAGGCACAGACCGCCGCACTCAGCTACACCGCACGCGACGGCAAGGTCTACAACCTCAACCTGATTGATACCCCGGGGCACGTCGACTTCAGCTACGAAGTCAGCCGTTCATTGTCGGCATGCGAGGGCGCCTTGTTGGTCGTCGACGCTTCGCAAGGTGTCGAAGCGCAAACGGTTGCCAACTGCTACACCGCGCTCGACCTAGGCGTCGAGGTGGTGCCCGTGCTGAACAAAATGGATCTGCCCAACGCCGATCCCGAAAACGCCCGCACCGAAATCGAGGATGTGATTGGGATCGACGCCACCAACGCCATCCCTTGCTCGGCCAAATCGGGCATGGGCGTCGACGACATCATTGAGGCCGTCATCTCGCGCATGCCGGCTCCACGGGGCAACCCCGATGGCCCGCCGCGCGCGATGATCATTGACAGCTGGTTCGACAACTACGTGGGCGTTGTGATGCTGGTGCGCGTGGTGGACGGGTCGCTGGCCAAGGGTGAGCGCTTTCGCATGATGGCCACCAACGCGGTGTACAACGTCGAGCAAATGGGCGTCTTCACGCCCAAGTCGGTTCCTCGCGACAAGCTCAATGCGGGTGAGGTGGGCTTCATCATCGCCGGCATCAAAGAGCTGCACGTGGCCAAGGTGGGCGACACGATCACGCTCGAGAAGAAGCTGCCCAACAACGCAGGCCCGGCGGCGCAGGCCTTGCCCGGCTTCAAAGAGATTCAACCCCAGGTGTTTGCGGGGCTGTACCCGACCGAGGCCAGCGAATACGACCAACTGCGCGACGCCCTTGAAAAGCTCAAGCTCAACGACTCGTCGCTGCGCTTTGAGCCCGAGGTGTCACAGGCGCTGGGGTTCGGGTTTCGCTGCGGTTTCTTGGGCCTGTTGCACATGGAAATCGTGCAAGAGCGCTTGGAGCGTGAGTTTGATCAAGACTTGATCACCACGGCGCCGTCGGTGGTGTACCAGGTGCTGCTGGCTGACGGCGAGATGATCGAAGTTGAGAATCCGTCCAAGATGCCCGACGTCGGCAAGATCGAAGAGATCCGCGAGCCCATCGTCACGGTTCACTTGTACATGCCGCAAGACTACGTGGGCCCGGTGATGACCTTGGCCAACGTCAAACGTGGGGTGCAGATGAACATGGCGTACCACGGGCGCCAAGTTCACCTGACGTACGAGTTGCCCCTGGCCGAGATCGTGCTCGACTTCTTTGACAAGCTCAAAAGCGTGTCTCGCGGCTACGCTTCGATGGACTATGAGTTCAAAGAGTACCGGGCTGCCGACGTGGTGAAAGTTGACATGCTGATCAACGGCGACCGCATCGATGCGCTGTCAGTCATCGTGCACCGCGCGCAAAGCCAGCACCGAGGCCGCGAGGTGGCGGCCAAAATGCGCGAGTTGATCCCGCGTCAGATGTACGACGTGGCCATTCAAGCAGCCATTGGCGCCAACATCATCTCGCGCGAGAACATCAAAGCGCTGCGCAAGAACGTGCTGGCAAAATGCTACGGCGGCGACATCTCGCGCAAACGCAAGTTGCTCGAGAAGCAAAAGGCCGGCAAGAAGCGCATGAAGCAAATCGGCACGGTTGAGGTGCCTCAGGAAGCCTTCCTGGCGATCTTGCAAGTGGGTGATTGACCGGGTGGGGTTGATGTAGCGATTCACGCAGCCAGCACGCTGCATTTCAACGGACGGGATCAATGGGACTTTTGACGGCACTTTTGTATGGCGCCTTGCTGGTGTACATGGGCGGCTGGATTGCTGATTACTGGATCGGCAACTTTGCCTTGCTGCTGTTCACGCTTACGGTCGTGACGTTTGGCTACTGGCTGGCAGAACGCTTCTACTTCCAACCCGCGCGTCGGCGCGCGGCCCACACGCTGGCATCCAGCGACCAAGCCCGCCGCGCTGAGTTAACGCGTCAGGGCATCAAGGTGGATGGTGGCATCGACGACGCCAAAGCAACGCTCTTGGCGCAGCCCTGGTGGCTTGACTGGACGGCCGGGTTGTTTCCCGTCATCGCTGCCGTTTTCATGCTGCGATCGTTTGTGGTGGAGCCCTTCAAGATCCCGTCGGGTTCGATGCTGCCCACCTTGCAAGTGGGTGATCTGATTCTGGTCAACAAGTACCACTTTGGAATCCGCTTGCCTGTCATCAACAAAAAGATCATCGAGGTCAATGCGCCCAAGCGTGGCGATGTCACGGTGTTTCGCTACCCGTTGGACCCACGAATTGACTACATCAAGCGCATCGTGGGGCTGCCAGGCGATCAGGTGACCTGGAAAGACCAAAAGCTGGCGATCAACGGGCAATGGGTGCCCACCAAGCCCAGCACCGAGTCGTACGACGGCGAGGCGCGCCGCTACATCCCCCAAAGTGTCGAAACTTTGGGCACACTGGAGCACCGAATTTTGGTGGACCCCACCCGCGGATCGTTGGTCAGCCCCTTGTCTGATTTCTCGGGGCCGCGCAACGCCTGCACCTACACCTACGAGGGCGTTTCCTGCAAAGTGCCTGAAGGGCATTACTTTGTGATGGGCGACAACCGTGACAATTCACAGGATTCCCGCTTCTGGGGCTTTGTACCAGACCAACATTTGGTGGGACGTGCCTTCTTTGTATGGATGAATTTCGGTAACCTAGGGCGTATCGGATCGTTCCACTAACGCTTTGAAAGCGTCGACCACCATGAAACTGAACCCACCTCAGCGCCATCAGCGCGGCATCACGCTGATTGGCTTGATGTTTTGGGCCATTGTTGTTGCCTTCGGCGCCTTGTTGGTGCTGCGCGTGTTTCCGTCGGCCAATGAGTACTGGACGATCAAGCGCGCGGTCGAAAAAATTGCCAAAGAGAAGCCACCCACGGTCGCCGCCGTGATGCAGGCCTTTGAACGCCAGTCGGCTGTCGAGTACGCCATTTCCACCATCAAGGGCTCTGACCTTGATGTCACCAAAGAGGGTGATGTATTGGTCATTCGTTTTGCCTACGACAAATTGATCGACTTGGTGGACCCCGTTTTCTTGCTCATCAAGTACAAGGGCGAGGCGCGGTCCAACTAGGGGCACCTCGGGCCGTGTCAACCAACGAATGCCCACGCTTGACGCCTTAGAGAGCCGCCTGGGCCATGCCTTTGCCGACCGCCGCCTGTTGCAACGCGCGCTGACGCACCGCAGCGCCAGCGCCGACCACAACGAGCGGCTTGAGTTTTTGGGCGATGCCGTGCTGACCACGGTGGTGTCGTCGCTGCTTTATGCACGCTTTGGTGACAGCGACGAAGGCGATCTGACACGGGTGAGGGCGCATCTGGTGCGCGAAGAAAGCTTGCATCGCTTGGCCCTGGAGCTGCAGCTGCCTGACTGGATACGCGTGTCAGAGGGCGAATTGCGCAACGGCGGTACCCAGCGTGCGTCGATGCTGGCCGATGCCGTGGAAGCCATCGTGGCGGCCGCTTTTTTGGACGGGGGTTACGCGGCCGCCAACGCGGTGGTGCAAAAGCTCTACGGCGCCTCGATTGACGCGGCCGACATGCACGCGTGGGGCAAGGACGCGAAGACTGAGTTGCAAGAGTGGCTGCAAGCTCGCAAGTTGCCAACACCAAGTTACCGCATCGTGGCCACGCGCGGCCAGGCCCACGCGCAAACCTTTGAAGTCGAGTGTGGCGTTGCGTCTTTGCACGCCATCCAGCGGGGCGAGGGCAAGTCGCGACGCATGGCCGAGCAAGTAGCTGCGCGGCGCTTGTTGGCCCAGTTGGCCGAAGCCCGCATCGCCACGACTTCGAACACTGCTGCCACGGCGGCCAACACACAACCATCTGGGCATTGACGCCATGGCAACCGATCTCTCAGCGCCCGCGCCTTTGCCACCCCGATGTGGGTTGGTGGCTATCGTGGGGCGCCCCAATGTGGGCAAGAGCACCCTGCTCAACGCCCTGGTTGGGCAAAAAGTGAGCATCACCTCGCGCAAGGCCCAAACCACGCGCCATCGCATTGTCGGTGTGCGCAGCCAGGGTGCTGCGGCAACGGGCGGCGTGCAGTTTGTGTTCGTCGACACACCAGGTTTTCAGACCAAGCACAGCAAAGCGCTTAACCGCAACCTAAACCGCACCGTGCAAGCGGTGCTCAGCGACGTTGATGTGGTGCTGTTTGTGGTCGAAGCAGGGCGCTTCAGCTTGGACGACGCCACAGTGCTGGCCGTGATTCCCGAAAACAAACCGGTGCTGCTGATTGCCAACAAGTTGGACCGCGTGCACCGCCGAGCCGAGCTGGCCCCCTGGTTGCAGCAAATGCAGGCGCGCCGCAACTTCGATCAGTTTGTGCCCATGACGGCGCACAAGATGCCTGACGTTGAGCGCTTGTTGGGCATCGTGGCCCCGTACGTGCCCGAGCAGCCTTGGTTCTACGACGCCGACATGCTGACCGACCGCAACGAGAAATTCCTTACCAGCGAAATTGTGCGAGAGAAGATCTTTCGCCTTACCGGTGACGAGGTTCCCTACGGCTGCACCGTGGTGGTCGACAGTTTTGTAGAAGAGGGCAACTTGCGCCGCATCGACGCCACCATCATCGTCGACAGAGAAGCGCACAAAGGCATGATCATCGGTGACGGTGGCGAGCACCTCAAACGCATTGGCTCCGAAGCGCGGCAAGACTTGGAGCGGCTGATGGGCGCCAAGGTGCACTTGACGCTGTGGGTCAAAGTGAAGGGCGGTTGGTCGGACGAAGAAACCCATTTGCGCAGCTACGGTTACGAGTAAGCCATGACTGCCCGTGCCCGTGCGGCGCCTTGGAGTGCCTTCGTTTTGCACCGCTACGACTGGAGCGAGTCGAGCCTGATCCTTGACTTGTTCACACGCGAGGGGGGGCGCGTGGCGGTTGCTGCCAAAGGCGCCAAGCGGCCCACATCGCAATACCGCTCGGTGTTGTTGCCGTTTCAGCAGCTTCATGTTGGGCTGGTGCGGCGTGGCCAAGACGACAGTGACGACGTTCAAACCCTGCGCCATGCCGAGTGGGCAGGTGGGGGCCCCATCCTGCGCGACGACGCGCTTTTTCGGGGCTTCTATCTCAATGAGCTGGTGATGAAGTTGCTGCCACGCGGCGACGCCCACCCGACGCTCTTTGACGCTTACGCTCAAGCCCTGGCGGCGCTGGCCCAGTCGCGCGGTCTTTCCGACCGGGCGCACGCCACCGTGCGTGCCTTTGAGATGACTTTGCTGCGCGACGTGGGCTGGTTGCCCGACCTGACCGTGGTCACGGCCACGCAAGCACGCCTTCAACCCCTTGAGCACTACGTGTTGCGCTCGGACGGTGGCATGGTGGCCGCTGACGCCGGCCATGACGCCATCGCGGGCGAACACTGGCTGCGCATGCATGCGGCGCTGCTTGATCGCGCCCACGACGAGTTGCGCCACGTGTGCGAAGTTGCTGTGGGCCCCCTGCGGGCCATGTTGCGCAGCGTGCTGGCCCTGCATTTGGGCCATGTGGAGCTGCGCACGCGTCAGGTGGCGCTTGGGCTGCAGCGTTTGTCGACGCGTGCGAGGATTGCGGCATGAACCCCCTTGTTTCACCCCCCAACACCACGGCCTTGTCGGTCAATGTCAACAAAGTGGCCCTGCTTCGCAATTCGCGTCACCAGCAAGTGCCCAGTGTGACCCGCGCGGCCACGTTGTGCCTGGAGGCCGGCGCGCAGGGCATCACGGTTCACCCACGGCCCGACGAGCGTCACATCCGGGCTGGCGACATCGACGATTTGGTGACGTTGATGAGGCAATGGCCCATGGCTGAATTCAACATCGAGGGCAATCCGTTTCACAACTTGGTGGGCATCGTTCAAAAAGCGTGTCCGCACCAAGTGACGTTGGTGCCCGATTCGGCGGATCAGTTCACGTCCGACCACGGTTGGCGCTTTCCGCAAGACCACGCACGCTTGGCGCCGGTGGTGGCGTCACTCAAAGCCATGGGTGCGCGTGTCAGCTTGTTCATGGACCCCGACCCGAGCGCCATGCTAGCGGCGCGCGACGTGGGGGCTGACCGCGTGGAGCTTTACACCGAAAGTTACGCCAAGGCGCATGGCACGCCACAGGCCCCTGCCGTGCTGGCGATGTTTGCCGAGGCTGCCCAAGCGGCGCACGAGGCAGGCATGGGCGTCAATGCTGGGCACGATCTCAATCGGCAAAACCTGACCGATTTTTTGCGTGCCGTGCCCTACGTGGCCGAGGTGTCGATTGGCCACGCCTTGGTGGCCGACGCGCTCGAGTTGGGGTACGCCGCAACCGTTCGCGCCTACCGGCATTGCATCGAGTTAGCGGCACGTTGAGTCGCAATGAAAAAACCTGACTTCACCCTTCGAACTCACTGCACATGAGCATTTTTGGCATCGGCACCGACCTTTGCGACATCCGTCGCGTGCAGTTGGCGCTGGATCGGCGTGGCGACCGGTTTGCACAAAAGGTGCTGGGGGATCGCGAATACCCGCTCTATGCCGCCCGCAGCGCGCGCGTGCCCGTCCGTGGTTTGCGCTTTTTGGCCACCCGCTTTGCCGCCAAAGAGGCGTTCTCCAAAGCCATTGGTTTGGGCATTCGCCACCCGATGACATGGCGCCATTGCGAGGTGCTCAAGGCCCCCAGCGGCAAGCCCGTCATCGCCCTGAGTGGTGAGCTGGCCGTTTGGTTCGAGGCACGTCAATTGCAGGCGCACGTGACGGTGACCGATGAGGCCGAGTACGCTTGCGCCTTTGTTGTTGTTGAGACTGTAGGAAACCTGAATCCATGAACTCCAGCCTTCCCCTTGACCATGCCCCAGTGGTGCTCGATATTGCGGGTACCGCCCTCAACGACGATGACCGGCGCCGCTTGCGCCATCCGCTTACCGGTGGATTGATTTTGTTTGCGCGAAACTGGCAAGACCGCAAGCAACTGACAGCCCTCACCACCGCCGTCAAGGCCGAGCGCCCCGACATGCTGATCGCCGTCGACCACGAAGGTGGCCGCGTGCAGCGCTTCAAGACTGACGGCTTCACACACCTGCCGCCCATGCGCCTGCTGGGCGAGGCGTGGATGCGCGATGCACTGACCGCCACCGACGCCGCCACGGCCACCGGGTTTGTGCTGGGGGCCGAATTGCGCGCATGTGGGATCGACTTGAGCTTCACGCCCGTGCTTGACTTGGATTACGGTGAAAGCAGTGTGATTGGAGACCGCTCGTTTCACCGCGACGCGCGCGTTGCCACCATGCTCGCCAAGAGCCTGATGCATGGCCTTCTGCTGTCGGGCATGGCCAACTGCGGCAAGCACTTTCCGGGGCATGGGTTTGTGGTGGCCGACAGCCATGTGGAAGTGCCGGTGGACAAGCGGACGCTCAAAACCATCATGAACGACGATGCCAAGCCCTACGAATGGTTGTCCACGACCTTGTCAAGTGTGATGCCTGCGCACGTGATCTACCCGCAGGTGGACCGAAACCCTGCTGGGTTTTCGCCTCGATGGTTGCAAACCATTTTGCGTGGCGATCTGGGCTTTCAAGGGGCAATCTTCAGCGACGACTTGAGCATGGAGGGCGCCAAAGTTGCGGGGGGGCATGTGGACGCTGCATTGGCTGCACTCAATGCCGGCTGCGACATGGTGTTGCTGTGCAACCAGAGTGTGGACGGTGGCCAAGCGGTTGATTCTCTGTTGGACGGGCTGGTGCAGGCGCAACAGCAAGGGCACTGGCGTGCCAACGAAGACAGCGAGCGCCGCCGCGTTGCGCTGCTGCCCAAAGCGCCGCCCTTGACCTGGGACGAACTGATGCACGACGGCGTGTACCAACACGCGCTCGAGCGATTGCCCTGAACGCATTGCGCATGGTGGCACCCCCTGACGACCGCCGACGGCTGCAAATGGCCGACGTTGCCCGCTTGGCAGGCGTCTCCGTGGCGACCGTGTCGCGTGCACTCAACGGCAGCCCCCTGATCAACGCGGCCACGCGTGAGCGCATCGCCACGCTGGCGCAGTCACTCAACTACACCATCAACCTGGGGGCCAAGAACCTTAGGCTGCAGCGCAACCAAACCATCGCGGTGGTGATTCCCTACGACGCTGCGTCACGCCAGCATATCTCTGACCCTTTCTTCTTGTCGATGTTGGGCAGCTTGGCCGACGCAGTGACCGAGCGAGGGTACGACTTGCTGTTGTCGCGTGTGGATGCTGACAACCTCGACGCGGCAGCTCGGCTTTACGACTCAGGCTTGGCGCTGGGCGTGGTGCTGATCGGGCAGTGGCATCACCACGACCAACTCAACCAAATGGCCGCGCGCAAGGTGCCCATCGTGGTGTGGGGGGCGCAGTTGCCCCAGCAGTTGTATTGCACGGTGGGGGGAGACAACGTGCTGGGGGGGCAGTTGGTGGCCGAGCACTTGTTGAGGTTGGGGCGCAAGCGCATCTTGTTCATGGGCGATACCAAGCTGCCTGAGGTGGCCCAACGCTACGAGGGCTTTCGTCGGACGTTGCGTGCGGCCCACGTGGTGGAGTCCAAAGACTTGCACTTGTCGGTGCCGTTTGACGTCGGCGTGGCGCGGGCGGCATTGACCAAGTTGCTGGGCCGGCGACTGGGCTTTGACGCTGTCTTTGGGTGCAGTGACTTGCTTGCCATCACAGCCATGCAAGTGCTGCGTGAGCGTGGTCATCGTGTGCCCGAGGACGTTGCGGTGGTGGGTTATGACGACATGGCGTTGGCCAGTTTTTGCGAGCCACCGCTCTCGTCGGTGCACCAACCGGTGCAAGCAGCGGGCGTGGCCATGATCGACGCTCTCTTGGCGCTGCTGCAAGGGCACCCGGCGGCGCCGCGTGTGTTGCCGGTGTCATTGATCACGCGTCAAAGCAGTGCGGACGGCAGCTGAAGTTTTGTAGCTGCGCCTGCATTCGATTGCAGCGTTTGGGTTTTCTAGTGCAAAGCCCTAAGTGTTTCCCCTTTGTTGCAATCGATTGCAATCGGTGCAGAATCCACGCCAGAACACCAAGGGCAGGTGTTGGAAATGGCCGCAAACCTGCCCGTGATCGCTTCAAGGCCCATGAAGAACTTGCGCATGACATCCGTCCGTGCGCCCCACCACCTGGAGACACTGATGCAAACAAGCCCCTTCGCTTTCAAGCCCCTTGCCATTGCCGCGTCGTTGGCATTGATGCACCTGGCTGCAACTGCCCAAACAGCGGCAACGCCCACGCCCGCGCCTGCGGCAGCCGACAAAAAAGAAGACAGTCAGGGCAGTTTGCAGCTCGACCAGATCGTGATCACGGGCACCACCACGGCGCGAACCAAGATGAAGCAAAGCGTCTCGGTCAGCACGCTCGACGGTGATCAAATTCAAAAGGGCGGTGCTGCCAGTGCGGCCGAGGTGCTGCGCGCCATCCCTGGCATCCGCTCCGAATCCAGCGGCGGCGAGGGCAACGCCAACATCACGGTGCGCGGCGCCCCCATCTCTGCCGGTGGCTCGCGCTACCTGCAGCTGCAAGAAGACGGCTTGCCGGTCTTGTTGATTGGTGACATCTCGTTTGGCACGGCCGACCAATTTGTGCGTGCCGACTACTTCACCGACTCGATTCAAGCCATCCGCGGCGGCTCAGCCTCCACGCTGGCCACCAACTCGCCTGCCGGTATCGTCAACTTCTTGTCCAAAACAGGTCGTGAGCGTGGCGGCAGTTTGGGCTTGACGGTCGGCCTTGACCACCGTCAAGCACGCGTCGACTTTGACGTCGGCACCAGGCTCAACGACAAAACTCGCATTCAAATCGGCGGCTTTCAGCGCATCGGCGAGGGCGTGCGCCCGTCCAACGTGACACTGGAAGACGGTGGCCAATTGAGGGCCAACATCACGCACGAGTTTGCGGGCGGCTACGTGCGCGTCAACTTCAAACACTTGGACGACAAAACACCAACGTACCTGCCCGTGCCGGTCACCCTCGTTGGCAACAGCATCCGCACCACGCCGGGCGTGGACCCACGCACTGCGTTTTTCATCAACAGCAACCTGGCCCAAGACACCACCTACGATCGCAACGGCAATCTGAAGACGTCCAACCCTGGCGACGGGTTGCACGTCAAGAGCACGGCCATCGGCCTTGAGTTTCAGGCTGATGTGGGCAACGGGTTTCAGTTGACCGAACGCTTCCGCCGGGCCAACAACAGCGGCCGCTTCATCGGCGCCTTCCCTGCAGGATCAGCCCCTCTGGGCTTTGCCGGCCCCACCACGGCCACCTCACCGCCCATTCATGAGGCCTACACCGGCGCGCGGCCTGTGTTCTCAATGCACTTGTTCAACTCGTCGCTCGACGACATGAGCAACATGTTCTCCGAGACGCGTCTGGCCAAAACGTTTGACCTGGGCGGCGGTGCCAAAGTGATCGGCACCGGGGGCCTGTTCTGGGGCAAGCAGAACGTGGCACAGACCTGGTACTGGAACCGCTACAACGTGACGCTCAATGGTGAAGGCGCAGCTTACGTCAACAACGCGGGTGCAGCGTCCACCGTGCCCGTGGCACCCGCCACGCAAACGTGGGGCGGCTGCTGCGTGCGCGCCATCGACGTGGCGCTGACCACGGCAGCGCCTTTCGCCGCCATCACGTACGAGGCAGGCCCGTTCTCGGTTGACGCCAGCTTGCGACGCGACCAACTGCGCGCATCGGGTTGGCAGCTGTTTGACAACGCCCCAGGCCCCAACGGTGAGTTCACGGGCTGGGATTTGGCCGGTCGCACCAACGTCAACTACTCGGCACGGTCAACGTCTTACTCGGTGGGTGCCAACTACGAGTTCAGCCGCGCCATGGCCGCATTTGCGCGCATCAGCAAAGGCAGCTCATGGGCGTCGCCCGACCGCACCATTTGGGACGCGGCGGTGGCAGGTGGGAGTCAAGCCTACCCCGTCAACACGCTCGAGCAGTTTGAGCTGGGCCTGAAAATGCGCCAAGGGGCTTTCAACGGCTTCTTCACGTTCTTCAATGCCAAGACCAAAGAGGACGGCGGCTTTGAAGTCACCACACGGCAGTACCTGAAGGACAGCTACACCGCCAACGGCATCGAGGCAGAACTGTCGTGGCGCTCGGGTGCCTTTGCGGTGACGGGCGGTGCCACATTCACCCAGGCAAAAATCACGTCGCCAGGGGCAACCAACGGCAACAAGCCACGCCGTCAAGCAGCGTTTGTCTACCAAGTGGCGCCCAACTACAGCATCGGGGCCTTTGAAGTCGGCGCTGCACTGGTGGGCACCACCAAGTCGTTTGCACAAAACGACAACCAAGTGGTGTTGCCCGCTTACTTCATCGTCAACCCCTACGCCAGCTACAACCTGAGCGATCGTTTGTCGTTGTCGATTGGCGTCAACAACCTGCTCAACAAGCTGGCTTACACCGAAGCTGAAGGGCAGGGCAACCTGGGCGCTAACTCGCTCTACGTGGCACGCGCGGTCAACGGGCGCAGTGCCAAAGCAACCTTGAAGTACTCGTTCTGAAGTCACCCCTCAGCCAGGTGCTGAGCTGATACTCAATGCGGCGAGCCCTAACCTTGGTGACGGGCTCGCCGTTTTTGATTCAGCGTCGAGCGTGGATACCAAGATCAAGGTGATGCAATGAACAGCAAACCAACCCTGTCGTTTTGGCAGATCGTCAACATGAATGTCGGCTTCTTCGGCATTCAGTTCAGCTTTGGCTTGCAACAAGCCAACATGAGCCCGATCTACCAGTACCTGGGGGCTGACGAGGGCAAGTTGCCCTGGTTGTGGCTGGCAGGACCGATGACGGGGCTGTTGGTGCAGCCCATCATTGGCGCCATGAGTGACCGCACGGTGTCGCGGTGGGGGCGGCGCACCCCTTATTTTTTGATCGGTGCCATCTTGTGCAGCATCGGGCTCATCTTCATGCCCTATTCGCCCACGTTGTGGTTTGCAGCGGGCCTGTTGTGGATCTTGGATGCTGCCAACAACGTCACCATGGAACCCTACCGGGCATACGTCAGCGACCGACTCAACCAGGATCAACACTCGCTGGGGTTCTTGACGCAAAGCGCCTTCACAGGGCTTGCACAAACGCTCGCCTACCTGGCACCGTCCATCCTTGTTTGGCTCGGCATGAACAAGGACGCCGTGGGGGGCAACCACATCCCTCAGGTGACGCTTTGGGCCTTCATGATCGGGGCACTGCTGTCGTTCACCACGGTGTACTGGTCGGTCAAGCGCGTGCCCGAGCTGCCGATGAGTGACGCCGAAAAAGAAGTGTTGCGTCAGAAGCCGCGCGGCATCGCTGCCACCTGGAACGACATCGTGTCGGCCTTCCGTGACATGCCGCCAACCATGCGGCGCCTGTGGTGGATGGCCCTGTTTCAGTGGTACGGCATGATGTGCTACTGGATCTACATCGTGCCGTCGTTGGCGCGCACCATGTTTGACACGACTGACGCCACGTCGCAGGGGTTTCGCGACGCGAGCCTTCTGAATGGCCAGATTGGTGGGTTCTACAACTTCATTGCGTTTTTGTCGGCCTTTGCCATGGTGCCGTTTACTCGCAAGTTAGGGCGCCAAGTGGGTGCATGCCTTCTGCTTGGTGGCGGCGGGTGTCGCCATGTGGACCATCCCTGAGATCAAAACCAAGGCGTGGCTGTTTGTGCCGATGATCGGTGTGGGGTTGGCCTGGGCTTCCATCATGGGCAACCCCTACGTGATGCTGGCCAACAGCATTCCACCCGAACGCGCGGGCATCTACATGGGCATTTTTAACATGTTCATCGTGGTCCCGATGCTGATCCAGATGATGACGGTGCCGCTGATTTACAACGTTTGGTTGGGTGGGCAGCCCGAGAACGTCATCCGCTTGGGCGGAACGCTGTTGCTGGTGGCGGCGGTGGCGGTGGCCCTGGTCAAAGTCGACGAACGCAAAACCGCCGCAGCGCGCTGACGGCATCATCATGAAGAATCAGGTTCAACTGATCACCTACGTTGATCGACTGGGAGGCGGTGGCCTGCGAGAGTTGACGGCGTTGGTGGCGTCGCCCGACGGGGCACTGAATGGCTTGTTCGGCGGTGTGCATCTGCTGCCATTTTTTGACCCCATCGACGGTGCCGACGCTGGTTTTGACCCGAACGATCACACCCGGGTCGATCCTCGATTGGGTGATTGGAGCGACGTCAAATGGCTGTCGCAACGCATGGACGTGATGGGCGACGTGATCGTCAACCACATGTCGTCCCAATCACCGCAGTTTCTTGATTGGTCGGTGCGTGGCGACGCATCACCCCACGCGGGCCTGTTCTTGACCATGGAGGCGGTTTTCCCCGGGGGTGCCAGTGGCAGCGATCTGTTGAAGATCTACCGGCCACGGCCGGGGCTACCGCTGACCAAGGCCGTGCTCGCCAACGGTGAGACCAAGTCGTTGTGGACAACCTTCACGCCGCAGCAAGTCGACATCGATGTGGCCCACCCCAACGGCAAAGCCTACCTCGAAAGCATTTTGACCACCTTCGCCACGAGCGGTGTGAGCATGATTCGCCTTGACGCGGTGGGGTATGCCGTCAAGAAAGCGGGCACGAGCTGTTTCATGCTGCCGCAGACTTTTGAGTTTGTTGAAGTCTTGTCGCGGCGCGCCCATCAACTCGGCATGGAGGTGCTGGTTGAAGTGCATGCGCACCACCAAAAACAGATCGACTTGGCACAGCGCGTTGATTGGGTTTACGACTTTGCGCTGCCGCCTTTGGTGTTGCACGCGCTGATTTTTGGTGACGCAGGCCCGCTGCAGCGTTGGATGCGCATTCGCCCTGCCAATGCACTGACGGTGCTCGACACGCACGACGGCATCGGCATCATCGACATCGGGGCTGACGCCACAGACCGCGCCCAGTGGCCTGGCTTGATCTCGCCCGAGGGGCTGGACCAATTGGTTGAAGCCATTCACAGCAACAGCGGGGGTCAAAGCCGCGATGCAACGGGCGCTGCGGCCTCCAACCTTGACCTCTACCAAGTCAACTGCACCTTCTATGACGCCCTGGCACGTCGCGACGATGCGTACCTGATTGCGCGCGCCATCCAGTTCTTTCTGCCAGGCATTCCTCAGGTGTATTACGTCGGTTTGCTGGCCGGTGAAAACGACATGGCATTGCTATCGCAATCCGGTGTTGGGCGTGACATCAATCGGCAGCGATTCAGTGCCGAGGCGATCAGGGTTGCATGCCGCAAGCCCGTGGTGCAAGACCTCTTCGACTTGATTCGTTTGCGCAACCAACATCCAGCTTTCCAAGGCGAGTTTGGTTTTGAAGCCGATTCCAGCGAGGCGATGGTGCTTTCATGGTGTCATGGCGCCCATGGGATCAAGCTGCATGTCAACGTTCGCGCTTGCACCATGGTGATCGAGGGCGATCACGGTCGAGGCAACCAGCACTACCACTGGCGGTGCATGGCGTCGCCTGCGGGTGTGGCGGCAGGCAACTGATCGCGAGCAGATGGACAGTTTGATGCGATTCTCTGTGCGTGAGCGGCGGCTGTTGCTGGCCACGCCCGGCATTGGTGAAGTGGTGGTTCGACGGTTGGAGTCAGCCGGGTTTGTGTCGATCGCGTTGATGCGTGACCTGGGCGCAGCACACGTCACCGACGTGATGTGCCAAGTGGTTGGCGGCGGCAGTTGGGCCAACCGGCGACGCGCCATCGAAAGGGCACTCGTGCACGTGGCGCCGGGGGCGAGGGCTGACGAGTGGCCCTCGGCTGGCGCCGCATCGGCGATGGCTCCACGCCGTCGCATGCTCGTGCCAGCCGACTGAACAAAAAAACGAGCCCTCAACAGAGGGCTCGTTGGTTCAGTTTGATGCAGTCCAAAAGGGTTGGACTGGCGTGTTGCGCTTAGCGCGTATCAAACGGCAATTGCACCTGAGACAAGTCTTTTTTGGTCTCGACCAAAATCAACGGGCCGTCGTCTGCAACTGCGGCAGGCTTGGGCTCACGCGGCACGTGCTGCGGCTTGGGCTCACGTGCCATCGCCTCTTGCACCGCGCGAATTTTGTCGGTGTCAGACAGCACCCATTGCAATCCCGCGCCTGTGGCCACGCTGTGCAGGGCCTCGGTGGGAAGGACGAAGGGCTCAGCCTTGGCAGTGACGGTGGCGCGAACAGGCGCTGCCGGTGGCGTGGCTACAGGCGGCGCTGGAGGCGATAGCGCGTCGACGACGGCTTCGACTTCGGCGTCGCGTTGCGCCGGCCGACTGGGTTCTGCCAACACTTGCGCTGGTGTGTGATCGTGCGTTGACGGCTCGGTCAAAGGCTTATCAAACGCCTGGTCGTCTCGATGGCTTGGGTTGGCCTCGCTTGGGTCGTTGGGCCCACGTCCGTTGTCACGCGGCGCCACGTCACCCGGCAGATCATCGCCTCTGGCTTCGACGCCCGAGGCTTCTTCGCCGCGCGCTTCGTCGCCACGACCACCCCGTCCGCCGCGGCGGCGGCGGCGACGGCGCACCTCACCGTTTTCGCCCACCTCGGTGTTGTTGTCCCCTGCAGCGGCGTCGCTTGGGTCGGACGTCGCATCATGGGCCAGTTCGGCATCGGCAGGCTCAGGGCTGTTGGTGGCCCAAGCAGCCACCGTGACGGCCGTTGCACCGACAGCAGCGCCGGTTGCCACGACCCCCGAGCTTGCGGCGTTGTCGTTTTGATTGGTGGGCGCATCGCTGCGCTGATCGCGGCCTTCACCGTCACCGCGACCACCACGGCCACCCCGGCGCCGACGGCTGCTGCGGGCTTCATCACCCGCGACAGCGGATTGGCCATCTGGGTGGGCGCCGTCGTCCGGGCGCGGCTGGTTGTTGGGTTCGTTGCCAATGCGTTGGCCATCGCGTCCGCCAGCACCACGCTGCTCTGGGCGCTGCCCCTCACGCGCGCCGTCGCGGCCTTCGCGCCCTTCGCCGCCACCACGGCGAGGGCGATCTCCGCGCTCGTTGCGGTCGCTTCGCTCGCTGCGTTCACCAGGCGCGCCGTTGGTGCGCTCCACGCGCTCTGCACCCCGTCCACCTTGGTCACCCCGTGCTGGGCGGTCACCACGCTCACCGCGGCCACCGCGGCGCCCGTCGCGATCGCCACGTTCGCCGCGTCGACCACCTCGCTCACCGCCGCGTTTACTGTCGTCGGTCAGTGCAGGGGCTGCCACAACGGTTGCTGCACCATGGCTTGCAGTCGTTTGCACTTCATCGGTGCCGCCACCAAAGACGCGTTTGATCCATCCAAAGAAGCCGCCACTGGCCGCAGCCGCCACCGGCACGACGGGCGCTGGCAACACGGCGGGCAGGGCCACAGCCACTGGGGCGGGTGCCGGTTTGGGCACCGCCACGGGCGCGGGTGTTTCTGGCACGATGCCTTTGATCACAGGCTCTTGGCGGTTTCGTTTGTCGTTGCCGTCGCTGCGCCGCGTGATGCCCACCTCTTCATCGGGCTCTTCAATCATCGAGTAGCTGGCCTGCAGGTTCTCAAGGCGCGGGTCGTCGTGGCGCAAACGCTCGAGCTTGTAATTGGGCGTGTCGAGGTGCTTGTTGGGCACCAGGATGACGGCCACGCGTTGCTTGAGCTCGATCTTGGTGATTTCGGTGCGCTTTTCGTTCAGCAAGAACGACGTCACCTCGACGGGCACTTGCACGTGCACGGCGGCGGTGTTGTCCTTCATCGACTCTTCTTGCACCATGCGCAAAATCTGCAAGGCGCTGGATTCGGTGTCGCGGATGTGGCCGGTGCCGTTGCAGCGTGGGCAGGTGATGTGGCTGCCTTCGGACAAAGAAGGGCGCAGGCGCTGACGTGACAGCTCCAGCAAGCCAAACTTGGAGATGGTGCTGAACTGCACGCGTGCACGGTCTTGGCGCAGGGCGTCGCGGAGTCGCTGCTCCACATCGCGGCGGTTCTTCGACTCGTCCATGTCGATGAAGTCAACGACGATCAAGCCGCCCAAGTCGCGCAAACGCATCTGGCGCGCGATTTCGTCGGCGGCTTCGAGGTTGGTGCGCGTGGCGGTTTCTTCGATGTCGCTGCCACGGGTCGCACGCGCCGAGTTGACGTCCACCGACACCAAGGCCTCGGTGTGGTCGATCACGATGGCGCCGCCCGAGGGCAGGTTCACCGTGCGCGAAAACGCGGTTTCAATTTGGTGCTCGATTTGGAAGCGGCTGAACAGCGCCGCGTCGTCGCGGTAGCGCTTCACACGCGGTGCCATGTCGGGCATCACGTGGTTCATGAACTGGTGCGCTTGGTCAAAGATGTCGTCGGTGTCGATCAGAATTTCACCAATGTCGCTGGTGAAGTAGTCGCGAATCGCGCGGATGACGAGTGAGCTTTCTTGGTAGATCAAGAAAGCGCCTTTGCCCGCTTTGGAGGCGCCATCGATGGCCTCCCACAGCTTGAGCATGTAGTTCAAATCCCACTGCAGCTCGGGCGCGGTGCGGCCAATGCCGGCGGTGCGAGCGATCAGGCTCATGCCCTTGGGGTAGTCCAGCTGGTCGAGGTTTTCTTTCAGCTCTTCGCGGTCTTCGCCCTCGATGCGACGGCTGACGCCGCCGCCACGGGGGTTGTTGGGCATCAACACCAGGTAGCGGCCGGCCAGGCTGACGAAGGTGGTCAGGGCGGCGCCCTTGTTGCCACGCTCTTCTTTTTCAACCTGCACCAGCAGCTCTTGGCCGTTGCTGATGGCGTCTTGAATCTTGGCGTCGCGAACGCTGACGCCTTCTTTGAAGTAGTTGCGCGAAATTTCTTTGAACGGCAAAAAACCGTGACGGTCTTCGCCGTAGTCGATAAAGCAGGCTTCGAGCGAAGGCTCGACGCGCGTCACGACGGCTTTGTAAATGTTGCCTTTGCGCTGCTCGCGCCCTTCCAGTTCGGTCTCGAAGTCGAGCAGCTTTTGCCCCTCAACGATGGCCAGCCGACGCTCTTCTTGCTGCGTGGCGTTGATCAACATGCGTTTCATAGATTCTCCATCTCAAGCGGAGCGCTGCGACCAGCGCGCGCCCCTAGCGACGAACCCTGCAAAAACTGCAGTGTCCACAGTGGAGATGCACGAAACGAAGGCGTTTGAACCGAGAAGGAATCGCCCTGGATTCAGGTGAGCCGCCCGCGGTGGCGGAGGCTCGACTTGAACGTTGGCGCGTGCGCGGGGGCAGGTGTTGACAACGAGCGTCGCGGCCACCCTGCGCAGCAACGTCCCAGGCTGCCGCGTCGCATCGAAATGTGCGGCGGCTGCAGGGGCTTGTTGGAGGCAGGGTGCGGCGTGAACATGGGTTCGTTGGGCGCTTGTCGACTTCTTTTGCTTGGCGCGGGCGGCAGGCAGGCTTATGGCCGTCTGCCACCGATTGACCTTGAGAGTGCCGTTTGCGAGTAAAACTGCTTTGCTGGCGGCGGGTTCATCGGCCGTGGTCTCTTCCGATTGGCGCTTGTCAGCTGCGGACCGCTTCGGGGTCTTGGCTCGCTGCGATTGCCAAACGTTGCATCACGGATGCTGGGATTGCGCCCAGCGTGCCAGCAAGCTCCGGGGTGCCCGGTTAAACTTTTTCAAATCAAGCACTTATTGGCGCTTACGTGGCGAATCAGATTATAGGGGCGGGCCGGGCTGCCACGGCGCGAAAAGCTACGCCGACCGCTGGTGTTGCCGATCCTGCCGCCGTGGCGGTGCAACACCTGACGGTGGATGAGGGTGCCGAAGGCCAGCGGCTCGATAACTTTTTGTTACGAATCCTCAAGGGTGTGCCCAAAACGCACGTTTACCGGGTGATCCGGTCGGGCGAGGTGCGCATCAACATGAAGCGGGCCGAGGCACAAACCAAGCTTCAACTCGGCGATTCGGTGCGCGTGCCGCCCGTGCGCGTGGCCGAGCGGGCGCCCGCCAACACGCCGCCGCGCGAGTTTGACGTCTTGCATGAGGACGAACACCTGATTGCCATCGACAAGCCGGCCGGTGTGGCGGTGCACGGCGGCAGTGGCGTGAGCTACGGCGTGATAGAACAATTGCGCCGCGCCCGGCCCGAAGCCCGGTTTTTGGAGCTGGTGCATCGGCTCGACAAAGAAACGTCGGGTGTGATGCTGATCGCCAAAAAGAGGTCGGCGCTGACGGCCTTGCAAGCGCAATTTCGGGAGCGGGGGACCGAAAAGATCTACGCCGCGTTGGTCAACGGCGCCTGGCCCGAGAATAAAAAAGTCATCGATGTACCCCTTTTGAAGACACTCGACGCCCAGGGCGAGCGGGTGGTGCGCGCCAACGCCCAGCACGAAGACGCCAAACGTTCGATCACACTGGTGACGGTGGTGCAGCGGCTGCCCGCGCACACGCTGCTGGATGTCAGCATCAAAACGGGCCGCACGCACCAAATACGGGTGCACCTGACGCACGAGGGCGCCACCATTGTGGGCGACCCCAAATACGGCGACTTTGAAAGCAACCGCGCCCTGAGCCGTGGTGAATTGCGCTTTTCGCGCATGTTTTTGCACGCCCGAATGCTTGCCTTTGACCATCCGGCAACGGGCGTTCGCATGCACCTGCAAGCGCCACTTCCCGCAGAATGCGCCCAACTTCTCCTCCAGCTGAAGCACCCATGACCCGCACTCGCCAATTTGATCTGATCGTTTTTGACTGGGACGGCACCCTTTTTGATTCCACCGCGCTCATCACCAAGAGCATCCAGGGCGCATGCCGTGATGTGGGCACCGAGGTTCCCAGTGACGCAGCCGCCTCGTATGTGATTGGTCTGGGCTTGCGCGAGGCGCTGGCACACGCAGCACCCACGCTGGACCCAGCCCTGTATGGTGAGCTGGCCAAGCGTTACCGCCATCACTACGTCACGCGTCAACACGAGTTGAGTCTCTTTCAGGGCACGCTGGACATGTTGAAGGCCCTGAAGGGTCGGCAGCACATCCTGGCCGTGGCCACGGGCAAAGCACGCCGGGGGTTGAATGACGCCTTGGCGCACGCCGACCTGGTGCACATGTTTGACGCCACCCGCACCGCCGACGAAACCGCGTCCAAGCCCGACCCCTTGATGTTGCACGAGCTGATGGCCGAACTGGGCACGCGGCCCGAACGCACGCTGATGGTGGGTGACACCACGCACGACCTTGAAATGGCGCGACGTGCGGGCACCCCCAGCGTCGCCGTCAGTTACGGGGCGCACGAGCCCAAGGCCTTTGGCGATTACGCGCCGCTGACGGTGTCGCACACCACGGCTGAGCTGACGCAGTGGTTCTTCCAGCATGCCTAACCAGCATCTCGAGCTTTGTGCTTCGTCAGCCTTGCAAGAGCGCGGCCGTGCCCACGTTTGGGACGTCACACTGAACGGCGAAGCGGCCACTGCTTTTGCGCTGCGCTTCAATGGCACGGTGGTGGCCTACGTCAACCGCTGCGTGCACGTGGCTGCCGAGATGGACTGGAACGTGGGTGAATTTTTGGACCAAGATCGACGCCATATTGTGTGCGCCTTGCACGGCGCCAGCTACGCCCCCGCCACCGGCCGCTGTGCGGGTGGGCCTTGTGGCAACGGTTCGCTCACGCGCGTGAAAGTACAGGAGGTGCAAGGCATCATCACTTGGTATCCTAGCGAAAACATCCAACCGCGTGCGTTTGCACCCAAACCATAACGAGCCATGGCCGATTACATCGATAGCACCCCCCCGCTGAATGGCACCGACCTGGGTGCCGCTGCGCCACGCACCACCACCATCGGCCATAACCTGGAACGCACCTTGAATGAGGTGGCTCAAGATTTGATCAAAGAGCGCCGTGCTTCGCGCCGCTGGAGGATCTTCTTTCGCTTGATGTGGCTGGCGCTGGCAATCGCCCTTTTGTGGGCCTTGTTGTCGCCCGCTGGTAAAAGGGGCATGCCGTCCATGCCGCACACCGCGTTGGTTGAGATCAATGGCGAGATCGCCATGGGTGGCGAGGCAGGTGCCGATGCGCTGGTGGCGTCGCTTAAAAACGCGTTTGAGTCGCCCGCTGCGCAAGCGGTGGTGTTGCGCATCAATTCACCCGGTGGTAGCCCTGTGCAGTCGGGCATCGTGTACGACGCCATCCGGCGCCTCAAGGCCAAGCACAACAAAAAAGTGTATGCCGTGGTCGAAGAAATTTGCGCCTCGGGCGCGTACTACATTGCGGTTGCAGCCGACGAGATTTTTGTCGACAAGGCCAGCTTGGTGGGTTCGATCGGTGTGTTGATGGACGGCTTTGGGTTTGTGGGCACCATGGAAAAGCTGGGCGTTGAGCGCAGGTTGTTAACGGCGGGCGCCAACAAGGGCATGCTCGATCCTTTTTCGCCGCAAGACGAGAAACAAAAGGCTTTTGCCAAGTCGATGATTGACCAGATCCACCAACAGTTCATTGCCGTCGTCAAAGAGGGTCGCGGTACGCGCTTGAAAGATCAACCCGACATCTTCTCGGGTCTGTTTTGGAACGGCGAAGAGGCGGTTCGATTGGGGCTGGTGGACCGCTTGGGCAGCCTCGACAGCGTGGCGCGCGACGTGGTGAAGGCCGAAGAAATTGTCGACTACACGCAGCATGAAAACGTGGCCGAGCGGCTGGCGCGCCGCTTTGGTGCTGGCGCTGGGGCTTCGATCGTCAATGCCTTGCGCGCGTCAACGATTCGTTGAGTCGTCGCCAAGCAGCACGGTCGCTTTCAACTTCTTGCTCCTCCATGCCACGCGTATTTTTGGTCAGGCACGGGCAGGCTTCATTTGGCGCTGAAGACTACGACCAACTCAGCCCACTGGGTCAAATCCAATGCGCCAAACTGGGTGCTTTGTGGCAAGCGCAAGGCCTGCGCTTTGGCACCGTGATGCGCGGCACCTTGCGTCGACACGCACAATCGCTCGTGGCGTTGCAAGGAGGGCTGGGTCAAGGCGGCGGTGCGCAGGTGCTGCCCGGCCTTGACGAATACGACAGCGAAGCCTTGCTGCGTGCGCTGGCGCAACAACCTGCGCACGCTGCGCCGCTGGCGCGCGTGGCCGATGCGGCGCAGGCACGCGAGCACTTCAGGCGGCTGCGCGAGGCACTGCTGCAATGGATGCGTGGTGACTTGGCACCGGTGGGGATGCCAAGCTACGTGCAGTTTCGCGCAGGTATCGTGCAAGCGCTGATGCACGCGCGAGAAGCCAGCCGCACAGGTGACGTGTTGGTGGTTTCTAGTGGCGGCCCCATTTCCACGGCGCTGGCCCACGTGCTTGACAGCCCACACGAAAGCGCAGTAGCACTGAACATGCGCTTGCGCAACAGTGCCGTTTGCACGTTGGCTTCGACGGCCCGTGGGCTGGAGCTGGAAACGTTCAACGCCCTGCCACACCTGGAAGGTGAGGCCGGCATGCAGACTCACGCGTAGCGGAAACGTGAAACAGGCTCACCCATAAAAAAAACGGCACGGGCGAAAAGCGCGTGCCGTTTTTTTGCGCCGAAGCGCCAACCACCCTGGGTGTTAGAGCGGGGGGATGCGCAACATCTGGCCCGGGTAAATTTTGTCGGGGTGCGACAACATGGGCTTATTGGCTTCAAAGATGACGGGGTACTTCATGGCGTCGCCGTAGGCGTTCTTGGCAATCTTGGACAGGGTGTCTCCGCTGACCACCGTGTGCCACTGCGACTCAGGCTCGGGCGAGTTAACCACCATCATGTCATTGACACTGCCCACTCCGGCCACGTTGCCGCAGCACAGGAGCACCTTCTCGCGCGTGGCTTGATCGTCTACCACACCCGCCACTGTCACGGTTGAAGCTGCAGCGTCAAACTGCACATCCAGCCCTTGCACGTTGAGGCCTTGCGCGTTGATGTAGCCTGCAATGGCGGACGCCGCCGATTGGTTGAGCTGGGCAACTTGGTCGGCCGACGCCGTACCCGCTTCAGCGGCTTTGGCTTCGCCTAGGCCAAACAGTTTTTCGCCAGCGCCTTTGAAAAATGACAGCAGTCCCATGGATGCTCCAGTTGATTGAGGATGGGCGCATCGTAGCGCCAATTTCGAATGCTTTGACGCGCGGGGTGCCCCATGGGGAGGGGTTACCCGCATCTTTGGACTCGCCCAGACGTAACCAAGCTCTATCATTGGGAGGTGGAAAAGAGCGTGCCGAATACCCGACTCATCGTGATTGCCATGGCCGCGGCATGGGCTGGTGGATTGCTGCCCGGTTGCGCAAGCGTCGGTGAGCAACAAAGCATGGCGGAGTACCTGGACGACACGGCGCTAACCCGTCAGGTGCAATCGCGGTTGGTGAACGACGCCCGGGCTCGGTCCATTGCCATCACGGTTGAAACCATCGGTCGAGTGGTGGTGCTGACGGGCGCTGTGCAATCGCAGGCTGACAAGGCCCACGCCGAGGGCGTGGTGCGCGCAACGCCAGGTGTTAACGCCGTTCGCAACAACCTTGTGATCCGGCCGTGACAGGGTTGTCGCAATCCAATGAGCGCATTGCGATTGCAGCCGACCTGCTGGATTTTTCGAGTGCGCCGTCGCGGCATCCTGCGCCCATTGCGCTGCATACCGCCGCAGAAGTGGATGGTGTTCGTTGGCGCCCGGCTCATTGGTTGCTAGTCGATGCAGGTCGCATCGTGGGCGTTCAGACGGACGAGCCACCCGGCGCTTTCAGGCGCATCGATCACCGTGGCCGGCTGCTGACGCCAGGTTTCATCGACACCCACGTGCACATGCCGCAGCTGGGCGTCATTGCAAGCCACGGCGCCCAGTTGCTCGACTGGCTGGAGCGGTACACCTATCCTGCAGAAATGGCCTACGCCAATCCAGAGGTGGCTGCCCTGGGGGCGGCACAGTTTTTGGATGCATTGTTGGCGCATGGAACCACGGCTGCGATGGTTTTCCCCACGGTGCACCGGATCTCGGTGGATGCACTGTTTGAGGCCGCGCGCCTGCGCAACATGCGCATCATCGCGGGCAAATGCTTGATGGACCGCAACGCCCCCGACGGGCTGCGTGACGACGTGGTACGCGCGGAGCACGATTGCCGCGCCTTGATCGAGGCCTGGCACCAACGCGGCCGTGCGCACTACGCCATGACAGTGCGCTTTGCACCCACCAGCACGTCGCAACAGCTGGCGATGGCGGCCCGCGTGCTGGACGATCACCCGAGTGTGGGGTTTCAAACCCACCTGGCAGAGAACCACGACGAAATCGCCTGGGTGCGGTCGCTTTACCCTCAAGCAAGAAGTTATCTGGATGTTTACGCCAGCCATGGCCTTCTGCGTGGGCGCGGGGTGTTTGCGCACGGCATCTGGTTGGATGCAAGCGACCGCCAAGCGCTGGCGCAGGCGGGGGCCACGGTGGCCCACTGCCCTTCATCGAATTTATTCTTGGGCAGCGGTGCGATGGACTGGCGATTGTTGCAAGACGATGGTGTGAATGTGGTGTTGGCCAGCGACGTGGGCGGGGGCACCAGCTTGTCCATGCTGCGGACCATGGCCGATGCTTACCGCGTGCAGGCCATGCACGGACACCGCGTGGGTGTTTGGGAAGCATTGCACGCGTGCACGTTGGGCGCGGCCGTGGCACTGAACGCGGCAGACGAGATCGGTACGCTGGCGGTGGGTCAAACCGCCGATGTTTGCATCTGGGATGTGGCTGTTGGGCCGGTCGCCCAGCAGCGCGACAACCTCGCGCGTGACCTTCACGAACGCTTGTTTGCCTGGATGATGATGGGTGACGAGCGCAACCTGGTGGCGACCTTCGTGGCGGGGCATTTGCGGTATGGCCGGTAACGCCCAGTCCGCCGATGCAGCCGAGGGCTCGCCACCAGCGCGCTTGGAGCTTCGTGGCATCAGCAAACAGTACCCAGGCGTCAAGGCCAATGACAGCGTGTCGCTGAGCGTGGCACCCGGTGAAATTCATGCCGTGCTGGGTGAAAATGGTGCAGGCAAATCCACCTTGATGAAGATCGTCTACGGGGCGGTGCAACCCGACGCAGGGACCGTGCTGATCGACGGCCAAGTGGCGACCATGCGGTCACCCCACGACGCTCGCGCTTTGGGCGTTGCGATGGTTTATCAACACCTGTCTTTGTTTGAATCGTTGACGGTGGCGCAAAACGTTTGGCTGGGGCTCGATGAGCGCACCGATCTGGTCAGTGTGGTCGAGCGCATCCGTGCCAAGGCAGCCGTTTACGGGCTTGACGTCGAGCCCAACCGCCCCGTGCACGCCTTGTCGGTGGGCGAGCGGCAGCGCGTCGAAATCGTGCGGGCGCTGCTTACCCAGCCGCGCGTGTTGATACTCGACGAGCCGACGTCGGTGCTAACGCCTCAAGCGGTGCAAACGCTGTTTGAAACCCTGCGGCAACTGGCACGCGAGGGGTGCGCGATCCTTTACATCAGCCACAAGCTGGATGAGATTCGTGCGCTGTGCCACCGTTGCACAGTTCTGCGAGGGGGCCGGGTCACTGGCGTGGTCACCCCAGCCCAAGAGAGCAACGCGTCGTTGTCGCGATTGATGATCGGCGAAGAGCCCAAACCCTTGGTGCATCGATCGGTGGCCCCGGGTCGGCTCGCGTTGGCGGTGCGTGGGTTGTCACTGCCACCCCAAACCTTGCATGGCGTGGCACTGGAGGGTGTGTCGTTCGATGTGCATGCGGGCGAAGTGCTGGGTTTGGCAGGGGTGTCGGGCAGCGGCCAGCAGGCGCTTCTGGCGGCCCTGTCGGGCGAAGACCTGCGTGCACCCCGGGGTGCGATCGAACTGTTGGGCAGCGATGTCAGCCGCGAGGGCCCAAGCGCACGCCGGGCCCGCGGCTTGCACGTGGTGCCGGAGGAGCGCCTGGGTCGTGGCGCTGTGCCATCCCTGTCGCTGTCTCTGAACACCTTGCTGACGCGCCAGGGGCCGGTGCGCAAAGGGGGCTGGATCGATGGCCGAGCCAGTGCGGCGCTGGCAAGCCACATCATCAGCCGTTTCAAAGTCAAAGCCCCTGGCCCCCACACGCTGGCCCAGAGCTTGTCGGGCGGCAATCTGCAAAAATTCATCATGGGCCGTGAGATTGACGCCCAACCCAAGGTCTTCATCGTGGCGCAGCCCACTTGGGGCGTCGATGTCGGCGCTGCCGCACAGATTCGCGCCGAGATTTTGGCGCTGCGCGACACCGGTTGCGCCGTGCTCTTGATCAGCGAAGAGCTGGACGAGTTGTTTGAGCTGAGCGACCGGATGGTGGTGATGGCGCGAGGGCGCCTGAGCGCGAGCGTCAAACGTCAAGACGCTACGGCGCAGCAAGTGGGGGCCTGGATGGCGGGGTTGTTTGACCATGTTTAAGCTTGAACCAAGACCCGCACCGTCGCGATGGATGGTTTTTTTGTCGCCGTTGATGGCGATGCTGCTCACGGTGTTGATCGGCATGGCGCTTTTTAGCGCGCTGGGCAAAGATCCGTTGATGGGCATGCGCATGTTCTTTTGGGAGCCCATCAAAAACGCCTACGGCTGGAGCGAAATCACCGTCAAGGCAACGCCCTTACTGTTGATCGCCTTGGGGCTTGCCTTGGCTTTTCGCGCCAACGTGTGGAACATCGGTGCCGAGGGCCAGTACATCTTGGGCGCCGTGTTTGCAGGCGGTGTGGCCATGCACGCCACGCCCGACAGCCCCCGCGCCATCGTGCTGGTGGTGTTGCTGGCGGGGGTGCTGGGCGGCATGCTGTGGGCTGGCATCGTGGCGTGGTTGCGCGACCGTTTTCATGCCAATGAAATCTTGGTGAGTTTGATGCTCGTCTATGTGGCTGAAATGGTGCTGGGCTACTTGGTGTATGGCCCCTGGAAAGACCCCCAAGGTTTTAACTTTCCACAGACGGTGACTTTTGCCACGAGCACCCAAGTACCCAAGCTCGTGCCGGGATTGCGCATGAACGTGGGTGTGATCGTGGCGTTGTTGAGCGTGGTGCTGATGAGCCTCTTCATGTTTCGCACCCTGCGGGGCTTGCAAGCGCAGGTGGGCGGCTTGGCGCCTGCGGCGGCCAGCTACGCCGGCTTCAGTGCGCGCGGCAACCTGTGGACGGTGCTGCTGGTGTCAGGCGGCTTTGCGGGGTTGGCGGGCGCACTGGAGGCGGTTGGGCCGCTGGGCCAGCTAACGCCTTATGTGCCTGCAGGCTACGGCTTTGCCGCCATCATCGTGGCTTTTGTGGGCCGCTTGCACCCAGTGGGCATCGTGTTTGCAGCGGTGTTGATGAGCATGCTGGTGATCGGTGGCGAATTGGCGCAATCGCGCATGCAGTTGCCCAAGTCGGTGACCGGCGTCTTTCAGGGGTTGCTGCTGTTTTGCCTGTTGGCCTTTGACACACTCATCCATCACCGCCTGCGGCGCATTCGCAAGGCCACGGCGGACGAGGTTTGATGATGAATGAAATTGCACTGCTCTTGGCGGCCACGCTCAACGCCGGCACCGTGTTGGCATTGGCCGCGCTGGGTTTGCTGATCAACGAGCGCGCGGGTGTGGTCAACTTGGGTGCCGAGGGCATCATGCTTTGTGCAGCCGTGGCTGGTTTTGCGGCGGCTGTGCACACGGGCAGTGATTGGGTGGCTTTGGGCGCTGGTGCAGTTGCGGGGGCCTTGCTGGCGGCCTTGTTTGGGGTGTTGGTGATCTGGCTCAACACCAACCAGTACGCCACCGGGTTGGCGTTGACGCTGTTCGGCGCTGGTTTTTCGGCGTTCATAGGTCAGCCCTACACGCGCGAGCAGTTGGGTGCGCGGCCCAGTTACGACATTCCTGTTTTGTCCGATTTGCCCTTTGTGGGCCCGATGCTCTTCAAACAACACCCGATGGTGTGGGTGACGGTCGCGCTCGCGCTGGGGCTCACCTTGTGGCTGGCCAAGTCCAAGCGGGGCTTGGTGTTGCGGGCGGTGGGTGAATCACCCGAATCAGCGCACGCGCTGGGCTACCCAGTGAGGCGCATCCGCATGGCAGCCGTGATGGTGGGCGGGGCGTTGTGCGGCGTCGCGGGCAGCTATTTGTCGGTGGTTTACACGCCGCTGTGGGTCGAAGGCATGGTGGCAGGCAAGGGTTGGATCGCTTTGGCTTTGACTGCCTTTGCCACGTGGCGCCCGGGGCGCGTGTTGTTGGGTGCCTATTTGTTCGGTGGCGTCACCATGTTGCAGTTTCACCTGCAGGGGCAGGGCGTTGATGTTCCCAGCCAGTTCTTGACGATGCTGCCTTACCTTGCGACCATCTTGGTGCTTGTTTTGATCTCGAGCAACGCTGCTTGGATTCGCGCCAACATCCCGGCCTCCTTGGGGAAACCCTTCAATCCGTCGGCCTGACGGAGTTTGATAATCTTGATGTGTCCATTTGTGATTTTTGGGGAGTTCTGCTGATGAACAGCTTGGTACGTTCGAAGTCGTTGGCGCTTGGCGCCTCCATGGCAACTGTGATGGCGCTGATGGCGTGTGGCAAGACCGAGGCTCCCAAGCCTGCGCCAGTGGTGGCTGCACCGGCGTCGGCCGCCGCGCCTGCGGCCCCACCCAAGCCCGAGCCGCTCAAAATTGCATTCGCCTACGTGGGGCCGGTGGGCGATGCGGGTTGGACCTTTGCGCATGACAACGCACGCAAGGCCATCGAAGCCGAGTTTGGCGACAAGATCAAAACCAGTTTTGTTGAGAACGTGCCCGAATCAGCCGATGCCGAGCGCGTGATCCGCGAAATGGCCAGCAGCGGCGCCAAGCTGGTGTTTGGCACCACGTTTGGCTACATGGACCCCATGCTCAAAGTGGCGGGCGACTTTAAGGACGTCAAGTTTGAACACGCCACCGGGTTCAAGACGTCTGAAAACGTGCGCACCTACGACAGCCGCACCTACGAAGGGGCCGTACATGGCCGGCGTGATTGCGGGCAAGCTCACCAAGAGCAACACGCTGGGTGTGGTGGGCTCCATCCCCATCCCCGAGGTGATTCGCAACATCAACACCTTCACCATGGGTGCCCAAAGTGTCAACCCCAAGATCAAAACCAAGGTGGTGTGGATCGGCAAGTGGTTTGACCCCCCCAAAGAAGGCGAAGCCGCGCAAAGCTTGATCAATCAAGGCGCCGACATCCTGTTTCAGAACACCGACTCGGGCGCCGTGCTGCAAACTGCCGAAAAGAACAAAAAGCTGGCCTTCGGTTGGGACAGCGACATGAGCCATCTCGCCAAAGAAGCTCACCTGGGTTCGGCCATCATCAACTGGGCGCCGTACTACAAGGCTGCCGTCAATCAAGCGCTGGACGGCACCTGGAAGACGCATCAAGTGTGGTGGGGCGTCAAAGAGGGCGCCATCGACATGGTGAGCCTTTCGGACAAAGTACCAGCTGACACCAAGGCTCAGATCGAAAAAATCAAAGCCGGCTTGAAGGACGGCAGCTTTCATCCTTGGAAGGGCCCCGTAACCGGCCAGGATGGCAAGCTGGTGGTTGAAAAGGACGCGGTGCCCAACGACAAGTTCATGCTCGGCATCAACTTCTACGTCAAGGGTGTCGATGGCAAAGTGCCCACGGGCAAGTAGCGTTGGCCCATGGCTGATTTGAAAGCCCTGCTTGGCAAGATGCCCAAGGCGGAGTTGCATGTTCACATCGAAGGCACCCTCGAGCCCGAGTTGGCCTTCACCTTGGCCAAGCGCCACGGCGTGACGCTGCCGCACGCATCGGTGGAGGCGCTGCGTGCCGCCTACGAGTTTGACGATCTGCAGAGTTTTTTGGATTTGTATTACGCGGGTGCCAGCGTGCTGGTGACCGAGCAAGATTTTTTTGATTTGACGTGGGCTTACTTGCAGCGCGCTGCGGCCGACAACGTTGTTCACGCTGAGATCTTTTTTGACCCTCAAACCCACACCGAACGCGGCGTGGCCATGAGCACGGTGATCGGGGGCATTCGGCGGGCTTGCGACCAAGCACGCACCGAGTGGGGGCTCTCGACACTGCTCATCCTTTGCTTCTTGCGCCATTTGGATGAGGCCAGCGCCTTCAACACGTTGGAGGCCGCGCTGCCCTACCGGGAGCACTTCGTGGGCGTGGGCCTGGACAGTGGTGAGCAGGGCAACCCACCCGAGAAGTTCACCCGCGTGTTTGCCAAGGCGCGACAGCTGGGGTTTCGCTTGGTGGCGCACGCGGGCGAAGAGGGGCCGGCTGTCTACATCGAGAGCGCGCTGGACGTGCTCAAGGTGGAGCGCATCGACCATGGCGTGCGTTGTGTGGAGAGTGACGCCCTGGTTCGGCGTTTGGCCGCTTCACGCATGCCGCTCACGGTTTGCCCGCTGAGCAACACCAAGTTGCGCGTCTTTCAGCGCATGCAAGACCATACCTTGCCCGCGCTGCTGGCGCGTGGCTTGTGCGTTACGGTGAACAGTGACGATCCCGCTTATTTTGGAGGTTACGTTAACGCCAACTTTTTAGCTCTTTTTGACGCCCATCCATCGACCTTGGGCGTGGCGCAAGCGCGGCAGTTGGCGTTGAACAGTTTTGAGGCGAGCTTCGTGGACGATGCGACCAAAGCGCAATGGCGGCAGCGGCTGGACGCTTGTTGGGCAACGCATGCTTGACCATGGCGGCATGAGGGCTTTCTGAAGGCGCTTGGCACGGCCCGCAGCAAGCTGCCCGGGTTTGTGACAACATCGCTGTCTGCAAAATAATCCCTTTTTTAGGAGACTCTGATGTTCAAACGCTTTGCCTTGTCGCTCACCGCCGTAGGCTCTGCCGTCCTTCTGGCTGCCTGTGCCTCACAGACTTCGTCGGCACCGGCGGCGGCTGCCACGGGCCCCATGAGCTTTTTCATCACCAGCGTGGGCAGCGGCAAGGGTGCCGATCTGGGCGGCATCAATGGCGCCGATGCGCACTGCCAAAAGCTCGGTGCCGCAGCCGGGGCTGGCGCCAAGTCGTGGCGCGCCTACTTGAGCGTGCCGGGCACGTTCCCCACCGCAGCCACCACCACGGCAGCGGCCAATCCAGGTGTGCCCGCCATTCACGCGCGTGACCGCATTGGCAAAGGCCCTTGGTTCAGTGCCAAGGGCACGCTTGTGGCGCGCGACATTGCCCACCTGCACAACGGCAACAACCTGGGCAAAGAAACCGCCCTGGACGAGCGCGGCAACGTGGTGAAAGGCCGTGGTGACACACCCAACGAGCATGACATCCTGACGGGCACCCGCAGCGATGGCACGGCCTTTGCGCCGCAAACCGACACCACGTGCAAGGCGTGGACCAGCAGCACCGACGGTTCGGCCATCGTGGGGCACCACGATCGCATGGGCCCGAACGCAGACAATTGGGCCAAGAGCTGGAACTTCTCGCACCAGTCGGCTGGCTGCAGCCAAGAAGCTTTGGTACGCACGGGCGGGTCGGGCCGCTTGTACTGCTTTGCGACCAACTGACATTCAAGTTGTGAGGGGCAGGGCGCCGACCAACGGCGCCCTGCCTGTTTTACCCCAAGCCAAACGTTGGTTTTGACACCTTGTCCAAGAAGTAGCCCCAAGCGCGAGGCTCAATCAGCAGGGTGGCAACCAAACCAAAAGCGGCACCCCACAAATGTGCGCTGTGGTTGACGTTGTCGCCACCGCGGCGGTCCATCCAAATCGAGTACCCCACGTACATCACGGCGTACACGATGGCGGGCATGGGGATGAAGAACACCAAGATCACCGACCACGGTGAAAAAAGGATGTAGCTGAACAGCACCGCCGACACGGCCCCCGATGCCCCCAGGCTGCGGTAGTTTCTGTCAGTTCTGTGGCGAAGGTAGGTTGGCAAGATGGCAATGACGATGGCCAGCAGGTAAAACAGCAAGAACCCAACGTAACCCACGCGCTGCACAAAGATGGCCTCCACCACGCCGCCAAAAAAGAACAGCGTGATCATGTTGAACAGCAGGTGCGGCATGTCGCCGTGAATGAAGCCGTGGGTGAGCAGCCGGTCCCACTGGTTGTGGCGCTGGATGGCCGGCGGCCACAAGATCAGCCGCTCCAGCAGTGGCGGTTGCTTGAAAGCAAACCAAGACACCAAAGCGGTGATGGCGATGAGGGCGTAGGTGACGTAAGGCGTTGGCATGGCACGAGCTTAATGCACGCACCGATCGAAGGCATGCCCGGTCGGGGGTGATCTTGCCCCCGCAATCCAGGACAGGCCCTATACGCAATGTAGCGCCTGTTGATTGTCGAGTCGAGCAAGGCGCTGGTTTTGCTCGACAAGGGTTTGGTGCTGATGCTGCCTGAACTCCCGCGGCGACATCATCTTCAATGCTGAATGCGGATGCACCTCGTTGTAATGTTCGAACGCTGCGCTTAGCTGGGCCAACACCGTTTTGGCGTCCCGCGTGTCCATGCGCGACACATAGTCACGCTTGAACGTGTTCACGAAGCTCTCAGCCATGCCGTTGCTCTGCGGACTGCGCACGGGCGTGTTGATCGGCGTCAGCCCCAGTTGCCTGGCGATGCGCCGCGTCTCGTTGGCGATGTAGGCGCTGCCGTTGTCACTCAGGTATTCAAGCACGCAGCCCTTGGGAATGGACTCTGTTGATCCAAAGCGCTTCTCCACGGCCTCGATCATCATCTCTCGCACCTGCTCACCGGGCAAGCCCTTGCCCTCCCAGGCCCGCCAGGTGATGTTCTCACGGTCCGCGCAGTCGTTGGTGAACGTGCTGGTGACGGTGGCGCCGTCATCGCAGCCAATCTCGAAGCCGTCGGAGCACCACCGCGTATTGCTGCGTAGCACCGCCACCGTGCCCTCGTGACGACGGCTGTCGCGGCGCTTGGGCGCTTTGGGCAGCAGCATCTGGTGCTGCGCCATCACGCGGTAGGCCCGTTTGGGATTCACACGAGGTGTGCCGTGGCCCTTGCGCTGCCGGTTGACCAGCGCGCAGGCGCGCCGGTACCCGTAGGTTGGCAGCTCGAGCACCTGCTCACGGATCTCGGCAATCAAGATCGCATCGCCCAGCGGCGTGCGCCCACGGCGACGATCGTGCCACGTCGCATCGCGCAGCACCATCGTTTGCACATTGGAGCGCGCCACGCTCAGCGCGGCACACACCGCGCTCATGCCTCGTCCTTGGGCCACAAGGGTGAGCGCGCAATCCACTTTTTTTCGACGGAGATCTCCACCGCTTCCTTCAGGATCTCGTTTTGCAGCGTCACCTTGCCCAGCACCCGCTGCAGCTTCTTGATCTCGTCGCGCGCCGCCGCCAGCTGCGACGCCGGCACCACCGACTCCCCCGCACCCACGGCCACCAACGCGCCTTGGCGCTCCAGCTTGCGCCAAGCAAAGAGCAGGCTTGCCGCCACTCCGGTCTCCCGTGCGACGAGCGACACGCTCATGCCGGGCTCGTACGTGCGCGCCACCAGGGAAGCTTTCTCGGTGACAGACCAGCGCCTTCGGCGCTGGTCTGTCACAACCACTTCAACCTTGTTCGTACCCGTGTCCGTAGCTCTAGTCGTGTTCACAGTTCTTCTCCTATCTGCAAAGATAAGCGATAGAACTTGTCCTGGGAATCAGGGGGCTAGATCAGGGGCTTACATCACGCGCCCGTACCACCACAGCGACAGCGTGGCGGCCACCAACACCAGCAGGGCACCAAGCGCCGCAAAGAGCGCAGAGATTTCAGTCTCTTTTTTCTGCGCCGTCAGGCGCGTGCCGAGCGACTGGTAGACCTTTTGCAAGTCGGCTGCCGTGCCCGCATAGAAGTACTCGGAGCGTGTGGCCGCTGCGATGTTTTTAAGCGATTGTTCGTCCAACCGCACCCGCATGGTCCAACCTTCAAACCCAATGGTGTCGCCGTCTTTGGTGCCCACGCCCACGGTGTAGATGCGCACGCCGCGATCGGCGGCCATTTTCGCGGCGTCCATGGGGTCAGGCCCGGTGGTGCGTTGCCCATCGGTCAGCAAAATGATGGCGGCGGAGCTGTACGAGCCCGGCTCCACGGGGGTGAAGGTGGGTGCTGCATTGCGTTCACCCAGCGTTTTGGGCATGGTGCGTTGCCCGGTAATCTGCGACAGGTCGATGCCGGCGTCAGGAAACAAGGTCGCCAAACTTAAAACCATGCCGCTGCCGATGGCCGTGCCGCGTTGCAGTTGAAAGCGATCGATGGCCGCCAGCACATCGTCGCGGCTGGTGGTAGGCGGTTGCACCACGGCGGCCGTGCCCGCAAACTGCACGATGCCGACCCGCACAGCGCGCGGCAGTTCGGCCACAAAGGCTTTGGCGGCGGCCTGCGCAGCGGCCATGCGGTTGGGCAACACGTCGGTGGCTCGCATGCTACCGGACACGTCCATGGCCAAGATGATGGTTTGCTCCACCATGGGCAGGGTGATGACTGCCGTGGGGCGTGCCACGGCCAGCAAGGTGGCAGCGAGCGCCGACAGCAGCAAGATGGGTGGCACGTGGCGCCGCCAGACGCCACCACGGCCTTGTGCCTCGCGCACGATGTCAAGGTTGGTCCAGGCCACTGCGGCCTTCTTGCGGCGTTTAAGAAGCCACAGGTAAAAGAGCACCAGAACAGGCAACAACAACAACAGCCACAGCATTTCGGGCCACAAAAAGCTAACCGGCATGCGGTTCATGAGCGTTCCCTTCGGTGGGCTTGACCGTGTTGCCGCGCGCCCCATGCCAACGCACCCGCACTCAGGCGTGCCCGTTGACGACGAGCGTGGATGAAGCGGATCAAGGCGTTGCCAACGTCGTCATCGGTGCTTAGTTCAAGGCAGTCTACGCCGGCTTGCGCCAGCATGTTGCGCACCCCAGCCTCGCGCTTTGCGGCGGCTTCGGCGTAGCGTTTGCGAAAACCAGGTGCGCCTGTGTCCACCATCAACTGGTCGCCCGTTTCAGCGTCAATCAGGGGCACCAAGCCGACATCGGGCATCTCGCGCTCGGCCGGGTCCACCACACGCACCGCCACCACATCGTGGCGGTGGGTAAGCTCTGCCAGGGCGGTGTCCCAACCGGGCTCGCTGATGAAGTCGGACATCACAAACACGACGCTGCGTCCCTTGATCACGGGCATGGCCGCGCGCAGCAAGGCGCCCAGGTTGGTGCCCTTGGTGGGCTTCGTGTTGGTCTTTCCTGGGGGCACGACAGTCAAGTGGGGTCTGGTTTCGATGCGGTGCATCAACTCCATCACTTGGCGACGACCGCTGCGCGCAGGGATGGTGGCGTCGACCCCGCTGCCGTACAACAGCGCGCCCACACGGTGCCCTTTGCGGGTGAGGGCGCTTGCCAGCACGCCTGTGATGTCGGCCACCAGCGAGCGTTTGCGCACGCGTGTGCCAAAGTCAATCGAGGCGCTTAGATCAAGCAAAAACCATGCGGCGGCCTCGCGGTCTTCAAGGTACTCGCGCACGTAGGGCTGGTTCATGCGGGCGGTGACGTGCCAATCGATGCGGCGCACGTCGTCGTGGTGTTGGTATTCGCGAAGCTCGGCCAAATCGAGCCCATGGCCGCGAAACAGCGTGCGCCAATCACCTTGCAAAATGCCGTCGAGACGCTTCAGCACCGTCCACTCAAGGCGTTGCAATCGATCATCGGCGCGCCAAGCGGGCGCCGCAGGCACTTGCGTGGCCGCCAAACTAGCCGTTTGCGCTGCGAGCTTCATCGCGGTGCTCAAGGGGCCGGGGTGGGGCGCTGATGTGTTTGACGATGCGGTCGACGATGACTTGCGAGTCAACACCTGCGGCCAGCGCCTCGTAGGTTAGCGAGACGCGGTGACGCAACACGTCGTGCACCAAGTCGCTGATGTCTTCAGGCCAAACGTAGGCGCGGCCGCGCAGCAACGCCAGCGCGCGTGCGCCTTCAATCAACGAGATGGTGGCGCGGGGACTGGCACCAAAGGCAATGTACTTGCCCAGGTCCTCCAACCCAAATTGGGCCGGGTCGCGTGTGGCCGCCACCAGCTTGACGGCATGGTGGATGAGGGACGGATCACAGTAAACCTTGCGCACCTCGCGCTGCAAGGCGGCAAGTTGGTCGGTGCTGGTGACGGGGTTGATGTCGATGGCGGCGCCGGTGACGCGCTCGACGATCACGTACTCTTCTTCTTGGTTGGGGTAATCAACCAACACCTTCATCATGAAGCGGTCAATCTGGGCTTCGGGCAGCGGGTAGGTGCCTTCGGTTTCGATCGGGTTTTGGGTGGCCATCACCAAAAACGGTTGCGGCACGTGGTGGGTTTCGCCAGCGATGGTGACTTGGCGCTCTTGCATGACTTCGAGCAGCGCACTTTGCACTTTGGCGGGCGCACGGTTGATTTCGTCCGCCAACAGCAGGTTGGTAAACACAGGCCCCAGCGTGGTGCTGAACTCGCCGCTCTTTTGGTTGTAAATGCGCGTGCCGACCAAGTCACTGGGCACCAAGTCGGGTGTGAACTGGATGCGTTTGAACTGGCCCGACAGAGCGCGTGCTAGTGTTTTAACGGTTAGGGTCTTGGCCAGACCGGGCACGCCTTCAACCAGCAAGTGGCCTTGTGCCAGCATCGCCACCAGCACCCGTTCTAAAAATCGGTCTTGCCCCACCACCACGCGTTTAACTTCGTAGAGCAGGCGTTGCATGGATTCGGCGGTTTCGGTGGTGGTGCTCATGCTGGGTGGCTTCTTGGGGGTGACAGACGATTAAAACGGCGGCATGCCAGCGGCGCGGGCAGCATTTTCGATGGGCACGGCAAAGCCGAGCCCCACAAAGAAGCGCTGCGCGGTGGGGTTGTAAATTGCGGTGACGATGCCCACCACCTCACCGTCGTCGGTGACCAAAGGGCCACCGGAGTTGCCCGGGTTGGCCGCAGCGTCAAACTGGATCAAGTTGGTGAGCACCGAGCCACCGTCGGGTGAGCGGAAGTTGCGCTTGAGCCCCGACACCACGCCGTGGGACACCGAAGGCCCGATGCCAAACGGAAAGCCCACTGCCGTGACCCGGTCGCCAGGGCGCAAATCTTCGGTGGAGCGCATCGTTGCTGCTTTGAGATCGTCGGGGATCTTGCGCGCCCGCAGCACGGCCAAGTCGTGCTCGGGCTGGGTTCCGATCACATCGGCGTCGGCCACCAAGCCGTCGGCAAACTCGACCTTTACGCGTCTGGCACCCAGCACCACATGCAAGTTGGTCAGGATGGTGCCGTTGTCGATGATGACCACGCCGGTGCCCACGGTGTTTTTGTCGTCGTCTTCATCAGGGGTGGGCCCTGATTTGGCCGGGCTTTCGCTGCTGGGGGATTCTTTGGCGGGGCCTTCTTTGGCTGATCCGTCCTTGGGGGATTCTTTGGCGCCGGGTTTGCCATCGGGTTTTTTGGGCGGCAAAACGTCTTTGGCGTCACGCACCGGTTTGTCCTTGGGATCGTTCATACCGATCACGCGCACCACCGAACCGATCACGTTGGCATAGGCCTTGGCGCCAGGGGCCGGCAAGGGCTTCTCGCTGAGTGTTTTTAGCACCGCTTGATCGATATCTTCTTGCGTCAGGCGCTGCGGCATCCAGGTTCGCCAAGGGGTCAAAGCGTAGAGGCTTGCCGCCAGCATCAAGGCAAACAACAGCAACCAGCGCCGGGTGAGCGATGCAGGTGGCTTCAATTTGGTTTTGGATCCAACCGCCTGGACTGCGGTTGAGACTGGCACCTCGGGCTCGCCGTGCAGTGCACTTTGCTTGGCTGCAGCCCTGTCTTGGGGTTTTGCATCACCCACCGGAGACGCCGGCGAGTAGAGCGCTGTTTTGCGTGGAGGACGGGCCATGGGCGCAAGTTATCACGCCCTGCCATGAATGCAAGCTGTCACGAAGAAAACCCGGGCATCATCTGGGGGATGACCCCATGGATTGACACCCACAACCACCTGGACGATGCAGCGTTTGACGCCGATCGCGATGAGACGGTGGTGCAAGCGAGGCGGGCAGGGGTGGGTTTGTTGGTACTGCCTGCCGTGGCGGTGCACAACTTTGACACGGTGCGGCAATGGGCGCACCAGTTTGGCTTGGCCTACGCGCTGGGGGTTCATCCCATGCAAGTGGCGCAGGCCAGCGACGGCGACCTCGATGTCTTGAAGGATGCCCTGCATCGCCACCGCGACGACCCTCGTTTGGTGGCCGTGGGTGAAATCGGCATCGACGGTTTCGACGCCGCCTCCACCACGCCCGAAGCCCACGCCCGTCAGGTTCGTTTTTTTCGGGCCCAACTGGGGCTGGCACGGGATGCAGGGCTGCCCGTGATCATGCACGTGCGCAAAGCGGTGGATGCAGTGCTGGCCGGTTTGCGGCGCATGCCTGCGCCCGGGGGCATTGCACATGCCTACAACGGCAGTGAATCCCAAGCCCGCGTGTTTCGAAGCATGGGCGTGAAGCTTGGGTTTGGAGGGGGCATGACGTTTGAGCGTGCGCTGCACCTGCGCAAGTTGGCCACCCATTTACCCCTGGACAGCATCGTGCTTGAAACGGACGCACCTGACATCGTGCCCCAATGGCGTTACCGAACACGCGAGCAACGCGGCGCCGGTGCTGTGGTGCGCAATGAGGCGGCCGAACTGCCGCGCATGGCGCAGGTGCTGGCCGACTTAAGGGGGCTTGCATTGCCCGAGCTCGCGGCGGCCATGCAGGTCAACACCTGCGCAGCGCTGCCACGCGTGTCGGCGTTGTTGCTCAACGCAGGTGGTGTGACGGCACTTGGTCGCGATCGGGCGCCTGACCGCTAGAGGCCATCACAATCGGTGCCATGACCGCATCCAAAAATTTGCCGCCCGTCACCCTGTCCGAGCACGACGGCGTGCGCTACCTGCACCTCAACAGCTCGTGGATTCAGGGTGCCATGCGCTTGGCTGAGCCCAAAAAAATCGAACTTGAATACGTGCAGCGCATGATGGCCTGGATGCTGTGGCGCCCCACGGGCGAGGTCGCCACCGGGCATGCGGTGCAGCTGGGCATGGGTGCCTCGGCCATCACGCGCTTTTGTCGCCAGGTGATGAAGATGAACACCACCGTGGTGGAGATCAACCCCGAGGTGGTGGCGGCCAATCGCGCGTGGTTTCGTCTGCCACGTGAAGACGCCAAGTTGCACGTCGTCACCGGCGATGCGCGCGCCTGGGTGGACGACCCTGCCAACGCCCAAACCGTGAATGTGTTGTGCGTTGACCTGTACGACCAGGATGCCGACGTGCCCGTACTCAACGACGAGGCTTTCTACCAGTCTTGCTTCAACGTGTTGGCGAACGGTGGCTTGATGAGCGTGAACCTGTTCGGTCGGCGCGCCAGCTTTGACGAAAGTGCGCGACGCGTGGCGGCACTATTTGGCACCCAGCAGGTGTGGCAGCTCACCCCAACCCGTGAAGGAAACACGATCCTGGTGGCGGCGCGCGGTGTGGTGGTGCCCGAGCGCGACACGCTGCGCGAGCGCGCCGATACCATCGAGACGCTGTATGGATTGCCCGCCAAAAAGTGGTTGCGCATGGTGCGCCCACTCACCGTAAAAAATTGACCCCATCGCTCCGCCACCCATGAACGCCGTTGTCAGCCTGCCCACCCGCACCCGCTTGGATTGGCGCATGCTGCTGCAATGGTTGCAAGCCGACGGCGTCATCAGTCAAGCCGAGGCCACGGTGGTGGCGCAACGCTTTGGTGCGGGCGCCAGCCGCCAGCACCCCTTGATTCGTCTGGCTGCTGCCAACCTGCAAAGCCTTAAAAGCAGCCGCCCGCTAGATACCGAAGCGCTAACCGAATGGTTGGCCAAGCGCATTGGGCTGCCCTACCTGCGCATCGACCCTTTGAAGGTGGACGTGGGCCGCGTGGCCGAAGTGATGTCGGTGCGCTATGCCGAAATGCGCAGTGCCTTGCCCGTCAAGGTCACGCCCACCGAGGTGGTGATTGCCACCTGCGAGCCCTTCGACACCGACTGGAAGGCCGAGATCGAGTCGCACACCCGCAAGGTGGTGAAGTTTGTGATCGTCAGCCCGCTGGAGCTGCAGCGTTTCACGACCGAGTTCTTTACCCTTGCCAAGTCGGTGAAGGCGGCTGTCAAATCGGGTGACAACAACCCGATGGCCAACTTTGAGCAGTTGGTAGAGCTGGGCCGCGCCAACAAGCAACTCGACGCCAACGACCAAGGTGTGGTGCAGGTGGTGGATTGGCTGTGGCAATACGCCTTTGACCAACGCGCCAGCGACATCCACCTGGAGCCGCGCCGCGAGATGGGTGCCATCCGCTTCCGCATTGACGGTGTGTTGCACACCGTGTACCAGTTGCCTCAATCGGTGATGAATGCCATGACAGCGCGCATCAAGCTGCTGGGCCGCATGGACGTGGTGGAGCGCCGCCGCCCGCAAGACGGCCGCATCAAAACGGTGCGCCCCGACGGTGCTGGCAGCCAAGCTGGTGGCGAGGTGGAGATGCGTTTGTCGACGCTGCCCACCGCGTTTGGTGAAAAACTCGTGATGCGAATTTTTGACCCCGACACCGCCGTCAAAACTGTCGAGCAACTTGGCTTTGGCATGCACGACGCGCAGCGCTGGAGCAACCTCATCGGCAACACGCATGGCATCATCTTGGTGACCGGGCCCACAGGGTCGGGCAAAACCACGACGCTGTACTCCACGCTCAAACGCTTGGCCACCGACGAGGTCAACGTCACCACCATCGAAGACCCGATCGAGATGATCGAGCCCGCGCTCAATCAAACCCAGGTGCAAACGGTGCTCGACTTTGGTTTTGCCGAGGGTGTGCGGGCGCTGATGCGCCAAGACCCCGACATCATCATGATCGGCGAGATTCGCGACCTGGAAACCGCCGAGATGGCGATCCAGGCCGCCCTGACGGGCCACTTGGTGTTCAGCACCCTGCACACCAACGACGCCGCCAGTGCCATCACCCGGCTAACCGATTTGGGCGTGCCACCCTACCTGATTGGTGCCACGGTGATTGGTGTGCTGGCGCAGCGCTTGGCGCGCACCCTGTGCGTGGCGTGCAAAGAACCCGACACCGAGATGAGCAGCGCACGCTTGGACGAGGCCGTGGCGCCGTTTCGCTTGAACGGCACCCCGCGCCCTTACAAGCCTGTGGGCTGCCTGGACTGCCGCATGACGGGCTACCGTGGGCGCGCCGGTTTGTACGAGCTGATGGTGCTCAACGACGAGTCGCGCGAGGCCTTGCACCAAGAGGTGGACATGGCAGCCCTGCGCAAACACGCGCTGGCCGACGGCATGCACCCCCTGCGCGTGGCGGGGGTGATGAAAGTTGCTGAGGGTGTGACGACGCTCGACGAAGTGTTGCGAACCACGCCGGCTTGGAGCAAGCGCTAGGTCTGAGGCCGCCGCGTGGTGATCACGCGAGGATCACTTGGTGTTCGCAGCCTTCCAGGTCATCGCGTTGAGCACGCGATTTTCCACCGACGGGTGCGTGTGAAATAGAAATTCTTCCACTGCGCCGGGTGAGGCTTTGCGGTACTCAACCGTTTTGACAAGTGCACTGGCAAGACCGTCGGGGTCGCGAGCCGTTTGCAGCGAGTAGTCGTCTGCCTGTCGTTCACCCCAGCGCGTCATAGCGTTAGTCAGTGGCGTGACCACCGTCATCACGACCGACAACACCAGCGCCAACACGGGCAAACCGGTTGGGTTGGTGATGTCATTGTGCGCGTTGTGACCCAACCGTTTGGCAAACCACGCAAACAGCCGGTGAATGACGTAGAACCCCAACAGCATCAGCACGCCCGTAAAGAGTGCGCGCTGCATGGCATGGCCCAGCACGTAGTGCCCGATCTCGTGGCCCACCACCGCGCGCACCTCACTCAATGTCGCCCTTTGCACGGCGATGTCTGACACCGCGATGCGTGCCGTGCCAAAGAGCCCTGCCACGTTGGCAGTCACCACGTTGCGTTGGCGCGAGCCATCGTAGACCAACAAATTTTGTGTCGGCACCTTGCTTTCTTGCGCCAACTTGACAATCGCATCGCGCACGTCGCCTTGAGGGAAGGGCTCGTATTTGTTGAACAAGGGCTCGATCAGGACGGGGGCGATGATCATCAAGAAAATGATGAAGAGGGTGGACACCACACCACCCCACAGCCACCAGCGCTTGGGGCTGGCGCGCAACAGCGCGTAAATGCCACTCAGTGCTGCCACGCCCAGCACCAACGCCACCCCGGTGCCCATGACTGATTGAAGCAACCAGTCCCCAAGCGGCTGTTTGCTCAAACCGTACTGGGTGGGTCGCCACCACTCGGCATAGATGTCCCACGGAAGGGCGACCAGCCATGACAGTGGCACAAACATAGCGGCCACTGCAGCGGTGGCCAACACGGGGCGCGGCCGCTTGCCGTTCACCGCCGCTGCCACGCGACCAAGCCAACCCAGCTTGATGATGATCCAGGTCACCATGGCCGCAACGATCAGGCCCCACAACAACAACCAATAGCCCCCTTCGGTGTAGGCGTCGGAGCGCTGGCGAACTTCTGGGGCCAGTACAGCCAAATGGGCCTGGGTTTGGGCCTGGGGTGAGCCGCTGAATGGCGCGGTGGTTGCCGTGTTGGTGGTCATGCTGAGGGCAAATTGGTTAAGGCAATAGGGGTGGTCATGGCGTGCAGGTTACGGGGAAGACTTTTTCGCCGCCTGCAGTTTGTCTTGGTAGTGCTTGGCTTTGACGACGTCGCCCGCTTCCCGGTGCAAGACCTCGAGCTCTTCAAACACATACGCGTCGGGGGTGCCCGCGGCGTCGTTCTCGCGCTCAAGCCGCTCTTGTATCAACAGGGCCTTTGCGTTTTGCTTCAGGGCACGCAGCGTCCAGGCAATCATCCAGTGTGCGGTGCGAGTGTTGGTGGCGTTGCCCATGCTTTCGCGACGCTTCAGGGCCTCTTCAAAGTGCACCAGGGCCTCGGGGTAGCGGCCCAATTGGTGCAAGGCATAGCCCACGTTGTTGTGAATCGACGCTTGCCAGCGCGTGGCTTCGGGTTGTTTGGACGCTTGCGCCACCGCCAAAGCCCTTTGGCCCCAGCGCAGTTGGTCCGCCGGGCTGCGGTCCACAAAGGCAAACATGTGGATGGCGTCGATGGCCAGCCCGTCGAGCTGGTGCTGCTGCGCAATGTCCAGGGCCCGTTGGTACGCGTTGCGCGCGGCATCCACGGCGGCAGGGGTCAGTTCGTCTTTGTGGTGCGTGGCGCTGGCATGTGTGCGGCCAAGCTCCAGCGCGTGCCGGACGCGAGCCGTAGGCCCGGCGGAGGGCAGGGCTGACTCGATCGACGCCAAAATCTCTCGTGCTTGGATGAAGTTGCGGCGCAACCCGTGCGAGCGCGCTATTTGCGTTTGCAAAATCAAGGCGTCATCGCCTTGGGCACTTGCCAGGGCGTCTCGAAAGCGCTGCTCGCTGACGGCAGGCTGTGCGAAATCCCAAAGCGCGTTGATGTCCAGGGGCGCAGCGCCCGAGTGGGCAGACAAGAGGGTGCTCATGGCGACAATGATGCCCCATCGGTGACGCATGGGTGCCTTGGGTTTGAACGTGGGGCTGCGCGCCGGGCTCACAGGGAAGGCTTGGTGCCTTCAGCCTCTTTGGCCTGCGCTTGCCGCCCCAACCAATGCGCGGTGCCCCACCAGCCCAGCGCCATGGGCACGGCCAGCATCGACAGTTGAACCGGTGTCATGCCTTGCTTGGTAAGGCCAGCAAACACCAAGGTGGAGAGCCAATCGCCCGTGCGGTGCACCAGGGTGTCGATGACGTTTTTGGCTTTGTATTTTTGTTCGGCTGGCAGCACGTTGAAGAGCGTCTCGCGAGCGGGTTTGCTGATGGCGTATTCACCCGCACGGCGCACCACGCCAAACACCAGCAGCGTGCCCAGCGTGGGCAGCGCGGCCATGGCCACAAACCCGATCACCGATGCGATGGGCATGGCAATCAGCATGAAGCGCGTGCCGAGCTTCTTGATGAGCGTACCAAAGGCCAGCACTTGAATCAGCAGCACGGCGATGTTGACCACCAAGTCCACCTGCGCCAGCAGTTTGGTGCGCTCCACGGAGCTTTTGATGGCCGCTGGCAGCATCTCGACTTGCTGAAAGTACAACAGCGTTGACAGCATTGAATACAAGAACAAAAAGAGGCATATGCCCATCAAGTAAGGGCTGCGCACCACGTCGCGCAGGCCCGCCCAGATGCTGCCGCCAATGGGAACCTCTTCTTGTGCGTTGCGCTGGCGCGCCGCAGCATCGTGGTTTTGTGATTGCTCCCAGGCGCGCAGCATGCCAATGCACACGATGGCCATCAGCAAAAAGCCAGCCGACACCAACATCAAGTTTTTGGGGCCTAGGCTCGCGACCATGGTGGACGTGATGGTGGGGCCAACCAGCGCGCCCACGGTGCCACCAGCCGCAATGAAGCCGTACAGGCGTTTGGCTTGTTCGGTTTCAAACAAGTCGGCCATGAAGCTCCAAAACACCGACACCACAAACAAGTTGTACACGCTCACCCACACGTAGAAAACGCGGCTGGTAAGGGCCGTTTGTTCGCCGCCCGCTTGCATCCATGCGAAGAAGCCGACCAAGTTTGCAGCAAAAAAAGCGTAGAGCCAGGGCAGTAATTTTTTGCGCGGAAACTTGGCCGTGAGCCAACCAAACAGCGGCACTACCACCAGCATCGTCAAGAACACGTACGTGAACAGTTCGGCCAAACCGCCACGGCCGATCTGGTTGGCCATCTCGTCGCGGATGGGTCGCAGCACGTAGTAGCTGGCCAGAAGGCAAAAAAAGTAGACGAATGACCAAAGCGCGGCGCGCAACTCGTTGGGGGTGGCGCCGGTGACGCGGTGGAGCAGGGCGGTCATGGGTTGGGTGGAGTGGGGGGCAAGCTTGGGGTCAGGCCAAGGACGCTTGCGGGTCACGCGCGCGTATCGGCACCCAGTGAAAAGACGAAATTCATGCCGGTGAGCAGCACCCGCTGGTAGCCGCACGACAAAAACTGCCCTTCAATTTGCGTCGCAGTTTCGCGTTTGTATTCGGTGATGGCTAGCTTGGGCCAAAGGGTGCGCGGTGCGTTGGCAAAGAAGTGACGCAGCACAGGCGGCTCGTAGCCTTCGATATCGATCTTGAGCGCGTCCACCTGCTTAACACCGTGTGATTGAAGCAAGTGCACCAGCGTATCGACCTTGACCGGTTGCACCACGCGAACACCGCCAGCGGCTTTGGCCTCTTCCGCCGCCATGGTGTTGGTGCCGCGCTGGGCCGGATTGATCAACAACTCGCCCATGCCTTGGTGGTCGCCCAGGGCCAAGGGACACACGTCGATGCCCTTCATGGCGTTGGCGGCAAGGTTGAAGTGCAGGCGCTCGAGCATGGTGGGGTCGGGCTCCACTGCAATCACACGCCCCTGCCCTTGCATGCAACGGTATGCCCAAAACGAGTAGATGCCCGCGTTGGCACCCACGTCAACAAAGGTGCCACCGGGTTTCAGTGCGGTGGCCAACAACTCGCGCTCGTTAGGGTCAAAAAACTGCGGCGAAAAAAGCACGTCGGCTTCGGTGATGTTGCCGCGTGGCAGCAGGCGCAGTTTGATGCCCCACACGGTCACGTCGAGTGGATGGTGCACGCCGTACTTGATGGGGCGGCGCAGCACAAACAGCAATCGTCGCAGCGCAGGCGGCAAGGCCTGGGTGGCCAACAACAAGGCGCTTTGCACTGCGGTGGGTGCGTAGGCGCCCCAAGGCTTCACGGCGTCGAATGTGGGTATTTCTTGGGCTCGTGATGCCATGGGGTTAGGTGCTCCAAGCGCGGCGAAGCCAATCGACGTTGCCGATGCGGCGATACCAGCGGTGGCCACCGCCCTCCAGCACATCCGACATTTTGGGTGTGCCGCAAAACACCACGATTTTCGCGCGTGGGGGCACCACGGGGTCACTCAAGAAGCTCTTGAAGTTGCGCGGCACGCAGTCGTTTTTGAAGCTCACGCACCAATCTCTGTCCCAATAGCGAAGTTGGCCGCGGGCTTCAAGGTGCGCACTTAAATACTCTTGCTCGATCTCAAAGCGCGTGGTGACAGCTTGCGGGTTGTTTAGGTATTCGTCCAGCACGCTGGTGTGCGCACCCAGCTCGTATCGAAACACCGACGAGTTGCCCACGCTGTGCAAAAAGCGGTCGCGCTTGGGGTTGAGTTTGCGCAGTGGTTTGTTGCGAAACAAGTCGTCGTCGCGGATGATTAAAAAATCACCCGGCGCGTCAAAGAATTCGTCGAGGCTACCGACCACCACCAAGTCCAAATCCAAAAACAAAGTGGTGCCCTGCAGCCCCCCCAAATCGGCACGAAACACCGCCAGCTTGCGCCAGCGCAAATCGGAGTTGCCTTTTGGAATGCCCAGCTCGGGCAACGGCATGGCCTCGACGCCAGCAACCAGCCCTTTAACGTCGTCGGTGAAACATACAAATCGGTGTGGTCGCTTGAGGTGTTTGGCCACGCCCGCGCGCAGGTTGTTGACGTATTCGGGACCATAGAGTGTGCCCCACTTCATGCAGATGACATTGACTAGGCTGGACATCGACGGCGATCTTACCCAACAAGTACGGGCGCGCTGTTGCGAGGTGCCGTGCTACGCACCCATGGGCCATTCGGCTTGCGCTGAGCCCAAGTTGCAAGCCGCCGTTGTCCAATGATGCGGAGCGTCTTGCACGGTGAACGCAGGCAGTAGGCGCTGGGCTGGGCCCCATGGCGTGTGCTCCGTGGCGGGGGCAAAGTCGGCACTTGCGGTGGCGCGCAAGAGGGTTGTTGGATCGCCCTCGGGTCCGTCCATCAACACGGCGGCCACGCGGGCCAGTGACAGCCTGGCGCGGCTGCCCCCACCGTGAACCATGCGTTGGCGCAGACCGCGCACGGCGGCAGCGGCCATCAAATAGCCTGTGGCGTGATCCAGCGCTTGGAACGGCAGCGGCTTGGGTTGGGCTGCGTCACTTGCCACCATGCCTGCATGGGCGATGCCGCACGACATCTGCACCAGGCTGTCAAAACCGCGCCGGTGGTTCCACGGGCCCGTGTGGCCATAGGCGTTCAGGCTGATGTCGATCAATTGGGGTTGAAGGGCGCGGCGTTGCGCTGCGCCCAGGCCCAACTTGTCGAGTGCATCGGCTCGGTACCCATGCACCAACATGTCGGCGTCAGCAAGCAAAGCCTCGAACCGATGCCGCCCCGAAGCATGCCGCAAGTCCAGCCTTGCACAACGCTTGCCCACGGTGACCTCGGGCGCTAGTGACGGCTCATCCCAATCGGGTGGATCGATGCGAAGCACCTGAGCCCCAAAACCTGCCAAGAACCTTGTGGCCACCGGCCCCGCCAAGACTCGCGTCAGGTCGAGCACGCGCACGCCCGCCAGCGGCCGCGTTGGCGTCGGCTGCCACGGGTTAAGGGAAGCGTTGGGTTCTGATGTGGAATCCCATGCGATGAGAGGCTCCGCTGCCGCGGCTGCGCCTTGGGGGTGTGCGCGCCACGCTTGGCTGCTGCGCATCGCTGCCGCGCAACCGCCTTGGGCAACCACAGCGGCCTCCAGCTCGCTGGCGTTTCATTGCAAGACGGCATCGGTGACGCGCGCTTTGTCGGCAGGAACGCCCAGCACCGAAAGGGCAGCGGCCCGGTGGTGTGGAGCGTTGGTATGCAGCTTGATCCAACCGTCGTGCGTGCGGTAGTCGCCGGCCAAGGCGTCCCATGCAGGTGGCAGTTGCCAGCCTTGAGGGGCCACCGACGTGGCAAACCAATGGGAAGCCAGGCGTGTGTCCACGGCCACCGGGGGCTGCTTGCCCGTGGCCGCATGAATCAATGCCGCCACTTCACACGCAGCCGCAGCCATGGACGCCGCTGCCAAGTCACTCACGGCAAACACCGAAGGGGCGGTGCCTGTGTCTTGAAACGTGAGGCTGTCGGTGGTGGTGTGCCCCAGGGCTTGGCGAAACGTGTGGATGAAAGGGTTGGTGGGGGCTGTGGCGGGGCTCATGGCCGCATGTTAGGGCGAGCCCGTGGGGTGACATGACGCGCAGGAGGCACCTAAGTGATACGCCGATCAAGAGGCTCTACACGGTCTTTGCCCAGCAAGATGCCGTGACTGAGCCACACCACAGCCGCTGCCTCGGGTTCCATCCCTTGCAACCGCTCGCGCCAAGGGGCTTGGGCGATCAGCTCGGCCGCCACCTCGTCACGCTGCTCGCGCGGCAGTCGGGGCCACTGGGCGTGCAGCCTGGCGGAAAAACGAGACACCCACTCTTGCTGATTCATGGCAGCAACCTCCAAAGTACTGTATATTTGTACAGTCTATTGGCGGTGGCCCGGTTTCGCAAGCCTTCATCGGCGTGTCAAGGGTAACAGCGGTAATTGCCTCTTGGCAATGCCCGCCAGTCCCCCGCAAGCCCCCTGCCAGTTGCACGCCAGTCACCCGATTCCCTGTTTGTGTCTCCGTTCACCCTTCAATCAACAAGGCCCCCCATGCGCTACGAAGTTCAACCCATCGCCGCCGGCAACTACACCGTGGTGGACCGCCGCTACCCCCTGCGCCCCGTGCTGCAAACCAACCGCTTGGCACAAGCCTTGTCATGCGCTTGGCGGTTGTCGTTTCGGTCTGTTTGGGGCTGGTGAGTTCTATTTGACCTCTGTGGCGGGGCAAGGGCCTCAGCCACCCCGCGCCCGCTGAATGCAGGCCGCCAAGTCTGGCGGCACCGCCATGGCCCGAAACGAGCTGACGTTGGCACCACCGGTGTTGCCATACGGCACCCAACCCAAGGCCGTCTTGGTGGTGGCACCCACCAAGCGCAACAACTGCCCCAGCGCCTCGCGCACCTGCCGCTCGCGCCAAGCCCACGCCAACATGGCGGCGTGCGCCCGCACGTGGTGCAGCGTGGCCGACTGGCCCAGCACGTGGGCGCGCTCCAAATGGTTAAAAGCTTCGCGTGCTTTGCCGTGCTGCTGAGCATCACACGCGGCTCGAAGTTCGGCGTCGACGTGGGGGCGGATGTTTTGGCTGAAGGTGGGCATGGGTGTTTGCTCAGGTGGAGTCGTTGGTGGATGGTAGCGCTGGCGACAACGCCCCAGCTTTAAGTGGGCGTCGTGCATTGCCCTGGGGCATGGATGGCATTTCGCCGACAAGCAAAGTACCGTTGATGGGTTTGGGGGCATTGTTAGGGTGAAGTTCTACGGCAGCCAAAGAGCGTTAAGTGCTTGGTGCCATTCGCAAAAATGTCAACGGTTAGAGCGCTTAACCGGCAAGACGGCCAATGTTAGGCATCAAGCGCCTCAAACCGAGCGGCAAGGCCGACAGTCAAACAACTGACTTGCCCTACTTTGCAGGGTTTGGTGAATTTGTTAGGCTTGCGGCAACAGCGAAAGGTGCGCACTAAAGGACTGAGGTGATTGATGTTTTGCAACCAGCGATGGATCCAACCAAGGACTGCAGCGAAATGAAACAACGCAAAATTGCGCCGTTTACATCACGTTAAGCCGCACACACCTTTGCGCATGCAACCGCTTCTAGAACAACTGCGCTTGCTCGAAGTAGAGCTGCATCACCCAGGCGTCCGGAGTGAACGAACTCGACTCAATGCACTGCTGCACCCTTCCTTTCGCGAGGTGGGTCGTTCGGGCCGTGCCTATGATCGAGAGACCGTCGTGAATCATCCGGTCGCTGCGGAAGTTCAGCCAAAGATTGAATCGAATGACTTCAAGGTTTCTGAAGTTGCGCCGGGCTGCGCACTTTTGACGTACCGTTCGCTGCATCGGCAATCCGATGGATCGACAGCAAACCAAACACTGCGCGTTTCGTTGTGGGTCAGGGAGGGCGAACGTTGGCAGTTGCGGTATCACCAAGGAACACCCGAATTCGGCAACTTGTAGGGAGCGAGGAAAAATGCGGCTTAACAGCTCAGTCAACCGGACGCCCAAAGGCTTTGCCTTTGGGTTCCCTCCGCTTCGCTCCGGCGCCGGTTACGTCGGACGTTGAGACTGTGCAATAACTGTATGAATAGGGCTCGGTGAAGTCCCCGACATCGGGATGGCGTCGTCAAGCGTTGAACGGTCATCGAAGCGATGAGGAGCCCCCGATGCCCCGCTACAAGCCCGTTGACCGAGGTGCGATGTTCGTACCGGTGGTGCTGGAGGACCAGATTCAGCCCGGCTCGTTTGAGTTTGCACTGGACAAGTTGGTGGACACCGAGCTGGATTGCTCGAAGCTGGACGCCAAGTTCAACAACGACGAGGTGGGCGCCAGCGCCTATGACCCCCGGGTGATGCTCAAAATCGTGTTGCTTGGCTACAGCCGAGGCTTGATCAGCAGCAGGAAGATTGAGCAGGCGTGTGAGACCAATATTGTGTTCATGGCCATCAGTGGCGACAGCAGGCCCAGCTACACGCACATTGCCAAGTTTGTGCGCGAGCTGGGCAGCGAGATGCAGGCCCTATTCACCCAGGTGCTGATGACGTGCGACAGGTTGGGTTTGATTGGAAGGACCATGTTCGCCATCGACGGCGTCAAGTTGCCCAGCAACGCCAGCAAGGAGAGGAGTGGCACGCACGCGGAGCTGGCGCACAGAGCGGATCGCTTGGACAAGGCTGCGGCCAAGATGGTCCAGATGCACCAAGCGCAAGATGAACACGGCACCTTCAACTTCGACGCGCAGCGCCAGATGCGGATCGACGAGATCACCAAGGAAGCCCAAGCCACACGCGACTTTGTCGCCACAGGCCAGAAGCGGCTGAACAGGAAGGGCCAGGAGATCAAGACGAACGTGACCGACCCGGAGAGCGCCAAGATGGCCACCAGCAAGGGCGTGATCCAGGGCTACGCCGCACAGGCCGCTGTGGACGCCGACCATCAGATCATCGTGGCGGCGGACATCACGGGCTCAGGCTCTGAGCAAAGCATGCTGATGCCGATGGTGCAGGCGACCACAGCTGTACGAGAAGACACCACGTTGATCACGGCCGATGCGGGGTACTTCAGCGACGAGAACATCAAGGCGCTGCATGACCAGGGGATCCCCGCGCTGATTGCGGACAACGCGATGCGAGCCAGGGATGCGCGCATCGACAACGCGCACCACAAGGCCGAAGGCTGTACAGCCAACGCATCGCCACGGTGGAGCCGGTCTTCGCCAACATCCGGTACCACAAGGGGATGGACCGCTTCACGCTCAGAACGAAGCTGAAGGTGGGGATCCAGTGGCTGCTGTACTGCTTGGTGCACAACATCGAGAAGATGGCGTCAAAGACGGCGTATGCGCAATGAACGCGAAGGTGCGTGCTTGACGCACCAGGGGCCTTCAGGCGAGACTTGAGCGCGAAAAGGCAGCCAAAACGCTGCCACCAAGCGAACCAAAACCAACGAACAACAGCGAGGTGGGTGCGATGAGTCAGCTCAATAAACAGGTTTTTACACAATCTCGTTAAGCGTCCAAAACAAAAGCCTTCTCTATCGAAGTTTCCGACCTCCGTACACTGCATGCTATGGCCCAAGCATCCATCAGCCAGTTCAGGCACCTGATACGCTCTCTGAACTAAGTCGTTTCAACCCATGCAGCCGAAGAGCTTGAAGATGACAACCTCACAATCGTCGATCTCGAAAACATCATCCTCACGGGGCAAATCACCGAGCGCCAACGCGACGCGCAAACCCGCGAAGTCAAGTGCGTCGTTGCAGGCCTCGCGCTCGACGGTTCGCCTGCCGAAGTCGTCGTCAAGATCGGCTTCACTGGCAAGCTCTTCGTCATCACTGCCTATGTCTGCTGAGCCTCTTTGTGCGGTTTGCGGTAGTAAGGCAGTTCAGCTCAAGCACGTTACGCGCAGCTTTGGCAAAGGCGCCGCTCTTTTGGTAATAGAGGCGATTCCTATGTGGTCGTGCTCGAACTGCGGGGAGTCGTATTTTTCTTCCCAAACCATGCATGAGCTTGAGCGAATCAAGACGCTTCGCAAAGCAGTGTCGGTCAAGCGTGCTGTGTCGGTGGCTGCGTATGAGGCAGTGGACGTCTAACAGGTCAATCGAGATGACAAACGCTGGAGTACCAGTGTTTGCATCTCATCGCCAACGTTGAGACTGTGCAATAACTGTATGAATTGGGCTCGGTGAAGTCCCCGACATCGGACGGCTTCGTCAAGCGCTGAACGGTGATCGAAGCGATGAGGAGCCCAAGATGCCCCGCTACAAGCCCGTTGATCCAGGAGCGATGTTTGTGCCGGTGGTGCTGGAGGACCAGATCCAGCCCGGCTCGTTCGAGTTTGCACTGGATAAGTTGGTGTGGCCCAAGCGCGTCCTGCCGCTGCGTGCCGGTTACGGCGAACGTTCGACCGCACGAAAGAGGCTCTTGCGCGATATCCGTCTTTGACGTATAGCGCAACGGTGCCCACACTCATCGAAACCTCGACCTTTGTTGCCGAGGCTGACAAGTTGTGGGTCGAGGACGAGAGGTTGGAGTTCTTCGATTGGATAGCCAACAACCCTGACGCTGGAGACGTAGTTCCACGCAGTGGGGGTTGTCGAAAGGTTCGTTGGTCCCTCGCCGGATCAGGGAAGCGAGGCGGAGTGCGGGTTGTCTACTTCACGCGCCTTGCTGAGGGAGATATTTGGCTCCTATTGGCGTTCGCAAAGTCCGCGCAAGACAACATCCCTGGGCATTTGCTCAAAGCAGTATGAGAGGAAATCGAAAATGGCTAATCGACCAAAAAACTTAACTGGAGAAGAGTTGGGGCTCAGGCTGTTGCAGTCGGTTCGCGAGATGAAGGCTGGACTGGCGGCCCGTGTGACGAAGATTGAGCTCAATGAGGTTGTGGAGGCGCGCCAAAAGTCGGGGCTGTCGCAGACTGAGTTTGCTGATGCGCTTGGAATTTCAAAGCGTACTCTCCAAGAGTGGGAGCAAGGTCGCTGGTCTCCATCGAGGGCGGCACAAACGCTGATTCGCATTGCCAAAGCGCCATCCTGACGTGGTGAGAGAGGCGTTGGGGTGAGCGTTCGGTCGAACAAGTCATTCCAGCGGACGCGCTGCGCGCGCCACTGAATTCCGACGTGTGTGCCATGTATTCCTGGCATTCAGCTTGCCGGGGTCGGCGCCGACGATCAGGCACGCGTTTCTGCGTCAGTTAAGGCGCGACCTTCCTGTCTATTTCGAGAAGGCATTTCGCTGAGGGCGCGACGCTGCCGCTCAACCCTTCGTTCCAGCAGCCATGCCAATGGCGTAGAGTCGAGAGCCGCGTGGTTGGGGGAATTCATGGGTAAATTGTCCTCGTGGGGCGGCATACTTGCTGTACTCGTTGTCGCTGTCGTCACCGTCATTGCCGCAATGGATGGCGAGCTCTGTTTCGCAAGGTGCGAGCGTCCAGCGAACCACTTGATGGGTGCAAGGGCGTGGATGATGGCCGCAGGACCAGTCGTGCTACTTATCGCTCTTGTCATGAACGCTGTGGGTCGCGGTGGCCGCACGGTCAACGCAGGCAAGCGGTTTTTGGAAAGCAGCCTTCTTGCCCTAAGCGTCGGGCTCATGGTTTGGGCGCACATCGGGCCCGTATGAAGCCCTGCGAAGGTGATAGGCTTGATACAGGACAGAGTTTTCATGCTGTCGGATAGAGAGCCAGGCTTCGTCGCAATGGCTGAAAGCAAAAACCAAGGCAACAAGCGCCACGGTTGAGGCGCGTATCAAGTCGCGCGCACGAGGGAATCAGTTTCATGTCCAAACTTCGCGTGGAGAGCTTCACAATTTCACTGGATGGCTTTGGTGCCGGTCCAAACCAAACCCTTGACAACCCTCTGGGCGTCGGTGGCACGTCACTTCATGCGTGGGCCCTGTCAACACGAACGTTTCAGAAAACACTTCTTGGAAGCGATAGTGGCGTAACAGGCGTTGACGATGACTATGCTGCGCGGGGTTTTCGAAACATGGGCGCTTGGATTCTTGGGCGAAACATGTTTGGGCCTGTTCGTGGCCCTTGGCCCGATGAGAGCTGGCGCGGCTGGTGGGGTGAGAACCCGGTCTATCACGTCCCTGTCTTCGTGCTTACCCACTTCGCCCGGCCACCGCTGGTGATGCAAGGCGGTACGACTTTCTACTTCGTGACCGACGGCATCGATGTGGCGCTTGACCGGGCGCGAGAGGCAGCCGCTGGAAAGGATGTTCGGCTTGGCGGTGGTGTCAACGTCATCCAGCAATACCTTCGTCGGCAACTGATTGACGAATTGCACATTGCCGTGGCGCCTGTGTTTCTTGGCGCTGGTGAACGGCTCTTCGAGGGTGTCAATCTTCCTGCTTTGGGCTATGCCTGCACCAAGCATGAAGCTTCGCCACTAGCCACGCATTTGATCCTATCGAAACAGACCTGAAAGTGGCACTGTGGGTGCTTTGAGCCCAACGGGGAATTTCGCGCTTGATCAATGCGTCAAAGGCTTGGGGATGCCCAGGGGAGGGTCGTTGTATTGTTTGGGGTATTGTTTGGGGTTGGTGATGTCCGCGCATTACGATACGGTGAACGTCTTGGGGTTGGCGATTTGAACAAGACGCACTTTGGCCCTCGATCACAGGAGCAAACGATGCTACGTGTCCTCATCCTGGCACTTGTTGTCATTGCCACGGCCTTCCATGCCTCGGCGCAAGGCCCTGCCGACATCGAACTGTTGACGGCGCAACGAAAGGCACTTGACGCTGTCGCCCGGTACGATGGCCATTGGAAGGGCGAGGCCACGGTGTACAACCCGGACGGCACCAGGCTTCAGCTGATCCAAACAGAGCGAGTGGGTGCCATGCTTGATGGAACGATCCGCGTGATTGAAGGACGTGGGTACCTGCCGGATGGGGCAATCGTTTTCAACGCGCTTGCCGTTGTCTCGTACACGCCGCGCACCGGCAAGTACAACTTTCGCTCCTATGCTCAGGGCTATGCCGGCGACTATCCGCTTGATGTCGGACCCGAAGGCTTTACTTGGTCGATCAACATGGGCCCTGCCGTGATGCGCTACACCTCGACCGTGAAGGACGGGACCTGGGTCGAAGTGGGCGAGCGGATCGTACCGGGGCAGCCACCCGAGAAAACATTCGAGATGCGCCTGAAAAGAATCGGCGCTACGGAATGGCCCTCGTCGGGTGCCGTCGCGCGTTGAATCGTGACATGCGCGTGACTTGATTCGGCCAATCTGCCACGCTTCAATCTGATTGAGGCTCCTTCCATTGCCATGCTGCCCATCGTCCCTGTTCAAGAAAAGTACGCTGCCAGCTACCGAGCCTGCCTGGATCGGGTGGCACGCGAGAAGAAGTACTTGGCGCAAATCGAGGCGCTTCCGCTCGAGAGAATTGAAGCCTTTGTGAAGGACAGCGCTTCGAACGACGCCATCCAATTCTTCGCGCTGGACCAAGGTGCCGTAGTTGGTTGGGCCGACATCTTCCCCGCGTGGGCCCACGCGGTGTCGCATTGTGGTTCGCTCGGCATGGGCATTCATCCAAACTACCGACGGCAAGGTTTGGGGGCTCGCCTGCTTGGTGCGAGCATCGACAAGGCTTGGGCGAAAGGGCTGACGCGCATCGAGCTTGAAGCGCGTGCAGACAACGTCGCAGCCATCGCGCTGTACGAGAAACTCGGATTCAGACACGAAGCGCTGAAGCGCAACGCCATGCGTTTTGACGGGACGTATTTTGATGCGGTGCAGATGTGCCTGCTTCGTGATGAACCGTCACATGGGTCTTGAGCGTTCAATAGTGCTCAAGGCAGCTAAAGGTGCCCTGCAGGAATCTGCGGCAGGGGCGCGCGCACGGTAGACAGCACGGGCACTCTTTTTTACCACCCACTGCGTTTGGAGGTTCTATGAGGCGAGTCACCGGCATTGGCGGCATATTTTTCAAAGCCAAAGACGCACCAGCGCTTCAGGCTTGGTACAAGCGACATCTTGGGATCGATGTTCAAAATTGGGGCGGCGCGGCCTTCACTTGGACCGATGGTGACGGCAAGCCAGTGGGCGGTTCGACCATTTGGTCCATCGGACCCGCCGAAGGCGAGCAGTTTGCGCCCAGTTCGGCAGCTTTTATGGTGAACTACCGGGTAGAAGACGTTCATGCTCTGGTCAAGCTGCTTAAGGCAGAGGGTTGCAATGTTCTCGACAAGGTCGACGAGTCCGAGTACGGAAAATTTGCTTGGGTTGTTGATCCTGAAGGAAACAAGGTTGAGCTGTGGCAGCCGCCCGAGGGTCAATGAGCGGGGCGTGCTGCCAAGCACCTTTGCGCGTGAAGGCGTCAATTGAAACAACTGCTAGCCCTGATTCTCTTTTTGACATCAGCGATTGCAACGGCCACTGAATGCAAGCGTAGCCGCACGGTTCCAGCCAAAATCGTCGAGCCCAAGCCGGGGGTGCAGGCGGTGGTTTTCATGGCCATCGATCTGCGAGGCGGAACGTGCTGGCACACAAGCCCGACCGGCATTGTCAAGCGACACGCACCGTGGTCGACATTCAAGATTCCGCACTTCCTTATTGCACTTGAATCCCAGGCGGTGTCGTCGCCAGGCGAAGTGCATCGCTGGGACACCACCAACAGACCTGCGGCGCCCCACTGGCCCGATGCATGGGCACAAGATCAAAGCCTTGAATCTGCGTTCACGCACTCAGCGGCTTGGCCTTTTCAAGAGATGGTTTCAAAGATTGGTCAATCCAACTACACAAAATGGCTTGGTCAATTCAAATACGGCAACGGCCATGTGCCCCTCGGCCGCGACGACTTTTGGCTCGGAGGGCCCTTGGCCATCTCGGTGAAAGAACAAGTGGCGTTTTTGTCTTGCTTGGCTGTTAACGGTTGCGGCGCATCGTCAGCGTCTGTTCGTGCGCTCGAAGCGGTTGCGCTGCAGGGCGACAGTGGTGGCCACCGCCTGTACGCCAAGACAGGGTCGGGCCCGATCAAGCCAGGCGACTTTTCCGGGCGTTTTGAGGGCTGGTATGTAGGCTATTTGCGTAACGCACAGGGCGCGCCGACGGCGGCCTTTGCAACCTATGTCGTCAGCGACACGTACTCGTTGCTGCGCACTTACCGCGCGAGCGTGAGCCATCACGTGCTTTCGGAGCTAGGCTTATGGCAGCGGTAGTCAAGCGCATATTCATGTGTTTGTGGATGAGATGACCCGCGAACAAGCCTTGGTCGTGCGGCGTGCGCCAAGCGTGCGTGCTAAAAATCGTGAAAGGTATCCGTGACAGTTTCTTGGTCTGAATCCATCCTATCGACGGACTGGCAAGCGCTTGAGGCTTTGTACCGTGCAGCGCCGCTGGGCAACAAGAACGCCAAAGATCTGCAAACCGTTTTTACGAACAGCCGCTACCGGGTTTTTGCACATGACAACGGTGTGCTGGTGGCTGCTGGTCGCGCGTTGGCTGACGGTGCCGACGCCGCCTACATCTGCGACGTCGCGGTGTTGCCGAGCCACCAAAGCACCGGCATTGGCAAAGAAGCCGTCAACCGGCTGGTGGCCCTGTGCAGTGGGCACAAAAAGATCATCCTTTACTCGGTGCCTGGCAAAGAGGGCTTCTATCGCAAACTCGGTTTTTTGCGCATGCTCACTGCCATGGCCATTTTCGAGAACCCGGGCAAAGCAGTGGAGCGCGGGCATTTGAGCGAAACCTAGCCCTCTTTGACGGCGCAGCGGAGGTTTGTGTCCACTTGATCCTGTTCAAAATTGCGCGCTGACGTCGTGGCTTAGAGTTAGTGTCCCGCCCTTAGGAGCTTGCATGAACAAGATCGAAACCGACTACCTGGTGATTGGCAGTGGCACAACAGGTCTTGCGTTTGCCGACACCCTGTTGGCCGAGTCGCAGGCGCACATAACGATTGTGGATCGCCACGGCAAGCCCGGAGGGCACTGGAACGACGCCTATTCGTTCGTCACGCTTCACCAGCCCTCGGCTTTTTACGGGGTGAACTCAACTGAATTGGGTGCACGTCGCCTGGACACCATCGGGCCCAACAAGGGCATGCATGAGTTGGCCTCGGGGCCCGAGGTGTCGGGGTACTTTGACCGGGTGATGAACCAGACGTTGTTGCCCAGTGGTCGGGTGGCGTACTTTCCGATGAGCAACTACCTGGGCGACAAGCAGTTTGAGTCGATCTTGTCGGGCGCACGAACGCAGGTTGTGGTGCGCAAGAAAGTGGTCGACGCCACCTACTACAGCCCCAGCGTGCCTTCTACGCACACGCCCAAGTTCAAAGTGGCTGATGGGGTGCGGCTGGTGCCGCCCAACGCGTTGCCCGCACTGGGGCTTGCGCCGAGCGCTGGCACCGCGCCCAAGCAGTTTGTCATTGTGGGCGCCGGCAAAACGGCAATGGACGTGGGTGTTTGGCTGATCAATGCCGGTGCTTCACCTGACAGCATTGCGTGGGTGATGCCGCGTGACGCTTGGCTGATCAATCGCATCACCACACAACCCAGCCCCGAGTTCTTCAAATATTCAATTGGCAGCCAGGCCGACCAGATGGAGGCGTTTGCCGCCGCCACATCCACCGACGACTTGTTTGCGCGGCTGGAGGCTTGCGGTGCTGTGCTGCGCATCCATCCCGACCGCCAACCCACGATGTTTCACCTGGCCACGACGACGCCGGGGGAGGTGGCGATCCTGAGGCAAATCAAGAACGTGATCCGCAAAGGCCGCGTGCAAGCCATTGCTGCCGATGGCATGGTGTTGGACCAAGGTCGTGTAGCCATGGGCGCTGACCCGCTTTACATCGACTGCACAGCTTCGGCGGTCGAGCCGCGCAAAACAATGCCCATCTTTCAGGGTGAGAAAATCGTGTTGCAGGTCTTGCGCCTGCCGCAGCCCGCCTTTAGTGCTGCGCTGACAGCCTACGTTGAGACGCACTTTGACGATGACAATCGCAAGAACCAACTGTGTGGCTCGGTGCCGTTCCCGCACACGCTTGATCAATACGCCATGTCGATGGCCGTGAGCATGCGCAACCAGTTCAACTGGGGGCAAGAGCAGGGCTTGCGCCAGTGGGTGCGCCAAAGTCGCCTGGATGGATTCGGCAAGCTGATGTCGGGGGTCGACCCCCAAGACACAGAGAAGCAGCTGATCATGAACCGGCTGCGTGAAGGCGCCGCAGGGGCAGCAGCCAATTTGCCCAAGCTGATGGCTGCGTCGCGCGCAGCCAAAGCCTAACGCATCAAAAGCTAAGTGGTCTCGTACGCCAAGCGCACGTAGATGGGCGCGTAGGCCTCCGCCTGTGTCACTTCGATCAGGTGCTCTTTGGCCAGCTCCAGCATCGCAATGAAGGTAACGACGACGACCGGCACGCCGTGCGCTGCGGGGAAGAGGTTCTCAAACTCAACAAAGCGTTTGCCTTGCAAGCTGCGCAGCACGATGCTCATGTGCTCGCGCACCGACAATTGCTCGCGGGTGATGTGGTGATGAGCCACCAGGGTCGCACGACGCAAAATGGCTTGCCAAGCCGACTTGAGATCGGCAGGGTCAACGTCTGGAAAGCTGGGCGCAATGCTTTGCTCGATAGCGACCTGGCCGCGCAAAAAATCGCGACCCACGAGCGGCAGCTCGTCGAGCTTGCCCGCAGCCAGTTTGATCTGCTCGTACTCCAGCAGGCGCCGCACCAACTCGGCGCGCGGGTCTTCCACCTCTTGGCCGTCGGCTGACTTTTTGGCTGGCAACAGCATGCGGCTTTTGATCTCGATCAGCATCGCAGCCATCAGCAGGTACTCGGCGGCCAGTTCGAGGTTGTGGGTGCGAATTTGCTCGACGTAGGTGAGGTACTGGCGCGTCACGTCCGCCATCGGTATGTCAAGGATGTTGAAGTTTTGCTTGCGGATGAGGTACAGCAGCAGGTCTAGCGGGCCTTGGAAGGCTTCAAGGAAGATCTCGAGCGCGTCGGGCGGGATGTACAGGTCGGTGGGCAACGCAAACAGCGGCTCCCCGTACAAACGGGCCACGGCAACACTGTCCATGGGGGTGGCGGCCAAGGCCGAGGCGTCACTGGTGGGCGCGGGGGGCAGCTCTTGAATCATGGGTCGGCAGGCAGGTGCTGGGCGGTGCGGTTAAATTTTGACTTTGGTTTGGTAAACGTAAGGTTGCTGGGGCACGTTAGCGTCTCGCCAGCGTGCTTGGGCTTCGCGGTCGACGGGTCGGTCCCACAACCGGGCTCTGCCGTCGGCTTGTTCGGCCTCCAGGGTCGGGCGTTGTGCCTTGAGTTTTTGCACAAACTGCGTCACGTCGGATTGGTGGTGTTTCCAGAACAAAGGCATGGCTTCGAGGCTCGGTTGGGTGCGGCACAATGGCGATTGTTGGTATTTTACTTGGGGGTACTTTGATGAACATGCAATGGAAAGTCTTGTTGGCCACTTTGGTTGCGGCTGGGGCGCTGATGGGTTGCGACGTGCAGCGCGCGTCCAAGCTTGAAGAAGGTGTGTCAACCGAAGCCGACGTGCGCAAGCAGTTTGGTGAGCCTCAGGCCGTGTTCCCCAACCCAGACGGCAGCCGCACGTTTGAGTACTCGCGCCAGCCTCAAGGAACCGAAAACTACTTCATCACCATCGGAGCGGACGGCAAAATGAGCTCATTGCGTCAAGTGGTCAAACCCACCGAATTTGCCAAGGTCACGCCTGGTCTTAACAAAGACGATGCCCGCAAGATCCTCGGTCGTCCTGCCAAATCCATCAAGTACGACTTGAAGCCCGACGAAGAAAACTGGGAATGGCGCTGGCTGGATGGCCAAACGGCCAAGCTTTTTATCGTCACTTTTGACCGGGACGGCAAAGTGACCAAAACACAAAGCATCGACGATCCAGCGGCGATGCCGGGTGGCAAGTAGAACGGCGCAACTGATCTGATCAGCGTGCGGCGGCGCGCTCAACCGCGCCGCGCCGCCTCTCCACTGCTGGCCGCCTGCGCCCAATGGGCGTAGGCTTCGGGCAGCGTTGCAAAGATGTGGTGTGTTCCCAGCTCGGCCTCGAAACCCGAGCGCTGCAAGATCGACAACGGCTGCGCGTTGGCGTCCGCCAGCACCATGTCCACCCCTTGCCGTTGCAGCTCGCGTCGCAGCTGGCGCAAGGCGTCGATACCGGATGTGTCAATGAAGATCAAGCGGTGCAGCTCGAGCACCAAGACGCGCGTGGTGCTGTCCAGGGTGTGGGCGATGGGCTCGATGCGACCCACCGCGCCAAAAAACAGCGTGCCATAAAGTTGTGCGGCCGCCATACCACTGGGCGCACCGCCAAGCCAATTGACTTGAAACATCCGATTCATGCGGTAGACAAAAAACACGCAAGCCAAGACGAGCCCGACCTCCACCGCCACCGTCAAGTCAAAAATCACCGTCAGCAAAAACGTACCGACCAAGATGATGCGGTAGTTGATCGCAAAGTGCCGCAGGCGTGAAAACTCGCGCCACTCGCCCATGTTCCAAGCCACGTAAAGCAAGATGCCCGCCAGCGCAGCCAGCGGCACGTGCAAGGCCAGTGGTGCCGCCAGCAACATCACCCCCAGGATGACCGCGGCGTGAACGATCCCCGCCACGGGTGTGCGGGCCCCGCTGCGCACGTTGGTGGTGGTGCGCGCGATGGTGCCGGTGGCGGGCATGCCGCCAAAAAAGGGCGCCACGATGTTGGCGATGCCTTGTGCCATCAGTTCTTGATTGGGGTTGTGGCGTGGCAGGTCGCTTAGGTTGTCGGCAATGCGCGCACACAGAAGCGATTCGATGGCACCCAACAAGGCAAGGGTGAGGGTAGGGATGAGCAGCAGCTTGACGGTGGCCCAGCTGAAGTCGGGTAGCGCAAAAGGTGGCAAGCTGCTGGGGATGCCGCCAAAACGCGTACCAATGGTTTCGATGGGCAGTTGCAAAACAGCTGTGGCTGCAGTCATGGTTACCAGTGCCACCACGGGCCCTGGAAACCGTGCCGCGGTTTGCCCTGTGCCGCTGTCAACGTATTTGCTGGGGAGCCTGTACTTGCCTTTGAACAGCATGGGCCACAAGAAAAGCCCCCCAAGCGTCAACAGGCCAATCGTCAGTGCATGGCCATTGAAGGTGCTGAGTTGGCGCGTCAACATCCCGATCTGTTCAAAAAAATCAGATGGAAGCTTGTCGATTTTCAGCCCCAAGAAGTCTTTGACTTGAGACAGCGCAATCAACACAGCAATGCCGTTGGTAAACCCAATGACGATGCTGATGGGGATGTAGCGCACCAGCGAGCCAAGCTTGAACAACCCGAGCGTGAACAACAATGCGCCCGACAAGATGGTGGAGATCAACAGGTTGGCCAGGCCGTAGCGCTCGACGATGCCGTAGATGATGACGATGAATGCACCGGCGGGCCCCGCAATCTGCACGTTGGAGCCACCCAAAGCAGAGACCAAAAAGCCAGCAATCACGGCGGTGATCAGGCCTTGCTCGGGCTTGAGGCCCGAGGCTATGGCAAAGGCCATGGCCAACGGCAACGCGATGATGCCCACGGTGACACCGGCACCCACGTCGGCCAGCAGCGTGTGGTGGGTGTAGCCCTTGGCGGCTGCCAACAAGCGCGGCGCGAAGGGTTCCATCGGGCTGGGGGTGGCTGCCATGGTGTTGAGCTCTAGCGTTAGCGCACGCGCATGCCGGGCGTGGCGCCGTCCCACGGCTCGAGAATGTAGATGCCTGGGTGCGCTTTGGCATCATGGTGCGCAGCGGCCAGCACCATGCCGTCGCTGACACCAAACTTCATTTTGCGGGGCGCCAAATTGGCCACCATCACCGTGTATTTACCGACCAACGACGCAGGCTGGTAGGCGCTTTTGATGCCCGAGAAAACGTTGCGCAGGGGGCCCTCACCGACGTCGAGCGTGAGCTGAAGCAGTTTGTCGCTGCCCTCAACGTGTGTGGCGTTCACGATTTTGGCGATGCGCAAATCAATCTTGGCGAAATCGTCGATGCTGATGGTGGGCGCTACAGGTTCACCGCCCGGCACAATCGCAATGGGTGCGGGCGCGGCGATCAGCGACTCAACCACCTTGGCATCGACGCGTTGCATCAGGTGCTGATAGGCACCAATGGTGTGGGCGCCCAGCGCTTGGCTGGCGTGATGCCACTGCTGAGCCTCGATGTTCAAAAACGCCTCAACCTTGGCGGCCAGCGCGGGCATCACGGGCTTGAGGAAGATGGTGAGCACGCGAAACGCTTCGATGCAAACGCTGCACGCGCTGTGCAGATTCGACGATTGCTCGGTGTGCTTGGCCATGTCCCACGGTTTGACGCGGTCGACATACTCGTTCACGCGATCAGCCAGCAGCATCACCTCGCGCAGCGCCTTGCCGTATTCGCGCGTGTCGTAAAGCTCGGCAATGGACGCGGACGCGCCTCGCAGGGTGCCCAGCAGCGTGTCGCCTTCTGTGCCCAACGCAGCGGCCAGACGGCCTTCAAACCTCTTGCTCAAGAAGCCCGCCGCGCGGCTGGCGATGTTGACGTACTTGCCCACCAAGTCGCTGTTGATGCGCGCCACAAAGTCGTCGGCGACAAACTCGATGTCTTCAATGTGCCCGTTGAGTTTGGCGGCGATGTAGTAGCGCAGGCACTCTGCGTCGAGCCCCAGTTCGAGGTACTTGAGCGGTGAGATGCCGGTGCCACGGCTCTTGCTCATCTTGTCGCCACCCAAGGTGATGAAGCCGTGCACGTAAATGTGGTTGGGCGTCTTGCGACCCGCAAAGTGCAGCATCGCGGGCCAGAACAAGGTGTGGAAGTACGCGATGTCTTTGCCGATGAAGTGGATTTGCTCGACGGTGGGGTCGGCCATGAAGGCTTCAAAGTCTCGGCCAGTCTTGTCGAACAGATTTTTGAGCGACGCTAGGTAGCCCACCGGGGCATCAAGCCACACGTAAAAGTACTTGTCTGCGGTGTCAGGGATGCGAATGCCAAAGTAGGGTGCATCGCGGCTGATGTCCCAATCGCTGAGCGACACGTGGCCATCGTCGTCGGCGGCAAACCATTCTTTGATCTTGTTCAGCACTTCGGGCTGCAAGCGGCCTGGCGTTTGTGTCCACTGCTTCAAGAAGTCAACGCAGCGCTGCGAGCTGAGTTGAAAGAAGTGGTGTGCGCTGCTCTTGAGTACGGGCGTGGCACCCGACAACGTCGAATAGGGGTTTTTGAGCTCGGTGGGTGCGTACACCGAACCACACACGTCGCAGGAATCGCCATACTGGTCTTTGGCGCCACATTTGGGGCATTCACCCTTGATGTATCGGTCGGCCAAGAACATCGACTTGACGGGGTCGTAGAACTGCTCGATGACGCGCTCGGTGATCAGGCCCTGTTTGCGCAGGGCCAAGTAGATGCCCTGGGCCAGTTCGTGGTTTTCGACGCCATCGGTCGAGTGCCAGTTGTCAAACGCGATGTGAAAACCATCGAGGTAGCGCTTGCGGCCCGCCGCAATCTCGGCCACAAAGGCCTGGGGCGTTTGCCCGGCTTTTTCGGCAGCGATCATGATGGGGGCGCCGTGGGCATCGTCGGCACACACAAACTGCACTTCGTGCCCCTGCATGCGCTGAAACCGCACCCACGTGTCGGCCTGGATGTACTCCATCATGTGGCCGATGTGAAAACCGGCGTTGGCGTAGGGCAGTGCAGTCGTAACAAAAAGTCGGCGTGTCATGGGCTGATTTTAGGCGTCACACGGGCAACGGCAGGGTTCGGCGCGGGTTAGAAAGCATCTTTCTTGCTGGATTGCGGAGTAGGTGATTGGTTTGCGCCCGAATAAAATGCGCGGAACTTACGTTGGGACCTCAGTGGCATCGACTCGAACTTCCAAGCTCGTCGCGCGCGTCACGCTCGCCTTGGGCGTGCTGGCAGCCGCCGTGGTGTTGCTGGCGCTTTTGGCTTGGCAGGCTTACAAACAAGTGGCCGAGACACACGCACAGCGCGTTCGCAGCGAGGTGGTGCTTTCGGCCCTGCATGCGCTTGAGTCCGCAACACAGCCTCAAGCGCAGGTGGCGCTGTGTGCGCTGACGGGGGGGCCGGCCTTGAGCCCGCGCGACACCGTGCCATCGCTGTGGCCCGACGCTGCCAACCACCTGGGCAAGTGGATCACCGACGAACCAACCGATCTCGAAACCGTCAACGCCTTCAACACCTTGCGCCGCGACTTGGACCAATGGGAGCAATCCTATGCGGTGCCCTTGCGCAACGCTTGCGCGCAGGGTCAGCGCCTGGGTGTGGCCGACGTGCAGTCGCGGGTGCGGGTGTCGTCAGCCCAGCGAGCGCGCATTGAAGAAAGCTTCAAGCATGTTCGCAACCTGTCGCTCGAGCGACGTCGCACCAACGAGTTGGCTTGGCGAGATGCATCGCAGGCCTCCCGACTTTGGCTCTGGCTGCTGTCGATTGTTTCGGTGTTGATGGGGTTGAGTGCTTTGCTGGTGGCGCGTAGTTTTGTCTTGCGGTTGGCTGACGTGCAGCGCAACCTGTTTGACGAGGTGCATGAACGTGAGATCGCGCGCGAGCAGCTTGCGTTGTCGCAGCGGCGCATGCGCGTTTTGGTGGATCACGTGAAAGACGCTGTCATCGCCTTTGACGCCCAAGGCCGCATCCAGTGGGTCAACCCCTCGGGCGAAGTGATGTTTGGGGCACAGCGCAATGCGTTGTTGGGTGTCCCCGTGACGCTGCTCATGCCCGAGTTGGATGCTGAAATTAAAGCGTCTGCTTCGCCCGACCGGGCCACCATCACCGACGAGCATGGATTGCCATGGGTGTCTAAACAGCTCACGCTGCAGGGCCATCGCATGCACAGCGCTTCAGGCACCGTCGAAAAAATCACGTTGGACGTATCGTTTGTGCAAACGCACGCTGAAGGGCATGCTGTGGGCGTGTGCGTGGCGCGCGACTTGAGTGGTCTGCGACGCATGCAACGCGAGCATGACGCCGTGCTTTCAACGCTTCGCCACAAAGTGGTGCCTCAAGCCAAGGCGCTGCAAACCACGCTTGAACAGGCGCAATCCGTGGCCCATGCGTTGCGGGCGGTAAGTAGCGAGGTATTGGCGCCCTTAGACGAGGCAGCGCCCATGGCCAAGAACTTGTCCACGATGCTGGACGAGGTGCTTAGCCGGCCCACGCAAGGTCAACCCGAGCGCTGATGGGATGGATTCCCCGGTGCGACTCGTTCGGGCACCCAGCTAGACTGTCCCTTTATTTACGCAAACCCCCAAAGCCACATGGCCATCACCGAATCCACTTTGCTCGAAGCCCTCAAAACGGTGATCGACCCGAACACCGAACGCGACTTTGTCAGTACCAAACAGATCAAAAATTTGCGGGTTGACGGTGGCGACGTATCTTTTGACGTCGAGCTGGGCTACCCCGCCAAAAGCCAGTTTGCCGGATTTCGCAAAGCGCTGATCGCTGCATCACGCACCCTGGCGGGCGTTGAAAACGTCAGCGTCAACGTTTCGTCCAAAGTGATCGCGCACGCGGTGCAGCGGGGCGTTCAGTTGATGCCTCAAGTCAAGAACATCATTGCTGTGGCCTCGGGCAAAGGCGGTGTTGGCAAGAGCACCACGGCCGCCAATTTGGCGCTTGCGCTCGCCGCAGAAGGCGCCACGGTGGGTGTGTTGGATGCTGACATTTACGGCCCGAGCCAACCCATGATGCTGGGCATCGAAGGTCGGCCTGAGAGTGCCGACGGCCAATCGATGGAGCCCATGGAAAACTACGGCGTGCAAGTGATGTCGATCGGCTTCATGGTAGACGCCGACAACCCCATGATTTGGCGCGGCCCGATGGCGACGCAGGCACTGGAGCAATTGCTGCGGCAAACCAACTGGCGCGACCTCGACTATTTGATTGTGGACATGCCCCCGGGCACGGGCGACATTCAACTGACCCTTTCACAGCGCGTGCCGCTGACGGGTGCGGTGATTGTTACCACCCCTCAAGACATTGCCTTGCTGGACGCCAAAAAGGGTCTCAAGATGTTCGAGAAGGTTGGGGTGCCGATACTTGGCCTGGTTGAGAACATGGCGGTGCACATCTGCACCCAGTGCGGCCACGCCGAGCACATCTTCGGAGCCGATGGCGGCAAGCGCATGGCCACCGAGTACGGCATCGAGTACTTGGCCGGTTTGCCCCTTGCCATGCAGATTCGTGAGCACGCTGACAGTGGGCGGCCTACTGTGGTGAGTGACCCTGATGGCGACGTGGCCACCATCTACAAGATGCTGGCGCGCAAAATAGCCGTCAAAGTGGCAAGCAAAGCCAAAGACTTCAGCGCCAAGTTCCCCACCATCACCATCTCCAAAAACACCTGACGCTTTGCTGCCCATCCAGCCATGGACACCCCTTCACGCCGCCCCCACGTTGATGTGGCCGTCGTGGTCGAGCGCATCGCGGCGCCCAACCGGTGGGAAGACTGGCAATTTCGGGTGCTGGAGGTGATCCCGGACGAAGGCGTTTTTGGGCGGCTGCCGCGCAAGTTGCACGACGATGGCAAACATTCGCGCTGGCTTTACCCTGGGTTTAGGCTGACGCTTTTTGCCGATGAGTGCAAAGGCTATTTTTTGAACCTCACCTGCGGCAAGCCCTCCTGGTTTGTGGCGTGGCGTGTGGATGAAATCGACGCTTCGATGGCAGACGTGATTGACGTGAGCGTGTCTTACATCGAAGCCGACCGGCACTTGTTTGCCGAAGAGCGGGTGGACAACGTGCCGCTTGAAGGCGAGCTTTGTGAATGGCTGCGGTTGTTCACCAACGAGCACTTCAAACCCGACACCGGGCGCAAGGTGCGCGCGCAGTCGTTCTTGAGCCCCGAAGAGCGATCGCGGCAAGATGCCGAGCGCTTGGCGAGTGGGGGCGAAGCTTGATGGCTGACGCCGGCGACAGCAGCGGTTTTTTGTCGCGTTGGTCGCGCCGCAAGACTTTGGTGCGAGAGGGGCAGCCCCTGGCGCCCGAGCCCGAGGCGGAGGCGAACAATGCAAATGAGACAAGCGCGACTGAATCAATCGCGGCGTCTTCCCTTGTCGATGCTGCAGCATCAGCACGCGAACCAACAACCGAAACGGGCGACCAGGCGCACGATGTCACCCCGCTGGTCACGATGGACGACGTGGCACAACTCACGCGCGAATCCAACTACGGCAAGTTTGTTTCGCGCCGGGTTGACCCCGAGGTGCGCAACGCCGCGCTCAAGAAGTTATTCACCGACCCACACTACAACGTGATGGACGGCCTGGACACCTACATCGACGATTACACCCAGTACGAGCCCATTTCCAAGTCGATGCTGCGCCAAATGGTGCAAGCTCGCGCCTTGGGCATGCTTGACGACGAGCTGGAAGAGCAACCCAAACCCGACGTGTTACCCAACACGCTTGCGCCCGATGCCGCCCCGGGCGCGCTGGTGCCAGAGCCCCCATCACCCACGGCCACCCATGAAGACACTGATTTGCAATTGCAACCGGACGATGCCGCTGGACTCAGCAGCGTTGGCGAAGGCGTTGTCGGCCCCGACGAGCAGCTCAAGCCCGACCGGCGCATCGACCCCACAGACGCCTGACGGCCTCGAGTTCGTGCACACGACGCTGTGCCGTCGTGAGGCGCCGGCGTTTCAGCGGGCGGCCAAGTCGGGCGAAGACTTGTTGGTGGCCTGCACCCAAGAGAGTCGTCTGTTTCTGGAATTGAATCAGCAGACCGTGGGAGCCCCAGGGCTGGACGAGCGGCCGATTCGTTTTGTCAACATCCGCGAAACGGCGGGTTGGAGCAAGGACGCTCAAGCTGCCACGCCGAAGATTGCCGCGCTGATCGCTGCCGCGCAGTTGCCCCCCTCGGACCCGGTGCCCACGGTGACGTACAAGAGCAGCGGGCGCTGTTTGATCGTGGGCGACGCGACCACGGCCGAGCGAGCTGCATCGATGCTGGGCGCCGGCATGGAGATCAGCTTGTTGATCGAAGGCTCGCGTGGCGCCCTGTCGCAGCGCCACGATTTGGCGGCGCACAACGGCGTTTTGACGCAGCTTAAGGGTTGGCTGGGCGCGTTTGAGGCCACCTGGGAGTCTCGCAACCCCATTGACTTGGATTTGTGCACGCGCTGCAACGCCTGCGTGGCGGTGTGCCCGGAAGGGGCAATTGACTTCAGCTACAGCATCGACCTGTCGCGCTGTAAAAAGCACCGTGATTGCATCGTGGCGTGTGAGGCGGCGGGTGCCATTGACTTTGACCGTGAGCCGCAAACCACCACCGAAGCCTTTGACATGGTGCTGGACTTGCGCGCGCAGCCGGCGTTTGTGCAGCACGCGCCACCTCAAGGTTACGTGCATGTCGGCCATGACACGGCACCACTGGCCGACGCCGTGCTGAAGATGCGCGACTGGGTGGGTGAGTTTGAAAAGCCACGCTTTTTTCACTACAAGCAAAAGCTCTGCGCCCACAGCCGCAACGAGCAAATTGGCTGCACTGCTTGCATCGACGTTTGTTCGGCCAAGGCCATTCGCAGCGACGCGTCGTTAAAGGGCAAGTTGGGCGGCAAACTTCGCACCTTCACCGCCGCCAAGCCCGCCGTGGGCGGGCAAGGTGGGGGTATCGTAGTTGACCCGTACTTGTGCGTTGGCTGCGGTGCCTGCACCACGGTGTGCCCCAGTGGCGCGCTCGGTTACGCCGCGCCCAACACGGTGGACCAGGGCAAGCGCATTCGCACCCTGCTGCAAACCTACCAGCGCGCAGGCGGCCGCGATGCGGTGCTTTTGATTCATAGCGAGGGCGCCGGCACGCGTTGCGTCGAGGCACTGGGGCGCGCCGCGCAGACCGATGCAAACATCCACGGACTTCCTGCCCGCGTGATCCCCATGCCGGTTTGGCACACGGCCAGTGTGGGGTTGGACTTGTGGCTTGCGGCGTTGGCGCTGGGTGCCAACCAAGTGTGGGTGCTGATGACCGATGAAGAAGCCCCCGAGTACCGCCAAGCCTTGGCCGAGCAGATGGCGGTGGGCCAGGCCATCATGGGCGGGCTCGGCTACCGGGGTTCACACTTGCGGACCATTGAGTGGTCACCGCCGCAGGCGGCGCCTTTGGGCCGCGCCAATGCCCGCGAGTGGGCGCCGCTTGACCAAGCGCTGCGCGAACCTGCCGCCCAAGGCGTGAGCAAAGCATCTGCCCTGGCACCGCAGGCCGACAAACGCGCCACGCTGGACTTGGCTGTCGACCACTTGGTGTTGATGGCCCCCGACGCCAAGCACCTGCTGTTGGCTGGTGCAACCGAAGCGATCCCATTGCCCGGCGAGGGCTCTCCGTTTGGGTCGCTGCAAATCGACACCCACAAGTGCACGCTGTGCCTCAGTTGTGTGGGCGCATGCCCCGAGGCCGCACTGGCGGACAACACCGAAAAACCTCAGTTGCGTTTCATCGAGAAAAACTGCGTGCAGTGCGGCCTGTGTGTTACCACCTGCCCCGAAAAAGCGCTGACGCTGGCCCCACGGTTGTGGTTGGCCGACGAAGGCAAATCGCGCAAGTCCATGCGTGTGTTGAACGAGGCCGAGCCTTTCCCTTGCATCAAGTGCGGCAAGCCCTTTGGCACTTTGCAGGCGGTGGAGGCCATGATCAGCAAGATTGGCAACCACGCCGCGTTTGCCGGCCAGGGTGCTGCGCGCCTTCGCATGTGCAGCGATTGCCGCGTGGTGGATATGTTCAGCAACCCCCATGAAACCAGGATCACCGACCTGTGAGTGCCAACCCCCACCCCGACGCCCAACCCATGCTGATGGCCAGCAGCGACGAGGGTGAAGAGATTCAGCGTGCCGAGTTGTATGGTTTGTTGGCACGACTTTGGTATGGGCCGCCCGACGCTGCACTGTTGCAGCAGTTTGCGGTGGCCGTGACCGAAGCGCCCGACGCCGGCAGTTTTTTGGAGGCCCCTTGGCAAGACTTGGTGTCGGCCATGCGTGCCACCAATGTGCAGGACGCCACGCGCGAGTACGACACCTTGTTCTTGGGCACCGGCAAGGCTGAAGTTTTTCTCTACGCGTCCTACCACTTGACAGGCACCCTGAACGAGAAGCCGCTGGTGGAGTTGCGCACCGACCTGGCACGTTTGGGCTTGTCCAAAGATCTGAACGCGGGCGAGACCGAAGACCACGTGGCCTACATCCTGGAGGTGATGCGATACCTGATCGCCGGCGACGACATGGCCCTGTGCAACTTGGAGCAGCAGCGCCGATTTTTTCGCGCCCACGTGCAGCCTTGGGTGGGCGACGCGCTGTGTGCCGCCGTGGCGCAGCACCCGCGTGCCGCCCTTTACGCCCCGCTGGCACGGTTCACCCAAGCCTTTGTTGAGGTGGAGACGCAAGGGTTTGACTTGATCGAGTAGCGCTGTTTGCGCAATATCCACGCAACATCTTCGCAGCGGTGACCGATTGAACTTGCGGTTTGTCGAAGCCTACTATTGGGTGGTGTCGCTCAAGAGCGTTTCACGGGCGGCTGAGAAGCTCTCGATCACCCAGTCAGCCATGTCCAGCCGCATTGCTGCCTTGGAGGACGAACTGGGGGTGCAGCTGCTGGACCGGCGCGACAAGCAGTTTCGCCTGACGGTGGCAGGCATGCGCTTTTTTGGTCATGCCCAGCGCTTGCTGGCGCTGCACCGTGAGATCAAACGTGAGATGGGCGTTGACGGCCTTCGCCCGGTGTCGCTGCGAATTGGCGTGATCGAATCGGTGCTTCACTCATGGTTGATGGAATGGCTGCAGCACATGCGCCGCAGCAACCCCGACTTTGAACTGCAACTGACGGTGGAGACCACGCCCGTGTTGGTTGACTTGGTCAACCGCGGTGCGCTCGACTTGGCTTTTGCCGCGCTGCCTTCGTCGGGTGAAAGCCTTCGCAGCCGCGCCTTGCCGTCGATGCCGATGGTGTTTGTGGGTCACAAGTCGCTGCACCGCAAGCGCAGCTACACGTTGGCGGAATTGGCCACCATGGAGTTGCTGACCTTCCAGCGGGGCTCGCAACCCCAGGCGGCGTTGCTCGACCTGCTGCGTGACGCCGGTTTGGAAGCCAAACGCGTGCACACGGTGTCGTCCATCTCGGCCATGGTGCAGTTGGTCGAAGGTGGCATTGGGGTGGCCACCTTGCCCCTGGCAGCGGTTAAGAAATTGAGCCAGCGGTTGCCACTCAAGGTGCTGTCCAGTGAGGCCGTGCTGCCGCCCTTGCCACTGCATGCCAGCTACCGTGAAGACCCAACATCCCAGCTGGCATCGGTGGTGCTGGATGGGGTCTTTGACTTCATTGGGGTTTCTGCCAATCATCGAAAAAATCGATGAGATAAGCAAAAAATTATTCATTTGCCGGGTTTGACACCGGCCCCTACAGTCCGCGCCAACCTGTGACATCCCCCTGTGTGGAAGGCGCGCTTTGAAGTCTGCATCCTCAACCCTTGAGCCCGGCGTACCCGGCGCATGGCGTGGCAACGTTCCTCAGGCCAACCCCCCGACGGCCGCTGTGGCCCAAATCCGCAGGGCCATCCGTGCGGGCCTGCACACCGAACACACCAGCGGCTTGGTGCGTGACCATGTTCAGGGCAACGTGGTGATCTTGCCAAAAGCCCTGGCTGGCTCGTTCTTGCTCTTTTGTGAGCGCAACCCCAAGCCGTGCCCCGTGCTGGCGGTGTCCGAGCCAGGTGATCCGATGCTGCCCACCCTGGGTGCCAACGTCGACATCCGCACCGACGTGCCTCGCTACCGGGTGTGGCACCAGGGTGTGGTCACGGCGCAACCCACCGACCTGCACCAACACTGGCGTGACGACCTGGTGACATTTGTATTGGGTTGTTCTTTTTCGTTTGAGCAGGCGCTGCTGGACGAGGGCATGACGTTGCGCCACGTGGAAGAGGGCAAAAACGTGGCCATGTTTCGCAGCAATGTGGCCACCGTGCCTGCAGGCCCCTTCCATGGCCCCTTGGTGGTGACGATGCGCCCCTTGCGCGCCGCCGACGCCATCCGTGCCATCGAGATCACGTCCAAGTTCCCCGATGTGCATGGTGCACCCGTCCACATCGGCAATCCGGCCCTGATTGGCATCCATGACTTGACCCAACCCGACTACGGCGACGCCGTGGCCGTGATGCCCGATGAGCTGCCTGTGTTCTGGGCCTGTGGCGTGACGCCTCAAGCGGCCTTGGCGCAGGCGCGACCTGACTTTTGCATCACGCACGCGCCGGGTGCCATGTTGATCACCGATTTGCTCAACCACCAGTTGATGCGCCCCTGACCTTTGCTTGCGTGAAACCCTCAACCACCAGGAGACGAACCATGAAGAAAATCTTGTTCAGCATGGCTGCCATGGCGCTGGCCACCGCAGCCCAAGCCCAAACCAAGTGGGATTTGCCATCTGGGTACGGTGTTAACACCTTTCAAGTTCAAAACCTGCAATGGTTTGCCGAGGAGCTGGACAAAGCCAGCGGCGGCAAGTTGAAGGTGACCGTGCATGCGGGCGCATCGCTGTTCAAGGCCAACGAGATCAAACGCGCCGTGCAGTCCTCTCAAACCGCGATTGGCGAGTTCATTTTGTCGGGCGCATCAAACGAGAACCCGATCTTCGGTGTTGACTCCATACCCTTCTTGGCCACGAGCTATGCCGAGTCCAAAAAGCTCGACGACGTGTCGCGCCCTTACCTCGAGAAGGCGCTTCGCGATCAGGGTTTGAAGTTGCTCTACACGGTGCCGTGGCCGCCGCAGGGCCTCTACACCCTCAAGCCGGTGGCGTCCATGAGCGACTTGAAGGGCACCAAGATGCGCGCCTACAACCCAGCCACCTCCCGCATTGCTGAATTGTTGGGCGCGCAACCGGTGACCGTTCAATTGGCCGAATTGCCCGCTGCATTGACCACCGGCACGGTGCAGAATTTCTTGACATCGAGTGCATCGGGCGTGGACAGCAAGTTGTACGAACACGTGAAGTACTTTTATGACGTCAACGCTTGGCTGCCGCGCAACGCCGTCGTGGTCAATCAAAAATCCTTTGACGCTTTGGACAGACCAACCCAGGACGCGGTGCTGAAAACATCTACGGCGGCATCGCAGCGCGGCTGGAGCATCAGCGAAAAAGCCGACGCCGATTACATGAAAGAGCTGGTGGCCAAGGGCATGAAGGTGGACACCACTGCCGACGGCTTGAAGCGCGAACTGAAGGTCATTGGCGAACGCATGAGCGCCGATTGGTTGGCGTCGGCAGGTGCTGATGGCCGTGTCATCATCGACGCCTTTCGCAAGTAATCAGCAGGCCCTCATGAGCAAGCCCCAGTTACGCAACCCGTCCGCAGCCCGCGCATCCCAGCCTCACCCGGGTCCACTCAGGCGGGGCCTGGACAGGCTGTACCTTGGTGCAGGCGCCCTGGGGGCGTTCTTCATCGTGGCCATTTGTGCCTTGATGATTTGGCAAAGTGTGGTGCGCGAGTTTGGTGTGGCGACGGGTGCCATCAACGACATCGTGGCTTGGTGTTGCGCTGCCGCCGCCTTTTTGACGATGGCCCACGCCTTCAAACATGGCGACTTTGTGCGCGTCACGTTGCTAACGGGCCGCGCAGACCCCAAGTTCAAGCGCGTGTTGGAGTTGGCGGCGCTGGCCGTGGCCATGCTGGCGGTTGGCTATTTGGCGTGGTGGGCCTGCCGGTTCACGTACGACAGTTGGCGCTTCAACGAGGTGGCGCAAGGCTTGCTGCCATTGCCCATCTGGATTCCGCAGACGAGTTTTGCCCTGGGTTCGGTGCTGTTGTTGGTGGCGGTAGTCGATGAGTTTGTGGTGGTGGCGCGCGGTGGTGTTCCAACCTACGAACGCCTGCTGGCCGAGCGGCATGCCGCAGGCGACTTTTCCTCCGACGTTTGACGCAGCACAACCAAGGAACCGATCATGGACATCTTGTGGGTTGGCGGCGTGTTGCTGCTGTTGATGATGGTGCTGCTGAGCGGCGGTGTCTGGATTGCGATGACTTTGGCCATCTGCGGCTGGGTCGGGCAGGAATTTTTTGCCAAAACGCAACCAGGCATGAACTTGTTTTCGGCCTTCTGGGAGTCCAACGCCAGTTGGGAGTTGGCGGCGCTGCCACTCTTCATTTGGATGGGCGAAATCTTGTTTCGCAGCAAGCTCAGCGAAGAAATGTTTGAAGGTTTGGCCCCGTGGCTCAACCGCGTGCCGGGTCGCCTGATGCACACCACGGTGCTGGGCTGCGGCATCTTTGGCTCGGTATCGGGCTCGTCAGCGGCGACGTGTGCCACGATCTCCAAAGTGGCGCTGCCGGAGCTGGAGCGCCGCGGTTACGATCAAAAAATGGTGCTGGGCTCACTGGCCACCGCCGGCACGCTGGGCATCCTGATTCCACCGTCGATCACGATGGTGGTGTATGCCGTGGCGGCCGACGCGTCGATCATCCGCGTGTTTTTGGCAGGCTTTGCCCCCGGCCTTTTGTTGATGGCACTGTTTTCGGGCTACATCGTTTGGTGGAGCTTGCGCAACAAAGACAAGATGCCGCCCCCTGAGGCACCCACCACCTTGCTGGAGAAAGTTGCGGCGCTCGCGCAACCTCATCCCGTGCGGCGCGTTGATCGTGTTCATCATGTGGGTGCTGATCGCCGGTTACGCTACAGCCACCGAGTGTGCGGCTTACGGTGTGGTGGGCTCGTTGGCCATGGCGCTCTGGAGCCGCTCGCTGACTTGGCAGAGCTTTAAAGACGGACTGTTTGGCACGGCCCGCACCAGTTGCATGATCATGTTCATACTGGCGGGGGCTGCCTACCTCACCAAAACCATGGCGTTTACGGGTATCCCGCGCGCACTGGCGGAGTGGGTGAATGCGATGAACTTGTCGCCCTACGCGCTCATCAGCTTGCTGGTGGTGGTGTACCTGATTTTGGGCACCGCGCTGGACGGCATTTCGATGATCGTCCTCACCAGTGCCGTGGTGCTGCCGATGATTCAAAAGGCCGGCTTTGACTTGGTGTGGTTTGGCATCTTCATCGTCTTGTTGGTGGAGATCGCGGAGGTGACGCCGCCGGTGGGCTTCAATCTCTTTGTGCTGCAAAACATGACCGGCAAAGACAGCAACGTGATTGCAAAGGCCGCCATTCCATTCTTCTTTTGCCTGGTGGTGTGCATCGCGCTCATCACCCTTTTCCCCCAGATCGTCACGTTTTTGCCCGACTACGTGATGGGACCCGAGAAAAAGTAGTTCGCTGCGATGCAAGCCCAATCTCAATCCCCAACCCCCAAGCGCTGGCAGTTCTGGATCGACCGCGGCGGCACGTTCACCGACGTGGTGGGCAAGCGCCCCGACGGCTCGCTGGTGACGCACAAGCTGCTGTCCGAAAACCCCGAGCAATACCGCGACGCGGCGGTGGCTGGCATTCGCCATCTGCTGGGCTTGAAGCTTCATGACCCCGTTACCCCCGAGCTTGTGGAATGCGTGAAGATGGGCACCACGGTGGCCACCAATGCCTTGCTCGAGCGCAAAGGCGAACCGACGCTGCTGGTGACAACGCAGGGCTTTCGTGATGCGCTGCGCATTGCGTACCAAGACCGCCCGCGCATTTTTGACCTCAACATCGTGCTGCCCGAGCTGCTGTACAGCCGCGTGATCGAAGCGGTTGAACGTGTGGGGGCGCAGGGCGACGTGGTGCAGCCGCTGGATGCGGCGCACCTGCGCGCGCAATTGCAGTTGGCGTTTGATGCCGGTTTGCGCAGCGTGGCGATCGTGTTCATGCATGGTTACCGCTTCACCGCGCATGAAGCGGCGGCAGCGGACCTTGCGCGCGCAGTGGGCTTTACCCAAGTCAGCGTGTCGCACCAAGTAAGTCCGCTGATGAAACTGGTAAGCCGTGGTGACACCACCGTGGTGGATGCCTACTTGTCGCCGATCTTGCGCCGCTACGTCGACCAGGTGGCGGCCGAGATGCCGGGCGTCAAGCTGTTTTTCATGCAGTCGTCAGGGGGCTTGACGGATGCCCATGCCTTTCGTGGCAAGGACGCGATTTTGTCAGGCCCTGCGGGTGGCATCGTTGGCATGGTGCGCACCGCACAATTGGCTCACGATGACTTGCAGACCAACCAAGTGATCGGTTTTGATATGGGGGGCACGTCCACCGACGTCAGCCACTTTGCAGGCGAGTTTGAGCGCGCGTTTGAGACCCAAGTGGCGGGCGTTCGCATGCGCGCGCCGATGATGAGCATCCACACCGTCGCCGCAGGCGGCGGCTCGGTGCTGTCGTTTGACGGTGCTCGGTTTCGTGCCGGGCCCCAAAGTGCTGGTGCCAACCCGGGCCCGGCCTGTTACCGACGTGGTGGGCCGCTGGCAGTGACTGACGCCAATGTGATGGTGGGCAAGATCCGGGCGGCGTACTTCCCCCACGTGTTTGGGCCGCAAGCCAATGAGCCCTTGGACGAATCGGTGGTGGTGCAAAGGTTCACTGCGATGGCTGAGGACATCGAGCGCAGCACCGGCGTGAAGCGCACCCCCGAGATGGTGGCCGAGGGCTTCATTGACATCGCCGTGGGGGCCATGGCCAATGCGATCAAGAAAATTTCCGTTGCGCGTGGCTACGACGTCACGCGCTACACCTTGCAGTGTTTTGGGGGTGCAGGCGGGCAGCACGCCTGCCGGGTGGCCGACGCTTTGGGCATGACCCGAGTTTTTGCGCACCCACTTGCTGGTGTTTTGTCAGCCTACGGCATGGGACTGGCCGACCAGAGTGTGATGCGTGAAGCGGCCATAGACCTGCCACTGGCTACTGCGGCTGACGCAGTTGCCAGCAAGATCGAGCAACTTGTTCTCGAGGCTCGGGCGGAGCTTGAGCGGCAGGGCGTGAGCAGGGGTCAGGTGCACGTGCACCGCCGCGCACACGTTCGCTACGAGGGCACCGACTCAGCCTTGGTGGTGCCGCACGGCAGTGCCGCCGCCATGCAGGCTGCGTTTGAGGATGCGTACCGACAGCGCTTTGCGTTCTTGATGGCCGAGCGCCGCTTGGTGGTCGAGGCGGTGTCAGTTGAAGCAGTGGCTGAAGGCGACGCGCCAGTGGAGCCACGGCACCCCTTGCAAGCGGTGCACCCGGCGCCCGTGGACGCAACGGTGCGCATGTTCAGCGGGGGCCGCTGGTGGGACGCCGCCCTGGTGGTGCGTGACCAGGCCAAGCCGGGGCAGTTTGTCACCGGTCCCGCCATCATTGCCGAAAAAAATGCCACCACCGTGGTGGAGCCGGGTTGGCAGGCGCGTGTGACGGCGCTTGACCATTTGGTGCTGGACCGCGTGCAACCCCGTGAGGCACGCCGCGCCATTGGCACCACCGTGGACCCGGTGATGCTTGAGGTGTTCAACAACCTTTTCATGAACATTGCCGAGCAGATGGGGTTGCAGCTGCAAAACACCGCTTACTCGGTCAACATCAAAGAGCGGCTCGACTTTTCCTGTGCGTTGTTTGACGCGGTGGGCAACCTCATTGCCAACGCGCCGCATATGCCCGTGCACTTGGGCTCGATGAGCGAATCCATCAAGACGGTGGTGGCGCGCAACGCCGCCCGCATGCAGCCGGGTGACGTCTACGTGCTCAACGACCCGTACCACGGCGGAACCCATTTGCCCGATGTCACCGTGGTCACGCCGGTTTGGAATGAGGCCAATGACGCGGTGCTTTTTTACGTGGGTTCGCGTGGGCACCACGCTGACATCGGTGGCGTCACGCCCGGGTCAATGCCGCCGTTTTCGACGCGCATCGACGAAGAAGGCGTTCAGATCGACAACGTCAAGCTGGTGGACCGCGGGCGCTTGTTGGAAGCCGAGATGTTGGCGTTGCTTCAAAGTGGCAAGTACCCGTCGCGCAACCCGCAGCAAAACCTGGCCGACTTGAAAGCCCAAATTGCGGCCAACCAAAAAGGCGTGCAAGAGTTGCGGAAGATGGTGGACCATTTTGGCTTGGACGTGGTGCAGGCCTACATGCGCCACGTGCAAGACAACGCCGAAGAATCGGTGCGCCGCGTGATCACCAAGCTCAAAGACGGTGCCTTCAGCCTGCGGCTTGACAACGGCGCGACCATCGCTGTGGCCGTCCGCGTGAACGCCGCCCAGCGCTCGGCCGAGATCGACTTTACGGGCACGTCGGCCCAGTTGAGCAACAATTTCAATGCGCCCACGGCCGTGTGCATGGCTGCCGTGCTCTACGTGTTTCGCACCTTGGTGAACGACGACATCCCGCTCAATGCGGGGTGCCTCAAACCACTGAAGGTCATCATTCCCGAAGGTTCCATGCTCAACCCGCGCCCCCCGGCGTCGGTGGTGGCAGGCAACGTCGAAACGTCAACTTGCATCACCAACACTTTGTTTGGTGCGCTGGGCGCCATGGCCGCAGGTCAGTGCACGATGAACAACTTTACTTTTGGCAACGCGCGCCATCAGTACTATGAAACCATCTCGGGTGGCAGCGGCGCCGGCCCGACGTTCCACGGCGCCAGCGTGGTCCAAGCCCACATGACCAACTCGCGCCTCACCGACCCTGAAGTGCTGGAGGTTCGCTTCCCGGTGCGGCTGGAGAGCTACCACATCCGTGCCGGGTCGGGCGGTGCCGGCAAGTTCAAAGGGGGTGACGGTGGCGTGCGCCGCGTTCGGTTCCTGGAGGCGATGACGGCGTCCATGCTGTCCAATGGGCGTCACAGCGGCGCCTTTGGCATGGCTGGTGGCTTGCCAGGCGCCCCGGGCATCAACCGGGTTGAAAGGCTGGACGGTCGCTTCGAGACCCTCGACCACATCGGCTCGGTCGAGGTGGCGCCGGGGGATATCTTTGTGATTGAAACGCCGGGTGGTGGTGGTTATGGAAAGCCCGATTGACCAGCCCATCGCACCACAAGGCGTGGCGCTGACGCACCCCGAGACCCCACCAGCGCCTGACGTTTATCGCGTGGCGGTGCGTGAACTGTGTGAGTTTGCTGCCAAGCGCGGTGACCTCGATTTGCGCTTCACGCCGTCCCCCACGTCGCAGCAGGGCATTGAAGGCCACAACCTGGTCACGCGGCGGCGCGGGGTCGGCTACCAACGCGAAGTGCGTTTGCAAGGCCAGTACAAGCAGCTTACGGTGGTGGGGCGTGCCGACGGGTTTGATGCGCCGAGTGCGCGCCTTGAAGAAATCAAAACACACAAAGGCCGGGTGGACCAGATCCCCGAGAACCACCGCGCCTTGCACTGGGCGCAAGCCAAGGTCTACGGTGCGCTGCAATGCGAGGCGCTGGCGCTGGAGTCGCTGTCGGTGGTGGTGGTTTACTTTGACATCACGACGCAGTCTGAAACGCCGCACGCCCAAACCTTCAGCCGAACGGAACTGAACACGTTCTTTCACGGCTTGTGCGAAGCCTTCTTGATGTGGGCGGCACAAGAGCTGGTGCATCGCACGTCGCGCAATCGCGCCTTGGGAACGATGCAGTTTCCGCACCCGGCGTTTCGCACGGGGCAGCGTGCGTTGGCCGAAAACGTGTTTCGTGCGGCCCGGCTCGGCCGCTGTTTGATGGCGCAGGCGCCCACCGGCATCGGCAAAACGGTGGGCACGTTGTTCCCGCTGCTCAAGGCTTGCCCGGAGCAAGAACTCGACAAGGTTTTCTTTTTAACCGCCAAAACGAACGGTCGTGGCTTGGCACTGCAAGCCTTGGCGCAGGTGCGCCACGCGGCGCCCCAGCTGCCGCTGCGCGTGGTGGAGATCGTGGCGCGCGACAAAGCCTGTGTGCACCCCGACAAAGCCTGTCACGGCGAATCGTGCCCGCTGGCCCAAGGCTTTTACGATCGCCTGCCCGAAGCGCGGGCCGACGCCGTGCAACGGTTGGGTGCTGGCGAGGGCGGGCGCACCGACACGCCACCGTCATCGGCTGCGGTGGTGGCCCTGGTGGCGGCCACCCACGCGGTGTGCCCGTACTACCTGGGCCAGGAGTTGGTGCGCTGGGCCGATGTGGTGGTGGGGGACTACAACTACTTCTTCGACAGCTCGGCCTTGCTGCACGCCATGACCGACGCCAACCAGTGGCGCGTGGCGGTGTTGGTGGATGAGGCGCACAACTTGGTGGACAGGGCACGAGAGATGCACTCCGTCTCGCTGGATTGGCACGCGTTGCAAGCCCTGCGCAAGCGCGCGCCCAAGCCGGTCAAGCGTGCACTGGACCGAATCGACCGTGCATGGCGCGGCGTGGTGCGTGACGTGACCGTGCCCTACACGGCGATGGACCTGCCGGCCAAGCTGGTCGACGCGGTCGGCAAGCTGGTGATCGAGTTGACTGAAGACATGGCTCACAACCAAGATCCTGCCGATACGGCCCTACTCGATTTCTTTTTTGCCTGCGCCCGGTTTGACGCATTGACCAAGACGTTCGGCCCGCATGCGATGTTTGACGTGGTGATGCATGACACGGCGAGCTCTGAGCGTCAGCCGGGCCTGGCGTCAACACTCAGCATCCGCAACGTGGTGCCAGCGCCGTACCTCAAGCCGCGCTTTGCGGCCGCTCGAACCACCGTGCTGTTTTCAGCCACGCTGTCGCCCGTTCACTATTACATGAACATGCTGGGGCTGCCCGATGACACGGCGTACTTGGACGTGGACAGCCCGTTTCATGCCGAGCAACTTCAAGTCAAAATCGCCAGCAATGTGTCGACACGCTTCAAGCATCGTTCGGCGTCTGTCAAACCCATCGCACGCGCCATCGCCACCCAGATGCAAGTACAGCCTGGCAACTACCTGGCGTTTTTCAGCAGCTACGAGTACATGACCCAAGCCGCCGACGCCTTGGCGCAAAGCGCTCCCGACATCACCATATGGCATCAGCGTCGCAACATGACCGAGGCCCAGCGGCAGGGCTTTTTGGACCAGTTTGTCGACGGCGGCCGCGGCGTAGGGTTTGCCGTGTTGGGCGGCGCTTTTGCCGAGGGAATCGACCTGCCAGGCCAAAGGCTGATTGGTGCCTTCATCGCCACCCTGGGTCTGCCCCAGATCAACCCCGTCAACGAGGCCATGCGAGAGCGCATGCAAGGCATTTTTGGTGCTGGGTACGACTACACCTATTTTTACCCTGGCATGCGCAAGGTGGTGCAGGCGGCGGGCCGCGTGATTCGCACGCCTGACGATCGGGGTGCGGTGTTCTTGCTGGACGACCGCTTTGCGACCGACGAGGCGATGCAACTGTTGCCGACGTGGTGGTCGCCGGTGGTTGGGCGCATTCACTGACGTGTACCTGGCGGCAGCGGCACTGCCCCTACACTGCACCACCAGTCGTGCCACGTTGTTTGGCAGGAGAAGCCCCCATGCGTTTGTCAGTTGCCTCGTTGGTCAAAACTTTCATGCTCCCTGTGCTCGCCATGCTCGGCGCTTGTACCCCCACCGTCAGTCTTGTGGCCAACCCGCGCCCGCCCATCGTGTTTGTGCACGGCAATGGCGACACGGCAGCGTTGTGGCTCACCACGCTGTGGCGGTTCGAGTCCAACGGCTGGCCGCGTGACCGCTTGTTTGCGCTCGATGTGCCGTACCCCAGTGCTCGTGACGACGATACGAAACCCCAGCCTACCCGAACCTCAACCACCGAGCACATGCAAGCGCTTGCAGCTGAGGTGGACAAAGTGAGGCGCACCACTGGTGCTGACAAGGTGGTGCTCATCGCCAATTCGCGCGGGGGTTATGCCATCCGCAACTACATTCAAAACGGCGGTGGCGCCCAGTACGTGTCGCATGCGGTTTTGGGCGGCGTACCCAACCACGGCGTGTGGGCCAACGAGCGCAACCCGAACAGCGAGTTCAATGGTCGTGGTGCCTTCCTGACGGGGTTGAACGCCCCCAAAAACGCCAACGGTGACGAAGTGACCCCGGGCGTGCAGTGGATGACCCTGCGCTCAGACAACAACGACAAATTTGCCCAGCCCGATGGCCTGTGGATTGGGCAAAAAGGCGTGCCCACCAACGTGACCTTTGACGGCCCTGCACTAAAAGGCGCCCGCAACATCGTGTTGCCAGGGGCTGACCATCGCGAAACGTCGTTTGGCGCGCCGGCATTTGCGCAGACGTGGCAGTTCTTAACCGGCAAAGCCCCGACCACCAGCGCTGCGTCGGGCTACACGGTGCCAGAGGCCAACATCACACTCAACGGTAAGATCTCGCAACTTGGCAAAGACGGTGTGGGCAACGACGCCACCAACATCGCGCTGCCGGGTGCAACGATTGAAGTGTTTGAAGTGGATGCCACCACGGGTGCGCGACGCGGCGGTGCGCTGCACCGAAAAACACTGCAAGCCGATGGCGCGTGGGGGCCATTGGCGGTGAAGGGCAATGCCTACCTGGAGTTTGTCGTGGGTGCCCCGGGTTACGCAACCACGCATTTCTACCGCTCGCCGTTTTTGCGCTCCACCAACGTGTTGAGTTTTCGCTTGGCGCGCTTGGCCGACGCCGACAGGGCTGCGGGCGCTGTGATCACGATGGTTCGGCCGCGTGGCTACTTCACGCGCGGCAAAGACTCCATGAGTTTTGACGGGCTGGTGCCACCCGGTATTCCCGAGGGCGTGGGCGGCTTGGCGGTGTCCAAGATCACGCAACCAGCCAACGCTGTCTTGCGGCCTTTGACGGGCGTGTTTGGTCGCGAGCGCATCACGGCCGCAGCGTGGCCGGTGGCTGACAACCGGGTGTCGGTCATTGAGTTTCATGAGTAGCTCGTCCTAGAACCAGACCGCAAGGGGCAGACTGACATGGGTGCACAGTGGAAAGCAAAACACAAGGACTTGGCGGCCAATGCCAAGGGTCGCTTGTTTGGCAAGTTGGCCAAAGACATCATGATTGCCGCGCGCCACGGGCCAGACCCGGCTGCCAACGCGCGTTTGCGCTTGGTGGTGGAGCAGGCACGCAAGGTGTCGATGCCCAAAGAGACACTGGAGCGGGCTATCAAGAAGGGTGCTGGCCTGACAGGTGAGACGGTGCACTTTGAGCATGCCGTGTACGAGGGTTTTGCGCCGCACCGGGTGCCGGTGATGGTTGAATGCCTAACGGATAACGTGAACCGTGCAGCTTCTGAGATGCGGGTGTTGTTTCGCAAGGGGCAACTCGGGTCTTCAGGCTCGGTGGCTTGGGACTTTGAGCATGTGGGCATGATTGAAGCCGAAGCGGCGGTGGCGGGGGCCGACCCCGAACTGGCGGCTATCGAAGCTGGGGCTCAAGACTTTGAGGTGGGGGATGAGGGCACTTCGGTTTTCATCACCGACCCCACGGATTTGGATTTGGTGAGCCGTGCGTTGCAGCCGCAGGGGTTTACGGTGGTGTCGGCCAAGCTGGGCTACCGTCCCAAGAACCCTGTCGACCCTTCGAGCCTGAGTGCTGTGCAGTTGGAAGAAGTTGAAGTGTTTTTGGCGGCTTTGGATGCCAATGAGGATGTGCAGAATGTGTTTGCTGGGTTGCGTGGTTAGATGGTGTTGACGCGTCTTGTTTCTTCGCCGCTGGCTTGACGACTCTATGATTCGGGCGGGATAAATCCCAGGAAACCTATTCTCATGACCGAAACATCCACCAAGCCCCTGCTTCCCGACCGACTGTCGGTGGACCCCCGCAGCCCACACCACCATGCTGCGGTGTGTGAGCATGCGATTGGCATTCGCTTCAACGACGCGGTGCGCACCGACGTTGAGGAGTACTGCATCAGCGAGGGTTGGATCAAGGTGCCGGCGGGCAAGGCGCTTGACCGCAAAGGTCAGCCGATGATGATCAAGTTGAAGGGCCGGGTCGAGGCGTTTTACGCTTAGCCGTTGAAGTTTTGTGCCAGCAGGGGCAGTTGCGTTACCCATGTGCGAGCGGCCTCTTCGCCGTCGATGCAGCGCACGTCCAGACGGACTTGGCCGGTTTCTACACGTCCGATCACTGGAGTGGGCAGGGCTCGCAGCGCGGCGGCCAAGCGGTCGGGGTAGCTGCCGGCGCGTTTGGCGCTTGCCGGTGCGCTGATCGCTAGGCAAAAACTGTCCAGTCGATCCACAGGCAATGAACCGCTTCCGATTTGGCTGCGGCACGGAAGCACCGCCACGGTGCCCTTGGTGCCCAACGCTTGGGCCAGGGGCGGTGCCAGTTTCTCGGCCAAAGCCTGCAGCATGGCCGGGGTCTTGGTTAGCAAGCGCAGGGTGGGCAAGCGCTCGGCCAAGCGGTCCGGGTCTCGGTACAACTTAAGCGTGGCTTCGAGGGCGGCGATGCTCATTTTGTCCAAGCGCAAGGCGCGCTTGAGCGGGTTGCGTTTGATCTTGGCGATGAGTGCTTTGTCGCCCACGATCAAGCCAGCCTGAGGCCCGCCCAGCAATTTGTCGCCACTGAACGTGACAACGTTTGCGCCCGCAGCAATCGACTGCTGTGGTGTCGGTTCGGCTGGTAGGTTGAAGCGGGTCATGTCTACCAACGAGCCACTGCCCAAGTCTTCGGCAAACACCAGGGATCGCGCCTTGCACAGTGCCCCCAGCTCGGCCACCGGCACACTCGACGTGAACCCTTGGATCACATAGTTGCTGGTGTGCACCTTCATCACCATGGCCGTGCGTGGCGTGATGGCGTCTTCAAAGTCCTGCAAGTGGGTGCGGTTGGTGGTGCCCACCTCCACCAATTTGGCGCCGGCGCGACGCATGATGTCGGGGATGCGAAAGGCGCCGCCAATCTCTACCAGCTCGCCGCGCGACACGGCCACCTCTTTGTGCTGGGCCAAGGCGCTAAGCACCAGCATCACGGCGGCGGCATTGTTGTTGACGGCAGTGGCAGCCTCGGCGCCGGTAAGTTCGCGCAGCAACCCTTCGATGTGATCGTCGCGGTCGCCGCGAGCGCCTCGTGCGACGTCGTACTCGAGGTTGGCGGCTTGCTGCATCACGGCCGTGACGGCCGCCACGGCCTCGGGCGCCATCACGGCACGGCCCAAATTGGTGTGCAGCACGGTGCCCGTCATGTTGAACACGGGGCGCAGTTGCATCGCGGCTTGGGTGCTCAGTTGACGGCTGCAGCGTTGCTCGAAGTCAGCGACGTCAAACGGTTGGGTGGCTTCCGTGCGCCATGCTGCCAGCGCCGCGCGCGCCTGCGCCAGCACGGGCGCACGGCCGTGGTGCGCCACAAGGGCCATCAAGGCAGGGGTTTCGAGCAATCGGTCCAGGGCAGGGGGGCGGTGGGCAGTGGTGTTCATGGTGGGCACTTTGAATTATGCGTGGTTAAATTCGCCGAGTCGTTCACCCCCGAAAGCCTGTCTTGAGCCCCAGCACCACCGCCATGGAAGTTCTGCCCAAAGATTTGTCGGCTTACCGCAAGGGCAACACGGGTGTGGATTACGTGCATCGGTTGGCAAGTGGGCGCCCTGGCCCTCACGTGCTCATCAATGCGTTGACACACGGCAATGAGTTTTGTGGCATGACAGCTGCGACCCATTTGCTGGACAAGGGTGTGAGCCCCACCATCGGCACGTTGACGATCAGTTTTGCCAACGTGGCTGCGTATGAAAGTTTTGACGCCACGCAGCCGTTTGAGAGCCGTCAGTTGGTGCACAACCTCAACCGGGTTTGGTCCCCTGAATCATTGGACGGCTCCGACACCAGCCCCGAGCTTGTGCGGGCACGGCAGTTGCGCCCGGTGGTGGCCGCCGCCGACCACGTGCTGGACATTCACTCCACCGCGCAAGACGTTCAGCCGTTTTGGGTCTACCCGCACTTTGTGCGCAACGGCGCTGCAACGCTTGCAATGGGGCGGCCGAACGTGCACTTGGTGATGCCCAATGGTTTGGGGTCGGGCGTACCGTTGATCCAACACGGTTTGCACGGCACGGCAGGGCACCATGGCGTGGCGGTGGTGGTGGAGTGCGGGCAGCACTTTCTGCGTGCCACCAGCGACCTGGCCGTTCAGGTGGCGCTGGATTTCATCGCGCACTTTGGCTTGATCAAGCATGGCGAAGCGCCGCCCAATGCCGCAACGCAGCAGCGGTTTGAGCTGCTGCAAACGTGCATGGTTAAAACGACCGCGCTGCAGTTTGTGCGCCCGTTGTTGGGCTTTGAGACCTTCAGCAAGGGCGAACTGATTGCCACCGATGGCGATGATCAAATTCGCGCGCCCTGCGACCATTGCACGATCTTGATGCCAACGCGAAAGCCGATTGTGGGGCGCGAGGCGGTGTACCTTGCGCGGCCATTGGCCTGACGAGCGCAACGATTGCTAGGGCGCGCGGCCGAACCTGTCGGCAGCGTCTTGCAGGCAGCCAGAGACGCAACACCCATGGCGGAAGAGGGTGGGAGTCGAACCCACCTGGAGCCGCAGAGCAGCCCCACCCGGTTTTGCAGACCGGACGCCCCACCGGGGGACGATCCTCCTCCATCGTGCTACCCTAACTTGGGCGGTCGCCTGACACAGTTGACGCCGTGGTAAACCAGAGGCTCAACCACCGCCACCAAACACTTTGTTCGGGTCGCGACGAATGTGCCGCCCCACCTCGTCGCGTTTGGTGAACCCAATGTGGTCAAAGTACTCTACCAGCGGTACCGACAGGTGTCGGCTCATGCCGGTGGCGTCGCGCAGTGCTTTGACGTTCAAGCGCTTGTTCTCGTCTTGGTTAACCAGTGTTTGTGCGTGCAAGGCCAGCGCCAGCATGTGATGCGTTTGAATGAAATACTCGGCCCCCACCGCGTGCACCTTGCCCATGCGCTCAAGCCGTTGCAACACGCGCATCACTTGGTCCTTGCGCAGGTTGCGGTCGCGCAGCATCATGTCGCTGAGTTTGGGTGGGTTGATGCCCCCCTCGTCAAGCCAGGGCTTGAGCCGCTCCCACAGTTGCTTCTCGGCCCCTTGCAGTGAAGCCTCGTGACCCGCCAAACGCAAGTGGGGCCCGGTGCGCTGCAACACGCCACCTTTGACCAGATCACGCAGCAACAGCGCAAACACGGTGCCGCTGGGCTTGTCGGTGACCACGCGTTGCAATTGTTCTTGGGTCAGGCCTGGGCTGTCGGGTAGTTTGGCGTGGTGTGCCGCGAGCCGCTCGGTCACACGTTCAACAAACCGCTCGATCTGCCCGGGCGCAAACAGCAGGCTTGTCTTGTCTTCAACCACCAGCCGATGCGGCACGGCTCGCAGCAGGGCCGCTGCATCGTCGGGCTGCAGGTTCCACAGCGTGGTGAACTGCGACAGATCGATGCCGCTCTGCGGCGCGAGGGTAAGCCAAGCTTGCAGGGCTTCGGCAGGGGTGGGTTGTTCGAGGGCTTGAAGGGCGGCAACACGCTGGGCCTTGTGGCGCCGGGTGTCGGGTGAAAAAATATCAATGACCGTGCCGCCCCCGAGGGTGCGCAATGCGGACTGATCGCGCAGGATGAAGCGGTCGCCTCGCAGCGCACCGATGGGCCTATCCAGGTGCAATTGCACAAGGGCGTTGGCGCCAGGCGCGATGGCTTGGCCCTCAAGTAGCACCACGCGGGCGCCCACGTCCATCGCCCCCAAGTGCAAGTGCAACGGCGTCCAATGGGCCAGTGCCTTGGCCTCTTGTGGCAAGAGGCGCACGCGGGCGTCGATGCGTTGCGTGGGGGCATGAGCCGCATCGCCAACAATCCAGTCGCCCCGTTGCACGTCTGCCTTTTCAACCCCTGCCAAATTGACGGCAAGCCTTTGGCCTGCGTGCCCTTCGGTAGCTGAACGGCTGTGGGCGTGAATGCCACGGACTCGAGACGCCAAATTGCGCGGCGAAACCGTCAGCTTGTCGCCCACCGAAACGCGACCCGCCACTACCGTGCCGGTGACGACCGTGCCCGCGCCCGCCAAACTGAAACTTCGATCAACTGCCAGGCGAAAGTGCCCACGCTTTGAGCTTGATGCCATCGCGGCATTGGCCTCGGCGAGGTGCGATTGCAACGCGTCCAGGCCAAGACCCGTCACTGACGACACCGGCAAGATGGTGGCGCCGGCCAAAACTGTGGGTGCCAAGAGCGCCGCGATTTGGGCACTGACTTCGGTCAGGCGGGCGGGCGACACCAAGTCGCTTTTGGTGAGCGCCACGATGCCCCTGCAAAGCCCGAGCAAGTCAAGGATCGCCAGATGCTCAAGTGTTTGCGGCATCGGGCCGTCGTCAGCCGCAATCACCAGCATCACGTGGTCCAGCCCCGTGGCACCCGCAAGCATGTTGCGCACCAGCTTTTCATGGCCTGGTACGTCGACAAAACCCAGCATGCTGCCGTCTGGCATGGGCTTGTACGCAAAGCCCAGGTCCACGGTGATGCCGCGCTCTTTTTCTTCTTTGAGTCGATCGGCATCGACGCCGGTGAGGGCCTTCACCAGCGAGGTTTTGCCGTGGTCGATGTGACCTGCAGTTCCAACGATCACGCTATGTCCAACTTTTCAGTCTATCGAGCAGAGGGAAAGTGCGCGCATGACCTATTTTTTCTTGGTGCAGCGCAACATTTTTGCCTCCATCTAGCGCCTAGCTTTGATGGTGGCACATGACGGTATACAGCATCAGCGACACTTTTTTTGACGACGCGCATAAGGACAAACATGCCTGGATGCACTTGACAGAAGAGAGCAGAATAGAGTTGTTCTAGAACTGCGCGGATTTGTCGCGCGCGCTCAGGAGATTTTCCATGCAAGAACGCAAAGAGACGATGGCGCGCCGAACCATCTTGGGTGGTGCGGCGACGGTGGGCACCCTGGCTGTCGCAGCCACGCTGCTGCCGGGCCAACAGCAAGCGCAGCCTTTGGCAGGTGCTCCATCCAAGCCCGTCAGTGACACGTCGGCTGGGTATCGCCTGTCCGAGCACGTGAAGCAGTACTACGCCACCGCGCGAATCTGAACCCCTTTTTAAGCCTTTCAGCAGGAGTCAGCAGCATGCTACTTACACGCAAGGCAACCGGCGAAGGGGCGACACCGTCGTCCCGAGCGTTGGTTGACAGTTTGGCGCGCGGGGTCTCGCGCGCCATTCCAACGATGGACCGACGCAAGTTTTTGCGACGCTCCGGTCTGGGGGTCGGCGCCGGCATGGCCGTGAGCCAGTTGACGCTGGTTCGCAAGGCGCAAGCCGCCGACCCAGTGGCAGCCAAAGACGGCGCCACCAAGATTGAAGTCAAACGCACGGTTTGTACCCATTGCTCGGTGGGATGCGCCATCGACGCCGTGGTTGAAAACGGCGTTTGGACGCGGCAAGAGCCGGTGTTCGATTCGCCCATCAACATGGGTGCCCACTGCGCCAAGGGTGCGGCGGTGCGCGATAACGGTCGCGGCGAGTTCCGACTCAAGTACCCCATGAAGCTGGTCAACGGCAAGTACCAGCGCATCACGTGGGACACCGCGCTGGAAGAAATCAGCGCGCGGCTGCTTGAGCTTCGCAAGCAGAGCGGCCCCGACTCCATCTTTGTGGTGGGATCTTGCAAACACAACAACGAGCAAGGGTACCTGCTCAGAAAGTGGATGTCCCTCTGGGGCAGTAACAACTGCGATCACCAGGCACGAATATGCCACTCCACGACAGTCGCCGGTGTGGCGAATACGTGGGGATACGGTGCGATGACCAACTCGTACAACGACATGCAGAACACAAAAGCTGCGATGTACATTGGCTCCAACGCGGCAGAGGCTCATCCGGTTTCCGTGATGCACATGCTTCATGCCAAAGAAAAAGGCGCGAAGATGATCGTGGTCGACCCACGCTTCACGCGCACGGCCGCCAAAGCCGACCAGTACGTTCGCATCCGCTCGGGTTCGGACATTCCTTTCTTGTATGGCGTGATGTATCACGTGTTCAAGAACAACTGGGACGACAAGAAGTATTTGAACGACCGCGTCTGGGGCATGGACAAAGTGCGCGACGAGGTGTTGGCCAAGTGGACACCCGACAAGGTGCTCGAGGCCAGCGGCGTCGACGAAGCCACTTGCTTCAACGTGGCCAAGACGATGGCCGAAAACCGCCCCAGCACGCTGGTTTGGTGCGTGGGCCACACGCAGCACACCATTGGCAATGCGATGGTGCGTGTGTCGTGCTTGCTGCAATTGGCTCTGGGCAACGTTGGCAAGTCGGGCGGCGGCGCCAACATCTTCCGCGGCCATGACAACGTGCAGGGCATCACCGACATCGGCTGCAACCCCGATTCACTGCCGGGCTACTACGGCATCGCCGAAGGCGCCTTCAAGCACTATGCCGCCGCGTGGGGTGTTGACTTTGAGTGGATGAAGAAGCAGTACGCGCCCGGCATGATGACCAAACCTGGTATGACGGTATCGCGCTGGGTTGACGGTGTGCTCGAGAAGAACGAGCTCATCGACCAAGAAAGCAACCTTCGTGGGTTGTTCTATTGGGGTCACGCGCCCAACTCGCAAACGCGCGGCCTGGAGTTGAAGAAGGCCATGGACAAGCTCGACCTGTTGGTCGTGGTGGACCCGTTCCCATCGGCCACAGCGGCGATGGCGGCCATGCCTGGCAAGGCCGAAGACCTCAACCCGAACCGGGCCGTGTACTTGCTGCCGGCCACCACACAGTTTGAAACCAGTGGGTCCGTAACCGCCTCCAACCGCTCACTGCAGTGGCGTGAGAAGGTGATCGAGCCTCTGTACGAGTCGCGTACCGATCACATGATCATGTACCAGCTTGCACAAAAGTTGGGCTTTGACAAAGAGCTGGTCAAGAACTACAAGATGCAGACGGTGAAGGGCAACCCTGAGCCGATCCCTGACGACATCTTGCGAGAAATGAACCGCTCGGTCTGGACCATCGGCTACACCGGCCAGAGCCCTGAGCGCTTGCAGGCGCACATGCGCAACATGCATGTGTTTGACGCCAACACGCTGCGCGCCAAAGGCGGTGTGGACAAGCTCACCGGCTACAAGCTCGACGGTGACCACTTCGGCTTGCCATGGCCTTGTTATGGCACGCCCGAGATGAAGCACCCCGGCACGCACAACCTCTACGACACGTCCAAACACGTGATGGACGGCGGTGGCAACTTCCGCGCCAACTTTGGGGTGGAGCGCGACGGCACCAGCTTGTTGGCCGAAGACGGCTCGCATTCCAAAGGCGCTGACATCACCACGGGCTACCCCGAGTTTGACCACGTCCTGTTGAAAAAATTGGGCTGGTGGGACGAGCTGACCGAGGTCGAGAAGAAGGCGGCCGAGGGCAAAAACTGGAAGACCGACCCGCTTGGCGGCATCATCCGTGTGGCGATGAAGAACCACGGCTGTCACCCCTTTGGCAATGCCAAGGCCAGGGCGGTGGTGTGGAACTTCCCCGACGCCATCCCGCAACATCGCGAGCCGATTTACTCGACCCGCCCCGAGCTGGTGGCCAAGTACCCGACGCATGACGACCGCAAAACGGCGTGGCGTTTGCCCATTTTGTTCAAGTCACTTCAAGAGAAGAACAAGGAGATCGGCAAAACGTTCCCGCTCATCATGACCAGCGGGCGTTTGGTGGAGTACGAGGGGGGTGGCGACGAAACGCGCTCCAACCGCTTCTTGGCCGAGCTGCAGCAGCACATGTTTGTTGAGGTGAACCCCGCCACAGCCAACGACCGGGGCTTCCGCAATGGCGAGGATGTGTGGGTGTCAACGCCAACGGGCGCGCGCATCAAGGTAAAGGCTTTGGTGACGGAGCGTGTGGACCGCGAGACGGTCTTCATGCCTTACCACTTTGCCGGCCATTGGCAAGGCGTGGACATGAACCAGTACTACCCTGCTGGGGCAGCGCCAATCATTCGCGGCGAAGCCGTGAACACCGCCACCACCTATGGCTACGACATTGTCACGATGATGCAAGAAACCAAGACGACGGTTTGTCAGTTGGAAAAGGCGGCATGACATGGCAAGAATGAAGTTTATTTGTGACGCCGAGCGATGCATCGAATGCAACGGTTGCGTCACGGCCTGCAAAGCCGAGCACGATGTGCCCTGGGGTGTTAACCGCCGACGCGTGGTGACACTCAATGACGGCGTGCCCGGCGAGAAGAGCATCTCGGTGGCGTGCATGCATTGCAGCGACGCGCCGTGCATGGCCGTTTGCCCCGTCGATTGTTTTTACAAGACTGACGAAGGCGTGGTCTTGCATGACAAAGACACTTGCATCGGCTGTGGCTACTGCTCGTACGCCTGCCCCTTTGGCGCGCCGCAGTTCCCCACCAATGGCACGTTTGGCCTGCGCGGCAAGATGGACAAGTGCACGTTTTGTGCCGGGGGCCCAGAAGCCAACGGTTCGGCCGCCGAGAACGAAAAGTACGGGCGCAACCGCCTGGCCGAAGGCAAGTTGCCAGCATGCGCCGAGCAGTGCTCGACCAAGGCCCTGTTGGGCGGTGACGGCGATGTGGTGGCCGACATCTTCCGCAACCGCGTGCTGGTGCGTGGCAAGGGCAGCGAGGTATGGGGTTGGGGCACGGCCTACGGCAAACCAGCCACGGGCGGTGCACCGGGCGCTACCACGGGTACCAAGTCATGAAGTGCCTCACCCTAACAAGAAGCCTTGCAGTCGTCGCTGTGGCCACGTCAGCCTTGCTGATGGGCTGCGGCGAAAAGGTTCAGACGGCCCAAAAGAGCGAACGCAAGCAAGACGTGCCCGGATGGAAGGGCGCCAACCAAGACTTTGCGGCACCTGGCTGGAAGCCCAGCGATGAAGCCGCATGGCAGCGCCAACTCAACCATCGCGCGCAGTCTCAAAACGAGTACATCCGAGTGGGTGCTCAAAAATCGGGCTCCTGAACAACCGTCGGTTGACAAAAGCCGTCTGGCGCAAAGCATGAAACTCGGCAGAGGGAGTGGCTCGATGACAAATAAGTGGTTGATGGCGGCGGGTGTTGCCGTGGGCTTGATGCTTGGCGCTTCGACGGTGATGGCGCAGCAAGCGCAACCCGCGGCACCGGCTGGAACAGGCGCTCCGACGGGGTTTGTCGCCCCTGCCGAGCCCAAGGCTGACGAAACCAACGCGCAACGCGGTAAAACGCAACCGGGCAACAACTCGCCGTTTTGGCGTGATGTGCGAACCAGCGGTGACAAGCCTGGGTTCACCACCCTGCCCGGACTGGAAAAGGGCGTGTTGATTCAGCCCTTCACGCAGTACCCTGGCAGCAGCTTCACCACGGCGGGTGAGGCTTGGCGGCAAGTGCGCAACGGCTACATCATTCCCTACGGCGGCGCATTGGTGTTGATCGCGTTGTTGGCGCTGGGTATTTTTTATTTCACCAAAGGGCCTTTGGGTGGGCACACGGCTTACACCGGGCGCAAGATCGAACGCTTCACGCCCTTTGAACGGGCCGCCCACTGGACCAACGCGATTGCATTCGTGGTGCTTGCCGTGTCGGGCTTGGTGATGGCTTTTGGCAAGTTCTTGATGCTGCCGGTGATCGGCAGCACCTTGTTTGGCTACCTAACATACGCCCTGAAAACCGCCCATAACTTTGCTGGCCCGTTGTTTGCGGTGTCACTGGTGGTGGTGTTCGTCACGTTTGTGCGCGACAACTTCCCGCGCGCTGGTGACCTGAAGTGGCTGATGACATTTGGTGGCATGGCCAGCAAGGGCGGCCTTGAAGTGCCTTCGCATCGTTTTAACGCCGCTGAAAAAGTATTGTTCTGGGGTGGTGTGTTTGCCCTGGGCGCCACGGTGGTGGCTTCGGGCCTGGTTCTCGACAAGCTGGTGCCTTGGTGGGTGGCTGACACGCGCGGCAACATGCAAATTGCGCTCATCGTGCACGGCATCTCGACGATTCTGATGATGGCCCTGTTTGCAGGGCACATCTACATGGGCACCGTGGGCACCAAAGATGCCTACAAGGCCATGCGCACGGGCTATGTGGATGAAGGTTGGGCCACCGAGCATCACAAGTTGTGGGCTGATGATGTGCGCGCAGGCCGCATCCCCGCGCAGCGCTCGCCATTGCCTGCCACGGGCGACGCGTCAACCCTTTTGGGCGCGGGCCACCAACAACCCGCCCGCTGAACACGGAGTGACCATGAAACTGAATGCGCTTTTGACCGTTGTTGCCACGTTGTGTATCGCGTCTGTTGTTCACGCGAAACTACCAGCCCCAGCGCCACCAACGCCTGAGGCTAAAGCAAAGGCCGCTGAAGCCGCCGCAAAGACAGCCTGGGCTGGCAAGGTCGAGGGCTTTCAGTTGTGTCGCTCGATGGACAAGGTTGCTACACGCTACCTTGCCGACGCCAAGGCCCGCAACGTCACGCCCACGCCCAACCCCACGGCCACGCCCGCGTGCGCGGACCCAGGTGCGTTTGTGTACGTGGCGCCTGGTGCAACCGCTGTTGCGCCAGCCGCAGCAGCACCTGCACCGGCCCCCGCCGCCGCGCAGGCGGCTGCGCCCGTTAAAAAGTAAGGGCCCAGCCGCGATGATGCGCGAGCGCCCGCGTCTGACACAAAGCTCCGTCGCGCTCACGCGCGAGATTGATGTCATTGACGAGTTCGGTGGCCACCGACGCATCCACATCCCCGACGAACGTTCGTTGGCGGTGTACGTCGACAAGCGCGAGGTGGTGACGCTGATGACCTTGGGTGCCGCGCCCGAGTTGCTGGTGCTGGGGTACTTGCGCAACCAACGCCTGATTGCGTCGGTGCACGATGTTGAGTCGGTGACCGTCGATTGGGACGTTTCAGCAGCCGCCGTCAAAACACGGGCTGGCGTGGTAGACATCGAGGCCAAAACAGCCAAGCGTTCGGTCACCACTGGCTGTGGACAGGGCACGATGTTTGGCGACTGGATGGACCAGGTGGACGCGGTTGAACTGCCTGATGCCCGCGCTGCGCGCATCCGCCAAAGTGCCTTGGCATCGATGTTAGAGACCCTGCGCTTGCAGCCGTCCATTCACCGACAGGCGGGCTCGGTGCACGGCTGTGCCTTGTTTCGGATCACTGGCGGAGCGCCCGAGTTGTTAACCTTTGTGGAAGACGTGGGGCGTCACAACGCGCTCGACACGATCGCTGGCTGGATGGGCATGAACGGCGTCAGTGGCCACGACAAAGCTTTTTACACCACCGGGCGCCTGACCAGTGAGATGGTGATGAAATCAGCACAAATGGGCGTGCCCATTGTGGTGTCCCGCAATGGCGTGACGGCCATGGGCCATGCCTTGGCCACCCGGTTGGGGCTGGCCTTGTTTGGCCGCGCGTCCAACAAGCACTTTCTTTGCTACTGTGGCGCCGACCGCTTTGACGCCGAGCCGCTGCCCGAGCGACCTATCGTGCGCGTGGTGAGCGGCTGACGACACCCCTCCAAAAAAAAGCCATGCTGGCTAGATGGCCACCCGCTCTCGAACACCGTCAGCCACCATGTTTTTGCCAAGCCCTTGGGCCACCACGGCGCCGCGCTCCATCACCACATAGTGATCGGCCAGCTCGGCGGCAAAGTCCACGTACTGCTCAACCAGCACGATCGCCATCGTGCCGCGGTTGGCCAGCATGCGGATCACGCGTCCAATGTCTTGGATGATGTTCGGCTGAATGCCCTCGGTGGGCTCGTCCAGCAACAACACGCGTGGCCCGGGCGCCAAGGCGCGGGCAATCGCCAGCTGTTGTTGCTGCCCCCCTGACAGGTCACCACCCCGGCGCTTGCGCATCGCGTCCAGCACGGGGAACAGCGTGAAAAGCTCGGGCGGCAGGGGCGTTGACGGTGGCCGCGATGCCAAGCCCATGTGCAGGTTTTCTTCCACCGTGAGACGCCCAAAAATTTCTCGACCCTGCGGCACATAACCGATGCCGGCACGAACGCGCTCGTGCGGAGGCCGCTTGCCAAGGTCTTGACCGTCGAGGGCGATGGAGCCCGACGTGATCGACACGGCCCCCATGATGCTTTTGAGCAAGGTGGTTTTGCCAACACCATTGCGGCCCAGCACCACTGTTATTTGCCCCACCCGCGCCTCCAGGCTTACGCCGCGCAGGATGCGCGAGCCGCCGTAGGCTTGGTGCACGTTGTCGAGTTTTAGCATGGTGTCATCGCCCCAGGTAAACCTCGACCACTTGCTGGTTGGCCTGCACATCGGCCAGCTTGCCTTCAGCCAGCACCCGGCCTTCGTGCAGCACCGTCACGGTTTTGTGGCCTTGGGTGAGCATGTCGACAAACTTCATGTCGTGCTCAACCACCACCAGTGAATGCTTGCCTTCGAGCGACAAGAACAGCTCGGCGGTGCGTTCGGTTTCATCGTCGGTCATGCCTGCCACGGGTTCATCCAGCAACAACACCTTGGGGTCTTGCGCCAGCAGCATGCCGATTTCCAGCCACTGCTTTTGCCCGTGGCTCAAAAGGCCGGCCACTTGCGCTTGCTGGCCGTCCAGATGGATGAGCACCAGCAGTTCGGCCAGGCGCTGGCGCTGGTCGGATGACAAGCTGGCGCGCAGGGCGGCGCGCGCGCGTCGGTCGTTGCGCAGGGCCAGCTCCAGGTTTTCAAACACCGTGAGAGGCTCAAACACCGTGGGCTTTTGAAACTTGCGCCCCACGCCAGCTTGCGCAATCTGCGCCTCATTCAACTGAAGCAAATTGATGGTGGAACCGAAGTGGATCTCGCCTTTGTCGGGGCGCGTTTTGCCAGTGATGCAATCCATCATGGTGGTTTTGCCAGCCCCGTTGGGGCCGATGATGCAGCGCAACTCGCCCACATTGATGGCCAAGCTCAAGTCATTCAACGCTTTGAAACCGTCAAAGCTAACCGTTAGATTGTCAACGTAAAGTGCAACACCGTGGGCGAAGTCGGGTTCTCCCAGTCGATTGACGAGGCCCGCCGTGGACCGACGGGTGTTTGTCTGGGCTAGACGTTCCTGATGGCGTGCCCGCCTTTCTGCGCCGTCTTGCAACAGGTCGGGCGTCATGGCGCTGCCTCGGGTTGGGTGGACGACGATGTCGGCCGGGCGACCTTGCGCCACCATTTGGACAGACCGATCAAGCCTTGTGGCAAAAACAGTGTGACGGCGATGAAGAGTGCACCCAGAAAGTAGAGCCAGTATTCGGGGAACGCGGCCGTAAACCAGCTCTTGGCACCATTGACGAAAAAGGCTCCCAAGATGGGCCCTACCAGCGTGCCGCGGCCGCCCACGGCAGCCCAAATGGCCATCTCGATGGACGCAGCAGGGCTCATTTCGCTGGGGTTGATGATGCCCACCTGGGGCACGTACAAAGCACCCGCGACAGCGCACATCACGGCCGACGCCGTCCAGATGGAAAGCTTGTAGGCCAGGGGGTCGTAGCCGGTGAACATGACACGCGTTTCGGCATCACGCACCGCTTGCAGCACGCGGCCGTACTTGCTGGCGACCACGGCACGCGCTGCTACAAAAAAGGCAACCAGCGTGAGCCCCGACAGGACACACAACACCACGCGCGTGGTGGGGCTGGACAACGAATACCCGAGCAGCCGCTTGAAGTCGGTAAAGCCGTTGTTGCCGCCAAAGCCCGTTTCATTGCGAAAAAACAGCAGCATCGCCGCATACGTCAGCGCCTGCGTGATGATGGAGAAGTAGACACCTTTGATGCGCGACCGAAAGGCAAAGTAGCCAAACACGAAGGCCAACAAGCCAGGCACCAACACCACCAAGGCCATCTGCGCAACGAACGAGTCGCTGAGCTGCCAATGCCAGGGCAACACCTTCCAATCCAAGAACACCATGAAATCAGGAAGGTCGGATTGGTACTGGCCATCGCGCCCAATTTGGCGCATCAAGTGCATGCCCATGCCATAACCGCCGAGGGCAAAGAACATGCCGTGGCCCAACGACAAAATGCCGCAGTAGCCCCAGATCAGGTCCATCGCCAGTGCACAAATGGCATAACAAAGAATTTTGCCCAGCAGGCTCACGTAAAAGTCTGACAAGTGCCAGACGCTGTCGGGTGGGGTTAGCAAATTGAGCGCAGGCACCACCACCGTCAACAAGGCGACGGCCACCGCGATGCCCGACCATGCCCGTGGGCTGAAGAGCGTGGTGTTCATGCGTCGACGCTCCGGCCCTTGAGTGCAAACAAGCCTTGGGGTCGCTTTTGAATGAAGACCACGATGACAACCAGCACCACGATTTTGGCCAACACCGCGCCTGTCATGCCTTCAAGCCATTTGTTCATCACCCCCAGCCCCAACGCTGCAACCACCGTGCCTGCCAGTTGCCCCACGCCGCCCAACACCACCACCATGAAGGAGTCAACGATGTAGTTTTGGCCCAGGTCGGGGCCCACGTTGCCCACTTGCGACAGGGCACAACCCGCCAAACCCGCCAGCCCCGAACCCAGCGCAAAAGCATAAGTGTCGATCCGCCCTGTGTTGACGCCCACACACGAAGCCATGCGACGGTTTTGCGTGACACCGCGTACAAACAGGCCCAAGCGTGTCTTGGCAATCAGTAGCGTGACGCCCAGCAGCACCAACGCGACGAAAGCGATCAAGGCAAGCCGGTTGTAGGGCAGGATGAGGTTGGGCAAGACCTGCAGCCCACCCGACATCCAGTTGGCGTTTTCCACCGGCACGTTTTGCGCACCAAACAGCGACCGCACACTCTGCATCAAAATCAGGCTCAGACCCCAAGTGGCCAGCAGCGTCTCCAAGGGGCGACCATAGAGCCAGCGTATGACGGTCTTTTCCATCAACGCGCCCACCAACGCCGCGGCCAAGAACGACACGGGAATGGCCGCCACGATGTAGGCGTCAAAAGCTGCGGGCAGATAGGCGCGGAAAGCGTTTTGAACCAAGTACGTTGCGTACGCGCCGATCATGATCAGCTCCCCGTGCGCCATGTTGATGACGCCCATCAACCCATACGTGATGGCCAAACCAAGGGCAGCCAACAGCAAAATGGACCCCAGACTGATGCCCGAAAAGAGCACACCCAACCGCTCACCCCAGGCCAGGCGCGATTCGACGGCGCGCAGCGACGTTGACAAGACGCTTTTGATCTCGGTGTCACGCTCGTTGGACAAACGATCAAGCAACAGCGCGCGCGCTGACGGTTGATTGCTTTGCGCCAAAGAACGTGCCGCAGCCAAGCGCTTGTTGCGGTCGCTGGACGCGGCCGACGCGCTCACCTGCAGTGCTTGCAGTTGAAGTTTCAGCGCGCCATCGGTCTCGCTGGACAAGGCCCTTTCAATAAGGGGTAACTTGGCCGCATCGACTTGACCTTTGAGTGCGTCAATCGCCAAGGCTCGCTGCCGGGCATCTGGCGACAGCAGCTGCATCGCTGCCAAGGCGGCCTCTATTTCGCGGCGCATGCGGTTGTTGTTGATCACGTCTTCCGGGTTGACGGGCAACGACGTGTCGGCTTGCGTGATCGGGTCGGTGGCGCGTCCGTCCTTGACGATCAGCACCCGGTCGTCGGCGATCTTCACTTCGCCCGCTTGAAGCGCCAGCAAGAAGGCTCGCAGCGCAGGGTCACCTGCCACCACAGCGTCGTTGATGGCGGCCACCCGTGCCGTGCTTTCGCCTTGAACCATGCCCAGCAGCTGAGGCTGGGTGAGCGCCAACGCTGGCGTTGCAAAGGCAAACACCAGCGCCAAGAAAACAACGATCCACCAAACCTTGGCCGTGCGAAGGAAGCAAAGGGCGCGGGTGAAGCTCGGTGGAATCGTCACGTCTTACTTCTTCTCTGGCTCGTCTTTTTTGCCTTTGTTTTCGGCAATGAACGGGCTCCATGGCTGCGCCTTGACGGGGCCAGGCGTTTTCCAGACGACGCTGAACTGGCCGTCACCCTTCACCTCGCCAATGAACACCGACTTGTGCAAGTGGTGGTTCTTCTCATCCATCTTGGACGTGATGCCAGACGGCGCCGTAAAAGTTTGGCCGGCCATGGCAGCGATCACTTTGTTGGTGTCGGTGCTCTTGGCTTTTTCGACGGCTTGCTTCCACATGTGGATGCCGATGTAGGTGGCTTCCATGGGGTCGTTGGTCAACGGTTTGTCTTTGTGCCCGGCCAGCCCTTTGGCTTTGGCGTAGTCGGCCCACTTCTTGGTGAAGGCATTGTTGGCAGGTGACTTCAGGCTCATGAAGTAGTTCCAAGCGGCTAGATGGCCCACCAGCGGTTTCGTGTCGACGCCACGAAGCTCTTCTTCGCCCACGGAAAAGGCGACGACGGGCACGTCAGTTGCCTTGAGACCTTGGTTACCCAGCTCTTTGTAGAACGGCACGTTGGAGTCGCCGTTGATGGTGGAGATGACGGCCGTCTTTTTACCTTCGCCCGAAAACTTTTTGATCTTGGCAATGATGGTCTGGTAGTCGGCGTGGCCAAACGGGGTGTATTCCTCGATGATGTCAGCGTCGGCAATGCCTTTGCTCTTCAAGAAGGCGCGCAAGATCTTGTTGGTGGTGCGCGGGTACACGTAGTCGGTGCCCAGCAGCACAAAGCGCTTGGCAGCACCACCGTCGGCACTCATCAAGTACTCCACGGCAGGAATGGCTTGTTGGTTGGGTGCAGCGCCGGTGTAGAAGACGTTCTTGCTCAGTTCTTCGCCCTCGTACTGCACGGGGTAAAACAGCAGCGAGTTGGTTTGCTCAAACACGGGCAGCACCGACTTGCGCGACACACTCGTCCAGCAGCCAAACACCACCGCGACCTTGTCTTGGCTCACCAGTTGTTTGGCCTTTTCGGCAAACAGGGGCCAGTTGCTGGCGGGGTCCACGACAACAGCTTCAAGTTTTTTGCCCAGCACGCCACCTTTGGCATTGATTTCATCGATGGTCATCAGCACGGTGTCTTTGAGCACCGTCTCGGAGATCGCCATCGTGCCCGACAGCGAATGAAGCACGCCGACCTTGATGGTGTCGGCTGCATGGGCGGGGATGCCCCAGGCCAGGGCGGCAGCTGCCAGGGCTGTGGCGCGGAGCGCGTGACGACGATTCATTTCAATCTCCAAACGGTTGATGGTTGATCCGCTACCATCGTTCGCAAGACGTGTGCCAAGGCCGTCGCGCATGTTCCCGACGCAAGCGCACGCGGCTCGACGCCCAAAATCGTGCACAGCCCCCATCACGGTGCGCCATGCAGGGTTGAAGGCCCAAAATGGTGCATGGCTGGTGGCATGCAGCCGAGCAAGGGGTGCTGGCACCGCTCTTGCGTATTTGCTCTACCCGCTAAAAAAGGCCTTTGCCCATGGACCTGACGCCCCGAGAAAAAGACAAGTTGTTGATCTTCACGGCAGCGCTGCTGGCCGAGCGGCGCAAGGCGCGAGGGGTCAAGCTCAACCACCCCGAAGCTGTTGCGCTGATCAGTGCCGCCATCCTTGAAGGCGCGCGTGACGGCAAAACCGTTGCGCAAATGATGAGCGAAGGGCGAAGCGTTTTGTCGCGTGCCGATGTGATGGACGGGGTGGCCGAGTTGATCCCCGAGATTCAAGTCGAGGCTACGTTTCCTGACGGCACCAAGCTGGTGACCGTGCACCAACCCATCGTTTGAATGAAGGTGACCATGAAGCCCATGAAAGTCTTGACGCCACTGCTTGCAGCCGCTGGCGGAGCAGCACACGCCCATGATGGACACGGCATGCCGAGCATCTTTCACGTGCATGCAAACGATGCCTTGTTGTGGTTGGGCGTCGTGGCATTGGTGCTGGCCGTTGTGCTGGCAAGGCGGCGCAAATGATCCCGGGCGAGTTGTTAACCGATGGCGCCGACCACCCCATCAACCCGGGGCGACGCACCGTCAAGCTCAAGGTGGAAAACGCGGGTGATCGGCCGATCCAAGTAGGGTCGCACTATCACTTTGCCGAATCCAACCCGGCCCTCAACTTCGATCGCGTCGCGGCGCGTGGCATGCGCCTGAACATTGCCAGTGGCACCGCCGTGCGCTTCGAGCCGGGCCAGCGCCGAACGGTTGAACTGGTGGACTTGGGCGGTGCGCGCAAAGTCTACGGTTTTCGCGGTGACGTGCAGGGGAAGCTTTGATGGCCAAGATTCAACGCCGTGCCTACGCAGAAATGTTTGGCCCCACCGTGGGTGACCGACTGCGGTTGGCCGACACCGAACTGCTGCTAGAAGTAGAGCAAGACTTCACCCTCAAAGCCGGAGGTTACGGGGAGGAGGTTAAGTTTGGGGGCGGCAAAACCATTCGCGACGGCATGGGCCAAAGCCAGCGCATCAACGGCCCCAAGCCCAAAGACGCTGTGGATTGCGTCATCACCAATGCCTTGATCGTTGACCACTGGGGCATCGTCAAGGCCGACATTGGTTTGCGCGGCAGCCGCATTGCGGCCATCGGCAAAGCGGGCAACCCCGACGTGCAGCCGGGCGTTGACATCGTCATTGGCCCCGGTACCGAGGTGATCGCCGCCGAGGGCATGATCGTGACGGCGGGTGGGGTGGACAGCCACATTCACTTTATATGCCCTCAACAAATTGAAGAGGCCTTGGCCAGCGGTGTGACCACCATGCTCGGCGGTGGCACAGGCCCCGCCACGGGCACCTTTGCCACCACGTGCACACCGGGCCCTGCGAACATCGCACGCATGCTGCAGGCAGCTGACGCTTTTCCGATGAACCTGGGCTTTTTTGGCAAAGGCAACGCCAGCTTGCCGCAGGCCCTGCATCAACAAATTGACGCCGGTGTGATCGGTTTGAAGCTGCACGAAGACTGGGGCACCACGCCCGCGGCAATTGACAACTGCCTGAACGTGGCCGAGGCCACCGACACCCAGGTGGCCATCCACACCGACACGCTCAACGAAAGCGGTTTTGTGGACGACACCATTGCCGCCTTCAAGGGGCGCACGATCCACACCTTCCATACCGAGGGCGCGGGTGGTGGGCACGCACCCGACATCTTGAAGGTGGTGGGCGAAGCCAACGTGCTGCCGTCGTCGACCAACCCCACACGGCCCTACACCATCAACACCATCGACGAGCACTTGGACATGTTGATGGTGTGCCACCACCTGGACGCGGGCATTGCCGAAGACTTGGCGTTTGCCGAGAGCCGCATCCGCCGCGAAACCATTGCGGCTGAAGACATCTTGCATGACTTGGGCGCCATCAGCATTTTCAGCTCCGACTCGCAAGCCATGGGCCGCGTGGGCGAGGTGGTGATTCGCTGTTGGCAAACGGCGCACAAGATGAAGGTGCAGCGCGGCGCACTGCAGGGTGACTCGGAACGCAACGACAACGCGCGCATCAAGCGCTACGTCGCCAAGTACACCATCAACCCCGCCATCGCCCATGGGTTGTCGCACGAGATTGGCAGCGTTGCGGTGGGCAAGTGGGCCGACCTCGTGCTTTGGAAGCCCGCTTTTTTTGGCGTCAAGCCGTCGTTGATCTTGAAAGGTGGCTTCATCGCGCACGCGGCCATGGGTGACCCCAACGCGTCGATCCCCACGCCGCAGCCAGTGCACCAGCGCCCCATGTTTGGCAGTTACGGTGGTGCCTTGCACGGCAGCTCGCTCACGTTTGTGAGCCAGGCGGCGCACAAGGCCAAAATCGGCAAAGCACTTGGGTTGAACAAGGTGCTGGCGGTGGCCAAACACTGCCGCAATCTGAAGAAGTCCGACATGATCCACAACGCTTGGCTGCCGTCGATGCAGATCGACCCTCAAACCTATGAGGTGCGCGCCAACGGCGAGCTGCTGACTTGCGAGCCCGCCAGCGTGCTGCCGATGGCGCAGCGCTACTTTCTGTTTTGAGCGCCACGATGGTTACCCACACGGTGGGGCGATGTTTGCCCGCAGGCGCTGGCGTCGCCAAGGTTTTGCTCAAGCGCGCCCCTTGGGTGTCGTTGGACTGGGACCGGAGGCAGAAGAGCCGACTTGATGCGATGGATTCAAACGGCAATCGGGTGGACATTTTCTTGCCGCGCGGCACGGTGATGCGCGGCGGCGACGTGTTGCTGACGCAGGCGGGCGTATTCATCGTCGTGCGTGCGGCGTTGCAGCCCGTGATGGAGGTTAGGCCCTGCGCCGTGCATGGCCACGCACACGATTTGGTGCGTGCGGCCTATCACTTGGGAAACCGTCACGTCGGCGTTGATGTGCAAGCCGACCACCTGAAGATCGAGCCCGACCACGTTTTGGCCGAGATGCTGCGGGGCATGCACTTTGACGTGATTGCGTGCGACGCGCCGTTTGAGCCTGAGGGTGGGGCGTACCAGGCTGGGGGGCACGAACAAGGACACGGACATGGACATGGGCATGGGCATGGAGCGGGGCACGCCCACACCCATTCAAACGCGACAGACCCTGCTCACGCCCATGAGCCCTCGGTTGCATCGCCGCCGAAATCCACTCCATGACCAACGCCGCAACCCAATTGCAGTTGTTGTGGCTGGCCTCACCAGCGCTGCCCGTGGGCGCTTTCAGTTACTCCGAGGGGTTGGAGTCGGCGGTTGACGCGGGTGACGTCGTTGACGAAAGCAGTGCGGGCGACTGGCTGTTGGACCAGTTGTGGCTGGTGATGGCACGGGCCGAGCTGCCCACGGTGGCCCACGCGATGGCAGCTTGGCAGGTCGACGATTTGCAGAGGAGTACGCGCCCTCAATGACTGGGTGCTTCAAACGAGAGAGTCGGCCGAGCAACGCTTGCAGTCCGTGCAGATGGGTGCGTCGATGCTGGCGTGGATGCGCAACGGTGAGCACGCCAGTGACCGCCGTTTGAAGCGTCAAGGGCCGCTGGCATCAGCGTGGCCAGTCGACCCCAGCTGGCCAGTTGTCACCGGCCTGGCGTACACGCTTGCGGGTGCCAGCGTGCACGACGCGTTGCTGACGAACGCTTTTTCTTGGGCCGAGAACATGGTTCAAGCCGCCATCAAGGCCACGCCACTGGGGCAAGCTGCGGCGCAGCGGGTGCTGGGGCGCTTGGCGCGAGATGTGCCCGCCGTGGTGGCGCACGCTGTGGCGGTTGAGCCCGGCGAGCGACAGGCGTTTGCGCCGCGATTGGCCATACTCGGGGCGCTTCACGAAACCCAATACACACGCATCTTTCGATCATGACATCACCGCTGCACACCATCCCTGGACGCACCAAGCCACTGCCACCCCTGCGCGTGGGCGTGGGCGGGCCGGTGGGGTCGGGAAAAACCACGCTGGTGGAGATGCTTTGCAAAGCGATGCGCGCGCGGTGGGACTTGGTGGTCGTCACCAACGACATCTACACCAAAGAAGACCAGCGCTTGTTGACGGTGGCCGGGGCCCTGGCGCCCGAGCGCATCATGGGCGTTGAAACCGGTGGTTGCCCGCACACCGCCATCCGTGAGGACGCGTCGATCAACTTGGTGGCGGTCGACCAGATGCTGGCCAAGTTCCCCAACGCCGACATCGTCTTCATCGAAAGTGGCGGCGACAATTTGGCGGCAACCTTCAGCCCCGAGCTCAGCGACCTAACCATTTATGTAATAGACGTTGCGGGTGGCGAAAAAATCCCGCGCAAGGGTGGCCCCGGCATCACCAAAAGTGATTTGCTGGTCATCAACAAGGTTGACTTGGCGCCGCACGTGGGCGCCGACTTGGGCGTGATGGAGCGTGACACCCAGCGCATGCGCCCGCAGCGTGCCTACGCCATGACCAACCTCAAGGTGCAGCAGGGTTTGCCGGCCGTGATTCAGTTCATCGAACAACGCGGTTTGTTGGTGATCGTGTGACCCTTGCTGCCTCGTTGGTGCCAGCGGCAATGCCGCCGCGCGGCCCGCACGAGCCGGGGTGGCGCGGTGCCTTGACCTTGGACTACTGCCGCGAGGGCGCGCGCACGGTGGCGCGCCACAAGCATGAGGGGCCTTTTCGCGTGCTCAAGGCGCTGCACCCCGAGGGCGAGGGCATTTGCCATCACGTGGTGGTGCATCCGCCGGGGGGCATTGTGGGTGGCGACACACTGCAAGCCGCCATCAACGTGGGTGCCGGCAGCCACGCACTGCTCACCACACCCGGGGCCACCCGGTTTTACCGCAGCGGCGGGGCCTGGGCTCGGCAGCATATCGAGCTGCAAGTACAAGAAGGCGCACGCTTGGAGTGGTTGCCCCTGGAGACCATCATCTACAACGGTGCCTTGGCTCAAAACCACGTGAGCGTGGCGTTGGCGGGCTCAGGCTCGACGATGGGTTGGGACTTGGTGTGCCTTGGCTTGCCAGCGTCACGGGCGGGCTTTGACGCCGGCACGCTCCATCAACATTTGGAGGTGAAGGGTCATTGGTTGGAGCGCGCAACCATCCATGCCGACGACACTCGCTTGCGGAAGTCGCGCTTGGGGCTGGCTGGCTGCACGGTCATGGCGACGTTTTGGTGCGCATGGGGCCATGAGCATGCCGAAGTCGACGCCGATCTGCTGCTGAATGTCGCCCGCGATGTGGTGGCCCAGCACCAGGACGCAGCGCAAGAGCATCCAGGGCCTGGCGAGTTGCTACCCCTGCACGCGGGCGTCACGCAAGCCCAGCCCGGTGTGTTGGTGCTGCGCGCTTTGGGGCAGCACCGCGAGGTGCTATGGGCGCTGCTGCGCGATGTGCGCCGGGCTTGGCGACGCTCGCTTTGGTCCTTGGAGGACCACGAACCAAGGGTGTGGTCGGGCTGACGCTAACGCTAACGCGTTGCTTGCGCGTGCAAGTCACGCAGATGCGTGGGCCCCACGTGACGCTCGATTTCGCCCACCAAGTCGCGGCGCCAGCCGGTGGCAAACAAGGCCTCGGCCACCACAAACATGGGGCCGACGAACAACCCGGAGATGTCGTCGACGAAGGCTGGTTTTTTACCCTCGTAGTAGTGACCGACGAACTGCAGTGCCCAGCCGAGCACAAAAGCACCCATGCCAATGGCGAGCCAAACGGGGGTGCTCATCATGCCAAAGGCTTGGGCCAAACTGATGAGCACAAAATTCATCAGGCTCACCGCCAAGGCAAGCATCACGTTGCCACGCGTAAAGTACCAAAGGGTGGTGACAGCCCACAAGACCCAGGCCGGGGTGAAAGCGTAGCCAGCCACGTCAAACGAAGGTCTTGCCAGCAACACGCCAATGGCGAAGATGATGAGCGGGATGCCAACGAAATGCGTGGCAATGTTGCGGTGATCGCGATGGTACTTGGCGTAGCTGATCATCAACTCGGTGGCGTTGCGCATGTCCGTCTCGCTGGCTGGCTGTGAAGGGTGGTGTCCAGGGCCAATCCCCATGCCACCAAGTGAATGGTAGCGTGCAGCGAGGCGCTGTCCAGCCTCGCTGCCAAGAACCCTTGCCCCTCGTGCCTAGAATCACGGCCTTGCCATCCGTTTTTGGCGCCCCAAAACCACACTATGAGCATCAAAAGTGACCGCTGGATCCGCCAGATGGCCGAGCAGCACGGGATGATCGAACCCTTCGAGCCTGGCCAGGTGCGCCAGTCGCCCGATGGCCAAAAGATCGTCAGTTACGGCACGTCCAGCTACGGCTACGACATCCGGTGTGCGCGCGAGTTCAAGGTGTTTACCAACATCTACAGCACCGTGGTGGACCCCAAAAACTTTGACGAGCGCAGTTTTGTGGACATCGAAGGCGACGTCTGCATCATCCCGCCCAACAGCTTTGCGCTGGCCCGCACGGTTGAGTACTTTCGCATTCCGCGCAGCGTGTTAACCGTTTGCCTGGGCAAAAGTACGTACGCGCGCTGCGGCATCATCGTCAACGTGACACCGTTTGAGCCCGAGTGGGAGGGCTTCGTCACCCTTGAGTTCAGCAACACCACCCCATTGCCTGCCAAGATCTACGCAGGTGAGGGTTGTGCCCAAGTGCTCTTTTTTGAGAGTGACGAGGTGTGCGAGACCAGCTACAAAGACCGGGGCGGCAAATACCAGGGCCAACGCGGTGTGACCCTGCCGAAAACCTGAGCCCCACGCAGCGCCAGCGGTGGCAAACTGCGCACCAAGCAAACAAATGTCGGAGAAGCAGCATGAAATGGGAAGACCAGCGCCAAAGTGAGAACGTCGAAGACCGTCGGTCGGGTGGCGGTGGCATGCCCGGTGGCATCCGGATGGGTGGCGGTGGCATTGGCATTGGCACGATCATCATCGCTTTTTTGGCAGCCTGGATTTTTGGCATCAACCCGGCCACGATCATCGGCGCCTTGGGCGGCATGGGGGGTGGCGGGCCGGCAGTTACGTCGCAGCAATCACCGGCGCCCAAGCCAGCGGCCAACGACAAAGCTGCTGCCTTCGTGCAGACCGTGCTGGCGAGCACCGAAGACGTTTGGCGTGCCCAGATGAAAGGGGCGGGCGTGCAGTACCGCGACCCCAAGCTGGTCTTGTTCCGTGGTTACATTCAATCGGCTTGTGGTACGGGGCAATCGGCGATGGGACCTTTTTACTGCCCGGGTGACAGCAAGATCTACATCGACTTGAATTTCTTCGAAACGATGCGAACCAAACTGGGTTCGCCAGGCGACTTTGCCTACGCCTATGTTGTGGCGCACGAGGTGGCGCACCATGTGCAGAACCAGTTGGGCATCACGGGCAAGGTAGACGCCATGCGTGGGCGCGTGTCAGAGGCTCAAATGAATCAAATGTCGGTGCGGGTGGAGTTGCAGGCCGATTGTCTGGCGGGGGTATGGGCCCATCACTCGCAACAGGCCAAGGGCTGGCTCGAGCAGGGTGATATTGAGGAAGCCATGAATGCCGCCTCACAAATCGGCGACGACAACATGCAGCGTCGAGGCTCGGGCATGGTGGTGCCTGAGTCGTTTACGCACGGGTCGAGTCAACAACGCGTGAGCTGGTTCAAGCGCGGCGTTCAGTCGGGAAGCGTGCAGCAGTGCAATACGTTTGACGCGCAGCGGCTCTGACGTGTAACGCCGGTTGTCGAACCATTTGTAGCGACGTTGCAGTGCCAGCATGCACAAGCAAACGCGGCTGACACCTGCTTACAGAAACACCCCTCAAACAGGTGAGGATTTAGTGAGACGTTACCTTGGGCACGGGATGGTCTGCCTGATTGGCTCATGGACAATCAGGTCATCGGAGCGAGAGACGCTGAGAGGGGCAGTTTGCCTTCATCGCCTCGAACGCTGGGACACCTTCACCAAGGAGTTGGGATTGAACAATAAAACATTCACGAAATTTGTTGCCATGTTGGGCTTGTCCCTGGCGATGTCTGCATCGTTTGGGGCCACTGGCGACGAAGTGCGTTATGCGCAGGGCAACCGCATTGCTGCCACCTTGGACGGCGAAGCGGCAGGTTCATTCAGCGCTGTTGCATCAGCTGGCAAGCAAAACTCTGGGCTGGCATCGGTCGACATCTACCGCGATCACAAGCGCAACACGTTTGGTGGCGTCGCGGGCGTTGCGACGCTTTCGGGCGTTCCAACCAACACAGTTCAGGCGCCAGACCCCGTGGCTGCAGTACCCGAGCCCAGCACGTATGCGCTGATGCTTGGCGGTTTGGCGCTGGTGGGCTTCATGGCCCGCCGTCGCACCCCGCGATAAACTAGGTTAGGTTGGTTACAGACACTCAAACGGCGCCTCAGGCGCCGTTTGTTTTTGCGTGCGCCGCTTTGATGGTGCCCTCAGGTCGCCGTTGGGTACGTGCCAGCCCGCAAGATGTCGCGTGTGACGTCGTCGATGCGCGTATGCCCACAAAAGGCCATCGTCACGTCCAACTCTTTGGCCAGAATTTGAAGGCACTTGGTGACACCGGCCTCGCCCATGGCACCCAGGCCGTACAAAAACGCCCGCCCGATCATCGTGCCTTGAGCACCCAGGGCTCGTGCCTTGAGCACGTCCTGACCGCTTCGGATGCCGCTGTCCATCCAAACCTCAATGCCTTTGCCCGCCACCGCATCCACCACGCCAGGCAGAGCTTCGATGGCGCTGGGCGCACCGTCTAACTGGCGCCCACCGTGGTTGCTGACCACCAAAGCGTCGGCGCCGCTGTTGACGGCATGGAGGGCATCTTGCGGCTCCATGATGCCTTTCAGAATCAGCGGGCCGCCCCACTTCTTTTTCACCCACTCGATGTCGGCCCAGCTCAGGCGTGGGTCAAACTGCTCGTTGGTCCATGCGCCCAGCGACGACATGTCGCTGACGCCTTTGGCGTGTCCCACCAAATTGCCAAACGTGCGGCGCTTGGTGCCCAGCATGCCCAGGCACCAGCGTGGTTTGGTGGCCAGGTTGATGAGGTTGCGCAGCGTGGGTTTGGGGGGCGCTGTCAGGCCGTTCTTGAGGTCTTTGTGACGTTGGCCGATGACTTGCAAATCCAGCGTCAGCACCAGCGCGTTGCAACGTGCGGCATGGGCGCGCGCCAGAAGCCGCTCCATGAAGTCGCGGTCGCGCATCATGTATAGCTGAAACCAAAAGGGGCCCTTGGTGTGGGCGGCAATGTCTTCCATCGAGCAAATGCTCATGGTCGATAGCGTGAAGGGAATGCCGAACTTTTCGGCCGCTTGAGCCGCCAAAATCTCGCCGTCGGCATGCTGCATGCCCGTCAGCCCAGTGGGCGCGATGGCAATCGGCATGGCCACCTTTTGGCCAATCATGGTGGATGCGATCGAGCGGCCTTCCATGTTGACCGCCACGCGCTGGCGCAACTTGATTTTTTGAAAGTCGGTGGTGTTGGCGCGGTAGGTGCCTTCGGTCCACGAGCCGCTGTCGGCGTAGTCGTAGAACATGCGAGGCACTCGCTTTTGTGCGAGCACGCGCAGGTCTTCAATGCAGGTGATGACGGTCATGGTTTGGGGGCTCGCCGCAGCAGTGCGAGCGCCCAAGATGCTAACCGCTGTGTGGCTTTGTCCCGTCCCGGGCAAAGCCTAAGGCGTCAAATGGCGGCTGGGATCAACCATGCTGCGCCGCTGACAGCGGCAATGGCCGCAACGACCAGCCATGTGGGCATGCGCCCGTGGGGGGCTGGCGCTGTGCGGCGCGCTTTGGTATTCATGTGGTCACTCCGTGAAACGAATTCAAGATGTAAGCGAACTTCGTGCCAGGGGTATAACGCCGCAAAGTGTCACTCGGTTCACGCATGAATGCGGGGCCGGGATTGCCCGGATCAAGCGCCCAACGGGGCGGACACGTGCGCCAAATTGGAGCCTCGGACGCCCAGCAGGCGCAAGCGCTTGGAGAGGTCTGCTCGCTTGAGGCACTGGCCTGTGGCGCGTCGAATCTGCAGCGCATCCTGTGTGGGTGCGGGCAGGGTGATGTCCCTCGTCATGATCGTGAAATCGTCAAACCGAAGTTTGATGCCAATGGTGCGCGCGGCGTAGCCCTTTTTTGTCAGATCACGGGCAAGTTCTGTCACCAAGGCGTCCAACGCGGCTGTGAGCTGGGGGCGGTCTCGCACGGCGTGCAAGTCGCGGTCGAACGTGGTTTCGCGGCTCATCGACACCGGTTCGCTGTGGGTGACGACGGGGCGGTCGTCGCGGCCATGGCTGGCTGCGTGAAGCCAGGCGCCATAACTTTTGCCAAATTTTTCGACCAGCCAGCTGCATTCTTTGGTGGCGATGTCACCAATGGTTTGCATGCCCAATGTATGAAGTTTGGCTGCTGCTTTGGGGCCGATGCCATTGAGTTTGCGAACCTGCAGCGGCCACACGCGGGTTGGTATGTCAGGGGACGTGAGCAGTGTCAGCCCGTCGGGTTTGTTCATTTCTGACGCCAGCTTGGACAGCAATTTGTTGGGTGTTACGCCGATGGAGCAGGTGAGGTGGGTGGCGTGGCGCACGTTGTTGCGAATTTCTTGCGCCAAGGCGCGCACACCACCGTAGGGGTCGTGCCCCAGGGCCTCCTGGGCACCTGGCAGGTCCGTCAGGTCGAGGTAGATCTCGTCGATGCCCCGGTCCTCCAGGACGGGGGCGATTTCGGCAGCGCTGGCTTTGAACAGTCGCGACATGCGCCGGTAAGCTTCAAAGTCGGTGGGCAGCAGCACGGCGTCGGGGCACAACTTGGCGGCCTTCATCAGCCCCATGCCCGAGTTGACGCCAAAGCTGCGGGCGGCGTAGGTGGCCGTGGTGATGACGCCTCGACCCACGTAGTCGCTCAAGCGCGCAAATCGCCATCCGCCATCCGTCAGGGGTTCGGGCTGGTGGCGACGACCACCGCCGATGACCACCGCCTGGCCTCGTAACTCGGGGTAACGCAGCAATTCCACCGAAGCGTAGAAAGCGTCCATGTCGAGATGCGCGATCCAGCGGCGGGTGATGGGCATGGTGGATTGTCGCCACGCCTAGCAACGCCGCGACCCCTTCTAGTATTGCAACAGCCTGCTAGCAGCTGCGCCAGGCCCAGAGGGGGCATTTGGTTACATCAGAAACCACTTCAGCGAGGAAAAAGACTTGCAAATGGGCAAAAAGCACATTTATACTCTGACCCATGCCAACGGGTGAGCCTCACCTCGTTGGCGATGTTCACCCCCGGCGCTCGCCACCAACAGGAGTCAAACCATGAACCACACCAATCAAGCGATCCAACCCTTGCCGCCAGGACGTTCGCCGTCAAAGCAGCGCCAGCACACCTTCAAACACTGGCTGGGTGCTGCCATAGCGGCTGTTTTGCTGTCCGCCTGCGGAGGCGGTGGCGACCAGACCACTGCCGCGCCATCAGCCGTCGCGTGGGCAGAAGGCCCCATCACGGGCTTGGGCTCCATCATCGTTAACGGCGTGCGCTACGACGACAGCCAAGCGCGAGTTGAACGCGACGACGACAACAGCGTGCAGTCGTCGAACCAACTCAAGCTGGGCATGATGGTTGAGCTGCAGTCGTCGCGCCCTGACGATTCCACCAACCGCGCGTCGGCCTCGGTCATCCGCTTTGGCAGTGAAATTGTTGGCCCCATCGCTTCGGTCAACGCAGCGGCTTCCACACTGGTGGTGCTGGGTCAAACCATCGAGATCAAATCGAACACCGTTTTTGATGATTCACTGACTGGCGGCTTTGCCGGGCTGACTTCAGGGCAGGTGGTGGAGATTCACGCCTTGTTGGACGGGACCACGGGCAACTACGTCGCCACGCGCATCGAAGACAAAGTGGGCGCTACTGTGTTTCGTTTGCGCGGCTTGGTGAGCAATTTGGACACCACGGCCAAGACTTTCTCGATTGGCAGCGCCGTCATTTCGTATGCCAACGTGGCTGCGGCCGACGTGCCAAGCAACTTGGCCAATGGCAACCGTGTTCGCGTTCAATTGCAAACCACCCAGGTCAATGGGCAGTGGGTGGCAACCGCTGTGCGCAGCGGTGTCAAGCGTGTGGCTGACTTCAATGATGCCAAGGTGCGCGGATTGGTGAGTGCCTTCACGTCACCCCAATCGTTTGAAGTCAACGGCCTGAAGGTGGACGCATCGGCTGCCACGTTTGAACCCAACGCTGCAGCTGTGGTGCTGGGCGCTCGGGTTGAAGTCAAGGGCAAAATGGTCAACGGCGTTTTGGTGGCCACCAAGGTGGAACTGGAAGGCGAGGGCAATCGCCGCGCTTGGCGTGAGACCGAACTGCACGGTGCAGTGTCTGCCCTGGACACCACCGCCAAGACCTTCTTGGTGCGCGAAGTGAAGGTCGATTACTCGGCCGTGACCGAATGGAAAGACGGCACCGCAGCCGACCTGGCCAACGGTAAATCGGTTGAGGTCAAAGGCGAGTGGTCAGCCGACCGCTTGACGCTCAAAGCGTCGAAAGTCGAGTTTGAGTCTTAAGCCACCAAGGCCCGGCTACCATCTGCGGTATGGCTGACATACCCAGTGGTCCTGACGACGAAGCGCTGCATGCGGCGCTTCGTCGTTTGCTTGCGCCCTTGGCCAAACTGGCCGTTCACAAGGGCGTTTTGCATGCCACGCTCGACGACTGGCTGCGTGCAGCTTTGGTGGACGAGGCCTACCGAGCCAACCCCGAGTTGGCCGCCCACCGGCGCGCAAGCCGTGTCAGTGCGGCCACTGGGTTGCATCGGCGTGAGGTGCAGCGTTTGCTGGACACGCGCGCCGTTGCATCTGCGCCGCAACCGTCGTTGGCCGCCGAAGTGTTTGCCCATTGGCGCAGCGACCCACTGTACTTGCAGCGCGGCGGGCAGCCCAAAGCGCTGGTGCGCGTGGGCGCAGCGCCCAGCTTCGAGGCCTTGGCGCACGCTGTGACGCGCGACGTGCACCCAAGAACGCTGCTAGAAGAGTTGCTGCGCTTCAAGTTGGCCACATGGGACGTCGAGCGCGACGTGGTCACACTGGCGGCCGACGGGTTTGTGCCGCGACAAGACGTGCGCCAAATGCTGGGTTTCTTGGGCAACAACGTGGGCGATCATTTGCAAGCTGCCGTGGCCAACGTGGTGGACGACACCGCGCGGCACTTTGAGCAAGCCATGTTTGCCGAGGGGTTGAGCGAACAATCACTAGCCGCGTACAAAGTGCTGGCCACCAACCAGTGGCGCGCCATGACCGAAGCACTGGTGCCCGCGCTGGAGAACTTACTGGAGAAAGACCGGGCGGCGGGGGCAACAGCGGCATCCCATCGCGTGCGCTTGGGGCTTTACAGTTTTAACGAGTTGGTTGACACCGTTGCTGACGTTGCTCCGTCGCACGCGACCCAACCAGAGGCGAAAGCGCGTCGAAGCGCCGACAAAGCAGTGACCAAGAAGATTGCTGCGAAGCCAAATGCGAAAGCGGCGCGCATCAAGCGCGCTGCCAAACAAAAAGGAACTTCATGAAAACATCCGCTCAAATGCCATGGGCTTGGCTCGCCATGGGCGCTGCGCTAGTGGCCAGCGTGATGGTCGGCTGCGGTGGTGGTGTAGGCACCGGTGGAACTGGCACGTTCACCTACGGGCCCGTCACCGGTTTTGGCTCCGTCATCGTCAGTGGCATTCGATTTGACGAGAGCCAAGCGCGCATCGAAGACGACGCCGGTGACGGGCGAACGCGCGACGTGCTCAAGCTTGGCATGATGGTGGCCATCGAGAGCGATGCGGTGTCCACCGACGCCAGCGGCCGTCTGGCCACGGCCAACGTGGTTCGTTTTGGCAGCGTGTTGCTGGGCCCTGTCGCCAGCGTGACGACAGAATCGTCCACGCTGCTGGCCCTTGGCCAAACGGTGCGCACCACGGCCACGACTGTTTTTGACGATGGCTTGGGCGGGCTTGCGTCCATTCAGCCTGGCAATGTGATTGAAGTGCACGGGTTCATCGACGCGGCGACGCAGACGGTGGTGGCCACGCGGGTTGAAAGGGGCCCCGTGCCGACGCCGTTTTACAAGGTTCGTGGCGTGGTGACCGATCTCAGCGCAAGCGCAAAGACATTGCGCATCGGCGCTGCCACCTTCGATTTCAGCAACGCGACCAACGTGCCCGCAGACTTGGCCAACGGGCAGCTTTTGACGATTCGCACACCGACCACTGCGGTGGCGGGCAATCTGGTGGCCAGCAGCTTTGGCAGCGTGCGACTCAATCAGCCGCCAGGTGATCGCGACGAAGCCGACATTCGTGGCGTCATCACGGCATTCACCAGCACGTCGCGCTTTGTGTTAAACGACACACCCGTGGATGCCACGTCGGCCACGTTTGAAGACGGCACGGCTGGTGTGGTGCTGGGCGCCCGGGTCAAGGTGGAGGGCCGCTTCGTGGGTGGCGTGCTGATTGCCAGGGAGGTAGAGACCGAATCGGACAGCAACCCGCGTGACACCGAGATTGAACTTCGCGGCGCCATCGAATCGGTGAACGCATCGAACACCACGTTCAGGCTGCGCGGCAACACGGTGTTTTATGGTGGCAGTGGTGTGCGGTTTGAAAACGGCACGGCCGCCGACCTTACGGTGGGCCGACAAGTGGAGGCAAAGGGGCGTTTGTCGGCCGACCGCACGGTGGTGCAGGCCGAGAGAATCAAGTTCTAGGCGCTGGCAGCTTCCGTCACAAGAAACACGCAATTCGCCGGCCATCAAGCCAGGCGCTCTTGGTGCCGTTTGAGTTGCGCTCGGACTTGCGCGGGTGCCGTGCCGCCCAAGATGTTGCGCGCCTCAAGCGAGGCGCGCGGCGTCAAGGCTGCTGCGGCGTCGGCGCCGATAGCAGGATGGAACCGCTGCAGCGTGGCCAGGGGTAGGGCGGCAAGCTCCACCCCTTGTTCGATTGCATGGCGCACGGCGTGCGCCACCACCTCGTGAGCATCCCGAAACGGCACGCCCTTTTTGGCCAGGTAGTCGGCCAGGTCGGTGGCGGTTGCATAGCCTTCATTCACGGCGCGCGCCATGGCCTCGGGCTTGACGACGATGCCGCCCACCATCTCGGCCATGACGCGCAAGGTGTCGCGCAGGGTGTCCACGGTGTCGAAGAGTGGCTCTTTGTCTTCTTGGTTGTCTTTGTTGTAGGTGAGGGGCTGGCCCTTCATCAACGTGAGCATGGCCATCAGGTGGCCGTACACGCGCCCGGTCTTGCCACGCGCCAATTCGGCCACGTCGGGGTTGCGCTTTTGCGGCATGATCGACGAGCCCGTGCAGTAGCGGTCGGCCAGGTTGATGAAGCCAAAGCGCTGGCTCATCCACAACACGATTTCTTCTGACAAGCGCGACACGTGCATCATGGTGGTGGCGCCCCAGGCCACAAACTCGATTGCAAAGTCGCGGTCGCTGACGGCGTCCAGGCTGTTTTGGGTGATGGCGTCAAAACCCAAGTCGCGCGCCACCATCGCGCGGTCCAGGGGGTAACTGGTGCCGGCCAGCGCGGCGGCACCCAGCGGCAGCACGTTGACGCGGCGGCGAACCTCGGCCAGGCGCTCGGCGTCGCGCGCAAACATCTCAACGTAGGCCAACAAGTGGTGGGCAAAGCTAACCGGCTGCGCCACTTGCAGGTGTGTGAACCCCGGCAGGATGGTTTCGGTGTGGTGCTGGGCCACGTCCACCAAGGCACGTTGCATCTGGGCCAGCAGTGGCGCCATTTGGTCTATCTCGCCGCGCAACCAAAGGCGCACGTCGGTGGCCACTTGGTCGTTGCGCGAGCGGCCCGTGTGCAGCCGTTTGCCAGCGTCACCCACCAACTGGGTGAGGCGCGCTTCGACGTTGAGGTGCACGTCCTCCAACTCAAGCTTCCACGCGAAGGTGCCTGTTTCAATTTCTTGCACGATCTGGGCCATGCCCCGCTCGATGGCGGTGGCGTCGTCGCGCGAAATCACGCTCTGTTGGGCCAGCATGCGGGCGTGGGCGAGGCTGGCTTGCACGTCGGCGCTCCACAAACGCTGGTCAAAACTGACGCTGGCGGTGTAGCGCTGAACCAATTCGCTCATCGGTTCGGTGAACAAGGCTGACCACGCGCGTGATTTGTTCTCAAGTGGGCTGTTGGGCGTGGATGACATGGGCCTGGTCTTTGCGACAATTGAAGAAGAGCAAAAAATCACAATCATTCTATCGAGCCGACAAGCCCCAACCATGAGCCAACACCCGCCCACCACCACGAAAGGCATCGACCCCGCGTCGATGTTTGACGTGTGCCATGGTGCCTTGGTGTGGCGCGCGTTGGTGATGGTCAACGTCACCGTGGCGCTCGGGGCGATGGCCAGCAGCCCCACGTGGCAGGCGGCGCTAACCCAAGGAGGGGCGTTGATTTTGGCAAGCCTGGTGGGCACTGCCATCTGGTTGGCGGGTGTTTGCAGTGCCAAGCAATGGTTGCCTCGCCTGGCATTGCCGTGGCGCCGCTTGGCGCTGGCGGTGTGGGGTGCGCTGTTGGGTTTGGCCGCCGTGCACCTGGCCGTTTGGACAACGTTTGGCGATATATCACCCATGCGCTCGGTCATCGCGGTGCTTGTCGGCGCAGCGTTGGCGGTGGCGCTTTCCATTTGGATCGAGCTGCGCAGCGTGGTGCAACGGCCTGCCCATGCCGATGCAAGGCTGGCGGAGTTGCAGGCCCGCATCCGCCCCCACTTTTTGTTCAACACCCTCAACACCGCCACCGCGTTGGTGCGCGTCGACCCCGCCGCTGCCGAGGGCATGCTTGAAGACTTGTCGGATCTTTTCCGCGCCGCGTTGAACGACGCTAAAACGGCCACCTTGGGCGACGAGTTGGCGGTGGCCAAACAGTACTTGGCCATCGAGCAGCGACGGTTTGGTGATCGGCTCAACGTCAGTTGGGACTTGGACCCCTTGGCCGCCGATGCGCCCGTGCCGTCGTTGGTGCTGCAACCCTTGGTGGAGAACGCGGTGCATCATGGTGTTGAATCACTCGGTGCCAACGCCTGGATTCGCGTCAGCACCCGCGCGTCACGCAACGGCGTGCAGATTGAGATTGAAAACAACGTGGGGGCTCCCACCCCCACTGGCAGTGGCATGGCATTGGCCAACGTGCGCGAACGGCTGCGCTTGTTGCACGACCTGGACGGCCGCTTTGACGCACGCCGCGAGGGCGACCGCTTCAAAGTGCGCGTGGGTGTGCCCTTGAAGGCGGTGGCGCTGTGAGCACGATGCCGCTGCGCGTGGTGATCGTCGACGACGAGCCCCTGGCGCGCAGTCGCCTAAAAACCTTGGTGGGTGCTTGCGAGCGCCCACGCTGCGCCGTGGTCGCCGAGTGCAGCAGTGCAGCCGAGCTGCACGCCGCGCTCAAGCAAGGGCACGCCGACTGCGTGCTGATGGACATTCAAATGCCTGGCACCAACGGTTTGGAGCTTGCGGCGCAACTGCAAGCCACTGCGGCCAACAAACCCTCCGTGGTGTTTGTGACGGCGCACGATCAACATGCCCTCAAAGCCTTTGAGCTTGAAGCCGCCGACTACCTCACCAAGCCGGTGCGCCAAGAGCGGCTGCAGGCGGCGCTGGAGCGGGTGGTGCGACAACGCGCGGCTGCGCCCCAGGGCGAGGGGCAAGGCGTGCTGCTGGGCAGCGAGCGCGGGCGTGTGGTGCGCATCCCCATCGACGAGGTGGTGGTGCTGCGAGCCGAGTTGAAGTACGTCAATGTTCGCAGCGCCAGCCGCTCGTGGGTGCTTGAAGAGTCTTTGACGGAGCTCGAAAATCGCCTGGGCGACGCGTCACGTTTTTTGCGCATCCACCGCAACGCTGTGGTGGCCAGCCAGCGCGTGACGGCGCTTGAAAAGCGGGTGGTGGCAGGTGACAGCCCCGACGAAGGCGCTGACGCCACTTGGGCGGTGCACGTCGAAGGCATCGACGAATGGTTGGCGGTGTCACGGCGGCAATTGCCTGCCGTTAAAGACGCCATGCAACAGCGCGGAAACTGATTGCAGGTTCGAGGCGCAAAGCTGACAGCCAATTTCCACGCGCTGTAGCATCATTGATCCATGCCAGTACCCACCACCTTCACTCACTGCACTGACAGGCCCGCACGCAGTGCCACGCCAACCCAGGAACTTGGGTGATGGAGTCGTTGACACGCCGCGTCTGGTGGGTGATGGGCGCCATCGTGCTGTTGCTGGGCGCTGCGGTGGTGGCCATGATTGCCGATGCAAGGCGAGGCGCCGATGGGGTGGCTGCAAGTGATTCCGGTACCGCCGTGGTGTGGCCCACCGCCTTGGCACAGGCTCAAGACAAAGTATTGCCGCCGCCCATGCAGGGCGCTTCAAGCCCCGCAGCGCGGGCCACACAAAGCAGTGATTGGCGCCGCGAGCTGGTGGTTTGCGGGGGCAGCCCCGTCACGTTGAATGACACCGATTCGGAGGAGGCACGCAGCCGTCAGTTAAGCGCTGCTTTGCGCGCGGTGTCGCCGCCGCCTTGGCAGGCCATGCAGCGCAGCACGGACGAGCGCATTCGCGCAGCGGGCCATGCCCTGGTGGGCCAGGTTGAGTCCATAGTACCCATGGCCACGGCCACGCGCGACGCCAAAATTTATGCGATGGCGCAGCAGGCATGTCGCGCCGTGCCTGCAACGGCATCGCAGGGCGACAGCAGCAAAAACGCTTGGTGCAATCAACTGTCTGCCACCCAGCGTGGTGTGCTCGAGCCCGACAACGCCGTGGCTTGGATTCAGGCCGCCCTTGAAGCGCAAGACCGTGGCGACGCCGCCGCCACCAACGACGCTTTGATGCGCGCCGCGCGGGCCCGAACCAATGACCCCCACGCCATGGCACTGGTGCATGAGGTGGACCGCCACCTCAGCATCACATCCGAGGCGGGTGCACTGCCGTCGCCCTGGTTGCTGCAAGCGGCGATGGTGGAAGGTGCGGTGAACCCGGCGGGCTCGCTGGCACGCCTGTGTGCCAAATCTGACCCTCAGCATGGCACCAGGCGTGACGCCTGCGCAGCACTGGCAAGCCTCTTGATCGACAAGCCCGCCACCCACGAGGATTTGACGGTGGCCTCGCTGGTTGAAGAACAACTGGGGCGCGAGCGCGACGCCACCGAGAAGCGCACGCGTGCGGCCAAGGCGGTGTTTGAAGGCGTGGCCCAAATGGTGCGGCCCATGGCCGGGCCTTACTCGTGTGGGGAGTTGGCGCTTTTGAAGCAGTACGCACAAAGTGCTGCGGCAGGCCAGGGCTGGGCTTGGATGCGCGACAAAGCGCTGGCCCATGCGGGGTCGCAAGACGTGCTGCTGAAGCGGTACGACGACGCGGTGGCGCAAAAAAAGCTTCAAAGCCTCGCGGAGCCCGCCAAGCCCTGAGCACGATGGCGCGCCTGCCGTTGCGCATCGGATTGGCGACGATAATGCGGCCATGCAAACCGTCACCATCGCCACGCGCGAAAGCAGGCTCGCGCTTTGGCAAGCCGAACACATCCGCGACTTGCTTCAAAACACCTTGGGGCTACACGTCAACTTGCTGGGCATGACCACCCTGGGCGACCAAATCCTGGACCGTGCGCTGTCCAAAGTCGGTGGCAAAGGGCTGTTTGTCAAAGAGCTTGAAACGGCCCTTGCCGAGCGCCGCGCCGACTTGGCGGTGCATTCACTCAAAGACGTGCCCATGGTGCTGCCCGAGGGTTTTGCGCTGGCCGCCGTGTTGACGCGCGAAGACCCGCGCGATGCTTTTGTGTCGCCGCGCTACACCAGCTTGGCTGAACTGCCCCATGGCGCGCGCGTGGGTACATCAAGTTTGCGCCGCGTCACCCAACTTAAAAACCTGCGCCCCGACTTGGTGATCGAGCCCCTGCGCGGCAACCTCGATACGCGGCTGCGAAAGCTTGATGCGGGTGAATTTGACGCCATCGTTTTGGCGGCCGCGGGGCTTAAACGCTTGGGTCTTGCGTCGCGCATTGCCGGCACCTTTGACACCGACACCATGTTGCCCTCGGCGGGGCAGGGTGCCCTGGCCCTCGAAGTGCGCAGCGACGACCAAGCCTTGCAAAAAGCTTTGAGCCCTTTCACGCACCGGCCCACGTGGATGGCGGTGCATGCCGAGCGGGCCGTGTCCCGGGCTTTGGGGGGCAGTTGCAGCATGCCGCTGGCCGCTCACGCGCATTGGGAGGGGGCGACGTTGCAGTTGCGTGCGGTGCTTGGCCATGGTGCCGAGCCCGCGTCGCCTTTGCTCAAGGCCAAGGCACACGAGGCCGTTCAAACCGAAGCGCAAGCCGAAGCCCTGGGCCAACAGGTAGCCCAGATGTTGCGCCGTGACGCCCGCGCCGATGTTTACCTGAGTGCCAAAGCACCCTGACCATGCTGCTGGTGACGCGCCCGCAGCCCCAGGCCGACGAATGGGTTCAGGCATTGCAACACGCTGGCTTGCATGCGGTGGCGGTGCCGCTGCTGCAGGTGGCGCCGCCCCCTGACACAGCGGCCGTTGCTGGCGCGTGGTTGCGGTTGTCGGGTTATGACGGTGCCATGTTTGTTAGCCCGGCTGCGGTGAATGCGTGGATGGAGGCTCGCCCTGCAAACACACCTTGGCCCTCTGGCGTCTGGGCGGCGGCACCTGGCCCGGGCACAGCGCGCGCCCTGGTAGCCCAAGGTGTGAGTGACGTGTTGGCGCCTGCGCACGATGCGCAGCAGTTTGACAGCGAAGCACTGTGGGACGCCATTAGACACCGGCCCTGGCAAGGCAAGCGCGTGCTGATCGTGCACGGCGGCGGGGGGCGAGAGCGCCTGGCCACGTTGTGGCGCGACGCGGGCGCCACGGTTGATGCCGTGCAGGCTTACACCCGAGGCCCCGCACCCTTGGGCGGCGAGCGCATGGCGTGGGTGCAGCATGCCTTGCGGGCTCCGGGCGAGTGCCTTTGGCTCTTCAGCAGCGGCGAGGCGGCCAAGGTGTTGCCAGCCGTGTTGCCACAAGCGCCTTGGCAACAACAACGCGCGCTTTGCACCCACCCAGCCATTGGTGAGGTGGTGCGCCGCATGGGCTGGGCCGACGTGGCGGTGGTGTCGCCGGTGATGGCAACCATCGTTGAGGCCGCCAAACGGCGTCTTTAGGCAAGTTGCGTTGTCTTGGGGCTGCAAGCCCTGATCGTGCTGCGGCCCTTCTTACAATGCAGGCGTGACCCCAAGCGATACCCCCAACCCAAATCAAGCTGCCAACGTCGTGGGTGGTGAAGAAGCGCTGCGCGCAATGATGCCACCCCCTGCCGGTTCTGCTCCTGCATCGGCGCCTGATGTGCCCACGTCGACGGCCGTGACGGTCAAGCCCATGGCGTGGCCCCTTTGGGTTGCCCTGGGCTCCGCTGTTTTGGCGGTGGCAGCGTCAGCCGTGGCCTGGACCACCCGCGGCAACCAACAATCCCTTGAGCGGGAGCTGGTCAAACGCCAAAGTGAATCCCAAACCCTGGTGGTCGAGGCGAAAGCACTGGCGCGCGCCGCCGAAGAAGCCGCCCGCGACGCGCAAGTCAAAGCCACGATGTTAGAAACTCGTTTGGCCGAAACCACCGCGCAGCGGTCGCAACTTGAATCGCTGATGCTCACACTGTCGCAGTCGCGGGACGAAAACGCCGTGGGCGAGATGGACGCTCTGATTCGAGCCGCGATGGCCCAAAGCACCTGGACCGGCCGCACCGAGCCGCTGCTGGCTGCCCTCAAGCACACCGGCGAACGGTTGGCCGTGATGCAAGCACCCCGGCTTGCGGTGGTGCGCAAAGCTGTGGCCCGCGACATCGAGCGCCTGGGCGCCGCCAGCGTGATCGACGCGGCAGCGCTGTCGCAGCGCATCGATGCAGTGCTGGTGCAAGTGGACGAACTGCCACTCACCATCCAAGTGGCCACGCGCATGGCGGGCGACACCGCCGCTGCGCCCCGTGCCTCGGCACCTGCCACGGGTACGGCGGCCACGCCCAGCAAACCTAACGCGGGAAGAGCAAGCACAACGCCACTCGACTCGCCCGCCATCAAGCCCGACACTTCGCCTGCAGCCCCGGCCTCGTGGCGCGAGCAAGGCTTTGCGGCCTGGGCAGCGTGGCGCGACAGTGTGGCCCGAGAGGCGAGGGCGCTGCTGCGCATCTCGCGCATCGATCAGCCCAGCGCCATGCTGTTGGCGCCCGAGCAGGCTTACTTTGTGCGCGAGAACATCAAACTGCGGCTGCTGTCGGCGCGGTTGGCGGTGCAGTCGCGCCAAGTGGATGTGGCGCAGCGCGATGTGCGCGAGGTGCAAAAAATGCTCGACACCTACTTTGACCCCCAGTCCAAGCGCACCCTGGCCGCCAAAGACAGCTTGCAACAAGTGGCCACCAACCTGCCCACCACGCCCCTGCCCAGGCCGGACGAAACGCTGTCGGCGTTGGTCTTGCTGGGCAAAGCCAAGTAGCGTCGTTTTATGCGTTACGTGATGTGGTTGCTGGTGATTTTTGCGGCGGCGGTGGTGGCCGCCATCACCTTCGGGCGCAACGACGGCACCGTGGCCATCGCCTGGGGCGGTTGGCGCGCTGACTTGTCGCTCAACCTGTTTTTGGCGGCACTGGTGCTGTCGTGCGTGGTGCTGGTGATGGCCATGCAAGCCATGGATTCGTTGCTAAGCCTGCCCAAGCGCGCACGCGACTGGCGTGTGCAGCGGCGCGACCGCGCTGCGCAATCCGCGCTGCGCGAGTCACTGGCCGACCACTTTGCCGCCCGCTACCGCCGCGCCCAAAAAGCCGCGCAGCGAAGCGCTTCCATTTTGGACGACACCCCCGAGTTGGACACCGACGGCAACGCGCGCATGCTGGCCCATTTGATGTCGGCCGCCAGCGCCCACAAACTGCAAGACCGCAACAATCGCACCCATCACCTGCGACCGGCTGCGCAGCTTGCGCCGCGACGATCGCCGCGCTGCCACCACCGCGGCGGCCACGAGGGCGCCCAGCTGCTGGCCGTGGAGTGGGCCCTGGACGACCGCGACGCAGCCCAAGCCTTGACCCTGCTTGAAGCGCCTGCCGCCCGGTGTGGCCCGGCGCACCCAGGCGCTGCGCCTCAAGCTGCAAGCCCAGCGCTTGGAGCGCCAACCCCTGGGCGCCTTGCAAACTGCTCGCTTGCTGGCCAAACACAAGGCGTTTGCGCCCCACGCGGCGCAGGGCTTGGTGCGCTCGCTGGCCTTCGAAGCCATCGACTCGGCGCGCGACGCCGACCAACTGCGCTTGGTGTGGCAGGGGTTTGACACCGCCGAGCGCATCGACGCCTTTGTGGCCGCCCGCGCCGCCAAAGCCATGGCACGCCACGGCGACGCAGCCACCGCGGCCGCACCTGGATCGAGCCCGTGTGGGACAACCTGGCGCGCATGGGCGCCGAGGAGCGCGCCGTCACTCGCCTTGGCGCTAGTCAGATGACGCGCGACGCCGAAGCCCCCTGGTTGGCCCGCGTCGAAGAGGCCGCCACCGCCCACGCCCAAGACCCCGCCATCGCCGCCGCCGCAGGCACCCTTTATGCCCAGCGCCAACTGTGGGGCAAAGCCCGCCCCGCGCTAGAGCAAGCCGCCCGCGCCAACACCCTCAACGACGACGCCCGCCGCCGCGCCTGGCACACCCTGGCCGACCTGGCCCGCGCCCAGGGCGACGACTCGCGGGCCCAAGACTGTGAGCACCAAGCGCGCTCAAATTGGGGCCGCCTGACGCGTGCCGTGGGCTGTGTAAGAGCCCTGCTATACTGAAGGGCTTGACGGTTGGCACGGGCCATCCGCCGTGCGGCTGTAGCTCAGTTGGATAGAGTACTTGGCTACGAACCAAGGGGTCGTGGGTTCGAATCCTGCCAGCCGCACCAGAGCTTTCGTTTCAGATCAGCAGCTTAGAGATTTGTGTCTCTAGGCTGTTTTTCTTTGGTGAGGGACTTTTTGGGGACTTTTCTCCCGCGCTGCCACCCGCTTCGCTTCTTCGTGCTCGCGCCGCAAGGTCTCCTGGCTCTTGTTCCAACGGCCCGTGCCTTCCTTGAACTTCTCCAGCGTCGCGTGCAACTCGACGATCTGCGCCACCGTGAAGTGACGCGTCATCGACGGGTTGCTGTGCCACAGGATGTCGGCAATGGTGCTTTCCGGCCGTTGGCACGCTGCTCGCTGTATTCGCGCCTGACGCGCCACCCATACAGCGGGTGCCAGCGATAGGAGACTTCAACTTCGCGCCCGACATGGGCAGAATGACCCGGTGATTGCCGTCGGGCGGCGCAACTGGCTCTTCGCCGACACGGTGGCGGGCGCCAACGCCAGCGCCAACCTCTACTCGCTGCTGCAGACCTGCAAGGCCAACGGCATCGACGGCTACGGGTACCTCAAGGCGCTGCTCGTCGAGCTGCTCAAAGCAAAAACTGTCGACGACTTCGACGCCTTGCTGCCTTGGCGGATCTCGCTCAACGATCACTAATCGCTTCCTGCCTTGGGCACAAGGGCGTGGTTGATTGAGCGCTTACACTTCGTTATGAGGCCATGATGGCGCTCAAGCGTATTGGCGCCGACCGGAAGCTGAGCCAATTGTTTTGAGGGTTGTGCCGATCCAATGTTGAGCCAGGTGAACGACCGACCCTGCTACTTTTTTGATCGGCTAGCGGCCGTCATTGAAGAAGCGCACGAGCTTGCGCCAAGAGTAAGGAAGCGAGACAGCGTCAGAGAATAGCGCTAACGTCGGCCGGCCCACTGAACCGCCCCGGTTTCGTGAAGTGCCGCCGGCGTAAGTCATCGCAGCGGATTGCATTGACAACTGTTGTTCAAAGTAGTGCTTTTCGGCTTCGGCCGACGATGCCCGTCGCGGGCAGTGCATACAGGCGGCACGAAAGGGCGTGCGTACTTATTGATGCGTCAGCTGCGTGATGCGTCAGCAGCGGACGGAGCCGCAGTTCACGCTCATAGAAAACCGCTCGAGCCTGGCCGTCAAGGGAATATTTTCGTGACGGACGTAAAACCGTTTCACCGCATGCGTTTGGCGTTCGGGACGCACCAATTCGAGTGGCTGTGCAAGGGTGGTTTGCATGAATGTACCTTATGTGGTACGCTTTGATGCAGCGAACCATGCCTAAGCAAGTGCCCCAAAAGACGCCGCTTGTGTTCTACCGGAGCACCGCCGGCAAGGAGCCGTTGCGCGAATGGCTCAAAGGGCTCGATGCCGGAGATCGATCAGCAGTCGGCCAGGACTTGATGCGCGCCCAATGGCGCTGGCCGGTTGGTATGCCGCTGTGTCGGCCCATGGGCCAGGGCTTGTGGGAGGTGCGCACGGAGCTGCCCAGCAGCAGGATCGCCCGAGTCCTCATCTGCCTGGACGAAGGCGTGCTCGTTGCCTTGCACGGCTTCATCAAGAAGACGCAGAAGACACCCGACGACGAGCTGGCCCTGGCGCGCAAACGAATGAAGGAGTTGAAGTCATGAGTAAAAAACACCACGGATCCAGTCTTGACGATTTCCTCAAGGACGAAGGCGTCTTCGAGGAAGCGCAGGCGCTGGCCGTCAAGGAAGTTGTGGTCTGGCAATTGACCGAGGCGATGCAGGAACGTTCGCTGACCAAGACGAAGCTCGCGGCCTTGTTGAAGACGAGCCGGTCGCAGGTGGATCGGCTGCTGGATCCGACGCGCGATGTGACGCTGACCACGTTGCTTCGCGCCGCTGCACTTGTGGGGCGCAAGGTTCAGATTGAACTCGTTTAGCCAGACCGCAACCGACAGAACGCACGTTGAGCTGATTCGGCCAAGCGTGAATGCGCGCTTCCTTGACGCCAGTGTCTCTGACGCTGCACGATGGTCGATGGGCGATGGCAGCAGACGTGGACATTGCCGCCAATGACCCTCGAAAACTTCAGCCCTGACTACGCGCGAGCGCGCCGCCGCTTTCTCGATCTGGCTGCTGCGCGGGGCCTGGCGGTGGAATCGCACCCCCACCCCGAGTGCGGCCCCGCTGGCGAGGTGCTGGCGATGGATGTGGTGCGCTTGGGGCCAGCCAATGCCCCAAGGGTGCTGATGACCACCAGCGGTGTGCACGGCGTGGAAGGGCACGTGGGCTGCGGCATCCAGTCGGCGCTGATCGATCGTGCCGAGCCGCTGCGAACGGTGGCCGACGAGGACACGGCGATCGTTCACGTGCATGCCGTCAACCCCTACGGCTTTGCGCACGTGCGTCGGGTTACGCATGAAAACGTCGATCTGAATCGGAACTTCATCAACTTCTCGCAGCCACTGCCTGTCAACCCAGACTATGCCGCCTTGGACGCGCTGCTGCTTCCGCATCACTGGCCGCCGGACCCCGAGCATGAGGCGCGATTGCAGACGGCCTTGGCCGCGCTGGGGCCACGCCGCGCGCAACTGGCCATCACCAAGGGCCAGCACACAGTTGCCGATGGCTTGTACTTTGGTGGTTATGAGCCGACCTGGAGCCACCGCGTCTTTCGGGACGTGCTGCGGCGCCATGCGGGCCATTGCCAGCGGCTGGCATGGATCGATCTGCACTCGGGCCTCGGCCCGCAAGGGGTTGGTGAACGCATCTTGGCTTGCCATGACACCGGCGCGGCACTGCAACGGGCGCGCCACTGGTGGGGTGCGGGGGTGACCTCGGTGCAGGCTGGCAGCTCAAGCAGCATCCCGATGACGGGTCCCATCCAGAACGTGGTCGACGGCGAGTGCCCGCAGGCCCAGTACACGGGCATCTGCCTGGAGTTTGGCACGCTGCCCCTGCCCGACATGATGTTCGCTTTGCGTGGCGAGCATTGGCTGCACCGCCACCCGCAGGCCGACCCGCAACTGGCTGGCCGCATCCGCCAGACCTTGCGTGACGCGTTCTACGTCGACACGGATGCCTGGAAGCGCCAGGTGCTTGAGCAGGGCATCGAGTGCGCCCGGCAAGCGCTGGTCGGTCTGCGCTAACTGCTTTTGTGATCAGGCAGGCCGCCAAAGGCCTGGTCGAAGAACTGCACGATCCAGCCTCGCACCACGGCCGAGTCCACCGGCTCGAGCACCTGCAGGCAGCCGCGCGCATGGGCTTCGGGCGTCATGTGTTCGGGCAGCGCGTGCAGCAAGTCTTGCATGAACGCAGCGTAAAACTCGGGGTGGCATTGCGTGCAGAAAACATGCCGCCCGATGGCATAGAAGGTCACTGGGCAGACCGCGTCCCCGCCAAAGGTTTGCGCGCCGGGCGGCAGCGCCACAACGTGGTCTTCCTGCGCGGCGTACAAGGTCATCGTCGGTTGTGGCGGCTGCATCCACGCAGCATGGTGGTGCATTTGGGAGGTGAGGGTGCCAACACGAAGGCCTGCCATCGATGTGCTCACTTGTCCGCCCAGCGCCTTGGCGATCACCTGGTGCCCGAAGCAGATGCCCAGCAGCGGCTTTTTGTGTGCGTGCAAATGGAGCACCAGCTGTTCGAGGCGGCGTATCCAGGCACTGTCGTCGTTGACCGATGCCGGGCTGCCGGTGATCACGACGCCGTCGTAGGCCAGGGCATCGTCGGGCCATCGGTCTTGGCTGACGGGCCAGGTGTCGAAGGCCCAGTCTGGGCGCAGCGGCTGCAAGGCCGCCGCGACCTTGTCGCCATCGTGGGGGTGTCGTTTGGTGAAGGGCCAGTCGCCCTCGAAGGTGGTGAGTACCGCCAAGCGTCGCATGCGGGGCAGTCTAATGCCCACGAGGACGTCTCGCCAACACAGCATGGCGATCAATCCCAAGCATCGGACCGACCCCCAACCCTCAGTAGCAGGCCGCACCTGGGCGGCAATCTCGCCATTGACTTGCCAAGTGCCCTTCGGCTCTGGCTCAAGTGCAACCAGTCGCCTAAATTTCAACCTGCGGCGCTGTAGGATTCAACGACCGCAACCAATGGAATAGCGGAGGCCGTGAAAATGAGATGCTTCAAGACCGCCAAGATGACCCTGTTCATCCTTGGTTTCACCGCCCTGTCGTCTGCCGTAGCCCAAACCTGGAACTACCAAGCCTACAACGACAAGGGCCCGACCGCCATGGGGCACATCACGTTGCAAGAAAAGGGCGGAAAATACACGTTCCAGTTGTTCGCAGGGTTGTTAGACCAATGCCAGCAGTCATCGATGCCAGCCACGGTCGAACAAACCGATACGACCATCACCGTGACGCCCGTGTTTCACATGGCTGGGTGCGGTGCCGTCAGGTACGTGATGAAGAAGGACGGTACGGGTGGGGTGCGTGAGACCAAATCGGGTGACCAGTGGCGGGCAGATCGACGCGACCGCGTGCTTACGCTTAAGCCTTGACAGCGTGATAGGGCACAAGGCGGCGCTACCCAACGTTGCCAGTACCGTGCGCTTGGTGTGCCAGCAGGCCCCGAGAGCACAAATGAATCTGATGGGCAATCCGCAAACCATTGACATCGTCTCGCTCGGCGAGCCGATGGTGGAGTTCAACCAAACTGGCGAAGGTGGTGGGCGGTTGTACCTGCAGGGCTTTGGGGGCGACACGTCAAACTTTGCGATTGCGGCGGCACGGCAGGGCGGGCGCGTGGCTTACGTCAGTGCCGTGGGCGACGACCCCTATGGCCAGTGGTTGCGCCAGCTGTGGGACACCGAGCGCGTGGACCACCGCAGTGTGAAGACCGATGCCCAGGCGTTCACTGCCATCTACTTTGTGACGCATGGCGCCGACGGGCATCAGTTCAGTTTTTTTCGCAAGGGTTCGGCGGCCAGCCGGATGACAGCGGCCGACTTGCCTCGAGCGCAAATCGAGGCCGCCAAAGTGCTGCATCTGTCGGGCATCTCGCTGGCGATTTCAGACACCGCGTGCGAAACCGCCTTGGCAGCCATTGACATGGCCCGCAGCGCCGGCGTGACGGTGAGCTTTGACACCAACCTGCGACTCAAACTTTGGTCCGTCGACCGCGCCCGTGCGGTGATGGGTGAGGTGCTGACGCGATGCGACCTGTGCCTGCCAAGCTACGATGACATCGTTGCGATCACGGGTATCACCGACACCGATGCACTGGTGGATCATTGCTTGCGACAAGGCGCGCGCACCGTGGCGCTCAAGCTGGGCGAGAAGGGCGCCATCGTGGCCGACGCGCACCAGCGGCACCGTATTGCTGCGCACCCCTGCAACCCCGTGGACGCCACGGGTGCGGGTGACACCTTTGGGGGTGCGTTGGTGGCGCGTTTGGTGGCGGGTGACGACTTGGCTCGTGCGGGCCGTTACGCTGCCGCAGCGGCCGCGCTGTCGACCGAAGGTTATGGCGCCGTTGACCCCATCCCCACGGCGGCGCGGGTGAATGCCGCGCTGGCTGCGGTGGGGCGGCAGGTCAACAACTCGCGCAAGGATCAGGCATGAGCGACGAAGGGCAGTTTTTTGGCGGCCGCAAGGTCTTGGTGGTGGGCGGCAGCAGCGGCATTGGGGCTGGCATAGCGGCGGCCTTTGCGCAGCGCGGTGCGCAGGTGAGTGCCACGGGTGCAACCAGCGTCGACGTCGATGCTGCGCGCTTGGACACCACGCTGCGCGGTGTGGCGTTGCACGTGCTGGACGTGCGCAGCGACGACGCCGTTGCCTCGCTGTTTGCCGGCCTGGTTGCGCTGGACGTGCTGGTTAACTGCGCGGGTGTGATCCGGCGCGGCGAGGAGCACGACCCCAAAGTGTTTGCGGCGGTGCTCGACATCAACCTCAACGGCAGCATGCGCACCTGCAGTGCGGCGCGAGCGTTGCTCAAAGCCAGCGGGGGTTGCATCATCAACACGGCGTCGATGCTGAGCTTCTTTGGCGGTGGCTTGGTGCCGGGTTATTCGGCCAGCAAAGGTGGCGTGGCGCAGTTGACCAAGTCGCTGGCGATTGCCTACGCTGCTGATGGCATCCGCGTCAATGCGCTTGCACCGGGTTGGATCGCCACACGGCTGACCGACGCGCTGCGCCAGAACGAAGACCGCAGCGACACCATCGTTGCGCGCACGCCGCTGGGCCGCTGGGGCACCCCGCAAGACGTGGCGGGTGCCGCGTTGTTTTTGGCGTCACCATGGGCCGCGTTCGTCACGGGTGTCGTGCTGCCCGTGGACGGCGGCTACCTCATTGCCTGAAGCACAAGGATTGGCACCATGATCACGCAACTGCCTGGCATCCGCGCCGAGATCGCTGTCACCGCCATCCCCGACGACGAGCGCGTGTGGGTGCTGCAAGCCGAAAACGTTTGGTTCCGACCGCTGCTGCTCAACACCGTCACGGGCAGTTGGTGCAACCTGCTGCGGGTGCGCAAGTCGGGTGTGCTGTCGCGACACATTCATCCCTCGTGGGTGACGGGTTACGTCATCAAAGGGTCTTGGCGCTACGTGGAGCACGACTGGGTTGCCACCGAAGGCTCGTTTGTGTACGAGCCGCCCGGCGAGATTCACACCCTGGTGGTTGACGAGGCGGCGGGTGGCGCGCCCGAGATGATCACTTTTTTTAACATCCACGGCGCCATGGTCTACATGGACGCCCAAGGGCAACACACGGGCTACGAAGACGTGTTCACCAAAATCGAGATGTGCCGGCGGCACTATGAGGCCTGCGGTTTGGGCGCCGATTATGTGGATCAGTTTGTGCGTTGAGGCGGGCGCTGCAGCCAAAGCCGCGTCGCGCTTGATGCCGACCAATGCACGCTTGCGTTGCGCTTACGTTACGCTGTCAATATGCACCAACGCGGGCAGCGTCACGTTCCCCAACCCACCACCCCAAGGAACCGATTGCAGGTCTGCGGGCGACAGAGTTGGCCTCCCCCGACCAAGCGCACTCGATGAAATGCTCAGGCGGCAAGCATTCGGCTTCGCGGCGCTGCTGCAACGACTCGGTCGCGACGTCCATGGGCTTCGTGCGACAACAAGTAGGCCATCCAGCGCCAAGCCTCGGGGTTGCCCAGCATGAAGTCAAGCCAGTGGCGTGATTGCGCGGTCACAAAGTCGCGGTGCGCGCTGCCATCGCCCACGCCGCCGTGCCAGTGCACGGCGTGCGTCACTTCGTGCACCGCCACCACGGCCAGGTTCACGCCGTTGAGTTGTTCGTACAGTCGTGCCCGGCTTTCTTTGTAGAAGAACCAGCCGAAGGCGCTGCCGGCTTCGCGGGCGTTGATGGCTTCGAGCGTGACACGCTGGCCAGCCACCACAAATTCGCGCGGCGGTGGCGGAATTTTGGTGCTGCTACCACTTACTACACCTGTGTAGTTATGTTTGTGGCCCGTCAGTCGATCCAACAAGCGGTTGAACCACAGCCACACGCCGGGGTTGCGCTGGGCAAACTCCACCATGCCGGTGGCAAAGGCGTGGGTGTAAGCCTCTTCCACGCAGCCCTGTTGGCAGCCGCGGCTGTAGTGCACCAGCCTGATCAGTGCTTGCAAAAAGGCATGGGCCAGTCGCTCGCCCGTCAAGTCGTTGCGAACGGCCAGCAGACCGTGCTCGACCGAGGCAACCGACAGCCGCCTGCGATCGGGCATGCTTGCCTTTGGCAAAAAGACCAAACGCAATGTGTAGGGGCCGATGCGGATGATGGGGGCGTCACCGCGTGACGGGTACACGCTGACTCCCAGGCGGGTGGTTGCCAGGGCGGGGGTGGCGATAGGGCGGCGCATGACGGTTCTTATCCTTGGTGCGCACGATGTTTGATCACGTGTGCGGAGCCCCGACAGAACTGCCCGCTGTTGTCCTTCGCGGTTCACGCGGGACAACATGCGCCATGTGGGCAGCGCGAAAGATTGCTTGTTTTTGTGAGGGAAGAGGGCTGACTTGATTATCGTGGCCCGGGGTGATTGCCCGGCCCTTCTAAGGGCTCTTGGCCCACTGAACCTTGGGGGTGATGGTCCAGATTCAGGTAATCAATTGGTCAACGTGTAACAAGTGGGCAGTTTTATAGTCGGCGACCGCTCACTCGGCCAGAAATTGAACCCTTTTTGAGCAGGGGCTTGGAGTTGGCCTCTTCGATCACGTCATCCAGACGCTGCTCCGCGCTGGATGACGAGGCAATGGACAAGCACGGCAGTTTGACCAAAGCTGGCTGCTGCCTCTCCCGCCCGTCTTTTAGCGGCGGGGTCGTCGTTCAGGACTTGGGCTTGTCTGTGGTGAACCACGCGTCGGTGGCCGAACGCTCCCACCCAGCAATTTGCGCTTCGGCGTCTTCTTTGGCGATGCCGTACCGCTCTTGAATCTTGCCCGCCAATTGATCGCGGCGGCCAGCAACGACGTCAAAATCGTCGTCGGTGAGCTTGCCCCACTGTTCTTTGGCCTTGCCAGTCAGTTGCTTCCAGTCGCCTTGAATGCGGTCCCAGTTCATGGTGATTCCTTCGGTGTTTAGGGTGAGAAGATGAAGAGAGGCTGCCTGCACTTAAGGGCGCAGTGCCACTTCGTTCTTGACGGCTTTCACGCCGTTCACTTTCTTGGTGAGCGTTTCAGCGGTGCTGCGTTCGGTTGCGTTCTTGGCGAAGCCTGAAAGCATCACGGTGCCGTTGAGTGTTTCAACGCGAATGCTTGATGCATCCACGTCTTTGTTTTCAACGAATCGGGCTTTCACCGCCGTGGTGATGGCCGTGTCGTCGATGTAGGCCCCCACCGATTCTTGGCCGCGCGTCACGGCGCAACCAGGCAGACTTAGAAGTGACACTGCAATGGCAGCGGTGGTTAGGGTGGCTCGGTAGTGCATGAGGTTTCTCCTGTCGGTTGGGTCGGTATGTGGCTGTTGGGTTGGCGTCACTCGCTTGCCCACTTGGCCTGTCAATACTGTAGACAGAGGGGCGCCATGGATGTGTCAGCTTCAACGACGCGGCAACGTAGGACGATGGCGCGCGGCGCGCTTTGGCGCCGTCGCCAATCCTTCGGCCACGGCGGAAATGAACCCTGGGTTTGCCAGCGTTTTGAACAAGGCGCGGGTCAGTTGTGCACTGACCGAAGCCAGCGCGAGCGCTGCCACGCGGCTGCGCCATGGTCGCCAGACAACGATGGCCACCCCCCCCGCCAAGGCCAAGGAGACAGCGGCCAGTGGATGAGCCCTCACCGAGGGCGTCAACACCTGCCGCATGACCTCAGCTGCGATGCTCAACGCTGGCCGCGCTGGGTGTCGTTGCCACCCGTTCAAGACGCTTTGCGTCATTGATCGCAAAGGCGTTTGATCAGAAAGCTCTCCGTCAGGGGCGTTTGGTGCGTTTGGTGCGTTCGGTGGACTGTCCGCTTGCGGTGCCACGATGCCGAGCGCCATCTGAATCGACGCTCGAGTGGCCTCGATACGCGCCACAGCGTCATCGCGGGTCACACGACACCCTTGAGTAGATCCAAGTCGGCCTTGAGTTGATCGACGATGGCGTTTGAAGGCGTGCTGGGACCACGGGACCGCGCCATCCAAAACCCCCAGGTGGCGAGGCACGCAGGCGCCAAGGGCACGGCCCAGAAGTACCAAGCCATCGTGGATGAGTCGGGTGCACTGGCGTGCAGCATCACGCCCACGCCCAAGAACACAAGCGAAAGGAAGGTGCCTCCTATTGCCAGCACCCAGCCCACGAGACGTGAGCGCCATGCTTCGGCTACCGTTCGCGCACTGACCCGTGCCAACTCGACGTAGTTGCCCGCATGGTCGGCAAGCAAGTCTGGCCTCGAAAGCATCAGCCGCAACAAAGGGTGCAACATGGTTTGTGAGTCGCCGATGCGCTTGGCGTGCGCTAAAAAGTCACAAGGCTGGCGATGGCAGTCATTTCAGTCGACGGCGAGCCAGTCCTTCAACTCGTCCGCATGTTCTTGTTCGTCGGCCAGGATGTCTTCAAGCAGGCGCCGTGTGGTCGAGTCTTTGTCGCCGACGAGTGCGATGATTTGGCTGTAGGTTTCAATCGCCACACGCTCGGCAATCAGATTGGCTTTGATCATCGCCTTGAGGTTGGACGAGTCGTCGTAAGCGGCGTGGCTGCGCTTGGTTAGCGAATCAGGTGAAAAATCGGGCTCACCGCCCAATTGCACGATACGCTGCGCGAGACGATCCGCATGCCCCGACTCTTCGTTGGCATGAACGAGAAACTCTTCGGCAATTTTGGGTGATTCCAGCCCCGCAGCCGTGAAGTGGTGGCGCTTGTAACGAAGCACACAAATCAGTTCGGTGGCCAACGAATCGTTCAGCAGCTTGATGACGTCCTTGCGCCAAGGGCCGTAGTTGGGCGTGACCGCGCCTTGATCAAGACTGCGTCGCGCCGCATCGATTGCGTTCATGTCGAGTTGCATCGAATTCAACGCCGCCGCTGGAAGCGCTTTGACGTTGCTGGGCGAGTTTTTTTTGGCAGCCATGGGTTGTCCTTGGGTGGGATTGCAAGTGGGCAGCGACGCAAGCGCTTCGAGCCGTTGCAAGGACTTTAGAAACCTCAGCGCAAGCCAACTGTCAGCACACCGCGCATCGCGATGTAGGACGCAGCCGACCCTTGCTCAACCTTGCCAATGCGCTTTCGCTTGGCGTCGGCAGTGAACTGGAGCACGAAATCGGGTCATGGTTTGCTTTGCAGGGTGGCGAGCCCACCCGATTGAATCAGCAGTGCCAAGTCCGTTTGGCCACCCACCAACACGCCTTTAACAAGGACCATTGATGGCTTCCACACAACGCCCATGTGACTTGTTCACGCTGGCGACCCACGAGAACGCGGTGGAACCCCCGGAGCACTCGATGACGCGCGCTCCTGAAATTTGAATACTTCCCTCCACGCTGTCGTTTGTTACGACGTTGGAGTGGTTCTATGCGCGATCGCCTGTTGTCGTTGAAGTTGATGTTGGCCAGTCTGGTCGTCACCCTTGGTGCCTGTGGAGGCGGTGGTGGGGACGTGGGCGTCACGTCAAGTGCAGCCCAAGATCCAACGGCTACGGTGTCATTGGTGACTGCCGATGGCGATGGCGGGCGCTTAAGCCGCGTCAACAACGCGGCAGACGGTACGACCTTCAACCGCATGGGCTCCCCGACACTTCGCATCACCCGCGATGCAGGCGGTGCCGTGGCGTTTCCGCAGGGAACGCGTGCTGCCGGGGCCGTTCACAGCATGACGCCCCTGGGTCACGCCGGAAAGTTTGAGATTCAAGTTCCCTTTGACAACGCCGCCAGCGAGGCAGGCAAGACCCCGCACTTGTTGGTGGCGATGCCGGGCGAGCCATGGGCGGAAGTACCCGACGCGCGCGTGGAAGGATCGGTGATGATTGGACGCGTGTCACGCTTGACCCAAGCGGTCGTGGTGTGGACCTTGGACCGGGACAAAAATCGTTTGCGCGATGTGCGAACACAAGCACCTGGTGATGTCACATGGCCGCAATGCGCCACCGAAGACGGTGTGTGTCGCTTCACGGTGCCAAGCACCGTGACGATTCATTACGGTGTTGACGCAACCTCTGGTTTGGGCACTGTCCAAACGTTTACCAACGTGTCCAGCGTCGCTTGCAACAACACGACATTTGGTGATCCATCGCCTGGGTTTTACAAGCGATGCTTTGTGCGCACGGTGGAAGGAGAAACGTCGGGCGGCACCACTGGTGGTGGCACCACAGGTGGCGGAACCACCGGCGGAGGTGGCACGGGCTCGACTGCAGCAAATTGGATTGCTTGCGCGCAAGAGTACGGTCGCTGCACCTTTCCGACCCGCGGCAACTTTACGGTTGCCTACGGCACCAGCCCCACCAACACAGCGCAATTGGCAACCCGGGACTTTGTTGACGCCACGGGCACCTCATGCGGCAATGAAGTGTTCGGGGACCCCGCGCCGGGTTTCGTGAAACGTTGCTACTACCGCGAGGAGTCGGGCACGACAACGGGTGGTGGAACGACTGGCGGCGGGACGACCGGAGGTGGGACAACCGGAACTGCCACCACGTGGGTAGCTTGTGGAGGCGAGTATCAGAGTTGCACGTTGCCCATGCTTGGCACCTACACCATTCGCTATGGTGTTGACTCAACGTCAAGCACGCAGTTCTCCACTCAAGTATTCACCAACGTAACGTCGGTGATGTGCTCGAACGCACTGCTGGGCGACCCAGCACCAGGTTTTGTTAAACGATGCTTCTATGCGCAGGCCAACAGCGCAGCTTCGAATGTCGCGCCTGCTTTCACTCTGGAGCCCTCGAATGCTGGTGTCGCCGCCGGTCAAACAGCAAGCTTTAGCGTCAGCGCCACTGGCAGTCCCGCGCCGACTTATCAATGGCAAACACGCGGCGCGGCAACGGCAGACCCCGAAGCAGGATGGACGCCCATCAGTGGCGCCATCGAATCCACGTACACCACAGGTGCAACCAACTTGGCCCAACACGGTGCGCAGTTTCGCGTGTTGGCCACCAACGCAACGGCGACCGTTGCGTCACAGGTGGCGACCTTGTCGGTTGTGCCCTTTGTGGTGGCCCCGACAATCACGTCGCAGCCGACGTCGATGACGGTGACGGCGGGCGGCAATGCAGTCTTCACGGTGACCGCTGCAGGCAGCACGCCACTTGGCTACCAGTGGTCACGCAACGGTGTCGCGCTGCTGGGCGCAAACGCATCCCAGCTCGCCCATGCCACCACAGCGGATGATGCAGGTAGCCCGGCATCATTCACGGTGGTGATCACCAACGGCGCGGGGTCCGTCACCAGTGCCCCAGCGACGCTGACTGTCAATTCAGATGGTGGTGCTGGCACGGGCGGGACCGGCGGGTCAGGCGTACCCCCAACTGGCAATCTCATTTGGACACTTTGTGCGTACGAGGGCAGTGTCTGTGTCCTTCCAGCGCTCGGTGACTACGCCGTTATTTATGGCGTCTCTTCCACATCAACAACGCAGTCGCTGCAACGAAACTTCACAAACGTCACGTCGATTGCATGCACGAACGATGTGTTTGGTGATCCAGCACGCGGGTTCGTCAAACGCTGCTACTACGGCACCGTCGACACCACCGGTGGTGGCCCCGGCAGCGGTGAAGGTTCTTCGGGTGTTGTGACGACGCCCGGCTTTGCAATCACCGACAACCGTGGCGTCTTCATCAACGAGGTCAATGTCGCCAATTTTCGCGGCGCCTTGGATGAAGAGGGTGATCCAAGTGACTGGGTTGAGCTGGTTCATGCTGGCACGCAGACGGTGACATTGACCGGCTGGGGGCTTAGCAACAAAGCAGACACACCGTTCCGCTGGGTCTTCCCTGTTGGCACAACCATTCAACCAGGTGCACACCTGCGTGTTTGGTTGTCCAAGAAAGACCGAGGTACCGCAGCGACATCCATGCACACGTCGTTCAACCTTGACAACGGTGGTGAAACCGTGTTCTTGACAGCTCCCAACGGTGTGGCAGCTGGCGTTCGCATTGACGAAGTGTCGATTCCCACGCAACGCACTGACACCTCGTTCTGCCGTGTTCCAAGCGCCTCGGCAGCGGCAGGATTTCAACATTGCGTCACCCCGACGCCTGGCAGCGCGAACACGGGTGCAGCCGCGCCAACCTTGCTGCCAGCACCAACAGCGGATGTCGGCTCGGGTGTGTACGCCTCGGCGCCGACGGTAACGCTGGCAGGCCCTGCGGGTGCCACGGTTCGCTACACCGTTGACGGCAGCGAGCCGAACGCGGCGTCGGCCGTGTATTCGGCGCCGCTGGCAATGGGTACTTCGCAAGTGTTGAGGGCTGCCAGTTTTGCGGTGGGGTCGCTGACCAGCCGTTCCGACGCATGGACCTACGTGGTGGACAGCGCCGCAGCCACGCGCTACGCCCAACAGCGCATGGCGTTTGTCACCATGACGCCAAGCGATCAACTTTTGTATCGCGCCAAAAACAAGGATGTGTACTTCAAGACGCCGCTGGAGTTGTTCGAACGGGACGGCATACGTCTGGTCAAGGCAGACCTGGAGTCGGACGTTGCAGGCAGCATCGGTTCGCTTTCGCGGCACACGATTGGCCTGAATTTCTCTTTCCGCGATGCCTTGGGCGCCAAAAGTGTTCGCACAACGGTTCCGCTTTGGGCCGAAAAGCCCACCGTGCTGACGGTCAAGAAGTTTCGTCTGAGAAACGGGGGTAACGACGGCGACGGTGCGCACTTGCGTGACCAGTTTGCCCAGAGCTTGGCCGTGGCTGGGCCGAACATCACTTCGTCATCGTCATCGGTGGCAATGTTCATCAATGGCCGCTACGAGGGGCTCTTCGATTTGCGCGAGCGCGAAGGTCCGAGCCTCATCGAGTCGAACCTGGGTGGTGACAACGACAACGTCGATTTCATGAAAGACGATCGCTCTGTGGCCGATGACCCCAGCTCACCCGAGGGGCATGCGCGCTACATCGCTGCCCGCGATTTCGTTGTGAACAACGACATGACGGTGCCGGCCAACTATGCGCAGGCATTGCAGCTCTTCAACGTTGATAGCCTTGCGCACGACTGGGCACTTAGCTTCTTCGTCGGCAACATCGATTGGCCTTGGCACAACCAGCACATTTGGCGCAGCCCTGAGTTTGATGGGCGTTGGAACTGGCGTCCGCACGACTTGGACTTCGCCTTTGGGTTGCCTCAGGGCCTGGCGCCCAACCCACCGTTCGATGGCTCAGCACCCAGGATCGAGGACAATTTATACCCCCTGTTGGGCGGCATCGGTTCGGAAATCATCAACTCGTTGTTGCGCAACCCAACGTTTCGGGACCGCTTCATCAACGTCGTGGCTGATTTGTCAAACAGCACGTTGAATGCGAGCTACATGACGACGCGCCTTGATGTCATGATGTCAGAGATGCGGCCCTACGTACCGCACTTCTACAGCACCTACAACCTGGGCAGTGTGACGACATGGGAGGGGCATGCGGACCGCATTCGCAGCTTTGCACTGGCACGCGTTGCCATGCAAGATGCTCACACGCGCAGTCACTTTGCACTGGGTGCTTCGCGGCCCATCGCCGTCGCCGTGAGTGCGGCCGGCCAGGGCAGTGTCAAGGTCAACACGCTCGACCTGCGCACGCACTTTGCAACCCAATCGACTTGGCAAGGGTCTTACTACCCCAACGTAACGATGGCAATGACCGCGCAACCTGCACCTGGGTTTGTGTTTGTGGGGTGGCAAGGTGCGTCCTCCGCCGTCACGCGCGAGATTCAAGTGGTGCTTCCTGATGGCGCCGCCACTGCGCCGGTTTACACGGCTGTATTTGCCCCTGTGGCCAGCAACGCCGCGCCCGTGGTGGCACCTGTTGTTGGCGCGACGGTGACGACAGGTGATCGCATTGGGGTTCAAGTGCAAGCAACTGACCCCAGTGGCTTGCCACTGACGTACAGCGCTGCTCGATTGCCCAAAGGCGTCAGCATCATGCCAAGCACCGGAACGATCTACGGCAAGACCACCACGCCAGGCACTTACAACACCGCCGTGACTGTTCGCAACGGGAGCTCAACCACCGTCGTCAACACCACCTGGACGGTGGTGAACAAACCCGAAACGCTGGTCGTGACACCGTAGTTGGTTGTCCTGATCAAGTCACGGGCGCTGGGTTGAAAAGCACAAGGGCGTTGTGCAGCTTCCAGTGCTCTGCCCACGTCTTTTTGCGTCCGCTGGCGACGTCCAGCATCAAGTGGAAGAGCTCCCACCCCACTTGCTCGATGGTGCAAGTGCCGTCGGCAATCGTGCCAGCGTTAACGTCCATCAAGTCGTGCCACCGCCGCGCCAAGTCGCTGCGTGTTGCCACCTTGATGACGGGCACGGCGGCCAAGCCGTAGGGCGTGCCGCGTCCGGTGGTAAACACGTGCAAATTCATGCCGGCGGCCAGCTGCAAGGTGCCACAAATGAAGTCGCTGGCGGGTGTGGCGGCGTAGGTTAGACCCTTGCGCCGAAGCTTGTCGCCGGGGGCAAGCACGCCCGAGATGGTGGCAGTGCCCGACTTGACGATCGACCCCATCGCCTTCTCGACGATGTTGGACAAGCCGCCTTGTTTGTTGCCCGGCGTGGTGTTGGCGCTGCGGTCGGCGCCGCCGCGCTGCAGGTAGGCGTCGTACCAAGCCATTTCGCGCACCAGTGCCTGCGCCACTTCGGGGCTGCTGGCGCGGGCGGTGAGTTGGTCGATGGCGTCACGCACCTCGGTGGTCTCCGAAAACATTACGCTCGCCCCTGCGCGCACCAGCAAGTCGGTGCAAAAGCCGACGGCTGGGTTGGCGGTTACGCCCGAAAAAGCGTCGCTGCCTCCACACTGCACGCCCACCACCAGTTCGCTGGCTGGCACGGCTTGGCGGGTGCGTGCATTGAGTCGTGCCAGGTGCACGCGCGCTTGTGCGACGATGCTGTCAACCATGGCCATGAACCCCACATGAGCGTCGTCTTGCAGCCGCACCACGTCCAGCGGCGCGGTGTTGGGTGCCGTGGGCTGTCGCTCATCCACGATGGCAAAACTGCCAGGCGGCATCAATCGCTCGGGTTGCAGTTTCTCGCATCCCAGGCTCACCACCATCACCTCGCCTCCAAAGTTAGGATTGAGACTGATGTTGCGCAGGGTTCGGATGGGGATGTCGGCGTCAGGGGCGTCAATGGCCACGCCGCAGCCGTAGCTGTGCTCGAGGGCCACCACGTCGTCAACGTTGGGGTGCAAAGGCAGCAACTCGGCTTTGATGCGTTGCACCGCAAAGTCTGTCACGCCAGCCACGCACTGAACCGTTTGGGTGATGGCCAGGATGTTGCGCGTGCCCACCGAGCCATCGGCGTTGCGGTAGCCCATGAAGGTGTAACCCTCAAGCACTGCCTGAGTCGGCGCCTGGGTTGTGGCCATGGGCAGGCTTTGCAAGCCTCGGGCGGCCGGCATTTGCAACAGCCTTTCGTGCACCCAACTGCCTGCCGGGATGGCCTTGATCGCGTGGCCAATGGCGATGCCGTAGCGCATCACCGCGCCGCCGCTTGCGATGTCCACCAACGCCACCTTGTGGCCCTGGGGCACGCGGTCCAGTAGCTGCAAGCCTGAGGGGAGTGTGGTGCCAGCCGCCAAGCCGCCGTTGTTGGCCACGATGGCGACGTTGTCGCTGGCATGCATGAGGATGGTGAGTGGGGCGATGGTCACAACGTGTCCTTGGCTGGGGGTTGCAGGGCGGCTTGACAACGAGTCACCAAGCGACTCAAGCCCTGACGCCCACCTCGCACGTTTGGCGCGTCCATGCCCTGGCCTGCTCACTAAGCGTTAAACCCAATCCTGGCCGGGTGGGCACAAGCATGCGGCCCGCTTCTATTGCCATGCGCTCGTTGAACAGCGGCTCCAGCCACTCAAAGTGCTCTACCCAAGGCTCCTTGGGGTAGGCGGCGGCCAAGTGAATGTGCAGCTCCATGGCAAAGTGTGGGGCCAACATCAGACCGGCGTTGTCGGCCATCGCGGCCACTTTCAAGAACGGTGTGACGCCACCCACGCGCGGTGCATCCGGCATCACATAGTCGGCGGCGCGGTGGCGAATCAGGTCGCTGCATTCGGCGGCACTGGTGAGCATCTCGCCGGTGGCAATGGGGGTGTCGAGTTCGGCCGCCAGCGCAGCATGGCCCTCGTGGTCGTAGGCGTCGAGCGGCTCTTCAATCCACACCAACTGCATGGGCTCAAAGATGCGGCCCATGCGCCGCGCGGTGGTGCGGTCCCACTGCTGGTTGGCGTCCACCATCAAGGCGGCGTCGCCACCCAAGTGCTTGCGCACCGCCTCAACGCGTTGCACGTCCAGTTGGTGGTCGGGTTGACCCACCTTGAGCTTGATGCCACCGATGCCCCGTGCCAGTGAAGCCTCGGCATTGCGCAGCAACTGGTCAAGAGGCGTGTGCAAAAAACCGCCCGAAGTGTTGTAGCAGGCCACCGACTCGCGGTGTGACCCCAGCAACTTGGCCAGCGACAGCTTGGCGCGTTTGGCTTTCATGTCCCACAGCGCCACATCAAACGCGCCAATCGCCTGGGTGGCCAACCCGCTGCGGCCCGCCGACGCGCCAGCCCAGCAAAGCTTGTCCCACAGGCGAGCAATGTCGTTGGGGTCTTCGCCCAGCAGTGCGGGTGCAATTTCTTGCGCGTGCGCGTACTGGCCGGGGCCACCGGCGCGTTTGGCGTAGCTGAAACCCAAACCTTCATGGCCGTCACGGCTCTGAACCTCGGCTACCAACACCACCACCTCGGTCATCGGCTTCTGCCGACCCGTCAGCACCTTGGCATCGCTGATGGGCGTGGGCAAGGGCACACAGCAGGACGAGACCCTAACCCAGGTGATGCTGTTCCCCGCGAGGGTCACCGTGTCACCCCAGGCGCCATTTGCCCGCCGTCAGGGCGTGCAGCCGTGATCATTGTGGTTTGATACCGGCGGTTTGAATCACTTTCGTCCACAAGTTGATTTCGCGTTGCACAAAGTCGTTGTAAGGCTTGGCACCTGGCTGCGGCACCACAAAACCCACCGACTCAAGGCGTTGTTTGATCTCGGGTGACGTCATCACCTTGCGCACGGCGGCCTCAAACTTGTCAACGATGGGTTGCGGCGTGCCTTTGATCATCGAGATGCCTGACCAAGAAAGCGCCTGAAAATCAGCAAAGCCGCTCTCAGAAATGGTGGGTACGTCAGGAAACAGTGGGTTGCGCGCGAGGCTTGACACCGCCAGCGCCCGCAGCTTGCCCGACTTGACGTGCGGCAGGGCCGTGTCTTGGTTGATGAACATCAACGGAATCTGGCCGCCCAGCAAGTCTTGCATCATCGGGCCACCGCCGCGGTAGGGGATGCCCACCATGAAGAAGCCATTGCAGTCTTTTTGGCCCTTGCCGCATTCGCTGGCGCGTTGTTTAAGAAGCTCCATCGCCATGTGCCCGGAAGCCGCGTGGGTGTAGCCGTAGTTGAGCTTGCCCGGGTTCTTGCGCACGTACTCCACCAACTCCTTGAAGGTTTTGAAGGGTGTGCCGGCATTCACCACCAACACGTTGGGGCCCGAGTGCACTTGCGCGATGTGCACGAAGTCTTTCATCGAGTCGTAGCCTAGTTTGGGGTCTAACCCATGGGCCACCGCGTTTTGCCCGACGCCCGACTGCAGCAGCGTGTACCCGTCGGGGCTGATTTTGGCCGCGCGCAGCGTACCGATGGTGCCCCCGGCGCCCCCGACGTTGTCAACGATAAAGGGCTGCCCCAACTCTTTACTCAAAGCTTCGCCCAGCATGCGTGCCATCACGTCACTGGTGCCGCCGGCAGGGAAGGGGCTCAAGATGCGGACGGGCTTGCTGGGCCAAGCCTCTTGCGCCAGTGAAGGGGCAGCGCCCCCGAGGGCCAAGGTGGTGATCAAGGCCAAACGGGCGATGGTGATTCGACGGTTCATGTTCAGCTTTCTAGAGGGTTTTTGGTTGGGCAGGGGGCTCGACCAAGCCGTAGAAAGCCCACACATACCGTGATGGTAACGCCGCAGCATCTGCACGGCAACGGCATGAATAGCACGGCATGAATAGCAGGTATGCCTACGCAGCGAGCCCAACGTCCGAAAACGAAACCTGCCATGCGCTGCGGGCATTTTTGCTCGGGCTGGGGGTGCTTGCAGTGGCTCGCACTACCCTGCAGCCAGTGCTTCCACGCCATGCGGCACCGATTGAAAAGGGTGCTGCCTCAGTACCTCGGCATTGAGCGCCAGTCGAAGGTTAGGCATCTGAGGCATGGCGAACGCGCCGTCTTTAAGCGTCGGATGCTGCCCAGGCAGCAACGCGTCAAACAGCGGTGTCTCGTCAAACTGCAGCTCAATCATGTCACACGCTGGCGCCACGGTGGCCACGTTCAGGCTGTGCAACGAGGCGATGGGTCCGGTGGGGTTGTGCGGCGAAAACTGAACCCCCGCAGCCTGGGCGCGTTCGGCAATGCGCAGCATCTCCCACGGGCCCCCGCAGTACTTGATGTCTGGCATGACCACGTCGTAGAGGCCTGCATCCAACAGGGGCTGGAACCCAGCGGTGCCGATCTGCGTTTCTGCGGCCGCTAACATCACTCCACGGTCAAGCGCGGCTGTGTGCACGCGCTGCATGGCCGCGTGGTGTGCGGGTGTTTCTGGCAGGGGGCATTCGAACCAGTGCAGCCCCAGCTTTGACAACGCAGCCAAGACCTCGAGGGCACGTGTCTCGTCAAAGCGCCAATGGCAGTCCACCATCAAGCGTGCGCTGGGGCCGATAGCGTCCCGCATGGCAGCCACGCAGTCGATGCCGTGCTGGATGCGTTGGCGGCTGGACGCGGTGGTGCAGTTGGCCGGTGTGATGCCGTCGAAAGGTGCCGCTTTGAAGGCGGTGTAGCCCTGCTTGGCAGCACGACGTGCAGTGCTTGCAAAGCCTTCAGGCCGTCGGTCGATGGTGGCGCGGTTGATGTTGGCGTAGGCACGAACGGAGTTGCGTTGGCGTGGCCCCAATGGAGCGTGCCATGGCTGGTGCTGCGCATCGGCCATCAGCTCCAACAGCGCTTGCTGCACCGCACTGATGGCCGTGGCCTGAACCAAGCCACCCGGTGACCAAGGCGACACGGGCAGGGCGGCAGACGCTGCCGACAGCGCAACGCCGCGCAAGTTATCGCCCAGCATTGCAATGGCAGCGCGCAGCATGGGCTCCCACGCGTTGAGCGACGCTTCACCCCAGGCGCTTCGCCCATCGGCCAACTCGACGCAGGCAAAAGTCCAGTTGGTTTTGGGTGAAACGTTAAGGACTTCGCAGCGCACGGCCGCGATGGGCGTAGACAACGGCATGGCGGTGGCGCTTAGGGCCTGTTAACACTAAGGGAGTCGGTGCGAAGGTGCCTGCCGCGGATGCGCTGCAAGGCGCGAGGCGGGGTCAAGGCGTCCGCCTTGCCCCCGCCTCGCAACGCCGCAGTGCGCCGCGACAGGCACCTTCCCGAAGGGTTGCCACCAGAAAGGGCGCCAGCGTCGTTGCAAAGCCTCGCAAGGGCAGGGCCCTTGCTGCGTTTTGCGCCTAGCCGGCGCCCTTTCTGGTGGCAACGCATCCGACTCCCTTAGTGTAAACAGGCCCTAATCAGCTCGGATGTTGCGTTCGGTTGCCAGCTTTTTCCAGCGTGCGATGTCGCCTTGAAAGCGCGTTGCAAAAACGTCGGGTGTACTTGGGTTGGGCTCACACCCCGTGGCGCTGATGCGAGAACGCACATCGGGGTCGGCCAGCACGGTGTTGACGGCTTGGTTCACCCGCTCAATGGTGGCGTTGGGGGTACCTGCTGGTGCCAGCAGGCCAAACCAAGCAACTGTTTCGAAGCCGCTGTAGGTCTCTCCCAGGGTTGGAACCTCGGGCAAGCCGCTGTGGCGTTTGGCAGTGGTAACGGCCAGCGCTTGCGCTCGGCCCGACTTGATGTGCGCAACCCACGGCGGCAGATTGCCAATCATCACATTGACTTCATTGGCCAGCACGGCCGTGACGGCTGGGGCTGCCCCTTTGTACGGCACATGGGTCATGTCGATTCCAGCAACACTTTTGAGCCATTCAGCCGACAAGTGAGAGCTGCTGCCGATGCCGCCAGACGCGTAGTTGATTTTGCCCGGATTGGCTTTGGCGTACGCCACAAACTCTGCCACCGAGCGCGCAGGGGTGCCCGGGCTGACCACCATCACGTTGGGGGCGCTGCAAATCATGGCGACAGGCACAAAGTCGCGTGCAACGTCGTAGCTGAGTTTGGTGTAGATCGCGGCGTTGATGCCGTGCGAGCCTGCGTTCCCCACAATCATGGTGTAGCCATCGGCTGGTGAGCGAGCCGCTGCCTCTGACCCCAGCACGCCCCCAGCGCCGGGTTTGTTGTCGATGACAACTTGCACGCCAAGCTCTCGCGACAACCGTTCCGCGACGATGCGCCCGGTGATGTCCGAACCATCGCCGGGCGCGCTTGGGACGATCCAGCGCAGCGGTTTGTTGGGGTACGTCTGGGCATGTGCGGATTGCTGCGTTGTCCAAAGCATCGCCAAAGCGACAAAACAGGCGCTTGCGCGTGGGAGGAAGTGGGTCATTGGGTGATCCTCTTGAATGCGAAGTGATGCGGCACCCGTGCATGTTTGGTGCTTGGTTGGAATTTAACCGACCGCGAGATTTCGTTGCTTGTTTTGCGTTGGTTGTCGTGGAAAGTGCAGCGCAGATGTAAATTGATACAAATAGTGTGGCCAATGATGCGAGACGCCTGAAAACAACGGTTGTCCAGCCCTTAAGATTCCGCCCGACCTGTTGACCGTGCAATTTGAACGCTCACCTCTCAAGTGAGGGGCTGTGCGTTGCTTTGTGCTTGTATCTACTGGCAATAGCAGAGGGTCAAGGCTCAGTAGAGTGCTGCCGTTTGCCTGAATAGCACTCCTGGAATAGCCGTGAAAAAACTGAAACGAAGCGCGATCCCCTCATCCTTTGCCCCACTGTTTGTCGCGGTCCTATCGCTGACAGCGTGCGGTGGTGGTGGTGATGATGAGGCACCGTCTTCGGTTCTTTCGACTGTGCCTCCGGAGTCCATCAAGGACGCTCGCGCGTTGGCTGCGCCGACGGGTTCGACGTCTCGGGATTTTTCGCTGTTCATCAACTCGTCCAACGCCAACGCACCGTACTTGGTGGCGATCGGGCAGATGATTACCGTGGTGCCCGTGACGCAAGACGCCACGACCAGCGAGGTGGTTTGGGGCGACGGCGCAACCACGCGCGTTGTAGGTGGTTGGCGTGCCAGCCAACCCGCCACCACGTTGGCGCACACCTTTTTGGCACCCGGCACATACGTCATTGAGTATGTGACATGGCTTGCTGACGGCACACGGGGCACGCGCAGTGTTGCCGTTGAAGTGACAACGGCGCCCCCCACACCGGGATGGGTTTTCTTGGCCAATCAAGGGGCAGTGGTTGTGCTCCCCGACGGCAACGTTCGTCAACTTCGGTTTGGCACGTCGAACGCTGATTTTTATTACAAAGGAACCTACAACCAGAACCTTGGCATCAGTTGCGCACCATCCTGGTTTGATGGCGTTGACCCTGCGCCCACGTTGCCGAAGATTTGTGAGGTTTACGTTGATGGACAGGTGCCAGCACCAGCCCCAGCACCGGCTCCTGCTCCAGCCCCGGCTCCTGCTCCGGCCCCAGCCCCAGCCCCAGCCCCAGCCCCAGCCCCAGCCCCAGCCCCAGCTCCTGCTCCTGCTCCTGCTCCTGCTCCTGCTCCTGCTCCTGCTCCTGCTCCTGCTCCTGCTCCTGCTCCTGCTCCTGCTCCTGCTCCTGCTCCTGCTCCTGCTCCGGCTCCTGCTCCTGCTCCTGCTCCGGCTCCGGCTCCAGCTCCAGCTCCTGCACCTGCACCTGCACCAGCACCGGCACCGGCACCGGCACCGGCACCGGCACCGGCGCCAGCACCAGCACCAGCACCAGCACCAACATGGATGAGGGTCGGTGATCAAAACGCCACGTTGACGTTTGCCGACGGCAATGTTCGGCAGCTCAGGTTTGGCAACCCGACATCTGGCTGGTACTACAAAGGCACGTACAACCAAAATATTGGCGTGACATGCACAGCCGCTTGGTTTGACGGGGTAGACCCTGCGCCGGGCGCCGTGAAGTACTGCGAGGTGTTTGGTGAAGCACCAGCACCAGCACCAGCACCAGCACCAGCACCAGCACCAGCACCAGCACCAGCACCAGCACCAGCACCAGCACCAGCACCAGCACCAGCACCAGCACCAGCACCAGCACCAGCACCAGCACCAGCACCAGCACCAGCACCAGCACCAGCACCAGCACCAGCACCAGCACCAGCACCAGCACCAGCACCAGCACCAGCACCAGCACCAGCACCAGCACCAGCACCAGCACCAGCACCAGCACCAGCACCAGCACCAGCACCAGCACCAGCACCAGCACCAGCACCAGCACCAGCACCAGCACCAGCACCAGCTCCAGCTCCAGCTCCAGCTCCAGCTCCAGCTCCAGCTCCAGCTCCAGCTCCAGCTCCAGCTCCAGCTCCAGCTCCAGCTCCAGCTCCAGCTCCAGCTCCAGCTCCAGCTCCAGCTCCAGCTCCAGCTCCAGCTCCAGCTCCAGCTCCAGCTCCAGCTCCAGCTCCAGCTCCAGCTCCAGCTCCGACGTGCATAGACCCGCAACCGGCCACGACATCGCTGACCAAGTTTGTGGTGCCAGTGGGTGTTGCTGCCGTCAACGCAAGCGTCAGTGCAAACGGCATGTCAGCTTGCTTTACGGGCGCGGGATGGGCGGGCGTTCGCGCCGACGTAGAGATCCGGCAGGGGGTCAACAGCTTTTACTATTTTGAAGCTCGTCGCGCCACGTCGTCCGGAAGCGCCATGGGCATCAGCGGTACGGCGCCAACAACACCGCCGACCAACGATGGTTTTGGTCCCCGTGCCGATTCCTTGATGGTGGATTTTGCAGGGACTGTTTCAGCCAGTGCCAGTGGGTCGATCCTTTACCAAACGGTTGGCGCAGCCGCAGAGACTTTTGGGTTTGCGGTGGATTTCCGAAACAAGTACCCCATCGTCTATGTGGTGGGTCCCGCCGGTGGCAACCCCGACGCTTGCCCAGGCATGGCTGCTAACACGCCTTGTGTCCTTAGTCGGCAGCAGTTGGAGACGACATCCGGCGCGCTCAGCATTTGGGCGTACGGCATGGGTTACGGCTCGGTGGGTGCCCGGGTGACGATCAACACCGGCAGCAGTGTTGTGAATCGACCGTTCCTCTACTCGCCTGCAAGCGTTTTGGAGGCGCTGCGATTGCGGCAATTTGAGGGTGACCGCGGATTGATCCTGCAATGGCCCAGCGCGGCGGGCGTGGCTGCATTGCCTACCTTCAGGCGTGTTGGGTACGATCAGGTGGTCATTCGTCAAGGAGACACCAAGCCGTTTCGCACTCGATTGCAAGTCACGACGAGCGCCGCGAACGCATCGCAAGTTCGATGGACAAACAATGCAGGAGGCTTGCTTGCGACTGGCACGTCACTGAACCTCACTTCAACCCTTATCAACGGCTTGCCGCTTGGCCAGCAGCGAATCATCGCCAGCATGATCGATCCAACATCGGGTCAGTATGTTGAGTTGTTGTGGAACATCAAGGTGCTGGCCAGTGGAACCAACACCGATGACGATGGCGATGGGCTGTCCTACGATCAAGAAAAGCAACTCGCATTGGATCCGGGCAACCCGGACACCGACAGCGATGGCCTCGCCGATGGCGCTGAAGCGGCTTTGGGCTTTAACCCCAAGGTGGCCGACAGCAACGGCGATGGCGTCAAGGACGGACACCAACTGGCAGGCAACACCACGCTCCCTTTGCGAACCTTGCTGGTCAAAGGCACCGGCTCAGGCGCTGGTGTGGTGGTTTCTCGCACGGGGTTGGACGCCGCTTTTACGTCGGATGTGAACCCTGATTGTGTGCAGCGCGTCGGCATCTTCGCCGACGCCGTCTACGGTGAGCCTGAAATCTGCAACAAGCGCGGCATGCGCACCAACGCAGGTATCAAACAAGGCGAGTTCAGGTATTTTGAAACCCGACGCATCGGTGAGCGACGCAACGTGGGGCACGGCATCATCACCGGCGCCGGTCAGATTGACCCCTACTGTTGCTACCAGGGCACCGCTTGGCCCACACCACCCAACCCATTGACACCCGCGTCGATGTCGATCAATTCGATTGGTGGCGCCCCTTTCTTGAGGCTTGTTTCGTACAGCGGCTCTTTTACCCCATACGCTGACATCAGTACCAACGATACGTATGGTTTTGCGGTGGACTATCGTGGTACCTACCCTACCGTGTACGTTGTGTTGGACAACGGTATTGGCGGGGTGTCGGTCTCAAGCCCCATCCCCATCACCAATTTCAATGGGGTTGATGCGTTCCCGTTGGTGTACGGTCATCCGCAGGTTGACAACGAAGCGAAGGCGGGCGTCAACATGGGCATGACGAAGTTTCGCTACGACATGACGGCACTGCGTGCGGCCCTGACCACGCAGGGCGTGAGCGTCACCAACTTCACGCCTGGCGTCGGCATCCACCGCTGGAAGTAACGATCAGGCCCCTAGCACCCGCACGCGAATGACGTGGGCAACGGCGCCAATGGCTGTTGCCACGGCGGCGTCTGGCCTGCCCTGCACGTCAATGATGTTGAAGGCCAGGTCGCTGCGGCTCTTGTTGACCATGTCGACAACGTTGACGTTTTTGTCGGCCAAGACCGACAGCACGTTGCCCAGCACGCCAGGCACGTTGTCGTTGGCAAAGGTGATGCGGGTGGTGCCGTCGACACGGCCCATGGTGACGCTCGGAAAGTTGACGGCGTTGACGATGTTGCCGTTTTCCAAGTAGTCCATCAGCTGATTGGCTGCCATCACTGCGCAGTTCTCTTCGGACTCTTCGGTGCTGGCCCCGATGTGCGGCATGGCGATGACTTTGGGGTGACCCAGCAGGGTGGGTTCGGGAAAGTCGCACACGTAGGCCCGCAGGCGCCCGCCCTCGGACAGGCCACGCAACACGGCGGCCGAATCCACAATCGTTTCGCGCGCAAAGTTAAGCAAAATGGCGCCAGGTTTGACAAGGGCCAGTGCGTCGTCGTTGATCAAGTGCTTGGTGGCGTCGATGGCGGGCACGTGCAGCGAAACGTAGTCAGCGCGAGCCAACAGCGACTGCAGGTTTTCCATGCGCGTGACTTCATTGGACAAGCGCCATGCCGCGTCGATGGACAGGGCGGGGTCAAAGCCCACCACCTTCATGCCCATGGCCAGCGCGATGTCGGCCACCATCGAGCCGATGGCGCCCAAGCCCACCACGCCCAGCGTTTTGCCCTTGATTTCTCCGCCCGCAAAGCGAGCCTTCTCTTTTTCAAGCAGTGTCGACATCTCGCCCGCATCGGCAATGTGCGTCAGGCTGTTGACGTAAGCCATGCCTGGCAAAATGCCGCGCGTGGCCAGCAGCATGCCTGCCACCACGAGCTCTTTGACTGCGTTGGCGTTGGCGCCAGGGGTGTTGAACACCACGATGCCACGCTTGCTGTACTCGGCCACAGGCACGTTGTTGACGCCGGCGCCCGCACGGGCTGCTGCGATCAGCGACTTGGGTACGTCGGCACCGTGCAGCTTCTGGCTGCGCAGCAAGTAGGCGTCAGGGTGGCCCATGTCGCTGCCGACCTCGTAGCTCTGGCGTGGGAATCGCTCCAGTCCCTTGACCGAAATTTGGTTGTACGTTTTGATTTTGAACATGGTGGGTTTAAGCGGCCGTCGCTCCAGCTTTCTGGTAGGCCCATTCAAGCCAAGGCATCAGGGCCTGCACATCGGTTGTTTCAACCGTGGCGCCGCACCAGATGCGCAGCCCCGGTGGGGCGTCTTTGTAAGCGCCGATGTCGTAGGCAACGCCTTCGGCTTCAAGCAGTTTGGCCATTTTTTTGACTTGATCTTCGCTTAAATTAACCGTTAGACAAACGCTGGTGTTGGAGCGTGTTTTTGGGTTTTTGGCCAAGAACGAGATCCACGGGTGGGTTGCGACAAAGTCTTCGATCACCCTCAGGTTGGCTTGGCTGCGTGCAATCAGGCCAGGTGTACCCCCGACACTCTCGGCCCATTTCAGCGCGTCGAGGTAATCGGCGACGCAAAGCATCGACGGGGTGTTGATCGTTTCGCCTTTGAACAGGCCTTCGTTGACCTTGCCACCCGACTTCATCCGAAACACCTTGGGCATGGGCCACGGAGGGCTGTAGCTCTCCAGACGTGCCACCGCCCTGGGGCTCAAGATGAGCATGCCGTGGGCACCTTCACCGCCCAGCACTTTTTGCCATGAATACGTCACCACGTCGAGCTTGTCCCACGGCAGCTCCATGGCAAACACCGCTGACGTGGCGTCGCACAGCGTCAGGCCCTTGCGGTCGGCGGGGATCCAGTCGCCGCTCGGGACTTTCACGCCCGACGTCGTGCCGTTCCAAACAAAGACCACGTCGTTGTCAAAGTTGACAGCGTCAAAGTCGGTGATGTCGCCATAGTCGGCTTGACGCACCTGGACGTTGGGTAGTTTGAGTTGTTTAACGATGTCGGTCACCCAGCCCGCGCTGAACGACTCCCACTCCAGCACGTCGACGCCGCGTGCCCCCAACAAGGACCACATCGCCATTTCAATGGCACCCGTGTCAGAGCCGGGTACAACGGCCACGCGGTAGCCTTCGGGCAGGCCCAACAGCCGGGCGGTTTCGGTGCAGACCAGACTCAGTGTCTTTTTGCCCAGGGCGGACCGGTGCGATCGACCCAGGGTATCCAGTTGCAAGGCGTTGACGTCGTAACCTGGTCGCTTGGCGCAGGGCCCAGACGAAAAATTGGGGCACTTGGGTTTGGTGGTGGGTTGCATGGACGGCTGCGCATTGACAAAGGAGGGGTTGCTGGTGGCTGCGATTGGCGCAGACAGCGCCAATTCTAGGGTGCAGCTTGCTGCCACGCATCTCGCGGCTGGGCGCGCAGGTAAACGTACAGCCCTTCAACGTTGGTTTGTTGGTCTTCCCGCACCCGATCAGGCTGCATGGCGATGACGTCAAAACCGTGTTTTACAGCCAAGCGACACAAGTGATTGGCTGTGTGGGCGTAGCGCAGGCTTGGCGTGAGCCGGAAGCCCTCACTGTTGTCTTCGCAGGTTTCGATCGAGAAGCAGAACACGCCATGGTCCATGGCGCGGCGAACCGCGTGGAAGACCGGCTCCAAGTCGCCGATGTAGATGAACACGTCGGCCGCCATGACCAAGTCGAAGCGTGTGTCGGCCTGACTTAGAAAGTCAACCACGTCGGCACACTCAAGTTGGTCGTACACGCCCAGCGCTCGCGCTTGTTCGAGCATGCGGGGTGACAGGTCAACGCCGCAGAGGTGTTTCGTCAAGGCGCGAACCAGGGGTCCACACAGGCCCGTGCCACAGCCCAAGTCGAGCGCTGAGACAGACGTTCGCCCCGGCATGGCACCCACGAGCCCGTCGACCAAACGACGGTGTGCCTGGTAGTGCAATTGGTCCACGAGGTGCGTGTCGAAGGAGTCAGCGTAATGGTCAAACAGGCCTTGAACATAAGCTTTGGGGGCCGTTGTGGGGGCGGGTGCGTTGGTCACCGCCGCAAGGTTGAAGGCCATCATGGATGCGTCCGCACCGTGGCGCAAGGCCTCGCGAAAAGCTTGGGCGGCGTCGTCCAAGCGATTCATCTCACGCAGCAAGCTGCCGCAAGCACTCCACGCACCAGCGTGGCTGGCGTTGAGGGTGAGCAGGCGCTGGTACGCGGTCAATGCCTGTGGCGCGTGGCCGAGCTGCGCCAAGGCTGTCGCTCGATGCAACATCGCCTCAGCATTGTTGGATTCCGCCGCCAGCGCGGCGTCAGCGTTGGCCAGGGCGTCCTTGGGCTTGGACAGCTGAAGCTGCACGGCGGACAAATTGGTCAACGTGGACGCCCGTCCGGGCAAGTCCACCAGCGAGCGCAAATAGTGAAGCTCGGCACCGTTGTGGTCGCCCGCCTGATGACGTTGGAGCCCGGCGAGAAATTCGGCTTTGGCCCGTTCGAAGTGCTTGTCTGGGATGGGCTCAGCCATGGGGTCGCCCCGTGTTGGTCAAGTTAGCCCAATTTTACTTCACCACGCTGGTAGAGAAGGGCGTCGGTGGCGGCCTCGATGATGGTGTGGTCAAAACCGGCAGGCACCAGTTGAAAGTCACCAGCGCGCATCAATTGGTCGCCAAAGTACATCTCGCCGTCGAGCACCAGGCATTCTTCGTCGAGAACGTGATGGTGGGCAGGCGCTGCAGCGCCTGCGCGCGCACGGATGATGTAGGCCTCTTGCACCCCATCAGACCACAAGGGCAGGCGCTCCACGCCCTCCATCATGGGCTCCCAACGGGGCGCTGCCAGGGTGCTCATCAGGGTTGCGGCACCGGTTTGGTCGGCGACCCCCAGACGGCGGTAGAGCACGGCACCGGTGACACTTCGGAGTCGTTTAGCGCGCACACCGTGCGCGTCGCGCACGCCGCACATGGCGTTGTAAGCCCTTCCGTCCAATTCGATGGCGCCACGCACCAAGAGCCACTCGATGTCGTGCGCGTCGTCAACCGGCAATGACACTTCAAAGCCCGCGTCCAAGTGCCACAGCTCGACTGCTGTGGGCTCGCCAGGCCGAAGGTTTTGAGCCGATGCACAGCGGTACAACTCGCGTCCTTGCAACCCGTCTGCCCAAGCCGTCCAAGGGGTGTCAGCCGCTCGCACTGTGATCAGGCCCGCTTCTTGGTTGGCACTTTGTAACGTGCGGCTTTGCAGGGCTCGACCCACGCGCGCCAATGCATCGTCGGCAGCCGACGGCGGCAGGGCGTTGCCGATGCGCTCGGTTAACCACCAAGGCAGGATGGGCGCTTGTTTGGAGTTCATGGCGCGGTGACCAGCAAAGTTTGCAGTTGCATCAAGGTGCGCCGAATGTGCGACTTGACGGTGCCCAGTGGCATCTGCAGCTGCGTGGCGATTTCTTCGTGCGTGCAGTCATTGAAGAAAGCCATGTCGATCAGCTTCCGCTGCAGGACAGGCAGCACCGCAAGAGCGCCGTGCAGACGCATGTCGCGCTGCACCAGCGACAGCAACTGGTCGGGGTGCGCCGCTTCGTCGATCGGTGTCATGTTCTCAAGGTCATCCGCGCGCTGATTGCCGTGTCGGCGTTCGCGTCGCATCGCGTCAAACGCGCGGGTGCGTGCAATCACCATGATCCAAGCCATCACACGCCCACGGGACGCGTCAAAGCGCGGTGCATCACGCCATACTTGCCAAAACACCGTTTCGACCGTTTCTTCGGCCAGTTCGGGAATCTGCGTCAAGTGCAGGGCGAGGGCATGCACACGGGGGGCCGTCCGCTCGTACAGCACGTGAAAGGCGTGCTGGTCGTGTTGCATCACGGCGTTCAGAAGGCTAAGCAGCTCCGTATCGTTGTCTGTCTCGACGGCACATCCGCCTCGCAGTTCGGGGGTGGCGAGGTGCTGTGCGAACCCCGGCACCAGCGCGCGCTTGGGCAAAACGGCGGTGACGCCGAAGGGCCCTTCGACCCAGCCATCCGATGGGCGCCAGGGGTCGACATCCGTGGCGTTTGACGTCATGGGGCTCGTCTCAGCAGGAAGACTGGCCTTCGCCGCACAAACCACTGCTGGTTCACGCACTGACCCACCTGTACGCCGCCCGGCTTTCGCGCGGGCGGTGTCTCGATGAATGGGGGCAAGGGGTTGCAAGGGTGCCTTGTCATGAACGTTCGACCGTGCAATGGTCACATGGTTGATACGCCAACGGTGCCGGCTTGGATTCAAAGCAAGGGAAATCCCCAGGCACCACAGCCCACCATGGCTTCAACATGGCGCCGCAAGCGTTCGGCGCACGTCATCAGGCCAACAAAGTCACATTGGCTTCCAAAAAATGTAGTCGGCTTGGTACGACACAACTTCGCGTCGCCCCACGCTGCCAGCCGCACATGCAGCCGAAGGTGCGACACCCCCCACCGTGGCCACGCGCTGGATGTAGCTCATGCCTTGCATCGCACCCGCGCCCGATGCCGGGTTGGCCTTGACCAGTTGCAGCGGAATCGATCCCACTTGGGCTGGCGACACGGCCACTTGCGCGCCAGTGATGGCCGAGCCGTCGTTGGCCGCCCAAGTGGCAGGTGGGCCAAAGTAGCGGCCGATCACCGAGCCGTCACGCGCCATCAATTTGGCGGCGGGGCCCACAAACACCCATTCGTGTTGGCCTGCGGCGTCCTTCTTGTCACGGCACTCGTAGGTGATGTCGCCGCTGCCGACGGTTTCGAGCGCAACCCGATGGCCGGCAGGGACTTGCACGGCCGCCGCCAGCGTGGCTTGCGAAAACGGCGCTGCCATGGGCTTGGAGGGTGTTGACCCGCATGCTGCCAGTGCGAGCGTGGCGGTGATGGCAAGCGTCATGGTTGTTAGGTTACGGGCTGGGTGGATTGGTTTCAAAGGGTTCATGGCAGTGTCTCCTGGGGTTGAGTGAGGTGGGCACAAATTGGCACGCGAGCCACCGTTTGGTGTCTCGCGTGCCAAGGGCTTACGGCTGCACGTCGATGGGCTCGGCAGTCTCTGATGTGGGTGGCATGACGTCGTCGACCTCAAGAGGTTCGCCCGTGTTGTCGTCGCTGCGGGAGCCCACGTAGTTGCTGTAGTCGACCACGGTGGCCACCGGGATGCCACCGGCTGCGGGGTCGTCGGTTTTGCCACTGCACGCCGCAAGCGTGATCAGTGCCATGGCCGGCAACCAACGAAAGAGTTTGGCTTTCATGATTCAGGCCCCCGTTCAGTTGGTGCCACCAAGGGGCGTGTTGAGGTAAGGGAAGCCGGGCAGCAAGGGCACCACGGCTTGGTCCACAGCGTCGTGCAGGCGAAACGCAGTCGCGCCCAGGGGCACGGCCGACGGTTTGCAAGCGGTGCCAAAGCCCAGTGCATTGGTGTCGCCGTTGGCCATGCACAAGCCACCCATCACAGCCACCAACGAAATGTCAACCACGTCGTCTTTGGGGCGGCGGCCATTGGGGTAGCCGGCGTTGTCGCTGCCGCTGGCCAGGATGTTGCCAACAATCCCCAGGCGGTTTTGCTGCGCAAACGGCACGGGCGCAATGCCCGTGTTCAGGCGCAGCATCTCGGACGGCGTGACGGTGCGGGGTTGGTTAACACCCTTGATGCCTGTAAGAAAGGTGGTGACCAAGTCGGTGCGTGGAAAGTTGGTTGGGGCCACGCCGGGCAGGGCCAGCGCGATTTCCAGCAAAGCAGGCAGCGTGGGGTTGGTGACGTAGTCGGCAAACTGTGCGTCACCCGATGGTTTGGAGGCGTTGAACTTGTCTTTGTCTTTCAGGCCGATAACCACCTCGTTGACCAAGGGCATGCCCAATCGCGACACCTGCGTCCATGCGCCGCCCACGCGTTCGCTGGTTTGATGTCCGCTGGCGGGTTTGCCGTTCAACAATCGGGCCTGTCGAAGGCTGGCCGTGGTCCATCCCCCGATCACGTCGTCACCATCGGCGGTGAGGCAGCTGCGGTGAACTTCCACCGCCAGCGTGGTGATGTTTTTGTCGCCAATGATGTTGGGTGCGGCGCCAATCAAGGCGGGATCGGTGATGACGGCAACGGGCGCATTGACCAAGTCAAAGATCACGCCCAAGTTAACCGCGAATGGATCTTGGCGTTGACCCACAAAGATCCGGCCGGGTGTGTTGCACCCAGGGATGTTGACGTTGTAGATGTGCTTGGCAGCGTAGGCTGCGTAATCAGGAATGGTCTTTTTGCCGATGTTGTCGACAGGCTTGTTGAACGTCGCACCGCCTGTGCCGGTTTGCGTAACGGCAGTGGTTGAGCCAGCACGGCGATCACCTCGCATGACGTTGACGGTGAAGGTTTCGGCCAATTGCAAGTTGGCGTCGTTGACATTGGCCACCTGGCCTGCCTGAATCAACGGGATGTTGACTGCCTTGCCGCCGATGGTGAGGTTCACGCCGGCGCCGTTGCCGGCCAGGGTGTTCTTGAACCGAAACTGAAACGTGATGTCTTCTTTGGCGTCGCCGTTGTTGTCGACATGGATCTCGTACAGGGCGTTGGGGTCCATCGCAAAATAGTTGGGGCCACCGTAGGCGTCTTGCAGTGGCACGTAGTTGGCCATCAGCGTCACGTAGTCGGTGCGGCCTTGCTCATAGCTGCGAAACATGTAGAAGTCGGTGGCGTCGACTTTGGGGACGGTGGTGATGAATGGTGCCTCGCGATGGCTAGACGCCATAGCTGCAGCGCCCGAGAGAACCAGCAAAGCGGGGGCCATGGCGCGCGCCATGCTGCTCAAGGTGTGTTGACGTTTCACTTCTGTGCTCCTGGATGGGTTAAGGCGCCGAGGCGGGCGCCCGGTACGAAGCAGCGGTGGATTGATTGCTGCGTCACAACCTCATTACGGGTGGGAGCACAAAACGGATGCACCTCAGGAAAAAAACGCGCACACGATAAAAAATGCACGGCGCCCAAACGCACGGCATGCTTTGCTAAAGCTGCAATGGCCCCACGGAAATGATGGGCCCTGACGGGGCGCCGGTGGCAGACCCACCTTCGGGTTCGACACTGACAGCAAACGCGTTGGTATTCTTGAGCAGGTGTGCACGCATGATGGTGGTTTGGCCGTCGGCGCGAAGCAACCCCAGAGACCTGGGTGCCCCTTGCGCAGGCACCGCCCAGAGTTCGAGTGCGCGGCCGGGTGCCAGCGCTGTGAGTGGGTTGATTGGTTTCAACACGATCGACCCCCCGTCGCTGCTGACGCTTGCCACAAAGCTTGCGTTGATGGCGGATGCACCTTGGCCTTGGCTTTGGAGCACCACCACGATGGGTGCACCGGACGGGTTGGGGCGGCCCACGGTCAATAACAAGGCCAAGGCTCCCACGGTGCTTAGCGCGCTCCAGGTTTGCCAAAGTGGCAACGACCGCCACCAAGCAGCCCGGGGTGCCGTGGCTGCAGGTGCGTTAAACAGGCGTTTTTCTATGGCCTGCCAAACATGTGGGGACGGCGTGAGTTGGTCCTGTGGGGACCTGAGCTTGACCAATTGCTCTTCCCACTCGATGACGGCGCGTCGAAGCTGGGGGTGCGCGGGCAAAAGTGCCTCCATGCGCCGCCGCGCCCCACCACGCATGGTGCCCAGGGCGTAGTCTGCCGCCAAGCGGTTGGCCAAATCAGTGCGGCTGTAGTCCATGTCAGTGACCCGCCCCGCTGAAACTGCCAGCCATGCAACGCTGCAGGGCCAGCAGGCCGCGTCGCACCCAACTCTTGACCGAGCCCAGCGGTTGCGACAAGTGTTGGGCCACTTCCGTGTGCGAGTAGCCTTGGTAGTAGGCCAGCGACAAGGCTTGGCGTTGCTCCGACGTCAGCGTGGCCATGCAGCGCATCAGTTGGCGTTTGTCGTCCGCGAGCTGATGCGCTTCTGCGGGCCCCAGGCTGTCGCTGGGTATGGTTTCCATCCAGTCGGAATCGCCTTCTCCCACGGTGGTGCTGACGGTTGCAAGCGTGCGCAGTCGAACGCTGTCAATGGCCTTGTAGCGCGCCACACTGACGAGCCACGCCATGGGTTGACTGCGATCAGCGTCGTAGGTGCTGGCACGGCGCCAGATGTTGACAAAAACCTCTTGCAAAGTTTCCTCGGCTTGGGCACGGTCACCGTGGATTCGCAAAATCACCCCAAAAAGTGGTGATTTGACCTGATCGTAGAGCCTTGCAAACGCTGCTCGATCGCCCAAGGCAACGCGGGCGAGCAGGTTGGGCAGCTCGGGAGGGTCTTGGCGGGTGCTTGAGGGCGTCGATTCAGTCATGGGGATCGGCACGGCGTGCAGTGGCAATGTATACGACTGCGGATCACTACGCATCACGCGCACGTTTGGATGCAATCGGCAGTGGCGCCGTCGCGTAGGATTGGAGACTGCCGGTGCAGTCATTCACGATCCCCTTCTACTTCAATGCAAGTTGCCAACCCCCTTTTGACCCCCCCGGCCTTGGCCCAAGCCCGCGAATCCTTGCTCGGCATCGACGGTCACGCATTGATCGAGACCATGGCCCTGATCGCGTTGCACCAGCAGCCCCCTCGGGGCGCGCTGGACGCCGTTGCGACGGCCGTCAAGTTGGGATGGTTGGACGGGGGACGGCGCTTGACACCGCTTGGCCAGTTGGTGGGTGACTCGCTGCGAGAGTATCGATTTTGGGTGCAGCGTGGACACACCACCCACGGCGAGAACAGCCACCCCGCCACCGCTGTTGCCGCGTACCGAGGCAAAGAGGTGCTGGAAATCGGTTGCGGATTTGGCGCCAATCTGTTTGCCATTGCAACCACCGCCAAACGAGCGGTGGGTTTGGAGCCCATCGAGGTGTACCGGCAACTGTCCCCGATCTTGGGTGAGCGCTCCAAGTACCCATCAGTTGACGTGGTGGACGGTTTTGCAGAGCACATGCCGTTTGGCGATGCGTCATTTGATGTGGTGTTGAGTTACTCATCGTACGAGTACACCGACTTGCGAGCCACGTTGAAAGAGGCCCATCGTGTGCTTCGACCGGGAGGGCAAATTCAATTGATGTCGGGTACCGTGCAGCAGTTTGTCAAGACCATGGCGCATTCGTTCAAGTCTGAGCGAAGCTTGGGCATCATCAAGCACGCCACCGAAGCCGTGGCCAACACGTTGGTTTACCAATGGACGGGGCGGCGACTCACCCAACCCAGGGGGGCTGGCATGACGATGCATCCTGTTTACCCCAGCGTTTCGTCCATGCGCCACATGCTGCTGACAGCAGACTTCAAGCTTGCACCCGAGTGGCACTGGCCGGTGGGCGAGGACACTTTGTTCTTGGCTTTCAAGGAGTCTTGAACGTCAACGCTTCGAGGTTAGTTGAGAGGCGCCACAACTTGGGCGTCGTCGGCTGGTGCGCAGTGGCCGGGCCCGATCAACTGCCACGACCCATGAACCAACACTTCGTGCGGGGCAAACTTCGCCTTGTAAGACATCTTGTTGCTTGCTTCTATCCAATACCCCAGGTAAAGGTAGGGCAAACCCAGTGATTTGGCTTGTTCAATTTGCCACAGCACGGTGAACGTTCCATAACTGGCTGGTTGAGTGGTGTCATAAAACGTGTAAACGGCAGAAATCCCGTCGTCAAGCACGTCAAGAATGGCCACAGCACGAAGCAGGCCCAACCCATTGGTGCTGGGTTCACGAAACTCCACCAAGCGTGAATTGACACGGCTTTGAAGTAAAAACTGGGTGTACTGGTCGACGCTGTCGTGGTCCATGCCACCGCCGTTGTGGCGCCCGGATTGGTACTTCAGGTAGAGCTGGTAATGCTCGGGCAAAAACCCCAGCCTCAGCACCCTAGGCACCAAGCGCTGGTGGGCTGCCCATGCACGCCGCTGGCTGCGTGACGGCCGGAACGTGGCCGAAGGCACGCGCAGCGGAATGCAGGCGTGGCAGTGGTCGCAGTGGGGTCGGTAGGTGAACATGCCGCTGCGACGAAACCCTTTGGCCACCAGCTCGGAGTAAGCGTCGGCGTGAATGAGGTGGCTGGGCGTGGCCACTTGCGAGCGCGCCATCCGGTCGGGCAGGTAGCTGCACGTGTACGGCGCCGTGGCATAAAACTGCACCGACGCCAGGGGAAGCTCTTTGGGGTACGTCACGAGGGCTCAGGGGGTGAGTCGTTGAAAACGTTCAGGTGCTGCCAAGTGGATGCATGATAGGTCCAATCGGTGGGTGCCGTTTGGGCAACTGCGTGCGTCACGTGCGTTTCAAACGCTTGACGCGTGATTTCGTGGGCGCCCATCGATGCGAGATGCGATGTGTTTTGCTGGCAGTCAATCAAGGGGATTTGGTTGGCACGGCAAAAGGCGATCAGGGCCGCCAATGCAATTTTGGACGCGTCCGTTTGGTGTGAAAACATGGATTCACCAAAAAACATGCGCCCCAAATTCACGCCGTAAAGGCCACCCACCAACGCGCCGTCGACCCAGGTTTCAAAGCTGTGTACAGCACCTGCCAGATGCCATGCTTGGTAAGCCGCCACCATGGGCGGCAAGATCCAGGTGCCATGGTGACCATGGCGTGGCGTGGCTGCACATGCTTGGATGACGCGATCAAACGCCGTGTCAATGCGCACCTCGCATCCGGGTGTGAGTAAGAAGCGCTTGAGCGTCTTGCGCATTGACCGCGTTAACTTGAATGCCTGGGTCGGCAGCACCATGCGTGGGTCGGGTGACCACCACAGCACGGGTTGCCCCTCAGAGAACCAAGGAAACACGCCGTGGCAGTAGGCCACCGCCAAGCGTTCTGGTGTCAGCGTGCCGCCCACGGCCAGCAAGCCTGGTGCTTGCGAGCCTGGACCGAGCGCCTCGCTCGTGGGTGGCAACGGGTCATCGTCGTCTAAGAAGACGGGCTGCTGCATGGTTAGCCTCGGCCGCGAGGGGGAAAGCCAATTTCTGCCAGCAACGCGTCGGTGTGTTGTCCCACCGTGATGCCAGCTTGGGGCGCCAAGCCTGGGGTGCGCGAAAACCGGGGTGCGGCAGCAGGCTGCACCCCGCCTTCCACAGGGGCCCACGTGCCGCGTGCCACCATGTGCGGGTGCTGGGCAGATTCGTCAAAGCTCAACACGGGGGCAAAACAAGCGTCGCTGCCTTCAAGCAATTGGCACCACTGGGCCTGCGTTTTGCTTGCGATGGTGGCGGCAACACGTTGCCTCAGCGCGGGCCAAGCGTCACGGTTGTGTTGATCACGAGGGTCCACATCATCGAGTCCCAGCCGTTGCAGAAGTTCGGCGTAAAAAGCAGGCTCGATGGCGCCCAGGCTGATGTGCCGCGCATCGGAGCACACGAAGGTGTCATAAAACGGGGCGCTGCCCAAGAAAAAATTCTGTGAAGGTGTGTCGCTCCAGTAGTGGGCGCCGCGCATTTGCTGCACCAGTGCGGCGAGCGACGCCACACCGTCCACCATGGCCGCGTCCACCACTTGGCCTTGGCCACTGCGCTGTGCTTCGAGCAAGGCGCACACCACCCCAAAGGCCAGGTACATCGCACCTCCGCCCATGTCGCCAACGATGGTGGCAGGCAGCATCGGCGCGGTGCCGTTGCGCGCCGAAGTGCTCATCACGCCGGTGAGCGAGACGTAGTTGATGTCGTGTCCGGCGGCATGTGCCAAAGGCCCTGATTGACCCCAACCGGTGACGCGACCGAACACCAACCTGGGGCAGCGCGCGGCAACCGCGGTAGGGCTCAAACCCAGTCTCTCCATCACTCCGGGGCGAAAACCTTCGATCAAGGCATCGGCCGTTTCGATCAGGCGCCATGCAACCGCCACGTCAGCGGGATTTTTAAGATCCAGGGCAATGGAGCGTTTGTGGCGGTTGATCGCTGAGGGCCTTGATGCTTCGCGCCCATCGGCGCCTACCCCGTGCGTGCCAGCCCGGTCGATCACGATCACGTCGGCGCCCATGTCTGCCAGCATCATCCCTGCCATCGGGCAAGGCCCCAAGCCCGCAAACTCGATCACCCGCAGGCCTTGCAAGGCCCCTTGGCCGGTGGGCTTGGGTGGGGAGATGGTTTGATCGGTAGGCGCCGGGGGCATGCGCGCTATTTTGCAACGCCGAAGCGCGTCAAGAAGGCCCTGTCGATGTGATCTTTCCAACGCCAAACCCACGCGCCTTGGGCCGACCACTGGTTCCATGACGCCACCGCCGTCCGGTGGCCCGTGGCCAGCAAGGCAAGATGCGTGCGCTGGGGTCGGTAGGCCGTGCCTGTCGCACCCAACAAAGAAGCGCGCAAATTGTGAACCAGCGTGGGCCCCATGCGCACCGCAATGACGCCCGCTTTGGGCAGTGGCGTTTGCCACGCCGCGCAGTCTCCCACCGCATAGACGTTGGCGTGCGATGTGCTGCACAGTTGCTCGTCGATCATCACAAAACCGTTGCTGTCGACGGCCAGTGCACTGGCACTTGGCCACGCATGCGCTTGGGCGCCGGTGGCCCACAACACGATGTCGTCGGCTTGGGTTTCAAACGTGGTGGCGTCGGTGTTGTACAGCACCTGCGCTTTTGCTTGGCGCAATTCACGCAACATGCTGCGCTTGGCACCCGGCGCATGTTCGCGCAAGATGCTGCTGTCGCGCGTGATCAGCAGGCCCTCAAAGGTTGACTTGGGTTGATGGGCACGCAGCCTCGTCAGCACCGCCAGCAGCACCTCAACGCCAGCTGGGCCGCCCCCTGCAGCGATCACGCGGCGATGCTTCATTTGATCGGGCGCGAGTTGCGACAGCAGGTGGGTCCAGCGCGTATTGAGTTCACCCAGCGGGCGCATGCACAGCCAATGGCCTGGTTTGTCTGCTGGGGGGTGCAATGTCGAGCCGATGTTGAGCGAGAGCAGGTCGTAGTGCATCGAGGTGCCGCCTGCCAAGTGCAGGGCTTGCTGCTGGGCATCAAGCGAGATCACCTCGCCCTCAACCCATCTTGCGTGGGCAGCATGCGCCAAGGCTGCAACATCCATGCTGATGGTCTCAAAGTCGTAAATGCCAGCCAGCCAACCGGGCACCATGCCCGAGTAGGGCGCCCATGCGCTGGGCGACACCACGGTCAGTTCGACCCCCGCAATTGGCGCAGACACCCAGTCTTTCAGCACTTGCACGTGGGCATGGCCCCCGCCCACCAAGACCAGCTGCTTCATGCGGGCAGCGCTACCGCTTGGCGTCGTTCAGGGCCCAGTCGTAGGCGAGAAACGACACGCTGGCCTTGCCAGCTTTGATGGCGTCACGGTCCGTCGGAGCGTCCGCCAAAACGGCAGCGTACTTTCCGAGGTAGCTTTCGAGCGACGTGATGCCTTGATGTCCCAGCTTGAAGTCTTCGCCATACCAATCAAAAATTTTGGACACTTCAACTTTCTGCGTGGTGGCGCTGTAACGGTTGCGGCTGCGGTCGCTTAAAAAGCGCAGCGCTTGCTCTTCTAGTTGCGCTTCCAGGCGGTCGGCCACGAAGGCTTCTTCACGCAGCATGGGGCAGCCGATGGACGCACAATTGACGGCAAAGTGAATGCGCGGGTCGTCGTATTTGCCCCGCACGCGCAACGTGTCGTGCTCGATGCCATCGAGCGACATCGTGGTGCCCAGCAGCGGCGCCACCTTTTGCTTCCAGGGGCTTGACAGCAGTGACCCCAAGTCTTTGATGGATTTGAGGTCGGGGTACTTGGTGAGGATCAGCTCCACGGTGTAGGCGTTGTAAGCGTTGATCAAGAACGCCTTTTGTTGCCCCTTGTTGAAGCCGTCAAATGCTGCTTTATTGACACCTGCCAGGGATGTCAAATAGGCCTTGAGGGCCTCGCGATCTTGCGCAAAGCCAGCGTAGCGAACTTGCGAGCCCTTGCCGCCCCCCAGCAAGACCACATGCTTCTTCAACAATCCAGACCAAGCCGCGTGGCTGTGGTCAAAGGCTTGCGCGTTGGCCCAGTGGCTGGCCAGCGTGGCCGACGCGGCTGCGGCAGCGATCAGCGCCTTTCGGCGCGTGACGAGGTGGTTCATGTTCTTTCCCATTCGTGATAGCGCTGCACCCAACGCAGCAAACCCTCAGGCGCGTGTTTGCGCTTCCATTCACCGGCCACAAACTTGTTGCTTTCGGCCATGGTGGGGTAGGCATGGATGGTGCCCATGATCTTGTTCAGACCCAGCCCATGCTTCATGGCCAAGACGTATTCGGGCAGGATCTCGCCAGCGTGGTCGCCCACGATGGTGACGCCCAAGATCTTGTCCTTGCCAGGCACTGTCAGCACTTTGATGAATCCGTGGGCCACGCCGTCGGCAATGGCGCGGTCCAAGTCATCGATGCCGTAGCGCGTGACTTCAACTTCGATGTTTTGCTCTTTGGCTTGAATCTCGGACAAGCCCACACGCGCCACTTCGGGTTCGGTAAAGGTTACCCAAGGCACCACCGAATAATCAGCTTTGAAGGTTTTGAAGCGACCAAACAGCGAATTGACAGCGGCGTACCAAGCCTCGTGCGCCGCCACGTGAGTGAACTGAAAGGGGCTGGCCACATCGCCGACGGCGAAGATGTTGGGCATCGAGGTGCGAAGGTTGGCGTCGGTTTCGATGGTTTTACGTGGGGTGAGGCGCACGCCCAAGGCCTCAAGCCCGAAGCCCGTCACGCGCGCGGCGCGGCCAACGGCACACAGCAGTTCGTCAAACTCAACCACCACCTCTTTCCCCAAATGTTCAGCGACGAGTCGCTTGTGGGGCACGGTAGCGTTGGGTGCTTCGCAGCGCAGCGCTTTGTGGCTTGCCAACACGGTTACACCGTCGGCTCGCAGCGCCTCGGACACCAAGCCCGCAGCGTCTTCATCCTCGCGCACCATCAAGCGTGGTGCCATCTCAACCATCGTGACTTGTGAGCCCAGTCGTGCAAAGGCCTGCGCCAACTCGCACCCAATGGGCCCGCCGCCCAGCACCAACAAGCGGCGGGGCAGGGTTTGCATTTCCCAAATCGTGTCGGAGGTGACAAAGCCCACGTCCTTCAGGCCTGGAATGGGGGGCACGAAGGGGCTGGCCCCGGTGGCCACCACAATGTTCTTGGCGGTGAGGGTTCGGGTTTGTTTTTGATGGTCAACGATCTCAACCGACCAGGGCGTTTTGATCGTGGCTCGACCCATCACCACGTCAACGCCCATCTTGGTGAAGCGCTCGACCGAATCGTGGGGCTCGATGGTTTTGATCACGGTGTGAACGCGCTGCATCACCGCCTGGAAGTCGACTGTGCCTTGGGCATCTTTAACGCCAAACTCGTGGGCGTGTTTGATTTGGTGTGCTAAACGTGCGCTGCGAATCAGCGCCTTGCTGGGCACACAACCGTAGTTCAAACAATCGCCGCCCATCTTGTTGTCTTCAATCAGCGTGACTTTGGACTTGACGACGGCGGCAATCAGCGCGGTGATCAAGCCGCCCGACCCCGCCCCAATCACGATCATGTTGCGGTCAAAGCTCTTGGGCTTGACCCAGTCTTTGTAGATTTTGCGCCGCTGCACCATCCCAACAACCCACTTGGCCACCAACGGAAACAAGCCCAGCAGCACAAAGCTGCCCAGCAGCTTGGGCGAGACAACATCAGACAGTTTTTGAATCGTTGCCAGCTGCGTGCCAGCATTGACGTACACCGCCGTGCCCAGCAGCATGCCGATTTGGCTGACGATGTAAAAGGTGGCGGCTTTGATGGGCGTCAGTGCCGCCAGCAAGTTGACCAAGAAAAATGGGAAGACAGGCAGCAACCGAAGCGTCAGCAAGTAAAAAGCGCCGTCGCGCTTCATGCCTTCGTTGATCGGCGCAATCTGCTTGCCGAATCGTGACTGAACCCAGTCTCGCAGCACATAGCGCGCGGCGACAAAGGCCAGCAAAGCGCCAATGCACGACGCAAACGATGCCACCACAAGGCCCGTCCAAAAACCAAACATGGCGCCCGCCGCCAAGGTCATGATGGCGGCACCGGGGATGGACAACGCCGCCACGGCCACGTACGCCGCAAAGAATGTGGCCAGCGTGGCTGCGGGCTTGGTTTGGTACAGCGCCAGCAGTGTTTCGCGGCTCGACTTGAGTTGGTCCAGCGACAGCCATCGCCCCAAGTCGTAGTGTCGGTAGGCCCAGATGGCAACCAGGGCAAGAAGGGCGACGACAACCCATGCGCCAGCGTTGCTCTTTTTTGGTTTTGTCGATGAGTTCATAGAGTTGCTCTTCGTTGGCAGCGTCGGCTCGGTTACCGCAACACAGAACTTAGCACCGATGGCGGCGGTGAATGGCCCGACAAGGGCGCGCCGGGCGTTAATTCACGCACCCATGGCGAAGCGTGTATCGTTAAGTGCAAATGAGCAACATTGGAGCAACAGCATGGCACTCACGCGTTGGTTTGTTGGATTCTTGATGTTGGGCTTCGCCCTGGCCCTGGGTGGTTGTGGCACCCCTTACGCAACCGTGACAAACAGCCGCGGTGAGCCGGTGATGTTGTTGGGTTACGACCCAGTGGCCTACTTCAAACAAGGTGCGCCAGCGCGGGGCAAACCCGACATTCGTTCGTCGTTGCCCGACCGCACTTACTACTTTGCCAGTGCCGAAAACAAGGCCGCCTTCGAGGCCAACCCGAAGCGGTTTGAGCCGCAATACGGCGGGTTTTGTGCCAGCGGGGCGGCGTTTGCGATCAAGCTCGGCAGTGACCCCGGTGCCTGGCAGATCCACGAGGGGCGTCTCTTCATCTTTGGTGATTCACTGGGCAAGGCGGCATGGTCGGTTGACCCCGCTTGGAACGTTGCGCACGGCGATCGGCTGTGGCCCGAGATGATGAACAGCGGCTGGCGTGGCCAATCGCTGTCAAGGTACGTCAACAAAGTTCCCCACTACCAAACAGGGGCCGAGATCCGCCGCCAGTATGAAGCGAAGTTTCCGGGACAGCCCTGGCCGACTTACGACCCAGGCGGCATGGTGACCAACCTATTGCTCAAGCAGCCCGGCTGGCGGGCGGCTGAGGGGTTTGGTCAACCAGCGCTTGGGTACCCCGAGTAACTGCATTCAGCTTTTTTTGGCTTTGGCAGCAGCCACTTCTTTAGCGATTTGCTCACCGCTCTTGTAGTGCGGTACCTTGAAGGTCAGGCGTTTGGCGCGCTGGATGAAGCTGTTGTTGCCGGCGACTTCATCCTTCCAGTATTGGTCGGCCAGCTTGAGGTTGCCGGGCGCATCAACGTGGAAGCCGTCTTTGGAGCCTTGCCCGCCAAAGATGTAAAGCTTGCCGTTGATGATGCTCCAGGTGTCGGCGTCGCCGCCCCAAGGGATGCCATAGGCGATGCCGTTGGCGCAGTAACCGCCGTACTGGGGGATGTACTTGCCAGGCTCTTTGTCGAACAGGGCCTTATGTTCGGCATTGGCAAAGCGAAAGGTCACGTCTTGGTAGACGCTGCTGTGCTGCGCCGTGCCAAGGGCATGTTTGCCCTGTGTGAAGTAAGACACCACGTCATGCCCCTTGAGAATCACGCGGCTGTCGCTGCCATCGGCCACGGCATTGACAGGTTTGAGCGCCGACGAGGGGTTTTGCTGCACCATGGCACAGCCACCCAGGGCCATTGCGGTGGTGAACATCAAGGTGGTTGCACCCACACGAAAGAAACGTTTGAACATCGAGATCTCCGGTTTAAACAATTCAGGTCTTCAGGGCGGCCGCGTGCCCCCACCGTTGGGGTAGGGCGGCAGTGGCCTGGTCGGCGTAAGGGGCGGGCCACCCAAGCATGGCGCTGGCGCGGATGCAATGGTCGCGCAAAGCGCCTTCATCTTGAGCCCCCAAGTGCACGATGCCGTAGCGGTGGCTGCCAAGCCACTTGAAATCGCGGTCAAGCGAGTGCCCGTGTTTGGGGAAAGAAAACTGCAGCGCGTCCGGGTAGGCGTTGGCCATGGTCGCAACTTGGGCTTTGCTGGGTGCTGGTGGTGTTTCAGCGGCCGAAAATGAACGGTACACGAAGCTGGTGGCGACCTTGGCAGTAGGCGCTGTTCGGGGCAACGTCTGGGGGTCAACGCCCAATGCAATGGCCAGTGAATACGCGTGGGGGTCGACACCCTTGACGCGAATGTACAGGTCAGAGAACTGCGATGCCAAACGGGGATTGAACTCAATCACCGTCAATCGGCTTGTCGCCACGTCATAAAAGAACTCCATGTTGAACAGGCCATTGCTGAAGCCAATCGCGTTCAAGAAGCGCTGCGCGACGTCAAGCGCTTGTGCCTGGATGCTGTCGGCCAAGCGACTGGGGTATTCCCATCGCATGAACGATTGTGTGCCTGGGTACATGATGGCGTCGACGATGCCCAGCGCCTGCACGTCGCCTTGAAAGACCCAGCCGTCCAGGTTGAACTGAGGCATGCTTTCGGGCACAGCGTCTTCAAGCAGCAAACGATGCGCGGTGCTGACGCCGGGAAGTCGCTGCTGCGCCACGCGTTCAAACGGCTCGACCAAGCGCTTGATCACCCACAACTCGCGGCGTCCGAAACGCGTGTGCGCACGCAGTTCTTCGCGGTTTTTTACCTGTTTGGCCAGCACCGAAAACGCGGCTTTGACAGGCTTGACAAAGATGGGGTAGGACAGGTGCTCAGGTACTTCACCACCGTAAGCAGCGTCCAGGTCGGCGTAGGCCAAGTTGGCCTCGGGTGCAACGCGGTCTAGCACGCGCCGCGCATGAAGCTTGTGCTGCGCTGCCACCACCGAGGTGGGCGACGTGCCTGGCAACCCCAGGCGTTCGGCCACGAGTGCCGCCGCCAACACGCCGTATTGTTCGTGGTGTGACACAACACCCGCCCAACCACGCTTGCGACCGCGGGCGGCTTGCTGGTCGGCAAAGCGGTTGAGGTCAAAACCGACGATCCGTGCGTTGCTGGGGAACGAAAAAAGATCGAAGCCTGCCGAATCAAAATCGTGCGTGCCTGCCTGCCGGGCAAAGCCCTGGGCATCCCAGTCGTACGAAAAAAGCGTTGCAATCCGTGGCATGGATGGTGGGTGGGGTCGTCAGTGCTTCGGTTCAGCCTCGATGGTCAATCAGGCGGCGGCAACTTTAATCGGTCGAAAGGGCCAGACATTTTGCAATGCAACGAGCAAACCACTTTTTGCGCTGCTACATTGACGCCCATCATGAACGACGTTGCCCCCTCCCATTCGCCCTTGTTTGTTGAAACCCACGTCGTACAAGACGGTGCATTGGTTACACAGGCCGTTCAGAATCTTTTGCAACGGCCTGCAAGTATTGCCCCGAAGTTTTTTTACGACGCCTTGGGTTCGCGCCTGTTTGACGCCATCACGGCCTTGCCCGAGTATTACCCCACGCGAACCGAGGCTCAGGTGCTGGCCCAACACGGGCCTGAAATCGCTGAGGCTGCCCACCGGGTGTGTGGGGCGGCGCTCACGCTGATCGATTTGGGTGCAGGCAATTGCGAAAAAGCCTTGAGTTTGTTTGGCGTGCTACAACCAACACGTTATGTTGCTGTTGACATTTCAGCGGAGTACCTTCGCGGCGTGCTGCTGCGGTCGCAACGCGAGCACCCTGGTGTGGCGATGGTGGGCGTTGGTGCCGATTTTTCAGCGCAACTGTCGCTGCCCAGCAGCGTGCACCAGGGCGCATCGTTGGTGTTTTACCCGGGCTCAAGCATTGGCAATTTTGCCCCTGATGCTGCGCTGCGATTCTTGCAGCAAGCCCACAAGCTCGCGCATGGCGGGGCGTTGCTGATCGGCGTGGATTTGGCCAAAGACCCAGCCGTGCTGGAGCCCGCATACGACGACGCGCTGGGGGTCACGGCTGCTTTCAACCTGAATGTGCTCAGCCATCTGAACCGTTTGTTGGGCAGTGACTTTGACTTGACCGAGTGGAAGCATGTTGCGTTCTTTGACCGCGAGCACTCGCGCATCGAGATGCACCTGGAGGCCAAACGGCGTTTGGTGGTGCAATTTCAAGGCCATGAACGGCACTTCGAAGCAGGCGAACGCGTTTTGACGGAGTATTCGTACAAATGGGACCGTGACCGCTTTGCCGCTTTGCTGCGACAAGCTGGATTTGCGGATGTGAAAATCTGGACCGACGAGCAGGGCTGGTTTGCCGTGATGCTCGCCACTTAAGAAAGGAGTGCCGTGATGAACGCACCTGAGATACCAACCGAACCGCGGTTGACCGCGCTGTCGCATGGCGGCGGCTGCGGCTCCAAAATCGCGCCCGGTGTGTTGGCGCAGATTTTGAAGGGCACCACAGCGATGCCCATCCCCAAAGAATTGATGGTGGGCATCGAGACGGCAGACGACGCAGCGGTGTACAAGCTCAACGACGAACAAGCGTTGATCGCCACCACCGACTTCTTCATGCCCATCGTGGATGACCCGTTTGAGTTTGGTCGCATCGCCGCCACCAACGCCATCAGTGATGTGTATGCGATGGGCGGCAAGCCGATCATGGCGCTGGCATTGGTGGGCATGCCCATCAACGTGTTGTCGCCGCAGACGATTGGTCGTGTGCTGGACGGAGGCGCTTCGGTTTGCCGTGAGGCAGGCATTCCCATTGCGGGGGGGCACACCATTGACTCGGCTGAAGTCATCTATGGTTTGGTGGCATTGGGTTTGGTTCACCCGAGCCGCGTGCGCCGCAACGCTGACGCCAAACCAGGCGATGTGTTGGTCCTGGGCAAACCCCTGGGCGTCGGTGTGTTTTCTGCCGCGCTGAAGAAGGACAAGCTAAGCGCTGCGGGTTATGCCTGCATGATCGCCAACGCCACCAAGCTCAACACCCCAGGCCCCGACTTGGCGGCGTTGCCAGGCGTGCACGCCATGACCGACATCACTGGCTTTGGGTTGGCTGGCCACGTGCTTGAGCTGGCGCGGGGTGCCAAGTGCAGCATGCACATCGATTGGGCCAAGGTGCCACTTTTGCCCGACGCCCGCGAGCTGGCTGCAGCAGGGCACGTGACGGGCGCCTCCAAGCGCAATTGGGCTGGCTATGGCGCTGAAGTGGCACTGGCAAAGGGGTTTTCGGACATCGATCAAGCGTTGCTCACCGATCCGCAGACCAGTGGCGGGTTGTTGGTGTCCTGCAACCCGCAGGCGCTCGGCGCCGTGATGGATGTCTTCAAACGCCACGGCTTTGCCGACGTGGCGGCCATCGGTGAGGTGCGGCCCGCAGGGGCAGGCGGTGCTCTGCTGACGGTTGGCTGAAAGCGCGTTAGACACAAGCCCCATTGCAAAGACCCAGCCCGCGAGGTCACTCGCAGGCTGGGTCGTTTGTTTGCGTATTGTGAAACTTTGGGGGCCACCCCATCGTCTCGGCGCGCGTTCTTGAACCGATCAAGCGCAAGGATGCGCCTGATCAAGACCTTGGCCTTCAGCGCTTCTTCGCCGAGACGCGTGTCTTCTTGACGGCAGGCTTTTTGGGCACCACCTTTTTGGGGGCAGGGCCTTTGCGGACTGGCGCCGACTTCAACATCACAGCAATCTTTTTGGCGTCACGACGTTTGGCAGCGGTCACGTCGCGCTCGTAGGCCTCTTCAGCTTCACGACGGATTTCAACCGCGCGGGCCAGGGCCTCTTTGAACTTTTTCTGTGTGTAGGTGTTTTCGGTGCCGATGTAGACACTGCGTCGCTGCGGCGTTTGGCCGTGGCGGGGCACTGACACCGACAGACTGCAATCGCGAGCCAGCGAGCCGGCGCGCTGACGCACGATGGGGCCGGAAATGCCCACAGGCAAGCTGTTGCTCTTGCTGTGATTGGGTCGTCTTTGAAGACGCGTTGGTGCAGGATTGGTCGCAATCCGCGCCATCAACTCTTTGGTCGCGGCCGTCAGTGCGGCTGCGGCACCACTGCCATCGCTGGTGTGGTCAGAGTACAAACGAGTGCCAGCGTAGCGAAGTTGCCAGCCATGGGTATGCTGGCTATCGATGCGTTGGACGCCTTGGGGCACAGTGAACTTGTGCCCCGAGAATATGGTGACTTGTCTGGTTTTCATCGATACATACAATCAGAACAACTGCTCCCTGATAGACCTTCGATGACGCGGTTGTAGAGTTCAACCTTCGTCGGCGCTGCGATTTTTATTTTTGATCCCTTGGCGCACCAAGACATCATCATGTCATGGTAGCCGCAAAAAGCACAACTGTTTTTAGTCGTTTGACCTAAAAATGGGTAGCCGTGTGAGTGAATCGTCGTTCGGCGGCACCGTTCAAATGTCAGCCCCAGTAGTTCAAACCGTTTACTTCCATACGTCATTAGGGAGAACGCGAATAGGCCGCATCTACTTGTGACGTAAAACGGCCCTGCGGGTAGGTCGCGCGCGCTAGGGTCGGATGACACAGCCCTGCATTTTGGGTCTTTCCATAACAGCAGATCAGCCCCTCGTTTCGTGGCACGATAGGGCTAGCGATTGCTTTACCCAGCCACCAGAATGACGACTGTTGACGCATCAGACCACGCCGCGCACTCACCCGCATGGGAGAGCGATGGCACCAGCCGCATTCCTTTTGCGGTCTACACCGACGACGCACTGCATCGGCGAGAACTGGAGCGGCTTTTCTATCGCGGCCATTGGTGCTACATCGGCTTGGAGGCCGAAGTACCCAACCCTGGTGATTTCAAGCGCAGTGTCGTCGGCGAGCGGTCGGTGGTGTTGGTTCGTGACGAGCACGGCGCCATTCAAGTGGTTGAAAACGTTTGCGCTCACCGGGGCATGCAGTTTTGCCGTGAGCGGCATGGCAACCGCAAAGAGTTTGTGTGCCCTTACCACCAGTGGAGCTACACCTTGCGAGGCGAACTTCAAGGGGTGCCGTTTCGGCGTGGCGTTCGCCAGGGCGCCAAAGTTAACGGTGGCATGCCGGCTGACTTTGATCCCAAGTCGCACCACCTGACCAAGCTGCGTGTGGCCACGCGGGGCGGGGTGGTGTTCGCTACCTTTGACGCCGATGCTGAAACATTTGAGGACTACCTGGGCCCCGAGATTTTGAAGTGGTACGACCGGCTTTTTAACGGCCGCAAGCTCAAGGTGTTGGGGTACAACCGACAACGCATCCCTGGCAACTGGAAGTTGATGCAAGAGAACATCAAAGATCCTTACCACCCTGGGCTGCTGCACACCTGGTTCGTGACGTTCGGCCTTTGGCGTGCCGACAATGAGTCTCAGTTGAAAATGGATTCAAGGCATCGGCATGCAGCCATGATCTCGACGCGGGGCAACGCGGGCAAAGCGTCCGACGTGTCTGCGGTGTCAACCTTCAAGTCGAGCATGCAACTGCACGACCCAAGCTTTTTGGACATTGCGCCCGAAGCCTGGTGGGGTGGCCCTACGGCGGTGATGACCACGATCTTCCCCAGCGTGGTGCTGCAGCAGCAAGTCAACAGTGTCTCTACCCGTCACATCCAACCCGATGGGCATGGCGCCTTCAATTTCGAGTGGACGCACTTTGGTTTTGAGGACGATGACGAGGCCATGACGCAGCGCCGTTTGCGCCAGGCCAACTTGTTCGGCCCTGCTGGTTTTGTCTCGGCCGACGACGGTGAAGTGATTGAGTTGTCGCAAAAGGGCTTCGAGAGCAAACCGGCTCACCGTGCGTTGGCTGAACTGGGCGGGCGCGACGTGGGTGACACCGATCACATGGTGACCGAGACGTTGATTCGGGGCATGTACCGGTACTGGCGCGAGGTGATGGAGTCTCCCGATGAGGCCTCACCTACTGCGCGCAAAGGGGACGGTGCATGATGGACACCAGCGTGCCGCTGGCAAAAGTGATTCAGCTCCATGCCGACTACGCCCATGCCGTTGACCAATCGGATTGGGACGCTTGGGTTGAGCTGTTCACCCCCACCGCAAGCTACCGCCTGGTGCCGAGAGAGAACCACGAGCGCGGGCTGCCTCTCGCCACGCTTGCGTTCCAAGGTCAAGGCATGCTCAAAGACCGTGCCTACGCCATCCGTGACACGATTTTTCATGATCCCTACTACCAGCGCCACGTGCTGGGCTTGCCCCGCGTGGTGCGTCAAGAGGCTGGCCGCATCGAGTGCGACACCAATTACGCCGTGTTTCGCACCAAGCACTTGGAGCTGACAACCGTCTTCAACGTGGGGCGGTACCTGGACACCATCGTGGCCACCGAGCACGGGTTGCGCTTTGCAAGCAAGGTGTGTGTGTACGACAGTGAGATGATTCCCAACAGCATCATTTACCCCATTTAGCCATCATCATGAGCGAGCAATCTTCAAACTGGATCGACGTCGCCGGGGTAGACGACGTGTGGGACGGGGGTGGTTTGGCAGTCGATGCCAGCGGGCGCGCAATCGCGCTGTTTCGCGTGGGTGATGCGGTCTTCGCCACCGACCTTTTTTGCACCCATGGCAACGCACGGCTTTGCGACGGATTCATAGAAGGGCACGAGGTGGAATGCCCTTTGCACCAAGGGCGGTTTGATTTGCGCACTGGCGCTGCGACCTGCGAGCCTGCTGTCGACGCAGTCAAGATCCATGAAGTGCGGCTGGTGGGTCAGCGTGTGCACGTTAAGTTGGGCTAGATCCCTTCACACGCCCACGTACTGATGCAGCACGTCGGGCGCAGCGCGCAGCGCCGCCGAGTTGCCTTCCCACACCACCCGGCCTTTTTCAATGATGGTGTGTCGATCGGCCAACCCCAACAGCGGGCCGATGTTTTTGTCGATCACGATCATTGCCAACCCGGCGCTGCGCAGCCGCTGCAAGCCATGCCAGATTTCTTGGCGCACGAGGGGTGCCAAGCCTTCGGTGGCCTCGTCCAGTATCAACAATCGCGGGTTGGTCATCAGGGCGCGGCCAACGGCCAGCATTTGCTGTTCACCACCTGACAAATTGCTGCCCAGGTTGCGCTCGCGCTCTTGAAGCCGCGGAAACATCTGGTAGATCAACGGCAGTGTCCAGGGGGACTTGGCCTGGTGCCGGTTGCCTGCCGTGGCGACCAGGTTTTCGCGCACCGTGAGGTTGGGGAAAATTTGACGGCCTTCGGGCACCAAGCCCACGCCGGCCCTTGCCACCACGTAGCTGGGTCGGCCCTGCAACGGCACGCCGTCTACCACCACGCGCCCCGCTTTGGGCGACAGCATGCCCATGATGGTTTTGATGGTGGTGGTTTTGCCCATGCCGTTGCGGCCGATCAAAGTCACCACCTCGCCTGCAGCCACGGTCATGGAGACGCCAAACAGCACCTGGCTGCTGCCGTACGATGTCTCGATGGCTTCAACTTGCAAAAGTGGGTTCGTCATGTCATGGGGCCGTCATGTCAATACGGTTCCGCTTCGTCGCCGAGGTAGGCCTCACGCACTTCAGGGCTGGCGCGAATCTGCTCGGGCGTGCCGCTGGCGATGACGCGCCCGTACACCAGCACGGTGATGCGATCGGCCAGTGCAAAAACAGCGTCCATGTCGTGCTCCACCAAGAGGATGGTGCATTGGCCTTTCAGGCGCCGCAGCAGCGCCACGACGGCTTCTGATTCGGCGCTGCCCATGCCAGCCATGGGTTCGTCCAGCAGCAGCAGGCGCGCCCCTGTGGCCAGCGTCATTGCAATTTCAAGTTGACGGCGCTGGCCGTGGGCCAGGGTCGCAACCGGGCGATCTTGCATTGCACCCATGCCCACCATGTCAAGCGCTGCGCGTGCCGGCCCGAGCAAAGCCTTGTCGTCCTTGGCGCGGCGCCAGAAGTGAAAGCTGTGCCCTGCGTGCGCCTGCACAGCAAGGGCCACGTTCTCAAGCACGGTGAATTCAGGAAACACTGACGTGATTTGGTACGACCGGCCCAACCCTGCCAATGCTCTTTGATGCGGTGGCGCGCGTGTCAAGTCACGGTTGTCGAAGGTGATGGTGCCCCCGTCGGACAGCAGGTCACCCGACAGTTGATTGATGAGGGTTGTCTTGCCAGCCCCGTTGGGGCCGATCACGGCATGGATCTCGCCGGCGGCAATTTCGAGCGACAGGTTGTCGGTGGCCATCAGACCACCAAAGCGCTTGACCAGCGTGTTGACCACCAACAGGCTCATGGCTGTTCGTCCTTGGCACGTTCACGCGCCACAAACCAGCCGTAGATGCCTTGCTTCATCACCAGCACCACCGCCACGATGAACAACCCGATCAGTGCCATCCAGTGCTGATTGATCAGCTTGTCGAGCCACGGCACGCCCCATTGAAAGGACGACAAAAACTCTTCGAGCATGAGCAGCGCTGCGGCGCCCACGGCAGGCCCTATCAGGGTGCCCATGCCACCCAGCACCACCATCACGATCAGTTCGCCGGACACCGACCACGCCATGTAAGAGGGGGCCACAAACTTGGTGAGGTTGGCCATCAAAGCCCCTGCCAACACACACACCAGGGCTGAAATCACGTACGCGGTGAGCTTGTAGCGCAACACGGGAAACCCAAGCGCCTGCATGCGGCGTTGGTTGCTTTTGGTGCCACGCAGCGCCATGCCAAAACGTGCGTGGATGAGTCGCCAGAACAGCAGCAACACCAACAACAACACGGTGTAGGCAGCGTAGTAAAGCGTCACGTTGTCGGCCAAGGTGAACAAACCAAAGTCACTGCGCTGGCCCAGTGGCATGCCGTCATCACCACCGTACTCTTTGAGGCTCACCGCCAAAAAGTAAAACATTTGCGCAAACGCCAACGTGATCATGATGAAGGCCATGCCACTGGTGCGCAGGCAAATGGCGCCCACTGCCAACGCCACCAGCGTGCCACCCCCAAGCGCCGCCGCCAAATGCGCCCACCCATTGGTAACACCATGGTGCGACAGCAGCCCCACGGCGTAGGCGCCCAAGCCCATGTACATGGCGTGTCCAAAGCTCACGAGGGCGCCGTAGCCCAGCACCAGGTTCAACCCCGTGGCCGCAATGGCAAACACCAAAATACGTGAAAACAGGGTCACGTAGTAAGGCTGGTTGATCAAGCCAGCGATCACCGGTACCAAGCCCAGCGCCACCAGCACGATGGCTGCAAAGACGGTGCGCGCAGTGACCTTAACCATGCTTTACCGGAAAGAGCCCCTGTGGCTTGAGCGCCAACACGGCGGCCATCAGCAGGTAGATCAAGATGGAGGCAATGGCGGGGCCGGCCGCCTGGGCCACCGACCGCTCCAAAAACTCGCGCAGCAGGGTCGGCAAAAAAGCACGGCCCACGGTGTCGACGACGCCCACGATCAGGGCACCATAAAACGCACCGCGGATGGACCCGATGCCCCCAGTCACGATCACCACCAGCGTGAGGATGAGGATGGGTTCGCCCATGCCCGATTGCACTGACACGATGGGGCCCGCCATCAAGCCCGCCAGCCCCGCCAGTGCTGCACCCAAGGCAAACACCACGCTGTTGAGGCCCTTGATGTTGACACCCAAGGCTGACACCATGTCGGCGTTGGACGCGCCGGCACGAATCAACATGCCCACGCGGGTGCGGTGAATGACAGCGTAAAGCGCCACGCCCACCGCCAGGCCCACCGCGATGATGGCAAAACGGTACGAGGGGTAGGGCAGCCCAAACAAGTCCACCGTGCCCGACAGCGCTTTGGGCACGTTCATGTACACCGATGCTGGCCCCCAAATGGCGCGCACCAGCTCGTTGAAGAAAAGGGTGAGTCCGAACGTGGCCAGCACTTGGTCCAGGTGGTCCCGGCGGTACAGGTTGGTGAGCAGCAGGCGCTCGACCAACAGGCCCAGCACCAAGGTGCCAACTAGGGCTGCCACTGCCGCCACCGCAAACGATCCCCCCGTTGCGTTGTAGGCGGCCGCCGCAAAGTAGGCGCCCATCATGTAGAGCGAGCCATGCGCCAGGTTGACGAAGCTCATGATGCCAAACACCAACGTCAAACCCGACGCCAACAAAAACAGCAACACGCCGAGTTGCACGCCGTTGAGCAATTGTGTCAGCAGCAGACCGATGGTCATGGAGAATCAGTGCCTTGCAAAATCAGGCTCGGCAAGGGCCATGCCTGTGGAAACCTCGCGTGCATGGTTTGGGCTTGCACGCGAGGGCACCGCCGCCATCGGCGGTGCTTGGTATCACACGTGGTGGTCACATCTTGCAGTTGACGGCGTACGCGTCGACGTGGTCTTTGAGCGGGGTGGCCACCGTTTTCAGGCTGACGCGGTCTTTGGCGTCTTTGGCCACCTCAAAAATGTGCATGTCTTGCACCGGGAACTGGTTGGCACCAAACTTAAAGTTGCCGCGCACGCTCTTGAAATCAGCGGCTTTAAGCGCGGCGCGAAACGCGACTTTGTCAGCCACATTGCCCTTGACCTTGCCGATGGCCGAGTCAAGCAACAACGCCGCATCGTAGCTTTGCGCTGCGTACTGCGAAGGAATGCGGTTGAATTTTTTCTCGAACTCTTCAACAAATTGCTTGTTGGCTGGGTTGTTGAAGTCGGGGCCCCAAAAGGTGCCCGAGATCACGCCCAAGGCAGCATCTTTTTGTGCTGGCAGGGTGGAGCCGTCCGTGGTGGATGTGGACAGCAAGGGGATTTTGCCGAGCAGGCCAGCTTGCTGGTATTGACGAACAAAGTTAACGCCCAGGCCGCCGGGATAAAAAACGTAGATGGCATCGGGTTTCTTGGCTGCAACTTGCGCCAGTTCGGCGGCGAAGTCGGGCTGGTTCAGCGGCGTGTAGATCTCGTCCACCACATTGCCCTTGTAAGCGCGCTTGAAGCCAGCAATGAAGTCTTTGCCCGCTTGGTAGTTGGGCGCCATGCCGATGACGGTTTTGTAGCCCTTGTCGGAGGCGTACTTGCCCACCACTTCGGCCTGGTTGTCGTTTTGCCAACTGGTGATAAACGCGTAGGGCGAGCACATGGCACCCGCGATGGGCGCAGGGCCGGCATTGGAGCCGATCAAAAACACGCCCTTCTCGGTGATGGGCTTGTGCACGGCCATCATGACGTTAGAGAAGGTGATGCCGGTGATGATGGGCACGTTTTCTTTTTCGATCAACTTCTGCACGATCTGCGTTGCCACGTCGGGCTTGAGCTGGCTGTCTTCGCGCAGGATTTGAACGGCCGTGCCACCGAGCTTGCCGCCGTTGCGCTCCACAACCATCATGAAGGCGTCGTATTGGTCTTGCCCGAGGGCACCCTGTGGACCCGACAGCTCGGCCATGAACCCGATTTTGATTGGCGTTTGGGCCATGGTGGCGCCTGCGGCGACCAGCGCGCTGGCGGCCAAGAGAGACTTAAAAACTGCGGTATGGAACATTAAGATCACTCCTGCAAAATGTGGGGGCAGTCTACTGCCGGGATGGTCGAATAAGGCACGGGTTCTACCCAGGGGTTTTACCGGTGTTTGCTCGGCTTCAGCCATCGCCTAGCCACCGAACGGTTCGGGTGGCTCGGCATTGACTTGCTTCGATCAGCCTGGCATTGGGTTCGTCGATGTTGTCAACCCAGTCCCGAGCAGCTTCTGGGCTTCGGCCGTGGGCCACGTGGCGCGCCACCAGACGCGACAAGCGTGTGGGGTGATCAACGTCCAAATACCAAACTTCGTCAAGCAGCGCGGCGACGTCGGGCCACGGCGACTCATCCAGCAACAAGTAGTTGCCTTCAGTGATCACAACGGGCACGTCCGCCGATACGGCAATGCTGCCTGCAACAGGCTCCTCCATGGCTCGCTCAAACGCGGGTGCCCAAATGGCCGCGTCGCCAGGGCGCTGAGATCTGATTCGCTGCAGCAGGGCGACATACCCAGCCGCGTCAAAAGTGTCTGGTGCGCCTTTGCGGCCCGCGCGCCCCAACGACTGGAGTGCCGATTGGGCAAGGTGAAACCCATCCATGGGTACAACCGTGGTCGAGTCTGGTCGCGCGGCGTGAAAGGCCGCTGCCAGCGTTGATTTGCCAGCGCCAGGTGCACCCACCACGCCGATGATGCGTCGCACCCCGCTGCTCATGTGCTCATCCAGTGCGGTTAAGAGTTCGGCCGGCGGCAATGGGTGCTGGGTGTGATTCGTGTTCACGATGGTCGTGCGTTGTTGCATCGGCTCGCGGTGGATCATGGCCACACGCCCGGTGACTGCGGTTGGCCTTGGGACGAACCCGAGGGTGTTAAACACCGAGTGTCACCTATGCTGGAGGATTCGCAACGCAAACCATAGGAGACTGGCATGAGCGACATGTATGTACTGGTTCACGGTGCTTGGCATACGGGTGCCGAACTGGAGGCGACAGCGGCCCATATCCGCAATGCGGGGCACACGGTGCATTGCCCAACCCTTGCCGGCAACCGTCCTGGTGACGACCGCAGCAAAATCGGTCTCAACGATGCTGCAAAGTCGCTGGCTGACTTCATCACACAGCACAACCTGCGCGATGTGCGTTTGGTAGGGCACAGTTATGGCGGCGCAGTGATTTCGGTGGCCCAGCAATGGGTGGCTGACCGCATCAAGCGCCTTGTGTATGTCAACGCGTTTGTGCCGTTGCCAGGGGAGTCGCTGAACGACCTGGTGCCACCCATGTACGTGGGCATGTTTGATCAAATTGCGTCGGCAAACAACGGCGCGGTGGTGCTGCCTTTTCCGGTTTGGCGTGAAGCGTTCATCAACGACGCAGACTTGGCGCTCGCCACCTCAGCCTATGAAAAACTCAATCCGCACCCGTACAAAACTTTTACTGACAAGGCTGAATTGAAGACGCCACTTCACGAACTGCAAGTTGGCAAAAGCTACGTTAACTGTGTGATGGACACGGCCCTTCCACACAGCCTTCCATGGCACCCCAGAATGTCAGAGAAACTGGGCCTGTTTCGTTACGTCGAGTGCTCGGGAAGCCACGAGGTGTGGTTTACCGACCCCGCCGCAATCGCCAAGGCAGTGATCATGGCGGGACGCGACTGAGCTCGTTGACGCGCACGGCCCCACCCTCGCAGGCAAGTGGGCTTACGACTTTCCGCGCTTGGGCGGCGGCATCCGGTAACTCGCGGGCGTTCGGCTTAACTTGATGGGTGAACCCACACCCTTGTACTGCTCCCCAATACTCACCACCATGCCGCGATGCGTGGTGTGTGCGTCACCAAGCGCCTGCTCTACGTTTTGAATCGGAGCGCAGGGCACGCCGGCTCGCACCAACGCATCGGCCAAAGCCTTGCAGTCAAGCGAGGCCATCAACGATTCAAGCGTGGCCTTGAGTGCCACGCGGTGCGCGCTGCGGTCACCGTTGGTGACAAAGCGGGGGTCGGCGGCGATGGTGGCGTCGCCCAGGTGTTGGCACAGGGTGGCAAATTGTTTGTCGTTGCCAACGGCCAAAAAAATCGGTTCGGTGCCGGTTGCAAAGGTGTCGTAGGGGCAGATGTTGGGGTGTGCGTTGCCACTGCGTTTGGGCTTTCGGCCGTCCAGAAGGTAGTTGGCAGCGTGGGGGTGCAGCAGAGAAATCCCGCAGTCGTAGAGTGCGGCTTCGACAAACTGCCCCAAGCCACTTCGCTCGCGCTCTCTCAAAGCAAACATGATGCCGATGACCGCATTGAGACCCGTGACCACATCCACCACGGGCAGGCCCATGCGCAGCGGCTCGCCGCCGGCCTCGCCGTTGACGCTCATGATGCCGCTCAAGGCCTGGATGGCCGCGTCGTAGCCGGGCAGCCCGCCCATTGGGCCGTCAGCGCCGAAACCGCTGACGCGGCAGTGCACCAAGCGCGGAAACTGCGCATGCAGGGCCTCAAAGCCCAGCCCCCATTTCTCCATGCTGCCAGTTTTGAAGTTCTCCACCAACACGTCGGCGTCGGTCAGCATGGCCAGCAGCGCGGCCCGTTGCACCGGGTCGCCCAGGTCCATCGTGGCGCCGCGCTTGTTGCGGTTCAAGCCCAAAAAATACGACGCCGTGCCGTCGGCGTCGAACGGTGGGCCCCATCCCCGCGTCTCGTCGCCCTGGGGCGGCTCGATCTTGAGCACGTCGGCGCCGTGGTCGGCCAGGATTTGGGTGCAATACGGGCCGCCGAGCACGCGCGACAGGTCGATGACCTTGAGCCCGTGCAGGGCGCCAGGAGTGCCTGGCGCAGCGGCCGTGCTGCGGCGATCCATTGCGTCAGGGCTGTGCATGCGTCGGGCCGTGTCCTCAACCCACCTGCGTCACAAACTTGGTGTTGAGGTAACCGTCAAAGGTCTCGGTGCCGCCCTCGCTGCCGTAGCCACTGTCTTTGATGCCGCCAAACGGCGTTTCAGCAAGCGCCAGCGAGATGTGGTTCATCGACAGCATGCCCACCTCCAGGTTGTTTTGAATCTGCGTGGCGCTCTTGATGCTGCTGGTGAAGGCGTAGCCCGCCAACCCAAACGGGAGCGAATTGGCGCGCTTGAGTACGTCGTCCAGCGACTTGAAGCGCACCATGCCTGCCACGGGACCAAAGGGCTCTTCGGTCATGAATTGGCTGTCTTCGGGCAAGTCGGCCAACACGGTAGGCGCAAAAAAGCTGCCTTCTTTGCCGAGCGCACTGCCACCCATCAACACCTTGGCGCCGCGGGCCTTGGCATCGTCCACAAAGCCTGCCACCGCTGTGACGCGGCGTGGCATGGCCAAGGGCCCCATGCGGGTGTCGGGGTTGGAGCCGTCACCCACCTTGATCTTGTCGGTTTGCGCCAAGAACGCCTCGACAAACTTGGCGTAGGCACCGTCTTGAACGTAGAAGCGTGTGGGCGCAATGCAAACCTGCCCGGCGTTGCGGAACTTGGCACCCGAAAGCAGTTTGGCAGCCACTTCGATGTCAGCGTCGTCGCACACGATCACGGGGGCGTGCCCGCCCAATTCCATGGTCGAGCGCTTCATCAGCGACGCGGTCAAGCCCGCCAGTTGTTTGCCCACGGGCACCGAGCCCGTGAAAGTGACTTTGCGAACGATGGGTGAACGGATCAAGTAATCAGAGACTTCGCCCGGCACCCCCCAGACCACATTGAGGCAGCCCTTGGGCAAGCCCGCGTCGTGAAACAGCTGTGCCAGCGCCACCACGGCACTGGGTGTGTCCTCGGGACCCTTGATGATGATGGTGCATCCCGCCCCAATGGCGGCAGAAATCTTGCGAATGGCTTGGTTGAACGGGAAGTTCCAAGGCGAGAACGCGGCCACCACGCCCACGGGTTCACGCAACACCAAGTTGCGCACGCCCGGTGTGCGGGCTGGAATGATGCGACCATAGATGCGACGGCATTCTTCGGCATGCCATTCGGCGTGCTCCGACGTCATGGTGACTTCGCCCACCGCCTCGGCCAAGGGTTTGCCTTGATCCAGTGTGATGTTGGCGCCGATGACTTTGGCGCGCTCGCGGGCCAATTCAGCCACTTTGCGCAAAATTTTGCTGCGGTCCACGGGCGACGAATGACGCCACGACTCAAACGCCTTTTGGGCAGCCGCCAGTGCCCTGTCCAGATCAGCGCGTGATGCGTGCGGCAACTTGCCAATCACTTGGTCGGTGGCTGGGTTGATGACGGTTTGTTCTTTGCGGCCGCCGCCGTCGATGAACTCGCCGTCGATGTAGAGACTCAGTTGGGGGTACATGGTTTGACCTTTAAAAATGGAGAGGTAGACGGGGCTTGGCTCGACCGAAAGCGGCAGCGCTATTTTCGCCATTGTCGCCAATGGGCTAAACCGGGCCCCATGGTGCTGGTTGGTCGCTGTGATGCGAGCCCAGAAACGCAACCACTGCGGCTATCACCTCATCAGGTTTATCCACGTGCGGCGAGTGCCCGCAACCGGGCAACGCCAGCAGCTGCGTTTGGGGCACGTGCTGGGCAATGCCCGTGATTTGTGCCATCGTTCCGTACGGGTCGTCATGGCCCTGGATGGCCAGCACGGGGCAGGCAATGTTGCCAAGCAGTGGCTCGATCGTCCAAGCCCGAAACGCCGGATCCAGCCAAATGTCGCTCCAGCCAAAGTACGCCGAGTCGGGGTTGTCGTGATACGCGGCGAGCCGCGAGCGCAAGTTCGTTTGCAGGTAGGCGGTGCGCGTTTGTTGGATGCTGTGCAGCGAAATTTCTTCGACCATGATGTGAGGCGCCAAGACGATGGTGCCCGCTGTCATTTGAGGGTACGACGCGGCGTATAGCAGGGCGATCGATCCCCCGTCGCTGTGGCCCAGCAACCAAGGTTTATCGCGCGTCGTATCGAGTTTCACGGCTTCAAAAAGTGCGGGCAACACCACCTGCGCTTGGGCGTGCATGAAATCGACGCCCCAAGCCTCGTCGCTTGCCCGCGGCGTGGAGCGTCCGTAGCCAGGGCGGGAGTACACGAGCCCACGCGCACCAACGCTTTGGCAAAGCCGTGTGGGGAAGCTTTTCCACATGGCGAGCGACCCCAAGCCTTCGTGCAGAAATACGAACAAGGGCTTGTTGGTTTGATGGCGTTCGATCCAGGCGTGCTCGACGCTGATGCGTCGACCGCCCCATTCGATGGTGGCGAACTCGATGTTCATCGGCGCTCGCGAACACTCAAGGCAAGGCACGCAACTTGAAGCGTTGGATTTTGCCTGTGGCTGTCTTGGGCAAGTCAGCCACAAAATCAATGAAGCGTGGGTATTTGTAGGGCGCCAATCGGTCTTTGACAAACGACTTCAAGTCGGCTTCGCTGACGGTGTGGCCGGGCTTCAACACCACGAAGGCTTTGGTTTTGGTCAGCCCATCGCTGTCCTCTTTGCCGATCACGGCGGCTTCAAGCACGGCGGGGTGTTGCACCAGTGTGGCCTCCACCTCAAACGGCGACACGTAGATGCCGCTGACCTTGAGCATGTCGTCACTGCGGCCAGCGTAGGTGTAGCTGCCATCGTCGTTGGCGGTGTACTTGTCGCCGCTCTTGGTCCATCCCCCTTGAAACGTCTCGCTCGACTTGGCACGGTTGCCCCAATACATCAGTGCCGAAGAGGGCCCCTGGATGTAGAGGTCGCCCACCTCGCCAGCGGGCACGGGGTTGCCGTCGTCGCCTCGCAGCTCAACCACGTAGCCAGGCACGGGCCACCCTGTGGTGCCGTAGCGCACTTTGTTGGGCAGGTTGGACAAGAAGATGTGGCACATCTCGGTGGAGCCAATGCCGTCCACGATGTCGACGCCAAAGTGCTTTTTGAATCGTTCACCAATGTCGGCGGGCAGCGCTTCACCGGCGGACGAAACCAGGCGCAAAGCGAGGGCGTCTTGGTGGGGTAGGTTGGGGGAAATCAACATGCCGGCGAAGCCCGTGGGCGCGCCGTAAAACACGGTGGGCTTGGCCCCCATGCCTCCCGTCCAACGATTGAAGGTGGCGTCGGGTGTGGGGCGCTCGGCCATCAGGATGGTGGTGGCACCCACGCTCATGGGGAAGGTTAGAGCGTTGCCCAAGCCGTAGGCAAAAAACAGCTTGGCGGCCGAAAAGCAAACGTCACTTTCGGTCAGGCCCAGCACGCCCTTGCCGTAAAGCTCCGCAGTCCAATACGCGTTGGCGTGGGAGTGCACGGTACCTTTGGGGCGACCCGTTGAACCCGACGAATAGAGCCAAAAGCCAGGGTGGTCTGGGCTCGTCGCGGCAGGTTTGCTTGAAGCCGTGTGGGCGGCAAGGAACGCCTCCATTTCCACCTCGGCGTCGTGCAAGGGTGCCAGTGGGTTGGAAACGATGACGGTTTGCAGTTCGTGCTCAGACTTGCTCATGGCGGCTGACAGGGCGGGCAGCAACGCACCCGAGACCAGGGCCACCTGCGCGCGCGAATGCTCGAGCATGTAGGCGTAGTCATCGGCCGTCAGCAGCGTGTTCACGGCCACCGGCACCACACCAGCATGCATGGCGCCCAAAAAGCTGACGGGCCAGTGATTGCAGTCGTGCATCAACAGCAACACGCGCTCTTCGCGTTTGACACCCAAGGCTCGAAGACCTGTGGCCATCCGACGCACCCGGTCGTTCAATTGGCCGTAAGTGAGGTGGCCCTGGTCGTCGATGAAGGCGTCTTTGTCAGGGCGAGCAGCGTTGAGCTTTAACAAATGCTCGGCCAAATTGAACCGGTCTCCGGGGGGCGTCACGTCGGTCGAGTTGGACTCAGTCATCAGTGTCTCCAGGGCATGGGTCATGGTTGCGGCGCGCCAAAATATGCAGTATTGTGCGCACATGAACTTTAGAACTGCGATCTAGAAGTGTCAAGCACTATATTTCATGTTGATGGGCCAGTAGGTGAGGGCCTGGCCACCGCCACCGCTCGCGAGACCGACGATACCGGCACGATGGGCGCCGGTGAGTTGGCCAAGAATCAGTTTTTGGTGGCACTGGGCGACCGCGTCAAGGCGCTGCGTGCCCGCCGTGGCATGACGCGGCGAACACTTGCGCATGCAGCTGACGTGTCCGAACGCCACCTTGCCAACATGGAGTATGGGGTGGGCAATGCGTCCATTTTGGTGCTGCTCAACGTGGCGGGTGCCCTCCAATGCACGCTGGCTGAGTTGGTGGGGGACGTCACCACGACATCGCCCGAATGGTTGTTAATTCGCGAGCTGCTCGAAGGGCAAAGTGACACCACACTGAAGAACGTGCGCGTGTCCATCGCGCAGATGTTGGGCACGGGCAGCGCCGCCGCCAACAGTGAGCGGCGCTCGCGCATTGCTTTGGTGGGATTGCGGGGCGCAGGCAAGTCAACGCTGGGGCGAATGCTCGCCGATCATTTGGGGTACGCGTTTGTCGAAGTGAGCCGAGAGATTGAAAAACTCGCGGGTTGCAGCACGTCGGAGATCCAAGCGCTGTATGGGCAGAGCGCCTACCGTCGCTACGAGCGCCGCGCGATCGAAGAGACGATTCAGATCTACCCCGAGTCGGTAATATCAACACCCGGCGGAATGGTGTCTGACGCCGCCACGTTCAATACCTTGCTGGCCCACTGCACAACGGTTTGGCTTCAAGCTGATGCCGAAGATCACATGTCGCGCGTGCTGGCGCAGGGCGACATGCGGCCCATGGCGGCCAGCCACGAGGCCATGGATGATCTGCGCGGCATTTTGGCGGGGCGTGCAGCCTTTTATGCCAAAGCGGACCACACGGTCAACACAAGTGCACAAGACCTTGCCGCTACGTTTGAAGCCCTCAAGTCCGTACTTGGTTCGCCACGTGACGACGCCTGAGCCACTGAAACTAGGGTATTCACGCATAAAACATGCATAAAAGTGCTTGTACAGATCTTGAAATGCATTATGATGCACAAACGGGCCGAGCATGCCGCCAAGCATGATCGTGCAAAGCACGCGGCCCCGCACAAGAGCCCCAACCCACTTACAGGAGCATCCCTTGACGACCACCAACCCCCGCGTTGACTATGTCACCCACCCCAGCCAGTACAAGCACTGGAAACTGACGTTCGATGGTGTGGTGGCCACCATTGGCGCCGACTTTGATGAAGACGCAGGCTTGCGCCCAGGCTACAAGCTCAAGCTCAACAGCTACGACCTAGGGGTCGACATTGAATTCAACGACGCACTCAACCGCATTCGCTTCGAGCACCCCGAAGTGCGCACGGTGGTGCTCACCAGCCTGAAAGACAAAGTGTTTTGCTCGGGCGCCAATATTTTCATGTTGGGGGTGTCGAGCCACGCTTGGAAGGTGAACTTTTGCAAGTTCACCAACGAAACCCGCAACGGCTTGGAAGACTCCAGCCAATACAGCGGTTTGAAGTTTTTGGCGGCTGTTAACGGCGCCTGTGCCGGGGGCGGATACGAGGTGGCATTGGCATGCGACGAGATCTTGTTGGTTGACGATCGCTCATCGGCCGTGAGCCTGCCCGAAGTCCCGCTGCTCGGCGTGCTGCCTGGCACCGGTGGCCTGACGCGCGTCACCGACAAACGAAAAGTACGCCACGACTTGGCCGATATTTTTTGCACCAGCGTCGAAGGGGTGCGCGGCCAAAAGGCGGTCGACTGGCGATTGGTGGACGCCATCGCCAAGCCCGCCCAGTTCGCGGCAGCCGTCAAGGCGCGCGCCCTGCAGCTGGCGCAAAGCAGTGATCGCCCAGCCGACGGACGTGGTGTGGCCCTGACACCCGTGCAGCGCACCATCGAGGCTGATGCTTTGCGCTACCCCAACGTGACAGTTGACATCGACCGCGCCAAGCGCGTGGCCACCTTCACCGTCAAGGCGCCAGCCAAGGCAGTGGAGGGCGACATCGCAGCCATTGAAGCAGCAGGCGCCAACTGGTACCCCCTGGCACTGGCGCGTGAGTTGGAGGACGCCATTCTTTCGATGCGCACCAACGAGCTCGACATCGGCACTTGGTTGATCAAGACGCAAGGTGACGCGGCGCACGTGCTGGCCATGGATGCCGTGCTGCTGCAGCATCAAAACCATTGGTTCGTGCGCGAGACCACTGGCTTGCTGCGCCGCACACTGAGCCGACTCGACGTCTCGTCACGCAGCTTGTTTGCGTTGATCGAGCCTGGCTCTTGTTTTGCCGGTACTTTCTTGGAGCTGGCATTGGCGTGTGACCGCAGCTACCAATTGGCGCTGCCCGATGACGCTGAAAAAGCGCCCAAAATCACGGTGGGCGCGCTCAACTTTGGCACCTACCCGATGGCCACGGGCCAAAGCCGACTGCAGCGCCGCTTTTACAACGAAGAGCCTGCCTTGGAGGCTGTGCGGGCCAAGGTGGGTCAAGCGCTGGACGCAGACGCCGCCATGGCGGTGGGGTTGATCACCAGCAACCCCGACGACATCGACTTTGCCGACGAGGTGCGCATCATGATTGAAGAGCGCGTTGCAATGAGCCCCGATGCCCTGACAGGGTTGGAGGCCAATTTGCGCTTCAATGGTCAAGAGACCATGGCCACGCGTATCTTCGGGCGCCTGACGGCGTGGCAGAACTGGATTTTTCAGCGCCCCAATGCGGTGGGTGACAAGGGCGCGCTCAAGGTTTATGGCAAGGGCGACAAGGCTGCCTTTGACTGGAACCGCGTATAACAACGACCACCCCGTAACGGCCTGCGGCCGTTTCCCCTCAAGGGGCGACACCTGCAGCCCGGCGAAGCCGGATCTGCGGTGTCTGCTTGGATTTACTGTCCTATTTGTGTCTATTGGAGATCTTCATGTCCGGCATTAACTACAGCGAAAAAATTCCCAACAACGTTAACTTGAGCGATGACCGCACGCTGCAGCGCGCACTCGAAGGTTGGCAGCCCAGCTTCTTGAACTGGTGGGACGACATGGGCCCTGACGGCACCAGCAACGACGACGTGTACCTGCGCACCGCCGTGAGTGTTGACCCACAAGGTTGGGCGCAGTTTGGGCACACCAAAATGCGCGACTACCGCTGGGGCATCTTCTTGAACCCAGGTGTGGCAGACCGAAAGATCCATTTTGGTGACCACATGGGCCAGGACGCCTGGAACGACATCCCCGGCGAATACCGCGCCAACCTGCGTCGCATCATCGTCACGCAGGGGGACACCGAGCCGGCGTCGGTCGAGCAGCAGCGGCATTTGGGCGCCACCGCCCCCAGCATGTACGACTTGCGCAACCTGTTTCAGATCAACGTCGAAGAGGGCCGTCACCTGTGGGCGATGGTGTACCTGCTGCACAAGCACTTTGGGCGCGATGGGCGCGAAGAGGGCGAGGCATTGCTGCAGCGCCGCAGCGGGCAAGAAGACAACCCGCGCATCTTGCAAGCCTTCAACGAGCAAACGCCCGATTGGTTGAGCTTTTACATGTTCACGTATTTCACCGACCGTGACGGCAAGTTTCAACTTTGCGCGTTGGCCGAGAGTGCCTTCGAGCCCTTGGCCCGCACCACCAAGTTCATGCTCACCGAAGAGGCGCACCACATGTTTGTGGGCGAAAGTGGCGTGTCGCGTGTGATTCAGCGCACCTGCCAGGTTATGAACGAGTTGAAGACCGATGACGCCAAGAAGTTGCGTGCCGCTGGCGTGATTGACCTGCCCACGTTGCAGCGCTACCTCAACTTCCACTTCAGCGTCACCATCGACCTGTTTGGAGCTGACGAATCAAGCAACGCAGCCACGTTCTACAGCACGGGCTTGAAGGGCCGCTACGAAGAGGGCAAGCGCACCGACGACCATCAATTGCGCGGTCAAAGCTACAAGGTGCTAACGGTGCAAAACGGTCAGCTCACCGAAAAAGAGGTGCCCATGCTCAACGCACTCAACGAAGTGCTGCGCGACGACTACATCAAGGATTCAGTCGGTGGCGTAGAGCGTTGGAACAAAGTGATCGACAAGGCTGGCATCCCGTTTCGCCTCAAGGTGCCGCACAAGGCTTTCAACCGCAACATTGGTGCGTTGTCGGGCTCCAAGATCTCTCCCGAAGGCAAAGTGGTGTCAGACGCCGAATGGAGCGCCAAAAAAGACGAATGGCTCCCCAGCGGATCTGACCGTGCTTTTGTGGCGAGCTTGATGGGGCGCGTGGTTGAGCCGGGCAAGTTTGCCAACTGGATTGCACCGCCGGCCATGGGCATCAACCGTCAACCCGTCGACTTTGACTACGTTCGTTTTGCCTGACGGACGCTCGCCCTGATCTGATGGCCCAGTTGATGGATCAGGATGACGCCATGCCGACAACAAGGGTGTTTGTCTATGGAACCCTCAAAGCAGGGTTCCCCAACGCGCATGTCAACCATGGCAAGCGCGTGCCGGGCCGCTTTGTCACGGCTCGGTTGTTTTCGCTCTACATCGTGGGTGACGATCACGTGCCCTGGTTGGTCGACCAAGGCAGCGAGGGCGAGCACGTCGAAGGCGAAGTCTATGACGTGGCTGCAAACGACATGCCACGCATGGATCAGCTTGAAGGCATCGGGCAGCCGCTGGCCTACCATCGCAGCGTGATCGAGGTGCGGCCGCTCGACCGGGATGGTTCCCAGGGCCCGGCGCAGCAAGCCACCGTATATTTGCAAGACATGCAGCACCGCCAGGGTCGCCCCATCCACGATGGGCCCCTCAAGCTGTACACGCTGGCGCATGCCAAGCGTTACCGTCACAGCTAAACCGCAGGAGACAGCGACACCATGAATGCCCCCACCGAAGGCGCCGTCATCAAGCAGCACTTGATCGATCCTGTCATTTGCATTCGCTGCAACACCTGCGAGGCCACCTGCCCCGTGCAGGCGATCACCCATGACGACAACAACTACGTGGTGGACGCGAGCAAGTGCAACCTTTGCATGGCATGCATATCACCGTGCCCCACGGGCTCTATCGACAACTGGCGTACCGTGCCGTTGCAAAGAGCCTATGCGGTGGCCGATCAATTGACTTGGGATGAATTGCCGCCAGAACTGTCACCCGAGACGCTGGCCGAGGCGGGCGTTGCAACGTCGACCATGCCCACGGCGAATTCCGATGCCGCGAATGAACCCGTTGCGACGGCGGGCGCGAGTGACACCACTTCGTCAGCCGCGACAAGCGCAAGCTTTGGCGCCGTGTTGCCACCTTGGTCGGCAGCCCACCCGTTCACCAATTTGTACGGCTTTAAAGCAGTCGAAAAATTCATCACCGCCACGGTGGTGGGCAACGTGCGCGTTACGGCCGTGGGCAAAGACTATGACACCCATCACGTGGTGCTTGACTTTGGCCACACCCCGTTCCCGGTGTTGGAGGGCCAGTCTATTGGCGTTGTGCCACCAGGTGTCGATGCGCGTGGCAAGCCCCACGTGGCGCGACAGTACTCCATTGCCAGCCCGCGCAACGGCGAGCGCCCAGGCTACAACAACGTTTCGCTCACGATCAAACGCGTGCTTGAGGACTACCAAGGCAAACCCGTTCGGGGCTTGGCCAGCAACTACATGTGCGACCTGAACGTGGGCGACAAGGTGCAGGTGATGGGGCCGTTTGGCGCCAGCTTCTTGATGCCCAATCACCCCAAGAGTCACATTGTGATGATCTGCACCGGCACCGGGTCAGCGCCGATGCGCGCCATGACCGAATGGCGGCGTCGGTTGCGCCAGGGGGGTAAATTTGAAGGTGGCAAGTTGATGCTCTTTTTTGGCGCCCGCACCCAAGAAGAGCTGCCTTACTTTGGCCCCTTGCAAAGCCTGCCCAAAGACTTCATCGACATCAACTTTGCGTTCTCGCGCACGCCCGGGCAACCCAAGCGCTACGTGCAAGACTTGATGCGCGAACGTGCTGCCGACTTGGCGCCCTTGATCAGTGACCCCCAAGCTTACTTTTTTGTCTGTGGCCTCAAGTCGATGGAAGTGGGGGTGGTTCACGCCCTGCGCGACATCGCGGGGCAAGCTGGGGCGTCATGGGACAGCGTGGGCGCGGCCATGAAACGCGATGGACGCTTGCACCTCGAAACGTACTGATCTTCTTGCCACGGCGTGCATTGGCGCCGTGCGCTGTCGCACGTTGCACAATCACTACCATGACGACCAACACTTTATCCGGCGCCCCCATTCTTGTGATCGGCGCGGGCATCATCGGTGCCGGCATCGCCCAAGTGGCAGCGCAAGCTGGGCACCCCGTCTGGCTGCACGATGCGCGCCCCGGGGCAGCGGCAGAGGCCAAAACCAAACTGGGTGCGACGCTGACGGGCTTGGTGGCCAAGGGCCGCATTGACGCCATCGCGGCCGAGCAAACCTTGGGCCGTTTGGTGGCAACCACCACACTTGAAGAAGCGCGTGGCGCTCGGGTGGTGGTTGAAGCCATCGTTGAAAACCTTGACGCCAAACGCGGCCTCGTCAAGCAACTGGAGGCGCTGGTGGCAGCCGATGCCATTCTGGCCACCAACACCTCATCCATCTCAGTCACGGCCATCGCCAACGGCATGCAGCACCCCGGGCGATTGGTGGGCATGCATTTTTTCAACCCGGTGCCGTTGATGAAGTTGGTTGAAGTGGTGTCTGGCTTGCACACCGACCGTGGGGTGGCGGACGCCATCTTTGAGTTGAGTCGCGCTTGGGGCAAGACGCCCGTGCACGCCAAGTCAACGCCAGGGTTCATCGTCAACCGCATCGCGCGTCCGTACTACGCTGAGTCGTGGGCTCTGCTTCAAGAGCAAGCAGCGACGCCCCAAGTGCTTGACGCTTGCCTGCGGGCCGCCCGGCTTTCGCATGGGCCCGTGCGAGCTGATGGACTTGATTGGTCACGACACCAACTTTGCCGTCACCCGATCGGTTTACGAGGCCAACTTTTACGACAAACGCTATGGGCCTTCACTGTTGCAACGCGACATGGTGGACGGCGGCTTGTTGGGTCGCAAGAGTGGGCGCGGCTTCTATCAATACCCCAGCGGCGCACCCGACTTGCCCGTTGCCGTGCATGCGGCACCCAGCAATGCCCGCGAGCTGATTGTTCACGGCAAGGGCCCCATCGCCGATGCCCTTGAAACCGCTGCCGAGGCTGCGCTGCAATCCCAGGGTTGGGGGCCCGCGCGTCAAGAAGGCAGCGCTTGGATCGGCATTGAAGTCAATGGCGGTTGCTTGATGATGACCGATGGCCGCACGGCCAAGCAAGTCAGGCAGGACACGGGCACTGCAGACGTTGCTGTGTTTGACCGCCTCGTTCAATGGCCGTGGGCGCCTGGCACGGCACTGGCCTTTGCCACGCCCTTTGACGCCACCAAGGCTTGGCGGGCGCAGGCTGCCTCCTGGCTCGCCGCGCTGGGGTTTTCCCCCCAACCGGTGGCCGATGCCCCGGGGTTGGTGGTGGCGCGCACCGTGGGCATGCTTATCAACGAAGCCGCCGACGCTGTTCACCAAGGTGTATGCCTGGAAGCAGCTGCCGACGCTGCCATGAAGCTGGGCGTCAACTACCCAGCGGGCCCGTTCGAGTGGTTGGCGCGCTGGGGTGCTGGCGACGTGGCGCGATTGCTCGATGCACTGGATGTGCATTACCGAGGCGAGCGCTATCGCGTCAGCCCGTGGCTTCGGCAACGTGCTTGAGCGCACGACAACTCGACACCACCCCAGCACTTGATTACTGTTAGCTCTTGGAAAGAATGACCATGACGCACGAAGCCTTCATTTGCGACGCGATTCGCACCCCCATCGGTCGCTACGGTGGTGCCTTGTCGTCGGTTCGTCCGGATGACCTGGGTGCCGTGCCCATCGCGGCGTTGATGGCACGCAACCCCAAGGTGGATTGGCAAGCCATCGACGACGTCATTTACGGCTGCGCCAACCAGGCCGGTGAAGACAACCGCAACGTGGCACGCATGTCAGCCTTGCTGGCGGGCCTGCCGCTGGCGGTGGCGGGTGCCACGATCAATCGCCTTTGTGGGTCGGGCATGGATGCCGTGGGCACTGCGGCCCGCGCCATCAAGTCGGGCGAGGCCATGCTCATGATTGCGGGTGGCGTCGAGAGCATGAGCCGCGCACCCTTCGTGATGCCCAAGGCCGACACCGCCTTCAGCCGCAGCAATGCTGTCTACGACACCACCATCGGTTGGCGCTTCGTCAACAAGCTGATGAAAGAAAAGTACGGCGTCGACTCGATGCCCGAAACCGCCGAAAACGTGGCGACGGACTTCAAGATCGAGCGCGAGGCACAAGACCGCATGGCGCTGCGCTCTCAACAGCGTGCCGTGGCGTCACAAAAGAGCGGCTACTTTGAAGCCGAAATCACCGCCGTCACCATCGCTCAAAAAAAGGGCGATCCGGTGGTCGTGAAGCTCGATGAACACCCCCGCGACACGTCGATGGAGTCGCTCGCCAAGCTCAAAGGGGTGGTGCGCCCCGACGGCAGTGTGACAGCGGGCAATGCGTCAGGGGTTAACGACGGCGCCTGCGCCTTGTTGTTGGCCAACGCAGCCGCCGCCAAAGCACACGGCTTGACGCCCAAAGCACGCGTGGTGGGCATGGCCACCACGGGCGTGGCGCCACGCATCATGGGCATGGGCCCGGCGCCTGCAGCGCGCAAGGTGCTGGCGCTCACGGGCCTAACCCTCGCGCAAATGGATGTGATCGAGCTGAACGAAGCTTTTGCCGCGCAAGGCTTGGCGGTGCTGCGCGATTGGGGCCTGCAAGACGACGACCCACGTGTCAACCCCAACGGCGGTGCGATCGCTCTGGGGCACCCACTGGGCGCCAGTGGTGCACGATTGGTGACAACCGCTGTCAACCAATTGCATCGCACCAAGGGGCGTTACGCGTTGTGCACCATGTGCATTGGCGTGGGGCAGGGCATTGCGATGATTGTTGAGCGGGTTTAGGGCCGCACCGAAATCCACTTGAAGAACATGAAGTTGTCGGCGCGCTGATGGGCTTGCACCCCAGCGCGCATGCCCCATGCCAAGGTTTGTTGGTGCAGCGGGATGTGCCCCACGTCATCCCGGTGCAAAGTTAAGGCCTCTTGCATCATCGCGGTCCGCTTGGCTTGGTCGGTTTCTGATTGAATGGCCGTGGTCAGCGCGTCAATCTTTGGGTTGCTGTAGGCGCCCAGGTTCCATTGTCCCCTTGCGCCCTGCGGTGTGGCCACCAGCGAGAACAATGCGTTGTGGGTGTCGTAACCAGCTGGTGACCAACCGGCCATGAAGAAGCTGCTGTCGCGTTTGAGCACACGCGGAAAGTACGTCGACTTCGATTCAGTTTTGAGCGCAATCTTGATGCCAATGCGCGCCAACTGCGCTGCGGTGGCCTGGCAGATTTCGCCGTCGTTGACGTAGCGGTCGTTGGGGCAATGCATGGTCAGCTCAAAGCCATCGGGGTATCCCGCTTCTGCCAGCAGGCGCCTGGAGGCAGCCGGGTCAAAAGGCAGACGCTTGTCCAGCGCCGCGTCGTAGCCCTTGATGCCGTCGGCCACCATCAGCGCGGCAGGCTTCGCCGCTTTCTGAAGAATTTTGTCAATGATGCTGTCGACGTCGATGGCCTGGTAGAAAGCCTGACGCACACGTTTGTCTTTGAACGGGTTGCGCCCCTTCACACTTGCGTACAACAGCTCGTCCCGGGCCTGGTCGAATCCCAGAAAGATGATGCGCGACTCGGGGCCTTGCACCACACGCAGGGCCGGGTTGGTTTTGAGGCGAGGAACGTCCTGCACGGGCACGGGGTCGATGATGTCCATCTGACCCGACACCAGTGCGGCGACGCGTGTACCGTCGTTGCCAATGGGTTGAAAGATCACCTCGTCAACGTTGCCGTCCACCGCGCCCCAATAGTTGGCATGGCGAGCCAGCACGGTTTTAACGCCGGGTTGGCGCTCACGCAGGCGGTAAGGCCCGGTGCCATTGGCTTTGAAGGACGCGGTGTTTTCAGTGCCTTTGCGACGATCCACGGGTTTGTCGGCGCCGTTAGCTTGCGCCCACGACTTGCTCAGCATGTAGACGGTCGTGATCAGTTCGGGCAGGATGGGGTTGGGGGCGGACGTCTCAAGCTCAACCACCGTGTCCGACACCTTGCGCACGGCTTTGATCGACGCCACCTGCGTCTTCATATCCGAGCCATCGCCCTGCGCACGCTGAATCGAAAACACGACGTCGTCCGCCGTGAAGGGGCTGCCGTCGTGAAACTTCACCCCGGTGCGCAATTCAAACCGCCACACGGTGGGCGACGTGAGCGACCAGCGAGTGGCCAAGGCAGGCGTCAATTGCAGCGTTTTGTCGCGCGTCACCAGGGGTTCGAAGATGTTTCCGGTAAACGATAACTGCACCGCCTCAGCCAATGAATGGGGGTCCATTGACAGCACGTCGCCCTGGTTTGAAACGCGCAGTGTGGCGGCCGATGCGCCGGTGCTCACCGCCGCGGCAGTCATCAGCAACAGGGCATGGGCGAAGTTTTGCAGTGGTGTGTTCATGCCCTTATTAGAGCAGGGCGCGCACACCGCGCGTCACCATGCCAACCCTAGCCGTCGTTGGCGCTGCCGCGCGCCATGCAGCGTTCGTGGCGCTCACTCACCCGCTGGGCAAACCATTCGGTGGTGAGTCGGCGTGTGATCTTGGGGCTTTGCAACACGATGCGTGGCACCACGGCACGGGGCAGGGCGCGGCCAGCTTTGCGCTCGGCCAGTGCAAAAACGCGGGTGGCCAAGACGCTGTTGCCAAAATTGGCGCTGCTCTCGCCCGCTGCCAGCTCGCGTCGGATATCGGCCTCGGCAAGTCCCAAGGCGCTGCTCAGTGACAAGGTGGCAGCCAGCGTTTGCCCCGCAGCAGGGTCTTTGCTGGTGCGCAACACAAAGTCGCCGTCAAGATCCAATTTTTTGCCCGACGCGATGCTGACGGCATTTTGAAAGCCTGCATTGCGGCTGGCCAATTGGCCGGCGTTGAAGTCAGCAAAGCGATAGATCATTTGGTCGCCGTACGGTGCGGGGTAATCCAGCAGGTGTGCCATGCCGAAGTACATGCCACCGCGACGCGTGAACACCTCATGGCGCAAGCTGGAGGCGACGCCGTAGGGGTAGGGCCGCGCTTTGGCGTGTGACTCGGCAAAACCAATGCTCACTTGCATGGGCCCTGCCGTGTGCACGGGGTTGTAACCCTCAAACAGCTGTTTGCCCAGCGGTACCTCGCTGATGAAGTCCTCGTAGATTTTGCTCAGGTCTTGTTCGGTTTTGACGCCCGCCAACCGTTCGTCGTAGGTTTTGCCGTTGGGTGACTTGAGTTGCAGCGCCAGGCGCACGCCGAAACTCGGGCGCGCCAGCCCGCTCAGCGCGTTTGAAAATTTCTTCACGGGATATCTTGGCCAGGTTGGGCACCGCAGGGTCCACTTGGTAGGTGGACTCTTGCTCCACCACGGCCAGCACCGCGCAGATGTTGTCTTTGGTGGGTGCAATCTTCATCGACAGGAAAGCGTCGTGGATGTCGGCAGCCCAAGCCGCGCGGTCGCGCAGGGTGGCTGGCATCAGGCCTACAATTTGGGCCCGCACGTCGACGGGGGGGCGCTGCGGCATGCGGTAGGGGTCTTCGCCCGCACAACCAACAAGCGTGAAGTGCGACCGTCAAGGCGGCAAGCCCAAGCGTTGGAAGCGTTGACGCGGCTGACGGCTGGCGTCATGCAGGTCATCGCTGGGGCATGTCCTTGATCGAGTACCCCAGCGACACCGTGGCGTCAGCGGGGATCGAGTGGCATCGATTGGTTCCAGGTCAGCCAAGCATCACGCATGGCCGCCATGCGATCGGGGTATCGATGCGCTTGGTTGCTGCGCTCGCGGGCGTCGACGTCGATGTTGAAGAGGTATTCGTTTGCATCCACTTGCAGGTACTTCCAAGGGCCGCTGCGCATGGCCCTTTGGCTGCGGTGATTCATGCGCCAGTGCATGGGGCGCTCAAACGGTTGGCCACCTTGCAAAACTGGCATCAATGACACGCCGTCAAGGGGATGTTGGCGGTCGGCTTTGACGCCGCACGGCTTCCAAGATCGTGGCACTCCAGTCCATCGTCATGCAGTGCTGAGCACTGGTTTGGCCTGCTTGGATCACGCGGGGCCACTGCGCGATCCATGGGACCCGAATGCCGCCTTCGGTAAGGTCCATCTTGCCACCCACCAGCGGCCAGTTGTCAGAGAATCGCTCGCCGCCGTTGTCGCTGGTGAAAACGACCAAGGTGTTGTCCAGCACGCCTTGCGCCTGCAGCGCTTGAAGCACGTGGCCAATGCCTTCGTCCATGTGATGGATCATGCGCTGGTAGGTGCTGATGTTGCCGCCATGCAAGTGAAAGAGGTTGGCTTTGACGTCGTCAACCATGTGCGCGTCGTCGCGCGTCTCCCAGGGCCAATGCGGCGCGGTGTAGTGCAGGCTCATGAAGAAAGGTGCGGGGCCTGCGGCCATGCGTTGAACGCAGTCCACCGCGCGGTCGGAGAGCAGGTCGGTCAGGTAGCCTGTCTTTTCGATCTCGCGGTCGGCCTCCCACAAATCGTGCGCGCCCGAGCTGGCGCAGTGGCTGAAGTAGTCCACACCGCCCGACATCGGGCCAAAGTGTTCGTCATAGCCCGACAGCAGGGGGCTGAAGTGCGGCGGAAACCCCAGGTGCCACTTGCCCACCAACGCGGTGCGGTAGCCGGCGGCGCGAAGCAGCGATGGCAACGTGGGGTGTTCGGGGGGTAGGCCCAAGTCGGTGCGGCCTTTGGACTTGCTGTTGATGGGTTCGTCCAGCGCACCGCGCAGCCGGTACTGGTAGCGGCCCGTCATCAAGGCAAAGCGGGTGGGCGAGCAAACAGGGGCGTTGGAATAGCCTTGCGTCATTCGCAGCCCGGCACGGGCCATGCCGTCGAGCACGGGTGATACGTCACCAAAAGGGGCAGGGCGCCCACCATAACAACCCAGATCAGCGTAGCCCAAGTCGTCAGCGACGATGAAGATGACGTTGGGGCGGGAAGCTTCGGGTGTCATGGTGGCATGCGCCTGGCAGTGATTACAGCAGACCGAACAAGTCGCGCAATGCCGTGCGATAGGCGGCGTGCCCCACCGCGTTGGTGTTGTGGTGGGAGCCACCGTCCACCAACAAAAAGCGCTTGGGTTCAGCCGCCGCTTCAAAGAGTTGACGGCCAAGTTCGGGTTTGATCAAAGTGTCTTGGCTGCCGTGTACCACCAGAAAGGGGGAGCCAATTTGGGCCACTTTGTTGATGGCTTCAAAGCGTTGCGTGATCAAGTTGCTAACGGGTAGCCAACCCCATTTCATCGTTCTGAACACCTCGGGGATGGACGTGAAAGTGCCTTCGACGATCGTGCCACGCTCGTCACTGACGTGGCTGGCCAGATCGATGGCCACGGCGCCGCCCAGCGAGTGCCCGAAGATGTAGCGCGGCCGGTTGGGGTGCGCCGCCGCCAACCACTGCCAAGCCGCAAGGGCGTCTTCGTAGGCCATCAACTCGGAGGGCGTCTCTTGCGATGTCTTGCCAAACCCACGGTAGTCCACCGCCAAAACGTGAAACCCCAAGTCGCGCATGCGCTGGATGCGAAATGCACTGCCCGTGACGTTCCAGCGCGCACCGTGCAGATACATCAACACCGGTGCGTCCTGCGTGGGCGCAGGGTGCCACAGTGCATGCAGTTTGACGGGTTGTTGGGTGACGGTGGATTTAAATTCAATCCAAACATCTTGCATGCCTTTGACAGCATCGGCCGTGCCACCCCAGCTGCCATCGCGGGGGTTGAAGATCCACTCACCTTGCTTTTGATGCAGCGTTGTGCATCCCGCCAGCAGCAGGGCGCTGGTGACAAGGCCTAGGAGCAATCGCCAAGTGTGTTTCATGAGGTAACGCCGGTGTGGTTGCGCTGCAGGCCGCCATTATTGCCGCACACGCGTTGCAGTGTCAGCCCTGCATCGCAGGGTAGTCAACGTACCCCGGGGTGCCTCCGCCGTACAGGGTGGCGCGGTCCACATCAGCGAGGGGGGCATCTTGGCGCAACCGCTGCACCAGATCTGGGTTGCTGATGAAGGCTTTGCCAAAGGCAACGGCGTCCGCATGGCCACTTTCAACGGACGCAAGCGCCATGGCACGGGTGTAGCCGTTGTTGACGATCCAGCCGCCTGCCGGGTTGCCCTGCTTGTAGATGTATCGCAGTGCATCAAAGTTGAATGGCAAATGGTCGCGTGCACCGCCGGTAGAGCCCTCGACCACGTGCACATACGCCAACTGCATCGGCGCCAGTTGTGCATCAAGTGCTCGTACAAGCCCTGTGGATCGCTGTCGGGCGCGGCGTCGTTGGATGGTGTGACGGGCGACAGGCGGATGCCGGTTCTGCCCGGCGCCAATGGCGTCGCTGATGGCTTGCATCACTTCAACCACCAGTCGCACCCGATGGTCGCGGTTGCCACCGTAGGCGTCGGTGCGGTGATTCAGGCTGTCGCGCAAAAACTGCTCCAACAAGTAGCCATTGGCGCTGTGCACCTCAACACCGTCAAACCCTGCAGCAATGGCGCGCGCGGCAGCTTGGCGAAAGTCTTCGACGATGCGTGGCACTTCGTCGGTGGCCAACTCGCGTGGGGCCGACACGGTTTCAAATCCGTTGGCGGTGTACGTTTTTGACGTGGCTGCCACGTTGCTGGACGACACAGGCACCGTGCCAGGCGGCAGCAGCGACACGTGCGAGATGCGCCCCACGTGCCAGATTTGTGCCACGATGCGACCGCCTTTTGCATGCACAGCCTCGGTGACGTGACGCCAGCCGTCCACTTGGGCGTCGGTGTGCAGGCCCGGCGTGTCGAGGTAGCCATGACCATCGACGCTGACGGGAGTGCCCTCACTGATGATCAGCCCGGCGGTGGCGCGCTGTTCGTAGTAAGTTGCCATCATGGCGTTGGGTACGCCCCCGGGACTGGCGCGGTTGCGCGTGAGGGGGGCCATCACGATTCGGTTGGACAAACGCAAGTTGCCGAACTGGGTTGGCTCAAACAAATGGGGCATGGCTATGACGTGGCTGGATAGACGGGGTAAATGCAGCACAAAAGGCAACGCGCGGCGGCGGTCAGGCCACCGCCAAGGCAAATGCCTTAGCGTGGTGCGCCAACTTGCAGATGCGGTGCGGCCTGTGCAAATGCGGGCAGCATTTCGCACTGCGCCATGATGCGCATCACGGTGGGGATGTTGGCCACTTCAATCTTGAAGACGCGCATCACCACGATGATGCTGGCGAGGCAAATGTCGGCCAGACCCACGGTGTCGCCATGGCAAAACCGGCCCGTCTCGGGCTCACCCGTCAGGCGCTGCTCCAGCGCTTGCAAGCCTGTGGTGAACCAATGGGTTTGCCAGGCGCGCCACGCGGCATCGTCGAAGCCACCCGTGGTGGTGAGGTATTTCTTCACCCGGGGGGTGAGCATGGGATGCGTGTCGCTGGCCAGCAGCGCAGCCAACGACCGCACCCGTGCGCGACCGTGGGGATCGGCCGGCAGCAACGCGGGCTTCGGAGCCGTCTCTTCAAGAAACTCCATGATTGCCAACGACTGCGTCAGCGGCGTGCGCGAAACCGAAGGCGCGGCCTCACCTCGATCCAGCAGCGCGGGGATGGCCGCCATGGGGTTGATCTTCAAGAAAGCGTCGCTTCGCTGCTCTCCGGCATCGAGGTTGACGTTGTGCTCTTCGGCCTTCAAACCCTTGATGTTGAGGGCGACGCGAACGCGGTAAGTGGCCGACGTGCGCCAATACGAGTACAACTCAAAGCGTGGGGTGGGTGACACGGTAGATCCTGACGGGATGAGAGGTGTGGGGTTGCCCGCCGTAGCGTGCATGCCGTGTTGCAACGATGGCTGCAGTCTGGTCTCAGAATACCTTATGACGAATAGCCATGAGGTTGGCGCCTACGGCGCGCCATGCATGTTGTTGTCAATGAGCCATCAACACCGGCAGCGTCATCGAATTCAATACCGTGCGTGACGCGCCGCCGAGCACCAGTTCGCGCGTGCGACTGTGCCCATAGCAGCCCATCACCAACAAGTCGGCACCCACGTCCGCAGCCAAAGACAACAAGCTTTCGCCAGGGGCTTCACTGGCGGCCGCAGCGTGGCGTTCGGCCTTGGTGGCGATGCCATGGGCGTCCAGGTAGTTTCTCAATTCGCGGTCAATCGATGGGTTGTGTCGGCTGTCTGCTTCCGACACCCAATGGATGGACTTTGCGCGTTGAAGCAGGGGCACAGCAGCGCTCAACGCTCGGGCTGACTCGCGGGTGGATTTCCACGCGATCAGCACGTTGCTTGCCAACCGTGTCAAACGAGCCGACAAAGGGGACGATCAAAGCCGGCTTGCCGCTTGCGATCACCACCGATTCAACAAAGTTGGACGGCGTTCCAATGGACAGCGTGTCTTGGGCTTCGTACTGTCCCAACACCATCAGGTCGGCCATCAGGGCTTGGTGCGTCATTGCCGGAATCAACGGATCGTTGTTGAGCTCGAGCCAGCGCATCGGTGGTGCGGCAGTGGCATTGACCTGGTCAAAGAGCTTCTTCGCGTCGGTGCGGCGTTGTACTTCAAGCTCCTGCACCACGGCCATGGCACCGGCGGCAATCTCGGCGTAGGCGAATGGCACCTCGACGAAGGCGGGTACGGTGGCGTAGGCGGCTGTGACCGTGCTGGTTGCCTTGTCAGCCGATAGTGCTGCGAGTTTGAGGGCCATTTGCAACCGCAGCGTCGTCCGCGGCGATGCGTCCACATGCACCAAGATGGATCCGAGGGTGTTCAAGGTCATGCTCCTTTGCGTGGTTGCATGGTGGCGCAACGATCAGGTGATCATCCGGCCCTTGAGCGAGGGTGCTTTGCGCTGCATCAAACCAAGCGCAGGCAGCGCAAAAAGAGTGGGTCGCTGCTGGGGTTTTGAGCCCCTACGCGTGCACGGGCAGGGCGTTGAGCGGGATGCGCAGGTAGGCAATGCCATTGTCATCGGCGGGTGGCAACTGACCAGCGCGAACGTTGACCTGAATCGACGGCAAGATCAGGGTCGGTACGTCAAGCGTGGCGTCGCGCGCTCGACGCATGGTCACAAACTCATCTTCGCTGATGCCGTCACGCACGTGAATGTTGTGAGACCTTTGCTCGGCGACCGTGGTTTGCCAGCGTGCGGTGCGCGTGCTGGGTGGGTAGTCGTGGCACACGTACAGCATGGTTTGTGGCGGTAACGCCAGCAGGCGGCGCATGGAGCGGTAGAGCTGCCGCGCGTCGCCACCGGGAAAGTCGGCGCGGGCGCTGCCCACGTCGGGCATGAAGAGCGTGTCGCCCACAAAAACGGCGTCACCCATGGCGTAGGCCATGTCAGCTGGCGTGTGGCCTGGCACCAGCATGGCCGTTGCCATGACAGAGCCAATGACAAAGGTTTCACCGTCTTTGAACAGATGATCAAACTGGCTTCCGTCGGGCAAAAAGTTGCGCTCCAGGTTGTAGAGCTTTTTGAAGGTGGCTTGCACTTCACGGATGTTTTCGCCAATGGCAATTTGGCCACCAACCCGCTGCTGCAAATAGCGGGCAGCCGACAGGTGATCGGCATGGGCATGCGTTTCAAGGATCCAGTCGACGCCAAGCTTTTCGCTTTCGAGGTACGCCAACACCCCGTCGGCTGACGTGGTGCTGGTGCGCCCCGACTTGAAGTCGAAGTCGAGCACCGGGTCAATCACGGCCGCGCGGCGCGTCGTCGGGTCCCACACCACGTAGGTCACTGTCCATGTCTTGGCATCAAAAAAAGCTTGGGTGGTGACGGTTGTTGGCATGGGGCGCTCCAGGGATCAAACAATCTATAAAAAGATAGTATATAATGAGGATAAGTATTTGAGGCCCTCATGTTGAGATCGATCGCACCGTCCGCGCCGCGCATGCGGCGCCCAGCACCACCGATGAATGCAGAGACTTTGCGGCTTGCCGCCGACCATGCGGTGGGCGCGATGAAGCTGCTGGCCAATGTCGATCGCATGTTGTTGCTTTGTCAGTTGTCGCAACAAGAAATGTGCGTCAGTGACATGGCCGTGCAACTTGACATCCATCAGCCCACACTGTCGCAGCAGCTGGCAGTGTTACGCAGCGAAGGCGTGGTCAGCACGCGCCGCGAGGGCAAACACGTCTACTACCGTGTCTGTGACACCAACATGCTCAGCATCCTCAACTTGCTCTACCAACTCTATTGCACAAAGGACGTTTCATGACCATCGCTTGGCAACACTTCACACCCTGGTCGGCCCTGCTGGGAGGGGCGCTCATCGGCTTGGCGGCGTCGATGTTTGTGCTGCTCAATGGGCGCATTGCGGGCATCAGCGGCGTGGTAGGCGGCTTGTTCAAGCCCGTCTCGGGTGACGTGGCTTGGCGGCTCGTTTTCGTGCTCGGGTTGCTGGTTTCCCCTTGGGTCTTTCGCGGGTTCTCCAACCTGCCCACGTTGCAGATTGATGCGTCCATGGGCATGCTGTCGGCGGCCGGTTTGTTGGTGGGGGTTGGCACGCGATACGGCTCCGGCTGCACCAGCGGGCATGGCGTGTGCGGGCTGTCGCGTCTGTCGCCGCGATCGTTGGTGGCAACGCTGGTTTTCATGGGCGCGGGGTTCGTGACAGTCTTCGCCTTGCGGCATGCCTTGGGCGTGCAAGGAGCCTTGTGATGCGTGCCTCATTCACAGCGCTGCTGGCCGGCTTGGTGTTTGGTCTTGGCCTCATCGTTTCGGGCATGGCAAACCCCGCCAAAGTCATTGGTTTTTTGGACTTGAGCGGCTCGTGGGACCCGTCCTTGGCCTTGGTCATGGGTGGTGCGGTGGCTGTTGGGTCACTGGGTTTTGCGTTGGCCAAAAAGCGCGCCAGTGCCATGCTCGGCGGCGCGATGAAGCTTCCCCTGTCCAACATCATCGACCGTCGCTTGGTGCTTGGCAGCGTTGTCTTTGGTGTCGGTTGGGGTGTGGCGGGTATTTGCCCTGGCCCTGGCTTGGTGGCGCTGGGGATGGGGGAGTGGAAGGCGCTCGTATTTGTGGTGGCCATGCTGCTGGGCATGGGTATTTTTGAGTGGCTCGAGCGCCGCAAGACGCCGCATGAGAGCCGCGCAGCAACACCGCTAGTCGTGGACGGAGAGGGCGAATGATCGCTGCAGCGGCAGTGGCGCCGGCAGCAGGGACCAAGGCCTTGCACAACTTTGATCGATTGACAGATCAATGATGCGGCGGTCGTCAAGATCTCCGTACCGTGGGGTCGTCACCCCATGATCCATTCGCGCGTGGTGAAAAGTCTTGCTATGGAATGCCGCGATCCTGGGAGGCGGCCGACGCACGTCAGTGCCGCCAGTGGGCTGGTGCAGGTGGGTCGTCAGGTTTATGTGGTCGCCGACGACGAGTTGCACCTGGGTGTGTTTGACATGCAAGGTACCCAGCCGGGCCGCCTGCTGCGACTCTTCGAAGGCAACTTGCCTCGTCAGCACGATGCGCGCAAAGCTGCCAAACCCGATCTTGAGGCGTTGGCAATGCTGCCATCTTCAGCCCTGCATCCCCCTGGGTTGTTGGCGGTGGGTTCGGGGTCCAAGCCCAACCGGCAAGCGGCGGCATGGTTGCCGCTTGATGCTGCCGGGAACGCAGTTGGCCCTGCCAAGTGCTTCGACGTGGCTGCCCTGTACGCGCCGTTGCGCCATCGGTTCACCGACCTCAACATCGAAGGTGCATTCATCAGCGACGGCCAGTTGTGCTTGCTTCAGCGCGGCAATGTTCGGTCGTTGACCAATGCTTGCATTTGCTTCGATTGGCCTGCGGTTGATCAATGGCTGTTTGCGGGCGGCGACGTGCCGCAGGCAACGGGCATCCAGCAACATGCGTTGGGACACCTCGGTGGGATACCCTTGGGCTTCACGGATGGGGCAGCTTTGCCGGGCGGTGGCTTTGTATTCAGTGCAGCGGCCGAAGCCACTGGCAGCAGTTACGCCGACGGTGAATGTGTCGGCTCCGTGGTGGGTGTGGTGAGCGCCAGCGGTGAGCTGTTGCGCGTAGAGCCCGTGGACGTGCTGTGCAAGATCGAAGGCATTGCCGTCACCTGCATTGGCGACCAGCTCGAACTGCTGTTGGTGACGGACGCTGACGATCGGCGAGTGGCGGCTGCATTGATGTCAGCCACATTGAGTTGATGCCGTTAAAGTTGCGATTGGCTTTGACAGGTTGCAAGGATGGCCTGAAGCCTTCTCATGGTGATGCCGCTTGGTGCCCACTCACTGCGTTGATGCTGCACCGATAATCCAAGCCACCAAGGAGACGACCGTGTTTGAAGAATCCCCTGCGCCCTCTCGTCGACGTTTGCTCAAGGCAGCTGGCGCCACGACGATGCTTGGCCTTGCGCGAAACGCGGCTGCTAACCCCGTAAAGGCACGGTCAACCAATGGATGGGCCGGTAAGGCGCCGACGCACCCCGCATTGACGCACCCGACACCTCCCAAGACTGGCGCGGCCCTCAACCAATGGAACATTGGCGTCAACATCGACGCGGTAAGTTATGCGCCCAACCCGTTCACCAACTTGCTGCACTCGGCGTCTGGTGGATTTGGCAACTTGGCTGAGTTGGAGCGCGGAAAGAATCAAGGTGAAGATGGCCCTCAAGCCCCCTCAACCGATGCCCAAGGGTGGCCCACAACGGCGTCCTACATTGTGTTGTCCGACGCGGGCAATGCGTCGCCCAACACCGAGTGGGCCACTGGCACGTGGCGATTCAGGGCGGTTACCCAAGGCAAAGTCGTGTGCAACTTGCCAGTTGAAAACGAGCGAGTGACGGGTGCAGGTGATGCACGGGTTGTCACGTTCGACGTGCCCATGCGCAGAGTTGAAGTCGTGGTTTTGAAGTTCAGCGCTGGTGTTCGAGATGTCGAATTCATTCACCCCGACTACCGACCCAACGACCCGAGCCGCCCCATTTTTCATGCTGCGGCGGCTGCGTATTACGAACGATTTTCAAGCTTGAGAACGCTTGGGCTCATGGACGAAAACGACACCAAAGACCATCCGTCCCACGCTAGTTTTGCGGCTCGGCAAAAGCCTGGCAAAGCCTGGGGTCGCAAGTCGTTCGAGTTCATGTGCGCTATCTTTTCCGAGCTTTACCAAAGGCCCAAGTCAAAGGTCAAAGGCATTCACTTCATTGTTCCCTACCGATACAGTGAGGCTGACACGCTTACACTGGGTAGGTTGCTCAAGCAGCACTTGCCACGTGGCGCGATCAAGTTCCCTGAAAAAGACAACGAAAAATGGAATTCAGCCTACCTGGGCGCGTGGACGTACTACACCACGTTGTGTGAAAACAAGGCTGCACCCGAGTACAAGATCATCAACACGCCAGCGGCAACCACGGCGTATGCGGGAGGCGTCAACCCAGGTCACTGGGACCGACTGGGCAGGCTTTGGGCCTTGCTGGAGGCTCGCTGTGCACGGGCGATGAAGGCTGCGTTCCCGGGTGAGTTCGGCGTGACGCTGTTTCCGGTGGTGGCCGGCCAGGCCACGCGCCTGAGTTGGGAGATCGATCACAAGTTCCCCTGGCTGTCGCTGCCAGCTCAGGTGGCCGAGTTTGGCACCATCGGCTCTTGCTTCGGTTCGCTCATGGTGGCACCTTATTTGTCCACCAACAAGCAGGCCTTGGCCAAAGACGCTGCGCGCCTGCTAGAAGACTTGCGCAATGATGTTGCAGACGATGGGCACGGCAGTGCGTCGCCGTCGCTTCGCAGCTACATACAGGGGTTCTTGGGCTTGCGACACACATCGTTTGCGGGGATGCGGAGTTTGGCGTCGCAGCACGGCATTCAGCGCCTCGACGCGTACGAGTGGCAGTTTCATCAACATGACGTGCCGATGGCACTTAACCTTTTGGTGCAGCAAGGCGAGACCCACCGCGCTGCCATCAAACAGTTGATGATCGATCAAGTGCACGCCATGGCCGATGCGGGTTTTTCAACCATGCACTTCTTGTCGGGCTCCCCCATGGAGCCCGCAGGCAACAACAATCATGTGCAGTGGCCACTTGCCACGGGCTTCAGCCGGCCGCCGACGCCGAAGTACGAGGCCGTGTTGGCGCTGATCGCTGAAAGTGGTCAGTAAGGCCATTCAGAACGGGTAGTGCCGCTCAGCCGTCTGGATCGTCACCCATCGCAGCTCGGTGAAGGCGTCGATGCCAGCCTTGCCACCGAAGCGTCCGTGCCCAGAGCCCTTTACGCCCCCGAATGGCATCTGGGCCTCGTCGTGCACGGTGGGGCCGTTGATGTGGCAAATGCCAGACTCGATGCGCTGTGCCACGCGCCATCCGCGTGCTGCGTCGCGCGTGAACACCGCCGCTGACAAACCGTAGGTGTTGTCGTTGGCGACGCGCACGGCCTCTTCTTCGTCCTTGACGCGCACGATGGGTTTAACCGGGCCAAAACTTTCTTCGTGGTAGATGCGCATGGCCGGCGTGACGCGGTCGAGCAGCGTCGCAGCCATGAGCGTGCTGTCAGATTTGCCACCACACACCAAGGTGGCGCCATGGGCCAACGCGTCGTCGATGAGCCCGTTGCATCGCTCAACCGTGGCCATGTCCACCACCGAGCCCAACACCACGGGGCCCTTGCGCGGGTCGCCCAAAGGCAGGCCCACGGCGCGTGCGGCCAGTTTGGCCACGAAGGCGTCGGCAATGGCTTCGTCAACGATGATGCGCTCGGTGCTCATGCAGATTTGTCCGCTGTTGGCAAAAGCGCCAAAGGCAGCGGCGTTGACAGCCGCCTCCAGGTCGGCGTCGTTCAACACCACCAAGGGGGCTTTGCCACCGAGCTCCAGCACGACGGGCTTCAAGTGTTCGGCGCACGCGCGCGCGATGAGGCGACCCACGCGGGTAGAGCCGGTGAAGTTAACGCGCCGCACCCGCGGATGCGCGACCATGGCCTCCACCACGGCGGCGGCGTCGGCGGGCGCGTGGGTGACAAAATTGACAACGCCCGGTGGCAGGCCCGCTTCGTTCAAGGCCTCGACAATCAGGCCATGCGTGGCGGGGCAAATTTCGCTGCCCTTGAGCACCACGGTATTGCCGCAGGCCAAGGGCACGGCGACGGCGCGCACGCCCAAGATGACGGGCGCGTTCCAAGGCGCCATGCCCAGCACCACGCCTGCTGGGGCACGCACCGCCATCGCCAAATTGCCCGGCACGTCCGACGGAATGACGTCGCCGCCAATCTGCGTGGTCAGTGCCGCTGCTTCTTGCAGCATGCCGGCGGCCAGGTGCACGTTAAAGCCGGCCCAGGGCGCAGCAGCGCCGGTTTCTGCGGCCATCGCGGCCACAAAGCGAGGGGTCATGGACTCCAACACTTCGGCCGCTTTTTGCAGCAGGGCGCGGCGTTCGCTGGGCCCTTTGGCAGACCAAGCAGGAAAAGCTGCGGCGGCCGCATCCACGGCGCGCACCGCGTCCTGTGCGTTGGCGGCGGGTGCGCGGGTGGCCACGGCGCCGTCCAAGGGGTTGCGGCGCTCAAAAATAGCCCCCTGGCTGGCGCTGCAGCGTTCGCCGGCAATGAGCATGCGGATGTCGTTCACAGTTTTCTCCTTGGGGGCGGTTGCAGCCCGGGTGAGGGCGTCAAACCCGTAGCGATTCATGCTGCCAAAGGCCGGAGCGGCCGGGTGGGGCAAAAACTTGGTGTGGCAGTCGATCACGGCGGGCAGGCCGCTGGCGCGCGCCCTTTCTATGGCGGCGGCGATGTCGCGTGCGTCTTCAACCACCTCGCCGTGGCACCCAAAGCCGCGCGCGATGGCGGCATAGTCGGTGTCGGCCAGCGAGGTGCCAAACTCAAAGTTCAGCGCCATGCGTTGACCCATCCGGATCACGCCCCACGCCGCGTTGTTGTGAATCACGTTGATGACGGGCAGCTTGAGCCGCCGCGCGGTGTCCAGTTCTTGGATGGTGAATCCAAAGGCGCCGTCACCGGTGAGGTTGAACACCATCTTGTCTGGGTGCATCAATTTTAATGCCAGCGCGTAGGGCAGGCCGAACCCCAGATGCGACATGCCAGGGTCGTGAAAGCGGCTGCGCACGCTGTGCACTGGCGTTAGGTCGTTGCTCCAGAAGGTGGTGTGGCCGCCGTCAAAGACTGCCAGTGCGTCGGCTGGCAGTGCTTGCCCCACAGCCTGCGCCAGCGCAGCTGGGTGCATGACGGCGTGGGTGTCTTGGGCCATCACCGCCAAGCGGTGGTCGTAGCGGGCGCGCACGGCGCGCAGGCTGGAAAGCCAGTCGGGGTCACACGCCGCGGCCCCTGGTGGCAAGGCGGCCAGCAGGTCGTTCAGTGCCGCCAACGCGTCGGCTTGCATGGCCACAGTGTGCAGTGCAGGGTTGCCCAGCGCCAGCGGGTCGATGTTGATGTTGATGTGCGCATGCGTGGGCCGCACCATCGGCCCGCGCTCATCCCACATCCAAGACGAGTGGCGGCAGCCGATGCTCACCACCACGTCAGCGCGCTCGAATGCGGCTTTGACGGCATCACCTGCGATCAAACCCCCGTGGCCGATGAAGGCGGGGTGCTGGGTGGCCACCGTGCCCAGCGCCATCTGGGTGGGCACCATGGGCGCGTTCAAGCGCTGCGCCAGTTCACGCAGCGCGGCGCCGGCGCCTGCGTGCACCACGCCACCACCGGCCACCAGCAGCGGCCGCTTGGCCTTTGCAAGCATCGCCGCGGCGGCCGTGACCGTTTCGGCGGCGGGTCGGGGGCCCAGCATGGCGCGGTAGCGCTCGGGCGGCAGATCAAATTCGTCGTTGCGCCACGTTGCCGTTGCAGCAAGCACGTCTTGCGGAATGTCAAGGTGCACGGGGCCGGGGCGGCCACTCAGCGCCTCGCGCATCGCCGTGCGCACGAGTTCGGGCAGGCGCCGTGGGTCTTGCACCACCGCGTTCCATTTGGTCAGCGGCGCCATCACCGCGCGCGTGTCCATGTCCATGAACATCCCTTGGTGGGGGTACGCGGCGGCGCGATGCTGGTTGGTGCTGATCAGCAGCACAGCCAAGTTGTTGTTGAAGGCCACGCCGGCACCCGACGCCAAGTTAAGCGCCCCGGGCCCCATCTCGCCCATGGCCACCGCCACACGCCCCGTGCTGGCAAACACGGCGGCCGCCATCATGGGTGCAGCCGCTTCATGGCGGGTGCCGTAGAACGGGATGTTGGACTTGGATATCGCGTGCAACAACGGCGCCAACTTGCCGCCGACGATGCCAAAGGCTGCGGGCACCCGCTCGGCTTGAAGCAGCTTGACGAGTGTCTGGGCGCCGTTGAGTGTTTGCAAGTGCGGGTGGTGCCGCGGCGGCGTCATGCGTCAGTCCTCAGGTTTGAACCCGCTTGCTTTGACGATGGGGCCCCAGCGCTCGATCTCGGCCTTGACGCGCGCCGCAAAGGCCTCGGGTGACTCGCGCAGCGGGATCAAACCCGTGCGTGTAAAAACGTCTTGCATCTCAGGTGTCACCAAAGCCTCTTGCACGGCGGCGTTGAGTTGACGCACAAACTCAGGTGCAATCTTGGCCGGCGCATACCACCCCAAAAACTCCACCGCAGCGATGTCTTTGTACCCCAACTCCATCAAGGTAGGCACGTCGGGCACGGCGGCCCAGCGTTGAGGGCTTGCCACCGCAATTGACCGCAACTTGCCACTCTTGATATGCACCAGCACCTCGCTGATGACGTTGAAAGCCACTGGAATTTGCCCACCCAGCAGGTCTTGCAGCAAAGGCGCGCCACCTTTGTACGGAATGCTCTTGAGCGCCACGCCAGCCCCGCGCTCGAAGCTCATGCCGATGAAGTGCGGCACCGACCCCGCCGCCGGGATGCCGTAGTTGGCCTTGTCGGGGTTGGCCTTGGCCCAGGCCACAAAGTCAGCCACGGTTTTGACTTCAGCTGGCACCATGGGCCCCACCGTCATCGAGAAGGTGTAGGCGGCCAGCGGGGTGATGGGCACAAAGTCCACCAGCGGGTCGTAGCCGAGTTTGGCGCCGTACACATGCGGGTAGATGGTGATGGGCGACGAAGGTGCCCCCAAAAGATTGGCGCCGTCGGGCGCTGCACGCTTGACGAAGCCTGCGGCGATGCGGCCGCCAGCACCCGGCTTGCTGTCGATCAACATCGTGCCGGGCACGCGGCCTTTGAGCTTCTCGATCAAGGGGCGTGCCACTTGATCGCCCAGGCCACCCGGAGGAAAGCCTGACCAGACGGTGATTTGGGACGGCTGGGCAAGCGCCGTGTTGGCCATGCCAATCGTCAGCAGCGATGCCAAGAACAAGGTTCGACAAAACATCATCATGGTGTCTCCCCAAAGGCAGGGCTTGCCTCAAACTAAGGCCTGCCCAAGGCTTGCATCATGACCGTGTGCCCAGCGCGGGGCCATGGACAAACCGGCGCGTTCAGGTACATTTCCGGCACCCATGAAGACCGCGCCTTTGGCCATTGCCTTTCGCGAAGTTCGGCACTTCAAGTCGGACGACTGGCTGCATTGCGAACCCATTGCACTGCGCGGTGAGGCCATGGATTGGACGATTCCGGCGCACCGCCACGAAGGTCTGCACCAGTTTCAGTACCTTGCGAGTGGGAACGCCGAGGTGACACTCGATGGCATCACCCAAACCGTGAAGGCGCCGGTGGTGATGATGATCGCACCGGGCTGCGTCCATGCCTTTCGCTACGAGCGGGGCAGTGTAGGGCAGCAGGTGACGGTGCCCAGCGCGAGGCTCGAGCGTGCACTGGCCGACGCGCCAAAGCTGGCTGCCTTGTTGCCCGCTACCCGGCTGCTGCAAGGGGTTGCTGATGAGGCGGACGGACAGCGGGTGGTCGCCACCTTCACCGCCCTGGCCGACGAATTTGCGCGCAGTGCGCCAGGCCGCAACGAGGCCATGCAAGCGCACTTGATGTTGCTGTTAACCTGGTTTTTGCGGTGCGCTGGCCCGGTGATGGTGGACGACAGCCGACGCGCCTTGCGCGACACGCTGTTGCAGCGTTACCGCGCCTTGATCGAGCTGCATTTACGCCGACACCAGCCACTCGGCTTTTACGCCCGCCATCTTAAAGTGACGCCCGATCACTTGAGCCGCAGTTGCCGTGCCGTGTGTGGCCTCTCGGCCTTGGACTTGCTGCACGATCGCATGTTGCTTGAAGCGCAGCGTTTGCTGGCTTACACCGACGCACCCGTGGTGGACGTTGCGCGAGACCTGGGGTTTGACGACGCTTCATATTTCAGCCGTTTTTTTGCACGCCGTGCCGGGCAGTCACCGCACGCCTACCGCGTGGCGTTGCAGTCGGGCAAGGCGGCCATGATTGAGGCGCAGCGCTTGTAAGATCGTGCCGTCCCTGAACATTTCAACCACTGAATCGGAGCCCTTGATGAGCACCCTGACGCTGGCCCAGGCCCGCCCCTTGATTGACGGCGCATTGGCGGCCGCGCGCCAACACGGCTTTCGCCCGATGGGCGTGGTGGTGGTTGACGCCACCGCCCAGGTGGTTGCATCGGCGCGCGAAGACGGTGCGACAGCCTTGCGGCTGGACATCGCGCTGGGCAAAGCGGCGGCCGCTGTGGGCATGGGCACCAACAGCCGCAACCTGGCGCAGCGCGCCAAAGACATGCCCGCCTTTTTTGGGGCCATCGCGTCCACGGCGCAGCAAAAGTTCATTCCTCAAACCGGTGCGATGCTGATCACCGACGCGGCCGGCAACGTGCTGGGCGCAGCGGGGGCATCGGGCGGCACAGGCGATGAGGACGAGCAAATTGTTATTGCTGGCATTGCAGCTGCGGGTTTGAAGCACATTTAGAGAACTGCTTCTGCATCGGCGCGGCGCTTGAGGTACTTGCGCATCGTCACAGCGGGCAGGTCGCTTGCCACCGACATCTCGTAGGTGCTTGCGTCGCCGCGCGCCAGGATGGGTTCGAGCGCTTCAAGCGCTTGCACGTCTTCGTTGAAGGCCCCCCATAGCTGCGCATGCATGGTGTGCGTCATCGCCGCGTTGTCTAGCGAAAAGTCGCGGCCGTGAACGATGAAGTAGTGCGTTGAGCCGTGCGTTTGGGGTGTGGGGATGTGTGCGGTTCGGATGCGGTACGTGGGCCGTGCTGGCTCGGGTAGGGCGCTGTCATAAAACAGCACCGACACGTTGTGCAAACCGGGTGACAAAAACGCCGACGTGGCTATGCGAGCGGCGGTGGTCACACCCACCAAGCCCGTGGGCTCTGCCCAGATGGGTGGCAGCGTGGTGGGCACCACGCGGCGAAGAATTTGGTAGTGCCCCTCGTCAAGCGTGGTCTCGTACGGTGCCTTGGCGTAGTCGGGCGTGCCAAAACTTTTGGCGTGCAAAAAGCTCAGGTGCGTCAAGTCCAGCAGGTTCTCGTGCAGGCTCACGTAGTTGCCCTGCAGTTGAAAGTAACCTTTGGAGCAAGCCCATGCAGGTGAATCCATCCACTGCTGATCTGGGATGGTTTGCACGTCCGCCAAGTGGGCTTCGCCCATCCAGATCCACAGCAACGGCCCTCGCTGCACCAGCGGGTAGGCGTGCACACCAATGCCTTTGGGGCACGGTGACTGCGAGGGCACTTCGATGCAATCGCCCTGAGCGTCGTACCGAAAGCCGTGGTACGCACACACAACCGTGTCGCCATCCAGCGTGCCGCGTGACAGCGCAAATGAGCGGTGCGCGCAGCGGTTGTCCAGCGCCACCGCCACGCCGGCCTCGGTGCGGAACAAGACCACGCGCTTGTCCAGCAGGGTGCGCTCTAGCAGGCTGCGGCCAACCTCGTCGGCAAACGCTGCCACGTACCACTCGTTGAAAATGAATGGCGTGTCGCGCTGGGCCATCAGCGACGCAACCTTTTGGATGCCGATCAGCGCCTTGGGGGTGGGGCGGGTCATGCGTGTTCGGCGGCCCTTGGGTTAGGCCAAGTGGCGCTTGAAAAAAGCGATGGTTCGGCCCCAGGCCAGTTGCGCAGCCGCTGCGTCAAAACGAGGCGTGGTGTCGTTGTTGAATCCATGCTGCGTGCCAGGGTACTGGTGCATCTCAAAGTTTGCGCCCGCCGCCTTGAGGGCGGATTCGTAGGTGGGCCATGCTGTGTTGATGCGTTCGTCAACAGCGGCCAAGTGCACTTGCAGCGGCGCCTTCACATGCGCAGCCTGCTCAGGCGCCGGGCTGTTGCCGTAGAAGGGCACGGCAGCATTGAGGTTGGGCAGTCGCGTCGCCAGAAAGTGTGCCATCCCACCCCCGTAGCAAAAGCCAACCGCTCCCAACTTGCCGTTGCTGTCAGGCCGCGCGCGCGACCACGCCGCAGCCGCCAGGAAGTCTTCGCGTGCTTTGGCTTGGTCCAGCGTGGCAAAGGCCGCACGTGCTTTGTCTTCATCGCCTGGGTAACCCCCAAGCGGCGTGAGCGCGTCGGGTGCAAACGCCATGAAGCCGTCCAGGGCCAAGCGCCGGGTGATGTCCTCGATGTGCGGATTGAGCCCTCGGTTTTCGTGAATCACCAGCACGGTTGGCAGGGGTGCCGTGCCACGGGTTGCGGGGCGCGCAAGGTACCCGCGGATGGTGCCGTTGCCGGCGGCTGACGGCACCGTGGCCCATTCGGTTTTGAGGCGGGCATCATCGGCTCGCACTTGTTGAGCGGCGGCAAAGTTGGGGCTCAGGGCCGTCAACAAACCGGCAGCCGACATGCCTGCCTTGGCAAACTTTTGCGCCTTGCCCAAAAAGCCGCGCCGGTCCAAGTCGCCGTGCACGTAGGCATCAAAAAGGATGAGCAGTTCTTGGTCAAAGTCTTGCGACGTCAGACGAGGTGGCATGCGGGTCTCCTGGGTTGGTTGGCGCAATGCTACGCTTGCCGCGCGGTGCTTGCCAACCGTACCCACCACCCAACAAGGAGCACGGGCTTTGATCAACCTACTCGACATCCGTTACGTGCGTCTGGGCACGCGCAACCTTGCCGGGACCGACACCTATGCGCGTGAGCTGCTGGGCCTGGAGTTGGCCCGCCACGAGGCAGGTTTCAGCTACTACCGCAGCGACAACCGCGACCACACGCTGGTGTACTTTGAAGGTGACCCAAGTGACCACACCGTGGGGTTTGAAGTGCGCTCGCCTGAGGCACTTGACGCGGCCGCAGCAGAGCTGAGCAACGCTGGTATCAAGGTGAACTTGGGCTCATCCGAAGGGTGCGAGCAGCGGCGCGTAAAGTCATTCATCCACTTCACCGACCCCACAGGCAACAAGATTGACTTGGTGGTGGGGCCGCACCACAGCGGGCGGCGCTACGTGGCATCGCGTGACGCCGGCATCACTGGCTTCAGCCACGTGGGTTTGTGCACCACCGACGCCCGGCGTGACGAGCGCTTTTGGACGCAGGTGCTCGGCGCCCGGGTGAGTGACCGCATCGGTGACGCCGCACTGCTGCGCATCGACGAGGTGCATCACAAGGTGGCGTTGTTCCCCACCACGCGCGCTGGGGTGCAACACGTTAACCACCAAGTTGAAAGCATCGACGACTTGATGCGCGCTTGGTACATGTTGCAAAGCAAAGGGGTGCGCGTGGTGTTCGGGCCCGGCCGCCACCCCACATCAGGTGCGATGTTTTTGTACTTTGAGGGGCCTGACGGCATGATCTTTGAGTACTCGACAGGCGTGCGCACCATCCGACCGGAGGATGAAGCGGCCTACCAGCCGCGGCAGTTTCCTCGCGCCAACGAGTCGTTTTGCATGTGGGGGTCGGTGCCTGACATTGCAGAGTTTCGGCAGGTGCCAGGGCAAGGGGCTGCGGGAAGCGTTGGCAAGCCTGCTATTGACGCCGAACCACTTCAGCCGCAACAAAAGCGCGAAGCGTTAACAGACCTTGCGCGTCGAGGCGGGCGTTCAATCGGCGCGTGAAGCCACCTTCAAGTTGCGCCGCAGTCAGGGTGGCGGACCAGTCGGGGGCGTCGAGGTTGTAGATGGCCAAAGCGGCGGCAATGGCCGTAGGTCGCGACGCCTCATGGCACGAACCGCAGTGCTGCTTGGTGATGCTTCGCATAAGCTCGCGCAAGGCTGTGGCGTCGGGGCTTGTGGCAGTTGCTTGGGCCGCAGCAGGTTGCGAGATGCCTGAGGTTTGCAAAGATGGCGAGGGCGGTGTGGGCGGAGAACCAGGGCGCAGTGAACCGCACGCGGCAAGCATGACGGCGCTACCAGTCAGCGCCAAGCGAAGCGTCTTCGACATGCGGATGGAGGGCGCGTCCATGCTTGGTTTCGGGTATTCGGTGACCTGTAGGACTATGGTCTATTGGGGTTGACGATCTAGACGCAATGGCAGATTCTGCGCCTTTCGTCGCGACAACACCCAACGCTCCGCAATTGCAATCGTTCCTGTTGCGAGTTCCACGAGGCCTTCAGCCCTGCCGGACGCTGACATCGTTACCGGATTGACCTCGCCATGCGCCATGCTGCGGCATCAAGTTTGACTTGTCTCCTCCTCCAGTTGCGACGAGAGCCAATCCAGAAGCACTCGGATGCGTGCAACGCTTTGACGTCGGCGCGGCACATAGGCTTTGAACCAGGCATCCTGTGGTGGAAACGCTGGCAGCAACGCCTCCAGCTCCCCTGCGTTCAGCGCATCGCGGCAGATGTAGTCTGGCAGGACGGCGATGCCTCTTCCGTTGCGGGCGAACTGCACAAGCGTGTGGTTGTCGTCGGCAGTCAGCCTACCAAGTACCTCGACATGCACCAACCCACGGCTACTCTGAAAAGCCCAGGTGTCGCCTGCCGGTTTGAAGACCAGGCAATTGTGCCCGGCCAGATCCCTTGGATGGTTGGGCCTGGATCGGTTGCTGAAGTAGCTCGGTGACGCGCAGAGTATGGGTTTGACGGGGCACAAGGGGAAATCGACGACCCCGTCGTAGCTCGCCGACCGGCCACTGATCGCCAGGTCGAAGCCGCCCTCGATCGGATTGGCGGAGCGGTCGACCAATGCAATCTCCAGTGTGATGCGATCATGCTGCGCCAGGAACGCGTCAAGGATCGGTCCCAATCGCATCATCGTGAGTGTGGTCGGTGCCATCAGGCGGATGTGCCCCTCCAGCTTGCCGTCGTCGCGCCGCACATCGTGCAGCACGTCGTCCACGTCCGAGATCAGTGGCGTGACGCGCGCCTGCAGTTTGCGCCCGGAGTCAGTCAAGCTTACTTTGCGGGTGGAGCGCTCAAACAGTCGCGTCTTCAGCGCTGCCTCAAGCTGGGTGATGCGCTTAACCACAACCGAGGGCACCACGTGAAGCTGGCGTGCCGCCTCGGAAAAACCGCTGCAACTGGCCACAGCCAAGAAAGTTCTTAGGTTGGTGAGCGCGTCCACTTGTTCATAAGCGAGATAGGTGATAGCCGAATATAGAACAAGTATTCACCAAATGGAACTAGTAAAGTTTCTGCAGCGCAGTTCAAAACGGTGTGTAAAAGGCGCGATGAATAGTCCTCGACACCCAACCCACTGTCACTGGAGACAAGCGATGCCCTTCCATTCGATCAAGACATTCGGCGTGCTTGCCGCCCTGGCGCTGACCTGCGCTCATCCCTCGTGGGCGCAGAGCTATCCGACGCGCGCGATCAAGATCATCACGCCGTTTGCTGCAGGGCAAGGGCCAGACATCCTGGTTCGCCTTGTTGCCGACAAGATGTCCAAGGACCTCGGCCAGGCGGTGGTCGTCGAAAACAAGCCAGGCGCAAGTGGCTTCATTGCCTTTCAAGCCGCCAAGGCTGCCCCGGCTGACGGCTACACGATGGTCCACATGGACAGTTTTCACATCGGCACCCAGCCGTCCTTGTTCAAAAAGCTGCCGTACGACGCGTTTAAAGATTTTGACCCAGTGACCCCGCTGGTCAAGAACTACTTCTTCATCGTCGTTGCCAGCAACTCGAAGTTCAAGACGATGGGGGACCTGGTGTCATCGGCCAAGGCCAAGGCTGACGGCGTGTCCTACGGTTCTTGGGCCGTCGCCAGCCCTGGCCATTTGGGTGGGCTGCTGCTGGAGTCGAAGACGGGCACTCGAATGACGCATGTACCGTTCAAAGAGGCGCCCATGCTGTACCAGGCTGTCGCCAACGGCGAGATCGACTGGGCCGTCGGTACTGCGGCGTCGACCTCGGCGCTGTTGCAGGCCGGCAAAGTACGCTTCTTGGCCGCCGCAGCGCCCAAGCGAACGGCGGGCTACGAGAGCGTGCCAACCGTCGTTGAAGACGGCGGACCGGCGAACTTCGAGGTGGGCGGGTGGAACGGCTTTCTCGTTCCCCATGGCACACCGGCAGACGTGACAGCCAAGCTCAACGCTGCCGTGCAGGCCGCAATGAAGTCACCCGAAATCGCGTCGCGCCTACCGCAATTCACCTACGAACCCTACACCATGTCGGCAGCGCAGATGGCCGAGCTGATGCAAACCGAGCCGAAGAAATGGAGCGCGCTGATCAAGGCCGCCGACATCAAGCTTGACTGAGCGCTTCAACGCCAGCAGCAACACCAACACCAGCCCCATGCCCACGGAGACATCATGCAACATCAACTGAATCGCCGTTCCCTGATCGCGTCCGCCGCCTCGGGTCTGACGGGTGCCGGGCTGGCTGTAGGCGCTTCGAGCGTGGCTGCGCAAACCAAGAAGCCCGCCTTTGTTCTCGTGCATGGCGCCTGGCATAACGCCAGCACCTACACCTTGGTGATTCAGCAACTGGCCCAACTCGGACACACTGCGGTTGCGTTGGATCTGCCGGGGCACGGGCTTGACGCCAGGCTGCCAAAAAGCTGGCGTGGGCGGCCCTTTGACAAAACGGCATTTGCCACGGAGGTGTCGCCCGTGGCGGCCACGACATTGGCGGATTACACCGCCTGCACGATTGCAGTCATCGACCAAGTGCGGGCGCTCGGCCACGAGAAGGTGGTTTTGGTGGGTCACAGCATGGGCGGTGTGACCATCACCCAAGTTGCTGAGATGGTGCCTGCGAAGTTGTTGAAACTCGTTTACCTAACTGCCTTTTTGCCACCCAATGGCGGCAGCGGTCTGACTGCGGCGTTGATGCCTGAAGGGGCGACGAATCAAGTGCCACCGCTGTGGCTGGCTGATCCCAAAGTGATCGGTGCGATGCGGATCGACTTTGACAGCCCGGATGCTGCCTACCAAGCGAAGATCAAGCAGGCCTTCTATGGCGATGTCAGCGATGAGGCCTACGCGGCGATGGGCAACATGCTGGTACCGGATGACGCTGCTGCACCCACCGCCACACCCATCACGCGGACGTCGGCCCATTGGGGTTCGGTGGAGCGCCACTACATCAGGTGCTTGCGGGACAACGCGATGCCGCAGCCGTTGGCCCAGAAAATGGTGGACGTCGCCGACAAGGAATTCCCATCCAGAAAGACCATCCTTCACTCGCTGGACACCAGCCACTCGCCTTTCCTCTCGCAGCCGCAAGCTTTGGCAAAGTTGCTCGCATCGATTGCCATGTCCTGATGCCATGCGCGCATCGAACACCGGCGTCGGTTAAGCGCGACTGAGTCTGAACGACACGCTCCATGGCAAGCAAACACATCGATGTGGTGGTCGCTGGAGTTCGTCAGTTGACGCCGCGGATCCGCGAGTTCCAACTGAGGGCCACCGGGGGCGGCGTGATCCCGCCGTACGCAGCCGGTGCACACATCGAAGTGCACACCGGGAATGCCGACATGGGGCTGATCGTCCGTCACTACTCGCTGATCGGTGGCACCGTCGAACGGGACGACCCTCGCAACACCTACCGCATCGCGGTGCAACGCGAAGACCGCGCCGCCGGTTCGGCCTACATCCACCGGCACTTCGAAGTGGGAACACGGCTGCGGGTTTCCGCGCCGAGCAATGATTTTCCGCTTGATCGCCGCGACGTGCACAGCCTACTCATTGCCGGGGGCATCGGCATCACACCGATTTTTTCAATGGCGCGCAGCCTTGTGCACCGACATCGAAGTTTCAGCGTGGTTTACGCCGGTCGCGAACCAGGGGTGATGGCATACCACGACGAACTGTTGCGACTGGTCGGGCCGCGCGTTCGCTTCCACCACAGTGGTACGCACGGCGCTCAGCAACTCGATCTGCGGGCGTTGCTTGGTGCGCAGCCGTCGGGCACCACGGCCTATGTCTGCGGGCCTGGTCCCATGGTTGCCGCCACCCAGGCTGCGGGCGCCGCCATTGGCTGGCCCGCTGATCGCGTGCGAAGCGAGCGCTTTGGCACAGGAAAGAACAGCGACGATGTGGCATTCGACGTGGAACTCCGTCGTTCCGGGCGGATGGTTCGCGTCAGCAAGGACGTGAGCATTCTTGACGCGCTAACAGCGGCGAAGACTGACGTACTGTGGGACTGCCGTCGCGGCGAATGCGGCCTCTGCCCGCTGATCATCATCGAAACCGATGGCCCCATCGACCACCGCGACCGCTATCTCTCAGACGACGAAAAAACCGCCGGTGACACCCTGTGCATCTGCGTGTCGCGCATCCGCGGCAAGCGTCTCGTGCTCGACGCCTGACATCCAATCGCGAGGTCTGCCATCATCGACATTTCAACCGAAAATCACCACCAACCGCTTGACAGTGCGGTTTTTGAACCTGGCGGCTTTGCAAACCACGCGACGCCGTTGGTTCGCAACTGCTGGTACGTGGCCGCGCTGAGCAGCGAGATGTCACGCAACATCATCAGCCGTCGCCTGCTGGGCGTTGATGTCGCGCTGTACCGCACGTTGGCGGGCGGGCCGGTTGCCATTCGCAATCGCTGTCCCCATCGATCATTCCCGCTGGCCAAAGGCCGACTTGAAGGCGACACGGTGATCTGTGGCTACCACGGCATGCAATTCGATCCTTCGGGTCGTTGCGTCAACATGCCGTCGATGCCGATCGTGCCAACCAACGCGCAGGTGCGCAGCTTCGACGTGGCTGAACGCGCGCCTCTCGTTTGGATCTGGATGGGCGACCCCGACAAGGTCGATGAATCACAGATCCCGGACACGCGATGGCTTGATGATTTGGCCTGGAAGAGTGTGAGCGGCCAGTATTTCCTGAAGTCGGACTATGTGTCGATGCACGAAAATTTGCTCGACCAGACACACTTCCCCTTCCTGCACCCCGGTGCCATCGGCACCCCGGAATATGCGCGCTCAAAGTTGAAGATCCGACGCGAAGGCGAGATCGTGATCATCGACCGGCTGCTGAAGAACTCACCGCCCCCAGGCGTCTATGCGATGCCCACTGGGCTGACCGGCAAAAACGTGGATCGCCATTCGGAGGCGCGCTTCCAGTCCCCGGCGCTGCACATTGCGTTTGCCAAAATCGTCGACCCGGCGCCACCAGCGGGCGCTGTGTCCGAATACCGATTCAACATCACACACTTCTTCACGCCGGAAACGAACGAGAGCATCCACTACTGGTGGTTCAATTCGCGCAATTTCGACCTCGACAACCAGGCGTCCGACGAATTTCTGCGAACCGCATCGGCAAGTGCGTACTTGCAGGACGTCGATGCGCTCGAATGGATCATGGACGTTGTACGCAAGGACACCGAGACGCAGTTTGATCTTAACTTCGCCCCTGACAAACCGGGGCTGCTGATGCGCCGTGTGTTGTACGACCGCGCCGCTGCAGAAGCCGGCCACGACATCTGAGGACGCACGCAAGGCTCAAGCCATGGCAAAGATCGTCGGTTGCATCGGCACGTCGCATGTTCCGACCATCGGCGTGGCTTACGACAAAGGCAAACAACAGGACCCCGCATGGAAGCCGTTGTTCGATGGCTACTTGCCTGTGGCCCGGTGGTTGGCCGAGCAGCGGGTCGACGTGTTGGTCATGTTTTACAACGACCATTGCACCAGCTTGTTTTTCGACCTTTATCCGACGTTTGCGCTGGGCGTGGGTAAAGCGTTTCCCATTGCCGACGAAGGGGCCGGGCTGCGCGACTTGCCGCCGATAAAGGGCGACGTCGCGTTGCAAGTGCACATCGCCGAGTCGCTGGTCAACGACGAGTTCGACATCACCATTTTCCAGGACAAACCCATTGATCACGGCTGTGCGTCACCACTCCCGCTGTTGTGGCCCCACAAGCCGGACTGGCCGGGTACAGTCGTGCCCATGGCGGTGAACGTGCTGCAGTTCCCGTTGCCGACGGCCAAGCGCTGCTGGCGCCTTGGGCAGGCTGTACGCCGCGCCATTGAGGCCTATCCCGAGGATTTGCGGGTCGTGGTGGTCGGCACTGGCGGCCTGTCGCACCAGGTTCACGGCGAGCGCGCCGGGTTCAACAACGCAGCGTGGGACATGCGCTTTCTCGAACTGCTCGAGCACGACCCGGAACAACTCGCGGCGATGTCGCATGCCGACTTCATTCGCCTGGGTGGTGCGGAAAGTGTCGAACAGATCATGTGGCTGGCAATGCGCGGCGCGATGAGCCCTAAAGTGCACAAGCTGCACCAAAACTATTACCTTGCAACGACGACCGCGATGACAGTCGTGTTGTTTGAGGACGAAGGGGCGGGCGCTTGAATCCGCAACTAGAAGGCGTCGAATCAATCGGCGGCACCTACGTTTTCGACTTGCTTGTCAGCAACCGCACCTTGAGGCTCAACCGCTTCTTCTGGCACATGACTGGCAAGCTTTGGCGCGAGCGCTTCGAGGCCGACCCAGAGCAATTGATGGTTGAGGCGGGTCTCAATGATCGGGAAATGCACCTGGTTCGCAAACGCGACTGGCTTGGGCTCATCCAGTACGGCGTAAACTTTTTCGCGCTGGAGAAGTTTGCGCGGGTGTCGAAGCAAAGCAACCTCGAGGTCTACGCGGCGTTTCGCGGAGAAAGCTTCGATGACTTCATGACGACCAGGTGTGTTCCAGAGGCGCGGTGAGGTGCCTTGGTTCAAAAAAAAGGCGCCCCGCGTCGAGGCAGCCGGCCCATGCCCGATACCCTGGCACGAGGCCCATCAGGGCAGGTGGCGGCCAAGGCAACACTCAACGCCCCGCCAGCGTCCGCAGCGTCGCAGCAAGCGCAGCTGTCATCGCATCGCCCACGGCAAGCAGCGGTCGGCTGTTGGCATCGGCTTTGCGCGTTACCAGCGACATCTGAACGGCCGGTGCGCCGCGGCCCAAACGCACAAAGCGCACGGGGTAAGACTGACAAAAGCCTGCGTCGACCAAATGCACCAAGGCAATGCCCAGGCCGGCGCTAACCATGGCGACGATGGCGGGCACGCTGTCAAGTTCAAGCGCGCCACGCCCTGGGCGTGCTTGTTGTGCCACGTAGCGTGCGGCCATCGCGCCCGAGATGGTGTGGCGGTCGTAGCGAATCCACTCAAACTGTTTAAACAGGGCGGGCACTGATGTCTCAGTGGCGTCAGGTGGCACGATCAAGCGCATCTCGCTGCGCAGCAAGGGCCGCCAGTTCAGGCGTGCCGAGCCACCGCCCTCGGGCTGGGCCACCACGGCGGCGTCCAGTTCGCCAGATTTCACGGCGTCGGTAAGTCCGCTGCTGCGTCCTCGCGTGGGCCGCAATTCCAGCCTCGGGTAGCGTGCGCGCAATTCGGACACCGTGCCGGGCAACAGCGTGGGCATCAACGATTCGATGATGCCAAGCCGCACGACGCCTTCAACGGCGACAACTTGGTGCCTGCGCAGCGTTTGCAATTGCTGCAACCCTTGGCGCATCACAGCGGCCACGTCGTGCGCCAGCGGGGTGGGGCGAATGGCGTGGCCAGACCGGTCAAACAGTGGCTGCCCAAGGTACGCCTCAAGTTGCTTCATCTGCATGCTCACGGCACTGGCTGTGAGGTGGGTCTCGCTCGCGGCGGCCGCCAAAGAGCCACCGCGCAGCACAGCGTCCAGCGTGTCGAACATTTCAATCTTCATCAAGTTTCCTTAATCTCAAGCGCAAATTTAATCGCTTTTCTTAGGTACGGCTTGTCCCTAAACTGCGCGGCATGGCGTTAAAAACCACGCCACCGACCCGGAGAACCACCTGATGCATAGCGCCAAACCCCTCCCTTGGACCAGCGAAGACGCCCGTCGCGATACGTCCTGGATTCAACGCCTGGGTGCCGACGAAGTGGCGGGTTTTGACGCAGCGCTGGCCCATGCCAAGGCGGCTGGCAAGCCGTGGCTGGCCATGACGCCAAGTGACTTTCCGCTCAACGATGCCGCACGCGGTGCACTGCAGCGCGCCTTTGCCACCACGCAGGGGCGCTGGGGCATGTGCCTTGTAAAAGGTTTTCCGGTTGACCGCTGGAGTGAAGAAGATGCCAAGTTGGCGTATTGGGGCATGGGCCTGCACGCCGGCGTTGCGCGCACCCAAAACCCGGCCAGTCAGACCATGAACGACGTGCGCGACGAAGGTGCCGCGTACAAAGCCGCCAACGGGCGCAGCCGCGGCTACAACACCAAGGCGGGTTTGGACTTTCACATGGATTCGTCCGACGTGGTGGGCCTGCTATGCCGTCGCATTGCAAAACTGGGTGGAGAGAGCTTGGTGGCCAGCACAATGGCTGCGGCCGAAGAACTCGGGCGCCGTCGTCCCGACCTGTTGCAGGTGCTCAAGCAGCCGTTCTTCCACCACTACCAGGGCTCGCAAGACCCGTTGCAGCCACCTTACTACACCTGCCCGATCATTGGCAGTGACCCCGAGCACTTCGCCATGCGCGTGAACCGCAAGAACATCGTGGCTGCCGAGCGCGACTTCCCCGAGCTGCCGCGCGTGACGCCCGAGCAGTGGGAGGCAATTGACCTGCTGGAAGACATCATGGCGGACCCGCGCTGGTGCTTTCGCATGCAGCTTGAGCAGGGCGACATGCAGCTCGTCAACAACTACGTGATCGTGCACTCACGCACCCCGTTCGAGGACTTTGACGAACCCGATCGCAAGCGCCACCTGCTGCGCTTGTGGCTGGCCGTTCCGGGCTCACAGCCTTTGCCGGCCGATTGGGCCGAATACTTCATCGACACGCGCGGCGGGTCGGTGCGCGGCGGTCTGCGCGGCTCTAACATCACGCCAGAGTTCACCACCTTTGAAGCGCGTCAGGCGGCGGCCTTGGGCATGTTGCACAAGCCCTGGGCGCCCATCAAACAGCGCACAGCTGTGGCGGCCTGAACGGAGACTGACATGCAAAGACGTGACTTGACCGCGCTGCTGGCGGGGACTGCGTTGGCGTCATTGGGCCTTGGCGCGAGCCGCGCAGCCCTGGCACAAAGCTCGGTTGGCACCACGCGGCTGCTGGTTGGCGCCACGCCCGGCGGTGGCACCGACCTGGTGGCGCGTGCCTTGGCCCAAGAACTGTCAGCCCGCCTGAAGCGCAACTTCGTGGTCGAAAACCGCCCTGGTGCCGCCGGCAACCTGGCCGCCGGGGCCGTGGCCAAAGCCGACGCTGATGGCAGCACACTGCTGCTCAGCTACACCAGCCACGCCATCAACGCGGCGCTGTTTGCCAAGCTGCCGTTTGACCCGGTGAAGGACTTCACGCCGCTCAGTCTGGTGGCCAGCTCGCCGCTGATGTTGGTGGCCCGCCCCACGCTGAAAGCGAATAATTTGCGTGAACTGGTGGCCCAGGCGAAAGAAAGATCGGGCGCCGCACCCCTGAGCATCGCGGTGGCCGGCGTGGGCAGCGCCAACCACCTGGCTGGCGAAATGCTGCGCGTAGAAACCGGACTGGAAATCATCAGCGTGCCCTACAAAGGCGCCGCACCCGCGGTGGCCGACGTGATGGGCGGGCAGGTGGACCTGCTCTTCAGCAACATGGCCACAGTGCAGCAACTGGTGCGCGCCGGCAAGGTCAAGGCATTGGCCATCAGCACCGCGCAGCGCCTCGCCAGCTTCCCCGACGTAGCGCCGGTGGCCGATGTGTTGCCGGGCTTTGACTACAGCTCCTGGTACGGCTTGTTCGGGCCTGCTGGGATGGCGCCAGAAATGACCACCCAACTGGCGGACGCAACCAAGGCCAGCCTGGCCGCGCCGGAATTTCAGCAGCGCCTGCTTGGCGAGGGCCTAACGCCCATCGGCAGTACACCGGTTGAGTTCGGCCAGTTCATCCGCCAGGAAATCGTGCGCTGGACCAAGGTGGTGGCCACCACCGGGGCCAAACCTGCATGAACGGCTGCATGAAGGGTGCGCTGCCAGGCCAGATGTGTGAGCTTGAATGCCTTGACGCGGCTATTGGCGCGCCTGGGTTGCTGGTTCTGGGACGGTAGTAGTACGCTGGCTGACTGGCTTCAGTCGCCCGCCGCCTCGGCCCGCACGGCGTCGCTGTGCTGGCCCAGCGTCGGCGCCGCGAACGGCTCGGGCCCGGGTGTGCGGCTGTAAACCCAAGGATTCGCAAAGCTCCGGTAACTGCCCAGCGTAGAGTGGGCGAGGGTGGTCACCATCGCCTGCGCCTGCACCTGCGGGTCGTCAAACATGTCGGCCACGCTGCGCGACGCTGCGCAGGGCACGCTTTCGCCAAACGTTGCCTCCCATTCGTGGGCCGAGCGCGTTGCGAGTGCTTGACGCAGTTGCGGCACGATTTCGTCGCGGTGCTCGGCGCGTTTTTTGACGCTGTTGTAGCGCGGGTTGTCGTGCAGCGCCATCAGCCCCGTTCTTTCGCACAATGCTCGCCAGAAGTGCGGCGTGTTGGCTGACAAGTACAAATAGCCGTCGCGGGTTGGGTGCAGGCCCGTCAGTCCGCCGGATCGCATGTCGCGGCTCACGTCGCGCGGCTCGTCTTGGGCCCACACCAGGCGCGCCGACTGCATGGTGAGTGCGGCGCCCAAAAGTGACACGCCCACTTGCTGGCCGCGCCCACTTTTTTCGCGCTCGTACAGCGCCGACGCGATGCCTGCAGCCAGCATCGATGACGCGAAGTAGTCGACCACCGAACCATACAAAATCTCTGGCGGCCCACCGCGTTGGCCTTGTTCGTCGCACATGCCGCTGTAGGTTTGCAGCACTTGGTCGTAGCCGGCTTTGTCTTTCAGTGGCCCGGTCTCGCCAAAGCCCGTTACTGCGCAATAAATCAGCCGGTCGTTAAGCGCTTGCAGGTGGGGGTAAGCGATGCCAAGCCGCTCGGCCACACCGGGGCGAAAGTTGTGCACCAACACATCGGCGTCGCGCACCAAGCGCAACAGCACCTCAAGGTCGCGCGGTTGTTTAAGGTCGAGCACCACACCGCGCTTGCTGCGGTTCACGCCCACAAACGCGCGACTCTCGTTGGCCAGGGTGGATGGGTATTGGCGCAGGTTGTCACCCGCAGGCGGCTCGATCTTGACAACGTCGGCGCCTTGGTCGGCAAGCAAGGTGCAGCCGTAGGGCCCCGCGATGTAGGCGCTGAGGTCGAGCACGCGCACCCCGGCTAGCGGCCCTTGGGCAGGCGGATGATGGGTTGGGTTGGCGGCAGACACAATCACTCCGCGAGGATGTTCTGCTGCTTGGCCAGCTTCTTCCAGCGCGGGATGTCGGCGGCGATGATGGCGGCAAACTGCGCCGGGGTTGCAGGGGCAGGCAATGCACCTTCTTTAAGTAAAAAATCTTTGAACTCGTGCGTGGCCAGCACTTTGTTCACTTCGGCGTTGAGCTTGGCCACGACTTCGGGTGGGGTGCCCGCTGGCGCCAGCAAGCCCCACCAAGCTTCAAAGTCGTAGCCAGGCACGGCGGCGGCGATCGACGGCAATTCGGGTGCGATGGGGCTTGGTTGGCCGCTGGTGACGGCGATGGCGCGGATGCGCCCGCTGCGAACGTGCGGCATGATCGACGGACCGCTTGCAATCAACAATTGCACCTGGTTGCTGATCAAGTCGGTCACCGCAGGGCCGATACCGCGGTAGGGCACGTGCAGCACAAACGTGCCGCTCAGTGATTTAAGTTGCTCCGTGGCGAACTGGTTCGAGCTAGCGATGCCAGAGCTTGCGTAAGCGTACTTGCCTGGTGCGGCCTTCAGCACCGCCACCAATTCTTTGGGTGTGCGCGCCGGAAATTCGTTGTTCACCGCCACGATGAACGGCCCCTTGGCCATCATCGCTACGGGGGCAAGGTCTTTGACAGCGTCAAAAGGCAGTTTGGTTTGGATGGCGGCGTTGGTGACCATGCTCGACGACACCGCCACCAACGTGTAGCCGTCGGGCGCCGACTTAGCCACAAAGGCCGTGCCGCTGTTGCCACTGGCACCGGGCTTGTTGTCAACGATCACGGTTTGCTTGAGCGCGGTAGAGAGCCCTTTGGCCACCACGCGCGCAAAGTTGTCGTTTGAGCCACCAGGGGCATACGGTACGACGATGGTGATGGGCTTGTTGGGAAAGTTTTCCTGGGCGTGCGCGAGCGGCGCAGCAAGCGTGAATAGGGCAGCGACGGTGCTGGCTGCCATGAATCGGTGTTTGGTGAGGCGTGTCGTGAACATGATTGGTTGTCTGCTTTTGAAAAGAGTTAGGTTATGGCGTTGCTAAAGTGTTTGGCGGCTTTACTCGAGCCCTAACCGCCGCGCCGTGGCAAGCACCGCGCGTGCACCAAGCACAAACGGCGCGTCGACCATCCGGCCATCAACGGTGTAGGCACCCACGCCACGCTCGTCGGCGTCATCAGCGGCCGCCGCCACGCGGCGTGCCTGCGCGATTTCGTCGTCGGTGGGGCGAAAGATCGCGTTGGCATGCGCCACTTGGCTTGGGTGAATGCAGCTCTTGCCGAGGTAACCCAGACGCCGCGCAAGACCAGCCTCGGCACAAAACCCGTCGACGTCGTCGAAGCGGGCGTAAGCCGCGTCGTAGGCAAACACACCGGCCTCGCCAGCTGCCAAGCGCAGCTGCAGCATCACCGCGTGCAGTGCAGCCGGTTCGTGGCGAGCAATCTGCAGTGGCTCAAACAGGTCGCCCAGGCCCAGCTGCAGACCGGCCACGCGTGGATGCGCCGACGCCAACGTGTGCGCCAGCCGCAGCCCGCGTGCGCTTTCGATGTTGAGCAGCAGGCCGACGGGCGCGTTGACACCATTGTCTCGCTCGGCTGCGTCAAGCGCACTGGCGGCAGCTATCACGTCGTCAACGGATTCAACTTTGGGAAGGTTGAGCAGCGCGACGCCAGGGCGCACCACGGCGTGCACATCGGCGTCAAAGTGTGGCGAATGGCATGGGTTGACGCGCACGATCAACGTTTTGCCCGACGCACAGGCGTCAGGGCCACTCAACAAGTCTTGCAACGATTGGCGGGCACTCGCCTTGCGGCTGGCGTTGACGGAGTCTTCCAGGTCAAAAGAAATCGCGTCGGCGTCGCCCCGCAAAGCCTTGTCGAACAGTTCGGGTCGCGACCCAGGAACAAAGAGTTTGCTGCGCATGGGCGCGTAGTGTGGGGCCATCAACTAAGTAGAAAAAGCCCTTGAATCTTCGATCAGATAAAAGAAAATGTATCTTACGGAGGGCTGATCGATGGAAACCAATTACCTGCGCAGTTTTTTGGTGGTGCTTGAGTCGGGGTCGATGTCCGAAGCGGCAAGGCGCTTGGACATAACCCCAGCTGCCGTGGCCCAGCAGATGCGGGTGCTGGAGCGCGACGTGGGCGTGGCCTTGTTGCAGCGATCCGGCCGCACCGTGAGCCCGACCGAAGGGGGTCACCGCCTGGCCGACCGCGCACGGGCGCTGCTGACCGAGTTGACCACCTTGCGCGCGGTGGTAGGTGACGGCACAAGTGCGCTGGACCTCACCGTGGGTGCGACCAACACCATGCTCAACGGCCCACTGCCCATGGTGCTTGACGCGTTGGTGCAAGCCCACCCAGCAGCGCGCATCGTGGTGCGCAGCGGCTTGACTTCTGAGCTGTACGAAGACGTGTTGCGAGCAAGGCTTGACGTGGCCATGTGCCTGCACCCTGCCTTTGTGCTGCCCAAAACGCTGCACTGGCAACTGCTGCGCAAAGAGCACCTTGTGGTGTTGGCGCCCCATGCCTGGGCGCACCGCGACCCGCACGAGATGCTGCGCAACGAGCCATTGATTCGTTACGACCGCAGGCTGGGTGGTGGGCAGGCGGCCGAGCACTACCTGCGCCGTGCAGGCATCGTGCCGCGCGAACGCTTTGAGATCAGCTCGCTGGCGGCCATTGCCATGCTGGTGGGGCGCGGCGTGGGCGTGTCGATCGCACCCGACGCCGCAACCGCCTGGTGGCCCACGCTGCCGGTGGCCCGGCTGCCACTGCCGCAATCGTCCGAAGCGCGCCGCTTTGGCATGCTGTGGCCCCGCACGTCACCCCGCACGCGTGCCATCGAAGTGCTTGTGGACCATGCGCGGCGCTTGATGGGGCAGGGTGAGTGATATCGATGTCCGCCGTTCGTTCAAAGGCGCTGTGCGCCGTCAACACGACCAAGGACCGTGTCGAACGTAAGCAACGGCTGGTGGCACGCCATCGATCTCTCAGGGCAGATTTTCGCGCAACACGATACTGATGCGCACCGGCTCCACGCCTGCGCGCGCAGCTCGGCCGTCACGAAGGTTGGTGAAAATGCGAACGCAATCGAGAATCATCGACTGGGCGTCTTGATTGATCAGCGCGTCCAGTATGCCGTCGATCAACAAGGCACGCGTTTCAGGCGTCAGGCCATGTGCCACGAAGACTGGGCGTGTCGAGCTTGTGTGCGCCGCGAGGGCGCGGCCCACCCCTTCGGCGCCACCGCCGATGTTGTAAAGCGCAACCAGGTTGGGGTGTTGTTGCAGCAACGTGCGCGTGAGTTTGAAGTTGTTGTCTGCGTCATCTAGCCCTTCACGCACACCCACCACCTTGAGTGCTGGAAACTCTTCTTCGAGCAGTCGCAAGAAGCCCATTTCGCGCTCTTCATGGCCACGGTAGATCAACGAGCAGGCGATCATCGCCACCGAGCCGGTGCGAGCCCCAAGAAATCGGCCGATCAGTGTGGCTGCCGTGCGGCCCGCAGCGCGGTTGTTCATGCCGACGTAGGCCACCCGGCGCGCCTGCGCAAGGTCGGATATCAGCGTCAACACGTGCACGCCTTGATCGGCGACGGCAGCCACGGCGTCGCGAACGCGCGGATGCTCCAGGGCCATGAAGGCCAAGCCCTGCGCTCGCTTGCCGTGATGCACCAGCGCTTTGGCGACCGTTGCCGGATCAAAGCTGTCGATCGTCACCACCCGGCATCGAACGTTGTAGGGCGCCAGGGCAGGGCTTGCGCCACGAATCAAGTCGCCGAGCTGGCGCAAAAATCGGTTCGTGCCAGCGGGCAGCAAAAAAACAAGGTCCATGGGCGCGGGTTGGAGCGTTCGCCACAGCTCGGCCTCGGGTAAGTACTCAAGTGCTGCCGCAGCTTTCATCACGCGCTGGGTGGTGGTGGCGCGGACGCGAAGACGGCTGTGCAACACGCGATCCACGGTGGCGGTGGAGACACCGGCGGCACGGGCTATGTCTTGGATGCTGCTGCGCTTGGTCATGAGTCAATCAAAAGCCATCACACTTTTTGTTTTGTGGTCCACCTGCTCGTGCGTAGTATGGGCGGGGCTTGGGGAAAGATCGATCAAATCAAAGCATTTTGCCAAGGAGGCACCGTCATGACAATGTCGCACCTGCAGTTCTCTCGCCGTGCAATGGCCGTGGTGGCAACTGCCACCGTGATGTCACTCAGCATGACGGCGCATGCGCAAAAGACGCTTGAGTTTCGATACGGTCACATGAATCCGCCCACCAGTGCGGCAGGCATGCAGGCCACGTGGCTGGCTGACGCGATCGCCAAGAACACGGCAGGCCAGGTCAAGGTCACGGTATACCCATCATCGCAGTTGGGTAAACTTCAGGAGTTGGCCGAAGCCGTCTCGACAGGCACGATCGCCTTGTCACACAACACCGCTGCAGGTATTGGGTCGTTGTACGAGCCGTTTGCTGCGCTTGACACGCCCTACCTGTACCGCGATGTCGATCACCTGATGAAGGTCGTCGATGTTGATTCGGCCGTCATGAAGTCGCTCAACGAGGGGTTGGTGAAAGCCGCCGGTGTGCGAGTGCTCTATGCGTACTACTTTGGCACGCGTCACCTCACGACCAACAAAGCAGTCAAACAACCATCGGACTTGTCGGGCCTGAAGATCCGTGCAATCCCTTTCCCGATCTACATGACTGCAGTGGAGTCGATGGGAGCCGTGCCGGTGCCGGTGGATTGGTCTGAAGTGCCCACAGCGCTGGCCACGGGCAAGGTCAACGGGCAAGAGAATCCAGTCAATGTGGTGCTGTCGTCCAAGCTGTACGAGTCGCAGTCGCACCTGATGCTGACGGGGCACATCATGAATGCGCAAGTGATCGTGATCAACGAGAAGGTGTGGCAAGGCCTGACACCCGAGCATCGTCGCTAGGTCACGGCAGCAGCGGTTGAGGTGCGCAAACGTGCAACCGATATGGTGCGAGAGTCGGAGGCCGACGAGACAGCCAAACTCAAAACGCTGAAGATGACCGTTATTGGGACGGCCGAAGGGTTGGATGTGGCGTCGTTCAGAGCCGCCGCGCGCAAGGCGATTGATCAAAAGTTTGCCGCCAAATACGGCGATCTCTACAAAACCATCGAAGCGGTTCGGTGAGCGGCGAGCCTACCCACGCCAGCAGCCACGGCGTGGCGGCAGGGCCGCTTCGCCGCTGGTTGTTACCCGTGTGCGTGGCTTTCGAATGGGTGGCCATGGCGATGTTGGTGGTGGCCACCACCGCCATCATGGTTGAAGTGTTTGCGCGTGGGCTTTTATCGATAGGGCTGCCCGGCGCGGGTGAGCTGGCTCGCTTTGCAGGGCTGGCGCTGATCTTCTTGACGGTGCCTTTGCTGCTGGCAAACGACGCACACGTCAAAGTTGACCTGTTGTCGGCGCGCACCAGCGGTAAGCGTAAACGCGCGCTGCACTTGTTTAACGAGTTGGCGACCTTGGCGTTTTGCGCTTTCTTCTTGGTGGCTTGCTGGTGGTTCATGCAGCGTGCAGCGCGCTTTTCATCGCCCGCGCTCGCCATTCCAAACATCATCTACTACGCACCCGCCATCGCTGGCATGGTGCTGACCACACTGGTGGCCGTTGATCGCTTGTGGGGCTTTGCGACTCAACGTGAAGCGCGCGCTGAGGTCTCGACACCATGTTGAGTTTGACTGCCACGCTTTTGTTCTTTGGGCTGCTTCTTGTGGGGGCACCGGTGGCGGTATCACTCGGGCTGAGTTCGGCACTTGCGCTGTGGTGGTTTGACATGCCGCTGGCGGTGATTGCACAACGAATCGTCAATTCACTCGATTCAACAACGCTGCTGGCGGTGCCGATGTTCATCTTTGCTGCCGCACTCTTCAACGTGACCGGACTCAGCATACGCAGCTCTTTGACTTCATCCGCATGCTCATTGGCCGCATTCGCGGAGGTCTGGGCTACGTGACGGTGCTGACACACCTGGTTTTCTCGGGCGTGTCGGGCGCTGCATTGGCGGATATCGGCGCGCTGGGCAAGATCCAAATCGACATGATGCGAGAGCAGCGCTACAACGACCGTTTCTCCGTTGGCATCTGCATGGCTGCCGCCACGCTGGGGCCCATCTTTCCGCCGTCGATTCCGCTGGTGATTTTTGCGATGGCGGCCGAGATATCGCCCGTCAAAGTGCTGATCGCCGGCATCGTTCCTTCGCTCATCATTGCTGCCTTCTTGATGGGCATGGTTTGGTGGATCGCGCGCCGCGAAGGGTTGCCGACCGACACCATTCGTTTTACACGCGCGCAGTTTTTCAAGCGCCTTTGGTACGCCATGCCAGCGCTCTTGGCGCCTGTGGTGTTGATCGGTGGCATTTTGCTCGGCATCTTTGGCGAAACAGAGGCCGCCGCAGTGACTGTGGTTTACGCCTTGCTGACGGGTCGCTTTTTTTACCGTGCACTTACGTGGCGTGGCTTTGTCGACGCCATGCGCGAGACAGTGCGATCTACTGCAGGGGTGATGTTCATTGTGGGCGCTGCAGCGCTGTTTGCATGGGTGCTGACGATTGACCAGGTGCCGACGATGGCTGCTGACTTGCTGTTGTCCTTGTCCAAAGATCCTTGGGTGCTGCTGGTGATCGTGAACGTGTTGTTGCTGCTGATCGGCATGGTGATGGAGACGATCGCTGCGATCTTGATCTTGGCGCCCATCATCGTGCCGGCATTGGCGGTGGCTGGGGTCGACCCCGTGCATCTGGCGGTCGTGGTGGTTCTGAACCTCATGATCGGGCTGATGACGCCCCCGGTGGGCATGAGCCTCTACATGGTGAGTACGGTGGCGAGCATGCCGGTTGACAAGGTGATCCGGGCCGCAGTCCCGTGGATCGTTTGTTTGTTGTTGTCGCTAGCGGCGGTCACGTTTTTTCCGGCAGCGTCCACCTGGCTGCCTAACTTGATGCTTAAATAACTGCTGAACCAGGACACCCATCCATGAGCCGTTTTTTTGGAGAGATTCGCCAAGTGGCTTACATCGTGCCCGACATCGAGGCGGCAATGGCGCATTGGTCGCGGGTGATGGGGGTTGGCCCTTGGTTCTACAACCCGCGCGTGCCCATTCGCAATTACCACTTTCGGGGTCAATCCTACGAGCCGCATAACTCGGTGGCGCTGGCCAATGCGGGGGCACTACAAATCGAGCTGCTTCAACCACGCAATGAGGTGCCGTCGATGTACCGCGACTTTTTGCAAGCCGGCCATCGTGGTGTGCAGCACGTGGCGTATTGGACTGAACACTTTGACGCTGATTTGGCGCGTGCCCAAGCTGCGGGCTTCAAGGTCTGCATGGGTGGCGAAGTGGGCGACAACGGTCGCTTTGTGTACTTTGACGATGCGTCGGGTTTGCCGGGCACCACGATTGAGTTGTCCGAGGTGGCCGGGCCCAAAGGGCGGATGTTTTCGCTCATCCGTGAAGCAGCCAACGGTTGGATGGGTGACAACCCGGTGCGGCCCTTTCCTGAACTCAGCCAGCTGTGATCACCGCCTATGCATTGACGGCGACGTACCTGATCGAGACGCCGCTCGACCCAGCTCTTGTGGCGCAAACCTTGGCGGGTGAACAAAGCAGCGGAACCTTTGTGCGCGTGGCCGGCGAAAGCGACGCACTGCGTGCACGCAGTCGAGCCACGGTTGACAGCATTGAAATGCTAGAGCCGTTGCCTGCGCCAAGCCTTCCGAGCGCTTGGCTGGCGCGACATCACCCGCAAGGCCCCTGGCGCCGTGCGCGCATCCGCGTGTCGTTTCCACTGGCCAACATCGGCCACAACTTGCCTGCGCTGTGGGCCACGCTGGTTGGCAATTTGTTTGACCTGGGTGAGACGACGGGTGTACGACTTGAACACCTTCGAATCCCGCCCGTGTTTCGGGCCCGGTTCGAGCGTCCGCGCCATGGTGTGCAAGGCACACGAGCGTTGGCAGGCGTGGCGCAAGGCCCGCTGGTGGGTACGATCATCAAACCCAATGTGGGCATGGACGCGCAGGAGACGGCTGCCCTGGTGTCGCAGCTGTGCGCAGCGGGTGTTGACTTCATCAAAGACGACGAGTGTTGTGGCGACCCCGAGCACGCGCCCATCGGTGATCGCATTCGTGCTGTGATGGCCGCTGTGCGGCGCCATCAAGACGCCACGGGCAAAGCGGTCATGATGGCATTTCACATCAGCGATGAACACGATGCCATGCTGCGCCACGCCGATTTGGTAAAGCGCGAAGGGGGCCATTGCTTGATGGTGAGCCTTAACTGGACGGGGCCATCGGCGGTGCAGAGTCTGCGGCGCCACACCGACCTTGTGATTCACGGGCATCGAAACGGCTTTGGGATGTTTGCGCGCCACCCTGCACTGGGGATCGACTTTCAACCCTACTCGATGCTGTGGCGCTTGAGCGGCGTTGATCACATGCACGTGCACGGCTTGAACGGCAAGTTTGCGCAAGATGATGACGAGGTGATTGCTTCCGCTCGCGATTGCTTGACGCCTTTGGCCGATCCCATGGATGCTGGCGATGTGGTGATGCCCGCTTTCAGCTCGGGTCAATGGGCGGGCACACTACCCACCACCTTGGACGTGGTGCCCAGCGGCGACTTGATGTTTATGTGCGGGCGGCATCTTGGCTCATCCTGGTGGCGCTGCGGCCGGTGTTGCGAGCGTGCGAGATGCATGGGCTGCGTGGCAGGCTGGTCAACCCCTTGATGACGCGGCGCGCCAGGCACCGGCTTTGCGTCAAGCACTTGGGTTTTTTGGCAAAAAAGCGCACTGAGATACGAATGGGTGATCAAGCAGCACAACCTGAATCACGCGACGCGTCGCAACCACGCTACGCTTGGTACGGTGACGACTTTACCGGTGCTGCCGACACACTGGCCACCATCGCAGCGGCAGGGTGGCGGGCGTGCTTGTTTTTGCAAGCACCAACAGCGAAGCAGTTAGCGTGCGTCGGCCCGCTTGACGCTTTGGGCGTGGCTGGCACGTCGCGCGCTTTGACACCCGACGGTCAACGCAGCGAGATGCAGGCCGTGGCCGCGTTGTTCAAGACGCTGGCGCCCTCCTTGACGCACTACAAGTGCTGCTCGACGTTTGACAGCGCACCGACCGTGGGCAACTTGTGGGTTGGGCTGCAATGCCTTCGGCATGAGGGTCATCGTGGGCCCGTGCTGGTGCTTGGTGGGCAACCTAGCCTGGGGCGCTATTGCGCATTTGGTGAGTTGTACGCCACCGCAGGGCAAGACGGAGAGGTGCATCGAATCGATCGCCACCCCACGATGAGTCGCCACCCTGTCACACCCATGCATGAGGCCGATTTGCGTCGTCACCTTACCGCGCAAGGCCTACCGACCATCGGATTGGTTGACCTGCGCGTGCTTCATGACGCCGACGCTGCGGCACTTGAGCAGACGATCCAGCGTCACGCCGCCGATGGCTTGCAGGCCGTTCTGTTTGACGCCACTTCAGGCGAACACCTGCACACCATCGGTCAAGCGTGGTGGATGCGTGCCAAGCGGCATCCACTGCTGGTGCTTGGCGCCAGCAGCGTGGCGCAGGCGTTGGCGTGCGCATGGCCCAACGCGCCAGGGACGGCACAGGCAACCGTGACGGGTCAGCCACCAACACCAACAGCGCTCAAGGCTGCATTGACTTTTGTCTTGGCGGGTAGCTTGTCACCCATTACGGCAGCACAGGTTGCCCAAGCGGGCGAAGGCTTTGAGCGTGTGGAGCTTGATGTTGCATCGATGGTCGCCAGCGACGCGGCGTTGAATGCCCTTGCCAAGCGCTGCGCGGCAGGGCTTGCTGCGGGCCGCTCGGTGCTTGCGTGCACGCCGCCGCACAGGGACGAAAGCCTCGGCGCCACCGACGTTGCCCAAGCCTGCGGGCGACTGCTCACGCGCGTGTTGACGCAAGCGCCCCTTGTGCGGCGGGTGGGCGTTGCGGGCGGTGACACATCGAGTTGGGCGTTGCGCGCCTTGGCACCATGGGCACTACAGTGGGCGGGAGCCCTGGCCCCGGGTGTGCCCATGCTCAGGGCGCAGGCCGATGATCAACGCGTTGACGGACTTGAGTTGATGCTTAAAGGTGGGCAAATGGGGCCGCCGGACTTGTTCGCCCGATTGCTTGGTGTCCACTGAACCGGCCGCAGCCACGGCATCTTGCCGGGTTCGAAGTTGTTCCTACTCCGCCGGAATGCCTGCCGCCTTGATGACCTTGCCCCACTTGGCGAGATCGGACTTGATCAGCGCGGCATAGTCCTGCGGTGTGCCGCCCTGGATCTCGATGCCGGCAGTCTCCAGCTTGGCGCGCACGTCCGGCTGTTTAGCGCCGCATTGATCTCGGCATTGAGCTTGGCAACGATCGCCTTGGGCGTGCCGGCAGGCGCGAGGAAGCCGCCGTTCGTGTTCGAGTCGTAGCCCTTGAGCCCCTGTTCATCTGCGGTCGGCACGTCGGGTAAGGCCGACGTGCGCTTGCGCGTTGACACTGCAACGGCGCGCACGGTGCCGGCCTTCACTTGCGCCTGAATGGCGCTGATCGTGTCGATGTAGAGCGCTGTGCGCCCGCCGATCAGGTCGGGGTGGGCGGCGGAAGAGCCTTTGTAGGGGACCAGCAGCATCTTGGCGCCGCTGGCCATGCGGAACATCTCTGCCGCCATTTCCTGCGCGCTGCCGCGGCCAGATGTAGCGACCTTGGCTTCGTCCGGATTGGCCTTCATCCAAGCCACGAATTCGGGCAGCGTCTTGGCAGGAATCTGCGGGTAGATGGCGAACACCAACGGGACTTCGTGGGTGTAGACGATGGGCTCGAAGCTTGTCTCCGGGTCCCAGCCCAGGTTCTTGAACAGGAACTTGTTGATGTTATGGCTGCCGCCCACGATGCCGATCGTGTAGCCATCGGGCGCCGACTTGGCCAAGGCGTCCGTGCCGAGGTTGTTGGACGCGCCGGGCTTGTTGTCGATGACCACCGGCTGACCCATGGCCGCCGAAGTTTTTCGCCGACGACGCGGGCGATGATGTCGATGGCGCCGCCCGGCGGCGCCGGCACGATGATCTTGATGGCGCGGGTCGGATAAGCCTGCGCCAATGCCAGGGCCGGAACCAGGGCGGTTGATGCCGCGACGGCAAGGATCTTCAACAGCGATGTGAGTTGCATGGATGTTCTCCTATGAAGGTGGTGGGCGGTCTCAGCCACGCCCAACAAAGGGCATGGCGCTGGCCATGACGGTCATGTTCAGCACGTTGGCATTCAGTGGCATGGCTGCGATGTGGCGCACCGCATTGGCAACGTGGCTTGCGTCCATCATGGGTTCCGGCGCCACGGTGCCGTTGGCCTGCAGCACGCCGCGCGTCATGCGCTCAGACAGTTCGGTCAGTGCATTGCCAATGTCGATCTGGCTGGCGACGATGTTGTATGCGCGGCCGTCCAATGCCAGCGCTTTGGTCAGCCCTGACACGGCGTGCTTGCTGGCGGTGTAGGGCGCCGTGAATGGCCGTGGCGTGTGCGCCGAGATGGAGCCGTTGTTGATGATGCGGCCGCCTTGGGGAGATTGGCGGCGCATCAGCCCGAACGCTGCGCGTGCGCACAAGAACACGCCAGTCACGTTGGTGTTGAGCACACTGAACCATTTGTCCAGTGGCAACTCGTCCATCGGGACGGCCGGCGCATTCACGCCGGCATTGTTGAACAGCACGTCGAGGCGGCCGAAGCGGCGCTCGATGGTGTCGAACAGCGACTGCACGCTGGCTGGCTCGCACACATCGGTGGGTACGGCCATGGCCACTTGGCTGCGCGCTGCGGCTTCGGCTGCCAGCGCCTGCAAGGGCTCTGCACGACGACCCGCCAGCACCACGCTAAACCCGTCGTTCAACAGCCCAAGCGCCACCGCGCGGCCGATGCCGCTGCCCGCGCCGGTGATTAGGGCGATCTTGCTGGACACGGGTTTATTCACAGGATCGATCATGGCTTGAAAGCTTTGCTGTGGCATTCAGTCGACGGTGATCTTGCGGCTGCGAATGATCTGCTCGTAGCGTGCCCTGTCAGTGTCGATCAGCTTCGCGAACGCCTGGGGTGTGGTGGTGCGTGGCACGCCGCCCAAAGAGATGAAGCGCGCTTTGACTGCTTCGTCGGCCATGACGGCACGAATATCGGTTGCGATCTTGTCCACGATATCCTGCGGTGTGCCTGCAGGTGCCAGAACACCTAACCACGATATTGCATTGAACCCAGGAAGCACGGTCTCCGCGAAAGTGGGCACATCGGGCAGTGCCGGCACACGCTTGTCCCCCGTCACGGCCAGGGCCCGCAGCTTCCCTGCCTTGAGGTGTCCCGATGCTTCGAGCACCGTCAGAAATGACAACTGCACGTGGCCTGCAATGAGGTCGGCGATCGCCGGACCGCCGCCCCGGTACGGCACATGCACGATGAAGGTACCCGTGCTGACCTTGAACATCTCGGCCGCCAGGTGGGGCGCACCGCCAGCGCCCGCGCTGCTGTACGTGAGTTGCCCCGGCTGCGATTTCGCCAGAGCGATGAATTCTTTGGCCGTCTTGGCCGAAACCATGGGGTTGACCATCATCGCCAGCGGCAGTTCGACGACCAGCGTGATGGGTGTGAACGCCTTGTCCGGGTCGTAGGGCAGCTTGCGGTACAGCGACGGATTGATCGATTGCGTTCCAATGTTGCCCAGCAGCAGGGTGTAGCCGTCCGGTTTGGCCTTGGCGACAAGGTCAGCGCCGATCTGTCCCGCTGCGCCGCCCTTGTTCTCCACCACCACGGTCTGTCCCCACAGCTTGCCCAGGTGCTCGGCCAGGATGCGACCGCCGGTGTCGGTGCCGCCCCCAGGCGGGAATGGAACCACCAACGTCACCGGCCTGGAAGGGAAGGCGGTTTGCGCGAAGCTGTGGGCGTGGGCTGCCGCACCGAGGATGCAGGCCAGCACGAGCGCGATGCGTTGGGTCAGCATGAACTTGTCTCCGTCGTGTTTTTGGCGTGAGGCGCGAGGCGTCGGCGCCTGTGCCTCAGGTGGTCAGGCTCATCGCCGGGCGCTGGCCCGCCAGCGCCTGCGCGAGGCTTTCGAGCACCATCTCGCCCATGGCGGTGCGCGTTTCCCACGTGGCGCTGGCGCGGTGTGCCTGCAAGGTCACGCTGTCCGACTGGCGCAGCGCCAGCGGCACGCGGGGTTCGTCGACGAACACGTCCAGGCCCGCACCCGCGATGCGGCCGGCGGCGAGCGCCTCGGTCAGGTCAGCCTCGTTGACCAGGCGGCCGCGGGCGACGTTGACCACGAAGCCGCGCGGGCCCAGCGCTTCGAGGACGGCCGCATCGACGATGCCCTCGGCCTTGTCGGCGGCCGCGCAAAGCACCAGCGCGTCGGAGTCCTGCGCGAGATCCACCAGGTTCGGCACGAAGCGGTGCCCGACGTCGTCCATGGCGCGCAGGTCGGTGTAGCTGATCGGGCAGCCGAAAGCAGCCGCGCGAACCGCGACGGCGCGGCCCACCCGCCCCATGCCGACGATGCCGACGCGCATGCCGCTGAACCGGCGGGCCAGCGGGATCGCGCTGGGCTGGGGGTGAAGTTCCCACTGGCCGTCGCGCACGAAGCGATCCCCGGCGCACAGGTTTCTGCAAGCAGCGATCAGCAGCCCAATGGCCAGATCGGCGACGTCTTCGGTCAGCGCGCCCAAGGGTCGCGGTGACGGGCACGCCACGGGCGCGGCAGTAAGCCAGGTCCACGGCATCGGTGCCGACGCCGTTGACGGCGACCACCTTGAGTACTGGGCAGCTGCTCCAGCATCGTTCGAGAAATGCCGGTGTGCCCACCGGTGATGGCGGCATCGATGGATGCGCCATGCTCACGCAACCAGGTCTCCTTGTCCGACACCTCGAAGAACTTGTGGACGGTGTAGCGCGACCGCGAGCTCGTCGTTGATCGCCGGGATCAGGATCGGATTGAGTTGCAGGACCTGGGGTTTCATGGACGGCATCTTAGAAATGGATTGACATGACAGTCAATATTGATCTATAAAATCAATATATAAACTTCTGACGGCGATCATGGCTTCCTGGCTACCGATGGACGAGGCGTGCCGCTTGCTCGGCGTCAAGGCCTCAGACGATTTACGCCTACGTGAGCCGGGGCAAGCTGGAAGTCATGCCCGACCCAGCCGATACGCGCCGCAGCCTGTACCGCGCCGAGGATGTGGCTGGCCTGGCCAAGCGCAAGCTCGCCGGCCGCAAGCACGAGACCCTGGCCACCAACGCGCTGTTCGGCTCGGAGCCGAGCATTCCGACGGCACTGTGCTCGTTCGTCCGGGGGCGACCGCACTACCGTGGCCAGGATGCCGTGAGCCTGGCCCGCGTCGGCCACGCTGGAAGACGTGGCGCAACTGTTGTGGGGGGCCGACCTGCCCGCCGACTTTTCGTGCTCGGCGCCGATGGCCTCGGGCAAGCCTGGGCGCGTCGCTGCTTTCACCGCCCTGGCCGGGCTGGCGGCCAGCGGCCATTCCACGCGCGGGCGTTTGACCCGGGTGCTGCACAACGAGGGCCAGAGTCTGGTCGGTCAATTGGCCAATGCCTTCGGTGCCCGGCCAGGGGAGCAAGCCACTGCATCTGCGCTTCGCGCAGGGATGGAAACAACCGGCTCGCGTGGCCGATCTGCTGCGAACGGCCATGGTGCTGCTGGTGGACCACGAGTTGACGAGTTCGGCATTTGTCGCGCGCATCGCAGCTTCCACGGGCGCCTCGTTGCCGGCCTGCCTTCTGGCCGGACTGACCACGCTGTCGGGTCCGCTGCATGGCGATGCCTCGGGTCGTGTTCAGGCGCTGTTCGGCGACGTGATTGCGCCTGGGCGAGGACAAGGTGATGGACCACCACCTTTCGACCGGTTTGCCCTTGCCGGGCTTTGGTCACCACCTCTATCCCGATGGCGACCCGCGCGCGGCCGCCTTGCTGGCCTTGTTCGAGCCCCCGGAGGGGATCGCGCGCTTCATCGAGAAGGTGACCGACCTGACGGGCATGCAGCCCAACATCGACGTGGCCCTGGCCGCCCTGGTCGCGCACCATCGACTGCCAGGCGATGCAGCCTTTGGCCTGTTCGCCACGGCGCGAAGCGTCGGGCTGCTGGCGCACAGCATGGAACAACTGGCCGAGCCCCAGGTGATCCGCCCGCGGGGGCGCTACGTTGGCCCGATGCCCGACGTGCCGCAGGACGCGCGAACTCAGGCGATGGAGTACCCCCGTTTCCCCGGCCACTGAAGCGTACGTCGCGAAGACGCCCGGGCTTGCATTGCAATAATGCAAAATGTAAGGAAGCTCGCCATGACTGAATCGACCATCACTGCCAAGGGCCAGACAACCGTTCCCGCCGACATCCGCGCCCTTGTGGGTGCCAAGCCCGGTACGCGGCTGGTCTGGTCGGCTATGCCTGATGGCACCATCATCGTTCGGGCAAAGACCAAATCCATCATCAAGATGGCTGGCATGCTCAAGGCGCCCAAAGGAAAGCATGTCAGCGTCGATGACATGAACCCCTGGCGCTGAATACCAAACAGGTATGCCGGCGCTCGACACCAACGTTCTGGTGCGCTACATCGTGCAGGACGATGCCGCGCAACTTGCAGTAGCCGCGCGCTTTATCAACCGCTGCCTTGCTGAAGGCGCGACGTTGTTTGTGCCTGTGACCGTCGTGCTGGAGCTGGAGTGGGTGCTACGGTGCGGCTTCGAGTTCAGCAAAGACGACGTGCTGATGGCCTTGTCCAGTCTCTTGTCGGCTGCCGAGCTCAGGCTTCGAGTCGGAACGCGCACTCGAGGTTGCCCTGCAACTGTTCCGCAAAAGTTCGGCGGACTGCGCGGACTGCCTTCACATTGCATTGGCCACGCAGGCCGGTGAGATGCCGATGTGGACTTTCGACAAGGGCGCCGCCAAGGTCAGTGGCGCGCGATTTCTGGGCAAGGCCTGAGTCGAAAGCCCATCGCAGCCTGAAGCGCGCCGCTTTGGCATGCTGTGGCCCCGCACGTCGCCCCGACCCGTGACATCGAGGTGCTGGTGAACCATGTGCGGCGCTCGATGGCGGACGGGGAGTGATATCGATGTTCGTTGTTCAAAGGCGCTGTGCGCCGTCAACACGACCAAGGACCTTGTCGAACGTAAGCAATGGCTGGTGGCCCGCTTTTCGGGCGATCTCAAGTACCAGGCAGTCAGAAAAGCCCAGCGCTGGTTTGGCGCGAAACTGCGCGAGTGCTGCGGCCACCACGTCGGCGTCCTGCAGCGTCAGGCTTTCGTGAACCAACAGCAGGTCGAGCGCGGTGATCAGTTGCTTGGGTGTGCGGTCGTAGACGGCGTCGAGCACCCAAATGGCTTCGGCGAGCACCAGGTGCGACACCCAAGCACCTTTGGTGATGGCTTCATCGGCTGTTGTTGCCTGCCGTGCGTCGTCGCGTGCCAACAGGCGCACGAGCACGTTGGTGTCAACCGCCCGCATGGTGGCGGCGCATGCGCTGACGAATGCCTTGCTTCAATTCATCGAAGGTTTTGGCGGGCTTGGCGTCAGAACCTGCCGCGCCGAACAAGGCTTGGTGCACGTCGGCCGTGCTATGCCGCGTGGCACGCTCGACCACGACTCGGTCACCGTCCCGAGTCCACACCAGCACGGATCCAGGCGTCAGGTGCAAAAAATGCCGCACCGAAACTGGCACCGACACTTGGCCTTGCGACGTGATTTTGGTTTGGATTTTTGGCATGCCATCAGTGTAACAAATTACCGGGGTAATGCAAGCGAATCCCGAGACGCCGTGGCAACGACAAGCCAGTCGAGACGGGCCTGCGCGGGTCGCTTGACCACTCACTGCGTGGTGCAACTGGCCGAGCCAATGGTGATTCGCCCGTCAGCCGTGGTGTGCGCCAATACAGTCCGTGACTCTGGGTGGCAGCAGCATGCGGGTCACTCCGGCAGCAGGCCGATCTCCTTCGTGACCTCCGCCCAGCGCGCACTCTCGGCGCGCAGGAATCCGCCGACCGCCTCGGCGCTCATGCTGCCATCGACGATCGGGCCGATCACGCCGATGCGATCGGCAACCTCCTTGTCATTGAGCAGCGCGTTGACGTCGCGGTTGACGCGCTCGATCGCGGCGGCCGGGGTGCCGGTGGGCGCGACGATCGCGAACCAACCGACCATGTCGAGGCCGGGGTACTTTTCCGCCAGTGCTGGCACGGTCTCCCAACCGGGCAGGCGCTTGGCCGAGGTCGTGGCCAGCAGGCGCAGCCGGCCCTGCTTGACGAGCGCAGGCGGTGGAGGCGAGATCCGCCACCATCGCGTCGACGTGGCCGCCCATCAGGTCTTGCGTTCCCACGCCCACGGAGGCATAGGGCACGAGGTTCGCGCCGGATTGGCTGCGTGCGTTGAACACCCGCGCAATCATGCCGCTGAACGTGCGCGGACCCTCGTTGCCCAGCGTGAACTTGCCCGCTTCGGCTTTGCTGCGGGCGATCAGTTCGTCCACCGTTTTGACGGGGGAGTTGGCTGCCACCAGCAAGCCAAAGGGGCTGCGTGCGATGAAGGCCACCGGTACGAAGTCCTTCTGCGGATCGTAGGGTAGGGTCTTGAAGAGCAGCGGGTTGGTGACCAGCGCGGCGGTGGTCGCGAAGTAGAACGCGTAGCCGTCGGCAGCTGAGCGGGCGGCGGCTTGGGCACCAATCGTATTTTGCCCGCCCGGTTTGTTCTCGATCACGACGGCGTGGCCCCAGGCCTTGGCCAGCCGATCACTGAGGATGCGGGCGACGTTGTCGGGACCCGAGCCGGGCGGTTGCGAAAGGATCCACTTGACCGGCTTGTCGGGCCACGCCTGGGCGCGCAGCGCGGTGGGTAACGTGAGTGCGGCGCCTAGCGCGAGCAGGGTGTGTCGTCTTTGCATGATGAGGTCTCCTGTTGATGCCGTGGGTTGCGTCAGCGCTGATGCCACTGCGCGATGAGCTGGTCGAGCGAAGCGCGGTCGTGTGCCGCACCATGGGTGTAGTGGTCGGGTCGCACAATCGCCGCGTGCACGCCATGGCGCTGCATCCATGCGGCCACGACGCCCTCTGCTTCGGCGTCGCGGTCCAGCACGACAAGGGTCATGCCGGTCGGTGCATCGACGGGCAGGGTGTTGTCGCTGACGAGTCGCCAGCCATACCCGTAGCCTTCGTCCATCAGCGCACCGCTGGCCAGGCGAGGCTGCGGGAACAGCGTGCCAGCGCCTGGCGTTTCCGTGACCAGGCCGCCGACCAGCACCGGCAAAACGTCCTGCCTCGGGGTGTCCTTCACAACGCCGCCGCACTCGGCAAGCAGCCGCGCATCGCGTTGGCGCGCCTTCGCGACGTCGCGCTCGCAGATCACCGCACCCACTGCCTTGAGGCGGCTGGTGAGCTCGCGCACATGCGCTTTGCGCTCGATGCCGTAACTGTCGAGCAGGCGCTCGGCGGCCGCGCCGCCAACGCCACCGACGACGTCGCCGCGCAGCACCGCTGCGAGCTTCCATGACAGATTGGCGGCATCGCGCATGCCTTGGCACATGCCCTGCCCGAGGAAGGGCGGCTGCATGTGCGCGGCATCGCCCGCGACAAAGACGCGACCGACGCGCCAGTCTTGCGCCACCAACGCGTGAAAGCGGTAGCTCGACTGTCGCCACAGCGTGCCGTCGTCAGGCGTGAGCCAGCGCGAGAGCAAGGCCCAAGTGCCTTCGGGCGTGGCAGCCTGCTTCGGGTCCTCACCAGGCTTGAGGCTGATCTCCCAGCGGCGATGGTTGCCGGGGCCGATCACCAGCGTGCATGGGCGTTCGGGCTCGCAATACTGCACGCTGGTTTTGGGCAGTTTGGCCAGGCCGCGCTCGTTCACCGTCACGTCGACCACGAGCCAGGGTTCGTCGAAGCCGAGGTCTTCGAGCGCAATACCGAGCATCGTGCGCAGCGTGCTCGAGCCGCCGTCCGCCGCAATGACCCAGCGCGCGTGGACCACGCGCCCGGCCACGGTGAGTTCCACGCCGGCAGCATCCTGCGTCAGCGCGGTGCACTCGACGCCTTCTTCGACCGTCACGTTTGGCAGCTGCGCAATGCGTTCGCGCAGCGCCCGCTCGACGGGCGGTTGGGTGAACACGTTCGACGGCGTGTAGCCTTGTGGGTAGGGAGGATCGACCATCGTCATGCGCCTGATCAACTGGCCGTCGACGCCGAAGAACTCAGACGGCGTGAAGGGTTCGACGTGGGGGCGCACCGAGTTGATCACGCCGAGTTGCTGAAAGATGCGCAGGATCTCGTGGTCCAGCGCGATCGCACGCGGGATCTCGTAAACACCCTTGAGCCGGTCGCACACGTAGACCGACAAGCCAGCTTGCCCGAGCAGGCCAGCGGCCACCGCGCCAGCCGGCCCGTAACCCACGATGGCGACATCAAAGTAGTGGCTCGGCACTCGGCTCGCCATGTCTTCAGCCCTCTGCGACGATCGGGTTGCGCAGCACGCCGATCTTTTCGATCTCGATTTCGATCACGTCGCCGGCCTTCATCCACACCGGCGGCGTGCGCGCCTGGCCGACGCCAGCCGGTGTGCCCATCACGATCACGTCGCCGGGCTCGAGCGTCAGGCACGCGGCCAGCAGCGCGATGGTTTCGTCCACCGCGAAGATCATGTCGCTGGTGTTGGCGTCCTGCATCACGGTGCCGTTGAGGCGGCTCTGCAAGCGCAGGCCGGTGGCGCCAGGCGCGAGTTCGTCAGCTGTCACCAGCACCGGACCGAAGCCCCCCGTGGCGTCGAAGTTCTTGCCGATGGTCCACTGCGGCGTGCGCTTTTGGTAGTCGCGCACCGACATGTCGTTGAAGCAGCTGTAGCCAAAGACGTACTGCAGCGCGTCTTCGCGCTTCACGTGACGCGGCACCTTGGTGCCGATCACCACGGCCAGCTCGGCTTCGTAGTCGAACTTGGTCGACACCTTGGGGCACACGCCAGCTTGGCCATGGCCCATCAGCGAGCTCTTGCCGCGGTAGAAGAACCACGGGTACTCGGGTTTGTCGCGTCCGCCTTCCTTCGCGTGGTCGAAGTAGTTGAGACCGAGGCAGATGGTCTTGCCGGGTTCGGGAACGAGGGGGGCGAACGCGAGCGTGGCCAGGGGAAGGCGTGGCGCGCCCGAGGCCAGCGCGGCGCGGCCGGCCGCTTGCAGATCGTGGCCCGCTTCGAGCTCGGCACGCAGGTCGGCCGCCAGATCGACGGCGTGTGAGCCTTCGACGACGGCCAGGCGCGGCTGGCCGTTGCGCAGGTAGGTGGTGAATCGCATGGTGGGTCCTTGTGGGGTGAAGTCAGAGCGTTGGGGCGAACAAGACGGCGCGCTGCGCCTGCTTGAGGTGGTCGGTGGGTGCGGTGCCGATGCCCCACTGGTCGATGCGGCCGGGCGGCCAAGTCCAGTCGGTGGGGATGCCGGGGCGGTAGTTGTCGTCGATTTGCTCGATCTCGGCCGTGTACTCGATGACGATGCCGAAGGGATCGACGAAGTAGTTGAACGCGTTGTCGCCCGGGCCGTGCCGCCCCGGCCCCCACTGCGGTGGCAGGCCCGCGTCTTTGAGCCGGCCGCCGCCGCGCATCACCGCATCCAGCGTCGGCATCAAGAACGCGACATGGTTCAGTGCGTCGTTGTCGGTGTCGCCAAGGGCGAGCGAGTGGTGATCGGCGTTGCAGTTCATGAACGCCATGATCTTGGTGCGGTCGGCCAGCACGAAGCCGAGCGCCTGCTCGACGAAGGCCTGCGTGGTTGCGATGGCATGGCAATTGAGGACTGCGTGCGCGAGGCGCAGCGGCTGGTCCGGCGGCGCGGGCTCGTCGGGTGCGCGCCGTGCGTCGCCGTGCACGATCTCGAAGCGCCGTCCGTCCGGGTCGCGGATCAGCAGCGAGCGGCCGCCGGCCGGATCGTGAGCCGATTCGACAGCGCGCTCTACGCGGCCGCCTGCAGCCGTCGTCGCCCGCGCGATCGCATCAAGCGCCGCAGCGCTTCGGGCGCGCAGCGTTACGACGCGGATCGTGGGGGTGCCCGGCGCGGCATGCAAGGCCAGCACATGATGATCGCTGCCACTGCCGCGCAGGTAAATCGTGCCAGCCTCGCGCGCGGCGACGTCGAGCCTCCAGGTGTGGGTGTAGAAGGCTTCAGCGGCGGCGAGGTCGGGCACCGTCAGCGCGACGCTGCGCAGCGCTTCGATCCAGTTAGATTTCATGCAAGTTCCTTGTCGGTTAGGAGTTTGCGGCCCAGAAAGCGCTGTACGTTGCCAAAGGCGAGCGCGGCACGCGTGGTGGGGTCCAGCCCGGCCCCATCACGGGGTTTGCGCGCACCGGCCTTACAGCAAGCACCCTTGGTTGGGTTCAAGGGCTTTCGTTCTACGCCACCAACACAATTCGCCCTACCACGTGGCCGGCGCGTAAGTCAGCCAAAGCTTCGCTGGCCTGATCCAGCGTGCGTTGCTGCAACGGCACCGCAGGCATGCCTTTGCGGTTGACGAGCTCTAGCAGCTCTTGAATGTCTTGATGGCTGCCCACGTACGAGCCCTGCAAGGTCATGGCGCGCAGCGGAAAGTAGGGCGTCGGTAAGTTGATGTCCCCGCCGTACAGGCCCACCACCACCACCTTGCCGCCCTTGGCCAGCACAGCCACGGCCAGGGTAGTGGTTTGGCCCGAACCCACAAAGTCAAGCACAGCCCAAGCTCCGCCGCCCGTGGCAGCTTGAATTTGAGCTGCCGCGTCGGGCGCTGCGCCGTCGAGTGCCCGTGTGGCGCCGGCTTGCAGGGCCGCCTGGCGTTTGGTTGGATCAATGTCCACCACGATGATGTCGGTGGCGCCCATCTTGCGCGCCAAGGTGGTGGCCATCAAGCCCACGCCGCCCGCACCGATGATCACCAACGCTTCTTTTGCCAGCGAGGTCTCAACTTTCTTTAAAGCTGAAAACGCCGTGACGCCCGAGCACGCCAAAGGGGCCGCCTCTTGGGGCGAAAGCCGACCAATGTCAAACAGATGGCGAGCATGGGGCACCACCAGGTGCGTCGAATAACCACCTTGCGCAAATATACCGAGCGACTGGGGTTTGGCGCACCAGTTTTCTTGGCCACGTTGACAAACCTTGCAGTGGCCACAGCCAATCCAAGGGTTGACGAGGCGAACATCGCCAACCTTCACGCCCGCAGCTTCCGGCCCCAGGGCAATGACTTTGCCAACATTCTCGTGGCCCAAGGTCAGTGGCAACGTCACACCTCGATCCACCAAATTGAGCTTGCGTCCGCCACCCAAATCGTAGTGACCGTCCCACACGTGCAAGTCGCTATGACACACACCCGCAGCCAGCATCTTGAGCAGCACTTGCGTGCCCTCAGGCTGAGGCGCCTCGCGCTCGAGCAAACGCAAAGGTTGACCACATTCACAAACTTGGTAGCTGCGCATTCTCACGGTGGGGCTCCGATGCGATGGGGTGATAAAGGGTTGAGCAGAATCGTCACAGCGGATCTTACGTGCACTGAAAGCTCACCCGCTCTTGGACTCTTCTGGAAGCGTTGCAACGCGTAGACCCAGCCCGAGAACTTGACTGTGTTGACGGCGGGGGAGGTCTGATACCAACTTCCTCGTCATCGGCATTCAAAGCTGCCTGCGCTGTCTGGGTTGCCTTGGCCTTTGAAGTGGGCATAACGTGGCCATGCGCACAGGGGGCGGCTGCGGCCTGGGAAAGCGGGGCCGGTGGCGGTGACTGAATCTGGTGCTTTGCCGCTTTCAACCCAATCGACCAGTGCACCCAGCAGATCAAAACGGTCTAATGTTTTGCCGCTGCTGCAGTGGCCCATGCCGGGTACCGCAAAGAACCTGCTCGACTGCTCGCGTACGCGGTCGAGCCCGCCCGAGGCTTGCGCCATGCTTTCGTAGTAGTTCAGGGTGTCGATGGCTGAGAACCAAGGGTCACCCCAGCCGTGAAAGAACAGCAGCTTGCTGCCGCGGCTGAAGAAGGTGTTCAGGTTGGTCCAGTAAGCGGTGTCGCTGACGTGCCTGACGCCGTCGGCGGCAAGTGCATCTTGCATCTGGTCAACGTTGATGGTGGTGCGCGTGGCTGGAGCCACCGGGCTCTTGGCGCCGGTGACCAGGATGCCGGGAATGGAGACCCCTTCCGCAGCAATGCCGCTGTCCCAAGGGAACGCCGGGTACACCTGCGCGCCGCGTGAATTCTTCGGCCCTGCAAAAGCCTTCTTCATGGCGGCCACTTGCGCGGGGGCCAGACATGAATTCTGTCTTTTCGCCCGTGCAGGCCAAAACGGCCGGGTCAAACTGGCAGGCCTTGAGGTCCATGATCATCTCGTCCTTGAGGCCGTCCTTGGCGTCACAGGCCTCAAGGATGGAAGCCGTCACCAGCTTCTTGTCATTGGCCGAAAAAACTTTGGTGGGGTCAGGCTGTCCGGCGGCGTTGCGTGGCGCAATTTCGTTGAAGGCGACGTTGGCCCAGGCCAGCCCAAGATTGGAGTGCCCGGTGCGCATGGCCGGCGCGCCAGCCACCACACCGTCGTACTCCGTTGCGTGGCGCGTTGCGGCAAGCATGCCTTCACGACCGCCGGTGGAGCAGCCGACGAAGTACGAACGCTTTGCGGGTTGGCCGTAATAACGCGCCACAATGGCCTTGGCGGCCCGCGTCACTTTGCCCACGGACTCGCTGGCGAAGTTGATGGTGGCCTCTTGATCTTTCGTGAAGGAGACATCAAACGCGCCGCCCTTGTGCCCACTGTCATTGGACACGATGGCGTAGCCGCGTGCCAGCGCCGGCATGTCTGCCGTGGCCTGCGGCCCCAGTGGCGGCCGGATGACGCCGTTCGTGCCGCCTCCCCCTTGGAACAGGAACCTGCCGTTCCAGCGATGCGGTAGGGCCAAGGTGAAGCCGATGGCATACGGCTTGCCGTCGGCGCCCACGCGTGAATCAATATCGCCATCCACTTGGCAGTAGGCTGGCAAGGCAACGGCAACCAAGTCCGGCAGTGGAGGCCTCACCCGCACCGTGTTAGGCGCGGCTGGCGGCACGTCGTCGGCTTTGGTGATGGTGATGGCCGAGTCGGCGATGACCATGCCCTTGAGTTGGCCACATGAAAGTGCAGCGCTGAGGGTGGCGTCTGCCACATGCTGCGCCGCACTGTCGAAGGCGATGAACGGAAGCATCGCGACAGCGCAGGCCGCGGCCGCTTTCAATGACATCCAGGGCTTGAATGCAAGCATGTTGATCTCCTTGTCAATCGATGGGTCGGCGCTTGACGCGCGGCTGCGTTCTTTGCGCCGGAATTGTGCTCTTGCTTTTACCGGCTGAGCAAGCGGTGCATGAAGGAGAGCTATGACCGCGACCAGCATGCTGCCCTCGAATGCCGACTTGGGGTATTCACTCATCAAGTTGATGTTGCAACTTGTTGGTACTTCAACCATCATGCGAAGGTTGTGAACCCTCGGATCGCATCGAATCACCACGGAGACCGCCATGATTCAAGCTTGCCGTAAAGCCGTACTCACCCTGGCCGCAATCGGTCTTGTCGCAGGCGCCGTCTGCGCCAAAGCGCAGACAGTCAAGGTCGGCATCGTCGGCCCGTTCTCAGGTCCTTTCGCGCACTACGGCACGCTGTTCAAGAACGGCGCCGAGGCCTACATCGCGTCGCAAGGCGGCAAGCTCGCTGGCAAGGACGTCGAGTTGATCTACCGCGACACTGGGGGCCCCAACCCGGGGCAGACAAGAACGCTGGTGCAGGAGCTGATCGTCAAGGACAAGGTCGACTACCTTGGCGGCTTCGTCTTCACGCCCAACGCCTTCGCCGTGGCGCCGCTCATTCAGCAAAGCCAGACGCCGACGGTCATCTTCAACGCCGCCACGTCGGCCATCACCGACAAGAGCGAGTTCTTCATTCGAACCAGCTACACGCTGTGGCAGGTGACGGTGCCGCTGGCGCAATGGGCGGCCAAGAACAACATCAAGCGCGTCGTCACCGCCGTCACCGATTACGGCCCCGGCATCGATGCCGAGACCGCTTGGAAGAGCGAGTTCACCAAGCAGGGCGGCACCGTTGTCGAGTCGATTCGCATGCCCATCTCGACGACGGACTTTGCACCTTTTGTGCAGCGGATCAAGGCCAGCGGTGCACAGGCGGTCTACACGTTCTTGCCAGGCGGCCCGCCGAACCTGGGCTTCGTGAAGGCCTACAACGAAAACGGCCTGGCCAAGGCCGGCATCCAGTTTCTGGGCACCGCCGAGACCGACGAGTTCGACCTGCAGAAGTTCGGCGATTCGGCCCTGGGCCTGACGACGGCGTTTCACTACTCGGCCGCGCATGACTCGCCGACCAACAAGAAATTTGTCGAGGCGCTGAAAAAGCGCGACCCGAACGCCATCGCCAACTACGCGGTGGTTGGGGCCTGGGACGGCATGTTTGTGATCCACAAGATGATCGAAGCAACAGGCGGCAAGAAAGACGGCCTGAAAGCCATCGCCACGGCGCGGTCGCTGCAATGGGAAAGCCCGCGCGGCGCCGTGCGCATCGACCCCAAGACACGTCACATCGTGCAAAACGTCTACCTGCGCAAGGTCGAGAAGGTGGGCGGCTTGATGGTGAACAAGCACGTCGAGAACTTCGGCCCGCAGATCGATTACGGCTTGGACAAATAGGCGGCGCGCGGGCGCGCTGATTGTCGGCGGCAACAGCCATGCAACTGCTCGCCAACATCCTTGTGGACGGGCTGGCGTACGGCATGGTGTTGTTCATCATCGCCGCCGGCCTGTCGGTGACGCTGGGGCTCATGCGTTTCGTGAACCTGAGCCACGGTGCGTTCGCCATGATCGGTGGCTACCTTGCGGCGCTGCTAACGCGTGAGGCGCAGTGGAGCTTCTGGCTGGCGTTGCCCTTGGCCGTGGTTGTCACGGGCGTGTTGGGCGCGCTGCTTGAGGCACTGGTGCTGCGCCACCTGTACCGTCGCAGCGAACTCGATCAGGTGCTGTTCACCATCGGCTTAACGTTTTTTCTGATTGCCACCACCAATGCATTGGCGGGCCCGCAGGTGCAATTGATCGTGCTGCCGCCGTTGCTGACGCAGTCGGTTGACCTGGGGTTTCGAACGCTGCCGGCGCAGCGCCTGTTCGTCATCGCGGTCGGCCTGCTGGTGGCGGGGGCGGCTGCGTTTGCCGTCACGCGCACGCGCTTCGGCGTGTGGTTGCGCGCGGCGGTGGACCATCCCGAGACGGCAGCCACGCTGGGGGTGCCGGTGCGCCTGGTGCAATGCACTTGTTTCGCCATCGGTGCGGCACTGGCCGCGCTGGGCGGTGTGCTGGGCGCCGAGCTGATGCCGCTGGAGCCGTATTACGCGCTCAAGTACCTGGTGCTTGTGCTGGTGGTGGTCGCCGTGGGGGGCATGGGCAGTTTGCTCGGCTCGTTGGCGGCCGGCATCGCGCTTGGCATCGTGGATGCGGCCAGCAAGTACCTGGCATCCGAGTGGGGCAACCTGTTTTTCTTTTTGGCGATGGCGATGCTGCTGGCGTGGCGGCCGCAGGGCCTGCTGCGGCGGGGGGCCTCGTGACGCAGCTCGGCACCGCAACGGCGCCGCGATGCGCGCCACCCTGGCGATTGCCCGTCATCGTGCTGGTGGTCGGCCTTGCCGCCTGGTGGCTGATGCCCGAGCAATTGGGGCTGTTGACACGGATCGCGTTCATGGCCTTGTTGGTGCTGTCGCTGGACCTGGTGGTGGGCGTCGCCGGCTTGGCCACGTTGGGGCACACGGCGATGTTCGGCATCGGTGCCTACGCCGCTGGCATCTTTGCGCTGCGCATCCACCCCGACCCAATGCTGGGGCTGCTGATGGGCACGGCCGCTGGCGCCGTGCTGGCCGCAGCGAGCGGCGCCTTCCTGCTGCGCTACAGCGGCTTCACCTTCTTGATGCTCACCATCGCCGTCGCCCAGATCACCGCCAGCCTGGCGCAAAAGGCGCGCGACTGGACGGGCGGCGACGATGGGCTGACCGGCTTCACGATGGCACCACTGTTCAACCGCTTCGCTTTCGACCTCGAAGGGCGAACGGCCGCGTTGTACGCGCTGGGCGTGCTGGTGGTGGGTTTGTACATTGCGCGACGCGTGGTCGACTCTCCGTTCGGCCTGGCGGTGCGCGGCATCCACGAAAACCGTGCGCGCATGACGGCGCTGGGCACGCCGGTCATCGCTCGCCTGCTGGCGATGTACACGCTGGCAGGGGCGCTGGCCGGGGCGGCCGGGGCCGTGTCGGCGCAGACCAGCGCTATCGTCGGGTTGGACAGCCTGTCGTTCGCCGTTTCGGCCGAGGCCTTGGTGATGCTGATTCTCGGCGGCGCAGGGCGGCTGCATGGCGCATTGATCGGCGCGGTGGTGTTCACGATGCTTCACCACACGGCGTCGTCCATCAATCCGTACCACTGGCTGTTCGTGGTGGGTGCGGCGCTGATGCTCGTGGTGCTGGTGCCGCCTCAGCAGGCCTGGGAGCGGCTGCGAGCCCGCTTCGGTTTGCGCCATCGTGGCAAGGCGCCTGCGACAGCGCCTCACACGCCTGGATCGCCATGACGGTCATGCTCGAGACCCGCAGCCTCGACAAGCACTTTGGGGGCCTGCACGTGACCAAAGCCGTATCGCTGCAGATTGCAGCGGGTGAACGCGTCGCCATGATCGGCCCCAACGGCGCAGGCAAGACGACGTTCGTCAACCTCGTCAGCGGCGTGCTGGCGCCCAGTGGGGGCGAGATCCTGCTGGCGGGAGGGAACGTCACCGACCGTTCCCAGGCGCAGCGTGTCGGGGCAGGGCTGGCACGCACGTTTCAGATCACCACACTGGCGCAGCAACTGCCGGTGCAGCGTCAAGTTGAACTGGCCCTTTTCGAGCGCGAGGGTTTGACGGGTCGCGCTTGGCGCAGTGTCGACGGCTACCCGGTGCTGGCCGACGAGGCGCGTGGTTTGCTGCGTGGCTTCGGCTTGGAACAGCATGCCGGCCTGGCCACCGAACGGTTGGCCTACGGCGAACAACGCCTCGTCGAAATGACGTTGGCGTTGGCGCTGCGTCCGCGCGTTCTGCTGCTGGACGAGCCGATGGCGGGCGTGCCGCAAAGCGACGGCGTGCGGCTGTTGTCGGCGCTCGATTCGCTGCCCCAAGGCCTGGCGGTGCTGATCATCGAGCACGACATGGACCTGGTGTTTCGCTTCGCGCGTCGCATCATCGTGCTGGCCGATGGCGCCGTGCTGGCCGACGGGACGCCCGAGCAGATTCGCAACAACCCTGCGGTGCGCACCGCCTACCTCGGTCATTGACGTGAGAACGGCCCCTGAGATGCCAACGCCGCTGCTGCGACTCGACGACGTCGTGGCCGGCTACGGCCCGACCACGGTTCTGCATGGGCTAAGCCTGTCCGTGCTGCCGCAACAGCGCTTGGCCGTGATCGGCCGCAACGGCGTCGGCAAGACCACCGCCTTGCGCTGCATCGTCGGCACCGCCAGCCTGCGCCAAGGGCGCGTGGTGTTCGATGGCGAAGACATCGCGGCGCTCGGCCCGCACCACCGCGCCTTGCGTGGGTTGGGCTACGTGCCGCAGACGCGCGACATCTTTAAATCGCTGACGGTCGAGGAGAACCTCGTGGCGGGCCTGAAGCGTCGGCCACGCCAGGCGCTCGACGAGGCGTATGCGCTGTTTCCGCGCTTGGCCGAGCGCCGCCGCAACGGTGGCGGTCAGCTTTCCGGTGGTGAGCAGCAGATGCTCTCGGTGGCTCGCGCGCTGCTGGGGCAGCCACGCCTGCTGTTGCTGGACGAGCCGCTGGAAGGCTTGGCGCCGTTGATCCGCGCGGAGCTGCTGAACGCCTTCAAGCGCATGAGCGCCGACCTCGGGGTCACGGTCGTGATCGTCGAGCAGCAAGTGCACGAAGTGCTGCGCTATGCCGACCAAGCGCTGATCATGGAACACGGCCGTGCGGCGCACGTGGCGCGGGCGGACGAACTGCTGCACGATAACGCCACGCTCGAACGCTACGTCGGCGTGGCCGTTCACTGAAGGAGACCCGTCATGACAGAACACCTTTCGATTCCCGAGCTCGACGTCGACCCCTACGCCACCGCGAACCTGCTCGACCCTTACCCGATGCATCACGCATTGCGCGAGGCCGGCCCGGTCGTGCGTCTCGCAGCTTATGGCACGCTGCTGGCCTGTGCACGGCACGCCGACGTGCATGCCGTGTTCAGCGATCACACGCGCTTCAGTTCGAGTGCCGGCGTGGGGCTGACGAACTTCAACCTCGAAGCGCCGTTTCGGCCGAAGAGCCTGATCCTCGAGGTCGATCCGCCTTTGCACACGCAGAATCGTGCCGTGCTGTCGCGCATCCTCAGCCCGAAGGCGGTGACCAAGATCCGCGCCACCTTCACCGCCGAAGCCGAGGCCTTGATCGACCGCTGTGTGGCCCAGGGCGAGATCGATGGCATCCACGATCTGGCACAGCTGTATCCGCTGAAGGTGTTTCCCGACGCGGTCGGCCTTGAACCCGACGGGCGGGAGAATCTGCTGCTCTACGGCGACATGGTGTTCAACTCGATGGGGCCCCGCAACGAGTTGCTGGCCAAGAGCACCGAGCGGGTGGGCGCCGTCACGCAGTGGATCATGGCGCACTGCGCCCGAGAGCACTTGCGCCCCGATGGTTTCGGCGAGCAGATCTACCAAGCGGCCGACGCGGGCGAGATCGACCCCGCGCACGCGCCGATGCTCGTGCGCTCGTTCCTGTCGGCAGGGGTCGACACCACCATCAACGGCATCGGCAATGCGCTCTTCGCGCTGGCCCACCACCCCGATCAATACGCGCTGCTGCATGCCGACCCAGCGCTGGCGCGCCCAGCGTTCGAAGAGGCCCTGCGCTGGGAGTCCACCGTCCAGACCTTCTTCCGCACCGCGGCCCACGACACCGAGATCGCGGGCGTGCCGGTTCCCCATAACACCAAGGTGCTGTGCATGCTGGCGTCGGCCAACCGCGACCCGCGCAAGTGGGCAGACCCCGACCGCTACGACGTGCAGCGGCGGCCTACCGGGCACATGGCGCTGGGCGCCGGCATCCACGGTTGCGTCGGCCAAGCCGTGGCGCGTCTGGAAGGCGAAGTGGTGTTGACCGCGCTGGCGCGACGCGTCAAGCGAATCGAAGTAACCCGTCCGCACACGCGCCGCTTGAACAACACCCTGCGCGCGCTCGACACGCTGCCGCTGCGTTTGGTGGCCGCGTGAATCTTACCCAGGCAGAGTCTTCCATGTTCACCATCCGATTCATTCAACCCGACGGCAGTTTGCGTGACTTGCGTGCTGCCGATGGCACCAGCGCTATGCAGGCCGCGATGGGCGCCGGCCTTCAAGGCATCGTTGCCGAATGCGGCGGCTCGGCCATGTGCGCCACCTGCCACGTCATCGTCGACGAAGCCTGGGCGGCGCGCGTGCCTGTGCCGCTGGCCAACGAGCTGGAGATGCTCGAGTGCACCGCCTCCGAGCGCCTGCCGACGAGCCGACTTTCATGCCAGATCAAGATGAGCGCGGCCCTGGACGGCATCGTCCTGCACCTTCCTGCAACCCAGCAATAGGGTGAACACGGCCATGCAAGCACAAGGCCCGATCGTGATCGTGGGTGGCGGCCACGCTGGCGCCCAGCTGTGTGCCGGCCTTGCGGCCGCCGGCCTTGGTGGTCTTGTGCACCTCGTCTGCGAAGAAGCCGAGCTGCCGTACCAGCGGCCACCGTTGTCAAAGTCGTTTCTCAAGAATGCCGGCGACACTTTGCAGCTGCACCGCGCCGAGGCGTGGTTTGCCGAAATGGGCATCACGGTGCACCGTGCAGACCCGGCGGTGGTCATTGATCGGGCCAGCGGTGTTCTCTTGTTGCGCTCTGGAATGAAGTTACCTTACCGTCATTTGGTGCTGGCCACAGGCACGCGTGCGCGCAGGCTGCCTGGCGTGCCCGATGGGTTGTGCAACGTCGCGGTGCTGCGCACGGCGGCCGATGCCACGGGGTGGCGCCAACGGTTGCCAACCATCGAACGGCTCACCGTGGTCGGCGGTGGGTTCATCGGGCTGGAGGTGGCGGCAACCGCCCTGGCGATGGGGAAGTCCGTCGAAGTGCTGGAGTCCGCGCCGCGGCTGCTGCTGCGTTCGGCGTCGCCCGAGCTGGCCGAGCACGTGCTTCAGGTGCACCGTGCAAGTGGGATGCACATCCGCCTGGGCGTCGCCGTGGGTGGTTTTGCCGTGGTCCGCGATCGGCTGGACTCGCTGGTGGTGGATGGCGCGCGGCAGCAGGTCGACACGGTGTTGCTTGGCATCGGTGCCGTGCCCGAGCACGCACTGGCCAGCCAGGCGGGACTGACTTGCGACAACGGTATCGTTGTTGACGCGCACATGCGCACGTCCGACCCCGCCATTTTGGCCATCGGCGACTGCACCAATTTTCCCGAGCCGACGCAAGGGCGCCGCGTGCGGCTGGAATCGGTGCAGAACGCCAACGATCAGGCCAAGTCGGCGCTTGGCACACTGACGGGTCAGGGCACGCCCTACGTGGCGCTGCCTTGGTTCTGGTCGGAGCAGGGCGCAATGCGACTGCAGATGGCCGGATTGATGCCGGTCGAAGGCGTTCGGCATCGACGGCCAGGCGCGGCGCCGGGCAGTTTCTCGCTGCTGCATTACGTCGGCGATCGTTTGCTTTGCGTGGAGTCCGTCAACGCGCCGGCCGACCACCTCGCCGCTCGGAAATTGCTCGAGGCCGGGCACAATCCCGACCCGCAGCACGCCTGCGACCCAGGCCGGCCGCTCAAATCGTGGATATGAAACGCGCGCCACGACCCACTTGACCGACCGTGAACCTCATGCAAAACCGAATTCATGCCGATCCCCGACGCCCGGGCGCTGTGATTGATCTCGAACGCTACGTGCCGGCCTTCCTGACATGGATCGCCAACAAGCTTTCACGAGGGGCTTCGCAGCACTACCTCGCAGTGTTCGACGTGGGGATCGAGACATGGCGCTGCCTGGTTCTGCTGGCGATCGAGGGGACGATATCTGCTCAAAAAGTGTCCAAGATCATTGGCATGGACAAGGCATCAGTGAGTCGAACCTTCAAGAGCATGCAGTCGCGCGGGCTCATCGTTGTTGGTCTCGATCAGGCCGACGGCCGCCTGCGTCTGGCCACGTTGACACCCAGAGGGCGGCGCCTGCACAACCAGATCATCGGGGTTGCACTCGAACGCGAACGGGTTTTCCTTTCGGTGCTGAGTGACGGTGAGCGTGAGACATTGATCTGCCTGCTCAAACGGCTGCACGAACACCTCCCGGAAGTGGAGACTGCGACAGCGAAGTACATCACCAAACATTACCCTCGGGCCGGCGGTGATGGGCGAAAACGCACGTCGGCTCAAGACGTCTGAGCGCGGCTGCCCACAAACTGAACGTCTCGTAAAACACCACCAGGGTGTCGTTGCCGTACAGCAGCACATCACCAGCCCGGATGGTGCCCGGCCCCGCAGCGTTGCTGGGCAGGCTGCGCGGCAGGCGGTCGTGTTTCTCGTTGCCGTTCAGGTCGGGCTTCATTGACTTGAGGTCAAGCAATGGCTAAAATGGCTAAACTTGTGAGGAATCCACCATGCGCGTCAGTGCCACCGAAGCCAAGAACCGTTTTGGCAGCCTTTGCGCTCAGGCCAAGCGCGAACCGGTGTTTGTAGAAAAGGCAGGTCACATCGACTCCGTGATCCTCTCGGCCGAGCAGTACCAAGCCCTGCTGGCCAACCACGACAAGGCCAGCCGCGCCGCGCGCAAGAAGGCTTTCGAAGCCGATTTTGGCGACTGGATTGCCGCCCAGAACGCTCACTTCGAGACGCACGGCATTCCTGGCTCCGACTTGCGCCCGTGGTGAACGGCTGATGGCCCAGTACGACGTCTTCACCAACCCAAGCAGTAGCTCGGCTGAAGGCATCCGCTACGTGGTCGTGATCCAGAGCGATCTGCTCGATGGCCTGCCCACGCGGCTGACCATTCCGCTGGCTGTGATAGACGTTGCAACCAAGGTGCCGACCGCGCTGTGTCCGGTCATCGTGGTCAAAAGCGAGCGTCTGCATGCGCTGGCGCACTACGCTGCTCCTCTTCCTGCCAAGCTCTTGAGGCGACCGGTGGACAACGTGGCTGCGCAATCCAGCGCGCTGGTGTCAGCGATGGACGCGGTGTTGTCGGGCATCTAGTTCGTGCGGATCCGGACGTTTGGTTTGCGGCATTGGATCAGCTGTCTCCTCAGGGTCTAAAGCTTGAGTTCTGCACGTCGAGGAGCGGACATTCGAATGTCATGTGACGGGACAGCCCCCGGGCGATGACGCTTGGGTCCATGTGGCCGAAGATCTTCGTCGACAGGCTCAGGCCAAGTCCGAGCTGCTCCATGGGCAGTATCCTCGCTCGTGCCGGGCTGTCAGGCCATTCGGACTGGCACCGAGTTTTGCAGACCTTCCCTAAGGCCTGGCGGCGACCGTCGGGATGCCCAGCGATTGCCGCATCCAGGCCGACATGGGCCTGTCGGCCGCAAGCACCTGCTCGATGGTGGCCTGGGCCTGCTCGATCTGCTGGGTCGTTTTGGCGGCCTCGATGGCCAGTCGGTGGGCTTCGTGCGCATCGAAGCCCGTGAGTTCGTAGCCGTGGCCCACCGACATCCAGTGCAGTGCGGCCAGGGCGCACTGCATGGCGAAGCCGGGTTGCTTGACCAAGTGGTCGCGCGCGGCCCGGGTCAAGGTCTTGGGATCGCAGGGTGAGGCCCAGGCCAGTTGGGTTGCCCGGTCGAAAAGCTTCAGCGTCTTGGCGGTGGCGAACCACTTGCCGGGCTCGCCTGGTGTCGAGGCGATGAGGTGGCCCAGCAGCTTGTCCGGTGCCAGTTCGGGGTACTTCTTGCCCAGCGCCCTGAAGGTCGACAGGTTGGAATTGGCCTGGTTGGCCAGCAGCGCGTACTGGTCGAAGGCTTCGGCGCGCCGGGCCACCTTCAGCAGTGCCTCTTCGGCGAAACGCGCGATGGTCTCTAGGCTGGTGCTGCTGCCCGCGTGCTCGCGGACGTAGGCGATGGCCTCGTCGATCTGGCCGCGCGCTGCCAGCACGCGCGCGCCCCAGACCAGGTATTGCCAGATCGGGCGCGGGTCCATGGCCAGCAGTTCCAGCAACTCGTCGTGGCGGCCGGCCTTGAACAGGGCGCTGTAGCAGAGGGTGGTGCCGGAGAAGAAGGCATAGGTTCCGCGCTTGCGTTCGTGCAGCACGCTGCGCTGGGTGGGCAGTAGCTGGTCCGCCCAGTCGGATGCGAGTTCGGGCGTGGCGCAGAGATCGCCCCAGTGGTCGCCCAGGTGTTCGATGTAGGGTGGGTCGTCGTCCTGGATGGCGTCGAAGAGGCGGTCGAGCCACTTCTTGCGCACGGCGGCGTCCAAAGGCGCGCTGCTGATGATGGGCACCAGTTCCTGGACGGCCGAGTAGGTGGCGTCGCCGAGGGCGCCTGAGGAACTGTCGATCTGGTTCAGGGCAGGAGAGAGCTTCTCCAGGAACATGACAGCACCTTCGGCCGCTGTTGCGGGATCTTGTCGGGCAACCGCACGGATTTCGGTTAGGGCTTCGTGGATGCGCTCGGTTGCGAGCTTTGTGCCTTTCCAACCGAAGGCGGCCCGGCGGAAGCGAGCGCGGAATGCCCAGGGATGCATGAGTGTTCTCGTCGTCACAGGCGCACGGCGCCCTGTTGCCACGCGTCGTGCAGGGCCGCCGCCGTCAGACTCTGGCCGTCGGCCGCCAGTCGCTCCAGCAGCCGCTCGGGGTCGGGTGCCGAGCGGAGCGTGGCGCGAAGGCCTGCGAAGGCGGAGGCGACGGCTGCGGGGTCCTGTTGGAATTGCGCCAGCAAGAAGGTATCGGGGCGTTGGACGTCGATGCCCTGGCTGGCGAGCTTACGGACGCCGAAGTCGCGGATGTTCTTGGTGACAAGGCTGACGACCTGGGTGCTGGGATAGAAGTCACCGGCCAGAATGGCCGCTGCACAGGCAGCGACGTGGGTGTCTTTGGCGGAACGCATCGCCGCCGCCACGCGCGCGAACTGGGCCTGGACCTGCTGCGTCGGAATCTCCGCCTGCGGCAAGGCAGCCCGCATGAGTTGCTCGTGGCGACGCGCTGATTCGGCGTCCGGCTTGCGGTCGGTATCGACGAGTGCACGGCTCAGCTCGTCCAGGATCAGCGGGCTCCAGTGCAGGCGAATCAGTCCCTGGTAGTCCAGGTGGATCAACAGGCCGCGTGTAGTGGCACCGAACAAGGTATCGGCGTCAGCGACGACGGGGATCACGAATTCAACCCGCAAAGATCTCGCTGTCAAGCTCGGCACCGAGCTGGCCCAGGGCCTTTCGGCGTCGAGTCTGTTCCTGGCGGTGCCAGGCCAGGACGGCTGACTTGAGGACCCGTCGTTGGTTGCCCACCTGCTGGTGCAGTGGGATGTCGCCGGCTTCGATGCGAGCCACGATGTACGGGCGGGAGACGCCGACCAGGTCAGCCGCTTCTTGGGTGGTGAGTACCGGGTCCGTTGCAGGTCCGGGCTTGGCGGCTGCGGGCTTTCGGGTGCTGCCGCGGATGCTCGGGTTCTGGAAGAGCTGGACCAACTCGCCTTTGATCAGCCGTGTGGCCTGGGGTGTCAGCTTGACGTGGCGCCGCACGACCTCGACCAAGGGGTCTATGTTCACCGACATGGCTGGTGGGGCGATGCGCTGCGCGGTTTCTGTGGGCTTGCGGCCGGTCTTCATGATTCCGAGTCTATCAGGTTAACTCGAAATACTCGAAGCTCGCGAAACTACGAGCAGGGATGGCGCTGGGCGTGATCGGTCTAGGCATGACGACCAAGACATGGCGAAGATCGTGCGGCTGTTGGTGCCGGCGGTGGGCGGCGGCGCTGCGAATGCGGGGCCACTGGCGAGACCATGAGCCTGCGCGGTCAGCACACAACAGATCGCGGGCTGCAGCGCTGAGAGTTCAGTTGGCGCAAAACTGCCACCAGCCCAACCCAGAAAACAAAAAAGTCAGCAGGCGCTAACCGGCTGACTCTCTATTTTCTTGGCTCCTCGACCTGGGCTCGAACCAGGGACCTACGGATTAACAGTCCGGCGCTCTACCAACTGAGCTATCGAGGAATAGCCTCACATTATAGCCAGCCGCGCCAAGGGGGCTGGGCTAGAACGCCACATGGAGCGACAAACGCACGGTTCGGGGTGCGGTGGGGAAGAGGTAGGCGTGACCAAACTGGTAAGGGGCCTCTTGCCAGGCGCGGGTGTTGGTGGCGTTGTCGAGGCCGAGGCGCCAGGTCAGTTGGGTGTTGTCGCTGAGGGCCTGGCGCCAGCGGGCCACCAAGTCCAGGCGGGTCCAGGCGGGGATGCTGGCGCTGTTGTCGGGCAGGGCCATGCGGTCACTTTCGTGCACCACGCTGGCCATCAGGGCCAGGCCGGGCAGGGCGGGCACGTTGTAGCTGCTGTGCAGGCGGGCCGTGTAGCGGGGCGCGTTGGTGGGGCGCAGGCCGTTGGCGCTGGCGTCCGCCGCACCTTGGCGCTTGGCGTCCAGCAACATGCCGCTGGCGTGCAGGGTTAGGTCGCCCAAGCGCCAGCTCACCAGGGCCTCAGCGCCCCGATGGCGCGCTGTGCCGTCAATCTGGCGCGTGCACGACCCCGCTACGTCGCAGGGGCCAATGTCGGTGGCTTGGGGGCGGCGGATGTCAAACACGGCGGCGCTGGCGTCCAACGTGTCGCCGTCGTGCTTGACGCCGATTTCAACTTGTTGGCTCTTCAAGGCGGGCAGGGCTTGGCCGGCGTTGGTGTAGCGCGATCGGTTGGGGGCCACGTCGCTTTCGATGCCTTGGCCCACGCTGGCGTACAGCATCGTCTGCGGCGTGGCTTGGTGGGTAAGGGCCAGCCAAGGGGTGGTGAACGATTGCTGGTAGCTGGTGGCACGCGAGCCGTCAGTGCGCACGCTGGCGCGGTTGAGCTGGCTGTGGCGCAAGCCCATCCACACGCGCCACGCGGGCGCCAGGGTGATGGCGTTGCGCGCATACAGCTCGGTGCTGCGTTCGCGGCGGTTGGTGTTCTCGTCGGTCAGGTCGGGCGCGGCAGGCACGGCCACGCTGCCGTCAATGTTGCCTACCCCCGCAAAATTAAAGGCTTGGGCGTTAAACCGGCTGGTGAAGCGGGTGGCCAGCATGCCCACGGTGATGGCGTGCTGCGTGGTACCCAACATCATGGGCCCCGACACCGATACGTCCAAGGCGTCGCTGCGGCGGCGTTCGTTGTCGCTTCTGAAGTCATAGATGTCGACGCTGCCGTCGCTGCAAAAGCGGTCAAATACCAGCTCGCTGGAGCAGCCGTAAGGGAAGGCGACGCGGTCGTCGTTTTTGAGGCGCTGCGTCATCCCATGCACAGTGGCGCGCCATTGACGCGTTAGGTTTTGTTGCACGCGCAGTGATGCGGTGGTGCCCGCCAACACCACGGGGGTGGTCCAGGCTTGGTTGTTGAGGTTGATGCGCGGGTCGACGGCGGCAGCGTCGGGCACGCGGTTGCCCAGCAAGCTGAAGCCGGGCACGCTGGGCTGCGACTGGCGGCTCGACTCCACTTCGGCTTCCAGCAAGGTGTCAGGGGTGGCGCGCCAGTCGGCGGCCACGGACGCCAAGCGGCGCGTGCCGCGTGCGTCGCGCACGGCAGGCTTCAGGGTGTCGTGCGCCACGTTGACGCGCAGGCCCACCGCGTCATCGGTGCCAAAACGCTCGGCGATGTCGGCACTGATGCCCACGCTGCCGCTGTCACGGGCCTCCAGCATGGCGCCGCGCAGGCGGTTGGTGGGGCGCTTGACCACAAAGTTCAACAAGCCCCCGGGGGCGCTGGTGCCAGCTTGCATGCCACTCACGCCCTTAAGCACTTCGAGCGACGACTTGTTGCCCAAGTGGATGGTGGTTTCGCCGTTAATGGGCAGCCCGTCGCGGCGGTAGTTGAAGCGGCCGTCGACCACAAAGCCACGCACCGCAATGGCGTTCCAGTAGCCCTCGGCGTCGTACGCGTCGCTGACGGCGGCGTCCAGGCGCGTCAGGTCGGAGATGGTCTTGGCGCCAGTGTCACGCAAGCGGTTTTCGGTCAACACGCTGGCGGCCACGGGGGTTTTGGCAAGTGCCTCGTCGGCAAACCCGCCCACCTTGAGCGGCGCCGCAATCATCTGGCCGGTGACGGTGACTTTTTGTGGTGTCAGCTCGGCCGATGCAGGCTTGGGTTCTGTGGTGGGGGGTGTTTGTGCCCACACGTTGCACACAGCGGCTAGCGCTGCCACTGCACAAGAAGTTTTGGCAAAGGGAAACAGTCGGTGACGGGGGGCCATGGTGCTGCTCAAATCAATCAAGCGCCCACAGAGCAGGCGCGGACAAAAGCAGGGGGGCCAGGTGCAACAAGACGGCAGCCGCTGGTGCGACCGGGGTGCTTGCAAAACCAATGCTTCCCTGCGCGAGGATTACCTCAATCAGGTTCGAAGGGACTTTCTCAGTCGTTGCCCAAATGGGCAGCAACACCCCTAGCGTGAAACGATTATGGCACCAGAAAGGGTGCATCATTGGGGCACCATGCTTCACCCCCAATGCCGAGCCCTGCTTGACCTGATGCAAACGCGCGGCGTACCACCCACGCACACCTTGTCACCCGCAGACGCCCGCGCCTTTTACCGCGACCGCCGCTCGGCCACGCAGCCCGAACCACCCGGCGTGACCGAGGTGCGAGACGTGCAAGCAACGGGCCCGCACGGGCCCATCCCTCTGCGCTTGTACCGTCCGCTGCAACCCGCGTCCAGCGGGCTGCAGCCGGTGCTTGTTTACTACCACGGGGGTGGGTGGGTGATTGGTGACCTGGACACGCACGACACGTTGTGCCGTCAACTGGCCAACCTGGCAGGCTGCACGGTGGTGGCGGTGGACTACCGCATGGGCCCTGAGCATCGCTTTCCGGCAGCGGTGGACGATGCGATTGCAGCCTTGGCCTGGGTGCGCGGCGCAGCATCAACGCTTGGCCTGGACGTTAACCGCATGGCGGTGGGGGGTGACAGTGCCGGCGGTAACCTGGCCGCCGTGGTGGCGCTGCATGACCGCCAGCACGCCGCAGCGCCTTTGCTGTTTCAGTTGCTGATCTACCCCGCCACCGACGCGCGGCGTGGTGCGCCATCGCACACCAGCAATGGTGAGGGCTATTTGCTCACCAAAGACACCATGGACTACTTTCTGGGGCACTACATCGACGACCAACGCCACCATCAAGACTGGCGTGCGTCGCCCCTGTTGCACCCCAACTTGGCCGGTGCACCGCCGGCCTTGGTGCTTACCGCGGGCTATGACCCGCTTCGCGATGAGGGTTTGGCGTACGCACAGGCGCTGACAGTGGCCGGTGTGCGCACCACACATCTCTGTTTTGAGCGCCAGATTCACGGTTTCATCTTGATGGGCAAGGTGCTGGACGAAGCCCATGCCGCCGTGATGGTTTGTGCGCAGGCGCTGCGGCACGGGTTGGATGCGCGCAACCCTGCGCCCTGAACGCAAGCCTAAAATGTTGGTGCGCCAACCGCATCCTCGGCAATGGCTTCATGGAAGTACCGCATGATCAATCGCCGCACCACGACACTGGGCCTCACCACTTTGGCCGCAGGGGGCGCGCTGGGTCTGGTGGGGTGCGAAGAACCGGTGCCAAGCACGTTGAAGCTTGGGGTGTTGGTTCCTCAAACTGGCCCGCACGCTATCCGCGGTGTTGACCTGTTGCGCGGCGCCACCTTGGCAGCCAACGAGATCAACGCCAGTGGCTTCAAGATTGCCGGCAAGCCGGTTGCTGTCGAAATCGTGGGCTTCGACGACAAGGGCGAGGTTGATCTGGCCGTTACCGGTGCACGCCAACTGGTCGAAGCCGGCGTGGTGGCTGTGATTGGGCCACTCAACACGCCGCAAGCGGTGAAGGTGATCCCCGTGATCGCCGAGGCGGGCCGCCTCAATCTTTTTACGGCCACAGCCGCCAACTTGCACGACCTGGGGCGCGGCAACACCTTTCGATTGCTGGCCAACGACGACCTGCAAGCACGCGCTGTGGGCTCGCTGGTGCACGAGACGCTGGCCGCCAAACGCATCGCGGTGCTTTACGAGCCCACCGACTATGGCAAGGGTTTGAACCGAACGCTGCTGGCATGGTTTGAGGGGGTCAAGCGCGTTGCAGTGATCAACGCCGAGATCGACGCGAAAGGTGCTGTGGCGTCCGCCGTAGCCGACAAGATCAAAGCCGAGAACGCGGATGTGGTGGTGTTGCTGGCGCGTGACATTCACCTCAAAGGCCTCTACAGTGCTTTGCAGGCGGTGGGTCACACCAAGGTCACTGTGGTGGGCACCAACGCCATTCGCACGCGCAACGTGGCCGCCGAGGCCATGCCCGTGAGTGCGCTCTATGCAACGGCAACCGCCATCGATGCCCAAGAGTTTGGCAACGGCCCCGCCTTTGTGCGCGCTTTCGAGGCCGCACACAAACAAGTGCCGGTGTGGGGCGCCCACTACGCTTACGACGCGGTCTATTTGCTGGCCAACTCTGCCCGCATGACCAAGTCGATGGCGCCCAAAACCATGATTGCCTGCCTCAAAACGAAAGAGCCCGAAGCGCGCGTGAACGACCAGATCCGCTTCAACGAAACGGGCGAACAGCGCCACGCTGCCGTGGCCGTCTACCGCGTTGACCGCGGCCGCTGGGAGATGCAGATGCGGTCTTCGCAGTGGTGACAAGCCTGATCTACGGGCCCCTGCATCACACCGCTGCGGCCACGTGGCACGCGTGCAACCCCAACGGCATGGTGCGCTCCATCTCTGCCTGCATCAACGGCCCGGCGCCCATGTTTTGCGCGTCAAACACCGACAACAGCATGCGTTTGTTTTTGGTGTCCAACGCGGTGCCCACCAAGTAGCCTTGCCCTTCGGCATGGTGGCGGCTGGGGTCTCGGGGCACAAACACGTGCTCTTCCGTTTGCACGTGGTCGCCGTAGTGGTAGCGGTCCACCGCGCCGGTGGTGACGTTCCAGCGCGCAATGCTGTCAAAACCGGGTTGATGCCTTGCCGATTGGCGTGTGGCGACAAAAACGTGTGAGTACGGCTGGCCGATAAAGCGCGGGTCGACGCGTGGAAACTCGGCCACCAGTGGCATCACCGATTGGCGCGCACGCCGCGTGGCCAAGTCCAGCTCCACCAGCATGGCTTGCGGGTGTTCTTGCGGTTGGTAGTCGCCGCACATCAACTCTTGGATGCCTTGGGTGGCGCTCCATGCCGTGGGTGATCGCATGCAATCCAGCCGAATCACGCCGCCCACCTCGCAGGCGTTGCCGATGTGAAAGATCATGCCCGGCGGGCAGTTCATACCAGCGTGGTTGGTCGAGTTGGGCCTTGGGCAGCACCATCACGCGCAAGCCAAGCGACGGCGTCCATTCGTGGCTTGCTAAAAACGACTGGCCGCTTTGATAGCGTTCGCGCTTGAAGATCAAGGGCGGCATCAAAAACACCAGGTGGTTTTGCGTCACGGCAAAGTCGTGCACCATCGCGGTATCTTTAAGCCGCAGCATGGCAGTTTGGCTGAGCTTGCCCTCGCGCGTGATGCGGTAGATCACCATCGCGCTCGCAACGCTGCTGACACCAAAGTTCCACATGCTGCCGTCGGGCTCCACCCTGGGGTGGGCCGAGAACGGCAGGCCCGCAACGTCGCTTGACCATTGGTGAACCCCTTGAGTGTGCAGCGTGGTGGGGTCGATGGCGTGGGCCGAGCCGCCCTCCCAAAGTGCCAACAAGCGCCCACCGTGATGCACCACGCTGGTGTTGGCCACGTTGATCGCATCGGCGCTGCTGGCAGGGGGCATGGCCGGTGTTCTGGTGCCAAAGGCTTCACGCACAACCATGCCTGCAGCGCTGTCGGCTTTGTACTTCGCGGTCTGGATAAAGCGCGCTTCGTGGCGGACAGTGTTGCTGCCCAATGTGTAGCGCTGCAACGCGCCATCGCCGTCAAACCAATGCGCGTATCGCAAGGTGCCAAGGTGGTGGCGTGCGGGGCCATTGCGATAGAACGCTCCTTGCACCGCTTTGGGGATGCGGCCACGAACCTTGAGGTTGACGGGCGCTGCATCCGCAGCCAAAGAGCTGTAGCCCAAGGTCCAAGCCTGCGCACTTTGTGCGGCAAACGAGATGGCTGGGTTGTCGCACACAGCTGCCCATGCCGGCAGCGCGGCGTCCACGGCACCAAGGGTTAAGGCTGCCAGCGCGCTGCGGCGTGTTAGCGTTGCGGAGGCGTTCATTGCAGCGTCACCTTGATGGTGGTGTCGCTGTCCACCGACAACACAGCGTCGTCAAACTTGGCAGGGCCAAACGTGCCTTTGGCGTCGCGGCTGTAGCCCAGGGGCTCGGTGGGCATGCCCATCATGTTGGTGTCTACTTTACCGTTGCGGTTTTCGTCGTGAAACACCGTCAAGGCGTAGCGGCCCGCAGGCAGGCTGCGAAACACGATCACCACGCGATCACCCGCCGCCACGCGTTCACCACGAAACGGCTTTTTGAGCCACTGCTCGCCGTCGACATACAGGCCCGCTAAAACGTCGCCTTGGGTGGACCGGGTGCCCGACACCTCAACCGTCAGGTCCAGCGCATGAGCGGCCGTGGCCCCCAAGCTCAACAAGGCGGCGAGGGCTGTGGTGGCGACTGAGGCTGTGCGTAGGGGACGCTTAAGGGGTTTGGTGTTTGACATGCAAGAGCTCCTGATTGATGAACGATGTCGTCATCTTGGCTTGCAAGCCTGGTGGTCTCAAGCGGGTTGCGACGAACGGGTCTGGTGCGTCGCCAACGGTTTGCGGCCGTCGCCAACGGCGCAGGCCGCCGTGCCTACATGGGTTTGAACAGGTGCGAAAACGCGCGGCTGACTTTGAACGGGCGCTTGGAACCGCGCAGCTGCAGCCAGTAGTGGCCGGCTTCGTCACGCTCGGCTTTGTCGATGCGTTCGGTGGCAACCAAGGCGCCACGGTGAATCTGCATGAAGGCCACACCGTCAACCCTGTCGAGCAGTTCACGCAAGCTCAAGCGCACCAAGCCGTCGCCTTGTTCGGTCACCACGTTGGCGTACTTGTCGGTGGCTTCGATGGCAATCACGTCGCGCAGTGAAACCATGCGCACCGTGTTGCCCACGCCAACTCGCAACACACGAATTTTCTCAGGCATGGCGTCGCTGTTGTGCGGGGCCTGCGCTGCGGCGTCGCGTGCAGCATCCAGCGTCTGTGCGCGTTGCACGGCTTGGGCTGCATCGCCTGGGTTGGTCAACAAGGCCCGCGTTTGCGCCAACCTCAATTGGATGCGCGCCACCATCGCTGCGACCCGTTCGGCGTTGATGGGCTTGAGCACGTAATCCACCGCTGCGTGCTCAAACGCCGCCACGGCATGTTGGTCAAAGGCTGTCACAAACACCAACAACGGCATGGGCGAGGGTGCTTGCTGGGGTGTGTTGGCGCCTGCTTCGGTGGGCCAGTCATCAGCCACGGCGGCGGCTACCTGCAGGCCCGACGCGCCGGGCATTTGAATGTCTAAAAACATCACTTGCGGGCGCAGCGCCAAGGCCATGTCGATGGCGGTTGTGCCGTCGCTGGCAACACCCAGCACGGTCAGTTCAGGCCAGGCAACCGACAAGGCACGCTGCAAGGCTCGCGCCAGCATGGGTTCGTCGTCGGCAATCAGGGCAGTGATGGGAGGTGTCATGCGTTGTTGGGCGCGGCCGCCCACTGGAGTGGGACGGTCAAGGTGGCGTGGGTGCCGCCCGACGGCCCGGCCTCGATCGTGAACGACGCGGCTGTGCCGTAAGTGGTTTGCAGGCGTTTGCGCACATGCTCCAAACCGTAGCTGGTGGAGGGATGGTCTGATGGACGTTTGTTTGTCGCATGCATGCTGCTCGCCGACGGCTTGCCGTCATGGCCAGCGTTTGCCAGCCCTTGCCCATCGTCGCTGATGGTGATCACCAACGAAGCGCCGCTGGCCTTGGCGCCCAGAACAATGGTGCCTCCGGCGCGCATGGGCTCAAGCCCATGCCGCACGGCGTTTTCAACCAACGGCTGCAACAAGAAGCTGGGCACCAAAGCACTTTGCAAGGGCGAGGGCAGCTGTGCCTGCCATGCCATGCGTGCGCCAAAGCGGTGCTTCATCAAGCCCAGGTAGGCTTCGACTTGCGCAAACTCTTCCGCCAACGTGCGCTCGTTGTTTCGCGATGCGCCCAGGGCACCGCGCAGGTAGACAATCAATTGATCCACCATGCCGAGGCTGGCACGCGGATCTTCTTCGATCAAGGCCCGCAAATTGGCCAAGGTGTTGAAGAGCATGTGGGGCTCAAGCTGCGCACGCAGCATGCGCAGCTCGGCCTGGGCAATTTGGTGTTGCACCCGTTCTTCGGCGATGCGTGCTTGCTCGCGTTTGGATTGCGACCAAACCGCCATTGAAATGATGGCTGTGGCCAGCACCGCCACAGCTTGACCTATCACGTGCCCTTCATGCATGGGCGACTGGTAGTTCAACCCCAGCAGGGCTCGACCGAGGGTGTGCCCTACAAAATAGCCCACCGGGATGGCCACCACTTGGCACACCAACAAGTCCCACGGACGCGCAAGACTCGCCACCCACGGAAGGTGCCCCAAGAGCAGCATCAGCGTGCATATGGAAAGGCCGATGCACTCGGAAATAACGATCAGCTTGCCCAACGAACCCGTCGAAGGCGCAAAGGTCGCTAGCCCCACAGCCACCACCGCTGATATCAACACCGTTTGAACGTAGAGCCGCCGCGTTGAAGCCCAGCGCTGCGCTGGCGTGGGCCCGTTGGGTACAAAAGGTGGGGGTTGCGAGGCGTCTGCAGTCATGGCCGTGGCAATGTAGCGTGCAACGGGTCACCATGGATGGTTGGGCGCTGCACGACGCCGTGGTTTGCGACGAACGGTTGCCGGCAGTCGCCAATGGTCAAGACTTGGGCGCCAAGCGTTGCCCCAGCACGGGCTCAGTCGTCAAACGTCGGTGACTCCACCCCCAACACCTTGTGCAGCTTGGGGCTGGTGGTGGTGTACTGCAAGTGGATGCGCTTGTCGGGAAAGACGTACGGTGCCGCGCCAAAAGCTGCCAGCGCGCACTCATGAAAGCCCGAGAGGATGAGCTTTTTCTTGCCGGGGTAGACGTTGATGTCGCCCACGGCAAAGATGCCAGGCACGTTGGTTTCAAACTTTTCGGTGTCCACTTGCACCTGCTTGCGCTCGATGCCCAAGCCCCATTCGGCAATGGGCCCCAGCTTGGGTGACAAGCCAAAAAACACGAGCAAGGCGTCCAGCGGCATCACGCGAGTGACGCCGTCGCCGCCCGTCACCTTGATGGCGGTGAGCTTGCCAGCGGCTTCGTCGATGCCGGTGATCTGGCCCACCACAAACTGCATCTCGTAAGCGTCACACAGCTGCTTCATTTTGGCCACCGACGCGGGCGCGGCTTTGAAGCCGTCGCGGCGGTGGATCAAGATGACGCTTTCGGCTTTGTGGGGGCCTTGCTGCACAAAGTTAAGTGCCCAGTCGAGTGCCGAATCGCCACCGCCCACGATGACGAGGTTTTTGCCGGCAAACTGCGATGGGTCTTTGACGCGGTAGTGCAACTGCGTGCCGTCGTATTTTTCAACGCCGTCAACCTTGAGGGTGCGGGGCTGAAACGAACCCACGCCCCCGGCCACAAAGATGGTTTTGGTGATGAACGGTTTGCCCTGGCGGGTTTGCACGTCAAAGCGGCCATCGTCGCGCTTGTTCACCAGCGCCACCTCTTCGCCAAAGTGAAACGTCGCGCCAAAGGGCTCAATTTGCTTCAGCAGCGCGTCGGTCAGCTCTTTGCCGGTGCACACGGGCACGGCGGGGATGTCGTAGATGGGCTTGTCGGGGTAGAGCTCGATGCACTGCCCGCCAGGGTAGGCCAGTGAATCAAGCACGTGGGCTTTGATCTCTAGCAAGCCGAGCTCAAAAACTTGAAACAGCCCCACCGGGCCGGCACCGACGATCAGGGCGTCGGTTTCTATCGGGGTGCTTGTGGTGTTGGTTGGGTGGTTAGAGGCCATGCCAGGGTTGCGACGTCAGCGGATGAGCTGGTCGAGCTTGTTCTTTTTGTCTTTCCACTCGTCGGCGTCGGCAGGCCCAGGCTTGCGCTTGGTGATGCTGGGCCACAGGCGCGCCAAGTCAGCGTTGAGCTTGATGAAGTGCTGCTGGTCGCCCGGCACGTCTTCCTCGGGCACGATGGCGTTGACGGGGCACTCGGGGATGCAAACCGCGCAATCGATGCATTCGTCGGGGTCGATCGTCAGCATGTTGGGGCCTTCACGAAAGCAATCGACGGGGCAAACGTCGACGCAATCGGTGTACTTGCAGCGGATGCACGATTCAAGAACGACGTGGGTCATGGTGCTTTGGGTGGCGCGTGGTCGATTGGCAGCCCACAGGAGGGTGGGCCGCCCACTAGCGTGAGATTCTAATTGCTGAGCTTTGCAGGCTGCCGCAGAAGGGCATCAAGCCCTGGTTGGTCGTGTTGCTGCAATGCTTGCGCGCCGGCGGTCAGGCGCTGTTGCTGTTGCTGGGCCAAGGGTGCCGCGCCCACACCCACCGTCACCACCGTGGGCCGCCCGGCGTGAAGCAGCGCAGCTTCGCCCAAGGACGCAACCGTTTGGTCACTGCTCAGGGCGTTGGGTGCCCCCACGCATGAAACCACCACCACGGGCGTGTTGCCGGGCCATCCGGCACCAAGCAATTGGCGCGACAAGGCGGCAAGTTGGCGGCCCGCCATGTAAAACACCTCGGTATCGGCTGAGCGCGCGGCTTGCAAGGTGAGGTGTTGAGTCATTGCCGTCGTCAGGGCCACGCTGCGGCCTCGGCCTCGGCGCGTCAAGGGTCGCTTGACGTGGGCCGCGGCTGCGAGGGCTGACGTGACACCTGGAACAACCTCGCATGCAATGTTCGTGGCGTTAAGCGCTTCAAGCTCCTCCTCCAGGCGACCAAACACGCTCGGGTCGCCCCCTTTGAGGCGCACCACCACCGCGTGCTGCTGCGCCATGGCCACCAACAGCGCATTGATTCGCGTTTGGCCGGTGGAGTCGCAAAACCCACGCTTGCCCACGTCGATCCACTGGGCTTGGGGCCCAAGGCTCTTGAGGTCGGGGTCGGTGAGCGCGTCAAACAGCACCACATTGGCGCTGGCCAAGGCGCGCGCGCCGCGCAGCGTGATCAGGTCGGCACACCCGGGGCCTGCGCCCACAAACACCACGCGGCCGCTCATGCTGCATGCTCCACCAGCAAAGCACCGCTGGTGCGGTGGGTGGTGGGGTCGACCACGATCATGGCGCCTGTCACCCGGTTGCTGCGGTAGGCGTCAATCGGTACCGCGCTTTGCAGTTCGATGGTGACAAGGCCGATGTCGTTCACGCCCAGCTCTTGGGCCGGTAGTTTTTGCAGCGATTGAATGTCAAGCCGGTGGTGAATGTGCGAAATGATGGCCTGCACCCAACGATGCCCATGGCGCACCAGGTACCTGCGGCCCAGTTGTGCAGGCTCGGTGTCCAGCCACGCCAGGGTGGCGCTGAAGGACGAGGCAACTGCGGGCGCTTGCGCGTCCGTCGCGCCCGCGGCCACCAGCCAATCACCGCGCGACACGTCCACATGCCGATCAAGCACCAACCCTGCCGATTCACCCGCCGTGGCGCGGCCAACCACTTGCCCAGCACGTCGAACCGCCTTGACTTGGGCTTTGTGGCCGGCGGGCAGCACCAACACGCTGTCACCAGCTTGAACGCCACCCCGCGCAACGCGGCCCCAAAAAACCCGCTCGGGGTTGGCGCCGTCGCCCTGGCGGGCCACGTACTGCACCGGCATGGCCATCGACGCTTCACTGTCTTCTTGCACCGATGCCAAAGACTCAAGCAAGCCCAACAGGGTGGGGCCGTGATACCAGTCTGCGTTCAGTGGCAGCGCCACGTTGTCGCCTCGCAGCGCCGAAACCGGCACGATGCCAGCGGAGGTGATGCCTACGCTTTGTGCAAAGTCTTGTAACGCCTTTGACACTGCTTTGAAGGCTCGCGCGGGGTCATCAACCGCATCCAACTTATTGACGGCAAACACAATGCTTGGCACGCGAAGCAGGTGAGCCAGCAGCGTGTGGCGGCGTGTTTGGGGCAACAATTCAACCGGCGATTGGCGCCAATCAACCTTGGTCAAGTCGACCAATACGATGGCGGCGTCGCTGCCGGCCGCCGCCGTCACCATGTTGCGCGTGTACTGCTCATGGCCCGGTGCGTCGGCAATGATGAACTTGCGATGCGGCGTCGCGAAGTAACGGTAGGCCACGTCAATGGTGATGCCTTGCTCGCGCTCGGCCTCCAAGCCGTCGGTCAACAAGGACAAGTCGACCGGGGCACCTGCAGCGCGCTGCTCGAGCGTCGACCATTGGTCGGCCATGATGGCTTGGCTGTCAAGCAGCAGGCGGCCGATGAGCGTGCTTTTGCCGTCGTCGACGCTGCCGGCAGTTAAAAAGCGCAAGGCGCGGCTGTGGCTTGCAGCTTGGCTGATGGCCAGGGGTTGGCTGTTTGTGTGGGTGAGGGTGGCGGCGTTCATCAAAAGTAGCCTTCGCGTTTGCGGCGTTCCATGGCGGTGTCAGAGGTTTTGTCGTCCATGCGGGTGGCGCCGCGCTCACTGACGGTGGCGAGCACGGTTTCGTCCACCACGTCGGTGGCGTTTTGTGCGTAGCTGGCGACTGGGCAGGTGCACGTCATGTCACCCACGGTGCGAAACCGCACCACGTCGCGGTGCACCGTCTCGCCGGGCATCACCGGGGTAACCGGCGTGACCGGCACTAGCAAGCCGTTGCGGCGCACCACGTCGCGCTCGTGCGCGTAGTACATGGGCGGCAGGGGGATGTTTTCGCGCTGGATGTAGAGCCACACGTCAAGCTCGGTCCAGTTGCTGATGGGGAAGGCGCGAAAGTGCTCGCCGGGTTTGATGCGCGTGTTGAACAGTGTCCACAGCTCGGGGCGCTGCTCTTTGGGCTGCCACTGGCCAAAGCGGTCGCGGTGGCTGAAGATGCGCTCTTTGGCGCGTGCCTTTTCTTCGTCGCGGCGCGCGCCGCCGATCAAGCAATCAAAGCGATGCTCGGCAATCGCCTCCAGCAAGGTGACCGATTGGTGGGGGTTGCGCGATTCCAGCTCGTGCGACAACCGCACCGTGCCGCGCGTGATGGAGTCTTCCAGGTCACCCACCACCAAGCGCTCGCCGGTCTGGGCAACCCGTTGGTCGCGAAAGGTGATCACTTCCGGAAAGTTGTGGCCCGTGTCCACGTGCAGCAGCGGGAAGGGCAAGCGGCCGTCCCAAGTGCCGTCGGCACGCTTCGCTTTGAAGGCCTTCTCGGCCAGGTGCAACACCACGCAGGAGTCTTTGCCGGCCGAGAACAGCAAGGCCGGCCGCTCGAACGTGGCGGCCACTTCACGCAAGATGAAGAGGGCTTCTTCTTCGAGCCCATCCAGGTGGCCGTTGTCGATGTCGGCGTGGCGCTGCAAATAGGGGGTGGGTGTGGGTGCGTTCATGCGGAGAGCCTGTGTGTGGCGGAGGGAGCAATGGTGTCAACGTGTGCGACGGGGCTAACGTGCAAGCCGCACTCTTTGGCGGCCTCGTCTTCCCACCACCAGCGGCCGGCCCGAAAAGGCTCGCCGACGGCGATGGCGCGGGTGCAGGGTGCACAGCCGATGCTCGGAAAGAACTGGTCATGCAAGGCGTTGTAGGGCACGTTGTGGCTGCTGATGTGGTGCCACACGTCGGCCCACGACCACTCGGCGAGTGGGTTCAACTTCACCCGGCCGTTGGCGTCCAGCTCGCTGCTAGGCACCACGCTGCGGGCGTCCGATTGCTCGCGCCGCAACCCGGTGACCCAGGCGGTTTGCCCGTGCAGAAGGCGCGTCAAGGGCTCCAACTTGCGCACCTGGCAGCAGGCCTTGCGCAGCTCGATGCTCTTGAGCATGGGCGCGTCGCCCTGCGCGCGTGTGAACTCGATGACCGACGTGGTGCGGGGTGCGTAGGGGGTCACCTGAATGCCGTAGTGCGCCTGAATGGCAGGCAGAAGCGCCAGCGTCTCGGGGTGCAGCTTGCCGGTTTGCAGGGTGGCCACGGTAATGGGCAGCGCGTGGCGTGCAATCAGGTCGGTGATCACCATGTCTTCCGCGCCCAGGCTCGAGGCCTGCACGATGGTGCCTGGGTGCTCTTGTGCGGCTTGGCGCAGCAAGTTCAGTGTGTTGGTTACGCGCGCTTCAAACCCTGGTTGCGCCCGGGCGTACAGCTCAATCGCGGACATGAGCGGCCTGCGCGGTTGAAGCTGTGGTTATGGCACGGCGTCTGGCGTCGTGCGACTTGGGCTCAAGCACGTCGCCTTGGTAGTGCTCGGTGAAGGCGCGCGTGATGCGCTCCACCGTGCCGATGGACGGCGCGTTGCGAAGCGATGCGGCGTCAAAACCGGTGCGATGCAGCAGCGGCAACATGTCCACCACCACCTCGCCCGTGGCACGCAGCTCACCTTGATAGTTCAGGCGGGTTCGCAGCAAGCGCGCCTGGGTGTAGGCGCGGCCGTCAGTCCATTTGGGAAAGTCGAGCGTGATCAACGCCAAGCGCGTCACGTCCTGCGCCAAGGTGGCCACGTCCACGTCATTGCCCACCGCAACGCCGACGATGGTTTGGGGTGACCAATGCGCGCGCACGGCATGCCACTGCTCCAGCGTCAACAGCGCGTGGTTCACCTCGGCAGGGTGCGGGCGCGGGCCGTCCTCACCTTCGGCCACGTGCCACTTGTCTTGGGTTGGGTTGACGATCTTCATGCGGTGGCCCCTGTGGCGTGGTCTTTGGCGGTGCTTTGTCGCACGGCGTCGGTCACCTCGCGAAAGCGCGGCGTGCCAAGGCGGCGAACGGCATCGACAAAACGTTCGCCTGGCGTTCTTTCTTGGCGGTAGGTGTTGATCACGGCCTCTAGGGCGTCGGGCACTTCGTCGGCGGCGAATGACGGGCCGATGACTTTGCCGGCCACCGCGGCACCGCTTATCGTGCTGCCGTCGGAGCCGCCCAGCGTGATCTGGTACCACTCGCTGCCGTCTTTGTCGACGCCCAAGATGCCAATGTGGCCGCTGTGGTGGTGGCCGCAAGAATTGATGCAGCCGCTGATGTGCAGATCGATGTCGCCGATGTCTTCCACCTCGTCGATGTCGTTGAAGCGCTCGGTGATGGCGGCTGCAACAGGGATGGAGCGGGCGTTGGCCAAGGCGCACAAGTCGCCGCCAGGGCAGGCGATCATGTCGGTGATCAAGCCGATGTTGGGGGTGGCAAAACCTTCATCGCGCGCGGCAAGCCACAAGCCGTGCAGGTCGGTGGCGCGCACCCATGGCAACACCAGGTTTTGGTCGTGCGACACGCGCAACTCACCCAGGCTGTAGCGGTCGGCAAGCCACGCGGCTGCGTCCATTTGTGACGTCGGTGGCGTCGCCCGGGGGCACGCCGGGGCGCTTGAGCGACAGCGTGACCGCACGAAACTCGCTGCGTCGATGCGCGTGCACGTTGCGCTGCGCCCAGCGGGTGAAGGCTTTGGTGGTGTCGGGCCCTGGCGCCGGGTTGTGCGGGGCTGCATGCTCGGCGTGGGGCGCAAAGACAGGGTCTGAGAAGCAAGCGGCCACACGGTCAAACTCGGCTTGATGAATCAGGCGCTCGTGGCTGTGGGGCTCGGCGCGGATGGCCTCGAACTCGGCGTTGACGGCGTCAAAAAACTTCTGGCCTTCGGCTTTGACCAAAATCTTGATGCGTGCCTTGTACATGTTGTCGCGGCGACCAAACAGGTTGTACACGCGCACTGTGGCTTCAAGGTACTGCAAGATTTCTTGCCATGGCACGAAGCTCGACGCGCGCTGCGCAATGGTGGGCGTGCGGCCCATGCCACCGCCCACAAACACCTCAAAGCCCACCGCGCCTTGCGCGTCTTTGCGCAGTTGCAGGCCGATGTCATGCCACAAGATGGCGGCGCGGTCTTCTTGCGCGCCGCTCACCGCAATCTTGAACTTGCGTGGCAAGAATGCAAACTCAGGATGGAAGGTGCTCCACTGCCGCAACAGTTCGCAGTAGGGGCGAGGGTCCACGATTTCATCGGCAGCCACGCCGGCCAGTGCGTCGCTGGTGATGTTGCGAATGCAATTGCCGCTGGTTTGAATGCCGTGCATGTCCACCGACGCCAGCAGGTCCATCACGTCGGCGCTGCGGTCCAGCGGGATCCAGTTGAACTGCAAGTTTTGACGCGTGGTGAAGTGCCCAAAGCCGCCCCGGGCGTTGGCAGCGCCTGCGTCTTGCACATCAAACTCGCGGGCGATGCGGGCCAGCATGCGCAATTGCGTGCTGCTTAACGCGCCGTAGGGTACCGCCACACGCAGCATGGGCGCATGGCGTTGCACGTACCAGCCGTTTTGCAAGCGCAGGGGTCGAAAGTGGTCTTCGCTCAGCTCGCCGCGCAAGTTGCGCTCCAACTGGTCGCGAAACTGCGCTGCGCGTTGATGAACTAGCTGACGGTCAAGGGCGGTGTAGCGGTACATGGTGTGTGGGTTCAACGGCAGGGGCAAAGGTGATCAGTGAATGACTTTGAGGCCGGCGGCCACCAAGGACGCGCACAGCAGCGCGCGAATCCAGCCTTCGGGCATGGCGCGCGTCAACCGGGCACCCAGCGCGATGCCGGGCAAGGAGCCAATCAACAGCGGCACCAGCAACGCCCAATCAACGTTGCCCAAAGTGGCGTGACCGATACCGGCAACCAGCGTGAGTGGCACGGCGTGTGCGATGTCGGTGCCCACCAATCGGTGCGCACTCAGGCGTGGGTGAAGCAACACCAACAAAGTGGCGCCCAAGGCCCCCGCACCGATGGACGACATGGTGACCAGAACGCCCAGTGCAGCCCCGGCCAAGAGCGTCATCGGGCCTTGGCGTGATGGGGTGATCCAACGCTCAAGCTTGATGCCCAATTTGCTCCAGGCTGGTTTGTTGGCAATCACCAAAGCCGTGAGCAACAGGGCAATGCCAAGCGACAACGTCAATGCACTGAACCAACCTTTGCCAAACCCAGTGACGTGCATCAGAACGATGGTGGCGACGGCTGCAGGCAGGCTGCCCGCCAAGAGCCAGCCCGTGATGCGCCAATCAACATGCCCGTGGCGCGCGTGGGCCCAAGCACCGCCGGTTTTGGTGGCAGCTGCAAACCACAAGTCGGTACCGATGGCCACTGCTGGGTTGAGTTTGAAGATGCCCAGCAGCAAAGGCGTCATCAGCGACCCCCCGCCAACCCCGGTCATGCCAACGATGGCGCCCACGGCGAATCCACTGACGATGGCGCTGATATCAAGCATCGGCAGACTGTAAAAATTACCAATAGACTTGAAAACTACTTTTTTATTGTTTTTATATGTCTTCTGGATATATGTCGGATGTTTTCAGGCATGGTGTCGCTGGGTTCAGGGCGCAAAATGCCCGCCCATGACGGATGCACCTATCAATCCAGCCCTGGTGGCGGCACTGACAGCCTGGGCCGTGCCCCTGCGCACGCACCCTTGGGCCTACCCGGCACTCGAGGCCCTGCACATCGTGGGCATTGCGCTGCTGCTGGGCAATTTGGTGTTGGTGGAACTGCGCGTTTGGGGTCGCGGTGCGGCCTTGCCCATGAAAGACCTGGCGCAGCTGTCGTTGTCCCTCGCGGTGTTTGGGTTTGGCATCGCCCTGACCACGGGTGCCCTGATGTTCATGTCCCAGGCTCAAGACCTGATTGGCAACCGCGCCTTTGTGATCAAGATGCTCTTGGTCATGTTGGCTGGCGTGAACGCGGCGGTGCTGCACACCCGGGGCGGCCTTACCAAACTGGACCGCTGGGCCAAGGCACAAACCGCGTTGTCGTTGTTGATATGGTTGTGCGTGGTGGCCCTGGGCCGTGGCATTGCCTACATTTAGGCAAAACAGATTTTGATCAACTCATTGGCAGGAGCAAACACCATGCAACGCAGACAAATCTTGGCGTGGGGTGCGGGCAGTTTGGGTCTAAGCGCGGGTAGTGCGCTCGCACACCACGGCTGGAGCAGTTTTGACGACGCGCGCCCCATTTACCTGGAAGGCCAAGCCGCCAGCGTGAAGTGGCAAAACCCGCACGCCGAACTGTTCTTGGACGTCGCCCCCAATTTGGCCGTGCCAGCGGACCTGGCAAAGCGCACCGTGCCCGGCCAGTCGGCGGCCGTGGACGGCACAGCCTTGCTGGCCAAAGCCTCGCTACCCCATCGAAAGGACAAGCGCTGGGAGATCGAGCTTGCGCCGCTGACGCGCATGCAAGCGTGGAAGGTTGAAGAAATCAAGCCCGGCCAAAAGCTTGCGGTTCTTGGCTACACCTTCAAAGAAGAAAAAGGCAGCGCCACCTTGCGCGTGGAATACCTGTGGGTAGACGGCAAGACTTACGCCCTGAGGTCCAGCCCACTCGGTTGATCGCAAGCGAAACTCCCAACGCCCATCACGCGGAGCGCACGCTCAAGTACAAAGCACAAAATAATCCCCAGCAAGTCACCAAGGGCCAGCAGCGCGATGCCCAAAAGGACGGTGACGGTGGGTGCGTGTTGGGTCGAAATCAAGGAGGAGCGGCGGGCCGCGAAGGCGGACCGGAGCGGGGGACATTCGATCCAACACGCACCCACCGGCGCCGGCCAAGCACAGTCCCGCCAGGAACCAGGGTCAAAGAGCCAAAAACCGAAAAACCAAAGAGCCAAAGAAAAAGCCCGGATCTACCGGGCTTCGTCCTAACGGCCCCTAGACGAGGCTCTTTTTGATGCAGGTGCTTGGTGCGTTAGCGAATCAACGCTTGGCTTTAGCGGCCGACTTGGTAGCCTTGACAGCCGTGTCGCCGAAAGCCGTCAGATTGGCTTCTGCAGCGCTCGTCGCTTGCTTGGCAGCCTTCTGCACGCCTTCGATCGCGTTGTTGGCAGCAACCATTGCCGACTTGTACAAAGCCACGGCGTTCTCGGAACCAGCTGGAGCGTTCTTGGCAGCAGCGTCAACCAAAGCGCCAAACTTCTTTTGGGCTTCAGCGTACTGCGACTCGGCAGCGCGCGACACTTCGGCTGTGGTGGCTGAAGTGATGTCGTACACATGGCGGCCGTAAGCAACTGCTTTCTCGGCGGCTGGCTGCAACAGGCTCGTTTGTAGGGCGATCAGCTCTTGTGGGTCTTTGATCGTCAAAGCAGCGCGGGTCGTCTCGGCCACTTCGCTGAAAGCAGCACGTGCCACTTGCAGGTTCAGTTCAACCAACTTCTCAACGCCCGAAAATGCCTTGCCGGTCAAGCCGAAAAGGGTTTCAACGTTGGCTTTGTTCGCGGCGACAATTTGTTCAGCGGTCAACATGGTGGGATCTCCTAAGTGTTTTGAATGAAATAACGAAACTTGCTTGCTTTGCTGTTTTGTTGCAGCGCAGCATGATGCGAAGTATAGGGGTTTCCCGAATCCCTGCAACAGGTTTTTGGTGCAATGCAGCAATTTAGAGTGGATTTTCTATTTCCGGGGGATGTCCGGATGCCGCTGTTCCCAGCAACAAGTCATGGCCAAAGCGCGGCAGTGTGGGAGAGGTGCACGCCCGGTGCCTACACTAGGGGCTTATGTTGAGACTTCTGCGTATTTGGACGTTGGCCCTTTTGGCGGTGGCGCTGCCACTGCAAACCATGGCTGCCGTCACGATGCTGCATTGCATGGGCAATCTGCAGACGCTGCAGACTCTCACAAACACCAGCGCGGCGCCCAGCAACACCAACAGCCAAGCCGTGTACGGAGCGCCCGACGCAGCCGTGATCGCTGACGAGCACTGCCATCCCAACATGGCCCGCGAACAAAGCGATGTTGCCGACGGCAAGGCTCATCAGTGCAGTGCCTGCGCCGCATGCCATGTGGGCGCTGCGTTGATGCCAAGTGCGATGTCTTTTGAGCAGCCACCCTTGGTGCCCTTGGCATTTGCCACGATCTCTGCGGGCCGCCCCGCATTTTTGACCGAAGGCCCCGAGCGGCCTCCGCGACTTTCGCCCATTTGAGCCGCTTGCTAAGCGGCGGCTGCAGCCCGTGCGCTTGCCGGGCTTGAGAGGGCATCTTGCTGTGCTCGTGGCGATGTTGCTTTGTTTGACGGCGGCGCCGTGCTCTATCGTCAAACATGCTTTGAGTCGAGGTAGACATGAACCAATTAACTTTGTGCGGGTGCGTCAGCGCCTTGCTGCTGCTGGCGGCGTTGCCGTCTCACGCCCAGAATGTGGCCCCCACACCGGCTGCCGCCGCGAAGGCTGACGCCCGCGATGCCCGTGCCCGCGTCCCCGCAGTGACGCATGTTTCGCCCCTGGCGACTTACCGCGCACTGGGTGACGCCAAGATGCGGCCGTGGAGAGAAGCCAACGACGAAGTGGAGCGCATTGGCGGCTGGCGCACTTACCTTCGCGAAGCGAGCAGCGCCGACGCACCCGCTTCAGCGCCAACGCCGTCTGGCGGCGGGCAAGCGGTGCACCAGCACGCACCCCGACCCAACCCATCGAAGTAGAGGCAGCGCAAGATGAACTCAATTTTTAAGGTACGGGCGCGTGTGCTCCGATGCCTCACGATGGTGGGCATCGCCACAGCGGGGCTGGCAGGCTGCGCCACGTTCAGCAACGACAGTGGCATGGCGGTTGTTCAAAAAGCCACGCAATCAACGCTAGGCAAAGATGTTCAGTGGGCTCGCACCCCTGCCGAACAAACTGCGGTTGAAGCAAGAGTGGCGATGTTGCTGAGCAAACCATTGACGGCCGATGACGCCGTGCAATTGGCGCTGCTCAACAACCAAGGGCTGCAAGCATCCTTTGCCGAGCTGGGCATTGTTGAGGCCGATCTGGTTCAAGCAGGGCGCCTGGCCAACCCGGGTTTTTCGTTTGGCCGCACGCGCCAGGGCAGCGAGGTGGAGTTGGAGCGAGGCTTCCACTTGAACTTGGCGCGTCTGATCGCCATGCCGATGCTGCAGCAGGTGCAAGCGCGGCGTTTTGAAGCCTTGCAACGCATGGTGTCGATGGACGTGTTGATGCTGGCCAGCGAGGCGCGCAAGGCTTGGGTGTTGGCGGTGGCCGCCGACGAGAACCTGCGCTACAGCAAACAAGTGATGCAGGCCGCCGAGGCCAGCGCCGAATTGGCGCGTCGCATGGCGCAGGTGGGCAACTTCAACAAGCTGCAACAGGCGCGCGAGCAATCGTTTTATGCCGATGCGGCCTTGAACGTGGCGCGCGCCCACCAAGTGCAGTTGGCTGCGCGCGAGCGACTGACGCGCAAGTTGGGGCTTTGGGGCACCCAGACCGGTTACCAGTTGCCCGCGCGCCTGCCCGACTTGCCCTCGCTTCCCAACGACCGACCCGATATCGAGCAGGTGGCGATGACGCAGCGGCTCGACGTGCAGGCGGCCAGCATGTTTGCCGAGCAAACGGCGCGCAACTTGGGGCTGAGCAAAGTAACGCGGCTGGTGAATGTGCTTGAGGTGGGCACGGTCTACAACACGTCCAACGAAGAACCTCGCCAACGGGGCTGGGAGGTGTCGTTGGAGTTGCCGTTGTTTGACTGGGGCGGTGCACGCGTGGCGCGCGCCGAGAGCACCTACATGCAAGCCTTCAACCGGGCCACCCAAACGGCCGTTAATGCGCGCTCCGAAGTGCGTGAGGCCTACGGCATGTACCGCACTGCATGGGACATTGCCAAGCACCAACGCGACGAAGTGGTGCCCCTCAAGAAGCGCATCAGCGACGAAACCTTGCTTCGCTACAACGGCATGTTGATCGGCGTGTTTGAGGTGCTGGCCGACGCGCGTGCGCAAATTGCAAGTGTCAATGCGGCCATCGACGCCTTGCGCGATTTTTGGTTGGCCAGCGCCGATCTGGACATGGCCTTGGTGGGCCGCCCAAGCATGAGTGCCATGTTGGCACCGTCGATGTCATCGGGCCCCGCCAACGAAGCCTCTCATTGATTTTGAAAGCAAGAACATCATGGTTTCACGAAGAAGTTTTTTGAACGGCGCAGGCGCCATCACCGCAGCCGTGAGCACTGCGGCCGTCAGCAAAGTGGCCCTGGCTGCATTGCCGGAACCCGTCATCCAAACCACGCCCGACACGATGGCCCCGCTGGTGCCCAACACCGGCCGACCCTACAACCCGGTGGTCACGCTCAATGGCTGGACCTTGCCTTGGCGCATGAACCAAGGCGTCAAAGAGTTTCACCTGGTGGCCGAGCCCGTGGTGCGCGAGATGACGCCTGGCTTCACCGCACATCTGTGGGGTTACAACGGTCAAAGCCCCGGCCCGACGATTGAGGTGGTGGAGGGCGACCGCGTGCGCATCTTTGTCACCAACAAACTGCCGGAAGTGCACAGCGTGCACTGGCACGGCCAGCGCTTGCCCAGTGGCATGGACGGAGTCACCGGTTTAACGCAACCAGCGATCCCACCGGGCAAAACGTTTGTCTACGAGTTTGAGGCGCGCCGCCCGGGCACCTTCATGTACCACCCGCATGCCGACGAGATGGTTCAAATGGCGATGGGCATGATGGGCTTTTGGATCACGCACCCCAAGGGCAAGCACCCCCTGATTGAAACCGTTGATCGCGACTTTGTCTTCTTGCTCAACGCCTACGACATCGACCCGGGCAGCTACACGCCCAAGGTGATGACGATGCTTGACTTCAACTTGTGGAGTTGGAACAGCCGCATCTTTCCGGGCATTGACCCCCTGGTGGTGCGCAAGAATGACAAGGTTCGCATCCGCGTGGGCAACCTCACCATGACCAACCACCCGATCCACATGCACGGGCATGAGTTCATGGTGACGGGCACCGACGGTGGCCCCACACCCAAAAGCACGCGCCGGTATGAAGTAACCGAAGACATTGCAGTGGGGCAAATGAGGCAACTCGAGTTTTTAGCCGACGAGGAGGGCGACTGGGCCTTTCATTGCCACAAGAGCCACCACACCATGAACGCCATGGGCCACAACGTGCCCACCATGATTGGCGTCGATCATCGCGAGGTGGTCAAGCAGATCACCAAGCTGGTGCCCGACTACATGGTGATGGGTGAACGTGGCATGCACGACATGACCGAAATGGAGATGCCACTGCCCGACAACACCGCCGCGATGATGACGGGCACCGGCCCGTTTGGTGCCGTGGGGATGGGGGGCATGTTCAGTGTGATCAAGGTGCGCAAAGACCAAAAACCCGGCAACTACAAAGACCCGGGTTGGTTCAAACACCCACAAGGCACGGTCGCCTACGAATGGACGGGCGCATTGGCCGAACCGGTGCGCAGCCAGCGCGGTGGTGGCACGTCAATGAAGCCGATGGCGTCCCCCAAGGCGGCCGTCGAAGTCAAGGTCAAGAAGCCCAGTGGGTCGCACTCGGGGCATTGAGCCACGCGTCATGGTCGCCCCGTGCGGCCCTGACCGCGTGCGTTAAGCTTCGGAGCCTAAATTCTTTGAATGCTCGCCATGCCAAAAGCTTATTGGGTCAGCGCTTACCGCGCGGTGACAGATACCACCAAACTGGCGGCTTACGCCGCGCTCGCAGGGCCCTCCATCACCGCGGGTGGAGGTCGTTTTTTGGCGCGCGGTGAGCCTGCCAAGGTGTACGAAATGGGGCTCATGCAGCGCACCGTTTTGATCGAGTTTGACAGCGTGGCGCAAGCCGTTGCCACGCATGACAGCCCCAGTTATCAAGCAGCGCTGGCCGCTTTGGGTGACGGCGCCCAACGAGAAATCCGCATCATCGAAGGCGTTTGAAGCCTCAAGCACGCTGCTGCCAACGGCGCGGTGCAAGCCTTTTACTCCGACCGTTTTGTGCTCCCGTTGCCAGCGGGGCATCGGTTTCCCATGTCCAAGTACCGCTTGCTGCGTGAGCGTTGCGAGGCCGCCTGCCCAGGTCTTGAACTGACGGAAGCGATGCCGGCCACCGACGGTGAATTGGCGTTGGCGCATACACCAAACTATGTTGATGCTGTAGCGCGCGGGTTGCTTTCAGCTGCATCGCAGCGAGAGATTGGATTCCCTTGGTCGGTTGCGATGGCTGAGCGTGCGCGACGGTCGGTGGGCGCCACCATCGCAGCGGCGCAAGTTGCGCTTTTAGCTGGTGAAGGGGTTGCGGCCAACCTGGCAGGCGGCACGCATCATGCGCACGCCGACAAGGGCAGCGGCTATTGTGTTTTCAACGACGTAGCCGTGGCGGCCCGGTTGTTGCAGGCTCAGTGGCACCGCTCAAACCGTGCGTTGCTTCGCGTCGCCGTGGTGGATTTGGACGTTCACCAAGGCAATGGCACTGCCGCTATTTTGCGTGACGACCCGAGCGTCTACACCTTTTCAATGCACGGGGCTAAGAACTTTCCGTTTCGCAAAGAGGCAAGTAGCCTGGACGTGGAGTTGACCGACGGCTGCGGTGATGACGAATACCTGAACAAGCTGGAAGCGGCTTTGCGCGTGATGTGGGCCGCCCACGGAAGTGAGCCTCCGGGCTTGGTGTTTTACCTGGCTGGGGCCGATCCGCACGAGGGTGACCGGTTGGGCCGCCTGAAGCTCAGCAAGGCGGGCTTGCACGAACGCGATCGCATGGTGCTAGACGCATGTCAGCGCCGGGGTGTCGCGGTTGCCATCGCGATGGCCGGTGGCTACGGGCACAATGTCGACGACACGGTTGACGTGCACTTGCAGACGCTTGCATGCGCCACGCGCATGCAGCAGCAATGGCCTGTCGCCCATCTCAAACCAACAACCCTGGAGCCCTGTGCCCCATGAACGACCCGCTTGGCCGCCCCCAACCCGTTTCGATTGCAGACACCACCGCCGCCGTCGACGCCACCATGCACGGTCGTCGTTCGGTGCGCGCCTTTTTGCCCACGCTGGTGCCGCGTGAGACCATCGAGTCGCTGCTGGCAGCAGCGGCACGCGCGCCCTCAGGCACCAACACCCAGCCTTGGCAAGTGCACGTGTTGACGGGTGCTTCGCTCAAGTCGCTCAGCACCAAGATCACGGCGGCCTACGACGACCCGACCGAGCGCGCGGCGCACACCGAACCGTACGCCTACTACCCCACCCAATGGGCCTCGCCCTACATCGACCGACGCCGCAAAGTGGGGTGGGACTTGTATGGGTTGCTCAACATTGGCAAAACCGACAAAGAGCGCATGCACGCGCAGCACAAGCGCAACTACGATTTTTTTGATGCGCCGGTGGGCTTGATCTTCACCATCGACAGTGTCATGCAACAAGGTAGTTGGCTCGACTACGGCATGTTTTTGCAGAACGTGATGCTGGCGGCACGTGCGCGCGGGCTTGACACCTGCCCGCAAGCCGCCTTTACGCAATTTCATCGCATCATCAAGGCGCACATCGGCGCGGGCGACCAACAAATTGTGGTGTGTGGCATGTCGTTGGGCCATGCCGACCCTAATGCGATTGAAAATACGTTGGTGACCGAGCGTGAGCCCGTTGCTGGGTTTGTGCACTTCGTCGCGTAACGGCGTGGGTCGCTGTTGACGATGGTTTGTGATTTCACTCGGTCGAGGAGGCCGCCCCCATGATGGTTTTTGGTGTTCCGTTTGAGTTTGTCCTGTTTGCCATCACGCTGCTGGGTGTGGCGATGTTTCACCATCACACCTTGAAGGTGGCGCTAACAGGCGCAATCGCCATCACGCTCTTTCAGTGGGTGTTCTCCAGTTTCAAGGCAGGCGCTGGCATGCCAGGCTTGATGGCTCACGCTGCCCACGAGTGGGTCACGCTTGCGAACCTGTTGGGCTTGCTGCTTGGGTTCACACTGCTGGCCGACCATTTTGAGCGCAGCCATCTGACCGACAAATTGCCCCACTTGCTGCCCGATGACTGGAAGGGTGGCTTGGTGTTGTTGATCGGTGTTTTTGTGTTGTCGGGCTTTTTGGACAACATTGCGGCCGCGATGATCGGCGGCACCATGGCTGGCGTGCTTTACAAGAAGCGCGTGCACATCGGGTTCTTGGCGGCCATTGTGGCCGCGTCCAATGCCGGCGGCGCTGGTAGCGTGGTAGGCGACACCACCACAACCATGATGTGGATCGCCGGCGCCAACCCAATTTGGGTGCTCGAGGCTTACCTGGGTGGCGTGGTTGCCCTTGCGATTTTTGGCACCATCGCCGCGCGTCAGCAACATGCGCACCAGCCCATTCAAAAGGACGACACGCGCAACACCCGCGTCGACGGTGTGCGCCTGGGTGTTGTAGCGTTCATCCTGTTGGCGGCTGTGGGTGCCAATGTTTGGTTTAACCTCAACATGCCGCACGTGCTGGGAAGTTTTCCGGTGATGGGCGTGGCCGTGATGCTGGCCACGGTCGTGTCCTCGCCCCTGCGTGCCGCCAATTGGTCATTGCTGCCGTCGGCATTCAAAGGCACGGTGTTTTTACTGGCGCTGGTGTGGTGTGCCTCTTTGATGCCGGTGGAGCACCTTCCTTCGCCGTCTTGGCCCACCGCACTGGGCCTGGGCTTTGTGTCGTCCGTGTTTGACAACATCCCGCTGACCGCACTTGCCATTCGGCAAGACGGCTACGACTGGGGGTTTCTGGCCTATGCCGTAGGCTTTGGCGGCTCCATGATCTGGTTTGGCTCCACTGCAGGCGTGGCTTTGTCCAACATCTTTCCCGAGGCGCGATCGGTCTGGGCGTGGCTCAAGGCCGGCTGGCACATTGTTGTGGCCTACGTGGTGGGTTTCATGGTGATGGTGGTGGTGTTGGGATGGAACCCTCACCCCATCAATTCAAATGCCAAGGCGATTGTGAAACCCTCAGTCGAGCAAACAAAAACGCTGCAAACCCTACCTGCCAAGTGAGATGACGATGAAGCAATCTGTATTGATCGCCCGCGATGTGTTTCCAGAGGTGGCACTTCGGTTGCAGCAGCACTTTGAGGTTGACCATCACCGAGGTGAGGTGCTGTCAGCCCCAGCGCTTTCGGTCAGGCTGAGCGGCAAACACGGCGCCTTCATCACCGGCAGCGAGCGCATCGACGCGGCATTGCTCGACGCCAACCCACAGCTCAAGGTGGTTTGCAACATGGCGGTGGGCACCAACAACATCGATCTGGCCGCCTGCACAGCGCGCGGCGTGTTGGCCACCAACACCCCTGATGTTCTGACTGAAACCACCGCTGACTTTGGCTTTGCCCTGATGATGGCAGCGGCACGCCGTGTGAGCGAGGGTGAGCACTACTTGCGTGCTGGCCGCTGGACGCAATGGTCTTACGACTTGCTGACTGGCAGCGACGTGCACGGTGCCCAGCTTGGTATCTTGGGCATGGGGCGCATCGGACAAGCCATTGCCAAGCGTGGCGCCCATGGGTTTGGCATGCGCGTGATCTATCACAACCGCACACGCCTGAGCTCGGACGTTGAAGCCGCGCTGGGGGGCGCGCGTTGGGTCGACAAAGCATCGCTGCTGCGCGAAAGTGATCACCTGATTTTGGTGCTGCCCTTATTCAGCGCAAAGCCATCACGCCGTGGGTGAAGCCGAGCTGGCCCTGATGAAACCCACCGCCACACTAACCAACATCGCGCGCGGTGGTGTGGTGGACGATGCAGCGTTGGCGCGCGCGCTGCAATCGCATCGCATTGCTGCTGCGGGTATCGATGTCTTTGAAGGGGAGCCAACCGTTCACCCGGCACTGCTGGATTGCAGCAACGTGGTGCTCACGCCGCACATTGCAAGCGCCAGCGTGGCCACGCGCCTCGCGATGGCGCAGTTGGCCGCTGACAACTTGATTGCAGCGCTGACGGGTGGGGTGCCACCGACCCCCGTGAATCCCGAGGTGCTGGCGAGCCGTCTCAGTACATCTTGCCGTACTTGATGACGCGCAATTTGTTCAAGTCGATCTTGTCCAGCAGATCGTAGGTTCCCAGGGCGCCCGTGGCCCAGTAGGCGCGGGCGTCGGGCGCGTTTTCGGCGTAGACCGACAGCGCGCCGGAAAAATCACCCACGTAGGCCCCGTACTGCTGCAAAGCGCGCGCCACGATTTCACCGCCGCGAGACAGGCCAAGCTTGCTCACGTCGATGCTCGGGTCCAGTTGAAAGCGTCCGCCGCATGGAACTCCCACGCCGTTGATGGCGTTGCCAATGCTGCTGGCCGTGCTGGCCGGCGACGTGAATCTGCCCGGTAAGAGCCCTGGGTAGGCAATCACCAGCGCATGATCGATGCGGCCCGCCTGAATCTCTTCGACGCGAATCAAGCCTGCCGACAAGGGAAAACCACACGCGCGAGACCCGTGTGCAGCGTACCAAGGGTTGGCCAAGGGCTCTGGTGTGCGCACACCGCTGCCCGTAAGGTCGGACGTCGCACACAAGTCAGCTTGCCAATTGGGGTTGGTTGCCGCATTGAAGCGCATGTTGAAGCAACCCCACTCTTGGGTGCGATTGGCATTGATCACCACCATGTGGGCGTCAGACTGCGGGTCAGGTGCAGCACCCGCTGGAATGGGCATGGACGCAGTGACGGGAAACCCATTCCACCCGTCACCACCCACCGCTGCCCTGACGGGTTGCGTGGGTGTCAAGGCGTCGGCCCAGTACAAGGGGATCGAGTAGCCCGCAATGTTGACATCCAGGTGGGGGCCGAAAGGGGTGCTTTGGATGAAAGCGCTGACCAACTGCGCACTGTTGGCCTCCAGCTCGGGAGACTCGGGGATGGGCGTGTTCCAAGGGCTGTTGTCATTGAAAGGGCGCCATGGTTTGCCGCTGTTGATGGGGGCAGGCGGGGCGGGTGCTGGCGTGGGTGCTGGGCCTTCGGGTGCAGGAGAAGGTGCAGGTGCAGGTGACGGTGCGGGGGTCGTGGAAGTGGCCGAGGGCTGAGCCACTGCAACAGCAGGCGGGCTGTCGCCACCACCACAGGCAGTCAACAACAGCGGCAACGCAAGGGTGAGTGCAGGCACCGATGCCAAGGTCGAAGTTGCAGCGAGGCGAAGATTTTTGGCGAGACGCATGGGTTTGAAATCGCGAGCGGTGGGCATGGCGACAGTCGCGTGGCCCAACCCCGGGTTCGGTTGTGTTTTGATGGGTTGAGTGTGCAAAAACATGCGTGTTAATGCCCGTTTCAGGACGCAACAGTGGTGGCGAGACCGTGGAAGTAACGGCACTTGTTGGCATGGTGTCGGCCCTTTTGCGTCCCGTCTTGACCTGACAGCTGCACTCGCTTGCGCGCTTGTTGCTGCCTTGGTTTCGCAACGCCAGCGACAATGGCGGCATGACAACCTGGCCTGTTGAATGGATTGGGGCTGCCCTGCTGGCGGCGGTGCTGTTGTTGGCCATCCTGGCGTGGGCACTTTGGCCTCGCGGCGGGCGTCGCGAAAATGCAGTGTTGCAGTCAATCGAGCGCTTGGAGCGCGAGTTGCGCGACGAGGTGGCCCGCAGTGCAGTGGGCACCCGCCAAGAGTTGATGCAGCAGTTGGCCACGGTGCAGCAAAGCATGCTGGCGCAGGGCGGCGATGCGGTGCGCACCCAGAACGAGCAGATCGACACCTTTCGCACCCAGTTGGAGCGAACCCAGCAAACCCTGGTTCAGCAAGCGCAGTCGGCGCGCGAGGCCCAAGACACGTCGCTGCTTCGCGCATCCGAACAGCAATCGATGACGCTGCGACGGTTTGACGACTCGATGGCTGAGCGCTTGCGCAACCTTACTGAAGGCAATGAGCGAAAGCTCACCGAAGTGCGTGCCATGGTGGAAGAAAAGCTCAACACGCTGACGCAAGGCAACGAGGCCAAGTTGGAGCAGATGCGCGCCACGGTTGACGAGAAGCTTCACGCCACGCTGGAGCAGCGTTTGGGTGAAAGCTTCAAGCAAGTGGCAGAGCGCCTGGAGGCCGTGCACAACGGCTTGGGCGAGATGAAAAAGTTGGCCAGTGACGTGGGGTCGCTCAACCGCGTGCTCACCAACGTTAAATCCCGTGGCGTGTTTGGCGAGGTGCAGCTTGGTGCGTTGCTAGAACAAGTGTTTACGGCAGATCAGTATGCGTCCAACGTTGAAACCGTCCCCGGCAGCAATGCGCGGGTGGAGTACGCCATCCGTTTGCCGGGGCGTGCAGGTGAAGACCGGCCCATCTGGCTGCCGATCGACGCCAAGTTCCCGCGCGAAGACTATGAGCGTTTGCTCGACGCGCAAGACCGTGCCGACGCGGTGCAGGCCGAAGTGGCTGGCAAAGCCATCGAAGCCCGGTTGCGTGAGGAGGCCAAAACCATCCATGACAAGTACGTTGCTGCACCCTACACGTCGGACTTTGCGATTTTGTTTGTACCCACCGAAGGTCTGTATGCGGAGGCGCTGCGCCGCCCGGGCTTGAGCGAAGCCCTGCAACGTGATTACCGCGTGATGATCGCTGGCCCCACCACGTTGCTGGCCACGCTCAGCAGTTTGCAGATGGGGTTTCGCACGCTGGCCTTGGAGCAGCGCAGCGCCGAGGTTTGGGAGGTGCTGGGCGCTGTCAAGACGGAGTTTGCCAAGTTTGGCGATGTGCTGGCCAAAACCAAGAAAAAACTCGACGAGGCCAGTTCCAACATCGACAAAGCGGCCCAGCGCAGCCGCGTGATGGCGCGCCAATTGCGGGGCGTGGAGGCACTGCCTGAGAACCGCACGCGTGAGCTGTTGGTCGACGCTTCTTTTGACGACGTCGACGAAGAAGACAGCGATGGCTGAGCTGTCAACACCCGCGTCGACGCAAACCTCATCACCGCCACCTGCAGCAAACGGCAGGCCGTCATTGGCATTGTTGGCGATTATTTTGGCGCAACTGGGGGTTCACAGTGCCATGGCCGGCACGCGCATGGCGGCACCGTTGGAGGCACTTCGACAAGGGTACGGCGCTTTTGCGGCTGGCTTGTTGTTGGCGCTGTTTGCCTTGGCGCCAGTGGCTTTGGCGCTGCCAGCGGGCCGTCTGGCCGACCGGCACGGCTACCACCGGCCGATGCAGATTTCTATCGTGCTGACCACGCTTGGCGCCCTGATGGCGGCGGGGTCGTCGCTGCTTAGCAGTGGTTGGCACGTGGTTGGGTTGATTGCCGCTGCGCTGCTGTGTGGTGCCGGGGCCAACACGGCGGTGATCGCCACGCAACGGTCGGTGACACGGTCAGTGTCGGATAGTGTGGAGCGGGTTCGCGTTTTCAGTTGGTTGGGGCTGTCACCGGCGCTGGCGAATGCAGTGGGGCCGGTGCTGACAGGTTTTGCCATCGACTCGGCGGGGTTTGGCTCGGCTTACGGGCTGATGGCCGTGCTGTCGATGCTGTCGTTTTTCATCATCCGCTGGGTGCCGCCCGTGCCGGGTGACCGCGCGCCCCGTGACCGCACCCAAAAGGCCTGGTCGTTGCTGAGGGTGCCATCGTTTTCGCGTTTGCTGTGCGTCAACTGGTTGGTGTCAGCCAGTTGGGATGTTCACAGTTTTGCTGTGCCGGTGCTGGGGCATGACAGGGGTTACAACGCATCAACGATTGGCTTGATATTGGGTGCCTTCACGGTGTCAGTGACGCTGGTGCGGATGGTGATTCCTGCGTTGGCAGCACGTTTGGATGAGGTGCAGGTGATTCGGGGTTCGATGGTGGGGACTGCGCTGGTGTTTGCGGTGTACCCGTGGATGCCTGGGCCTTGGTCGATGGGGTTTTGCGCCGTGGCATTGGGGATCTTTTTGGGGGCGGTGCAGCCTATGATTTTGTCCACGCTGATGCGGTTGTCGCCCGATCATCGCCACGGCGAGGCGCTGGCGCTGCGGTCGATGGCGATCAATGCTTCAAGTTTTGCGATGCCTTTGGCGTATGGGGCAGCGGGGGCGCTGCTTGGGGTTGGGGCGCTTTTTTGGGTGATGGGGGCGGCGGTGGGGGCTGGCAATGTGTTGGCGCGGCGGTTGAGGGCGTCTGGTTGATGGTTAAAGTGAACCAAAGTCAGTAACAAATAACCCGGGTACAACCCTTACAACAGCCAGTCAGGAATCAGCTAAAAACGAGGGCTTAAGCAATCACACACCAACCCGCTTGCAAGGAGCCTTTTAAATGCCTCTGACGCCCATTCGACCTTTGGTCGTTGCCATTGCAGCTTTGCTTGCGCCATTTGTCGCAGCGGCCAACGGTGTGCAGGTCCTATTTGATGCACACGATGTGGCCGCAAGCCCATTCCCAAGCAACCGCTACACCGTTTTTGATGGCACCCAACGCACCCTGCGGCGCGTCAACCTGCCCAAGCCCGATTGCGCGGTGCGCCCCAGCGATTGCGCCGACATCGACGTGCTAAACACCCTGGACGGGTTCTCCACGCAGCCGCGCATCACCGTCCCCTTCAGCGGCGACATCGACCCCGCCACCGTCAACAGCAACACCGTCTACCTGCTCAACCTGGGCGACACGCTAAGCTGGCGCGGCTTTGGTGGCAAAGTGGGCATCAACCAAATTGTGTGGGACCCCGCCACCAAAACCCTCTCGTTTGAAAGTGACGAGCTGCTGGCCGAGCACACGCGCTACCTGCTTGTGGTCACCAACGGCGTGCTCGATTCAACGGGTAAAAAAATCAAAGCCAATGACGACGCTGAAGGTCCTGGCAACGCCCACGGGCATCACCGTGGCAGCAGCGACTACTCTCGCGATGTGCGCGATGCCATGCATTCGCACCGCCACAGCAATGGCCTCAAACCCGTGGCCGTCAGCCTGTTCACCACGCAAAGCATCAGCGCTGACCTGAGCAAGATCATGCGTGCGATCAAAGGCAGTCAGCCGGCGCCGATTGATTTTGTGATTGGCAACAGCGCAAGCGGTGCCGTGCGGTCGGTGTTTTCAGTGTCGGCGGTGCAGGGCATTCAACTGTCGCGTCAAAACAGCACCACGGCGGTGTTGAGCAACAGCTTCTTGCCCACACCAGCGCTGGGCGTGGTGCCCGGTGCTGTGGGGCAAATTGCTTACGGGCGGTTTGTGTCGCCCGAGTACCGGGCGGCAGGGCAATACATTCCGGCCACGGGTACGTGGACGGGAACCCCGCAGGTGCAAGCCAACAACCCGCTCATCACGCAGCTCTTCGTGCCGTCGGGCCCCAAGCCTGCCGGTGGTTGGCCTGTGGCCATCTTTGGTCACGGCTTTACCGACAGCATGTACGGCGCGCCGTGGGCCGTCGCGTCAGTTTTTGCCTCTCAAGGCATTGCCACCATGGCCATCAACGTGGCGGGTCACGGCGGTGGGGCGCTGGGCAAGTTGACGGTGCTTCGCCAAGGCGACACGCCGGTTGAAGTGCCTGCTGGTGGTCGCGGCATCGACCAAGACGGCAACGGCGTGATCGACTCCACCGAAGGCGTCAACGCCACCGCGCCACGCACCATCCTCGGCTCACGCGATGGCCTGCGCCAAACGGTGGTTGACCTGATGCAACTCACGCGCCAAATTGAAGTGGGCGTGGACCTGGACGGAGACGGCGCAGCCGACTTGAACGCGCAGCGCATCTATTACGCTGGTCAGTCGTTCGGTGGCATCTACGGCACGATCTTCATGGGCGTTGAGCCTTCGATCAAAGCTGGGGTGCCCAATGTGCCTGGCGGCTCCATCACCGAGGTGGCGCGTTTGGGGGCATTCCGGCCCCTTACGGGTTTGGCCTTGTTGTTCCGCGCGCCGTCGCTCATCAACGTGGCCGACCCCAGTGGCATCGCCTTCAACGAGAACATCCCGCTGCGGGACGAGCCCGTGCGCATCAACAACGTGGCAGGCGCCATGGCCATCCAGCAGGCGCTGGACCGGTTTGAATGGGCGCAGCAAGCGGGCAACCCGGCGGCGTACGCAGTCTTCATTCGCAAACAGCCACTGCGAGGTCAATCGGCCAAGCCGGTGATTTTTCAGTTTGCCAAAGGCGACATGACCGTGCCCAACCCAACCACCAGTGCCATCTTGCGTGCGGGTGATCTGGGCGACCGGGCCACTTACTACCGCAACGACCTTAGCTATGCCTTCAACAACGCCGTGGGCAAAAACCCGCACGTGTTCTTGACCAACATCGGCAACGCGGCAGCTGCCCCGTGGGCGGTTGCAGCGCAGGCTCAGATCGCGGTCTTCTTTGCCAGCAACGGTGCGCTTACCATCCCGCCGACACTGCCCAACGGCGCGCCAGCCCCATTCTTTGAGTGGCCCATCAACCTGCCACTGCCCGAGACGCTTAACTACATTCCGTAGACGTGTGAACAGCGGCGCTTCGGCGCCGCTGTTGCCACAGCGTGGCCACCAGCAGCACCAGCCACGTCACGCCCGCCGCCACCCAAATGGACCACAGCGTGTGGCTGAGAAAGTGCGCACCGCGCAGTTGCTGTACCCAACCAAAGGCCAAACCAGCTAAGGCCATAAGGGCTGCAACAAGCGCAGCTTGGCGCGGCTTGTGCGGCAAGAACCAAACGCACAAGCCCATCATCCACAACACGCTGGTGGCATGACCTGCCGGAAAGCACCCGCCCGGCGCAACACCTGCGGGCATGGCGTCGAGCAGCGCCACATAAGGCGCATGCCCGCCATAGCGGTCAATGTCCCAAGGGCAATGCGACGCCGAGAGACGCTTCCAAACACTCACCACCAAGGGCACCAACGCAGCGCAAGCGGCCACAACGCGTAGCTGCAGCCGTTGCGTGTTCGACATCCACTTGAACGGCCGCACGCCATCAGCGGCGGCGGCGACCAACACCAACAGCCCCAACAGAACCAGGGGAATTTTGGCCCACCGGTGCATCAACTCCGCAGCAAACCAATGATCGCGCCATGCAAAGCCATGGCTGCCATGGCTGAACATTTGATCGGCCAACCAGAGGTCGGCTGTGGAAAAACGCGCCATCGCAAGCAGCAGCAGCGCCGTCGTGACCCATGCAGCAGCGCTGATTTGAAGGGCTGATCGGCTCAGCAAGGGTCTTGGTGTGGTCGCACCGCGTTCAGGCAGCCCCATGCCACTTATTGCAATGCGATGACGGGCACGGGCACGGGTGCGGGGTTGGCCTCTTGGGCGCGCAACACCTGTGTTGCCAATTGGTAATAAGACACAGCCTCATCGGTCAGGTGCTTGGCCAATTCATCGTTGGGTGCGGTTTTGCCCGTCATGGCATCCACCACGTGCACGCCGCGCTTGGGCGACAGCTCAACAATGCGGTCTTGCTGCATGTAGCCCACCGTCAGGTAGTTGGCCATGAAGGCGCGTGGATGCAACTTGCCTTCGGTCAAGATGTCGTGCCCAAAAAAGCGCGACGTGTAGCTGACGTCAAGCAACGCCAACAGCGTGGGTGCCACGTCAATTTGTGACGCCAAGGTGTCCACCTTGGTCGGCGCCACCAAGCCGGGCGCGTAGATCACCATCGGGATGCGGTAGTTTTCGGGCGGAAGGTTGGTGCGGCCGCGGCCGTTGGACGTGTGGTCGGCCACAAACACAAACAGCGTGTTGTTGAACCAAGGTTTGGTGGCGGCCACGCGCATGAAGTTGCCAATGGCCCAATCGGTGTACTTGACAGCACCATCACGGCCCGTGCCCGACGCGATGTCAATGCGACCGTTGGGGTAGGTAAACGGCCGGTGGTTGGACGTGGTCATCACGTGCGCAAACACCTTGGTGCCCGCCGCCACCCGCGCGTCGATCTCGCGCACGGCAAGGTTGAACAAATCTTCATCGGCCACGCCCCACACCGTCTCGTGCGAGATGTCTTTGGCGTCAATCGCGCTGCGGTCTATCACCGTGTAGCCATTGCCACCAAAAAAGTCGCGCATGTTGTCAAAGCGGCTGTACCCACCGTAGAGGTACAGCGGCTCGTAACCCTGCTGCTTGAACACGCCGCCCACCGTCTGAAACCCCTTGTTGTGATGCCGCATGGGCACGGCATGGCCTGGTGTGGGCGGGATGGACAGCGTCAGGGCCTCGAGCCCCCGCACGGTGCGCAGGCCCGTGGCGTACAGGTTGGTAAAGGCCATGCCTTCGCCAGCCAAGCGGTCGAGGTTGGGCGTGAGCCCTTTGCGGCCGCCAAAGGATTCAACGTAATCGCTGCCCAAGCTTTCGATCGAAACCATCACGACGTGCCGTTGCTTGGCAGGGCGGTTGGTTTGAATCTCGCGCTCCAAGGGGTGGGCGTTGCCGGTGAAGCGGGCAGCAGACCCTGACTCGGCAAATTCGTCGATGATCTGGCGCCGCGCCTCAGCCGGAGAGAGGGTGCGGTAGAACTTCAAAAAATCAAGATCGTTGCTGTGAAAAGCGCGCATGAACTCATACGGGCCATTGCCTGCGAGCTCGCGTGCACCCGCCGTGGCAAGCAGCTCACGCGGGGCATCACCCACGGCAACGTACGATGCCACAGGAAGCGCCAACACCAAGGCGGTGGCGGCAAAGCGTTGGCCAACCCTGCCGCCGTCGGCCACCGCGCTACGCCATACCAGCTTGCGCAAGCCAAACACAGCGGCGACTGCCAAGGCGGCGATGCCGACCATGATCCAGCCGATGGGGTAAGACTCGCGCACGTTGCCAATCACCTCGCGCGTGTAAACCAAGTAGTCCACCGCAATAAAGTTGAAGCGGGAGGCAAACTCGTTCCAGAACACGCCCTCGGACACAGCGATAAACAGCATGCCCGCCAGCGTGAGGGCAATGAGAGCTGTGGCACCCCAGGCGTGGCGGCGGCGACCTGCGGGCGAGTTGGGCCACACCAAGGCAAACAGTGCAAACGGCACCAAGAGGTAGGCCAGTGCAGCTGCGTCGTACAACGCCCCAATGGCGAATGCGCCCAAGATCTGCGTCAGTCCAGGCGCGTTTCCGCCCCAGGCCTCAAAGCCCAAAAGGCCAAGCCGGACGACCGTGTTGGCGACAAAAAACAGCACGGCTACCCACAGCAAAGTGCGATAACGGGTTGGGAAGAGGTGATTCATCATGGGCCGCCGTGGGATACCAGGGCGTGCAACAAGTTCCTGGGGTGCTGCAGTTTAGGGCGTGTTTTGGCCAATCCGCCAAAGAACACCCGAAGGATCGTGAAGGCAAAAATCGCGCATCCGCCAGGGTTGTTGCTGAATGTTCGACAGCTTGACACCGTATTTGGCCACCACACCACTGGCCTGCACACGTGCCCACCAAGCGTCCACGTCCTCTACAAGCATGTGCATCATGAAGTTCTCGGCGAGTGCGGGGGCCGTGAAATCTTGGAGCAAGAAGCTCACGTGCCCGCAGTGAAAATACGCCACACCGTCACCATCAGATGCCATGGTGAACCCAATGTCTTGGTAGAACTGTTTGGACACACCAAAATCTTTGGCCGGGACAAAGGCCTTGATCTCGACCACGCCCAGGTTGCCAATGATGGCGGGGCTGCTGCTGACTCCACTCGTTTTTTCTGTCATGGGGGCTCGTAACAGTCAAGGAACCACTGTTGTGAACAGGTAGACCGCAAAAATGACAAGGTGAACCGCGCCCTGAAGCACCGTGGTTCTGCCCGTGCCGAGTGAAAGTGTTGCAACCAACAGCGTCAGCAACAAAAGCACGGTCGATTTGGCGTCAATGCCCAGCGTGAGTGTCCAGCCGGTGACAAGCGACACGATTGCCACGGCAGGGATGGTGAGCCCAATGGTCGCCAACGCGGAGCCCAAAGCCAAGTTAAGACTCGTTTGAAGTCGGTTGGTGCGCGCCGCGCGAAACGCAGCCACGGCCTCTGGCAGTAGCACCGTTGCCGCGATGATGACGCCGACCAAGGTACTGGGCGCGCCGGCGCTCTTGACCACGGATTCGACAAATGGGGACGTTGCCTTCGCCAAGAGCACCACCGCACCTAGACACGCCATCAAGAGCGTGGCACTGACCAGAGCGGTTTTGTTGGATGGCACGGGCGCGTGCTCCAAATTTTCTGCGCTGGCGGGCGGCAAAAAATAGTCGCGATGCCTGACCGTCTGCACGAACACAAAGATTCCATAAAGAATCAGCGAGACCGCTGCGACGAAGGCCAGTTGACTCGCGCTGTAAACGGGGCCAGGGACCGTCGTCGTGTAGTTGGGCAACACGAGCGTCAACACGACGATAGAAGCCAGCGTGGCCAACGAAGCATTGACCCCGTATCGCCCAAAGCTCTGTTCGCCGTGAAGTGATCCGCCTGTCAACAAGCAAACACCAACGATGCCGTTGAGAATGATCATGACGGTGGCAAACACGGTGTCTCGTGCCAAGGCCGAGGCGGCCTCACCACCAGCCACCATCAGCGTCACGATCAATGCAACCTCGATGACGGTAACTGCCGCTGCCAAGACCAATGTTCCGTAGGGCTCGCCCACCCGGTGCGCCACAACTTCAGCGTGGTGCACTGCCGCGAACACACAAACAAACAGGCCAAGCGCAAGAAACACCAGATACCCAGCGCCGAGATCAAATGAGTGTCCAGCAAGAAGCAGCCAGCCCAGCACTTGGCGCTGCGAGGGTCCACATTGGGAGTTGAAAGATGGTTTTCATCGACGCGTTGATGGCGAGAGGCAGTTGGGTTTCTAATTCCGAATTGCTACTTTCGCAGGGTTGTACTTCGCATCGCTCAGCATACGTCTCAAAATTGCATGTCAGTACGGTTTGCGACTCGATCGCATGGGCATCGATGTGTTCTAGCGATGAGCGCTTCGGTTTTGTGCTCGATGGATTCAAAGGCCAAAGGAAGCTGATAGGGGCTGTGGTGCCTTGTAGCGCACCCCGGAAGCCCGTTCAAACAAAATCGCGAGTTTCTCTGCCAGTGGCGTCAACGGCAATGTGCTGCGCCTAACCATCACAATGTCTGGGCCGGCAAGTGGTTCCAGCACGGGGATTTCCTGCAAAATGCCTTTGAATAGCGGGCTGTCCACCCATTGCTTGGGCAAAAACGCCAGTGCATCGGTTGATGTCAACAGCGCCACCACCGGCAAGGTGGTCAGAGTCTGCGTGACTGCCTTGGGGGCGGGCAGGCCGTGGACTGAGAATTGTTCTTCAAACTCGACTTCGACCGGTTGCGTCAACCCTGTCATGATCCATTCGGCATCGATGAGTCCACGCAAGTTGCGTACGTGCGCCAGTGGGTGACCTTGTCGGCAAACGACGGCGCGCTGATTGCGAAACAGCAGCTGCAGGCTGTACGAGTTGTCCAGCTCACCCAGTGGCCTGGGGCCGACATAAAAATCGAGAAGGCCGTTTTTGAGTTGTGGCTCCAGCGCAGGAAACAGCCCTTCAGTGAGGCTTAGCTTTGCATCTGGAAAGCTCTTGCGAAAAGAGGGGTACACCTCGGGCAGCAGCGACAAGAATACTGCGCTCGACAACCCAGCACTAACTTTGCCCGAACCCTGTCCTCGGAGCTGCGCGATCTCCTCGCGGCCACGCTCCACATCACGAAGCACCGAGCGGGCGCGCGTCACAAACGACTGGCCGTAAACGTTGAGCGAAACGCCCTTGCCGTGACGCTCGAGCAAAGGCACGCCCAGTTCTTTTTCAAGCTCGCGCAGGCCGCGCGTGATGGCCGGCTGTGCCAACCCTTGCGCGCGTGCAGCCCCACGGATGCTGTTGGCGTCGGCCACGGCGACAAGATTTCTCAGTTGATGAAGCTTCATGCGCGATGCCCCAGGTCAATCAAAGTGATGCCGAATAGGTATCGAAAGTACGATTTTGCACTCTATTCGGTGGCTTGAGTGGCCCCTAGCATCCGGCACCGACCGCGGAAATAGATTTTTTTTGGAGACAACGATGAAACGACGCTCGATGACCACTTTCGCGGCAGGCTTGGGTTTGGGTTTGATTGGTTACCCGCTGAGTTCGGCCTTCGCGCAGTCGTTTCCGACGAGGCCAGTGCGAATCATTTCGCCGTTTCCGGCCGGCAGCGGCCCTGACGCCGTTGCCCGCATCGTGGGCGAGCGCTTGGCGGCAAGCTGGAAGCAACCCATCGTGGTGGATGCCCGCCCCGGGGCCAACGGCTTTTTGGCGGTTGGTGCCGTCAAGCAGGCCCCTGCCACAGGGTATGACTTGCTGCTGGCAGACGTTGGGCACATGGCCATCAGCCCATCGCTGTTCAAGAAGCTGCCGTATGACCCCAAAGCTGATTTCACGCCGGTGGGCGGCATCTACCGAACTTCATTCTTCATTGTGGTCGGCGCCAACAGCCCCATCAAATCGGCCAAAGACTTGATTGCCGCAGCCACGGCCAACCCAGGCAAAGTTAGCTATGGCTCCAATTCCGTCGGTGGTCCTCTGCACCTGGGTGCAGCGCAAATCGAGGCTGCCACGAGCACCAAGATGTTGCATGTTCCGTACAAGGAGATTTCTCAGTTGTACGTGGCGGTGTCCAATGGCGAGGTGGACTGGGCCATGGGCAGCATTGCCAGTGCAGGCCCGCTCCTCAAAGCAGGCAAGGTGCGTTTCATTGCCATTGCCGACGGCGCCCGCTCACCCAGTCTGCCAAGCGTGCCCACATTGGAGGAGTCAGGTGGCCCCAAGGGCGTGGAGGCGCGCACTTGGGTGGTATTGATGGCTCCCAAGACAACGCCCGCCGCCGTTATCGACACATTGAACAAAAGTCTGAACGAGGTGCTGAAGCATCCCGAAGTCGCCGAAAAATTCTCGGTGTTTGGCTTTGTGCCTGACCCGACCACGCCAGCAGCGCTTGCAGCGTTGATTGACAGCGACACGCTGGTCTATGCCGACATGGTTAAACGCACGGGCGCCAGCGCTGACTAGGGCCCGCCTTCAACATGCGTTTGGACATGAAGACGACTGACGTTGCAATCGTCGGTGGCGGCCCTGCAGGGCTGATGCTGGCCATCGAGCTGGGCTGCCGTGGCGTGGCGTGTGTGGTGCTTGAAGAAGACATCGCCCCGCCCGACGCGCCCAAGGCCAATGCAACTTCGTCGCGCACCATGGAACACTACCGCCGCCGCGGTTTTGCCAATGAAGTTCGGTCGCTGGGCATGGCGGCCGATCACCCGCAAGACGTGGTGTATTGCACCACCCTGGCGGGAAGGGAGCTAACGCGCTTTTCGATCCCATCACGCACCGAGGCGCTCCATCGAACGTCGTTTGGCGACTATGGCGAGGGCTCGTGGCCAACACCCGAGCTCCCGCATCGGGGCCAGCAAATGTTCATCGAACCCTTGCTTCGCGCACAGGCAAAAAAGTACCCGTCAGTCGATCTGATGCTGGGCTGGCGAGCAGAAGCCCTTGTCATCAACGAGCAGCAGGCAAGCGTCACCAGCCGTCATGCGGTAAGCGGAGCGTCCCTTGAACTGAATGCCCGCTACGTGGTGGGCTGTGACGGGCCGCGCAGCATGGTCCGCAAGACGTGCGGCATCGCCTACAGCGGGCAAAGCGAAGAGGCGCGCGAGTTTTTTGGTGGTCAGATGCTGTCGGTGTACTTTAGGTCGGCGGCTCTTTACCGGCTGCTTGGTAAACAGCGCGCGTGGCAATACTGGGCGGTCAATGCGGTGCAGCGTGGCCTGTTGGTGGCCATTGACGGCGTGGACCAGTTTCTTTTTTGCCTGCAACTGCAGCCGGGGCAGGCAGTTGAGTCGGTGGACCACAAGGCCGCGATGTTTGCCGCCATCGGCCAAGCGTTTGACTTTGAGTTGATCAATGCAGGCCCGTGGCATGCTGGCTTTACGCTGGTGGCTGATCGATTCTCAAACGGTCGCGCCTTTCTTGCCGGGGACGCCGCGCATCTGTTTACACCCACTGGCGGCATGGGCTACAACACCAGCGTGGATGACGCGGTCAACCTTGGCTGGAAGCTGGCTGCCGTGGTGAAAGGTTGGGCGCCTGAGGCACTGCTCGACACTTACGAAGCTGAACGCAAGCCCATCGCCCATCGAAACACCAAGTTTGCGCGCGCCATGGCAGACAGCATCGGCAGCATCAAGGTGCCAGCCCATGTGGACGCCGAAGGCCCCGATGCCGAGCAGGCTCGCCAGGCCTTGGCCAAAGCGCTGGCGCAGCACGTGCGCAACGAGTTCAATATTCCGGGGCTCCAATTGGGCTTGCGCTATGAGGACAGCCCGATCATTGCCCAAGAGGTCCTTGCGCCAACGGCCGATGATCCCAATGTGTACATCCCCAGTGCGCGGCCGGGCGCGCGTGCACCCCATGTTTGGTTAAACGGTCAATCGCTGTTTGATCTGTTTGGGCGCGACCACACCTTGTTGTGCTTGACCTTTGCTTGCCATGCCATCTGTGGCGAATGGAAGCGCGTGGCCGCCGCCATGGGCATGCCACTCGACGTCGTGTTTTGTGACAACGCAGAAGCGCAGAGTCTTTATGCCGCCGATCTGGTGCTGATTCGACCAGACCACCACATTGCTTGGCGTGGAGGCTCCGACGCCGACGCCAAGTCGGTGTTGGCGATGGCTTGTGGGTTCGACAAACAAGCGGCTAGGCAGCTCCGTGTGGCGTGAGCCCACCTTTTCTACGATCTCATCATCGGAACATTTTTCATGCGATTTCTCAACTTCAAACAAGGTGGTCGCCAAGGGCTTGCGGTTGCCGTCGGTGATCACTTCAAGGGGTTTTTTGCGGCAGAGGGCGGTTTTCCCGGCTCGTTGCAGATGCTGCTGGAACAAGGCCCTGAGGCGCTACAGCGCGCCGGCAAAGCCCTTGCTCAGGGGCCATTGGTTGATCTGGAAAAAATCACCTACTTGCCGCCACTGACCAGGCCCCATCGAATTTGGTGCATAGGCTTGAACTACGTCGATCATTCGGTTGAAAGCGGGTTTGCCGTGCCAACCTACCCAGCTGTTTTTTCTCGCTTTCCTTCCAGCATGATTGGCCACGGCGCACCCATCGTCAGGCCCAAGTTGTCGACGCAGCTCGACTACGAGGGTGAGCTGATCGCGGTGATTGGCAAAGCAGGGCGGCACATTGCCAAAGACAAAGCGCTGGAGCACGTGGCGGGTTACTCGATCTGCAACGATGCGTCGATACGCGACTACCAGTTCAAATCTGCCCAGTGGACCATCGGAAAGAACTTTGACGACACGGGGCCCTTTGGCCCGTTCTTTGTCACCAGCGACGAGTTGCCGCCGGGTGCAACTGGCCTGAAGATTCAGACCCGCCTGAATGGCACCGTGGTGCAAGACGCGTCCACCTCGTCGTTGATTTTCGACGTGGCCACATTGGTCAGCATGCTCAGCGAAGCCGTGTGCATGCTGCCTGGTGACGTGATCGTGACGGGCACGCCGTCGGGCGTGGGCGTGGCGCGCAAACCCCAACTCTGGATGAAGCACGGCGATGTCTGTGAGGTCGAAATTGAGGGGCTGGGCGTTTTGAGCAACCCTGTGGTTGATGGCGCTTAGCCAGCATGGGAGACAAGATGCGTGACCTGTTTTTAAATCGAGGGCTTTCACGGGCAGTGGTGATGGTGGCGCTTGCAGGCCTCTTGGGCTGTGTGGGTCGGTTGCCCGAGAGCGCTGCATTGACCAACACGGTGGCGCTAGCAGGTGGGGCGGTGGTTGGCAATGCTCGCGATGTCTCAGGCATTTTGAGCTTCAAGGGCATACCTTATGCAGCGCCTCCGGTGGGCGACCGCCGCTGGAAGGCACCGCAGCCGGCGCCGAGCTGGGCGGTTGCCAAAGAAGCCAAGCAATACGGCAAGACATGCTGGGCGAGTGGCCTGCCTGCCCCGGTGTTGGTGCGTGCCAATGCATCGGCCAGTGAAGACTGCTTGTTCCTCAACGTGTGGACCGGCGCCGCAACATCCAAAGAGCGTCGGCCCGTGATGGTTTGGCTGCACGGCGGCGGGTTTCAGTTTGGCACTTCGGGCGACCCGAGATGGGAGGGCGCCAACCTTGCAAAAAAAGGGGTCGTTGTCGTCACCCTCAATTACCGTTTGAGCGCATTTGGCTTTTTAGCGCGCACCGACTTGGATGCGGAATCTGGCGCCTCGTCTGGCATGTATGGCATGCAAGACCAGCTGGTGGCGCTTCAGTGGGTCAAGTCCAACATCGCTGCATTGGGGGGTGACCCCGACAACATCACGCTCTTTGGCGAATCGGCGGGGGCACACGCGGTGGGCATGCTTTCAACGTCGCCACTTGCGGCAGGTTCATTTCACAAAGTCATCGGACAAAGCGGCGCTTTTTGGGAAAGCCGCTTTGGACGAACCCCGCCGCACGCAACTGTGGTGGCAAAAGGTGCTGCCTTTGGCGCCGCGCTGGGCGCCACCAGCGTGGCCGCGCTTCGCGCCTTGCCAGCCGAAGCCCTGCTTGCGCAGGTAGGGCGCGAATCACCCTTTGGCCCCAGCGTTGATGGCCATGTGCTGCCTGAAGAGCCCGCCGTGCGTTTTGCATCGGGCCGACAGATGGATGTGCCACTTTTGGTGGGGCAAAATCAAGTGGAAGGCGACCCGTTCTTCCGCCCTGAGTTAGGTTTGGCCTTGCCGCGCACGGCCACGGCATTTTCATCGGCAGTCACCAACGCGCTTGGTGCGACGACAGGTGTTGGTGGCGCGCTCGCCGCAAGCGGGCTTTACCCAGCAGACACGGATGCCAATGCGCTTGCGTCGTCTCAGCAGTTGCTGGGTGACATCACCATCGGGCTTCAAACATGGACGTGGGGCGTTAGCCAAAAAGCAACTGGCAAAGCGCCTGTCTATTCGTACTACTTCAACCAATCAGGCCCCCCGTTGACGGCCTATACACCGGCGGCCATTCACGTATCGGAGGTTCCCTACGTGTTTCAAAACTTGGTGCCCAAAATGGCGGCAGCAGGGCCGCAGGCGGGCGTCACGGTGCTGCCTGCTGCACAAGACGTGGCGCTGGCCGACGTCATGTCCTCGTACTGGACGAACTTTGCTAAAACTAGCAACCCCAATGGCGCAGGGCTTGCCGCATGGCCCGCTTACGCAGGCGCTGGTGGACAGGTGATGAACCTGGGTACCACCGTGGCCGCCATGCCTGAGGCAGGCACCGCCCGATTGGCCCGGTACCAATTCTTGAATGGATTTCGAAGCGCAACGGGCAGCCTCATGATCCGCTTTTTGCCTTGATGGGCAGACGGGTTGTATCCGCTGAAACTTTTCTGTGACCTCGCCGCAATCTAAGGGATGAAACATGACGCCAGACCAGAACCCGAGACCCGCATCGCGTCGGTCAGGTGTGCAAGCGGTTCATTCAGTCAACCGCGTCGTGTTGACGGTGCCTGACATTGCCCCTGCTGAGTCGTTCTTCACCGCCTTCGGCATGGATGTTAGGCGAGCTGGACTATCAGGGCAGCAGCTCGATCTCTATACCCACGGGCATTCACATTGCTGGATGAGTGTGATCGCCAATGGGCAGCCTAAGAAGTTGCAGTATGTGAGCCTTGGCATCTATGTGGAGGACGAGACATTCTTTCGTCAAAAGATCAAAGCACTGGGCATCGGATGCGAGCCACCGCCCATGGCAGGCCGTGAGGGCCTCTGGCTGCAAAGCCCTGATGGCACGGCGATGCAGTTGCTGGTGGCTGAAAAAGTCTCACCGTGCATCAAAACCACGAAGAACATAGAGCGAGCGCCAGCGCGGGGGGCCGCAGCAGCTGCCATGCGGAGCCAAGCCGTCAAAGTGCGTCCACGGTGCCTGTCGCACGTGTTGCTCTTCAGCTCGAACGTGTCGGTGATGGTCAACTTCTGCGAACAAGTGTTGGGGCTGCGGTTGTCGGACCGCTCGGGCGACTTGGTGGCGTTTTTGCACACCCCCCACGGCAGCGACCACCACCTGCTCGCGTTTGTAAAGTCCACAGGGGCTGGCCTGCATCACACCAGTTGGGACGTGGGCAGTTTGGACGAGGTGGGCGAGGGCAGCGAGCAGCTGCGCGCGGCCGGGTTTACCGACGGGTGGGGCGTGGGGCGCCACGTGCTGGGGTCTAATTACTTTTACTACGCTCGCGACCCATGGGGAAGCTTTGCCGAGTACTCATTCGACATTGATTACGTGCCGGCCAACGGTGAATGGGTAGCTGGTGACTACGCACCAGAGGATTCGTTCTATCTCTGGGGGCCCGCGGTGCCGGAGTGGTTTGTGGTCAACACGGAGGTGCCGATTTCGCCCGTGGGTTGAGGCCTGCTACGGGTAGCGCGATGCACGTTCCGCCTCAATTTTCCCCAGCAGCCATTGCAATCCAGCCAAGTGCTGTTGATCATGGCTGCAAAGGTAGTGCACCAGGCTTTGCAGCGACAGACTGCCGTAGCCTTCAAACACCGCTGTCCGACGAAGTTGTTCTTTAGACAGGCTTGCCAGAAGCGCAGTCGTTTGCAGTCGCGCCTCTCTAAATTTGGCAAGTGCTGTCTGCGCGTTTTGACTCGCATAACCACGATCTCTCGCCATCGCATAGGCATCGAGTGACGCGAGTATCGGCGTCAACTCGCTGAGCGTCCTTTGAAAGCGCAACTGGTAACCAAGAACCTCAATGTCCAGAACGTGGAAAACTTGCTCGATGGCAGTCAGTTTTTCGCTCGGTATTCCCTCCCACGAAGGAGGCGACCAATGTTTGAACTCAGCAGGAATCGCTGCGTAATGCGCTTCGAGCTGTGCGGGAAAATCGTCTAATGCCCGAACGGTGATTGACTTCATGAGGAGTAGGTGAGGAGTTTCGGGGCGAAATTTTTGGGTATCGCAACAGCGCGACTAGATCTCTTTCGACTAGACGACAAAACCCCAGGTGCTGGGCCACTTTATCGTAAAGCAAGCAGCCCAGTTCGATTGGTTGCGTGAGTCGTCCAGTACACGCGGCTACAGCCCTTGCTGCGCGCCGCCTCATAGACTGCCTGAATCAGCATTCGGCCGATGCCCTTGCCGCGATAGGACGGCTCAGTGAATAGGTCTTGGAGGTTGCACACGTCATGCAGACGCGTTGTACTTCGATGAAAGATGCAGTGAACCATGCCAACAACCTGACCACCTTGCTCGGCGACCAGGGCGTGTTGTGATCCGTTGCGACATTCAGCGTACCTTGATCACCACCTTGCCTTTGGCGCGCCCGCTTTCGACGTAGGCCAAGGCCTCATTGGTGGATTCAAAGGGGAAGACTTTATCGACAACCGGGCGTATGGCCCCCGACTCGATCAGCGGGGTGATTTTCCGCAACTGGCTGCCACTGGCCCTCATGAACAGGAATGAATAGCCAAGTTTGAGGCGCTTGGCTGTGCGTCGGGTGCCAAAGCTCAGTGCACGCATAACCTGCTTCACAAACCACGGCGCCTTGATTTGCTCGGCAAACGCAGGGTCAGGAGGGCCAGAGATGGAGATGAGTTTGCCTCCGGGTTTGAGCACACCCAGTGACTTTGCCAACGTCTTGCCATCTTGGCTGTTAAGCACCGCGTCGTAGCCACTCAGCACGCTCTCAAAATCGTCTTTTTTGTAGTCAACGACGACATCGGCCCCCAGGCCCTTGACCCAAGCTACGTTACCAGTGCTTGTCGTGGTAGCAACAGTTGCGCCCAGATGCTTGGCCAACTGGATGGCAAACGTGCCCACACCGCCGGAGCCAGCCTGAATGAATACCTTCTGCCCCTTCTTGAGGTCGGCCATTTCCACCAGTGCTTGCCATGCCGTCAAGGCGACCAACGGGATGGACGCAGCCTCTTCCATGGTTAGGTTTTTTGGCTTGAGTGCCAGCGAAGCCTCCTTGACAGCGACGAGTTCAGCAAACGTTCCGATCCGAAAATCGTCCGTTCTGGCGTAAACCTCATCCCCAGATTTGAACTGCCGCACGTTCCGCCCCACGTTGATGACCACGCCGGCGACGTCGTGACCCAGAACAAACGGGGTGCGGTAGGGGAGGATGAGTTTGAACTCGCCATTGCGTAGTTTTGCGTCCAACAAGTTGACGCCTGCTGCGTGCACCTGGACCAAGACCTCGTCGTCGCGCAGCTCGGGCGTTGGCACATCGGCCAAGCGCAGTGCGCTGTTTTTTGCATAGCGTTCAACGGTGAATGCTTTCATGACTTTTCCTCTTCAAAAAATGGTGGACGTGCAAGCTCAGTCAGCGGCAGCGCCCCAAAACGCCAGAAGCGACAAGCCCAGGTTGGCTGCCAGAACGGCACAGAACGCTGTGTAAAGCGGAGCCGAGAGGGACGCTACAACAGCAATGGCGATGGCCGCGCAGCCCATTTGCAAGAAGCCAAGCAGCGCTGATGCGGCTCCAGCCTTTTGCCCGAAAGGTTGCAAGGTGATGGCCGTGCCCAGCGGGTTGATCAGCCCCATGCCCAGAAGAAACATGGTCATCGCGGCGGAGAAAAAGTAGACATCCTCCCAACCCATCAGCAGGGCTGTGCTTGCGGCCAGCGCGATCAGGATGCCCGCGCGCGCAGCCCGGACCTGCCCCCAACGATGGGCAATCTTTGGTGCCAAAACGCCGGCGCCAAACACCACGAAGACGGTCGACGCAAAAAACAGTGACAACCCCAGTGGCGAGAAACCGAAGCCCGTCATCAGGATGGCCGGTGCCAGGGAGAAGAACATGTACAGAGAGCCAATGACCAAGCTGACCGACAACGCTGGCGCAATGAAGCGGCGGTCCCGCAGCAATTCGCCATACGTTTTTAAAGTAGATGCGATCGAAAGGGGCGCGCGCTTGTCTGCACCATGCGTTTCGCCAAGCGAGCTCACGTAGCGCATGCCAAGCAGTGCCGCCAGCACCGCGACCACGCCGAATGTGGATCGCCAGCCCAGCACGCTATGGAGTGCACCACCCAACAACGGCGAAAACCCGGGCGCCGCAGCCATGGCCACCATGATCAGCGAAAGTGCTCGGGCCAGCGCCGCGCCTTCAAACAGGTCGCGCGCGATGGCACGCGACAACACCGATGTGGCACAAACCCCCAGCGCTTGCACGATGCGTCCGACCACCAGTTGCGGCAGGCTGTCTGCCCATGCGCACACGGCGCTGCCCACGATGAAGACCACCAGCCCGCTCACCACCAACCACTTGCGCCCAAAGCGGTCAGACAGGGGGCCGACAAAAAGCTGGCCCACGGCAAAGGCAACAAAGAAGCTGGCAAGCGTTGCGCTCAGGTCTTTCACCGTCGTGCGCAGGTCACCTGCCATGTCAGGGAAGGCGGGCAAGATGATGTTGGTGGCCAGGGACCCCAACGCGGCCAAGCCCGCCAACAACAGCAGCAATGAACCAGTCAACAGGTTGGGGGGCTCAGCGGGTCGATGCATCGCGGGTGTCCTCATCCAGCGAGGCGATGCAGGTTCGAGCAAGTGGTGCAGCGCCAAAACGCGCGCGTTGCCCAAGCGGGCGTTCAGCGCCAGTTGGGCTGCTTTCCAGGCACGCTGACCTTCGGCACGCGTGGCGCGGCCTGCAGCGGTCGCTTCGACAAGACGACTGCGCGCGTTTTCACCTGCACCCACTGTCAGCCAGCCTTGAGCCGCCATGGGCTGCAGGTTGCGGGTCAACGTGGAAGCGTCCATTTGCATGCATTTGGCCAAATCACTGGGGCGAATCGGACCCAGTTTGACGACATGCGAAAGCAAGGCGTATTGCGTGTTCTTTAAACCCGCCGCGGACACGTAGACGTCGTAGTGCCGCGTCACCATGCGACCCAGCTGGCGCAACTTCAGGTTGGTGCAACCCTGAGGTTTGGCAAGTGCATTCATGTACTACATTGTATATGCAACTATTGTATATGCAATGGTAAGGGATGATTTGATGACACCGGATAGGTCTACCCAACCCCATCCTCCGGCCCCTCATAAAACTCTGCCAACCTCTCATCCTTGCGCAAGTTGTCCGGCCGGTAAGGCCGTTGATGGCTGTGCTGCAGCACCAGACCGGCGCGAAACCTGTCAAGCACGGAGTCGTGAAGCACGGCGCCCCGAACTTCGACGCGGTGCTTTACCGGCCACCGAGGCCGGATCACGCGCGGCAGCCAAAGCCACATGTCAGAGAGCTCTTCCACCTTGCGGCTGATGCCGCGCCCCGTGACCGAGCTTCAAAGCTTCAGTGCCCGCTGTCACTGTCACGATGGCCGGTCAAAACTCGGTGCTGTCTTCGTCGGTGCCAACACCCATTCGAGTAGCGCCTCGTTCATGCGTGTCTGCCAACCTGTATGTCATGTGCACGACGATACCGTTCAACCAGCCGAGCAAATCAAGGCCGGTGGCGCCGCCATCGTTGCCAAACAAATGCTTTTGAAACGTTCGTGTGGCCACGGCCCGTACGAACAGTTGTTCGAATGCGCGCTTCGCGCCTCAACGCGGTTGAGCAGTGAACTTCACACCCAGTGCGTGGGCAACCTTCATGACAGTTTCAAAACGGGGTTTTGCTCCAGGCGCCAAAGCCTTGTAGAGGCTCTCGCGTCCAAGACCTGCGTCTTTGGCCACTTGAGCCATCCCTTTTGCGCGGGCTACGTCGCTGAGCGCAACAAGCAGCAGGTCAGGGTCGTTGGCTTCTAGAACGGCTGTCATGTACTCAGCGATTGCTTCTTCATCGTCAAGGTACCTTGCGGCGTCGAACGCGATCAGTTTCTGGGGGGCTTTGGTCCGAATCATCGATCTTCTCCAAGTTTTGAAGCGAGCTTCAAAGCGCGACGGGTGAAGTACAGCCTGTAGCCAGGTCCGTGGTGCACTCGAAGCTCCGCGACTTCACCCTCAACGGGCTGCCAGTCGCCGAGGTTTCCTGATTCGGCCTGCCTCAGCCTTGCGGCAATGCGAACCTGCGCCCGCTTGTCTTTGAGGTTGTCGAGCTACGCCACGAACTCTTCGGTCTGGAGGACGGTGTACATAGGCAATTGTAGCCATATGGATACAATAAATCAATACGTATCTGTCTTCCGGGTTTGGCGTTGGAACAAGTCAGTGCAATGTCGCGGCAAGCAAAGACTTTCCACGCAGGATACGGTGCCGCTCGTTCTCGCCCGCTCCCCGTCTGAGCTGAGCCTTTGAAATTCCTCGGCTTGAGAATTTCGACCGCCGGGTGGTTCAGGGTTTCAAGGCGACATCAGTTTGACTTACGCGGCCGCCGGTGGGCGCTCTAGAGCCTCGGCGCCAGCAAACAGCGGCTGCCGAACGCAAACCGCTGAATTGACTCGCTAAACCTTCGGCTCTTGCTGTGTTGTGCAATGAATGCCCCCTCCACCCGCCGCGATGCCGTCGATGTTGATCTGGACAACATCTCGCCCCGGAAACAATCGCTGGAGTTCGCGCTTAGCTGCCAGATCGGTCCTCGAATCGCCAAACTCCGGGGCAATCACGGCCCCATTGCAGACATAGAAATTGATGTAGCCAGCCGCGAAATCGTCGCTTTCGAACTTCTTCCGTACCGTTGAAGGGGCTTCAAGAACCACCACCTCCAGTTTGCGGCCTTCAGCATCGGTCGCCGCGCGCAAAATGTTCAGATGCCTTTTGGTCACCGCGTGATCGAAAGACTTTGGATCGGGGTCATAACCAGCGATCACCACCCCGGGGCGAGCGAATCGCGCATAAAAATCGGTGTGCCCATCCGTGATGTCTTTGCCCTTGATGCCCGGCAGCCAGATGATCTTGTCTAGACCCAGTAGCCGCTTCAGCTGCCGTTCGCATTGCCGCTTGCTGACGCCTGGGTTGCGGTTGTCATTGAGCACACAACTTTCGGTGATGATCGCCGTGCCGTGTCCGTCAACCTCAATGCCTCCGCCCTCAAGCACCAAGTTGGTTGGTGTTGGACGCACACCAGCACGCTGCGCGACGAACAAAGCAACTTCGGCGTCCAAGTCGAAGTCCTGCTTCTCGCCCCATCCGTTGAAGTTGAAGTCAACCGCCGATTTGTCACCGTGCTCTGTCATGACAAAAACCGGTCCGGTATCGCGTATCCACAAATCGTCAAGCGGGCAGACAATCAGTTCAACCTTGTTGCCCAGTAGGCGTTGAGCGACCTGCAAGTCGGATGGGCCAACCAGCATCGAGACGGGCTCGTACTTGGCGATGGTCAGCGCAATGGTCGCCAAGTTGCGCTGCACTTCTGGCACAAGCCTTTCGCCCCACACCTTTTGGCTCGCGCAAAACGCCATCCATGTGCGAAGGTGAGGTTCACTTTCGTCTGGCATGAACCAAGTGTTTTTGCTGCGCCGCGCCGCAGACGCGTGCTTTGTGCCGCCCAAGAGTGTGGCTGCCGTCAGGGCACCCAGTGACATGGCGAGACGGCGCCGGGTCGTCATGTTGAACAAGGCTCACGTGGCGCAAGTGCCGCGTTGCTGCAGGCCGGGCTCATACACGAATGAGCGCGCGGAAGCCTCGGGCAGCGTAGTAGGACTCGGCGCCGTTGTGATAGACGAAGACCTTGCCGTAGCGGCGATCACAGAAAAGCGCGCCACCGAGTGATCGGACATTGTCTCGGGGTTGCAACCCAACTGGAGGTTTTGGTATCGAACTTGCCCAGTTCTTGTAGCTCACGGTACTGCTGCTCAGACAGGATTTCGACTCCCATCTTGGCAGCGAGATCTGACACGCAGCCTTTGGGCTTGTTCTCTTTCCGGGTGTCGAGCGCTTTGCGGTCGTAGCATAGGCTGCGCCGCCCAATCGGGCTTTCGGCGGAACAGTCACAGTAGTTGTACTGCCCGGACTTCTTGTCGTAGCCGATCACGTCCGGTTCACCGCCCGACTGTTCCATCTCGCCTAGTGACTTGAGCGCGGCATGGCTTGCTTCGAGCTTCGCTTGCACCTTCTCCCAGGAAACGCCTTTGTGACGCTGCACGTGCGCCTCAAACCGCGCTTTCAGGGTTTGGATCAAGTCGTGCGGGCTAGCCACCTGCTGGACCTGGTGGGTTCTTGGAAAACCACTCAACGATCATGCCCATGTTCTGCTCGAAGCCGCCGGGCACCGAAAAGTTGAGCGCGCCAGCCCGTTCGGAGCTGCGGTTTTCAAAGTCGTGTGTGGCGCCTGCTGGAACGAGGACAAACGACCCTTTGGCACAAGCAAGCCATTCGCCGCCAACAAGAAAACTCATCGTGCCCTCAACCACATAGAAAACGTCGTCTTCGGGGTGAGCGTGGGCACCCGGTCCCGCTGTGTGAGGTTCGAGCCACCACTCGGAGATCGAGTAGCGGCTTTCTGTCTCCGTGTCGTCGGCTTTGAACAGTGCCGACATGCGGCCCATTTGATAAGAACGGCCTTCGTTTGGGCGCAGGACTATGGGGTGGCGAGTTTGTTTTTCCATGGCGCTATGGAGCCCGGTGCATCGGCTCACCTCATCCAAAACTCAAAGTCAGCTCTCAATGAAAAACAAGCAGATACTGCTTAACCCAACGGGAATTTCTACTAAAAAAAGGCCTCACCGCTCAGAACAGCAGACCGGGCTGCTTTGGTAACTGCGGAACTTCAAGCACCGGGAGCGCACCGTTGGCAAACTTTCTCAGGTTGTTGTCGTGCGAGTAGAGGGCTTCCGCCTTCTGCACCAGGGCTGTCGCGACGATCATGCAGTCTGCCTTCAACTCTTGTCTCGTCGCGCCGTGTTCCTTCTTGAGTGTGTCAATGAGCCCGCTTTCTTGGCGTTGTCTCCAAAGCTTTGCGAAAGCATGGGCGGCGGCCGTATCGAATGGGGGTACGGGGAAGCTTGCCGACAACAGATTGGTCGTGAGCGCGTAATGCCGATCTTCGATGGCTGTGAGTAGCTCTGCAAGGACCACGGAGGGTACGAGTATCTGGATACCTTGTTCCTTGCAGTTGACCAGAAACTGCTTCGTGCGCGGAATCATGTCTTCCTGTCCTGGCGATGCGAACTCACGAAGGCCCCACAAAAGTACGTGGTTGTCGACGCACACGATCTTCATGCTTCGTCCTCATCGCGTCGAAGCCGAGTGATCAACTCGTTGATTGGGCCAAGTGCTTGTAGGGAACCGCCGATCTCGGCGCGTAGCTCACCCAACATTTCGATAGGGTCCCGAGCGGCGAACGGATGGAAGGCTAAAATTTGGAACTCATCGAGAAGCAAGTCTGCTGCGTGCCATGTTGCCCGCCCGCTGAAAGTGCCAAGCTTGTATAGGTGGTGGCCAAGTTCCATTGCGATCTCGGAGGAAACCTCGCAGTAGATGACGGTCCCATCCAGCAACTCGAGCATTGCACGGGGAACTTTGCCGCCTACTCGAATTGTCTTGGCCGTTATCTCAGTCAGTCCGGTAATCCGAATCTCTTCCGGAATGACCGTCTCTGCAGTGATGGTCGCGATGGGCAGTTCCTTGCCAGCAACCTTGAACTCCGCAGTTGCGTCATGTCGCTTCGTGAACCCTGCGATGACCTGTAGCGCCTTCCTTGACTGCGGCGCGAGGTCTTGGAACGCCCCATTCGCAACAAGTTGAGATGCTCCGACGAAGGCTGGAAGCGTGATTGCCGCCAGCGAGGCCTTGAATCGTAGGCCGATGCTCTCGTCGGCGATTGCGTAAAGACCAACGACAAGGTCCTCTCTGCGGACGTCTGGTGATGCACGCTCTGCCTCGTAGGAAACGAAGTCCTCCACCGCCTCGAGAATTTCCGCGAGTTCGTGGGAGCGCACCAAGCCCGGACGAATACCTTCGCCCTTGAGCCTGATCTCGATGTCTTCGGTCATGGGCGGAATGTACAGCTACGGCTTCGGATGTGAGGCTTAACGAGACTGGGCAAAAACCCGTTTGAAGTACCGACCCACAACGGGTGTCATTTTGCAGGTCATCGATATGGTCTTTCGCCCGGTTTTGGCGCCCCATCGCGCCCAAGTTTCGCTGCATTGCCCCTCCAGCGTCAAGGAAGTGCTTTCCCCTTGCCCTTCACCCCGCGTACACCGCCTTCGTCGCCATCTACTCGATGTTGTGCACCAGGCAATACAGCAGCCATTGAATCCCCACCTTCACCTTGCCCCGCAGCGTGAACCGGTCAATCCTCTTGTTGTGGCGAATGTTGGCGAACACAGGCTCCACCGTGGCGACGCGTTGACTGTACAGCTGTTGCCCTTTGCTCGAATCGATGGCTCTGCGCATGCGCTCACTGGGGTCGTCCGGTTTTGCCACCTTCGGCTCGAACTGCGCCACCTGCCTAACCCGCTTGGCCTCAGTATTGCCAGGCAAACCGGGTCCTACCCACACCGACTGACGCCGATAACTCTTCCGGCACACCACGCACCTCCCCAGGTGTCGCTGCCGCTTGTACCGATTGGCGCGCCGGGGCCGCAGATTCCATGTCGGCACGGGCCTCTTCAGAGCCCACTCCAGATGCCGGATATACGACTGCAGGTTCTCTACCCAACTGCCAACACAAGATCAGGCTCTTGCTGTTTGGGAGGAGTCCATATACGGAATACGAAGGGACTTCCCGCCTTCAAGCCACGGTGTCGATGCACCAAGATTGGCGATGTAAGTCATTCAATCTGAAGCCATTTGAAAGGGGAAGTCCATGATCGAATCTACACGAGTCGGCGCGTCCAGTGAAGCCGTGCCATCCCGCCTCATCATTCGCGTCGGGGTCGATCTGGCCAAGCGCGTCATCCAGGTGCACGCGGTTGATGCGGCGGGCCGCACGGTCTGCAACCGTTCCTTGGCCCGGGACAAGTTCCTCGCCTGGTGCGCCCAGCTGCCCGCTGGCTGCTTGGTGGTGATGGAGGTCAGCTCCAGCGCCCACCACTGGGCCCGCAAGCTGAATGCCTTAGGGCTGGATGCCCGGATCGTCGCAGCCCAGCTGGCCGCCCCCTACCGGGCCGAAGGCGCCAGTGGCAAGAACGACGCCAATGATGCTGAGACCGGACACAAACAGTCCTGTGGACTGTTTGTGCCTGGCGAAGGGCTGGGCCTCTGCGCCCAGCGCGCCCTGCAAGGGGCCGCCATCTGCGAGGCAGCCTCCAGGCCCCACATGCGCTTCGTGCCCGTCAAGAGCATCGAGCAGCAAAGCATGCTGGCCGTGCACCGGCTGCGCGAGGGCGTCAAGGAGGATCGAAATGCTTGCATCAACCGCATCCGGGGCATCCTGCTGGAGTTCGGTGTGGCCATCCCAACCGGCGTGCGAGCCCTGCAGGTGACGCTCGATGAGGTGCTGGAGGACGCCACCAACGAGATGAACGGTTTAGCACGCATCACCCTGCGCCGTGCCCAGGCACAGTGGCGCGAGCTGAACGAGCACCTGGTCTGGTGCGATGAACGCATCAACGCCCACGCCAAGGACAACGCCGCCGTCAAACACGCCGCCTCCCTGATGGGCATCGGCCCCGTGGGTGCCTCGGCGGTCGTCGCCACCGTCGGCGACTTCAAACAGTTCAAAAACGGCGCCCAGTTCGGTGCTTGGCTGGGGCTCGTGCCCAAGCAGCGCTCCAGCGGTGGCAAGAGCAACCTGGGCACCATTACCAAGCGCGGGGACCCCTACGTTCGAACGCTGCTCGTCCAAGGGGCCAAGTCGGTCGTCAACTCAGCCCACACCCGAACCGACCCTATCAGCCGCTGGGTGCTGGCGCTCAAAGAACGCTCGGGCTGGCAGAAGGCCGTGGTCGCCCTGGCCAACAAGAACGCCCGCATCCTGTGGGCTGTCATGACCAAAGGCGTCGCCTTCGATCGCCACCATGTCAGCGTCAAGCCAGCAGCACCCGCCATCATGACAACGCAGCCCACAACCTGAAGCCTCAACCAACTTCCTTGCACGACGACACCAAGAAGATGCACGAATAGGTCAGACCGGCGGTGGGCAAACTCGACTAACCCTTTGGGGAGCACCTTGGTGCAGCCCCGTGAACGGAATGGAGTCCTGCCGAGCGGTTCGTATCTGGGTCCGCATCACCCCGTGATGCAACAAGGCCGTCTGTAGAGTGGCAGTCTGTTCTCTGTTCTTGCGCATTGTTCTTCGTCGTGTGTTCGGTCAATGCCTTCAAACTCGTCAAACAAATTCATGAAGCATCAACATCGCGCTTGACAATGTGGTCAGTCCCTGTAAATGGTTAGGCGTCACTGGCGCGGCGCCGTGCGTGCTGCGTCGGTTGCAGATTTGGCTTCCAAGATGAACATCTTTAGCTGTTCAAGATCTGGAACTTTGAGAAACACCGAGGTTCGACCGATTCTGCCGCTGCTGACAGAGACGCCAAGGCCTCCGCTGCTGTCCGAGAATACCGTAACTGCGAAATCGCCTCTTGTTCTGTACTCCGCCTCAAAGTCCTTCAGCGTAGTAACTGATTTTGAAAGTTTCGAAACATAATCGATTCCCCGAACAAGAGAATCGATTTCATCCGCATCTATGAATGATCGGGCCTCCCGTTCTATGCGGCCTGCTTCCTTGACCTCAATTGCAATTCCATACTGCGCTGTCTGTGGGCTGCTCGCATCACGAAATTCGCGCGCATCCACTGAGACAATGCCGGTTCCACGAACGCGGCCGATTGTGGTGAAGCCTTTTATCATCACAACGCCAGTCTTTGCAGAGAAGGCTTCAAGCTTCGTAGCTGGGGTGGGACGCTGCGTCTGTGCAGAGTCGTTCGACTGAGCGGCAGCGATGCCTCCAGCCATGGCGATGGCGATGCTGGCCAGTAGCTTCGTGTGCATTGATTTTCTCCCTGGAAGTGGTGTCGTGGTAAGTAGTTGTGACGCCTATTGATATTTCCGTAATTCATGACAACCGATAGCTGTCCGAAGCGTTCTATCTCCAGTAGCGATATTGGAGAATGCGGACATGGCCAAAGCGGGGTTGAGCGAAGCGGCGAAGAAGCGTGTGAAGGCCGCTCGGATGTTGCGCGCGGGCAAAGGTTGCGCCGAAGTGGCGTTGGCCGTGGGTGTGGCGCGGCAGACGGTGTACACGTGGAAGCGGCTGCTCGATGAGGGCGGCATTGATGCGCTGCGTGCCGTACCCGAGCGGGGGCGGCCGGCGCGGCTGGACGAAGGCCAACTTGCGGCGGCTGCGGGAGGCGATCCTGCAAAGCCCAACGGAGCATGGTTTTGGCACCGAACTGTGGACGCTCAAGCGCGTGGGCGCCGTCATGGAGCGGCTGCATGGCGAGCGATTCAGCCAAACGCAGGTCTGGCGCATCCTGGGTTCGCTGGGCTTCAGTCCGCAGAAGCCTGAGAAGCGAGCCATCGAGCGCGACGAGGATGCCGTGGCCCACTGGAAGCGCCACACGTGGCCTGCGCTTAAAAAAAAGCCCAGCGAGAAAACCGCCTGATCGTGTTTGTCGACGAGTCGGGCCTCAGCGAACGCCCGACGCGCGTGCGCACCTGGGCGCCCAAGGGTCAAACGCCCATCATCCAGTTCCACTTCAACTGGACACACGTCTCGGTGATCGCCGGGCTGACGCGAACGCAACTGTATGTTTCGCTTGCACGAGGGCAGCATCAAGAAGGAAGAGATCGTCGAGTTCCTCAAGGCGCTCAAGGCTCACTTGAAGCTGCCGCTGCTGGTGATCTGGGACGGCTTGAAGGCGCACCGAAGCCGCCTGGTGCGCGACTACCTGGACGGTCTGGGTGGTCACACTCAAATCGCATTCCTGCCGCCTTACGCGCCCGACCTCAATCCGGTGGAGTACCTGTGGGCTTGGCTCAAGCGCCATGCGCTGGCGAACTACTGCCCCAACACGCTGGGCGAGTTGCAAACGACTGCGCGCAACAAGCTCAAGAGCGCTCAGAAGCGCCCTTCGATCATCGCTGCTTGCTGGATGCAGGCTACGCTTTGGTGATGTCATGAATTACGGAAGTCTCAATAACTTGATGTAGATATAGTAAACAAACAGCCACACGTAGCCATTTCCGTCAATGGGCTTCCATTTCTGGTGATAGGCAACCGTCCATAGGTAGCCATTATTCGCCAATCCACGCCCCCAACGTATCCCAACCTACCCTACAAGCGGCGCATCATTCCTACCACCATGCGACCCATCCTCACCACAACCGCACCCGCAACCCTCGAAACCCCCGAAACCGAATCCGCGGATCCCGCACAGGCTCTTCATCAGCCAACCCCAACTTCGGAAACCGCGCCAACAGCCTCGGTATCGCCACCTTCGCCTCCAACCGCGCCACGTTCATCCCCGCACAAGCATGCGCCCCATGCCCAAACGCCACGTGGTGGTTGGGCTTGCGGGCCAGGTTGAGGTCGTCGGGTTGCTCAAATTGCTCGGGGTCGCGGTTGGCAGCACCAACACCCAGTGTCAAAAAAGTGCCCACTGGCCAGTTTGGTCCACCCAGCGTCATGGGCGCCGTGGTAACCCGGTTGTTTAGTTGCAGCGGCGACTCAAATCGCAGCAGCTCTTCGATGCCGGTGGTGATGAGCGCGGGGTCGTTTTGCAAGGCCAGCAATTGGTCGGGGTGGGTAAGCAGCGCGTGCAGGCCGTTGCCGATCAGGTTGCTGGTGGTTTCGTGGCCGGCGTTGAGCAAGAAGATGCAGTTGTGGATCAGTTCTTGGGCGGTTAGCTTTTCGCCGTCGGGTTCGCCCTGGATAAGGCGCGTCAGCACGTCCACCTCGGGGTCGCCTGGGTGGTGGCGGCGGTGGGCAATCAGGCCTTCGAGGTAGGCAGAGAACGCCGTCACTGCGGTGTTGGCGCGCCGCAGCACGTCGGCGCTGGGGGCGGGCTCCAGCGCGTAGAGGATGTCCAGCGACCATGCGCGCAGCGGCGCCCGCTCGTTGCTTGGGATGTCCAGCAAGTTGCCGATGACCTCAACAGGGATGTGGGCCGCAAAGTCTTCAATCAAGTCGGCGCTGGGCTGGTCGGCCATGCGGTCGAGCAAGTGGTCAACCAGCACTTCGATGCCACCTTGCATGCGCGCGATGGCACGTTGGCTTAGGGCACCCATCATCAGGCGGCGCACGCGGGTGTGCAGGGGTGGGTCGTTGAAGACGAGGCTGGTGGTGTGGTGCTCGAGGATGGGCGTGTTGGCGCCAAACTTGGGGCCAAACTCGCGCCGTTTGTCCGAGCTGACGTGCGGGCTGCGGTAGATGGCGCTGACGTCGGCGTAACGCGTTAGCAGCAGCGTGTTGGCCGCCATGGCGTGCACGGGCGCTTGTTGGCGCAGGCGTGCATACCAAGGGTAGGGGTTGGCGGCAAAGCCCGCGGGTGGGTTGGCGAGGGTGAAGTTGCGCAGGTCGCTGTCGACGCCCTCAAACCCCATACCGTTCGCCCGCCAGCGCCGCGCCTTGCGCCAAGGCGCTGAGCTTGGCCACGGCCACGTCGCGGCTCATGGGGGCCAGGCCGCAGTTGGTGCAGGCAATCAGGCGGTGTTTGGGCACAAACTTGAGGGCCGTGCCGATGGTGTCGGCAATTTGCTCGGGCGTTTCGATCACGTCGCTGGCCACGTCGATCACGCCCACCATCACGTCTTTGCCTGCCAGCAGCGCCATCATCTCGGGCGGCACTTGCGAGTGATAGCACTCCAGCGAGACTTGGTGGATGCAGCTCTTGGCCAAGGCCGGAAACACCTGCTCGTACTGGCGCCATTGGTCGCCCAGCGTCTTCTTCCAGTCGATGTTGGCCTGGATGCCGTAGCCATAGCAAATGTGCACGGCGGTGGTGCAGGTTAGGCCCTGGGCAGCGCGCTCCAGCGCCCGCACGCCCCAATCGGCGGCGTCGTGCCATGTAGACGTTGAAGGCGGGCTCGTCAAACTGGATGATGTCCACGCCGTCGGCTTGCAGCGCCAGCGCTTCTTGGTTCAGCAGCTCGGCAAAGGCCATCGCCAGCGCTTCGCGGTTGCCGTAGTGGCGGTCGGCCACGGTGTCGACGATGGTCATCGGGCCGGGCAGGGTGAACTTGAGTTTTTTGTTGGTGTTGCGCGCGGGCCAGTTGGGCCTCCATCGCGTGCACGCGGCCTTGAGGCTGAGCGGCGCCACCACCTGCGGCACCATGGCGTCGTAGCGGTTGTTGCGGATGCCCATCTTGACCTTGTTGGCAAAGTCGATGCCTTCACCCGCTCCACAAAGCCGTGCACGAAGTGCTGCCGCGCTTGTTCGCCATCGCCCACGGTGCTAAAGCCCGCGGCCTCTTGGTGCTTGATCCACAGCAGCGTGGCGTCGGCCTTGGCGGCGTCCAGCTCGGGGCCGGCGGCGCTCCACTGCGGCCAGAGCTTTTCGGTTTCGGCCAGCCAGGAGGGTTTGGGCAGGCTGCCTGCGATGGCGGTGGGGAACATGGTGGGGGCCTTTGCGGGTGCAGTTCGATGAGGTTTGTGCAGCAAGTGCGGTCGACATTATTCCCCGCATCGACGACGCCACACTTTGGGGCGGGAATGCACCAAATCTGGGCAGCCTTGGATGGGGAATCACACCGTTGGTGCGCACCAAGGCCGTGAGCGCGCCCCAAAGGCAGGCACTGACCTTGCTAGCTTGGTGCGTGGCTTGTGCGTGCACACGCAGCCAAGCATCACCCCATCCTCCCGCCACGATCCGACCCCGGAAACAACCTTCTCATGGATCAAGTCAAACAGGGCACCGACGCGCTCTTCATCTTGCTGGGCGCCATCATGGTGCTGGCCATGCATTCGGGCTTTGCCTTTTTGGAGCTGGGCACGGTCCGCAAAAAGAACCAGGTGAATGCGCTGGTCAAGATCTTGGTGGACTTTGCGGTGTCCACCATCGCCTACTTTTTTGTGGGCTACACGGTGGCTTATGGCAGTTCGTTTTTTACCGGGGCCGAGGCCCTGGCGGCCAAAAACGGCTACGAGTTGGTGAAGTTCTTTTTCTTGCTCACCTTTGCCGCGGCCATCCCCGCCATCGTGTCGGGCGGCATTGCAGAGCGCGCGAAGTTCATGCCGCAACTTATTGCCACGGCAGTACTTGTTGGTTTGATCTATCCGTTTTTTGAAGGTGCTGTGTGGGGTACCGATTCGCGCTTCCAGGCTTGGATCAAAGGCATTGCCGGGGCTGATTTTCATGACTTTGCCGGCAGCGTGGTGGTGCACGCGGTGGGTGGCTGGATCGGCTTGGTGGCCGTGGTGCTGCTGGGCGCGCGCCACAACCGCTACCGCAAAGACGGCGCCATGAGCGCACACCCGCCGTCGAGCATCCCGTTCTTGGCGCTGGGCGCATGGATCTTGGCCGTGGGCTGGTTTGGCTTCAACGTGATGAGCGCCCAAACCATCGACAAGATCTCGGGCCTGGTGGCGGTGAACTCGTTGATGGCCATGGTGGGCGGCACGCTGGTGGCCACCTTGGTGGGCAAAAACGACCCCGGCTTTGCCTACAACGGCCCCTTGGCCGGCTTGGTGGCGGTGTGCGCTGGCTCTGACGTGATGCACCCCTTGGGCGCCTTGGTGACGGGGGGTGTGGCCGGTGGCCTGTTTGTGGCCATGTTCACCTTGACGCAAAACCGCTGGAAGATTGACGACGTGTTGGGCGTTTGGCCGCTGCACGGTTTGTGCGGCGCCTGGGGTGGCATGGCCTGCGGCATCTTTGGCTTGCAGTCGATGGGTGGTTTGGGTGGCGTCACGTTTTTGGCGCAGTTGATTGGCACGCTGGCGGGTGTGGCTTGGGCCTTGGTGGGCGGCTTGGTGGTTTATGGCTTGTTGAAGGTAACGATGGGTTTGCGCATGACGCCTGAAGAAGAGTTCAACGGGGCCGATTTGTCCATCCACCGTATCGGGTCAACGCCAGATCGCGACGCCACTTGGTAGTGATTGGGGCAACGGCTGGGGCTGTGGCCTCGGCGGTGATTTGCCTGGCCATCGGCTTGGTAAGCTAGCGCCATGTTTACAGGCATCGTTCAAAGCGTGGCCAAGGTGGTGGGTTTGCAAGACCGCCCGGGCCTGCGCAGCTTCGCCCTCGAATTTGCAGACGACGCGTTTGCACAGGGTTTGCAAATTGGCGCCAGCGTGGCGGTGGATGGTGTTTGCCTTACTGCAACCCAGCTGATGGGCCCGCGTGCGGCGTCGTTTGACGTGATGCAGCAGTCGCTTCAGCTCACCACCCTGGGTGCTTTGACCAACGGCGCGCGCGTGAATGTAGAGCGCGCCGCCAAGGCCGACGCCGAGGTGGGAGGGCACCTGCTGTCGGGGCACATCGACGTGCAAGGGCAACTGATTGAGGTTCGCAAGCCCGACAACAACTGCGTGTTGCGCATGGGCGTGGCAGCACCTTGGATGCGCTACTTGTTTGCCAAAGGGTATGTGGCCGTCAACGGTGCAAGCTTGACCATCGCGCAGGCCAACCGCGAAGCCGATGGCAGCGGTTGGTTTGAGGTGTGGTTGATCCCCGAAACTTTGCGCATGACCACGTTTGTAGAAAAGCGCGTGGGAAGCGCAGTCAACATTGAGATCGACCGCGCCACGCAAGTGGTGGTGGACACCGTGCGAGACGCCGTGGCCGAGCGCCTGGGCGCGTTGGCGCCAGCGCTGGAGCGGCTGCTGCAAACGCAGGGTTTGTCACTGGACGGTGGCAAGCATGGCTCGCAAAAAAACTGAAGCGCCCTCGACGCGCGACTTGCAGGGCGCGGCCCGGCTCGTCACCGACGCCACCGCAGGGCTTGCCACGTTGGTGGAGGCGATGCATGCACGCATTGCGCGCTTTCCCGGGCGCGACGCGGACGCAGCCGAAGCCGACACGGCGGGCGGCGCCGAGCGAACCCGCGGCATCACGGGCTTGGTTTACAAAAGTGTGCGTGGCACAACGCGGCTGGTGGGTGGCAGCATCGACGTGTTGCTGTCGGTGTTGTCGTCAACGCTAGACGCGCGCGAGGCGGGCTTGCCGCTGGGGCAAGCGCAGCCTCACGCCGACGCAACCCGCCACCCCGAGCGCGACGCCGTGATGTCTGCCTTGAACGGGGTGCTTGGCGACTACTTGGTGTCGACGGCCAACCCATTGGCCTTGGGCATGACGATGCACGCCCTGGGTGGTGCGCCGGTGGCCAACGCTGCCGACTTGACGCCGGGCCCTGGCTGCAACGGCATCGTGGTGCTGCTGCATGGCTTGTGCATGAACGACTTGCAATGGACACGCAAAGGCCACAACCACGGCGCGGCGCTGCAACTCGACTTGAAGCTCTTGCCTGTTTACGCGCGCTACAACACGGGGCTGCACGTGTCCATCAACGGCCGCGCAATGGCGCGGCAAATCGAAGCTTTGTTAACACCTTGGCCGTGCGAGGTGCAGCGGCTTGTGATCGTGGGCCACAGCATGGGCGGGTTGGTGGCGCGCAGTGCCTTGCACTACGCCACCCAATGGGGGCTGCAATGGCCCACGCTGTTGCGTGAGTTGATCTTTTTGGGCACACCGCACCACGGCTCGCCACTGGAGCGCGCAGGCAATTGGATCGATGCTGCCATGGGCTCAACACGTTACTCAGCGCCACTGGCGCGGCTGGGCAAACTGCGCAGCGCGGGCATCACCGATTTGCGCTTTGGCAACCTGGTGGACGAAGACTGGGTGGGGCGTGACCGTTTTGCCCGCAGCAAAGACCGCCGTGCCCACGTGCCGCTGCCCCAGGATGTGACGTGTTATGCAGTGGCCGCCAATGCAAGCACTCAAGACGGCGGGGTGCGGGGCCGGCTGATGGGCGACGGTTTGGTGCTGCTGGACAGCGCCATGGGCCGGCATACCGACCCCGCGCGCACGCTGCCTTTCTTGGCCGAGCACCAGTGGGTGGCCCAAGACATGAACCACTTCGATTTGCTCAGCAACCCCGAGGTTTATGCGCAGATGCTGGCTTGGTTGTCGCCCAAGCCAGCCTGACCCTAAGTTGCCTCGGCCCTGAGGTGCATGAGCGCAACGGCGTCTCAGTACCGGAGTGCTTCAGTCCACCTTGGCGCCCGAGAACTTGACGATCTCGCGGTACTTGGCGGCGTCGCGTGCGATCAAAGCAGCAAATGCGTCGGGGCTGTTGGGGCTCGGCTCGGCAGCCATCTTGCCGAGCGCGTCTTTGACGGCGGGTGACTGAAGCGCGGCTGTTAGGTCGACCCGCAATTTGTCGAGCACGGGCTGGGGTGTACCAGCGGGGGCAAATAGGCCAAACCAGGTGCTGATGTCAAAGTCTTGCAGTGCGGCCACACCCGAGGCGCGCATGGGCGAAATGTCGGGCATGAGGTTAGCGGCTTGTGGCGTGGTCACGGCCAACGCCTTGATCTTGCCTTCGCGGATGCGCGGTGCGGCGGATGCCAGGTTGTCAAACATAAACTGCACCTCGCCGCTGAGCAGCGCCAACTGCGCGGGGCCCGCACCGCGGTAAGGGATGTGCAGTGAATACGTCTGCGTGCGCATCTTGAAGAATTCACCCGCCAAATGGCCCGCACTGCCGTTGCCACCCGATGAAAACTGCGTTTGACCCGGGTTGCGCTTAAGCACCGACACCAGGTCGCCCACGCTGCGGATGTTGTGCTTGGTGGCGAAGTCGTTGTTGAGAACGAGCACGTTGGGCACGTTGGCCATCAAGGTGATGGGTGCAAAGTCTTTGATGGCGTCGTACGGCATCTTGGCGTAGAGCGACTGGTTGATGGCGTGGGTTGCCACCGCGCCCACCAACAAGGTGTAGCCGTCGGCGGGTGATTTGGCCACCGAATCGGCACCGATGTTGCCACCTGCACCGGCGCGGTTGTCCACCACGATGGTGCCGAGCGTTGGGCGTGCGGCCTCGGCCATCACGCGCGCCGCAATGTCCAGCGGGCCGCCGGGTGGGTAGGGCACCACCAGGCGGATGGGTTTGTTGGGAAACGCCTGGGCCCATGCCAGTGCGGGGCCAAGCAGGAGGGCTGCGCCCAAGATCATCGAGAGGCGACGGGTGGTTGGTGATGCGTTCACAAATGGGCTCCTTGGATGCGCTTAGTCTAGAGCCAGTGCTGTCGCTTCGGCCCGACCCCTGCACGTCTGCGCACGGCCCCGCAAGTTGCCGCAAGTTTCCACATCTCCCTGCGCGGGCGCAAGGTGCGAAACTCTGGCCTCCGATCTGACCTTTACCACCGCCTTCAACGCAACCCAGCGCCCCATGGAACACGCTCCCTCTTGGCTCATCAACAGCTTGATTTACCTGGCCGCTGCTGTGGTGGCGGTGCCATTGTCCAAAGCATTGGGCCTGGGGTCGATCATCGGCTACCTGATTGCCGGCGTGGTGATTGGCCCTTGGGGCATTGGCTTGGTGGCCAACGTGCAAGACGTGCTGCACTTTGCCGAGTTTGGCGTGGTGTTGATGCTCTTTTTGGTGGGGCTAGAACTGGAGCCCAAACGCTTGTGGGCACTGCGGCGGCCGATTTTTGGGTGGGGCAGTGCACAGGTGTTGGTGTGCGGCGCGGCGTTGACGTTGCTGGCCGTCGTGATGGGCGTGCCGTGGCGCATCGCGTTGGTGGCCGCCCTGGGGCTGGCGCTTAGCTCCACCGCCGTTGCTTTGCAAGTGATGAACGACCGCAACATGCTTCGCACCAGCAGCGGGCAAAGCGCGTTTTCTATTTTGCTGTTTCAAGACGTGGCAGCCATCCCAATCTTGGCGCTGGTGCCCTTGTTGGGCGTGGCGGTGGTGGCCAACGGGGCCGAGGCGCCGGCCTGGTGGGGTGCAGCGAAGGCGCTGGGGGTGATCGCGCTGATCGTGTTGGGCGGGCGGTTGGCGGTGAGGCCCGCACTGCGCTGGATCGCGCGCAGCCGCACGCCCGAGATTTTTACGGCGGCGTCGCTGTTGCTGGTGGTGGCCATCGCCGCGCTGATGCAATGGGTGGGCATGAGCATGGCCCTGGGGGCATTTTTGGCTGGCGTGCTGCTGGCCGAGAGTGAATACAAACACGAGCTGGAGGCCGACATCGAGCCCTTCAAGGGCCTGCTGCTGGGGCTGTTTTTCATCGCGGTGGGTATGAGCATCGACTTTGGGGCCCTGATGCGCGAGCCACTGCTGCTGGCGGTGGTGCTGGTGGGGTTCTTGGTGGTCAAGGTGCTGGTTATTTATGGGCTGTCGCGGGCGATGGGCATGCCGCACCAAGATCGGCCCGTGTTTACCTTGTTGTTGGCGCAAGGCGGCGAATTTGCCTTTGTGGTGTTCCAAGCGGCGGCGGGGGCCAAGGTGTTCAGCAACGATGTGGCGTCGCTGCTGATTGGTGCTGTCGCTTTGAGCATGCTGCTGACGCCGCTGGTGTTGGTGGCGCTGGACAAGTGGGTGATGCCGCGCTTGGCCAAGGGCAAGGGCAGTGCCATGGAGGCGCTGGCCGAGCAACAAGAGGCGCCCGTGGTGATTGCTGGCTTTGGCCGCTACGGCCAAATTGTGGCGCGCGTGTTGATGGCCAATGGCATTCGCACCAGCGTGCTCGACCACGATGCCGAGCGCATCGAGTCGGCCCGCGCCTTTGGCTACCGTGTGTTTTATGGTGACGCCACGCGCCTGGACTTGTTGCGTCTGGCAGGGGCCGGACAAGCCCGCGCCGTGGTGGTGGCAGTGGACGACGTTGAAGACGCCAACAGCATTGTTGACACCGTCAAAACGCACTTTGCACAGGCCCAATTGGTGGTGCGGGTGCGTGACCTGACCCACGCCTTTGACATGCTGGACCGCGGCGTGACGAGCTTTGACCGCGAACTCTTTGACGCCAGCCTGCGCAGCGCGCGCCGCGTGCTGGACGCGTTGGGGGTGGACGCGCAAGACGCGCATCGCATGGTGCAGTCCTTCCATGACCACAACATCGATTTGATGCACGCATCGCACCGCGTGCGCCACGATCAGAACCAGCTCATCGCCACCGCCAAACAAGCGCGCGCCGATTTGGAGCAACAGATGTCGCAAGACAAGGTGCACCAAGAACACGGGCGCTCGCACGCCGACGCAGTGGCCGATCAGTTTGGGTTGCCCAAGCAAAGACCCTGACGACGTTGTGTGCATGCGGGTGGGAGTGCTGAAGGTTCAGTAATTACTGTAAATTCAGTCAACATGATGCAAAGCCCGCTTGTTGCCTCGTTTGTGGCCCACTTTGGCGAAATGGGCAGCCGCTGGGGCATCAACCGAACCGTGGGGCAAATTTACGCCCTGATCTTTGTTGCCCCGCACCCGCTGCACGCCGACGAAATTGCCGATCAACTGAGCTTTTCACGCTCCAACGTCAGCATGGGGCTCAAAGAGCTGCAAGCTTGGCGCTTGGTCAAGCTCAGCCACGTGCAGGGCGATCGCCGCGAGTATTTTGAGGCCCCCGGTGACGCTTGGCAGGTGCTAAGAACCCTGGCCGAAGAGCGCCGCCGCCGCGAGATAGAGCCCACCTTGTCGATGCTGCGCGACGCGCTGCTGCAACCTGTGGGCAACGACGACGAGCAGCATGCCCAAGACCGCATGCGCGCACTTTACGACTTGATGGCGCAAATGACCCAGTGGTTTGACGAGATGCAGCAACTCGACGCCAAGACGCTGTCGCAGTTGATGAAAATGGGGCCCCGCGTGGGCAAGTTGTTGGCACTTTCAAAGGGCAAACGCAGCGAGAGGGATTGACGATGGACGCCTTGCTTTTAGCGCGCATTCAATTTGCGGCCAACATCAGCTTTCACATCCTTTTTCCAACCATCAGCATCGCGCTGGGGTGGTGGTTGCTGTTTTTTCGCTGGCGCTGGCTGCGCACCCGTGACAACGCCTGGCTGCTGGCCTACCGCTACTGGACCAAGATCTTTGCGCTGACTTTTGCCATCGGTGTGGTCAGTGGTTTGACCATGAGTTTTCAGTTTGGCACCAACTGGCCCGGGTTCATGGAGCGCGTAGGCAACGTGGCGGGGCCGCTGTTGGGCTACGAGGTGTTGACGGCGTTTTTCATGGAGGCCACGTTTTTGGGCGTGATGTTGTTTGGGCATGACCGCGTGTCGCCGCGCATGCACCTGCTGGCCACTTTCTTGGTGGCACTGGGCACGACCTTCAGCGCCTTTTGGATCTTGAGCCTGAACAGCTGGATGCAAACGCCGACTGGGCATTCGGTGCTCAACGGCGAGTTTCATGTCGAGAGCTGGTGGGACGTTGTGTTCAACCCGTCGTTTCCCTACCGCTTGACACACGTGCTCTTGGCATCGGGTTTGACGGCCAGCTTTTTGATGGCAGGCGTCACAGCCGCCCGCGTGCTGCGCGGCACGGACAGCCCGGCAGCACCGCGTGTGTTGCGGGCATCGCTGACGGTGGCGGCGGTTTTGATCCCGCTGCAAATATTTGTGGGTGACCTGCATGGCCTCAACACGCTCAAGCACCAACCGGCCAAGATTGCGGCCATGGAAGCCGTTTGGCAAACGGCGCCAGGTGCACCGCTGGTGCTGTTTGGCATCCCCAACGAAAAAACCAGGCGCAACGATTACGCCATCACGGTGCCCAACGTGGCCGCGTTGATCTTGACGCACGACGCCAACGGTGTGGTGCAGGGGCTTGATGACTTCAAGGGCGCGCACCCACCCGTCGCTCCGGTGTTCTTTGCCTTTCGCATCATGGTGGGTGTGGGCGTGCTGATGCTGTTGGTCAGTTGGGGTGGTTGGTGGCTTTTGCGCCGCAGTGGGTGGCAGCCGGCGCGTTTGCCCAAGCCAGCTTTGCATGCGCTGCGCTGGATGACGTTTTCGGGTTGGGTGGCCACGCTTGCCGGGTGGTACGTGACCGAGATCGGTCGCCAACCCTGGATTGTTTATGGCCACCTGCGCACTGCCGAGGTGGCGGGCAATGTGCCTGCCTCGAACATCGCGGCCACGTTGGCGGTGTACCTCACCATGTACGTGTTCTTGTTGGCGGCTTACGTGGCGGTGCTGCGCTACATGTCCGAGCACACCATCCCGGGTGACCCGGGGGCGCCTGCGGTGAGCCATGGCGGCACACCACCCACGCCATCGCGCGCGTCTGCAGCGGCGGGAGCAGCATCATGACGCTCGACGCGTTATCACAAGCACTGCCGATGGTCTTCATGGCGATCATGGGGTTGGCCATGCTTGTCTACGTTGTTCTAGACGGCTTTGATTTGGGCGTTGGCATGCTGATGCACCGCGCCGATGCGCACGACCGCGATGTGATGGTGGCGTCGATTGGCCCATTCTGGGACGCCAACGAGACGTGGTTGGTTTTGGGCGTGGGCGTGATGCTGATTGCCTTCCCCAAGGCCCATGGCATCGTGTTGACAGCCCTTTATTTGCCTGTGGCTGTGATGCTGGTGGGGTTGACGCTGAGGGGTGTGGCCTTTGACTTTCGCGTCAAGGCCCGCGACCAGCACAAGCCCTTATGGAACCGAGCATTCATCGGGGGGTCGTTTATCGCGTCGATGGCGCAGGGTTGGATGCTGGGGCGCTACATCCTGGGTTTTGATGAAAGCACGGGCGCACTGATCTTTGCGGCAGCCATTGCCTTGGCCTTGCCCGCTGCTTACGTGCTGCTGGGTGCTGCGTGGCTGATCATGAAGAGTGAAGGCGCGCTGCAGCAGCGGGCCGTGCGTTGGGCGCGGTTGGCGTGGTTGCCGTTTGTGATCGGCATGGTGTTGATATCGCTGGCCACGCCGTGGATCAGCGTCACGGTGCGCGAGCGCTGGTTCACGATGCCCAACTTCATTGGCTTGTTGCCGATCCCCCTCACCACCGCCGTGGCGTTGGGTGCCACGCTTGCGGTGTTGAAGTCCAAGCGCGTGCTGGGCGCCCTTTGCTGGGTGCCGTTTGCCTTGGTGGTGCTGGTGTTTGTCCTGGGCGGGTTGGGGCTGGCCTACAGCGTCTACCCCTACGTGGTGATGGACCGCCTCACAGTATGGCAAGCCGCCAGCTCGCCAGCCGCCTTGCTGGCCATTTTTTGGGGTACCGCCATCACGGTGCCCGCCATCGCGTTTTACTCGCTTTATGCGTACCGAGTGTTCAGGGGCAAGACGACGGCGCTGAGTTATGGGTGAAAATGCAGGCCCGCCCCCGCAAGCAAAGGTGCATGATTTGACGGCCGCGCCTTCGGTTGACCCGCACCATGCAGGCCCCATCATCGTGTTTGACGCCATGTGCGTGCTGTGTTCAGCCAACGCGCAGTTTGTGCTGCGCTATGACAAGCGCTGCCGCTTTCGCCTGGCTTCCATGCAAGGTGACGTTGGGCAGGCGCTGTACCGCAAACACGGCATCGACCCTAACAACCCCAGCACGATGATTGTGGTGCAGGGCGAAAGTGTGCTGGCTGATTCAGACGCCGTGCTGTCAATCTACGCTGACTTGGGTTGGCCGTGGCGGGCGCTGGCCTGGGCGCGCGTGGTTCCCCGCTTGGTGCGTGACCCTTTCTACCGTTTTGTGGCACGCCATCGCTACCGCATCTTTGGTCGCCGTGACGTTTGCTGGATGCCAACGCCCGACCAAATGGATCGCGTTTTGTGATGCGGGTGTTGGTGCTGGGGGGTTATGGCGGTTTTGGCGCACGGGTGTCTTTGCGGCTCGCAGCGGCCGGGCACGACGTTTTGGTGGCGGGCCGAGATCTTGGCAAGGCGCAAGCGCTGTGCATGGGCGGTGCGCGGCTCAGCCCGGTGGTGGTCGACCGGAACACGGGTGTTGTCGAAGCCCTTGCGCAGTTTCAGCCAACAGTCTTGGTGGATGCTGCGGGCCCGTTTCAAGGCAGCGATTGGCATGTGCCCAAGGCCTGCATCGTCGCGGGTGTGCACTACTTTGACTTGGCCGATTCGCGTGAGTTTGTATTGGGCATCGAGGCCTTGAACAAAGCGGCGCAAGCGGCTGGTGTGGTGGTGGTGACGGGTGCCTCCAGCGTGCCAGCCCTGTCGGGAAGCGTGGTGCGGCAACTGGTGCAAGGCATGGAGCGGGTTTCGGCGATTGAAGTGGCCATCAGTGCGTCCAATCGCGCGGCAGCCGGCGCGTCGGTGGCCGCTGCCATCCTGCATGGGGTGGGGCAGCCGTTGCGCCTTTGGCGCGGCGGGCGATGGCAGCTTGCGCACGGATGGCAATGGCTTGAACGCCAAGCGTTTTCGTTGGATGGTGGCCCTTCACTGGGCCAGCGTTGGGTTGCATTGTGCGACGTGCCTGACTTGGCCTTGTTGCCAAAGCGCGTGTTGGGTGAACCCGCGACAACTTTCAAGGCTGGCACCGAGTTGGCATTTCAAAATGGGGCACTTTGGGGGGTGAGCTGGTTGGTGCGCTGGGGTTGGTTAACGTCCATTCGCAGCATGGCGCGATGGCTGTTGCCTTTGCAGGGCATCACCCAAACACTTGGCAGTGACCGTTCGGGCATGCTTGTCCGAGTGTTTGGCTGGCGGGACCGCGTGCGTGTTGAGCGCCGCTGGACGCTGGTGGCCAGCGACGGCGACGGCCCCGAGATACCCGCCATGGCGGCACCCCTTCTAGTGAACGCGCTGGCTGAGGGCCATTTGAAGGCGGGCGCGGGCGACGCAGGCATGTTGCTTTCATTGGCGCACTTTGCGCCCAGCTTTGACGCGCTGTCGATCAAGCATGAGCAGCGTGAGTTGGCGCAGCAGCCGTCGCTCTACCAACGGGTGATGGGCCCCGCCTATGACGCACTGCCAAGCAGCCTGAGGGCGGTGCACAACGTGTTGCGCAGTGCAGGTGCAGCGGGCGAGGCCGTCGTCACGCGTGGCACCCATCCGCTGGCAAGGTTGGTGGCTTGGGTGATGCGGTTTCCAAGTGAAGGCACACACGCTTTACATGTGCTGATGACCGAGCGCGATGGCGTCGAGACGTGGCGTCGTGACTTTGCTGGCCGAGCGTTTGAAAGCCGACTGCGCAAGCGTGGGCGCCGCCTGCAAGAGTCATTCGGCCCCTTGCACTTTGCCTTTGATTTGCCCAGCGACAGTATGGGCTTGTGCATGGTGATGCGTGCTTGGTGGCTGGGCCCCTTGCGATTGCCTTTGGCGCTGGCGCCTCGGTCGATTGCCCGCGAGTGGGGCGAGGGTGGACGCTTTCACTTTGATGTGCCCATCGCCTTGCCCGGCATCGGGCTGCTGGTGCACTACCGGGGATGGTTGGTGCCGATCTAGCGGCTTGGCGCGCGGCGAGCGAGCGCCCGCCTAAAGCGTCTCGCTTGGGTCAAAGTCCAGCTCCACCTTGGCGCCGTTGGGGTCGAAGCTGAACAACTGCCAGGTGCCAGCACCGGCTTGTTGGCGCAGGTCGTATTTGATGTTGCGTTCGTCAAAGCGCGCTTTGACGGCTTTGAGGTTGGTGCAGGTGAAGGCCATGTGGTCGATGACGCCTGCGCGCTGTGTGGGCATGGGGCGGCCAAAGTACATGTGCAGGATGGGGGCGGGGCCTTCGCCGTAGAGCCAAGCGCCGGGAAAGCCCAAGTCGGGGCGCGGCCCCACGCGCAGCCCCAGCAAGTTGACGTAGTAGTCGAGCGTGGCTTGCTCGTCCTCGGCCATGATGGTGAAGTGGTTCATGCCGACGATCATGGTGGTGCTCTTGAGACTGTTGCCTCCAATTGGATGGGGCATCATACGATCCCGACGCGTTCAGCCACAACCCACTAAATAATTCAAAGCGATGGAGCCGTTCAAAAATTTATTGAACCCCGCCCTGGTGCAAAGTGCAGGCCGTCGGCTGCAAGCGGTTGACGCCAAGTTTGACCGCAAGGCCTTCGAGCGATTGGCTTTGGACGGGCTGGAATTGCTGGAGATGAAGGCCCGGACGGTGCAGATTGCCAAGGCTTTGCAAGCCACGTTGCCTCACGCCACGGCGACGCAGTTTGCCAAGTCGTGCAGCTTGCTCGAAGCGGCTTTGGGCCCACCTGTGGCAGTGGATGGGCTCGCGGGCGCGCGCAGCGACGTGAACGACGGCTTGGCCGGCTGGATCATCTGGCCGCTGGGCGAATTTGTGGCGCTTGCAGGTCTGCCACATCCACAGCGTGCGCTCAAGGCGCTGCATGCGCTAACCCAGCGACTGACCGCAGAGTTTTCGATCAGGCCTTTCATTGTTGAACACCCTGCGTTGGTGTTCGCCACCCTGCAAGGCTGGACGCAAGACCCCAGCGCCCACGTTCGCCGCCTGGCCAGTGAGGGCAGCAGGCCGCGGTTGCCTTGGGGGTTGCGCTTGCAATCGTTGGTGGCCGACCCGTCACCGACGTTGCCCATCCTGGCGGCGTTGCAAGACGACAGCAGCGACTACGTGCGCCGCAGCGTGGCCAACCACCTCAATGACATCGCCAAAGACCATCCTGATCTGGTGGTGAAATGGGTTGCGAAGTACCTCGAAGGGTCGACGCCTGAGCGCAGCGCGTTGCTCAAGCACGCCAGCCGCACGCTGATCAAAGATGGCCACGCTCCGATGCTGGCGCTGTGGGGTGCAGGCCAGGCGTTTGAGGGCAGAGCCAAGTTGTTGTTGTCAGCGCGTCAAGTGGCGGTGGGCGATACGTTGCAGTTGACCATCACGCTGACGTCAAAGTCGAAGGCGGCGCAGAAGCTTTTCATTGATTACGTCGTGCAGCATCAAAAGGCCAACGGCAGCACCACACCCAAGGTTTTTAAAGGATGGGTGATGACGTTGGATGCCGGTGCGCAAGTGGTGCTGCAGAAAACGCATTCATTGCGCGAGGTCACAACGCGCAAATACCATGCAGGGCGGCACAGCGTGGTAGTGCAGATCAACGGCAAAGCCGTGGCCGAGCAGGCGTTTGAGTTGTCGATTTAACGCAGACCGCGACCTGCTGATGCGACCAGCGTCACTCGCGGCGAGGCTTCACCTTCTTGATGGGCGTGACGCTGGGCGTGTCGCCCGTTTGCCCTGAGAACAGCTTGGCCGCACGGCCTTTGATCTCGAGAAGTTCGGTGGGGGTGACCGAATATTTGCGGTTGAGCACGTCCACCGTGACGCTGAACTCGACGTCTTGCTTGCCGTTGGACAGCATACCCATCGTGAACTCGTAATCTTGGCTGTCGGCCGGAAAGCCATCGGTGTCGACGTTGTGGTCAACGTACTCGACCGAGCGAATTTCGCCACTGGCCATGTCCAGCGAGCCCGTGGACTCAATGATGGTTTCTGACAATTCGTCAAAAATCTTGATCGGCACTTTCAGATCCACGGGGACTCCTGCGATGGGGTTCTACTGGTTCCCATTGTCCCACTGAACGTCGCCCACCTGCTCGCGTCAAACCAACTGCGTTCATTGGTAGGATCGCGGCTCCCACCGTTCATTGCGCAGGAGTAGGTTGAACATGAATTTCAGAACCCTAGTTGCCGCTGTTGGTATTTGTGCGATGGCGCTCTCGTCAGCCGTGCAAGCCAACACCGTGAAAGACAAAGTCGAGACGGCCGACCGCGCCGTGACTGGCACGGCAACCAAGGCTCAAAACGCCACCGCTCGTGGTGTGAAGCGTGGCGCCAAGGGCGTTGAAAAAGGCGCAGCAGCAACCACCCGTGGCGTGAACAAGGCCAAGAAGAAGCTGCGCTTGCCACCCGGCGAGCCAGGTCCCATCAAACAGCCTTGAGCGTCAACTGACGAGTTGAACCCCACGTGTGAACGCGATGCGGTCCCTCAGGGGCTCGCTCGCTTCACTCGGTTTGGCGTACGTCCAAGCTGCCTCGGGCAGCATTTCGCCGTTCACCAACAGCGAGTACCAAGTCTCATCGCCGTACTGCGCATGGCGGCTGCGATGGTTGCTTGAAAGCAGCAGTGCCATGTTGACACTGGCCTTTGGGAAGTAGTGTTCGCCGTCGACCACCACCACGTCATCACTTTGGGCGACGGTGGCACCCTGGAAGGTTGCTTTCATGCTTTTAGGCCGCCAACAACTGCCTCAACACAAACGGCAAGATCCCGCCGTGTTTGTAGTAGTCCACCTCGATGGCGGTGTCAATGCGCAGCTTGACGCTCACCTCGCGCTTGGTGCCGTTGCTTGACGTGATAACCAGCCGGGCGTCGTCTTGGGGTTTGACGGTGCTGTTCAATACCACGTCAATTTTCTCGTTGCCTTTGATGCCAAGGCTTTCCCAAGAGTCGTTGCCCTTGAACTGCAAAGGGAGCACGCCCATGCCGATCAGGTTGCTGCGGTGAATGCGCTCAAAGCTGCGCGCCACCACGGCTTTGATGCCGAGCAATTGCGTGCCTTTGGCGGCCCAGTCGCGGCTCGAGCCGGTGCCGTATTCTTCGCCCGCAAAAATCACCGTCGGGGTGCCAGCGGCCATGTACTTCATCGCGGCGTCATAGATGAACATCTTGTCGCCTGACGGTTGGTACAGCGTCACGCCGCCTTCTTCGCGGCCACCGTCGGCACTGGCGGGGATCATCAGGTTTTTGATGCGCACGTTGGCGAAGGTGCCGCGCATCATCACGTCGTGGTTGCCACGGCGCGCGCCGTAGCTGTTGAAGTCGGCCTTGCTCACGCCGTTGTCGACCAAGAACTTGCCGCCCGGGCTGGCTTCTTTGATGGCGCCCGCGGGTGAGATGTGGTCGGTGGTGATGCTGTCGCCAAACAGCGCCATGATGCGCGCCGCTTGCACGCCCGTGGCCGTGATCTTGGGCTCCATCGTGAAGCCGTCAAAGAAGGGCGGCTGTGCGATGTACGTGCTCTTGGGCCAGTTGTAGACCTGGCCTTTGACGCCGTTGACGGCCTCCCACAACTTGCCGGGGTTTTTGGACACGTTGCCGTAGTTTTCTTTGAAAGCCTTGGCGTTCATCGCAAACTTCATCAGCTTGTAGACCTCGTCGCTGGTGGGCCAGATGTCGCCCAAGAAGACGTCTTTGCCGCCTTTGCCTTTGCCCACAGGCTGCGTCATCAAATCGACGTTGACGTTGCCGGCGATGGCGTAGGCGACCACCAGCGGTGGGCTGGCCAAAAAGTTGGCCTTGAGATTGGGGTGTATGCGCGCTTCAAAGTTGCGGTTGCCCGAGAGCACGGCCGCGGCGATCAAGTCATTCTTGGTGATCACCTCGTTGATTTCAGCGGTTAGGTCGCCCGCATTGCCGATGCAGGTGGTGCAGCCATAAGCCGCCACGGCAAAGCCGAGTTTCTCCAGGTAGGGCAGCAAGCCCGCTTTGGTGAGGTACTCCGTCACAATGCGCGAGCCGGGGGCCAGTGACGTTTTGACATGGCCTTTGACGGTCAAGCCAGCGTCAACAGCCTTCTTGGCCAGCAGGCCTGCAGCCAACAACACGCCCGGGTTGGACGTGTTGGTGCACGACGTGATGGCGGCGATCAACACGTCGCCGTTTTTGATCTCCAAGCCGCTGGCGGTCTTGAAGCTTTGATGCAGCTTGGCGGCGGGTTGGTTAAAACCGTTGTCGGCAATGGGCTGGCTGAACAGCTCGCCAAACTTTTTGGACAAGTGGGTGATTTCGATGCGGTCTTGCGGGCGCTTGGGCCGGCCAGGCTGGGTGCCACAGTGGACAAATCGAGCTTAACGACGCTGGTGTAGTCGATGTCGCCGGCCTTGGCCACGCCGTACAGGCCTTGCGCTTTGAAGTAAGCCTCAAACGCTTTGATTTCGTCTTTGGTGCGGCCGGTGCCTTCAAAGTACTCAACCGTGCGCTCGTCAACCGGAAAGAAGCCCATGGTGGCGCCGTACTCGGGGGCCATGTTGGCAATGGTGGCGCGGTCGGGCAGGGCCAGGGTGCGTGTGCCTTCGCCAAAAAATTCAACAAACTTGCCCACCACTTTGTGCTTGCGCAAGATCTCGGTGACCGTCAACACCAAGTCGGTGGCGGTGCAGCCCTCGCGCATCTTGCCGGTCAGCTCGAAACCAACCACGTCGGGGGTTAGGAAATAAACCGGCTGGCCCAACATGCCGGCTTCGGCTTCGATGCCGCCCACGCCCCAGCCCACAACGCCAATGCCGTTGATCATGGTGGTGTGGCTGTCGGTGCCCACCAGGCTGTCGGGGTAATAGGTGCCCGCCTTGTCTTTGTGCACACCGCGTGCCAGGTATTCGAGGTTGACTTGGTGCACGATGCCAAAGCCGGGGGGCACCACGCCGAAGGTGTCAAAGGCCTGCATGCCCCATTTCATGAACTCGTAGCGCTCTTGGTTGCGCTTGAACTCGAGCTTCATGTTGAGGTCGAGCGAATCTTTGCCACCGTAGTGATCGATCATCACCGAATGGTCAACCACCAAGTCGACCGGCACCAAGGGCTCGATGGTCTTGGGGTTCTTGCCCATGGCGGCGGCGACGTTGCGCATGGCGGCCAGGTCGGCCAGCAGCGGCACGCCGGTAAAGTCTTGCAGCACCACGCGCGCCACCACGAAAGGGATTTCGTCGCTGCGGTCGGCCTTGGGCTTCCAGTTGGCCAGCTGTTTGACGTGCGCCGCCGTGACCTTTTTGCCGTCGCAGTTGCGCAGCACGCTCTCCAACACGATGCGGATCGAAACCGGCAGCCGCTTGACGTTGGGGTATTGCTTGGCCAGCTCGGGCAGCGAGAAAAAGCGGCCTTTGGTGCCAGGAAGTGCTTTTTGGGTGGAGGCGAAGGCGTGGGTCATGGTGTGCGTCGGGGGGTTGGCGGTGGTGAGGTCTGATTGTGCCGGGTTAACCTTTCAAAAGGCTGAACCGGGCTGTTTCATCAGTTATTGTGCCAACCATGGCGCTTCAATCGCTCTCCAAGCTCAGTTTTTTCTGGCACGACTACGAAACCTTTGGCCGGGTGCCGCGCACCGACCGACCCGCCCAGTTTGCCGGCGTGCGCACCGACGAGGCCCTGGAAGAGGTGGCGCCACCCGTGGTGGTCTATTGCCAACCCGCGCCCGATTCGCTGCCCGACCCAGAAGCCTGCCTGTTGACCGGCATCACCCCCAGCGTGGCGCTGGCGCGGGGCGTGCCCGAGTATCAATTTGCCGACACCGTCATGAAGGCTTTGTCCAAGCCCGGAACGGTGGGGGTGGGGTACAACAGCCTGCGATTTGACGACGAGGTCACCCGGTTTTTGTTTTGGCGCAACTTGCTGGAGCCCTACGCCCGCGAGTGGCAAAACGACTGCGGGCGCTGGGACCTGATGGATGTGCTGCGTGCTTGTTATGCCTTGCGCCCGGGCGGGCTGCAGTGGCCCAAGCACGAAGACGGGCGAGCGTCCTTCAAGCTCGAGCACCTGACCCGTGCCAACGGCATTGAGCATGCCGACGCGCACGACGCCTTGGCCGATGTGCGCGCCACCTTGGCGCTGGCGCGACGCGTCAAGCAAGAACAGCCTCGGTTGTGGGACTTCGCCCTGAAGTTGCGTCGCAAGCAAGCGGTGATGGACGAGATCGCGGGTGCACAGATGCGGGGCGAGCCGCTGATCCACATCTCGGGGCGCTACGCAGCCGACCGTGGATGCATCGCCTTGGTGTGGCCGCTGGCGCCGCACCCCAACAACAAAAACGAGCTGATTGTTTGGGACCTGGCGCACAACCCGACTGAGTTGTTCAACCTCAGCGCCGCCACCATCAAAGAGCGCCTTTTTGCGCGTGCTGATGCCTTGCCCGAAGGCCAGACGCGCCTGCCCGTCAAGACCATTCGGTTGAACCGCTCGCCCATGGTGATTGGAAACCTCAAGACCCTGAGTGACGAGGTGGCCGCGCGCTGGAACATCGACGTGGCGCAAGCGCGCCGCCATGCGGAGGTGGCTGCCACCAAAGTGGCGTCGATGGCGGGTGTGTGGCCCGAGGTTTTTACAGCGCCGGCCTTGGCGCCGCACGATGTCGACGAGGACTTGTACGGCGGCTTTGTGAATGATGGCGACCGCCGCCAACTGCAACGCTTGCGCTCGATGGCCCCAGACGCCATGGCCGACCACCACCCCATGTTTCATGACGACCGGTTGGAAGAGCTGGTGTTTCGATTTCGGGCCAGAAACTTCCCCCACACGCTGCATGAAGCCGACCAAGCGCGTTGGCGCGCCCATCGTGTTGCCAAGTTGGTGGACGGCACGATGGGGGCACGCAAGCTCAGTGAATTTTTGGCCTCGCTCGATGCGCTCGAGATGAGCCAGGACTTGCCAGGCCATGACGCGCCAGCCACGCTGCGCGCACGCGACATCCTTGACTCGCTGAGGGCATACGCTCGCAGCATCACTCCCTGACAACCGGCCCTCCCTTGACGCCAGCAGAGACCATCAACCCCGACAGCCGTGAGTCTTGGCTGAGGTTGGCGGCGTCGCTGGGCCTGATGACGATCGGCAGTGGTGCCATGTACGTTGTCGCCGTGATACTGCCGTCGGTGCAGGCCACGTTTGGGGTGGGACGGTCAGACGCCTCACTGCCGTACACCGCGCTGATGATTGGTTTCGGTTTTGGCGGCTTGTTCATGGGGCGTTTGGCGGATCGGTTTGGCGTGATGGTGCCGGCCTTGGTGGGCGCCACGGGTTTGGCCAGTGGCTACGCCATCGCTTCGACCGCCGACGGCATTGGCTCGTTCTCGCTGGTGCACGGCGTGTTGATAGGCTTTGCGGGGGCGTCCGCCACCTTTGGGCCGCTGGTGGCCGACACGTCGCTGTGGTTTGACAAGCGACGTGGCATTGCCGTGGCCATATGTGCCAGCGGCAACTACGTGGCCGGGGCGATTTGGCCACCTGTGGTTCAAACCCTGGTTGAGCAGCATGGCTGGCGAAGCACTTACCTTGTCATTGCAGCCGTTTGTGCCTTGACGATGCCGCCGCTGGCGTTGTTGCTGCGCAAACGCGCGGTGCTGCCAACGGTTGCAGACCCTGCCGCCACCAACGCGACGCCATTGGCTGCGTCAACCGGCGCGGCAACGGGTGTGCCACCCGGCATGGCGTTGGATCGTTCGAGGCCCTTCGGCATGTCGATCAACAGCGCACTGGCGTTGCTGTGTTTGGCCGGGGTGTCATGCTGCGTGGCCATGGCCATGCCGCAAGTTCACATCGTGGCCTATTGCAGCGACTTGGGCTACGGCGCCGCGCGTGGTGCCCAGATGATGTCGCTGATGCTGGGTTTTGGGGTGCTGAGCCGACTGCTGTCGGGCGCCATCTGTGATCGCATCGGTGGGCTGCGAACCTTGATGTTGGGGTCGGCGTTGCAGGGGTTGGCGCTGCTGTTGTTTTTGCCGTTTGACGGCATGGTGTCGCTCTACATCATTTCGATGCTGTTTGGGCTCTTCCAGGGCGGAATCGTGCCGAGCTACGCCATCATCGTGCGGGAGTATTTTCCGGTGGCCAATGTGGCGGTGCGCGTCAGCGCGGCCCTGACGGCCACGCTGATTGGCATGGCGCTGGGGGGATGGCTGTCAGGCAAGATATTTGACTTGACGGGCTCGTACGACGCAGCGTTCATCAACGGCATCGGTTGGAACTTGCTCAACCTGACCATCGCCTTCACACTGTGGCGACGCGTGCGTGCTGCCCGTCGCAAGCAGCACGCCTAACCTCGTAAAGCAGCGGTTGTCAGTTGCTAAGCAAGCCCACCTTGGGTGCCGTTTCAGCCGCTGACTTTTGCTGAGCGTGCACACAATCGTCCACCAAGCGTTGGCCGACTTTGTTGTCCAGCAACATCGACTTGTTGGCGATTTGAACCATCAGCGTGCGCCCCGATACGTCTTCCAAGCGAACGGCGCCCGTTGACGAAAGCACGGGCTTCATCGTGAAGCGGTAACGCTTGAAGGCCACTTCAGCGTAGCCCTCGGTCTTGTGGGGCGTGATGGCCAGCGACTGACCCAGCTCGCACTGGTAGTCGCCCAGATGCACCAATTTGTAGGCGTGCAATTGCTCGGGCGACGCTGCCGCCAATTGCTTGGACGGCGGCAGTTGCTTTTCTTTCTTGGCCACGGCGTCGGTGGCATAGGTGGCGGCGGTTAGGCCGACGATCAAAGCGGCCGTGGCGATCATTGCGTGTCTTGACATAGGGGGGCTCCGTGAGTGAAGGCAAAGGTTTTTGCAGCGGTGGTCATTTTGAGACCAGCCATGGGGATTTGGGTGCAGCCAACATCAAACACTCGTAGCAGGACGTTGCAGACGCTCGCTGGGCTTGCACTTGGCGTGAAGTAATGCGCTTCGGGGTGCTCATCGGGCGTTGCCGTGATGGGGGGTGCCCGTTGCTCAGCGGCGACCCACGTTGTTTTGCGCGTGCATCGGCATGACAGCCGGGCTGGCATCGAACCAGCGCCTGCGAACCTCTTCGGGCAGTTGGGGGCCGTGCGTGAACGTGGTGCGGTGCGCACGCTCGATCACGCGCCAAAAGTAGCGGTAACTGGCCCGGTCGTGCAAGGTTTCGTGGAGCTTGATGGGTGCCCATTGCGCCTCCTGGGCCGCCAAAATAATGTCAATCGCCAAGTCGACCTCGGCCGTGCTGGGCGTGAAGGCCTCAACGATGGGACGGATCTGCGCGGGGTGAATGCTCCACATGCGGGTGTAGCCCAACTCACGACACGCGCGGCCTGCGGCTTTTTCAAGGGCCGAGAGGTGCTTGAACTCGGTCACGACGCAGTGCGACGGCACCTTGCCATGCCCGAGGCAAGCCGCCGCGATTTCGAGCTTGGCGCGCAACACCAAGGGGTGGTCAAACTGCCCATGGGCTGACATGGCGCTGGCAGGGATGGCGCCGCGGTGGGCCGAGACAAAGTCCATCAGACCAAACGACAACGACTCGATGCGCGGATGGGCGGCAAGTGCCTGCACCTCGCGCAAAGCGCCGTGCGTCTCGACCAACGCGTGCAGCGGGACGTTGGCAGCGCCAGCAGCGTCCAACGCGGCCGCGCAGCGCTGGACATCGGCCACGCCCACGGGTTTGGGCAACATCACATAGGCTGGCTTGGTGGCGCCACCCACGGCAATGGCAAGCACTTCGTCAAATTTGGGGTGTTCGACCGGCAAGATGCGAACGCCCACCCGCCCAAAGTGGTTCAAGCTGCCGCCCAGCATGGTTTGGATCATGTGCGCATGGTCCGTTTCGCCGCCCACGGGTGCACCGTCTTCGTTGTCGAGCGTCACGTCAAACACGGGGCCCAGCTCGTGTTGCAGCGCCAGCGCCTTGCGCATGCGGTCTTCAACACCGGCGTAGTGATCGCAAACGGGCAAGTCGCTGTGGGCGCGCTCGTTGGGTTCGAGAAGGGCTTGACTGGGATGCATGGCGGCGTCCTGGGGTGGCATGGCGTGCGGTTGAGCACTTGTCAAGTCTCGATTGTGAACGCCCTGGCTTCAAGTTGCCACTGGTCGCGCGGCATGGTGGTGCTGCTATCGTTGTCGGTCGCGCCGCAGTCGAAGGGACTGCAGGCCGCCAGGAGACTGCATGAACGACAAGAGTGACATCGGCTTGATTGGGTTGGCCGTGATGGGCCAAAACTTGGTGCTCAACATTGAAAGCCGAGGCTTTCAGGTGAGTGTTTTCAATCGCACGACGGCCACCACCGAGGCCTTTGTGGCCGCGCACGGGGGCAAGCACATCCGGGCCACCACGACGCTCGCGGCGTTTGTCGATAGCTTGACGCTGCCCCGACGCATCATGGTGATGGTGCAGGCCGGCGCCCCGGTGGATGCGGTCATTGAGTCTTTGATCCCACTGCTGTCGCCCGACGACATCGTGGTTGATTGCGGCAACAGCTTGTACACCGACACCGAGCGACGCGATGCGTGGCTGACGTCCAAGGGCTTGCGTTTTGTAGGGGCTGGCGTTTCAGGTGGCGAAGAGGGCGCTCGCAAGGGCCCCAGCATCATGCCGGGAGGGCCGGTGTCCACGTGGCAGGTGTTGCGGCCGGTGTTTGAAAGCATTGCGGCGAGGGTTGACGGTGAGCCCTGCGTGGCCCACATGGGCCCCGGCGGCGCAGGGCATTTTGTCAAGATGGTGCACAACGGCATCGAATACGGCGACATGCAGCTGATCTGCGAGGCCTACCACTTGTTCCAAGCTGCTGGCATGCAAACGCATGACATCGCGGCGGTGTTCAACCGCTGGAACGAAGGGCCCTTGCAAAGCTACCTGATTCAAATCACGGGCCGTGCTTTGGCGCAATTGGACCCCGAAACAGGCAAGCCCGTGGTCGACTTGATCCTGGACAAGGCGGGGCAAAAGGGGACGGGCCGCTGGACATTGATCAACGCCGCCGAAAACAGTGTCGTGGTTAGCACCATCAACGCTGCAGTCGAGGCCCGTGTCATGTCGTCGCACAAGGCGCTGCGCATGGTGGCGAGCCAACAATTGTCAGGCCCCAGCGGAGCGATCACGATGCCCCGCGAGGCTTTGATTGCCAAAGTGCATGACGCGCTCTACGCGTCCAAGGTGGTCAGCTATGCCCAAGGCTTGGGGCTGTTGCAAAGCATGGGTGAGAAGAAGGGCTGGGCACTGGATTTGGGAACGATTGCGTCAATTTGGCGTGGCGGTTGCATCATTCGTGCACGGTTCTTAAACACGATCACCGAGGCCTACCGCGAAGACCCGACGCTGCGCAACCTGATGTTGGCGCCGTTTTTCAAAGACTTGATGAACAAGTCGCAGCAGCCGTGGCGCGAGGTGGTGTCGATGGCGGTGCTGGCGGGCATCCCGGTGCCGGCTTTCAGTGCTTCGCTGTCGTACTACGACAGCCTGCGCACACAGCGTCTACCTGCCAATTTGCTGCAGGCGCAGCGCGACTTTTTTGGCGCCCACACTTATGAGCGTGTGGACCGCCCCGAAGGGCAGTGGTTTCACACCGAGTGGCCTGAGATCATCGAGTCTTGAGGGGGTCGGCGCGCTGACGCAGCGCACCGACACCTTTCGAATCGGATTAGAGCAAGTGCTTCACGCCGTCTTGTTCGCCCTGCAATTCGGCCAGCGTTTTGTTGATGCACTCTTGCGAGAAGGCATCAATCGGCAAGTCTTTGACGATGGTGTACTTGCCGCCAGCGGTGGTGACGGGGTAGCCAAACATCACATCTTTGGGGATGCCGTACTCGCCATTGCTGGCGATGCCCATGGTCACCCATTCGCCGTTGGTGCCCAGGGCCCAATCGCGCATGTGGTCGATGGCAGCATTGGCTGCCGATGCGGCCGACGACAGGCCACGTGCCTCGATGATGGCGGCACCACGCTTGCCCACGGTTGGCAAGAAAGTGTCCTTGTTCCAAACCTGGTCGTTGATCATGTCTTTGACGGGTTTGCCGTCAATGGTGGCAAAACGGTAGTCGGCGTACATCGTTGGTGAGTGGTTGCCCCAAACGGCCATCTTCTTGATGCTGGCAACAGGATTGCCCGTTTTTGCCGCAATTTGCGACAGCGCACGGTTGTGGTCGAGACGCAGCATGGCCGTGAAGTTCTCGCGCGGCAGGCTTGGGGCGCTCTTCATGGCGATGTAGGCGTTGGTATTGGCCGGGTTGCCTACCACCAAAACCTTGACGCCTCGCGATGCCACACTGTCAAGCGCCTTGCCTTGGGCGGTGAAAATCTGGGCGTTGGCGGCCAGCAAGTCGGCGCGTTCCATGCCGGGGCCGCGGGGGCGGGCGCCCACAAGCAAGGCGTAGTCGGTGTCTTTGAAGGCCGTCATCGGATCGCTATGCGCTTCCATGCCCACCAGCAGCGGGAAGGCACAGTCTTGCAACTCCATCATCACACCGGAAAGTGCCTTTTGCGCCTTTTCGTCGGGGATCTCCAGCAACTGAAGAATGACCGGCTGATCTTTGCCAAGCATCTCACCCGAGGCGATGCGAAACAGCAGGGCGTAGCCAATTTGGCCTGCGGCGCCGGTAACGGCAACGCGAGCGGGCTTCTTGGTGGACATGGGCAAGACTCCTTGAGTCAGAGTTAAAAAATGGGGGTGGGCGGCTGATTGGCTACACCCACGGCAGAGTTTAGGTCAGGCGGTGGACAGACCGTTGCGTTCTACCCAGACCGTTCACCACCAAACCCTGGACTGGGTGGGCTCAAACCCAGCCTGCGCGTTTTTACGTAAGGTTTGGCGCCTGGGGGCGACTGCAACCCGCGCATGGGTGCTCGGCGTGTGCTGCCTTGACAACCCTGAAGTGTGTTCGAGGTCAGCACGGACATAGAATCAAAAGCTATTTGACACTTTGCGGCACCAACATGGCAGAAGCCACGACAAAAACCCGACCCAAAGTCCGCCCCGGCGAGGCCATGCGTTTGCCCGAGGCGATCCAGTACCGTTTGCCGCCTGCGGGCATCGTGTCGATCTTGCACCGCGCCAGTGGCTTGCTGATGTTTGCCCTGATGCCGCTGTTGATCTGGATGTTCGACAAAAGCGTCACGTCCGAAATTTCATACGACACTTTTTTGAGCGCCTTTTCCAAAGGGCTGTGGATCTTCCCTGGCTTCTTCATCAAGCTGGTGTGCCTGGCGCTCATTTGGGCCTACCTGCACCACTTCATTGCAGGGGTGCGCCACCTGTGGATGGACATGACGCACAGTGTGAGCAAAGAGCAGGGGCGTATCTCGGCGCTCATCACGCTCGGTCTGAGCGTCTTCCTAACCCTCATCCTGATGGGCAAGCTTTTTGGTTGGTACTGATGGCCCCCACGCTCACTTCGTTCGCTGCCCCCCGAGGGGGCCCAGCGGCCTTCGGAGCGGCCGTGCGGCCGCTGTGGGTTCTTTTTAATTGAAGCTGGTTATGGCACAACAAAATTATGGTTCGAAGCGCTTGGTGGTGGGCGCGCACTACGGGCTGAAAGATTGGCTCGCGCAGCGCATCACGGCGGTGTTGATGGCGGTTTACACGCTGGTGCTGTTGGTGCAGGTCGTGTTTGGCGCCAAGATGGGTTACGCCAAATGGGCTGGCATTTTTTCGCAGCAGTGGATGAAGTTCTTGACCTTCATCGTCATCCTTGCCTTGCTGATGCACGTGTGGGTGGGCATGCGCGACATCTGGATGGACTATGTCAAGCCGGCGGGTGTCAAGCTGGTGCTGCAAGTGGTCACGCTGGGCTGGCTGGTGGGCTGTGCCGGCTGGGCTGTGCAGGTGCTGTGGCGACTGTGATGGTCCCTGCACGCCAAAAAGCGGTGCGCGGCCGCCTCGGTGGCCTCTTGAGCCGCATCGCTGTTATCGAGCAATGTGAACTGGAAATCTGAAATGGCATCTGTTGCAAAGCGAAAATTTGATGTGGTGATCGTCGGTGCCGGTGGATCGGGCATGCGCGCATCCCTTCAGCTGGCACGTGCTGGGCTCAACGTGGCGGTGTTGTCCAAGGTTTTCCCCACGCGGTCGCACACCGTTGCTGCGCAAGGGGGCATCGGGGCGTCACTTGGCAACATGAGCGAAGACAACTGGCACTATCACTTTTACGACACCGTCAAGGGCTCAGACTGGCTGGGCGACCAAGACGCCATCGAATACATGTGCCGCGAAGCGCCCAAGGTGGTCTACGAGCTTGAGCACTTGGGCATGCCGTTTGACCGCAACCCCGACGGCACCATCTACCAGCGCCCGTTTGGCGGCCACACCGCCAACTACGGCGAAAAGCCTGTGCAACGCGCGTGCGCTGCGGCCGACCGCACCGGCCATGCCATGCTGCACACGCTGTACCAGCAAAACGTCAAATCGCGCACCCAGTTTTTTGTGGAGTGGATGGCGCTTGACCTGATCCGCGACGCCGACGGCGACGTGGTGGGTGTCACGGCACTCGAGATGGAAACCGGCGAGACGCACATTTTTGAAGGCAAGACTGTGCTTTTGGCCACGGGGGGCGCGGGGCGCATATTTGCGGCTAGCACCAACGCCTTCATCAACACCGGTGACGGTTTGGGCATGGCGGCCCGTGCGGGTTTGCCGCTGGAAGACATGGAGTTTTGGCAGTTTCACCCCACGGGTGTGCACAACGCCGGTGTGCTGCTAACCGAAGGTTGTCGCGGTGAGGGCGCCATCCTTCGCAACAGCAACGGCGAGCGCTTCATGGAGCGCTATGCCCCCACGCTCAAAGACTTGGCGCCGCGTGACTTCATCTCGCGTTGCATGGACCAAGAGATCAAAGAGGGGCGCGGCTGCGGCCCCAACAAAGACTACATCCAGCTCGACCTGACACACCTGGGCAGCGAGACCATCATGAAGCGCCTGCCCAGCGTGTTTGAGATCGGGCACAACTTTGCCAACGTCGACATCACCAAAGAGCCCATCCCCGTGGTGCCCACCATTCACTACCAGATGGGCGGCATCCCCACCAACATCCACGGGCAAGTGGTGGCACCGGCCCCTGACGGGTCGCAAAAAATCGTCAACGGTTTGTACGCCGTGGGTGAATGCGCTTGCGTGTCGGTGCACGGCGCCAACCGCTTGGGCACCAATTCGTTGCTTGATTTGCTGGTGTTTGGCCGCGCCGCTGGTAACCACATTGTTGAACACGCCAGCAAAACGTCGCACAAAGGGTTGCCCAAAAACGCGGCTGACTTCTCGCTCTTCCGTTTGGCCAAGTTGGATGGCACCACCAGCGGCGAGTACGCGCAGGACGTTGCCAACGACATCCGCGCCGCCATGCAGCAGCACGCAGGCGTGTTTCGCACACAAGCCAGCATGGACGAGGGCGTGCAAAAAATCAACGCGCTTGCCAAACGCGTGGACGGCATCATGTTGGCCGACAAGAGCCAGGTCTTCAACACAGCCCGCATCGAGGCCCTTGAGGTGGACAACCTGATCGAATGTGCCAAGGCCACCATGGTGTCGGCTGCGGCGCGCCACGAGAGTCGCGGGGCCCATTCGGTGGACGACTACGGCGACACCTCCGAATTCCCCAACGGTCGCAACGACGCGGTGTGGATGAAACACACCTTGTGGTTCAGCGAAGGCAATCGCCTCGACTACAAAGGCGTCAACCTCAAGCCACTGACGGTGGAGTCCATTCCACCCAAGGTGCGCTCGTTCTAGGCCGTCGCGCCATCTCTGCGACCGTCAACGCGCCACCCACCGAGAACACCATGAGCCAAACACGCACCTTTCAAATCTACCGCTACGACCCGGACAAAGACGCGAAGCCTTACATGCAAACGCTCAAGATCGAGCTGGATGGCTCCGAGCGCATGTTGCTGGACGCGCTGATGAAGCTCAAGGCAATGGATCCGTCCCTGACGTTTAGGCGCTCGTGCCGGGAAGGTGTTTGCGGCTCCGACGCCATGAACATCAATGGCAAAAACGGGCTGGCGTGTCTTACCAACATGCTCACCTTGCCTGAGACGGTGGTGCTCAAGCCGCTGCCGGGGTTGCCTGTGGTGCGCGACCTGATTGTCGACATGACGCACTTCTTCAACCAATACCATTCCATCAAGCCGTACTTGGTGAACGACACGCAACCGCCCGAGAAAGAGCGCTTGCAGTCGCCCGAAGAGCGCGACGAGCTCAACGGTTTGTACGAGTGCATTTTGTGCGCCAGTTGCTCCACTGCATGCCCCAGTTTTTGGTGGAACCCCGACAAATTTGTGGGGCCGGCGGGTTTGCTGCAAGCGTACCGCTTCATTGCCGACAGCCGCGACCAAGACACGGCGGGGCGCTTGGACAACCTCGAAGACCCGTACCGCTTGTTTCGCTGCCACACCATCATGAACTGCGTCGATGTATGCCCCAAGGGGTTGAACCCGACCAAGGCCATCGGCAAGATCAAAGAGATGATGGTGCGCCGCGCCATCTAGAGGTAAGCCCTGAAACATGCAAGCCACCACGCTGCACCCTGACGACCTCAGCCGCTTGAAGTGGCGGGCGCGACGCGGACTGCTTGAATGTGATTTGTTTGTTCAACGATTTTTTGCACGGCACGGCGATGCGTTAACGCCAGTGCAGGCTGAAGGATTCAAAGCGCTGATGGCGCTGGACGATCCTGATCTGCTGGATTTGTTGCTGCAACGCACCGAGCCGCAAGATGAGTTGGCGCGGGATGACGTCTGCGCAGTATTGAATTTAATGCGAGTGAACCAAGAACGAAGGGATATGCGATGACGCCATCTGACACCAAGGCCACACTGTCGTTTTCAAACGGCAGCCCCAGCATCGAGCTGCCCGTTTACAAGGGCACGATAGGCCCCGATGTCATCGACATCCGAAAGCTGTACGGAACGACGGGCAAGTTCACGTACGACCCCGGGTTCTTGTCCACGGCGGCTTGCCAGTCGAGCATCACCTACATCGACGGTGACAAAGGCGAACTGCTGTACCGCGGTTACCCGATCGAGCAGTTGGCGACACAGTGCGACTTCTTGGACACCTGCCACTTGCTGCTTTACGGCGATTTGCCCAATGCCACGCAGCGCACCGACTTTCACACCCTGGTGACCAAGCACACCATGGTGAATGAGCAGATGCAGTTTTTCTTGCGTGGCTTTCGCCGCGATGCGCACCCCATGGCCGTGATGACGGGTTTGGTGGGCGGATTGTCGGCGTTCTACCATGACAGCACTGACATCACCAACCCGAAGCACCGTGAAATCTCGGCGATTCGATTGATTGCCAAGTTGCCCACGCTGGTGGCCATGGCCTACAAGTACGGCATTGGCCAACCGTACATGTACCCACGCAACGAGCTGAGCTACTCAGGCAACTTCTTGCGCATGATGTTTGCCGTGCCTTGCGAAGACTACAAAGTCAACCCGGTGCTCGAGCGCGCCCTGGACCGCATCTTTATTTTGCATGCCGATCACGAGCAAAACGCGTCGACTTCGACGGTGCGCTTGTGTGGTTCGTCTGGCACCAACCCCTTTGCAGCGATTGCAGCCGGCGTTGCCTGTTTGTGGGGCCCAGCACACGGCGGGGCCAACGAGGCGGCGCTCAACATGCTCGAAGGTATTCAGCGCAACGGCGGCGTCGAGAGGATCGGAGACTTCATCAGCAAGGTCAAAGACAAAGACTCCAACGTCAAATTGATGGGTTTTGGGCACCGCGTTTACAAAAACTACGACCCCCGCGCCAAGCTGATGCGTGAGACATGCCACGAGGTGCTCGGTGAGCTGGGGCTGGGCAACGACCCCTTGTTCAAGTTGGCCATGGCGCTTGAAAAAATTGCGCTCGAAGACGACTACTTCGTGTCGCGCAAGTTGTACCCCAACGTCGACTTCTACTCAGGCATCGTGCAACGCGCCATAGGCATCCCGGTGCCCTTGTTCACGGCGATTTTTGCGCTGGCACGCACGGTGGGTTGGATTGCTCAGCTCAACGAGATGATCGGTGACCCCGAATACAAAATTGGTCGTCCGCGGCAGCTTTACAGTGGCGCTGTTCGCCGCGATGTGAAGCCACTGGATACGCGTTAACCCGTTGTTGGTGTCGCTTAACGGCGCCTTCGGGCGCCGTTTTTGTTGGTTGGCACCGTTGCACGACACAATGCAAGTTGGGCTTGCAACTTATTGTCGGCTGTGTCGACTCTCCCTTGAATCCAAAGTCCCATGTCGCCCGGCTCATTCGTCGTCCATCAACTCCTCGCACCGTTGCTTCGGCGGCCCCACGCTTTGCTGGCGTTGGTTGCGGCGGTGGCGTTGCTCGCGTTTGTGCTGTTTGCGTCGCCCAACGGTTGGACGTTGATTCACCAGTGGATGCACAGCCTGGTGATGCATGGCAACATTTGGTACTTGTCAAATCCGTTCACGACCCTTCTGGCGTTTTTCTTGATCTTTACTTTTTTGTCGGCCGTCTCATTGCCGGGCTCTTCAGTCTTGGCGTTGGGTGCCGGGGCCGTGTTTGGCGCTGGCATTGCCACTGCATTGATCACGTTGGCCAGCTCGTTGGGCGCCACTGCCATCTTTTTGGTGGCGCGACGCTTCGGCCGCGACCGGTGGCGACAACGGTTTCCTGACTGGTGGGCCAAAGTCGACGAGGGTGTTCGCAAGCGCGGCATTCGCTACTTGTTGTTGCTGCGCTTGGCGCCGCTGATTCCCTACGCCGTGGTGAACCCCCTGATGGCGATGACAAGCATGCGTGCCTGGACGTTTTTTTGGGTCAGCGCCGTAGGCATGTTGGGTGGCAGCGCAGCCTATGCGTTGGCGGGCGCTGGGTTGGCCTTTTGGGCACAAGGATGAATGCCCATCACGAACCAAACGCCCCGACACGTCGGGCTTTTGTTGTGGCAGGTTGCGCTCTGCTTGGCGCGTCGTGCTCGCTGGTGCCCGACCGCGATCATGCGGGCGATGACGCGCCGCAGGCACGGCCATTGGCAAAAAAACCGCGAACAGCATGGGTCTTGGGATCGGGTGGACCTCGAGGGGGTGTCCACGTCGGGGTGCTCAAAGCATTGGACGAACTAAAGCTAACGCCCGATGTGATCGTGGGTTCATCCATTGGGGCGGTGGTGGGCGTGCTGCGTGCGTTTGGCATGCGCAGCGATGCGTTGATTGAGCTGACGATGAACGTCAAGCCTTGGGACATCGGTCGCTTGGCATTGTCGGGTTCGGGGCGTTTGAGCTCGCTCGGGGTGGCCGATTGGGTGCACGCTCAGATTGACGGCAAGCGCCTTCAAGACTTGCCCACCGCGATGGTGAGCGTGAGCTACAACCAAAGCTTGAACCAAATGGTGGCCTTCACCGCAGGTGATGCGTCGGTGGCCGTGGCGGCATCCAGCGCCATTGAGGGGCAACTGACACCCGTGCGCATACGCGGAGACCTGCACACAGACGCCGATGGCTACCAGCCACTTCCCGTGCGCATCGCGCGCCAACTTGGCGCCGAGCGTGTGCTGGCGGTAGACGCTTCGGCGCACGAAGAAAAAGCGCCTCCAGGCACCGAACGTTGGCGCGACGCCGACATGCGCAAGCGTGCCTTGACGTTGCCCGATGCGCGACTGGCGGATGTGCTTCTTCACCCCGATTCGGGCTACTTCGCAAGCGTGTCACGCGCGCATCGAGAGTTGATGGTTGAAGTTGGCTACCGCAGCGCGATGGCGCAGGCTGACAAGATCAGGGCGATGCACCAGTTTGGTTGAGTGCGTTCAAGGCTGGGCTCCATGCCGTTGCGAACCTTGGCAGTGCCACGCTGATCCGTGCCAGTCTTATCGCGTCATCCAGCGTCGGCTGGCGTAGCTCGTGGCATCCACAATCGCTACCAACACCAGCATGGCCAACAAGATGGTTGCGGTCTTGTTCATGTGAAACAAACCCATGTGAAACGCCAGGAGTTGACCCAGGCCACCCGCGCCAACGACCCCCAGCACGGCAGCGGCTCGGATGTTGTTCTCCCACCGGTACAACGTGTAGCTCAAAAGTTGAGGTAGCACCTGAGGCAACGTGGCGTAAAAGAAAACGCGCACAACGCCCACCCCTTGCGAGCGCAGGGCTGTTTTGGGGCCGGGTGGCGCGTTCTCGATGGCTTCGGCAAAGAGCCTTCCCAAAACGCCGGTGGTATGCAGTGCCAAAGCCATGGTGCCTGCAAAAGGCCCTAAACCGGCACTGATCAACAGCAAGGCGGCCCACACCAGTTCGGGGATGGATCGAAGGGCGTTGAGCAAAAGCCTGGTGGGCGCGCGCGCGTAGGCCGCGTCGCCCGCGTGCTGGCGACTCGCTGGCAACGCCAGCGCCAGGCCCGCTACCGCGGCGATCAACGTGCCAAGTGCAGACATGGCCAGCGTTTCCCATGCGCCCACCACAACCTTGCGGCTGAACGCGGCGCTGATGTCGGGCGGAAAAAACTCCGCCACAAAACGACCCATGCTGCGGGCTGCATCGGCCGACAAGAACTCGCCCCACTTCAGGTCCAGCGACCAAAAACTGGTCAACACCAAAAGTGCAACGCCAAACACAATCCAACACCCCGTGCATCTCGCGTTGAACAAGCGAGGAGGCAGGCGATAGGTTTGATTGGCGGCTTGGTGTTGCATGGGTGCGGCCTATCCCAACGCGCGACGCAAGGCACTGCTAACCTGATCAGCCAGCGCCACCAAGGCAACAAACACCAGCAGCATGGTTGCCACTTCACCGCCTTCAAACATTTTCATCGAGTTGTCAAGTTGCTGGCCAAGGCCGCCAGCGCCAATGAACCCCAACACCACGGACGAGCGAATGGCGCATTCCCATCGGTACACGGTGTAGCTTGTTAACTCGGCTGCGTTGTTGGGCATTACCGCGTACAGCAAGGATTGAAGGCGACTCGCGCCGTTGCGAAGCAGGGTGGCTGATGCCTGCGTGTCGCCCGACTCCAAGATTTCGGCATAAACCTTGCCTAGCATGCCACCGTAAGTCAGCGCGATGGCCAAGACGCCAGCCGTTGGCCCCAAACCCACCACGCGCACAAACACCAGCGCCCAAACCAGCTCGGGGATCGATCGCAAGATGATCAGTGCCCAGCGTGCCGCTTGTCGCGCGACCGTTGGCAGCGTCGCCATCCGGCCCGACAGTGCTGAAATGGAAAGCACCCTTGTGGCCACCAGCGTGAGCGGGATGGCCACCAGCAATGCCAGCGCCACCCCCGCCGTGGCGATGGCCACGGTGCGCCACGTTTCGCGTGCCACCATCACCAGGAATTCGCCGTTGATCCGCGGTGGAAAAAAGCTGCCAATGAACTTGGCGCTGATGCGCATGTTGTCGCGCTCAAACAAAATCCAGGGGCGAAACTCGGTGGCCACCATCAGGGGCCACAGCAGCACCAGCCCCGCACCGACCCAAAACAGACGCGAGACCCAAGCAGGGTCTCGTGTTGGGGCAGTTGACAGGGCAAGCGCTGAGTTCATCGGCAATGCATCGCTGCGGGGGTCGATGGCTCGATTGGCGCTTCGTCAACCAAAGGCGCCGCACCATGGAGTTCATCTTCATGCTGGTCGTACAAACGCGCGAGGAGTTCGCGTGTGACTGCATGGGCGGGCAAATCAAAGATGAGCTGACCGTCGCGCAACCCAATGACGCGGGGAAACCGCGCCAGCGCCACCTCCACTTGGTGCAACGTGGTAACAAGCGTGCGAGAGGCTTCGCTGGCAGCGCTCAGCAGCGTGGTGATGGCTTGGTGCGCGCGGGTAGGGTCCAGTGCAGACAGCGGCTCGTCCACCAACCAAAGGGTTGCTGGCGCCAACAGCGCGCGCGCCAGACCCACCCGTTGGCGCTCACCGCCCGAGAGCCGGTCAACACGCTCGAAAAGCTTGTCGGCCAAGTCAAAGCGTTCGAGCGCAGCGTGCGCTCCTGGGATGTCGCTGGGGTAAAAAAGTGACCGAAGGCTGGCCACCAGCGACTGACCCGGCAGCTTGCCGGCCAGCACCGACGTCACCACGCGCTGGCGTGGTGGCAGCGGCGGCACCTGGGGTGCCATGAAGAGACGTCCCCGCAAGCTTTGCAGCGCGTGCCTGGGCAATGTCCATGGGTTGGTGCCGTCAATGCTGTAGTCGCCAGCGATGGGCGGCAGTGCACAGGCCAGCACTTGCAACAGCGTTGTCTTGCCCGCACCCGAAGGTCCAATCACCGCCACGTGCTCCCCGGAAGCCACTTGCAAGTCCAGGGGCCCCAGCGCAGGTGCTGCGCCCGCGCGGGCCGCTGGGTGACGTGCGGCCACGCCGCTGAGCATGATTTTCATGGCGTGGTGAACAACTTAGAGGCTACAACAGCGAAGCGCTGCGGGCCGCAGCCTCGATGCCCTTGTAGTTGTCTGGCGTGGTGGCGATGTAGCGCGTGGCTCGGTTGAGCTGCAAGATTTCTTTACCATCCGGGGTGTTGGGATCGATGTCCAGCAGCGCCTGCTTGACACGTTCACGCATCGCGGCTGGCATGTCTGCATGCACCGACCAGTTGTAGTTGAAGTAAGGCGCTGTGGTGAAGAACACGTCAACCGCTTTGGTGTCAACCTTGTTTTCGGTCACAAATTTTTTCCAGACGGTGATGTCCAGTGCAGCCGCATCAACCTTGCCGCTGACCACCGAAGCGATGGTGGCGTCATGGGCGCCCGAGTAGGCAATGCGTTTGAAATCAGTTTCGGGGGCAATGCCGGCTTGCAGCAAGAAGCTGCGCGGCATCAAGTGGCCCGACGTGCTGCTTTGCGAACCGAACGAAATTTGTTTGCCCCTCATGTCTGCCAGGGTCTTGATGCCTGAATCAGTCTTGGCAATGAAGACGGATTGGAAGCGGGTATCTTCCTCGCGCTGCGCAAGGGGGACGATTTTTCCGCCCGAGCGGATGTTGGCTTGCACGTACGTAAAACCGCCAAACCAAACCAAGTCAACTTTCTTGTTCACCAGTGACTCAACGGCAGCAGGGTAATCGCTGACGGGTGTGAACTCAACCTTGACACCCAGCTTTCGCTCAAGGTAGCTTGCCAGTGGGGTGAACTTGCGCACCTGCTCGGTGGCGGCCTCTTCGGGGATGGTGGTGACACGAAACACGGTTTGAGCGTGCGCTAGCGCACCCGTGGCGAGCAGCGCACAGGTCATCAGACCGCGCAGCGTCATGGAAGTGGAAAACTTGATCATGAAGACTCCAAAGCAATGGGGGTTAAGGAGTTGTGGATTACACCGCATGCAAGCTGTCCGTGCAGGCAAGCGTTAGAGCGACCCTTCAGGCTGCTGGGGGAGAACAAGTCCGAAAGCCAACCATCACGTCGTCGCGCTGGGGTTCAAAAAAGTTGCGATAGGACGGGTGTTTCATGGTCGGGTGCGTCAAAACAGAAGCCCCTTTGAGTACCGGGCGACCGTCAAACCACGGCAACGAGTAGTCGCGATAGGGGTGCGCCTCAAAACCGTCGAAAGGGGCAAAGGGGGTGTTTGTCCACTCCCATACATCCCCCCAATAGAACCGAGGGCTGGCACTTTGAGCCGCCCGCCACTGTGCTTCGGTGGGCAGCCGTCGACCAGCCCAGCGGCACCAGGCTTGGGCTTCGTGCAATGTGACGTGCGAAACGGGGTCACTCTGCTCGATCAGGCGCCACTGGTCGAAATGCTTTTGCTGCCACGACCCGCGATGGGTTTGCTTCACGTAACGGGGGCAGGTGGCGTTTTTGCCTTGTCGCCAAGCCCAACCAGCGCGTGTCCAAAACTGTTGGTTTTGGTAGCCGCCACTTTCGAGGAATGGCAAAAACTGCGACCAAACCACGGGCGCAGCGTCGATGGTGAAGGCGGCGACGTCAACGGTGTTGGTGCCCAGCTCGTTGTCGAACGAGAAGCCCATCGGCGCGCTGTTGATGTTCAGTCGGGTGGCGGGTACCTCGAGTGTCTGGGGTTGCAGGGTGCGACGTGGCACGCGACGCGACATGTCGTCACCTGGGTCGATGCCAAGTGCTTGTGCCATCATGGCCCAGGCCTCGGCATGCATGTTCTCGTGCAGCAAAACAAGTCGAAAGAAGTACAGCTGGTGGTCGTCGTGAGGCGTTGCCGCAAGCAAGTCAAGCGTGGCGTTTCGCTGGTGCTGCAGGTCGTCAACGATGCTTTGCATCGATGGTAAACCTAACGACCAACGCGATCTGTGCTCAACCGTGCTGGAGTTGTACCAGCTGTCGGCGCGTGGCTGAATGGAGGGCGTGCGCGCGGCCTCGGGGTTGGCCTGCCAGCCCAAGTGTCGCTCGCTGTTTCGTGCAAGCCACCATTCTTCAAACCAACCGACGTGCCCGAACTCCCATTGCATGGGGTTGAAGCTTGGATCGTAGTCAACGGGCATGTCGTGGCCACGCTGGTCGCGCCAAGCGGCCAGCATGGCCAGGGTGCGGCTGCGCGTGTTTGCCAAGGCATGGGCCAGCCAAGCCGCGTCACCGTGGCGGGCTTGGTGTGACGATGATTCGAGATCTGAAGGGTTCATGTCCACAAGGCGCTAAGCTCTCATCCTGCCACGCAATTTCAACTCCATGCCCGTGACAACCAGTCGACAAGTCGCCGCCAGGCCCCAAACGGTTACGGTGTGTCTCGTGACGCCAGCCTTGGCGGCCGCCAACAATGGCAATTGGCAAACCGCCAAGCGTTGGGCGCAGATGCTGTCACCCCATTATCGTGTGCAGCTCACCGACCAGTGGCGAGGTGAACCCTGTGACGTGATGCTGGCGCTGCATGCCCGCCGATCGGCGCCCTCGATCAAGGCGTTTGCGGCTGCTTTCCCGGGTAAGGCAGTGATTGTTGCGTTGACGGGCACCGACCTTTACCGTGACATTCGGGTCGACGCTGAGGCACGGCACTCGCTGGCACTGGCGACCCGTCTGATTGTTCTTCAAGATCAGGCGCGCATGGACGTGCCAAGCGTCCACCAACCCAAAGTCGACGTCTGCTATCAATCCACCCCCACGCGCACGCCCTTGGTCAAAACCGGCTTGCGGCTGCGCGCGTTGGCGGTGGGTCATTTGCGCGACGAAAAAGACCCGCTCACGATGATGCGCGCCATGCAACGCTTGGCGTTGCGGCCCGACATCGTTTTTGATCACGTTGGCGCGCCATTGGACAAGGCTTTGGCGCAGCAAGCGCAAATGCTGTCGGCCGCTCAAAGAAACTACCGCTGGCTGGGTGCGCTGCCTCACGCGGCCACGCTTGCACGCATACGGCGGGCCCACGTTCTGGTGCATGCCAGCGTGATGGAGGGCGGGGCTCACGTGGTGATGGAGGCAGCCTGCAGTGGCACCCCGGTGTTGGCGTCGCATATCCCAGGCAATGTGGGCATGCTGGGGGCCCAGTACAGCGGCTACTTTGCGGTGGGTGACGACGCTGCCTTGGCGGGTCTGCTGCTGCGCGCAAGGGACGACAAAGCTTGGCTGAACCAACTCAGTCTAGAAGTTGGCCGTCGCGCCAAGCTGTTTGCTCCCGCGCTAGAGCAAAGCACGCTGCGCGCCATTGTGCAACGTGCGTTGCGCTGACGCAGCATGGACAACGTAACGCACAGTCTGACGGGTGCCGTGTTGGGGCAATTGGGCCTCAAAAAGAAAAGTGGATTGGCCATGCCGACACTGATCATTTCGGCCAACCTGCCTGACATTGATGCCGTGACCACGCTGCTTGGCACGCAGTCACTGGCTTTGCGACGAGGCATCACCCACGGACCGATTGCCTTGGTTTTGTTGCCCCTCGTGTTGACGTTGCTGATGGTGGTGTTTGACCGGCGCCAGGGCGCAAACGGCAAGCGGCCTGTCGCCCGCCTGCCGGTGAGGCCGGGTTGGTTGTTGTTGCTTGCCTACCTGGGCACGCTCAGCCACCCGCTGCTGGATTGGTTCAACAGCTATGGGGTGCGTTTGTTGGAGCCTTTTGCCAGTGAATGGTTTGCAGCCAACACGCTTTTCATCATCGATGTTTGGCTTTGGGCCGCATTGATTCTGGGGGTGTGGGTGTCAATGCGTCGAGAGCGACGTGGGCAAACCAACTGGCGTGCGCCTGCGGTGGCTTGCGTGGCGGCCATGGTGGCCTACGTCGCTGGCAATGGGCTCATCACGCACCGAGCCCAGGCGCTGGTGCACGCCCATGTCGCCCACACGCATGGCGCACCCGCCACGTTGGTCGTTGCCAACCCAGTACCGGTGGCCTTCTGGCACCGAGATCTGCTGTGGCGTGATGCGTCGCAGTATGGGGACGGCACTTACTCGCTGCTTCGCGGCGGCGAGCCTTTGCGCATGAGCGCCGACGTGAAGTTGCACCTCATGGACGACAAACGAGTTGCCATCGCCGCACGCACCGATGAAAACATCGGTGCCTTTTTATTTTGGTCCCGCATGCCGATTGCCACGCTGGTTGACAACACATTGACGCTGGGAGATCAGCGCTTTACACACCCGCTGACACGCAATGCTTTTACGGTGACCGCTCCGTTGCCGTGACAGCGCCTGCCGAATGGCTGCATTTTGTTACGATGCGGGCTCGGTCGGTCGGAGACCAGCGTTCGGCTTCTTAGGTGGAGAGCTTATGCGCAGTGCAGCTTCGTTAGCACCCCTGTTCTTGGCATGTTTGGCGCTGGGCGCATGTGGCGGCGGCAACGATGGCGGGCCAAACGCCGCAGCCGGGTCAGGTGGTCCCGACAAAGACGACAGGGTCTTGCAGCCTCCCGAGCCACCGGCGAGCCCAGCATGGGTCCCAGTCGCCAGTCAAGGTGCTGCGATCACTTTCGCCGACGGCGACACGCGGCAACTTCGATTTGGCGACGCTGTAGCGGGTTGGTACTACAAGGGCACCTACAACCAAAATTTGGGTGTGACCTGCACGTCAAGTTGGTTCGACGGTGTTGACCCAGCGCCAGGCGTCGCCAAGACATGTGAAGTTTTTGTGCAGGCACCAGCACCAGCACCAGCACCAGCACCCGCACCCGCACCCGCACCCGCACCCGCACCCGCACCTGCACCTGCGCCTACACCACCAGCTGGTACGTGGGCATGGTTGGCCGATTTGGGCTCAACCTTTTCCTTTCCGGGCGAGACCCGGCGCGTAAGGCTTGGGCGCGGCAACCTCGACACGTTCGGTGAGTGGGTTGAAACATCCATCACCAATGGCGGCACTTGCAGCGTGTTGCAGTTTCCGTTTGACCCGGCGCCCGGCATCGGAAAGTTCTGTGGCTACTTCGTTGCCGCAGCACCAGCACCAGCACCAGCACCTGCACCTGCACCTGCACCTGCACCAGCACCAGCACCAGCACCAGCACCAGCACCAGCACCAGCACCAGCACCAGCACCAGCACCAGCACCAGCACCTGCGGTACCTGGATGGGTGAACGTTGCGCCGCAGGGCGGTGCCATTTCTTTCGGAGATGGCGCTGTTCGACAGCTGAGGTACGGCAATGCGTCTAGGGGCTGGTACTACAAAACGACTTACAACTTGAACATTGGCATTGCTTGCACGACGTCTTGGTTTGACGGCGTCGACCCCGCACCTGGCGTGGCGAAGGTTTGTGAGGTGTACCAAGACAGCGCCGCACCAAGCCCTCCGCCGATTGGCAACCCCGTGGTTTTGGAAAACGCCAAAACAGCTGCCGACGGGGTCTCGTCCCATTGGCGCATTGATGGTGCCACCCATGCTTTTGACGGTGAGATTTTGGGCTACGCGTCGGCAACAAGCGTCAATCGAGGTGGGTCCATCAAGTTTTATGTGTCAGTGGCCAATCCATCGGCTGACCCGGGCTACACCATCGACGTCTATCGCACGGGTTGGTACGGCGGTGTCGGCGGTCGAAAAGTCATGCCCACCATCGCAGGAACCAGTGTTAAACGCAACGACTGCACGGTTGCACCGGTGGTCGCGATGGTGGAGTGCGATTGGGCAGCGGGTGGCGGCGTGGTGGATGTTCCAATCCCGACCGCAGCCGACCCGACGGTGGCCATGAGCGGCGTCTATTTGGCCAAGCTCACCACCAACAACACCAAAAAATCGTCGTACATTGTTTTTGTCGTGCGGGACGACGCAAGGCGCGCAGACTTCATGTTCCAGAGCAGTTTCACGACGTATGCGGCCTACAACGACTACGGAGGCTACAGCTACTACCAAAGTCCCACCAACGTTTGGGGGAGCCAGTCGCGAGCGGTGTCACTGAACCGACCGTTCAACCCAAGATCCTCCTACGGCGCAGGTCAGTATTTTTCGTGGGAGTTTCATACCGTTCGCTTCTTGGAACGCGAAGGCTACAACGTTCTGTACAGCACCAACATCGATACGCACGTCGCAGGGGCCACGCGGCTGCCGCAGTTTCGGGCTTTCTTGTCAGTGGGTCACGACGAGTATTGGACGCGCAGCATGTACGACGCCGTTGAGGGCGCGCGCAACGCGGGCGTGAACATGGCTTTCTTGGGCGCCAACACGGCCTATTGGCAGGTGCGCCTGGAGCCCGACGCACAAGGTGCGGCCAACCGGCGCATGGTGGGCTATCGGTATTGGGTGTCTGACGATCCGTTGATCGGCACGGCAAGTGCCACCACGCTGTGGCGCAACTTGGGGCGCGCCGAGGCTGGGTTGGTGGGGGTGCAGTACGACTACGACCCTGTTGATGGCGACATCGTTGTCAGCAACTGCCCGGGTTGGATATGCCTTGGCACGGGTGTCAGCGCTGGTACACGCCTAGCCGGACTGTTGGGGTACGAAGTGGATCAGACAGCGGGTATCCCTGTGGGTGCCAACAACTTCACCGTCATGGGTGTCTCGCCTTACATCGCCAACGTAAGCGATGCCAACGGCACCCAAACGCAAGTTTTACGCAATGCCAACATGAGTTTCTACACCCATAACAGCGGTGCGCAGGTGTTTGCCACGGGTTCCATGCAGTGGTCGTGGGGGTTGGATGATTTTCAGGCTTACCCCGGTTACCCTCAACGGCTGAATCCGGGAGCGCAAGCCATGACGCGCAACATCTTGAACCGCTATCTCACCGTTCCGACGCGGTAGCGGAGGCATGAGCCGGCGCAGCCGACCCGGCTTGGGTGCCTGCGCCGCGTCTCAATCGTCACGCCATCTTGACCGCAGTGCCGCTCACGGTCACCATCATCATGCCGTTGGTTTCGCCCAGCACCTCGTAGTCGAAGTCGATGCCGATGATGCCGTTGGCCCCCATTTCTTTGGCGGCTGATTTCATCTCATCCAGCGCCGCGTCGCGCGCACTTGCCAAGGCGCGCTCGTAGCCCCCTGCACGGCCGCCCACCACGTCGCGTACCGACGAGAACATGTCGCGAAAGATGTTGGCGCCAATGATGGCCTCGCCGTTCACCAGCCCCAGGTACTGCGCCACGCTGGCGCCTTCGCCCCGAGGCTCGACCGTGGCCAAAAAGAATCCGTCGTTGGACTTGCTAAACCACCCCATCTTGCGCTCCTCAAGTGTTTGAACAGGCGTGCACTCTAACGTGGCGCCTAGCTCAATACTATTCTGGGTTCGCGCGTTGGGCTTCGTCCCAAAGCCGCTGCGGGATGTAGGTGGTGAGCCGCTCCATGGTGAGAGCTACCACCTCGTCATTCACAGCATGACCCAAAAATGGGATGACATCGGCCGTGACATCAGCACCCATGGCAATCCAGTGCTCAGCGGCCTGCACGGTCAATCCGTAATGCATCACCGCGTCTTGCTTGCCGTGAATCATGTGCACGGTGGTGGCGGGGGGCTTGCGCCAAGGTAGGGTGGCAAATCGCCCTGACAAAGCCACGATGCGTCCCGCCAAGTCAGCACCCGGTTGAGGATCTTGCGTTGATTCCAGCGCCATGATGGCGCCCTGAGAGAACCCGATCAAGCAGGTGGCGTGTGCTGTCATGCCACTCTCGCTTTGCCAATGCTCAACGGCAGACCGAAATGCCGGCATGGCGGCGGCGACGCGGGCAGGGCGGTTGTCGTCCGCGATGCCCGCCGTCGAAAACCACTCGAACCCGGCGTGCAGCGCACTGCGAAGGTGGCCCGCAACGCTGATGACCCATGCGCCGGGAAACGCTTGCATCACTTGGATTGCCAACGGTTCCATGGCTTGTGGCGTGGATCCGTAGCCGTGAAACAGCAACACCAACTGTGCGGGTGTCGACGATGGCCGTTGAAACACCCAGTCATGGGCGCGTGGGTCTTTGGTGTTTGCGAAGTCGGTGTTGGTGGAGGGCATGGTCATGGCCGCGGGTGACTGCACCCAGCGCTAAGGCTTGGTGATGTCGCTTTTGCTGCGTGCTGCTTTGACGCCATGGATCATCGCTGCAGCCAAGTTTTCGCGATGTCGCCAACTGGCGTGCAACACCCCCGCGACGTGCACCAGCACCAGCGGCACCAGTGACCACGAGGCGGCCGCGTGCAAGTTGATGAGCCACTCATACCCCCAGTACGTTTCGGTGACGTACAGCGCGCCCGCAGCTCCCGCACTGACGGTGGTGGCCAAGAGGGTGAGCACCATCCACGCGCCCAGGGGGTTATGGTTGAGGTGCCGCGGCTCGGTGTGGTGCCATGCTTGCTTGGCATAGTGCCAAGTGTCCACGGGGCTTTTTACAAACGTAGAAAAGCGCGCCACATGCGGCCCGCACAAACCCGTCAACAGCCGCATCAGCGCGGCAACCAGTGCCGTGTAGCCAGCCCACTCGTGGATGGGGCCGCCCTCGTGCGTGACCAGAGCTGTCACGACCGCAACGCCCATGACCGCATGCAAGGCGCGTTGCCATGTTGGCCACACCAGCACGCGCTGGGGCTGCGTCGTAGCCACAGTTGCCGATCAACGTTCTTTGATAGGCACGCGGTTGAGGGTGACCGGGTGAAAGTAGGCCTCGACGCGCTTGCCGGTTTCGTCCACGGCGTACACCTCCCAGCAGCCGCCGTCCTCTTTGATGCGGCGCACTTGCCAGCCCTTGGCCACCAATTGCTTTTCAAGCGTTTCGGCTGTTTGCCACCCCGACTTGGGCCCCGAATCGCAGGTGGCAAGGCCCGTGGCTTGGGCTTGGCTGCATAGCAGTGCCAGCGTGAGGATGATGATGGACTTCATGGTTCTACCTTTCGATTTTGCGGGCCACCCAGCAAGTGGCACCCTCGGCGACGTAGCGTTCGGTGTGTTCAAAGTTGGCGCAAAGAGCAGAAGTGTTTGGGTTCATGACGGTATCGGGTCAATCGCAGTTATGTTCGATGGCTCGGGTTGGGTGGGTGGGGTGAATCCTTGCAGCGCTTGGCTGTTTTGTCAACGACCGGGCAGTGGGTAGGCCGGGTCGGTGTATCCCGGCGTGGAAGGGTGGCCGGGGGGCACGAGTTTGTCCACCAGGGCTTCGTCGTCAGCGGTGATTTTGCATTCCAGCGCGCCGAAGTAGTCTTGCCACTGGGCCAGCGTGCGAGGCCCCGCGATGACGGCGCTGACTGCTTTGTGCGCCAAAACCCAGGCGGTGGCGAAGTGCGACAAGGCCACGCCTTTGGATTGGCAATGGGCTTTGAGGGTTTGGGCAATCACCAGCGATTCATCGCGGAACTCGGTTTGCATCATGCGTTTGTCGGCACGTGCAGCGCGGGTGCCTGCCTCGGGGGCGGCGCCAGGCGTGTACTTGCCAGCCAGCACGCCACGCGCGATGGGGCTGTAGGGCACCACGCCCATGCCGTGGTGGGCGCAGGCCTCCAGCAACTCGACCTCTGGCATGCGATTGAGCAAGTTGTAGTAAGGCTGGCACACCACCGGGCCTGGCATGTTGAGTTGTCGCGCCAGATGCACCAGCTCGGTGATGCGCCACGCCCTGAAGTTGGAGACCCCCCAATAGCGAATCTTGCCGTCGCGCAAAAGCGTGTCGATGGCACGCAGCGGCTCTTCAAGGCCCATGCCATTGAAGTCCCGGTGCATGTAGTAGATGTCGATGTGATCGGTGGCCATGCGACGAAGACTGGATTCGCAAGCCTCAAGCACCCAGCGGCGCGAATAGTGCGACTGGTTGGGAGCTGCATGCGATGGTGCAGCCATGTTGTTGCCCAGCTTGGTCGCCACCACCCAGTCGTTGCGTGTGCCTTTGAGCAACTCACCCACCATGGTTTCGGATGCGCCCAAGGTGTAGACGTCGGCTGTGTCCAAAAAATTAACGCCGTGCTCGCGTGCGTGTGCCACGATGCTTCGCGCGTCGTCGACGGCGGTTTGGTCGCCAAACATCATGGTGCCCAAGCACAGTTCGGACACTTTCAGCGGGCTTAGACCGAGGTTTCTGTATCGCATGATGGCCCTTGAGGGAGTCTGGGTGAGAGGCGGGTGCAGAGGCCACGCCAAAACTAATGGTCGTCGCCATCGATGACATGGCACGGATGATAGCCAGGAGGCTCACCGCAGGGCTTCACATTGCATGCGCCTCAAGGGCGGGCCGCCTCCAGCCCGTTGAGAAAGTGCTTTTGCATCGTGCTGCGTGCAGCGCGAGCGTCGCGCTTGTCGATGGCGGCCATCAAGGCGCGATGCTCCGACAATGAATCGGCGATGCGCCCGTGTTTGAACAGCGAGTGGTGGCGGTTGAGCTTCATCACCTTGCGCCAGTCGTTGACGGTTTGTTCGGCCCAGCGGTTGCCGGCGATGGCAAGCAGGGCCATGTGAAAGCGCTCATTGGTGGCAAAAAATGCGTCGCGGCTTCGAGCTTGTTTTTCCAATTGCAAGTGGAGTGCGTGCAGTTGCGCGCGTTGCGCGTCTGTGGCGTTGGCTGCGACGGTCGCGGCGGCGTCGCTTTCGAGCAGTCCCAGCAGGTGGTAGACCTGAGTCACGTCCTCCAGCGACATTTCAGTCACGTAGGCGCCGCGACGCACCTTCATGGTGATCAGGCCTTCTACGGCCAACACCTTGAGTGCTTCGCGCAGGGGCGTGCGGCTGATGCCGAACTCAAGTGCCAACTTTTGTTCGTCGATCCAGTTGCCGGGTTCGAGCGTGCGGCTGAAGATTTGAGCCCTCAAGCGCTCGGCCACCTCGACGTAAAGGGCGCGACGACCGAGCAGGGGCTCCGGTGCCACAAGGGTACTGGTGTCGCTGGGGAGCTGGTTGGCGTTGAGGGGCACGGGGGTTTGACGCTGGGGCAATCCACGACCGTTGTCTGGTGGGTGGTTGTTACGCATGCTGGTCAAGGGATGCTTGTATTTGAATTCATAATTATGGATAATGCAAGCGTCGCACGGCGTCTTGTGGGGTTGCGGTTGGCGGGTGGGCGCGTCGAGTAACAATGAGCCATCAGGGGCAGCCCCTGCAGCTTTGAGGGAAGGGTCCATGTCAAATAGCGATGCAACCTTGGGTGATTGGCAGCGTGCCGCAGCCAAGTCGGCGCCTGGTGGCGACATTGGAGCCCTGAGTTGGGTCACCCCCGAGGGCATCACGGTCAAGCCGTTGTACACCGCTGCCGATGTGCAGGGCCTCCCAAATGCCAACACCTTGCCGGGTTTTGCGCCTTACGTGCGCGGCCCCCAGGCGACGATGTACGCTGTGCGACCTTGGACGATCCGGCAGTACGCGGGGTTTTCAACCGCGCAAGAGAGCAATGCGTTTTACCGCCAGTCGCTGGCCGCCGGCGGGCAGGGCGTTAGCGTGGCATTTGATTTGGCCACACACCGAGGGTATGACAGTGACCACCCGCGCGTCATGGGCGACGTTGGCAAGGCGGGCGTGGCGATAGATTCGGTGGAGGACATGAAGATCCTCTTCGACGGCATTGCGCTGGACAAGGTGAGCGTGTCGATGACGATGAACGGCGCCGTATTGCCGGTGCTGGCGGGTTATGTGGTGGCGGCTGAAGAGCAAGGCGTGGCGCAAGATCTGCTAAGTGGCACCATCCAGAACGACATCCTCAAAGAGTTCATGGTGCGCAACACCTACATCTACCCGCCTGGGCCCAGCATGCGCATCATCGGTGACATCATCGAATACACAGCCCAGCGCATGCCCAAGTTCAACTCGATTTCGATTTCGGGCTACCACATGCAAGAGGCCGGTGCTAACCAGGCACTCGAGCTTGCCTTGACGCTGGCCGACGGGCAGGAGTACGTGCGCACGGCCTTGGCCAAGGGCTTGGATGTCGATGCCTTTGCCGGGCGCCTGAGTTTCTTCTGGGCCATCGGCATGAACTTCTACCTGGAGATCGCCAAGATGCGTGCCGCGCGGCTGCTGTGGTGCCGCATCATGAAAGGGTTTGGCGCCAAGCAGGCCAAAAGCTTGATGCTTCGCACCCATTGCCAAACGTCGGGTTGGTCACTCACCGAGCAAGATCCCTACAACAACGTCGTGCGCACCACGGTCGAAGCGATGGCTGCTGTGTTTGGCGGTACGCAGTCCTTGCACACCAACAGCTTTGACGAGGCCATCGCGTTGCCCACAGCGTTCAGCGCTCGCATTGCACGCAACACCCAGCTCATCATCCAAGAAGAGACACACATCACGAGCGTGATCGACCCCTGGGCCGGCAGTTACATGATGGAAAAGCTGACGCAAGACATGGCAGAAAGCGCTTGGGCCATCATCGAAGAAGTTGAGGCCATGGGCGGCATGACCCAGGCGGTTGACAGTGGCTGGGCCAAACTCAAGATTGAAGCCAGTGCAGCCGAAAAGCAAGCCCGTATCGACAGCGGCAAAGACGTGATCGTGGGTGTCAATAAATACAAGCTCAAAGAGCACGACGCCATCGACATCCTGAGCGTGGACAACGTCAAAGTGCGTGATGGGCAAATAGCGCGGCTCAAAGCCATCAAGTCTGCCCGCGATGCGGCGGCCGTTGAGTCGGCTCTCAACGCACTGACCCAGGCGGCCGCCAATGATGAGGGCAACTTGCTTGCGCTTAGCATCGCGGCCATGCGTGCGCGCGCGACGGTGGGTGAGGTGAGCGACGCGCTCGAGAAAGTATTCGGCCGTCACAGGGCCGACATTCAAAAGGTAACCGGTGTGTACGCAAAAGCCTACGACTCAGCAGAGGGTTGGGACACCTTGCGCGGCGAGATCGCGGCATTCGCGTCGACACATGGGCGACGCCCGCGAGTGATGGTGGCCAAGCTGGGGCAAGACGGCCATGACCGCGGCGCCAAGGTGGTGGCCACGGCGTTTGCCGATCTGGGTTTTGACGTGGACATTGGCCCACTCTTTCAAACGCCCGAAGAATGCGCCAGGCAGGCGATTGAAAACGACGTGCATGCCGTGGGCATCAGCACTTTGGCTGCAGGGCACAAAACGCTGGTGCCCGCCATCATCGAGTCGCTTAAACAGCAAGGTGCCAACGACATCATCGTGTTTGTCGGTGGGGTGGTGCCACGGCAAGACTACGACTTTTTGTTTGAAGCTGGCGTCAAAGGTATTTACGGGCCGGGCACGCCGATTCCGGCCAGCGCCAAAGACGTGCTCGAGCAAATCAAACTGTCACTCAAAACCCACCCATGAAGGACGTTTCGATGGATCAAGCCTTGGGCGTTGATTACGAGCCCGTGTCTGAAAACGACTTTGCAACGGTGTTTGCTTTTTACGCGGCAGCGACCATGCCCGAGATGGCGCAGGCTGCTTCGGGTAACTTGCAAGAAGCCCGCGAAAAGCTGCGGGCCACCTACGACCCCATCGCGACCCGCTTCATCTTGGTGGGCGGAGAGCGGGTGGGCATTGAAACTTCGTACCCCGAAGGCGAAGACCTTTGGCGCTTGGCGCACTTGCACATCCTGCCGGAGCATCAGCGCCGAGGCATCGGCACGCGGGCACTGGAGTACGTCAAGATTGAAGCGCAAATTGCCCAGCGGCACCTGATTGTCAACGCGCCCCGCGACAGCCACGCCAACCAGTTTCTCAAGTTTCAAGGCTTTGTGCCATGCGGGCACAGCGTCGACGAAATCCAGTACCGATGGGATGTGGAGAAGTTTGAGTGAACAGCGCCGTGGAGGCAGTGGCCGAGGGCGTGCTGCAGGGCCAAAGACGCGCCCTCGCCAAGGCCATCACACTGCTTGAATCCACGCTGCCAACAGACCGACTGCAGGCCGACGAGCTGTTAAAGGTCTTGATGCCGCACACCGGCAAGTCGATGCGCCTTGGTGTTTCGGGGTCACCCGGTGTGGGCAAAAGCACCTTCATTGAGGCGTTGGGCTTGCACGTGATCGGTCGCGGGCACCGTGTTGCGGTGTTGGCGGTCGACCCGTCCTCCAGCGTTTCTGGCGGGTCCATCCTGGGCGACAAGACGCGCATGGAGCACTTGTCGGTGCATGAGAAGGCCTACATCCGCCCAACGCCAGCCTCGGGCACGCTTGGGGGCGTCGCCGAAAAAACCCGAGAGTCTTTATTGGCTTGCGAAGCCGCTGGCTACGACGTGGTGATTGTTGAAACCGTGGGTGTGGGCCAAAGCGAAACGGCCGTGGCTGGCATGACGGACGTGTTTGTCTTGCTGCAGCTGCCCAACGCGGGTGACGACCTCCAGGCCATCAAGCGAGGGGTGATGGAGTTGGCCGACATGGTGCTGGTCAACAAGGCTGACATCGACGCCGCCGCAGCCAGCCGTGCGCAGGCGCAAATCGCTGGTGCATGGACGATGGTGGGGCATCACGGCAACGCTGGGCATCGGACCGGTGCCAACGTGCTGCAGGTCAGCGCGCTCAAGGGTGAAGGCATCGAAGCGTTCTGGGCCCAAATGCAAGAAGGGTTGCAGGCTGCGCGACTGGATGGTCGCCATGCCAAGCGGCGCCAGGATCAAAACCAGGCTTGGATGTGGGACGTGATCCGCGCCGGGTTGTTGAACGACTTTCAAGCGCATGGGCACGTTCAAAACGCGTTGCAGGCCACCCGCCAACAGGTTGCTGACGGTGTGCTCACGGCATCGGTTGCAGCACGCCACTTGTTGTCGATCTTTGAGTCTCAGGGGTCTCGCTGATGGCTTGGTTTGACTTCAAGAAGCGCGACGTCAAACCGACTCCTGTCGCGCATGATCGCCCGGCGAGAGGTGCCCACTGGCCACCCACGGGATTTGAAATCGCAGGTGAGTGGTTTGCTTGGGGCGCAACGCTTGACGATGTGTCGCGGCGTGGCATCAATTTTGCCAAGGTAAGCGGCAGCCCAAACTTTCGGACTGTGCACTGCGTGGGCCGTGTTTTGGGTCTGGACCATGCATTGATTGAGCTGCAACAGTACGCTGACGAACGTCCCATCTGCACGGTGGTTTACCGATTGCCCCGCAGCCCGGGACTGAGCCACATCGAGTCCATCCAAGGGGGGCACGCCAAGCTGGTGCTTGCGTTAAATCAACCCACCACTGGTGAGGGCGACGCGTCGCACCTGCAGCGAGGCCACTTGGGCGAGGTGATCCTGTACGCCAGATGGCAAGCGCCCTCGGCTTCATGGGGGGTGTCGTGGTTTGGTGACGTGCGCCATGAGCAGGGTCACGCCATCAGCGGTGCGGTTTATCTGAGTTGGGATGACCCGATCGAAGCCGCCAAGCCCTACCTTGCACCGTACCTTGAGTGCCTGCGCGCGTTGGACGGCGTTCGGGTGGCCGACGTGGTGGCTCGGTTGCGCAGCACCGATCGGCGGCCTGCGCAGCTTGAAGACCGCAGCTTCACCCAGGCGCGTCGCGTGCTGTCCTGCAGTGGCGTGCTGCTGACTTCGCCATCGTTGACCAAAGCGTTGAACTTTGACCCTGCGGGCGAGTTGGTTGTCTGGCGCGCCGAAGATGGCCGCGTTGGGGTCTCCAACCAGCGTGACACGCTGATGATCGAGCCCCTCGGCGCCGTGCCGTTGCAGTGGTTGAACCTGCGGCCGGCCAAAGGCAGTGGAAGCCATAACGTTTCCGTCGCGTCATTGGCCATGCGTTTTGACCACTTGCCTGTTGCCCAGTGCACCTCGATCCAACACTTTGTGGACGCCCTGCGCGCGTTGCCGCAAACCAAGTATCAATACATCGAAGACGACGACACCTAACCCGCACACCACGGAACCCTGACCATGCACGACATCATTGAACAGTTAGAACAAAAGCGCGCGGCCGCCCGCATGGGCGGTGGCCAAAAGCGCATCGATGCGCAGCACGCCAAAGGCAAACTCACGGCACGCGAGCGCGTTGAGTTGCTGCTCGACGAAGGGTCGTTCGAAGAATGGGACATGTTTGTGGAGCACCGCTGCGTCGACTTTGGCATGGCCGAGAACAAAATTCCGGGTGATGGTGTCATCACTGGCTACGGCATGATCAACGGCCGGTTGGTGTTTGTTTTCAGCCAAGACTTCACGGTGTTTGGTGGCGCTCTTTCTGAAGCGCACGCCGAGAAAATTTGCAAGATCATGGATCAAGCGATGAAGGTGGGCGCGCCTGTCATCGGCATCAACGACTCCGGCGGCGCGCGCATTCAAGAAGGGGTGGCGTCGCTGGGAGGGTACGCGGAGGTGTTTCAGCGCAACATGCTGGCCAGCGGCGTGGTGCCACAAATCAGCATGATCATGGGCCCTTGCGCTGGTGGTGCGGTTTATTCACCCGCCATCACCGACTTCATTTTCATGGTCAAAGATTCGTCTTACATGTTTGTCACAGGCCCTGAAGTGGTCAAGACGGTGACGCATGAAACCGTAACGGCTGAAGACTTGGGGGGCGCCAGTGCCCACACCGTCAAAAGTGGCGTGGCTGACCTGGCTTTTGAGAACGACGTCGAGGCGCTGCTGATGTTGCGGCGCTTCTTCAATTACCTGCCACTCAACAACCGCGAAAAACCACCCGTGCGGCGCAGCGGCGACGCCACCGAGCGCATCGACATGTCGCTGGACACGCTGGTGCCTGACAGCGCCAACAAGCCCTACGACATGAAGGAGCTGATCGTCAAGGTGGCCGACGACGGTGAGTTTTTTGAACTGCAGGCCGACTACGCCAAGAACATCATCATCGGCTTTGTGCGCATGGACGGCAAGTCGGTGGGCGTCGTGGCCAACCAGCCTTTGGTGCTGGCGGGCTGCTTGGACATCAAGAGCAGCACCAAGGCGGCGCGCTTCATTCGCTTCTGCGACGCCTTCAACATCCCTGTGGTGACCTTTGTCGACGTGCCTGGCTTTTTGCCAGGTACGAGCCAAGAGCACGGCGGCATCATCAAGCACGGCGCCAAGCTGCTGTACGCCTACGCCGAGTGCACCGTGCCCAAAGTCACCGTCATCACCCGCAAGGCATACGGTGGCGCTTACGACGTGATGGCGTCCAAGCACTTGCGAGGCGACGTCAACTTTGCATGGCCCAACGCCGAGATCGCGGTGATGGGGGCCAAAGGCGCAGTAGAGATTATTTTTCGTGAAGACAAACACGACGCACAAAAGATTGCAGCGCGTGAGGCTGAGTACAAAGCGCGCTTTGCCAACCCCTTCATCGCCAGCGCAAGGGGCTACATCGACGATGTGATTCAACCCCACGAAACGCGCAAGCGCGTGTGTCGATCGTTGGCCATGCTGGCCGACAAGAAACTTGAAAACCCGTGGCGCAAGCACGGCAACATCCCTCTGTAGCCGCGACGCACCCCACCATGTTTAAAAAGATTCTTATTGCCAACCGCGGTGACAACGGCCGCAAGGCTGTTGAGGCGAAGCCAAATTGCCTGGTGTGCGAAGCGCACGCAGGCGATTGCACCGCGGGAACACACCATGTTTAAAAAGATACTTGTTGCCAACCGCGGGGAAATCGCCTGCCGCATCATCAAGACCGCGCAAAAGATGGGCATCAAAACGGTGGCGGTTTACGCCGACGCCGATCGCGACGCGCTGCACGTGTCGCTGGCCGACGAGGCGGTTCACATCGGCCCCGCACCGTCGCGGGAGTCGTACTTGTCGATGGACAAGATCATCGCGGCTTGCAAACAGACGGGGGCACAAGCTGTGCACCCTGGGTATGGGTTCTTGTCCGAGAACGAGGCCTTTGCCAAGCGCGTCGAAGACGAAGGGATCGTTTTCATTGGCCCCAAGCACCACAGCATTGCGGCGATGGGTGACAAGATCGCGTCCAAGCGGCTTGCCACGCTGGCCAAGGTCAACACCATCCCCGGCTGGAACGAAGCCATCGAGCTGCCCGATGACGCCGTGCGCATCGCACGCGACATCGGCTACCCGGTGATGATCAAAGCCAGCGCCGGGGGCGGCGGCAAGGGTTTGCGCGTGGCGCACAACGATGCAGAAGCGCGTGACGGCTTTACCGCCTGCCGCAACGAGGCGCGCACCAGTTTTGGCGACGACCGCGTTTTCATCGAGAAGTTTGTCGAAAGCCCGCGGCACATCGAGATTCAAGTGATCGGAGACGCCCACGGCAACACGGTGTTCTTGTGGGAGCGTGAATGCTCCATCCAACGACGCCACCAAAAAGTGATCGAAGAGGCGCCGTCCCCCTTCATCAGCGAAGCCACACGCCAAGCCATGGGCGCGCAGGCGGTCGCGTTGGCGCAAGCCGTGCAATACCAAAGTGCGGGCACGGTTGAGTTTGTGGTGGGCGCCGACCAGCGCTTTTACTTTTTGGAGATGAACACGCGCTTGCAGGTCGAGCACCCGGTGACTGAATGCATCACGGGGCTCGACTTGGTGGCGTTGATGATTCGCATTGCTGCCGGCGAAAAGCTACCGTTCACGCAGTCGCAGGTGCGCCGCAATGGTTGGGCGATGGAATGTCGCATCAACGCCGAAGACCCGTACCGCAGCTTTTTGCCATCCACGGGCCGCCTGGTGCGGTACGCGCCACCAGCCACCACGATGGAAGCTGCCGAGCCGGTACCGGCCAAAGGGGGGGTGCGTGTGGACACGGGGGTGTACGAGGGTGGCGAGATCCCCATGCACTACGACTCGATGATCGCCAAGTTGATCGTTCACGGCACCGACCGCGCCGATGCCATCGAACGCATGCGCGCGGCACTCAATGAGTTTGTCGTGCGCGGCATTGCCAGCAACATCCCTTTTCAGGCGGCACTGTTGGCGCACCCCGATTTTGTGTCTGGCAACTTTGACACGGGTTTCATTGCCAAGCATTACCCGCACGGTTTTGCCACCACGGACGTGCAGCATGACGACCCGCTGTTCTTGGTGGCGCTGGCCGCGTTTGTGCGCCGCAAGGCGCGTGGGCGCGCGGCAGGCATCACGGGGCAGATGTCGGGCCGTGAAGTCAAGATGCAGGCCGACTTTGTGGTGATGGTGCTTTCTCCCGATGGCCATCATGTTCACCACCCCGTGCGTGTTGCGTCTTACGACGCGTTGGGCAAAGCGCGTGTGATTGCCGGGGGGCGCTCCTACGACATAGAAAGCACGACTCCGCTTGGGCACGTGCTGATGACGGGCAGTGTTAACGGGCAGCCCTTTGCGGCGCAAGTCGAGCCGGGTCTGGCATCACAACCTTTGTCGCTGCGCATCGCCCACAACGGTGCCACGGTTCAATGCATGGTGCTGTCACCCCGTGCTGCTGCGCTGTCGAAATGGATGCCTCACAAACCGCCGCCGGACACCAGTGCATGGTTGCTATCGCCGATGCCAGGGCTGTTGGCCGACGTGTTGGTCCAGGCAGGTCAACGCGTGGTCGCCGGCGAAAAGCTGGCGGTGATTGAGGCGATGAAGATGGAGAATATTCTCACTGCCGCTCGTGATGGCCAAGTCAAGGCGGTTCTGGCTGCCAAGGGCGAAAGCCTGGCTGTCGACCAGCCCATCCTTTCGTTCGAGGTTTGAGCCATGGCAAACAGACCGTTCCAGGTGCTTGGGCTGCAGCAGGTGGCGATTGGCGGACTTGACAAAGAAAAGCTCAAGCGCTTGTGGGTCGACATGTTGGGGGTGTCTGTAACGGGCACCTTTGCATCGGAGCGAGAGAACGTCGACGAAGATATTTTGACGCTGGGCGCTGGCGTGCACGCGGTCGAGGTGGATTTGATGCAGCCCTTGGACGCCGACAAGAAACCAGCCGTCCACAACACCCCGCTCAACCACATTGGACTTTGGATCGACGATTTGCCGGCCGCCGTGGCTTGGCTCACGTTGCAGGGGGTGCGCATGGCCCCTGGGGGCATTCGTCGTGGTGCAGCGGGCCATGACATTTGCTTCATTCATCCCAAGGCAGATCAGTTGCTGGGGCCGATCGCGGGTGAGGGCGTTTTGATTGAGCTGGTGCAGGCGCCGCCGCATGTCGTGGTGGCCCTCCAAGCCGAAAGCGTGCGCAGATGAATCGGGTGGGTTGAACGCGCCGGTGCATGGTTGTCGGCGACTGACGCATGCGGGCAACAACGAAGGGCGCAAGGCGGATGCTTTTGGCAAAAACGCTGATGGTGTCTGCTAGCCTTTGGCGGTTGATATTTGCTAACGCTAAAGGTGACTGAATGAAGTTCTCTCTGATTCAATGGACGGTCTTTTCAACCGCGTGCTTCGCGGCTTTGTCGGCCCAAGCGCAAGTCGTGACAGATGGTCAGTGGCGCGCCACCGGGGGTGCTAGTCTGGCGCTGTCGTCGGGCAACTCCAGCACGACCGCCTTTTTATTGACCCTCGACGGTTACCGAGCCACCACGGCTGACAAGATCACCTTTGGTGCGATGGCCAACTATGCCCGAAGCCGATCGAGCGGCGTGACCAACCAGTCGTCAGAAAAGTGGTACGGTTTTGGTCAGTACGACTGGAACCTCAACCCCAAGTTGTTCGCCTTTGGTCGTGGCAGCTTGGAGGGCGATGGCCTGATCGATTTGACGTCCCGAGCCACACTGGCCGGTGGCATGGGCTACCGGGTCATCGTCACGCCTGTTGCGGACTTCACGGTGTACGGTGGGTTGGCCTATTCAGCCGACAAATACGACACCTTGCAATTCATCGACAACAAAATTGACAGCAGATTCGACCGCTTGAGTTTGTACATGGCCGAAGAGTCGTCACACAAGCTCAACAACGCGGTGTCGTTCAAGCAGCGGCTCGACTTGTACCCTGGTTTGACCGGCGACAAGGCCTTCGTGGCCAAGTTCACTGCTGGCTTGACAGTCTCGATGAGCAACCACTTGGGGCTGAACGTGGGCTTGATCAACACCTACAACAGCAAGGCGCCGCTTGGCAGCAAGAAGAATGACTTGGCGCTCTTCACGGGCCTCAACGTCAAGTTTGGCGCCAACTAAGGCCTGCCGATGTTACAAAACCCTGCGGGGTGTCGGGGGTGCTGCGGAGTTTGACGGGGCGGGATGAAGCGCCGATCCCTGTCCGGGTGACAATCAGGTTTTCATTCCGACCCCTCCAGCCATGAACGGCCGCACCCTTTACGACAAACTTTGGGACGACCACGTCGTCCACACCGAAGCCGACGGCACGGCGGTGCTCTACATCGACCGGCACCTGGTGCATGAAGTCACCAGCCCGCAGGCGTTCGAGGGGCTGCGGCTGGCCAAGCGGCCGGTGTGGCGCACCTCGTCCATTGTGGCCACGGCTGACCACAACACCCCCACCCAAGGTTGGGAGCATGGGTTGGACGGCATCCTTGACCCCGTGTCGCGCCAACAGGTTGAGACGTTGGACAAGAACATCCGGGCTGTCGGGGCAGCGGCGTACTTTCCGTTTTTGCACCAGCGCCAGGGCATCGTGCACGTGATTGGCCCTGAGAACGGAGCCACCTTGCCCGGCATGACGGTGGTTTGCGGTGACAGCCACACGTCCACCCACGGCGCTTTTGGGGCGCTGGCGCATGGCATTGGCACCAGCGAGGTGGAGCACGTGCTGGCCACGCAAACACTTCTCGCCCGCAAAGCCAAAAACTTGCTGGTGAATGTGACTGGCGTGCTGCCGCGCGGTTGCACCGCCAAAGACATCGTGCTGGCCATCATTGGCAAAATTGGCACGGCGGGTGGCACGGGCTACACGATTGAGTTTGGCGGCCCCGCCATGCGGGCGCTTGTCGATGGAAGGGCGCATGACGGTGTGCAACATGGCCATCGAAGCCGGCGCGCGTGCCGGCTTGGTGGGCGTGGACGACAAGACGATCGAGTACGTGCGAGGCCGTCCTTTTGCCCCTACGGGCGTGGCCTGGGACCAAGCCGTGGCACTGTGGCGCAGCCTGACAACGCGACAAAACCGCCACCTTTGACAAGGTGGTTGAGGTGGATGCGTCGGCACTGCAACCGCAAGTCACGTGGGGCACCAGCCCCGAGATGGTGACGTCCATCGACGGCCGTGTGCCCGACCCTGACAAAGAAAAAGACACCGACAAACGCAACGCCATGGAAGCGGCGCTGCGCTACATGGGGCTCACCCCCAACAAACCCATCGTCGACATCACGCTCGACAAAGTTTTCATCGGCTCGTGCACCAACAGCCGCATCGAAGATCTTCGCGATGCCGCCGCCGTGGTGCGCGCGCTGGGTGGCAAGGTGGCTCGCAACATCAAAGTCGCGATGGTGGTGCCGGGCTCGGGCTTGGTCAAAGCCCAAGCCGAAAAAGAAGGCCTGGACGTGATCTTCAAAGGCGCTGGATTTGAGTGGCGCGAGCCCGGTTGCTCCATGTGCTTGGCCATGAACGCCGACCGGCTGGAGCCGGGCGAGCGCTGCGCCTCCACCAGCAACCGCAACTTTGAAGGGCGCCAAGGCGCCGGGGGGCGAACGCATTTGGTCAGCCCCGCCATGGCCGCCGCCGCCGCCATGCAAGGCCACTTTGTTGACGTCCGGAGAATCGCATGAAGCCCTTCACCACCCACGATGGCTTGGCGGCGCCGATGGACCGCGACAACGTCGACACCGACGCCATCATCCCCAAACAATTTTTGAAGTCCATCCACCGCTCAGGCTTTGGACCTAACCTGTTTGATGCATGGCGCTACCTCGACCCAGGTGAGCCGGGGCAAGACCCAACGTCCCGCCGCCCAACCCCGACTTTGTGTTGAACCAACCGCGCTTTGCGGGGGCTTCCATCCTGCTGGCGAGGCGCAATTTTGGCTGTGGGTCCAGCCGAGAGCACGCCCCGTGGGCACTGGAGCAATACGGCTTCAGGGCCTTGATCGCGCCGAGCTACGC
>CAVTWY010000002.1:0-1652503 GCA_963738575.1 uncultured beta proteobacterium
GTCGGCGTGGACGATCCCGCAGGGCGAGGAGGCGACGAGGCGCCACATCGAACGGCATCAAGGCCGGCGACATCGACCCGGCGAACGGCCAAGCGGTGCTGTACTAGCACGACCCGATGGTGCCCGGCAAAAGTTCGACAAGCCGGGCAAGTCGCCCTTCATGGACATGAAGCTGGTGCCGGTCTACGCCGGCGCGGGCGGCGACGAGGGCACCGTCACGATCAGCCCGCGCGTGCAGCAGAACCTCGGCGTGGCCACGGCGGTGGTCAGCGAGGGCACGATCGCGCCCAAGGTCGCGGCGGTCGGCAGCATCGCGTGCAACGAGCGCGATCAGGCCGTGGTCGCGGCGCGCGCAGCCGGCTTCGTCGAGAAGCTGTACGTGCGCGCGCCGCTGGACCGCATCGCCGCGGGCGCGCCGCTGGCCGAACTCTACGTGCCCGACTGGGTGGCCGCGCAGGAGGAATTCTTGTCGCTGCGGCGCTTGACAGCGAGCGAGATGGCGCCGCTGATCGACGGCGCGCGCCAGCGCATGCGGCTGGCCGGCATGAGCGAAGCGCAGATCGCCGAGGTCGAGCCGAGCGGCCGCGTGCAGGCGCGCATCACCGTGCCCGCGCCGATCGGCGGCGTGGTCGCCGAGCTGATGGCGCGCGAGGGCATGACGGTGATGCCGGGCGCAACGCTGTTCCGCATCAACGGCTCGGCCACGGTGTGGGTGAACGCCGAGGTGCCGGAGAGTCAGGCCGCGCTGCTCCGGCCCGGCACGCCGGTGCGCGCGACACGCCGGCGTTGCCCGGCCTGGCGTTCAAGGGCCGAGTGCAAGCGCTGCTGCCCGAAGTCAATCCCGCGACGCGCACGATCAAGGCGCGCGTCGAACTCACCAACCCCGGCCTGCGCCTGGTGCCCGGCATGATGGTGCCGATGAGCTTCGCCGACCTGCGCGCCGACAAGGTGCTGCTGGTGCCGAGCGAAGCGGTGATCCAGACCGGCAAGCGCACGGTGGTGATGCTGGCCGAGGACGGCAGACGCTTCCGGCCGGTGGAGGTCGAGACCGGCATCGAGAGCCGGCGGCCAGACGGAGATCCGCAAGGGCCTGCAGGCCGGCCAGCGCGTGGTCGTCTCGGCGCAGTTCCTGATCGACTCCGAGGCCAGCCTGAAGGCGGTGCGAGTCGCGCCTGAATCGAGCGATGCGCCGCAGCGGCGGACCAAGCCATGATCGCGCGCCTGATCCGCTGGTCGATCGCCAACCGCTTCCTGGTGCTGCTGGCGACCGCGATGGTCAGCGCCTGGGGCGTGGTGTCGCTGATGCGCACGCCCCTCGATGCGCTGCCCGATCTGTCCGACGTGCAGGTCATCATCCGCACGCCGTGGCCGGGCCAGGCGCCGCAGATCGTCGAGGACCAGGTGACCTATCCGCTGGCCACCACGATGCTGTCGGTGCCCGGCGCGAAGACGGTGCGCGGCTACTCGTTCTTCGGCGACTCGTTCGTCTACGTGCTGTTCGACGACGGCACCGATCTGTACTGGGCGCGCTCGCGCGTGCTCGAGTAGCTGAACCAGGTGCAGTCGCGCCTGCCCGCCAAGGCCAAGCCCGCGCTCGGGCCCGACGCGACCGGGGTCGGCTGGATCTACCAGTACGCGCTGGTCGATCGCAGCGGCAAGCTGGACGCCGGCCAGTTGCGCGCGCTGCAGGACTGGTTCCTGCGGTTCGAGTTGAAGACGGTCGAACGTCGCCGAAGTGGCGAGCGTCGGCGGCATGGTGCGCCAGTACCAGGTCGTGCTCGACCCGGACCGGCTCGCGGCCTACGACCTCCCGCACAACCGCGTGATCGAGGCGATGAAGCGCGCCAACCAGGAGGCCGGCGGCTCGGTGCTCGAACTCGGCGAGGCCGAGTACATGGTGCGCGCCTCGGGCTACCTGCGGTCGCTCGACGACTTTCGCGCCATGCCGCTGATGACGACCGACGCCGGCGTGTCGGTGCGCCTGGGCGACGTGGCGCGCGTGCAGGTCGGCCCCGAGATGCGGCGCGGCATCGGCGAGCTCGACGGCGAGGGCGAGGCCGCCGGCGGCGTGATCGTGATGCGCTCGGGGCAGAACGCGCTGGAGACCATCGCCGCGGTCAAGGCCAAGCTCGAAGCGCTCAAGCCCGGCCTGCCGCCGGGCGTGGAGATCGTCCCCACCTACGACCGCTCGGGCCTGATCGAGCGCGCCGTCGCCAACCTGCGCAACAAGCTGGTCGAGGAGTTCATCGTCGTCGCGCTGGTGTGCGGCCTGTTCCTGTTCCACCTGCGCTCGGCCTTCGTCGCCATCGTCTCGCTGCCGCTCGGCGTGCTGATCGCCTTCATCGTGATGCAGCTACCAGGGCGTGAACGCGAACATCATGTCGCTGGGCGGCATCGCGATCGCCATCGGCGCGATGGTCGATGCGGCGGTGGTGATGATCGAGAACGCGCACAAGCAGCTCGAGCGCTGGGCGCACGAGCATCCGGACCGAACGCTGGCCGGCGAAGAGCGCTGGCGCGTGATCGGCGACGCGGCGGCGGAAGTGGGGCCGGCGCTCTTCTTCTCGCTGCTCATCATCACGTTCGTTCGTGCCGGTGTTCAGCTTGCAGGCGCAGGAGGGGCGGCTGTTCGCGCCGCTGGCCTTCACCAAGACCTATGCGATGGCCGCGGCCGCGGGGCTGGCGGTGACGCTGATCCCGGTGCTGATGGGCTACCTCGTGCGCGGTCGCATCCCCGAGGAGCGCGCCAATCCGATCAACCGCGCGCTGATCGCGATCTATCGGCCGCTGCTGAACGCAGTGCTGCAGTGGCCGAAGACGACGCTGCTGGTGGCCGCACTCGTGCTCGCTGCGAGCGCGTGGCCATTGACCCGCCTCGGCGCCGAGTTCATGCCGCCGCTCGACGAGGGCGACCTGCTCTACATGCCGAGCGCGCTGCCGGGCCTCTCGGCCGGCAAGGCGGCCGAGCTGCTGCAGCAGACCGACCGCCTGATCCGCACCGTGCCCGAAGTGCAGAGCGTGTTCGGCAAGGCCGGCCGCGCCGAGACCGCGACCGACCCGGCGCCGCTGGAGATGTTCGAGACGACGATCCAATTCAAGCCGCGCGACCAGTGGCGGCCCGGCATGACGCCCGAAGCGCTGATTGAAGAACTCGACCGCACGGTGCGTGTGCCGGGCCTGACCAACATCTGGGTGCCGCCGATCCGCAACCGCATCGACATGCTGGCCACGGGCATCAAGAGCGCCGTCGGCATCAAGGTGGCGGGGCCTGATCTCGCCACCATCGACCGCACGGCGCAGGCCATCGAGCAAGCCGTGAAGAACGTGCCTGGCGTGTCGAGCGCACTCGCCGAGCGCCTGACGGGCGGGCGCTACATCGACATCGACATCAAACGCGACGCCGCGGCGCGCTTCGGCATGAACATCGCCGACGTGCAATCGGTCGTGTCCTCAGCCATCGGCGGCGAGAACATCGGCGAGACGGTCGAAGGCACGCAGCGCTTTCCGATTTCCGTGCGCTACCCGCGCGAGCTGCGCGACTCGCTCGACAAGCTGAAGCGTCTGCCGATCGTCAGCGAGCGCGGCGCGCGCCTGGTGCTCGGCGACGTGGCCGACATCCGCATCAGCGACGGCCCGCCGATGCTGCGCAGCGAGAACGCGCGCCTCGCCGGCTGGGTCTATGTCGATATGCGCGACCGCGACCTCGCCTCGACCGTCCACGACATGCAGCGCGCGGTGGCCGACAAGGTGGCGCTGCCGGCCGGCGTGTCAGTCGCCTGGTCGGGCCAGTTCGAATACCTCGAACGCGCGGCGGCGCAGTTGAAGCTCGTCGTGCCCTTCACGCTGATGATCATCTTCGTGCTGCTGTATCTCACCTTCCGGCGCATCGACGAAGCGCTGCTGATCATGGCCACATTGCCCTTCGCGCTGGTCGGCGGCGTGTGGCTGCTGTGGGCCCTCGGCCATCACCTCTCGGTGGCCAGCGCGGTCGGCTTCATCGCGCTCGCGGGCGTCGCCGCGGAGTTCGGCGTCATCATGCTGCTGTACCTGAAGCACGCCTGGGAGGAACGTCAGCAAAGCGCCGAATCGCTGCTCGATGCGATCCGCGACGGCGCCGTGCTGCGCGTGCGCCCCAAGGCGATGACGGTGGCCGTGATCCTCGCCGGCCTGCTGCCGATCCTCTTCGGCGGCGGCACCGGCAGCGAAGTCATGAGCCGCATCGCGGCGCCGATGATCGGCGGCATGGTCAGCGCGCCGCTGCTGTCGATGTTCGTCGTGCCGGCGGCGTGGCTGTTGATGAGGCGGCGGGTTGGGAGGGCGTAGGAAACCCCATCGCCGCCGACGCGGCGCGCCAGCACATCGAGCACGAGGTCGCGGTCGCTGACGATGCCGCTGACGGCCTCACTGTCGCCGGCCTGCGATGACATGGCACGTGCCGGATGCGCTGCGCTTGAGCCGCGTCAACGCCAGGCTGGTCGCAATGCAGTCTGCTTCGCAGATCGGATGCAAAGCATCGGTTTGCGAACCAACGAGGCGCCCCATGAAGAACTGGATAGTGATTGCCAACGCGGCGCGTGCGCGTGTGCTCGAAGAAGGCTACGAGCCGGGCCGCTATGTGCATGTGGCCGACCTGGTGCATCCGCAGAGCCGGCAGAAGGGCGTGGCGCTGGCCAGCGACCGGCCCGGCCATGCGCATGCCGAAGGCCGCGGGCTGGCCGGCACGTCGTATGCGCCGCACACCGACCCGCGCGAGCGCGAGCACGACCGCTTTGCGCGCCAGTTGGCGCAGCGGCTCGACGAAGGCGTGGCCGCCCAGCACTGCGCCGGCCTGGTGCTGGTGGCGTCGAGTCCGTTCCTCGGCCACCTGAAGGCTCATCTCGGCAAGCAGGCGACGAAGGCGATCCTGCGCACGATCGATGCCGACTACACCGCGCTCGACGAGCGCGAACTGGCCGAGCGGCTGGCCCTCCCCCAGAGCGGCGCATGAAAACGCTCGACGCACCGTCCCCGGCCGCCGGATCGGACCGTCACCCGATGCCCGGCATTGCCGCCGCAGCAGCCGGCTCCCAGCCGGTGCGCGCAACAACGAAGCGCACGATCTGATCGATCGCCAGGGCCGCCTCGGGCAGAAACGCCACCATCTGGAAGTTGTGCGGCGTTGCCGGCCACAGCTCGAGTTCGACGTCCACGCCTGCGGCGTGCGCGCGCTGTGCCGTGCGCACCGCCTCGTCACGCAGCAGCTCGGAGCTGCCGGCCTGCAGGAACAACGGCGGGAAGCCGGTGAAATCGGCGAACAGCGGCGACGCATCCGGATCCAGGTACTGCTCTTCGAAAGGCAGGTAGCGGCCGCGCAGGACCCGCAGGTCGGCCAGGCTCAGCATCGGATCCAGCCCCGCGTTGTCGACCAGGCTGCGGCTCTCGAACGTGCAGTCGACCGCCGGCGACAGCAGCACGGCGCAAGCCGGCAGCGGCTCGCCGGCGCGCCGCGTGCGGCTGAGCGTGACCAGGGCGAGGTTGCCGCCCGCCGAGTCGCCGAGAAAGACCACGTCGCGTGCAGCGCAGCCGTTGGCCAGGGCCCAGCGGTAGGCGGTCAGGCAATCGTCGGGCGCGGCGGGAAACGGGTGCTCCGGCGCCAGGCGGTAGTCGGGGATCAGCGCGCACGCGCCGAGGCGCCGGCACAGCCGCGCCGCGAACGCCGCATGGGCATTCGGGAAGCGGAAGGCGAACGAGCCGCCGTGCAGGTAGAAGATGACGCGGCCGGGCTGGGTCTGCGGCACGCTGATCCACTCGGCCGGCACGCCGTGGCAATCGACGGCCTCGCGGACGACGCTGCGCTCGGGCTGAAAGTAGCGCGCATCGAGGGCTTCGTAGCGCCGCCGCAGCAGCGCGATGTCGGCGTCGCTGGCCAGCGGCTCGCGCAGCGCCAGCCGCACCAGGGCGCCGAGCGCGCGGCTGCGCCAACTGGGCGTGCCTTCGATCGTGCGCACATGCGGTTCATCGTTGCTCATGCCGGCAGTGTCGGTCACAGGCGCGACGCGATCGCGCGCTGCGTGGCCGCGCGCAGCGCGAGCGCGGCGGCAAAGGTGTCGCCGTCGCGTTCGCCGGGCATAACGGCTTCGCAGAGCTCGACCTCGAGCGGCGCCGGCCGCGGCCACCAGGCGCCGTCGGGCAGCATCTCGCGGTTGCCGCGCAGCACCACCGGCAGCAGCGGCACGCGGGCCTGCGCCGCGGCCATGAAGGCGCCGAGGTGCAAGGGCAGCAGGCCGTGGCGCGGCGCGAATGTGCCTTCCGGAAAGTAGATCAGCGATCGCCCGCGCGCCACCGCCTCGGCCAGCCGGGCGGCATCGGCAACTCCGCGCTCGGCCTCGAAGCGGTCGACGAACTCGGCGCCGAGGCGCTGCAGGAACAGGCGCAGCGCCAAGGACCGGCGCAGCTCGCCCTTGGCAACGAAGCGCAAAGGGCCGCGGCAGCGCAGCGATCAGGATCACGCCGTCGAGGTAGCTGGCGTGGCTGCAGGCCAGCACGCAAGGGCCGTCGGGCAAATGCTCGAGGCCGCGCACGGCCAGTGGCGTGGCGGTCAGGCGCAGCAACAGCCGTGCGAGGCGGTGGTTGAAGCGCCAGGCCAGAGCAGGGTCGTGCAGGCTGACCGTCACCACCCACGCCAGCGGGGCCAACAGCCAGAACAGCAATCCGGCGTAGAGCGCCGAACAGCGCGCGGCCGAGGCTGCCTGCGGCCAGATGCAGGCGCGCGGCCAGCGCGCCCAGCGCCAGGCGCAGCACCTGGCGGCGCGCCGTCGGCACGGCCGCGCCGATGCGGCCGGCCTCGTAGGCCGCGCGGCAGGCCGCTGCGGCGCAGCTTGCCGCTCGAGGTCTTGAGCACGCTGTGCGGCGGCGCCAGCACGACCTCGTCCGGCGGCTCGCCGATCGCAGCGATCACCGCGCGCGAGACCGCCTCGCGCCGCTGGGCCTGCGCTGCCGCGTCGCCGGGCTGCGTCTCGGCCAGCACCACCAGGCGCTCGGTGCCGGTGGCCGGGTCGGGGCTGCCGAACACGGCGACGCAGCCCTTGCGCACGCCGGCGACGTTGCCGACGCTGTCTTCGATTTCCTGCGGGTACAGGTTGCGCCCGCCGCGGATGACGATGTCCTTGACGCGGCCGGTGATGTAGACCTCGCCCGCGGCGCGGTAGGCGCGGTCGCCGCTGTCGAGCCAGCCGTCGTGGAACAGCCGCGCCGTCTGCTCCGGGTTGCGGAAGTAGCCGTGCGTGGCCGAGGGGCCGCGGAACTCGAGCCGGCCCTCGATGCGCTCGCCGACTTCGCGCCCGTCGGCGTCGACGATGCGGATCGCGTGCCCCGGCAACGGCGCGCCGCAGGCGACGAAGCGCAGCGCCGTGGCATCGTCGGCGGCGGCCGGCAGCGCGCGATGTTCGCGCTCGAAAGGCTCGCGCTGGATGCGGTCGACCTGCACCGCGCGCCCGAGCGGCGGGAACAGCAGGCCCAGGCAGGCTTCGGCCAGGCCGTACACCGGCGTGACCGCGCCCGGGCCGCAAGCCGCAACGCGCGAAGCGCTGCTCGAAGCGCTGCACGGTGTCGGGGCTGACCGCTTCGGCGCCGTTGAAGGCCAGGCGCCAGCAACTCAGATCGAGCCCGGCCAACGCGGCGTCGTCGATGCGCTTGACGCACAGCTCGTAGGCGAAGTTCGGCGCCGCCGACAGCGTGCCGCGGTAGCGGTCGATGGCCTGCAGCCAGCGCTCGGGCCGCGCCAGAAAGGCCAGCGGCGACATCACCACCAGCGCATAGCCGACATACAGCGCGCCGAGCCAGGCGCCGATCAGCCCCATGTCGTGGTACAGCGGCAGCCAGCTGACGAAGACGTCGCGCGGCGTGGCCTGCACCACCTGCGCCATCGCGCGGATGTTGGCCAGCAGGTTGGCATGCGTCAGCGCCACGCCCTTGGGGTTGCCGGTGCTGCCCGAGGTGTACTGGATGAAGGCGATGTCGTCGCCGCGCACGGCCACCGGCGCCGGCACGCCGCCGCGCGCGGCCAGCTGCTGCGGCGTCATCGACATGGCGCAGGCCGGGCACGCGGGCCTGCAGCAGGCGGGCGACGACCATCGCCTCGGGCACCGTCACCAGCAGCGTGGCGCGGGCGTTGTCGAGGATGCCGGCGTGGCGCAGCACATGCTCCTCGAGCTGCGAGGCGCGCGCCGGCGGGTAGATCGGCACCGGCACCGCGCCGGCGCGCAGGATGCCGAGGTAGGTGCTGAAGTACGCCGGCGAGGTCGGCAGCATGATGGCCACGCATTGGCGCGGCTGCACGCCGGCGCGCTGCAGGCCGGCCGCCAGCGCTGCGCTGTCAGTCGGCGAGTTGGCGGTAGCTGAGGGGTTGCTCGGCGTCGCCCTCCAGGCAGGTCAGGTGGGTGCGGTCGGCATGCGCGCGCAGGTGCCACTCGAAGACGTCGAGCAGGGTCTCGGCGCTGGCCGGCGTGTCCTCCTGCGGTGCCGTGTCCTCGCGGCGCACCGGCGAGCGGCTCGGCGCCGGGCGCAGCGGGGTTGGCCGGGCCGGGGCTGCGGCAGGCCTGCTCGGCCGCGAGCAACAGGTCGCCGACCGTCTCGGCGCGCTGCAAGGTGTCGTCGGGCAGGCGGATGCCGAACTCGCGCTCGGTGCGCAGCAGCAGCTCGGTGCGGGCCAGGCTGTCGAAGCCGAGGTCGCGGTCGAGCACGCTGGCCAGCGTCACCGCCGGCAGGCCCGGCGCGTCGGCGGCATGCAGCTCGCGCAGCATGCGGTCGACGACGGCCAGCAACGCAGGCGCCGCCACAGCGGGCGCCGCTGCCACGGCGCTCAGCGTGTCGACGTCGCCGTCTCTGACCTCGAACTCCGACCTGCGTGGCAGGGCCACCGGCTCACCTCTCGCACAGCGCGAACGCTGGATTGGAACGTTGGCATCGTCGACCGGAACGCCACCTCGAACATTGACGCCGCACAACGGCGGCCCTGCATTCAGCGCGACCGGGCGCGGGGGCTGGACTTGACGGCGTTTGCGGGGTTTGCTGGCCTTGGCGAGGCCTGGACGGTGGCGCGACGGCCGCCGCAGCGTCGGCCGGAGCCTGCGTCGCGGCAGCGCCGGCTGCTGCCATCGCCTGCCACAGTGCCTGCATCCCCTGGCTCATCGACTCGGCCACGGCCGGCCACTGCGCTGGCAGGAAAGGCACGAAGGGCACGATCGGTTCATCGGGCACAGCGGCAACTGCCTCCTCGACGTCCGGCGACATGCCGTTGGCCGCGTTCACCACGCGTTCGAACGATTGCGCGCCCTGGGCCAGCGCCGACTGCAGCATCCCGGTCTGCGAGCGCGCGAGCGCCAGCCAGGCGTCCTGACCGAACGCGGCCGCCATCTGCGCGCTCTGGCCGAGCAGGTCGAGTTCGAGGTTCCACACCCCCGCCACATCTTCGGCCGCGCCGATGCGGCGCTCGGTGGCTTGTGCCAGCTCGCCGAGGCGCCGTGTGCCCTGCCCCAGCGCCTGCATCCACTCGCCGGCGTCCGACACGCTGTGCTCGAACAGGCGCAAAGCGGCGCTCAGCGCGTCGCGCGACAACGCAGTCGACTGCTCGCTGATCTGCATCGACACCTCGTCCCAGGAGCCGAGAAAGCCGCGCACGTCGGGCACGGTGTCGATGGTCGATAGTCCTGCAATGCCCTTGTCCATGTGCAGCTCCTTCAGTGGGCTTCAGTGTCGGACGATTCTGCGCCGCGATGCTGAGCCAGCGCAATCAATGCCGTGTGCGGACCCGATCGGCGCCTCGGCGGTAGCCGACGGCTATCGGCTCGCCGCAGCCACGATGGTGCGCGCTTTGCGCGCGCTCGATGCGCAGGTGAATGAATCCTGTAGAGTCTTGATGGGCTGCAGCCAGCAGGCGCAGTGCTTGAACGAGCGATCACTTTGCTTGGACTCGGAGAAGGTCATGACCACCCTTGAGAACCGGCCAAACACCGCGCTTCTCGTCGTCGACATGCAGAACGGTGTGATCGCGAAGGCGTTTGCGCGCGACGCGGTTGTATCGAAGACTGGCGTTCTGGTTGACAAGGCACGGCGGGGCCGTATCCCCGTCATCTGGATTCAGCACTCCGATGACCAATTGGCGAGGGGAAGTGATGAATGGCGGATCGTGCCGGAGCTGACTCCCTCCGCTGCCGAGCCGCTGGTGGAAAAGCACTTCGGTGACGCGTTTGAAGACACCAATCTGGAGAACGTGCTGTTGTCACTGGGTGTCGGGCGACTTTTTGTGGTCGGCGCGCAGACCGATGCGTGCGTCCGCTCAACTCTGCACGGCGCGTTCGTCAGGGGCTACGACACCACACTGGTCAGTGATGCCCACACGACAGAAGACCAAACGACGTGGGGGGCACCGCCGCCGGACAAGGTGATCGCACACACGAACCTGTACTGGAGCTATCAGACCGCTCCTGGGCGGAAGGCCGGGACGATCGAGACAAAGGACGTGGGCTTCGGCAGCATGCAGTGAGGCTGGACATGTGCCGCGCTATCCGGTTTCGGGCACGCGCAACGGGATTGCCGGCATCCGCTCCTGGCCGCAAGCCGCCGGCCACCTTCCACTTCGCTGGACGCAATGGCACATCAAGCCCGGTAGCCCGGATCCTTGCGGTCGATCAACCGCTGCATCGCCGCAAAGCCATCTTCACCCGCGCCGTACTTCGGATTGAAATTCAGCGCGTCGCGCACGCAGGCTTCGAGCACCGGCACCGGAATCGGCCGCAGCGCGCCCTTGCCCTGCGTGGCCATCTGCACTTCGCACGCACGCTGCACCACCCACATGTAGGCGAAGGCCTGCGCCAAGGTCTGCCCGATCACCACCGGCCCGTGGTTGCGCAGCAGCAGCACGGGCTTGCCGGCGCTGCTGGCCAGGATGCGCGCGCCCTCCTCGGCATGCACGGTGATGCCCTCGAAGTCGTGGTACGCGACCTTGCCCCACAGTTGCGCGGCGTAGAAGTTGGTGAACGACAGGCCTTCTTCGAGGCAGCACACCGCCATCGTCGGCGTGGTGTGCACATGCATCACGCAATGCGCGTCGGGCAGCGTGGCGTGGATCGCGCCGTGGAAGGTGAAGCCGGCCGGGTTGATCGGCCAGTCGCTGTGGCCGAGGATGTTGCCGTCGACATCCACCTTGACCAGGTTCGACGCCGTGACCTCGCTGTAGTGCAGGCCGAACGGGTTGACGAGAAACTGCTGCGCCTCGCCGGGCACGCGCAGCGAGAGGTGGTTGTAGATGAGTTCGCTCCAGCCGAGGTGGTCGAAGATGCGGTAGCGCGGCGGCGAGCTTCACGCGCGCGTCCCACTCGGCGGCGGTGAAGCGTTCAGGGCGGGTGAAGTCATGGCGGGTGAAGGCGTCGTGGTTCATGGCAGCGATCCTCAGACAAAACGAAACGACACGGTGCCCAGCGGCCCGTAGTCGGCATGCAGGTTGTCGCCGGCCACGGCCGTCGTCGGCCGCGTGAACGAGCCGGCGAGCACGACGTCGCCGGCATTCAACTGCTCGTCGTGCGGCGCGATCTTGTTGGCCAGCCAGGCCACGCCGGTGGCGGGGTGGTTGAGCACGCCGGCGGCGAGGCCCGTCTCTTCGATGACGCCGTTCTTGAACAGCATCGCGCCGACCCAGCGCAGGTCCACCGCGTCGGGCTTGACCGGCCGGCCGCCGAGCACGATGCCGGCGTTGGCGGCGAAATCGCTGATGGTGTCGAAGACCTTGCGCGGCGCGCGCGTCTCGCGGTCGAACTGTTCGATGCGCGCGTCGATGATCTCCAGCGCCGGGCACACGTACTCGGTGGCGGCGAGCACGTCGAACAGCGTGATGCCGGGGCCGCGCAGCGGCCGGCCGAGCACGAAGGCGAGTTCGACTTCGACCCGCGGCGCGATGAAGCGGTTGATCGGGATGTCGCCGCCCTGCTCGAAGAACATGTCGTCCATCAGCGGCGCGTAGTCGGGCTCGGTGATCTGGCTGGCCTGCTGCATCGCGCGCGACGTGAGGCCGATCTTGCGGCCGCGGATCGTGCGGCCGTCGGCGAGTTCGAGCTTGACCCATTCGCGCTGGATCGCGTAGCCGTCGTCGATCGTCATCTGCGGATGCGCGCGCGAGAAGTGGCGCAGCGGCGTGCGCGTCTTGCGCGCGTCGTAGAGCTGGCGGGCGAGCGTGGCGATGGTCGTTGTGTCGAGCACGGTCAGCCCTTGTTGTTGTTGAACAGCGCGTGCAGGTTGCCGAACTTGGCGTCGAAGACTTCCGGGCCTTCGTCGATTTGCAGCGTCAGGCCGAGCGGCCGGCGCGCCAGCAGCGGCGCGAAGTGCGCCTTCGCGGCATCGGTCAGCGCCTGGCCCGCCGCCTGCTGCACGGCCGCGCTGCGGCCGCGGCCCATGCGCAGTTGCATCTAGCAGAAGGCATGGTCGCCCGAGCCGTCGGCCACCGCGTGGTGCGCCGCGGGGTAGGCCAGCACGCGGATGCCGCCGGTGGGGAAGACGCGCGCGCCGGCTTCGTCTTTCACCGTCTGCATGGCTTGCGCCAGCGAGCGGCACAGCGCCGACATGTCGGTCTCGGCTTCGATGTCGGGCGTGTAGAGGATGACGACGTGCGGCATGTTGGTCCCGCCAACAGCAAGCCACCAACCCGTTGGCTGAGGTATCGAGCCCCACGGAGCCCTTCGATACCTCAGGGCGAACGGTGCGGTGCTGTGGTTCGTGTCATGTCTAGAGGCGTGGCGACGGAGGTGTAGCCGTCGGCGCGCGAGGCCACGGCCTTCGGGATCGCGCTGCCGTCTTGCGGCGTGACCGGGAACACGGCGTTGATCTGGCCCGTGCCCGAGGCGCCGAAGTACGGCGTGATGACTTCGGCTTTGCCGTCGTAGGCGCTCCAGCCGAGCAGGCCGAGCAGCATCGCCGTGTCGTGCATGAAGCCTTCGCCATGGCCCTTGCTCGCGTACTCGGGCAGCATCTCGCAGAAGTCTTTCCACTCGCCGCGCTGCCACATCTGCACCACGCTGCGGTCGAGCTGTTCGAGGAACGGGCTCCAGAGGCGAAACGCGAATTCGGGCGCCAGGCCGTTCTGCGCGAAGCGGTGGCTCAGGCTGCCGCTGGCAAAAAACGCCACCGTGCCGTCGTAATGTTCTTCGACCGCGCGGCGCATCGCCCAGCCCAGGCGCGCGCTGTCGGCCAGGTAATGCGCCATGCACAGCGCCGAGACCGAGATCACCTTGAAGTGCTGGTCGGCGTTCATGTAGCGCATCGGCACCAGCGTGCCGTACTCGGGGTTCAGCGTCGTCGCGTCATGGGCCAGCGTCTCGACGCCCATCGCATTGCATTCGCGCGCCAGCAACTGGCCGAGGGCAGGGTTGCCCGGCGTCTCGAACGCCATGTTGGCGATGAAGTGCGGCAGCTCGTTGCTGGTGTACAGGCCCTTGAAATGCGGCGCGCAGTTGAGGTGGTAGTTGGCGTTGACGAGCCAATGCGTGTCGAAGACGACGATGGTGTCCACGCCCGCTTCACGGCAGCGGCGCGCGATCTCGCGGTGGCCGTCGATCGCGTCCTGGCGCGTGCCCTTGCGCGGGCCGTCGAGTTCGCTCAGGTACATCGACGGCACGTGGGTGATCTTGGCGGCGAGTGCGACTTTGCCCATGATCAGGCTCCCCAGTGCGGGATGTGGTGCGAGCCCATCGACACCGCGACGTTCTTCGGTTCGAGAAAGACCTCGTAGCTCCAGGTGCCGCCTTCGCGGCCTGTCCCGCTGGCCTTGGTGCCGCCGAAGGGCTGGCGCAGGTCGCGCACGTTCTGGCTGTTGACGAAGCACATGCCGGCTTCGATGGCCGCGGCCACGCGGTGCGCGCGGCCGAGGTTTTCGGTCCAGACATAACTCGACAGGCCGTACTGGATGTCGTTGGCTTTGGCGATCGCGTCGGCCTCGTCGTCGAACGGGATCAGGCAGGCCACCGGGCCGAAGATTTCTTCCTGCGCGATGCGCATGCGGTTGTCGACATCGGCGAAGACCGTCGGCTTGACGAAGTTGCCGCGCGAAAGCGCCGCCGGCAGCGCGGGCGCATCGAGCCCGCCGCAGAGCAGCGTCGCGCCCTCCTTCGGGCCGAGCTCGATGTAGCTGCGCACCTTGGCCAGGTGGCCCGGGCTGATCATCGGGCCGACGATGGTCTTGTCGTCGAGCGGGTCGCCGACGGTGAGGCGCTGCGCACGCTCGGCGAAGCGGCGCGCGAAGTCGGCGTAGATCGACTTCTGCACGAGGATGCGCGAGCCCGCCGTGCAGCGCTCGCCGTTGTTGGAAAAGATCATGAAGACGGCAGCGTCGAGCGCGCGATCCAAGTCGGCGTCGTCGAAGATCACGAACGGGCTCTTGCCGCCGAGCTCCATGCTGAACTTCTTCAGCCCGCGGCCTGCACGATGCGGTTGCCGGTGACGGTGCTGCCGGTGAAGCTGATCGCGCGCACGTCGGGGTGGCGGCACAGCGGCTCGCCGGCCTCGGCGCCGAAGCCGTGGACGACGTTGAGCACGCCGGCGGGGATGCCGGCTTCCAAGGCCAGTTCGCCCAGGCGCGCGGCGGTCAGCGGCGACAGCTCGCTCATCTTCAGCACCGCGGTGTTGCCGAAGGCCAGCGCCGGCGCGATCTTCCACGTCGCCGTCATGAAGGGCACGTTCCACGGGCTGATCAGCGCGCACACGCCCACCGGGTGGTAGAGCGTGTAGTTGAGATGAGTCGGCGTCGGGTAGGTGTGGCCATCGACGCGCGTGCACATCTCGGCGAAGTAGTAGAAGTTGTCGGCCGCGCGCGGCACGAGTTGCTTGCCGGTCTGCGCGATGACCTGGCCGGTGTCTTGCGTCTCCGTGCGCGCGATGTCCGGCACATGCGCGGCGATCAGGTCGCCGAGCTTGCGCATCAGGCGCGCGCGCTCGGTGGCGGGCAGTCCGGCCCACTTCGGAAACGCGGCCTTGGCGGCGGCCACTGCGGCATGCATCTCCGCTTCGCCGCCGCGTGCCACTTCGGCCAGCACCTCTTGCGTGGCCGGGTTCACCGTCTCGAAATACGCCGCGCTCTCGACCGGCTTGCCGTTGATCAGGTGCTGGATGCGCATCTGTGCTTCCTATCGTTCGTCAGCGACGATGGTATTGACCAGCCGGCCGATGCCGTCGATTTCGGTCACCACCTCGTCGCCGACATTGACATTGACCACGCCGTCGGGCGTGCCGGTGAGGATCACGTCGCCGGCTTGCAGCGTCATGAAGGCGCTCAGGTATTCGATCAGCGACGCGAATGTCGTTGACCATGTTCGCGGTGTTGCCCTGCTGCGTGACCTGGCCGTTGACCGTGGTGCGCAGCGCCAGCGCCTGCGGGTCGGGCACGTCGGCGGCATCGACGAACCAGGGGCCGAGCACCGTCGCGCCATCGCGGTTCTTGACGCGCAGGTTCGGCCGGTACCAGTTCTCGAGGTAGTCGCGCACCGCGTAGTCGTTGCACACGGTGTAGCCGGCCACATGCTGCATCGCGTCGGCGCGCTTCACACGCTGCGCGGTCTTGCCGATGACGACGGCGAGTTCGCACTCGTAGTGCATGAAGGCCACGCCGGCCGGCCGGCGCGTGAAGCCGCGGTGGCCGAGCAGCGCGCCCGGCCCCTTGAAGAACACCAGCGGCTCGTCCTTGGACGTGACCGACAGCTCCTTGCTCAGCTCCTTGACGTGGTCGGCGTAGTTCAGGCCGAGCGCGATCACGGTGCCGACGTCGAACGGCGGCAGCCAGACGACGGCGTCTTCGGCGAGCACGCGGCCGTCGGCCAGGCGCAGGCCGCGTTCGTGCGGCACCGCGCTGTGCACAGCGCCGCCGTAGGCCACGCGTGCGGTCTTCATGCGCGCCTCGGCCTCGACGCGCAAGCGCAGCGAACCCACGCCGTCGATCGATCAGCACCACCGCGTGCCCGGCTTCGACCCGCGGCGCGCCGTGAGCGATGCCGAGCGCGAGCACGTCGCCGGCTTGCAGCGTCATGAACTCGGTGACGTCGGCGATCAACTGCGCCACGCCGCGCACACGCTCGCCGGTGGTGAACTCGTGGGCCACCACACCATCGACTTCGACGCGGCCGATGAGCGCATCCGGGTTGGGCACGTCGGCCGCAGGCACGACGCGCGCGCCGAGCGGGCAGAAGCCATCACGCGCCTTGAAGCGCGCGCCCGGCCGGTAGTGGTTGGGCAGCGGCGCGCTGATGTCGCCGACGAGCAGGTAGCCCGCCACATGCTCCATCGCACGCGCGGCCGGCACGCGGCAAGCCACCGCGCCGATGACGATGCCCAGCGACGCGCTCACCTGCAGCGCCGCCATGCCCGCAGGCACGCGCACGATGGCGCCGTCGGCGGCCAGCATGTGGCGCGGCTTGACTTCCAGCACCGGCGCTTGCGGCGGCGCCTTGTGCGGCGGCTGGTGCACCGCGTCGCCGAGCGCGGCGAGCTGCGGCGCGTGGTTCAGCAGCGCGCCATAGACCGTGCCCGACAAGCGCCACGGCGGGCCGTCGAAAGCGACGGTCGGCAACGGCAGCTGTGTTTGCTAACATGTGAGCAATGTAATCACTAAGATGTGAGCATGTCAACCGCGCGCCGGCCGAAGCCGCTCGCCGAAGCCCGCAGCCACCGCGCTGCGCCACCGCAACCTGCCGCTGCTGCTGCTGCAGGCGCGCGAAGGCGTGCTGGCGCATTTCCGGCCGCTGCTCAATGCGCATGGCGTGACCGAGCAGCAATGGCGCATCGTGCGCGCGCTGCTCGCCGAAGGCGCCGCTCGAGCCGCGCCAGATCGGCACGCTGTGCCGCATCTCCAGCCCCAGCCTGGCGGGCGTGCTGGCGCGCATGGACGAGCTCGGCCTGGTGAAGCGCGAGCGCACGGCGCAGGACCAGCGCCGCGTGCTGGTCAGCCTGACGCGCAAGAGCCGCGACCTGGCCGCGGCGATGGCGCCCGAAGTCGAGGCCGTCTATGCGCGCATCGAAGACCACATCGGCGCCGATTTCGTGCAGCGCTTCTACGCCACGCTCGACGAGTTGATCGGCCTGCTCGAAGGCATGCCGGCCGACGACGGCGGCGACGGTGAGCCGTCCTGAAGCCGTGGCGGGCCTAGCACCGGGCGCCGCCGCGTCACGGCCACTGGCGTTGGTGCCGCTCCACCCCGCAGGCGCCACAGCGCAACGCCGTCCCTCGATCACCATCGCGCCCCGGCCGGTTCAGGTATTGGATCTGCGCTCGCGCTCGTGCTCGCCCGGCACGCCCCGGCGCTGGTTGACGAAGCGGCGCTGCGGCTCGTACGGGAACACGTCGAGCATGGCGCCGGCCAGGATGCGCTGCTTGTGCAGGTTCCAGTAGTCGGGGTCCAGCAGCTCGGGGTGATGCTTCAGAAAGGTCTGGCGAACGCGTGCATTGCCGAGCAGGAAGGGACCGAAGGTCTTGGGGAAGACGTCCTTCGGGCCGACGTCGAACCAGACCTCGCCCGCCGTCTGCGCCTGGCCCTCCTCGGGCGGCGGCACGTGGCGGAAGTTGCAGTCGCTCAGGTACTCGATCTCGTCGTAGTCGTAGAACACCACCTTGCCCTGGCGTGTCATGCCGAAGTTCTTCCACAGCATGTCGCCGGGGAAGATGTTGGCGGCCACCAGGTCCTTGATCGCGTTGCCGTATTCGATCGTCGCGCGCTCGATCGCTTCGTCGTTGCCGGCGGCGGTGGCGTCCTTCAGGAACAGGTTGAGCGGGATCATCCGGCGCTCGATGTAGGCGTGTTCGATGATGATCTCCTGCGGCCCGCTGCCGCCGGTGATCTCGAGCATGCTCGCGCAGAAGCGGTGCATCTCGTCGATCAGCTCGGGCTCGAAGCGCGCCAGCGGCAGCGCCACCTTGCTGTATTCGAGCGTGTCGGCCATGCGGCCCACGCGGTCGTGCTGCTTGACGAGCAGGTACTTGCTCTTGATCTGTGCGCGCGTGGTCTTCTTGTGCGCCGGGTAGAAGTCCTTGATCAGCTTGAAGACATAGGGGAACGACGGCAGGTCGAAGACCAGCATCACCGTGCCCTTGATGCCCGGCGCGATGCGGAAGCGGTCGCTGCTGTGGCGCAGGTGATGCAGCAGGTCGCGGTAGAAGCTGTTCTTGCCCTGCTTGTGCAGGCCGACGGCGCTGTAGATTTCGGCGCGCGGCTTGCGCGGCATCAGCGTGCGCAGGAACTGCACGTAGGCGCTGGGCACCGGCATATCGACCAGGAAGTACGCGCGGGCGTAGCTGAACAGCATCTCCATGTCGTCCTCGGTGTGCAGGACGGTGTCGATCGTCAGCTTGCCGTCGGCGGTGTGCAGCAGCGGCAGCGCGATCGGCGTCTGCTGGCCGCCGTTGATGATCTTGCCCACCACATAGGCGCCCTTGTTGCGGAAGAACAGGTTCGACAGCACCTGGATCTGGAAATTGGTGCGCGGCTGCACGTCTCCCAGCCGGCGCTGCAGTTCGGCCACCACGTCGCCGGCGTCGCGCTCCAGATCCTCGAAGGGCAGCTGCAAATCGAAGTCGCGCACCAGTTGCACCCAGGTCTCGCGCCAGGTCTGCGAGCGTCGGGTAATAGACGCGGTAGGTGGTCGGCGCGAGCGCTTCGTCGATCTCGATGTAGGAGGTGGAGATCGCCGGCCGGACGAAGATGAAGCTGTTGTGGAAGTAGCTGCGGTGCAGGATCTTCGTCGTCACCGAGTTGAAGAAGGTCTCGGCCAGCTCCGGCTGCCGGTGGTCGATCAACAGGCCGATGTAGAGCAGCTTGACCTGTTGCCAGACCGCCGTCGGCAGCACCTCGGCGTCGAACTCGATCTGCAACCGGTTCTTGGTTTCTCGCACGCGCTCGTCGTAGAACGCGATGCGCTCGCGCATCGCCCGCTGCTGGCCGTGCCAGTCGGCGCGCTCGAAGCGCTGCTTGGCCGCACGGTTGGTTTCGCTGAACAGCCGGTAATGGCGGTCGAAGCCGTCGAGCAGCGCACGGGCGATCTTGAAAGCGGCGGTGTCGTCGGTGGCGGGCAGGTCTGGCATCGGCAAGAATCAGGCTTGGCAGTTCTCCAGCAGTTCAATCATGACACTCCACGACCTCCTCCAAGCCGGCGCCGATGACGCCATCGCCATTGCCGCGCCGGGCCGCACGGCGCTCGACTACCGTGGGCTGCGCGCGCTGGTGGCCGCCACCACCGCGTCGCTCAATGCCGCGGGCATCGGCCGCAACGACCGCGTCGCCATCGTGCTGCCCAACGGCCCCGAGATGGCGACCTGCTTTCTGGCCTGCGCCTGCGCGGTCACCAGCGCGCCGCTCAACCCCGCGTACCGCGGCGACGAGTTCGAGTTCTACCTCGACGATCTGCAGGCCAAGGCGCTGATCGTCGATCGCGCCAGCGCGTCGCCGGCGGTGGAGGCGGCGCAGCAAGCTCGGCGTGCAGGTCATCGAGCTGAGCGTCGCCGACGGCGCCGCAGCCGGCCAGTTCAGCCTCGGTGCCGCCGCCGCCACACCCTGCGCGCACGGTGGCCCCGCCGAGGCCGGCGACGTGGCCATGGTGCTGCACACCTCGGGCACGACCTCGCGGCCCAAGCGGGTGCCGCTGTCGGTGGCCAATCTGTGCGCCTCGGCGCGGCAGATCGCGGCGACGCTGCAATTCACGCCGCAGGACCGCGGCTTGAACATCATGCCGCTGTTCCACATCCACGGCCTGCTCGCCGGCCTGCTGGCGCCGCTGTCGGCCGGCTCGCAGGTGTTCTGCACGCCGGGCTTCAATGCGCTGCGATTCTTCAAGTGGATGGACGAGGCCTGCCCGACCTGGTACACGGCCGTGCCGACGATGCACCTGGCGATCGCCAGCCGCGGCAAGCACAACGCCGAGGTGCTGGCGCGCCATCCGCTGCGCTTCGTGCGCTCGTCGTCGTCGGCGATGCCGCCGCAGTTGATCGCGGAGACTCGAAGCGATGTTCAAGGCGCCGTTGATCGAGTCCTACGGCATGACCGAAGCGGCGCACCAGATGGCCTCGAACCCGCTGCCGCCGCAGCAGCGCAAACCCGGCTCGGTGGGGCGTGCGGCCGGCCCCGAGATCGGCATCCGCGGTGAAGACGGCGCGATGCTGGGCGCGGGCGACATCGGCGAGGTCGTGATCCGCGGGCCGAGCGTGACCGCAGGCTACGAGAGCAACCCGAAAGCCAATGAAGAGGCTTTCGTCGATGGCTGGTTTCGCACCGGCGACCAGGGCGTGATCGACGCCGAGGGCTACCTGAGCATCACCGGCCGCTTGAAGGAGATCATCAACCGCGGCGGCGAGAAGGTGAGCCCGCGCGAGATCGACGAGATCCTGCTCGACCATGTCTCGGTCGCGCAGGTGATCGTCTTCGGCGCGCCGCACAAGCGGCTCGGCGAGGAGGTGGCCGCGATGGTGGTGCTGCACGAAGGCCACGAATGCAGCGAGCGCGAGCTGCAGCAGTTCGTCGCCCAGCGCGTGGCCGGCTACAAGGTGCCGAAGAAGATCCTCTTCGTCGAAGAACTGCCCAAGGGCGCGACCGGCAAGTTGCAGCGCATCGGGCTGGCGCAGCGCATCGGCCTGGGCTTCGGCTCGTTCGTCTCCGGCGAGTTCTGAAGTGAAGTACACAATCGTCGGCGCCGGCGCCATCGGCGGCTATCTCGGTGCGAAGCTCGCGCTCGCAGGCGAGCAGGTCACGTTCATCGCCCGCAACAAGAACCTGGCGGCGATCAACTCGCAAGGCTTTCGCCTGCTGCTGCCCGACGGCAGCACGCAGCACGCGAGCAGCGTGCGCGCGGTGCAAGACCCGGCCGAAGCCGGCCCGCAGGACGTGGTGCTGCTGACCACCAAGGCGCATCAGGTGCGCGACCTGCTGCCCGGCCTGCGCGCGCTGTTCGGGCCCGAGACCCTGGTCGTGACGATGATCAACGGCGTGCCGTGGTGGTACTTCCACAAGCTCGGCGGTGCCTTCGATGGCCGCACGCTGGCCAGCGTCGATCCCGACGGCGCGCTGGCCGCGGGCATCGAGGTCGAGCGCCTCATCGGCAGCATCGTCTATCCGGCGGCAGAACTGGTCGAGCCGGGCGTGGTGAAACTCATCGAAGGCAACCGCTTCACGCTCGGCGAACTCGATGGGCAGCGCACGCCGCGCATCGAGGCTCTCAGCAAATCGATGATGGCCGCGGGCTTCAAGGCGCCGGTGTCGCGCGACATCCGCAGCGAGATCTGGGTCAAGCTGTGGGGCAACCTGAGCTTCAACCCGATCAGCGCGCTGACGCACGCGACGCTGGAAGAGATCTGCCGCTTCCCGCCGAGCCGCGACCTGGCCGCGCGCATGATGAGCGAGGCCCGCTCGGTCGGCGAAAAGCTCGGCGTCGAGTTCAAAGTCTCGCTCGATCAACGCATCGCCGGCGCCGAGAGCGTGGGCGCGCACAAGACGTCGATGCTGCAGGACGTCGAACACGGCCGCGCGCTCGAGTTGCAAGCGCTGGTCGGCAGCGTCGTCGAGCTGGCGCGCATCACCGACACGCCGACGCCGACGATCGACGCCATCTACGCGGCGACGGCGCTGCTGACGAAGACGCTGGCCGATCGAGGGGGCCGGCTCGAGGTGCAGCCGGCCTGATGGCTGCGGGGCAGCCCCTTGGGCGTGCGCTGGGTTTGCCGCATCATCGAGAGCGTGATGGCGCTCTCATCGCTAAGCAACCGTCTACTCGCGCCCCAGCGGCGGGTAGGCATCTGCCACAAAGGCGGGTCCCTTCATCACCAGGACGATGACGCAGCCGATCGACAAGGTGAGCACCAGCGTCCAGTGCAAAACCACCAGTCCAATCAGCTTGTACGTCAACAGCAGCAGGTTGCGTTCTTCGGCCGCAGACGGCTGACCGGGCGCGGCCCACCAGAGGGCCAGCGCCAACCCGATCGGCACGGCAGTGCCGAGCACCAGGATGGCCGGTAGGCGCTTCCACAGCGCCCATTCGAGGCCGGACGGCGACCGCTCAAAACCGGGCAACCTGCTCAGCGCGTTCATTGCACGTCTGTGTGTCATGCGTCGTCCCCTGCAGCCGCAAGCGCGTTCGGCGATGGGTCGTTGGCTGCACGGCCTTCGGCGCTCGCCAGCGGCGCGTGGCACATCTTCTGCCCGTCCCATTGCTGGCCGCACCAGCAGCGGCCTTCAACGTCGATGATGCAGGTACCGCTGCCGCAACAGCGCGGGTCTTCGGTCATTTTGAACTCCGTCGTATCACTTCACCAATGAGAGAACAGTGTTGAAACCATTGTCGGCCGCGATCACCTGGCCGATCAAACGCACCACGCGATCGCCGAACAGCCACGCCATCACCGCTGCCACTTGATCCGCCGCCTGTACGCCGCCGAGCGGGTACTGTCGTGCGGCCTCCTCGCGCATCACATGCCTCTTCACCATGCTGACGGTCACAGAAGTATCCGTCATGCCCGTCGCGCCGGCATTCACGCGCGGGCCTTGTGCGACGTAGGTCGCCGAACACCGCGGCCCCGAGCCGCCCTGCAGCGCGGCGATTCAGTACTCCAGCGCCGTTGCCTTGCCTTGGAACCCGCGGTAGCTGAACACCGTGTAGCCGACGATCACCGGCAGCACGACGCAGCCGCCGACGAAGATGATCGACAACGAGTCGGTTGCTGCTCGCGGCCTGCCAGATCGTCAGCCGGTCGACCACGAGCCACGGGAAGAGGCTGTAGGCCAGACCATAGAAGGCCAGCATCACCCACATCGCCTTGCGGTTGGCACCGAGCCCACGTGAATCGGCAAAGCCCCCCGCGATTCCGCAGTTCCAGGCACCATCGACGCAATAGCTCTTGACGATTGAACCGATGAGTTCAATCAACGCACGCAATGCGGCATCGCAGCAATACTCCGTCACGTTGACACTTTTTTCGCCCTTTTCCTTCAACCCCCGGAGTCATTCATGTCCCTCATCAACACCCCAGTCCAGCCGTTCAAGACGCAAGCCTTCCACAACGGCAAGTTTGTCGAAGTCACCGAGCAGAGCCTCAAGGGCAAGTGGTCCGTGCTGATCTTCATGCCGGCCGCCTTCACCTTCAATTGCCCGACCGAAGTGGAAGACGCTGCCGACAACTACGCCACGTTCAAGGACTTGGGCACCGAGGTCTACATCGTCACCACCGACACCCATTTCTCGCACAAGGTGTGGCACGAGACCAGCCCGGCCGTCGGCAAGGCGAGGTTCCCGCTCGTCGGTGACCCGACCCATACGCTGACCCGCATGTTCGGCGTGCACATCGACGCGGAAGGCTTGGCGCTGCGGGGCACCTTCGTGATCAACCCCGACGGCATCATCAAGACCGTCGAGATTCACGACAACTCGATCGCGCGCGACGTGAAAGAAACCCTGCGCAAGGTGCAGGCAGCCCAGTACGTGGCCAAGAACCCCGGCCAGGTGTGCCCGGCCAAGTGGCAGGAAGGCGCCAAGACGCTGACCCCGTCGCTGGATCTGGTCGGCAAGATCTAAGCCGTCGCGATTCGACAGGACCAACGGGTCCTGTCGACAGCCCGCGCATTCAATGGGTGCGGGCTGTCGACCGGGCCGGAACAGACGCGCCCCCAACGCCACTCAGAAAGATTCCCACCATGTTGGACGACAACCTCAAGGCCCAGCTCAAGGCTTACCTCGAGCGCGTGACACAGCCCGATCGAACTGGTGTCCTCGCTCGACGACCGCCCTGCTTCGCAAGAAATGCGCGAGCTGCTCGAAGAGATCGGCGCGCTCAGCGACAAGATCGCCGTGCGCCACGACGGCAACGATGCGCGTCGCCCGTCGTTCTCGATCAGCCGGGCCGGGGCGGACATGGGGGTGCGCTTCGCCGCCATCCCGATGGGCCACGAATTCACGTCGCTGGTGCTGGCGCTGTTGCAGGCCGGCGGGCACCCGCCGAAGGTGGAGGCCGATGTCATCGAGCAGATCCAGGCGCTGGAGGGTGACTTCGTCTTCGAGACCTACATGTCCCTGAGCTGCCACAACTGCCCGGACGTGGTGCAGGCGCTCAACCTGATGGCGGTGTTGAACCCGCGCATCCGCCACGTGGCGATCGACGGCGGCCTGTTCCAGGCCGAGGTCGAGGCGCGCCAGATCATGGCCGTGCCGATGGTGTTCCTGAACGGCGAGATGTTCCACTCGGGCCGCATCGAGATCGCCGACATCCTGGCCAAGATCGACACCGGCGCCGCGGCGCGCGATGCCGCCAAGCTGGGCGCGAAGCAAGCCTTCGACATGCTGATCGTCGGCGGCGGCCCGGCCGGTGCCGCGGCGGCGGTCTATGCCGCGCGCAAGGGCATCCGCACCGGCGTGGTGGCCGAGCGCTTCGGCGGGCAGACGCTGGACACGATGGGCATCGAGAACTTCATCTCGGTGCAGGAGACGCAGGGCCCGAAGTTCGCCGCCGCGATGGAGTCGCAGGTGCGCAGCTATGGCGTGGACATCATGAACAGCCAGCGCGTCACCGCCATCGAGCCGGCGGCCAAGCCGGGTGGCGAGATCACGGTGACGCTGTCCAACGGCGCGGCGCTGAAGAGCCGCTCGGTGGTGCTGGCCACCGGCGCGCGCTGGCGCAACGTCAACGTGCCCGGCGAGCAGGAGTACAGGAACAAGGGCGTGGCCTACTGCCCGCACTGCGACGGCCCGCTGTTCAAGGGCAAGCGCGTGGCCGTGATCGGCGGCGGCAACTCGGGCGTCGAGGCGGCGATCGACCTGGCCGGCGTGGTGGCCCACGTGACACTGATCGAGTTTGCCGACCAGCTCAAGGCCGACGCGGTGCTGGTGAACAAGCTGCAAGAGCCTGCCGAACGTCGAGATCCACACCAGCGCGCAGACGACCGAGATCACCGGTGCCGACGGCCGCGTGAACGGCCTGGCCTACAAGGACCGCGCGAGCGGAGAGACCCACCACGTGGCGCTCGAAGGTGTGTTCGTGCAGATCGGTCTGGTGCCCAACACCGAGTGGCTGCGCGGCACGGTCGAGCTGTCGAAGTACGGCGAGATCCTGATCGACGACAAGTGCGCCACCAGCCTGCCCGGCGTGTTTGCCGCGGGCGACGTGACCACGGTGCCGTACAAGCAGATCATCATCGCCAGCGGCGAGGGCTCGAAGGCGGCGCTTTCGGCCTTCGATCACCTGATCCGCAGCCCCGCGATGTGATGTCGTGCATTCACAAACTGCCATGCTGATCCGCCTGATTTACGTGAGCAAAGCGGTTGACCCGCAGACCCGCGGGCTGACCGATTCGATTCTGCAAAAGGCGCATGCCTGGAACACGCAGAACGACATCACGGGCGTGCTCTGCGAGGGACAAGGTGTGTTCCTACAGGCACTCGAGGGCGAGCGCGGCAAGGTGACGCGTCTGTACGCGCGCATCTTTGCGGACCCGCGCCACAAGGACCTGGAGTTGATCCACTGCGAAAGCATCACCGAGCGGCGCTACGGTCAATGGTCGATGGCGCGCGTCAGTCTGTCCGACGTGGACCCGCAAACGAAGATCATCTGGCCGGATTTCGATCCCTACTCGGCAACCGGCGCGCTGGTCATGGCGCGCATTGACGAACTCATCGCGCAGGGCAAGCCGGTCGCCGCACCGCTGACGTAGGCGTGCAGCTCAGGCTGCGGCAGACCTTGGTCAACGTTGATCCTGTCGAGCTTGGCGCAATCTGGCGACGATGCGCAAGGTGTAGCCAGCGTCCAGCGTGCGCAGTCCGGCCAAGAATCAGATGCTGCGCAGGTAACTTTGGGCTGCGTTGCGGGCGTTCGTGAACAGCCATGCCGCGAAATCGCCGTCGGGCTTGAAGCTCGTCAACGCAAAAAAGAACACTCACGACAACCACTTGGGTCAGTTCTCCGGTGATTCAATCTTCATGCACCAGGCACCGAGTCGTTGGCTGACCGTGCTGCAGGCCAGCGACGTCGTTGCGTTGCTTCAGCCGTACCACCGCAACTTCGGCAAGCGCCTGGTGAAAACGCCCAAGCTCTACTTCCTCGACAGCGGCCTGCTGTGCTGGCTGCTGCGCATCTTCGACGCGCCGTCCCTGCAAACGCACTCGATGCGCGGCGCCATCTTCGAAACCTGGGTCATCTCGGAGACGATCAAACACCGCCTGCATCACGGCCTGCCACCCGACCTGCACTTCTGGCGCGACAACCACGGCACCGAGATCGACATGGTCTTCGAGCATCAGGGCCGATTGCAGGCCGTGGAGATCAAGTCCGGCACCACCTTCGCGAGCGACTGGCTCGCACCGTGCCGCCGCTGGCGAGCGATGGTCGGCGCCGATGCCGCGCGGCCGATCCTGGTCTGGGGCGGCGCCGACAGTTTCGAACTCGAAGACGCGCGCGTGCTGTCGTGGGCCGACGTGGGGTAGCGAGAGAAGCTCAATCAAAATCTCACCGGGCGGTGCGCGCATGGCGCGACTGACCTTGTTCGCGCAGCGCCACCGTCAGCCAACACAAAGAAGACAAGACCATGCCCGACCTGACGCCACTCCCTGACATAGCCCACGGCGCGTACCGCCACTACATGGGCGGCGAGTACGAGGTGATCGGCGTCGCCCGACACAGCGAAACCCACGAGCCGCTCGTCGTGTACCGGCCGCTCTACAACAACACAGGGTGGTGGGTCAGGCCGCACGCGATGTTCTTCGAAGACGTGCTGGTTGATGGGGCGCTGCGGCCGAGGTTCGAGAAGCTCGCCAGCAGGTAGTGGGCGGCGGTCGGATGCGATCGACCAGCGGCAGCGGTGACATTGCAGGATCCGAGTGTCGGCAACGGCTACGAAGCGGACACCGGCTTCAACGCATCGAGCGTCTGAGCGAGACTGGCATGCGGCGGTCGTTCTTGGATAGCGAATGACTGCAACGTTCCGAAGTGGTCAACGAAGGCTCGCTTTTGTGGGCCAGTCCGGAACGAAACCGATGAATTGACATGCACGTGGGCGTCACAATCTGCTGGTTCCTTTGAACATTGGACGGCATGAACACAGAGGACTACTTCAAGTCTGTCACGTCGGAACTCGAAACGCTAAAGGATCGCGTTCGTCATCTCATCGACGACGGTCACTGGCCAACCGATGGCGAGTGGAAGGAGTCCGTGCTGCGCAGCGTTGTAAAGAGATCCGCGCCAAGCAGCGTCACGGTGGGCCGAGGCTTCGTTGTCCAAGGCTCCCGGGCAAGTGCGCAGATCGATGTCTTGATTTACGACAACTCATACCCCATCCTCTACCGCGACGGCGATCTCGTCTTCGTCACACCTGACTCGTGCCGAGCAATCATCGAAGTCAAGACCTCCACAACGCCGACAAAGCTCAGGCAGTGTGTGTGTGGTCTCGGAGATTCGGCAGCTATGGTTCGCCAAGCCAATCGCGGTAAGCCGCTCTTCGTTGGACTGTTCGTATACGAAGTTGGCCCTCGCCGTGTCCGCTCGGTCCTTGAGTCACTTCATGCTGCCGCGCAGCGGCATGAGGATCGGGTGGTCAATCACGTCTCCATCGGCCCATCAATCTTTGCCAAATTCTGGGAAGTTCGGCCCGGTCAGGACTCGGGTCCGATCTATGACACGTGGCATGAGTACGAGCTGGACAGGATGGCCCCGGGTTACTTCATCCATAACCTGCTGATGCAGGTCAGTCCAAGGAGGACCCAGCACGATACGACTTGGTTTCCCGAAGCGAGCAAGGAGGCCCAACTGCGAGCTTCCAAGTCGCTTGGTGGGGAGTAGTACGAGTTGAATGGTCGGCGCAGCGGTGGCTCCAAGACACACTGCAGGCGGAGGCCGCGTCTACTGCCTGGCCTTTGCGGACGCTTGCGCCGCCAAGCGATGCTCTGGGTGACCCTCTCGACGCGCACTCGTCGTCGCCATTGCGGTAGATGCCGACACTCGACGAGCATCGTCTGAACGCGCACCTCGGCCAACCACTATCGGTCGCGGGCGTCTGCTCTTCACACCTGCACGCCTGCGAGAGTTGCGCCGCCGTCTTTTTGGATTTTCGACACCGCAAGCACGCACACCGCCTCCTGGCCCGAGGGCGGTGCGGCGACGGCGCGATTTCTGGTACTCCAGCATGAGCGACGGCGCCGCGCCGTCCTCGGGCCTCGCGCAGATCGTCGCGTCCCTGACTACTTCGCGCTGATCACCTCACCCGCCACGCGGCGCCTTGCCGCGCAGCCGCGCCACCAAGCGCACGAACTTCTCACGCCCGATCTCGATCGAGTCGTAGAAGCTCGGGATGACAAGCAGCGTCAGCAGCGTCGACGTGATCGTGCCGCCGATGATCGACACGGCCATCGGGCGGTAGAACTCGCCGCCTTCGCCGACACCGATCGCCACCGGCATCATGCCGGCCACCAACGCGAAGGTCGTCATCAGGATCGGGCGGAAGCGTTTGCGGCCGGCGTGCATCAGCGCTTCTTCGCGATCGACGCCGGCGCGCTCTTCGGCGCGCGCAGCGTCGAGCAGCAGGATCGCGTTCTTGGCGACCAGGCCCATCAGCATGATGACGCCGATGAAGCTCATCAGATTCAGCGTGTTCTTGGTCAGCAAGAGCGCCGTGACGACGCCGATCAGTGACAGCGGCAGCGAGAACATCACCGGCAGCGGCGCGGTGAAGCTGCTGAACTGGATGACGAGGATCAGGTACATCAGCGCGATGCCGGCGAAGAGCGCCACGGCCATGCGGCCGAACACTTCCTGCTGGTCCTTCGACGCGCCGGCGAGTTCCAGGCCGTAGCCCGGCGGGAAGTCTCATCGCCTTGGCGATCTTCAGCGCGTCGGCCGTGACCTCGCCCGAGGCGCGGCCCTGCGCGTTGGCGCTGACGCTGATCTGGCGCTTGCCGTCGCTGTGCTGGATCTGGCTCGGCGCCTTGCCGATCGTGATGGTCGCGATCTGCTCCAGCGGCACGACGCGGTTGGCGCCGCCTGCCACGGTCCCCACCGCAACCGGCAGGCGCTCGATGTTGCTCGCATCGACGCGGTCTTCGGGCGCCAGGCGCACCGCCACGTCGCGCGTCTCGCCGGCGGGATCGACCCAGTCGCCGACCTCGACGCCGGCAAAGGCCACGCGCAACGCCTGTGCGGCATCGGCCGCCGAGATGCCCAGCGCATTGGCCAGGCCGCGGTCGAGTTCGATCTTCAGTTCGTTCTGCGGGTCCTGCTCCGACAAGCCGACGTCCACCGCGCCAGGCACCTGGCGCAGCTTGGTCATGAACTCGTTGGAGATCTCCAGCAGCTTGCGCGAATCGACGCCGGTGAAGCGGATCTGCACCGGCTTCTGCGCGCCCATGTTGAAGTCTTCGAGCACCACGTACTCGGCGCCGACCAGGCGCGCCGTCAGCGCGCGCAAGTCCTTGGCGACTTCGACGTGCGTGCGCTTGCGCTCGGTGCTCTTGCCGATATCGACATAGACGCGCCCGCCGTTCGGGTTGGCGTTGCTGTTGGTGGCCTTGGCTTCGGGCAGCGTGCGCGCGAGCGCGGCCACGGCTTCGACTTTCAGCTTGGCGTACTCGAGGCTCGACGAGGCGGGCGTGCGCACGTCCACCGCCAGCGTGCCAGCATCCGACACCGGCAGAAAACTCGAGCCGCCGAACTTCAGGTGCAGCGCGATCGCCGCGGCCAACGTCGTGATGGCCAGGAAGAACATCCACTTGCGATGGTGCAGCGCCCACGCGATGACGTTGCCGTAGCGATCGGCCTGGTGGTCGAACCAGAGGTTGAACTTCTGCAGCGCGAGGCTGATGCCGCGCTTCTCCGCCTTGTCGTGCCCCGGCGGGTCGCCCCAATAGGCCGACAGCATCGGGTCGAGCGTGAAGCTGATGAACAGGCTGACCATCACCGACGCCACGACGGTGATCGCGAACGGCCGGAACCACTGGCCGGTGATGCCGTCCATGAAGGCCACCGGCACGAACACGGCGACGATGGAGAACGTGGTCGCCGCCACGGCCAGGCCGATCTCGGCGGTGCCCTTGAGGGCCGCCGTCACACGGTCGGCGCCGCGCTCCAGGTGGCGCACGATGTTCTCGCGGACGACGATGGCGTCGTCGATCAGCACGCCGATGGCCAGCGACAGGCCGAGCAGGCTCATGAAGTTGAGCGTGAAGCCGGCCAGCCAGACGGCGATGAAGCTGGCGATCACCGAGGTCGGCAACGACAGCGCGGTGATCAGCGTCGAGCGCCACGAGTTGAGGAAGACATAGACCACCAGCACGGTCAGGCCGGCGCCGAACACCAGCGCATGGACGACGTTGTCGAGGCTGTTCTGCGCATCCTCGCCGCCGTCTTGCGTGACTTCGAGCGTGGTGCCCGCGGGCAGGATCCTTGCGGATGTCGGCCACGCTCTTGCGCACGGCATCGGCCACGCTGACCGTGCTCGCGTCCCGCGCACGCGTGACCGACAGGCCCACGTTCGGCCGGCCGTTGCGCATCGAGTGCGTGGCCTGCTCGGCAAAACCGTCGGCCACCGTCGCCACCTGGCCCAGGCGCAGCAGTTCATTGGCGCGGCGGCGGACGACGATCTGCTCGAACTCGGCCGGCGTCTCGATACGGCCGACCAGGCGGATGCTCTGGTCTTCGAGCGCACCGCGCACCTTGCCCACCGGCGCGGTGGTGTTCTGCGCGCGCAGCGCGGCCACGACCTCGGCCACCGAGATCGAATACTCGCGCAGCTTCTCGGCATGCAGCAGCACCGAGAGTTCGCGCCGCAGCGCGCCGTTGACGTTGACCGTGGCCACGCCGGGCAGCGCCGCGGAGCCGGTCGGCCAGATCGTCTTCGGCCAGGCGCGACAGGTCGGCGTGGCTTTGCGCGGTGGACGACAGCGCCAACTGCATCACCGGCTGCGCGCTCGGGTCGGCGCGCGTGATCACCGGCTCGCGGATCTCGGTCGGCAGCTTGTGGCGCACGCTGCCGATGGCGTTGCGCACTTCATCGGCCGCTTCGATCAGGTTCTTCGAGAACGAGAAGAAGACGAGGAACTGCGCGCTGCCCTCCTTCGCCGTGGCCGCCATGCGATCGACGCCGGAGATCGACAGCAGCGTCTTGTCCAGCCGCGTCACGATCTCGCGCTCCACCGAGTCGGGCGAGGCGCCGGGGTAGGTGATGGTGACGACGAGCAGCGGCGGCTCGATGTCGGGGAACTGGTTGACGCGCAGCTTGGACAGCGCGAGCAGGCCCAGGCCCATCAGGCCGATGATGATCACGACCATCGCGATCGGGCGCTTGACGCTGAAGTTGGAGAGGACCATGGCGCGTCTCCTTACTTGGGCGCGGGTGCTGATGCCGCGGCCAAGGGCTTGGCCATCTCGATCCGCTGGCCATCGACCAGAGCGCTGCCCGGGTTGCGCAGCAGCACATCGCCATCGGCCAGGCCTCCCTTCAATTCGTACTCGCCGCTGCGCTCGTCGCGCGCGCCGAGCTGCACCGGCGACCTTGTTGATGCGGCCGTCCTTGACGCGCCAGACAAACGCGCCCTGCCCGTTGTCGCCGCTGCGCACGATCGACGCATCGGCGATGCGCGCCAGCGCCGCGCCGCCGCTGGCGATGCGCCCTTCTGCATAGAGCCCGGCCACACGCGGCGCCTTGGCGCCCTCGGCAAAAGCCACCATCACTTCGACCTGGCGCGTCGTTGCATTGGCCGTGGCGTCGATGCGCTTGACGGTGCCGACGAACTCCTCGTCGCCGAAACCATTGATGCGGAAGGCCACGCGCTGGCCGGTCTTCGACCTCGTCCATGCGGTCGGCGGAAATCAGGCCCTCGAAGCGCATGCCGCGCGGGTCGATCACTTTCACCAGTTCCTTGCCGATGGCCGCCGTGTCGCCGACCGAGGCCTTGCGCTCGCTGACCACGCCGTCGAACGGCGCGCGCACTTCGGTGCGGCGCAGTTGCTGCTGCGCGCTGACGACGCGCGAGCGCGCGGCGACGAGTTCGCTCTGCGCGCTGTTGCGGCGGCCTTCGGCGTCGTCGAGCGCCTGCGCCGAGGTCATGCCTTGAGCCTGCAGCGTCTTCAGCCGCTCGACCTGGCGCTGCGCCTGATCGAAGGCCTGCGCCGCGGCGCGCGAACCGGCGTCGGCGGATTGCAATGACTCGCGAATCGAGGTGTCATCGAGCCGCATCAACAGGTCGCCGCGCTTCACCGCCTCGCCGTTCTCTTTGGCCACCACGGTCACCACGGCCGCCACTTCGGCCCGCAGGTCGGCGCGTTTTTCCGGTTGCACCGAACCGGTGATGACCGGCCCGCCGGCCGCACCGGCGAGCGAGACGATGCGCAGGTCTTCGGGAGACAGCAGCAGCACCGCCGCGGAGGCCGCGTTGGCAACGGCCGGCGCGCTGGCCGCAGCAGCGGGCGCACTGGCGGCGCCGGCCTTGGCGGCATCGCCGCCGGATTTGCCGCAGGCGGCCACCATCAACAGGGCGCCGCAGAGCGCGGCCAGGCGAAGCAAAGTCATCTCGCGATCTCCGGGAACATCGGAAGCGCCGTGGGTGAGCGCATTTGTGTGACGACAGCTTAACTGCCGCGCCGGCCAAGCCGCGCCGCGCTGCGACGAACCGACGCCGGTGCCGCGTGAAACGACGGTGACCGCAAGCCAAGAGACGACACGCTCGGCACAACCGCCATACCACGAGCTGTGGTCAACCCGACCGCGTCGCTCTTGCGCCCAAGCACAAGCGCGGGTCTTTCCTTGCGGGGTTGTTGGCCCCAACGCATCATCGCGCGCATTACGCAGGAGACTGATCGATGGCTCAACTCAACGTCAACGGCCGCACGCTCGAACACAACGCCGAGCCCGACACGCCGCTGTTGTGGGTGCTGCGCGAGCAGTTGGGGTTGACCGGCACCAAGTACGGCTGCGGCGTCGCCGCCTGCGGCGCGTGCACGGTGCACATCGACGGCGCGCCGGTGCGCAGTTGTGCGATGCCGGCCTCGGCGGTGACGCCGCAGCAGAAGATCACGACGATCGAGGGCCTGTCGGCCAAGGGCGACCACCCGCTGCAGAAAGCCTGGGTCGCGCTCGACGTGCCGCAATGCGGCTACTGCCAGAGCGGCATGATCATGGCCGCCGCCGCGCTGCTCAAGGAAAAACCGAAACCGACCGACGCCGACATCGACGCGGCGATGACCAACATCTGCCGCTGCGGCACCTACAACCGCGTGCGCGCGGCGATCCACCAGGCCGCGGGCAACCCGCAGCGCACGGCATCGATCGAGATCGTGCACCTGCCGAGGAGCGTCGCATGAACACCACTCGAACTCAATCGCCGCGAGTGGCTCGGCAGCGCGGCGGCCGCAGGCGCTTTGTCTTCGGCTTCCCGACGGGCGCCGCGGCGCAGAACGCCGCCCCGGAAGTGAACGCCTGGGTCGTCATCCACCCGGACGACCGCGTGGTCATCCGCATCGCGCGCTCCGAGATGGGCCAGGGCACGCTGACCGGCCTGGCGCAACTCGTCGCCGAAGAGCTGGCCTGCGATTGGGGCAAGGTCACGCACCGAGTACCCGACGCCCGCCGACCAACCTGAAGCGCAACCGCGTCTGGGGCAACTTCTCCACCGGCGGCAGCCGCGGCATCCGCGAGTCGCACGAGTACGTGCGCAAGGGCGGCGCTGCGGCGAGGATGATGCTGGTGCAAGCCGCGGCCGAGCAGTGGAAGGTGCCGGCGGCCGAGTGCCGCGCCGACAAGGGCGTGGTCACGCACGCGCCGAGCAACCGCCGCGCACGCTACGGCGAACTCGCCGACGCCGCGTCCAAGCTGACGCCGCCGACCGAGGTGACGCTCAAGGACCCGAAGGACTGGACGCTCGCCGGCAAACCGATCGCGCGCCTGGACACGGTGGACAAGACCACCGGCAAGCAGATCTACGGCGCCGACCTGAAGCTGCCCGGCATGCTCAATGCCGCGATCAAGGACTGCCCGGTGTTCGGCGGCAAGGTGGCGAGCTTCAACGCCGCGGCCATCGCGCAGCGGCCCGGCGTGAAGAAGGTGGTCAAGGTCGGCGACAGCGCGGTGGCGGTGGTGGCCGACACCTGGTGGCACGCCAAGACCGCGCTCGATGCGCTGCCGATCGAGTGGGACCTGGGCGCCAACGCCAAGGTGCAGCAGGCCGACATCGACGCGATGTTGAAGGCCGGCTTGTCGGCCGAGCAGGCCGCGGTCGGCAACAGCAACGGCGATGTCAAGGCGGCGCTCGCCAGCGCGGCGCGCAAGGTCGAGGCGGTGTACAGCTACCCGTTCCAGAACCACGCCACGATGGAGCCGATGAACGCCACCGCAAAGTGGACGGCCGAGCGCTGCGAAGTCTGGACGCCGACGCAAAACGGCGAGTCCGCACTCGCCGCCACCGCCGAAGCCGCGGGCCTGCCGCCGGCGCAATGCGAGGTCTACAAGCAGCTCCTGGGCGGTGGCTTCGGCCGCCGCGGCATGACCGATTGGATTCGGCAAACGGTGGCGATCGCCAAGGAGATGCCGGGCACGCCGGTCAAGCTGCTGTGGACGCGCGAAGAAGACATGCAGCACGGCCGCTACCACCCGATCACGCAATGCAAGTTGAGCGCCGGCATCGACGACAAGGGCCAGCTGACGGCGCTGCACATGCGCCTCTCGGGCCAGTCGATCCTGGCGGCGGTGTTCCCACAAAACGTGCGCGACGGCAAGGACCCGGTCGTCTTCCAGGGCCTGAACAACGGCGGCGGCGAAGCGATGTTCGGCTACAGCGTGCCCAACCTGCTGATCGACCACGCGATGCGCAACCCGCATGTGCCGCCGGGCTTCTGGCGCGGCGTCAACCTGAACCAGAACACGATCTATGTCGAGTGCTTCCTCGACGAGCTGGCGCATCGAGTTCAAGCGCGACCCGCTCGAGTTCCGCCGCTCGCTGATGGACAAGCACCCGAAGCACCGCGCCGTGCTCGACGCCGCGGCGGCCAAGGCCGGCTGGGGCAAGCCAGCGCCCGATGTGAAGGGGCAGAAGGTCTTCCGCGGCCTGGCGCAGACGCACGGCTTCGGCAGCTATGTCGCGGCGTGCGCCGAAGTCTCGGTGAGCGCGCGAGGGCGAGCTCACCGTGCACCGCATCGTCGCCGCCACCGACTGCGGCTACGCGGTCAACCCGCAGCAGATCGAAGCGCAAGTCGAAGGCTCGTTCGTCTATGGTTTGTCGGCGGCGCTGTACGGCGAGTGCACGGTCAAGGACGGCCGCATCGCGCAGAGCAACTTCAACGACTACCCGGTGCTCAAGCTGGCGCAGATGCCGAAGGTCGAAACGATCGTCATGGGCTCGGGCGGTTTCTGGGGCGGCGTCGGCGAGCCGACGATCGCCGTGGCCGCACCGGCGGTGTTGAATGCGATCTTCGCGGCGACCGGCAAGCGCATCCGCGAGCTGCCGCTGTCCAAGCACAGCTTGAAGAAGGCATGAGTCGTTGAGGCGGTTGTTGGTGATGGCGTTTGCGCTGGCATCGTTCGCGGCACATGGCAGCGGGCGACGCCGAGCGCGGACGGGCCATCGCCGAGAGCCGCACGCAAGGCCTGTGCGTGCTCTGCCACGCGCTGCCGGGCGTGCCCGCGGTGCAAGCCGGCACGATCGGGCCGAGCCTCGCCGGCGTGGGGTCGCGCTTGTCGGCCGACGACTTGCGCGCGCGCCTGGTCGCGCCCGAGCGCTTCAACGCCGACACGGTGATGCCGTCGTATGCGCGCAGCGACGGCTTCGAGCGCGTGGCCGGCGCGCGGCGCGGCAAGGCGCTGCTCGAAGCGCAGCAGATCGACGACGTGGTGGCCTACCTGGCCACGTTGCAAATGACGACGCGCCGCAACGCCCTGCTCCGGCTCGCGGCCAGCGGCGCGGCGCTGGTCACGCTGCGCCCTGCCCGCGCCGCCGAACCGACGCTCGAAGAAGCCGTGACGGCCTGGGCCGCAGGCGCCAAACCGCGCGACGGCCGCATCGTCATCGACATCGCGCCGCTCGTCGACAACGGCAACGCCGTGCCGATCACGCTGCGCATCGACAGCCCGATGACGCCGGCCGACCACGTGCGCGAGATCGCGCTCTTCAACCAGAGCAACCCGCAGCGCGACATCGCGCGCTGGCAGCTCGGCCCTGTCAACGGCCGCGCTGAAGTGTCGACGCGCATCCGCCTGTCAACCACGCAGCAGCTCGCCGCGCTGGCGCGCCTGAGCGACGGCAGTGTCTGGCAGCAGCGTGTCGAGGTCATCGTGACTTTGGCAGCTTGCGTCGAGACTTGAGTCTCATGGCCACCGCCCGCACACTGCTGCACATCCCCTCGCCGGCCCAGCGCGGCGACGTCATCGAGATCCGCGCCACGCTCGGCCATGCGATGGAAACCGGCCACCGCCGCGACAACGAGGGCCAGCTCGTGCCGCGCAGCATCGTCACGCGCTTCGAATGCCGGCTCGATGGCGAGCGCGTCTTCGGCATGGATCTGTTTCCGGCGATCGCGGCGAATCCGTACATCGCGTTCCCGCTGCGCGTGCAGCGCAGCGGCACGCTGACGTTCACCTGGGAGGGCGACAACGGCTTTGCGCACAGCGAGACGAAGCCGTTGGTGGTGGCTTGAGCCTCGTGTCCGTTCGGCGCTGCGCCCTGCTTGTCGTGCTGGCGTCGCTGGCCGCGTGCACTGCGCCCACGCCGGCAGCGCCCGATGCACGCCGCGCAGGCGCCGACTTCATGAGCCCCGCGCTGCAAGCCTTGCAGCGCGACGATACCCGCAACCCCGGCATGTTGTGGGTGCAGGAGGGCCAGGCTTTGTGGTCGCAACCCACGACCGGCGGCCGTAGCTGCGCGGGCTGCCATGGCGATGGCTTGCGCGGCGTGGCCGCACGCTACCCCGCGTTCGACGCCACGCTCGGCAAACCGCGCACGCTGGCCTCGCGCATCGACCAGTGCCGCGTGCAGCGCCTCGGCCAAGCCACCCAAGGCGCCGACGGTGCGCAGGTGCTGGCGCTGTCGGCCTGGCTCGCCCACCAGTCGCGCGGTGAGCCTGTGGCGCCATCGCGCGACGAGCGCATGACGCCGTGGCGCGATCGCGGCGCGCAACTCTGGCAACAGCGCCTGGGCCAGCTCAACCTGTCGTGCGCGCAATGCCATGACCAGCGCGCCGGTGCGCGCCTGGGCGGCGCACCGATTCCGCAGGCGCATCCGACCGGCTACCCGAGCTACCGGCTCGAGTGGCAAGGCCTCGGCGCGCTCGAACGGCGATTGCGCACCTGCGTCGTCGGCGTGCGCGCCGAGCCGTTCGCGGCGGGGGCCGACGAGTGGCTGGCGCTGGAGGTGTATTTGATGCAACGCGCGGCGGGCATGGCGCACGAAGGGGTGGCCGTGAGGCCGTGAGGGGCGCATTGCCGCTGCGCGGCGTCCCGGTGCGCGCTCGCGGCGCGGGCCGCCGCGCAGCGGTCGGATCAGGGTTCAAGGCGTCGCAGCGGCCTTCACGCGCCCGCTCGTGTGCGCCATCAGCGCCAGCACCCGCGCATGCTCGTCCTCGACCATCGGCCACTCGAAGCGCCAGCTCCAGTTGGCCGGTCCGAGCGTGCCCGGCAGGTTCATGCGGTGTTCGGTCGGCAGGCCGAGCACGTCTTGCAGCGGGAACACGGCCAGATTCGACACCGAGTTCATGCAGGCCCGGATCGCCGCCCAGTGGAAGCCATCGACATCGCAGGCCAGGTAGCGTGCCCGCGAAATGGCGCTCGCTGTCCTTGGCGTTGTTCCACCAGCCGCGCGCGGTGTCGGTGTCGTGCGTGCTGGTGTAGACGATGGTGTTCGGCGCGTAGTTGTGCGGCAGGAACTCGTGCGTGCCGTCGCCGCCGAAGCCGAAGATCAGCACCTTCATGCGCGGGAAGCCGCAGCCTTCGATCAGCTCGACGACGTCGGGCGTGATCAGGCCCAGGTCCTCGGCAATGATCGGCAGCTTGCCGAGTTGCTTTTCGATCGCCTGGAACAGCGGCAGCCCCGGCCCGGTGACCCAGCGGCCGACCTTGGCCGTCGGTGAGCTCGCCGGGATTTCCCAATAGCCGGCGAAGCCGCGGAAGTGGTCGATGCGCACGACGTCGCACTGCGCGAGCACGCGCTTGACGCGCTCGGCCCACCACGCGTAGTGCTCCTTGTCCATGCGGTCCCAGCGGTAGAGCGGATTGCCCCAGCGCTGGCCGTCGGGGCCGAGCGTCATCGGGCGGCACGCCGGCGATGACCGTCGGCAGGCCGTCGGCGCCGAGTTCGTAGAGGTCGGGGCGCGACCAGACATCGGCGCTGTTGTCGGCGACGTAGATCGGGATGTCGCCGATCAGCGAGATGCCGCGCTCATTGGCGTAGGTCTTCAGCGCGCGGCACTGCGTGTCCCAGCACCATTGCACGAAGCGCCAGAAATCGATCTCCTGCGCGTGCTGCGCGCGCGCTTGCGCGAGCGCCTTGGCTTGTCGCGCTGGCGCAGCGGCTCGGCCCACTCCCACCACGGCTTCATGCCATGCGCGTTGAACAGCGCCATGAACAGCGCGTACTCGTCGAGCCACGACGCTTCTTGCCGGCACCAGGCGGTGAAGGCGGCTCGCTCCTTCGCATCGGCGCGTGAAAAGAAACCTTGCGATGCGCGGCGCAACTGCTCGTCACGCCACGGGATCACGCGGGGGAAATCGACGCGCGTGTTGGAGAAGGCTTCAGCGGGCAGGTTCGATTCGCTCCAACCAACCCCGCTCCACAGCGGCTCCAGCGCCACCATCAACGGACTGCCGGCAAACGCCGACGGGCTCTGGTACGGCGAGTCGCCGGGGCCGACAGGTGTCGTCGGCAGCCATTGCCACAGCGTCTGCCTCGCAGCTTGCAGCCAATCGACAAAGCGGTAGGCCTCCGGCCCGAAGTCGCCGATGCCATGCGGGCCAGGCAGCGAGGTGAGGTGCAGGAGGATGCCTGCGGCGCGTTGGTTGAGGTTCATGGCAAAGAAGTAAAGTGATCGTATTTCCCGTTCGCCCTGCGGTATCGAAGGGCTTTGTTAGGCCGCTGGCGTTACCTCGAGGGGGAGCGCCGAACGGACTCCTTCAATCGGAAAGGTCTCGCAGCACGATCAGCGAGTGCGCGGGAACAGAAAGGGGCTTGTGCGGCCGCACGGCAGTCAACTCGCCCGAGCTGTCGAGCGCAATCTGCCAATCGCCTGCGGGCAGTGTGAACAGCGTCGGCGTCGTCTCGGGGTTGAAGGCGATCAGCAAGTGCTGGCAGCCAATGCCGTTGGCGCGCACAACATCGGACGTGCTCTTCGGCGCCGCATCGATGCGGCACGCAAACGCATGCTGCGCGCCGTCGTGCCAGTCATGCACCTGCATGCTGTGGCCCGACGGCGCGAGCCAGACGACGCTGCGCTCGCCTGCCGGCGCGGGGGAATGAGCAAACCAGCGCGCGTGGCGCAGCGCCGGCTCGGCGCGGCGCAGCAGCAGCACGCTTTGCACGAAGGCCATCAGGTCGCGGTCGGCGTTCGCCCAATCCAGCCAGCCGATCGGGTTGTCCTGGTTGTAGGCGTTGTTGTTGCCTTGCTGGCTGTTGGCGAATTCGTCGCCGGCCAGCAGCATCGGCGTGCCTTGCGCGAGCAACAGCGTGGCGAGCAGCGCGCGGCGCACGCGCGCTCGCTGTGCTTCGGGGATCACGGCGGCCAGCTCGTCGTCGCGGCCGTCGCGGTTGTTCTCGCCGTTGGCGTGGTTTTGCTTCTTGTCGAAGGCGGTGAAGTCGGCCGTCGTGAAGCCGTCGTGCGCGGCGATGAAGTTGACGCTCGCCAGCGGCCCGCGCTGGCCATGATGGAACAGATCGTTGCTGGCGGTGAAGCGGCGTGCGAACTCGCCGCGGCTGACGCTGCGGTTCAACCAGTAGCGGCGCACGGTGTCGCGGAACTTGTCGTTCCAGTCGAGCCAGCGTGAGGGAAAGCGGCCGACCTGGTAGCCGTCGGGACCGGAGTCCCAGGGCTCGGCAATCATGTGTGCGCGCGCCAGCACCGGGTCTTGCGCCAGCGCGGTGAAGAACGGCGCATGCGGATGGAAGTGCTGGTGCGTGCGGCCGAGCACGGTGGCCAGGTCGAAGCGGAAACCATCGACGCCCATCTCCTGCACCCAGAAGCGCAGCGAGTCGAGCACGAACTGCAGCACTCGGGGGTGGTGGGTGTTGACGGTGTTGCCGCAGCCCGACCAGTTCTCGCTGCGGCTCTTGTCGTCGCCGTGCAGGCGGTACCAGGCGGCGTTGTCGAGGCCGCGCATCGAAAGCGTGGGGCCCGTCTCGCTGCCCTCGGGCGTGTGGTTGTAGACCACGTCGAGCACGACCTCCAAGCCATGCTCGTGCAGCGTCGCCACCATGGCGCGGAACTCTTCGGCGACCGCCGTCGGGTCGCTGCGGTCGCACGCCGCGTAGCGCGGATCGGCACAGAAGAAGCCGAGCGTGTTGTAGCCCCAGTAGTTGACGAGGCCCTTGTCGTGCAGGTGCGGCTCGTCGAGGTGGTAGTGAATCGGCAGCAGTTCGAGCGTGGTGATGCCGAGCGACTTGAAATGCGCAATCGCGGCCGGGTGCGCCAGGCCGGCGTAGGTGCCGGCCAACGCCGGCGGCAGGCCGGGCAGCAGCTTGCCGAAGCCCTTGACGTGCATTTCGTAGAGGACCTGGTCGCGCGCTGGAATGCGCGGCGCGTTGTGCCAGCCGGCTGCCGCTTGCGGCGGCGGCGCGACGCGGGCCTTCAACGCACTCAGCGCGTTGTCACGCGTGTCGAGCGAGCGCGGGCCATCGGGGTGGCCGAGCTCGTAGCCATGGTGCTCGGCGCGCCAGGCGAAGCGGCCGACGATCTCGCGCGCCCATGGGTCGAGCAGCAGCTTGTGGGGGTTGAAGCGGTGGCCATGCTCGGGCTGGTACGGGCCATGCGCGCGCAGGCCGTAGACGAGGCCGGGGCCGACGCCTTCGACAAAACCGTGGAACACGCCGTCGGTGGGGCCGTGCAGCGCGTACTTCTTCAGCTCTCTGGCGCCGCTCGAATCGAAGACGCAGAGTTCGATCTTCGTCGCGTGGTCGGAGAAGACGGCGAAGTTGACGCCGCCGTCTCGGGCGAGCGCACCGAAGGGTTCGGTGCGGCCTTCTTGAATGCTTTCCGGGAGCTTCACTTTGTACTGCTGGGGTGCGTGGTCATGCGTGGATTTTGCGTGCGTGTTGCTGCAAGCGGCGCGAGGGGGAAAACTGCTGCATGGCGGTCACGGAACCGAAACCTCCACATAGCCACCCGCAGTCAAGCCATCGATCGCGCTGACGATGGCCGCTGCCGCGGCTTCGATGCGTGGCCAGCTCGTCGTGCGCAGCACGACGATGCCGATGCGCCGCGAGTCCAGGTTCTGCTGGTAGCGCAGGTTCATGTCGGTGGTCACGAGCAGGTCAAAGCCCTTGCGCTCGGCAGAGTCGAGCAGCTCTCCGTTTTTGAGTTGCGACCAGCCGCACTCGTAGGCCGTCTGCACCTCGTGGTGCGGCAACAGACGCCGCAATGGCAGCGGCGTGCCCTGATCGAACAACACGCGCATGCGCTGCTCGGCTCAGGCGGCGGCCAGCGCGCTGCGCGCGGCGTGCTCCAGCACAGCGCGGGCCTGCTCGCGCGACACACCGGCAAACAGCGCGATGAACTGGTCGAGCGTGACGCCGTCTTCGAGGTTCTCGAACAACGCCGCCACCGGCACGCGCGTGCCGCGAAACACCCAGGCGCCACTGACACGCTCGGCGTCGCGCTCCACCACGGGGCATGAAGACCAGTCGATCATCGTGAGTCGATGCTAGCACCGGCGCAGCTCATGCCGGCACCAGAAACACCGTCGCCAGCGGCGGGATCGTCAGCTCGATCGACTGCGCGCGGCCATGGCTCGCTGCGGCTTGCACGTGCAACGCGGCCTCACCATTGCCGAGGTTGCTGCCGCCGTAGAAGACGGAGTCGGTGTTGAGGGCTTCGCGCCATGCGCTCGCGCCTTCTGGCACGCCGAGGCGGAAGGCTTTGCGCGGCACGGGGGTCATGTTGGCGACGACGATGACCTGATTGCCCTGCCCGTCCTTGCGCACCCACGAGTAGATCGAGCGCTCGCCGTCGTGGGCGTCGATCCATTCGAAGCCGGCGCCGTCGCAATCGAGCGCGTGCAGCGCCGGTTGTTCGCGGTAGAGCTTGTTCAGGTCGCGCACCAGGCGCTGCACGCCGGCATGGTGTTCGTGTTGCAGCAGCCACCACGGCAGCTCGATGTCGTGGTTCCACTCGGTGCCCTGCGCGAACTCCTGGCCCATGAAGAGCAGCTTCTTGCCGGGGTGGCCCCACATGAAGCCGAAGTAGGCGCGCAGGTTGGCGAAGCGCTGCCACTCGTCGCCGGGCATGCGGCCGAGGATGCTGCCCTTGCCGTGCACCACTTCGTCGTGCGACAGCGGCAGCATGAAGTTTTCGCTGAAGGCATAGACCAGGCCGAAGCTCATCTTGTCGTGGTGCCAGCGGCGGTGCACCGGGTCTTGCTTGATGTACTCCAGCGTGTCGTGCATCCAGCCCATGTTCCACTTGAAGTGAAAGCCCAGGCCGCCGTGGTAGGTCGGTGCGCTGACGCCCGGGAAGGCGGTGCTCTCTTCGGCAACCGTGAAGGCGCCCGGGCATTCGATGCCGATGACTTCGTTGGTGCGCTTCAGGAAGGCGATGGCTTCGAGGTTCTCGCGGCCACCGAATTCGTTGGGGATCCACTCTCCGGCCTTGCGCGAGTAGTCGCGGTAGAGCATCGAGGCCACGGCATCGACTCGGAGGCCATCGACGCCGAACTGCTCGATCCAGTACAGCGCGCTGCCGACGAGAAAGTTCTTCACCTCGTGGCGGCCGAAGTTGTAGATCAGCGTGTTCCAGTCCTTGTGAAAGCCTTCGCGCGGGTCGGCGTATTCATAGAGGGCCGTGCCGTCGAACTGGGCCAGGCCGTGGGCGTCGGACGGGAAGTGCGCGGGCACCCAGTCGAGCAGCACGCCGATGCCCTTGGCGTGGCACGCGGCGACGAAGCGCTCGAAGCCTTCGGGGCCGCCGAAGCGTGCGGTGGGCGCGAACAGGCCGAGCGTCTGATAGCCCCACGAGCCGTCGAACGGATGTTCGCTGATCGGCATCAGCTCGATGTGCGTGAAGCCGAGGTCGGCGACGTAGGCCGGCAGCGAATCGATCAGTTCGTCCCACGAGTACAGGCGGCCGTCGGGATGGCGGCGCCACGACGCGGCGTGCAGCTCGTAGATCGACAACGGCGCGTTGCGCGCATTGGCTTCGGCGCGGCCTGCCGGCAGCGGACGCGCTTCGCGCAGCGGCGGCGCGACGATGCTCGCCGTGGCAGGACGCAACTCGGCCGCGCGCGCATACGGGTCGGCCTTGGCCGGCAGCACATGGCCGTCGCGCGAGCGGATCTCGAACTTGTAGCGGTCGCCAGCCGCGACATGCGGAATGAAGATCTCCCACACGCCACCGCCGCCGCGCGAACGCATCGGGTGGCGGCGGCCGTCCCAGGCGTTGAAGTCGCCGATGACCGAGACGCGGCTGGCGTTGGGCGCCCAGACGGCGAAACGCACGCCATCGACATCGCCGACGGCCATCGGATGCGCACCGAGAAAGGTGTAGGGCCGCAGGTGCGAGCCCTCGCCGAAGAAATGCAGGTCAGCATCGGGGACCAGCGGGCCGAAGGCATAGGCGTCGGCATACACGCCTTCGTCGCCGTTGGCCCATTGCACCGCGAGGCGGTAGTCGAAGCGGTTCTTGCGCCGCGGGATCGCGCCTTCCCACAGGCCGGCGGCGTCGCGCAGGGCGAGGTCGGCGGCGTGCTTGCCGGTTGTCGCATCGATGACGGTGACGCTCGAGGCGCCGGGCAGCATCGCGCCGCACCAGAGCTTGCCAGCGGCATCGGCGTGCAGGCCGAGTACGGCGAAGGGGTCGCCGTGGCGGGCTTCGATTGAAAGCCCCTAACGTCGTCGTCGGCAAGCATTTGCGGCACCTCTTGTATGGTGCACTGCTCGAGCAGTGGCTTGCGTCAAGCACATCACGCAAACTTTCAGCTTGGGCATAAGGCAGGCATTGATGCCAGGAACTTGGTTGTATTTGCGTACTTGTCGCGCTCGCTCTGACCAAGTTCGTTTCAACGGCCACGAATGCGTGTGTCGCAATTGTGAGTAGAACAACTCATTGGAAATCGGTGGCGCTACCTTGAAGTCGATCAGCGATACGCAGCGACCCAGCTAAGCGCGAACGCCGTCTGAAATAGCCACTGCTTTGCTCGAGGGATGCTCGTCTAGAGATGACCACATCCTCGATACCCGACTTGAACGCCAAGCGCAACGAGGACTGCTGCCGAGTTCTCTGTACGTCAGCCGCGCAGTCATGCGTCTTCACCCAGACATGCGAAGCAGCTGCTCGACGCAAAGATCTGCGAACATCTGTGTCGCTCGACCCGAGGAAGAAAACTCTCCTGCGACGTCCAATTGAACGAGTAACATAGGACAAATGGCCTGTGTGCAGCAATTCGCGGCATCAGCGTATGGAAATCGCCAGCAAGTCGTCGATGGCGCTCAGTGCTTCGTCAAGCAGAGCGCATAGTGTCCGAGACAACCGTCACGCGTAGCAGATTGGTCGCGCGGAACGATTTTGGTTGTTGGCAGTGGTCGATCTGTGAGTCAACTCGTACATCTTGACGAGCATATGGCTCTCGATGAGTGTTCTGCCCGACAGAACCGTCCAGGTGAGCAGTGCCGGAATTCGGAGCACCATTGCCTCGCATCGCGAGTCCATGTCAACGTGGCCACTAAGCCGTCGATGTGCGAAATATGAGTTGTCCCTGAGCCCGCCTCTTTGGTGTCGTCAAAACCTTCTCCACATCCTGTCCGGATCGTCTGATCCGACGCGAACGGCTCCATCGCGGCGAGACGTTCTTAATCGCGCACTTGGCCCAGATCACCTTGTTGACTAGTCGCATCGCTCCGCCTACCATTTCTGCGGCAAGCGCCGCGAGGTGTGAAACACGCGCAGCACTTCCACGGTATCGCCGCGCACGCGGTACGGCACGATGTAGCGCGTATTGAGCACGACAAGCTCGCGGGTGTGCGGCACGCGGCCGGGACGGCCGATGTCGGGCTGCGCGGCGAGTATCGCCACGGCCTTCAGCACCCGCTGCACGACCAGCCGCGCCGCGGCCGGATCGTCCTCGGCGATGAAGGCCGCTTCTGCGTCGAGATTGCGCAGCGCCGTGCGCAACCACTTAACCTGCATTCAGCTTCCATTTTTTGGCCAGTGCTGCAACCTCGGCATCGCTGGCGAAATCGCCGGCGTTGGCCTCTTTCAGAGCGGCCTTGATTTCGCGGATCTGCCACTCGTTGTTGTCGACGTACTCGCGGATCGCCTCGGCGGCGAGGAAAGACTTGCTGCGCTGCGTCGCGTCAGCCAGCTTGTCCAGGCGCGCCTTGACATCGTCCTCGAGGCGCAGGGTCATCGTCGTGGACACGGCATCGGCTCCTTGTGATGCGATGTGTACATGCTAGCACGTCACGCTCGTCGGCGGGCATTCAACGCCGCTTCGGCGCCACCCAAATCTTCTCCACGTACTCCCGGATCGTCCGGTCCGACGAGAAGTGCCCCATCGCCGCGACGTTGCGGATCGCGCGCTCGGCCCAGGCCGCCTCGTCGCTGCCACAGCGCATCGACGCGCGATTGCGTGGCCACGTAGTCGGCGAAGTCGGCCATCAGCATGTAGGTGTCGCGGTTCTGCAGGCCGTCGACGAGGCCGCGGTAGCGCTCGGGCTCGCCGGGCGAGAAGTCGCCGTGGGCGATGGCGTCGAGCACGGCTTTCAGTTGCGCGTTTTCTTCGACGTACAGGCGGGCGTCGTAGCCGAGCTCCTTGGTCTTGGCCACGGCGTCGGCGCGCAGGCCGAAGACGAACATGTTGTCTTCGCCCATCGCCTGCGCCATCTCGATGTTGGCGCCGTCCCAGGTGCCGATGGTGATGGCGCCGTTCAACGCGAACTTCATGTTGCCGGTGCCGGAGGCTTCGGTGCCGGCGGTGCTGATCTGCTCGGACAGGTCGGCCGCGGGCAGGATGATTTCGGCCAGCGAGACGCTGTAGTTCGGCAGGAAGACGAGCTTCAGCTTGTCGCCGACGCGCGGGTCGCTGTTGACGACGCGCGCCACGTCGTGCATCAGGTTGACGATCGCCTTGGCGGTCTGGTACGCGCTGGCCGCCTTGCCGGCGAAGATGATCGTGCGCGGCACCCAGCCTGCGCGTGCGGGTGCGGCAACGATGGCCTGGTAGCGCGCGACGACATGCAGCAGGTTCAGCAACTGCCGCTTGTACTCGTGGATGCGCTTGATGTGCACGTCGAACAGGCTCGCCGGGTCGATGACGATGCCGAGTTCGCGCCGCACCAGCGCGGCCAGGCGCTCCTTGTTGGCGCGCTTGGTCTTCGTGAAGGCGCTCTGCACCGTCTTCAGGTGCGCGCGTTTGGCGAGCTTGGCGAGTTGGTCGGCATCGCCGCGCCAGCCGTCGCCGATCTGCGCGTCGATGAAGGCCGACAGCCCCGGATTGGCCTGCATCAGCCAGCGCCGCGGCGTGACGCCGTTGGTGACGTTGGTGAAGCGCTCGGGGTAGAGCTTGGCGAAGTCGGCAAAGATGGTCTTGACCATCAGCTCGGAGTGCAGCGCGCGAGACGCCGTTGACCTTGTGCGAGGCCAGCACCGACAGGCTCGCCATGCGCACGCGGCGGTCACCGCTTTCGTCGATCAGCGACAGGCGGCGCACCAGGTCTTCATCGCCCGGAAAGCGCGTGCGGATCTCTTCGAGCCAGCGGCGGTTGATCTCGTAGACGATCTCCATGTGCCGCGGCAGCAGCGCTTCGAACAGCGGAATCGCCCAGGTCTCGAGCGCCTCGGGCATCAGCGTGTGGTTGGTGTAGCTGACGGCCTGCTGCGTGATCTTCCAGGCTTCGTCCCAGACCAGGCCCTGCTCGTCGATCAACAGGCGCATCAGCTCGGCGGGCACCAGCGCCGGGTGCGTGTCGTTCAGGTGCACCGTGTTCTGGCGGCCGAAGTCGTGCAGCGCGCGGCCTTCGCGCAGATGGCGCGACAGCATGTCCTGCAGCGACGCGCTGACGAGCAGGAACTCCTGCTTCAGGCGCATCTCGCGGCCGGCGTGCGTGCTGTCGTCGGGGTACAGCACCCAGTTCAGCATGTCGGCCGAGAGGCGCTCGCGGCCCGAGGCCAGGTGCTCGCCGCGGCAGAAGGCGGCAAAGTCGATCGGCTGCTCGCTCTGCGCATGCCATTGGCGCAGCGTGCGACACGCGCTCGGTGCCGTGGCCGGGGACGATGAAGTCGTACGCGGTGGCGATCACGCGCTCGGCCGGCAGCCAGCGCCGGCCCGTGCCGTCGGCTTGCACGCGGCCGCCGAAGCCGACGAACCAGCGCAGCTCGGGGCGGTGGATCTCCCAGGGGTTGCCGCGCTTCAGCCAATCGTCCGGCGCCTTCGACCTGGCGGCCACCGGCGATCTGCTGCGCGAACATGCCGTATTGGTAGCGCACGCCGTAGCCGAACGACGGCAGGCCGAGCGTGGCGAAGGAGTCGAGGAAGCACGCGGCGAGCCGGCCGAGGCCGCCGTTGCCGAGCGCGGCGTCGGCCTCGCGCTCGAGCACATCGGGCAGCGGCGTGCCGGCGTTCTGCGCCGCTTCGCGCAGCGCGTTGTCGAGGCCGAGTGCGGCCACGGCGTTGCCGAGCGCGCGGCCCATCAGGAATTCCATCGACAGGTAGTGCACGCGGCGCGCTGATGTGTTGACGCGGTCCTCGGCCTGGGTCTGCACCCAGCGCTCGGCGAGCAGCGAGCGGCTGGCGTGCGCGGCGGCCCACAGCAGCGACTCGGCCGTGCCGGCGTCGCAGCGCTGCGCGAGCTCGCGCTGCACGATGGCCTGGAAGGCGGCGGCGAGTTGCGCTGGCGACGACGCGGCCTTCTTTTTGATGCGGTGGTCTTGGTGGCAGTGGACATGGCGGAACGTCTTGTCGGGCCGCGCGGCGGCCGGGCTGCGGCGCTGCGTTGGCAGGCGCCGCCGGTGAAGCGGATTTTGGCCTCGAACCCATGTAGTAATCCTACATCGGGTTAACCCGGGAGATCATTCAAGTGATTGATTCGTAAGGAGGTAAGTGCGATTTTCACCTGGGTGCGGGCGCCGTTGTGAAAGCGAGCACTGCTTTGTATATTCTCTACAAACAGGAGGCAGTCGAGTGGCAAATGTGGAGCTGGCCGGCGTCCAGAAGGCGTTCGGCGATGTGCAGGTGCTGCGCGACATCGACCTGGAAGTCCGCGACGGCGAGTTCATGGTCTTCGTCGGCCCCTCGGGCTGCGGCAAGAGCACGCTGCTGCGCACGATCGCGGGGCTGGAAGACATCACCGGCGGCACCTTGAAGATCGGCGGGCGTGTCGTCAACGACATTCCGCCGGCCGAGCGCGGCATCGCGATGGTGTTCCAGAGCTACGCGCTGTACCCGCACATGGACCTGTACGAGAACATGGCCTTCGGCCTGAAGCTCGCCAAGATGCCCAAGGCGGAGATCGACGCCGCGGTAAACAACGCGGCGAAGCATCCTGCACATCGAGCACCTGCTGCAGCGCAAGCCGAAAGATCTGTCCGGCGGCCAGCGCCAGCGCGTGGCGATCGGCCGCGCCATCGTGCGCAAGCCCGAGGTGTTCCTGTTCGACGAGCCGCTGTCGAACCTGGACGCGGCGCTGCGCGTGAAGATGCGCTACGAGTTCGCCAAGCTGCACGAGGAGCTGAAGACGACGATGATCTACGTGACGCACGATCAGGTCGAGGCGATGACGCTGGCCGACCGCATCGTCGTGCTGTCGGCCGGCAGGATCGAGCAGGTGGGCTCGCCGCTCGAGCTGTACGAGCATCCGCGCAACCTGTTCGTGGCGGGCTTCATCGGCAGCCCGAAGATGAATTTTCTCGAAGGCACGGTCGGTGGCTGCTAGCAAGGACGAGGCCACGGTGCAGCTCGCCGGCGGCGGCAGCGTGCGTTGTCTGGTCGATGCGTCGCGCGCCAAGGCGGGCGACAAGGTCACGCTCGGCATGCGGCCGGAGCACTTTGCGGTCGGCGGCGGCGAGAACGCGCTGCCGACGAAGGTGGTGTTCGTCGAAACGCTCGGCTCGGCCACGGTGGCGTACTGCGACTACCCCGGCTTGAATGAACCGCTGACCTGCGAACTCGATGGCCGCGTGCGGCCGAAGAACGGCGCGCCGGTCACGCTGTCGGTGCCTGCCGAGGGCTGCTACCTGTTCGACGCTGAAGGGCTCGCCTTCACGCGCCTGGCGCCGGGGCAGGTGGAGCAACGCGCGGCATGACCGCGCGTTCCAAGGGCAAGGGCGCGCGCGGCATGACACGTCTGTTGATCGTGGCTGAAGCGCTCGTGCTCGCGGCGCCGCCCTTGACCGCTGCGTGTGCGAAACCCTCCTGGTGGCGCATGCGAGCCTGATGGACGGCACGCCGCTGGCGGACCTTCTCGGCACGCCGGGCGCCCGACCCGTTGCCACCTTCGGCGCCGGCGTCGTCACACTCGACGAAGGTGCTCGAGCCCGCGCCGAAGGCGCTCGGCGGCTGCAGCGGCTACAAACGCCTGCCGTGAAATGAAAGACCGCACTCCTCATTGCCGCGGCTGTCTTTGCCGCGAGCGCCCTTGCTCGACATCCGGGACCGACAAAGATGAACTACGCCAACAGCTTCGACCGGCAAGTGGCCGGCGTCTACGAAAAACGCGAGGCCGACTGGCGCAACGGCGCCATCGTCTATCAGGTGCTGGTCGATCGCTTTGCGCCGAGCGCCAACCTCGACGCCAAGCGTGCGCTCTACCCGGCGCCGAAGAAGCTGCGCGATTGGAAGGAAGAACCCCGGCGCGGCACGTATCTCGAGAAGGAAAAACTCTGGAGCCACGAGATCGACTTCTGGGGCGGCGACATCGCCAGCACCGCAGCCAAACTCGATTACGTGCAGGAACTCGGCGCCGACGTGCTGTACCTGAACCCGGTGGTGCTGGCCTACACCAACCACAAGTACGACGCGCTCGACTACAACGCCATCTCGCCCGAGTACGGCACGCGCGACGACGTGAAAAACCTCGCCGCCGAAACCAAGAGGCGCGGCATGAAGCTCGTGCTCGACGGCGTGTTCAACCACATGGGCCGCAACTCGCCGAAGTTCAAGGATGCGGAGGCGAACGTCAAGAGCCCGTACCGAGACTGGTTCATGTTCGGCACGCAGTACAAGGGCGGTACACGCACCTGGTGGAACGCGCAGAACCTGCCCGAGCTGAACCTTGAGAACAAGGCCGTCAGCGACCACCTCTGGGCCGCGAAGGATTCGGTCGTGCGCAGCTACCTGCGCGACGGCGTCGATGGCTGGCGCCTCGATGTCGCCTTCGACATCGGCTTCAACCCGCTCGAGGCGCTGACGAAGGCGGCGCATGCCGAGAAGCCCGGCTCGCTCGTCGTCGGCGAGATCCCGAACTACCCGCGCGAGTGGTTTCCATCGGTCGATGGCGTCATGCACTTCGGCCTGCGCAAGCTGATGATCGCGCTGGCGAATCGCGAGATCGACGGCCCGAGCTTCCAGCGCATGGCCGCGCGCATGATCCGCGACGCCGACTACGAGCACATCCTGAAGAGCTGGGTCTATCTCGACAACCACGACACGTTCAGGCTGGCCACCACCGTGCCCGACGCCAAGGCGCGCAAGCTCGCGCAGGTGCTGCAGTTCACGCTGCCCGGGGCGGTCAACCTGTACTACGGCACCGAAGTGGCGATGGAAGGCGGCGACGACCCGGAGATGCGCGGCCCGATGCGCTGGGACCGCGTTGCAGAGAACCACCCGGACCTCGCGTGGACGAAGCAACTCGTGTCGATGCGCAAAGCCAACCGCGCGCTGCGCGTCGGCGACTTCCGCACGGCGGAGGCCAGCGGCAACGTGATCGCGTTCGAGCGCCACACCGACAAGGCCGGCGACACGGTACTCGTGCTGATCAACCCGGCGACGACCGAGGTGCAGACGACCGTGCTCGTTGCCAACTCGAAGCTGATGGACGGCAACAACCTGATCGACCAGATCGGCGGCGGCACCTACAAGCTGCAAGGCTCGATGGTCGAGACCAAGCTGCCGCCGCAGTCTGCTTTGGTCTTGAAGCCGAAGCTGACGACGCCAGACGGCTACAGCAACTACAAACGCGTGCAGTGAGCGCCCATGCCCCCGTTCGGCCTGATCGCCTTCGGCGAGATCAAGCGCCACCAGCCCGATGCGCTGACGATCTCCGAAGCCTGGTTCGCTGAGCGTCAGCTCATGGCTCGCATGCAGCCGGCGAGTTCGTGAACACGCAACTCGCGAACACACGCCGTGCCGCCCTGCGCAAACAGGCGCGTCGCCAGCGCGCCGGGCGCGGGAAACGCCTGCTCGGTGAGAACGGTGTGACCGTCGTCCGCGAACACTTCGACGGAACAAGCGTCGAGCAGCACGCGCAGGCGCACGGCGCGGCCGGCAGCGACGCCGGCGCAGGGCGCTTCACGGCGCGTCGCGTAGAGCGCGTCGTCGGGGGCAAAGCCGCCGTCGGCGTGGGCGCATGAACGATCGACGAAGACGCTGCCGCGCCGCCGATCGACACCGACACGCAGCCCACCTGCCGCACCGGCGCGCAGCACGAGACCACATGCGTCGCAGCCTGCGGCGTCGAGCGTGAGTTCGATGTCCAGGCAGCGCGCCTCGAAGCCCGCCGGCAGGCACGTCGCCTCGCCCTCGGCCACCTCGATCAGCGCCTGTTCGTGGCACGCGCGGCGCAGCGCTGCCAGCTCTCGCATCGGCCGCTGCCTCAAGCGGAGGCCGCCGTCGCCGCCGCGCAGCAAAGACAGCTCGCGCGGCACACTCATCGCGCCGCGCCACGGCGACGTCGGCAGCAGCTTGGCGTAGCGGTGGCAGTTCATCCAGCCGATCCAGACGGCGCGGTCGTGCAGGCCACTCCACGACAGCGCAGCGTAAAAGTCGGCGCCATGGTCGGCCCAGTGCGGCGCAGAGGTCGGCTCGGCGACGAAGCGTGTGCCGTCGAAGCGGCCGAAGAACAGGCGCGCGCCCGATCCTCGTGACGGATGGCCTTCGAAGACATCGACCTTGAGGACCCACGCGCTCGACGATTCACCCTCGATCGGCAACTCGAACAGATCCGGGCATTCCCAGATGCCTTGCCCTGCGAGGTCGTCAGCGAATCGGCTCAGCTCGCTCCACGCTTTCAGATCGTGCGACGCGTAGAACAACACCGCACGCGCCTCGGGCACGGGCGTATCCGTCTCGAACTTCTCGGTGTCGACCTTGACGGTATTCTCATGAAGGTGAGGCCCCAGTTGGCGACTGGACCGAGCTTCATGGTCAACCCGAAGAACGGCAATAGCCGATTGGCGACCACCCGCGTCTCGGCGTCTTTGGTTTTCACCGTGACGGCTTCCAGCGCACCGTCCTCGCCGTGCAATGCACCCATCTGGCCGATCAGCAGGTTAATTTTCCCGTCTCGGACCAGTGTGCGCATCTGTTCAACCGAGTGAGGCGCGCCCCGGAACTCGTCGCGCCGGTGCAGCAGGGCCAGGCTGTTGGCGATCGGTTGGAGATTGAGCGTCCAGTCGAGCGCCGAATCCCCGCCGCCCACAACCAGGACATCCTTGCCGCGGAAATCGTCCATACGGCGTACCGAATAGAAGACGGACTTGGCTTCATAGGCCTCGATGCCTTGGAGAGGCGGTCGCTTGGGTGTGAAGGAACCGCCCCCAGCAGCGATCACGACGACCTTGGCAACAATCTCCGTGCCGAAATCCGTGACAAGGCGGAAGCGTCCATCCTCCGCCTTCGCCAAAGTTTCGAGCCGCTGGCCGAAGTGGAACGTCGCCCCGAATGGCTTGATCTGGGCCATCAGGGCATCCGTCAGGCCCTGGCCCGTGACGATCGGCAGACCTGGGATGTCGTAGATCGGCTTTTCAGGATAGAGTTCGGCGCACTGCCCTCCGGGGCGGTCGAGAATGTCGACGACATGCGCCTTGATATCGAGAAGGCCAAGCTCGAACACCGCAAACAGTCCGACCGGCCCCGCTCCTATAATAAGGGCATCGGTCTCGATCGACTTCACATCCGCTGTCCCGTCGGCTGACATGGGTTGTGCACTCACGGTTAGAATTGCTTTTCCGGTATGCGCACGATCAGTCCATCGAGCGCATCGCTGACTTTGATCTGGCACGACAGGCGGCTTTCCGGTCGCACGTCGAAAGCGAAGTCGAGCATGTCTTCTTCCATGTCGCTTGGACCGCCTGTCTTCTCGCGCCAAGCCGCATCGACGTAGATATGGCAGGTGGCGCACGCGCACGCCCCGCCGCACTCGGCCTCGATGCCGTCGATAAGGTTTTTCTTGGCGGCCTCCATCACCGTCATGCCGGACGAGGCTTCGACGAGTTGTTCAGTTCCGTCGGGCTGTATGAAAGTGATCTTGGCCATGCGCCGCCGGGCGATCGCTCTGTGCTTCACAAACGCCGCCTGGGCGCCCGCGCGTGTTAACCGGCGCGCGGCGCAAATTCAAGCGGAATTGGTTTGGTTATCAAACTATGCGGACTATATTACGGCGTGGCAAATAGGCCCGCGATTTCTCTGCAAGCCTCATCAGCCGCCTCCGCAATTGCCGCGACAGCCTTTTGGCGCTGATTCGCAGCTAGCACGATCGGGCTCCCAATATCGAGCTGCTCGGCCAAGCTGGCCAAATTTGCTAGGCGCTTGGCTCCCACCGCAGCGGCGGACCCCTTGATGGAATGCGCGGCCTCGCGCCAGAGGCGTGAGGTACCGGCGTCGCGAAGCTGCTGCACGTAGAGGGGGAGATGAGAGGAAAAGAGTTCCAGGACTTCTTGCTCGAGCGCAGCGTTACCCAAGGTAAAACGTGCCAAGTACTGGCGATCAATAGCACCAGAACGGTATTGGCCCAGGGAATTCTGGACCGGTCGCGCTGCCGTCGCCTTGTCCGACAAAGCTTCCTCCAGCCCTCGCCGGGCGGCCGCTTGAGAATGGCTTCCACAGTTGCACCTCATTGCATAACCCTCCGTTAAGGGGCGCGCGCTCAACGGGCGTTGGTAAATGCCCTTGTGCCCTGGTCATTTGCGGGCCGATTTCATCTTCGTTTTGCCCCAATACCTGCCTAGCAAGGCAGGGTAACGGGGCGGGCATACTGGCGAATCTGTGGGCCACGACAGCGTGTTCCAGGTTGCATGATCACCAGCTTTTCGTGATCCGTCGCCTGTGCCCAGCGGCGCAAATGCGCTATGTGTCGGTGCAGGGGTTCGGGCGTTTGCGGCGCCGAAATTGGACGGGGAATGGCTCACGACGGCAACATCCAGCGCGGGACGATTCCGCTTTCCTCGGAGCCTGCCGGGGACAGCGGACAAGGTAGCGCTGCTGCGTCTGCGCCTGCCTGAAACCTCCAAGGCCAAGGACGCGCCGCGGCCAGCCCTTCCGATAGGCGCAGATGGGCAAATTCCGAAGCCCGCGAGCGCCCTCCCCAAATTCAACACGGTCGCTCGGCCAGGCGATACCAAGAAGCCGCCGCTGGCAGCATCCATTCCTCTCCCCAGCCCGGATAAACCTCCCCTCCCCAACAAGGCGCCGAAAGGCGGCGAGGAGAAGCAACCACCTGGCGCCGTCGCGGTGAACGCTTCCGCCAAGCCTGGGACGGAAGGGGATCCTAGCCGCCGCGCGGCCAAGCGCCGTCCTGCGGCGCCGCCGCGAGCGCGCATTGCGGCGAACGACGACGCACCTTCCATCGGCGGCTTGATCTTCGCTCTTCAGCAGAAGCCATCCAATCGCGCCTTCATGCTGGCTGCCGCAGGATCAGGGGGATGGTTCGCCATCGGCGGGTTGCTGGCATGGGCCATGCTCGCACCGAGATCTCGCGCACTAGTTTCCTGGAAGCTGCCGCCAGCCCAATCATGATCATCGTGGCAGCGACCATCTTCCTGCCGATCGCCCTGTTCTGGTTCCTGGCACTGCTGGCGTGGCGCGCTCAGGAACTGAAATTGATGTCTTCGGCGATGACCGAGGTCGCTGTTCGCTTGGCCGAACCGGATCGATCGGCAGAGCAATCGGCGGCTTCGCTCGGCCAGGCGGTTCGGCGCCAAGTCTCGTTCATGAACGAAGCCATCTCCCGCGCACTCGGCCGCGCTGGCGAACTTGAGGGCCTTGTCCACAACGAAGTGGCCTCGCTCGAGAAGTCCTACCACGAGAATGAGCACAAGATCCGCGGCCTGATCCAGGAGTTGGCAAGCGAGCGGCACGCCCTGGTCAGCACGACCGACAAAGTGTCGGACACCCTGAAGGCGATGGGCGGCGAAGTGCCGATGCTCATCGACAAGCTGTCAACCCAGCAGATCAAACTGGCGAAAATCATCGAAGGGGCAGGCCAGAACCTGATCGCGCTCGAGAATCAGCTCAGCACGGCCAGCGGCGGGTTGGAGACCACGCTGGCCAACCGCACGCAGCAGCTTCAAGCCGTGCTCGACGACTACACTGTCGCTCTCGATGCCACCCTTGCCAATCGCGCAGAGGCTCTGGATATCCAGCTTGTCGAACGCACGCGCGCGCTAGACGCCGCCTTCGCCGAGCGGCTGTCGCGGTTCGACGATGCCATGATGCAGTCAAGCGTGGCGATCGATAGCGCGGTCAGCGAAAAGGCCCGAGCGCTCACCTACGCGATGGAAAACCACGTGCGGGCATTGTCGGACACTCTGGGCCAACAGGCCAACAATCTCGACAAATCAATGATGCATGGCCTCGACGCCGTACGTCGGTCGAGCGACAACATCTCGCGTCAATCGCTGCACGCCATCGAAGGGCTCTCCGGCCAGGCCGACCTGCTCAAGAAGGTGTCGGAGAACCTTCTCCAACAAATGTCCGGAGTTGCGAACCGCTTCGACAACCAGGGGCAGACTATCGTTCATGCCGCCAACGCGCTCGAGTCCGCCAACATGCGCATCGACTCGACACTTCAGCGGCGCCACGGGGAGTTGTCAGAGACCCTGCAAAAGATGGCCGGCAAGGCCGATCAGCTTGACCAGGTGATGCGCGGCTATTCTCAGGCAGTGGAAGGCTCGATCGCGGAAACCGAAAACCGTGCCCGCACCGTCACCCAGCAACTCGCCGCAGAGGCGGCGGCAAACTCCAAGGCAGCAGCCCTGGAGATCGAGCGCCTGCGAAGCCAAACCGATCTACACGCCACTCGGGCCTTGGAGGACATGCGTTCCAAGGTGTCGGGCGTCTCGCAGGAGGTCTCGCAACACCTGGGCTCCATCGCGAGCCGATTCAGCGAGACTTCAGAGGACCTGAAGGCACGCGCGGCTCGCGCCGCCGCCGATCTGCAGATCGAGCAGGAACGCATCAGGACGGAGGCGGAACGCCTCCCCCTCGTGGCAAGGGAGAGCGCAGAGAGCATGCGTCATGCCCTCAGCGATCAGCTGCGCGCGCTGGAGCAGCTCTCGAGCCTGTCCGCACGCGAGCGGCGCGAGGTGACGCCGCCCGGACCATTGCCACCAGCCGCGCCTGTCTCCCTCACGGCCGCCTTCGCTGCGCAACGAGGAGAACGGGCAACGCCCGTGGCGCTGGACAATGGCGACCGTTGGACACTGGGCGACCTGCTGGCCCGCGCCTCGCGAGAGGACAGCGCCATCAACATCGCCAGCATCGCCAAGGCGCTTGATCCGACGACGGCATCGGCGATCTGGTCACGGTTTCGCGCCGGCCAACGCGGCATCATGGTGCGCAGCATCTACACGACCGAGGGCCGGTCGCTCTTCGACGACATCAGTTCGCGTTATAAGACCGACGTGGATTTCCGCCGGGTTGTCGACCGCTTCCTCATGGATTTCGAATGGTTGATCCGCGACGTGGAGCAGAAGGACCCGGCCGGCAGATCGGTCCACAATCATCTCATTTCGGATAGCGGGCGGGTGTATCTTTTCCTGGCCCACGCCAGCGGCCGGCTGCGCTAGGCGTCCCTAAGTCACATGAAAGAACTCTCTGTTCGCGCCGCCATAGAGAGGTGGCCGATCGCCGGCGCCTTCACAATCTCGCGTGGTACGAAACGCGAGGCCGTCGACAGTCGTCGCCGAGATCAGCGATGGCACGCATGTCGGGCGAGGAGAGTGCGTCCCCTACGGCCGCTACGGCGAAACTGCAGAGGGCGTGCGCGACGCGATAGCATCGGTCGGCGACGTTACGGATCACAAGGAATTACAGGCGCTTTTGCCTGCGGGTGCGGCGCGAAACGCGCTCGATTGCGCCTTCTGGGACCTGGAGGCGAAATCTTCACGCAAGACTGTTGCCGAACTCGCGGGCTTGCCTGTTCCGAGCCCGAGGGTCACAGCCTACACGATCAGTCTCGGTGCGCCGGGCGCGATGGCGAGCAGAGCAGCTGCCGCGGCAGAAATCATGCCGCTGCTGAAGATCAAGCTTGGGGGCGAGGGTGACGAGGACCGCATGCGTCAGATCAGGCGTGCTTGCCCTGATGCCCGGCTGATCGCGGATGCCAACGAAGCCTGGACGCCGGCCCTGCTGGAAAGGCTGATGCAAGTGGCAGCCGAAGCGGACTTCGAACTGGTGGAGCAGCCATTGCCAGCCGGGGCCGACGATGCGCTCTCTAGGCTTGCACGTCCCGTGCTTGTCTGCGCCGACGAGGCGTTCCACACGCGAGGCGACTTCCGCAATCTCACGGGTCGCTACGATGCGGTCAACGTCAAGCTCGACAAGACAGGTGGGCTGACGGCAGCGCTCGATCTCATGGCCGAAGCGCGCAGGATGGAGTTCAGGATCATGGTGGGCTGCATGGTCGCGACTTCCCTCTCGATGGCACCGGCAATGCTGCTTGCCCAGCAGGCTGACTGGGTCGACCTTGATGGCCCCCTACTCCTGGAGCGCGATCGCGAACCCGGTCTCCGCTATGAGGGCGCCCTCATCCATCCGCCTTTGCCTCAGCTTTGGGGCTGAGCGAAGGGCCCTGCTCGGCTCGTTAGCCATACCGCCGCGGCGAAGCCGATGGCGGCAATAAGGGCCATCGCCCAATAGGCGCCACCACCCCACGTCGCATACAGAGGTCCCGAAATGAGCATTGCGCCGCCCAGCGCTATGCCACCCGTGACGGAGGCATAGAGTGCCTGCGCCGTGCCTCCCTGGCTGTCTGGCACCGCCCGGCCCATGTAGTGAATGGCACCGATATGCGTCGCCCCGAATGTCAGGCTGTGCAGCGCCTGCAAGGGCAGTAGCCACCCGAGCGGCGGATCAAAACCCATGAAAAACCATCGGATGATCGCGGCAGCGCCGCCAAGCGCGATCAAACGGGCCGGTTCGACGCGGGCTAGGATCCGGCCCGAATAGGCGAACAGAACAATTTCCGCGATGACGGCGATCGCCCATAGCGATCCTGCCCAGCCGGCAGATATGCCTTGGGAGGCCCAGTGCACGGTACCGAAAGTATAGAAGGTGCCGTGTGCTCCTTGCACCGCGCCCGCCGCCAGCAAGAAGACGAGAAACGTCGGCGAACGCAGTAGCCCAGCCGCCTCGTCAAGGCGTAGGCGCGGCGGTGTGGTCGCGGCCTTGAGCCGCCCCCAGCCGATCGGTCGCGCCAGAGCGTGCGCGGCTGCGGTCACCAGGATGCCGCCCGTCACAAGGAGCCAAACTGCCGAGGTAGCCCCCAGGCTACCTACGACCCACCCTCCTGCAAGCGTCGCAGCGATGAAGCTCAGCGAGCCCCACAACCGCATACGTCGATAGTCGAGCCCCGCGACCTTCACACCCCTAAGCGCGATGGTCTCGGTGAGTGGCATGATCGTCGTCCACGCCAGTGCAAATGCCACGGAGCAGAAAGAATCGGCCAGAACCCGCTGGACAGCGACAGCGCAATGAGCGCCCCGAGCCCGACCCAGGAGAGCACGATCAGAAACAGGCGGTGATCGTTTGCCCGGTCTGCCGCAAAGGCGATGACAGGCGTGACCACCACGCGCACGAACAAGGGCACCGCGGTTATGATCGCGATTTCGCGCGGGCCAAGACCTTGCCAATCCAACCACACAGGAAGAAACGGCAGGTTGATGCCCGCCACAACGAAGATGGCCGCGAAAAGGATGGAAACCCGGACCCCAAAAATTCGGCTTTCGCGGCCGGGATTTGGCTCGCTCATGCCGCCTTGCGCTGATCGAGGATGATCTCGGCAAACAACGCGGGATCAATGTTGCCGCCTGACAGCACGACCGCGACGGTCTTGCCTTCGAATTGGCAAAATTGGCACGGCGGGTGGCACGGGCTACACGATTGAGTTTGGCGGCCCCGCCATGCGGGCGTTGTCGATGGAAGGGCGCATGACCGTGTGCAACATGGCCATGAAGCCGGCGCGGCCCCGCTTGGTGGGCTGACGACAAGACGATCGAGTACGTGCGAGGCCGTCCTTTTGCCCCTACGGGCGTGGCCTGGGACCAAGCCGTGGCACTGTGGCGCAGCCTGACAACGGACAAAACCGCCACCTTTGACAAGGTGGTTGAGGTGGATGCGTCGGCACTGCAACCGCAAGTCACGTGGGACCAGCCCCGAGATGGTGACGTCCATCGACGGCCGCGTGCCCGACCCTGACAAAGAAAAAGACACCGACAAACGCAACGCCATGGAAGCGGCCCTGCGCTACATGGGGCTCACCCCCAACAAACCCATCGTCGACATCACGCTCGACAAAGTTTTCATCGGCTCGTGCACCAACAGCCGCATCGAAGATCTTCGCGATGCCGCCGCCGTGGTGCGTGCGCTGGGTGGCAAGGTGGCTCGCAACATCAAAGTCGCGATGGTGGTGCCGGGCTCGGGCTTGGTCAAAGCCCAAGCCGAAAAAGAAGGCCTGGACGTGATCTTCAAAGGCGCTGGATTTGAGTGGCGCGAACCCGGTTGCTCGATGTGCTTGGCCATGAACGCCGACCGGCTGGAGCCGGGTGAGCGCTGCGCCTCCACCAGCAACCGCAACTTTGAAGGGCGCCAAGGCGCCGGGGGGCGAACGCACCTGGTCAGCCCCGCGATGGCCGCCGCCGCCGCCATGCAAGGCCACTTTGTTGACGTCCGGAGAATCGCATGAAGCCCTTCACCACCCACGATGGCTTGGCGGCGCCGATGGACCGCGACAACGTCGACACCGACGCCATCATCCCCAAACAATTTTTGAAGTCCATCCACCGCTCAGGCTTTGGACCTAACCTGTTTGATGCATGGCGCTACCTCGACCCAGGTGAGCCGGGGCAAGACCCAACGTCCCGCCGGCCCAACCCCGACTTTGTGTTGAACCAACCGCGCTTTGCGGGGGCTTCCATCCTGCTGGCGAGGCGCAATTTTGGCTGTGGGTCCAGCCGAGAGCACGCCCCGTGGGCACTGGAGCAATACGGCTTCAGGGCCTTGATCGCGCCGAGCTACGCCGATATTTTTTACAACAACTGCTTCAAGAACGGCTTGTTGCCGATCGTGCTAACCGAATCGCAGGTGGCGCGCCTGTTTGACGATGTGGCGGCCTTCCCCGGCTTCAAGCTCAAGGTTGACTTGCCAGCGCAGAAGGTGGTGTTGCCCGATGGCACCGCGTTTGGGTTTGAGGTGGAGCCGTTTCGCAAAGAGTGCTTGATCAACGGGTGGGACGATATTGGCTTGACGCTTCGTCACGCTGACAAGATCCGCGCCTTCGAAGCCGAGCGTCTGGCGCGCATGCCCTGGTTGGCCCACACCTTTTAGGTCTGTCGATACGGGCGCCTGATGGTGGCCCCGGGGCCATCACGACACCCGGTAGACCCGCATCGACACCAACTCGCCGCCGGCACTTCGCAGCACGCGCACCGTGATCTCACGAGGCTCCAGGCCGGCGGGCAGGTTGACGGTGGCGGCAAGCTGCACGTGTGAGTCGAGCTCCAGCGGCACGGGGTTGAGCGTGATGTTGGTGGTTGCGCTGCCGCCGCGTGTGCCTGCCACGACCAGTTGCATCACGCCTTTAAACGGCTCGGCCTTTTTGCCAGCGCGCGTCAAGATGACGTTGTACGAAAGCTGATTGCCGGCTGTCGAAAAATTGCCGGTGCGAATGGCCACGGCACCACCTCGCGGGTCGGGCGGTAGCGCCAGCATCATCTGCGCCAAGTCCTTTTGCAGTTTGTCACTGTTTTTTGCGGCGGCGGTGGCGTCGGTCAATGCCTTCTTTTCGCGCGCTTGAGCCTGGTTCATTTTGTCCGTGGCACTTGCCAAGGCGGCCCCTTGCTTTTGACGCTCGGCGTTGGCCGTTGCGAGCTCGTCGCGCAGCTGCTGGCTCTCGCTTGGGCTCAGGCGCGGCGGCAGGTGGTTGGTTTGCACGTACCAAAACCCGCTGGCACCGCCCACCAAGCCCAACAGGAGCCAAAGCAACCAACTGGGCACGCGCAGTGGTTTTGGTTTGCCACGGTAGGGGACGGGCTTGAATGCGGTCCGGTCTGAGCGTCCAAACATGGCGAGCGGGTAGGGGTGGCAAAGGGCTGTTGAGTATGGCGCCTAAAATCCGGGCAACGACAAGCCCTTTGTATCGAATCCATGAAAATCGCAATTCTTCCCGGTGACGGCATTGGCCCCGAAATCATGGCCGAGGCGGTCAAGGTGCTGCAGGCGCTTGGCTTGTCATTTGACTTGCACGAAGCGCCCGTTGGCGGGGCAGCCTACGAGGCGCACGGCCACCCGCTGCCCGATGCCACGCTCAAGCTGGCTCAGGCGTCAGACGCCATACTGTTTGGCGCGGTGGGTGACTGGAAGTACGACACGCTTGACAGGCCGCTGCGCCCCGAACAGGCCATCCTGGGGCTGCGCAAACACCTGGGGCTGTTTGCCAACTTTCGGCCTGCCATCTGCTACGAGCAACTCACCCAAGCCTCGAGCCTCAAGCCCGAGCTGGTTTCGGGGCTGGACATCCTCATCATTCGCGAACTGACGGGCGACATTTACTTTGGGCAGCCGCGAGGTCGACGCACGGCCGTGGACGGGCACTTTCCGGGGGCTGAAGAGGCGTTCGACACGATGCGTTACAGCCGCCCCGAGATTGAACGCATTGCCCACATCGCGTTTCGCTCGGCCCGTTTGCGCAGCAAAAAGGTCACCAGCGTCGACAAAGCCAACGTGCTTGAGACCTTTCAGTTCTGGAAAGACGTGGTGACCGAAGTGCACACCCAGTACCCCGACGTCAAGCTCGAGCACATGTACGTCGACAACGCCGCGATGCAGTTGGTGAAGGCGCCCAAGTCGTTTGACGTGATCGTGACGGGCAACATGTTTGGCGACATCTTGTCTGACGAGGCTGCCATGCTGACGGGCTCCATCGGCATGTTGCCGTCAGCTTCGCTGGACGTAAAGGGCAAAGGCCTGTACGAGCCCAGCCACGGTTCGGCCCCCGACATCGCCGGAAAAGGCGTGGCCAATCCTTTGGCTACAATCTTGTCTGCTGCCATGATGCTTCGCTACACGCTCAACCAACCCCACGCTGCCGATCGCATCGAGCAGGCGGTGAAGGCTGTGTTGGCGCAAGGCCTGCGCACCGGCGACATCGACAGTGGCGCCCCGCAAACCCGCCGCGTCAGCACACGCGACATGGGTGATGCGGTGGTGATTGCCGTCACCAAAACCAAGACGATTAAAACGAGCTGACAAGCTCCGGTTCGTCTCGCCCAACCTTTTTAGGACCCCCCGGCGACACGAAGCCGGGGTGAGTAGGGCGGGTCCGCAAAGAGGACAACACAACATGGCAAATGCGGCTCCCCTCGTGGGCTTGGTTGGATGGCGCGGCATGGTGGGCTCGGTGCTCATCGACCGCATGCTTGCTGAGGGTGACTTCGACCTGATCGAACCCCTGTTTTTCTCGACGTCCAACGCAGGTGGTGCAGCCCCTGCGGTGGCCAAGAACGAGAAGAAGCTTGTCGACGCGAATGACATCAACGCCCTCAAGCGCTGCGAGATCATCATCACGGCACAAGGCGGCGACTACACCAAAGCCACTTACCCCAAGCTGCGGCAAGCGGGATGGAAGGGCTACTGGATCGACGCCGCCAAAACGCTGCGCATGAATGACGACGCCGTGATCATCCTGGACCCCGTGAACATGCCCGTCATCAAGAACGCGCTGCACAAGGGCTTGAAGGATTACATCGGCGGCAATTGCACGGTGAGTTGCATGATGATGGGTGTGGGCGCACTGTTCAAAGCAGATCTGGTGGAGTGGATGACGTGTACCACTTACCAAGCAGCCAGTGGGGGCGGTGCCCAGCACATGCGCGAGCTGCTCACGCAGTACGGCACGCTGAACTCGGCCGTGCGGCCCTTGCTCGACAACCCCGCCTCGGCCATCCTTGAGATTGACCGAACCGTGGCTCAGATCCAGCGCACATTGAGCGGCGACGCCGTGGCGAACTTTGGCGTCCCATTGGGAGGGAGTTTGATCCCTTGGATCGACATCGATCGGGGCGACGGCACCAGTCTGGAAGAATGGAAGGGCGGCGCCGAAACCAACAAGATTTTGGGGCGCGGCCCGTCGTTTGGCACCGCGGCTACACCGATCGACTCGACCTGCATCCGCGTTGGCGCCATGCGCTGTCACAGCCAGTCATTGACCATCAAATTGAAGCGCGACGTGCCGTTGGCGGACATTGAGCAAATGATCGCCCGCGACAACGCTTGGGCCAAGGTCGTGCCCAACAACAAGGCGGCATCCACACAGAACCTAACGCCCGTGGCCGTGACTGGCACCATGGACATTCCGGTGGGGCGCCTGCGCAAGCTGGCGATGGGCCCGACCTACTTGGGTGCATTCACGATCGGTGATCAATTGCTGTGGGGTGCCGCCGAGCCACTGCGCCGCATGTTGCGGATCCTCATCGACAAGTAGTGAACGCCGGGGCGCTTGCCCTGGCTGTGCCTGCAGCCGGGCTTGTGTGCAAAGTCGCAACGAAGTTGCCTCAGGGCGACAAATGCCCGCCCTGGGATTGTTACGACTGAGCCTTACAGAGGGTAGACTTGGCGTGAGCAAGGCGAGATAGATGCCTGTCATTGGTAAGAAATTGTTGAATTTGAGGCCACTGCGCTGTTTGCGGTGGCTGCCGCGTGTTCGGCACCCTGGTTGATTGGGTGCTGATCGCGTCATCGTCAGTTTGAGGAGTCACCTTGAAGCACAGCACCAAGTCGTCGTCCATGAAGTCGATGCGCCATTTTGCGTTGTCGGCCGTCGCTGCGGCCACCATGGCGCTCACCGCGTCGCATGCCTACGCCCTGGGACTGGGGCGCTTGGCGGTTCAGTCAGCGCTGGGCGAAAACCTTCGCGCCGAGATCGATGTGACGAGCTTGACCCCAGAAGAGTCGGGCTCACTCAAAGTCAAAATCGCATCGGCGGACGCCTACCGCGCTGCCGGTGTTGATTACAACGCCGTGTTGCCCAACGTATCCACATCACTTCAGCGCCGCTCCGACGGTCGCCCCTACTTGCGGGTTACCAGTGATCGAGCCGTGCTTGAGCCGTTTGTCGACGTGATTCTTGAGTTGCAGTGGGCCAGTGGCCGCCTGGTGCGCGAGTACACGATGCTGTTTGATCCCCCTGGTGGTCGCACCACCACGGCTCAGGCTCCTGCGCCTGTAGCGCCTGTGGTGTCTGCTGCGCCGCCAGCGCCAGCCAATGCAGCAGCAACCGCTGCCGCGGCTGCACCTGCGCCTGCGCCTAGCGTTCGAGTGGTGGTTGCACCAGCGACCCCTGCACCAGCGCCAGCGGCTGCAGCCCCCGCGCCGGTCAAAGCACCGGCCCCTGTCGTGGCCAAGGCTCCGGCCCCGGCCAAGGCCCCACCGCCTGTGGTGGCTGCCAAGCCTGCGCCCAAACCCAAAGCGCCCGCCGCAGCGCCTGTTGCGGCTGCAGTTGCACAGACGCCCAAGCCGGCCAAGGGCAACATCGACGCATACACCGTCAAGGCGGGCGACACGCTAACCAAGGTGGCGAGTGCCACGCGCCGCGATGGCGTTTCGCTCGACCAAATGCTGGTTGCATTGCTGCGCAGCAACAGCGACGCCTTCATTGGCAACAACATGAACGTGCTCAAGAGCGGTTCCGTGCTGAAGGTGCCTTCGGCAGCCGAGGCACAAGCCGCCAGTGCGGCCGAGGCCAGGCGGGTGATCCAGGCGCAAGCGGTTGACTTTGACGCCTACCGCCAACGATTGGCCAAAGGAGTCCCCGCAGCGCGTGCAGAAGAATCGCTTTCACGGTCAGCCTCAGGCACGGTAGAAGCCAAAGTCGACGACCGCAAGTCGACAGCGGCGGTGTCACCTGACACCCTCAAGTTGAATCGCCCTGGTGCTGCGTCGACCACCACGGCGACCGAGTCCAAGGTTTCAAAAGAGACTGAACGCAAAGAGCAGGCCACCCGCGTGGCCGAGTTGGCCCGCAACGTCGAGGAGCTGAAAAAACTTCGTGAAGGCGGTGCTGGCAGCAATACCGCATCGTCGACGGGTAAAGGCGGGGTGGTTGCACCAGGCGCAGCTGCGGCCGTTGCCGCCGCCGCAAGTGCAGCAGCCACACTGAAACCTGCAACTCCGCCCGTGGTGGTTGCCGCAGCCCCGGCGCCTAAACCTGCTCCGGTGGTTACGCCACCGGCTGCGGCACCTGCGCCTGCTCCCGTGGCAGCGCCTGCGCCCGTACCTGCACCGGCCCCCGCGCCAGCACCTGCCCCTGTCGTGGCGCCTGAGCCCGTCAAGCCACCGGTTGCAGCGGCTCCGGCGCCTGCGGTGACAGAAACCAAGCCAGCATCCGCAGCGGCCAGCGCCCCAACCGTGGCAGTAGCTGCCGCGCCCAAGCCCACGGCTACCGCAGATGAGCCTGGTTTGATGACCAGCCTGCTTGACAACCCGTTTGTGCTTCCTGGCCTGGGCTTGTTGGGCGTGATCGGCGCCGGTGCTGTGTACGCGAGCCGTCGCAAACGCAAAGCTGCCGGCAGCGAGACATCCTTCCTTGAGAGCCGTTTGCAGCCCGACTCATTCTTTGGCGCCAGCGGTGGGCAGCGCATCGACACCAAAGACGCTTCAGGGCAGTCGTCGTCAATGTCTTATTCGCTCAGCCAACTGGATGCGATTGGCGACGTTGACCCGGTTGCAGAAGCCGACGTTTATTTGGCCTATGGCCGCGATTTGCAGGCCGAGGAAATCCTCAAAGAGGCCATGCGCTCCAACCCCGACCGCTTGGCGATCCGCACCAAGTTGCTCGAGGTGTATGCCAAGCGACGCGACACCAAGGGCTTTGAGTTGCTGGCCACGCAGTTGTATTCTTTGTCCAAAGGTGAAGGCGAAGACTGGGCCCGTGCGCAAGAGCTGGGCAACCAGATCGACCCCGACAACCCGCTGTACCGACCAGGCGGTCGCCCCACCTCGGTGACAGTCAGCTCAACCGGTGCACTCATTTCTGAGCCTTTGGGCGCCACCACGCAGCCACAGTCAACGTTGGTGCAAACCCAAGCGCATTTCCCAATGACGGACATCGCCACGCGTGCGGCGCCCGATTCGCGCCTGGACTCAACCATTGACTCCAGCCTGGACCTCGATCTTGACTTGCCGCCCAAGAAGACAGTGTCGGCAGGCAACAGTGCCTTTGAGCCATCCGAGCTGGACTTGCCACCGCTCCAGCCGATCAAGCCCCTGGATTCAGCCTCGGTTGCCAAAACCAGCGCCAAGGTGCCCGATGTTGGCGCCACCGCCAAAGTGGCCGCAGCGGCTGCGGCACTGTCGCCGTTTTCACTGCCTGCGGGCGATGCAGCGACGATGGCGATGGAGTTCGACATGGGCTCCATCAGCCTCGACTTGCCCAAGGGCGCCCACACCCAGGCCGGCCCGATCACCACCACCGACGCAGATGCCATGTTTGCCAAGAGCGAGCCAGGCACGCTTGACTTTGTGCCATCCGTCCAGTTTTGGTTCGGGTGACCCGATGAAGCGAAAGCTTGATTTGGCAGCCGAATTCAAAGAGATCGGTGACTTGGACGGCGCTCGCGATTTGTTGCAAGAGGTTGTGGCCAAGGGTGGCCCCGATGTCAAAGCCAAAGCGCAGGGCATGCTAGATCGTTTGGGTTGATGGGGTACCTTGCCGCGCGCGCAACCGCTGCGGCAAGGAAGACCAGCACCTTGGTGCGGGTGGCGGGTGTTGGCGTCCCGTTTGCCTAGCCTAGGCGGTATCCCACCCCATGACTGACGCCATGGTGCCTGTATCGAACCGCGATGTGCAACCTGTGGCGGGACCGCAGCGCTTGGCCCTGGGGCTCAGCTACCGTGGTACGGCGTTTTTGGGCTGGCAATCACAAACCGGCGGCAACACCGTTCAAGACGCGCTGGAGTCAGCGCTTCAGGCCTTTGCCACACAGCCCATTCGCACCCGCAGTGCAGGGCGCACCGACACGGGGGTGCATGCGGTGCAGCAAGTGGTGCACTTCGATGCCCCCGGTGACGCGCGACCCTCAGTCGTGGGTGCGTGGCACCAACCGGTACTTGCCCGCCGAGGTTGCAGTGCAATGGTGTGTGCCGGTGGCGTCGCACTTTCACGCCCGCGCGAGTGCCGTGGCAAGAACCTACCGCTATGTGTGCTTGGAGTCTCCCGTGCGCCCTTCGCTGGAGGCAGGCTTGGTGGGTTGGGTGTTTCGGCCGCTCGATGGCCCCGCCATGCAAAAGGCTGCCGCGCTGCTGGTGGGCGAGCACGACTTCACGTTCGTTCAGGTCGTCGCAATGCCAAGCGCTGTCACCCGTCAAACATCTGCGGCATGTCGACATTTCGCGACAAGGGCCCGTATTGGTGTTTTGAGTTTGAAGCCAGCGCTTTTTTGCATCACATGGTGAGAAACATCATGGGCATGTTGGTGGCGATTGGGCAGGGCGCCCAGCCGCCGTCTTGGATGCACGAGGTGTTGCAGGCGCGTTCGCGCGCTGCGGCCGCACCCACCTTTGCCGCCGAAGGCCTGTACTTTCTTGGGGCCCACCTACGCGCCCGAGCATGGCATCCCGGCGCGGCTCGGCGATGCACAACCCTGGCTGCTGGCAACCAGGCTGAACACGCCATTGGCTCGACACCTGCACACTACGGGCTCAACACAAACGCGCATTCGATCCCCATGCAATCAACCAGAACCCGCATCAAGATCTGTGGCCTCACCCAGGCTGCTGACGTACACGCCGCCGTGCAGGCTGGGGCTGACGCGGTGGGCTTTGTGATGTATGCGCCCAGCATCCGCTTTGTCACCACCGCGCGCGCTGCAGAACTGGCTCGGGCGTTGCCAGCGTTTGTGGTGCCGGTGCTGCTCTACGTCAACGCCACTCAAGCCGAGGTGGCGGCAGGGCTGGCGGCGTTGCCTCAGGCGCTGCTGCAGTTTCATGGTGACGAAACCCCCGCGTTTTGCGATGCCTGGGCGCGGCCCTACATGCGGGCCGTGGCGATGCAGCCCGGCGTCGATTTGGTAGACTTTGGGCATCGATATAAAAACGCCAGCGCCTTGCTGCTCGACGCCCCAGTCGACGGCTACGGGGGTGGCGGCAAGGTCTTCAATTGGTCACTCGTCGCGCCACCGCCAACGTCAGGTCTGCACGCAGCAAACGCTGCCGTGCGCACTCCAGTCGTTTTGTCTGGTGGGTTGAATGCTGCCAATGTGATCGATGGGGTGCTCGCGGTACGGCCTTACGCCGTTGACGTGAGCTCTGGTGTTGAGCGCAGCAAAGGTGTCAAAGACGCCGCGCTGATCCACCAGTTTTGTAGTGCAGTGCGACAAGCCGATGCGCGCTTGAAGCCACCCACCCCGTGAGACCCCACCATCATGCTGAACGATGTTTTAAGCAACTATGCGCAACCCGATGCGCGCGGCCACTTTGGCCCCTACGGCGGCACCTTTGTTGCCGAGACACTGATCCAGGCCATCGACGAACTCAAGGCGGCCTACGACAAGTACCGCGTTGACCCTGCTTTTTTGGCCGAGTTCAACAGCGAGCTTGCCCACTTTGTGGGGCGACCCAGCCCCGTCTACCATGCCGCCCGCCTCAGCCGCGAGCTCGGAGGCGCGCAGATTTATCTCAAGCGCGAAGACCTCAACCACACGGGCGCCCACAAGATCAACAACACCATCGGTCAGGCGCTGCTGGCGCGGCGGATGGGCAAGCCGCGCGTGATTGCCGAAACCGGGGCGGGGCAACATGGGGTGGCCACGGCCACCATCTGCGCACGTTACGGTTTGGAGTGCGTGGTGTACATGGGAAGCGAGGACATCAAGCGCCAAGCACCCAACGTAACGCGCATGCGTTTGCTGGGGGCCCAGTTGGTGCCGGTCGAGTCGGGCAGCAAGACCCTCAAGGATGCGTTGAACGAAGCGCTGCGCGATTGGGTCACCAACGTCGAGAACACTTTTTACATCATCGGCACGGTGGCAGGCCCGCACCCTTACCCGATGATGGTGCGGGACTTTCAACGCGTGATTGGGGACGAATGCGTGGTGCAAATGCCTGCCTTCATCGGACGCCAACCCGATGTGGTGGTGGCCTGCGTGGGTGGGGGAAGCAATGCGATGGGCATTTTCTACCCGTACATCGAACACCCCTCGGTGCAACTGGTGGGCGTGGAGGCTGCTGGTTTGGGGTTGCAAACGGGCAAGCATGCAGCTTCGCTGTCGGCGGGCACCCCCGGCGTGTTGCACGGCAACCGAACTTACTTGCTGCAAGACCAAAACGGGCAAATCATTGAAACCCATTCGGTGTCGGCTGGCCTCGACTACCCCGGCGTGGGCCCCGAGCATGCCTACCTCAAGGACACCGGGCGCGCGAGCTACGTGGGCGTGACTGACGACAACGCATTGTTGGCGTTTCACCGCCTGTGCCGCACCGAGGGCATCATTCCGGCGCTCGAATCGGCGCACGCCGTGGCCCACGCCATTGCGTTGGCCCCCACCATGCGCAGCGACCAGCACATCCTCGTCAACCTTTCAGGGCGCGGCGACAAAGACATCGACAGTGTGTTGGCTGCGTCAAACCCTGCCATGCTTGGGGGCCAAGCATGAGCCGCATCGCAGCCACGTTTGCGGCGCTGCAGTCGCAAGGCAAAAAAGCGCTGATTCCGTACGTCACCGCAGGTGACCCTTTTGCCGACGCAACCCCCGACATCATGGCTGCGATGGCGGGTGCAGGCGCCGACATCATCGAATTGGGCGTGCCCTTTTCTGACCCGATGGCCGACGGGCCGGTGATTCAACAAGCCAGCGAACGCGCATTGGCACGCGGCATTGGTTTGTCACACACGCTCCTCATGGTGCAGCAGTTTCGAAAGGGTAACGACCACACCCCGGTCGTGTTGATGGGCTATGCCAACCCGATTGAGCGCTATGGCATCGACCGGTTTGTTCAGGACGCCAAGACCAGCGGCGTTGACGGTGTGTTGGTGGTGGACTACCCGCCCGAAGAGTGCGAGGTCTTCGCCGCCAACTTGCAAGCCCACGGCATGGACCCGATCTTCTTGCTGGCCCCCACGTCAACCGAGCTGCGCATGGCCAACACGGCCAAGGTGGCCAGCGGCTATGTCTACTACGTCTCCCTCAAAGGGGTGACAGGTGCGGGCAACCTCAACGTGCAAGGCGTGGCTGAGATGATGCCCCGGATCAAACGCCACGTGGCGTTGCCGGTGGGTGTGGGCTTTGGCATCCGTGACGCTGCCACGGCCCAGGCCGTGGCAGCCGTGTCGGACGCCGTCGTGATTGGTTCGGCATTGGTGCAACGCCTGAACGCAGAATCACGTGGTAATGTTGCAGCCAGTGCTGCCGCGTTCGTGGCCGAGATGCGCGCTGCCCTTGATGGTTCGAAGTCAAGCAAGGGCACTCACCAGGAGACAAAACGATGAGTTGGTTTGAAAAGCTCCTGCCACCCAAGATCCAGCCCACCGACCCGACCGAGCGCCGCTCGGTGCCCGAGGGTCTGTGGGTCAAGTGTCCCAGTTGCGAAACGGTGCTCTACAACACCGACCTCGAGCAAAACCTCAACGTCTGCCCCAAGTGCGACCACCATCACCGCATGGGTGCACGGGCTCGGCTGGACGCCTTGATGGACGCCGAAGGGCGCTACGAGATCGGGCAAGAGGTGTTGCCGGTGGACGCCTTGAAGTTCAAAGACAGCAAAAAATACCCCGACCGCCTGCGCGCGGCGCTGGACGCCACCGGCGAAACCGATGCCCTGGTGGTGGTGGGTGGATCGGTCATGAGCATGCCTTTGGTGTGTGCCTGTTTTGAGTTCGACTTCATGGGTGGCTCGATGGGCTCGGTCGTGGGCGAGCGATTTGTGCGCGGGGTTGAAACCGCGGTTGAACAGAAAGTACCTTTTGTTTGCTTTACCGCCACCGGTGGCGCCCGCATGCAAGAGGGTTTGTTCAGCCTGTTTCAAATGGCCAAGACCAACGCGGCACTCACGTTGCTGGCCAAAGCCAAGCTGCCCTACATCAGCGTGTTGACCGACCCCACCATGGGCGGTGTGTCGGCCAGCTTTGCCTTCGTGGGTGATGTCGTCATTGGCGAGCCCAAAGCACTGATTGGTTTTGCCGGCCCGCGCGTGATCGAAAGCACCGTGCGCGAAAAACTGCCCGAGGGTTTCCAGCGCGCCGAGTTCTTGATGGAAAAGGGCGCCATCGACATGATCATCGACCGCCGCAAGATGCGCGCCGAACTGGCGCAACTGTTGGCGTTGATGCAGCGCCAATCAGCCGACGCGGTGGCTTAAGCCCACCGTTAGGTGGCGACAGTGCATAACTGAATATTTGAGTGCCATTCGAAGTTGATCAATCGCTTGCTGCGCCGCGGCAAGCCTGGACCCTGGATCAGTGGCTGACCCACTGCGAGCACCTCCATCCCCAGGCTGTTGACATGACGCTGGAGCGCGTGCGCACGGTGTTTCAGCGCATGGAACTGCACTTTGATGCGCCCATCGTGAGCGTGGCGGGCACCAACGGCAAGGGCTCCAGTTGCGCGATGCTCGAGAGCATCGCCACGCACGCCGGCTACCGGGTGGGGCTGCACATCAAGCCACACTTGGTTGACTTTGTCGAGCGCTGCCGCATCGGCCACCAAAACGTCGAGCCGGCGCACTTGTTGCCACACTTCGAGCTGGTGGAGCAAGCGCGAGGCAACATCACGCTGAGCTATTTTGAATTCACGCTGCTGGCCATTTTGAGTGCTTTTGCCCAGGCCAAGCTGGACTTGATCATTTTGGAGGTCGGGCTGGGTGGCCGACTGGATGCGGTCAACATCGTCGACGCTGACGTGGCGCTGATCACCAGCATCGACCTGGACCACACCGCGTACCTGGGTGACACGCGCGACGCCGTCGGGCGCGAGAAGGCGCACATCATGCGGGGAGGGCGCGTGGCGGTGGTGAGTGACCCGGTGCCACCCGCCAGCGTGTTGAGCCACGCCGCGCTGGTGGGGGCCGAGCTGCGCTTGGCAGGGCGCGACTTTCGCCACCAAGGCGACCGCCAGCAGTGGCAGTGGAAGGGGCGCGCCAAGTCATTTCATGGCTTGGCCTACCCGGCTCTGCGAGGGGCCAACCAAATCTTGAACGCTGCGGGCGTGCTGGCGGTTTTTGAGGCGCTGCATCAAACCCTGCCCATCAACGCACAGGCAGTACGCTTGGGGTTGGCCAATGTGGTGTTGCCTGGGCGGTTTCAGATCGTGCCGGGGCAACCAACGATGGTGCTGGACGTGGCCCACAACCCGCACGCGGCGGCCACGTTGGCGCTCAACTTGGACCAGATGGGATTCTTTCCGCGCACGCATGCCGTGTTTGGTGCGATGGGGGATAAAGACTTGGCCCGCTTGGTCGAGGCCATGATGCCGCTGGTGGATGCCTGGTATCTGTGTGACTTGCCGACCGACCGCGCTGCATCGGCCGATGCTTTGCAACTGCGTGTGCAGCAACTGGCAGGCAAACGATCTGTGTCGACAAGCACGCACGCCACGCCCTCGCTGGCGCTGCGAGCGGCCCTATCCCAGGCAGACCCCGCTGATAGAATCGTGGTCTTCGGCTCGTTTTACACCGTGGGCGGCGTGCTGAAGGATGGTTTGCCTCGCACCGAGGCCCGCCACAGCGCTTGACACCTGGAGCACAGACTCAGGTTTGCGCTTCTCCCGAGCAGGGAACCAAAGCCCCATCCAACGCGTCAACACGCTAACTACGGCGAGGGGTCAATCAGTCGCATGGGATTCCTGTCGAATTTTCTCAACACGGCGCGCGCGGCGCCTGACGACGATGTGTCGCAAATTCGCAGCCGTGCACGTCGCCGCCTGATCGGCGCTGCCGTGTTGCTGCTGGCGGGTGTGATTGGGTTTCCGCTGCTGTTTGAGACACAGCCCCGTACGGTCCCGGCTGATATCCCCACCGTCATCGCGCGTAAAGATGCCAGCGCTGAAGCTGGCAGTCCCACCAAGATCGCTGACAAATCGGTGCCTGCCAACGAGTCGGCGTCCACGCCAGCAGGCGCTGGCAAGCCGGGCGCCCTCAAGTCAGAGGCGGGGGTGCCACCCATGATCATTGAATCAGCTGCGGGTGCCGCCAACGTGCCGCCGGGCGTCTCGGCAACCACTGCAACAGCAGCTGTGGCGGCTGCAGCAGCGGCCGCCGCCGTTGCCGTGACATCGCCCAGCACCAAGCCGAAACCGGCACCAGCCCAGGCCACGAGCACGGTCAAGCCGATCGACACCACCAAGCCCGCAACGGCCACCGTCAGGCCGACACCACCAGTGCCCAAGCCTGTGGTGTCGACCACCAAGCCTTCAGCGCCAGCTGCCAAACCCGCATCGCCAGCCAAACCGCCGACCACGGCCCCCGCCCTTGCAAAGCCTATTGAATCCGTTGCGAAAGCGGCAGCACCCTCCGGCGTGCGATTTGCCGTTCAGTTTGGCGCCTTTGCCCAAGCGTCCGGTGTCAAGGACGTTCGCAGCAAACTCGAGCGTGTCGGGCTCAAGTCGTACACCCAAAACATCAAGGTGGCTGGCAGCAAGCGCACGCGCGTTCGTGCGGGCCCCTACAACACCCGTGAAGAAGCCGAACGTGCCGCCACCAAAGCCAGGGCGGTGGGTTTGACGGCGTCGGTGGTGCCCCTTGAGTAGCCGATGCCGCCAGCAGCCCTGAGCGGCGTCAACTGGGTTGACATCGCCCTGGGCGCAGCGCTGCTGCTGTCGGTGCTGGTCGGTGTTTGGCGCGGCTTGGTGTTTGAGCTGTTGTCGCTGGTGGGTTGGGTGGTGGCGTTTGTGGCGGCCCAGTGGTGGGGCGACGAGGTTGGCAAACTGCTTCCCATTGGCACGCAAGGCAGTGCCTTGAACCACGGCGTTGCCATTGCCATCACTTTTTTGGTGGCGTTGCTGGCCTGGGGGTTGATGTCACGCATGGTGCGCACCCTGATCCGGGCCACACCGCTCAGTGGCATCGACCGGGTGTTGGGTGCCTGTTTTGGCGTGTTGCGTGGGGCGGTGTTGTTGTTGATTCTGGCTGTGGTGGTGTTGATGACCCCACTAGGGCGTGCACCTGCATGGCAAAAGTCTTGGATCGGACCTTGGGCCACTGCAGGTTTGCAAAGCCTAAGATCGATGTTGCCGGTGGATGTGATTCGGCACCTGCCACCCGAGGTGGGCACCAAAGCACAATGGCAGCTGCGCAGCACCTTGCAAGCGGCTGCAGCGGCTCAGTTGACGCAAAACAAATAGGGTTCACCATGTGCGGCATCGTCGGCGTTTTGTCAAAACAACCCGCCAACCAATTGATTTACGACGCACTTTTGCTGTTGCAGCACCGTGGCCAAGACGCAGCTGGCATTGTCACGATGCAAGACAACAAGTGCTTCATGCAAAAGGCGCGCGGCATGGTGCGCGACGTTTTTCGCACGCGCAACATGCGGGCGCTGCCGGGCTTGGTGGGCCTGGGGCAGGTGCGCTACCCGACGGCCGGCAACGCCTACAGTGAAGAAGAAGCCCAACCCTTTTACGTTAACGCGCCGTTCGGCTTGGTGCTGGTGCACAACGGCAACCTCACCAACGCGCCCGCGCTCAAGCAAGAGCTCTTTGACGTCGACCAGCGCCACACCAACACCGACAGTGACTCGGAGGTGCTTCTTAACGTGTTGGCACATGAGCTGGGCAATGCGTCGCGCAGTGTCAAGCTAACCCCGCAAGCCATTTTTCACGCGGTGTCGATGGTGCACAAGCGCGTCAGGGGTTCGTATGCGGTGGTGGTGTTGATCGCTGGCCATGGCTTGTTGGCCTTTCGTGACCCTTATGGCATTCGCCCGCTCATTTTTGGGCGTGGAGGTGAAGGACGCAGCGACATCATGGTGGCCAGCGAGAGCGTGGCGCTCGAGGGCTCGGGGTTTGTGCCCGAGCGTGACGTGGCGCCTGGCGAGGCCATTTTTGTGGATCTTGATGGCGTGTTGCATGCCCAGGGCTGCGCGGCGTCCCCGTCGCTCAATCCCTGCATTTTTGAGTACGTCTACCTGGCGCGGCCCGATTCCGTCATCGACGGCGTGTCGGTTTACCAAGCGCGGTTGAACATGGGCGAAACACTCGCCCAGCGCGTCATTTCAACCATCCCGCCCAGCAGCATCGACTTGGTGATTCCCATCCCCGAGTCCAGCCGTCCCAGCGCCATGCAGTTGGCGCAGCGGCTGGGCAAGCCTTACCGCGAGGGCTTTGTCAAAAATCGCTACGTGGGTCGCACCTTCATCATGCCCGGGCATGCGGTGCGCAAAAAAAGCGTGCGCCAAAAACTCAATGCCATGAAGGTCGAGTTTGCGGGCCGCAACGTGTTGTTGGTCGATGATTCGATCGTGCGTGGCACCACCAGCAAAGAGATCGTGCAAATGGCGCGCGAGGCCGGTGCCCGCAAGGTGTTCTTGGCGTCGGCGGCACCGCCGGTGCGGTTCCCCAACGTGTACGGCATCGACATGCCCATCGCGCGACGACCTGATCGCTGCACACCGCAGTGTTGATGAGATTTGCGCCTACATCGGTGCTGACGCCTTGATCTACCAAGACGTGGACGCCATGAAGCGTGTGGTGCATGCGCTCAACCCCAAGCTCGATGGTTTTGAGGCCTCGTGTTTTGACGGCCACTACATCACGGGCGACATCACCAGCAGCGACTTTGACGCGATGGAGGCGCAGCGCCGCGCCCAACCCGATGAAGAAGAGCTCAGCCGACCGTGGGCGCCTGTCGTTGCACGAAGCGCAATTAGTTCGACCCATGAAAAAAGAAATCAAACGACTGCCACGCGCATCTGCGTTCCTCCCGCTGACGTGCGCCTGGACACCCTGGCGGTGCGTGAAGGCCTGCCCCCTTCGCAATGGGGCGAAAACTCCGAAGCGATGTTCTGTCAGCAGCGGCTTTGTGCACCCCAACGCCGCCACGGCTGCAGCGCGCTTTGCCAATGAAGAAGAGGCCTTCACCTACGCGCGCTTCAGCAACCCGACCGTGGTGATGATGGAGCGCCGCTTGGCGGCGCTTGAGGGCACCGAGGCTTGCATCGGTACGTCCAGCGGCATGGCGGGCATCCTGCTCATCATCATGGGCCTGCTCAAGTCGGGTGATCACGTGGTGTGCTCGCGCAGCGTGTTTGGCTCCACCATCAAGCTGCTGGACGGTGAGTTTGGCAAGTTTGGTGTGAAGACCACGTTTGTGTCGCAGTCGGACGTGGCGCGAGTGGCGCGCCGCCATCACGCCGCAAACCAAGCTGCTGTTTGCCGAATCACCCACCAACCCGATGACCGAGGTCTGTGACATCGCGCCTTGGCCGAGTTGGCGCACGCAACGCGGCGCGTTGCTGGCGGTTGACAACTGTTTTTGCTCACCCGCGCTTGCAGAAGCCGGCGTCAATGGGTGCCGACATCGTCATGCACTCGGGCACCAAGCATCTGGACGGGCAAGGGCGCGTGATGGCCGGGGCCTTGTGCACCACGCAAAAGCTCATCGATGAAAAGTTCATGCCCGTGATGCGCAGCGCCGGCATGAGCGCTGTCGCCCTTCAACGCCTGGGTGGTGCTCAAGGGCATGGAGACGCTTGCCATCCGCATGGCAGCGCACAGCGCCAGCGCGCTTGGCCATGGCGCAGTGGCTCGAGGCCCAACCCCAGGTGGCAGCGTGTTTACTACCCGGGCCTTGCCGTCGCACCCGCAACATGCGCTGGCCATGCGGCAGCAAAGTGGCAAGGGTGGTGCGGTGTGTCAGCTTCGTGGTCAGGGGCGCGCATGCCGATGACGCGCGGCGCATGCTTTTGCCGTGATCGACAGCACGCAGGTGTGCTCGATCACCGCCAACCTGGGCGACACCAAGACCACCATCACCCACCCGTCCAGCACCACCCACGGCCGCTTGACTGAGGACCAGCGCCTGGCCGCCGGCATCACCCAAGGCATGATCCGCTTGGCGGTGGGCTTGGAGCACATTGAGGACTTGAAGGCCGACTTGGCGCGTGGCTTGGGCGCTTGCATGAAGCGCATGACGGCCGCATGGTTCGCACCCGCATCGCGCCGTCACCCACCGGTTTTTTGCACCTGGGCACCGCGCGCACCGCGCTGTACTCGTGGGCTTATGCACGCCACTATGGTGGGCAGTTTGTGCTGCGCATCGAAGACACCGACGTGGCCCGCTCCACGCAAGACAGCGTTGACCAGATCTTGCGCTCGATGCAGTGGCTGGACATCGACTATGACGAAGGCCCGATCTACCAAATGCAGCGCCTGGCCCGTTACCACGAGGTGATCGACGCAGATGATGGCGGCGGGCACGGCCTACCGCTGCTGGTGCACACCGGCGGAGCTTGACGCCATGCGCGAGGCCCAGCGCGCACGCGGCGAAAAGCCCCACTACGACGGCCGCTGGCGCCCGCGCCAGGCAACACGCTGCCTGCGCCGCCCGCAGGCGTGGCGCCGGTGGTGCGGTTTTGCAACCCGCAAGACGGCGTGGTGACCTGGGACGATTTGGTCAAGGGCCCCATCACCATCGCCAACAAAGAAATTGACGACCTGATCATCTTGCGCCCAGCACCGGCAGGCGCCAGCGCCGACGCCGTGCTGCACGGCGTGCCCACCTACAACTTTGCCGTGGTGGTGGACGACATGGACATGCGCATCACGCACGTGTTTCGGGGTGACGAGCACATCAACAACACGCCGTGGCAAATCAACATGTTTCGCGCGCTTTGGCAGGCGTGCCGCCGCAGCTACGGCCATTGCCCCATCATCTTGGGCGACGACGGCTAGAAGCTGTCCAAACGTCGCGGGGCTGTCAGCGTCACTGCTTATGAAGAGGCAGGTTATCTGCCCGAGGCGATGTTGAACTACCTGGCACGCCTGGGCTGGAGCCACGGCGACGAAGAGCTGTTCACGCGCGAGCAAATGGTGGCTGGTTTGACGGCACGCACTCTGTCCAAAAGCCCCGCGCAGTGGGACCCAGCCAAGCTGGCTTGGGTGAATGCGCAGTACCTCAAAGCCGCCGACGATGCGCGACTGGCGGGGCTGGTTGCAACCAGACTTGGCGGCAGCGGGCCATGGCAGGCGGCTGACCGGCGCATGGCTGCAGCGTGTGTGCGCTTTGTTCAAGGACCGCTGCAGACCACGGTGGAAATTGCCGAATGGGCGGCACGTGTTTGACGGTGAGGTGCAGCGGCGCCCGACGACTCTGATGGCGCCGCATCGCAGTGACGAGCCACGCGTGCGGCCTTGAGACAGACCTGGCTACGCGTTTGGAGGCACACCTTGGGACGCTGCATCGATCCGCTTCAGCCATGAAGGCCGCGCTGGCCGCACACAGTCTCAAGATGCCACAACTGGCCGTGCCCGTGCGTCTGTTGGCGCTGGGCCAGCGCGCAAACGCCGTCGATCGATGCGGTGCTGGCGCTGTTTAGTCGTGACAATCGTTTTGCAACGGCTGCGACGCGCCTGACAGAATTGTTTATAATCTGAGGCTTGCTTGACTGGCAACGCCAAGATCGAGCCGCAGCCTGCTGTTGATGGTCTGCTCGTTGGGATCAACTTCTGGGGGGTATAGCTCAGCTGGGAGAGCGCTTGCATGGCATGCAAGAGGTCAGCGGTTCGATCCCGCTTACCTCCACCATCGATGTGGCGCTGGTTAAGTAAGTAGTGAATGAGTTTCCAAGTCCCCATCGTCTAGAGGCCTAGGACACGACCCTTTCACGGTTGTAACAGGGGTTCGAATCCCCTTGGGGTCGCCACGCTGCGCAAGCAGTTGGGGGCGAAGCGTTCGACGGAGTCGATGGCAGCAATGCCGAGCTTCCGTCACCACTGCGGAGTGGTAGTTCAGTTGGTTAGAATACCGGCCTGTCACGCCGGGGGTCGCGGGTTCGAGTCCCGTCCACTCCGCCATCATTTAAGCAAACACGGGCCTTAGCGGCCCGTGTTTCGTTTCTATCCACCAAAAAATATCCAACCGGCAGCTGCTTCCGGCTGGGATCCTGAGATCCATGCAACCGCCAAGAACTTCCTCGTGAAGTCGTCGGGGTTGGACAGTCCGAGCCAGCGGATCCCACAGGCGCTCCTTCTCCGAGCGGTCGCAGACCGAGCCAGGATGACGCGAACCGCGACACGAAGTTGAAACCAACGGTGAGCCGCACCTGTTGCTCCCGGAACTTCGCGAGGCTATGCGGGATGCACAGGGATGACGCGGGACATGCAGACTCGCTCAGCGCAGGGACTACCGTTCTTCCAATGGCATCGGCACGATGCCGACCATGCGCATGCCATGGAGCAAGTCGGGCAACCTGCAGCTGGATCTGCTGGATGCCCCCGCCGCGCCTGAAGAGGCACCCGCGCCGCCGGCTGCGCGTGGCGCCGCCGCCAAGATCGCCCTCGATGGTGCCGACGGCCAGCCTCTACGAAGACGCCAACAACCCGCGCACCGAGATTCCCCGAAACCGACCTCGACGAACTCACGGACGACATCCGCCAGCACGGCATCTTGCAGCCCATCGTCGTTCATCGGGCCGACCGCGAAGGTCGTTACCAGATTCACTTCGGCGCCAAGCGGTGGCGGGCCGCGCAGCGCATCGGCTTGCTTGAAGTGCCGGTCGTCGTCCGGCGATGGCCCCACGAACCCCTATGCGCAAGTGGCGGAGAACCAGAAGCGCCACGGCCTGACGCCGCTCGACCTGGCCCGGTTCATTCGCGGCCGCATCGACGCCGGAGACTCGAACACCACGGTGGCCAAGGCGCTGGGCCTGGACCTGACGACCGTGGCCCACCATCTGGCGCTGCTGGACCTGCCGCCGGTGGTCGATGCCGCGATGAAGGCCGGCCGTTGTTCCTCGCCGCGCACGCTATACGAACTAGGCAAGCTGCATGCAGCACAGCCGGAGCGCGTCGCCGAACTGGTGGCCGGCGCCGACCCGATCACACGCGACGCGGTGGCCGAGATCCGGGACACCGCTGCGCAGGCGCCTGCGGCTGCAAGCGAAGAAAAGCCGCGGACAGTACGGCCCAGCAAGGCTCAGTTGCTGGCTCGCGCCACCGGGCTCTGCGACAAGCTGGATGTCACTCTGATGCGCCTGGGCAAGGCCGACCTCGACGCCCTGCCTATCGATGACGTAGCGGCTCTGCGGCAGCGCGTGGTGCAACTGGCCCGTCGCATCGACGCGTGAGCGCAGGAGCGGTTGAATGCGCGCGGGAAAGCCCACCGATGCAACGCCAACCGCAGCTGCCATGCGTGACCGAGTCACCGTCGATCTGCGGGGCATCCGGCCGCAGTTGCAGGCGCAGGCCGCGAAGCGCCAGATGACCGCGGCCGCGTTGGTACGGCGTGCAGTGACGGCGATGCTCGACGACGCACCGTCCGATGCGGGCGACAGCGGGCCGATCGACAGCGCGAGCGGCACCCCGGTCGTCAAGGTCACCCTGCGACTGCCCGTCGCCCACGCGGTCTTGCTTGCCAGCCGCGCTCGCGTAGCCGACGTGTCGCAGGGCACGTACGTCGCCCGACTCATCGACGGCACACCGGCCCAGCCCCGGGCGCCAGACCACACACAGGCCGTTGCCGCGCTGATGGCGTCGACTGACCGGCTCGCCGCCCTCAGCGCCGACCTCAATGCCTTCATGCGTCTCTTGGGCCGCACGCCCAGGAGCGAACTGGAGCCCTACCGCGCCAGCATCCGGTCGCTGGCCGGCGATGTTCGTGTGCACCTCGCATCCGCCGCGGCGCTGGTGGCCGCGCTCCGGGCGACGAGAGGACGGTGATGAGCTCAGGCGCGACGGTCGACGGCGTGCTCGTGCAATGGGGCGAGCGGCTCTTCTACCCGTCCAACCGGATCGTCAAGCCCGCGCCAACACCGCGCCTGGACACGATGACCCGGCGCAAGGCCGCGGTGATCCGCCGGCGCATCGAGGCCACGGTCACCGGGCGGGCGCCCCAGGTGATGGTCAAGGTCACGGGTGGCGGCCGGGGCATGGCGGCCATCGCAGCGCACTTCCGCTACATCAGCAAGAACGGTCGGCTCGACATCGAAGACGATCGCGGCGTCGTGCGCGAAGGCAAGGAAGCGCTGCACGACCTCGCCGAGCAATGGCGCTACGGCGGATCACTCATCGACGAAGTCGGCCATCGCCGCGAGGCCTTCAACATCATGCTGTCGATGCCGCAGGGCACTGATGCGCGGCTGGTGCAGAAGGCGGCGCGCGAGTTCGCACAGACCGAGTTGCCGGGGCATCGCTACGTGATGGTCCTGCACGAGCACCAGGCCAACCCGCATGTGCACCTGAGCGTTCGGGCGGAGTCGAGGACGGGCAAACGCCTGAACCCGCGCAAGACCGATCTTCACCGTTGGCGCGAGACGTTTGCCGAGAAGCTGCGAGGGTGGGGCGTCGAGGCCGAGGCGACGCGCCAGGCCACACGGGGCGAAAGCCGCAACTTCGATCCGCTGTGGCGCGTGAAGGCCAAGCAGGAGGGGCGCTTGCGCCAGAGCGGCGCATCGGCGAAGACCGGCCAGCGCCACTGGGAAAGCCGGGCCGAGGCCATGAAAGGATGGGCGTACATCATCAAGGCGCTCGTGGCCTCTGAAAGCCCCGAGGATCGCAAGCTTGCCGAGCGCGTCGCCCGTTTCGTGAAAGCCGCGCCCTTCTTCCAGGACGCGGTGCGACAGCGGCAGAGGGAGGCCGCAGTGGCACCGCGGCATCAGCCCGGCCCGCAGCCGCAACCCCGCAAGGCGATGGACCGACCGGGCCCCGAGCTTGAGCGTTGACCCCACCCCTAACCCCGCCCCCGAGGGGCGTGGCAGTCCTTGCCGCCGGACGGGCTCGGGGGCTGCCGTCTGAAGTCATCGTCAGCCCCGCTCGCGTGAGCGTGTTGGCTTGCCGACGTCCCGTCAAGGGTTCGCTGAGCCGGGCGATGCCCGCCCTAGACCGGACACGGCAATCCGGGTTCGAGGGGTCGGACGGTCCGACCCCTGTCGATCCGACGACGCAACAATCGACGCATGATCAATCCCTCGCTGTCCGCGGCTACGGGCAATGCGAGATCATGGGCCGGAAGCCTGGTCCAGATACGGTTCGCTTTCGGTTCGCTTTCGTCTCGCCTATCAGGCGGTTCTTCGGCGCGTTCGCGATGCCTGAGCGGCGCTTGGCGCTTGTTCTGAATGAGCTCAGACCAAATACAGATCAAGAAGGAACTGATTGCAGGATAGGCGGGCCGCCAGCAAATGGCTGCCGACGAGGGCGACGTGGCGCCCGGGCTACCGCGTCGTTTCCCTCGTTCTGGCCGGACCACTGTCGCTGGACGAAAGTAGGTTCTCGCCTGCCTGCCGCAGCGCCGACAGGATCTCTCGTTGCAGCTTCTCGTCAGGCACTGCACGCGCCAGCATCACGGCGCCAACGTTCTGCGCCATCAGCGTCCAGGCGTCCGCGGACGTGGCTGTCAGCCGCTGCAACTTCGCGTGTATCTCGAGCAGTCCCGTTTGATAGGCGGCCTTGACCGCTTCATCTGCACGCGCAATTTCAGGCGTCAGCGACGGCAACGGGCAACCTTGTTCCGGGTGCCTGACGTGCTGGAGGCTGAGATACCCCGCCAGCGATTTGGCTGCGCTGTTCCGGTCGGCAGGTTCGAAGCCCTCGTACATCTGCGCAGTGCGTGCTAGCTCAGCCGCGATCAGTGCTGCGAACAGATCGGCCTTGCCATCGAAGTGCTTGTAGAGCGCGCCCGTGGTCACCCCGGCTGATGCGGCCAGCGACGCCATGCCGCTTTCATTGAACCCATGCTCCTTCGCATGGCTGCCGCTTTGCTCAATGAGCCGTTGACGGGAGGCGTCTTTGTGATCTTTGGAGTAGCGCATGGATTGATTGTGATGTCCCCGAGTTGACAGTCGATGGAGTGTTCATAGGATAATGTACATTATCTCATGGCGGCAGCACTGCGCCAACCAACATCAAAGAGGCAACGTATGAGCGCACCGCTGGCAGGCGAATGGAAGAAGACGGCCTGCATCATCTGCTCGCTGAACTGCGGGCTCGAAGTGCAGACCGAGGGCGGCCGGATCGTCAAGGCCCGGGGCGACAAGGACCACCCGACGTCCCAGGGCTACGTCTGCGAAAAGTCGCAGCGGATGGACTTCTATCAAAACGGCGCCGACCGCATCACCAGCCCGAAGCGGCGGCGAGCCGACGGCAGCTATGAGGACATCAGCTGGGACACGGCGATTCGAGAGATCGCCGAGAAGTTCGCCGCGGTCAAGGCCCAACACGGTGGTGCCAGCATCCTCTACTACGGTGGCGGCAGCCAGGGCAACCATCTCGGTGGCACCTATGCCGACAGCACGATCAAGGCCCTGGGCATCGTGTATCGGTCGAATGCGCTGGCGCAGGAAAAGACCGGAGAGGCCTGGGTCCAGGGCAAGATGATGGGCGCGGGCGTGCACGGTGATTTCGAGCACGCTGAAGTCTCGGTCTTCCTGGGCAAGAACCCGTTCCAGTCGCACGGCTTTGCGCGCACACGGGTGATCCTGCGGGAGATTCAGAAGGACCCGAACCGCTCGATGATCGTCATCGACCCGCGCCGCAGCGAGACCGCTGAGATGGCCGACTTTCACCTCGCCGTGCGCCCCGGGACAGACGCTTGGTGTCTCACTGCACTGGCGGCCATCATCGTGCAGGAAGGCCTGGTCGCGAAGGACTGGCTGGCCGAGCACACCACCGGCTACGACCGCGTGGCCGAAGCCTTGAAGCGCATCCCGATCGCCGAGTACGCCAGGACTTGCGGCGTCGACCTTGCTTTGCTGCACCGGGTGGCGGAGCGAATCGCACGGGCCAAGAGCGTCTCGATGATCGAAGACCTGGGCGTGCAGATGAACCTGCATTCCACGCTCAACAGCTACCTGAACCGGCTGGTCTGGCTGCTGACCGGGCACTATGCCCGGCCGGGCACCAACAACGCCTTCGTGCCGATGCTCAACCTGTCGTCTTCGACGCGCGAAAGCGCGGCGAAGGACGGGCAGGGCAGGGCCGGCAAGCCGCGCCCCGGCTCGCACAGCCCCGTCACCGGTGCGAAGGTCATCATGGGGCTGATCCCCTGCAACGTCATCCCGGACGAGATCCTCACCGACCACCCGAATCGCTTCCGAGCGATGTTCATGGAGAGCACCAACCCGGTCCACTCGCTGGCCGACAGCCAGCGCATGCGCGAGGCCCTGCGCGCGCTCGACGTGAGCGTGGTGATCGACGTGGCGATGACCGAGACCGCGCGGCAGGCCGATTACGTGCTGCCCGCGAGCAGCCAGTTCGAGAAAGCGGAAGCCACGTTCTTCAACCTCGAATTCCCGCGCAACGGCTTTCAGCTGCGGCAACCCTTGTTCGCGCCGCGCACGGGCACGCTGACCGAAGCCGAAATGCACGCGCGCCTGATCGAGGCGCTGGGCGAACTCGACGCCAGCCAATATCGCTTTCTGCGCCGCGCCGCGCGTTTAGGCCGCACGGCATTTGGCCTGGCCTTTGCCTGGAAGGCATCAAAAGACAAGAAGGTTGCGCGCTACGCACCGGTCGTTCTCTACCGCACGCTGGGCGAGACCTTGCCGAGGGGCTTTGCGCCGGCGGCGTCGCTGTGGGGCATCAGCCAGTTGTTCGTTCGCAGCCACCGGGCGGCGGCGGCGCGAGCCGGTTTCGGCGGCAGCCTGCTGGCGGCAGGCAACAAGCTGTTCGACGCCATCTTGACCAAGCCATCCGGCGTCATCTACTCGCTCAGCGAATACGCCGACAGTTGGTCTGCGGTGCGCCTGCCCGACCACAAGATCAACCTGTGCGTCGACGAGATGCTCGCCGAGCTGGCGACGCTTGACAGCAAGCTGCCGCATCACGACGCCGACTACCCCTTCGTTCTTTCGGCCGGCGAGCGCCGCAGCGACACCAGCAACACCTCCATCCGCGACGCTGCCTGGCACCGCCGTGGCACCTTCGGCACGCTGCGCATGCATCCGACCGATGTGGAGAAGATCGGCTGCAAGGAAGGTGACTGGGTCACGATAACAACGCGCCGCGGCAACGCACAGGCCGCAGTCGAACTGGGTGCAGACCTGCAGCCCGGCCACGTGTCGCTGCCCAACGGCCACGGCCTCGACTACACCGCGGCCGATGGCACGGCGGTGCACAAGGGCGTGTCGCTCAACGAGCTCACCGACACAACGAGCCGCGACCCGTTTGCCGGCACGCCCTGGCACAAGTACGTGCCCGTGCGTATCGAACGCTCGGCCGTTCAGCAGGAGATGGCGGCATGACCCACGTTGTCACCGAAGCCTGCATCCGCTGCAAGTACACCGACTGCGTCGATGTCTGCCCCGTGGACTGCTTTCGCGAAGGCCCCAACTTCCTCACCATCGACCCCGACGAATGCATCGACTGCGCCGTGTGCATCCCGGAATGCCCGGTGAACGCCATCGTCCCTGAAGAAGGCGTCGCACCGGGCCAGCGGCACATGATCGCGTTGAACGCTGAACTCGCGCGTGTGGCGGGGTGGCCAACGATCAGCAAGCGCAAGGCGCCGTTGCCGGATGCGGACGAATGGAAAGACCGCACCGAAAAGCTGGTGCACCTGACCCGCTAAGGGTCTGCCCATCCTTGTCGAGACGGCCCCGGCCAGCCCTCCATCCAACAGGACATTCATGAGCGCCCTTCTCGAAGAGACTGTGACCAACGTCAACCACTGGACAGACCGCCTGTTCAGCTTCACCACCACGCGCGACCAGGCCCTGAGGTTCTCCAACGGGCACTTCACGATGATCGGTTTGCGCGGCGACAACGGCAAGCCGCTGCTGCGTGCGTACAGCATCGTGAGCGGCCAATTGCGAGGAGGAAACGCAAGCGCATCGCCATCAATCCTCCAGCGCCTGCATAGGCTTCGCCAGATAAATAGATAGGAGACAAGACAATGAATGAACACCCCTGGACGGCCTCCTATCCGGAAGGCGTCGAATGGAATGCCGAATTGCCTCAAGGCGACGCCCGGGCTTTGCTGGACGATGCAGTGCGCCAGTGGCCCGACGGGCCGGCAATCGACTTCATGGGCCGCAAGCTCACCTACCGGCAGTTGTCGAAATTGGTCGACCAGGCCGCTGCGGGTTTCCAGAAGCTTGGAGTCAAGCCCGGTGTCCACGTGGGCTTGTACCTGCCGAACACCCCACAGTACGTGATTGGCTTCTTCGGTGTGCTGCGGGCGGGCGGAACGGTGGTCAACTATTCGCCTCTGGACGCCGCGAGCGTTCTGGCGCACAAGGTTGAAGACAGTGTCACCGACGTGTTGGTCACTCTCGATCTGGCGGCGCTTTACGCCAACATGCGCCCGCTCCTGGGCAGCAGTCGCCTCAAGTGGCTGGTCGTCGGCACGGTGGGCGATTTTTCTGCCAATCCGCAGGCTGTCAATCAGCAAATGGCAGCCAGTGGCGCGATCGCGCCGACCCAGCCGCACGCCCAACAGACCAGCTTCCTCGAACTGCTGGGCAACGACGGGCCACATCGTTCCTGGCCCATCGATGATCCGACCAAGGCGTTGGCGGTGCTTCAGTACACCGGCGGCACGACGGGTCTGCCCAAGGGGGCGATGCTGACCCATGCCAACCTCACCGCTGCGACTGAGCAGGTGCGGCTGGTCGCGTCGTTGAATGGCCAGCTGCTGCAGACCGGATGCGAGCGCACGTTGGTCTTGCTGCCGATGTTCCACATCTACGCGATGGCTTGCAACATGCTGCTGAGTATGAGGATCGGTGCCGAGATGGTGTTGTGCATCCGCTTCGACGCCGGCGCCGTGCTGCAGGACATCGTGCGTCATCGCATCACGTTTTTCCCCGGCGTGCCGACCATGTTCACCGCGCTCGTGGCGCACCCCGACATCGAGAAATTCGACCTGCGCTCGCTCAAGGCTTGCAGCGCTGCAGGCGCGCCCCCGCCGGTGGAACTGCTCAAGCGCTTCGAGCAGCTCACCGGCTGCATCCTCTCTGAAGGTTGGGGCATGACCGAGACGACGTCGATGGGCACGTTCACGCCCGGGATCGGCCGCCGCAAACAAGGCTCGTGCGGCATGCCCACGCCTGGCGTGATGCTGCGCTTTCTCGACCTCGACGATCCGCAGCGCGACGCCGTACCGGGTGAGCGCGGTGAAATCGCGATCCGCGGGCTGAATGTGATGCACGGCTACTGGAACCAGCCCGCAGGCACCGCCGAAAGCTTCACCACCGATGGCTACTTCCGTACCGGCGATGTGGCGTTCATGGATGAAGACGGTTTTGTTTTCATCGTGGACCGCACGAAAGACATGCTGTTGTGTGGCGGCTTCAACGTGTACCCGCGCGTCATCGAGGAAGCCATTTACGAGCACCCGGCAGTCGAGGAAGTGCTCGTTCTGGGCATGAACGACAGCTACCGCGGTGAGACGCCCAAGGCGTTCATCAAGCTCCGCGCCGGTGCCGAGTCGCTGACGCTCGATGCGCTGAAGGAATTCTTGAAGTCGCGCATTGGCAAGCACGAAATGATCAGCGCGATGGAGTTGCGCGGCGACCTGCCGAAGACTGCCGTCGGCAAGCTGTCGAAGAACATGCTGAAGGACCAAATCGCCAACGAGGCCGGCAGCAACTCGGCGCAGGATCCCACATGACGGCAACGCCTCTCTTGAGGCCAGACGCAAGGTCAAATTCGGACATCAGGTGATTTGGCCGAAGGCAGCGAGGCGCTTGCGTTGAATGGGGAGCAGCACCTTGTGCGCGATGCTGCAACCTATCAGTAGGGGTGGTCGACCTTCACTTCGACCTGGGCAATGCGTCTCGCATCGCGTCTTCCAACTGTTTCGCCGTCGGCAACTTGCCGCGCAGCCGCGTCGGCAAAGCGCCCATCAACTGGTACTCGGCCACGCCGATCGGGTTGGCCTTGCTCTTCAGCGCGAACTCTACTTCGAGGTTGTCTTTCGCGGCACACAGGATGATGCCGATCGACGGCGCGTCGTCGGGCGCCCGTTCCTTCTCGTTGAGCAGGTTCAGGTAGAAGTCCATCTTGCCGGCGTACTCGGGTTCGAATTTGCCGACCTTCAGCTCCACGGCAACAAGTGCCTTCAGGAAGCGGTGATAGAAGAGCAGGTCGATGAAATATTCGTTTCGTCCGAGCGTGACGCGGTGCTGCCGGCCGATGAAGCAGAATCCGTAGCCCAACTCCAGGATGAAGTCGCGCAGTCTGTCGATCAACCGATCTTCGAGCTCGCGCTCCTTGACCCGTTGCCGGATGCCCAGGAACTCCAGGTTGTAGCTGCTCTTGAGTGCTTCCTCCGCCTGCTCGGCCAAATGCTGCGGCAGCGCCGTCGGGAAGTTGTGGCTCTTGCCTTCGGCCAGTGATCGCTCGTAGGCCTGCGCCTTGATCTGGTTCAGCAGGACGTTGCGGCTCCAGCCGAAGCGCGCAGTGGCTTGCAGGTAGTACAGGCGTTGCGCCGGTCGTTCGATCTTGGCCAACAGATTGACGTGGTGCCCCCACGGGATGGCGACAACCATTTCTCTCACAGCTTGTGCGAGTTTTGTCGAAGGGGCTCCGAGCAGCCCTCTTGCGGCCTTGGCGCGCGGTGCCGTTTCTCTCACAAGCTGTGAGAGAAAGTCCGGCGATGTATAGGTCTCGTGCAACTGGCGCATGCGCCATAGGTTGGTGGCCGAAAAGCCGGTCGTGCCGGGGAAGGCCTGCTTCAGGTCCTTGGAAAGCCGCTCGACGACGGCGTCGCCCCAGCCCTGTGCGGCCTGCTTATCGCGGATGGCCGCGCCTATGTCCCAGTACAAGCCCACCAGTTCGAAGTTGACAGCTCGCGCAGCGGCGAGTCGCGCCGAGGTGATGCGCGACTTGAGGTCGGCGACGAAGGCCGGGTAATCAAAGGCGATGGTGGCGCTCGGCCGCATGGGTGGCACTGTAAGGCGGTCTGGCGTTGACTACTTCGCCAACGCGGTGCGTGTCCTGCCGATGTCGACGGGAGAGTGTGCCTCGCGGTGGCGGCTGGCAATCGGCCCGTCAACGGGAAGGGCTGCGCGCGATCGAGTGGCCTTGTCGGGCTTCGACACAAACTCGGCGCAGGCAACCATGATTGTTCGGCGCTGTTCGAGTGCGTTGTCACGAGCGTAGGCACGCTCGACGGCATTTCCGACGGTGTGGGCCAGTGACAGCTCGAGCAGTTCAGGTCTGAAGTCGGTTCGCTCACGACCCCAGTTGCGGAACGTGCTGCGCATACCGTGAACGACGGCGGGTCGGCCGGGTGCGTCCGATGGTACGGGCTCGCGTTCGTGCAGCCGTTTGATCACCTCGTTGAGCGTGTTCTCGCTCAGGCGGCCCAACTTGCTGCTGCCTGGGAAAAGGTGCGGATTCCGGTCCACGCGGGGGAGGGCCTTCAGCAGCTTCACCGCCCTGGGCGATAGTGGCACCCGGTGAGAACGACCCGCCTTCATGCGATCCCCGGGGATCATCCAGACGCCGGCTTCGAGATCGATCTCCGACCAGGTGGCCCCGCGAACCTCACCGTCTCGGGCGGCGGTCAGGATGGCAAATTCGAGGGCCTTGGCGGCCAGGTCCGTTTGCTCCCTGTGCAGGCGGGACACGAACGCACCGACCGCGTTCACGGGCAGCGCCGGCTGATGCCCCCGGCTCGTCACCTTCGTCGGCGCCGCCAACGCATGTTCGAGGTGGCCGCGCCATTCGGCGGGGTTCTCGCCGTCGCGCAGACCGTGCGCCTTGGCCCAGCTCAATACCAGCTTGATGCGATCCCGAACACGGTTCGCGGTTTCCGTCTTTTCGGCCCAGATGGGCTTGACGATCTTCAGCACCATGGCCTTGTCGATCTCGGCCACCTGCACGTCACCGATGACCGGGTAGGCATAGGTCTTCAGCGTGTTTTCCCACTGCTGGGCGTGCTTGATGTTCTTCCAGTTCTGGCGGCGTTCTTCGATGTACTGCTCGGCGGCCTTCTGAAACGTCATCGAGCGGGCAGCGGCGGCTGCCGCCTTGGCCCGCTCTTGCCGCTTCAGCATAAGAGGGTCACGGTTCTCGCGGATGTCGCGGTGCAGTGCTTCGGCTCGCTCCCTTGCCGCCGCCAGCGAGACCGTTGGGTATGGCCCCAGACCGAGCGCGCGGCGCCGACCCGCCACCATGGCCCGCAGCACCCATGATCGGGCAGGCGGGTTGCCCGGCGTTTCGGTGACCTGCAAGGCCAATCCAGGCACAGGACCGCCGACCGAATGAAGGCCTACGGCGCGCAGGCTTCTCACCTGTTTGTCGGTTAGAACGAGGGCTCGCTTGGGCATTTTGTATCCACCAACCTATATCCTAAAGGATGCTGGATGACGCGGTTCTGGTTGGATTCTTCTGGGACTCTCGCAAGCGGAAAATTAGTCTAAGTTTTTGATTTATAAACACTTTGTGGAACTTCGTGGGACGTTCCGGGATTCGAACTCACCGGACGTCCACTCCGCCATCATTTAAGCAAACACGGGCCTGCGCCGCCCCAATTTCTTGTCTACCCCCAAAAGCTTCCCGACGTGTGTGCGCTTTGCGACAGGTTGTGCTGGAACTCGCGCAGGGCTGCAAGCAGCCGATCACGCTGCCCAACGGCGTAACCGGTAACTTCCTGGCCGACGGTGAAACGTTGGGCATGGCTACGGGGCGGCGTTGCGGCTCGTTGCCGCTGCGACGAAGTCGGGCCGCTCCAGCAACCCTGAGATCACGAATCCCGCCAGCAACCCCCAGAACGCAGCGCCGATGTTCAGCAGGCCGAGATCAGCCACCGTCACCAGGAAGGCGACCAAAGCGCCCAAGGTGAATCTGTCGCTTGAACGCGGTGACGAAGGCGGCCTGCAAGATGCGCAGCATGGCCAGGCCCGCAAGCGCCATGATGAAGGCCTTCGGCGCATGCAGCATCAAGCGCGTGAAGGCCGGGGACAGCAGCCCGAAGATCACGGCGAGCAACACCGGTGAAGATGCCTGCGGTGTAGTGCCGCGAGCGTTCGCCCGACGCGGTGATGATCGCGTTCGTCGGCCCGGTCAGGCAGGTGCTGACGCTGCCGACCACCGCGCTCGCCAGCGCACCGATGCCGCAGGCGACGGTGATGGCATCGACCGGCGGCTGATGTCCCGCCGCCTTCAGCACCGCAATGCCCTGGCCGTTCTGGACCACCAGGACGGTGATCGCCAGCGGCACGACCAGTTCGAACATCGCGCCCCAAGACCAGGCGGGCGCGTGGACAACGGGTCGCACGAACTCCAACGCGCCGAGGCTCGACGCATCGAATCGCCCCGCCAGAATCGCGACCAGTCGCGCCGACCAGCAAGGCCCCGATCAGCGGCGGCAACCGTCGCCCCAGCGCGGGCGCGACCGTCAGCAGCAGCCAGACAGCGATCATGGGCGCAACGATGGCGACATCGTCGTGCAAGGAACGAATCAGATCGAGCCCGAAGCGCAGGAAGACGCCCGCCACCATCCCCATCACGATCGGCATCGGCACCGCGTGCATGGCACGCTTGACCCAGCCGGTCGCCCCAAGCACCAGCATCAAGCGCCCGGTCGCGTAGAACGCGCCAATCACTTCGGCAAAGCTGAGGTGCCCCAGTGCGGGGCCGACCAGCACGGTGCCGGGGATGGTCCAGAAGAACGCGAGCGGCTGCCGATACCACCAGCAGAAGAGGATGCTGATCAGCCCGTTGATGAAGAACACGCCGAAGATCCACGACGCCAGTTCCGCCTCGCTCAATCCGCCTCGTGTGCCGACCGACAGGATGATGGCCACCGGCGCCGTGGCGGCGAACACCCAACCGATGAAGCCGTTGGCGGCTTCACGCGGGCCAAAGTCGGCCAGCACCTCCCGCCAGCGCGGGATCGGGCCGGACGGCCGCTCGAGGTGGGAGAACATCAGCCCGTCCGTGATGCGCAGCGCGTCCGCCTTGCAAGGCGGACCTCACTCGCCATGGTGCAGGATGCCCCGGCTCTTCAGCCGGTACACCATCGCCGGGCGAGTGATGCCAAGCAGGCGCGCTGCCGCCGCGACATTGCCATGCGCACGAGTCACTGCTTGCTTGAGCAACAAGGTCTCGATGTCATCGAGCGATACCTTGGAGTCGTCCTCGATGCCGTTCAGCAGGTTGTTGACGTGCTTCGACACGCGGTCGAACTCGGGGTCGGTCGATTGATCCTCGAGCATCCGGGTCGGGTCGGTGTTGATCAGCGCCCCGTCCCGGCCGACGGCGAACTGTTTGCTGTTGAATTGCTCACCGCTGGTAAACAACTGCGGAGCGTCGATCACCGTGTTCTCGGCCGCCAGGATGACGCCGCGTTCGATTGACGTTTTCGAGTTCGCGGATGTTGCCTGGCCAGTCGTAGGACATCACGGCATCGACCGCGCGCTGCGTGAAGCCGGTCAGGCGCCGCCCATGCAGCCGATTGAACTTGCCGAGGAAGTGCGTCATCAACAGCGGAATGTCCTCGCGCCGTTCGCGCACGGGCGTCACGCGGATCGGAAAGACATTGAGGCGGAAGAACAGATCCTCGCGGAAGCGCCCGGCCGCCGCCGCCTCGCGAAGGTCGACGTTCGTCGCCGCGATGACGCGGACGTCGACGCGCCGGGTCTGGGTATCGCCGAGGCGCTCGATCTCACCTTCCTGGAGCGCGCGCAAGAGGTTGCCCTGGGCGCCCGCGGACAGTGTGCCGATCTCGTCGAGGAACAGCGTACCGCCGTCAGCGCGTTCGAAGCGCCCGGCGCGACTGTGCGTGGCACCGGTGAAGGCGCCGCGTTCGGCGCCGAACAACTCCGACTCGATCAGTGACTCAGGAATTGCCGCGCAGTTCACCGCGACGAAAGGCTTGTGGCTGCGCGAACTCAAGCGATGCAGCATGCGCGCGAAAACCTCCTTGCCGACACCACTCTCGCCGAGAAACAGCACCGTGGCATTGGTCGGTGCGACCCGCTGCACCATGTGCAGCACGGAGTTGAAGCCCGGCGAGATGCCGACCGGCTGGGCGGAGTCCGTCGGGTTTCGTCTGTGCCCGCACCGGCCAACACGGGGTCGCGTGTGGCCGACACCGCCGCCGTCAGCGCATCACTGCGCAGGGCCGCGGGCATCAGGTGCTGCAGGTCCTCGAATGGCTTCGTCGCCCCATGCCTCGACCGGCTTGCCGACGATGCGGCAGGCGGCCTGGCCCATCGATTGACACTCGACTTCGCGGTAGAGGATCTGGCGACCCATGAACTCCGTGGAGTAGCCCGACGCATAGCCGACCTGCATCCAGCAGGACGGTTCGGTGCCGATCGGGAAATGCCGGACATGTTCTTCGTCCTCGACCTGGTGGGTCCAGAGGAACTCGCCGTAGTGTTGGCCCTTCTCGACGTCGAACTCCAGCCGCACCGGCTCGGACAGGCCGATGCCTTCCAGGCAGTGCATCTGCGGCCCGACCACAAACATGTCCTTCAGCGAAGTCTTGGACCGCACCTTGCGCGCCATCTCCGCGTCGTAGGTGCCGGCCTGGTAGCCCATGCGGGTGAACAGGCGGCGCGTCACGTCCATGCCCAGGCTCTCGATCATCTCGCGTCGCAGCGAGCCCAGCGCCTTCGCGTGGATCAGCAGCATGCGCTGCTCGTCCATCCAGATGCGGCCGTCGCTGGTCGAAAAGTGCAGGCGTGCCATCAAGTCGGCAAGGTCTGGGAAGCGGACCTTGTCGATGTCGGCGTGATCGGTGCGGAGGAGCGGCTGGCTCAAGTCCGCGGGTGAACCCGTACTGGGCTTCTTCATGGCCGCCGTCCCGGGCGGCCGTCGATGCACATCAACATCGTTGTCTCCTTTGCATTTTGTCGCACGGCTCGCGTGATTGCGAGCACGCAACGTGCCATCCGCAGCGCAGCGCGAGCAAGCGCAGCGCGTTCCCTCGTGACGCCCTAGTGAAAGCAGCGAGATGCCTTCGATCGCGACCCGCGGGAAAGCCCGGCCCATCGATCAGATGATGCATTCGTGACGACGCTCGGCGCGCGTCTTTGCATCATTTGCTTCACGCGCCGATTGTGCGGCCAGGACGAGGCGATTCGGGTTTGCACTTAATCATTCAGTCGCTGTCGAGTGAAGCCGAGCGGCACCGTCGTGAAAAGTTGGCACGGCAAATGCGAACACGTGCCTGCCGCGAGCCGTATCGACCAAATGCTCACCGGTGTCGCAAGAACGGCGACGAGAGCAAGAGACTCAAGTCCGTCAACAGGAGACAAGCTCGATGAACCTGCCGCCTTCGATGCGCGCCCCGCCGCCCCGCGGTGTGAGGCGTGGTCGCCGCCGGCGACCGCCCCGACCATCCAGTGATGCCGTCGCTGCAGCCGTGCTGCGGCGTGGGTTGACTCGTCCTGCGCGAGCGCCGACCCGCACAGGACCCGACCCGACGTTGACCCGACCCAAGGAGACCCGCGTGATCCAGATCCACCAAGACAACTCGGCCAGCCTCGCCAAACTCGAAGCGATGCTGCAGGACGACCCCGCCAAGCATCTCTATCGCCTGGATCGGGCGGTCTTCACCGACGAGCAGCTGTTCGAGCTGGAGATGAAGTACATCTTCGAAGGCAACTGGGTCTATCTGGCGCACGAGAGCCAGATCCCGAACGTCAACGACTACCTCACCGTGTACATCGGCCGCCAGCCGGTGGTCATCACGCGCAGCAAGGACGGCCAAGCTCAACGCGCTGGCCAACACCTGCACGCACCGCGGCGCGGTGCTGTGCCGGCACAAGAAGGGCAACAAGTCCAGCTTCACCTGCCCGTTCCACGGCTGGACCTTCAGCAACAAGGGCAAGCTGCTGAAGGTCAAGGACCAGAGCCCGGACGCCGGCTACCCGCCGAGCTTCAACTGCGAAGGCAGCCACGACCTGGTCAAGCTCGGTGCTTTCGAGAGCTACCGCGGCTTCCTGTTCGGCAGCGTGAATCCCGATGTCGCGCCTCTCGCTGAGTTTCTGGGCGAGACCACCAAGGTCATCGACATGATCGTCGACCAGGCGCCCGATGGCATCGAGGTGCTGCGCGGTGCCTCGACCTACACCTTCGACGGCAACTGGAAGCTGCAGGCCGAAAACGGCGCCGACGGCTACCACGTCTCGGCCGTGCACTGGAACTACGCCGCCACCACGGCGCGCCGCGGTGCCGACGGCAAGGTCGACAACGTCAAGGCGATGAACGCCGGCGCGTGGGCCAAGCAGGGCGGCGGCTCGTACTCGTTCAAGAACGGCCACATGCTGCTGTGGACCAACTGGTCGAACCCGGAAGACCGGCCGATGTACGCCAAGCGCCCCGAGTGGATCGAGAAGTTCGGCGAAGCCAAGGCCGACTGGATGCTGCGCAAGTCGCGCAATCTGTGCCTGTACCCGAACGTCTATCTGATGGACCAGTTCAGCTCGCAGATTCGCGTCGTGCGGCCGATCTCGGTGAACAAGAGCGAGGCCACGATCTACTGCATCGCACCCAAGGGCGAGCCTGCCGAAGCGCGCGAGCGGCGCCTGCGCCAGTACGAGGACTTCTTCAACGCCACCGGCATGGCCACGCCCGACGATCTGGAGGAGTTCCGCTCCTGCCAGCAAGGCTTCGAGGCGCGCGCCGTCAAGTGGAACGACCTCAGCCGCGGTGCGACGCACTGGGTCAAGGGGCCGGACGCCGTGGCCGACCTGATCGGACTCAAGCCCGAGCTCAGCTGCATCAAGACCGAGGACGAGGGCCTGTACATCGGCCAGCACGAGTACTGGTTGCAGACGATGAAGAAGGCCTACAAGGCCGAGCAGGCCGAGCAAGCCAACGGAGGCAAGTGATGACGCTGTCCTACGACGCCATTCAAGCCTTCCTGTACCAGGAAGCACGCGCGCAGGCCGAGAAGCGCTGGGCCGACTGGCTGGCGTGTTACGCCGACGACGTGGACTACCACATGCCGTGTTGGGACGATGACGACAAGCTCACGACCGACCCGCACAACGAGGTCTCGCTGATCTACTACCCGAGCAAGCAGGGCCTCGAGGACCGGGTGTTCCGCATCGAGACCGAACGCGCGAGTTCATCGACGCCCGACACACGCTACAACCGCGCGATCTCGAACGTCGAGATCCTCGCGCAGGACGAGACGCGGGTGGATCTGTGCTTCAACTGGACCACGCACAGCTTCCGCTACGACATCGTCGACGTGTACTTCGGCACCGCGCGCTACCTGCTCGACACCAGCGGCGCCGAAGCCCCTGATCAAGAAGAAGTACCTGGTCGTGAAGAACGACTACATCCACCACATGCTCGACGTGTACCACGTCTGAGGGGCAGCCATGGCCTACAACATCGCGCTGCAGTTCGAAGACGGGGTGACGCGGATCATTCCGTGCGAGGCGACCGAACTGGTGGCCGACGCCGCCTATCGCCAGAAGATCAACATCCCGCTCGACTGCCGTGACGGCGCCTGCGGCACCTGCAAGTGCCACTGCGAAAGCGGCGAGCTACGAGATGGGCGCGTACATCGAAGACGCGCTCGCCGAAGACGAGGCCGCCAAGGGCTACGTGCTCACCTGCCAGATGCGGCCGAAGTCCGACTGCGTGATTCGCGTGCCGGCGTCGGCCGCCTCGTGCAAGACCGAAGTCGGCATCGCATGGCGGCAAGCTCACGAACATCGCGCGCGATTCGTGCGACCACGGTTACGTTCTCGCTGCAGGCTGAGCGGCCGCTGTCCTTCCTGCCCGGCCAATACGTCAAGCTGCAGGTGCCGGGCAGCAAGGAAACGCGCTCCTACTCGTTCAGTTCCGCGCCGAACCAGACCGAGTTGTCGTTCCTGATCCGCGACGTGCCGAACGGACTGATGAGCACGTTCATGCGCAGCAAGGCCAACACCGGCGACTTCATGATGTTCGCCGGCCCGTACGGCAGCTTCTATCTGCGCCCGACGATCCGGCCGATCCTGATGCTGGCCGGCGGCACCGGGCTGGCGCCGTTCCTGTCGATGCTGCTGTGGATCAAGGACAACCCGACCGACCAGCCGATCACCTTGGCCTACGGCGTCAACACCAACGACGACCTGGTCGAACTTGGGCACTCTGGCCGAACTGAAGTCGGTGATGCCGAACTTCGATTTCTTCACCGTCATGGTGGACCGTGAAAGCGGGCACGCCGCGGCTGGGCTACGTCACCGACCACCTGTCGCCGGGCCAGCTCAACGGCGGCGATGTCGATGTCTACGTCTGCGGCCCACCGCCGATGGTCGAGGGTGTGCGCAAGTGGATGGCGGGTGTGGGTGTCACGCCGAAGAACTTCCTGTTCGAGAAGTTCTCATCGTCCACCGAAGGGGCAGCGGCATGACACGCAACGATCGCTTCGCGAACAAGGTCGTCATCGTCACCGGTGCGGCCCAGGGCATCGGCCAGCGGTGTGGCGCTCGGCGTCTGCGCCGAAGGTGGCACCGTGCTGGCGGTGGACCGTTCGCCGCTGGTCCGCGAGGTCGTGAAGCAGATCGTCGCCGCGGGCGGCAAGGGCAGCGCGTTCGAAGCCGACCTCGAGACCTTTGCCGGTGCGCAGGGCATGGTCGACGAGGCGCTGAAATTGTTCAAGCGCGTGGATGTGCTGATCAACAACGTCGGCGGCACGATCTGGACCAAGCCGTATGACCAATACGGCGAGCAGGAGATCGAGAAGGAAATCCGGCGCTCGCTGTTCCCGACCCTGTGGTGCTGCCGCGCGGTGCTGCCCTTCATGGTCAAGAAGAAGAAGGGCACGATCGTCAACGTCTCGTCGATTGCGACGCGCAGCATCTACCGGGTGCCCTACGCGGCCGCCAAGGGTGGGGTCAATGCACTGACCGCGTCGATCGCGATGGAGCAGGCCGGCAACGGCATCCGCATCAACGCCACCGCGCCCGGTGGCACCGAGGCGCCGCCGCGCAAGGTTCCGCGCAACACAGCCAAGCCGACCGCGAAAGAGAAGGCCTGGTACCAGGGCATCGTCGAGCAGACCAAGGAGTCGAGCCTGATGCACCGCTACGGAACGCTCGACGAGCAGGTCGCGCCGATCCTGTTCTTCGCCTCAGACGAATCGTCCTACATCACTGGATCGGTGTCTGCCGGTCGGCGGCGGCGACCTCGGCTGAAGCTGCCTGCGCGCAACGACACAATCGAGGAGACACTCATGCGACAGATCGACGTTCACAAGATCGCCGACGAAGCCAAGTTCAACGGCTTCCACGGCCTGGTGCTGTTCTGGTGCGCCTTGATCATCATCTTCGACGGCTACGACCTGGCGGTGGCCGGCATCGCGCTGCCGTCGATCATGAAACAGATGGGGGTCGACGCCACCAAGGCGGGCTTCATGGTCAGCTCGGCGCTGTTCGGGATGATGTTCGGTGCGATCTTTCTCGGCACCATCGCCGACAAGATCGGTCGGCGCAAGGCGATCGCGATCTGCATCGTGCTGTTCAGCGTGTTCACGGCGGCCGCCGGCATGACGAGCGACCCGGTGAGGTTCAGCGTGACGCGCTTCCTCGCAGGCCTGGGCATCGGCGGCGTGATGCCCAACGTCGTCGCGCAGATGACCGAGTACTCGCCGAAGAAGATTCGCGCGACGATGGTCACGCTGATGTTCAGCGGCTATGCGGTCGGCGGCATGCTCGCTGCCGTGCTCGGCAAGGGGCTCATCGAGACCTATGGCTGGCAGTCGGTCTTCCTCGCGGCCGGGCTGCCGGTGGTGCTGATTCCGTTCATTCTGAAGTCCTTGCCCGAGTCGATGCCCTTCCTGCTCAAGCAGGGGCGCCATGACGAGCTCAAGGCGATCGTCGAACGCCTGCAGCCTGGCTTTCGCCCGACGGCAAGCGACCACTTCGCATTGCCCGCCGAAGACAAGGCCGACAACGCCACCGTAGGGCACCTGTTTCACGATGGCCGCGGCTTCAGCACGGTGATGTTCTGGATCGCCTTCTTCATGTGCCTGTTCATGGTCTATGCGCTCAGTTCGTGGCTGACCAAGCTGATGGCCGGTGCCGGCTACAGCCTCGGCTCGGCGCTGACCTTCGTGCTGGTGCTGAACTTCGGCGCCATGCTCGGCGCGGTCGGTGGCGGCTGGCTGGCGGACAAGTTCCACATCAAGTGGGTGCTGTTCTCGATGTACGTGCTGGCAGCGGTGTCGATCACCCTGCTGGGCGTCCAGATGCCGACCGAGTGCGCTGTTCTTTGTCGTTGGCCTGGCCGGTGCATCGACGATCGGCACGCAGATCGTGACCTACGCCTACGTCGGCCAGTTCTACCCGATGGCGATCCGCTCCACTGGCATCGGCTTGGCATCGGGCGTCGGCCGCAGCGGCGCGATTCTGGCGCCGATCGTGATCGGCACGCTGGTTGGCATGGCCTTGCCGCTGCAGCTGAACTTCTATCGCGATCGCGATTCCCGCCGTGATCGCCGCCGTGGCCGTGGCGATGATCAATCACAGTCGGTCGGCCTCGGCGCAACACGTCGACGTGAATGCCAGTCGTCCCGACCTCGCGCCAGCCCGCGCCGGCATGGCCAGGCAGTGCCACAGCAACCGCAACGGAACAAGGAACTCCCACATGCATGCCTTACTCGACGTTGGGCCACGCTCGATCTGCTCTGTCTCGGTCTGGCCGTGACGCGGGCTTCGCGCTCGCTCGCTGGTTCCGGTCAGCGCGCTGGCGCAAACAGCGGGCGTCGCCGAGCAACTTCGCCAAGGATGTCGACGCCCAGATCGCACGGCACTACGCTAGTGTCGAAGGGTTGTACAAGGACATCCATGCGAGCCCTGAGCTGGCGTTCGAAGAGACCCAGACCGCCAAGAAGCTGGCCAAGGAACTGCGCGACCTCGGCTTCGAGGTGACCGAGGGCGTCGGCAAGACCGGCGTGGTCGGCTTGCTGCGCAACGGCGCCCGGCCCGACGATCATGGTGCGCACCGAACTGGATGCCTTGCCGATGGAAGAAAAGACCGGGCTGCCCTATGCCAGCAAGGTCAAGACGACTTATCTCGGCAAGGAAACTTTCGTCGCCCACAGCTGCGGGCACGACCTGCACATGGCGAGTTGGGTCGGCACGGCCAAGACCCTGGTCGGCCTGAAGGACCGCTGGAAGGGCACGCTGATGTTCGTTGCCCAGCCGGCCGAGGAAGTGCTCGGCGGCGCCAAGGCCATGCTCGACGACGGCCTGTTCAAGCGTTTCGGCAAACCCGACTTCGCCTTTGCGCTGCACACCTGGCCGATGGCCTACGGTGAGGTCGGCTTCAACGTCGGCGCAGTCACGTCCAACTCTGACGGATTCGAGGCCGTGTTCCATGGCCGCGGCGCGCATGGCTCGGCGCCCGACAAGTCCATCGACCCGGTGTTGATTGCATCGCGCTTCGTCGTCGATGTGCAAGGCGTGATCAGCCGTGAGAAGGATCCGTTCCAGTTCGGTGTCTTCAGCGTCGGCGCGATTCAGGGCGGCACCAGCGGCAACATCATTCCGGACAACGTGGCGCTGCGCGGCACCATCCGCAGCTACGACCAGAGCGTGCGCAGCAAGATGCACGACGGCATCCGGCGCACGGCCAAGGCCGTCGGCGGCCGATGGCCGGTGCGCCCGAACCCGAGGTGAAGATCGTCGCCGGCGGCGATGCGGTCATCAACAACGCCGCGCTGGTCGAACGCACTGAGGCGGCGTTGAAGGCCGCGCTCGGGGCCCAGGTCAAGCGCATGCCGCCGATCACACCCAGCGAGGACTTCTCCGAGTACGTCAATGCCGGCGTGCCCGCGATGTTCTTCCTCGTCGGCGTGCACGACCCGAAGGATGTCGAAGCATCGCGGCAACCGGGCGGCAAGCCCTTGCCGGGCAACCACTCGCCGTTCTTCGCGCCCGTGCCCGAGCCCTCGATCAAGACCTCGGTCAAGGCGATGAGCTTGGCGGTGCTGACGGCGCTGCAGCGCTGACGAGCGGAGGCCGGCATGGCCCATCAAGTGACCATCGACAACACCGGCGAAGCGTTCCGCTGCGCCGAGGACGTGCACGTGCTCGCGGCGATGGAACAAGCCTGCTGCCACGGCATTCCGGTCGGCTGCCGCAACGGGGGTTGCGGCGCCTGCAAGGTGCGCATCACGACCGGCAGCTACCAGACCCGAGAAGATGAACCGCGCCGTCCTCAGCGCCGCCGAAGAGGCCGATGGCTGCGTGCTGGCCTGCAAGACCTACCCGCGCAGCGACATCGCGGTCCACGCCTTGGGCCGGGTGTGGCAAGCGGCAAAAGCTTCCCCAGAGTACGTCGTTCAGCGTCGGGTTCGCCTGGACGACATCGATTTCCCGACCCGACAAGGAGACATGAATGGCAATCACCGGCGTTCTGCGGCCTGGACACGTGGCGATCCGCGTGCTCGAAATGGCAGCCCGCACTGAAGCACTACACCGAGGTTCTCGGCCTCATCGAAGTGGCACGCGACAAGAAGAAGGGGCGTGTGTTCCTGAAGGCCTGGGACGAGCACGACCACCACAGCGTGGTGCTGCGCGAGGCCGACGAAGCCGGCATGGACTACATGGGCTGGAAGGTCGACTCAGCCGCGACGCTGAAGAAGCTGGCCACCGACATCGAGAAGTCGGGCCTGTGCACCGATCTCGAATGGATCCCGGCCGGCGAGCACCCGAAGACCGGCGAGCGCTTTCGCTTCACGATCCCGACCGGCCACGTGATGGAGTTGTACGCCGAGAAGGAGTACGCCGGCAACAACTGCGGCACCGACGGCCCCAACATCAACCCCGATCCCTGGCCCGATGGCCTGAAGGGCATCGCGCCATCGCGCTTCGACCACTGCCTGCTGTATGGCGACGACCTCGACGGCACGGTCAAGTTGTTCACCCAGGTGCTGGGCTTCAGCATCGCCGAGCAGATCATGACCGCAGCCGACAAGAGCTTCATGATCGGCTGCTTCCTGACCTGCTCGAACAAGGCCCACGACGTGGCCTTCATCCGCCAGCCGGTCAAGGGCAAGCTGCACCACGCCTCCTTCGAACTCGGCAGCTGGGAGAAGGTGCTGCGTGCGGCCGACATCCTGTCGCGCACCAAGACATCCATCGACATCGGGCCGACCCGCCACGGCATCACGCGCGGCGAGACGGTGTACTTCTTCGACCCCTCGGGCAACCGCAACGAAGTCTTCGCCGGTGGCTACATCCACTACCCCGACAAGCCGCCGATCACCTGGTACGACGAGACGCTCGGGCCGGCGATTTTCTATCACGACCGGACGCTGAACGAAGCCTTCCTGTCGGTGTTCACCTGATGAAGATCTCCGTCGCACAGGACGTGGTGCATTGGGAGGCGGCCGCCGCAGCGGTTGCGGCGGCGGCCCATTGGGCCGACGAAGCCGGCATCAAGGTCAACATCGCCGTCGTCGATTCGGGCGGCAACCTGGCGGCCTTCCTGCGCATGCCCGGGGCCTTCCTGCACTCGATCGAGATCGCGATCGACAAGGCCTACACCGCGGCGGGCTTCGGCCTGCCCACGGCGGCCTGGACCGAGGCCCTGGCAACGCATTCGCCGGCAGTCGCGATCGGCATTCCGATGCGCCCGCGCATGGTGTGCTTCGGCGGCGGCCTGCCGCTGAAACACGAGGGCCGCGTGATCGGCGGCATCGGCGTCTCTGGCGGCTCCGAGCTTGAAGACGAAACATGCGCCCGGGCGGGACTGAGCGCCATTGGTTTGAAACTGAAAACATCTGAAAGGACAGTCATGAGCAAAGACATTCTGAATTTCATCAACGGCGAGTACGTCAAGAACGCCAGCGGCAAGACCTACGAGAAGCGCAATCCGGTCGACAACTCGCTCATCGGCATGGTCTACGAGGCCGGCAAGCCGGAGGTCGATGCTGCGGTTGCCGCAGCCCGGGCGGCGCTGCACGGTCCGTGGGGCAAGCTGTCGGTGGTCGACCGCTGCAAGATGCTCGACGGCCTGGTCGACGAGATCAACCACCGCTTCGACGACTTCCTGCAGGCCGAGATTGCCGACACCGGCAAGCCCGCGCACCTGGCTTCGCACGTGGACATTCCGCGTGGCGCCGCCAACTTCAAGGTCTTCACCGACACGATCAAGAACGCCTCGACCGAGTCGTTCGAGATGACCACCCCGGACGGCAAGACGGCGCGCAGCTACGGCGTGCGCGTGCCGCGCGGCGTGATCGCCATCATCTGCCCCTGGAACCTGCCGCTGCTGTTGATGACCTGGAAGTGCGGCCCGGCCATGGCCTGCGGCAACACCGTGGTGGTCAAGCCGTCCGAAGCCACCCCGAGCACGGCCACGCTGCTCGGCGAGGTGATGAACAAGGTCGGCGTGCCCAAGGGCGTTTACAACGTCGTCAACGGCTTCGGCGTCGATTCCGCCGGTTCCTTCCTGACCTCCCACCCGGAGGTCAACGGCATCACCTTCACCGGCGAGACCAAGACCGGCACCGCGATCATGAAGGCCGGCGCCGACGGCATCCGTCCGGTGTCGCTGGAGCTCGGTGGCAAGAACGCCGCGGTCGTGTTCGCCGACTGCGATTTCGACAACGCCGTCGCCACCGTGACGCGCTCGTGTTTCGAGAACGCCGGCCAGGTCTGCCTGGGCACCGAGCGCGTGTACGTCGAGCGACCGATCTTCGAGCGGTTCGTCGGAACGCTCGCAGGCGAAAGCCGAGGAAATGAAGCCCGGCCGCCCGTTCGACAAGGACACAAAGATCGGCCCGCTGGTCAGCAAGGTGCATCAGGCCAAGGTGCTGTCCTATTACAAGAAGGCCAAGGACGAAGGCGCGACCATCATCATCGGCGGCGGCGTGCCGACGATGCCCGACGACCTGAAGGACGGCTGCTGGGTCGAGCCGACGATCTGGATCGGCCTGCCCGAAACCGCGTCGGTGGTGACCGAAGAAGTCTTCGGCCCGTGCTGCCACATCAGCCCCTTCGACACCGAGGCGGAAGTGCTTGAGAAGGTCAACAACAACCGCTACGGCCTGGCCACGTCGATCCACACGCAGGACATCGGCCGCGCGATGCGCCTGGCCTCAAGCATCGAGGTCGGCCTGTGCTGGATCAACAGCTGGTTCCTGCGCGACCTGCGCACGCCTTTCGGTGGCTCCAAGCAGTCGGGCATCGGCCGTGAAGGTGGCCTGCACTCGCTGGAGTTCTACACGGAACTGCGCAACGTGATGGTCAAGTACTGATCGGGACATCGAACCATGGACAAGACCAAAATTCAACACTACGGCGACGAGCTGTACCAGGCGCTGCTCGAGCGCAAAGCGGTCGACCCGCTGACCGATCGAGAGCCGTCGATCACGATCGAAGACGCCTACCAGATCCAGTTGCGGATGATCCAGCGCCGGCTCGAAGCCGGCGAAACGATCGTCGGCAAGAAGATCGGCGTCACCAGCAAGGTCGTGATGGACATGCTCAAGGTCAACCAGCCGGACTTCGGCCAGATGACTTCGGGCATGGTCTTCAACGAAGGCGAGGCCGATCCGCGCCGATTCGATGATCGCGCCCAAGGCCGAGGCCGAGGTCGCCTTCGTGCTGAAGAGCGACCTGATGGGCCCAGGTGTCACCGCCGCCGACGTGCTGCGCGCCACCGACTTCGTCGTGCCGTGTTTCGAGATCGTCGATTCGCGCATCCGCGACTGGAAGATCAAGATCCAGGACACCGTCGCCGACAACGCCTCCTGCGGCGTGCTCACGCTCGGCGGCGTGCGCCGCAGCCCGCGCCAGCTCGACCTGGCGCTGGCCGGCATGGTGCTGGAGAAGAACGGCGAGGTCATCAGCACCTCGGCCGGCGCTGCGGTGCAGGGCTCGCCCGTCAACGCGGTGGCCTGGCTGGCCAACACGCTCGGGCGCCTGGGCATCGGCCTGAAGGCCGGCGAAATCATCCTGTCCGGGTCGCAGTCGCCGCTGATTCCGGTCAAGGCCGGCGACAGCCTGTATTGCAGTGTCGGCGGCCTGGGTGGCACGTCGGTGCGCTTCATCTGAACTCGGAAAAGGGTACCCCCATGAACCTCGATCAAAAGACCATCCTCGCCCTCGCCGAACATCTCGAGAACGCCGAGTTGCAGGTGCGCGACGTGACCATGATCACCGGCGACTACCCGAACATGGACTGGGACGATGCCTATGCCATCCAGGACGAGATCAAGCGCCGCAAGGAAGCGCGCGGCAACAAGACCGTCGGCCTGAAGGCCGGTCTGACGTCGTTCGCGAAGATGAAGCAGATGGGCGTCACCACGCCCGTGTTCGGCTTCGTCAGCGACTACATGGCGCGGCCCGACGGCGGCGAGATCAAGCACAGCGAGCTGATCCACCCCAAGGTGGAGGCTGAGATCTGCATCGTCACCAAGGCGCCGCTGAAGGGCCCCGGCTGCAACGTCGCGGCCGTGATGGCGGCCACCGACTTCGTGATCCCGGGGGTCGAAATCATCGACTCGCGCTACAAGGACTTCAAGTTCGACCTGAAGAGCGTGATCGCCGACAACACCTCGTCGTCGCGCTTCGTCATCGGCGGGCGGCCGCGCGACCTGGGCGATCTCGACCTGCGCACGCTCGGCGTGGTGCTCGAGATCAACGGCGAGATCAAGTCGATAGCCGCAGGCGCCGCCGTGCTGGGCAACCCGCTGGCGGCGGTGGCGATGATGGCCAATCACCTGGGCGAGCGCGATCAGCACATCCCGGCCGGCAGTTTCATCATGACCGGCGGCGTGACCGAGGCCTTCCTGGTCAATCCGGGCGACAACGTCCTGGTTCGCTTCCAGGACCTCGGCTCGGTCTCGATGCGTTTCGTCTGAGCGGGAGCATCGCCATGCCATTCGCCCAGATCTACATCCTCGAGGGCCGCACCGAGGAGCAAAAGCGCGCCGTCATCGAAAAGGTGACCCAGGCGCTGGTCGAGGCGGTCGGCGCGCCGAAGGAAAACGTGCGCGTCTGGATCCACGACGTGCCGAAAGAAAACTGGGGCATCGCCGGCGTCTCCGCCAAGTCACTTGGGCGTTAGCGACTCTGACGCTCAGCACGAGAACGTCAGCTCGTAACCACACCACACAGGATCAGCCATGTCATCGGAAAAGAAGCCACGCCCCAACGCCGTTCACCCAGGAAGAAGGCACGGTCAACATGGGCGGCATCGACGCGCTGGTTCGACTGGCGCTCGACCAGACGCGTGCCGACGAGCGCCGCGGCCTGAAGACCGGCATGTTCATCTCCGGCTACCGCGGCTCGCCGGTGGGCATGCTGGATGCCGCCTTCATCAAGAACCAGAAGACGCTGCTGTCCAGGAACATCCACTTCGTCGATGGCCTGAACGAAGACCTGGCCGCGACCGCCGTGTGGGGCACGCAGATGCTGCACACCGTGGGCAAGCAGAAGTTCGACGGCGTCACCGGCATGTGGTACGGCAAGGCGCCGGGTGTGGACCGCAGCGGCGACGCGCTCAAGCACGCCAACTACACCGGCATCGGCAAGAACGGCGGCGTGCTCGCGGTGGCCGGTGACGACCCGAGCTGCAAGAGCTCGTCGCTTGCCAGCCAGTCTGAGCCGATGCTGATGCACGTCGGCATGCCCTCGCTGTACCCGGGCAACGTGCAGGAGATCCTGGACTTCGGGCTGCACGGCTACATGATGTCGCGCCTGTCGGGGCTGTGGGTCGGCCTGAAGATCGTCACCAACGTGGCCGACGGCAGCGGCACGGCCAACGTCGATCCGTCGCGGCTGAACTTCGTCACGCCGGACCTGATGTTCGACGGCAAGGCCTTCACGCCGAACATGAACCTCGGCATGAACGTGCGCGCCGAGGCGCTCGAGATGGAGCAGTCGCTCTACACGCGCCGGCTCGAGGTGGCCAAGCGCTACGCAGCCGCCAACAAGCTCAACAACGTCGTCTTCGACAACCCCGACGCCTGGCTGGGCATCATCACCGCCGGCAAGACCTACAACGACCTGCGCCAGTGTTTCCTCGAGCTGGGCCTGGACGACGCGGCGCTGCGCCGCTACGGCATCCGCATCCTGAAGATGGGCATGCTGTTCCCGATGGAGCCGACAGATCGTGCGCGACTTCGCGCGCGGGCTGGAGGAGATCTTCGTCATCGAGGAGAAGCGCCCCTTCCTCGAGATGTTCGCCAAGAACGTGCTCTACGGCATGGCCAACGCGCCGCGCATCGTCGGCAAGTTCGACGAGGAGGAGAAGGAACTGCTGCCGCACTACGGCGAGTTCGAGTCCGACGTGATCGGCCGCGCCTGACCAAGCGCCTGTCGCAGAAGGCGCGCATCGAGTCGGCCGAGGCCTGGCTGGCACGGCTGGACGAGATTCATGTGCGCGACAAGCTGGCGACCGCGACGCGCACCGCTTGGTACTGCTCGGGCTGCCCGCACAACAGCTCGACCAGCCGCGCCCGACGGCAGCATCGTCTCGGCCGGCATCGGCTGCCACACGATGGCGATGTGGATGGACCGCAACGTCGTGATGGGCACCCACATGGGCGCCGAGGGCGCGCAGTGGATCGGCATGGCGCCGTTCACCGACACCAAGCACATCTTCCAGAACATGGGCGACGGCACCTACGCCCACTCGGGCAGCCTGGCGATCCGCTACTCCGCCGCGAACAACGTCAACATCACCTACAAGCTGCTGCGCAACGCGCACACGTCGATGACTGGCGGCCAGCAGATCATGGGCGAAGAGCCGCTCGCGAACCTGGTGTCGGACCTGCTGGCCAACGGCGTGAAGAAGGTCATCGTCACCAGCGATCGCCCCGAGTTGATCAGCGGCCTGCCCGGCGGCACCGAGGTCTGGCATCGCGACCGCCTCGACGAGGCTCAGCGCGCGCTGGCCGCGACTCCCGGCACCACGGTGCTGGTGCACGACCAGGAATGCGCGGCCGAACTGCGCCGCGCGCGCAGCCGCGGCAAGGCCGAGGAGCCGGTCGAAGTCACCGTCATCAACGAACGTGTCTGCGAAGGCTGCGGCGACTGCGGCGTCAAGAGCAACTGCATGAGCGTCGAGCCGGTGGCCACCGAGTTCGGGCGCAAGACGCGCATCCACCAGTCGTCGTGCAACAAGGACTTCTCCTGCGTCAAGGGCTTCTGCCCGTCGTTCCTGACGATCACGCCGAATCCCGAGCCGGCGGCCGGCGATGACGGCAAGAAGAAAAAGAAGAAGGGCCGCATTCCGGCGCTCGAGCGCGAACTGCCCAACCCGGTGTCCAAGGTCGATTCGAGTTTCGGCTTCGGCATCCACGTGATGGGCATCGGCGGCACCGGCTCGGTGACGGTGGTGGCGACCATCGCCAACGCGGCGCGGCTCGAAGGCAAGCATGTGATCGGCCTGGACCAGACCGGCCTGGCGCAAAAGGGTGGCGCGGTCATCTCCGACATCAAGATCACGAACGAGCCATTCAGCGGCTCGAACAAGATCTCCGACGGCCGCACCGACCTGTACCTGGGCTTCGACATCCTCAACGCGACGGATCCGAAGAACCTGGACAAGTGCCTGCCCGAACGCACGATCGCCGTGGTCAACACCACGCAGACGCCGACCGGTCAGATGGTGTCCAACCGGAAGAACTTCTTCCCCATCGTGCAGTCGCTCACCGACGGCATCGACCGGGTCACGCGCAAGGAACACAACGTGTTCGTGGACGGGCAGGCCATGGCCGAGGGCCTGTTCGGCGACGCCATGGCGACGAACAACTTCATGGTCGGCGTGGCCTTCCAGGCAGGGACGATTCCCTTGAAGGCCGAGTCGATCGAGACGGCCATCAAGAACTCGGGCGTCGGTGTCGAACAGAGCTGGCCGCATTCCGCTGGGGTCGCATGGACGGTGGTCGACCGAGCCTTCGTCGAGGCCGAGATCGCCAAGTACGCGCCGAAGATCGAGAAGCCGAAGCTGTCGGCTGCCGCTCGCGCGATCGTCGATGCGGTCGGGGCGCAGGGTGAGGCGAGGCGTCTGCTTGAAGTGCGCGTGCCCGACCTGATCGACTATCAGGACGAGGCTTATGCGAAGCGCTATGCCGATGTCATCAAGCGCGTCGTTACCGCGGAGGCCAAGGCTGTCCCCGGCAAGAGTGGCCTTGTCGAGGCCGCCGCGCGCTACCTTTACAAACTGATGGCCTACAAGGACGAGTACGAGGTGGCGCGCCTGCACACCGATCCGGCGTTCCTGGCGCAGCTCGATGCGCAGTTCAAGCACGGCTACACGGTCAAGTACAACCTCGCGCCGCCGACGATCTCGAAGAAGGATCCCGTCACCGGACACCTGATCAAGCAGCAGTTCGGGCCCTGGATGCGCAGCGCCTTCGGCTGGCTGACGAAGTTCAAGGGCTTGCGTGGCGGCTCGCTCGACTTCTTCGGCAAGACCGAGGAACGTCGCCAGGAGCGCCAAACGATCGACGACTACATCAAGGAACTCGACGCCATCTGCGCCGCGCTCAGCCCGGCCAACCATGCTGCGGCCGTGGCGCTGGCCAGCGTGCCCGACGAGATCCGCGGCTACGGCCATGTGAAGGAAAAGAGCATCGCGGAGGCGAAGCTGCTGCACGAGCAGCGGCTGCAAGTCCTTTCGCAACCCGCCGTTGGTGCAGCCCGCGCCGCCCGCCGGCTGCACGGGCGTCCGCGCAGGCAGCGTGATGACTTCACAGCACGACGAGCGCGACACCCGGCCAGACTTTGAATTGCCCCACGCGGCGGAGGACACGATGAACGAACTCGACGGCTACGACATCGAAGACCTTAAGGCAGGCATGAGCGCGACCTTCGCCAAGACGATCACTGAAGCGGATATCGTGTTGTTCGCCAGTGCCTCGGGCGACAACAACGCCATGCACATCAATGAAGAGTTTGCGCAGACAACGCAGTTCAACGGACGCATCGCGCACGGCATGTTGACGGCGAGCGTGATCTCGGCCGCGATTGCAGGTCGGCTGCCTGGAGCTGGCACGGTTTACCTCGGCCAGAACCTGCGCTTCAAGGCGCCGGTGCGTCCGGGTGACACGGTGCATGCCACCGTCACGGTCAAAGAAATATTTCCCGAGAGGCGCCGCGTGGCGCTGACGACGGTTTGCACGGTCAAAGGCAAGGTCGTCATCGACGGCGACGCGCTGGTGATGCCCACGTCGCGCGCGAGCCGGGCCGCAAATCCCGCATAGCTAACTGTTTCCTTAACCAAAACCTCAACTGGAGACGAACCATGGCGATCAAAGAATACAAGCCCGATGGACATGTCCAATGTCTTTGGCGACCTGACGAAGATGCTAGAGCAGTTCAAGGTCCCTGGTCTCGATACGAAAGAGATCGTGGAAGCGCGGCGCAAGGATATCGACGCGCTGGTCAAGGCCAACCAGGCGATCTATGAAGGCATGCAAGCGCTGGCGAACAAGCAGGGCGAACTGCTGAAGGCGGCGATGGAGGACATCCAGCTGGCGGTGAAAGGCGCTGCCAGCGGCGGCGGGCGATCCCGGCAAGCACGGCGAACTCGCGCGCAAGGCCTGCGAGAAGGTGTTGGGTGACATGCAGGATCTGGCGGGCATCGCGCGCAAGGCGCAATCGGACGCGATGGTGAGCATCACCCAGCGTGGCACCCAGCACCTTGAAGAGGTCAAGAAGATGATGAAGCTCAAGTAGAGACTTGCGCGCATCCGAGAACACTCAACGAATTCAATCCCTGCGGAGACACCCATGACAAACCCACTAAATTTCAAGCGCTCGATCCTCCTCGCCGCCGTCACTGCGGCACTGTCGATGACAATGCCGTCGGCCATGGCCCAGGCGCCGGCCAAGTTGAAGGTCGGCCTGATGTTGCCGGCCACTGGCACGTTTGCCGTGCTGGGCGCGGCCATCGAGAACGGATTCAAGCTTTATGTCACCGAGCAGGGCGGCAAGCTCGGAGGTCGCGAGGTCGAGTTTGTCAAGGTCGACGACGAGTCCGATCCGGCAAAGGCCATCGACAACGTCAACAAACTGATCAAGCGCGACAACGTCGACGTGTTGGTGGGCAGCGTTCACTCGGGCGTGGCGATGGCCATGGCCAAGGTGGCCAAGGAATCCGGCACGCTTCTGATCGTGCCCAATGCCGGTGCGGATGCCATCACCGGACCGATGTGCGCGTCCAACATTTTCCGCTCCAGCTTCAGCAGCTGGCAGCCAGGCTACGCGGCAGGCGAGGCGATGGCCAAAAAAGGCCTCAAGACGGCGGTCACCGTCACCTGGAAGTACGCCGCAGGCGATGAGATGGTGCGCGGCTTCAAGGAGGCCTTCGAGAAAGGCGGCGGCAAGGTGACCAAGGAGCTGAACCTGCCATTCCCGAACGTCGAGTTCCAGGCCCTGCTCACCGAAGTGGCCGCCGCAAAGCCCGAGGCGGTGTTCGGCTTCTTTGCCGGCGGCGGCGCGGTCAAGTTCGTCAAGGATTACGCCGGCGCGGGCCTTAAAAAGATTCCGCTCTACGGCACCGGTTTTCTGACCGATGGCACGCTAGAGGCACAAGGCGCTGACGCCGCAGGTGTGCTGACAACGCTGCACTACGCCGACGGCTTGAACACGCCCAAGGACAACGCGTTTCGCCTGGCCTACGTCAAGGCCCACAAGCTGCAGCCCGACGTGTACGCTGTGCAAGGCTACGATGCTGCGCAGATGCTGGGTGTGGGACTCGCTGCGACCAAGGGCGACGTGACCAAGAAGGCCGATTTTGCCGCTGCGGTACGGGGCGCCACCATCGACAGCCCGCGCGGCAAGTTCACGATCTCCAAGGCGCACAACCCGGTGCAGGACATGTACCTGCGCGAGGTGTCGGGCAAGGAGAACAAGGTCGTTGGCATCGCCAGCAAGGCGCTGAATGACCCGGCGCGCGGCTGCAAGATGTAGCCGTCGTTCGGCACCCACCCAAAGCCTTCTCCACCCACACCGCCGTGCCTCGACTTGCGTTGGGCACGGCGGCAAGGCAGGACTCGCCCCATGGACCTGACGACCTTTCTGATTCAATGCCTGAACGCGGTGCAGTACGGGCTGCTGCTGTTCCTCGTGGCTTCGGGGTTGACGCTGATCTTCGGGATCATGGGCGTCATCAACCTGGCGCACGGCAGCTTCTACATGATCGGCGCGTACATGGCCTTCGCGCTTTCGCCGGTCGTGGCCAGCCTATTCGGCGGCGGCTTCTTCTCGGTGCTGATCGTCGGCACCGTGCTCGCCGTGCTGCTGGGCTACGTGCTTGAGTGGGCGTTCTACAGCTACCTCTACGACCGCGAACACCTGCAGCAGGTGCTGATGACCTATGGCCTGATCCTCGTCTTCGAGGAGCTGCGCAGCCTGCTCGTCGGCGACGACGTGTATGGCGTCAAGGCGCCGGAGATTCTGGCCGGGGTGATGCCGCTGGGCGAGTTGATGACCTACCCGGTGTACCGGCTGTTCATCTCTGCGGTGTGCATCGCGCTGGCCATCTGCATGTGGCTGGTGTTCACCAAGACGCGCCTGGGAATGATGATCCGGGCCGGTGCCACCAACCGCGAGATGGTGCAGTCGCTGGGCATCGACATCAAGTTTCTGTACCGCGTGGTGTTCGCCGCCGGCGTGGCGATCGCGGCACTGGCTGGCATGGTGGCCGCGCCGGTGTCGTCGGTGTACCCGGGCATGGGCAACCAGGTGTTGATCATCTGTTTCGTCGTGGTGGTGATCGGCGGCATCGGGTCGATCAAAGGCGCACTCGTTGCGGCGCTGCTGATCGGCGTGGTGGACACCTTCGGCAAGGTGCTTCTGCCTTCAGCGTCCGGTGTGCTGGTGTACCTGCTCATGGCAGTGATCCTGCTGTGGAAGCCTGATGGTCTGTTCAAGGCGGGATAAACGATGAACACAAATGACACTTCAAAGCTGATCTTCACTGCGGTGGTGTTCGGCGCCCTGGCGTTCTTTCCGCTGTTCGCCAGCAGTTTCGGCATTGACCTGGTCAGCAAGATCATGGTCTATGCCATCTTCGCGCTGAGCCTGGAACTGCTGGTCGGCGGCGCCGGTCTCGTCTGCTTCGGCCAGGCCGCGTTCTTCGGCATCGGCGCCTACGCAGCGGTACTGCTGTCGCCGCAGAACGATTCAGCGTCGGTCGCCTGGCTGTTGCCGGCCAGCACGTCTGCGCCGCGATCTACGCCTTGTTCGTCGGCTCGCTGTCGCTGCGTACCAAGGGCGTGTACTTCATCATGGTCACGCTGGCCTTCGCGCAGATGGCGTACTTCGTGGTGCACGACACGCCGCTCGGCGGTGGCACCGACGGCATCTACCTGACGATGAAGCCGGTGCTCGGGGCCATGCTGGACCTGGACAAGCCGGTGGCGATGTACGGCTTCACGCTGGCTTGCCTGGCCTTTGTCTTCGTGCTGCTCGCCGTGCTGTCCAGATCGCGCTTCGGGCGCGCGCTGGCCGGCATCCGGGTCAACGAGCAGCGCATGAAGGCCACCGGCTTCTCGACTTATCCGTACAAGCTGGCGGCGTTCACGATCTCGGGCGCCATCGCCGGATTGGCCGGATTCCTGTTTGGCGGTGAAGGACGGTTTTGTCAACCCCGAGATGATGAGCTGGCACCTCTCGGGTGCGGTGCTGGTGATGATCATCCTCGGCGGGCTGGGGCACCTGCGCGGTGCCTTGATCGGCGCCTTTGCATTTGCGCTGCTGCAGGAATTCTTCAAGTCCGAAGCAGTCTGGGGCGGTTTCGCCAAGCACTGGCACCTGGGCCTGGGGCTCACGATCATCGCCACCGTTGCACTGCTGCCGCGAGGCCTGGTGGGACTGCCCGCCCAGTTGCGCGAACGCCTCACGGGTGGCCTCGCTGGCCGCGCCGGCGCAACCAAAAAAGCGGAGGCCTGAGGCCATGCAAACCGGTGACATTCTTCTTCGAGGCGTTGACATCACGCGCCGCTGGGGCGGCCTGGTGGCGGTCAACAAGGTCTCGCTCGAGCTCGAGCGGGGCACGGTTCACGCCGTGATCGGCACCAACGGTGCCGGCAAATCCACGCTCATCAACATGCTGTCGGGTGAGTTCCCGCCGTCGGAAGGCGCGGTCGCATCTGCTGGGCCAGGACGTGACGGCCTGGACGCAGGCCCGGCGCGCGCGCGCCGGCCTCGGGCGCAGCTACCAGCGCAACACGATCTATCCGACCTTCACGGTGTTCGAGAACTGCCGGCTCGCCGCGCAGGCGACGGCGCAGATGCCGTGGCGGTTCTGGCAGCGCGCCGACCGCTGCGAGGTCAGCACACCCGCCGCGCGCTCGGCCGCGTCGCGTGCCGGGCTGGACAAGGTGCTCGATCGCCAGGCCGGCATGCTGTCGCATGGCCAGAAGCGACAGCTCGAGCTTGCCATGTGCCTGGCCACGCAGCCCCAGGTGCTGCTTGCTGGACGAACCGCTGGCCGGCATGGGCGCGGAAGAAACCGATCGCATGCTGCACCTGCTAACCGAGCTGAAAAAAGGGCACGCGATCCTGCTGGTCGAGCACGACATGGACGCCGTGTTCCGCATCGCCGACATGATCACCGTGATGGTCAACGGCAGCAAGATCGCTTCGGGCAACCCGGACTTCATCCGCAACAGCCCCGAGGTGCGCACGGCCTATCTGGGCGAGGGGCACTGACATGACGATTCATCAAGACTTGCTGGTCGATGCCAAGGGGTTGCACGCTTGGTACGGCTCGAGCCATGTGTTGCACGGCATCGACGTGCAGATCGGCAAGGGCCAGACCATGGGCCTGCTCGGGCGAAACGGCATGGGCAAGAGCACGCTGATCCGCACGCTGCTGGGGCACGTGACGCAGCGCGAAGGGCACATCCAATTGTTCGGCCAGGACGCTTCCAAGGCCAAGCCTCACCAGGTGGCGCGTTTGGGCGTGGCCTACGTGCCCGAGGGGCGCGGCGTGTTCCCCAACCTGACGGTGCGCGAGAACCTCGTGATGGCATCGCGACCCGGACGCGACGGCCGCAACGACTGGACCTACGAGCGCGTGCTGAAGACCTTTCCGCGGCTGACCGAGCGCCTGACCAACCTCGGCTCGCAGCTCTCGGGTGGCGAGCAGCAGATGCTGTCGATCGGGCGTGCGCTGATGACGCACCCCGAGCTCATCATCCTGGACGAGGCCACCGAAGGGCTGGCGCCGCTGATCGTGCTCGAGATCTGGAAGGTGATCGCTGAAATCCGCGCCAGCGGCATCGCGACGCTGATCGTCGACCGCGACTACCGCAAGGTGCTGGCGCACAGCGACCAGGCCATCGTGCTGCAAAAGGGGCTGGTCGAGTTGGAAGGGCCGTCGCAACGCGTGGCAGCCGACCCGGCGCTGACCAAGCTGCTTGGGGTTTGAATGAATCTCACCGACGCCACGTTCTCGATACCGGACACCGCCGCGTATGGCTGAGCAGGCGGCCCGCATGACATACCGAGCTTTCCAACGGAGTCGACAATGAATTCGCCATTCAACATGCCGGACGAGTATGTCCAGGGTTTCTTCAAGGCTGGGCAGAGCCTGCTCCACGCGATGGCGCCCTTGCACAGCCCGCCCAATGAAATCGCCGCCCCGGCACGCGGCACGCCGTTGGCAGAACTGCAGATAACTACTTCCAGCAGCAACTCGCGCTGTGGGCGCGGATGATGTCTGGCGGTGCGGGTGCGGAACCCCTGGTAGCGCCCGAACGCGGCGACCGGCGCTTCAATGCCGCCGAGTGGCGCGACAACCCCGCGTACAGTCTGTTGAAGCAGAGCTATCTGCTCAACTCACGGCTGTTCACCGACGTCGTCGAAGCGGCCGACCTCGACGAAGCGACCAAGCACAAGCTGCGCTTCTACACGCGCCAGTTCGTCGACGCGATGAGCCCGGCCAACTTTGCCGCCACGAACCCGGACGTGCTCAAGGCCGCGTTCGAATCCAAGGGCGAAAGCGTGAAGGCGGGCTTCGAGAACCTGCTGGCCGACATGCGCAAGGGTGGCCTCACGATCACCGACGAGTCGGCCTTCGAGATCGGCAAGACCGTGGCGGTGTCCGAGGGCGCGGTGATCTTCGAGAACGAGTCTGTTCCAGCTGATCCAGTACGCGCCGCTGACCGAGCAGGTGGCAAGCTCGCCCGCTGCTCATCGTGCCGCCGTGCATCAACAAGTTCTACATCCTCGACCTGCAGCCCGAGAACTCCTTCGTTCGCTTCGCGGCCGAGCAAGGTCAGACCGTGTTCCTGGTGTCCTGGCGCAATCCCGACGCGAGCTGCGGCCATGTCACCTGGGACGACTACCTGGCGCAAGGCGCGATGAAGGCCATCGAGGTGGCGCTCGCCGTCAGCGGCGCCGACAAGGTCAACGCGGTGGGCTGGTGCGTGGGCGGCACCATCCTCTCGTCGGCGCTGGCCGTGATGCGCGCACGCGGCGATGAGTCGGTGGCCAGCCTGACGCTGCTGACCACGATGCTCGACTTCCGCGATCCGGGTGACCTGGGTGTGTTCATCGACGAGCAAGGTGTCGCAAAGCGCGAACAGACGATCGGCCAGGGCGGCATCTACCCCGGCTCCGAACTCGGCTTCGTGTTCCAGACCATGCGCGCCAACGACCTGATCTGGCCGAACGTGATCAACAACTACCTCAAGGGCAAGTCGCCCGAGGCCTTCGACCTGCTGTACTGGAACGCCGACGCCACGAACCTGCCCGGCCCCATGTACGCCTGGTACCTGCGCAACATGTACTTCGAGAACAACTTGCGCGTGCCTGGCAAGCTGACCATGTGCGGGACGAAGGTGGACCTCGGTGCCATCGACCTGCCCAGCTATGTGTTGGCGACGCAAGAGGACCACATCGTGCCTTGGCGCTCGGCCTACCAAACGACGCAGCTGGTCGGCGGCAAGTCGCAGTTCGTGCTCGGCGCCAGCGGGCACATCGCCGGCGTCATCAACCCGGCGTCGAAGAACAAGCGCAGCTACTGGACCGGCGGCCAGCAGGGCGACGACGCGCAAGCGTGGCTGGCCAGCGCGACCGAAACACCGGGCAGTTGGTGGACGCACTGGATGAAGTGGCTGTCGCCGAAAGGCGGCAAGGCCGTGGCCGCCCGGCGCAAGCTGGGCAGCAAGAAGTACCCCATCGTCGAGCCGGCGCCAGGGCGCTACGTCAAGGTCAGAGCGAGTCAACCCAAATGAACTACGACAACATCCTCGTTGAAGTGCACGGCGATGGGCCGCTTCGCACCGGCGTCATCACGCTGAACCGCCCGAAGCAGCTCAACGCGCTGAACGACGCACTGATGGACGACCTGGGCGCGGCGCTGAAGGCCTATGACGCCGACGACGGCATCGGCTGCATCGTCGTCACCGGCAGCGAAAAAGCCTTCGCCGCCGGCGCCGACATCGCGGCGATGGCGCACTTCGATCACATGCACGTCTACAAGACGGGCTACATCACGCGCAACTGGGAGACGCTGACGACGATTCGCAAGCCGGTGATCGCCGCCGTCGCGGGCTTTGCGCTCGGCGGCGGCTGCGAGGTGGCGATGATGTGCGACTTCATCATCGCCGCAGACACCGCCAAGTTCGGGCAGCCCGAGATCAAGCTCGGCGTCATCCCCGGCGGTGGCGGCACGCAGCGCTTGCCGAGGGCCGTCGGCAAGTCCAAGGCGATGGACATGGTGTTGACCTCGCGCATGATCGACGCCGCCGAGGCCGAACGCGCCGGGCTCGTCTCCCGCGTCGTGCCGGCTGACAAGCTGATGGACGAGGCGCTCGCCGCCGCGGCGGTGATCTGCGGTTTGAGCCTGCCCAGCGTGATGATGGCCAAGGAAGCGGTGAACCGCGCGTTCGAAGCGCCGCTGGGCGAGGGCGTCCGGTTCGAGCGGCGCCTGTTCCATTCGTTGTTCGGCACCGCGGATCAGCAGGAGGGCATGGCCGCCTTCCTGCCAAGCGCAAGCCCGCGTTCCAGCATCGCTGAGGCAGCGCCCGAACCGTCCATGCTCATGCCCGCGAAAGTCCGCCGACGGCTCGACCGCGGCCGTCGCACAGGATGCCCTGCACCGCGTGGTCATCGTCGGTGGCGGTGCAGGCGGTCTGGAGCTCGCCACCGCGTTGGGCAAGAAGCTCGGCAAGAAGTTCGGCAGGCGCGGCCGCGCCGCCGTCACGCTGATCGACCAGGCCCGCTCGCATGTGTGGAAGCCCAAGCTGCACGAGATTGCCGCCGGCAGCATGGACATCGGCCTGCATGAAGTCTCGTACCGCGCCCAGGCGCACTGGCACGGCTTCCGCTTTCGTGTCGGCCGGATGACCGGGATCGACCGCGCAAGCCGCCTGGTGCATGTCGCGCCCTTCGTCGACGAGGATGGCGTGCAGGTCACGCCCGCGCGCAGCTTCGGCTACGACACGCTGGTGATCGCCGTGGGCAGCCAGAGCAACGACTTCGGCACACCGGGTGTTGCCGAACACGCGCTGAAGCTCGAAACCACAGCCGACGCACGGCGCTTTCACCGCCGCATGGTCAACGCACTGATCCGCGCGAATGCGCAGCATGAGCCGCTGGCGCCGCACCAGCTCCAGGTCGCGATCATCGGCGCGGGTGCCACCGGGGTCGAACTGTCGGCCGAGTTGCACCGCACGACGCGCGAGCTGGTCGCCTACGGGCTGGACCGCATCGACCCTGAGCAGGACCTGCAGCTGCACCTGATCGAGGCCGCCGAGCGCGTGCTGCCAGGCCTGCCCGAGCGCATGTCCACGGCAGCGCGGCAAATGCTCGAAGGGATGGGTGTGCAGGTGCATACCGGCGCCAAGGTCGCTGAAGTGCTGCCCGAGGGTGTGCGCTTGAGCGACGGCCGCCACATCGCAGCCGAACTGGTGGTGTGGGCCGCTGGCGTGAAGGCGGCCGACTTCCTGCGCGACCTGGACGGGCTGGAGACCAACCGGATCAACCAGCTCGTCGTGCGGCCGACGCTACAGACCACGCTGGACGACGACATGTTTGCGATCGGTGACTGCGCCGCCTGCCCTTGGCCCGAGGCCGACCACGGCAAGGGCGGATTCGTGCCGCCGCGTGCCCAGGCGGCGCACCAGCAGGCCTCGCTGATGGTCAAGCAGGTGCAGCGCCGGCTTGCCGGCAATCCGCTGCTGCCCTATCGCTACCGCGACTTCGGGTCGCTGGTCTCGCTGGGGGAGTTCAGCACGGTGGGCAACATGATGGGCGGCCTGATGGGCGGCAGCCTGATGATCGAAGGCTTCATGGCGCGTGTCATGTACCTGTCGCTCTACAAGATGCACGAGGTCGCTCTGCACGGCTTCGCCAAGGTGGGGCTCGACACCTGGCGCGGCTGATCACCCGCCGCACCGAACCCCACGTCAAGCTGCACTGAGGCGCACCCCAATGGACGCTCTGCTGCTCGCCCGCATCCAGTTCGGCTTCACGATCTCGTTCCACATCGTGTTCCCGGGGCTCACCATCGGCCTGGCGAGCTACCTGGCCGTGCTCGAAGGGCTGTGGCTGAAGACGGGGCGGCAGGTCTACATGGACCTGTACCACTTCTGGTCCAAGGTATTTGCCGTGGCCTTCGGCATGGGCGTGGTCTCGGGGGTGGTGATGGCCTACCAGTTCGGCACCAACTGGAGCGAGTTCTCGCGCTTCGCCGGCGGCATCACAGGCCCGCTGCTGGCCTACGAAGTGCTGACCGCGTTTTTCCTGGAGGCCGGCTTTCTCGGCGTGATGTTGTTCGGCATGCAGCGCGTCGGGCCCGCACTGCACTTCATGTCGACGGTCGCTGTGGCGGTCGGCACCCTCATCTCGTCGACCTGGATCCTGGCCTCGAACAGCTGGATGCACACGCCGCAAGGCCACGCGATCATCGACGGCCGTGTGGTGCCGGTGGACTGGATTGCGGTCATCTTCAACCCGTCGTTTCCTTACCGGCTTGACGCACATGTGCTGGCCGCGTTCATCACCACCGCGCTGGTGGTGGGTGGCAGCGCGGCTTGGCACCTGCTGCGCGGTCGCAATCACGAACACGTGCGCGTGATGCTGTCGATGGCGCTGTGGATGCTGCTCGCTGTAGCGCCGCTGCAGGCCGTCGTCGGTGACGCGCATGGGCTGAACACGCTCAAGTACCAGCCAGCCAAACTGGCAGCGATCGAGGGCCATTGGCAGAACCACCCGGGCGAAGGTGTGCCATTGATTCTTTTCGGTTGGCCCGACATGCAAGCCGAGACCACGCACTGGAAAGTCGAGATACCACGCGGCGCGAGTCTGCTGCTGACGCACAGTTGGGACGGGCAGATTCCGGCGCTGAAGGACTTCGCTCGCGCCGACCGGCCGAACTCGACCGTCGTGTTCTGGACTTTCCGGGTCATGGTCGGGCTCGGCTTGCTGATGATTCTGCTGGCGCTGCTCGGCCTTTGGCTGCGACGAGGCGGACGCCTCTACCGGTCGCGCGTGTTTCTGCGCTTTGCGCAGCTGATGGCGCCGAGCGGATTCATCGCGCTGCTCGCCGGTTGGTTCACGACAGAGATCGGGCGCCAGCCCTGGATCATCTACGGCCTGATGCGAACAGCCGATGCCGTATCACCGGTCAGCGCCGAGCAACTCGGCATCAGCTTGACGCTGTTCGTTGTCGTCTATTTCGTGGTGTTCGGTGCGGGTACCGGCTACTTGTTGAAGCTGATCGCCAAGGGGCCGCAGATCGACGAAGGACGGTTTCCCGTCGCCGGCGGGCCGGTGAATCAACGCGGAGACGCCCATGGGCATTGATCTGCCTCTGCTGTGGGCCATCATCATTCTGTTCGGCGTGATGATGTACGTCGTGATGGACGGGTTTGATCTTGGCATCGGTCTGCTCTTTCCGTTCTTCAAGGCCAAAGACGATCGCGACGTGATGATGAACACCGTCGCGCCGGTCTGGGACGGCAACGAGACCTGGCTTGTTCTCGGCGGTGCAGGGCTGCTGGCTGCATTCCCGCTGGCGTACGCGGTGGTGCTGAGCGCCTTCTACTTGCCGCTGATCCTGATGCTCATCGGCTTGATCTTCCGTGGCGTGGCATTCGAGTTCCGCTTCAAGGCCAGCCCTGAGCGCCGTGGCTGGTGGGATCTGGCATTCATCGGCGGCTCAGCTTTGGCCACCCTCTGCCAAGGCATCACGCTGGGCGCCTTCATCTCGGGCATTCCGGTGCAGGGTGGCCGCTACGCGGGTGGCGCACTCGACTGGTTGACGCCGTTTTCGGTATTCACCGGCCTCGGGCTGCTCGCGACTTACGCGCTGCTCGGCAGCACCTGGCTCATCATGAAGACCGATGGGCTCCTGCAATTGCGCATGAAGCTGTTGGCGCGCACCCTGTCCTGGGTTTTGCTGCTGTTCATTGGCGCTATCAGCCTGTGGACGCCGCTGGCGCTCGTTCGTGTCGCCGAGCGCTGGTTCGCCTGGCCGAACATCGTCTGGTTCATGCCGGTGCCCTTGCTGGTGGCGCTGGCCATGCTCGGCTTGTGGCGCGCGCTGCGCGGCACGAAGGACTCCGCAGCCTTCGTCTACACGCTGGCATTGATCGTCCTGGGCTACAGCGGCCTGGGCATCAGCCTGTGGCCGAACATTGTTCCGCCCGACGTGTCGATCTATGCCGCCGCCGGGCCGCCGCAAAGCCTGGGCTTCGCCCTCGTGGGCGCGTTGCTCATTGTTCCGATGATCCTGATGTACACGGCTTGGGGTTACTGGGTTTTCCGCGGCAAGGTGCGCCGCAGTGACGGGTATCACTGATGCGAGCGCACCGCGTTGCAGCGCCGCGCCGTTGGCTCAGCCGCCTGGCTTGGCTTGGGTTGTTCTGGGTCCTTGGCGTGGCAGGAATGGGACTCGTTGCGGGGCTGTTGCGTGCGCTGATGCGCGCAGTGGGCCTCGGGCAGTAGGGCGTTGTTGTCGGCCTCGACGTGTCGGCAGCGGCGGATTCTTCGAACGTCGCAAAGGAGTGCGAGATGGGCAAATACATATTGTTGGGCAACTGGACCGATCAAGGCGTGCGCGATGTGAAAAACACGGTCAAGCGATCGCGAGCGGCACGCGAGGCGTTCGCGGCGATGGGTGTCAATGCCCGCGAGTGGTTCTTCACACTGGGGCAATACGACGTGGTGCTGACGGTGGATGCGCCGGACGACGAGACCCTGACCCGGGCCACATTGGCGCTGGCGATGAGTGGCAACCTCCGCACCACGACGCTGCGCGGCTTCGGAGAGAAGGAGATGGAGGCCATCGTCGGCTCGCTACCGTGAGGCCCGGCCACTGATCAGCGCATGGATCAAGCGCGTGTCGCCGGGACACCTGCGGAGCGCACTCGGTCAGGCGACTGCCGCGTGCCTTAGACGAACCCGTCCACTCCGCCAATAGTGCAGTAAATACGGGCCTCTGCGGCTCGTAATTCGTTTCTACCCACCAACAAACATCCAACCGGAAGTGGCTTCCAGCCGGATGACTGGGTGACCCGAGTGCCTGCGGTTGGGCTGCCCGCACCGGCGGGTTTTCGCCAGCAGTCGGCCGACGCAGGTGGACCATGTGCACTTCGACGCGGAGGGTCGCGCCGACCGGCTGCGCCTGAGCGCGCGCCCGCTGCATCTGGCCGACAGCAGCCTGATGATGACCGAATCAGATTGGCAAGGGGCGGTGTCGCCACTCGCGTGGCGGTACACCGAAGCGTTCGCGAAATGAACGGCTGAAGTGAGCGGCGTCGTTGAAGCCCCAGCTGAAGGCGATTTCGCTGATCGAGTGTCCGGCTCGGCTCGGATCCACCAGGTCGCGGCTGCACATTTCGAGTCGACGCGACCAGATGTATTGCGCGGGCGTGGTGGCTTCTTGCCGGAACAGCCGATGGATGTGCCCGACTGAAATACCGAGGTCACAAGCCACATCGCCCACCAACAGCGTGGGATTGCGCAACCTGGAATCAATCTCGCCCTTGATGCGCGTGAGGTGGTAGCTGGTCAACGACGAAACGCCGCGGCGTTTGCTGGCGGGCAAGGTCTGTAATCCTGCCACCAGGATGTTGAGAACGCCGCCGGCAACTGCCACTGCCGATGCCGGCTCGAGCGCGTCGATATCGTCCCACAGCGTCTTGATCATGCCGATCATGAGGTGTCCCGCGCCTGCACGTCCGGAGACGGTCGTCGCCGTGAGTTTCTCCGTATCACGCACAGCGCTGCGCAGCTGCTCGCCGGGCAGCTTCAGCACGATCTGTTGAAAGTCGCCCTCGAAATGCAGCTCGTAGGCGCGCGTGCTGTCATACAGCGCGAAGTCGCCAGGGCTTAGAAGCGCATCGCGGCCGTCCTGGCGCAAGACTCCCTTGCCCTGCGTCTGGATACTGACCAGGAAATAGTCTTCGTTGGCTTGCGCGATTTGCCGGGGCGTGCGCAGGACCTTCTGGGCGACTGAAGCAACCACAGAAAGTTCAAGCCCCGGCATGCTCTGGCTGTTGATGGAACCGGCGAAGCGATCGGATCGGATCGCGTCGCACTCGAGCTGCACGTACGTGTTGCAGATCATGTCGGTCCAGTACGCCAAGCGTTCGCGAGGCGGCACGGCACCGGTATTGAGCAGAAGGGTCATGGAATTTGCCTATCGCTGAATAGTGCATGTGAATCTGGGCAGTAACAACCTTGGGGAAACCCTGGAGAAGCCCGGACAACAAGCTCGTCACTCCAGGACAAGACGGCGCCGGGTACGAGTTGGAACATCGGTGCCTTCGCTTATAAATCACCAGGAGACCCACGACATGCCAGCCATCATCCATCCCAAGTTGCGCGTTGCCGCCGTTCAAGCCGCCCCTGTTTTTCTTGACATCGACGCCACAATCGACAAGGCGATTCGGCTGGCAAAAGAGGCCGCGGAGCAAGGCGTGAAGCTGATTGCTTTCCCCGAGACCTGGATTCCCGGATACCCGTGGTGGATTTGGCTGTACTTCGCCCGCAATGGGCATGCAATTTGTTCAGCGCTACAGCGACAACTCGCTCGTGCTCGGCTCCGCCAATTCAAACGGCTCACGACTGCGGCGCGTGATTTGGGGATTTGGATGGCGATGGGCTACAGCGAGAAATCGGGGAGTAGCCTTTACATGGGGCAAGCTCTTATCGACGACCAAGGGAATGTGGTCAAGACCCGCCGCAAACTCAAGCCGACGCACGTGGAGCGTGCCGTTTTCGGTGAGGGCGATGGCACCGATCTGGCTGTGATGCAAACGCCCATCGGCAACGTCGGAATGCTCTGCTGCTGGGAGCATCTGCAGCCGCTGAGCAAATACGCGATGTATGCACAGAACGAGCAGATCCACGTTGCGGCGTGGCCAAGTTTTTCAGTTTATCGCGGTGCGGCTCACGCGCTAAGCGCTGAAGTGAACAACGCGGCCAGTCAGATCTACGCCACGGAGGGAAGCTGCTTCGTGCTGGCGCCGACCGCCACTGTGTCCAAGGAAATGCACGAAATGCTGTGCACTGATGACCTTCAGCGTCAGCTGCTGCTGGAAGGCGGAGGCTTTGCCCGCATTTACGGCCCTGATGGCGCTTCGTTGGGTACGCCGCTGCCCGAGAAGGAAGAAGGGCTGGTGGTGGCCGACATCGACCTGGGAATGATCTCCTTGTCCAAGTCGGTTGCCGATCCGGCGGGGCACTACTCACGCCCGGACGTTACGCGTTTGCTGCTGAACAAGACCCCGGGGGATCGCGTGGTGGCCAATGTGATGCCGGGCATCACGGTTGCTGACAACGGTATGAGCGATCCCGCAGTGCCGTTGCTCGTTGCTGGAGGGTAGGCACACCTCTTTTCACTTTCAATGTCACGCCCAAGAATTCTTGGGCTAGCTTGGAACAGTTCTGCGATGACGAGATTTGCTTGCACAAAAAACGTCATCGACTTTCAAAAGCGTTTTGCTACGGAGGCGTTTGCGGCAGCAGAGCATCAGGCAGCAATCCAAACCACGCAGGATCTCTCCGTCAGAACATTTTTGAGGTAATCAATGAATATCGGGACATTGGATCATGCAAGGGCGGTTGGAACCGTCAACCCCATAGGTATCCAATTTTCCGAAGATTTTTCGCCTGATTTTCTCGACAGATGTTTGATGCACGGCTTTGGCGTTGTGGGATGCACCACCAACAGCCCTTGGGACGATACGCTTGAGACGATGGAAAACGTCCAGAGCATGAAACGAATCGTCGAACGACATCCGAATGCGTACCTTTTGCAATCGAGCGCCCAACTTCAGAACCCGACCAATGGGAAGATCGGCGTGTTGCTGGGGTTTCAGAGTCCTAAGCCCTGCAGCGACAGTATGAACTTCCTCGAAGCCTTTATCGACATGGGCATTCGATGTTCCGCACTCGCTCTTCGCGAGAATAGCTACTACGGATGCGGCTTTGCATCGTCGAACGACTCCGGCCTCAGCGAGATGGGACGACAAGCCGTTCGATTGATGAACAGGCGCGGTGTTGTCGTTGATCTGTCGCATGTGGGCGATAGGACTGCCATGGACGCAGTCGCACTTTCGGAACATCCCGTGATTTTTTCCCACTCTTTGGCGCGCGAGGTCATGGCCAACGAGTCGAAGAAAGGGGAGTGGGCAGGACTTGAAAACGGCGCAGCGCGTCGCGCAGCCCCAGCAGAGCTGATCGTTGCGGCCGCTGCGAAGGGCGGGGTCTTCTGCCCTGACGTGCGGCTCGCCGGGGGCGTCTATGAAGTACTGAAGCACATTCATTGCGCCGTGAGGCTCGTAGGTGTAGACCACGTGGGTGTTTGCGCCCAAGAAGACTGGCACCGATCCGCGAAAGATTTGCGCCGCATGCAGCGCTACAGGCCAGGTTACGGCTCTGCGCCGGGGGAGGATTCGCGTGCTTTCCCGACTGACTATTGGATTCGTCGCATGGAGGATCAATTGGGCCCAGAGGCCCTTGCCTCAGATTATTTGAAGATAGCGCTGAAAAGTAAATACTCAGAATCCGACACCGCCAAGATCATGGGGGGCAACATGATCCGCGTGCTTAAAAACGTCCTGCGATAGGACGCGCCCGATCGACGAGCGTTACGTCGCTTTGCTGTCCCTTCAAAGGATCTCGCATGCCAACTTCAATTCTGCGTCGGACCATTCTTCAAAGTCTTGTCATGATCGGTGTGCCTGCACTTGCGCAGGCCCAAGATGCCAAATGGCCCACCAAACCCATAAAGATTGTCGTGCCCTACCCGGCTGGGGGGTTTCCAGACGCTCTTGCTCGGCAGCTGGGAGAGCAACTCGCTCGCGTGCTTGCCACGTCGGTGGTGGTTGAAAACCGACCAGGTGCGGCCGGAGTGCTCGGCGTTCGCGCAATGACCACTCAGCCATACGACGGCCATACCCTCGCCCTGATCACTTCCAATCACGTGACGGCGACGGCGCTCTCTCCAAACTTTGACATTGTTCGAGACACACAAGTGATAACCCGCCTTGTCAACTCGCCCCTGGTCTTGGTGGTCAACGCTGAGTCAGCGTACAGGTCAGTTGGCGACCTGATCAAGGCGGTAAAAGAGAAGCCGGGAGAAGTGCCCTATGGATCGGCTGGAGCCGGGTCTACCCTCCACATGGCTGTAGAGCATCTGGCAGAACTCGTCCAGGGCTTCAAGGCACTGCATGTTCCTTACAAAGCAACAGTGGAGACTGCGAACGCCATCTTGGGGAGAAGCATTGAGTTTACTTTTGGGATACCAGGTGCAGTGTTGCCACTGATCAAGGCCGGAAAGTTGCGGGCGCTCGGGGTTACATCGTCTGCCCGAATGCAGCAACTTTCAGACGTTCCTACTATCTCTGAAGCAGGCGTACCAGGGTACATGTTCGGGACTTGGGTGGGAATTGCCACGCACAAGGACACCCCCGCGCCGATCTTGCAGCAATTGCACGCGTCTTTGGTGCAATCCAGCGATAGTGATGGCATACAACGGCTACTTCAATCGACTGGCTCACTGTTGGATCTGAGTGAAAGCCCGGTGGCGTTTTCGGTGTCCCTATCGGCAGAAATCGCCAAAGAACGAGTTACCGTCAAGCGCCTCGGACTATCCCTGCAAAGCTGAAGCCGACGCGCTGCGCGCGTCAAGCGGAGGAACCCATCGGCCCGGGGTAGCCCACCTCCTCGAGCGCGCCCGAGTCCGCGTCGTAGATGAAGCCTTGCACGGAGACTCGCCTGGACAACTAACAACTTCGGTGTGTACAAAGTTGCGCGCACGGCGAGTCAATGCGTGTCAGTGATTCTCTCCAGACGTCCCTCGTTTCGCCAAAGAATGAACGATGGATTGCCTTCCTGAAAAGCTCACCTCACGAGGAACGCCCCGAGCGACGCGATGTCGATGGCGCAGTGCCCACCGTAGACCGGGTGCCACTCGGTTTGTAGGCCGCGTTGTGCAGCACGTTGTGCAAGGCGCTCGGTGCCCTCGTAGAGACCGTATCGATCGTAGAGGCCACCCGACAGGTACAGGCTCGGACTCGCCGCTTGCATCGCCACCCCTTCGATCAGTGCCAGCGGTGATATGCGGCGCCACTCGTCAGGATGGGACACGTAGCGGCGGGCCAGTTGCCAGACGCCAAAGATGATGCCGGGCTCGGCACCCGTGCGCACCATCGCTGCGTGGATCTGGCCCAGGGACGCGAAGGGCGAATCTTGGTAGACGTTGGGGCACAAGGCGGCCACTTTGTCGAAATGTTGGGGATGGCTCAGGCCCAGCACCAGGCTGTTCAATCCGCCCATCGATTCACCCATCAGCAACCGGCGCCTCGGCTTCCCCACGCGGGCTTCGATCGCGCTGATGTCTGGCCAAATGGTGTCCAACAGACCGCTTTGTTCGGCCTGGCCCTTCGGTGCCAGCAACCACACCGGTCCGTAGGACAGCGAGATGACCGTTGGCGGCAACAGACCCGCGTTCTGCCAGTACGCCTGAACCATCGCTGTGAAGTACGACGGATCGTTCCATACCTCGGCCTCGAGGTTGCGGCCGTGCAAGTGGTAAACCACGTCCCCGTTCACGCCGCCCGCAGCGCGGTGCACGCAGTACCGCAGCGGCCCCTCTCGGCCACATTGCTGGTTGGCTGGCTTGAAGCTCACAGCTTGATGGCCCCAAGGGCGGCTGAGCTGCTGCCAAGCCCACCACGCGGCCACCGCAAGTGCAAGCAATATCAGTGCGAGCGCAACTGCCTTGCGCGGCGGCTTTTGAGTGGCCATGTGCAGGTTCTCTTGTTCAAGGTTAGGACACTCAGGGGCTGCAACTGCAGGTCGTTGGTGTCGTCGGCCAGCATGGCCAGGCTCAGTAAATAGGCGAAGATGAAGCTGCCACCGAAGCCAACCAGCGGGGAGGGCAGCCAGCCGGGAAGTGAAAGCGCCACCAGCAGCCCCCAGATGAGACCGTGCACGCGCGCCCGGCGGTGACGCAGTGCCGGCCACAGCGGCAGCACTTGCAGCAGCGCGAGGCCAAGTCCGATGGCCAGATTTTGTTCAAAGCCGCTTTGCAACACCTTGTCGACAAAGGTCAAGACCTCGGGCGCCTTCCATGCTTGACCCAGGTGCGCCGCCGTGGCCCAAGTCGCCAACGCAAGCAGTGCCAACGCGCCACTGCGGCGATTGCAGGCAAGTACGCTGAGCACGGCGGCCGTCAGTCCTGTCAGCACGGCGTCGGCCAGCAGCGCGAGCGCGCAGCACGCCATCAGCAGTCCGCCCATGGCCCAGGGTCGGGCGGTGGACTTTGACCGCACGCCAGAGGCCACCAGCAGCGCAGGCAGCAGCAGCCAGAGCAGGTTCAATGCAACCGGCCCGACCCGCAGCCAGGCGGAACCACCCTTGGACAACTGACCCAGGCCAGCGATGAGCAGCAGTGCACCCATCGCGAAAGACAGCTTGGCGCGCAGCAGCTCGTCGGTTTGCAAACGCCGCCGCGGCAGCATGCGGAAGGTGGCGACTGCAAAGGCTAGCGACAGCAGGTTCATCCCGAGGTAGTGGCTTGGCGCGCCCGCGCTGTGCATAAAGACGCAGCCCATCAGCACGGCGGCCGAGCAGGTCAGCACGCCGGTGTTGTGGGCCTGCGCCGCGCGGGCGCAGGCCGCCATAAGCGCGTGGCCCAGCGCCGCACAAAGGCAACCCCAAGCAAACGTCAGCGCCTCGCGCTGGCTGCCGACCGACGCCACTTCGGCCTGCATCGCGTGGCCCCAAGCCGCTTGCCGTGTGCCCAAGAGCCGGACAGCCGCACGCATCAGCAGGCGGCTGGCAAGGGCCAGTGCCCGCGTAGACGACGGGTGCCTCACGGGCGCACCTTCGCGGTGCGCAACGCTTTTGACTGGACGCGCAGCGCGGCCAAGGGTGCTGCCAACGAGGGCACCCAATCGCGTCCTGCCGCCGTCAACCTGTAGACGTGTCGCGGCGGTCGTCCAGCCTGAGGTGACTCCACCCAACGTGCCTCCAGCAGCCCCTGCGCCTCCAAACGCATCAACAGAGGGTACAGCGTGCCGGATTTCACCTCGGCCTGCGCCATGAGGTCGTAACCGTGGCGCCAATCGTCGTTACCGGCCAGCACGGCGACGACAGCTAGGGCTTGTGGAGACAGAGCACGACTGCGGTTCATGCAATAAGTCTACATATGTAGACTTACGATGTCAACGGGGCAACATGCGGTATCGAATGGCCCTGCTTGTCAGATCACCAGAGCGGTCAGATGTCGGCTCATGCCGTGGCCGCCCGAAACGCTGCCTGGACGGCACGTACCAGCGAGGGGTGCAGGGTTCCGAGCTTCGGCGTTTGCCCATGGGGCGCGGCTGGCGGAACCGAGATCCATTCGGTGGTGTACGGCAGATCAAGGGCTTGCCTCAGGTCGAACTTGGTGTTGTAGCTGAGGCCTGCGGTGTCGTAGGCGGCGGGGTTGCGATCACGCAGGATGGAGAACTCTCCTCGGTACAGGGTGGTGGTGCGCTGGCTGGTGCCGTAGGCGACGCGTACGGTGAACTGAGGTGCGTCGTCGTCGAAGACAGCGACGATCAGGGCCGGACGTGGTTTGGCACGCAGGTTGATGTCGTCTGGAAAGTGGCACCAGACGATCTCGCCGGCGGTGGGCGCGGCCCACCACTGTGAGGTCACGCGGCCTCGACTTCGAACAGGCTCGACCGCACTGATTTCTTCTTGCCTTGTGGTGCTCGCTTCTTGATCTGTCGCACTTGCGCAGTCGTCAGCGGGCCATCATCGGCCTCGTACTGGGGCAACAGTTTGACCGCCATGTCGTGCAACGCCAAATGAATGGCCTGGGTTTCATCGACGCCCAGGCGCTCCGCGAGTCGCTTGGCGGTGTCACGGGTCACGCCGGTTGCGCTGTCGGCGGGGCGGTAGCGGAAGGCGATCTGGTCGAGGGCGCTGCGGGTGGCCATGAGGAGTTCCAAAAAAGTATGGATATCTTGAAGATATCCACTGACGTATCATTTGTCAAGGCACTTGCGTCCACATGAGGCGTCCGCAGTTGGCAGCGTTCGTGTCATTGCCGCTGACTTCTTGGGCCAGTTTCGGGTGCGCAGGGCCAGGCTGTTGCGCGACGCGTCGGACGCCGTGGCCTAGCGCCCCTTGACAGACAATAGGGAGCGTGATCAACCACTCAGCAGCGCACATTTTCGGCGGGGAACGTGAAAGTCGCTGACTGCATGAACAACCTTTCGCGCAAGCCGCAGTTGGTGCGTCTGTCAATTTGGAGATGGTGATGAGCGAACTCGGCCGACTCGAAGACCTGCCACCCGAGTACGTGGCCGCGCTGCGCGCGCAAAACCTGGTGCCCTTGTGGCCCAGCTTGCGCGGCGTGCTGCCACCCGATCGACCCACGCTCAACACCCGCGCCACGCATTGGCCCTACGCCGTGATTCGGCCGCTGCTGATGCGGGCCGGCGAATTGACGCCGATTGAAAAAGCCGAACGACGGGTGCTGGTGCTTGCCAACCCGGGGCATGGGCTCGACAAGATGCAGGCCAGTGCGGCGATGTACCTTGGCATGCAGTTGCTGCTGCCCGGTGAGTGGGCGCCGTCGCACCGCCACACGCCCAACGCGGTGCGCATGGTGGTGGAAGGCGAGGGCGCCTGGAGCACCGTGGACGGCGAGAAGTGCGCCATGAAGCGAGGCGATTTGATCTTGACGCCTACGGGCCTGTGGCATGAACATGGGCACGACGGCGACCAACCGGTGGTGTGGTTGGACGTGCTCGACTTGCCGCTGGTGTACTACATGGAGGCCAGCTATCACGTGAACGGTGGCCGCCAAAAGGCGCTGCCCGGGGCTGGCGAGCGGGCCTACGCACGCGGGGGCTTGGTGCCCACGCCGGTGTTTGCGCGCTCTGCCAGGCCGTATCCGATGTTGCGCTACCCGTGGGCTGATGCGCGCGCCGCGCTTGAATCGTTGGCGGCAGACCAACCGCAACTGGATGCCGTGCAGGTAACGTACACCAACCCCGAAACCGGCGCCCATGCCGAAAATATTCTTGGCTTTTACGCACTGATGCTGCGACCGGGGCAAGTGTTGAAATTACCCGTGCGCAGCCCGGCGATGGTGTTTCATGTGATCGAAGGTGCAGCGAGCGTGGCGGTGGGTGTGCCAACCAGCCAGCAGCAGTTCATGCTGGCCGAGGCCGACACCTGTTGTGCGCCCGGCTACACCCCGGTGACCCTTGCCAACCCGGCTGCTGATGGGCCCGCATTTCTCTTCATCGCCGACGAAACGCCACTGCACACCAAGCTGGGTGTGTTTGAAGTGCGCGATTGACACCTCGACTCGCCCCATGCTGCACAGCGCGTTCTATCGCTTTTCACCCGTTGATGCACCCACGGTGGCCGCGCAAAGGCTGCGCGCTTTGGCGCAGGGGCTGTTGGGCAGCATCGTGGTGGCAGGTGAGGGCGTCAGCGGTGCGGTGGCGGGCGCTGCTGATAGGGTCGCCAGGTTTGAAGCTGCGACGCAAGGGGACGAGCTGATGGGGCCGGTGTTGCGCGGCTTGGCGTTCAAGCACAGCCAGTGCACCACCGCACCCTTTGCGCGTTTGAAGGTCAGCGTCAAGCCCGAAATCGTGGCGCTAGGCTTGCCCGGCGCCGATGCACTGGCCCTGCCAGACGAAGCCGACGACACCCACTTGTCGCCGCAGGCGTGGCGCGACATGCTGGCCACCGGTGATGCCGTGGTGCTCGACAACCGCAATCACTTTGAATTTCGATTGGGGCACTTTCGAGGCGCGGTCGACCCGCAAGTGCACAACTTCCGCGATTTTGTTGACTACGTGCGCGAGCGCGCGCCGGCTTGGCGGGCTGCGGGCCGGCCGGTGGCGATGTACTGCACGGGAGGCATTCGCTGCGAAAAAACGGCGCCGTGGTTGCGCAGCCTAGGCCTGGACGTCAAGCAGCTTGATGGCGGTGTTTTGAACTATTGCCAGCAAATGCCTGACGCCGATCGCGACTGGGTGGGTGAGTGTTATGTCTTTGACAACCGCATGGCGCTCGACACCGGTTTGCGGGAGACAACAACGACGGCCGAGCAAGTGTTTGACGCACAGCACACCGATGAAGCGTGGCGGCTGCAACGGGCGCAGCGACTTGATGACGCCAAAGACTGAAGGTCTCGTTGCACGTGGTCCCGCGATGCAGCCCAGCGTGCCCAGGGCGTGGTTCGTAAGCACGTGCTCATGAGCCGCGCCAAGCCCCTCTGGGCGCCCCCACCGCGCGATGGCGTTGATGCCAGCCGCGTTGCCGTCAGTGCGGGCGCATGGGCGACCGTGCTGGACTTTTTGCGCGCCCGAATGCCTGCTGTGGGTGACTGGCCTGAGCGTTTGGCGCGCGGCGCTGTGCTGGGTGCGCATGGCCAAGCACTCACCGCAAACGCAGCGTGTCGCACCGGCGACTTGATTTGGTACTGGCGCAGCCCCCCCGACGAAGTGCGCATTCCGTTTGAGATCGAGCTGCTGCATCAAGACGAGCACTTGGTGGTGGTGGACAAGCCGCACTTTTTGCCCGTGGCGCCGGTGGGGCGCTACCTGCAAGAAACCGTGCTGGTTCGGCTCAAGCGCCTGCTGGGCATTGGCACCTTGGTGCCCATGCACCGCCTTGACCGCGACACGGCGGGTGTGTTGGCGTTTGTGGTGCAGCCCGCCACGCGCCATGCGTACCACTCGCTGCTGCGAGATCGCCAGGTGCACAAGGTTTACGAAGCCGTGGCCCCGTGGCGCAGTGACTTGCAACTGCCTCTGGATTTGCTCAACCGGCTGCAGCGAAACCCGGACGTGTTCATGCAGATGCAGGTGGTGCAGGGCGTGCCCAACGCCATCACGCGGGTGGAGTTGATCAAACACCTGGGCTTGCAGCGCACGGTCGACAATGGAATGAACGGTTTGGAATGGGCCCATTACCGACTGACACCCCTGACGGGAGCGCGGCATCAATTGCGAGCCCAACTCTGCGCCCTGGGGATGCCCATCGCGGGCGACACTGTTTACCCAACCATGACCCCTGAACGTGAACCAGATCAATTGCCTAACCACGCCTTGCCACTCCAGTTGCTGGCGCGCGAGTTGGGCTTTGTAGACCCGATCAGCGGACAGCGTCGGCTCTTTACCAGCCGACGGCACTTGCAAATGACGATCCCCTCAAAGGCTGTTGGGGCCTTGCAATAGCACCCTGCAGCCGTAGCCCACCGGCACGGGCCAGGTGCTGGCTGTGGGCAAGGCATGCGGCGTGGACCGCAACCACAGCGCCGCATTGATCCACCCGGCATGGCCCACCACGCAACGAGGTGTCGCGTCAGGAAGCGCCGCCTGCTTTGGCGCAAGAAAAGCCGCGCAGCGCAACATCAAAGCCTCAAGGCTTTCGCCACCGCCCGGGTGATGGGCTGCAAAATCTTGGCACCAAGCGTCGACCGCGTCGGCACCAATCGTGTCCCAGGTTTGTCCGTCCCATCGGCCAAAGTTCATTTCGTTCAAGCGGGCGTCGACCCGGTGCTGCCAGCCCCACGTGGCCAGCACACGCCCCACGCCTGCAGCGCGTTGCAGTGTGGAGGTCACCACCAGTCGGGGCGCGCCGTTTTGCCGCGCCCACGCGCGCACCCGATGTGCCAGGCGCTTGAGCTTTCGACGGTCCACCACCACGTCGGTGTGCCCGATGCAGCGGCCCTTGACGTCGCGTGGTTTGGGGTGGCGCCAAACGGCCACTGTGTTTGTCTGGTGGCTCATGGCCGCGTCAGGCTTGGGCCACGGCCAGCCACGCCAGCAAGGTGGTCAGTTCGGTGATTTGTTGGGTGGCGCCCAGGGTGTCGCCGGTGTAACCACCCAATCGCTGATGGAACCAGCGCGCGCACCACGCCATGGCAGCCGCGACGCACACCACGCTGAGCAACAGTGACGCCCAAATGGACGCCGCAGCGGACCAGCGCCAACCAACAACCAGCGCATCCGAGGCGGCTGGTGCCAACACAGACGCGCCGTAAATCGGGTGAAAGAGAGGCATCAAGAGCACCAAGGCCATGCCCACCAAAAGCACCCACACCAGATTGACCACCATGCCGACGGTGGTGATGCGCTGCGCCAACGGCTTGGCCTTGGCGTGTTCCAAGTCGCCAGCGTAAGGCAGCGCGCGAATCAAAACCACCGAAGCGGCGCGGCTGATGGTGTGCGCCAGCAGCAGCGCGGGCACGGCCAGCGCCAGCGGCAAGGCTGCAAGGACGGTAGCCTTGAGGCCCAACATCATCACCAACCCCACCGTGCCGTAGGTGCCCAGGCGAGAGTCTTTCATGATGAGCAAGGCACGCTCGCGCGAGATGCTGGCGCCACCGCCCAGCGCGTCGCAGGTGTCGGCAAAGCCGTCTTCGTGAAAGGCGCCGGTTAGCAGCAGCGTGGCCGCCATGGACAACCCCACCGCCACGGCAGGGTTGAACCATGCATGGCCCAGCATCAACACGCCGGATGCCACGACGCCCACCATCAAGCCAACGCCTGCAAAGTGGCGTGCACTTTGGTTGAGCCAATCGGGTTGGTAGCCCACCCAGCGCGGAATCGGGACGCGCGTGAGGAATTGAACCGCGATCAAAAAGAGCCGCAGCTCGTGCATCATGAGCTTGACTGCTCGGACACACCCGCCGACTCAAAACTGGCCATGCGATTGAGCAAATGCACCGCACTTTGGATCAGCGGCCACGCCAGCGCGGCACCCGAGCCTTCGCCCAAACGCAGCCCCAAGTCCAACAAGGGCTCGGCGTGCAAGTGTTTCAGCATCAGGCCGTGTGCGTGCTCGTTGGATCGGTGGGCAAAGACGCAGTAGTCAGTGAGCGACGGTGCCAGCGCCGCAGCCACCAAGATGGCAGCACCGCTGATGAATCCGTCGACGATCAACAAGCGACGCTCGCTGGCAGCTTGCAGTGCTGCCCCCACCATCATGGCGATCTCAAAACCGCCCATGGCGGCCAGTGCGTCGAGTGGCGTTTGTGCGTCGGCATGACGTTGCAGCACGGCTCGCAGCACCTCGCGCTTGCGGGCCAATCCTTGGTCGTCCAGGCCCGTGCCGCGGCCCACGCACTCGTCAATGGGTGCCCCCGCTATTTGCGCCAGCAGCAGCGCAGCACTGGACGTGTTGCCGATGCCCATTTCACCCAGCAACACAACGTTGCCGGGCAGTGTTTTGACAACGTCCATCCCTGCTTGAACGGCTTGGGCGCAATGGGCCGTTGTCATGGCACGGCCGTGCAGGGCGTCGGCCGTGCCTTCGGCAACCTTGCGCAACAACAAGCCATCGCGGGGCGTGAAGCTGTGGTTGACACCAGCGTCAACCACCGTGAGCGCCAAGCCATGCTGGCGGGCCAACACGCAAACAGCGGCCCCTCCGGCACAAAAGTTCTCCACCATCTGCCAAGTCACGTCACTGGGGTAAGCCGACACGCCGTTAGCGGCCAGGCCGTGGTCACCCGCAAACACCAACACTTGAGGGGCATGAAGTTGCGGCGCGTCGGTTTGCTGAATCAGGCCGATGTGGAGCGCCAACGCTTCAAGCCTCCCGAGGGATCCTTGGGGTTTGGTCAGCTTGTCAAGCCGATGCTGAAGGCGCGCCGACAACGCGTGGTTGGCAACGGGCAGGACGGTGGGTAGGGGGGTAAGCACAGGAAACTCCGCTGGCGTGTGGTTCATGAATCGATGTGGGCCACAGCGACCCAGCGTGACGCCATCGGCACGATGCGAATGGCGCCGTCAAAGACGTCGATCAATGTGCTTTGCAGTGCCGCATCGCTGCAAGGCCCTTCGGCTTTGATGCGGCCGTTGTTCATCACCACCAAGTGGTCGGCCAAGAGCGCCAACGAAAGATCGTGCAGCACGCTTACCACGGCAATGCTGCGATTGGCCTGCTGGCGCATCAGCCGCACCAGCGCCACTTGGTGGGGCGGGTCCAGGTGCACGGTGGGTTCGTCAAGCAGCAGCAGCTTGGCCTCAACGGCCAGGGCGCGTGCCAGCAGCACGCGCTGGCGCTCACCACCCGAGAGTTCGTGCAAGCGTCTGGTTTGCCACGCGCTGCATTCGGCATCGTGCATGGCTTGCTCAACGCACGCGTCGTCGTGGGCCGTTGGGTTGGTCAACAGGCCCAGGTGGGGCAAGCGGCCCAATTGAACCACGTCGCGCACGGTCAGATCACCACTGGTTTCGCCTTGCTGCGCCATCCATGCCAGTTGCACGGCACGCTCACGCAAGGTCCAACTCGCCAGTGGCTTGCCGCCCAGGTGCACTTCGCCGCGATCGGGGCGCTGCAAACCTGCCAACACCCGCAGCAAGGTGGACTTGCCAGCGCCGTTGGGGCCGACGATGGCCGTCCAGCCGGGGCGAACCACCAAGCTTGCATCTTGCAAAGCCTGCGTGTCGCCCAGTTGCACGCACACGTTTGTGGCGGATAACAAATCGCTCATACCTGTTGCCTACGATGCAGCAGCCAGACCAAATAGCCACCGCCAAGGATTGCAGTGAGCACCCCCACAGGCACTTCTTGCGGGGCAATCAACGACCGGGCCAGCACGTCGGCCATCAACAACAAGGCACCACCACTGGCGGCGCTGGCCAGCACGGTGAAGCCGTGCGGTGACGGCGCAAACTGGCGCACCAAGTGCGGCGCCACCAACCCTACAAAAGCAATCAAGCCGGCCTGCGAAACAGCCAACCCGGTGGCCAACGCCAACGCCGCCACCAATGCCAGGCGGATGCGCGGCAGCGCCATGCCCAGACTGCGGGCGGTGTCAGTGCCTAGGGTGAGGGCGTCCAACACGCGCGACAACCGCCAGGCCATCGGCAAGGTCAGCGCGAGCCCCATGGCCAGTGCGACGCAGCTTTGCCAACCCAAAAAGCCCGTGCTGCCCATCAAGAAGGCCTGCCTTCCTCGGAGGGCGTCGGGGGCCACCGTGGTGAGCAAGTCGCCCACCGCCGACAGCACCACACCTACCACCACACCTGACAGCAACAAACGCGTGCTTTGCTGCGCTCCGCGCGCCAGCGCCAAGGTGAGCAACACGCCACCCAAGGCTCCGACAAAGGCGGCACCCACCAAGCCAAAGCGCAACAGCGCACCCGCGGTGGCCAGGCTGACCGCCTGACCCGCCAACGCACTGGCCACCAAGACCATCACCACACCGAGCGATGCACCCGATGCAGAGCCCAGCAAGTAGGGATCAGCCAGTGGGTTTCGAAACAGACCTTGCGCCACAGCGCCCGCCATGCCCAAAAGTGCCCCGGTCAGCCAAGCGCCCAATGTGCGAGGTGCGCGGATGCTGTTGATGATGAGCGCGCCTTCGGGCCCCGCCCAGGTTTGCATCAGCCTCGACAACGACCAACCGTCGCTGCCGGCCGCAAGCCCTGCCACCAGCAACAGCACCGTGCTGATGAACAAGAGAAGGGCCAGCCGCTGGCGCCGCTGTGCGTCAACGGAGCGCGTCATCGGGGCTTGACCAACGTTTCTAGGCAGTCAGCCAAGATCAGCGCAGCCTCGCCCATGCGCGGGCCTGGGCGCACCAGCAACTCGTAACTCGTCAGCCCAAAGCCGCATCGTTGGCCTTCTTTCAATGCCCGCAGCGCAGACCATCCAGGCCGCTTGGGCATGTCGCTAAGGTTGGCTTCGCTGGCCATCACGATGTCGGGTTGCATGCGCACGACGTGCTCAGGGTTCAACTTGGGGAACGGCCCCAGGTCAGCGGCCACCGCATTGCTGACACCGAGCGTTTGCAACGTCTCGCCGATGAACGAACTTGCGCCAGCCGCGTACGGCGTCGCGTCCACCTCAAAGTAAACCCGCTTGCCTCGCAGCGAGGGGGGCACGCGCTTGGCTGCCGACGCCATGTCGTGCTGGATGCTTGCCCAAACTCGCTCGCCGTCTGCGGGCTTTCCCAGCATCGCCGCCAAGATCTGCAGGCTTCGCTTCACGTCGGCGTGATTGCGCGATTCGAGCACCAACACTTTAACGCCCAGGGCTTCAAGCCGTTCAATCACGCGTGCAGCGGTTGAAAGCAGCACCACGTCGGGACGCAAGCCCACGATGCGCTCAATCTGCGCGTCGTCAAGGCCTCCTAGCTTGGGCAGCGCAACGACGCTTGGGGGCGAATTGGAAAAGCGGTCGGTGCCCACCAGCAGATTGCACGCGTGCAGCGCACACAAACTTTCTGTCAACGAGGGCAGCATGCTGACGATTCGCTGCGGCGGAGCGGAAAACGAAATCTTGGTGCCCCGGTCGTCAATCAGTGTGATGGGCAGTTGGGACGACGGTGCACGTTGATCTGCAGGCTGTGTTTGTGTGGTCGCCTGGGCGGCCAGCATCAACATTGCTGAAGCGCCGAGGGCCAAGCATTGCTTAAGTGCGCCCGCCAAGGGAAGGCGAGCCCAAGGGCTAACGCGATGAAACATGCAACAAGACCCAACAACCCCAAGCAAGCGCGCCGCCTCCCCGCGGCTGCTTGCGGTATGGACGGCCCGGTGGGCTCGTCCGCTTGTTGGCCGGTATCCGGGCTGGCAGACTTATCCTGCTGTCAAGGCCAAAAGCGAAGGCTTTCAGTGGCATGACAGCAAAGACCGACAGGACGTCTTGCAAGACAGACCGTGTTGTCTGCTGTACCGTTGCGGGGGCAGCGCAGGCCGGGACACAACGCGAGCGCGTAACATCCTTCTGCTTCCCGTTTAACTGTAGGGCCCTGCATGGCAAGGCCCTACGGGCACCAACACACCATTGTAAGCGGCGCTCAGACGCATCCCTCGCTCAGGCCAGGAGGTGGTCTGCCGCACACGGAGACATTGAACTTGACTGAATCCTGCATCGTGACCCTCTCTTGCGCCGATCGCCAGGGCATCGTGCATGCGGTGACGGGCTACTTGGTTGCACAAAAAGCCAACATCACCGAGGCCGCCCAGTTCAACGACCCGAGCACGGGATTGTTTTTCATGCGGGTTCGGTTTGACGTGGCGCAGATGCCTTTGCAAGCGCTGCGCGAATCGTTTGTGCCCGTGGCTGATGCGTTCAAGATGAACTGGGGGATGTTCAGTGCGGCTGCGCGCACACGCACCGTCATCATGGTGTCCAAGCAGGGGCACTGCCTGAACGATTTGCTGTTCAGGCATCAAGCGGAGGGCCTGCCCATTGACATCCGTGCCATCGTCTCGAACCACGATGAACATCGTGCCTTGGCCACAAGCTACAAAATTCCGTTTCACCTGATTGAGGTCACGCCTTCGACCAAAGCCAGCGCCGAGGCTCAGTTTTTGGCGCTTGTGAACGAAGTGCGTGCCGAGTTGGTGGTGTTGGCGCGGTACATGCAAGTGTTGTCGCCCAGCACCTGCCAGGCATTGGCGGGCCGTGCCATCAACATTCACCATTCGTTCTTGCCCAGCTTCAAGGGTGCCAAGCCCTACCAACAAGCGTTTGAGCGCGGCGTCAAACTGATCGGCGCCACGGCGCACTACGTCACGTCCAACCTCGATGAGGGGCCGATCATCGAACAGGACATTGCACGTGTTGACCATGCCATGAACCCCACGCAACTGGCCGCGCTGGGGCGCGATGTGGAGAGCGTGGTGCTGGCCAGGGCCGTGAAATGGCATGCCGAGCACCGGGTCTTGGTCGACGGAAGCAAGACGGTGGTGTTCAAATAGTACTTCCGGCAAGTTTCAAAGCAGGCGCGGTCGTTCGACTTTCGAAAATGCACCCATGAGCATCCCCATCCACGACGCAACGGCCACTGCTAACCCTCGCCAGCGCGAGGTCAAAAACACCACCTGCTACATGTGCGCTTGCCGCTGCGGCATCCGCGTGCACCTTGAAAACGGCGAGCTGCGCTACATCGACGGCAACCCCGATCACCCTTTGAACAAGGGCGTGATTTGCGCCAAGGGCTCGGCCGGCATCATGAAGCAGCGCTCACCTGCGCGCCTGAGCCAACCCCTGCGGCGCAAGGCTGGGAGCGAGCGGGGCGCCGCCGAGTTTGAGCCCATCGCCTGGGACGAAGCCTTCAAGATGCTCGAAGAGCGCTTGGCGACCATCCGAGCCACCGACCCACGCAAATTTGCCTTCTTCACGGGTCGCGACCAGATGCAGGCGCTGACCGGCATGTTTGCGCGCCAGTTTGGTACACCCAATTACGCCGCGCACGGTGGCTTCTGCTCGGTCAACATGGCCGCCGGCATGATCTACACCGTGGGGGGCTCTTTCTGGGAGTTTGGTGGGCCCGACTTGGACCGCGCACGGCTGTTTGTGATGATCGGCACCGCCGAGGACCACCACAGCAACCCAATGAAGATTGCCATCAGCAAATTCAAGCGGGCAGGGGGGCGCTTCATTTCGATCAATCCGGTTCGCACGGGCTATTCGGCCATTGCGGATGAGTGGGTGCCGATTCGTCCGGGCACCGACGGCGCCTTGATGCTGGCGCTGATCCACGAGTTGATTCGCACGGGTTTGTACGACCGCGAGTTTCTGGTGCGCTACTCCAACGCCGGCCAATTGATTGATGCCGACGAAGCAAGTAGCACGTTTGGTCTGCACGTCAAAGACACCAGCAACCCCGAAGTGAACCCCATGTTTCCACAGAACAAGCTGTGGTGGGACCGGCTCTCGGGCAAGGCGGTGCCCACACACACGGAAGGCGCTGACCCGTTGCTGCTGGGCAGCTTCGCCCTCGACGACGGGCGTCCCGTCAAGCCGGCCTTTGAGTTGTTGGCCGAGCGGGTGCGTCAATACACACCCGATTGGGCGGCAGACGTCACGGGCATCCCCGCCGACACCATCCGACGCTTGGCACACGAGATGGGCATGACGGCGCGCGACCAAAAGATCGAGCTGCCAATTGCGTGGACCGATTCGTGGGGCAAAGAGCACGCCACCGTCACCGGCAACCCGGTGGCCTTTCATGCCATGCGGGGCTTGGCGGCGCACAGCAACGGCTTTCAAACGATAAGGGCGCTGGCCATCCTGATGTCCATCCTGGGCACCATTGATCGACCCGGGGGCTTCCGGCACAAGGCGCCGTTCCCCGCGCCATCCCACCCAGTGCCAAGCCGCCCAACAACCCAAACGCCGTGCAACCCAACAAACCGCTGGGTGGCTTGCCCATGGGTTGGCCAGCGTCGCCCGATGATTTGTTCATCGACGACGATGGCAAGCCGGTGCGGTTGGACAAGGGCTTTTCGTGGGAGCACCCGCTGTCGGTGCACGGTTTGATGCACAACGCCATCACCAACGCCTGGCGCGGTGACCCTTACCCCATCGATACGCTGATGATCTTCATGGCCAACATGGCGTGGAACTCTACGATGAACACGTCCGAGGTGCGCAAGATGTTGAACGACAAGCGCGACGACGGCAGCGGCGAATACAAGATCCCGTTCTTGGTGGTGTGCGACGCGTTTCAGTCCGAGATGACTGCCTTTGCCGATTTGATCCTGCCCGACACCACCTACCTCGAGCGACACGACGTGATGTCGATGCTCGACCGGCCCATCTCAGAATTTGATGGGCCGGTGGATTCGGTGCGGGTGCCCGTGCTGCCCATCACGGGCGATTGCAAGCCGTTTCAAGAGGTGCTGATCGAGCTGGCGTCGAGGCTCAAGTTTCCGGCCTTCACCCATGCCGATGGCACCCGCAAGTTTCGCGACTACCCCGACTTCATCGTCAACTACCAAACCGAGCCGGGGTCCGGCATCGGCTTCTTGGCCGGTTGGCGTGGTGCCGACGGCACCAAGTTCATGCAAGGTGAGCCCAACCCGCGCCAGTGGGAGATGTACGCCAAGAACAACTGCGTTTTCCATCATGAGTTGCCGCAGTCGTACCAGTACATGCGCAACTGGAACAAAGGCTACATGGACTGGGCCATGCGCGTGCGCTTGCGCCGGTTTGGTGAACCCATCCTGATTCAACTCTGGAGCGAGGAGCTGCAAAGCTTTCGCCTCGCCGCGCAAGGCAAGCGCCCGGGCCGGCAACCCCCGGCGCACTTGCGTGAGCGGGTGGAGCGCCACTTCGATCCACTGCCGTTTTTCAGCCAACCGCTGGAGACCCAGGCAACCGACTTGCAGAAGTACCCCTTGGCCGCCATCACGCAACGTCCGATGGCGATGTACCACTCGTGGGATTCGCAAAACGCGTGGCTGCGCCAAATTCATGCGCACAACTACTTGTTTGTGAACACCAAAACAGCGCTTGCCGCAGGCATTGCGGACGACACGTGGATGTGGATTGAGTCGCAGTGGGGCAAGGTGCGCTGCATGTGCCGTCACTCGGAGGCGGTCGAGCCAGGCACCGTTTGGACGTGGAACGCCATTGGCAAGGCGCAAGGAGCCTGGCAATTGTCGGACGACGCCAACGAGTCGCGCCGGGGTTTCTTGCTCAACCACCTGATCTCGGAGGAGCTGCCCCTGGCGGGCGGCCCCGCAGGCGCGAAGGTTTCCAATTCCGACCCCATCACGGGGCAAGCCGGTTGGTACGACGTGCGCGTGCGCATTTACCCTGCAGCGCCCGACGAACCGCAAGAGAGCTGGCCGCAGTTTGCACCCATGAAGAGCCTGCCGGGTGTGGCCGGTGGGGCGCGGCGCCTTTGGCAAACGTACTTCAGCGGACGCATTCAATCCAAGTGACGCAAAAAGCTCAACCATGACTCAACTTGCCCTGGTGATCGACTTGAACGTTTGTGTGGGGTGCCACGCTTGCGTCACAAGTTGCAAAGAGTGGAATACCTCGGGTGCCGCCGGGCCCTTGGCCGATTTCAACCCGTACGACAAAGACCCGACGGGTACGTTTTTCAACCGCGTTCAAACGTTCGAGGTGGGGGAGTTTCCCAACACGCAAACGGTGCATTTCCCCAAGAGTTGCCACCACTGCGAAGACCCGCCGTGTGTGCCCGTGTGCCCCACAGGCGCTTCGTACAAGCGCAAAGAAGATGGCATCGTGCTGGTGGACTACGACAAGTGCATCGGCTGCAAGTACTGCGCGTGGGCTTGCCCCTATGGCGTGCGCGAGCTGGACGAGCAGCAAAAAGTGATGAAGAAGTGCACGCTGTGCGTTGACCGCATCACCGACCAAAACCTGGAGCCGCGCGATCGCAAGCCTGCTTGCGTGTTGGCATGCCCCACCAACGCCAGGTTGTTTGGCGATGTTCACGACGCCGACTCTGAAGTGTCACAGGCCATTCGCGACCGAGGCGGCTACGCTGTGATGCCCGAGTGGGGTACCCAGCCTGCCAACCATTACCTGCCGCGCCGGCGTACCGACATGAGTGCGCAGCCTGACCAGTTGCTGCGCTCGGACAACCCTTTGAAGAAAGATGGCCAGTTGCCCAAGCCTGCGACCAGCGGTCCCTCGCTTGACGACGTGACCTCTTGGTAAATCTTGGCAAAACCAGCGGAGCACTGCCTTGCATCCTGCACTTTCGATCGTGATTTTCACCACCCTGGCGGGCGCCGCGCAGGGTTTGGTGCTGGCGCTTTTTGCCGCTGAGTGGGCAGGGGGCAGGCAGTGGCTTGGTGGTGAGGGCGGGCCGCGCTTTTTTGCGATGGGTGCGCTGATGGCGGCGATCCTTGCCTCGCTGGGTCTGTTCGCGTCCTTTTTTCACCTTGGGCGGCCTGCGCGTGCCTGGCGGGCGGCCACGATGTGGCGCACGTCGTGGATGTCGCGCGAAGTAATCGTGTTGCCCGTCTTCATCGCCTTGGCTTTGGCCTATGGGCTGTCGCACTGGTTTTCTTGGCCGGAGCACTTGTTGGTGGGTGCCTCGGCGGCGCTGGCTGCCATGGCGCTGTTTGTCTGCACTGGAATGATCTACGCCTGCATTCGCTTTTTGCGCGAGTGGGCCACGCCGCTGACGCCGATCAACTTCACCTTGCTCGGATGTGCCAGTGGGTTCACGTTGGCAGCCCTTTTGGCCGCGGTGGCAGCACCTCAGTTGTTGCGTTTCTTTTTGCTGGGGGCGATGGCGTTCACGGTGGCTGCATGGGTCGGCAGGTTGGTCGCGTGGCGACGCAATGCCAGGCTCGTGCCCAAATCCACCCTGCAAACTGCCATTGGCATCAAGCACGCGCGTATCGAACAAAAATCGCAGGGCTTCATGGGTGGGTCGTTCAACACGCGCGAGTTCTTTCATGGCCGCGCTGCAGCCATGCTGCTCACGCTGCGGTGGGTCTGCCTTGTGGGCGCCTTTGGCGTGCCGTTGCTGCTGTTGGTGGCCGGGCTGTCCAATCCGTCGGTGGTGCTGTTGGGCGTTGCCTGCGTGGTTCAATACGCTGGCTTGTTGGCCGAGCGCTGGTTGTTTTTTGCCGAAGCCAATCACCCGCAAAACCTTTACTACCAGCGCATGGCCTGATCACGCTCGCCTTGCATCAGATCAAGGCGGCGTCTGCCCGCCGACGCACAATGGGGCTGTGACACCTCAAAACACCGCCCCCGGGCCTGTCAAGACGGCTGCGCCAAATTTGATAGCCCATCTGACGGCTGAGCTGCAGCAATTTGCGCCCTTTACCGCCATGCCTTCGGCGGCGGTGCAAGCTTTTGTCCATGCTGCGTCTGAGGTCTACTTTGCCCCGGGTGAGCAGGTCTTGGCGCCGGGCGATGGGCCCGCCAAGTGCTTGTATTTTGTGCGTCAAGGTGCTGTCAGTTCGCAGCGCGTGAGCGATGTCGCTGCCACCCATGCCTTTCAGTTCGCTGCGGGGGACTTGTTCCCAGTTGATGCCGTCGCCGTCGAGCGCGCGGTGACGGCAACTTACAGCGCCGTGGTGGACACGTTCTGCCTGCGCGTCAGCGCTGACGACGTGGCAACGCTGTCGGCCAGCAGCCCTGAGTTTGCCGACTTCTTGAGCCGCCGTGCCTTGCACCTGGTTGACCTGTCAAGGCAAGCCATGCAGCTTGCGCACGCCGCAAGTGCTTTGGCAGAGCAGTCGGTGGAGTCGTCGTTGGGTGGGTTGCCACGCAAGGTGCCCGTGAGTTGCGGCCCGCAAACGTCGGTGCGGGAAGCGCTGGAGCGCATGCTCGCGAGCCGTGTGGGTTCGATGCTGGTGCTGGACGCAGGTGAACAGTTGCTGGGCATCGTGACCCACGTTGACATCTTGGCACGCGTGACGTTGCCGCAGTACCCCTTGGATGCACCCATCGGCGCGGTGATGACGACGCCGGTGCACTCGCTGAGCATTCATCACAGCGTGCAAGACGCCTTGTTGCTGATGGCGCGCCATGGGTTGCGCCACGTGCCGTTGACCGATGCAGGCCGCGTGTTGAATATCGTTTCCGAGCGTGATCTGTTTGCGTTGCAACGTCGATCCCTCAATCAGGTTGGAGGGCGCATTCGTGCCGCCAACGATGTGTCCGCGCTTCAGCTTGCTGCAGAAGACGTTCGATCATTGGCGCGCCAACTGACGGCCCAAGGTGTCGGTGCCAAGGCGTTGACCGAACTCATCAGCCACCTGAACGACGTGCTGACGCAGCGCATCGTTGACCTAACCGCCAACCACCATGGCTGCGACATGACCCACGCCTGTTGGATCGCCTTCGGGTCGGAGGGGCGCAGCGAACAAACCATTGCCACCGACCAAGACAATGGTTTGGTGTTTGTCAGCGACGACCCCGAAAGGGACAGGCCGCCATGGTTGGCCTTTGCACGCGAAGTCAATCAGGTGTTAGACGCGTGCGGTTATCCGCTGTGCAAGGGGCAAGTGATGGCGAGCAACCCCGCTTGCTGCCAAACAAAGTCTGAGTGGATTGCCCGGTTTGAGCACTGGATTGAACACGGCTCGGGTGACGATTTATTAAACGCCAGCATTTACTTTGACTTTCGAGCGCTGGCTGGGCGCGCCAGCCTGCTCGAGCCGATGGGCGAATGGGTTCGCACGCGCGCGCCGCAGGTGCCGCGGTTCTTGCATCAAATGGTTCAAAACACACTGCGCAACCCAGCGCCTCTCAACTGGCGTGGGGCTTTGGACGTTGCTAGTCATGATGGTCACCAGTGGCTTGACCTCAAATTGCACGGCACGATGCCGATCGTTGACGCCGCCAGAATCTATGCGCTGGCACACGGTGTTGTTGCCACCAACACGCACCGGCGCCTTGAAGCGGCCGCAGGTGCGCTTGGCGTGTCGGATCGAGAGCGTGACGGGTGGTTGCACGCCTTTGAGTACTTGCAGTGGATGCGGCTGCGTGTGCAAATTCAGCGCAACAGTGAGCCTGCCGCTTTGCCGCCCAACGCCAACAGCATCGACGTGGCCGCCCTCAGTGAGATGGAGCAACGCATCCTTAAAGAGGCGATTCATGGTGTGCGGCGACTCCAGCAGCGATTGCAACTGGACTATCAACGCTGATGTTGCCCTTGCGATGGCCTTGGCATGCGCCGCTGGACGCGCAGCGATGGGTGGTTCTTGACACCGAATCGAGTGGCCTGGATGCGGCTCGTGACCGGCTGATCTCGGTGGCAGCCGTCGCCGTGAAGTTTGCGGCCGGCCGAGCAAGCATTGCGTTGCACGACAGCTTTGAAGTGGTCCTGCGTCAAGATGGCGCCCCGTCGACCCCTGACAAACACAACATCCTCTTGCACCGCATCGGTGCTGGTGCTCAAGCTGAGGGCGTCGATCCCGTGGCGGCGCTGCGGGCCTTTACAGCCTATGTGGGGTCATCGCCTTTACTTGCATTTCATGCGGCGTTTGACCGCGCCATGCTGTCGGGCGCCACGCAAGCGCGGCTTGGGTCAACGCTGCGCAATCCTTGGCTTGATATCGAGCACGTGGCGGCCGTGATTCACCCCGAGGTCAAGGCCCGAAGCCTGGACGAGTGGATGCAGGCGCTGGACATTCGCTGCGTGGCTCGCCACCAAGCTTCGGCAGATGCGCTGGCCAGCGCCGAAGTCTTCTTGCGCCTTTGGCCGATTCTCAACGCCCAAGGGGCGGGCACCTTCGGTGCAACGCGCCGGCTGGCACAGCGTCACCGTTGGTTGCGTTGAATCATGAAAAAAGAGGGGCTCTGCGTAGAGCCCTTTGGGTGCGACCTGCTTGGCGCTGACTTAACGAAACCCAGAGTCGCTCTTGTTGTGAATGATCCAGATCAGGTGCGCGTTGGTGTCAAAGCCACCCGAGCCTGCAAAGATCAACCGGCCCATGCCCTTGTAGGCGAATTCGTGGCGGTAACGGTCCGAGCCAAAGTACCAAGGGATCCAGGCTTTGCCCGTGACGTAAGCGCCTTGATCGGTGGGGTTGCCGACGATGCTTTGCGCCTGCGCGCGGCTCATGCCAATCTTGAGCTGGGTGAACTTGGTGCCCGGCGCTGGCTTGCCGGTGATCTCGCCTTCCCAGCCGTCCAGGCCTTTCACTTTTTCGCCAAAACCAGCTTCGACGTTTTTGGAATCGATGACTTCGCCGCTGGCATTCATCCAAGCGGGCTGGCTTTTGGGGGCGGGCGCTGCCGCTGGTGCTGCAGGCGCCGGGCTTGAAGCGGCTTGGCCGCTGCTGTCACGTTGAAAGGGGTTGTTGCCAGCACAGGCGGCCAAAGTGGCCGCGGTCGCGAGCAACAAAGCCAAACGCAGGTGGGGTTGTGGGTGTTTCATGGGTCCTCTCACTGGATGCGGTTGCGAACAATGCAACAGCCCCAACGTTATCACCGGATTGGATTGACGGAAGTCATCGAGCCTGCGCTAAGCCTTGCCAACGTCCCTGCTTGTGCAGCGTGCGTGTGCGGTGTCGATGCTCAACAGCCTGTTAAGCGCGCTTGGGGCCAAGTGCGCCTGTCGATAGCCCCGTACCAAGCAAGATCAGGCCTCCCGCAGCAAGCATGGACACTGTCACGGCCTCGTTTAAAAAAATCGCGCCCCAAAGCACCGCAAAGAGTGGGATCAAAAAAGTCACTGTCATGGCGTTGGACGCCCCCACGGTGGTGACCAAACGGTAGTACAAGACGTAGGCCACGCCGGTGCAAAGTGCGGCCAACGTCAAGGCACTGATCCAGGCGGCCGTGCCTGGGGCTTGGATGGGCCACTGTGCCATCGCGGGTCCCGTCAAGGCAACAGCTGCCCCCAATTGGCTGCCTGCAGCGATGGCCATGGGTGGCACACCGACAAGTTTTTTCTTGATCAATGCGGCCACGAATCCGTAACCCAGCGTGGCCAACAAACACGCACCAATGGCCAAGGCGGGCACCACGCCGTGGTCGCCAGTTTTGATGGTTGCGTTGTCCCACGCCAACCATGCAACACCCACCGTTCCTACCAACAACCCCAGCACGCGCAAGGCACTGAGTTTTTCACCCAACCAAATCCAAACTATTGCGGCGCCCCACATGGGCGTGGTGGCATTCAAAATGGACATCACGCCTGTGCTCAGCGCATTCGCGGCCCATCCAAAAAGAAAAAATGGCAGTCCCGAGCCAAACAGCCCCACCCAAAAGACGGGACGCCAATGCACACGAAGCGATGCAAGTTCGCCGCGCATGGCCACCAACGGGACGAGCATCAATGCTGCACCCCACACACGTGTCGCGGCCAGCGGCGCGGCGCCGAATTCCGCAACGCTGATGCGCATGAACAAAAAGGAGCTGCCCCAGATGGCGGCCAACAGCAAAAGCTCAAAAGTCTGACGGAGGTTCAAAACAAGCCTTGATGGTGATGGGCAGACGGACAGGCTTTGGCTTCAAGTGCGAGCAAAAATCGCTTGCGTGGCAAGCCGCCGGCGTACCCCGTGAGAGAACCGTCTTGCCCAACGACGCGGTGGCATGGCACCAAAATGCCCAACGGGTTGCGCCCGACTGCAGCACCAACGGCCCGCGAGCCCTTGGGCGTGCCGACGTCGCGCGCAATGTTGCCGTACGTGGTGGTGGCGCCTGGTGCAATGTGCAACAGCGCACGCCACACCTTGAGCTGGAACGCGGTACCCTGGGGATCCATGGCCACGACAACGTCACTTTGACCGTGCTGCCAATAACCCTCAAACCAAGACAAAAGCGTGTCGATGTGGCTCCCGGCAGTGCCGGACGCGACCCCACGCGAGAGCGCAGTGATGTCGGCCGGTCGGTGCTTTTGGTCGTCAAACCAAGCACCTGACACGCCCCGATCGGTGGCCGCAATGGTCATGTCGCCCAAGGGGGTGGGGATGCGCGAAATGGCCAAATGGTTGGGCAGTTTAGGGTTCATGTTCCGGTCTCCAAGGATTGCCAAAGTTGCATCACTGCGTACGAGCGGTAGGGTTGCCACGCCACCGCCAGTGCTTGGGCAGCAGCGGGGCGCTTCAACCCCAACGCTCGCAGCACGCCGATGTCCGCTGCAGGAAAGGCATCAGGCCATGCCAACACGCGCAAAGCCACCAGCTGAGCCGTCCATTCACCGATGCCTGGTAGGGCCTGCAGTGTGGCCAGCGTGGCCTGCAGTGGTGCATCCCGGTCCAAAGCCAAATCGCCAAGGATCACAGCTTGTGCTACCGCTTTGATGGCCCGCACTCGAGACTTGACGATGCCAAGGGTGCCGATGGCTTCGTCACTTGCTTGTGCCAGCGCTTGGGGTGTTGGAAACAAGCGCACGATCCCATCGTGCGGGGTCGCTAGGGGTCTGCCAAAGGCAGCAACCAAGCGTTGGGCCAGCGTGCGTGCTGCAGCAACCGTCACTTGCTGTCCAAGAATGATCCGCACCGTCGCTTCAAATCCGTCGAAGCAACCCGGCAGCCGCAGCCCCTGCACCTGAGGAGCCGGTACCGATTGAAGAGCCCGCGCAATGGCGTCTGGCTGCGCGTCAAGATCCAGCGCATGCCGCACCTGATCGATGGCGCGCCCGAGCACGGGAAGCAACGAAGGAGACAAACTCACTTTGACACGATGATCAGTGGGCAAGAACTCGACCCGCACCCACCCGGTGTGTGACCCTACAGTGAGTGACCGCGTGATCGTTCGGGCGCTCATGTCAACCGACTCAATACCCACCAGGGCGCGCGCGTGAAAGAACTTCATGACACCCTGCACATCGTAGGGCGGGCGAAACGCGAGGCGCACATCGATCGAGTCGCGGTGAGACGCACCGCTGCCGCCACCAACGACTTGCTTTCGCAACGCGGTTGGTGCCATGCGGTAACGCGCTAAAAAAGACGCATTGAACCGCCGCAGGCTGCCAAAGCCCGACGCCATGGCCACTTGGGTCACTGGAAGCTGCGTATCGGTGAGCAGGTGCTTGGCAAAGAGCAGCCTTGACGTGGTTAGATAGTCGATCGGGGTGACGCCATGTGCCAAGGCAAAAATGCGGCGCATGTGGCGCGTGGTCACCCCCAAAGCTTTGGCGACGGACTCCATGTTGACCTCGTCGCCATGGCGCGCAGCGCGCTCGAGCAGCTTGGCAGCGTGGTCGGCCAACGCGTGGGGTGAATCGATCAGCGACAGGCCGGGTGCCAACTCGGGGCGGCAACGAAGGCAGGGACGAAACCCGTCCGCCTCCGCCTGCGCAGCGTTGCCATAAAACCGGCAGTTTTTGCGCATGGGCACCCGCACGCGGCATACGGGGCGGCAATAGATGTGAGTCGACGTCACACCCACGAAGAACTGCCCGTCAAAACGGGCATCTCGCGCCAGCAAGGCGGCGTATGCGGAGTCTTCGTGCCATGGCATGCCGTGCATCTTAGTCGCCCGCTGCCCCCAGGCTAGCCGTTTTCGGACGCGTGCATTTAGAGACGCAGGTCGGGGCGCTTCTGGCTTTGAGCGTTGATAAACCGTGCCTATCTCACAGCGCGACCACGCGTCGCGGCGTCGCATTGCACACGATGCAATCGCCCGCCGCGCCATCGGCTGCCTACAATTGGTCACGCCACCCGCACCGCAACGTCAACTGAGGACCGCTCCGACATGAAAGTTCATGCTTCCAATTTCAAGGCCTATGACATTCGAGGCATCGTTGGCAAAACCATCGACGACGATTTTGCAGAGCACCTGGGAAGGGCTTTTGGCACGGCAGCCCTGGCAGCTGGTGAAAAGGCGGTTGCTGTGGGGCGCGATGGCCGTCTGTCGGGGCCGTCCCTCATCAAAGCGCTTGTCAAAGGATTGGCTTCGACCGGCCTGGACGTGGTGGACATCGGCATGGTGACAACGCCCATGTTGTATTACGTCGCCGCCACCCGCGGCAATCACGGCTGCAGCAGTGGCATCCAAATCACGGGCAGCCACAACCCCAAGGATTACAACGGATTCAAAATGGTTCTGGCGGGGCGCGCGATCTACGGCGATGAGATTCAGAATTTGCGCAAAGCCATGGAGCAAGAAACCTACGTGACCCAAAAGGGTCGGGTAGGCGCGATGAACATCATCGACGAATACCAACATCGCATTGTCAGCGATTGCAAATTGGCGCGACGCATGAAGGTGGTGGTGGATTCGGGCAACGGCGTGGCCGGCGCCACGGCACCTACTATTTTGCGAGCACTGGGTTGCGACGTCATCGAGCTTTACAGCGAAGTGGATGGCGACTTCCCCAACCACCATCCTGATCCGTCAAAGCCCGAGAATCTTGCAGAATTGATTGCTACGGTGAAGCGTGAGGGCGCCGAGCTGGGGTTGGCGTTTGACGGCGATGGAGATCGCCTTGGGCTTGTCACCAAAGAGGGCAACATCATGTACCCCGACAGGCAACTGATGTTGTTGGCTCAGGATGTCCTGTCGCGCAATCCCGGGGCCACAATCATTTACGACGTTAAGTGCACGCAGCGCTTGGCGCCGGTGATCCGCGCAGCGGGTGGCAAACCCTTGATGTGGAAGACCGGGCACTCGTTGATCAAAGCCCAGCTCAAAGCCATCCAATCACCCTTGGCTGGCGAGATGAGTGGGCACATCTTTTTCGGTGAACGGTGGTACGGGTTTGACGATGCCACGTACACGGCGGCGCGCATGCTTGAGATTTTGAGCCGCAGCAAAGACCCAAGCAAAGTGCTCAATCGATTGCCCACCAGCCACTCGACCCCCGAGCTCAATGTGCCTTGCGCGGAGGGTGAACACCATGCTTTGGTTGAAGCCTTGCGCAAGGTGGCCAAGTTTCCGGGTGCAACCGAAGTGATCACCATCGACGGTCTGCGCGCAGAGTACAGCGATGGTTTTGGGCTCATCAGGGCGTCCAACACCACGCCCGTGTTGGTGATGCGGTTTGAAGGACACACCCCTGCGGCGTTGGCACGCATCGAGGCCACGTTCATGGCGCAGTTGCGGGCTGTCAAACCCGATGCAGTCATTGCCCAAGCGACGCATTGAGCGCACCGCCAAGCTTTGCCGCGAGAGACCGATGACGTGACATTTCAGGCCACGGTCGCCCACAAGCTTTACAACGCGGCGTTGTGGCTGTTGGCGCCTGTTTACGTGGCGCGGCTCTGGCTTCGTGGTCGCAGCGAGCCTTCGTACCGCAAGCGATTGGGCGAACGGTTTGGGCGCTACCGTCAGCGATTGACGAAGCGCCACGCCCGTGGCGAGGTATTCCTGTGGGTTCACGCGGTCTCACTGGGAGAGACACGCGCGGCCAAACCCTTGGTAGAAGCGCTTCGGTTGAAGTTTCCTGCAGCACGCTTGTTGTTGACCTGCAGCACGGCCACGGGCGTCGAGGCCGGACGGGAGTTCATTCGCGAGCACGACGTGCAAACCTGGTTGCCCTACGACGTCCCACGCGCCACGCGCCAGTTTTTCCAGCAATTCCGACCCGTGGTGGGCGTTGTGATGGAGACCGAGATTTGGCCCAATCTGATGCAAGAGGCCAAACGTGCAGGGGTCCCCATGATCTTGGCCAATGCCCGACTGTCGCAGCGAAGTCTGGAGCGGGGGCGCCGCTTTGACACGGTGCTGCGGCCCGCAGTGCAGCTGTTTTCGCGCGTTTTGGCGCAGTCCATCCCTGACGCTCAGCGTTTTCGGGATGCGGGTGCACAACCAGTCGAGGTTTGCGGCAACCTCAAATTTGATGTCAATCCACCGCCCAAAATGCTGGCGATGGGACTGGGTTGGCGAACGCCGTTGACACGCGAAGTGGTCCTGATGGCGGTGAGCCGTGAAGGCGAGGAGTTGATGTTGTTGGACGCTTGGGTGAAGCTGCCGCCTCCGCGCCCTTTGTTGCTGATCGTGCCGCGCCATCCGCAGCGTTTCAGTGACGTGGCCAACATGGTGCGCAGCAGGGGATTGACCATGGCCCGGCGCACTGAGTGGGGGGACCGCCCATCGTTCGAGCACGGCGAAGTGGACGTTTGGCTGGGTGACTCGCTGGGCGAGATGCCTGTTTACTATGCCGCCTCTGATGTATGCCTATTGGGCGGTAGTTTTGCCGAGTTGGGAGGGCAAAACCTCATTGAAGCGGCTGCGTGTGGTTGCCCTATCGTCATGGGGCCCCACACCTTTAATTTTGCCGAAGCATCTGAATTGGCGCTTGAATCTCGGGCTGCCATTCGCGTGCAAACCATGCGCGACGGCATCGAGCGTGCCATCAAATTGGCACACGATGACGAGCGCAATGCCTGGGTCGAGAGGGCCTTTAATTTTGCAGCCATGCACCGCGGTGCAACCGACCGCATGGTGCTTCGCATTGCCCAAACCGTGACCGCATCGCTGGCGTCCCGTTCTTGAATGGCGGCGCCAGCGGCCCCATGCGCGTGGCGTGCGTCGCCGTCAGTAGCGTGTCAAGGCGCCTTCACCAGAAGCGCGTCGAGCGCCGCCAGGTCAGAGGGCACCAGTTGACCTGAAGCTTGTTTGAGTCTCAAGGTTCCTAGTAGAACGTTGTAGCGTGCAATGGCCAAATCACGTTGGGTTTGGAAGAGCTGCGTTTGTGCGTTGAGCACGTCCACATTGACGCGAACCCCCACGCGGTAGCCGGTTTGCGTGGCTTCAAGGGCCAGACGGCTGGACCCTTCTGCCGCTTCGAGCGCCTTGACTTGCGCCCGACCCGATTGCACGCCAATGAAAGAGGCGCGAGCCACTTGTGCGAAGGTGCGGCGCGTGTTGGTCCAGTCGTTGGTGGCCTTTTCCTCCAAGGCCAAGGTTTCCTTGACGCGGTTGTCGACGGCGTGACCCGCATACAGAGGTAACGCCAGCTGCAAACCCACCGTGGCAGTGGTCGAGTTGCCGCCTTGGCCGTTGTTGGTGAGGCGAGATGGCCCGGCCGAACCCATCAAGTCAATCGTGGGGCCGTGGCCGGCACGCGCCTTTTTGGTCTCTAGTTTTGCAATGTCCAGTGCCAAAGCAGCGCGGCGTACCGCCGGGTGCAGTGACTGGGCCTGGTCAACCCAGACATCGAGCGTGTCGGGTGCAACCGGTGGCAACGTTGCGGGTGTCACCAGCCGGTTGGGCCTTACGTTGGTTTGCCCGACCGTTTGGTCAAGTGCCAGGCGCTTCACCCGCAAGTCGTTCTCTGCGGCAATTTTTTGCGCGGCAACCAAGTCGGCCCGTGCTTGAGCTTCACGCGCATCGGTGATGGTGGCAGTGCCCACTTCAAAGTTTCGCTTGGCCGACGCAAGCTGCTCGGCAATGGCCTTTTCGCTGGCCTGCGCTGCCGCAAGCACGTCCTCGGCCGCCAATACGTCAAAGTAGGCCTGAGCCAAGCGGACGATCAGATCTTGTTCGGCTTGTGTCAAGTCGGTTTGGGCTACTTCGAGCGCCTTGTCAGCTTGCTCGATCGAGGCGTCACTTTGTCGGTTGAAAAGGGGTTGGCGTGCATTGAGCGTCAGGCCGCTGGTGTTCGTGTTGATGTTGACGCCTGCGGGGTTGGTGGCGCTTGCTGGAGGGTTGGTGTACCCACGGCCCACGTTGCCCAGGAGGTTGGCGCTGGGACGCTTGAGCGCGTAACTTTGAGAGGTTCGATGGGTGGTCGAGTCCGCTTGGGCGCGCGTGGCCAGGTAACTTGCGTCATAGGCCCGCGCGGCTGTATAGAGGTCTTGCAGGGATTGCGCGTGGGCTGCCGCCGCCCCCAGCAGCGCGAGCGCTGCGGTGACTGCAGCACGAAACACGAAGCGACCGTTCGATGCGAGACGCACCGAGACGCGACGCTGGGATGGGGGCTGCCGATAAGGGGTCATGTTGATCAGTCCTGGATGGAGCCTTGGAGTGTGCTTGAGCCCAGGGTGGGGCGGGCACAGTGATGCGACGAACGGTTGTACGCTTGCGATGAAACGTTGCTGGCGCTGGTCGGTTGGTTGTGCTCGCACCACCATCGGCCACCGCACTGGCGGCATGTTGACATGTTCAAAATTCAAACTTCGAGGGTTCAGAGAAACCAACCAGGCGAGGCGCAACGGTGTCAAAGAGCACATCCTCTCGCCATTGCTCGGCGCTTACACGCGTGTACAGCGTCGCATGCATCACCGGTGGGTGACCCACGATGGCGACCAATCGGCCACCCACTTTGAGCTGGTCAAGCAACACGGACGGAGCTTGGGCGACCGACCCCGAAAGCATGATGGCGTCAAATGGTGCCTCAGCATTGAGCCCAGCGCTGCCGTCACCCTTCACCACGACGGCATTGCTGATGCCGGCGCGCCGCAGGTTATCGCGGGCGGTATCCGCCATGTCAGCGTCAATTTCCATCGTGTGAACCTGACGCGAACCGTAGGCCAGCAAGGCTGCAACGTAGCCCGATCCAGCGCCAACCTCCAGCACCTTTTCGTGGTGCCCCACGTGCAGCTCTTGCAACATGCGAGCCTCAACTTTGGGGGACAACATCACACGTCCGCCGATGCCCCCTTCCACCAGCGGTACCTCGGTATCGGCAAAGGCCGACTCTCGCCACGCTCTGGGTACAAAGTCCTCGCGCTTGACGATCGCGAGCAACGACAAGACATTTTGGTCAAGCACATCCCAAGGGCGGATTTGTTGCTCGATCATGTTGAAGCGGGCTAGCTCAAAATTCATGGTGTTGACTCTTCGGGCTGGGGGCGGCATGCGTGAAAGGATGCAACGCGCTGCGACTGAGGGTTGCTTGCATGCATTTTAAGGGGCGTGTACCGGATGTCCAAAAAGGCGGCGCCTGAACCACGTCGACAAGTCGTCGAGGTACGTAAACACCACTGGCACCACCACCAACGTCAGCAACGATGACGTGATCACGCCCCCGATAACAGCCTGCCCCATCGGCGAACGCTGTTCGCTGCCCTCAGTCAAGGCGAACGCCAGGGGGACCATGCCAAAGATCATGGCCAAGGTGGTCATCAAGATGGGGCGCAACCGAACGCGCGCGGCGTGCAGCAGCGCATCATGGCGATTCATGCCGTCGTTGCGTGACCGTATCGCAAAATCAATCAAGAGAATCGCATTTTTAGTGACCAAGCCCATCAGCATCACCACGCCGATGACCGAAAAAAGGTTCATCGTTGAACGAAACGCCAACAAGGCTGCAATCACGCCGATCAGGGTCAATGGCAGTGAGCTCATAAGCGCAAGGGGCTGCAAGAAGCTTTTGAACTGTGACGCCAAGATCATGTAGATGAACACAACGGCCATGGCCAGTGCCGTGAGCGCGTACGAAAAACTCTCTTGCATGTCCTTGGTGGCGCCGCCAAAGCGCACCGCATAGCCGGGTGGCAAGGGGGTATCGGCCAACACGCGACGGATGTCGGCTGAAACTTCACCCAACGAGCGCGGCGGCAACACGTTGCCCGTGAGCTCCACTTCGCGTTGCAAATCGCGGCGGTTGATCTGATTGGCACCCCAAGCTGGTTTGATGTCTGCCACTTGTGACAGCCGCACGATGCGCGCCGAGCCGTCTGCGTTCAGCCCTGCCATGATTCCCAGGTGCGCCAAATCGTCACGGCTGCTGCGGTCGCGCGGCGCCACGCGCACTTTGACATCGTAGTTTTGATCGTCAGCGGCGCGCCAATTACCCACCGTGGTGCCGCCGATCAGGGCGCGCAAGGTGTTCGTGATGGCACCGACCGACAACCCAGCATCCGACGCGGCGTCGCGCTTGACCTCCACCGCGATGGTGGGGCGATCAGCCTTCATGCTGCTGTCGAGGTCGGCCAAGCCACGGACGTTTTGCAGCCTTGCTGCAAGTGCCATCGACAAGCGCTGCAGCTCGCTCAAATCGGGGCCTTGCACCGACAACGAGATGGGCTTTTGCCCGCCCACAGCGTCAAGCAAGCCGACATGGGTGACGGTGATGCCAGCCACGCGTGATAGCCGCTCACGCAATGGCGCTGACAATTGATCAACCGTTAGCTTTCGATCCTTGCGGTCCACCAGGCGCACGTACACCTGGCCATAGATGCGGCCCTGCGATTGCCCGGTGTTGATGGTGGCGAGGGTGTACTTGACCTCGGGTGATTCACGCAGAATGGCGTCCACTTGTTGCGCCCGCATCTCGGTGGTTTCGATGGACGAGCCTATCGGCGTGTGAAAGCTCACGGTCGTTTCACCAAAGTCAGCTTTGGGTACAAATTCGGTGCCCAGCAGTGGCAGCAGCGCGAAGCTGCCCGCCAGCGTGGCCACGGCCAGCGCCAGGGTGGACTTGCGATGCGCGAGGCTCCAATCCAGCACGCGCACATAGAGGTCGCCAACGCGGCGCGACGCGCGGTCGACTGCGTGCGTCACGCGCCCGAGTGTGTGGTCGTACAGCGTTTTGGGTTCAAACGGTTTGCCTTCGCGGTCAATGGCAGGGTCATGCCACACCGACGAAAGCATGGGGTCAAGGGTGAAGCTGACGAACATGGAAATCATCACTGCGGCCACGATGGTGATGCCAAACTCGTGGAAGAACTTGCCAATGATGCCGCCCATGAAGCCGATGGGCAAAAACACGGCCACGATAGACAAGGTCGTGGCCAACACCGCCAATCCAATCTCTTCCGTGCCTGCCAACGACGCTTCGCGTGGGCTCTTGCCCATCTGCACGTGACGCACGATGTTTTCTCTCACCACGATCGCGTCATCGATGAGCAAGCCTACACACAGACTCAAGGCCATCAGTGTGATGACGTTGATCGAAAAACCAAACAAGTGCATGAAGGCAAACGTGCCCACCAGCGCAATGGGCAGGGTCAGGCCGGTGATAACGGTTGATCGCCACGAGTTCAAGAACAAGAACACGATGCCGATCGTCAACACAGCACCCTCAATCATCGTTCGCTGGACGTTGGCCACCGACACCCGAATGGGCCTTGATGCGTCGCGAACCACGGCCACTTGCATGCCATTTGGCAGTTGCGTTTTGAAGCTGTCGATGGCTTTGAGCAATCCATCGACCACATCGATGGTGTTTTCCCCCTGACTTTTTTGCACTTCGAGTGCCAACGTGCGTTTGCCGTTGTAAAGCGCCAGCGAGTCGGTTTCTTCGGGTCCGTCCACCACATCGGCGACTTGCGACAACCGCACGGGTTGCGCGTTGCGTCGCGCCACGATCACTTGCCCAAAATCTTCAGGGTTCTGGAGGCGACCTTGCACTTGGACCACGCGGTCGGTGTCGCGGGACCGCAGCGCACCCGCAGGCAGATCTTGGTTTTCGGTTCGGGCGGCGGCCATGACTTGGTCCACACCCACCCCCAGGGCCTCCATGGCCGATGGCTTGACGTAAAGGTTGACCTCTCGCTTGACACCACCCACAAGCGTGACCGCGCCCACACCGCGCACGTTCTCAAGCCGCTTTTTGACAACCTGGTCAGCGTACGACGTCAAGGCCTGCTGACTCACACGGTTGTCGGGCGACGTAAGCGCCAAGGTGAAAATCGGGCGGGAGGTGGGGTCGAAGCGCGAGACGCGTGGCTCTTTGACTTCGTCGCGGAAGGTTGATTTGACGATGGCCAGTTTTTCTCGAACGTCGTCGGCCGTTTTGCGCCCGTCCATGTCGAGATTGAACTGCGCAATCACCACCGAAGTGCCTTCGTAGCTTCGCGACGAAAGTTGGTTCAGGCCAGCAATCGTGTTGATGGCCTCTTCGACTTTTCGCGTGACTTCAGTTTCGACTATCTCGGGCGCGGCGCTTGGGTAGTCGATCTGCACCACCACCGTGGGGAACTCGACATTGGGAAACTGCTCGACCTTGAGGCGCTTCACCGCCACCAAGCCAAACACCACAAAGGCAAGCATCATCATCGTGGCGAGCACGGGATTCTTGATCGAGATGCGGGTGAACCACATGGTGCAGCGTCCTTGTTAACGCGCGGCGCTGGCGGACGCCGCGCCCGGTGTCGCTGCGGCGGGTGGCGGCGCGGCACGGGGCAGGGCGACGCGGGTTGCATCACGCACGACCCCTACGCTGCCCATGAGGATTTGTTCGCCGTCAACCAGGCCGCTGCGAATCTCGGTCATGCTTTGTTCGTTGGCCAGTCCGGTCGCACCCAACGTCACTGCTTTGTTGGTAACGACCCCATCAGCGACAGCAGGGACGGTGGGTTGGCCTTGGTCGCGGCGAACCGCCGTCGCAGGCACGGCCAACACCCGACGCTGTTCAACCGCCACGCTGGCGCGTGCAAACAGCCCATGACGCAGGGCCGGATTTTGTTCCAGCGCCAGGTAGACCAAGATGGCACGCGAACCCGCCTGGGCGCTCGGGCTGATGCGAGCCACTGTCGCCGAAATCGGGTTGGCGATGCCCTCTACCCGCAGTGACGCACGCTGCCCCACACGCAACTCGGCAGCGTCGGTGGGTGGCACAGCGGCTTCGAGTTCCATGCGCGAAAGATCAACCACTTCGACGATGCGTGCATCGATGCCCACGCGCTCACCTGGTTGCGCCAACCTTTGCGACACCTGGCCAGAAATCGGCGACTTGAGGGTGGCGTCGCTGCGCGATTTGTTGGCGATGGACACGGCGGCATTCGCGGCACTGAGATTGGCCGCGGCGGCAGCCTCGTTGGCCACCGAGGTCTCTAGCGCCGTGGCAGAAATGAAACCTTGGTTGACAAGGGCTTGGTTGTTTTTGAGTGCGCGCTGCGCGATGTCTAACTGAGCGCGGCTGGCGTTGGCCTGCTGCCGGGCTTGTTGCAGTCGCAGGTCGGACTCGACGGTGTCGATTTGCCCGATGACTTGCCCGGCCCGCACCGTATCGCCCTCGCGCACGGTCAAGTTGCGCAGCTCTCCAACCACGCGCGCTTTTACCATGGCGCTGCTGACTGCTTTGACGCTGCCTGATGCTTCCACGTTGCGCGAGAGGGTCACAACGGCAGCTCGTGCCACATCACCCGGCGCCAATTCCAATCGGGAAACCGCCACTGCCGGTGTCGCTGCGTCGGGCACGGCAGCGGACGTCTTTGCAGGCGCTAACCGTCCCTTCAGGGCGCCCCATCCGACGGCGCCGGCCAACGCCAAACCGATGACGATGAACCAGGCTTGACGCTTCATTTGCAAACACCTTTGGAGCGACGCGCGAGCGCAGGCGGCAGCGTCTTGGGGGGCAGAACCGGGGCATTCGGGTGGCGTGGTTCGGCGCGCAGCTCGAGCCCGCTGAACACGATGTCCAAGTGGTTGGCGATGAATCGCCGCGCGTCTTGTTCGCTGATGACGCAGCTGCAAGCGCCGACCGAATGCTTGTGCAAGCACAGCATCACAAATGGCATCAGCAGGGAGTGAACGGCATCACTCACGTGCACGGGCCGAAATTCGTGTTGCTCGATGCCACGCTCAATCATTTGCCCCACCATGGCATGAATGGGCTGAATGACTTCGCGTTCGTAGAAGTCGGCAATGTCGGGAAAGTTCCGTGCGTCGGTGAAGATGATCTTGACCACACTCGAGGCGGGGCTGTTCAACAACTGTGTCCACGAGTCAGCCAACAACTGCCGCATGCGCGGCCCGACCTGGCCCGGGTGCGTCGCCAGAACCACGGCGCCCAACTTCACAGAGGCTGAAAAGTAGTGTTTGATCACTGCCTTGAGCAACGCCTCTTTGCTCGGGTAATAAAGGTACAGCGTACCCTTGGAAACGCCGGCACGTGCGGCCACGTCCTCCGCCCGTGCACTGCCAAAGCCTTTTTCGACGAACACGTCAAGTGCGGCCTGCAGCAGCTCCAATGGGCGATCCTCTTTGCGACGTCGACGCGTTGCGGGCGCATGGGGGGCGAGCGTGGCCAGCGACGGCGGTGACATGGAGGGCGTCATGGGTTGGAGTGACGGCATGGGCACTTGCGGTTTAAAAGTGCAGAAATGAATTTGGACGCAACACGTTGGCTTGCTGTTACTGACTGATTGGTCATTAATGTAACATGAGGTTTTGCGCGGCTTGAAAGTCTCTATGCAGGGACGGAACCACTGGCCTTGTGCCGGGGCAGCGTGTGTGCTGCCTTCACTCTTTTTGGGGCTAACCATGCCAAAACAAATACTTGTCCACCAGGCTATCAACATCCCTGCCACGCCATTCATCGGCCGCCGCCGTCGGCGCCTGATGGGCGTGTTGGGGTTGGGGCTGTCCATGCCGGTGCTTGGGTCCATGGGATGTGTGGCGTTGACGGACCTGACGCGCTTTCACGTATCAATGGCGGACCTGGTCGCCGCCGTCGAGCGACAGTTCCCCCGCGAGCAGCGTGTGCTGGATGCGATCGACGTGGTGCTTCGATTGCCCAAATTGCGCTTGTTGCCGCAGACCAATCGCTTGGCCACCGAGCTCACCATCCAGGCACGGGAGCGCATTTTTGGTCGATCAACTCAAGGGCTGATTGGGTTTGAGTACGGTTTGCGTTTTGAGCCCAAGGACTATTCAGCGCGCCTTGCCAACGTTCAAGTCAGCAGCGTCGCATTGGACGCTGGCCCATCGTTGTCCAGCACGTGGCAAGGCGTTGCCCAGGCAGTGACGCAGCGCTTGCTGGAGGACATGACCGTCGTTAAGTTGTCGAATCAACGCGCTGATGCGTTGCGTCAGTTGTCGCTGCACGCCGCTGCGCTGACGGTGACCGAGCGGGGCCTGGACATTCGATTCACGCAAGCGCCCAGGCCGGCTTGACCGTTAGCGATCGTTGGGGGGAAGCTCAAACCGTTGGTCCAACAAAAAGGCGTCGTCAAAGTGCCTTCGCCCCACAAACGCTGTGGCATGTCGACCCCACTGCCGCATCGCGCCAGGGTCGTCAATACCCATCGGCCAAAAGACCAAGCGCTCCAAGCGTTGCGTCCCTCGAACCACGCCGTCGTTGCCAAACATGCTTTGACGTTGGCCCACAGCGCGCGGCAGAGACTGAAGTGTTGCGTCGTTGTGCAAAGTCAGGGACACGTTGGCGGGCCTTGGTAGGCCTGCTCGGGGCTCCACTTGCATGGCCACCACGTCGTGGTTTGCCGACGCGATGCCAACCACCAAGCGATCTTGCGCCGAGTAGGCCGGCAGGGTCTTGGGGGTGAACGCCCATTCTGCAGCGTCATCCGGCGCGGGTTTGGTTGTCACACCTTGCGTGGGAAAGAACATGTGGTAGCAGCCACAGGGGTGCATGGTGTCGATCATCAAGGGTTCACCATGGGGTCCTAAGGTGATTCGCACAGTGACTCCGTCCAAGGACCCAGCAAGCAAATCCAATGGCCCTTCAGCAGGTCGCTGGGCAAACCAAGCCGTGTACACGAGTTGAATCAGAACTTGGCGACCCCAACGCGTGAAAGCGTGACGCACGTAGAGTGCCGGTTTCTCGTGGTCAACGGTTGGCGTGACTGCGTTTTCGCTCGCCCAGTGCAAACGCCCAGGCCGATCAAAGGACGCAGCGGTTTCGATGTCGAATCTCGGTGCATAGGTGTTCAGCAGCAGTTGACTTGTGGTCTCACTCAACCATGGAACACCCAATGCATCACGCGGTATCGCATGAATCAATGCCCGAACCTCTTCTGCTGACGCCCGGGGTGCAGGGCTCTCGTAGCGAACCATGTCGCTGCCAGATGCAGTCGTTTGAGGACGCTGCAGTGACGATAGCGCGTTGGACTCCCACCGCCTCACCCCATCCAGAAACGGCACTTTGGTCACTGCATAGAGCCCTACCAAGCGTTTCCAGGTTTGGTAGTTGTCGGGCACGCGGGCAGTCGTGCGTAGCAATGTTCGCTTTTCGGGGCTTCCCATGGTCAGAGACACCAACAAGTCGCGACACGTTTGACTGCGACCCAATGCTTGCGCGGCTGAGTCCACCCCCAGGTTTTGCAAAGCCGCCGGCGGGAGATTCAAGAACTCATGCCTTCGCCCCGCTTGGTCCAGTGCACCAAGGTGCGCAACCCATGCCGTCATGCGCGACAGCGCTTCGACATCGTTGCGGTAGGACGCTAAGAATCGATTGACTCGAAGTGCAGGAAAGTTCTCAATGGGAGTCGCTTCAGCGTCGCGCACGCTGTTGGACTCCACCTCACGGTCAACGGCATCAAACCACGCGTGGCACGCGTTCGACGCTGGTGAGGTGGCCTCCGGTACAGAGTCAAGTTGATCCTGCACGGTGGCGCATCCACCCAATGCAACCAAAAGCAACGCACCCGCTGCCAACGTGACGGCGTACCGGTGCTTAGGGCTCATGCGGGTGAAGCTTGACACGGTGCATGGGATTCCATAGCAGCAATTGTCCCAGGACCACCACGACCTTGGTGAAGCATGGTTTTGCCTCGATATGATCCGGCGTCACGCGGCGCGATAAGTAGTCTGGGACGTTGCCGATCAACCGGGGAGTGTGTTGTGGATTTGACGTTATGGATTCAGGCAGCCGTCATGGGCATCGTCGAAGGTCTTACTGAATTTTTGCCTATTTCGTCCACGGGTCACTTGATTCTGACGGCATCACTCATCGGCATGACGGGTGAGACTGTCAAGGTGTTTGAGATTGCCATTCAAACGGGCGCGATGTTTGCGGTTGTTTGGGAATACCGTCGCAAGCTTTCGGCGACCGTTCGCGGCATCACCCATGACCCAATCGCCCAGCGTTTTGGGTTGAACCTCTTGATCGCCTTCATGCCTGCTGTGGTGTTGGGTCTTTCCTTTGGCAGTGCCATCAAGGCCAAACTGTTTCATCCGGTGCCAGTTGCCATTGCGTTTGTCGTGGGCGGGTTCATCATCTTGTGGGTCGAGTCGCGTCAGCGCAAGCGCGACGGTGGCAACGCGGTTCGGGGTGAACAAATGGCCCGCGTGCGCAGCGTTGACGACATCACCGCCTTGGATGCATTGAAAGTGGGCTTCATTCAATGCCTGGCCTTGTTGCCGGGCACAAGCCGTTCAGGTGCCACCATCATTGGCGCGATGATGCTCGGCTTTTCGCGCAAGGCTGCAGCCGAGTTCAGCTTTTACTTGGGCATTCCCACGTTGATGGGTGCTGGTGCCTACTCGGTGTTGAAGCAACGCGAGCTGTTGAGTTGGAACGATGCACCCATGTTTGCCATCGGCTTGGTCACGGCTTTTATCAGCGCATTGATTTGCATTCGGTGGCTGATCCGCTACGTGTCGAGCCATGACTTCACCATCTTTGCTTGGTACCGAATCCTGTTTGGTGCGGTGGTGCTGTGGACAGCGTGGAGCGGTTGGGTGGTTTGGAGGGACTGACAGAACCCCTCCAGGCACTTTTCAGGCGCCAACCTTGACGTAAAGCAGGTCCCAAACGCCGTGCCCCAGGTTCAGGCCCCTCTGTTCAAACTTGGTGATCGGTCTCGAGGCTGGACGCGCCACGTACCCGCCAGGTGATTGGCTGATGAGCAAAGGCTGATCGTTCAAAACCTGCAACATCTGCTGGGCATACGGCTTCCAATCGGTGGCCAAATGAATGTAGCCGCCGGGCTTGAGCCGACTGGCCAACAAGGCCACCCACGCCGGTTGAATCAGGCGTCGTTTGTGATGCCGCTTCTTGTGCCAAGGGTCGGGGAAGAAGCAGTGAATGCCTGCCACGCTGTCTGGCGCCACGCTTTCCTGCAAGACTTCGACAGCATCGTGCTGGATGATGCGAACGTTAGGTATCGCTTGCTGCTCTAGAAGCTGCAAGAGCGCGCCAACGCCTGGGGGATGAACTTCGATGCCCAGTACATTGAGGGTTGGATTGGTTTGCGCAAAGTTCGCCGTAGCCTGACCCATGCCAAATCCGATCTCGATGATCAGTGGGGCTGCGCGCCCAAACCAATGCGACGTGTCCGCAGGCGAGCCCATGCCCGGGTTCAGTGACTTCTGAAACGGAACCATGAACTTGGGGCCAAGCGTGGCCAGCGCGCGTGCCTGACCGGAACCCATCCGCCCCGCCCGCACCACGAAGCTTCGCACCGGCCGATGCAGGGGGTGCAGCACGTCGGGCTTGTTGCTTGAATCGTCCATGAAGGATCACCAAAAAAAAACAGCGGGCGCTTATGCGCCCGCTGTGGCTTCAGTGCAAGCTGGTTGGCTTAATTGGCAGCGAGGTTGATGTCAACGCGGCGCGCTTCATTGTCCTTGCCATCCTTGCCGGCTTCAACAAAAACAGGCGGCTGCATCGAGATGCGATCCTCCGCCACGCCCGCTGCCTTGAGTGCGTCACGCACACCCACCGCGCGGTCTTTGGCCAACTTGGTATTGGCTTCTGCGTTGCCGGTTTTGTCGGTGAAACCTGTGATGGCCACTTTGGAGGTGGCCGTCGCAGCCATCGCGGCAGCGACGGCTTTGATGGCCACATCGCCTTCAGCGCCGGTCATGGCTTTGCCCGTATCAAAGTAAACCTTCACAGGCCATTTCACTTCCATTGCAGCAGGCGCAGCCGCCACGGGTGCTGGCGCTGGTGCTGCAACGGGTGCAGCAGCAGGTGCTGTCACGGGCGCAGCAGGCGCAGCGGCTACAGGGGCTGCTGCTTTTTCTGTGCCACCGCAGTTTTTCAGCTGTGGCAGCAAGAAGGCCAACACGGCAGCGCCAATAATCCATGGCAACCAGCGGCCAATGCCGCCCGATTTGGTCTCGGCGGCAGAGGCCATCGCTGACGCGCCCGCACCGACACCAGCCACAGCTGCAGTAGCACTAGACTTTACCGATGCTGCCGCAGCACCAGCGGCACCCGTCACGCCTTGCCCAAGACCTGCCAACAAGCTGGCAGGTGCACCCAAGCCCAGTGCCGCAGTCAGTCGCGGATCCAGCTTGCCTGCAAGGTTATCGCGTTGACCAGCCAAAGCACCAGCCAGGCCACCTGCGTCCAAGCGACCGTCACCCACAAATCGCTTCAGCGCTGCAAAGGCGAGCGGAACAATCAGCGACGCCAAACTGCCCGCGCTGGAGGCTTTCATGCCGGAAACCGTTGCCAAGGCGCTGCCCAGGCCCGAAACCTTGTCGCTGCCAAACAAGCCCGACAACAATGAAGTACCCGTTTGGATGAGCGAGCCCGTTTGGCCGCCACCGAGCAAGTTGCCCATGGTGCCAAGCAAACCAGTGTCGACGTTGGAGCCGGTCAGCATGGACAGCACGCTGCTTGCTCCCGATGCCGTTGATGACTTGTTGGCAAGGCCGCCAAGCAAGGTCGGGAGCAATGCAGAGACGCCACTGCGCACCGCAGAGTCGCTTTCGCCAATGGAGCGTGAAAGCCCCTGAACAATGTCGGGTGACACAGCATTTGACAAAAGGTCAAGTAGATTGGTGGCCATAAAAAGCGTCCTTCGTTATCGGTGGTAGTAAAAGGTGAGCACACCTCGGTGTGTCGACACGGGGGGGTGGGGGGGCGACCCATTCAACGGTTGCGATGTCAAGCTCTTCGTTGAGCCAGATCGTGTTTGTTACCCGCCGCCGCCGAGGCGTGACTATACGCGGCTGGCGCGTCAAACAGTAAATTCGTCACGCTTCAGTGATTCAGTAGGGTCGAGACGTGCTCCGATGCGTGGTGCTTGGCGGCGCTTACCGAGCGTGGGCACACGGCCACATCGCACTGAGACCGACGCCTTCCCTGTGCGCTTTTGCTTACTGATAGATACGGGTCAACCCTCAGTAGCACTTAGACTTCTCCAATGAATTTGACCAAATCGTGTGCGTCGCGGGAGGCGCGGCTGCGCGTTGTTGCTTCCTTGGTTCTAGCTGTGGCGCTCACAGCCTGCGGGGGCTCTGGCGACGCTGAACCGTCACCACCCCTTGAAGGACCTGCACCGGCTCCCGCGCCAACTCCTGCGCCGGCTCCCGCGCCAACTCCTGCACCGGCTCCCGCGCCAACTCCTGCACCGGCTCCTGCACCGGCTCCTGCACCGGCTCCTGCGCCAGCACCAGCACCAGCACCAGCACCAGCACCAGCACCAGCACCAGCACCAGCACCAGCACCAGCACCAGCACCAGCACCAGCACCAGCACCAGCTCCTGCGCCAGCTCCCGCACCGGCTCCTGCACCAGCTCCCGCACCAGCTCCTGCGCCAGCTCCCGCACCGGCTCCCGCACCGGCTCCTGCGCCAGCTCCTGCACCGGCTCCCGCACCGGCTCCTGCACCGGCTCCTGCGCCAGCTCCCGCACCGGCTCCTGCACCGGCTCCTGCACCAGCTCCCGCACCAGCACCTGCACCAGCTCCAGCACCGGCACCAGCACCAGCACCAGCACCAGCACCAGCACCAGCACCAGCACCAGCACCGGCACCGGCACCAGCACCAGCTCCAGCACCAGCACCAGCACCAGCACCAGCACCAGCACCAGCACCAGCACCAGCACCGGCACCGGCACCGGCTCCCGCACCAGCTCCTGCACCTAACAACAGCGATATCGACAACGACGGCCTAACGCACGATCAAGAAATTGCGCTGGGCACCGACCCAAGCAACCCCGATACCGACGGCGACGGACTGGCTGACGGCGCTGAAGCAGCTTTGGGCTTTGACCCCAAATTAGCTGACACCGACGGCAACGGGATCAAGGATGGGCATCAGCTCGCGGGCGACGCTGGATTGCCGTTGCGGGTTGTGCTGGTGCGTGAAACCAGTGGCGTGGGCCGCACCAGTGACGGTGTTTTGATCTCCGCTGATGGCCACACGGCGACGTTCACTGCTTTGGTGAACCAAGATTGTGTTCAACGCATCGGATTTTTCGCCGACCCAGTCTTTGCCGACGTGGAAATCTGCAACAAGCGCGCCGTTCGCGCCGACGTCGGCGTCAAACCAGGCGAGTTCCGGTACTTTGAGTCGAAACGCCTTGGTCCCAGGTCCAACATCGGGCACGGCCTTATTGCACCTGGGGTCGCCATCGACCCCTATTGCTGCTACGTGAACACGAGCAACCCAACGCCACCGCATCCGTTCACGCCGCCTTCGATGAGCATCAACTCAGTAGGTGGGCTGTTTTCCAATTTGGTGTCGTTTGGTTATGCGGCTGAAACGCTCACGACCGAAAATTACGGTTTTGTGGTCGACTATCGGGTGCCCCTGGCAAGTCCGCTGGTCTACGGTGTCATGACCGGTGCCAACGGAGAAATGGTGATTTTGGATTCCGTGACGCTGCCAGGTCTGAACAGTGCACACGCCATGCCCATGCTCTACGGTCATCCTGTATTCCCGTTCACGCAGCCAAGCACGACCATCAACTTTGGCTTGCGGAAGTTCCACTACAACTTGGTTCAGCTGCGCATTGCGTTGATTGCCAAAGGCGTCGACGCCACCAACTTTGCCCCTGGCGTGGGCGTGCACCGTTGGAAGGCTGACTGAGGGCGATTCAATCCCAGTGATGGCGCGCGTTACCGCGCTTGGGCCGCCGCGTTAACATCGCAACTTCGCGCGGGTGTAGTTCAATGGTAGAACGGCAGCTTCCCAAGCTTCATACGAGGGTTCGATTCCCTTCACCCGCTCCATTCCTTGCGTTGCCTTGACGCGGAACGTGCGGCTTTTTGAATCGCACGCGCTGCGCGGCGGTTGACCGACAAAAAAGCCTGCATCGATGAAAGCCGCCGAGATTCGCGCCACGTTCCTGAAGTACTTCGAGTCGAAGGGGCACGCCGTCGTGGCCTCGTCGCCCGTGATTCCTGGGGACGACCCCACGCTGCTGTTTACCAACGCGGGGATGAATCAATTCAAGGACGTGTTTCTGGGCTTTGACAAGCGGCCGTACAGCCGCGCTGCCACCAGCCAAAAGTGCATCCGCGCCGGCGGCAAACACAACGATCTTGAAAACGTCGGGTACACCGCGCGGCATCACACGTTTTTTGAGATGCTGGGCAACTTCAGCTTTGGCGACTACTTCAAGCGTGATGCGCTGCAGTACGCCTGGGAGCTGCTGACCGTCCACTTCAAGCTGCCACCCGAAAAGCTCTGGGCCACGGTCTACGCCGAAGACGACGAGGCCTACCAAATTTGGAACGAGGTGATAGGTTTGCCTGCCGAGCGCATCGTGCGCATTGGCGACAACAAGGGCGGGCGATATGCGTCCGACAACTTTTGGATGATGGGCGATACCGGCCCATGTGGCCCGTGTTCTGAGATCTTTTTTGACCACGGTCCTGATGTTGCCGGTGGCCCCCCGGGCAGCCCCCATGAGGACGGTGACCGCTACATCGAGATCTGGAACAACGTCTTCATGCAGTTCAACCGCACCGAAGACGGTGTGATGCACCCGCTGCCCAAGCCCAGTGTCGATACCGGCATGGGTTTGGAGCGGTTGGCGGCGGTGCTGCAGCACGTGCACAGCAACTATCAAATCGACTTGTTCGAGCGGTTGTTGAAGGCCGTGCGCTCATCGTTGCACTCGCGTGTGCAAGACTCCGCGCAGTTGGCGGTGATCGACGACGCACAAAACACGCATCCGTCGCTCAAAGTGATTGCCGACCACATCCGGGCCTGTGCCTTCATCGTCACCGATGGAGTGATACCCGGCAACGAGGGGCGAGGGTACGTGCTGCGTCGCATCGCGCGCCGCGCCATTCGGCACGGCTACAAGCTTGGGGCACGCAAGCCTTTCTTCCATACCTTGGTGGCACCCCTGGCCGCCGAGATGGGCGATGCCTACCCCGATTTGCGCCGCGACAGCGACCGTGTCACCCAGGTGCTTAAGCAGGAAGAAGAACGGTTCTTCCAGACCATCGCCAACGGCATGGAGATTCTTGAGACCGCACTGGCTGGTGGCGCGCAACAGATCGAGGGCGACGTGGCCTTCAAGTTGCATGACACCTATGGCTTTCCGCTCGACTTGACCGCCGACGTGTGCCGAGAGCGCGGCATCACCGTGGACGAGGCGGGCTTCAACGCCGCCATGCAGCGCCAGCGCGATCAAGCGCGCTCGAAGGCCAAGTTCCGCATGGCACAGGGCCTTCAGTTCGACGGCGCTGCAACGCGCTTTGACGGCTACGACATGGCCAGCACCGACAACGCGACGGTGATGGCCATCTACGTTGAAGGCTCGCCGGTCGACCGTGCGCACCCAGGCGATGACGCCGTGGTGGTGCTGGACGCCACGCCTTTTTATGCCGAATCAGGCGGCCAGGTGGGCGACACCGGGGAGCTGCGAAACGCCACCTCGCGGTTTTTGGTGGATGACACCATCAAGGTCCAAGCTGCCGTGCACGGCCATCAGGGCCGCGTGGTCGAGGGCACGGTGGCGGTGGGTGACCGCCTGTCGGCCAAAATTGACGCGCAGCGACGCGCCAAGACCGTTCGCAATCACAGTGCCACGCACCTGATGCACAAGGCCTTGCGCGAGGTGCTGGGCGCCCATGTGCAGCAAAAGGGTTCGTTGGTCAATGCCGACCGGACTCGCTTTGATTTCAGCCACAACGCACCCTTGAGCGATGCGCAGTTGGCTGATGTCGAGACCCGCGTCAACGCAGAAATTCTTGCCAACGCGCAGGCCCAAGCGCGTGTCATGTCGATGGATGACGCGCAAAAAGTGGGCGCAATGATGCTGTTTGGTGAAAAGTATGGCGACTCGGTGCGCGTGCTTGACATCGGCTCCAGCAGAGAGCTTTGTGGTGGCACGCACGTAACCCGCACCGGCGACATCGGGCTTTTCAAAGTGGTTGCCGAAGGCGGTGTGGCGGCGGGTGTGCGCCGCATCGAGGCGGTCACGGGCGACAACGCCATGGTTTATGTGCGGCAGCTCGAAGGCCACCTGGTGGCGGCCGGCACGGCGCTGAAGGTGACACCGAACGAAGTCCCTGCTCGGGTGGTGTCGTTGCTTGAGCAACTGCGCGCGCTCGAAAAAGAAGTGACGCAGCTCAAAGGCAAGGCCGCGTCGTCGCAAGGGGATGCCTTGTTGTCGCAAGCCGTTGATGTCAAAGGGTTGAAGGTGCTTTCGGCCACGCTTGCAGGGGCTGACGCCAACACATTGCGCGACACGCTCTTCAAACTCAAAGACAAGCTGCAGTCGGCCGTGATCGTGCTGGGCACCGTCGATGGCTCCAAGGTGCAACTGGCCGCTGGCGTGACGGCCGATCGTGTGGGTCAAATCAAGGCCGGCGAGCTCGTGAATTTTGTGGCACAGCAGGTGGGCGGCAAGGGAGGCGGTAAGGCCGACATGGCCATGGCGGGTGGCACCGATGCTGCTTCGTTGCCCAAGGCGCTGGCGTCGGTTTCGGCTTGGGTCAGCGACCGTCTGGTTTGAGCGCGCCTGCGACGGGGTTGAGGCCTCAAGCGCGCAAGGTGTCACGAATCGCCAGGGCGGCCAGCGTGGCGGCCCGCCGTGCTTCGGGTCGGCACTGATACATTGCGGGGCATGGTGAATCCTCTACTTCTGGCAGGGCGGCACATCGTGCTGGGCCTCAGTGGCGGCATTGCCTGCTACAAGGCGGCCGACTTCTGCCGGGAGCTTGTCAAGGCAGGGGCCACCGTGCAGGTGGTGATGACGCAGGCCGCCCAGCGGTTCGTCACCCCCACCACATTGCAAGCGCTTTCGGGGCGCGCCGTTTATGACGATCAGTGGGACACACGCGCACCAGCTTCGATGGCCCACATCGACTTGTCGCGTGAAGCCGATGCTATCGTGGTGGCGCCTGCCAGCGCTGATTTCATCGCACAGTTGGCACAGGGTCGTGCAAGCGAACTCCTGCCGCTTCTTTGCCTGGCGCGCCCGATCGAGCGCTGCGGGCTCTTGGTGGCGCCCGCCATGAACCGAGAAATGTGGGCGCACCCAGCCACGCAGCGCAACACAAAGCAAATTCAAGCCGATGGCGCCCACCTGCTGGGGCCGGGCAGTGGTGACCAAGCGTGTGGCGAAACGGGTGATGGGCGCATGCTAGAGCCCGTGGACCTGTTGGCCGACTTGGTTGCATACTTTCAGCCCAAGGTGCTCCGGGGCAGGCGGGTGCTGGTGACAGCGGGCCCCACGTTTGAAGCCATCGACCCGGTGCGAGGCATCACCAATTTGTCGAGCGGCAAGATGGGGTTCGCCGTGGCGCGCGCGGCGGCCGAAGCGGGCGCGACGGTGACGCTGATTGCCGGGCCCGTGTCACTTGCCACACCACGCGGCGTGCAACGCATCGACGTGCGCAGCGCGGCGCAAATGCACGATGCCGTGATGTCCCAAGTGGCACATCAGCATGTTTTCATCGCCACGGCTGCCGTCGCCGATTGGCGGCCCAGCTCGGTGGCTGATCAAAAAATCAAGAAGAAGGGTGACGGTGTGATCCCCACCATCGCCATGCAAGAGACCACCGACATCCTGGCGGCTGTGGCCCGCTTGCCTTCGCCGCCCTATTGCGTGGGCTTTGCCGCCGAGAGTCATGACCTCCTCAAACACGCCCAAGAAAAACGCGCCCGCAAGGGCATCCCATTGATCGTGGCCAACATCGGCCCTGCAACATTTGGCGCTGATGACAACCAACTGGTGCTGGTAGACGCCCACGCCCATGTCGAGTTACCTCGCGCTGACAAGCTCAGCCTGGCTCGGCAGTTGGTGGCAGACATCGCACGCCGCCAACAAACCTCATCATGACGCTTCAAGTTGACATTCGCGTGCTCGATGCCCGCATGGCCGACGCCTTGCCCGCTTACGCCACACCCGGCAGTGCGGGTCTTGATTTGCGCGCCTGCATCGATGCGCCGGTTCGGCTGGAGCCAGGGCAGTCAACGCTCATCCCAACGGGCTTGGCGATGCACCTGGGCGACGCAGGCTACGCGGCCATGCTGCTGCCGCGCTCGGGGCTTGGCACCAAGCACGGCATCGTGCTGGGCAATTTGGTGGGATTGATAGATAGCGACTACCAAGGCCCGTTGATGGTGAGTTGCTGGAACCGAGGCCATGCGGCTTTCACGATCGAGCCGATGGAACGCATTGCGCAAATGGTGATCGTGCCAGTGGTTCAAGCCAGCTTCAGGCGCGTGGAATCGTTCGCACCCACCGCGCGGGGCAGTGGTGGGTTTGGCTCAACCGGCAAAAACTGATTCGAGCGTGGGGCATCGCTCGGGTGCGTACGGTCTCAGTGCAGCCCAGGTGCAGGTGGCACGGTATTGAGCACCGTGATTTCAGGTGGTGTGACACTGCGAGCTTCGATTTCGTCCTCGGTTGCCTCACGCACCGCGTGAACGCGCAGTTCCATGCGCAGCGCCAAACCCGCCAGCGGGTGGTTGCCGTCAAGCACCACGTGGTCGGGGTAGACCTCGGTGACGATGTAGATGCGATCACTGGGCATGTCGGGGGTCACGCAGCCAGGAGGCAGGCCATCAAACTGCATGCCTTCGTCGACGTTGTCGGGAAAGAGATCGCGTGCTTCAAAACACACCAAGCTGCTGTCGTAGTCGCCAAAGGCATGCGCGGGATCGAGGTGGACCGTGGTTTCAAAACCAGCGGCTTGGCCATCCAGTGCTTCTTCAACGCGTGGCAACAAGTCGTCGCCGCCAAAAAAAAACGCTACGGGCGCCTCCAAAGCATCCAGTGCTTGGCCTTGGGCATCACTGAGTTTCCATGTAAGCGTCACAACGCAGGGGGTATCGATCATCATCCCCAAATGATCGCACAGCCCGTATGGCGCTTGAGCACCCTGGGGCCGATGGCGCGCACGATCGGTGGTGAGCCGCGTGTTCTGGACCTAACATCGGTGGCATGAACCCAAAGCTTGCTTTGTTGGGCGGTTTAAGCGCCGACACTTTCATGAAACGCCACTGGCAACGCACGCCTTTGCTGGTTCGCCGTGCACTGGCCGTTGACACGTGTCCGATCGACCAGTCGCTGCTGTTTGGCATGGCGGCAAAACCAGAAGTTGAATCGCGCTTGGTGCAGCGCCGCGGGCGCACTTGGGCATTGACGCAAGGCCCCATCAAGCGTCGCGCCATGCCGCCCGTGAAGCAACCCGGGTGGACGCTGCTGGTGCAGGGCGTCGATTTGCATCATGACGCAGCGCATGCATTGCTGCAGCCCTTCAACTTTGTGCCAGCGGCGCGACTGGACGACGTGATGGTGTCTTTTGCCAGTGACGGGGGTGGTGTGGGTGCCCACACGGATGAGTACGATGTATTTTTGTTGCAGCTGGCAGGGCAGCGGCGCTGGCGAGTGGGTCCCGCCGGTGCGCCGCGCTGGCGCCGTGATGTGCCTCTCAAGCAGTTGCAAAATTTCAAACCGACACACGATTGGGTCTTGGGGCCGGGTGACATGCTGTACGTTCCACCGGGCTGGGGGCATGACGGTGTGGCTGTGGGCTCTTGCATTACAGCCTCGATTGGCTTTCGGTCGCCGCAGGCGCGCGAGTTGGCCCGAGAAATGCTGTCGCGTCTGGTCGATGATGAGGCGCTGTTTGACGCACCCTCGGCCCGTTACCGCGACCCACGCGCCGGTGCCTGTGCAAACCCTGGCGCCATCCCGGCGGCGATGGCAAGATTTGCCAGCCAGAGTGTGTTGGCAGCCGTACGTGACAGCGATGCCATGGCTTTGGCATTGGGCGAGTGGCTGACCGAACCCAAAGCGAGCGTCACCTTTGAGCCCGAGGCTGCCTCACCGGCACGCCGCCTTCAGGGTGGGCTGAAGCTCGATCGACGCACGCGCATGCTCTACGACGGGCGCTGGCTATTCATCAACGGCGAGGCGTTTGACGCAAGCGGAGACGATGCGAAAATTCTGACCGCATTGGCCGACAAGCGTTCCCTTTCCGCAGCCACGGTGAGGGCCCTCACGCCGACGGCTCAAAAGGCGGTTCTTGAGTGGGTCGCGGCGGGATGGGTGCACTCGCATCCGCAGCGCAGCGCTTTGTCACACCACCGTTAGGAGCAAACCCATCCATGGCTGAAGAGCAGTTGGTCCCCGCGCCCCGAGCGCCGCTTGATTCGCGCAGGGCGTTTCGTGAGCAGGTTGTCAAGGCCGTGGTGGGGGCGGCCATTGACGGTCGGCGTGAAATCATTTGGGTGGACGCAGATTTTGCCGATTGGCCGCTGGACGACCCCCACTTGCTGGACGCCATGACGCGTTGGGCAAGGCGGCCCGAACGCAAGTTTTTGATGCTGGCACGCCGCTACGATGACGTGGCGCGGCGACATCCGCGCTTCACCCAGTGGCGCCGTACTTGGTCTCACCGCGTCGAGTGTCGAAGCGCACCTGAGCTGTCTGATCAAGAGATGCCGACGCTGATGCTTGCGGGCGACCTTTACAGTTTGCAGCTGCTTGATCACCAACGGTGGCACGGTCGATGGCTGGACGATGAAGCAGAATTCAAGGCCTGGCGCGAGGTGGTTGATGCCGTTTTACAACGGTCGGATGTGGACTTTCCCGCGAATAACTTGGGTCTCTAGGGAAACCCCGAGCCCTTCGTATAATGCTGGGCTGGCGAAAGCGGCAAATGTCGCTCAGTCTTTTGATGCAAGGGCCCCCGTTCGTGTCATCCGGAGGCCAGTTATTTCGTTTGGTATTCGTTTGAACACTCTTTGATTGGACCTACACATGAACAAGTCAGTTTTGTTGGCATCTGTTGTTGCCGCCGCCGCTCTCGCCGCTTGCGGCAAAGCCCCTGAAGTTAAAGTTCCCGCGGCACCTGCTGCTGTTTCGGGCATGGCTGACAAGGCCAAAGAAGCTGCCGGCGCAGCCACCGCTGCCGCTTCGGGCGCTGCCACCTCGGCCGGTGCTGCCGTGACCGCTGCTGGCGACGCAGCCAAAGACGCAGCCGGCAAGGCTGTCGACATGGCCAAAGACGCTGCCGCCAAGGCCCCTGACGTTGCTGGCGCTGCCAAAGACGCAGCTACCGCCGCCGGTGGTGCCGTGAAAGACGCCGCCAAAGATGCAGCTGGCAAAGCTGTGGACATGGCCAAAGACGCAGCTGGCAAGGCTGCAGACGCTGTCAAGAAGTAATCAGGCTGCCGCAGCTGCGGCTGCTGCGCTGATCAAAAAAGCCGCCCTCGGGCGGCTTTTTTGTCTGCTCACCGCCTGGTGGACCGGTCACACATCGAACCATGGCGTGCCCAGCTTGGGGTCAGCCACAGCGATCGCATCGGGTGGACAGTCCAGGATGGCCGCAAACGAGGCAGCTGCCAGCGCCGGCGTGTTGTTGTGTTGGCTAAGGTGTGCTGCTACCACGCGTTGCAGCTGATCATGACGGCAAGCGCGCAAGATGGCGGCCGCTTGGCTGTTGGCCAAGTGGCCTCGTGCACCGCCGATGCGTCGCCGCAAGAAGTAAGGGTAAGGGCCATCGGCCAGCATCCCTTCATCGTGGTTGGCCTCAAGCAACAACGTGTGACTCTGACGCAAGGCTTCAATCACGTCATCGTTGGGTTCGCCCAAGTCGGTGGCAATGCCCAACCGCCGGTTGCCGTCGGTCGCAACGATTTGCAAAGGCTCGTTGGCGTCATGCGGCACGGCAAAGGGCATCAGCCGCAATGCGCCGATGTCGATGGGTTCGCCTGAACGCGCAAAAGCCGCAGGGGGTGTCAAGCTGCCCACACGCGAGGCACTGCCGTGCCAAGTGCCCAGGCTGGTCCAAACGGGCACACGATGGCGTTGCATCAGGCTGGCCAGACACCCGACGTGGTCGCTGTGTTCGTGCGTGACGAAGACGGCGTCCAAATCGTCGATGCTGACATGGCGATCGGCCAGGCGCTGGGTGAGGGCGCGCAGGGTTAGCCCACAATCGATCAAGACCCGGGTTGGGCGCGTGGTGTAGGCGTCGGCACCAACGCGGTCATGGGCCTCGATCAGGGTTGCATTGCCGGTGCTGCCACTGCCCAGAACGGTGAAGCGCAACATGCCAATGCTTGCAGCGGCGTCGACCTACTTCAGTTCGTCGAGCAAGAGGCCGATGATGCGGTTGCCAATCTCGCCGTTTTCGGCGGCACCTTGGCCGTTGAGCACCGCCACGGTGCTGCGCTCGCCGTCGGCTTTGACGCTCACGCGGTAGCGGCTGGGTGCGCTGTTGTTTGGCGATGCACCGAACAGTTTGGAGAAGAATCCAGGCTCTTCTTTGCCAGCCTCTCGAGGGTCTGCGTAACGAACAAAATAAGTGCCAGCAGACCGATCACGGTCTTCAACCGTGAAACCGTTGCGATCCAACGCGGAGCCCACTCGCCGCCATGCCCGATCGAAGTTTTCGTCGACTTGCAGGCTTGCGGAGGGCTGACCCGAGAGGACGCGCGCGCGCGCCGCGGCAGGCGTGGCGCTGGTGGGTGTGGCTGCTGCGAGCACTTGCTTGGCATCGTCCAACTTGACCCCCAGCCTGACCATCATGCGCTGAAGCATTTCTGCTTCAAGTTGGGGGTCGTTGGGGCGCGATGTCCAACTGGTGGTGTCTTTGAGTTGGGACGTGAACACCTCTTGCATGCCGAAGTGCGTGACGTAGATCTCGGTGCCGTTGGATGACGTGTTGCGCTCAACCCGCAGGCGAAACTTGTCGCGCTCACCTGTGGAATAGAGTGAATCAAACACGCGACCCACGGTTCGGCGAAAAATGCCGTCATCAATCTTGGCGCGGTTTTCGGCCCAATTGGTTTCCATCAAACCCGCCTCAGCCGCGTCGGTCACCAGGTTGAAGCCACGTTCCTCCCAAAAAGTGCGCAACTGTGGCCACAGTTTCTCGGCCGGTACAGGCGTCACCAGCCAACGCAGATTGCCGTTGCGCATCAACTTGAAATCGCCAGCAGCTACCGGCGCGATGGTTGCGGCGGCCGCGGCCGCCGCAGCCGTCCCCGCTGACGCTGCAGTCGATTGAAAGGCCGTGGCGCTGATCGTCTGCCCTTGGGCGGCGTAGCGTCCGTCGCGCGTGATCTGGGTTAAATCGGGTGGCACCTCGAGAGATGCGGTTTTGGACGCCTTGCTGCGGTAGTCAAGCTTGTCGCCTTGAAAGAAGCTGTCGAGCGTGGAGCAGCCCGTGACTGCGAGCAACGCAGCCCCCATGCTGATCAGACGCGTGGCAGAAAGCAGTGAATGGAGTGATGTCATCGACGGCAAGCCAGGGTGGCTTTGGTTGGAGTGAACGAGAAAGTCAAAGCAGTTGAGCGTCGCGCAAGGCCGATTCAACGGCTGCGTGATGCGGTGTTCCCAGCGGGGCAAGGGGCAGTCTTACGTGGCCGCCGCAGTGGCCCAAACGTTGCATGGCCCACTTAACGGGCACCGGGTTGGGTTCGTCAAACAGGTGTCGATGCAGACTTAAAACCCGCATGTGCACGGCCATGGCGCGTTTTGCGTCGCCCGCCAAGGCAGCGTCACAGAGTTCACGCATGGCACGCGGTGCCACGTTGGCGGTAACGCTGATGTTGCCGTGCCCGCCCATCAACATCAACGCCGTGGCGGTGGCATCATCGCCCGAGACAATGGCAAAGCCCTTGGGGGCGTGTTTGATGAGCCACGCTGCACGATCCACGTTGCCCGTGGCTTCTTTGATGCCGATGATGCCGGGAACCTGCGCCAACCGAAGCACGGTGTCGTGCTGCATATCGGCAACGGTCCGCCCGGGAACGTTGTAAAGCATCATTGGCAAATCAACGGCCTCAGCAATGGCGCGGAAATGCCTGTACATGCCCTCTTGCGAAGGTCGGTTGTAGTACGGCACCACTTGCAAGGTGCAATCGGCACCCACTGACTTGGCAAACTCCGCCAGTTTGATCGCTTCAACCGTGGCGTTGCCGCCGGCGCCGGCCATGATAGGCACCCGGCCTTTGGCCTGCGCCACGGCGATGCGGATGATTTCGCAATGCTCTTCCACCGAAACGGTGGGCGATTCCCCGGTGGTGCCCACCACGCAGATGCACTGAGTGCCCTCGGCGATGTGCCAATCGATCAATCGGCGCAGTGCATCCACGTCAACGCTTCCGTCATCGCGGAAAGGCGTAACGAGGGCGACGATGCTGCCTGAAATGCGATTCATGTGAAAGCCTGCAGTCGGGGTACTGCTCCGCAGCGCAGATGCGGGGCAGCAGGGTCAACGGGGATCAACCAAAAGCGGGTTGATTCTAGCGGGGGCGCGCTGTTGATTTTGTGGGGTTTGCTGTGGGGACCACGAGGCGCCGCTGAGCGGCCAATCGTTGCACGTGGCGTTTGGGGTCTTCCAGCTCCACATCTTCGTAAGCCACCACGTGCAGATCCCCAAAGGCTTGGATGAGTTCAAGCGGTTGCAACAAAAATTCTGGGTTGGTGGGGCGGCCATGCTTGGGTTGCTCACAGCCAAACGTCTCGTAGAGCAAAACTCCGCCGTCGGCCACGCTGGCCAAGAGGTTTGAAAACAGCGGACGCCACAAGTAGTTGCAGACGATGACTGCATCGAACTTCTCGCCGCCGAGGGGCCAAGCATGGGTCTCGATGTCGGCATGAACCATGCGCCCCAATCCGCTGGATTCGGCAAGCGCAACGGCATCTCGGTCAATGCCCGTCACCACGGCAGCTCGTGATGCAAACCAACGCACGTGCCGACCACTGCCACAGGCAACGTCCAACACACGCGCGCCCTGCGCGACGAGGGACGACCAGCGCACCACCCACGGCGACGGTGCTGCCAACGTGTGCGTCGTCGTCAAAAACAACCCCACACCAAGTTGGCCATGTCCATCACCCGCTCCGGCGCGGTGTACGCGACAAAAATCAATGCCAACAGGGCGCAAGCAACAAGCCACCACATCAGACGCCGGAGGATGGCGCGTGGAGGTGGCGGCGTTGGCCGCACGTCCAGCCTCATGCGGCAGACCCCGATGGCGCCGCGCGGATGACGGCCGTTTCGCGAATGGGCATGTTCAACAGTGCCGCGACCACCCCAAGCGCAACAGCGATCCACCAGACGACGTTGTAACTTCCTGTCACATCAAAGAGTTTGCCACCCAACCAAACGCCAGAAAACGACCCCAATTGGTGACTTAGGAAGGCAAATCCGCCCAGCATCGACATGTGTTGGACGCCAAACATCTGGGCAATCAGGGCGTTGGTGGGCGGTACCGTCGACAACCACAAAAGGCCCATCAGCGTCGCGAAGACGTAGACAGAAAGTGGTGAAAGCGGCACCACCATGAAGACGGCAATGACCACCGCCCGCGCCATGTAAATGAACGACAAGATGTTTCGTTTGGCCAATCGCTGCCCCAGCGAGCCCGCCGTGTAGGTGCCGATGACGTTAAACAGGCCGATCAAAGCCAGTGCGTAGGTTGCCACGTGCGGCGACAGGCCGTTGTCCTTCAAGTAGCTTGGCATGTGGACGCCAATGAACACCACTTGGAAGCCACACACAAAGTAGCCAGCCGTCAGCAGCAGGAAGCTGGGATGCGAAAAGGCTTCGCGCATGGCGCTGCGAATGCTTTGCTGATGCGCACCCGTTGCAGGCGCGTGCTTTTCACGCAGGCCGAAGGCCAGTGGAATGATCGCCAGTGAGGCCAGCCCAAGGATCAAGAGTGCATCTCGCCAACCAAAGGAGTCAATCAATTGGCTTTCGATCGGCACCATCAGAAACTGACCAAACGACCCGGCGGCCGCCGCAATGCCCATGGCCCAGCTGCGTTTGGCAGGGTCTACATTGCGCGCGATCACCCCGTAGATGACCGCGTACGTGGTGCCGGCTTGCGCCATGCCCAAAAGGAGACCCGCACTTCCGGTGAAGGCCAACACGGAGGCAGAAAGCGCCATGCCAACCAGTCCCAGCGCGTAAATGACGGCGCCCGCCAGCAGCACGCGAAAGGCACCAAAGCGGTCGGCCAGCATGCCCGCAAAGGGGCCAGCCAAGCCCCATGCCAAGTTTTGAACGGCCAAAGCGAAAGCAAACGTTTCACGGCTCCACTCGCGGGTGGTTGTGACCGGCCCCAGCCACAAGCCAAAGCCATGCCGAATACCCATCGACAAGGTGACGATGAGGCCACCACAGATGAGCACCTGCGTGATCGACAGCTTGGGCGCGGCACTTGAGGAATCTGGGGTCTGCATAGGAGGATGATTATCGGTGCTGCGCTGGATTGTGTTTTGACAATCCTACAATCGCGCCTCTTTCCAGGACACCCATGGCAACCAGCAAGCAAGCGCAGACCCCTGGCGCGTACGGCGAATCGTCGATTCGCGTGTTGAAGGGTTTGGAGCCCGTCAAGCAGCGGCCGGGCATGTACACGCGAACCGACCACCCCCTGCACATCGTGCAAGAGGTGATCGACAACGCGGCCGACGAAGCCTTGGCTGGTTTTGGCAAGCGCATTGACTTGACCCTGCACACCGACGGCTCGGTGAGTGTCGAAGACGATGGCCGCGGCATTCCAGTGGGCCTCCACCCTGAAGAGAAAGTGCCCGTGGTCGAGATTGTGTTCACCCGCCTGCATGCTGGCGGCAAGTTCGACAAAGGTTCGGGTGGTGCTTACAGCTTTTCGGGCGGGCTGCACGGCGTGGGTGTGAGCGTGACCAACGCGCTGTCCAAGAAGTTAGAAGTTCAGGTGTGCCGCGACGCCATGGTGTCAACGCTGGTCTTTGCCGGCGGTGATGTGAGCGAAAAGCTTCAGACGCGCAAAGCCACCTCGAGCGACCGCAAACACGGCACGCGCGTTCGCATTTGGCCCGACGCCAAATACTTTGACGCCATGGAGCTTCCCAAGGTCGAGCTGGTGCACCTGCTTCGAAGCAAGGCCGTGCTGATGCCAGGCGTTACGGTGTCGCTCACGCTTGAAAAAACGGGTGAAAAGACCCAGTGGATCTACAAGGGGGGCCTTCGCGACTACCTGTCCCAAACGTTGGTTGCCGATCCGGTGATCGATCTCTTTGAAGGCGAACGCTATGCCGACGGATCTGAGTCAGAGAACTTCGCCGAGGGGGAGGGCGCCGCTTGGTGTGTGGCCTTCACCGAAGACGGGGGCGTTTGTCGAGAAAGCTACGTTAACTTGATCCCTACCACCGCTGGTGGCACCCACGAGTCGGGGCTGAAGGATGGGCTCTTTGGGGCAATCAAAGGCTTCATCGAAATGCATTCACTTCAGCCCAAGGGGGTGAAGTTGATGCCAGAGGATATCTTTTCGCGCGCCAGTTTTGTTCTGTCCACCAAGGTATTGGACCCGCAGTTTCAGGGTCAGATCAAAGAGCGTTTGAATTCGCGCGACGCGGTGCGCTTGGTCTCTGCTTACGTTCGCCCCGCGCTGGAGCTCTGGCTCAATCAACACGTCGACCAAGGCAAACGGTTGGCAGAGCTGGTGATCCGGCAAGCGCAAACTCGACAACGGGCCGGACAAAAGATTGAAAAGAAGCGCGGCTCGGGCGTTGCCGTTTTGCCTGGCAAGCTTACCGATTGTGAGAGTCGCGACTTGACCATGAACGAGGTGTTCTTGGTCGAAGGCGACAGTGCGGGTGGCTCGGCCAAGATGGGGCGCAACAAAGAGACGCAGGCCGTGTTGCCGTTGCGAGGCAAGATTTTGAACGCCTGGGAGGTGGAGCGCGACCGGCTCTTTGGCAACAACGAAATTCATGACATTGCCGTGGCCATGGGCGTGGATCCGCATGGCCCCCTTGACACGCCTGATCTCACGGGCTTGCGTTACGGCAAGGTTTGCATCCTCTCTGACGCTGACGTTGATGGTTCGCACATCCAGGTGTTGTTGCTGACGCTGTTCATGCGTCACTTTCCCAAACTGATCGAACAGGGTGTGATTCACGTGGCCCGGCCGCCGTTGTTTCGCTTGGACGCGCCGGCTCGGGCAAAAAGCCGGCCACCAAGATTTATGCTTTGGATCAAGGCGAGCTGGACGCAGCCATCGACAAGCTGCGCAAAGAAGGCGTGCGCGAAGGTGCTTGGTCGGTGAGTCGATTCAAAGGGTTGGGCGAAATGAGTGCCGAGCAATTGTGGGACACGACGCTCAACCCCGACACGCGTCGGCTGTTAAAAATCACCTACCAGACGCCAGGCTTTGATGACACGGTGGCCGCGATCACCAAGCTCATGGGCAAAGGCGAAGCCGCCGCACGCCGCGAACTGATGGAGCTCAACGGCGACGCCGTGGAGATCGACGTTTGAACGACGCCTTTCGCTTGCGCCCGACGATGTTGTCCGACTTGGATTTTGTCGCCACGGTGGAAGAAGACCGCGCCAACCTGCCGTTCATCACGCGGTGGGATCGAACCCAGCATGAGGGGGCCATTCGCTTCCCCGACTTCCGGCACTTCATCGTCGAGGCGGGGCCGCAATCGGCATGCGCTGGATTTGTCATTGTGCAGGGCTGCCGCAACCCACAACGCAGTGTTGAACTGAAGCGTTTGGTGCTTCAAACGAAGGGTCTGGGGCTGGGACGGGCTTGTGTGCGGCGCTTGAAACAAATGGCGTTCCATGACTTGCACGCGCACCGTTTTTGGCTCGATGTGAAATCGCTCAACACGCGCGCCTTGGCGTTGTATGCCAGCGAAGGTTTTGTGGAGGAGGGGCGCCTGCGTGAGGCGGTTAGGGCTGGCGAGGGCTACGACACCTTGGTGGTGATGTCGTTGCTTGATCGCGAGTACGAAGCCCGCGTGGCTTTGGGGGTTGAAGAAGCGCTTGGCGTCAAAGGCCAAGAACAAGACAACGATGGCGAGTGAATGATGGCAACCGACGACACCTACAGCAGCATTGACAACGCCGAGAGCGGCGACGCGGTGGCGCTTTCGCAATACGCCGAACGGGCCTACTTGGAGTACGCACTCAGCGTGGTCAAAGGGCGCGCCTTGCCCGACGTGTGCGATGGCCAAAAGCCAGTGCAGCGGCGCATTCTTTATGCCATGGATCGATTGGGGCTGTCCTTCACCACGGCCACCGGCCCCAAACCCGTTAAGTGTGCCAGGGTGGTAGGCGACGTGTTGGGCCGCTTCCATCCGCATGGCGACCAAGCCGCGTACGACGCGTTGGTGCGCATGGCGCAAAGCTTCAGCCAGCGCTACCCGTTGATCGACGGTCAAGGCAACTTTGGCAGTCGTGACGGTGACGGGGCAGCAGCCATGCGCTACACCGAGGCGCGATTGGCGCCGATCACCCGCTTGCTCCTCGACGAAATCGACGAAGGCACGGTGGCGTTCAAGCCCAACTACGACGGCAGCACAGAAGAGCCGCACCAACTGCCCGCGCGCTTGCCGTTTGTGCTTCTCAACGGGGCCAGCGGCATTGCCGTGGGCATGGCCACTGAAATCCCGAGCCACAACTTGCGTGAAGTGGCACTGGCGGCTGTGGCCTTGATCAAGAAGCCCACCTTGGTCGACGACGAGCTGTTTGCACTGCTGCCAGCCCCCGACTACCCCGGTGGTGGGCAGATCATCAGTGGCAGCGCTGACATCCGAGACGCTTACGCCACCGGCCGTGGTTCGCTCAAGGTACGGGCGCGTTGGACGATCGAGGATTTGGCGCGTGGGCAGTGGCAACTTGTCATCAACGAGTTGCCGCCCGGTGCCAGCTCGCAGCGTGTGCTTGAAGAAATTGAAGAGCTGAGCAATCCCAAGGTCAAGGCTGGCAAGAAAACCTTGTCGCCGGAGCAGTTGCAACTCAAACAAACCGTGCTGTCCGTGCTGGACACGGTGCGCGACGAATCCAGCAAAGATGCTGCCGTTCGCTTGGTGTTTGAGCCCAAGAGCCGTACCGTCGATGCGCAAGAGCTGGCGCAAGTGCTGTTGGCACACACCAGTTTGGAAACCTCGGTCCCCCTTAACCTCACGGTTGTGGGCGCCGATGGCAAGCCGATGCAGAAGAACCTGCGCGCGCTGTTGACGGAGTGGATTGATTTCAGGCTGGTGACCGTCAAGCGGCGCACGCAGCATCGGCTGGACAAGGTGCTGGCGCGCATCCACATCTTGGAAGGCCGCCAACTCGTCCTTCTCAACATCGATGAGGTGATCGCCATCATCCGCACAGCGGATGACCCCAAAGAAGCCTTGATGCTGCGCTTCAAGCTCACCGAGCGACAGGCCGACGACATCCTGGACATTCGCCTGCGCCAGTTGGCCAAACTTGAGGCCTTCAAGATTGAGCAAGAGCTGCTGGCCCTGCGCGAAGACCAAGGTCGCCTCGAAGACATGATCAACAACGACGGAACGCTGCGCAAAGCGGTGGTCAAAGAGATCGAGCAGGACGCCAAGACCCATGGCGATGTGCGGCGCACACTGATCCAAGAAGAAAAACGCGCCATTGCAGAGGTCAAAATACTTGACGAGCCCGTCACTGTGATTGCCAGCCTCAAGGGTTGGGTGCGCACGATGAAAGGTCACGAGGTCGATGCTGCCGCCTTGCAATTCAAGGCGGGTGACGGCCTCTATGGCACGTTCTCCTGTCGCAGCGTGGACTCGATGTTGGTGTTTGGCAACAACGGTCGCGTGTACACCGTGGCCATCGCCGCCTTGCCTGGTGGCCGCGGCGACGGTGTGCCGATCACGACGTTGATTGACCTTGAGACGTCCTCACAAGCGCAGCACTTCTTGGTGGCGCCCGACACCACCCTGTTGATGCTGGCCACCACCTCTGGGTTTGGCTTGTTGGCTCGGGTGGGGGACATGCAAAGCCGCCAACGTGCGGGCAAGAGCTTCTTGACCGTGGATGAAGGTGTGCATGTTTTGGCGCCGGCAGTGGTGACCGACGATCACGCCAACGTGGCCTGCTTGTCGATGTCAGGGCGCTTGTTGGTGTTTCAGTTGGCTGAGATGAAGCATCAGGCCAAAGGGGGGCGCGGCCTCACCATGATGGATGTCGACAGCCGTGACCCGATGATTTCGGTGGCTGCTTTTGCCGATGCCCTGAATGTAGACGGTGTTGGGCGCAGTGCCAAGCCCAAGTCGGAGGTCTTGCGTGGCCCTGCCGTGGTCGAGCACGAGGGCAAGCGTGCCCGCAAAGGGCGCAAGGTGGGCGGCTTCACCAAAGCTTTGCGCGTTCGTGGTTGAAGCGCGAGGCAGACCCAATATTTTAGTGGGTATCGCCAAACGCTGAGTCGACAATGACCAGGCGCTGCCGCTGCTCCAGGTGCAATTTGATGGCGGCAATCGCGATGATCAAAAACGCCAAAAGACTCCAGACTGCATAAGGCATCCCGAGCATGTTGACCGACGCGTCGGCGCACGATGCGCGTGCCTGAAAGATCTCAGGCAGCAAGCGGTCAAGCTGACTCAAGCCAACCAAGGTGTCAGCCACGGTTTTGTGACACGATGACGATTTGGCTGCGAAGAGTTGTTGCCAAAGGGCTGATGCAGCGCCCAACACAGCCAAAAAACCCACCACAAAGGCGGAGGCCATTTGAAATCGGCGTGCACGGTGCAGAGGCCACAACGTCCCCGCCAAAGCCACAAACCCGATGGCGCTAAAGGCCATGCGCTGAACAATGCACCAAGGGCAGGGCTGCATGTCAAATCGATGCTGCGAAACCAGCGCCAGCGCCACCACGCCAAAAGCAAACAGTGCGATCACAATCAGTTGCCATTGGTCGCGAGGGTCGCCGCGCCGCATCAAGAAAGCTCCGCAATCATTTCGATCTCGACGCAGGCACCCATGGGTAACTGCGCCACGCCAAAAGCGCTTCGGGCATGCGCGCCGGCCACAGGACCCAAGATTTCAACCAGCAGTTCTGAGCAGCCGTTGGTGACCAAGTGATGTTCGGTGAATGTGGGCGTGCTGCTGACCAAGCTTGTGAGTTTGACGATGCGCTTAACGCGGTCAAGGTTGCCAACGGCAGCCTGCAAAGTACCCAACAAGTCAATGCAAACGGCACGTGCCGCTTGCTGGGCTTGCGCTGTGGTCATCGTGAGGCCAAGCTGGCCTGTCCAAACTTTGCCATCACGTTTGGCGATGTGCCCTGACAAAAAAACCAGGTTGCCAGTCACCACAAAAGGCACGTAGGCGGCGGCCGGTGTGGCAATGGGCGGCAACTCAATGCCAAGCGTCAACAGTCGTTGTTGAATGGTGTTATGGGTTGCCATCGAAATACATCTTGACTAGAGCGAATGAAAGATTGGATTTGATTGGGCGTCGAAGACGAATGGGTGGTGAGCACATTGTCAAGTGCCTGCAAAAACCTCATCAATGTTCTCGATGAGCTGAGCTCATGAAGCCCAAAGAGAGGCTTTGTTGATCCTACACTGACCTGCATGGACAGCCGCACTGAACATGGGCAGGGATTACACCTTGTCGGAGGCTCGTTGGCGTGGCTGGCAGGGCTTGGTTTGCAAAGCCAACAGGCCCAGTTGTGGCCGGTGTCCGGGTACACCTACCTCGTCACACTTGTCGCCGTGGTGCTTTTGCTGCTGCAGCTCCCGCGACTGTGTTTGAGGGGCGTCACGGACTTCAAGGCTCGCACGCGTTTGCAGTTATGCGGCTACTTTTTGATGCTGGGGCTGATGGTTGCATGCACTGCGTTTGCGTTTGCCGGTTGGCGCGCAATTGACCGAGTGGCGCAAGTTCTTGACCCCTCACTTGAGGGAGTTCCACTGGTTGTGACCGGCGTGGTGTCGAAGCTACCGCGTGTAACGCCAGACGGTGTGAGCTTTGAGTTCGAGGTTGAGTCGGCGCTCCGAGGGGACGAGGCAGTTGGTGTTCCGAAAAGCATGCTGCTGGGTTGGTATCGATGGCCAGCTGACGCTGTCGGCGAAGCTGATGGCTCGCAACCCGCGATGACCACGCATCAAGTGCGCGCTGCACAACGTTGGCGTTTCACCGTCAAACTCAAACAGCCTCACGGGTTGATGAATCCGCATGGGTTTGACTTTGAACTCTGGGCGATGGAGCGAAAGTTGGGTGCCACGGGGTCCGTGCGCGCGCATGGATCCAACGTGACACAACCCCCACTGTTGCTGGGCGTTGACCGGTCGCACCGGGTGGAACGCGCGCGGCAATATGTCAAAGACGCGTTGTATGCCAACGTGCATGACGCGCGCTCTGCAGGTGTCTTGGCGGCGCTGGCAGTGGGCGATCAGTCTGCGATTGACCGTGCCGATTGGGATGTCTTTCGCACCACAGGCGTTGCACATTTGATGAGCATCAGCGGCCTGCATGTCACCATGTTCGCCTGGCTTGCAGCCCTGGCGGTTGGCAATCTTTGGTGCCTTAGCCGCCGAGCATCGCTTCATTTGCCGGCGCCTGTTGCAGCTCGCATCATCGGTGTCGCGCTGGCGGGAGCCTATGCAGCATTCTCGGGTTGGGGCGTGCCGTCGCAGCGCACGGTGTGGATGCTGCTAACCGTGGCGTCATTGCAGCTAAGCGGGGTGAGGTGGCCCTGGCCCTTGGTTTTGCTTGTGGCTGCGGTCGTGGTGACTGCGTTGGATCCGTGGTCGCTGCTGCAGCCGGGTTTTTGGCTTTCATTCGCGGCCGTGGCACTGCTGCTGGCAAGCGGTGATGGTGACTTGGTTGCGCGCGATCGGGGCCAACAAGCCACGGGTTGGCGCCGGTTCCTTGCTTGGATGCATGGTCAAGCACGAACCCAGGTGATTGCAACGGTTGGCCTTGCACCGCTGACGCTGCTTTTTTTCCACCAGTTCTCGGCGGTCGGAACGGTCGCAAACGGGTTGGCCATCCCGGTGGTGACATTGATCATCACGCCACTTGCATTGCTGGGCGTGGCGGTCCCTTGGCTGTGGACGTTGGGGTCTGAAGTGACACAGATCTTGACCTCAGCGTTGACCTGGTTGGCGGCGCGGCCTGGCGCAGCTTGGTGGGTGCCCGTCGCACCGTGGTGGGCCCAGACAGCAGGTTTGCTGGGCGGTCTGATTGCCGTGGCGCCAATACCTTGGCGGCTTCGTTGCTGGGCACTGCCGTTGATGCTGCCCATGTTGCAGCCGTGGGTTCCGCGGCCACCAGTGGGTGCTTTTGAGGTCGTGGCTGCCGATGTTGGGCAAGGAACGGCAGTGCTGGTGCGCACGCACAGCAAGTTGTTGGTGTTTGACACCGGCCCCATGCAAAGCGCCGAGCGCAATGCAGGTGAACGCGTGTTGGTGCCCTTGCTTCGCGCCCGAGGCGACGTCCGCATCGAGTCTTTGGTTTTGAGCCACCGTGACGCCGATCACGTCGGGGGTGCCGCCAGTGTGATGGCGGCCGTGCCGGTTGCGCAACTGATTTCAAGCATTGCACCCGACCACCCACTTCGCCAGGGCGTTGAGTCGCCCCCGTGCATGGCGGGCCAACGTTGGGTGTGGGACGGCGTGCACTTTGAAGTGCTGCATCCTCATGCAAGTGATTACGGGCGACGTGCTGTGCCCTCCAACGCGATGAGCTGCGTGCTGCGTGTCGAAGATGCCGCTGGGCGATCGATGCTGTTAACGGGCGACATCGAGGCCAAGCAAGAGGCGGCTATTTTGGCGCGAGGCGCGGGTGTGCGCAGCAATGTGTTGATGGTGGCGCACCACGGTAGCAAAACATCGAGCACGCCAGCGTGGCTGCAGGCTGTCGCACCCGAGCTTGGCATTGTGCAAGCGGGCTACCGAAATCGCTACAACCATCCTGCGCTCTCCGTTGTGCGGCGCATCGAGTCACATCAAATCCAGTTGGTGCGCAGCGATGAGTGCGGTGCTTGGACGCGGCAATCCGACGCCAACTGGCACTGTGAGAGGGCAGCGAAGAGGCGCTACTGGCACCATCGACCGAGGTCGGGTGATGGCGCTCATCGGTGATGCCTGTCAGCAGGCTGCCGCGTCTCGCGACACAATAGACGCATGAGCCTTCACAACCCTGTTCTCTCGGTCACGCCGCCCGGCAGTCTGGATCGTTCGACCCAGCTCTTGCGTCTGCAGGCAGCCCAGCCCTTTGACATTTTGGTCATCGGTGGAGGTGCATCGGGCCTGGGCGTCGCGCTGGACGCTGCGGCACGCGGCTTTCGTGTGGCGCTGGTGGAGGCGCATGACTTCGGCAAAGGAACTTCGTCGCGAGCCACCAAGCTGGTTCACGGTGGCGTGCGGTACTTGGCGCAAGGCAATTTGACGTTGGTTCGAGAGGCCTTGCATGAACGCAGCACGTTGTTGAACAACGCGCCTCACCTGGCTCAACCTTTGGCGTTTGTGGTGCCGGGCTACCAATTTTGGGAAGCCCCCTTTTATGCGGCGGGTCTCAAGCTGTACGACGCATTGGCTGGGTCCAGGGGTCTTGGCCCCACCCAGTGGCTTGGCGCAACCGCGACGCGCCAAGCGCTTCCAGGTGCACGCCAGCAGAGCCTGGCGGGCGGCGTGAGGTACTGGGACGGGCAATTTGACGACGCAAGGTTGGCGCTTGCGTTGGCACGTACGGCGGTGGCACACGGCGCGACGGTGGTTAACCACACCCAAGTAACGTCGCTGCGCCACGCCAACGGGCGCGTGCAAGGTGTTGGTGTGTGGGACACAGAAACCAACATGCGTTTTGACGTGCAAGCAGCCTGCGTGGTGAACGCGACGGGTGTGTGGGTGGACGACATCTTGCGCATGGATTGCGCGTTCACCGCAACGGCGCAGCATGCCAGCATCGTGGCACCGAGCCAGGGCGTGCACTTGGTTGTGGACCGAACGTTCTTGCCGGGCGACACGGCGCTGATGGTGCCCAAAACGACCGACGGGCGCGTGTTGTTTGCGGTGCCTTGGCTTGGCAAGGTTATTCTCGGCACGACTGACACGGCGCGGCAAGACATGCCGCTGGAACCCAAGCCCATGGCGGCCGAGATTGACTTCATCCTCTCCGAAGCGAGAAATTACCTGCAACGCGCACCGTCACGAAATGACGTCAGGTCGGCATGGGCTGGCTTGCGACCATTGGTCAAACCCAACAGTGACACGTCGTCGGATACCAAACGCTTGTCCCGAGAGCACACGGTGTTGGTGGCCCCGAGTGGGCTGGTGACTGTGACGGGGGGCAAGTGGACCACCTACCGAGCCATGGCCGAAGATGTGCTTGAGCGATGCATGTCGGCAAAATTGCTGGCCCAGCGGCCCGCCGGGGTGACGCAGTCGTTGCCCATGGTGGGTGCGCCCAAGGTGCGCGAAGTCAGCATGGCTGAGCCTCCGGGTGCACACCTCTATGGAACCGAGGCAGCGCTGTTGGCAGCGCTGCCCGGTGCCAACCGTTGGCTGTGGCGCGACGGCCGCGGTGGGTTGAGCGAAGCCATGGTCCGCTTTGCAGCCCGTCATGAGATGGCGCGCACCGTTGAAGATGTTTTGGCACGCCGCAGTCGGCTTTTGTTTCTGCACGCGCGGCAAGCGCTTGGCGTGGCTGCCGAAGTTGCGGTCATCTTGCAAGAAGAAACCGAGCGCAGCACTGAAGCAGTTCAGCTGACTGCGTTCAACGCGCTCGCGCAACAATACGATTGTGTTTCTGGCGTTTGAGGGGTTGCTCGGCTGCTGCGGGCGACAGCGCTGACGCTGGCTTGACTTTGGCGCTAGCGATCGCAGACCCCAAGTCAATCACCGCCATGGCGTAGTAGCTGGACCAGTTGTAGCGCGTGACGACGTAGAAGTTTTCAGTACCTGCCACGTAAGTGGGGCCAGCCTTGAGTCCGTTGTGCAGCTCAATCAGTGCCATTCGTCCCGGATGTGCGCGAGCGCCAGTTTCGGGCAGTACTGCACCCTGGGCTTGCATTTGCGCTGCGGTGAACGTTGGCACGATGTCGGGCTCGAGCATCTTGGCGCGCTGGTCTGCATTGCTGGGTGCCGTCACGCGGTAGTACGCTGGCACGTCTCGTTGCCACCCATGGGCGGCCATGTAGTGCGCCACGCTTCCCACGACGTCGGCCGTGCTTGACATCAAGTCCACCCGTCCATCCTCGTCAAAGTCGACGGCCCAGCGGGCGATGCTGGTGGGCATGAATTGTGGCAACCCCATGGCACCAGCGTACGAGCCCAGCACGCTTTGTGGATCGATGTTTTCGCGGTCGCACCAGTGCAAAAATTCTTCGAGCTGCGCACGAAAGAACGGGGTGCGGTCGCGGCGCCCCGTCGGGAAATCAAACGAAAGCGTCGCCAGTGCGTCGATCACGCGAAAGTTGCCCGTGATGCGTCCGTAAAACGTCTCGACGCCAACCACGCCCACCACAATGGCCGCTGGCACGCCCCAGCGTGCTTCGGCTTGCGCCAACCAAGCTTCGTTTGCCCGCCAAAAAGCGAGCCCAGCCTCGATGCGTTTTGGCTCGACAAACCGCGCACGGTAGGCCGACCAGTCTTTGACGGAGCCCAAGGGGGGCGGCATCATCAGCTTGGCAACCATGGGAACGTACTTGGCCTGAACCAACTGGCGCATCACCTGGTCGACATCCAGGGCGCGTGATGCCGCCACGGCCTGGGCAAATGACCGCACATCGTCGCGTGAGGCGTACGGTTGATTGGCAAACGGTGGCGTTCGTGATGCCGCAGGTGCTGGCGAGGGGCTGCCTGGCGCGTGGGCAGATGTTTGTGTGACCGGTGCGGCATCGGTGGCCGGTATCGGCGTGGCCGACTGCGTCGTCGGCGTGGCCAACTGAGTCGTCGGCGTGGCCAACTGAGTCGTCGGTGAGCGAGATTGCCCAGCTTCTTCTGCGACCTGCACCTTGCGCTCGGGTCCGTCGTTTGCAAGCTGTTTTGCAGCAGGTTCGACAAGCACGTCGCGGCTTGGCGGCGACGATTCGGGTATGGCCGGTTGTGACACGACACAACCGCCGAGTCCAAGTGACGCCACCGCCCAAAACAACACCGCCCCACGACGGGTGGCGCTTGCGAGTCGGTCAGCAGGCGATGGGGCCAATGTCATGCTGCGGCGTCGTGGTTTCATGCGGCATTATCGCGTGAGCACTGACGACGAAAAGGCGCTGATGGTTGCGCGCCGCGACGCCTGTTTGGTTGCATGTGCAAATTGACGCCACCAGCGTGAGTCGGGTCGTTTGGCGTCTGCCGCGGCGTATCGATACTGGTCTAGGGCATCCAGCGCTTGTGCGACAGCTTCGCCCGCGGCTCCCAAGTCGTCGCGCACCCTTCGGGCGAGGGTCCGGGGTGCTTCATGAGTTTGTGCCTCAACCCCCAGTTGCTGCAAGGCCTCGCGCACGTCTGCTTGCAGGCGTTCCCACGGATCGCGTCGGCGTCGGTCCCACCAAGCCCAGGCGGCAGCCGCCACGCTGGACGCGACGAGCAGGCCAACCACCGCGTAAAGCAAATGCTCCCATTGCGGTCGGTCAACGCCCAGCTTTTTCAACAGGTCAAACTGATTGCCTCTCGAGTACTGAACAACCCATCGATTCCAACGCAGTTGTGCCGTTTCCCAGTGGTGGCGCAAGCTGGGCAACAGGGAAGGGTCGATGGTCTCAAGCATGCTGCTCATCAATGAGGGGGTGGGGCGCAGAGTGGTGCCCAACAGGACGCGCTCTGGGGCCACAGCGGCCGTGGGGTCCACACGCCACCAACCTCGGTCTGGCGTCCACACCTCAACCCAAGCGTGTGCGTTTTGCTGACGCACCACATGCCACCCGTCCTGCAGTGCCGTGTCGACACCTTGATAGCCCGTGACAATGCGAGCTGGCACGCCCAACGTCCGCAGGATGAACACGGTCGCACTTGCGAAGTGCTCGCAGAACCCCTCGCGGCGATCCAACCAAAACTCGTCGATGGCCAAGAATCCCCTTGCATCGCCATAGGTGCCAGGCGTCATCGTGTAAGTGAAGCTGCTATTGATTTGCCCCAACAGGCGCTGCACCACGGCTTCGACGCCCAGGGTTTGCAGCGTGGGGTCGCGTGCCAACCAAGCATTGACCCACGCCGTGGTGCGGGGGTTGGACTCCGCAGGAACCAACAAACTCTCGGTCACGGCGGGATCGGTGGGATGAACGCCAAAGCGGATTTGTGGGTGCGCCACCGCTTGGAAGGAAAGCCGCTGTGTCAAAGGTCGCTCGACTTTCCACTGCATGTCGCCCATCAGCCGCGGTGCGTCTGCCGCAAAGGGGGCGGTGTCGATGCTGGATGTCCATTCAAGTGCAGGCAGTACGTTGAACTCGGTGGGCTCAAGCACCACCTGATACGGCAAGGCGGGGCCTTGCACCTGCGTTTGCACACCAGCCCCCGAAGGCACAACTTTGGAAGGTCGCCACTCACGGCCATCAAAGCGCGTCAGCACCGGCCCCCGAAAGTAGAGTTGCGACGACGCTGGCGCTGGCCCTTCAAAACGCACGCGAAAGGCGATGCGGTCGTCGTTGACCAATTCGGCAATGCCGCCCATGCGAAGTGAGTTCGACAAACCAGTCAGTGCCTTGCCACCTTGATCGGCACCCCACAACGGCCCGATGCGTGGAAAGATCATGAACATGATGGCCATCACCGGCAAACTCCATCCCGCCATGCGAGCAGCGATGCCACTTGCTTGACGCAGAGAAGGGCGCCCCGACGGAATGTTGGCCAGCACCAGTGCCGTTAACAGCCCCCATACCGACAGCAACATGGCCATGGCAACCGGGAGCGATTGGGAGTAGAAAAAATTGGTGATGATGAGGAAGAAGCCCAGAAAGAAGACCACCAATGCATCGCGGCGTGCTCGCAGCTCCAGTGTTTTGATCACCACGAGCATCACCAGCAATGTGACGCCCGGGTCTTTGCCAATCACGGTGCCAAACGTCCACCAGGTCAACCCCACCGCCAAAGCAAGCATGGCCATGCGCACCGACGTGGGCGGCAAGCGGCGTGCGCCCCACGCCAGCGAGGCACGCCAAAGCAATAGCATGCTTGTCAGGACGATGCACCACCACGGCAGGTGCCAGGCGTGGGGCAGCAGCGTCCAGGCGATGACCGCCAACAGCAGCAGCGTGTCGCGCGACTCACGCGGCACATTGAGCAGGTTGCTTTGCTTCATGCTGACCTGCGTGGTTGGCCCTCAAAGGCAGCAAGTGCATTGAGCGCGCGAACGCGGTGCGCGTTGCCAAGGCTTGGTGCAATGTCGCCGCTTGGCAGACGCACACCGTGCGCCAAACCTTGAGCCGACGCCGCATTGACCCATGCCGACAGCCGCGAGAGCCGTGCCTCGTTGCCCAGCCCCTGAGTGCTTTGCCAATCAAACCAAAGTTCACGATCAACAATGGTGGTGGTGTCGCGGCTGACCAGCTCACCCGTGCGAGCAACTTTCTTCCACACAATGCGGCGCATGGCGTCACCGCGCTGCCAAGGTCGCACGCCCTCCCATTCGTCCCCCTCGCGCTGAGCGCGAATGTTGCCGCCTTGGTTTGATTCGGCTGGTTTGGGCCACGGTGCCGTTGGGCGTTCTGGCGTAGGCCATGCCAACACCCTGGATTCAGGTCGCCAGATCGTCCATGCTTTGAACAAGCCAAAAGGAAACCGGGTTTCAACACGAATCACAGGCACGTCATGCCAGCCACGATGCTGCGGCAGCATCGAGAGGGTGATTGATTTCTGAGAGCCTGCCGCCACATCGGTGTGGGCGATGGCGCTGTACCGGCCCGCGCGCCGATCGCCGTCAAATTCGATGGCCAAGCCGTGGCGTTCGCGATCTTGAGCACTCACCACCACTTCGATGGCCACGGGTTCAAGTGCAAAGCCCGTGCCCGGGGGGCGCATGTGCAATCCGATGCCCCGCAGGGTGCGGTGCGTGACCTGCATCGACACAACGCCAATGCCCACCAGCAAGAAAATCAGCATGTACCCCAGGTTGAGCTGGTAGTTGATGGTCGCCACCAGATCAACCACCAGCATGGCGGCAAACGACCAACCGGCCGGCGTGGGCAGGATGTAAATGTTGCGCTGGTTCAACGTGCAACTGTCGGTGCGCGGCAGTCGTGCTTGCCACCAGCGGCGTGCGCGTTCACTCAAGGACGATGGCATGCGGCGTGACTGCTGGGTTCGCAACAAGAAGGACTGGTGCAACAGGTGTCAAGGCAACGCAATGGCTTTCATCAGCACTTGAACCTGAGCCTCGCTGCCCACGCCAGCGCCTGGCACCGGGTTGAGTCGGTGGGCCATGGTTTGAACCATCACGGCCTGGACGTCGTCCGGAGCCACGTAGTCGCGCGCATCCATCAAGGCGCGTGCCTTGGCGGCCCGCAGCATGGCAATGCCTGCGCGTGGGCTCAAGCCTTCCACAAACCATTGGCCACTGCGCGATGCCGTGATGATGGCCTGCACGTAGTCCAGCAACGCATCCGTGGTGCGTACCACTTGAAGTGACCGCTGGATGGTGGCCAATTCGGCGGCGGTCATCACAGGCGTGAGACTGGCCACGCTTTCGCGGCGGTCGGTACCCGTCAAAAGCGCTCGCTCGCTGGCGCGATCGGGGTAACCCAGCGAGATGCGCATCAAGAATCGGTCCAATTGGCTCTCGGGCAGAGGGTAGGTGCCCAACTGGTCCGTGGGGTTTTGAGTGGCGATGACAAAAAACGGGTCAGGCAGGCGGTGCGTTTGGTTGTCGACCGTGACTTGGTGTTCTTCCATGGCCTCCAGCAACGCGCTTTGCGTTTTGGGGCCTGCGCGGTTGATCTCGTCAGCGAGCAGCACATTGGCAAACACGGGGCCTGGGTGAAAAACGAAAGCGTCTTTTTGGCGCTCAAAGACGCTTACGCCGAGCATGTCGGAGGGCAACAAATCAGCCGTGAACTGGACGCGAGAGTAGGACAAGCCCAATGACGCTGCAATGGCATGCGAAAGGGTGGTTTTGCCAACACCGGGCACGTCCTCGATCAGCAGGTGACCGCCGGCAATCATGCACACGGCACAGTCCTCGATCTGGGGGCGCTTGCCCACAATGATCGTGCTAATCTGATCAACCAGACGGACCAAACGGCGGGTGATCTCGGGGTCGATGCGCGAGGGCGTCTTGATGTTTGAACTCATCCTCGAAACCTTACCGGAAAAAGCAGCCATCCGATGACGACAGCTTTGTACAGTCATGCTGAATGTCGCACTCACGACATGGGCGAGGGGCATCCCGAGTGCCCCGCACGGCTCGATGCCATCTTTGATCACCTTATTGCAACGGGTTTGGACCTGGCGCTGCAACATCGCGATGCGCCGCTGGTGTCACTGGAAGACGTGGCGCGGGCCCACACCTCGTCCTATGCAAATGAGATCAGTGCATTGATGATCGACCTCGAGCGTGACGGAAGTCACAAAGCGATCGACCCCGACACGATGGCATGTCCCCAGACGTGGCGCGCCATGCAGCGCGCGGCCGGCGCGGCGGTCGCAGCCACCGACGCGGTGCTGAAGGGTGACATCAAGAACGCTTTCTGCGCCGTGCGACCCCCTGGCCACCACGCCACACGCGATCAGGCCATGGGGTTTTGTTTTTTCAACAACGTGGCCATCGCGGCCCGGCGTGCATTGGACGTCCACGGCCTGCAGCGGGTGGCCATCGTTGACTTTGACGTGCACCATGGCAATGGCACCGAAGACATCATCGCGGGGGATGAAAGGGTGCTGATGGTGAGTATTTTTCAGCATCCGTTGTACCCCTACAGTGGTGGGGTGCCCAAGGGCGAAAACATGGTCAATGTGCCCGTGCCTCCTTACACCCGTGGCCCCGAAGTGCGCGAATTGATTGAGGCCAATTGGATGCCGCGCTTGGAGGCGTTCAAGCCACAAATGATTTTCATCTCTGCAGGATTTGACGCGCACCGCGAGGACGAGTTGGGGCAACTGGGGTTGGTGGAGTCTGACTACAGCTGGATCACTCAACGCATCGTCGAAGTGGCCAATCGCCACGCGCAAGGTCGCATCGTGTCGTCACTGGAAGGTGGTTATGCGCTGGGTGCCCTGGCACGAAGTGTGGCAGCCCACCTGCGTGTTTTGGCTGACGTGGCCTAACGGCTGAAGCGACTATGAATCAGGTTAACGACTGGGTGGCAGCGCTGGGCAAACCGGGTGTGGTTCTGGAGGCCGCCGCATTGGTTGTCTGCATTGGCGTGGCATGGCTGATTGCGCGGTCTTATCGTCGCAACCCAAACCGCGAGCGCAGCGCATGGACGTCACAGCATGCCTTGAGCGGGGTGCTCTTCCCCGTGCTTTCGTTGGTGTTGGTGCTGATCCTGCGCTGGCTGATGCGCGACTCAGTACCTGGCGTGTTGATGCAAATAGCGCTACCGATTTTGGCGTCGTTGGTGATGATTCGTGTGGTGGCGCGAGGCCTTCGCGCCGCGTTTCCAGCCTCGGGGCTGGTTCGGGCCATCGAGAAGACCTTCAGTTGGGTGGTTTGGGGGTTGATGGTGCTTTGGGTGACTGGTGTGCTGCCGCTGTTGTTGGCCGAGGCCGACGCCGTGAAATGGACACTTGGCGGGTCACCGGTATCACTGCGCAGTTTGATTGAGGGTGGTTTAAGCGCGGCGGCCGTTTTGGTGGCCGTGTTGTGGTTGTCGTCATTGATTGAGGCTCGTTTGCTGTCGCCCGGTGCCACCAATGTGTCGCTGCGAAAGATCGCGGCCAACGGGTCGCGGGCCCTGCTGTTGGTGGTGGGGGTTTTGTTGGCACTCACAGCTGCGGGCATTCCGGTGGCGGCGCTGGGGGTCTTTGGCGGCGCCATTGGGGTGGGCATTGGCTTCGGTTTGCAGAAGCTTGCAGCAAACTATGTTTCGGGATTTGTGATCTTGGCGGAACGCAGTTTGCGCATCGGTGATGTGGTGAAGGTGGATGGTTTTGAAGGCTGCATCACCGACATTGCGACGCGTTACACGGTGGTGCGCGCACTGGACGGGCGCGAGTCGATCGTGCCCAATGAGTTGTTGATGACGCAGCGGGTTGAGAACCATTCGCTGGCCGACCGCAAGTTGCTCGGCAGCACGGCGGTGCAAGTGGCGTATGGCACCGACTTGGATGTGTTGCTGCCCGCACTTGAAAAGGTGGTGGCCGCCGCAAGCCCGAGGGTGCTTGCGAACCCAGAGCCGTCGGCGCAGTTGAAGGAGTTTGCCGCTGACGGGTTGACGCTGGGGATCCAATACTGGATCGGCGACCCCGAGAACGGGCAGGGCAATGTGCGAAGCGACGTCAATTTGGCACTTTTGCGTTACCTGAACGCACACGGCATCGAGATTCCGTTTCCGCAGCGGGTGGTGCGCATGCAGCCACAGGCCGACTAGGTTGTTGTTGCGGCTGGAAGTGCGCGCAGTGCCGCCAAGGTTTCTAGGCAGGCTCTGGCGACTTCGGCGCCTTTTTTCTCCAAGTGCTCTCTGAAGAACGCCTCGTGCTCGGCACTTTCGTGAAAGTCACGTGGTGTCAGGACGGCTGAAAAGACTGGGGTGTCGGTGTCAAGCTGCACGCGCATCAAGCCGTCGATCACAGCCGCAGCCACAAACTCGTGACGGTAGATGCCACCGTTGACCACCAAGCCACAAGCAATGACGGCGTCGTAGCGCTTGGACCTTGCCAGTCGCATGGCGTGCAAGGGGATTTCAAAGGCTCCGGGCACTTCGAAGTGATCCAGATTGGCGGCCGACGGGTTTCCGGCTGCAAATGCTTTGTGGATGGCGTCGGTGCCTCGCGTGACGATGCCACGGTGCCATGCTGACGAGACGAGTGCGATGCGTGGGGCGCCTGGGTACGTGGCGCTGTGTTTGGTGGACTGATTCATGTTGCCTCTTGCCAGAAGATTTGCCTGAATCAGGGCGCACGCAAACAGGGCGCCTACACGCAAGCGTGATGGCGCCATGTCAGCGGTCTCTTTCATCCGGACTGTTACCGTCGGCTCTGGCATCGCACCAGATCTGCTGACCCCAGCACCTGCAATGGGCCTGTGCTGGGCGCTCGCGGGCTCCTGCAGTTGCCCGCAGTTACCGCCGGTGGGGAATCGCACCCCGCCCTGAGAACGCTGTCGCCACTTGAGTGGCGACGTTGTGAATATTACATCCTTGCTTTTGCTTTTGCTTTTGCTTTTGCTTTTGCTTTTGCTTTTGCTTTTGCTTTTGCTTTTGCGGAGGTTGTTGGTGCTTGGGTTGGCGGCTTGCGGTGGGCGGGTGGGGCTCACACTGTGACGGTCGACGCTGCGCATCGACTGCGCTGCGATGCTCGGGCTCGGGTTGCGTCGCGTAACTCACTACGCGCCCGTTGGGCGCTGCGTTCGGACACACTCGACGAGTCAGACCACGAAGCGCGCAAGCGCGCCAACCCGATCCCTGCGCTTCTCGCCGTCCCACAGTGAGCCCCACCCGCCCACCGCAAGCCGCCCGTCTGGTCACTTGCATGGAGAGCAGGGTCGCTGCGCTCCCTTCGTGCTTTGCTGGCGTCGGCTGGCACTCGCTGCCCTGGGCGTCTGCGACTGAGCCAGCACCGCAACAAGCAAAGGCAGACAAAGCAAAAAGCAAAAGGCAAAAAGCAAACGTCACAAACGCTTCAAAACCAACGTCACTTCTTGCCGCTCGCTGGGCCGCCGCACCCGCGCGTCCACGCGCCAGCCCGGTGGCGGTGTGTAGGGCCTTGCGTCGGGTGTGATCACCACCATCGCTTTGCACGTCGACGGCGTGGACGCACGAGCGTCCACCACGAAAGCGCCTTGCATCTCGAGTGCTGCCACGTAAGCGGGTGACAAGCCTGGTGCTGCCACGCAATCGCCACGCTTCACGTATTGACTTATACCGTTAACCCAAGGGGTTAGGCTGCGAACGAAGTCGGCCAGTGGCAGCAGCAAAGTCATCGTCAAAAGCCACGACAGCGCCACACCGCCCGCTGGCAACACCAAACTCTTCCAGATCGCGCTGCGATTGCGGCCCGTGCGCCAACGCACCAGCGCCACCCATGCCGCCGTCGCAAAGGCAGCGGCGCCGACCAGTGGCCACGAAAGTGTGGGCTCGAACCCTGCGTAAAGCTTGGCAATACGGCTGCCTGGCCAACTCGGCGAACCCCAATGGATTGACGCAAAGGCAACCCAAATAAACGCCGCCAGTGCCGAAAACAAGAACATTGAAAACCAATCGATGGCAGCGCCTGTGCTGCGCTTGAGCGTCGGCAAGGCAAAGGCTGCCAGCACGGCCCAAGCGGGCAAGCTCAACAGCAAGGCGCGCTGCGAACCGTTCATGACCAAGCTGGCGGCGAGCACCACCATCGCGATCGACAGCGGCACGGCAATGTGCCGGTGCAACACTTGCCGTCGCCATCGCCAAACAGTCCACAAAGCCAAGAGCCAAGAGGGCCACAAGAACCAAACAAGCATCCGTACCGAACCCACGGCTTCTGTGGCTTTAAACGTGGTGCTGTAGCGCCAGTGCCATTGCCCCAAGACAGACCCCACGGCGACGGCGCCCAGGGTGGCGGCGGCAATCCAGGGAATGACCGAGCGAACATTTTCATACTGCGACTTGACGGCGATCACTGTGGAGACGGCGCCAATCGCCACGGCGATGAATGGCGCTCCACTGGCTGCCAACAACGGCAGGCTAAGCACCAACGCCAAACGAGGGCGCCAGCGGCGAAAAGGTGCAGCCGCCATGCCCCACAGCGCAACAGCGGTGCACGTCAACTGGGCCAATTCGGGCGTGGTTTCGTGGCCAAGCAACAAGAGCCCCAGTGTTGCCATCAAGGCCAACAGGGCGCCGTCGGCGACGGCCCTGGCATACGCCACCACGTCAGCCTCACCACCAAAGGCAAAAGCCACCGGTTGCGCCGCCTCGGTTCTGGCCAAGTGAAAGGCCGCATACCAAGTCAATGCAAGCGTGGCGCCCAGCAGCACCACAAACGGGAGCCGGGCGGCAACTTCAGGCGCGAGCCACGGGGACCATTGAATGGCAAGCGCGCCCAACCAATGGGGCAACGGTGCCGCATCGACGGGCACGCCACCCAGCGTCGGCGTGAGCCAACGGGTTCGACCCTGGGCCATGGCGTCCATGACGCCGATGGCAGTGATATCTGCTGTTCGCCACGCTGCACGTCCAAAGATCCCTGGCATCAAGTACGCGGCACAAAACAAAAGCAGCGCCCACCGTGGCATGGGCTTCACGGCGTGCTTGGCAACGATGGCGGGGCTGAGTTGATTCACATGAAAATCAGGCAATGATGATATGAGGCAATAAGTTAAGCCAAGGTTCTAGGGTGAGTAAGCTGATTGCTGGGCCCCAAAAAAACAAAGGGCAGCCATGGGCTGCCCTTGTCGTTCTGCCCGAGGGCCATCACTTTTTGGTGATACCCAAACGCGCAAATTTGGTGCGGAATTTATCGACGCGGCCACCGAGGTTGTCCACGCTCTTTTGCGTTCCGGTGTAGAAAGGATGTGACTCGCTGGTGGTCTCCAGCTTGATCAATGGAAGCTCACGACCATCTTCCATCTTGATGGATTCTTTGGACGTGACACACGAACGCGTCACAAACTTGAAGCCGTTGGACAAGTCTTGGAAGCAGACGTCGTGGTAGTCGGGGTGGGTGCCTGATTTCATGGTCGATGTTTGTGGTTGGTGGGTAGCCACGCCGTGATGAATGATTGTTGTGCGGCGCACTTGCCCTAGGGCCGGTTTTGGGCCGACTTTGGCCCGAAGGGTTAACTTTTGATTGTACAACGAGGGGCGCTACCCGCCCCGGCGCATCATGTCAAAGAAGTCGAGGTTGTTCTTGCTTTGTTTCATCTTGTCCAGCATGAACTCCATCGACTCGATTTCGTCCATCGGGTAGATGAGTTTTCGAAGAATCCATGTCTTTTGCAGAATTTCTGGTTTCAGCAACAATTCTTCGCGGCGCGTGCCGCTCTTGTTGATCAGGATCGATGGGTACACGCGCTTCTCAGCCATCCGGCGGTCGAGGTGGATCTCGCAGTTGCCGGTGCCCTTGAATTCTTCGTAAATAACCTCGTCCATCTTCGAGCCCGTGTCGATCAGGGCCGTGCCGATGATGGTCAGCGTGCCACCTTCTTCGGTGTTGCGCGCTGCGCCAAAGAAGCGCTTCGGACGCTGCAAGGCGTTGGCGTCCACACCGCCCGTCAGCACCTTGCCAGACGACGGCAGCACGTTGTTGTAGGCGCGGGCCAGGCGTGTGATCGAGTCCAGGAGGATGACCACGTCTTTCTTCAACTCGACGAGGCGTTTGGCGCGCTCAATCACCATTTCGGCCACCTGCACGTGGCGGGCTGCCGGCTCGTCAAAGGTCGAGCTGATGACTTCGCCACGCACGGTGCGTTGCATCTCGGTCACTTCCTCAGGGCGCTCGTCGACCAGCAAAACGATGAGGTGGATCTCGGGGTGATTGGCGACCAAAGCGTGCGCGATGTGCTGCATCATCATCGTCTTGCCGGTCTTGGGCTGCGCGACCAACAAAGCACGCTGACCCTTGCCGATGGGGGCGATCAAATCGATGATGCGCCCTGTGATGTTTTCGTCGCCTTTGAGCTTCTCACGCTCTAACTTGAACGGTACTGTGGGAAACAGTGGCGTCAAGTTTTCGAACATGATCTTGTTCGTATTCTCTTCGGGCGGTACGCCGTTGACCCGGTCAACCTTCACCAATGCAAAGTAGCGCTCACCGTCTTTGGGCACGCGCACTTCGCCTTCGATCATGTCGCCCGTGTGCAAGTTGAAGCGGCGCACTTGGCTCGGTGACAGGTAAATGTCGTCGGTTGATGCCATGTAGCTTGTGTCGGGTGAGCGCAAAAAACCGAAGCCGTCAGGCAGTACTTCGAGCACTCCGTCTCCAAATACTTGCTCGCCGGCCTTGGCGCGCTTCTTCATGATGGCAAACATCAGCTCTTGCTTGCGCATGCGCGTGACGTTTTCGATCTCCAGTCCTTCGCCCATCTCGATGAGTTTGGCGACGTGCAGGGATTTCAATTCAGAGAGATGCATGGCTGGGTGAGCCCTTTGGGCTGAAAAAACAGGTCAACGGTCTGATGACGGTTTGCGGTGGGGTCCAAGGCGCCGTGTTACGGCTGCGCTGAGCTGGGTTCAACAACACGGGTTTGGGTCAAACCGCCGGTTGTGAACGGCTTGTGGCTGGGTGAGGGTGCTGGCGCGCTGGCCGAGGGTTCGGCGGCTCGCTCTGGCGGTGGTTGGGGTGGTCAAACACCCGTGGGTTGCACGGGCGATTAACACCTGTTGAGCCTGATTATAGATTGCCGTCGAGAAAAGATGTCAACTGAGCTTTGGACAAAGCCCCCACCTTGGTGGCTGCTATTTGGCCGTTTTTGAACAAAATCAAGGTTGGGATGCCGCGAATGCCGAATTTGGCCGGCGTCTCGCGGTTCTCGTCAACGTTGACTTTGGCAACTTGGAGCTTGCCGGCGTAGGTGTCCGAAACCTCAGCCAGGATGGGGGCGATCATCTTGCAAGGACCACACCACTCTGCCCAAAAGTCGACCAGCACCGGCTTGTCGGACTTGAGCACTTCGGCGTCGAAGGATGCGTCAGATATATGCTTGATGAGATCGGCACTCATGGGGGTCCTTGCTTGCGCTGGAGGGTTGTCAGAGTCAATCCGCTGCGGATTTTGGCACATCGGGCCAAAACCCGTCGATTGCGGCGGTGGGGCAGATGGGGTTGACGAGCCTTACCTCGGCACTGGTTGCAACAGTTAGGGCTGCTCCGTTCCCGACCTGACCCAGTTGGCCGCGCTTCCATGCGAGGAGGCCCGTCACTGCCGATTGTAGGCGCCCTGGGGAGTTCACTTGACGCGTCGCACGCGTGGGTTTTGATTCATGCCCTCGACTGACAGGTAAAAAGCACCAAAGGCACCACGCTCGACCCGCGCCTTTGGACTGTTGCGGTTTTGCACGTAGGCCCGGCTGCCATCCACGACGCGCCACGATTGGCCGTTGGCCAGCACGAGCACCTGATCGGGCTCCCAGCCGTTGAAGGCCCCCACAACCTGTGTTTCGACGAATTCCACCTCGGTGGTGGCTTGCGCGGGTTTGCCAAAATCGCGTTGGGCCTGCGCCGGCGCGGGCGCAGGCGCCGAAGCCGTTGCGGGCGCGGCCAGCAAAGCGTCGTAACAAGCCAATCGAGGCGCGGACTCGACGATGGTTCGGCAGCGTCGCAACCCTTCGTCTTGGGCTGAGGCGCTGGCTGCAAAGCCACTGCAACCTAAAGCAAAAAGGCATTGGGCGAAACAAGGGAGGGTTTTCATGAAAAGACTCCTGGCCGTCAGCGCACGTGCAAAGCGTCGGCGCCAAAACGCAAATCGAGGGGTTCGATCAGCAACTGCTTTTCGCCGGCTTCGACGCGCCCCGCGTCCCAGGCCTCAATGCCCAGCGACCTTGCAACGGCAACCGTTTGTGCGGCGTCGCGTGCCGGTACAAATAGGGCAAAACCAGCGCCCATGTTGAAGGTGGCGTAGGCATCCTCCACGCTCATTTGGGCCTGCGACTGAATGAAGCTCAACACGGCAGGCACGGGTGGCAGGGTGTGGATGCGATACGTCAACGGCTTGGGGTGTCGCAACAACTTGCGCCAACCATGGCCGGTGATGTTGACGCTGTAGTGAGGTGTGATCCCAGCCTTGTGCAGTGCTTCAGTTACGGGTGAGTACAACGGGGTTGGTGCCAGCAATGCATCCCCGTAGTTCATCGACGGCGTGATCGGGGTGAGGTAGCCCTGCGGCAGTTGCGTCGCTAGCTTGCGTGCCAGGCTCAGGCCGTTGGCATGGATGCCACTGGCACCGAGCAGCACGATGGCGTCGCCCGCTTGCAGCGAGTCACCCAGGCTCAGGCGTGACTTGGGGGAGACAATGCCGGTACAGCCTGCCGCCAAGTCGATACGGCCCGATTCGACGATGCCAGCCAGCGCCGGGGTTTCGCCACCACCCCAAGCCACTTGGCAGGTTTCGCAGGCTCGCTTCCAACCGTCAACCAACGCCTTCGCGCGTGTGCCATCTTCAAACCACTCGCTGCCGCCGGCGGCCCAGTAGGCCTGAACCACCAATGGCGTGGCACCGACCGTGATCAGGTCGTTGATGGCCATGGCGATGGTGTCTTGGGCAATGGCGTCGTAGTGGCTGATGCCAGTAAGTTTGGCCATGTCGTCGGCCACCAGGGCTTTGCTGCCCAAACACTCAACGATGGTGGCCAGGTAAAAGGGCCCTGCATCGATGACGTACGCCGACTCACCGCGGGACGCAGCAACTTCATGCATGCCATGCACCAACAACTGTGAAGCCGTCTGGGCTGCAGCGCGCTGCGCTTGAATTTTCAGCGGATCGATCAATTCGTAGTTGACCCCCGAACTTTGGTAGGTGAGGGGCGTGGGCATGGCAGGCATCCGGTCATTATCGGTGACGACCCCACTGCATCCGTAGAATGCTGGCATGGCCTACGTCGTCCTAGCCCGCAAGTACCGCCCTCGAAGGTTCGAGGACATGGTGGGCCAAGACACGGCTGTGCGGGCGCTGGGCAATGCGCTCAAGCAGCAGCGCCTGCACCACGCCTACCTCTTCACCGGCACCCGTGGCATCGGCAAGACCACGGTGTCACGCATCTTTGCCAAGTGTTTGAATTGCCTTGGCACCGACGGGCTTGGCGGCATCACAGCCACGCCTTGTGGTGTGTGCGCCGCCTGCACGCAGATTGACGACGACCGATTCATCGACTACATCGAGCTGGACGCCGCCAGCAACCGTGGCATTGCCGAGATTCGAGACTTGTTGGACCGGGCCGCTTACAAGCCGAGCGTCGGGCGCTTCAAAGTCTTCATGATCGACGAGGCGCACCAGCTCACCAAAGAGTCGTTCAACGCGTTGCTCAAGACCCTTGAAGAGCCACCCGATTATGTCAAGTTTGTGTTGGCCACCACCGACCCGCAAAAAATGCCGGCCACGGTGTTGAGCCGCTGCCTGCAATTCAACCTGCGGCCGATGGCGCCACAAACCGTGCGCGACCACTTGTCAACCGTGTTGTTGGCCGAGGGTATCGTGCACGAAGACGCTGCCCTGAACGTGTTGGGTCGAGCGGCGCAAGGCTCGATGCGCGACGCACTTTCACTCACCGACCAGGCCATTGCCTTTGGTGGTGGTGAGCTCAAGGCCGACGCTGTTCGCGCCATGCTGGGCAGTGTAGGGCGCGAACCCGCCGTGGCCCTCATTGCGGCGCTGGCCGCGCGTGATGGCAAATCAGTCGTCACGCTGTGCAGCGACCTTCGCATGCAGGGCCTGTCCCCCGACGGTACGCTGGAGTCGATGGCCGCCGTGTTGCAAGACATGGCCATCGAGCAAGCGGTGAGCGGCTCAGTGGACGATGGGTTGCCCGATGGCGCCGACGTGAAGCGGCTTGCGGCTGTTATGCCAGCTGACGACACCCAGTTGCTCTACAGCATCGTGTTGCATGGTCGCCGTGAGCTCAATCTGGCACCCGATGCCCACGCTGGTTTGACGATGGTTTTGTTGCGGATGTTGGCCTTTGGACCCGCGAACGAGGGCAATCCTCCGGCCCGCGCCGCGTCGCCCCGAGCGCTCGCCGTGCCAAGTCGCTCGACGACGGCGGCCAGCGGTGGCGATCCGCCGGCGCCGTCAGCGCCACGTCTGTCGACCAACCGCGAACCCGTTGTCGACGCGGGCCCCCAGCGGTTTGACCGTGAGCCGACCGGTGACCACGCTGCCAACCGCCCGCCACTTGCCGCCGTCACCGCCGCCATGCCCGCGCTGGTTGCCGCAGGCGATGCAACTTTGACACGGGCGAGGTCCGCAGTGGTGGCTGCTACGCTCAACGTGGCTGACGTCGAGCGCACCCCGCTGGGTGACCGCTGGGAGACTTTGGTCGCGCAGCTTCAGGAGCGACAACTGGTCAGCGCCATGGTGCGCGAGTTGGCGATGCAGTCGTCCCTGCTCGCTGTGGACGACGAAGCTGTGCCACCACGCTGGCAATTGCAGGTCGAGCGCGAAGCCTTGCGTGCCGCCACTGTGCAAGACAAACTCGTTGCCGCAATGACGCAACTTTTGGGCCTGCCCCAGGCGCTGACGGTGGTGTCTGGCGTTGCGCTCGACACACCGGCGGCGCGAGAAGCACAAGCGCAAGCCAAGCGTGCCCGCGACGCCGAACGCATCGTGCACGAAGACCCTCTGGTGCAAGCCATGCTTGCTCAATTCAAAACCGCGCGCATCGTGCCCGGTTCCATCAAGTCCACGCAGGAGCACAAACCATGATGAAAAACCAACTGGCTGGCCTCATGAAGCAGGCGCAGCAAATGCAAGACAACCTAAAGCGTGCGCAGGACGAGCTTGCGACGGTTGAAGTGGAAGGCCAATCGGGTGCCGGCTTGGTCAAAATCACGATGACGTGCAAGCACGACGTCAAGCGCGTCACCATCGATCCCAGCTTGCTGGGTGATGACAAAGACATGCTGGAAGACTTGGTGGCCGCTGCATTCAACGACACCATTCGGCGTGCCGAAGCAGTCAGCCAAGAAAAGATGGGCAAACTCACTGCGGGGATGCCTCTCCCACCGGGCATGAAACTGCCGTTTTAACCGCTGTGGCCAAAGCAAACACGGCACTGGATGATCTGATCGAGGCGCTGCGGCGCCTGCCCGGTGTGGGCGTCAAGTCGGCGCAGCGCATGGCGTTTCATCTTTTGCAGCGCGATCGGGACGGTGCCTTGGGACTTGCGCAAGCGCTGCGCGACGCTGTTGAGCGCGTGGGGCACTGTGAGCGCTGCCACACCTTTAGCGAGAGTGTTCGCTGCTATGCATGCAACGATGCACGGCGCGACGCATCCATGCTGTGCGTCGTCGAAAACCCTGCCGATCAAGCCGCTCTCGAGCGCACTGGCAGTTACCGTGGTTATTACTTCGTGTTGATGGGCCGCATCAGCCCACTGGACGGCATCGGCGCAGGCGATATCGCCGCAGCGGAGTTCATCGAGCGCGCTTGCGACGGTTTGGTGAAAGAAGTCATCCTTGCATTGAGCTTCACCGCTGAAGGTGATGCAACTGCACATGCGTTGGGCGAGGTGTTGCGCGCCCGGGGGCTGACAGTCACCCGTTTGGCCCGCGGCGTGCCAGCAGGCAGCGAGCTTGAATACGTCGACTTGTCAACGATTGCGCACGCTCTGACAGACCGGCATTGAGACGATCGAGCCGCTTACCGCACTGCGGTTCGGCGCGCAGCAGCGATCTTGGTGGTTTTGGTTTTTGAGCTCTTGGTGCCCTTGGCCCCTGCTTTGGCGGTGCGAACGGCTTTGCCATGGCGTGCCGTCTGCGTGCGTTTGGCTTTGGCCGGGACTTGCAGCACCACCGTGGCACCGGCTGAAAATTGCGCTGAGGGCGCCACCTTGTTCCATGCCGCCACTTGCGCTGCCGATACGCGGTAGCGTTTGGCAAGCCCGGCCACCGATTCACCACCTCTTCCAACACGCACTGTCAATTTGCGCATCGGGGGGGATTCATGTGCAAGTGCCAACGAGGCGTTGTCAGCCAACTGCTCTGACACGTCGGTGACTCTGTTGGAGGTTCGGGGTACCAGCACGGTTGAACCGGCCTGCACGACCATGCGTGGCGGGATGTGATTGATGGCGAGAAAGGTGGCCTCGGGCATGCCTGCGCGCTTGGCAGCCTCGGCAGATTTCATGGTCTGTGGAACGGTCCAGGCTGTCCACGTGGCAAACTGACCGGCGTGCCGTTGCACTGCTTTGACAAACGTGTTGGCGTTGTCATAGGGCATGAGCAATTGAGGCGTGCCTGCGGCCAGAATCACCGAGCGGTTCAACTGCGGGTTGAGCGCTTTGAACTCGGCGATGGGTATGTTGGCCAAGCGTGCTGCCAAATCAACGTCCATGTCGCGCTCAATGCCGACCGACAAAAAGTAAGGGTGATTCTCGAGCGGCGGCAAGGTCAAGCCAAACGTTTGGGGGTTGGCCACGATGTTCTTCACGGCTTGCAGCTTGGGCACATAAAAGCGTGTTTCGTTGGGCATCGACAAGCTTTGGTAGTCGGTGGGAAGCCCCGCCAGTTTGTTGCGATTGATGGCACGCTTGACGCTGCCTTCTCCCCAGTTGTAAGCCGCCAAGGCCAAGTGCCAATTGCCAAACATGCCGTGCAGTTTGACCAAATAATCAAGGGCCGCTCGCGTTGACTCCAGCACGCCACGGCGGTCGTCGCGGAAGACGTTTTGCTTCAAGTTAAAAACCCGCCCGGTCGCTGGCATGAATTGCCACATGCCTGACGCGCTGGCGTGGGACAATGCTTCTGGGTTGAAGGCGCTTTCGACAAAAGGCAGCAAGGCCAATTCAGTGGGTAGGTTGCGGCGCTGCACCTCTTCAATGATGTGGAACAGGTAACGACCGCCGCGCTCGGTCATGCGTTGAACATAGTCAGGGCGTTTGGCGTAAAGCTGCTCGGCTTTGCGGACCAAGTCGCCGTCAAGGTTATCCACCCCAAAGCCCACGCGAACACGCTCCCAAAGATCCAAGCGGGCGCTGCGGTCTTCTAGATTGACCCTTACTTCAGGGCGCAATGGGTCCACGGGCGCTGCAACCACGTCCAGCGCGTCATTGGCGGTTGTCAACCCGCCAGACGCGGACGCCCCAGGCAGGACGGTGGTGGGCGCGGGCGCGACAGGTGCCACGGGCACTTGGGTCGCGGCTGCAGGAGGCTCGGTCGCAGCAGGCGCCAGTACAACATGGGGCGTTGGCGTTGCTTGCACGTCGCTGACTGGGGGCGACAGCCCCTGAAGCGACGCGCAAGCGCTCAGCGCCAACACGCAACAACCCAAACCAAGTTGCTTGAGGGCGTGCAAGCCTGCAGCGATCGTGGGGCGGCGCGTGTCCATCGTGTGCGTTGTCATCGAAATGTATTCTTCCACTCGCGCAGGGCGGTAAAAACTTGAACGGGCTCGTCAGAGGTGGCGCCATGAGCCAGCCCACTGCGTGCGACTGCTGGAACGTGGCTGCGCAAGAACGGGTTGATGCGGAGCTCGCGCGCCAGGGTTGACGGTAGTGTGGAGCGTGCCGATTGACGTTGGACTTCACACCAACGCACATGGTCTGCCACATCGGCGTTGTCGGGTTCAACCGCCGCCGCAAAGCGCAAGTTTGACAGCGTGTACTCGTGCGCACAGCAGACACGCGTTTCGCTTGGCAGGGCGCTTAGCTTGTTGAGTGACGCGTGCATCTGCGCCGCCGTGCCTTCGAACAAGCGGCCACATCCGCCTGAAAAAAGAGTGTCTCCGCAGAACAAAATGGGCGGTTGTTCGTGCGGGCGCGCGACGTAGGCAATGTGGCCACGGGTGTGGCCAGGAACGTCAAGCACCGTGAATGAGATGCCCAGCAGCTCAAAAGTGTCGCCTTCGGCATGCGGCACATGAGGGCGCGGTGTGTCCTCTCGCAAGGGCGCGTGCACGGGGCCCAGAAGCCGGGGCCGCAGCGCTTCAATGCCGCCCACATGGTCGGCATGATGGTGAGTCACTAGAATCGCGGCGAGTTGAAGGTTGGCGGCGTCGAGCGCTTGAAGCACAGGCTTTGCTTCGCCGGGGTCAATCACCAAGGCCTGCATGCCGTTGTGAAGCATCCAAATGTAGTTGTCCGTGAACGCTGGCAATGCAATCAGTTGGATGGGAGGCGTCTGCATGGTTCATTATAAAAAAGCGACGCAGCATTGGCGTTGTTTGTAAGTTGCCTCAGGGCATTGGAGTGTGACCATCGGTATTTGCAGCGTCCGCGTTTGATGTCGACCACCGACCCAATCAAGCCCCTTCCAAGTGACCACGACTTCGATGCGTGGCTGGCAACCCCTGCAGGACGGTATTTGCTGGCCTGGGAGCAGGGGCAGCTGGACCGTGCGTTGGCGAACGTGTTCGGCTTCCACGCACTGCAGTTGGGCGTACCGGCGTTGAGGGGCCTGCGAGCCAACCGGATGCCTCACCGTTGGCTCGCAATGGAAGGTGGCGGGGTTTTTGGTGGCCACGGTGTTGATAGCGACGATCCTGCGGGCCTCACTGATACTGATACTGATAGCTTGGCCGCATCAGCACCGCCAGCCGTCGCAGCGTCGGCGTTTTTGCATGCCCGCATCGATCTGCGCTGTCAATTTGAGGCGTTGCCCATCAAGAGCCACAGCATGGACTTGGTGGTGTTGCCACACACCCTGGAATTGACGCAGAACCCACACGCGACGCTGCGCGAGGTGGAACGGGTCTTGGTGCCCGACGGGCGCGTGGTGATCACTGGCTTTAACAGTGCAAGCCTTTGGGGCGCGCGCCAACGGTTGGGCCACCTGAGAATGCGATTGGGCGGCACGTCGCCGCCTTACTTGCCCCGTGCGGGCGAATTCATTGGTTACCGACGGTTGCGCGACTGGCTGCGGCTCTTGAGCATCGAGGTTGAGGGGGGGCGTTTTGGTTGTTATGCGCCGCCTGTGCGCACAGACCCGTGGCTGCAGCGGTATCAGTGGATGGATAAAACGGGAGATCGCTGGTGGCCTGTGTTTGGCGCCGTTTACATGATTGTTGCTGTCAAGCGCGTGCGCGGCATGCGCTTGGTGGGTTTGACCAAAAAAACGACTGCAAAATTAAGCAAGTCACCAGCAGTCGCGACTCAAAACATGCCTTCTTCGACCCATGAACCCAACGAACCCTGATCCACTCGAAGTCTTGATTTATGCCGACGGCGCTTGCAAGGGCAACCCTGGTCGAGGAGGTTGGGGTGCGTGGTTGCGCCATGGCACCAGTGAGCGCGAGTTGTGGGGGGGTGAAGCCCTGACCACCAACAACCGCATGGAGTTGACTGCCGTGATTCAGGCGCTGATGGCGCTGAAGCGCCAGAGTGCCGTGCGGGTCGTTACCGACAGCCAGTACGTGCGGCAGGGCATCACGGTGTGGATCCATGGGTGGAAGGCCAGGGGCTGGAAAACGGCCGACAAAAAGCCCGTCAAGAATATCGACTTGTGGCAGCAGCTTGACAGCTTGGCGCAGAACCACCAAGTTACATGGGAATGGGTCAAAGGGCACTCGGGTGACCCTGGCAATGAAAGGGCTGATGCTTTGGCCAACCGAGGTGTCGAGCAGGTCTTGTAAGCGCTGCACTCGGGCTACGGGTAATCCCATCCGCTGACCGCCACTTGAATTGAAGTTTTGTGGCCCACCAAGGTCGGGCTCGGCGCCACAATACTTTACACACGCATTGTTGGACAATGATGGCAGGTGAGCCTTTGGTTGTGCTTGCCTTTGTGCCCACAGGAATGACCCCTTGAAAAAGCTCCACACCTTGGTAGCCGTGATCGGTTTGGCGTCGGCAAGTATTGCGGCTTGGTGGTGGCAAAACAAAACACCGTCGGCCCCCTCGACAATTGCAGCTGGTGCCAACGCTCCGGGCGCTGCGGGTGCTGGCGGGTCCCCCGGCGCTGCGCCAGGCGCGGCGGGCGCGGGTCCAAGGGTTGGAGGGCCAGGGCCGGGCGGTCCTGGCGCAGGTGGTGGGTCCGGAGGTGGGCCCGGTGGACCGGGCGGGCCAGCGAACGTTGAGATTGGCAAGGCCGTGGCAATGGCCATCGAGGACGATGCCCAGGCGGTGGGGACCTTGCAAGCCAAGCGCGGCGTCATGTTGCGCCCCGAGGTGAGTGGCCGCGTGGTGAGGGTCGGGTTTGTGGATGGGCAAGCCATCAAGCGCGGTCAGGTGCTTTTGCAACTGGACGATGCCTTGCAACAAGCGCAACTGCGGCAGGCGCAGGCGCAATCTGACATTGCGCGCACCAACTTGCAGCGCCAGCGTGACCTGGTGGCGCAGAACTTTGTCAGTCAAAGCGCTGTGGATCAATCGATGGCAGCCCTGTCGGTGGCCGATGCCCAGGTGGCACTCAACCGCGCACAACTTTCACGCATGCGCATCCTTGCGCCCTTCGACGGTGTGGTGGGCATCGCCAACGTCGACCCCGGTGATTACGTCAAGGACGGCGCGGATTTGGTCGCGATTGAAGACCTGTCCGCCATGATCGTTGACTTTCGCTTGCCCGAGCGTTACGCGGCGCGGGTGAAAGCAGGGCAGTTGGTTTCGATTGCTGTGGATGCCTTGCCCGGCGAAACCTTTGCCGGCAAAGTTCAGGCGCTTGACTCGCAGCTGGACACCAGTGGCCGATCGCTGTTGGTGCGCGCCACCATCGACAACAACAAGCGGGTGCTGCGCAGTGGCATGTTTGCGCGCACGCGCGTGGTGTTCGAGTCTCGCGCCAACGCCATCGTGGTGCCCGAGGAGGCCCTGGTGCCCCAGGGTGGCAAGCAGTTTTTGGTCAAGGTGGTGGATGGTCCGCAGGGCAAGGTCTCGCAAAAGTTGGAGGCGGTGCTTGGCATTCGTGTTGCAGGCAAGGTTGAAGTGAAGCAGGGTGTGGCAGCGGGCGATACCGTGGTGACAGCAGGCCATGCGCGATTGATGGCTCGCGATGGGCCGGTTCGCGTCGTCGAGATCGACAAGGTGGGAAGAGCGCCACCGCAGGGTGCGCCGGGCGCATCCGGTGCCCGCCCGCCCGGCGGCGCTGCATCAGCGCCACTGGCAGCGAAGGGGTAAAACATGCGCATTTCTGAAACCTCGATTCGTCGCCCGGTGCTGGCGACGGTCATGTCGCTGTTGATCTTGTTGATTGGCTTTGTGTCGTTCGACCGCTTGTCGGTGCGCGAGTACCCCAAGATCGACGAGCCCGTGGTCACAGTGGCCACGCGATTGATCGGTGCGTCGTCCGAGGTAATCGAATCGCAAATTACCAAAACACTCGAAGACTCCATTGCAGGCATCGACGGGGTGGACATCATGACGTCCATCTCGCGCTCCGAGCAAAGCCAAATCACGGTGCGCTTCAAGTTAGAAAAGAGTCCTGACAACGCCGCAGCCGAAGTGCGCGACCGTGTCTCCCGGGTGCGCGGCAGGCTGCCTGACGCAGCCGATGAGCCGGTGATCTCCAAGGTAGAGGCCGACGCCACCCCTACCATCTGGTTGGCCTACACCAGCGAGACGATGAACCCCTTGCAGCTCACCGAGCTGATCAACCGCGTGGTGAAGCCACGCTTGCAAACCGTGCCTGGCGTGGCCGACATTCAAATTGGCGGTGACCGACGCTACGCCATGCGCGTGTGGCTGGACCCCGAGCGATTGGCCTCGTTTCGCATCACGGTGCAAGACGTTGAGGACGCATTGCGTCGGCAGAATCTAGAAGTACCTGCGGGGCGAATCGAAAGCCAACAGCGGGAGTTCAACGTCACGGCGCGAACCGACTTGAACACAGCGGCCCAGTTTGGTGACGTCGCCTTGCGCACCACCAACGGCATCACCGTTCGCTTGCGTGATGTGGGCACTGTCGAAGAGGCCGCGTCGAGCGAGCGCTCGCGTGTGCGGCTCAATGGCGTGCCTTCGATTTCGACGGGCGTGATTCGCAACGCCACGGCCAACCCACTCGAGGTGGCTGCTGGTGTGCGTGCCGTGATGCCCCTGATTCAGCAAGACTTGCCTGCGTCGGTCAAGGTGGTGCAAGCCAACGACAACTCGGTGTTCATCGACCGCTCGATCAAGTCGGTGTACCGCACGGTGGCCGAAGCCGTGGTGCTGGTGGCCTTGGTGGTGTTTGTGTTTTTGCGCACGCTGCGGGCTTCCATCATTCCCCTCGTCACCATCCCGGTCAGTCTGATTGGCTCGTTTGCCTTGGTGGCCCTGGCCGGGTACACCATCAACACCTTGACGTTGCTGGCTTTGGTGCTGGCCATCGGTCTGGTGGTGGACGACGCCATCGTGGTGGTGGAGAACATTTACCGCCACATCGAACTGGGCATGCGACCCTTCGCAGCTGCCCTCAAGGGGGCCCAAGAAATCAGCTTCGCTGTGGTGGCCATGACTTTGACACTGGCGGCCGTGTTTGCACCGCTTGCTTTCACGCCGGGCCGAACCGGCCGCTTGTTTGGTGAATTTGCGTTGACGCTCGCCGGTGCCGTGTTGGTGTCAGGCTTTGTGGCCTTGACGCTCACACCCATGATGTGCAGCAAGTTGCTGCGCCATGAAGCCAACCCCAACGCCTTTGACCGGGTGATGGAGCGGTTTTTTGGGTCGGTCACGCGCGGCTACGGCAGCGCGCTGCGCGTCGCGCTCAACCATCGTTGGGTGGTGGTGCTGGTGATGTTGGCTGCAGCCGGTGGCAGTGCATGGCTGTACACACACGCCAAAAGCGAGCTGGCGCCGCTGGAAGACCGTGGTGTGATCTTCATGCCCATCAGTGCGCCCGACGGCGCCACGCTTGACTACACCGTCAAAAACCTTGATGCGCTTGACCGCATTGCAAGCAACTACCCCGAGTTTGATCGGCGATTTGTTTTTGTAGGGGGCAACCAGGTGTCCTCCGGCGTGATGATTTTGCGCAGTGTCGATTGGTCCGAGCGCACCCGCACGACGCAAGAGCTGGCGCGGTCCATGCAACCGCAAATTGCCCAGTTGCCCGGCGTGACGGCGTTTCCGGTGACACCGCCCAGCTTGGGGCAAGGGTTTCGTGAGCGTCCCATCAACTTTGTGATTGTCACCAGCGACAGTTACGCTAATTTGTCCCGGGTGACGCAGCAGTTCATGGCCGAAATGCAAAAGAACCCTGGCTTTGTGCAACCCGACAATGATTTGCGGCTCAACAAGCCCGAGCTCTTCATGGATGTGGACCGCGAGCGGGCGGCCGACCTGGGGGTGAGCGTGGATGCTATTGCGCGCACGGTGGAGACCATGTTGGGCGGTCGCGCCGTGACCCGCTACAAACGGGATGCCGAACAGTACGACGTGTTGGTGCAAACCAAGTCGGAGGGGCGAGTCACGCCGCAAGACATCGAGAAGTTGTTTGTGCGCGGTCGTGGTGACGCGCTGGTGCCACTGGCCACCTTGGTCAAGGTGCGCGAGGCAGTCAGCCCCCGTGAGTTGAACCACTTCAACCAGCGTCGCTCGGTGTCCATCACGGCCAATTTGTCACCTGATTACGTGTTGGGGGACGCCTTGAAATTCATGGACGAGACAGCTCGCAAAGTATTGCCGACGGGTTACACCACCGAGCTCAATGGGGTCAGCCGCGAGTTTCGGGCCTCGTCAGGCGCGTTGGGGTTGGTCTTTGCGCTGGCACTGCTCTTCATCTTTTTGGTTTTGGCCGCGCAGTTTGAGAGTTTTGTCGACCCGTTTGTCATCTTGCTGTCGGTGCCTTTGTCGATGGTGGGCGCCCTGTTGGCGATGCAATGGACGGGTGGCACCCTCAACGTCTACTCGCAGATCGGCTTGGTCACCTTGGTGGGTTTGATCAGCAAGCACGGCATTTTGATTGTGGAGTTCAGCAACCAGTTGCGGCAGTCGGGCCGCGATGTCCGCGATGCTGTGGTCGAAGCATCAACGCTGCGCCTGCGGCCCATTTTGATGACGACATTTGCGATGGTGCTGGGTGCTTTGCCACTGGCATTGGCGACCGGCGCTGGGGCCGAGAGCCGACGCCAAATTGGTTGGGTGATCGTGGGCGGCCTGTCGCTGGGTACCGTGTTGACGCTCTTCGTGGTGCCCACCGTGTACACCCTGCTGGCGCGCCGACGCGTGCCGGGTGAAATTCGCGACCCGTCAGGGGTCGGTGCCGCCACAGCCGCAACAGCGCATTGACGGCAACAGCCTGTTAGCAGGCTGTTGAAATACTAGAAGGGGTCGCGGCGTGGCTAGGCGAGCGTGGGGCAAGGCGCGTCGCTTGCCAAGCCTCTCGGCTTGGCAAGCGATGCAACGCCGCACCGCGCTCGCCTAGCCACGCCCCGAAGGGTTGATGAGATAAGCGGCACGCTGACCGCGTTACAAAGCTTGCCCGTCCATGAAGGACGGGCCGCGCTTTGCGCCTTGCATCGCACCGCTTCTCTCATCAACGCGACCCCTTCTAGTATTTCAACAGCCTGCTAAACAAGCCCTTCAAACGGCAACACGTTCACCGTGTCGCCGGCTAGCACATCGCCTTGCGCGTGTTCCAGCACGATCAAGCCGTTGGCCAAGCTCATGCTGCTCAGAACGCCTGAGCCTTGATTGCCCACCACCGCCACGGCCAACGAGCCGTCGCTGCGTACCGAGACGATGCCGCGTTGGTACTCGGTGCGCCCGGGCTTCTTGCGCACCGGTGTTGTGCAAGCGGCGCGCAGCATGGGCATCGGTGCAACCGCAGCCCCGCCCATGCGTCGCAAGGCATCACGCACCAAGGCATAGAAAGTAACCATCACTGCGACCGGATTGCCGGGCAAACCAAACATCACCGCTTGGCCAATCTTGCCGATCGCCATGGGTCGACCGGGCCGCATCGCAATGCGCCAAAAACTAACGTCACCCAGTTGCGCCATGATTTTCTTGGTGTGATCGGCTTCCCCCACGCTGACGCCGCCCGACGTGATCACGGCGTCGGCGCGCGCGGCGGCTTCGCGCAGCGCCGCTTCAAGCGCCGCGGGCTGGTCGGCCACCACCCCCAAATCGATGATTTCAACCCCAAGGCGCTGCAACATGCCGTGGATGGTGTAGCGGTTGCTGTCGTAAACCCCACCGGGCTGCAGCGTCTCGCCGATGGAGTGGATTTCATCGCCGGTCGAAAAAACCGCAACACGCAAGCGCCGAAACACCTGCACCTCGCCCAGCCCCAGGGAGGCGATCAACCCCATTTCGGCCGGGCGTAGCATGCAGCCTGCGTTGACAGCAGGCTTGCCACGCACCAAGTCTTCACCCTTCAGCCGTCGGTTGTCACCGCTTTGCACGGTGCCTTGGGGGATGCGCACGGTGGTGCCATCAAGTTGCACAAACTCTTGCGGCACCACGGTGTCCAGCCCTGCGGGCATGACGGCGCCTGTGGTGATGCGAATGGCTTGGCCTGGAGCGACTGGCAGGGCGTAGGGCACACCCGCCAGCGCCACACCGACCACTGCAAGCGTGGTCTCACCTTCGGCTGCGATGTCGGTCGCGTTGAAAGCAAACCCATCCATGGCTGAGTTGTCGTGCGCAGGAACGTCGATTGGCGAAATCACGTCCACTGCCAGGGTCCGGCCCAGTGCGCCGAGCACGGGCACCGATTCGTGTTCTTGCACCGGCGCCACCAACATGGTGATGAACGCCTGGGCTTGTTGAATTGACAACGCGCGCGGGTCGTAGCCCTGAATGCTCGCGGCGATTTGCGCCAGCGTTTGGGACGGCGAGGGCTTCGTGGTCACTGCAACTGCTGCAACTCATGCAGGGTGTTGGCGTTGAAGAAAGCCGCTGCATCGGGGAATGTCACCACCGTGTGCTTCACGCTACCGGTCCAGGCGTCGATCTTGCGGCCGCCCGCCTGCGTGAAGCGTGTGAGGCTCTCAAGCAGCGTGGCGCGCATGAGGCAAAAAACAGGGTGACGCTGCAACTGACCATCCTCCATCGTGGCAGCGATGGCCAAGTCGGCATCGGCGTTGCTGCAAGCCTCAGACAAGCGGACCACCAAGTCGTCGGGGAAGTGGGGTGAATCGCAAGGCACGGTCATCAGCCAGGGCGTCTGCACCTGCTCCAGCCCGGTCAGGAAGCCCGCCAGGGGACCGGCGAAGTCGGGCAGTGTGTCGGGCCAAATGGGGGGGCCAAAGGACTCGTAGGCACTGAGGTTGCGGTTGGCATTGATCAACAGGTCACCCACTTGCGGACCCAGCTTGAGGACTGCGTGCAGTGCCAGCGGTACGTCCCGGTAGGTTTGCAAACCTTTGTCGACACCGCCCATCCGGCTGCCACGGCCGCCCGCCAGGATGAGCCCAGTGATGTCGACGGGGTCAATCATGGTGTGGTCATCCCCCGATGTAGTGCATTTCAACGCGACGCTCGCCCCCACCTGCGGAGGCTTCGTTGCTTTGTCGCTGCTCGGAGTAACGATCACTGCGCTGGCTCCATATAAGCCCCACAGCCGCCAAGATTTCTTCGTCACTTGCCTGGCTGCGAAGCAGTGCGCGCAGGTCAAATCCCTGCGTGGCAAACAAGCACAAGTAAAGCCGTCCTTCGGTGGATAGGCGCGCACGATTGCAGTCGCCACAAAACGCCTGCGTGACACTGCTGATCACGCCAATCTCACCGCCGCCATCGGTGTAGCGCCAGCGCTGGGCGGTTTCGCCGGGTTGCGTGGCCTCCAGGGGCTCCAGCGCGTGCAGCTGTTGAATCGTTTGAATAACCTCTGAGGACGGCACAACGTGGTCCATGCGCCAGCCGTTGGTGCTGCCCACATCCATGTACTCGATGAATCGAAGCACCACGCCCGAGTGGCGAAAGTGCTCCGCCATGGGCAGTATTTGATGTGCGTTGGTGCCCCGTTTGACCACCATGTTGACCTTGATGGGCGCAAGCCCTGCGGCGTTCGCTTGTTCGATGCCGGTCAGCACGTCGGCCACAGGAAAATCAACGTCGTTCATCGCGCGAAACACCGTGTCGTCGAGCGCGTCCAGGCTCACCGTGATGCGGTTGAGACCGGCGTCGCGCAGGGCCTTGGCCTTGCGCGCCAGCAGCGAGCCATTGGTGGTGAGAGTGATGTCAATCGGTTTGCCGCCGGGCGTGCGCAGCTCGGCCAGCATGGCAATCAGCACCTCGAGGTGCCGCCGCAGCAGCGGCTCGCCCCCGGTGAGCCTAAACTTTTGCACGCCGTGGGCCGCAAAGAGCTTGGCCAGCCTTGCGATCTCTTCAAAACTCAGCAGCGAGGTTTGCGGCAGAAAGGCATAGTCGCGCCCAAACACTTCCTTGGGCATGCAATAGCTGCAACGAAAGTTGCACCGGTCGGTGACCGAGATGCGCAGGTCACGCAAGGGCCGCCCCAGCGAGTCGCTCAGCAAGCCAGTGGGCTTTTCGAGGGTGCTGGGAACCACTGGCGTTCGTGCTGCGTACCGCAAGTCGGCAATTGGAATGATCGGATCGCCCATGCCAGCATTCTGCCTGCAGTGCACAACCCGCGCTGCCACCGCCCCAGGTCGCTTTGGATCAACGATCAACGGCGCTCGCAGCCGCCACAAGTTGTTCGGCGCGCCTGGCGCCCGTAAACCGAGGACTCCAGTACGAGCTTCGATCCAAATTTTCTACCCTCACGTTTGCACCAGGCTTGGGGGCGTGCACAAATTTGCCGTCCCCAATGTAGATGCCAACGTGGGAAAAAGTCTGACGCATGGTGTCAAAAAAGACCAAGTCGCCTGGCGCCAGTTCGGTGCGTTCCACAGCCTTGAAGCCATTGGCCGAGGCTTGCCCACTGGCGTTGCGGGGTAGAACGATGCCAGCAATGCGTTGGTACACGTGCCGCGTGAAGCCGCTGCAATCGAAGCCTTCGGCTGCGTTGTTGCCGCCCCAGGTGTAGGGCACGTCCAAGAAGTTCATCGCCGCCAACGCAATTTCGGTGGCGTGGTTTCGCACGGTCTTGGCGACTGAGGGTGGTAAAAACCCGCGCTCGCCCAACCAAGCTTGTAGGGTGTCTTGCGGGGGCTCGTTGGGTGCGGCGCTGGCCAACGGTAACAAAGTCAATGCCAATACGAAGCCCAACAAACCGCGAGCCGCAACGGAGACGCGACTGGGCTTGACGCCATCAGTTGTAGGGCGTTTTGGTGTGAAAGTGGGCTTGGCCATCAATGAGCTCAACATTTTGCCTGCTCCGGCGTCCGAAGCCAGGAGTGCAAGTGTCGTTGCGTTGCATCCGTACCAACCCCAGGGCGATAGGCGTTGTCAGCACAGCGAAAGCCTTGCCACGACAATGGTCGCAAGGCCGCTCGCTTGGTGTGTGCGCCTCGCTGCAGAGCACAGCGGTTTAGACCCCAGCAGCCGGCGTGCAAAACCCCAGGACCTATCCAATGAACTTCGCCGATTTTCACCGTCGCTCCATCGAAGACCGCGACGCGTTTTGGGCCGAGCAGGCGCAACTGGTCGATTGGCAAACGCCGCCGAAGCAGATTTGCGATTACAGCAATCCTCCGTTTGCACGCTGGTTTGTGGGGGGAACCACAAACCTTTGCCACAACGCGGTTGACCGTCACTTGGTGGATCGCGCCGAACAAAGGGCCCTGATCTGGGCCTCGACCGAAGTCGACCAAGAACGAATTTACACGTTCAGGGCGTTGCATGCTGAAGTGCAACGCATGGCGGCCATCTTTGTTGGGGCAGGTATCGAGCCGGGAGATCGGGTGCTCATCTACATGCCAATGATCCCCGAGGCTGTTTTTGCCATGCTTGCCTGTGCACGCATCGGTGCCATCCATTCCGTCGTCTTCGGCGGCTTTGCCAGCGGCAGCTTGGCGACCCGCATCGACAACGCCGAACCGAAGCTGATCGTTAGCGCTGACGCAGGCTCGCGATCGGGCAAGGTGGTGGCCTACAAGCCATTGCTGGATGATGCGATCAACCAAGCGTCGTGGAAGCCGGCGCATGTGCTTCTGGTGGACCGTGGCTTGGCACCGATGCAGCAAAACAAACCGCGCGACCTTGACTACGCTGCCTTGCGCGTGCAGCACATGGACGCCAAAGTGCCGTGTGCGTGGTTGCCATCGACGCATCCCAGCTACACGCTGTACACCAGCGGCACCACCGGCACGCCCAAGGGTGTGCAGCGCGATACCGGGGGGTATGCCGTCGCCCTCGCTGCCAGCATGAAATACATCTTTGATGGTCGGGCCGGGGAGACGTACTTTTCAAGCAGCGACATTGGTTGGGTGGTGGGGCACAGCTACATTGTTTACGGCCCCTTGATCGCCGGCATGGCCACCGTGCTTTACGAAGGACTGCCCACGCGTCCTGACGCCGCCATTTGGTGGAAGCTGGTCGAAAAGTATCGAGTCACCGTGATGTTCAGCGCACCCACTGCTGTGCGTGTTCTGAAGAAATCTGATCCTGCAGCGCTTTCGCGGCACGACCTGTCATCGCTGCGTGTTTTGTTCTTGGCCGGCGAGCCACTGGACGAGCCCACCGCGACGTGGATCGCGAAAGCCTTGGGCAAGCCCATTGTCGACAACTACTGGCAAACCGAAACGGGCTGGCCCATTTTGACGGTGTGCAATGGCGTGGAAAAGGCCCCCAGCAAGTGGGGATCGCCGGGCAAAGCCGTCTACGGCTACAACGTGAAGTTGCTCGATGACACGACGGGTGAAGAGCTCACATTGCCGCATCAAAAAGGCGTGCTTGCCATCGAAGGTCCCTTGCCCCCGGGTTGCATGCAAACGGTTTGGCGCGACGACGATCGCTTTGTCAAGACTTACTGGAGCACGGTGCCAGGACGCCAGATCTACAGCACGTTCGACTGGGCGGTTCGTGACGAAGATGGTTATTTCTACATTCTTGGCCGTACCGACGACGTGATCAACGTAGCCGGCCACCGACTTGGCACGCGAGAGATTGAGGAGAGCATTTCGAGTCACGCCGACGTGGCCGAAGTGGCCGTGGTGGGTGTGGCGGACAGTCTGAAGGGCCAAGTCGCCATGGCCTTTGTGGTGCTCAAGGATGCGACCAAGGCAGCGTCGCCAAGCGATGCCCTGAGGCTCGAGGGTGAGGTCATGAAAGTCGTGGACCGACAATTGGGCGCAGTTGCGCGGCCTTCTCGCGTGTGCTTCGTGACTGTGCTTCCTAAAACCCGGTCAGGCAAGTTGCTGCGCCGCGCCATTCAAGCCGTATGTGAGCGTCGCGACCCGGGCGATTTGACAACCATTGACGACCCCTCGGCGCTGGTGCAAATTCAACAGCTTATGGCGCCTGTGAGACCCGGTTGATCGGCAAACCGCTCGTCCAACAGTTGATTGGGGTGGGGTAAAACTGCGGCGGTTACCTACAAATGGGGCGATCCGTTGGCACAATGCCAGGGCGGGAATGCATAAGTGCAGTCTCGTCAATGATCAGCGTCACTATTTGGAGCTTTCGGCCATGCCCTACCTGTTTCGCAAGCGATCATGCCTGCTGCCGCGAGGCGTTCAACAAGGTGCGATGGCGGCACTCTTGTTGCTCGGCTTGGGCACGGCTGCATCGAGCGCGCTGGCGAGAAAGCAAACACCTCCCGCGCCGGGCAACCCCGTTGCTGTGGCATCGCCGACGGCCATGCCTGGACCGGCATTCACCAGCCCAGAGAGCGCGGCACAAGTCAACGCAGCGTGTGATCTGGGGTTGGCGGAAGCCAAAAGTCGTGTGGCGCAACTTGAAAAACGCAAGGCCGATCTTGGTTGGCTTGCCGCTTACGACGATCTCAATGGCCTGACAGAAGACGCCTACTACCCCTTGTCATTCATAGGCAACGTGCACCCCGAAAAGGGTGTTCGCGATGCTGCGCAGGGTTGCGACCTGAAGTGGCAAGATTTTTCGTCGTCACTGGGCCAAAACGAGGTGCTCTTCAAGCTGCTCAAGTCTGTCAAGACCAAAGACGCCATCGACGAGACCTTCAAGCGCGTGTCGCTCGAGGGCTTTGAAGACGCTGGTGTGGCGCTCAGCCCAACCAAACGTGCGCGTGCAAAAGTCATCCTTGATCGCATCACAGCGCTGTCGCTCGATTTTGACAAGAACATCCGTGACAACAACACCAAGGTGGCTTTCACTGAAGCCGACTTGAAGGGCGTGCCGGCTGACGTGATCAGCGGTGCCAAACGTGACGCAGCTGGGGTGTTGTTGATGGGGCTCGACTCGCCCACGTACACGCCGATTGTTCAATATGCCGAGAGTGGCGCTGCGCGTGAACGAATTTGGCGCGCCAAACAAAACGAGGGCGGCGACGCAAATTTGCGGTTGTTGGGGGAAATTGTCAAGCTTCGCAAAGAGTACGCGCAGCTGTTCGGTTTCGGCAGTTACGGTGAGTTTGTGCTGCGCCGTCGCATGGTGCAGAGCACCACGCGGGCCAACAAGTTCATGGACGACCTGCGCGGTGTGATCGAAGAGGGTGAGCGGCGCGAGATCACCGAGTTGCGAAATGCCAAAGCGTTTCATTTGAACGATGGGGGCGCCAAGCTCGAACGCTGGGACGTCTCGTTTTACAACGAGCGCATCAAGCGTGAAAGGTACACCATTGACCAGAACCTTTTCCGGCAGTACTTTCCACCCCAAGAAAGCTTGATGTTTGTCATGGGCATTGCAGAGCGCATGTTTGGGGTCAAGTACGTCAAGGTCAATGCCAAGTTGTGGCATCCCGAGGCTCAGGCTTTTGCGGTGGTTGACGCGACCACGGGCAAATCTTTGGCTGGGTTGATGGTCGATCTCTACCCAAGAGATGGCAAGTACAACCACGCTGCTGTTTGGTCAGTTCGCGGCAGCTCGTCACGTGACCATCGCGCCCCGCGGGCCGCGCTGGTGGTGAACTTTGACCGCAAAGGTCTGACGCTGGACGAATTGGAGACGTTGCTGCATGAGTTTGGGCATGCGCTTCACAACAACCTGTCCGCCACACGCTATTCATCGCAAGCCGGTACATCCACACTGCGTGACTTTGTCGAAGCGCCGTCGCAGATGTTGGAAGACTGGGTCTATGACCCCAAAGTCTTGGCCACCTTCAAGAATGTTTGCGCTGCGTGCAAACCCGTGCCGCCCGAGCTGTTGGCCCAGGCCATCAAAGCGCGTGACCACGGCAAGGCAACACGTTATGCGCGACAGCACCTGTACGCGACGTACGACTTGGCGCTGCATGGCGCAACGGCCCCCGAGCCGATGGCCGCATGGTCGTCGATGGAGGGTGCAACCCCGCTCGGCACGGTGCAGGGCACCAAGTTTCCGGCCGGCTTTGGGCATATCGCGGGCGGTTACGCGGCGGGCTACTACGGGTACTTGTGGAGCGAGGTTGTTGCGCGCGACATGCGCACCACCTTTGGCAATGACAAGCTGTCTCCGGTGCTGGGCGCACGTTATCGCAGTGCTGTGCTTGCCAACGGCGGTCAGCGGCCGCCCCAGGCGCTGGTGCGTCAATTCATGGGCCGCGACAGCAATGCCAAGGCGTTTTACGACTACCTCAAACAGCCCTGAGGCAATGTTTGGCGTTGCACGCAGGGCGTTCTGTGGCCACTCGCAATGGGTGTCGGGTTAAAGCACCTCGGACGCAAAGTCTGCCAATCGCGAGCGCTCACCGCGCGCCAGCGTGATGTGACCCCCATGCGGCCAACCTTTGAAGCGGTCGACCGCAAATGTCATGCCTGAGGAGCCTTCGGTGAGGTAAGGCGTGTCAATCTGCGCCAAGTTGCCCAGGCAAACGATCTTGGTACCGGGTCCGGCACGGGTGATCAGTGTTTTCATCTGCTTGGGCGTTAGGTTCTGAGCCTCGTCGATCAGCACGAACTTGTTTAAAAACGTGCGTCCGCGCATGAAGTTCAAGCTCTTGATCTTGATCTTGCTGCGCACCAAGTCGTTGGTGGCTGCACGCCCCCACTCACCGGCGCTTGAATCGCCTTTGGCGAGCACCTCCAAGTTGTCGTCGAGGGCGCCCATCCAGGGCCCCATCTTTTCTTCTTCGGTCCCTGGCAAAAACCCAATGTCTTCTCCGACAGGCACCGTGACGCGTGTCACGATGATTTCGCTGTAGCGTCGGTCTTCCATGACTTGAGAAAGACCCGCCGCCAGGGTCAACAATGTCTTGCCAGTGCCAGCGCTACCGGCCAGGGTGACGAAGTCACATTCGGGGTCCATCAACAAGTTGAGTGCAAAATTTTGCTCTCGATTGCGGGCGGTTACACCCCAGACGGCGTTTTTTTGGTGGGCGTAGTCTTTCAACGTGCGAAGCACTGCTGTTGAACCCGTGATCTCCGCCACGCGTGCGTAGAGTGGCGTGGCCCCGGGGGCCTCCAGGTAGACCATTTGATTGATTAGCATGGAAGGCACCAGCGGCCCTGCGATTCGGTAGTGGGTGTGACCACCGTGCTGCCAACTCTCCATGGCCTTGCCATGTTTCTCCCAGAAGTCCACCGGGAGCGCAAGCACGCCGGTGTACAGCAAATCGCCATCTTCAAGCGTGCGATCGTTGAAGTAGTCTTCGGTAGGCAGACCCAAAGCGCGCGCCTTGACCCGCATGTTGATGTCTTTGGACACCAACACGATGTCGCGTTGGGGGAACTGCTCGCGCAACCCTTTAACGACCCCCAGTATTTGATTGTCAGCCTTGCCTTGAGGCAAGCCTTCAGGCAGCTTGACATCCAAAAATTGCGTTTGAAAGTACAGCTTGCCGCCTGCCTCACGGTGCCCAGTTTTGGCCAGCGGCACGCCCTGCTTGGGGTCACTCAATCCGTCAGCCGCCAAAGCATCCAGATCGCGGCTAACCTGCCTTACATTGCGTGCGACCTCGGTCATGCCTTTTTTGTGACCATCCAGCTCCTCGAGCGTGATCATTGGCAAGTAAACGTCATGCTCCTCGAACCGAAACAAACACGTGGGGTCATGCATCAAGACGTTGGTGTCCAGCACAAACAATTTGATAGCCCCCGTGCCGTTGGACTTGCGCGTGCGCAGCAGTGGCTCAGGGCGAACGGCTTGGGACGCTGGCGGCGGCTTGAGTGGGGCGGCTTTGCTTGATGAGGGGGTCTCAGGCTGCGTCGATGCAGCGCTGCGGGCGGGCTTGCTTGATCCGTTGATACCAGTGTCGTGGGCAGCGGTGTCAGGCACCGATTCGCGTGGCGCAAGTTGAGACGGGCGTTTGTTCAGCAACTGGGGTACTGCCTGGGCCTCAAAGGCCGATGGCTCAACGTGAGCCGCCTTGCGCGTCGGTGGTTTGGGCAATGGCATGGGGCGTTCAACTCCAGAATGTAAAAAGCCGCACCCCTGGTGGTGCGGCTTTGATGCTGTTCATCGCAACAAGCTTAGCTTCTCAGGCAGCTTTCTTGAGCAATTTGACGGCTTTCAATACGTCCTCGACGTGCGCTGCAACCTTGATGCCCCGCCATTCGTTGACCAAAATGCCATTGGCGTCGATCAAAAACGTGCTGCGCTCGATGCCCTTGACCTTCTTGCCGTACATGATCTTGTTTTTGACCACACCGAACATGTGACACAGCTTTTCTTCGGTGTCGGCGATCAGTTCGAAGGGCAACTCGAGATTTTGCTTGAACTTGTCGTGGGACGCCATGTTGTCTCGCGAGACGCCAAACACCACGGCGCCCGATTTGACGAAGTCTTTGTGACGATCTCGAAACTGCATGGCTTCGGTGGTGCAGCCGGGGGTGGAATCTTTGGGGTAAAAGTACAGCACGACACTTTTCCCAAGAAAAGCGTCGGGCGTGAACTTCACGCCTCCCGTGGCGTTGGCTTCAAACTCCGGCAATGGCTTGTTGATGGCAGGGGTCATGGGGCAGTCGTCACGGCTGAACAAGGCGCCTGAGGACCCCCAATGTCAGGGACCTCGGCTCAGTTTGAACCCCGGAAGGTCGGGGCTCAAGCAAAACTTAGCCACGGCAAACCGTGGCTTGAGCAAGCCTTGCATTATAGCCGTTGGCTGCAGGCCCTTGGCTGTGGGCCCCGAGGCTTCAATCGGGGCGGCCGGTGAGGGCCCGTCACGGTGCTGGGCCGAGGGTTAGCTTAAGAGGAGTGCCGCTACCACGGCTCGCCCTTCGCTCGCTAGTACGTTGTAAGTTCGGCAGGCGGCTGCGGTGTCCATCGTTTCAATGCCCACGCGCTGCGCAAAGAGTGCCCTGTGCAGCGCAGGAGGCACAAATCGAAGGGAAGGCCCCGAGCCAAAAATGACGATTTCGGGGCGCAGCGCCAGGAGTTGCTCAAAGTCGTCGCTTGACAGGTCCGCGTGCACCGCCTTGGTCCAGGGTTGGGGTTCGCCGTGCAAGGGCACGATCACGTTTTGCGACCATGTTTGGGCATTGACCCAGACGCGGCCAGGTTCGTGGCGCGAAATCACGTTCGCGCCTTCGATGCGGTCAGGTTGCATTTTCATGTGGTCAAATTCTAGTTTCGCGCCCCAGTTGATCATTTTGATGCTGGTTTCCCCCATGCCACCCGTGCCGGTGGCACCCAACCAAACAAGAACGTCCCCGTGAAGTCCATCGCCAAGTCCGCCAAGCTCAACAATGTGGGATACGACATTCGCGGGCCCGTGCTGGACAAGGCGCGCCAGATGATGGACGAAGGGCACAAAATCATTCAATTGAACATTGGCAACGTGGCCGCCTTTGGATTGATGCCGCCCGACGAAATCGTTCAAGACATGATCAGAAACCTGCCCGACGCGGCAGGCTACACCGACAGCAAGGGGCTGTTCGCGCCGCGCAAGGCGGTGGTTCATTACACGCAAGAGAAAAACATCCCCGGTGTCACGGTGGACGACGTGTACCTGGGCAATGGTGTGTCCGAGCTCATCGCCCTGAGCATGAATGCGTTGCTTGACACAGGCGACGAGGTGTTGATTCCCACGCCTGACTACCCGCTTTACACGGCCGTTACCACCTTGTCGGGTGGCACACCTGTGCATTACCGCTGCGACGAAGGCAGCGGCTGGTTGCCTGACATCGCCGACATTCGTCGCCAAGTCACGCCACGCACCAAAGCCATTGTGGTGATCAATCCGAACAACCCCACGGGTGCCCTTTACCCCGACGACCTGCTGCGCGATATCGTTGAGGTGGCGCGGCAACACGATTTGTTGATCCTGGCCGATGAGATTTACGACAAAACGGTCTACGACGGACACACCCACACCAGCATCGCTGCATTGGCGGGCGATGTGGTGGTGCTTTCGTTCAACGGGTTATCAAAAAACTACCGTGCTTGTGGCTACCGTGCGGGTTGGATGGTGGTTTCGGGGGACAAAAGGCGGGCGCGTGATTACATCGAAGGCCTGAACATGCTGGCCTCAATGCGTTTGTGCGCCAACACACCCGGACAGTTGGCCATCCAAACTGCGCTTGGTGGTTACCAAAGCATCAAAGACTTGGTCGCGCCCACGGGGCGCTTGTGCAAGCAGCGCGACTTGGCCGTCGAGCGCTTGTCAGCCATGCCTGGGGTCAGCGTGGTGAATCCCAAAGCGGCGCTGTACGTGTTCCCGCGTTTGGACCCAAAGATGTACAAGGTTCAAGACGACCAGCAATTTGCCTACGAACTGCTGGCCGAGGAAAAAGTTTTGATCGTGCAAGGCACCGGCTTCAACTGGCCCACGCCCGATCACTTTCGCATCGTCTTTTTGCCCAATGCTGACGATCTCACCGAGGCTTTGAATCGCATCGAACGATTTTTGAGTGGTTACCGAAAACGATCTGCAGCATGAAACCGATTCGCATTGCTTTGTTGGGCGCTGGCGTTGTCGCCAGTGGGGTGGTCAAGGTTTTGCAGCGAAACCAGGCCGAAATTCTTCGACGCACAGGCCGTGGCATCGAGATTGCTTGCGTGGCGGCGCGTGACGTCGGCAAGGCGCGCCGGGTGCTGGGCGAAGGGATGGAGATTGTCGACTGCTTTGACGCGGTGGTCATTCGGCCTGACATCGACATCGTCGTCGAATTGATGGGTGGTACCACCCGTGCCCGTGAGCTGATGCTGGCTGCCATTCGGGCCGGCAAGCACGTGGTCACGGCCAACAAAGCGCTGCTGGCCGAACATGGGTCCGAGATTTTTGAAGCGGCCAGTCAAGCCAAGACCATGGTGGCCTTCGAGGCTGCTGTGGCTGGCGGTATTCCCATCATCAAGGCACTGCGTGAAGGGCTTACTGCCAACCGCATCGAATGGATCGCCGGCATCATCAATGGCACCACCAACTTCATCTTGTCCGAGATGCGGGCCAAGGGCTTGGAGTTTGATGGGGTGCTGCGCGAGGCGCAGCGTTTGGGTTATGCCGAAGCCGACCCGACGTTTGACGTCGAAGGCATCGACGCGGCGCACAAGCTTTCGATCATGAGCGCCATTGCCTTCGGCACACCCGTGCAGTTCCAACGTGCCAGCATCGAGGGCATTGCCAAGCTTCAGCCTATTGACATCAAGTATGCCGAGCAACTGGGCTACCGCATCAAGCTCTTGGGCATCACCAAGCGCCGCGATGACAAGGCCGGCATCGAGCTTCGGGTGCATCCCACGCTGGTGCCCAACAAGCGCTTGATTGCCAATGTCGAGGGTGCCATGAACGCCGTGGTGGTGCAGGGTGACGCGGTAGGCACCACGCTCTACTACGGCAAAGGCGCAGGGTCTGAGCCTACAGCCAGCGCGGTGGTGGCAGATTTGGTGGACATCACTCGCTTGGCCACCGCCGACCCGGATCACCGCGTCCCCTACCTGGCGGTTCAAGCGGGAGCGGTGGTCAACACGCCCGTGCTACCCATGGACGACGTGATCACGGCCTTTTACCTCCGCCTGGTCGTCGCCGACGAGGCCGGCGTGTTGTCCAAGATCACCACGATGCTGGCCGAGCATGACATTTCCATCGACGCCGTGTTGCAGCGCGAATCGGCCGATGGCGAACGCCAAACGGACTTGATCATCCTCACCCACGAGACGGTTGAGGGTCGCATGCGTGGGGTCTTGGTGAAGATGCAGGTCCTGCCCAGCGTTTTGGCGCCCATCGTGTCATTGCGCAAAGAAGAACTCGCATGAAGTACATCAGCACCCGAGGCGGTGGTGCGCCGCGGTCGTTTTGCGATATCTTGCTCGAAGGCTTGGCCCCCGATGGGGGGCTGTACGTACCCCAGCATGTGCCGATCGTCGATGCAGCCACGTTGGCCCGGTGGCGTCATTTGGCGTACCCCGATTTGGCGCATCAAATCTTGCGTCTCTACATCGACGACATCCCTGACGCCGACCTCAAGCGTCTGTGCCACGTCACCTACCGTGCGGAGATTTTTGGCAGTGCAGCGATCACGCCGTTGAAGCCTTTGGGGCCGGGGTTGGCATTGCAGGCTTTGTCCAATGGCCCCACATTGGCCTTCAAAGATGTTGCCATGCAACTTCTGGGTGCATTGTTTGAGTACGAGTTGGCGCGGCGGGGTCAGTCACTCAACATTTTGGGTGCAACCTCGGGGGACACCGGCAGTGCCGCAGAGTATGCGATGCGTGGCAAACGAGGCATTCAGGTGTTCATGCTGAGCCCCTACGGACGCATGAGCCCTTTTCAGCAGGCGCAGATGTTCAGCCTGCAAGATGCCAATATTCACAACCTCAGCATCGATGGCGTTTTTGACGACTGCCAAGACGTGGTCAAGGCAGTGGGGCAAGACGCTGCATTCAAAGCAAAATACAACATTGGCACGGTGAACTCCATCAATTGGGCGCGTTTGATGGCCCAGGTGGTGTATTACTTTGCAGGGTACTTTCAAGCAACCACCAACAATCAGCAGCGCGTTAGCTTTGCCGTGCCATCGGGCAATTTTGGCAACGTGTGCGCAGGCCACTTTGCCCGTCAAATGGGCTTGCCCATTGCACAACTGATCTGCGCCACCAACGAAAACGACGTGCTCGATGAGTTCTTTCGCACGGGCGTTTACCGACCACGCTCCAACGCGCAAACGCATGAAACGTCCAGCCCGTCCATGGACATCAGCAAAGCCAGCAACTTTGAGCGTTTTGTGTTTGATGTGGTGGTGCGTGATGCCCATGTTTTGGCAGACTTGTTCAACAACCAGCTGCGCTCGCAAGGCGCTTTCAGCCTGGACGCTGCCGCCATGGCGCGCGCTGGGTCGTTTGGTTTTGTCTCGGGCAGCAGCACGCATGCCGACCGAATTGCAACCATTCAGCAAACTTGGTCAGCGCACAGCGTGATGGTGGATCCGCACACCGCCGACGGGCTCAAGGTTGCGGCCTTGCACCGACGCGCCGATGAGGTGATGCTGGTGTTGGAGACTGCACTGCCCGTCAAGTTCGCCGCCACCATGCAAGAGGCTTTGGGTCGCAATCCGGACCCGCCTGCCGGGCTTGAGGGCCTGGAAGCGATGCCGCGCAAGTTTGTGCGTCTGGCCGCAGACACGCGTGCCGTCATGCATTACGTTGAAAGCCATGCCTGAACGTGCACGCCCGCCGATGCTGACGTTGGATCAGGCGCTGGATTCATTGCTGGCGATGGCACGCCTGCATGCCATCCAAGATGTGGAAATGGTTGCCACACTCGACAGCTTGAACCGCGTGCTAGCGAGGCCCTTGGTGTCGCCGCTGGACGTTCCGCCTGCCGACAACACGTCCATGGATGGCTTTGCGGTTCGCGTGGCCGATGTGGTGGGCAAGGGGGTGCCAGGTGGGGTGGTTCTGCCCGTGTCCCAGCGCATTGCTGCAGGACATGCTCCGCAGCCCTTGGTGCCCGGAACGGCCGCGCGTATCTTCACGGGTGCTTTGATACCAGCCGGTGCCGACGCGGTTGTGATGCAAGAACACTGCGTGGTCACTGCGGCCGGTGTCCAAGTCCAAACCAAGCCCCATGTCGGGCAGTGGATTCGCCGTCGAGGTGAAGATGTGACGCGGGGTTGTCATGTCTTGGCCCAAGGTGAAAGAATGACCCCGCAGGCCATGGGCATGGCCGCTGGGGTGGGGGCGCCCGAGTTGAGCGTGGTGCGTCGCGTGCGCGTGGCCATGCTGTCAACGGGCGACGAATTGGTCATGCCGGGCGCGGTCGCGCCTGAGGCCATGCCGGTGGGTGCCATTTACAACTCAAACCGTTTTACGCTCAACGGATTGCTTCGAGCAGCTGGCTGTGACGTGACTGACTTTGGGATCGTGGAAGACACGATGGAGGCCACGCAAGCTGCGTTGATTCAAGCTGCTGCATCGCACGATCTCATAGTCTCAACAGGCGGTGTTTCGGTGGGTGAAGAGGACCATGTTCGGCCGGCGCTTGAGCGGGTGGGGCGGGTGAGCCTGTGGCAGCTGGCCATCAAGCCGGGCAAGCCCTTGGCGTTCGGTGCGGTGCGGCGTTTGGACGCAGCGGCGGGAGAATCTCTTTTTCTGGGACTGCCTGGCAACCCTGTTTCCAGTTTCATGACCTTCTTGCTGGCGGCGTTGCCTGTGATAAGAACCCTGCAGAATGCTGCGGTGGTGCTGCCCTTGTCAACGCCCATGCGGGCCGATTTTGAGTGGCTCAAGCCCGACCCCCGGCGCCGGGAGTTTCTTCGCGTCCGCCGCAATGCAGTGGGCGGGCTTGACTTGTTTCCCAATCAAAGCTCAGGTGTACTCACGTCGGCAGTGTGGGGCGACGGCGTGGTCGACATCGAGGCTGGGCAGGTCATTGCGCGCGGCGATGTGCTGCCATTCTTGCCCTGGTCGTCGTGGGGGTTGGCGTAATGGTTCCAGTCATGGTGCGCTATTTCGCGTCCCTGCGTGAGGTGCTGGGTGCCAGCGAGCCCATGACCATGGCTGATGGCGACACCGTGGCAACGTTGCGCGATGCCCTGATCGCAAAGGGCGCTGCCCACGCGCGCTGCTTGTCGCGAGAGCGCGCCGTGCGATGCGCCGTGAATCAAGTCATCGTCGATGAAACAGCGCCGCTTGTTGCCGATGCGGACATTGCGTTTTTTCCACCTGTCACGGGAGGCTGACGTGTCACCTCGCGTTACCGTCCAAATTGAGGATTTCAACCTCGAGCGCGAAGTCTCTCGCCTGCGCGCAAGCGATGCAAGTGTTGGCGCGGTGGTGAGCTTTGTGGGCACCGTGCGGGACGCGAAACGCGCCTGAGAACGCGGGCGAGGTTTCGTTGCTCGAACTGGAGCATTACCCGGGCATGACCGAACGCGCCATCGAGTCGATGATTGACGCTGCGTTGCTTCGGTTTCCGGCCGTGCGCGGTGTGCGCGTCATTCATCGGATTGGTGCACTCAGGCCTTGCGACCAGATCGTGCTTGTGGCGGTTGCATCGGCGCATCGGGGCGAGTCTTTTGCGGCGTGCGAATTTTTAATGGATTACCTCAAGACGCAGGCGCCATTCTGGAAAAAAGAGCACCGTCCTGACGGCACATCAGCCTGGGTTGATGCAAGGGTGGCGGACGACGCTGCGCTGCATCGTTGGGGTCTGCAAGCCAACAATGCTGCGGTGCCTCCAAACCCGTAACCTGCAAATGAACGACCTGCCGTTTTCTCACGCGCTGGCTGTCGCTGGTGGGGCTTCACTGGGCGCCTTGGCGCGGTGGCGAGTGGGTGCAGCGTTGGGTTCGGTCGCTGGTGCATTTCCGATGGGCACCCTCGTGGTGAACGCCCTGGGCGGGTTGGCCATGGGTGTAGCCCTTGCGACGCTGCAGCGCCATTCACTGACGCATCTTTTCATCGTCACGGGCTTCTTGGGTGGGTTCACCACATTCTCAGCGTTCTCGGCGGAGTCGCTGGGGATGCTGCAAAGAGGCCAATGGTGGTGGGCAGGCATCCATGGCGTGGCGCATGTGGTGGGTGTGCTGGCTTGCACTTGGATGGGCTACGCCTTGGCCCGGGGCGCGTTGCGTGTCTGAGGGAGGCCGTAGTGAATTGGGCCCACCGACGGGCGCCGAGAGGCTCAGCGCTTGTGCTGCCGTGAATTGTTGCCACCACCGATTCAGCTGTGCCCGTCGTTTTGACGTCGCACCCACGCGTCATGGGCCAGCCCAACGGCTATCCTTTGAACACCATGGTTGACGCTGTCTTAGACCCCCCCAGCGCGACGCTGTTGCGTGCTGCTTTTGGCCGATTTCCAACCGGCGTGACGATCATCACTTGCATCGATGCCCATGGGCAGAGGGTGGGGTTGACGGCCAATTCGCTCGTTTCGCTTTCGCTGGAGCCGGCGCTCTTGGGGTGGTCATTGAGACTACACAGCCCCAGCATGGCCGCATTTGCTGGGGCCAAACACTTTGCCGTCAATGTGTTGGCGGAGTCTCAAATCGAATTGTCGAGGTGCTTTGCGTCAGCCAGGGGAGACAAGTTTTCCATGGGTGCTTGGTACAGGGGCATGGGCGGTGCCCCCTTGTTATCTGGCGCCGCAGCGACTTTTGAATGCGAGCCTGAGGCTTCACATCTCACGGGTGACCACCGATTGTTTGTGGGGCGCATTGTTCGCGCGTCCGATGCGGGTCTCGAACCCCTTGTTTTCAACGCTGGTCGCTATCACTTGGTGGGAGAGATCTTGTGACGCAGTTGCTGCGCGGCGTGGACGCCAGCCTGGTCGCAGCGTTTGTTGAGGTTCTGGGGCGGTGCGGTGTGAAACGCGGTGACGCCTGCACCGTGCTGGCCGAAACGCGATCACGCTGCGCTTTGGTTGGGGCTGCTGAGCTGGCCTTGTCGCAATTGGGGGCGCGTGCTGCCACGCTGATCCTGCCCAGCCGCGCGCCGACGGCCCCAGCGCCTGTCCGCTCCACAGGCGCCAGCGACGTCATTCAAGGGTTGGAACCCGCCGTGCAAGCCCTGGCGGCCAGCGTGCTGGTGGTCGATTGCACCGTTGAAGGTTTGCAACACGCCGCTGAGCTGCCCCGCATCTTGCAAGGTGGTGCGCGCGTGCTGGTGGTTAGCAACGAGCACCCAGAGATTTTGATGCGCTGCCTGCCGCAAGCTGCCGATGAGGGTGTGGCGCGCGAGGCCATGCGACGACTCAAGCGTGCCAAACGCATGCACGTATCGTCCGCAGCAGGCACTGATCTGTGGATTGATCTGGAGGGCGCGCGCGTGGGTGGGGTTTGGGGGTACACCAACAAGCCTGGCACTTTGACGCACTGGCCTGGTGGTTTGGTGTTGGCGTTCCCGGCTGCTGGCTCGGTGCGTGGCAGCTTGGTGTTGGACCAAGGTGATGTCAACCTAACCTTCAAAAACTACCTGCAGGACCCCGTCCGACTTTTGATCGAGGACGACCACGCCGTGACCATCGAGGGGGAATCCACCGACGCGCAGATGATGCGAGGGTACTATGCCGCGTGGGGCGACCGCTCGGCCTATGCCGTCTCCCATGTGGGCTGGGGGCTCAACCGGCAAGCGCGGTGGGACGCCATGACTTTTTACGACAAGGCCGATTTCAACGGCACCGAGCTGCGCGCCTTTGCTGGCAATTTTTTGTATTCGACAGGGGCCAACGAAGTGGCGGGGCGCCATACGCTGGGGCACTTTGACTTGCCACTGCGTGGATGCACGGTGAGCCTTGATGGCGAGTTGGTGGTTGACGCTGGCCAACTTCTCTGAAGGGAAGCCTGACATGACTGAAGCTTTGGTCGCGGATGCACCTCTAGCGCACTTGCGCTGGGGCGACGGCGACACCGTGGTGGTGTTGTTGCATGGCATCGGCGGCGGCCGACAAGCCTGGGGTGACTTGGTTTCCAACACAGGCGCATTGATGGCCGACGCAGGGTTTTTGGTGCTTGCGGCCGATCTGCCTGGTTATGGCGATTCGCCTGCGGTGGCGCCCTACACCATGGCCAACATCGCCCAGCGCGTAGTCGAATTGATCGTTTCCTATGGCCGCAGGCGCTGTGTGCTCGTGGGCCACAGCATGGGCGGCATGGTGGCCCAAGAGGTCGTGGCACGTCGGGCCGACCTTGTGCACGGATTGGTCATCAGCGCCTCTTCCCCTGCATTTGGCAAGCCCGACGGTGCATGGCAGCAGCAGTTTTTGCGCGAGCGATTGCAGGTGTTGGACGACGGCAAGGGCATGATGGGGTTGGCACCAGCTTTGGTGCGAGGGATGGCGGCCCCCGACACGCCACACGCACGTTTGGCCCGTGCGACCCTCATCATGGCCAATGTCCCCGAAGTTACCTACCGGCAAGCCTTGCAGGCCTTGATGGGTTTTGACCGACGCGCCATGCTTTCGACGCTGTCCATGCCAGTGCTCTGCCTAGCCGGTGAGCTGGATCGCAATGCGCCGCCAAACGTGATGAAACAGATGGCGCAGCACATCGCGGGGGCATCGTTTGTCTGCTTGCCAGGGGTGGGGCATTTGGCGAACATGGAGGCGCCCGACGATTTCAATCAAACTGTGATGGGGTTCTTGATGCAGCACTTCAGCCCCCCGCCACCATGACACCACCCACCACTCCCATGCCGATGCCGATGCCGATGCCCATTGCGGGCAACACGTCGCTGCTCACGCCCCAGCAACGTGACTTGATTGCCGTCGTGCAGGACCTGGGCCAGCGTTGTTTTGCACCGCGCGCAGCCACCCACGACCGCGAGGCCAGCTTTCCGTTCGAAAACTACGACGACCTTCGTGCCGCCGGGTTGTTGGGCATTTGTGTGCCCAAGCGCCACGGCGGGCATGGCGCTGACTTTGCCACTTACGTGATGGTTGCGGCCGAAATGGGGCGACACTGTGGCGCCACGGCGTTGTCGTTCAACATGCACGTGTCGTCGTGCTTGTGGAGCGGCCTGATTGCCGACGCGCTTGACATGACCTCCGCGCAACGCGACGACCACGAGGCCAACCGAGCCCTTCATTTTGATCGCATCGTGCGCGAAGGCAAGATTTACTCCCAGCCATTCTCGGAGGGTGGCGCTGCCGCAGCGGGCAAAGCGCCTTGGGGTACGTTGGCGCGCAGGGTGGACGATGGCTACGTCGTCACAGGCAAAAAAATCTTCGCCTCGCTGTCAGGTGCGGCCGATTACTACGGCATCTTGTGCACCATTGACAAACCAGGTGCGACCGTTAAAGACTCGCTCTACGTTGCGATCCCGTCCGACGCACCCGGCGTCACGGTGTCGGGCGTGTGGGACCCCCTGGGCATGCGCGGCACGGTGAGTCGAACGCTCACCTTTGAAAACGTGCACGTACCCAACAGCGCGCGGCTGATGCCCGAGGGCTTGTATGCCCAAGCAGCCACGCGCTTTCCGCACATGTTTGCCACACTGTCTCCCACCTACATGGGCATTGCGCAGGCTGCGTACGACTTCACAGTTCAATACTTGCGCGGAGAAATGCCAGGCACCCCGCCAGTAAAGCGGCGAATGCACCCCACCAAACAATTGGCGGTGGCGCAAATGCGGGTTGCGTTGGAGCAAACGCGTGCGCTCTTCCTGCAAAACGCCCGCGATGCGTGTGTAGACCCTGACAAGGACACGCGCATGCGGTTGCTGGCCGCGCACTACACCATCATGGAGAACGCCAACGATTTGGCCCGCTTGGCCGTGCGCACCTGCGGCGGGCAGTCCATGCTCAAGTCCTTGTCGCTCGAACGGCTCTACCGTGATTCGCGTTGTGGCTCGTTGATGCTTCCGTGGACTGCTGAGCTGTGCCTGGATCGCCTGGGGCGTGAGTGCCTGTACGAATCGGGCGAGAGGGACGAGGCCATCGATGCCTGAAGGGGCGTTTGCGGCGACCCGCAACTCAAGGTTCCCTTGACAGTGAAGCGTGGGGGTTGTGCATGCATGACTGGTTTCACCTAACGCGACGATGCCTCGTGCACCGACCTTCGTGAAACCCAGTTTGTTGTACCAGTGCTTGCAGCGCCAGGTGCAAGCCCGGCCTGACGCCATTGCGATTGTCGACGTTGATCGGCACTGGACCTACGCCGAAATAGATGCCCTGGTGGCGCATTGGGTTGACAACGAGTTGGCTGGCCTGCCCCCAGGGGCCGCCTTTGGTTGGCTCGGCGCCAACAGCGCGGCCATGGTGGCGTCGTTGTTTGCTTGTGCGCAACTGCACCTGCGATGGGTGCCACTCAATTGGCGACTTGCCGCGCCCGAGTTACGCGCCATGGCCCGGCACGCTGGGCTGGTGCGCTGGCACGCCGACGGCGCGTTGACGGCCCTCGAAGGCGAGGCGCCAAGCGCTGCACCCGATGGCAATCACTTCGATGACTTGTTGTTGGTTTACACGTCGGGCACCACCGGGGAACCCAAGGGTGCCGTGCACACGCAAGCTGCGGTGGTTGCCAACCTGCGCGCAGCCATTGACGCTCAGGGTTTGAATGAAAACTCGCGAGTCTTGGCGGTGTTGCCGCTGTTTCATGTGGGCGGCCTGTGCATTCAAGTGCTCCCGACGTTGGCCGCTGGCGGCACAGTCAAGTTGCACGCGAGGTTTGACGCAGCGGCGTGGTTGGTCGACGTGGCAGCGTTTCGAGCCACCACGAGCTTGATGGTACCTGCAACCATGCACGCCATCCTTGCGCACCCTTTGTGGCCAACCAGCGATCTTTCATCGCTTGCGTTTGTCAGTGCTGGCTCATCCATCGTGCCGTTGCCGCTGATTGCAGGGTTTCATGCGCGCGGCGTGCCGGTTGCACAGGTGTATGGCGCCACAGAAACAGGCCCTGTAACGATGGTGCTGCGCCCGCATGACGCCATGGCTCACGCGGGGTCGGTGGGCCGTCCGGCGCTTGGGGTGCAGGTTCGGCTAGAAGACCGTGAGGTCTGGGTGCAAGCCCCCAACTTGGCCCGCGGTTATCACCGTCTGCCCAATGACGCCGCCTTTGAGGGTGGTTGGTTCAAAACAGGTGATTTGGCGACGGTCGACGATGCAGGTCATCACCGAATCGTCGGTCGCCGCAAAGACGTCATCATTTCGGGCGGTGAAAACATTGATCCAGCCGAAATTGAAAACCTGGTGGCTGGTGTAGAGGGCGTTGCCGAGTGCGCCGTGGTGGGCATACCGGATGCCCGGTGGGGTGAGGTGCCGGTTGTGGTGGTGGTGAGGGCGACGGGTGCCCAGGTCACTGAAGTACACGTTCGAGCCGCATGGGTTGATCGATTGGCGCGCTTCAAGCACCCGCAGCGCATCGTTTTTGTGGCATCGCTGCCCAAAACTGCACTGGGCAAGGTCCAGCGGAGCCTTTTGACACCGTCATGGATTGACGCTGGTCAGAGCGGATCGACACCGAACCCTTGAACGTCGCGCAGGTGGCACCACATACACCCGCAATGGAGAAAACATCATGCGACTTGACAAACTGACATCCCGCTTTCAAGAGGCGCTGGCCGACGCCCAAAGCTTGGCCGTTAACGCCGACAACCCCTACATCGAGCCAGCGCACCTGCTGGCAGCCATGCTTTCGCAAGCCGACGGGCCTGGTGCCTTGATCGACCGAGCCGGCGCCAAGGTGGCGGCCCTTCGAACAGCTGCGGACGTTGCCATGGCAGGCCTGCCACAGGTGCAAGGGCAAGGGCAGGTGGTGCAACCGGGCCGTGACTTGATGGCCTTGCTGCAGGGGGCCGAAAAAGAGGCCACCAAGCAGGGTGACCAATTCATCGCGAGCGAGATGTTTTTGCTGGCGCTTGCCGACAGCAAATCCGATTTGGGCGGGGTCGTGCGCGGCCATGGGCTCACACGCAAGGCCCTCGAGTCCGCGATCCTGGCGGTGCGTGGCGGGCAAAAGGTGGATTCGGCAGACGCGGAAGGCCAGCGCGAGGCTTTGAAGAAGTACACGCTTGACCTCACCGAGCGTGCTGAACGGGGCAAGCTCGACCCGGTGATTGGGCGTGACGACGAAATCCGCCGCGCCATCCAGGTGCTGCAACGACGTACCAAAAACAACCCGGTGTTGATTGGCGAACCAGGCGTTGGCAAGACGGCCATCGTGGAAGGCTTGGCCCAACGCATCGTCGCCGGCGAAGTGCCCGAATCACTCAAGAACAAGCGCGTGCTGGTGTTGGACATGGCTGGCCTGCTGGCGGGCGCCAAGTTTCGGGGAGAGTTTGAAGAGCGGCTCAAGGCCGTGCTCAAAGAAGTGGCCCAGGACGAGGGGCGCATCATTTTGTTCATTGACGAGTTGCACACGATGGTGGGTGCCGGCAAGGCAGAGGGCGCGATGGACGCTGGCAACATGCTCAAGCCAGCTCTGGCACGCGGCGAGTTGCATTGCATCGGCGCCACCACGCTCAACGAGTACCGCAAATACGTCGAAAAAGACGCGGCACTTGAACGTCGGTTTCAAAAGGTGATGGTGCAAGAACCTTCGGTCGAGGACACCATCGCCATCTTGCGTGGCTTGCAGGAAAAGTACGAAGTGCACCATGGTGTCGAGATCACCGACCCGGCCATCGTCGCGGCCGCAGAGCTTTCAAACCGCTACATCACGGACCGCTTTTTGCCTGACAAGGCCATCGACTTGATCGACGAAGCCGCTGCCAAAATCAAAATCGAGATTGACTCCAAACCCGAAGTGCTCGACAAGCTCCAGCGCCGCATGATTCAGCTCAAGATCGAGTTTGAAGCGGTCAAGAAAGAAAAAGACGAAGCGTCGCAGCGCCGCAAGCAGCTGATCGAAGAAGAACTGGCCAAGCTTCAGCGCGACTACAACGACCTGGAAGTGGTGTGGATGGCCGAGAAGGCCGCCGCGCAGGGCTCGGCCCACGTGAAAGAGGCCATCGATCGCATCAAGTTTCAGGTGGAAGAGCTGAAACGCAAGGGCGACTTTGACAAAGTGGCCGAACTGCAATACGGCCGTTTGCCAGAGCTTGAGGCCAAACTGCAAGAGGCTCACGCCAAAGAAAGCAGCAAGGCCAAAGGCACAGGCGGCACGCCGCAGTTGCTGCGCACGATGGTGGGCGCCGAAGAAATTGCCGAGGTGGTGTCACGTGCCACGGGCATTCCTGTCAGCAAACTGATGCAGGGCGAGCGCGAAAAGCTGCTGCAAATGGAGGCCAAGCTGCACGAACGCGTGGTGGGCCAAGACGAAGCCATCACGGCCGTGGCCGACGCCATCCGTCGCGCCAGGGCAGGCTTGTCAGACCCCAACCGACCCACGGGGTCGTTCTTGTTCTTGGGCCCCACTGGCGTTGGCAAGACCGAGCTTTGCAAGGCATTGGCTGGGTTCTTGTTTGACAGCGAAGACCACATGATCCGGGTCGACATGAGCGAGTTCATGGAGAAGCACTCAGTGAGCCGGCTCATCGGCGCGCCGCCCGGTTACGTGGGGTACGACGAAGGTGGCACGCTTACCGAGGCGGTGCGGCGCAAACCTTACAGCGTGATTCTTTTGGACGAAGTCGAGAAGGCACACCCCGATGTGTTCAACGTCTTGCTGCAAGTGCTGGACGACGGGCGCTTGACCGATGGGCAAGGGCGCACGGTTGACTTCAAGAACACGGTGATCGTGATGACCAGCAACCTGGGCTCATCCCTCATCATGCAAATGGCGGGGCAGTCGCACCAGCGCATCCATGATGCCGTTTGGGAGGAGGTGAAGCAACACTTCCGCCCCGAATTCTTGAACCGCATCGACGAGACGGTGGTGTTCCACGCCCTGGACGAAGGGCACATCCAGAACATCGCGCGCATTCAGTTGCGGCAGCTGGAGCTGCGTCTGGCCAAGATGGACATGAAGCTTGACGTGTCAGCACAAGCGTTGGCGGAGATTGCCAAGGTTGGGTTTGACCCTGTGTTTGGGGCGCGCCCACTGAAGCGGGCGATTCAACAGCGCATCGAGAACCCCGTGTCCAAGTTGATCTTGCAGGGCAAGTTTGGCCCCAACGACGTGATTCCGGTGCAGGTCGACGGCGGTGTGTTTACGTTTGATCGCGTGGTGCATTGACGGGTGATGGGCCCGTCGTGCTGAGGCCTCAGAGGGCGGCTAACGCTGCCCGTACGCTGCAATCTCGGTGTCTTGCGATTTGACCATGCCTGCAGCGAGTCGTTGCAGCTTGATTTGCACCATCGCCGGGTTGGTTTGCGCTTTGTCAAGAATGCCCACAAAGGCCAGTGTTGGGTGCGAGGGCAATGCGCAAACCACCAGGTGGTGCGTTTCGTAGGTCATGGAGGCCTCTGGCAGGCGCCCGGGCAAGGCCAAGGTCATGGCTGCAGCGCGCATGGCATTGATCAAACGCGTGCCCTCTGAAGCCCATGAAACGACGTTGTCTACACCATGGCTGACAACGGTTTGCCGTGCTTGAACGTCGACGATGCCACAGCGTTGCATGCCTTTGATTTGGGCGCAGTGGTCGTGAAAGGCGATCAGCTCGGGGGTTGGCTTTGTGGCGCTTGGTGCGGGATGGGATGACGCTGGGGCAACCGTTGTTGCCGCCAATGCCTTGGCACTTGCTGGTGAGCCTGTCGCGAGCGCAGCAGCCGTCATGCCTTGGGCAGGAGGCGCACCCGCTGCAACCTCCGCGTGCAACGTTGGCCACGCGTCGTTGCTGCTTGCGCCCATCACCTGGGCGAAGGCGTTTGGCGGGGCCTCGGGCCCAGCGGGCGGCGCGGTGACCGGTGTCCACGCAGGGGCACGTGCGACGGTGTCTGGCATGGTGGGGCGCCCGACACTGACTGACTGCGCCGCCTTTTGTTGTGGCTGGGGCGGCGCAGGGTCAACCACTTGCGACAGGGCGCTGGTCGCCGTTTTCGACTTGCCGTGGGCTGCCATCTCGAGGTGGCGACGAAGTTCATCTGCCGTTGCGCGGCCCGAAGCCACACGTTCGGCGAGTCGGGCGGCTGACAATGCGGAGGAGGCGGCGTCGTTGGCACGGGTGGGGTCGGACAACAACATGGCGCGTGCATCGCCGGCTTCGGCCGCTTCGCGCGTCACAACATTCCACGTGCTGCGCAAGTGATTCCAGGCGTCCACGGGCCGGGCTACCGCAGGCGCAATGCGGATGTCCATTTTCTTGATGTGATTCAAGTGAGCCGTGATTGACGCCAACGCTTTGATCTCTCGCAGCGGCAACATCAACATGCTGCGGTTGGACCACATGGCTTGTGAGATGGCATCTTTGACCGAGCCCAGCGAGATGGCGAGTGCCTGCGCTTGCGCATCGGCGGCAATCATCACCACGGCGAGGCGACTTCGGCCGAGCAAGATGTTGGCCAACTGGCGGCCAGCTTTTGCGTCGGGCTCGGTTGCTGCTGTGCTGTAGATCCGCAGGGAGCTCGATGCACGTCCATCACCATCGCAGGTGGGTAAATCTACAAAGTGCAAAGTGGCCAAGGTGTCACCGTAACCCTGGCGCCGAATGGCCAAGTGCTGAACGGGCGCGTGCATGGCCGCAGCGACACCCGCCAAGAATCGGCGCGACGTTTGGCTGCCAACGTCATGCAGGGCGATGTGCGTTCTGCTAGCAACATCAAACTGCACCCGCATGGCCTCGGCAGCGTCACAAACGACGGACAGTTCCCATCGCTTTTCGCCCACGCGCTTGCCGATGTCATGGGGTTGAGGCGTCCAGGTTTGTACCGATCCGGGCGGTTGCGACGAATGCGACAGCGACGCCGGGCTGGACGTGGAGTCCAGCAGCGAAGAGGGTCGCGTGGTGGGGTCGCCCAAAGGCCCCCACGACGTCATGTCCTGGATCTTGGTGGGCATGCAACAAGTTTAGCGGTGGCAACAAGCGTCACAGCATGTTCGATGCGCCATTGCCGCACTCCGTAGAATGCCAAACATGACTTCTTCCACATCTCAAGCCAACATGCTGCCCGTGGTCGTTGTGGGCGCTGGTTTGGCTGGGCTGACGGTGGCTCTCAACCTGGCCGAAACACGTCAGGTGCTGGTCTTGGCCAAACGCAGACTCAACGAGGGCGCTACCGCCTGGGCACAAGGGGGCATCGTTGGGGTTTTGGGCAGCGACGACAGCATCGAATCGCATGTCAACGACACCATGGAGGCAGGTGCCGGGTTGGTTGAAGAGGGCACCGCCCGATTCATTGCCACCCACAGCGCGCAGGCCATTCAGTGGTTGGTTGACCAGGGCGTTGCCTTTTCGCCCGATCCCGATGGTCCTCTGGGTTTGCACCTCACCCGTGAAGGAGGTCATGCCGTGCGCCGCATTGCCCATGCCGCCGATGCCACCGGTTGGGCCATTCACCAAGCCTTGCTAAAAAAGTGCAGCGAGCACCCAAACATCACCATGCGAGAGCAATGGATGGCGGTCGACATCATCACATCACGACACCTGAAGCGACACGAGCGGCCGCGTTGTTATGGGGTGTACGCACTCGACATCGAGTCGCGCAAAGTGCACACGCTGGTCAGCGACGCGGTGGTGCTGGCCACCGGCGGCGTGGGCAAGGTGTATCGCTACACCAGCAACCCTGACACCGCCACAGGGGACGGTATTGCCATGGCATGGCGCGCAGGTTGCCGGGTTGGCAACATGGAATTCATTCAATTCCACCCGACGTGCCTTTACCACCCCCAAGAGCGCAGCTTTTTGATCACCGAGGCGCTGCGGGGCGAGGGCGCGTACTTGAAGCTGCCTGATGGCACGCGCTTCATGCAATCGCATGACGATCGTGGTGAGCTGGCACCCCGCGATGTGGTGGCGCGTGCGATTGACTTTGAGATGAAGAAGCAGGGCCTGGACCACGTTTGGCTGGACGCCACACACCTGGGTGAACCATTTTTGAAAGCGCACTTTCCGACAATTCATGCGCGGTGTTTGAGCCTGGGCATTGACATCGCTAAAAGCCCGATCCCGGTGGTGCCAGCAGCGCACTACACCTGCGGCGGTGTTGTGACCGATTTGTCAGGCCACACCGATTTGCCCAACCTCTTCGCCGTGGGCGAGGCCACTTACACCGGACTGCACGGCGCCAATCGACTGGCCAGCAACTCATTGCTTGAGTGTGCCGTGGTGGGTCGCACCTGCGCAGATGCTATTTTGTCGCAAACGGCAAGCGAGAGACTCACATTGCCGCCTTGGGACGAAAGCCAGGTGGAAGACGCGGACGAGCAGGTGGTGATTGCTCACAACTGGGACGAGCTGCGTTTGATGATGTGGAACTACGTCTCGATCGTGCGCACCACCAAGCGGCTTGACCGAGCCCAGCATCGGATCAAACTGCTTCGCGACGAGATTCAAGAGTACTACGCCAACTTTCGCATCACGCGCGACTTGCTCGAGCTGCGAAATCTGGTGGACTGCGCTGACTTGATCGTGCAGTCTGCGCTGGCGAGGCGCGAAAGCCGAGGCCTGCATCACTCACTCGACTATCCCTACACCTTGCCTGTTAGTTACCCCACCGTGCTCGCGCCGTCCAGTGGGGGGCTGCGCGGCGGCGATTGATCACCGGTTGCGGCGGGGACGCAGCGAAGGGTCAGGCCGAGCCGATGTTGGGCACAAAACCACGGACGGGTTGCGTGATCTTGCTTGGGTTGGCCTTGACAAAGTCGAGCATGCGGTTGATGCACCCCAGTGCTTTGCGCCCTGTGGGCCCATCCACCTGAACTTCGTTGAGCCCTTGGGCAAGCACGCGTTCGATGCCTTGCAGCGCATTCATGGCCATCCAGGGGCAATGGGCACAGCTTTTGCATGTGGCGCTGTTGCCAGCCGTCGGAGCCTCCAGCAGCGTCTTGCCCGGAGCCAGCTGACGCATGCGGTGCAAGATGCCGTTGTCGGTGGCCACGATGTAGGTTTTTGCTTGGCCTTCCACCACGGCCTTGATCAACTGCGAGGTCGACCCCACCACATGCGCCTGCTGCACCACGCTCTCGGGTGACTCGGGGTGCACCAACACCAAGGCTTCGGGGTGTTCGCGCCGCAACAGCTCCAGCTCAACCCCTTTGAATTCGTCGTGCACGATGCACTCGCCGTTCCACATCAACATGTCGGCGCCGGTGTGGTCTTTGATGTAGCGCCCCAGGTGCCGGTCGGGGGCCCAAAGCACCTTTTCACCCTGGGCATGCAGATGCTCGACGATGGCCACGGCGCAGGAGCTGGTCACCATCCAGTCGGCGCGCGCTTTGACGGCCGCGCTGGTGTTGGCATACACCACCACCTTGCGGTCAGGGTGCGCATCGCAGAACTTGGCAAAGTCGTCGGGCGGGCATCCCAGATCCAAAGAGCAAGTGGCTTCCAAATCGGGCATCAGCACGCGCTTTTCAGGCGAGAGAATTTTGGCCGTTTCGCCCATGAATCGCACACCACAAACCACCAACGTTTGGGCGCTGTGGTCGCGGCCAAAGCGTGCCATTTCCAGTGAGTCCGAGACCATGCCGCCCGTTTCAAGGGCCAAGTCTTGAATGTCCCCGTCCACGTAGTAGTGGGCGACCAGCACCGCGTTTTGCTCTTTTAAAAGTGCCTTGATTTGTGCCTTGTCGTGAAGGCGCTGCTCGGGGCTGCGCGTGGCAGGCACCGTGGCCCAAGCCGACGCTGTACGGCTCTTGCCGGCGGCGTCTTGACGGGTGAAATCAAACAGTACTTGAGTCATCGCAGCGGCTCGCATCAAAGCCCACAAGTCGGGGCGGATGCCGAATCTTAAAGGTTGAGGCAATCGCGGGTGCCAAGCACATGGTGTGCAGTGTGGCGCTCCGCCAGACCGTCACTTTTTGTCCCGCGACAATGGGCTTGTCAATCGAGTGCGCGATGAGCGTCAGCAATCTTCAGGCGGGCCAAGGTCAAGTTGGAACGTGCCGGATCGATTTTTGCAAAAAGGAAAAATTCGGGCAGTCGTTTGCCCGGACGAACCACGAACTGATCGGTTCCAGCACACAGCACGATTTCATCCAACGGCGCTGCGCCGTCGAGCCGTTGCCACCCGTCTTGATGCCCACGCAGTGTTGAGGCCAGCGCTGCGGACACTTGCCGCAAATCCAGCGAGGCGTCGTGTGACTCGCCGACGACCAGCGTGCCACTTTGGCATTCCGCCACGGCACACCCCAAGATGCCTGGGGTGCCCATCAGGTTGCGCAGCTCTCGGCCCATGATTCGCCCTTGTTCGAGCACCTGCATGCGCGTCAGCGTTTGATCCGGAACCAGCGAGAGATCGTGCCTGTCCCATGCCATCAACAGTGCGTTCCAAGTTCGGGCCGGCGACGGGCTTGGTTCGTCAACCACGTCCACTTGCACGTCACCAGGCCATTCGGTGTCGCGGATGCGCGCTTCCGCCCATGCGGTTTCGGGTGACAAGACGAACAAGAGGGTGGGGCAGCGCCAGTGGGTTGACTGCGTGGCGGCGGCGAGCTTGGCCAGCATATCGTCCAGGTCTGCGGCAGGCATCGGCGCCACCACGACCGCCGCCAGGCTGCTGCTTTCCATCAACACCATCGGCATGCTGGGGCTGTCATCTTCGGGCGCACGTTCGCCTTGCCAAGGTGGCACGTCGGCGTGGTAGAGCTTGAGCGAGGCGTCGCCGCGACGGGGCACGACCACGCGCTCGAGCGTTGCCATCACATGTTGCGACGCGTGGTGGCGAATGTTCAGCCTCTGCACTGGGTGGCCGGTGGCCTCGCTAAGGTTTTGAATCAGACGCGGGGCCAGGTGATGGTGAGTGTCCAGCAACGTGACGACGTGGTGACCCTCATCGGGCGGCAACTTGGCCAAATGAGACCGCATGGCCTGTGCTGGCGACCCACTCACAAACAGGTCTTGCTGAAAGGGATCAACACCACGGTCTGTGCTGACACCTGGGCCCTTGGGGAAGGGGTAGATGCGCGTGGCCTGGAAACCCTCGCGGGGCCGTGCAGCGTCGATGGGCGCTGGCGTCAACTCACCAAAAAGTGACTTCAACATGGTTGGATTGTCACTTGCAAAGCGCGCGCAAAGTTGCTTTGTCGCCGGTGCAGAGAGGGTGGCGCGCACAGTCGTGGCTTTTGCGCCGCACCATGGGGCATAGGGCACTTGGCCTGTCGGTATAGGATGTTGGCAATGAATGCCGCCAACGCCTCCATCGCATCGCCCGCCAGCGATGCCAAAACCATTGCCCTGGTGGGCTTGGCACATGGCACATCTCATTTCTTCCACATGTTGTTGCCTCCCTTGTTCCCACTGTTTGCCAGGGATTTCGGGGTTTCGTACGCACAGCTTGGTTTGCTGGTGTCAGTGTTTTTCATCATCTCCGGCATTGGTCAAGCGCTATCAGGCTTTGTCGTCGACCGGTTCGGTGCGCGTCCGGCGCTGTTTGCCGCGTTGACAGCCTTTGTTGCAGCGGCGCTGACGGGTGCGGCGGCGCAAGGTTTGCCGGGCTTGGTGGTTGCAGCGGCTTTGGCGGGGCTGGGCAATTCGCCCTTTCACCCCGTTGACTTCACCATCCTCAACAAGCGTGTTTCACAGGCGCGACTGGGGCACGCGTTTTCGGCCCATGGCATTTCGGGCAATCTGGGTTGGGCGGTTGCACCCATCGTGTTGTTGGGCGTCACTGCCGCCTTGGGGTCGTGGCGGTATGCCCTGTTGGTAGCCGCTGCTTGGGCAGCCGCCGTGCTGGCTTTGATGATCTGGCAGCGCGATGCCATTGATGACAGGGCGTTAAGTGCCATGGCCGCCGAGCGAGCCCAGGGCGCTGCCAACGCTGCATCAGTCCATCCCTTGGCGTTTTTGAAGCTGCCAGCCATTTGGCTCTGCTTCTCGTTCTTCTTTTGGTCTACCGCTGCTTTGAGCGCCATGCAAGGGTTTGCCTGCCCTGCCATGCAGGTGATCTACGGTTTGCCATTGACGGTGACGGCCTACGTGGTCACGGGCTACATGGTTTGTGGCGCACTGGGCATGGTGATGGGTGGGTTCTTGACGTCTAAGTCGGCGTCATTGGAGCGACTCATCGCCATCGGTTTTTGTGCAGCGGCCGCGCTGTTGGCTGTGGTGGGGTTCGGTGTGTTGCCACCCATGGTTGCGGTGGCGACGGCCTCTTTGGCTGGGTTTGCTACGGGCCTGGCCGGGCCGTCGCGCGACATGCTCATCAAGCGCGCTGCGCCGCCGGGCGCCACGGGCCGTGTTTATGGCGCCGTGTACTCGGGCCTCGACCTCGGCTTTGCACTGGCGGCGCCTTTTTTTGGTGCCATCCTGGATCGCGGCATGCCTTCCTGGGTCTTTTATGGCGCCGGTGCCATGTTGATGATTGGCGTCGCTTCGGCGGCGATGGTCGGGGTGCAGTTGCGCCCGCGTGTCAGGGCGACGGCGTCAACCTGACGTTGCGTTGCTTTCAACGGCCTGTCAGGTCACTTGCAGGATGATGTGGCGATCTCGCGCGACCTTGCCATTTCACTGGCGCGCTGCGCATCGTCTAAGTACTCACGTTCGCCCTTTTCATTGAAGCGCGAAACCCTGCCACCCGACTCCAGCCCGGCAACGTTGGCGCGGGCGCGCACGCAATTTTCTTTTTGCGCTGCGGCCTGTTGATCCTCTTGCGCCTTGCGCTGGTCTTTGGTGTCTTGCTCCGCTTTTTTGCGCGCAGCTTCCATCTCGCGCTCTTTCAAGCTGGCCTCGGGTTTGGCGGGTGTGGCTGCTGGTTTGGCAGCGTCTGATGAGGACGTCGCCGCGACCACGGTGTTGCGTGTTGCAGGCGGCGGAGCCGGCTGCGAAAGGATGTCCCGCGGCTGAACGCTGGAAGGTGGTGGACGATCACTCCAGTTCAGACGTCCTTGCGCGTCGCGCCATTGGTACTGCGCGTGCACGTCCGATGGCCATGCCATGAGGCACAAGGCGGCAAGCAGCAGAGAAGGCAACAGTCTGGGGGTCAAAATGGGATGCTCCAGGATGGCCTGAAGTGTAGGCACGGAATGCCCTTGGCGGGCATGGCAAGTCGCGTCGCAATTCACGGTCCGTATAATCTTGTTTTGAGCCCGGAGCTTTTCATGCGCCTACAGGGTCTTGCGCTCACTTTTGATGACGTTTTGCTGCTGCCTGCTTTCTCGCAGGTGCTGCCCAAAGAAACCAGCCTGGCCACCCAGCTGTCGCGTCGCATTCCGTTAAATCTGCCCTTGATCTCGGCCGCCATGGACACGGTGACCGAGGCGCGCTTGGCCATCGCCATCGCCCAGGAGGGCGGCATTGGCATCGTGCACAAGAACCTGAGCCCAGCAGCGCAGGCGGCCGAGGTGTTGCGGGTCAAGCGTTACGAATCCGGCATCCTGCGCGACCCCATCACCGTCAGCCCCAGCGCCACGGTGCGCGAGGTCAAAGCCCTTCAAGCCCAGCACGGCATCTCTGGCTTTCCGGTGATCGAAGGTCGGCGCGTGGTGGGCATCGTGACGGGCCGTGACCTGCGCTTTGAGACGCGCATGGACGCTGCCGTGCGCGACATCATGACGCCGCGCGAGCGCTTGATCACCGTGCCCGAAGGCTCCAGCATCGACGACGGCAAAGCGCTGATGCACCGCCACAAGTTGGAGCGTGTGCTGGTGATCAACGCAGCGACGAGCTGCGCGGCCTGATGACGGTGAAGGACATCACCAAGCAAACCAGTTTCCCTAACGCCGCACGCGACAGCCAAGGCAAGTTGCGCGTGGGCGCAGCCGTGGGCGTGGGTGAGGGCACCGAAGAGCGCGTTGAAGCGCTGGTGAAGGCCGGCGTGGATGTGATCGTTGACACAGCCCACGGCCACAGCGCCGGCGTGATCGAACGCGTGCGCTGGATCAAGCAGCGCTACCCCGACGTGGACGTGATCGGCGGCAACATCGCCACCGGCGCGGCGGCCTTGGCGCTGGCTGCGGCGGGTGCCGACGGTGTCAAGGTGGGCATCGGTCCTGGGTCGATCTGCACCACGCGCGTGGTGGCCGGGGTCAGGCGTGCCGCAAATCACGGCCATCGAGAGGCGTGGCCAAAGCCTTGGCGGGCAGCGGCATTCCGCTGATCGCCGACGGTGGCATTCGCTTCTCGGGTGACATCGCCAAAGCCATCGCGGCGGGCGCGTCCACGGTGATGATGGGCGGCATGTTCGCTGGCACCGAAGAGGCGCCCGGCGAGGTGGTGCTGTTTCAAGGTCGCAGCTACAAGAGCTACCGTGGCATGGGGTCGATCGGCGCGATGAAGGCAGGCTCCGCGGACCGCTACTTTCAAGAGAGCGACGAAACCAGCAACCCCAACACCGACAAGCTGGTGCCCGAAGGCATCGAGGGCCGCGTGCCGTACAAAGGCTGCCTGGTGGGCATCGTGCATCAGTTGGCCGGTGGCTTGCGCGCTGCGATGGGTTACTGCGGCTGTGCGACGATCGCCGAGATGCAGCAGCGAACGGAGTTCGTGCAGATCACGGCGGCAGGCATGCGCGAAAGCCATGTGCACGACGTGCAAATCACCAAGGAAGCGCCGAATTACCGTGCCGATTGACGACAACCCAGCGGGCGTTAAGCCTGCGGCCGGCAGCCAGGCGGCGGTCCCGACCATGGCCAGGCGGCGGTACCTGAGCATGGCCAGGCGGCCATGCGCTTCATCATGGTCACCGTGCTGCTGGACATGATCGCCATCGGCATCATCGTGCCGGTGTTGCCCGCGTTGGTGGGGCAGTTTGTCAGCAGCCCCACCGAGCAAACCAAGTGGTACGCGTGGTTGGTGTTCATTTTCAGCGCGGCGTCGTTCTTTGCCACGCCGTTGCTTGGCGCGCTGTCGGACCGGTACGGTCGCCGCCCGATTTTGCTGTTAGGTTTTGCGGGGCTGGCGATCAATTTCTTCATCACGGCGTTTGCGACCAGCCTGTGGATGCTGGTGCTGTCGCGCGTCATCGGTGGTGGCATGCAGGCCAACGCGGCGGTGGCCAACGCCTACGTGGCCGACATCACGCCGCCTGAGAAACGCGCCAAACGGTTTGGGTTGCTGGGTGCGATGTTTGGCTTGGGCTTCATCCTAGGCCCGATGTTGGGTGGGCTTGTTGGGGGCCATCAATTTGCAGTTGCCGTTTGTTGCGGCCGGGGTGCTTGGCTTGCTTGAACTTGATCTACGGCTACTTTGTCTTGCCGGAGTCGCTGAGCCAACATTGCGTCGCCCGGTCACCTGGGCCAGCGCAAACCCGTTCACGTCGATCAAGCGCTTAGCACAGCTTAAAGGCGTGGGCATGTTGGTGGCAGTGATTGCGTTTTCTGGCGTGGCGCAGTTCATTCTCTACACCACCTGGGTGCTGTACACCACGTACAAATTCGGTTGGTCCACGGTGGAAAACGGCTGGTCGCTGTTCGCGTTGGGTTGATGAGCGTCATCGTGCAAGGCTGGTTGCTGGGCAAGCTGCTCAAGCGTTTTCACCTGCAGCGATTGGCGGTGATGGCGTTGATCTCGTCCAGCGCCTGGCCTACCTTTTTACGGCTTGGTGCCCGAGGGCTGGATGTTGTTTGTGGTGGTGGGGTTAACGTGCTTGGGTTTACACCTTGCAAGCCACGTTCAAAGCTTGGTGTCGCAGGCCGCCGACGCTGCAACCCAGGGCCAAACGTTGGGGGCTTTGAGTGGACTGAACAGTTTGATGTCGGTGCATCGCACCGTCGATTGGCGGCCCTTTGCTGGTCTTGGTGGCCGACATGCCGCAGAGGCGATTGGCGGCTTGGTTTGCCCATGTACGCTTGCGCGCTGCTGCAAGCCACCGCGCTGCTGTTTGCTTGGCGGCACTTTCGGTCGCGGCCCGCTGTGCCAGGCGCTGCTGTCGGCGCGGGCAGCCGGGACTCGCACAGCCCTGAGGCAACTCCTTTTGTTTGATCGACTTTGGTTGAGGTTCTCCCATGCACGACAAGATCCTGATCCTCGACTTCGGCTCCCAAGTGACGCAGCTGATTGCGCGGCGCATCCGCGAGGCCAACGTCTATTGCGAGATCCACCCCAACGACGTCAGCGACGACTTTGTGCGCAGCTTTTGCGCCCAAGGGCATCATGCTGTCGGGTAGTCATGCCAGTACCTACGAAGAGCAAGACTTGCGTGCTCCGCAAGCGGTGTGGGACTTGGGCGTTCCCGTGCTGGGTATTTGTTATGGCATGTTCACGATGACCGTGCAATTGGGCGGCCAGGTCGAGGCCAGTGCGCACCGCGAGTTTGGGTACGCCGAGGTGCGAGCGCAAGGGCACACCAAGCTGCTGAACGGCATCCAAGACTTCAGCACGCCCGAGGGCCACGGCATGCTCAAAGTGTGGATGAGCCACGGTGACAAGGTCACAGCCATGCCCGCAGGGTTCAAGTTGATGGCGTCCACCCCCAGTTGCCCCATCGCTGGAATGGCCGACGAGGCCCGAGGCTACTACGCGGTGCAGTTTCACCCCGAAGTCACCCATACCGTACAAGGCGAAACTTTGCTTGACCGCTTTGTGCTCGGCATTGCTAACGCCAAGCCCGACTGGGTGATGCGTGACCATATCGCCGAAGCCGTGGCCTTGATTCGCCAACAAGTGGGCGACGAAGAGGTCATCCTGGGCTTGTCAGGCGGTGTGGATTCCAGTGTCGCCGCCGCGCTGATCCACCGCGCGATTGGTGACCAGCTCACCTGCGTGTTTGTGGATCACGGCCTGCTGCGTTTGGACGAAGGCAAGGCCGTGATGGACATGTTTGCCGGCAAGCTGCACGCCAAGGTGGTGCACGTGGACGCCAGCGCGCAGTTCCTCGGCCACTTGGCAGGCGTTGCAGACCCCGAGGCCAAACGCAAGATCATCGGGCGCGAATTTGTCGAGGTGTTCAAAGCCGAAGCCGCCAAGCTCCAAGGCAGCGGCAACAAGGGCGCCAAGTGGTTGGCCCAAGGCACCATCTACCCAGACGTGATCGAGTCCGGCGGTGCCAAAACCAAAAAAGCCGTCACCATCAAAAGCCATCACAACGTGGGTGGCTTGCCGGAGCAGCTGGGCCTGAAGCTGCTCGAGCCCTTGCGCGACCTATTCAAAGACGAGGTTAGGGAGCTGGGCGTCGCCCTGGGCCTACCGCGCGAGATGGTCTACCGCCACCCGTTCCCCGGCCCAGGCCTGGGCGTGCGCATCCTGGGTGAAGTGAAGAGCAGCTACGCCGACTTGCTGCGCCGCGCCGACGCCATCTTCATCGACGAGCTGCGCGCCCACATCGACCCAGCCGACGGTAAAAGCTGGTACGACAAAACATCCCAGGCCTTTGCTGTGTTCTTGCCCGTCAAGAGCGTGGGCGTGATGGGCGACGGCCGCACCTACGACTACGTCGTGGCCCTGCGCGCCGTGCAAACCAGCGACTTCATGACGGCTGACTGGGCGGAGCTGCCGTATGCGCTGCTTAAAAAGGTTAGCTCGCGCATCATCAACGAGGTGCGGGGGATCAACCGGGTGACGTATGACGTGTCGAGCAAGCCGCCGGCGACGATCGAATGGGAATGATCCAAGATCGTCCCACGGTGTCTGCGGCCATCCCAGAACAATCCGATTTCGCAGTGAGGACAAGGACTTAGCGTCCAAAGGCGTCCCACCCGATCCAGCGCCGTCCCAGGCGTCCTGACGGTTGATTTGACGGTATCCGAGCACCTACGCTGGCAGGCCGGCCGCCACGAGCCGGTGGTGCGTCACGCGCAGCGATCCCACCTGGCCTACGGCATGGATGTGCGCTGGAGGAAGCGCGGCTGCTGCTCGCACGGGCGCGTGTCAGACCACCGGCCTGTCTGGGTCGAGGCCCGCCAGTCGGTCCATGGACTCGCCGCCCGGGAGCAGTCGCACGGTCGATGTTGCCTTCGCGGTGAACCACGCCTGAGCGTGCCGGGATCGGCCTTCTGGCCGAGCAACTTCGACTCTCGGCCCACCGGCTGCGCCGAAGTCGCTTCAGACCAGCAACTCCACCGGCGGCGTCAGCGCGAGACCCTTTGCCCGCTTCGCCAGTCGTTGGTCGAATGTCGCGAATCCGGAAGCACGCGAACTGCGCGCCAGGTGCAGCGCATCAGCGAAATCGAGACCCTTGTCGAACGCATCGACCGCCACCAGGACCGCGTCGCGATCTTCGAGCGTGATGTGCTCGATGCTCGCCAGCGCGCGCAACACGCGGGAAATGTCCCTCGTTGGCAGTTCATAGAACCCGCGCATGACCCATTCCAGTTCAAGCAACACGGTCACCGAGACGAACGATCGTTCGGCGAGCGCTGCGACGGCCGCGGGCCGCTGTTTGGCAGCCTGTGCATCGTCGGCATCATCGACGAAGAACCGCGCCAAGACGTTCGTATCCAGGGCCCTCATGGCTTGCCGCGCCGCGAACGGGCCAGCAGCGACGCAGGGTCGAAATCCTCCAGGCGGCGTGGAACACCGCGCGCTGGCGCCTTGACCATGCCCGCCATGCCGGTCATGTCGGCCGTCGCGACCGAACGTACGACGCGCAGCTTCAGCCCGTCCGATTCTTCGAGCACCTCGATCCTGGCGCCTGCACCCATCCCGAGCCGGCGCCGCAATTCGGCCGGCAACACGATCTGGCCTTTCGAGGAGACTAGGAGCGTCGACATGTTGGTTTCCAGACTGAACAATCGGATCTCATCATAGTACGGCTTACGTGGTAAGTCAAAGGCTCAGCGACCCTGTGCTCACCCCGAACCACGGCTGTGCGCCTGGGGACGCCCGTTGTCAATGATCAAGATCGCCTTTTGGCCGTCCGCTTTGCGACCTCGAATCGGATGGGACGAAGTTTCGCTCAGAGTCGACCCGAGACGCGCGGAACGGACGCAAGCAGTCTTTCGTTGCTGGCTCACGAGGGTTCCTGCGGCACGGATACCATCACACGACCCTCGAGTTGAGGTCTACCGTTGTTGTCGTCGCTAACCGACGCTATGAGATCCTCAAGGGCGAGTACGCGCAGGTAGGGGCCGGAAGCCCTGGCGCCCAAGATCGCCGATGGCCTGAAAGTTCGCGCTCGGGAGCAGGAGAGGATGGCTGCGGCGTTTCGAGTGGCTGGCTGATCAGGCGGTTGATCTTCAGTGTTTTTCTAATGAGGGACGTACCCCGCCGCGCTCCCGCCGCGTAACGACAGGAAGCGCGTAAGATTGCGGCCCTACAATGCCTAAAATACAGTGCATTATTATATTATTTACCTAATTTTGCTGATCTTCTTGCCAGCAATGCTGACTTGCAAAATATGTGGAAAGAAGCCTAAGATAGCAGGGCGTTAATTACAGAGAATGCCTAATTTAATGAGCAAATTCTTGATTCCACTGCAAGCCACCGAGCAGGTTGCCCAGCTGGGTCAGCGCATCCGGGTGGCGCGGATTCGGCGCGGCTGGTCGGTCGCCGATCTCGCCAGCAAGGCGGGTATCAACCGAAACACCCTCACGGCGCTGGAACTCGGTAAGCCAGGCACGGCGGTCGGCGTGTGCTTCACAGTACTGTGGGCACTCGGCCTGGACAAGTCTCTGGACGCTGTTGCGGATCCCGACAGCGATCTCCACGGCAAGGCGCTCGAAGCGTCGCGCCGCCCCACGCGGGCGGGCAAGGCCCGAAAGGCGCGCGACGACTATGACTTCTGAGCGCGAAGCCTATGTCTATATTCAGCTACCCGGCACGTTAGAAACGGTGCCGGCGGCGCTGCTCAGGGTGCAGACGCTGCCCGACGGCACGCAGATGGGCGGTTTCGCTACGGCGACCGCTACCTTCAACGCCAAGAGGCAGTTGCACTCGATCCGTTCCAACTGCCTCTTGCCAAGGAAGTCTTCGAGTTCACCCGGCTCAAGGGGATTCCCGGTGCGGTTCGAGACGCTGGCCCCGACGCCTGGGGACGGCGCGTGATCGAGCACAAGCTCGAGCGCAGCGCGGCTGACCTCCAGGAAATCGACTATTTGCTGCATGGGCCGCAAGACGGGGCAGGCTACCTGAGCTTCGGGCTAAAGGCCGAACCGCCTGCACCCAAGCGCCAGTACAACCGCACGCACCAACTGGCCGAACTGATCGCGGCCACGCAGGCGATCGACGAGGGGCGCCCAGTGGCCGCCCATCTGCTCGAACAGCTCGATCCTGGCACCAGCATGGGTGGTGCGCGGCCGAAGGCCACGATCGAGGACGCGCAAAGTCTCTGGCTCGGCAAGTTTCCAGCCAGAGGTGACCGCTTCAATCTGCAGCGCGTCGAGTTCGCGACGCTCGACCTGGCACGCCGATGCGGCCTGAACGTCACACAAGCCCGGCTGGAGGCGGTTGGCGACGAGCGACGTGCTGATGCTGCAGCGTTTTGATCGCCAGTACGACGAAACACGCACCGACAAGGGCTACCTGCGTTTCGGTCTCGTCAGCGGCCTGACCGTGCTCGACTGCGGCGATAGCCACCTGGACCGGGAACGCTGGTCCTACCCGTTGCTGGCCGACAACCTGCGCCGCTGGTCCGAAAAACCGGAAGCCGACTGCGCCGAACTGTTCAGGCGGATGGTCTTCAATGCCGCCGTGACCAACAACGATGATCATCCTCGCAACCACGCCCTGCTGCGCAGGCAGAAGGGATGGCGGCTGTCGCCGGCCTACGACCTCGTGCCCGCCCCGTCGTCAGCCTGGAGCGGCGCGACCTGGCGTTGACGGTCGGCAACTACGGTCGCACGGCCAGCATCTACAACCTGCTGTCGCAGGCGGGGCGTTTCGGTTTGTCGGCGGAAGAGGCGCGCGGGCAAATCGATCAGACTCGTCGATGTCGTCCGGCATTGGCGCGACAGCTTCTTCGCCTGTGGCGTATCGGCCAAGGACATCGACTACATCGCCCCGGCCATCCTGCCTGACTGTTTCTTCTTCGAAAGGCGACCCGATGCGTGAGTAGCCCCGCGGACAACTACAAGGGCTTCACGGACTTGGCCACCGCTCAGGTCCAAGGCACCGATTACCGAGTCCATGTGCGGGCGAACGTCGGTTCGACCGTCGCCGTGATAGCCCCCCATGGTGGCGAGCAACGAGCAGTACACATCGGCGTTGACCATCGAGTGGGAGTCGGCGCGGGAGTGTATTTCCTTGAACGAGTGGTAAGTGTCAGACAGACTAGGTTCCCACGTAGCAGGAGGTGGGAACGTGATGTCAGAGGGGATGCAGGATTTGGCGCGGCGCCTGGTGCTCAGGCGCAAGAGCGATGGTCGCGGGGTATACGACGAGGCGGCGAAGGCGGAGCTGGTGGCGGCGTGCGCCAAGCCGGGGGTATCGATGTCGCGGCTAGCGCGCGAGTGCGGGGTGAATGCGAACCAGCTCAGTCGCTGGGTACGCGAGGCTGGGGAGCGTCGCCAGCGTGGGGTGGCGGCACCGGCGCTGCGCGAGGTGTTTGTGGCGGTGCCCATCGAGGCTGCTGGTGTGAAGCCCAGGGCGATGCAAGGCAACCAGGCCCGAGCGCTGGGCCAAGAGAGATCAACGCGCCTGGGCCTGCGCGTGCACCTGCCCAACGGCGTGGAGATCGAGATGTGCGAGTGCGAGTTGCGCCAACTCGGTGAAGTGCTCGAAGCGCTGGGGAGGGCACGGTGTTTCGCCTCGACCCAGCGCTGAAGGTGTACCTGCACCGGGAGCCCGTTGACTTCCGGCGCAGCATCAACGGCCTGGCGCTGCTGGTGGAGAAGGCCTTGGGGCTGGATCCGTTTGCGCGGTGCGTGTATGTGTTCGGCAACCGCCAGCGCAACCGGGTGAAGATTCTGGGGTGGGAGCGCAACGGGTTTTGGTTGCTGCTCAAGCGCCTGGAGCAAGATCGCTTCATCTGGCCGGGTGAAGACGCGGTGCCGAGCTTGACGGTGGAGCAGCTGCACTGGCTGCTCGAGGGCATTGACATCGGGGTGGTGCAGCGCCACCCCAAGCGGCTGTACGAGCGCGTGGCCTGAAGCACCCAAGCCAAGGCAGCACACAGACCAGCGTGAGCGTGAGCGCAGAAGATGCGCACCACTGTACGGGTTGGTTGCGCGAGGTGGGCACTGTTACGCGCTAGATGCGAAGATTGCAGCCCCTCAAGGCACGCGTCGGTGATGACAATGCGCGCCAATGATGCACATGCCCACTGTCCGAAGAGATTCACGCGCTGAAGTCAACGCGTTGGCTGCAGGCGCTGGGCGAGCTCAGCGGTGATGCAAGGCGAGCTCGGCGTCACGCAAGACGAACTCAACATGACGCAAGGCGAGTTGCGCGTGACTGCGCATCGAGCGCGATCTGCTCAAGGAGCAGCTCAACCGCTTCAAGCGCCAGCTCTTTGAGGCCAAGAGCGAGAAGCTGGGCGAAGCCGGCACCGCGCACCAGAAGGATCTGTTCTTCAACGAGGCCGAGATCGAAGGCGCGAAGGCCCAGCCTGCCGCCGCCGAGAGAGAAGAGCGACAGACAGAAGATCGAGGTGCCCGCCCACAAGCGCACCCAGCGCGGACGCAAGCCCCTGGATGCGGCACTGACGCGTGAGGTGGTGCGCCACGAGCTGCCCCAAGAGTGAGCGCGTGTGCCCGCATGACGGCGCCGCCTTGAGCGAGATTGGCGTGGAGGTCAGCGAGCAGCTGGACATCGTGCCGCAGCAGGTGCGCGTGATCCGGCATGAGCGGGTGAAGTACGCCTGCCCGTGCTGCGATGGGGGCTTGCGCTTGGCGACGAAACCGCAGCAGGTGATCCCCAAGGGCTTGCTCAGCGAAGCGGCGCTGGCTTGGGTGATCACGGCCAAGTACCTCGACGGGCTGCCGCTGTACCGGCAGGCGGCGTTGCTGGGGCGCTTCGGCGGCACGAGCCTGTCGCGCAACACGCTGGCCGCCAGCGTGGTGCGGGTGGGCCAGGCGGTGCAGCCGGTGATCAACCTGCTGCGCGACGCGCTGCTGGAGTCGGCGTGGTGCACGGCGACGAGACCGAGGTGCAAGTGCTCAAGGAGCCGGGGCGCCGGGCGCAGGCCAAGAGCTACATGTGGGTGCAGATGAGCCAGGCCAGCGGCGCACAGGGCACCGGGCCACCCATCCGGCTCTTCGGCTACGCCCCCAGCCGCAGCACGCAGGCGGCCAGAACACTGTACGAGGGCATGACCCCTGGGGGTGCGCTGATGAGCGACGGCTACGAGCCCTATGCGGCCATCGCCGCGCAACACCAGCTCGTGCACCTGGGGTGCTGGGCGCACTGTCGCCGCTACTTCCATGACGCGCTGCAAGCCTTGCCCAAGGACCAACGCGGGCCGCAGCAGCTGCCTGCGCGCTTCATCGAACTCATCGCAGGGCTGTACAAGGTGGAGGCTGAGGCGCGAGGCGACAACTTGGATGCTGCGGCACTGCTACAAAAGCGCAGGCTGCACAGCGCGCCGGTGTTGGCGCAACTCCAGGCCCTGGCGCTGCAGCACCTGCACGGCGTGCTGCCGGGCAGCCTGCTGGGCAAGGCGCTGCACTACCTCACCGCGCAGTGGCCCAAGCTTGCACGCTTCGTCGACGATGGTCGCTACCCCATTGACAACAACGACTGCGAAAACGCCATCAGGCCGTTCGTCATCGGGCGCCGCAACTGGCTCTTCGCCGACACGGTGGCGGGCGCCAACGCCAGCGCCAACCTGTACTCGCTGCTGCAGACCTGCAAAGCCAACGGCATCGACGGCTACGGGTACCTCAAGGCGCTGCTCGTCGAGCTGCCCAAAGCAAAAACTGTCGACGACTTCGACGCCTTGCTGCCTTGGCGGATATCGCTCAACGATCACTGATCGCTTCCTGCCTCGGGCACAAGGGCGTGGTTGATTGAGCGCTTACGACCTTCAAGGCATGGTTTTCAAAGCGGGCTCAAACCGCTGAATGCGTCCATGTATCCATACAGCGCGACAGACCCGCCGGTATGCAGGAACACCACGTTCTCACCTTTTTTAAAGTGTCCTTTGCGGCACAAATCAATCAGGCCTGCCATGCCTTTGCCGGAGTACACCGGGTCGAGCAATATGCCCTCAAGACGCGCCATCATCGTGACTGCTTCAATCATGCCGGGCGTGGGCACGCCGTACCCGCCTCCCACATAGTCGCAATTGGCCATGACGCTTTCGCGGCCGACACTGCCAGGAACACCAAGCAATTCAGCGGTTTTGACAGCCAGGTTGTAGACGTTGGCTTCTTGTGCTTCTTTTGCAGCGCGTACACCGATCCCGAGCACCGGAATCTGGCTGCGCGCACCCTCTAGGCCCACCACCAAGCCCGCTTGCGTGCCCGCGCTGCCCGTGGCGTGGGTGATGCAGTCGACGCGCAAGTCCTGCGCATTGAACTGGTTCACCATCTCCAAGGCGCAGGTCACGTAACCCAGCGCGCCGATGGGGTTGGAGCCTCCACCGGGAATGATGTAGGGCTTTTGGCCGCGGGCTTGAAGCTCATCAGCGAGCTTTGTCATGGCGGCGTTCATGTCGGTTCCGCCCGCAACTTCCTTGACGGTGGCGCCATACAAATGATCAAGAAAAACGTTGCCCGACTTCTTGTAATTCTCGACCTTGAAACCGGTTCGATCTTCAAGCAAGACTTCGCACTTCATGCCCATCTTGGCAGCGATCGCAACGGTTTGACGAGCGTGGTTCGATTGCGTCGCGCCCTGCGTGATGATGGTGTCCGCACCGTGTTTGATGGCGTCAGCCATCAGGAATTCAAGTTTGCGGGTCTTGTTGCCTCCTGATCCAAGCCCTGTGCAGTCGTCGCGCTTGATGTACAGGTTGGGGCCGCCCAAGATTTGCGTTAGGCGCGGTAGAAATTCAAGCGGTGTTGGGCCATGGGTAATGCGAATGCGGGGGAAATTGGTGAGTTTCATGGAGGCCCTTTTTCATTCGTTTTTTCACTGATTTGACTCATCCGCGCCCCTTCCAGGGCACCACACGGCGTTCGACAAGACGCACCAAGTGGTCAAAGGCATAGGCAATCGCCGCGATCACCACGATGCCCATGATGACAATGGGTGTTTGCAAGAATCGTGAAGCAGACAAAACCATGTAGCCCAAGCCGGAGGTGGCAGCAACCATTTCGGCTGCCACCAGGGTTGTCCAGCCAAACCCGATGCCAACACGCATGGCTGTGAAAATTTCTGGCATGGCAGACGGCAATACAACCAATCGAATCACTTGCCAGCGGGTGGCGCCAAACGAATAGGCGGCGTGGATCTGCTCGATTGCCGCCGACTTGACGCCGGCGCGGGCACCCAAAGCCATGGGTGCGAGTACAGAGAGGAAAATCAGCAGAACCTTTGACAACTCATCGATGCCAAACCAGATGATCATCAAGGGCAAGTAAGCCAGCGGGGGGATCGGCCGGTAAAACTCAATCGGAGGGTCGAAAATACCGCGCGCAACTGGGCTCATCCCCATGGCAATGCCGAGCGGAATACCGATAACACAAGCAAGCAAGAACGCGCCAAAGACGCGCAAGGTGCTTACCCAGATGTGTTCCCAAAAACTGGCGCCGGTAAAACCGTCCTTCAAAATACCCAAAAAGGCATCGATCACGCCCATCGGCGAGGGCAAAAAAAGCGGCTTGACAAAGCCAGCATAAGTTACGAGCCACCACACAAAAATCAAGCCGGCAATAACAACTGCGCTGATCTTGAAGCTCTCGCCTTGGCCCGGCACGCCATAAATTTCGCCGGGTTTGGCGGGTTTGGCTTTCATGAAGCCAAAGCGTAGCCCGCTGCCATGGGTTGCACGGTTGTTACTCAACATGAGCCCCTGCTTCGTCCGTAAAGATGATGCGCAAGATGGTCTCCCGCAGGGCAATAAACGCTGCTGACGCTTTGATCTCCCGCGCGTTGCCAGTTTCAAAATAGCGCTGGCTGAACGGCAAATCGAAAACGTGTGAAATGCGGCCGGGGCGAGGCGACATCACGATCAATTTGGTTCCCATGAACAGCGCCTCTTCAACGCTGTGCGTGATGAAGAACACCATCTTTCCGGTGTCGCGCCACACTTTCAAAATCAACTCTTGAGCACGCTCGCGTGTCAACGCATCGAGTGCGCCCAAGGGTTCATCCATCAACAAAATGTCGGGGTCGCTGGTCAGTGCGCGCGCAATGCCAACGCGTTGTTGCATGCCACCCGACAGCTCGTAGGTGGCCGACTGCTCAAACTGCTCAAGCCCAAGCAGCTTGATGAAATCCCTGGCAATCTTTTCGCGCTTGTCCTTGCCATGCCCTTGAATTTTCAACCCAAACGCCACGTTGTCCAACACATTCAGCCAAGGCAGCAGGGCGTGCTTTTGGAACACCACGGAGCGATCAGCGCCGGGGCCATTGACTTCTCTTCCATGGAGAGAAATCTTGCCCTCGCTCGGAGCCATGAATCCTGCGATCAGGTTTAGCAGGGTTGATTTGCCGCAGCCAGATGCGCCCAGCGCAACCACGAAATCTTTTTCGTGGATCTCAAGGTTGATATTCTTGAGCGCATGCACCGATGGCTTACCAGGCACCGGATAGAAAACCGACACATTTTCAATGGCAAGAGCGCTCAAGGGAAGCCTTTGCGTAAGCGTGTGGTGTGCTGACATGGCTCGCGCATGTCAGCACCCTCGCAGCAGTTGTTTGGCTTACTTCCCGGCAGCAGCTTTGGCAAAGTCTGGGTTGACAAACTTGGAATAGCTGTCGGCTGCAGCGCCAATGCGGCCAGCACTCTTGAGAAAGTCAGCGGTTGATTTGATGGTCGTGGCAGCGCCACCGCCCATCCAGGCTGGGGACATGTTGAGCTCACCATCGGGGTAGGCCGCGCCATCCAAGGCTGCAACAACGGCGGCTGGCGTGATGCCAACGTTGGCAGCGACGGCCTTGACTTTTGGCGAGTCGACATTCCACGAAGCTTTGTTCTTGGTGTAGTCGCCGTTGATCGCATTCATGGCTTTCAGAAAATTGATCAACCCGGCTCGGTTGGCCGCCGAAAACTTGTTGTGCACAACCCAGCCGTTGAAGGTGGGGAACCCGGTTTTGGCAATCGTGCCGGCAGTCGTCATCACCTTGCCGTTCTCACGGATTTTGGCCTGCACCGGATACCAGACAAAGGCTGCATCGATCGCGTTTTGGGCCCAAGCTGCGGCGATTTCAGCAGGCGACATGCCGACGACTGTTACGTCCTTTTCGGTCAAGCTGTACATCTTCAACGCGCCCATCAAGGAGAAGTGCGCTGTAGAACCGATCGGTACCGCAATGCGCTTGCCTTTGAGGTCAGCGGGCTTTTCAATGCCTGAGCCGTTTCGGGTGACCAGTGCCTCTGAACTGTCGATAATCTTGCCCACGGACATCATCTGGTAGTCCAAACCAGCGCTCAAACCGGCCGACAGCGGCGACGAGCCGAGCTCGGAGATCACGATGCCACCGGATGCCATGGCCGCGTTCACTTCGGCGCCCGAGGCAAACTGACGCCACTCAATCGTCCAACCCGTGGCCTTTTCGAGCGTTCCATCAGCGACGATGGCTTTGTAGGGCGCAGGGTCGCCAAAGTGGCCAATCACCACTTTGGTTTGGGCCACAGCCTGCATGACCAGAGCGAAGGTGAATGCCGTGCCGATGAGTAATGACTTGGCCAGTTGTTTCATGGTTTCCATCCAGTAAGTGAGGTTGCAGACAATGTTGGGCTGGGTAGAGGCTCATTTGCCGTTGAGCAAGTGGCCTTGCCAAATACTATGCACAACAAGTTTCCTGAAGTAGGGCCAGAACAGTTTCGTTTTGGTGCCAGAATGTGAAACGAGTTGATCTTCACCAACCGCCATTCGTGCGAGCTCGGACGGATGAGGGCACACCCGGCCGATGCCCTACTCGGCGTGGGCCACAAGCGATCAAAGCATGAGACAACGGCAGGAGATCACCGGTATCTGGGCCAAACTGTTCCCTCAGTTCTCGGGGACCAGCGGCACGTTGCAAGGCCAGGTCAAGGAGATGATGGTGCACGCCATCATGATGGGCTTCGTACCTGCCGACGCCAAAGTTCCAACCAGTCGGGCGTTGGCTACTGCGCTGGGTCTATCGCGCAACACCGTGTTATTGGCAATGCAGGTGTTGGTGGAAAAAGGCTTTCTGATCGGAGCTCCCCGCAGTGGCCTTGTGGTCAACGGCGACATCCTTTTGGGCCAAGCTGTGCAATCTTCGGCTCATGCGCCCGCGCCCACTGGACTTCAGTGGGATGCGCGGCTGCTTTCCCGGGCAAGCCTCCAACGCAACATCGTCAAGCCGGTCAACTGGCAGGATTTTGCTTATCCATTTGTTTATGGCCAGTTTGATAGCAGCCTGTTGCCTTTGAGGGACTGGCGCGCCTGCGCACGCCAGGCTCTGTTTGTGCCGGCAGTTAAAAAATGGGCACAGGACCACATCAACCAAGACTCCGATTCATTGCTGGACCAAATTCAGCATCGACTGCTGCCCGCTCGCGGCATCATGGCCAAGCGTGATGAGATTTTGATCACGGCTGGTGCACAAATGGCGTGCTACTTGTTGGCCAATGTCTTGCTGGACCGCAAGACAGTCGTGGGTATCGAGGACCCAGGCTATCCAGATGCGCGCAACAATTTTTTGCTTCGTACGGATCATGTTAGGGCGTTACCGATTGATGCTGATGGCTTGATTGCTTCGCGCGCGATGCGCCAGTGCGCCTACGTGTATGTCACGCCCAGTCACCAATGTCCGACGACGGTCACGATGCCTCTGGTGCGCAGGCAAGAGATTCTGGCGTTGGCCAAGAAAAGTGACATGGTCCTGTTCGAAGATGATCACGAGAGCGAGCTCAATTTTTCTGGCAGGCCACTGCCCGCGCTAAAGAGTCTGGACACGGATGGGCGGGTCATCTATCTGGGTAGCTTGTCCAAAACCTTGGTGCGCGGTTTGCGGATTGGCTACATCGTGGCACCGGCAGAGCTGGTACGCGAGCTGCGTGCCTTGAGGCGCCTCATCATCAGGCACACGCCGTCCAACAATGCTCACACGGCCAGTCTGTTCATTGCGCAGGGGCACCACGACGCATTCATTCGCAAGCTGAACCTCACCTACCGGGAGCGGCGTGAGTTGCTGACAAGGGCGTTAGCAAAATACTTGCCGCAGTTTCACATCATGCCGTCCCTGGGTGGCTCAGGGGCATGGATTCAAGGGCCCGACGGATTGAACGCCCAGACGCTGGCCGACCGCTGCGCTGCGCGCAGCGTGCTGATTGAGCCGGGCGACATCTTCTTTAAAAGAACCTCGCTTGCAAGTCAATCGTATTTGCGTTTAGGCTACGCTGCCATACCGAGCAACTTGATCGATGCAGGGGTGCAAGAACTTGCGCGTGCGTTCGATTCGATTCGGCCCTAGGCCGAACTGCGTCAAAGATCGCTCGCCATTCGTTGCGCCAGCCGCACCAATGCCCTGTCGCTGCCCGCCGGGCCCAGCAAAGACAAGCCAAGCGGTGCGCCCAGACGCTGACCCAGTGGAAGCGAAACCTGCGGAAAACCCGACAGGCCAGCCAGACACAACATTTGAATGGATCGGTTGCGATAGCTTTCCAGCTTGTCTCCGCTATCGCCCACCAATGGTGCAATGTCGGCGACGGTTGGCATGATCAGCACGCCGTCACTAGCCAGCAACGTGGCCAGATGCGTTTTCAGCTTTGCGCGGTAGGCGACGGCTGCGGCAAGCTGAGCGTCAGTCACTGATTTTGACCAGGCAAAGCGTTCGGCAATGCCGGAGCCCAATGGCGGGCAAAAACGCTCAAGAAAAGAGCCATGCACTGCCCACGCCTCGTGCCCCTGTATGTGCCGAAAGCTCCAGTACGCAGCGTCGCTGCTGTCCAAAACAACCTGCATGTCAACCGCTTTTCCTAGGGCTGCTTCAACGCGTGCTAGTGGACCAGCTTGCGCTGCGGCCACTTCGTCGTCCAGCATGGCCCAGATGTCGAGCGGTTTGAGAAGCCTCACGTTTGATGGCATGGCGTTTCGGTCTTCGCCCAGCAAAACGGCAGACACACGTGCAAACGTTGCAGCATCGCGCGCCAAGTAGCCGCACGTGTCGAGGCTAGGCGACAAAGCCAGAACACCTGCCAAGTTGACCCGCCCATGCGTGGGTCGAATGCCGTACAAGCCGCAGTGGTTGGCGGGTGCACGAATGGAGCCACCTGTATCGCTGCCTAAAGCGAAGTCGCACAAGTTGTTTGACACCGCCGATGCAGAACCCGACGACGATCCACCAGCAATCCGGTTGGGCACGGCGCCATTGATCGGTGCACCAAAGTGTGCGTTGTTGCCGTTCATGGAAAACGCCAGCTCGTCCGTCACGGTTTTACCAACAAACCTTGCACCCGCATCCAGCAGCTGCTGCACAGCAGGGGCTGTGCTTTTCTTGATGCCCGACATGGCCAAGACGATCGGCTGACCGCCACCGGTTGGATAGCCGGCCACATCGAATAAATCCTTGACGCCGAAGCTGAGTCCTGACAATGGACCCAAAAGAGCGTGGGGTACAGGCGAGTCTGGGTAGGGCAAGAAGGCGCGGGTTGTGTCGTTGGTGGCTGGCATGGTCTTGGGCTCCGCAACTGAAACAATGGAGAGATTAGCAAGCACGCTGCTGGCGTTGGTCTGCACCAAGCCCTTGCCAGCCGCCGCGCGCTGGCGACCCTTCGTTGGCCGTTCGGCTCAAAACCGATAGAAGGACAGCGCGTTCACCTTGCCAATGCGATTCAGATTAGTGGCGGATGTCCAAGCCTGGAACAGACGAACCAGCGCGGCGGTTGATGGTCTGGTGCCCGATGGCTTGGTGTGCGGCCAGTCGGAACCCCAGAGCAGGCGATCAGGGCCTACAGCCAGCGGGCTCGTGGTTTGGCCGCCCGGCACGCCACGGCAGCGTCAGCCGCGCAGCACGGCCAGCGCGTTCTGAGCTGCGGCCACGCCCATCTTCACGTAGGCATCGGCGGTCACGCCACCGATGTGCGGGCTGAGCGTGATGCGCGCCTCGCCATGGAAGGGGTGCGGTGCGGTCATCGGCTCCACCGCGAAACTGTCCAGCCCGGCGCTCGCAACTTGGCCGCTGCGCACGGCGTTCAGCAGCGCCGTCTCGTCGATCAGTCCGCCCCGGGCCGTGTTGACGATGATCACGCCGTGCTTGCAGGCCGCCAGCGTCTGCGCGTTGAGCAGCCTGGCGTTCTCGGGTACCAGTGGGCAGTGCAGCGAGATTGCGTCGGACTCGCGCCAAATCGTGGCCAGTTCCACACGTTCGATGTGGGGTGGAAGGTTCTTGGCGAAAGGGTCAAAGCCGAGTACGCGCATGCCCATGGCGTTTGCCATGCGCGCAAACCGCAGCCCGATCGCGCCCAGTCCGACAACGCCAACCGTTCGGCCCTCAAGCTCGACGCTCTTGTGCGTGGCCTTGTCCCAATGGCCCTGGTGCATGCGGGTGTTGAGCGCGACGACCGACTTGGCACCGGCCAGCAGCAAGGCCATCGCTTGCTCGGCAACTGCTGCGGCGTTGGCACCCACCGCCGCGACGACCTCGATGCCACGTGCTGCAGCGGCCTGCTTGTCGATGGTGTCGGTGCCGCTGCCGTGCTTGGAGATCACCTTCAGACGTGGCGCCGCGTCCATGGCGGCAGCGCCCACTTTGCTGTAGCGAACAATGATGGCCACAGGGTCGTGTGCCTTGCACAGCGCAACGATGTCGGCCTCGGTGGGCGTCTTGCCGGCGTAGACAACGTCGTAGTCTTGCAGCAGCGCCAGGGCCGCGCTGGCGAGATCGCTTCCGGTAACCAGAAAGGTCGGCCGATTCGTGCTCATTGACAAACCTCCGCGCTTCGCGCCGCGGTGCAAGTGCCCTTCGGGGCGGCCGGGCGGGCGCTCACAGCGTCTCGCCTTCCTTGATCACGCCGGCCGCGCGCAGCGCGCCGTCAAGCCAAGCAGGGCGCAAGGCCTTGCGGCTCTTGATGTCGGCGATGCGCTTGGTCTCGGCGGCAACCTTTTCGGCCGCCAGCGGCAACATGGCAGCGGCCTTGTCACGCTCGATGACGGTCACGCCGTCGGCATCGCCGACAACCAGGTCGCCCGGATTGACACTGACGCCGCCGATCGAGATCGGGTGATTCAGGCGGCCGGAGACCGATTTTGTCGGTCCATTCGGGTTGAGCCCAGCGGCATACATCGGAAAGCCCAGCTCTCGGATGGCTTCGCTGTCACGCACTGCGCCGTCGATGACCACGCCGACGACGCCGAGCGCTACACACTGCTGCGACATGATCTCGCCCATCAGCGCGCTGCTCAGATCGCCCTTGCCATCGATCATCAGCACGTCGCCGGGCTGGGCGATGGCCATGGCGGCATGGATCATCAGGTTGTCGCCAGGGCGCACCTCGACCGTGATGGCTGGTCCGGCAAAGCGCATCGATGGCGCCAGCGGCGCGATGCGCCCGCTCAATGCACCGCGGCGTCCAGCCACGTCGGCCAGGATAGAGGAGGGGTAGGCGGCAGCTTTTGCGACGGTGGCGGCGTCGACGCGCTTGATCTCGCGGATCACGTCGGGCAATGCGGCGGTTTGACTCATGGGAATCTCCTGAAAGTAGGGTGGTGTTAACCGGTGCAGTGGCAACTGGCCCAGTCGCCCGGCTCAGGCGAAGGAGACGATCAGTCGACCTTCGCGCCCGACTCCTTGACGACCTTGCCCCAACGCGGAATGTCGTCCCTGATCACGGCGGCGAACTGCTCGGGTGTGCCACCCGCTGGGTCGGCACCTTGGTCGCCGAGTGACTTGCGCAAGTCAGCGTTTTGCAGCGCCTTGTTGAATTCGGCATTGAGCCTGGCGACCACTTCTTTCGGCGTTCCGGCGGGCGCCAGCAAACCAAACCACGTCACGGCGTCAAAACCCGCGTAGCCTGATTCATTGATGGTTGGCACGTTTGGCAGGTCGTCCACCCGCTTGGCCGAGGTGACGGCCAGGGGCCGAAGCTTGTTGTTGCGGATCTGGCCGATGAGGGTCGGCACCGAGGACATGTACAACTCGACGGTGCCACCGATGACGTCGGTCAGCGCTTGCGCTGCGCCTTTGTAGGGAATGTGCTGCGTCTGGATACCGGCTGCCTTCTGAAACATGACGCTTGTGAGATGGGCAACCGTGCCGTTGCCCGGCGAGGCGAAGTTCAGCGTGCCCGGCTTGGCCTTGGCCGCACCCACCGCATCGGCCAAGGTCTTCAGCGGCGTGCCGACGCCCGTGACCATCACCAGGGGCGCGTTGGCCAGCAGCACGATGGGCGCCAGGTCCTTCTGGGAGTCGTACGGCATCTTGGCGTACAGCGTCGGGTTGATCGCGAGGTTGCTGGTCTGCCCGATCACGATCGTGTAGCCGTCAGCCGGTGACTTGGCCACCGCGTCAACGCCGAGGTTTCCGCCTGCTCCGGGTTTGTTGTCGATCACGAAGGTCCAGCCGGTTGCAGCGGCGACCTTCTGACTCGTCTCGCGGGCGATGGTGTCGGTGCCGCCGCCGGGTGGGAAGGGCACGACAATGCGAATCGGCTTGGTAGGGTAAGCCTGTGCTTGCGCACCAGCGCAGAAGACCGCGCCAGCGATCGCAGTCGTGATGGCCAGCAGGTGGCGTCGTGAAGTGTTCATGTCTGTCTCCGTCGGGACTGGATGGCTGCGACATGCAGGCACCCTGGCTTTGTAGGTTGGAGTATTGAGGCCGTGACAGATACAGTCCAATCGATAGTTTCTTTCGATTCATTCACAGGGCTTTTGCAATAAGATGGTTGGATCCATGCAGAACATTGAAACTTCCGTGGTCATCGTTGGGGGCGGTCCAGTGGGCCTCACGTTGTCTGCCTTGCTCTCGCGTTATGGCATCGAGCACTGTGTCGTCGAAGCCGACGCGGGCTACTGCACCGGAAGTCGGGCCATCTGTGTTTCGCGTCGCTCGCAAGAAATTCTTGCCTGGGCGGGCGCGCAAGCGGGTGTGACCAACAAGGGTTTGCCATGGACAGGTGGGCGAAGCTACTGGCGCGACAAAGAAGTGCTGAACTTTCAAATGCCGCATGACGCGACCCAACGTTTTGCGCCCATGGTCAACATTCAGCAGTTCTACATCGAGCAGTTTGCGCATGAGGCTGCCAAACGGCAGTTGGGGGCTGATCCCGTCATGTGGGGAACCAGGCTGCAGTCTTTGCGCGAAGATGCAGACGGTGTGACGGCGAAGGTGGCGTTGGCCGATGGTGCTTTGCGTGAGGTGCGTGCCCAGTACCTGGTGGCTTGCGACGGTGGCCGCAGCACGGTGCGCGAGCTCATGGGTCTGCAATTTGAAGGCATGCAATACGAAGGGCGATACGTCATCGTTGACATCGAGCAAAAGACAAAGCGGCCTGTTGAGCGTTTGGCTTGGTTTGACCCACCGTCCAACCCTGGCAGCACCATCCTGATGCACCGTCAACCCGACGACGTTTGGCGCATCGACTACCAAATTGGCGATGATGACGACCCCGAGGCTGCGGTGCTACCAGAAAACGTGTTGCCACGCGTGCAAAGCCACCTGGACATGATCGGCGAGACAGCGCCGTGGAAGCCTCTCTGGATTTCGATCTACAACGCCAAGTGCCTGACGCTGCCGCGGTACCGCCACGGGCGCGTGCTGCTGGCGGGTGACGCGGCGCACATGGTGCCCATCTTTGGCGTGCGTGGGCTCAATTCGGGCCTGGACGACGTTGGCAACCTGGCCTGGAAGCTCGCCCACGTGCTGCAAGGGCGTGCCCGCGACACGTTGCTGGACACCTTCAGCCAAGAGCGTGTGCACGCCACGCGTGAAAACCTTGCCTACGGGGCCAAGAGCACCGAGTTCATGGCGCCACCAAACCATGGGTTCTCCATCATGCGTGAGGCTGCCTTGCGTTTGGCCACCGAAAGCCCGCACATCGCGCCGCTCATCAATCCGCGGCAAAGCACGCCCATTGAATACGTTGGCTCTCGCCTCAATTTGACGGACGTCGACGAGGGTGTGGCTGCGGCGGGTGTTGGCATGCCAGCCCCCGAGGCTTTGTTGCCCGATGGGTTGGTGCCAGAAAAAAAGCATGTGACGGAGCTCTTCGGCAAGTGCTACACCTTGCTGCACTTTTCGCTTGCAACTGCAAAACCATCGTGGTCGTTGCAACCAGACTTGCAAATGCTGCGAATCGTCGCGAAAGGGCAGGCGTGGGACCGCTATGCAGCCACCGACGATTGCGCTTTCTTGATTCGCCCCGATGGCTACATTGCGGCGCGTTGGTCAGCATTCAGCGAAACGGCCCTGAATGCCGCACTTGAGCAAACTAAATCGTTATGAGCACGGGTTGGAGGAGGAGGGCACGATGCACACCCTGAATGCGACTGAGATAGATCACGTTTACAGCGCGCTAGCAACCGCCATCGCAGCGCAAAGCCCTGAATCACGTGAACGCTTCTACGCCATCCTTTGTTTGCAGTTGGCCAGTCAATGTGAGAGCCAAGCGCGCGTGCTGCAAGCGATTGATCAAGCTAAACGACTCGCCAACTGATACGTCTTTTTGACGGGCAGGGCTGAATTGTCGAGCCGCGCGCAGTGAGGCTAGGCCATGCTGAATGTTTGCAGTCGCATCGACGGCCGATCAACGATTACGGCAGCCCAAGCGTCCGTCGACAGTTTCCCTGCTCGCAAGGTCCAACGCGCAGCTTCAAGGGTTGAACCGCGAATCGACTTCAACTGCACCGCCGTCTTGGGGTCAACCGCCACGCAAAACCCGTCCAAAGGTATCGACAAGCCACCACCCAATGCCTTCACGTAGGCCTCCTTGCACGTCCAGCAGCGCAAGAAGCCATCCAAGCGTACGTCAAGTGGCAAGGCCATCAACTCGGCTCGCTCTTCCGCCGCAAAATGGCTTTTGGCGATCGCTTCGATTTCAGGTACTGCGTGCATGGCCTCCAAATCGATCCCGATGGTGAGGCCACGCGCTACGCCAATCAGTGCGTGATGGCCCGAGTGAGACAAGTTGAACACCAGGGGTTCACCAGGTAAGGGTGTGACCAGCGACGGCTTGCCTTCACGCCCCAGTGCAAACTGCAGCGACTTCGGGTCGTTGCCGGTGTAGTGCCCCAAGATCGTGCGCAGCAGGCCGTGTGTCACTTCGTGGTGGCGCCGGTCTTTGGGCGACACGAAGCGCGCAGCGCGAGCTCGTTCGTGGTCGTCAAGCAGCGCGGCAAGTTCCTGGGCGATTCGTGGTGGGTTGTCCAAGTCGACCAACCACGCGTGCACGTCACCCGGTGGCAAATCAGTGGCCACTGAATACAAGGCTGTTTGGGGCCATCCCCAATCGATGGGTGTCAGCATGAGCGCGATGTCCACCAGCGTGTTGGCGCTGCCACCATCGGGCTCGCTTGGTGTGAAGTCATGGACGGTGGAGGCATGGGGCGATGCTGCGTGGGTTTGGCTTGCCACATGAGCATAGACCATGATCGGTATGATGAAAGTGTGACGACCATGCTGACGCATTCAACAACGGCCATGAGCCAAACCGAGCAAGATCGCTTTGGCATGCGTCTGGCGCTGGACCAAGCGCTTAACGCCCAATTGGCAGGTGAAGTGCCCGTCGGCGCTGTGATCATGCGCCGCGATGCCACAGGCTTGCATGTGGTGGCCACCGGCTACAACCGCCCCATCACCACCCACGACCCCACCGCGCATGCCGAAGTGATTGCGCTGCGCCAAGCCGCGCACATGCAAAGCAACTACCGCCTACCTGACCTGGAGCTGTACGTGACGCTGGAGCCCTGCGCCATGTGTGCCATGGCGATGATGCACGCCCGCATCAAACGCGTGGTGTTTGGGGCGCTGGACCCGAAGACGGGCGCTGCTGGCTCGGTGCTTAACTTGTTTGACGACGGGCGGTTGAACCACCAAACCCAGGTGATAGGCGGCGTTGAAGCCGCGGCGTGCGGGCAATTGCTCAAATCGTTTTTTGCGCAGCGTCGTGCCGAGCAAAAGGGTACGGCGCGACATGAGACAGCAACGCCGTCGCCGACGATGAACACCGCTGACGCTGACGACGAGCGCATGCCGTTGCCCCATGTGATCGAAGAACACGAGCCAACCCCAGACGCGAAGCCCCACCCATGACGCAAACGCTTACGTTGATTTCGCCCGCAGGCGTCGTCACCAAACCCAAAGCACTCACGCTGGCCGCCAAGCGCCTCAAGGGCTTGGGCTTTGACGTGCAGATGGACCCCAGCGCCCGCGCCAAACACCAGCGTTTTGCGGGTGACGACGACGAGCGATTGGACGCTTTGCACCGGGTGGCACGCCAGTGCCCTGATGTGGCTCTGGCCACGCGGGGTGGGTACGGTTTGACGCGGCTGCTCGACCGCATTGATTGGGCGTTGCTGGCCAAGGGCGTCGCGCAGGGCACGCGCTGGGTGGGCCAAAGTGACATGACGTCGCTGCAGTTGGGCTTGTTGGCCCGAGGGCCGCACATCACCTGGGCAGGACCCTTGGCCTGCGACCACTTTGGACGCACCGACGAAGTGGGAGGGCTTGATGACGTCACGGCAGGGTGCTTTGTGGAGGCCATGGACGGTTCTCTTGAGGCGGTGGGTTTTCGCTGCGGTGACGGCTTTGACGGTTTGACGGTTCGTGGCACCTTGTGGGGCGGCAACTTGTGCGTGGTGATGAGCTTGCTCGGCACGCCCCATTGGCCACAAGTCAAAGGCGGCATTCTGTTTTTGGAAGACGTGAACGAACACCCCTACCGGATCGAGCGCAACTTGCTGCAATTGCATCAGGCTGGCGTGCTCGATCGGCAGCGTGCCATTGTGCTGGGCAGTTTCACCGGTTACAAGGCCGCCGCGCATGACCGCGGATACACGCTCAAAACAGTCGTCAGCCACTTGCGTTCACTCACCAAGGTGCCGATTCTCACTGGTTTACCCCTGGGTCATGTGCCCACCACCGTCACGGTTCCCACCGGCGCACGCGTCAATCTTGCGGTGCAAGGTCGCGAAGCCTTCCTCGGCTGGGGCCACACGCACTAAGTAGCTCTAGAATTCGCACCGCAGTGCCAAGCGCTTCCAGCCCACCATCCGTGGCTCGGCGGCACCGGGCTTTAGGTCGAGCGACGCCACCCGCGCCAATGGCTCTGCAATGATGTTTTCAGGAGTACCGCGCATGGGCGGTTGGATGACCGGTAAGGCGTTGACGCGATGGCGGCTGGGGGCCGTGTTGGCCATGGCCATGGGCTTGCTCGGCGGCTGCAACAACAGCCCGTGGCCCATGGGCTCGGCCAAAGACAACGTGCTGTTCAATTCGTTCGACGAGCGCTCACCGCGCTACCTCGACCCGGTGGCTTCGTACAGCAATCCCGAGTCGGCCTACACGTTTCAGATGTACGAGCCGCTTTACGGCTACCACTACTTGAAGCGGCCGTACGAGTTGGTGCCCAAGACAGCCCAGGCTGTGGTCGAGCCGTATTACGTTGACAAGGCAGGCGTCAGGCTGCCGCAAGACGCCCCGCCTGAGACCATCGCCGAGAGCATCTACGAGATCAAGATCAAGCCGGGCATCAAGTTTGCGCCGCACCCCGCCCTGGCCGTGGATGCGCAAGGACGTTACCGCTACCACGCACTAACAACGCAGCAACTGGTCGGCAAACGTTCGCCGCTCGACTTTGAGCACCAAGGCACACGAGAGTTGGTGGCCGAAGACTACGTTTACGGTCTCAAACGCCACGCCACGCCCCGCATCGAGACGCCCATCTATGGCATCTTTGCCGAGTACGTCGTGGGCTTGAAGGAATACCGCGACTTGATTGCCAAAGAGAGCTCCAAACAACTCAAAGGGCTGCCCGAGGACCTCAGCGACAAGCCCTTTCTTGATTTTCGCCAGTGGCCCCTGGAGGGCGTGACGGCTCCTGATAAATACACCGTGCGCATGCGCATCAAGGGCAAGTACCCTCAATGGAAGTACTGGTTGGCGATGCCTTTCACGGCGCCCATGGCGTGGGAGGCTGACGCTTTTTACGCGCAGCAGGGCATGGCCGACAACTCGATGTCACTCAATCAGTGGCCCGTGGGCACCGGGGCCTTCATGATGACTGAGTACGTGCAAGACCGCCGCCACGTCATGTCACGCAACCCCAACTACCACGGTGATACGTACCCGTGCGATGGCTCTGCCGCCGACGAGGCAGCGGGTTACCTCAAAGACTGCGGCAAACCGCTGCCGTTTGTTGACAAGATCATCTCGGTGATCGTGAAAGAAAAAACGCCTCGCAAAGAGATGTTCAAACAAGGCTACTTGGACGTGCCAGAGATTGAGCGGCCCGAGTGGGGCGTTAACTTTCGCGCCGACGCCGACGACTCAACCAAGGTCAAGGCCGATTTCGACGCCAAAGGGTTTCAGTTCCCGCAGGTGTCCGACATGAACAACTGGTACCTGGGCTTCAACATGCTCGACCCCGTGGTGGGCAAAGGCGAGACGGAAGCCCAGCGGCAGCGCAACCGCAAGTTGCGCCAAGCCATCTCGATGGTGATCGATTGGGAAGAGGGCTACGGCAATATCTTCAAGCACAAAGGGGGCGACGCCGCCCATGGGCCGGTGCCGCCTGGGGTGTTCGGGTCGCGCGAGGGCACGGTGTTAGGCCACAACCCCGTGACGCACCGCGTGGTCAATGGGGTGGTGGAGCGCCGCCCCATCGAAGACGCCAAAAAGCTCATGGTCGAAGCGGGCTACCCCGATGGCCGGGACGCCGTGACAGGCAAGCCCTTGGTGTTGAACTACGACTTTCAGCGCGCCCTGACGCCCGAGTTTCGCGCCGAAAACGATTGGCTGGTGAAGCAGTTTGCCAAGATCGGCGTGCAATTGGAGATTCGCGCCACTGACTTCAACCAGTTTCAAGACAAAGTGCTAAAGGGCAAGCACCAAGTTTATCGGGCGGGGTGGCTGGCGGACTACCCCGACGCCGAGAACTTTTTGTTTTTACTTTACGGCCCCAACAGCAAGTCGGTTAGCGAAGGCGAAAACTTGTCCAACTACCAAAACGCCGAGTACGACCGTCTGTACCGCGCCGTGCAAACCTTGGACGACGGGCCCGCCAAGCAAAAGGCCATGGACGACATGACGCGTTTGGTGCGTGACGATGCCCCTTGGGCCTTTGGCTTTTGGGCCTGGGTTGGCACGGCCAACCAGCAATGGGTCTACAACGCCAAGCCCGGCTTGGTCATTCGAGACATGGGGCGCTTTTACCGCGTTGACCCCGCGCTGCGTGTCAAAAAGCAGTCGGAATGGAACCAGCCAGTGTGGTGGCCGCTGATTGCTTTGGGGCTGATCGCGGTGGCGCTGCTGGTGTTGGCGCGACGCAGCTACGCAGCGCGAGAGCGCGCCACCGCAACCGTCGCCCCCGCAGCTCTGCAATCGCCATGATCAACTTCATCATCCGCCGCATGGGCTACGGGGTGCTGATTTTGATCGGCGTCAATTTACTCACGTTTTTTCTGTTCTTCACCGTCAACACGCCCGACGACATGGCGCGCTTGAACATCGGTGGCAAGCGTGTGACGCAAGACCAAATTGACAAGTGGAAGCGGGAACGGGGCTACGACAAGCCGCTTTACTGGAACGACCAAGCGCAAGGGGCGGCCAAGGCCACCGATACCGTTTTTTGGGACCGCTCGGTGTCGCTCTTCACCCTCGACTTTGGGCGCTCCGACGCCAGACGCGCCGTCAACATTGGCCACGAGGTCAAGACGCGCATGGCGGTTAGCTTGCAACTGGCGGTGCCCATCTTCATTCTGCAGGTGATCGTCAGCACGACCTTTGCCTTGCTGTTGGTGTTTTTCCGGCACACGCGAATCGACTTCTGGGGCGTGGTGCTGTGTGTGTTGATGCTTTCCATCTCCTCGCTTTTTTACATCATCGTCGGGCAGTTTTTGTTCTCGCGCGTGTTCAAACTGGTGCCCATCAGCGGGTATGCGCCGGGCTTGGCAGCCGTGCAATTTTTGTTGTTGCCTATTGCGCTGTCATTGCTCTCGCGGTTGGGGTCCGAGGCGCGCTTGTACCGCGCCATGTTCTTGGAAGAAATCGGCAAGGACTACGTCCGCACGGCGCGCGCCAAGGGCCTGAAAGAGCAGGTGGTGTTGTTTAAGCACGTGCTGCGCAACGCCATGATCCCCGTCATCACCAGCGCTGGCGCCTACTTGCCGTACGTGTTTTTGGGCAGCTTGGTGTTTCGAGAGCTTCTTTGGCATCCCCGGCCTGGGCGCCTTCGTGATCGAGGCCATCTCTGGCCAAGACTTTGCCATTGTGCGAACGATGGTGTTCTTGAGCGCCTTGCTCTACATCGCCAGCCAAACGTTTGTTGACGTGGCGTACACGTGGGTTGATCCCCGCGTGCGCTTGGCTTAGGGGTCGCGCCATGGGCTTCAAGCTGGTGATTCTTTGGACGGACGTGGCCTTGTGGCTGCTGTTTGCGTCGTTGGTTGGTTACATCGTCTTTGTGCGCAAGCGGCCTAACTTGCTCAACAACTGGCGCAAGGTGTTGCACGATCACGCCGCACTGTCGGCCGGTGTGGTTTTGGCGCTGTTTGCCGTGGTGACGATGCTGGACAGTGTGCACTTTCGTCGCAGCGTGACGCCAACGGGCGCCACAAGCCAGACCTTTTACGACTCACGCACCGAATCGGTCCTCGACCTGGTGTTGCAGCGGCCCATTGCCATGCGTGAGACCAGCTACTCGGGTCCGCTGGCCACCCATGGATTGAACAAAGAGACGGTCGAGCAAAACGGCAAAATCGTGCGCGATTACGCACGCCTTGAGTTTGGCGGCGCGCACCTGAAAGACCCTGAGCGCGATTGGCAAGCTGATGTGCTTTCGCGCGTCGCGCTTGGTCTGTTTGGGGGCGTATTGGCTTTTGTGGCGTTGACGCTGTTGGCAGCCATGGCGCTGTCAAAACGGCATGGATCGTTTCAGCGGGCGCTGCGCGACATGGCCAGTGACACCACCGAGTACCCCGTCCGTGGCGTGCTGGCCACGTTGTTGGTTATTTGCTTGGTGGTGGGGCCCGCTGTGGCATTGATGGGCCACTACCACGTGCTGGGCACCAACCAAACAGGCTCTGATGTGTTGGTGTTGGCGCTCAAGGGTGTGCGCACGGCCTTTGTGATTGGGGCGCTTTCCACGCTGGCAACGCTGCCCCTGGCTATTGTGTTTGGCATCCTGGCGGGTTATTTTGGCGGCTGGGTGGACGAAGTCATCCAGTACCTCTACACCACGCTGACGTCGGTGCCCAACGTGTTGTTGATTGCTGCATGCGTGTTGATGGTTCAGGTGTTCTTGGACAAGAATCCCGACCTTTTTGAAACCGGGCTTGAACGGGCCGACCTCAAAATGTTTCTGTTGTGCGTCATTTTGGGCATCACTGGGTGGTCCAGCCTGTGTCGTTTGATTCGGGGCGAAACGCTCAAATTGCGAGAGCTTGAGTACGTGCAGGCAGCGCAGGCCTTTGGGGTGGGCAGCATCAAAATCATGATGCGGCACATCGCACCCAACGTGATGCACCTGGTTCTCATCACAACGGTGTTGAGCTTTTCTGACCTTATTCTTTACGAGGCCGTTTTGACGTATGTGGGCGTCGGTGTTGACGGTTCGATGCAAAGCTTTGGCGGCATGATCAACCTGGCGCGCACCGAGATGAGCCGCGACCCGGTGGTGTGGTGGAGTTTTGCCGCAGCCTTTGTTTTCATGGTTACCTTGGTGCTCGCGGCCAACTTGTTTGCCGACGGTGTGCGCGACGCCTTTGACCCTCGCGCCAGAACCTTCCGTGTGCGCCGCGTGGCGCGCCCGGTGGTGCAGGGGTGATGCACCATGCTTGACGTTCAAGACCTGAAAGTGTCGCTCGACGGCGAAGCGGGTGTGGTCAAGGCGATTGATGGGTTGCAGCTGTCGGTGCAGCGTGGAGAAACCTTTGCCCTTGTGGGCGAGAGCGGCTGCGGCAAGAGCATGACGGCACTGGCGCTGATGCGCCTGCTGCCCGAAAATGGTCGCATCACGCAAGGCCGCGTGGGGCTTGATGGCGTCGATACCTTGACGCTGCCCGAACGTGAGATGCGCGCTATCCGCGGTGGGCGCATCGGCATGATCTTCCAAGAGCCGGGCACCAGCTTGAACCCGGTGCTGCGCATTGGCGACCAGTTGATCGAGGCGATCGAGGCGCACACGCCCCTGCGCGGTAATGCCGCGCGAGCCAAGGCTATCGAATGGCTCAAGCGCGTGGGCATCCCCGAACCTGAGCGCCGCATCGACGACTACCCGTTTCGCATGAGTGGTGGGCAAAAGCAGCGCGTGATGATCGCGATGACACTGGCCACCGAGCCCGAGTACCTGATCGCCGACGAGCCCACCACAGCGCTCGACGTCACCATCCAAAAGCAAATTTTGGAGCTGTTGAAGCAATTGCAGCGAGAGCAGGGCATGGGCATGCTGCTCATCACGCACGACTTGGGCGTGGTGGCTGGCATGGCGCATCGGGTTGCCCTGATGTACGCGGGGCAGATTGTTGAAGTGGCAACGGCCGCCGCCTTCTTTGCGGCGCCCAAACATCCGTACGCCAAGGCGCTGCTGGCTGCGATGCCGGACGCCAAACGCAAAGGCCAGGCGCTGACTGCAATCGCAGGCACGGTGCCCGCGCTGACTCAAGTTTTTGTGGGATGCCGGTTTGCCCCTCGCTGCGCTCAAGCGCTGCCATCTTGTGCCACGACGTTGCCGCCTTGGGTGGAGCTGGGCGCACAACATGGCGTGCGGTGTGTACTGCTCGACCCGTCCCGGCAAAACCCAAGCGACACCGCTCCAGTTGCAGGTACGACATCCACCACGCGCGGCGTCACTGCCCAGGTAGCCACTGCCGCCAACGCTGCAACTGCAACTGCAACCGTCGCGGCAACGGATGCGCTAGGAAGAGAATCAGCCACGGCAAGCGCCATGGCGGGCGCTGCGCAACCAAGCACTTCGCTGCTCCAAGTCAAAAACCTGATCGTTCGGTTCCCCATCAAGCGCGGTTTGCTGCAGCGCGTTTCGGGCGCCTTCACGGCCGTAGACGATGTGTCGTTTGACGTGCAGTCGGGATCGACGTTGGCCCTGGTAGGCGAATCAGGTTGCGGCAAGACGACTGCAGGCAAGGCAATCGTTCAATTGCTGCGCAACACGGCCGTGGTGCAGGGCGAAGCCTTGCTCCACGGCAAGAACCTGTTTGCGTTGCAGGGCGACGACCTCAAGGCCGCGCGTCGCGACATTCAGATCATCTTTCAAGACCCGTTCGCGTCTCTCAACCCGCGGCTGCGCGTTTATGACATTTTGGAAGAGGGCCTGACGTCTTTGCGCCCTGAGCTGGACGGCGCGGCACGTCGGCAAAGCTTGGAGCTTCTGTGCGACCAAGTGGGCCTGCGCCGCGAGGCCATGCTCCGCTATCCGCACGAGTTCAGTGGAGGCCAGCGCCAGCGCATTGCCATTGCCCGCGCGCTGGCCGTGAGCCCCAAGTTGATCGTTTGCGACGAGCCCACGTCGGCTCTGGACGTCTCGGTGCAAGCCCAAATCTTGAACTTGCTGCGGGAGCTGCAGCGAACGCTGGGTGTGAGCTACATCTTCATCACCCACAACATCGGGGTGGTGGAGTACATCGCCGACCGCGTGGCCGTGATGCGGGGCGGCAAGTTGATCGAGCAAGGCCCTGCCAGCAGCGTGCTGCAAGCCCCCACCCAGGCCTACACCAAGGAACTTCTTAACGCAGTGCCTCGGGTGGATGTGGCTTTGGTCGGGTAACGCCCCTTTTTGTTGCGTTCGGCCAACGGTTAGATGTAAGGCTCTAAGGCGCAATTTGGTGCACTTGGCCGCTTCTGACGCATCAAGTACGGCGCACCTGCAACGTGGTAAATCCTTGTTCTGAGAGGCAACCGGCGGTGCGACGCGATGTCTTGGCGCGGTGCTAAACGATTGCACGATTCAGGTGCAAGGGCGCACCCAACAGCGTACGCAGTCCCACGCATGGGTTTCCCCGGGCGTTGGACACAAACAGCAACAGTGACAATCAAGGTCTAAATTTCGCGGATGCAGGTGGTGGGCATTGGGTTCCATTGGCAGGCGTTTCGCTGAAGTGCTTACTTAACCTTTTTTTTAAACAATCCGAGGAGAGTCCATGTTTAAGAGGACACAAATTTGCACCGGTGTGCTGTTGGCATTGGGAGGCGCCGTGCTTGTTACGTCGGCACCTGCGGTTGCTCAACAGGGCCAATCGGTTGAAGTGACGGGTTCGCGCATCAAGCGCGCCGACTCCGAAGGCGCATTGCCTGTCACCGTTATCAAGCGGGAAGAGCTTGAGGCCAGTGGTGCGGTAACGGTTGCCGAGTTCATGCGCTCTAGCACCTTCTCTTCGGCTGGTAACTTCCGCCCTCAGTCAGGCAGTTCGGCGCAATCCTTTGCCAGCATTGACCTGCGCGGTTTGGGCGCTGCCCGCACCCTGGTGTTGCTCGACGGTCGCAGGTTGCCCAAGGGCCCGCAGGTGGGTGACTCAGTCGACTTGAACATGGTGCCGATGGCGGCGGTTGAGCGCATTGAGATTCTGACGGACGGCGCATCGGCCATTTACGGCTCCGACGCCATTGGTGGCGTGGTCAACATCATTTCGCGCAAAGACTACGAAGGCATTTCACTTTCGGCCGGCTACACCAAACCGTCCAACAAGGGCGGCGAGCGTGTTGAGGCGTCGGCATTGCTGGGTGTGACGGGCGAAAAAGGTCGTTTGATCATGGGCTATGGCCGCACTGAGCGTGCCATGGTGTTTACGCGTGATCGGCCATGGGGTGCTGTTCGCGGCGTTTCATCGTTTGGCAACAACTATCGGCTGCCATCTGGCGCCTACGCGGACATCGGCAGCCTATTTGGTGCTGATCGCACGGTGGGTTGTACGGATCCGAACTTTTACCTGACGGCCACCACTTGTTCCTACGACTTCAATGCCGTGGCAGCTGACGAAGCTAACATTGAGTCGAATACCTTGTTTGCGCGCGGTGAGCATCGCATCAACAACGATTGGACTGCTTACGTTTGGGGTTCATCCACCAACACCACAAGCTTTGGTCGGTATGCGCCAACGCCAGCGCAGCTGACCGTGCAGCCAGGGCCTAACAACCCGACAGCGGCGCCAATCACCGTCCGTCACCGCACCGCCGCAGCGGGCAATCGTGACACCAACACTGACAATACCCTGCGGGATTTCATGGTTGGTGTTCAAGGCAAGATCTCCAAAGACTTTGAGGTGGATGTTGGCGTTCGCAACACCAACAGCAAGTACGGTGAGCTGGGCCGCAACTACATCGTTCGCCCGATTCTTGAGCAATACGTTAACGACGGCACCTACGACCTACTCAACCCCAACGCGAACGACCCCGCCGTGTTGAGCGCGATCAAAGCCACCATCGGCCGCGATTCGCTTTACTCCATCAAAGAGGTGTTTGCGACAGGAACTGCGTACAACATGTTCAAAACCCCAGGGGGGGCTGCGACCTTGCTGCTTGGCACGGAGTATCGCGAAGAGAAGTACCAAGACATTTATGACTCGCTGTCTGAAGCGGGCGTGATTGAGGGCTCAGCAGGTAACTCAGCTGGCGGTACCCGCAAGGTTGCTTCGGTCACGGCGGAAATGTTGGTTCCGGTCGTCAAGGGCCTCGAGTTCACGTTGGCTGGGCGGTTTGAGAAATACTCCGATTACGGCAACGACTTTGCACCCAAATTGTCGGTTCGCTGGCAGCCTACGCGCAACATCACGATCCGTGGTTCAGCCGGCACAGGCTTCCGCGCACCAAGTTTGCCGATCATTACGCAGAAAACGACCTTCTCGGCGGAGTCGGTGCTGGATCCAGCAACCTGCCGACTTGTTTGGCGGTCAAGGCTCCATCTTGACACCCGTCACCGCAGGGCTGACGCCAGCTAACGATTGCGACGTTGCGAAGTTGGTGCAAGTGGATTCGTTCACGGGCTCAAACCCTTCGCTCAAGTCGGAAAAGTCCAAGCAGTTTGCCTTTGGTGCAGTTTGGGATGCCACCGATTTCTTGAGCATCAAAGCTGACTACTACAACATCAAGATTCGCGATGCGATTACGCTGATTGGTGCCCAAGACCTGATTGATCGCAGCAACGGCGCGTCAACGTTGCCGATTCCAGCGGGCTTAGGTGTGTACGCAATGCTGCTGGTGCCATCGACCGCGTGCAACAGGGCTATGCCAACGAAGGTACGGTGCAGGCTGAAGGCATTGACCTTGACTTCACTGGCAAGTGGAAGTTGGACGGCGTTGGAAGCTTCAACGCATAACTTGCGTTATTCGCAAGTTTTGAAGTACAGCATCAACGGCGATGAGCAAAAAGGCTTGCTTGGCTTGCCCAAGTACCGAGCGACGCTGACCAACGGATGGGGCTTGGGGCCCGTGGCCGTGTCTTGGAACCTGAACGTCATCGGGAAGAACGGCATTGCTGACGGCCGCACGGCCAGCACCTACTTCACCAACGACATTCAATTGGCCTACACCACGCCGTGGAAGGGCAAGTTGACCGTGGGTGTTGTCAACGTGGGTAACAAAGCGCCAGAGTTGGTTGCCTATGACGGCCGCAACTTCAACTTCTACCTGTACGACTCGTACGGCCGCCAGCCGTACATTCGTCTGGAGCAAAAGTTCTAAGTCGGTACTTGATGCCGTCAATAAGGGGCTCGCAAGAGCCCCTTTTTTTATGCTTTGTTGCCGTTAACAGCCCAGGCAAAGATGCCTTCGACGCCACACAACGGTTGCGCCGTCGCTTCGATGCGCAACATTCGAAGTTGTTCAACCCACGTGACCAATCGACTGCGCATTCAACGCGCATTGGACCAATTCTTGAAGGCGCAGTTGGTGTCTGCAACCCAGGCCAGCCAATCGCTCAACGCCCATGGGATGCGGGTCCTTGGCCTTGCATGGCCTGGGTGAACGCATGGCCTAAAGCGTTGCGGGACTCCACCAGAATGTCAGGGCAATGGGAGGCATTGATGCGCACCTGGAGCGGATGCTGCGCGGCATTGAATTGATCTTTAAGTGCATTGGCGCTTGCGTCACGTTGCAACGCTTGGCGCCCCTCTGCGGTCGGCGGCGCGGGCGGCGGGCTCCAGCATGGCACGGCCCAGCGCCAAAAATCCGTCCTGCTTTTGCAGCCATGCGATGTGATTCAGCTCTTCGCGTGCCAGTGCCACCGTGATGGAGTCAGCATGATGCATCACCAAGTGCAACTGCCCACGAGGGCGAAGAACGCGTGACAGCCTCAGGCAGTGACGCCTCAGGCTGCGTGTACTCCATGCCAAACTGGCTGACCACCACGTGCACGCTCTGATCGGCCATCGGCAAGTGCTCGGCACGTGTGCGTGCATGAAAAGTAACTTGCTTTTGCAGCGACGGCGCCACGCTTTTGACCCAGGCTGGCTCAACGTCGGCCATGTCCACGCCGTGGAAATCAAACGATCGTGACGGGGCCATGGCGATAGACATGGCGGCCAGCGGCCCGTTGCCACAGGCGATGTCAAGGATGCAACTTCGGTTGGCAAAGCCGTTGAACAACCTCTGCCAATGCGTGCCAATCACCCCAGCATCCCCGCGGTCTTGCCCCGTGTCACACGACTGCATAACACCTGACTGCCAGTAGCGGCTCCAGGCGGTCGCACGCGCCGCCCGTGCTTCGTCGTTGTTGCCCAACCCGGTGGTCGGTTGCTCCGGTGTAGCGGGCGGGCTATCGAATGACAGCTTGGAAGCCATGGGATTGAGTGGGGCTGTCACAGATAATTTGTGTGTCCTGTGCCATGATTATGAAACACACATTTTGTCCGTGAAGGGCTTTCATGATTCGCACATTGTTTACACTTGCAGCCGCCGTAGCGGCGATGGCAACTTATGGCAGCCATGCGGCAGCTCAAACCACTGCGAGCGCGGCCAAACCGCCCGCACCGCCATCGACCATTCCCATTGAGGACTTCTACAAGAAGCCGTTGTTCCGCTCGCCCAAGCTGTCGCCGTCGGGGCAGCAACTGGCCATGCTGGTGCCAGCAGGCAACAAGCGTGTGGGGCTTGCAGTTGCCAACATCGCCACCCCCACCAAGTTTGTAGGCATCGCGCAATTTGACGATGCAGACGTGCTTCAGTTTGACTGGGTGAATGAAAAGCGACTGGTTTTTTCGGCCGTTGATTTTCAGTCGCCTCTGGCTGATCAAGCAGGCTCAGGCTTGTATGCTGTTGACGCTGATGGCAGCAATTTTTTGTGGTTGATTGAGCGTGACAAAGGCTACCGAGTCGTGGGCGTGGCAGCCAGTCGCCCGTTGCCAGCACGCAATCGCTACGTTGAGCCTGTGCGAGATGGGTCGGACGACGTGCTCATTCAAACCTACGTTGGCGACTCTTGGGCGCACTCGCCGGACTCGTCGATCCGGCGCCTCAATACGCGCGCTCTGACGGTCAAATCGGTTTACTCCCAAGCGGTTCCAAGTGGCGTGGCCAGTTGGGTGTTGGACCAGAACTTGCAGCCCCGATTTGCCATCAGCAGCGACACCTACGGCGACCGCAATGACATCATCATTTGGCATCGTGCGACTGACTCGTCCGACTGGAAGCAACTAGACAAGTTCGACTTGTTCAATGCGCCGGCCAACAGCGCCGTTCCGGTGTCGGTTGACTTTGACGGCACGGTGTACGCAACGTCGGCGCAAAACATTCAAACGACCAACCCCAACGGCTACGCTGCCCTCTATCGTTACGATGTCGAGAAGAAGCGCCTTGGCGACAAGCCCCTACTTGCCGTAAAAGACCACGACTTTATGGGCACCGTCATCAAAGATCGCGGTGCCAAAAGAACCATTGGCGTTCGCTACATCAGCGACGCTTACGGCGTGGCTTGGTTTGATGAAGGCATGCAGAAGGTGCAAGGAGCCGTTGACAAGTTGCTCCCTTCGACCAACAACTCGTTGGGTTGCCCGGCGGGTTCATGCATGGGAGCCAGTTCTTATGTGGTCACAGCGTATTCTGATCGCCAACCACCTGCCCATTTTTTGTACAACACAGCCACCAACAGTCTCAAGCTGATTGGCGCGGCATACCCTTGGCTCGACTCTCGCCAGTTGGCCGAGCAAGACGTGACGCGCATCAAGGCGCGTGACGGTAAGGTTGACATTCCCCTCTACATCACCAAGCCCCAAGGCAAAGGGCCATGGCCTACAGTGATGTTGGTGCACGGCGGCCCTTTTGTGCGTGGTCACGAATGGGGCTTTTCACCCGATGCCCAGTTTTTGGCATCTCGCGGCTATTTGGTGATCGAACCCGAGTTTCGCGGCAGCTTGGGTTATGGCGACAAGCATTTCAGGGCAGGCTGGAAGCAGTGGGGCCTGTCGATGCAAGACGACGTCACCGACGCCACGCAGTGGGCCATTGATCAAAAAATGGCAGACCCCAATCGCATCGCGATTGCGGGTGCCAGTTATGGGGGTTACGCCACGATGATGGGTTTGCTCAAAGAACCCAAACTCTACAAGGCTGGTATCAATTGGGTGGGCGTCACCGACATCAACTTGATGTACGACATCGGGTGGAGCGACTTTGCCGGCTCGCAATGGACCCGGTTTGGCATGCGAAAAATGGTGGGCGACCCCAAGACCGATGCCGAGCAACTCACGGCAACGTCCCCCCTCAAGAACGCAGCACGCATCAAACAGCCGGTGCTGATGGCCTATGGTGAAGAAGACCTGCGGGTGCCCCTGCCACACGGCACGCGCATGCGCGATGCGCTAACGGCCAGTGGCAACACCAACGTTGAGTGGGTTCAGTACGCAGGCGAAGGGCATGGCTTCATGTTGACCGAGAACAATGTCAACTTCTGGTCGCGGGTCGAGAAGTTTTTGGCCAAGCACTTGGCCAAGTAGCCGATCTACCGGCCGGTGGCGTTCTCGATGCCGTCAATGCACTCTACCAAGTGCTTGACGGCGTCCCGTTCTGCCACCGTCAGGTGGGGGTTCCAACAGTCCATCAACAGGATCAATCGCGGCTGCTCGGAGCGGTTCCAAGCCTCGTGCAAGTAGGTGTCGTCAAACATCATCGGCTTGCCCTCGCGCCAATGGTGCTCACCCACGTCAACCAGGTTGAGCGCGCAGTGCTCAGGCACGATCAACGGCAAGTGCATCACCATGCGCGTGTTGGTGACACCATGATGCGCTTTGATGGTTGATTGGGGGCGAATGACAGAGAAGCAGACTTCGGGCGCCTGATTGCCAACGCGGCAAAGTTCCAACGAGTCAAGCACGGCGCTCGTTGTGGGGCATTTGGCGTGGTTGGCATCGATGCGCTGGCCGTGGCGGTAGAAAAAAAACGCGTCCCAGGCGGCATGTGGGTTGCTGCCACCCACATAGGCTTGGCTGGCTTGGCCTGGTTGGAGCCCTAGAAAGCTGACAAAGTCTTGATCGTTGGTCAACAGCGCCTGAGCGTCGGCGCGAATCAGCTGCCAGGCGTCAACGAGTTGCCGCGTCCAAGGATGCAGGTAGGGGTCTTGGTAGGCCGCATCGGGCAAATCTGGAAAGTAAAAGAACTTGGGGCGCTGGCGTGCGTGCGGTGGCATGGCGTGCCACTCACCCAGGTACGCAGTGATCGCGCGCTCAACGCGATCTACCGAGCGTGCGCCGTGCACATCGCGTGCCGCGTGCAGCACCTCAAAGAGTCGCTCCCGACGATCGCGTCGAAAGGCGTCAAACTGGCGCGCAACAAACGACTGCAGCTCCGGCTCGGTGGTCTTGGCGTCCCGCCACCGACCCGAAGCCTGCGCGCGCGAAATGCGCTTGATAGCGTGCACGAAGCGATGCCAACGCATCCCCGCAGGCATCGCAAGCGTCGGCCAACATCATCCATGCAACGTGGAGGCTTGGATCGTCCGCGACCACGTGCTCGAGCTGAGCGCGCGCCAGAACTCCGTCGCCCAGTGCTGCAAGCACCTGCGCCCATTCAAAGCGCAGTGTGTTGTCGGTGGGCGCGTGTTGTACTGCCAAAGCTAAATGAGCTTGGGCCGCGTCAAGGTCGTCTCGCAGCAAGGCCAACTGGGCAATGCCCTGCGCCGCCGGCACGCAGTCGGGGCGCTCTTGCAACAGGGCCCTCAACAGTGCGTCGGCTTGCAAAACCTCGCCGCGCTCTGCATGTTGCCGAGCCCTGTCGAGGCGGGGGTCATCGTGCCTCAAAGCAACCCCCGTCCTTCATCCTGTGGCGAAGACCCACAGCGCGCAGGCTACTTCGGCGCCAACCGAATCGCCCCATCCAGCCGAATCACCTCGCCATTGAGCATGTCGTTTTCGATGATGTGCTTGGCCAGTTTGGCGTAGTCCTCGGGGGTGCCCAAGCGGCTGGGGAAGGGTATGTTGGCGGCCAGGCTTTCTTGCACCTCTTTGGGCAAGCCGTCCATCATGGGCGTCTTGAAGATGCCTGGGGCGATGGTCATGTTGCGGATGCCGTTGCGGGCCAGGTCGCGCGCAATGGGCAAGGTCATGCCGACGATGCCGCCCTTGCTGGCCGAGTAGGCTGCTTGGCCAATTTGGCCGTCGTAAGCGGCCACGCTGGCGGTGGAGATCAGCACGCCGCGCTCGCCGGTGGGCTCGGGCGTGTTTTTGCACATGGCGTCAGCCGCCACACGGATCATGTTGAACGACCCAACAAGGTTGATGGCAATCACTTTTTGAAACTGCGCCAGCACGTGCGGGCCGTCTTTGCCCACGGTTTTCATGCCGATGGCGATGCCTGCGCAATTCACCAAACCAAACAAGGCGCCCATGCGCAGTGCCTGTGCCACAGCGGCTTGGGCGTCGGCTTCTTGGGTCACGTCGCATTTGACAAAGGCGCCACCGATGGCCTTGGCGGCAGCTTCGCCGCGTTCAACTTGCACATCGGCAATCACCACCTTGGCGCCGCTGGCAGCCAGCATGCGTGCCGTGCCTCCGCCCAAACCCGAGGCGCCGCCCGTGACGATGAAAACTTTGCCTTGAATGTCCACTGAAAACCTCCGCTGATTGCCGTTGTTAGATTACGATTTGACGGGCGCTGACTTGCCGTCAAGGGTGTCGAACGCGCGTTGCCGAACGGCATCCACAGGCCCGACCCCAACAATGCGCAGGTAGTTGGGTGCTGCGCTGTCGCCGCTGGCGCGCCACGACGAGTAGTACGTCACCAGCGGGCGCGTTTGGCTGTGGTAAACGTCCAAGCGTTTGCGCACGGTTTCGACCTTGTCGTCTTCGCGTTGGATCAAGGGCTCGCCGCTCTCGTCATCGATTCCTTCAACGCGGGGTGGGTTGAACTTGACGTGGTAGGTTCGACCCGAGGCCACATGAACTCGGCGGCCGCTCATGCGCTCGATGATGGACGCATCGGGCACTTCAAACTCCAGCACCACGTCCAACGGCACCTTGGCGTCGCGAAGGGCCTGTGCTTGGGGGATGGTGCGCGGAAACCCGTCAAACAAGAAGCCCTTGGCACAGTCGGCCTGGGTGATGCGGTCTTTGACGAGCCCAATGATGATGTCGTCGCCCACCAAGCCGCCCGAGTCCATGATTTTCTTGGCAGCAAGGCCCAATGGCGTGCCAGCCTTGACAGCGGCTCGCAGCATGTCGCCCGTCGACACCTGCGGAATGCCATAGCGTTGTGTGATGAACGCTGCTTGCGTCCCTTTGCCTGCGCCCGGTGGGCCCAGCAGGATCATTCTCATGGCTGACCTTCAGTTTGGGTGGCAACGATTTATGCCCTGTCACTTGAGAATATCACGCCCCCATCGCTGGATGCTGCGGGCGCTTGGGCCCGGGCATGGGGGTTTATTCCTGTTGGCGCGCGTGCTCAAAAAGCGCTCGAACGCGCAGCAAGTCGTCGGGCGTATCAACCCCGGGCAGTGGCGCCAAGGGGCTGACATGCACGGCAATGCGCTCGCCATGCCACAGCGCGCGCAATTGCTCCAATGCTTCGATCTGCTCCATGGGCGCGGGTGCCAACAGAGGAAACCGACGCAAGAAGCCCACACGGTATCCATAGATGCCCATGTGCCTCAGTGGCGCTTGATGGGGCGGGTAGGCTGGTGCCATGGGTTGGCTGCCGTCACGCCACCAAGGAATGGGCGCTCGGCTGAAGTAAAGCGCGCGTTGCTGCGCGTCCAGCACCACCTTGACCACGTTGGGGTTGGCAAAGTCTGCTTCATCGTGCACGGCATGGGCCACCGTGGTCATGGCGCAATCGGGGCGCAGCAGCAACAGGTCGGCGCACGCATCAATCAGGGCCGCGTCAATCAAGGGTTCGTCCCCTTGAACGTTAACAATGATGTCGGCGTCGGCCAACCCGAGCAAGGTACTGGCTTCCGACAAGCGGTCGCTGCCGCTGGCGTGGTCGCTGCGCGTCATAAGCGCTTCCACGCGGTGGGCTTTGCAGGCCTCCATGACTTCAAGGCTGTCGGTTGCCACCACCACATGGTTGGCCTTGGAAAGCCTGGCGCGCTCGACGACACGCACCACCATGGGGGTTCCGCCCAAGTCGGCCAGCGGTTTGCGCGGCAAACGGGTTGATGCCAGCCGCGCAGGAACAATGACGGTGAAGGCCATGCCGACGCCCTGGGCTCTCAGTCCAACGGAGCAGACGACATGGCAGGTGGCGGCGTGTCTGCACTGTCGTAGGGCTGTGCTTCGCTCTCCAGCATCACGGGTATCCCATCACGCACGGGAAACGCCAGATGGTCGGCAGGACATGCCAAGGCAGCCAGCAACCCTTCTTGATGCACGGCCACCAGCGGCCCTTTGCAAACGGGGCACACCAACAATTCCAACAAGCGCGTGTCGAGAGTCATGGGGTAAGCGCAGGGCGTGTGGGGTGTTGATTGATCCAAGGCAGCAATGCTTCAATCATGCTGTCCGGCAATGAGAAGTCTAACGGCGCCACCCAGATGCGAGCCGCTTGTGGGTGATCGGGTGGAAGTTTGACGGCATCTTTTTCGGTCACGATGACGGCGCCGCTGCGGGGCAGGGCGCGCCAGTCTTTCCAGTCAAAATGGTCGGGCAGGGCGACCCGGTCGAACGTTAGCCCCAACGCCTGGAGCATGTCGAAAAAGCGCTTGGGTGATGCAATGCCTGCTGCTGCGGTCAACGGTTGCGCAGCCAACGTGTGCAGGGCAGGCACACTGGCGGGTGCGCCCCGATGCCACTGGGCCAACGGTACGGCACCGCGAAGCACGCGCAACGCCAAGTAGCCCTGCAGCGGTGTGACTTGGCGCGGTGCGTTGTACAGCACCACGCTGCGCGGCGGAACTTTCAAGCCCAACTTCTCACGCAAAGGCCCGGCGGGCAACAAGAGCCCGTTGCCGCAACCACGTTCGTCAATGACGATCACTTGGGCGTCGCGTGCAAGGCGGTGGTGTTGGAGCCCGTCGTCAGCCACCAAAACGTTGACGAAGGGCGACTGCGCCAGCAACATGCGGCCAGCGGCCGCGCGGTCTTGGCCGACCACCACGGGCATCTTGGTTTGCCGGTGAATCAGCAAAGGCTCATCGCCCACCTGCGAAGGGGTCGATGCCGTTGTGACATGGTGCAGACCCTCTGTGGCGCGCCCGTATCCTCGTGAGACAACACCGGGCGACATGCCGCGGCGTTGAAGCGCTTGCGCCAGCGCCACGGTGGTGGGTGTTTTGCCGGCCCCCCCAACCACCAAGTTGCCGACGACGATCACCGGCACCGGCAACTGTTGCGGGTTGGCTCGTCGACGATCGAGCTCGGCCAGTTGTCCATAAACGAAGGCTGCCGGTTGCAGCATGCGCGCGGCCAGCGTTGGTGGTTCGGTCCACCATTGACGTTCAAGCCAAGTGGCCACGAGACTCAGTTGCCACCTTTTTGGGCTGCAAATGTGACCCGCGACAAGCCAGCGCGGCGCGCAGCGTCCAGCACGTTGATCACCGACTGGTGGGCCGCATTGGCGTCAGCTGAAACGATCACCACGGGGTCTTTCAACGTTTGGGCGATGGCAGTCATGGCCGCGGTCAGTGCATCGACGCTGCGACCATCAACCGATTGCTTGTTGAGAACGTACTGGCCGTCACTGGATACCGACACCAAGATTTCAGCGGGTCGGTCGCGCAGTTGCTCGGCCTCGGCGGTGGGCAGGGTGAGCTGCAACTCGGTGAACTTGGAGTACGACGTGGACATCATCAAAAAGATCAGCACCACCAACAGCACGTCGATGAAGGCGATCAGGTTGATTTCGGGGTCGCCCTCTTTGTGCTTGCGAAAGTTCATGGTGGGCCTGCTTAGGCTTGTCCACGCACGGTGAAGCGCATCAAGTGCGGCACCATTTGCTCGGTCGCTTGCTCCATGTCGATGGTGTACTCATCCACCTTGCCACGAAAGTACCGGTAAAACATGAGCGCAGGGATGGCGATGATCAAGCCAAACGCGGTGTTGTAGAGTGCAATCGAGATGCCCTGCGCCAACTGCGCTGGGTTGCTGCCACCCGTGGGGCCTTGCGAGCCAAAAATCTCGATCATGCCCACGACCGTGCCCAGCAAGCCCAGCAGCGGTGCTGCGGTGGCAATGGTGCCCAAGGTGTTGAGGTACCGCTCCATGCGATGCACTGCCGCGCGGCCTGCATTTTCAAAGGCGAGTCGCAAACCCGCTTCACTGAGTCGCGGGTCGGCCACCACGGCGCGTATGCCTTGTGCAAGCACCTGACCCAGTACAGAGCTGGCCGCCAACTTGTTGACAACGTCGGCGGTGGGCAAGCTGCTGCGCGTGATCATCACCACTTCATCGGCCAATTTGCGAGGTACCACGCGCACTTCGCGGAGGCTCAAAAAGCGTTCAACGACGAGCGTCAGGCCCACCACCGAGCACAACAACAAGGGCCAAATTGGCCATCCAGCGGCTTGTATGATCGAAAACAAACGGGTTCCTCATAGCGCTGTCATGCAAGCGCTTGGCGCCGATTATGGCGCCAGCTTTGCAGTGCAAGCGTGTCCAAGCGTAGGTGTGGGGTTGTGTCGTCAGTTCAGGGCGGTGCGCTCGTGTGCCAATGCACCTCACGTAAAAAAAGTAGTTCATCAGAACTGTGGACAACACTGTGGGCAACGTGGGCGCATCCGCAGCGGGCACGGGCATTTGCTTGGGTTTGCTTACGGTGCTGAAGTTTTGAGCAGAAAAAAATAGATGATATTCAATAAGTTGAGTCGAGTTTGTGTGCTCTGCGATGAGGTTTTTTGGGTATCTTTTGTGGGTGCTGCAATCGATTGGCATGGGTGCTCGGCCGAGCAAAACACCCATGGCGTGTTGCGCGCGCAGCAATGAGCACTCAACACGGTGACATGCCGACTCGCGCAGCGCCTCAGGTTTGGGGCGTTCAAGCGTTGCTGCTGGCCACAGCCGATGCCTTGAATGCGCGTTTTGGTGCGGCGACCGTGGAAGGTGAGTTGTCCGGGTTTTCGCGCGCACCCAGCGGCCACTGCTACTTCACGCTCAAAGATTCGCAAGGTGCTGCGGCTTCCATGCGCTGCGCCATGTTCCGACGCGCTGCATCCATGGTTCCGTTTGCGCCGCGTGATGGCATGCGGGTTCAGCTGCGTGGCCGGGTCAGTGTTTACGAGGCGCGCGGCGAGCTGCAATTTGTGGCCGAGAGCATGGCACTTGCAGGCGAGGGTGCACTGTACGAGAAGTTTTTGCAGCTGAAAGCCAAGCTCCAGGCGCAAGGCTTGTTTGACGACGCACGCAAACGTGCACTGCCAAGCCATGTTCGCCGGGTGGGCGTCATCACGTCGCTGGCAGCCGCTGCACTGCACGACGTGGCAACCACGCTGTCGCGTCGCTCGCCGCACGTGCAAGTGGTTGTCTACCCTACCTTGGTGCAAGGTGCTGAAGCGCCAGCGGCACTGCTGGCGGCCTTCGCCGCTGCAACCCAGCGCGCCGAGGTGGACGTTTTGTTGCTGGTGCGGGGCGGGGGTTCACTTGAAGACCTCTGGGCCTTCAATGACGAGCGTGTGGTGCGCGCGGTGGCTGCGTCCGTCATTCCGGTGGTGGTAGGGGTAGGGCACGAAAGCGACATCACGCTTGCTGACTTGGCGGGTGACTTGCGGGCGCCGACACCGACAGCGGCGGCCGAAATGGCCGTGCCAGCCATGCTTGACTTGCAAGCAGAACTTGCAAGCTGCTTCAAGCGCGCTGCCCGCGCCGTGGCGTATCGCCTTGAAAATCAAGCCTCCCGGCTTGACAGGGCGACGTTGCTGGCGAGCAAGCCCGCACGCGTGCTGGATCGTCACAAACATCGCTTGATGCTGCTGGAGTCGCGCGTGGCGCCGCTGCTGCGTGCCTCGCTTCAAACGGCTGGCCATCGTCTGTATCAGGTGCAATTGCGCATCGGCGGCGCTGTGGCAACGCGACAGCAGGGGGCCGTGCATCGCTTGCAACAATTGCAAACGCGCCTGGATGCTGTGCATCCCAAGCGCATCCTGTCGCGGGGCTACGCGCTGGTAACCGACACCCAGGGCACCCCAGTGACGCAGGCAAAGTCGCTGGCTGTGGGGGATGCGATCCAGGCTGTGTTTGCCGACGGCAAGGCCCAAGCCCGCGTTGAACGTGTCGTGAGGGGCATTGAATTCGACCCCGTTTGAGGCACCCTGGCGTGGCAGGGGTTATGGTGGGCTCAACGCCGCACCGGTCGCGCCTGCCTACAATGGCGCATTGAAGTAAAACAACCACCAACTCAAGGACCCGACCCATGCTTCGCACCCTCCCTGCGCTTCCTTACGCCATCGACGCCCTGGCACCGCACTACAGCAAAGAAACCTTTGAGTTTCACCACGGCAAACACCACAAGGCCTACGTGGACAAACTCAACGAGCTGCAAGTGGGCACGGAGTTTGAGGCGATGGCACTGGAAGACGTGATCAAAAAGTCAAGTGGCGGCATCTACAACCAAGCAGCTCAGATCTGGAACCACACCTTCTTCTGGAACTGCATGCAGCCCGCCGGTGGTGGTGAGGCCACGGGCACGCTGGGTGCCGCCATCAAGGCCAAGTACGGCTCGCACGCTGCTTTTAAAGAGGCGTTTGTCAAAAGCGCGCTGGGTAATTTCGGCTCGGGATGGACGTGGCTGGTCAAGAAGGCCGACGGCAGCGTCGACATCGTCAACATGGGTGCGGCAGGCACGCCCCTCACGACGGGCGACACGCCTGTGTTGACGGTGGACGTGTGGGAGCACGCCTACTACATCGACTACCGCAATGCGCGTCAAAAGTTTGTTGAAACGTTTTTTGACAAACTGGTGAATTGGTCGTTTGCGCAAAAGAACTTTGGCTGAAAACCGTGGGTTAGGCGCTCTGGCGCATGACCAAAAAAAGCGCGCCTTGGGCGCGCTTTTTTGTGGTGACGCTTCAGTCACCGCGTCTCGATCAGCGGCCTTTTGACTTGTCGGCAAACGGCGCGCCGCTGACCTTGTCGCCCGCCTTCAGGCCACGCTTGGTGAACCAACCCTGGTTCATCTCCAGCACAAACCGAACGGGCGCCTTGGCGCAGTGCGAGTTGAGCTTTTGCGGCTGCATCTCGTCGAGATTGACGATCGTGCCGTCGTCGGTCAAGAAGGCGATGGACAAGGGTAGCAGCGTGTTTTTCATCCAAAAACACTGCACCGTCGCTTGCTCAAACACAAACAACATGCCTTCATGCACGGGCATGGTTTTGCGGTGCATCAGCCCTGTTTGGCGCTGTTCGGGCGTTTGGGCCACCTGCGCCGTGATGCTGTGAAAACCCACGCGCAGGGCTGTGGTGGGCAGTGCCTGCGGTTGTTCTTGGCTGTTGGCGGGTTGAGGGGCGGCCCACGCCGTTGCCACGAGTGTTGCCGTTGCCAGCCGCTTGATCAATGTCATGGTCACTCCGTTGAATGGGCATGAAGATACACCACTGGGTCGACCGGAAGGTCGCCATGGTTTGCTCTGCAAAAACCGCGCACGGCGCTGCCCATCACTGATGAACGCTCCCATGGCGCTGGCCGCCGACATGCAAATCCCAGCCAATGGCCTCCAAGGCCCTGACGCCGTTGCAGCGGGGGCTGTGGATGACGACGATGCTTTGGACCTCAGCACGCGGTGGGTGACCGATGCGTTGGGCAGGCGCTGGCGTGAGTCGCACCTTCATGTCTCCGGTATCACCTGCGCCGCTTGCGCGGGGCCCATTGAGGCCATGCTTCTGGCCACACCCGGGGTTGCATGGGCCACGGTGGCTGCATCCGCACAACGCGCCGTGGTGCGGTGGGACCCGGCTCAGACGAGGCTGCTTACCATCATTCAGTCCGTTCGGGCCGGGGGCTACGACGCAGTACCCGATGGCAGCGCCGATCAGCATCGCACCCGGAAACGGGAGGCCCGGCTGGCGGGCTGGCGATTGTTCGTGGCCGCTTTTGCTGCCATGCAAGTGATGATGCTGCTGGCGCCGACGTACCTTGCGCAAGCGCCAGACCTTACCGACGCCATGCGCGGGCTGCTTCATTGGGGGGCATGGACGATGACACTGCCCGTGATGGCTTTCAGCGCGTTGCCCTTTTTTGCCGGTGCCTGGCAGGCCATCAAACGGGCTCGCATCGGCATGGATGTGCCCGTCGCACTGGGGCTGTTGGTTGCGTTTTTGGCCAGCACGGTTGCGATGGTTGACCCCCAGGGTGCTGTAGGGTCAGCCGTCTACTTTGATTCGTTGACGATGTTTGTGGCGTTTTTGTTGGCCGCACGCTGGCTGGAAACCCGGTTGCGTCACCGCGCTGCAGAGTCACTTGAAGAAACCATCCATCGCCTGCCCGTGCGCGTGTTGCGATTGGCACCCGACGGTACGTTCAATCCGGTGCCCATGCACCGGATCAGGGTGGGCGACCACGTGCAGGTGCCGATGGGCGAAGCGTTTCCCGCCGATGGCGTGGTGGTGGCAGGTTCAACCGTGGCGGACGAGGCGTTGTTGACAGGCGAAGCCCGACCCGTTGACAAGCCCCTGCATGCGCACGTGGTGGCAGGCAGCGTCAACGTTGGTCGTGCTGTGACGGTGCGCGTCGGCGCGGTAGGGGCGGACACACGACACGGCGCCATCGTTGCGTTGATGCAGGACGCGCTGTCGCAGCGGACGCCGATCGAGCGCGTGGCCGATCGCTGGGCGGGGCCGTTTCTTTGGCTGGTGCTGTGCTTGGCGGCAGGGTCGGCAGCGGTGTGGAGTGTGATCGAGCCGTCGCGGGCCGCCTGGGTTGCTGTGTCAGTCCTGATCGTGACGTGCCCCTGTGCCTTGTCGTTGGCCGCACCGTCGGCACTGCTGGCAGCGACTGGCCACTTGGCACGGCGCGGGGTTTTGATGCGACGGCTGGAGGCGATGGAAGTGCTGGCGCGAGTCGACACCGTTGTGTTTGACAAAACAGGCACGCTGACGGTGGACGAAGGCATGGCGTTGCAGCGTGCTGACGGACAGCCCCCTGATGACCACGACATGCGCGAAGCGTGGGATGCCGTGGCGAGCCTGGCGCAACAATCGTCGCACCCCTTGAGCAAGTCCATTCTTCAGGCCTGGGCGCGCCATCGTGCAGGGGCCGCCATGCCTGCCTTGTGGCACGACGTGCAAGAGGTCCCAGGCGCGGGGCTGCAGGCAACCGATGCTGGTGGCCGCCAGTGGCGATTGGGTTCACTTGCCTGGGTTGAGGGCGAACGAAGTGCGGGGGAGGCATCCGAGCCGCAAGTTGGCGCCCGCGCTTGGTTTGGCCAGGGCGGTGTGGCGGTTTGGGTGCTAAGCGCCGACGAGGTGTTGCGCGATGGCGCTGCGGCGATGATGCAGGCGCTGCGTGCCAGCGGTACCAGCGTGCAATTGCTGTCGGGCGACGCCGCGGCCCGCGTGCAAGCGGTGGCGGACAAGCTGGGCGTGGTGCACGCCATGGGCGGCGCAACACCCCAAGAAAAACTGCTGGCCGTGCAGCGACTGCAACAAGCAGGCCACGTGGTGGCGATGGTTGGCGACGGCGTCAATGACGCACCCGTGATGGCGCAAGCCGACGTTTGCTTGGCCATGGGCGAGGGCGCCTTCGTCACACGGCAGCATGCCGATGGCGTGTTGCTTGGCAATCACCTCGCGGGCTTGCACCATGCTGTCGCACTGTCCCGACGGACCCTGCACGTGATCCGACAAAACCTGGCCTGGGCGGCGCTTTACAACGTGGCCTGTGTGCCCCTGGCGATGGTGGGCCTGATGCCGCCGTGGGCGGCTGGATTGGGCATGGCGTTGAGTTCTTTGTGGGTGGTGGGCAATGCACAGCGGCTGGCACGTTGAAGCCACTGCGACGGCGGGCTCGCTTGGTGGGCTTAACCCGGATTTTGCGTGGAATCACTTTACTTTTTGATCCCGTTTTCGACCTTGTTGATGCTTGTCGTCATGGGCGTGTTCGCCTGGGCGCTCCACGGGGGGCAGTTTGAAGAGCTGGATCGCGAGGGTGAGCGAATTCTTGAGCAGGGTGATGACTGCCTTGATGTTGATCAAGCCCAGGCGGCCTCGGAGCAGCAAAAATCGCAGTCAGCCATTGAAAAGAGCTAAGTCCCTGACGTTGGGTTTTGCATCCCGCCGCGCCTGAATCGAGGGCGCGTGCGACGAGCGCCTAACGAACAGGTTGCAAATGACCCGAGGAGGACACCCTTATGGTGGTGAGGCGTGGCGATGAGCCCGTGATGTACACGGATACGGTGGTTCGGTGGTTTGCACTGGCCACCGTGGTGTGGGGCGTGGTGGGGATGTTGGTGGGCGTCATCATCGCGGCGCAACTGGCTTGGCCCGAACTGAACTTTGGCATACCGTGGCTTAGCTATGGTCGGCTGCGGCCGCTTCACACCAACGCGGTGATCTTTGCGTTTGGTGGTTGCGCGCTGTTTGCGACCTCTTACCATGTGGTGCAGCGCACCAACCAAACGCCGCTCTTCGCGCCGCGTTTGGCGATGTTTACTTTCATTGCTTGGCAACTGGTGATCGTGTCGGCGGCCATCTCGCTGCCACTGGGCATGACGAGTGGCAAAGAGTATGCCGAGCTGGAGTGGCCCATCGACATTGCGATTGCGGTCACCTGGGTTTCGTACGCGATTGTCTTCTTCGGCACGCTGGCCATCCGAAAGGTGCGCCACATTTACGTCGCCAACTGGTTTTTTGGATCGTTCATCCTGGCGGTGGCGCTGCTGCACATCGTCAACAGTGCGGCGCTGCCGGTGAGTCTGACCAAGAGCTACTCGGCCTACGCGGGCGTGCAAGACGCCATGATTCAGTGGTGGTACGGACACAATGCGGTAGGTTTTTTCTTGACGGCCGGCTTCCTGGGCATGATGTACTACTACATCCCCAAGCAGGCCGAGCGCCCGGTTTATTCATACCGCCTGTCGATCGTCCACTTCTGGGCACTGATCTTCACGTACATGTGGGCGGGGCCGCACCACCTGCACTACACCGCCTTGCCCGACTGGGCCCAATCAGTTGGCATGGTGTTCTCGTTGATTCTGCTCGCACCCAGCTGGGGCGGCATGATCAACGGCATCATGACGCTGTCGGGTGCTTGGCACAAGCTGCGTGATGACCCCATCTTGAAGTTCTTGATCGTGTCGCTTTCGTTTTACGGCATGAGCACGTTTGAAGGGCCGATGATGTCCATCAAGACCGTCAACGCGCTTTCGCACTACACCGACTGGACGGTTGGCCATGTGCACTCTGGTGCGCTCGGCTGGGTGGGATTGATCTCCATGGGGTCGATGTACTACCTGATCCCCCGCATGTACGGCCGCACGACCATGCACAGCACACGCGCCATTGACGTCCACTTTTGGGTGGCCACGGTGGGCATCGTTTTGTACATCGCCGCGATGTGGATTGCCGGCGTCATGCAAGGCTTGATGTGGCGCGCAGTCAATGCCGACGGCACGTTGACGTACAGCTTTGTGGAGAGCGTCAAAGCAACGTTCCCCTTTTATGTGGTGCGCCTCACGGGCGGCCTTCTCTACCTGGGTGGCATGTTGATCATGGCGTGGAACGTGTTCAAGACCGCTCGAAGTGGCCGTGTCGCCCATGCACCGGTGCCGAAACTGGCGGCCGTGACCGCCTGATAACCCACGCAACGACGGATCAAACCCAACATGAGCAAACCGCAACAAGCAACGGGCTTTTCACACGAGACGATCGAGACCAACAATTTGTTGATGATTGTGCTGATCTTGGTGGCGGTGGCCATCGGTGGTGCGGTTGAAATCGTGCCACTGTTCTTTCAAAAGAGCACCACCGAGCCTGCACCGGGACTCAAGCCCTACACGTCGCTGCAACTGGCTGGGCGCGATATCTATGTGCGCGAGGGCTGCTACAACTGCCACTCGCAAATGATTCGAACGCTGCAAGCCGAGGTGCTGCGCTACGGGCCTTTCTCCACGGCGGGTGAGTTTGTTTATGACCGCCCGTTTCAATGGGGAAGCAAGCGCACGGGGCCTGACCTGCACCGAGTGGGCGGCAAGTACAGCGATGAATGGCACCGCATTCACATGACCAGCCCTCGGGATTTGGTGCCCGAGTCCAACATGCCCGCCTATCCGTGGCTGGCCACGGCGATGGTGGACGCGGCCATCATGCCGACCAAGATCAAGGCGCTGCGCACGCTGGGTGCACCTTACACCGACGCCGAAGTGGAAGCTGCAGGCAACGAGGTCAAAGGCAAGTCGGAGCTCGACGCACTCATTGCCTATTTGCAGGTGCTGGGCATCACGCGGCAATAGCCGGCAAACAAGAAGGAGTTGGCGATGGATGTGAATGTCTTGCGAAGCTTGGTCACGGTGGTGTCTCTGATGGCGTTTGTAGGCATCGTGGTGTGGGCATGGTCGAGCCGCAACGAAGGCGCCTTTGCTGAGGCAGCGCAATTGCCGTTTGACGAGGACGGCGGGGCGGGCGGTGGGCGCCCGACGAAAGCGGTGACGGAAGGCCATGCGTCATGAGTGACTTCTTTTCAGGCGGGTGGTCGCTGTTCGTTGCCATCAGCACGATCGTGGGCATCGTGGCGTGCTTGGTTTTGCTGCTGATTGCTGCGCGACGCCATGTGGTTCCGGGGGTCAGCGACAACTCAACGGGCCATGTGTGGGACGTTGATTTGCGTGAGCTCAACAACCCGTTGCCGCGCTGGTGGATGTGGCTCTTTGTGTTGACGGTTGTGTTCTCGTTGGGCTATTTGGTGGCCTTTCCTGGGCTGGGCAGCTATGCGGGCACCCTGGGTTGGTCCAGCACGGGAGAGCTGGCGACCGACGAAGCCGTGCTGCGCCGCACGTTGCAGCCTATGCACGCAAAGTACGAAGCGATGTCAGAGGCTGAACTGGTCAAAGATGCGGGCGCCATGGCCATTGGTGAGCGCTTGTTCATCAACCAGTGTTCAACCTGCCACGGGTCCGACGCGCGTGGCAGCAAGGGATTCCCCAACCTGGCGGATGCAGATTGGCTGTGGGGCGGTGATTTTGCGGCCGTGAAAGAGACGATTGCGAAGGGGCGCAGCGGCGTCATGCCACCGATGGCATCGGCGGTGGGCACCAGCGAAGAGGTCGATCAATTGGCGCACTACGTGCTAAGCCTGTCTGGAAGTCCGCACAACACCACGGCCGCGCAATTGGGCAAACCAAAGTTCGCCCTTTGCGCGGCCTGCCATGGTGTAACGGGGCAAGGCAATACAGCCCTGGGCGCGCCCAACTTGACTGACAAGGTTTGGTTGCACGGCTTTGGCGTGGAGGCTGTGGTGGCCATGATCACGCAAGGAAAGACCAACGTCATGCCAGCGCATGCAGGGCGCTTGGCGCCAGCACAGATCCACGTGTTGGCGGCGTATGTCAAGAGCCAGTCTCAGGCGCCAAGCACGCCCTGACGGCGTGTGAAAGACGGTCAATCCGGGGCCATGACTGATTCACGCAAGCAGCCCTCCGTTGTCATTCCGATCCGGCCGGTTGCGGTTGGCGCCAGCGCTGTCGAAGCCGACGCCGGTGAGATGGTGTGGATGTACGAGCGCCAAAACAAGATCTACCCGCGCTCGGTCAGTGGGTGGTTTGCCCGTTGGCGTTGGGGCCTGGTGGCATTGACACAAATGGTCTTCTATGGGCTGCCTTGGCTTCAGTGGGGCGAGCGGCAGGCCGTTCTTTTTGACTTGGCAGCGCGACGTTTTTACATCTTCGGCTGGGTGCTTTACCCGCAGGACTTCATCTACCTCACGGTGCTGTTGATCATCTGTGCCTACGCGCTGTTCTTGTTCACTGCCGTGGCCGGGCGCCTGTGGTGTGGCTTTGCGTGCCCCCAAACCGTTTACACCGAGATGTTCTTGTGGGTTGAGCAACGGGTGGAGGGTGATCGAAACCAGCGCAAAAAGCTTGACGCAGGCCCCTGGGGGTTTGAAAAGCTTGGGCGCAAGGGCCTCAAACATGCCCTTTGGCTGGGCATGGGGTTGTGGACGGGGTTTACTTTTGTGGGCTACTTCACCCCCATCAGCATGTTATGGGCTGAGGCTTTCACGCTGAGCTTTGGGCCTTGGGAGTGGTTCTGGGTTGTCTTTTACGGCTTGGCAACCTACGGCAACGCGGGGTTTCTGCGCGAGCAGGTGTGCAAATACATGTGTCCGTACGCACGCTTCCAAAGCGCCATGTTTGACCGCGACACCTTGATCGTGACGTTTGACGAAGCCCGGGGGGACCCACGCGGATCCAGGCCCAAAAAATTGGCGCACCAAGAGGCGGTGGCCCAAGGCAAGGGTGATTGCATCGATTGCAGTCTGTGCGTGCAAGTTTGCCCCACCGGGATCGACATTCGCAACGGCCTTCAATACGAATGCATTGGCTGTGCTGCGTGCGTCGACGTCTGCAACGAAGTGATGGACAAGATGTCGTATCCGCGTGGCCTGATTCGGTTTTCAACCCAGAACGCGCTTCAGCAAGGGTGGAGTGCCCCTGCGATGTGGAAGCGGGTGGCGCGGCCCCGTGTTTTGATTTACACCGGCTTGTTGTTATTGATTGCGAGTGCCCTGGTTGCCAGTTTGGCGCTGCGCAAGGAGTTCAAGGTCGATGTGGTTCGAGATCGTGGCGCGCTGGCGCGACTGGTTGAAGACGGCTTCATCGAAAACACCTACCGACTGCAAGTGATGAACGCCACCGAGTCCGCGCAGACCTACCGCGTTGTGGTGCGCGGTCTGGACAGCGCCGTGATGGCCGGCTCGAGCGAGGTGATGGTGGGCCCCACTCAAAGTCGCTGGATGCCCGTAAGGGTGCGTGTGCCGCCCGACGTGGCAACACGGCTTGGCGCCGGCGCACACGCGCTGCAGTTTGAGATTTCGCCCATCGAGAAGCCTGAGGCACGGTTGCTTGAAAAATCAACCTTCATGGTGCCTCGTTGATCAACTCCAACCCCATGTCACCCCACACCAAGATCATGACAAACGCGCATCCAACGCAAAGCAACCCGACAGCACCATGGTGGCGCTACCCGATCATGTGGTTGGTCCTGGGCGCACCGCTGGTGGTGGTGGTGGCCAGCCTCACCACGGGCTACATAGCCTGGGTGGGTGCTGATCGCACCGTGTCTCAATCCCCATCGGCGGCCCAGACGGCCAAGGGCACGGCAACAAACCGCAGCGCTGCACCGGCGCAGCAGGGCAGGAACCACGCTGCAACGCCGGTGGGCGCAACGCAACACACTGGCTCGCACTGAGCACCCCCTATTTTGGAGAGCGCTTTCATGAACGTGCGAATCTTTGTGGCCCTTTGGCCCGCCTTCTTTGCCGCTGGTGCCATCGAGATGGTTGTGTTTGCCCTGGTGGATCCGACCGAATTGCATGGGCTTGGGGGCGCGTTGTTGGGGTGGCCGCGCCAGGCCGTTTACACCGTGGCCTTCTTTGTCTTTTGGGCCATCGTTGCGGCAGCTTGTTTGACGACGCGGCCTGCTGAACGCGCCCGCCGATCAAATCAACACACCCGAACGCAGGCCATGGACGCAGCGCTAGTCTTCAGTGTCTTGTTGATGGGGCTGATGGGCGGCCCGCACTGCGTCGTCATGTGCGGTCCCGCCTGCGCCGCAGCAGTGGGGGGGCAGCAGCGGGGTTTGACGGTATCGGCTGTGGCCCTGCATGGGGGGCGCTTGATCAGCTACAGCGCAGTGGGTGCCTGGGCTGCCGCCAGTGTGGGCGCCCTGGCGGCATTGAGTGCCTCGCATCCGTGGCTGCGCCCCATGTGGACGTTGGTGCACGCCGGAGCCCTTGGGCTTGGGCTCTGGATGCTGTTGACGGCGAGACAACCGGCTTGGATGGCGGACGTGGGGCGGCGCAAGGCCAAGGTGGGCGAGGCGCCCATCCACTGGCGCAAGCCCGCACGCAATTTGGCCATCGGAAGCCTTTGGGCGGCGTGGCCCTGTGGCTTGCTGCACTCGGCCTTGGTGGTTGCCGCGCTGGGCAACAGCGCAGCGTCGGGGGCGCTCGTCATGGGTGCGTTTTGGCTCGCCTCCACCGTGGCGCTGGTGGTGGGGCAGGGGTTGTGGCAAAGGCTTCGTGGTCAATCGGCTGGGGCCGAGCGCAGCCAGCCCGTTGCCGTTTGGCAGTCGGCTTGGGCCACGCGCTTGGCGGGCTTGTTGCTTGCGGGCGCAGCCCTGTCAGCCATGGGTCACGGCTTGTGGACTCAGGTTTACAACTACTGCTTCGCCTGAGCCCGATCACCCGCTGCGGCGGGTGAACTAGAATTTGGCGCGCGTCGTTGCCCTCAAACCCCCGGAGTTTGCTTCCATGTACCAGCACATCAAAGTCCCCGCAGGCGGTCAAAAAATCACCGTCAACAAGGACTTCTCGATCAATGTCCCCGATCAGCCCATCATCCCGTACATCGAGGGCGACGGCACGGGCATGGACATCACGCCAGTGATGCTGAAGGTGGTGGATGCCGCCGTGGCCAAGTCCTATGGCGGCAAGCGCAAGATCCATTGGATGGAGGTCTATGCGGGCGAGAAGAGCACCAAGATCTATGGCCCCGACGTGTGGCTGCCTGAAGAAACGCTCAAGGTGGTGAAAGACTACGTGGTGTCCATCAAGGGCCCCCTGACCACCCCCGTGGGTGGCGGCATTCGCTCACTCAATGTGGCGCTGCGCCAAGAGTTGGACCTGTACGTTTGCCTGCGCCCCATCCAGTACTTCAAGGGCGTGCCATCGCCCGTTAAGGAGCCTGAGAAAACCAACATGGTGATCTTCCGCGAGAACTCGGAGGACATCTACGCCGGCATCGAGTACGAGGCCGAAAGCGACAAGGCCAAGAAGCTGATCAAGTTCCTCATCGAAGAGTTGGGTGTGAAGAAGATCCGCTTCCCCGACACCTCAGGCATTGGCATCAAGCCTGTGTCGCGCGAAGGCACCGAGCGCCTCGTGCGCAAGGCCATCCAGTACGCCGTGGACAACGACAAACCCAACGTCACCATTGTGCACAAGGGCAACATCATGAAGTACACCGAAGGTGGCTTCCGTGATTGGGCCTACGCTTTGGCGCAGCGAGAATTTGGCGCGCAGCTGATCGACGGCGGCCCCTGGTGCAAGTTCAAGAACCCGAAAACGGGCCGCGAGATCATCGTCAAAGATTCCATTGCCGACGCGTTCTTGCAGCAGATCTTGTTGCGCCCCGCCGAGTACAGCGTCATCGCCACGCTCAACTTGAACGGCGACTACGTGTCCGACGCACTGGCCGCCCAAGTGGGTGGCATCGGCATTGCTCCTGGCGCGAACTTGAGCGACTCCATCGCGATGTTCGAAGCCACGCACGGCACCGCGCCCAAGTACGCCGGCAAGGACTACGTCAACCCAGGCTCCGAGATTCTCTCCGCCGAGATGATGCTGCGCCACATGGGTTGGACCGAAGCCGCCGACCTCATCATCGCGTCGATGGAGCGCTCGATTGCCAGCAAAAAAGTCACGTACGATTTTGCGCGGTTGATGGAAGGGGCGACGCAGGTGTCGTGCTCGGGGTTTGGGCAAGTGATGATCGACCATATGTGACGGCGTCTGGGCACGTCCACTGGCGTGCTTGATGCCCCCCCCACAAAACTCCAGCTTGTTGATTCAGTTGGGGTTTTTCGTTTTCTGTGTTCCAGCGCTTCCCGCCTGATTGCTGGATTGCTGGGTGAATCGCACCGTAGCGATCTTGTATGCAAAATAGATCACATTGACTCTTATTTCGCATATGCTGCAGCACGGCTGCCCTGGACACCTTCATCGACGACCGCCTTGCCGCAGGCCGGGGCTGGTTCAGTCGCGACAAAGCGGTCGCGTCTGGCATCGCCTGAGCACCCTGTCGCCGGCACTGACGCGTGCCGTCGCCAAGGGCAAGCTGGCCATTCCAAGGCACGGCTTCTACCACTTCGTGAGGCCTGAACAAAGGGCGGCAGGTACCGCCGACCCGGCCGAGTGGATCGACCCACTGATGAAGCATCAGGACCTGGGCTATCGCGTGTCGCTGCTGCGTGCGGCGGCCCACCATGGCTCATCACATCCGTCGGCCATGATCTTCCAGGTGGTGGCGCCCCGCCAGCTGCGCGATCTAACGCTGGGCGCGCATCGCCTGCAGTTCATCTATCAAGAGCCCGAGGCCTTTGCCGCCTGCAACGAAGCCGCACTCGTCGGTGCCATCAAGACGCCGTCGTCGCCGGCGTCGAGCGGACCTTGCTCGACTGGGTGCGCTACATGCACCGAGCCGGTGGCCTCGGCAGCGTGGCACAGATCGCCAAAGACCTTGGCGCACGCGCTGATCCGCGCCAGATAGCCAGGGCCGCAGCGCACTACGAAGGCGCGGGCGGTGCGCCGCCTTGGCTACCTGCTCGCACAGGCCGACCACGCCAGGCAGGCAAGGGCCTTGCGCTTGTATGCAGAAAGCGCGAGGCACTTTGCCGCCCTCGATCCCAGCGTCAAATTGCTGCTCCCCGAATTGACTGAGGCTTCGCGTCGGGATGCGACGTAGAAGCTGGAGCGGAACGAAGCATTCGATGTGGACGCTTGAGTCCACACGCGCGCCAGGCTCGCGCGTCGATTCGTGGACCCGACCTGAAGGACTTGATCGCCTCCATGCGCGGGCACGAGGCCGAGGTGATGCGCCTGCTCGGTGAGATCAAGGTCCTCGTGATCGAGGTGTAGGCATGAGCGATCTCGTCCCCGGCAGTGGCGGCGTCGATGTTGGGCCGGACTACGGCGGCATGCACGGCGACATCGTCGCTTTGCTGGAAGCCGCCCGCCATGCCGCTGCCCGCAGCGTCAATGCGTTGATGACGGCCAGCTACTGGGAGATTGGCCGGCGCATCGTTGAATTCGAGCAGGCGGGGCAGGAGCGGGCAGGCTATGGACAGGCGCTGCTCAAGCGGCTGTCAGTCGATCTGACCCAGCGCTTCGGCCGAGTATTTTCCGAGCGCAACCTCGAACAGATGCGGCTGTTCTACCTGGCCTGGCCGCCCGAGCGGATTTCGCAGACACCGTCTGCGAAATCGGCACCCACCCGGATCTCGCAGACGGTGTCTGGCAAGTCGTCCGTACCCGCAGTGCCCGGAGCACCGATCCGGACCTCGGCGCCGCTGAGCACCTTGGCTCAAGCCGTCCCCTTGTCATAGTCACGCCAGGCGGTCGAGCTGCTATTGGCGCACAGCGCGAAGTACGTGACGGTGGCGGCCTACAGCCATATCGAGTTGGCCGCGGAGCGGAAGAGGGCGGTGCAGTTCTTGGCGGATCGGGTCGATGTGCTGGCCGCCGGCGCTTTCGTCGTGCCGTTACGAGCGGCGTAAGCTGACAGTCGCCGGTGCTCCTCATCGGCCAGTTCCGGTCGTGACGGACGGCGGCTTTCCGTTTCTCCAATTGGTACAAGCGATCCGCAGCGCGGTAGAACCGGCACCGCGACCGTTGCACGGGGGCGCTTTGAGCACGAATCGCCGCAATGCACCCAACAGGCGACCGATTGGCGCCACGCCCTCGCGATCAGCTGAACTGGCTGAGGACCATCAGTGCGTCTTTTGTGGCTGGCAGATACAACGCATATTCCTGTGATGTGCGCGAGTGGGTACTTCGTCCACTGCACGCAACTGTTCTACGGCCGCTTCGGGCCGTGAAAATTTCGGCGCACGCCGCGCGCGGCCCCGCAAGGAGATTCCGAGCCGCCATGAGTACGATGGCTGCGCAAGCTTAGCTTGTGCCCCGTGGACAGCTTTACTCCCCAAGGAGGTATTGAGGCCGCCAGAAGCGCTCAAGATAATCTTGCGGTGCTCCGTCCGAACCTCTCGCTTGCGCTGCAGAGTTGGCCCTATCGCCGTCCGATCGCAATCTCCCGTGGGGAGCTGCAAGTGCAGACGATCCTTTACGCCAGCGCGACGCACGGGCAGTTGACTGCTCAGGGGGAAGGTGAGCAGCATGAGTCCGACGTGGGGGCGAGCGAGCAGGCGCTGTTACGCGGTCGCGCGGCGCTCGAATGGATTTCCCAGGGCGCTGACCGCGACGCGCTGCGTGCCCGGCTGCCTGCGGACGGTTTGCGCAACGCGCTCGATGCCATGCTGTGGGATCTGGATTGCAAGCGCCAAGGGGTGCGCGCATGGGAATTGGCCGGACTTCGACATCTGGATGAAGGCTCCAGGTTTTGCAGTCTGATGACAGTCACCCTGGATCGACCTGACGCGATGGCCGCGCAGGCACGAGCTTGGGGCAATCCCGCCACCCTGAAGGTTAAATTGGGTGATCGCACCGTCGGCGGCCTGGATCGCGACATCGAACGGCTGCAGGCCGTGGCCGAAGCCGCCCCGACCAGCACGTTGACGATCGACCCGAACGAAGGCTGGGATGCCGCTGGCCTGCGCCGCTTCGCAGCCGCCGTCACCCGGCTGCCCGTTGCGCTCATCGAGCAACCTCTGCCTGCAGGCCAGGAAGACCTGTTGTCCTCGCTCGATATCGACATACCGATCGCGGCCGACGAATCTTGTACGACGCTCGATTCACTGCCTGGCCTGGTGGGCAAGGTGCAGTACGTCAATCTGAAGCTGGACAAGTGCGGCGGGCTCACGGAGGCACTGATGATGTGCGACGAAGCGCGTCACCTCGGCCTCGGGTTGATGGTCGGATGCAACTGTGGAACGTCGCTGGCGATGGCGCCTGCATTCCTCGTCGCGTCACGCTGCGAATTCGTCGATCTCGACGGGCCGCTCCACATGCGCGACGACCGTACGCCAGCAATGCGGTACGACAACGGCTTTCTGTGCGCGCCAGACGCCGCGTTGTGGGGCTAGACACCGAGGACACCCATGGATCGAAACGAGAGTTTTGGCATCGCCATGCCGATAGCCCATTTGCCGCGCGGCGAGGAATTCCTGCTGTGGCCGCCGTGCCTGCAGTCGTACGGCTACCGGATCGTCGATCAGCTGTTCGCAACGCGCCGCATCCAGCGCAGCTCGAATCCCCGTCCGCTGGCGCGCGGCCGCGAGTGCCAGCTGCATTTCGAATCTCCCGCTGCGGCGTCAGTGGCCGATCTGATGGATCAGAACAACGTGGCCGGCCTGATCGCCTCGGTGAACGGCGAAGTGGTGCTCGAGCGTTACGGCCTCGGGCTGAAGGAGAGCGACTGCTGGAGCACCATGTCTACCGTCAAGAGCATGACCGCGCTGCTGGTGGGCGCAGCCATCCATGACAGGTCGATCGGCTCGCTGGACGACACCATCGTGTCTTACCTTCCCAACCTGCGCGGGACTGCTTACACCGACGTCACGATCCGCCACTTGCTGACGATGAGCTCCGGCGTCGGCTGGAACGAGGACTACGAGGACCGCAACTCCCACGTCAACCGCTACAGCCGCTCCCTCGCCAACAAGGTGCCCGGCGGCGTGCTGCAGTTGATGGCTTCGATAGCGCCTGCCCGGCCGGCAGGCACGTTCTGGAACTACAACACCGGCGACACGTACCTGCTTGGTGCGGTCGTTCGTGCGGCCACAGAACGCCGCCTCGCCGACTACATGGCCGAGCGGGTGTGGGAGCCCGCTGGCATGGAGTTCGATGCCTTTTACACACTGGAGTCGACTGAAGGCCAGGAGATCGCGGGCAGCCGTGCCGGCATGAGCCTGCGCGACATGGCCCGGCTGGGCATGCTGGTCATGAACGATGGCCAGGTCGCAGGCAGATCGTTGTTTCCCGAGGGCTGGATCGATACGGTTGGCAGGCGTGCTTTCCGCGTGGTCGGCATGACCAACGCAGGCGGCACGGAGAAGCTCGGTGTGACTGATTACGGCATGGGTTGGTGGCTTGACAACGATGGCGGCATGTGGGCGCTCGGTCATTGCGGGCAATGCATCTATGTCCATAGACAGGAGCGAATCACCGTGGTTCAGCTGGCCGTCTATCCGGAGCCGCCCTATGAGCGCGCTGACGACCCGGACCGGCAAGCCAACCTGCTGGGCTTCATTGCAGCCATCCGCCGCCAGGCGGCATAGGCCTGAGACCGTGCTCGCGATAGAATCCCAACTCGCGCATCAGCTTGCGAATCTCGCGAGGCCGTGCGCGACATCAGTGCGGGACGGCGCGATGACGATCTCGAAACAGGAACTCACTGGACTGCTTACCCTCGACAAATCGTTGGCGAGCCTGATCGCCGGGATGACTCATTCCGCCGGGCACGAAGGTTTCTTTCAAGCAGCCCTCGACTTCCTTCATGCCGTGTGCCGAATGAGCTCCGGCGGTGCGATGGTCTTTTCCCGCCATCAGCAACCGCGCATGCTGACGTACAGGAAATGGGAGCGCACCCGGGTGGTCTTGTTGCAGGACTACTTCTCCGGGCCCTACATTCTCGACCCGAACTACCAACGCTTCTTGGCCGGTTGCACCAGCGGCGTCTACTGGTTGCGTGACGTGGCGCCGGACGACTTCTACAAGAGCGAGTTCTATCGCGTCTTCTACTCGCAAGTCGGCCTGTCCGACTACATCGACATACTTTGGCGCATCGATGACGACACCGCGCTGTCGGTATTCCTGGAACGCGACTCGTCCAGCGAAGGCTTCGCGCCGCGTGACGTGGCGGCGCTCGACACCGTTTTGGAGATTCTGCTGTCTGCGCTGGAGCGGCATCACGGCTTAGGGGCAGTACTTTCTCAGCCCGACAAGGACAACCTGACCCACCGCAAGGTGCAGAGCTCGATCGAGAATTTTGGCGGATCGTTGCTGACCAAGCGCGAGCGCGAAGTGCTGTTCTACATGCTGAGCGGCTACTCCGCGGTTCGCACTGCCGAGCGTCTCGATTCCTCCGAAGGTACGGTCAAGATGCATCGCAAGAACATCCATCGAAAACTCGACATCGGTTCACAGGCCGAGTTGTTCGCGTTGTTCATCAAGTGCATTCCTTACGCAACGCCGGAAGAGAATAGCGACCCGTTGGAGGCTTACCAAACCATCAAAACGACGCGCCCCGCGGTTGCTGCAGATAGCCACGCATTGCGAAAGGCGTTGCTTGAGGCGTGCCTTCCAACGCCTGTGATCCCTCTTGGTGAACCAATGAAATGACCGAGCCGCTGACTCGCCCTCGCATACCTTTGCCGCAACGCCGACAACTGCTGCGGCATGTAGCTCTCACCGCTGCGACCCTTTCAGGGGTCTCGGGATTGTCGCAGGCACAATCGGTCGCTCCACCCTCCACACCGCGCCCTTTCCTTGTGGAGTACTACTACAAGGTAAGGTGGGGACAGGCTGCGGAGTTCATCAGATTGTTTCGGAAGAATCACTATCCGATATTGGCCGCGCAGTTGAAGCTGGGCCGCATCCTGCACATCAAGGCCGAACAACCCTTCTACCACTCGACCGAAGAGGGTCGTTGGGATTACCGCGTCACCGTCGTCTGGAAAGACGCTCTGGTGGCGCACGACGACTTCGATGGCAAAGCGTTGCAGCGCCAACTGTTTGCCGATGTCGGCGCTTTTCGCGCAGAGGAGCAGCGCCGCTTCGAAATGCTGCTCGCGCATTGGGATGTGGTCGTCGAGCCCGTGGCGCTCGACCAGCCCTGAAGGTCTCTATCTCCGACGGATCAGGTCAGCAGCCACTTCGGCAATCATCACCGTCGGTGCATTGAGGTTTCCCGAGGTTATTTCCGGCATCACAGAGGCGTCGACGACACGCAAGCCATTCAGACCCCGCACCCGCAGCGCCGGGTCAACCACCGACTCCGCGTCCGCGCCCATCCGGCATGTGCCGCAGGCGTGATAGCAGATGCCAGCAGCCGAACGCACGAACTCATCAACTTGTCGGTCGTCGTCGAGACCATCAGGCAGCGTCAATCGCCGGATGACATGCTGGCGCAACGGCTCGGCGCTGGCTATCCGGTCGATCAGTCTTATCCCCTCGCGAAGGACGGCGACATCGAAGCAGTCACCCAGCAGATTCGCATCGATCTTCGGGGGCGCCAGTGGATCGCGGGAGTGCAGCGTGACGGTCCCGCGCGAACGCGGTTTGCTGACCGAGGGTGAGAGCGAGAACACTTCGAGGCCACGTTTGAACGGGTCGGTGCCGGACAACTGACCCCAGGGCCCGCAGAACAGAAGGATGTCAACCTCGGGACCAGGCGACACGCCACTGCGGGCGTAGCCGAGTGCATGTGTTCCCGGTGATGTGGCAGGCCCCTTGCGGCCAAACATGTATTGAAGGGCGGTCGAGGCTACCGCCATCGGCGATTTTCCGCGCGAATACGTCTTGCCTGCCACTACGTACTCGACGTAAAGCTCGGGATGATCGTGCAGGTTGCGGCCTATCTGCGGCGAGTCCACCTTGACCTTGATGCCAAGTGACGTGAGATGGTCTGCGGGTCCGATGCCCGACGTCATCAGCAATTGCGGCGACGCGATGGCGCCGGCACAAAGAATCACTTCGCGGCGCGCGCAAACCCGTATAGCCGTGCCGTCCCTGACAACTTCCACGCCGCAGGCTGCCCCGTCTTCGATCCGAATGCCCGTCGTACGACATTGGGTCCAGATGTTGAGATTGCGCCGGGATCGCGCAGGCCCAAGATAGGCCCTGGCGCTGCTCTGGCGAATGCCGTGTCGCTGGTTTGTCTGCACGTTGCCGATGGCAGGCCACGAGACGGCGTTGATGTCCTGCGCGAACTGCATGCCAACGCTGCCGCAAGCCCTGATGAGGTCGGGGACCACGGCATGCGGTGAGCGGAACGTTTCGACCTGGATCGGGCCGCTCGTTCCCCGGGTATCGCCGCGGCCTGCTGCCTGCGTGGAGTGATACGTCTCGGACTTGCGGAAATAGGGCGCTACCTTGTCCCACGACCAGCCAGGCAGCCCGCGCGCGGCCCAGGCATCGAAATCTCCCGGCAAACCCCAGGCCCAGATCAGGCCGTTGATCGTGCTGCTACCACCCAGAATCCGCCCGCGACGCCAGACCTCGGTGCGTGACAAGCGTGATCCGTCGCGTTCAATGTCGTAAAGCCACGCGTAGCGGCGCCAATCCTTGATGAATGCTTGGCCACCAGGCACCGTGAACAATGGCGACGTGTCGTGCCCGCCCGCCTCCACGAGAAGGACGGTGACGCTCGCGTCTTCGCTGAGCCGCGCCGCAAGGACGCAACCCGCCGAGCCGGCGCCGACCACAACGTAGTCGAAGACCCCGGCGACGTCTTGTTGGTCCTGCATCAGCCCGTTGGCGGCGTCAATCGAGTGGCGTGATAGCGCTCGATCTGCCAGTGGTCTTGCGCGTACCTGAGCACGGCAGTTTCCAGGAAAGCGAACTTCCGTTGTTCGCCCTGGTTCGGTATCCAAAGTTCGTCGTTGCGCAGCGTGGTCCACGCGCAATCTCGATCAACCTCGGTGCGGAACTCGCGCAAGTCGGCGCGCTGCCGGCCACTCAGGGCGCTGTTCGTCAGCATCTCGAGCAGGGCCGGTTTGTCCAGGATCCTGTCGTGTTCGATCATCAGGAAAGACTCGGTAAGCCCAGAGGCCACCACGTCCCAATCGTGCGCTTCAAGCGCGCGGTGCCAGGCCCGCAGCGACGCTTCGACAGCGAGGCTCTCGGTCGCAAAAAGGGCGTTCCTGGCAGCCGGCATAAGACGATCAGACAGATTCGGGCGTGGCGACAACCAGCCCCAGCCTTGCATTTCGCCGTTGTATGGCAGCGTGCCGCCGGGCCGTGATGGGGAACGACCAGATGACGGCGGCAGAGATCAGAAACAGGCAGGCCGGCAATCCGAAGGCGGAAAACTTCAGTCCGAAGACGGCTGAATCGCTGTAGGGAGCGTGCTTGGGCTCGAAGCCGAACAGAGAGGCGATGAGCAGCGACATTGACGCACCGATACCAAACATCGCCTTGCGAACGAAAGTCAGCACCGCAACGTATTGGGCTGTGCGAGAGACCCGGGTCTTCATCAAGTCGTAGTCCGCAAGGTCGCCCACCATGGTCTGGGGCATCATGTCGATCACGATGTAGAAGAGCGTGTGCGTAAACGAGAAGAAGAGGTAGAAGTAAAGCACCGATGGAAGAACGGGCGTGAGCACGAGATAGCCGAGGTAAGTGACCGCGCAGCCAATGGCCGACCACACAAAGACTTGATGCTTCTCGAACCGCTTGAGGAAGAACTCCGCAATCTTCACTCCCACCAAGGCAGCCACGCCCCATTGCAAAAGCACGACGCTGATCGCGGCTCCCAGCCCCAGGTACGAGTCGATCACCATGAACGCGACGCCGGCCGCCGACGCACTCCCCAGTTCTGCGAGCGCCGCCGCGAACAGGAAGCGGATAAACGCCTTGTTAGCCTTCACGGCACGAAAGGAATCCATCAGTCCGTGATGCTTGGCGCGGACTGCCATCACGCCGTGAGGTACGAAAATGACGCACATCACGCTGATGGGTGGCAGGGTCAGCGCGACGATCCAGGCCAGCGCGCGCAGGGCATCGAAGTTCATTTCTGTGGTGGGCAGGAACCACAGCAGCGGAATGGCGCCGAGCAAAAGGCCGCTGGCCACATTGAAGTATTGCCGCGCGACGGCAATCCGGGCGCGCTCGCGGTAGTCGCTGGTCAGATCGACCGCCCACGCGCCGTAAGGAATTTCGTTGAGGGTCCAGGCGAAATAGGCGATAAAGAACCACAGGGCGAAATAGGCGGCATCCGCATTCGTCGGCGGAACATACAACTGAAAGATGCAGGCAACGGTCATCAGCGAGCCCACCAGGAACCAGGACTTTCGTCCACCCCATCGGTCGTGCGTGGCGTCGGTGCCCCAACCGACCGCCACGTCGAGTACGCCATCGAACACGCGCACCGCCAGCAGCACCATCGACATCGTGCCCAGCGAAATGGCAAAGCGCTCCGCATAAAGCGCCGGCAGGATACTGAACGCGGGACCGCGCAACAGGAACATCGGCAAGGTGGGCAGCGCGAAGAGCGTCAGCAACCACCAGGACAGCTTCTTCGGCAGCACAGGTGTCGTCATTTCGCGAGATCTCGCTGGATGGTCAGTTGTAAGGAGTGCAAAGGGACAGCCGGCTCACTGCAAGACCAGCCCTGTACGGATGTTGCCGGCGCGATCGGCTTTGGCGCTGAGATGAAGCGCCGTGCCGCGAGGCGCGCGAACAACCCATTCGACGATAACCCGATCGGCCGTTGGTTCGGAGTCGGGTTTGAGCGCCAGCAGCGAAGTCTTCGGTGCATGCCCCATCAGATGCGCCACCTCGATCCGCGCCTGGCCGCTCGCTAGGCAAACCCGAGCGTCGTCGACAGGTAGATGAATTTCCAGCACGATGTCGTGCACAACCTTGTTCTGGAGAGCGAGCTTTGTGACGTAGGTCGGCAACCAACCCACATTGCTCACTCCGAAACGAACTCTCCACACCCCAGGATCGAACTGCATGGCCTGTGCATGCAGTAGTTCCAGCCGGGGCAAGCTCAATGCTATGCGCGTCATCCATGCAGGAAACTGCGCGACCTCGCGTTCGCGCAGACCTGGCGGCGGGTTGCGCCAGAAGTTGATCCGATCCCATCCCCCGATCTCAACCTCACCCAATTGCGGGTGCAGGAAGGGCGTCCAGTTCACGTGGGCCTGGCCTTGACAATGCTCGTCGCTCCACTTCAACAGCGTAATGTCGTCTTCGACAGCGTGTTCGCGGTACCAATCGATCCACGGGCGAGTGCCGAGACCCGCCTGCTGGTTCGGCCCCCACAGTTCGACCGTCCAGTACAGCGCCCCGCGTTGTTCGTAGAACCAGTCCTGCGTGCCACCCACCACTTCGTTCGGGTGGTACTTGAATTCGTGCCAGACGCTCACCGCCGGGTAGCCCGTCAGTTCGGTGCCGAGAGCACTGAAACGTTTGTACAACCACAGATCCTCCGCGATCATTTGGTCGTCGCTCATGGTGCCCATAGGTCGCAGGATCACACCGCTGAACGTGTGATAGCTGATCGCAGCGCCGATATTGCGATGGGCCAGGACGAAATCGACCATCGCCTTGACTTCCGGCTCGCTGGTCGCGTAGTCGCCGGCGCCCTTCTGTTCATGTTCTGCGCGCCAGAACGAAGGAAAGTTCCGATTGAGATCGAGGCCTTCAGCGATCGGCGGGATCTTGACCGTGAAGCCGTCGTAATTCTTCAGCGTACCTTCCGGGATCACGCGGTAGTACTCGCCGCCGTATTCGCCTGGCCCGCGCGGCACCATGAGCCGTGGATCTTCAGCGTGCTTCTTGTAGGCACCGTTCGCGTCTTTGATCCGCATCGAAAGCACGCGACCATCGCCATCGACGTCCTCGATGGTCAAGCCGTCGACCAGACGCGGTGAATCCGGGTACGGTCGGGTGCTCGAGCGGACGTAGCGCGGCTTGTCGGCCAACGCCAGTTCCGCACCGTCCGGATTCAGCCGCGGACACAGATAAACCGTTCGGGAGTCGAGCAGCCGGGTGATGTCCGCGTCGTTGCCATACCCGGTCGCAAGCTTTTCGAGGTAATACAAGACGGCCGTACAGCCCGTCAATTCGATCGCATGGATGTTGCCGTCGGCCCAGAATGCCGGCTTGTCGGCGTGTGCCCCGGTCGCCGTGTTGGTCACGATGGCCACCCAGATCTCGCGCCCTTCGTGACTCTTGCCCATGGTCTCGATCTGCACGAGTGACGGGTACCTGGAGGCGTAGGCGAAGAGCCGCCGAGTCAGTTCGTCGTAGCGGGGAAAGGCCTCGAAATCTGCGGTGGGCTCGGGAGCGGTAGTCATGCCAGACGGAAGGTCACGTTCTTTGCGCGGGTATAGGCCAACAGACCTGCGGTCCCACCTTCGGCACCGAAACCGGATGCTCCCGTCGGCTCGACCGACGTACCGCTCACGAACGAAGCCTTCGGATTGGCGACCGCGTTGACGACGATCGGGCCGCCGCGAAGCCGGCGTGCCAGGCGGTTGGCAAGCGCGAAGTCACGCGTCCAGAGCGTCGCCGACAGGCCGTAGCGCGTAGCGTTGGCCAATGCCAACGCGTCGACCGGGCCGTCAAACGGAAGCACTCCGGCGACGGGACCGAAAATCTCGTCCTGCATCAGGGGATCGTCCGAAGGCATGTCGGCAAACAAGGTCGGGCGGTAGTGGCAAGGACCGGCGTCGCGGCGGACCGAGCCGCCGGCAACCAAGCGCCCCCCGCGTTGTCGAGCCGCTTGCACCATCGTGTCGACACGCGTCAGTTGGGCTGCACTCGCAAGTGGACCGAACTGGGTTTCGGCGTCCAGCGGCGATCCGCTCGACTGGTTGTCGACCAGCGCGGCCATACGACGAAGCAAGGGCTCGTAAAGATTGCGAGCCACCAGGATTCGACTTCCCGAAACGCAAACCTGACCGGCGTTCCAGGTGAAGCCCTGGACGAGCTGTGAGGCGACCTGGTCGAGATCGCCCAGGTCATCGAACACCAGTTGCGGCGACTTGCCACCACATTCGAGCAACAGCTTCTTCAGGTTTGATTGCCCTGCGTACTGCAACAGCATGCGCCCTGTCGCGGTCGAGCCGGTGAAGCTGAGGCAATCCACGTCCTGATGCAGCGCCAGCCAGCGCCCCGTCTCGGGGCCTAGCCCTGGCAAGACGTTCAGAACGCCCGGGGGCGTTCCCGCCGCCACGCAGAGTTCACCCAAGCGCAGGCTGCTTAGCGACGCGATTTCCGATGGCTTCAGCACCACCGAGTTGCCCATCGCCAGCGCGGGAACAACTTTCGCGAGCGCCACATACAAAGGAAAATTCCAAGGCGTAATCGCGGCCACCACGCCGTGCGGCACCTGCAGATTTAGCGACAAGGTGTCGCACGCGCTCGGCAACACGGCTTCACTGAGCTTGTCGACCCGCTCGGCACAGGCACGGACCATATCGGCTGCCACCCCGATGTCCGGCAGCGCCGACGAAATCGGCATGCCCATCTCGAGCGAGTCAAGCAGGGCGAGCTCGTCGCGATGCGCCTCCAGCTTGTCCGCCAGTCGCAGTAGCACCCGTCTGCGCTCGTAGGCCGACACGCGTGACCAAGTTCCCTCGTCGAAGACATGTCGGGCGCTGGCGACGGCGCGTTCGACATCGCTCTGCGTGGAAGCGGGAAGCGACGCGACGACCGTTCCGTCTTGCGGATTGATGCTGTCGAAGCGAGTCTCGCTGCTCGCCTCGATCCGAATGCCGTCGATGAAGGCGCGGGCGTCGATCGTCAAATCGAGGGCCCGCTGCCGCCAGTCGACAAGCGTGCTGTCCGACGTCATGCTGATGCCATGATTGCTATTGGGACAGCAGCCGCTGGAGCGGTCGACGGCGGTTGACCCACGCGCTCGAACCGAGCGTGTTGCAGACGGTGTCGACCGCAAGCACGATCCCCGGCGTGGCCAGCAACAAGTTCCGCTCCCGATCCGAGAATGCCATGTCCGGACTCCCATCGTGCGCAGGCCATGGCGTGCGCCGCATTTTAGAGATGCACCAACGCAGTCGCGGCAGCTCTGACGGGCGCCGCGAAATTCGAAGGTGGTTGCCACTCAGAAGTCGTAGCGCATCGAGACGCCGAACGTGCGAGGCCTGACCGGATAGAACTCCGTGTAAGTGGTGAAGTAGTCCACGGCGCCAGACGTTCCCAGCTTGTTTGCTGCGTTGTTGACGAAGGCCGACACTTCCACGTTTGTCCATGCAAAGGCGAGTCGAAGATCCACGGTCGAGTAGGCTGACAGCGTGACGTCCGAGTCGATCTGGGCATTGCGCGCGCCGGTATATGCCAGCACGGTCGAAAAGCGCCCGCTGCTGCTCATCGGACCGGCGAAGTTCAGAGTCGCATCCACCGTGCCCTGCAACTTGGCAGTGCCCGGAAGCCGCGTGCCGCTGGCTACTTGCGTGCCGCCGATCGTGATGCCACCGGTTGTCGTCGCGTCTGTATAGGCAAGCGCGCTGCGCAGGGAAAGCGACGATGATGGCTTCCAAACGCTAGCCAACTCCAAGCCCTGGGAGCGCGCCTGTCCAATGTTGCCGGTGACGAGGAAGCTCCGGTTCAGGATCGGGTCTAGGTACAGCTGGGAGAGTTGGACGTCCTTCCAGTCGATCCGGAACAGACTCACGTCCAGCGTGAGCGCGGGGTTGGGCGCCCAGCGCACGCCCGCCTCGTAGTTCCAGATCGAGTCAGACTTGTAGGGACGACCCACGGGATTGCTGCCCAGGTTCGAGATCCCGCCGAATCGATAGCCGCGAGAGGCCAGGACATAAGCCGACAACGTAGGGTCGAACGCATAGCGCAGCGACGCCTTGGGCGTGTTGCCATTTTCCTGGCTTGAGTATGGCGTTGCGGTCCCTGCATCGGGGACGCCCACGACGCGCTCGTTGTCAAGCGAAGTCCTGTAGAAGCGAACACCGACGCCCGCGGTAAGTCGGTCGTTGAGTTTGAACTCCGCATCGCCGAAAAGCGCCGATTCGGTCGCCTTCAGATTGCGCCGAAAGCGAAGATCGGCTGCAGCACCGCGCGGCTCGAAATAGATCTTCTGGTCGCGCCTGAGTTCACCGTCCATCCAGAACGCACCCACCAGCCAGTTCACCGCGCCAGGTGACACCGGCGCGAGGCGAAATTCCTGCGTCAGCGTGCGCGTTTCGGCGCTGGTGTCGCTGGTCCAGCGGTCGCCTAGGAATGCCGGATCGAAGAAGTCGCGACTGAAGTCTTCGCGCGCAAGTCGACTCTTCGTTTGATAGCCTGTCAGGGAGGTCAGGCGCAGCCCGCCCAGGTTGGCATTCAACTGCACAGAGCCGAGGTCGAATGCCGAATCGAATACCTGCGGGAACGCAGTGCGCACCTCCAGACGGTCGAACGACCTCACATAGCCCGTGCCGGTTTGGTAGTTGAACGGGGAGATACCCGAACCGTCGGCCTGCTCGCTCTTCTGGCGCATGTACATCGCCGTCACGTCGAAGTCGGCGTTCGGCCGGTACGTGAAGATCAGGCGACCGCCGTCAGCGCGATTGGAGTTGCTGTTCATGACGCCGGTGCCGAGGTTGTCGATGAACCCCGGGTCCTTTCGCGAATTGACCACTACGCGCAGACCGGCCTTACCATCGATCATCGGCAAGTTGGCCATGGCCGCGGTGGACCAGCCCGTACCACCACCACTCACGCTCATGAAGCTCGCAAGCACGGAGCCTTCCCGCTCTCGGAGGTTGGGCTTGTTGACGAGATAGCGAATGGCGCCGCCCAACGACGACGACCCATACAACGCACCTTGCGGCCCGCGCAGAACCTCTACGCGCTCCAGGTCGAAGGGCGCCAGATCGGGGAGAGAGACGAAGAGGAAAGGATCCGTGAAGGGAACATCCTCGATGTAGACGCCTGTAGGGGCCTGGGTGAAACCCTGGTTCGCCGCATTGGTGTTGGTACCGATGCCACGAATCGACAGCAAGGAAGCATCGGCCGGGCCCTTGTTGAATTGAACGCCCGGCGTCAGTTTCATCACGTCCTCAAAGTCGGTGCTGCCCAATCGCTCCAGCCGCCCGCCGTCGACTGCCGTCACCGTACCGGCGACATCGCTTTGCAATTGCTTGCGCTTCGAGGCGGTGACCTCCACACGTTGCACATCAGTTCCAGAGGCTTTGGCGGGCTCCGTACTGGTCTGCGCCTCCACGAGTCCGCTCGCGCCGAAGCCGAGGACCAGCAGTGCCGCCGACGCCAATGTGGTTCGGGCGAACGAAGGGGTGTGATATCGGGTCGAGGTGGTCGATTGGATCAAGGTGACATCTCCTGGCGCTGGCGTCATTGCGAATCGGACGACTCGAAAGTTAAGGGCTTGTTGAACTGGCCGCCATACCCAGTTGGGGTAGTTCGCAGAGCGTTGCGGCGTGCCGAGAGTCCTCGCGAGAGTGAAGCAATAGTGCGAGATCGGGTTGCCATGACCAAGCAAGATCTTTGGATCGGATGCGGTGCGGGATTCTCCGGCGACCGCATTGACGCGCCAGTGGCTGTCGTGAACACTCCAGTCCGCACTACTGCGAGTGGCCGCCATCGAGAGTATCGGCTCGTCCACCCGAATCGAAGGCAGCAAGCTGTCCGACCGCGAAGTCGAGCGCCTGTTGTCCAAACTACAGATCCAGAAGTTCAGCACCTCGTGACGAGCAGGAGGTGTGGGGCTACGCGAAAGTCATGGAGATGGTGTTCACGTCATGGCAAGACATTGCCCTGACCGAGAACCACATCAAGCAGTTGCATCAGGACCTGCTGATCCACACCGAGAAAGACGCCTGGCATCGCGGCCTCTACAAGAAGTCGACCAACGGCGTGGTCGCGTTTGACGAGCCCAGAACGTTGATTCGACTGGGGTTTTTTGTTTCAGGGTGAACTGAGATTACCGCAACGCACTTCACGTGGGGGCGTTGGTGCCATCGGTATCTCCCAACAACGCGATCAGCAGTCGCGCCGCTGGCGGCAGGTAGCTCGTTTCCCGGTAGGTCACAACCAGGCGTCGTCGCATGGTCGTTTCCCTCAAAGGCACTTCCCGCAGCGGTGAGCGCGTGCCAGCAGCATCGAGGTAGTGGCGCGAAATGAAACTGAGCAGCCCGGTCTCGGCAATCATGGTCGGCAGCATCAGCAGCATGGTGCTCTCGACCTGGACGCGCGGGCGTGGCAGTCGCTTGCGATCGAAGGTGTGATCGAGCCAGTCGCGCGTGGGTGCTCCAGGCGGCTGCAAGGCCCATCGGTACGCGGTGAGATCGCGCAGCGTCGTCTTGCGCTTGAGTATCTCGTGCCGAGCGCTGGCCGCCACAACGATGCAGTCTTCAGCGAGAAGTTGCGACACAAAGCCCGGTTCTTCAGGGCTGTCCGTGCCCACCATCAGGTCGATTTCACCCGATCGCAGCAGTGGCTTGAGTGTGTCGATCAGACCCACCACGGTTCTGAGCGTTACGTCGGGAGCCTGGGCCAACAACTTGCGTGCGGCCGGTGGCAGCAGAAACTGCGCGGCAGTCGGCACGATGCCGATGCGAATGTGTCCCGAAAGCCCGCGGTCGATGTCGCCAATCTCACGTTTGGCGTCTTCGATGTCGAAGCGCATCTGCTGGGCCCACTTAAGCAGCACCTTGCCGGCCGCCGTCAAGCGGATGCCGCGGCCGGCCTTCTCAAACAGCGGGGCACCGCAGTCTTGCTCCAAGCGGCGCACACAGCTGGTCAATGCGGGCTGGGTGCGGTGCAGGCGCGCAGTGGCCCGCCCGAGGTGTTCCAGTTCAGCAATGGTCTCGAAGTAGCGCAGGTCTCGCAGGTCCATTGCAAAAGCCCCCTTGATGTTTTGAAGGAAATGATCGATTGAAATGTATTTGTTTCGGTGCCGCGACTCAAGGCCAAATCAACAGGAAAGATGCTTGCGGTGTGTTCGCACTGGCGTGTAGGCTTGGGCGCTCTGAGGAGCCAGACTTGCCGGCGACTGCGTGAGAATGGTGAGAAAATACGGTGAGTGGTTTGGCAGGCAAACGGAGAAAACCATGGGTCACATGATTGAATTTAAACGCCCAGACGGCCAGACCGTGCATGGATACCTAGCAGAGGCTCCGCACGCTCATGGGTCGCTGGTGGTACTGCAGGAATGGTGGGGTTTGAACGACCAAATTCGCGGGGTGGCCGACCGCGCGGCGGCAGCCGGGTTTACGGCCCTGGTGCCCGACCTGTACCGGGGTAAATCAACGGTGGAGGCCGAAGAGGCCAGCCACTTGATGACGAGCCTGAACTTTGGCGATGCGGCGTCGCAAGACGTTCGCGGCGCGGTGCGGTACCTCAAGGCGCGCAAGGTGGGCAGCGGCAAGGTGGGCGTTACTGGTTTTTGCATGGGCGGGGCACTGACCGTGTTGAGCTCGATGCTGGTGCCCGAGGCCGACGCCGCCGTTGTCTGGTACGGCTTGCCGCCGCTTGAGTACGTGGATGCCTCAAAAATCAAAATACCCTTGATGGCGCATTGGGCCACGCAGGACAAGGTGTTCAGCATGGACAGTGTCGAGGCGCTCGAACAGAAATTAAGGGCCGCGGGCGTGCGCTACGAGCCCCATCGCTACCTCGCCAGCCACGCCTTCGCCAACGAGACGGCGCAGGGGCCTGCGCGCCTTGAGGTGACGCAGTACGACGCAGCCTGGGCGCAATTGGCTTGGGACCGCACCATGCGGTTCTTGGGCGCGCACTTGGGCTGACGCCGACGTACTTGGTGACCTCAGGACGCGCGAAGGCGCCTCCGGTTCACCACTTCACGGCGCCACTGCCCACGTCCATCACCATGCGCGTGGCCAAGTACAGGCGGGGGCCAATCCAGGGGACGAGCACGTATTCGTCGTCGTTGGAGTGAGCACCAAATCCGCGCATGCCAAAGCTCTCCAACACGCCACCTTTGGGACGCAACCCAGCAAACGCAGCGTCGGTGCCGCCGCCCGTTGCTTTCTCGCGGATGTCGAGCTTGTGGCCAATTTCGCTGTACACACCTGATGCGTGGCGTGCCAACGCAATGGACACGGCATTGGCTTCGAACGCAGGGCGGCTGCGGTAAAAGGTTAGCTCGATCGATGTGTCGGGAATGAGCTTCTCTTTGATGGAATCATTCAGTTCTTTTTCCATCAAGTCGAGGTCTTTGTTGGTGAGCGAGCGCACGTCGGCAATGGCCGTGGCCGACGCAGGGATGACGTTTCGCGTGCCACCTGCGTTGGCCACCGTCCAGTTGATGCGCAAGCCTTTGTCGGGGTTGCCGAAGTTGCGGCTCTTCAGCATTTGATGCGACAGCTCGTACAAAGCGTTGCGCCCCAGGTGCGGCGCGGCGCCGGCGTGGCTGGCCTTGCCCGTGACTTTCATCTCGACGATGGCAATGCTGCTGGTGGCGAGGCGCACATAGTCTTCTTGAAAGCCGCCACCCTCGAACGAAAACACGGCGTCGTATTCGCCACCCAGGCGGATGAGGGTGGCCGAAGAGCCTGGCGAGCCAATTTCTTCGTCGGCGTTGATCAGCACCCCAAGTTGTGCGTAGTCTTTGTAGCCAATGCGCTCCAGCATTTGCACCGTGTGGAGGATGAGTGCAATGCCACCCTTGTCGTCGCTGATGCCCAAGCCATAGGCGCGATCACCGTCGACGCGAAACGGTTGTTTGACGCCCATGCCACGTGGGTAGACGGTATCCATGTGGGCGATCAGCAGCACCTTGCGCTGACCCGTTCCCGCCTTGGTCGCATACACCATCGAGCCGAGCTTTGCGCCTTTGAGTTGGGGGTGGGCCTCGGGCGCTTGGGTTGGAATGACTTCCACCTTCATGCCTGAGGACTCGAGCTTGCCGGCCAGGTGGGTGGCCAACTGCGCCAGCCCTTCCAGGTCACGGCTGCCAGACTCGATGGCCACCAGACCTTTGAGCGTTTCAAGCACGGCCGGCACCTCAGCTTGCGTTCGCGTGCGCAAATCCTGTAGCGGGGCGCCTGAAAATTGGGCCGTTGACAGGCCTGCACATGCCATCAGCGAGGCGGCAAGAAACAAGCGCGCGAGGGGCCGCGGACGTATCGCGCGGCTTTGAATGCGGGGCTGATGTGTCGCAACGGTGCTCATGGGGTGGTCCTGGCGTTTGAACTTGAAGTGGTGCAGCGCAAGCGGTGCGAGCGCAAGCAATGCGTCGCCCGGGAAGGTTAGCGGATCGGCGAGGTGCGCGAACCGATCGGGGTCACTTTTTTTTGACGCATGCAGGGCTTTGCGTGTGGCTGACATCACAAAGGGTCTGACCACCAAGTTTCGCCAAAGTGGCGCTGCAGCCAATCGATGAACCCTGTCACTTTGGCAGGTATTTGGCGTGGCGACGGATAAACCGCATGGATCTCTTGTGACGGTAGCGACCAGTCGGTGAGCAAGGGTTGAACGGAACCCGTTTTGACCGATTCATGCGCCACATACCAGGGCAGCACCGCCAAGCCCACGCCGCTACGCGCGGCTGCCAACAGCGCTGAGAGGTTGTTGGAGCGCAGCGAGCCACGCACTGCTGTGGACTGCGGTTGCCGTTTGGCTTGGGTGAACAGCCAACGCGCATCGCCCTGCACGGTGCTGTAGACCAGGGCGTTGTGTTTGGTTAAATCGGAAGGGCGGAGGGGCGTTCCGTGCTGTTCGAGGTACGCGGGGGACGCCACCATCACCCAGGGGTTGACCCCGAGAAAACGGGCGCCCAGGCTTGAATCAGCAAGAGACCCCATGCGAATGGCAATGTCGACGCCTTGTGCCACCAAATCGACGTAGCGGTCCTCGAAGCTCAACTCCACTTGCAACTGGGGATTCAGTTTCATGAATTGCATCACCCGCGGTACCAACACACGGCGACCAAAGGCCACCGACGTGCTGATGCGCAACCCGCCTTGCAATTGGGACTGCAACAGCGCCGCCACAGACTCTGCCTCTTCAACGTGGTGGGCAATCAGCTTGCATTTCTCGTAGAAAAGCGAGCCAATTTCAGTAGGCCTCACGCCATGGGTTGATCGATGCAGCAGCCGAGACCCCAATTGCGCTTCCAACTGAGCGACCAACTTGGTGGCCGATGGCTGGCCGATGCCCATGTCGGCGGCGGCCTTGCTGAACGACCCCAGATCGACCACGCGGATGAACAGTTTGACGGCTTGAATGCGGTCCATGGTCGGGTCACAGGAGAGCTTGGGTACCCCACGATATTCCAATATGGAATAACCATAATGCGCGCGCGGTGGCTTCCCCAAGGAGGGTGAAGTCACGACCATCACGTGATCGATTTGCAAACCCCGACAGGAGACTCTGACATGGCAAAAATGAAGGCTGCGATGGCTGCGGTGCTGGTGATGGAAAAAGAGGGCATCACCCACGCCTTTGGCGTGCCCGGTGCCGCGATCAACCCGCTGTATGCCGCCCTGCGGGAGCGCGAGTCAATCTCTCACATCCTTGCACGGCACGTGGAAGGCGCCTCGCACATGGCCGAAGGCTACACCCGCGCCAAAGCCGGCAACATTGGTGTGTGCATTGGCACGTCCGGCCCTGCAGGCACCGACATGATCACGGGCCTGTACTCGGCCATCGCCGACAGCATCCCCATCCTTTGCATCACCGGTCAGGCACCGCGTGCACGGTTGTACAAAGAAGACTTTCAAGCCGTGGACATCGAGTCCATCAGCAAGCCCGTCACCAAGTGGAGCGTGACGGTGCGCGAGCCCGCGCTGGTGCCGCGCAGTTTTCAGCAAGCCTTTCACCTCATGCGCAGCGGCCGCCCGGGCCCGGTGTTGATCGACCTGCCTTTTGACGTGCAAATGGCCGAAATTGAGTTTGACATCGAAACTTACGAGCCGCTGCCGGTGTACAAGCCTGCAGCCTCACGCAAGCAAATCGTACGCGCGCTCGACATGTTGATGGCCGCCGAAAAACCGTTGATCGTGGCTGGAGGCGGCATCATCAATGCCGACGCGTCCGACCTGCTGGTGGAGTTTGCTGAAATCACAGGCGTTCCCGTGATCCCCACGCTGATGGGTTGGGGCACGATCCCCGATGACCACCCCCTGATGGCCGGCATGGTGGGCCTGCAAACCAGCCATCGCTATGGCAATGCCACGATGCTGGCCAGTGACTTTGTACTGGGCATCGGCAACCGCTGGGCCAATCGCCACACCGGCAGCACCGAGGTGTATTGCAAAGGCCGCACCTTTGTCCACGTCGACATCGAGCCGACGCAGATCGGGCGTGTTTTCAATCCCGACCTGGGTATCGTCAGCGACGCCAAGGCCGCGCTCGAGCTTTTTGTGAAAGTCGCGCGTGAGCGAAAAGCCAGCAAGGCACTGCGCGACTACAGCGATTGGGCCAGCCGCTGCGCCGAGCGCAAGAAGCTGATGCACCGCAAGACCCATTACACCGAGACGCCGATCAAGCCGATGCGGGTGTACGAAGAAATGAACAAGGTGCTTGCGCGTGACACGATCTTCGTGACCACCATCGGACTGTCGCAAATCGCTGGGGCCCAGTTTCTCAACGTGTTTGGCCCGCGCCAATGGATCAATTGTGGTCAGGCTGGCCCCTTGGGTTGGACGCTTCCGGCGGCATTGGGCGTGGTGGCAGCGGACCCAACGCGGCAAGTGGTGGCTCTGTCAGGGGACTACGACTTTCAGTTCCTGATTGAAGAGCTGGCAGTGGGCGCGCAGTTTCGCCTGCCGTATGTGCATGTGCTCGTCAACAACAGCTACCTGGGTCTCATCCGGCAGAGCCAACGTGGGTTTGAAATGGACTTTTGTGTGCAGCTCGCGTTTGAAAATCAAAACGTTGATGACCCCACGCTGAAGAGCTACGGGGTGGACCATCAAGCGGTGGTGCAAGGCCTGGGCTGCAAGAGCCTGCGCGTGACCGACCCCGAGAAAATTGAATCCGCCTTGGTTGAAGCTCGTGCAATGGCCGACAGACACCGCGTACCCGTGGTGCTAGAGGTGATTCTGGAGAAGGTGACCAACATTGCGATGGGCACCGAGATTGACAAAGTCAACGAGTTCGAGGACATCGACTGCCGCCACCCGGAGGGTCGGCAGGGGCTCGAGATGGCGGGGCTGCTTGAGTAACGCCAAAGCCGATAGCGATCTGTAGCTAAATACAATAAAAAATCGGAGCTACTGATGCCCCGATTCACCCCCTGAAGGCAGGCACCGACCCAGTGCGCTTCAAAAGCGAACTTGTAAAGTGATGCGTGCCGACCGCGGTTCTGCGGGGTGAACATGACGGTCGGCCACGGGTGCTGTCTCTGTGGACAGCTGCGATTCGTAAAAGTACTGAATGTCGTTGACGCGCTTGTTTGTCAGGTTGAACACGTCGAGCGTGGCTTCTATTTTGGGGCTGAACTGGTACCCCAAGCGCAGGTTGGCAGTGGTTGACGCCAACGAACGAACGCTGTTGTCTTCAACGAGGGCGCCAGGCCCCAGGTGGCGCAGTTGCAAGCTCGCCGACCAAGGACCGAGGTTGCGCACCGTGGCGGCAAGGGAGGCAACCCGATCAATGGCGTTGGGGATGCGGTCGCCGTTTTTGTAGCGAGATTGGGTCCATGCCAAATCAGCGTCAAACAACAACCAAGGGGTAGGAATCCAGCGGTTGTTCCATTCGATGCCTTTTCGCCTGGACGCACCACTGGCTTCGGTGGCTCCAGCATCACCGACGTACAGAAGCTCAGAGTCAAAGTCGAGTTTCCAAAGCGCGACAGAGCTTTGCAAGCCCTTGATGGCTTCGGTTCGTGCCCCCAGCTCCCAACCGCGGGATGCCGCCAACGGTGGCACCTTGTCGACGGGTGCACCCGATTTGGGGTCGATGCTTGCCGTGGTGCCGCGGGCATCGTTGCTGTGCAATCCCCGCCCTGCGTTGAAGAACAGTTCTGTTTTTGCAAACGGGCCAGCAACGATACTCAGCTTGGGTGACACCTGCGTGGCGCTTGCGGCCCCACCATTGGCTGCGAGCGTGATGGCATCAACGCTGTTCTTGACGTGGTCAACCCGCAACCCCGCGATGGCGCGCAGTTTTCCTGGCATCACATCAATGCTTGTCTGCCCAAAGACACCGTGCATGGTTTCTCGCACCCGATCTTCGCGCACCGTGCCTGTGATCTGCCGAGCCACACTGTCAAACAGCCCGACCTCAATGTGGTCGTGACGGAGCAACACGCCCCATTCGGAGCGGGCGTCAAAGCCCGCCAATGCATGGGCAACAGCGTGACTTGCATCGAGGCCAACAACGCGACGCTTGTCACGTTGCTTGAATTGGTCAGCATTGGCAGGGCGCTCCAGCGCATAGGTGAAGTTGGAACTGAGATCAAGTTGGTAGTTGACGGCATAGGCCGACACCTTGCTGCTGGTGTCTTGCTTGTCAGCACGCCACTGGGCTGAAAGGCTCGAACGGCTCGTGTGACCACCCGTTGTCGTGTCCAGTGAGTCAAATCGCCCAAAAGGCTGGCCATTGAAGGTGCCAGCGTCGATAAGGCGCTGGGGCACTTGGTCGGTGGCGTTCCAACGGGAGCGATAGGCCATGGCGCTTGCACTCCAGCCGCGCGTTGGCGTGCCTCCCGAAAGCGTGAACACAGCGTTTTCCTTTTGCAGCCTCTCCGGCACCACCCACGGGCCGTTGTTGCGCTGCACCTCAACGGCGCCCAGCAACGTGACGCCGTTGTTCATGTCCACTGAGGCACCACCAACGGCTCGGCGATAGCCGTTGCGGCCGAGCGTTAGGTTAGCGAAGGGGGCATCAAATTTGGAAAGGTAGACAATATCGGCTGAACCTGCGGAAGCAAAGTCACCGTTGGCGGCAAAGTAGGGGCCTTTGCGGTATTCGATGCGGCGCACCAGTTCTGGCATCAGAAAATTCAAGTCGGTGTAGCCTTGTCCGTGCCCGTGACTGGGCATGTTGACAGGCATGCCGTTGATGCGGGTTGCAAAATCAGTGCCGTGGTCCAGGTTGAAGCCGCGCAAAAAGTATTGGTTGGCCTTGCCGTCGCCCGAGTGCTGGGTCACGATCAAACCAGGAACAAATTCAAGGACCTCGCCGGGACGAAGCGCCGGACGGCTCTTCAACAGATCGCGGTTGACCACGCCTTGCGACGCAGCGTCAGAAGTGCCGACTGCATTGTCGTAGTTGCCGGTGATGGTGACAGACTGTGCCGATGCGTCGGGTGCAGCAGCGGCAAGGGTAGGCGTCGATGGTTGGGCGCGGCTATCGAAGTTGGTGCAAATCGCGACGATCACCGTCGCGATGGGGAAAATGCGATGCATGGCCAAAGGCTCCGAGCAAGGGTGGAATGCACCCTTGGACCGAGTCAAGGGGCAGCTGTGATCGAGGTGCGGTGACGATTTTGCAATGGCATCGCGGCAAGCATACCCTCAGTACGTGTCTGGCGACGCCGCGGATGCAGGCAACATGCATGAAGCGTTCATCATGCGGGGCTCGCAGCAAGCGGTGGCGCGTTTTTGGTCTTGCGGGTCAGTCAAACTCAACCACAACCGCCACCGATCGCTTGCTGATTCGCCCTAAAAGTTCACGCGCATGCCAACGGTCAATCCCCGCCCTGGCAGCGGCGACAACTTGCGCAGCGTGCCAACGGTGCCGGCGTTGTACGCCAGCGTGTTGCCTACGTTTTGCAGTTTGGCGTACAGGAGGGCGTCTTGAGCTCCCAAGTTGAGCGCGTATGCAACCGCAACATTGAACAACGTCCAACCCGCTGTGGCTTCATCGTTGCTTGGCACCCGCTTCTGCGCGCCAGCGCGCTGCACTTCGGCACGCGCTGACCACGCGCCTTGCTGCCAGCTTGCGCCCAGGGTTGCTCGCACGGGGGGTTGGCGTGGCAAGGCTTCGCCCGTGTCTTGATTGCTGCCGCGTACCAGATCCAGTTTGGCATCGATATCAACATGGCCGCCGCCGGACCATGCGCGCCACGTACCTTCGGCTTCAAAACCGTAGAGGCGCGCACGCACGCCTGTGAAGGCAAAGACTGGGACACTGTCGCCGGCGTCGTCGACAAATGCAGGTTCACCGGTGGCAGCCAACAAGATGTAGTTGCTGAACCGGCCGTCGAAGAAACCCACCTTCAAACGGTTTGCTCCCGCACGCCAATTGAGCGAGAGATCGATGTTTCGACCTCTTTCAAGCGCTTGTTGCGTGTTGCCACGCTCGTAGGCGCCAGTGGCCGCGTGCACGCCGTTGGCATAAAGCTCATAACTTGTGGGTGCGCGTTGGGTGTAGGCACCATTGGCCGCCACGTGCCATGCGCGGCTCAGGTTGATGACAGCGCCGACCGAGGCACTGCTGGGGCTGAAGCTCCGCCCTTGTGCAGGACCAAACTGCGCCACGGTGGGGTCAGCGTCTCCGACCGACTGCACCCGCACTTGCTCGGCACGAAAGCCAGCACTGACGTGGCCACGGTCGCCCCAGGACCACCGCTCCAATGCAAAAACGGCTGCTTGCCGTGTACGCGTGCTGGGCACAAAGGCCTCTTCGCCAAGCGCTGAAAATCGAGAGGTGTCGAACTGCATGCCCAAGGTGCCTTCGAGTTCGCCTGATCCCACCTTAAGCGCACGATGCACGGCTTCGACCCTCGCATCACTGCCGCGGGTCTTGAACGTGGTACCCACGGCACCATCGCCCTCAACCTCCAGGTGCAAGTAATCGGCGGTAGCGGCCTGCGCGCGCAGCGTGCGAATGAACCCATGGGGTGATCTCACCTCGCCAGCGAGGGCCAGCTTGTCGCGTCGCATCTTGATGGTGATGTCTTCTTCCGCCACGATGCCGTAGTCGTTGCGGTAGGCATCAAAACTCAACCCAACGTAGCCGTGGTCCCAGACTCGCGACGCACCCAGTGCGCCCCCCTGGGCACTGCTGGCCGAATTCACGATGCGATTTCGGCGCTCCGTGCCGCCACTTGCCACGGGGCGATCAAAGGTCGGCACCCGCAAGTCGTCGGTGCGGCGCCGGAACACATCGGCGTGCAAAGCGAACCCTTGGCCTCCCCCCTCGACCAGTGCAGACACGCTGCGCTCGCGCGCTGCGCTGCCCCACCGCATTTCGGCAGCGCCTGACACGCCAGACAACGCCGACTTGGGGATTCGGTTGTCAATGGCGTTGACCACGCCGCTCACTGCGCTACCACCGTACAGCAAGGCGGCCGGGCCCCGCAAGACTTCGATGCGCTCCACCACCAGCGGGTCGATGGGCACGGCGTGGTCAAAGCTCAGGCTTGATGCGTCCAGCGAGGCGCCGGCATTGCTCAGCACACGGATGCGGTCGCCATCTTGTCCGCGAATGACAGGTCGGTTGGCGTTGGGGCCGAAGTAGCTCGATGACACACCTGGCAACCCGTCGAGCGTGTCGCCCAGCGAGCTGCCACGACGTAAGACCAAGCCATTGCCAGAGAGAACCAGGGACGGCGTGGTCACCTCGCCGCCCAGGGGGTTGCCGGTGATAACGACTGTGGATTCAGTTTGCTGTGCCACGGCGCAAGTGGATGCGGCCACGGCTGCCGCAATGAGTGTTTTTTTCATGCAAAAGTCCTCGCCAACCTTGCGTGGGTTGGCAACAAGTCAAGGGGGTGCCTGCCGCACGCAGCGAGCAGGCCGTGCTTGATCGAACTTAAGCGTTCGGCGGCGCGCGCGCTTGGTAGGCCTGCAGTGTTGCGCCGCAGTGTTTGCGGCGCTTGGGAGCCGATGCGTGCAGCAACTGGGGTGGCACCCAAGGCATTGCGGCATGGTCGGTGCCTGACATTTGCCCGACCAACAAGTGGCCGAGCAATTCACAAGTTGCTGTTCCAGCCTCATGAGCCCAAAGGACTTTGGCTTCGACGCGGGTGTCGGTGGTTTGGGTGGTTGGGGAGTGCGTGACCGCGTGGGCCAGCGCCATCCACTGCGCCAGCAGCAAGCCAAGCAGGGCAGCCACGACGATGCAGCGCGCTTGGGCAGCAATGGGGGGTCTCGGCTTGAACGCTTGCACCAAACGATGGTAATCCAGGTCGGCTTGGGCGCCGTTGGCCGCCGCTCGAAACTCTGGGCAAGGCCGTCGACACAGGCCTTCAGTTAAAACTCGCGCTGCAGCCTGCGGATGCGGCGCGGCCGGTTGTGCTACGGCTGCTGCACTGGCGCAGCGTCGCCAACGGTTTCACCGCCTTGCGAATGGATATTCTGTGCCAAATCCCCTTTTGGACCTTGCGTGACTTCGTAGCTGACGCGCATGCCGGGCTTGAGCGTCTTGAAGCCTTCCATCGCAATGGCCGAAAAATGGGCAAACACGTCAGCGCCCCCACCTTCGGGTTCGATGAATCCCCAGCCTTTGGCGTCGTTGAACCACTTGACTGTGCCTGTGGGCATGTTGAGAGTCTCCTAATCTTGTTTTCGTGCTTGTGTTTGGCGTGGGGCCGATCCGCTTGATCGCAAACATGCTCCAAGGCAACGCCGCGATTTGCGCGCGCGTTGACATGCGGACGCGAAATCAGCCGTCCTCACCTCTGCGCGCATTGTGTTAGCCGTGCTCCGGGGCTGTCAAGGCGATAAACGAAGCCGCCGGCGGCGCCAGCCGCAGTCAAATGCGCAGATGATGTTTGTTAGGGTGACTCACCACCGCTGGGTGCTGGCGGTTTGGCACCCATCAAAGGACCAGCCGCTCGCCGTGGCCTGGTTCTGGGCACAATGTTTTTGAGGGTTCGGTGGGATGCGGGCAAACCCGAGTTGCGAGGCCTTGAGGCGGGGTGGCCCGCCCCGAGAATGCGCCGCTACGAGCCAAGGGAAAGCCAAGATCGATGCCGCGCCGAGGCCCTCGTTCCAGGTTGAGGGCGCAAGCCGCCCCCGACTGAGGGCCCGGGATTGAGCTGCGCGGCGCGAGGATTTGGCGCGCCTCGATAGAATGTGGGTATGTCGTCGGACCCCGCCAAACCGCCCAGCACACCTGTTGCACCACCACCTGATCAGGGGGAGGGTGCTGTTGTAGCGGAACGCCAGTTGCAAAAGACGGAGCCGCCCTCACTGTTCAAAGTGGTGATGCTCAATGACGATTTCACGCCGATGGAGTTTGTGGTGATGGTGCTTCAAGAGTACTTCCACCATGATCTGGATAGCGCGACACTCATCATGCTCAAGATCCACCACGAGGGGCGGGCGGTTTGTGGGGTCTTTAGTCGTGACGTAGCCGCCACAAAGGTGGAAGTTGTTTCAACATTGGCCCGGCGATTTGGGCATCCTCTGCAATGCATCTTGGAGGCTGAATGATTGCGCAAGAACTTGAAGTGAGTTTGCACATGGCGTTTGTCGACGCCAGGCAGCAACGCCATGAATTCATCACGGTTGAACACCTGTTGTTGGCCTTGCTGGACAACCCCTCAGCCGCCGAGGTTTTGAAGGCCTGCGCGGCCAACATCGACGACCTGCGCAAGAGCCTCGCGTCGTTCATCAAAGAGAACACGCCCACTGTGGGCGGCACCGATGACGTCGACACGCAACCCACGCTGGGCTTTCAGCGTGTCATCCAGCGCGCCATCATGCACGTGCAGTCCACGGGCAGCGGCAAGAAGGAAGTGACTGGCGCCAATGTGTTGGTGGCTATTTTTGGTGAAAAAGATTCGCACGCGGTGTACTACCTGCACCAGCAGGGCGTGACGCGCCTGGATGTCGTCAACTTTATCGCCCACGGCATCAAAAAGACCGACCCCGCTGAACCCACCAAATCCAACGAAACCGGCCCTGGCGAGGCCGAGAAAGAAGAGGGCGCAGACGCCAAGGGCTCGCCACTTGACCAGTTCACGCAAAACCTCAATCAGTCGGCGCGCGAGGGGCGGATCGACCCGCTCATCGGGCGCGAGCACGAAGTGGAGCGCGTGATCCAAGTTCTGTGCCGTCGGCGCAAGAACAACCCTTTGCTGGTAGGCGAAGCTGGCGTGGGCAAGACCGCCATTGCCGAGGGTTTGGCGTGGCGCATCACGCAAAACGAAGTTCCAGAAGTGTTGGCCGATGCCACCGTTTATTCGCTCGACATGGGCGCCTTGCTGGCTGGCACCAAGTATCGCGGCGACTTTGAGCAGCGTCTCAAAGGCGTGCTCAAGGCCTTGAAGGACCAGCCGCGCGCCATTCTGTTCATCGACGAGATCCATACGCTGATTGGTGCGGGCGCGGCCTCGGGTGGCACGTTGGACGCCAGCAATTTGCTCAAACCCGCCTTGTCATCAGGCGCCATGAAGTGCATCGGCGCCACCACGTTCACCGAGTACCGCGGTATTTTCGAGAAAGACGCAGCCCTTTCGCGCCGCTTCCAGAAGATCGATGTGGTGGAGCCCACTGTCGAGCAAACGATTGAGATCCTCAAGGGCCTCAAATCACGGTTCGAAGAGCATCACAACATCAAATACGCCGTCACGGCGCTCCAAGCCGCTGCCGAGCTCAGTGCCAAGTTCATCACCGATCGGCACCTGCCCGACAAGGCCATCGATGTGATCGACGAGGCTGGCGCTGCGCAGCGTATCTTGCCCAAAAACAAGCAAAAGAAGACCATCACCCGCACCGAGGTGGAAGAGATCGTCTCCAAGATTGCGCGCATCCCACCGGCCAGCGTGTCCAACGACGACCGCAGCAAGCTGCGCACGCTGGATCGCGACTTGAAGAGCGTGGTTTACGGCCAAGACCCAGCCATCGAGGCTTTGTCAGCAGCCATCAAGATGGCGCGCTCTGGCCTGGGCAAGCCCGACAGGCCCATTGGGTCGTTCTTGTTCAGCGGCCCCACCGGCGTGGGTAAAACCGAGGTGGCCAAGCAATTGGCCTACATCCTGGGCATCGAGCTGATTCGCTTTGACATGAGTGAGTACATGGAGCGCCATGCCGTCAGCCGCCTGATTGGCGCCCCCCCCGGTTATGTGGGCTTTGACCAAGGTGGGTTGTTGACTGAGGCTGTCACCAAGAAGCCGCATTCGGTCTTGTTACTGGACGAAATCGAAAAGGCGCACCCCGACGTCTTTAACGTTTTGTTGCAAGTGATGGACCATGGCACCTTGACGGACAACAACGGCCGAAAAGCCGACTTCCGCAACGTCATCATCATCATGACGACCAATGCGGGCGCCGAGACGATGAACAAGGCCACCATCGGCTTCACGTCCAAGCGCGAGCAGGGTGATGAGATGGCGGACATCAAACGATTGTTCACGCCCGAGTTCCGCAACCGGTTGGACGCCACGGTGTCGTTCCGTGCGTTGGATGAAGAAATCATCATCCGCGTCGTCGACAAGTTCTTGTTGCAGCTGGAAAGCCAATTGACCGAGAAGAAGGTCGAAGTGACCTTCACCGATGCGCTGCGCAAGTTCTTGGGTCGCAAAGGCTTTGACCCACTGATGGGTGCGCGGCCGATGCAGCGGCTCATTCAAGACACGATTCGCCGTGCCTTGGCCGACGAACTGCTGTTTGGCCAATTGGCCGATGGTGGCCGCGTGACGGTCGATATCGACACCAACGAGAAGACCGTGCTTGACATTCAGCCCTCCAAGAAGAGCGACAACAAGCCCAAGGCTGAACCGGCAACGACGGCTTGATCGCAGGCGTCGAAACACGCATTAAAGGTTGGCCATCGCGTCCATGAGCGCGGTGGGTGTCAAACGGGAGCTTCGCCCGGCACTCAGGGCGTTGTCGGCGGCTTGGCCGTGCACCCAGGCGCACGAGGCGGCCAACTGAGCCAGCCCCAGGGTGTCGTCTGCTGCGGCTGGGCCGTTTCGAGCCCAGCGGCCGCCAATCCAGCCGGCCAGCACGTCGCCCGTGCCAGCGGTCGCCAACAAGCCGTTGCCAGTGGGGTTGACGGTGGGCACATGGTCTGGCCAAGCGACGACGGTTCCAGCGCCTTTAAGCACAACCACCGACAAAAACTGCTGCGCCAGCTGTTGTGCAAAGTGAAGGCGATCTTGTTGAATGGCGCGCGCGTCGGGCAGTCCAGCCAGGCGCGCCGCCTCCAAGGGGTGGGGCGTTAGCACGGTCGTGAATCCTCGCGCCGCCCTGGTGCGAAGTTGGTTTTGCAGGCTGGCGTCGCTTGCGACGGCGTTCAGAGCGTCTGCGTCCAAGACCAATCGTGTTGCGTTGGCAAGCAAGTTAGGCAGCACGGCGCGCACGTCATTGCCAGCGCCGCAGCCACACACAACCACCGATGTTGAAAGCACCTTTCGGTCGTTCAACATGGCAGCCAAACGCCACATCAACTCTGGCGACTCCCCCATCCCCCAAGACGCTGGGCTCGCATGGGTTCCAGTCAATAAGGTTGCATTCGAAAGCGGTACGGCAAAAACGCGGCCACTGCCAGCGGCCGCAGCCGCTCTTGCTGCCAGCAGCAATGCGCCTTGCATGCCCTCGGCACCACCCACCACGACCACATCGCCGCGAGAACCTTTGTGGCTTTGATGTGCGGGCGACCTGCATTGGTGCGAGGCGTTACCAGTGCCCAACCAAGCAGTTGCCGGCGCGCGCCCAGTGTCGCACCCCAATGCGTCAAACCAAATCGTGCCGCTGACGTCGCGGCCGGCGCCCGTGAATAGCCCTGGCTTGAGCGTCAACAACGACAACGTGTGCGCCGCGCGTGGCACCTCAAGGCCTTTGCCGTTACCCCACGTGCCTTTGTCGGCGTCCAAGCCGCTGGGTACGTCCACCGCCAATCGGGGCGCTGGGTCACCCAACATCGCGGCCCACACGTGTGCCAAGCCCCCTTCAGGGTCGCGCCTGCGTCCAACGCCCAAAAGCGCATCGATAACCAAGTGACCGCGCGTGTTCGGCCATTCCTTGCTCAGATTGACACCCGCCGCTTGGGCTTGGGCCATGGCAAGCGTTGCGTCGGGCGGCAGTCCGTCGACCTTGGTGCATACGGCCGTCACTGCCACCCCGGCCGCTTGCAGCAGCCTGGCCGCTACCAAGCCGTCGCCGCCATTGTTGCCTGGGCCAACTGCCACCACCCAATGGCGAACCTGGGGTGCCACTGAAAGGGCCAGTTTCGCCACGGCCAAACCCGCCCGCTGCATCAGCGCATGCGGCGGCAAACATGCGCTGGTCTGGGCCTCGATATGGCGCGTGGACGCTGCGTCGTGCAGCGGCAGGGCTCTCGGTGCGTCAGCGATTCGGCACGGATGATGGGGGGTTGTTGGGACAGTCATGAGGGGCATCATGGTGCATCAGAGCTGCCAACCATGGCCAACCGCATGGTTTTCGACGCCCAGGCCCTGGAAGAGCCTCTGACAGCCTTGCGGGAAGCGGTTATACTCGAACGGCTGTGCACATGGTGTGCGCAAGCACATCCGCAAATCGGGTCATCCGAGGTGTTGGGGTCGGTAAGCAGCTTCATGCGACAGCATAGAGCCGCAAGGCGGCCTTGATTCTGACCCGTTTTAAGAAACAACCTTTGGAGTCTCTATGCCAATCACCATGCGTGAAATGCTGGAAGCCGGTGTCCATTTTGGTCACCAAACTCGCTTCTGGAACCCCAAGATGGCACCGTACCTCTACGGCCATCGCAACAAAATTCACATCATCAACCTCGAGCGCACGCAGCCGATGTTTGAGGATGCGCTTAAGTTCATTCGGCAGTTGGCCAGCAAGCGTGGCACCGTGTTGATGGTGGGCACCAAGCGCCAGGCGCGCGAGGTTATTTCGATGGATGCCAAGCGCTGTGGCATGCCGTTTGTTGACCAGCGTTGGTTGGGCGGCATGCTCACCAACTTCAAGACGGTCAAGGGCTCGATCAAAAAGCTCAAAGAGATGCAGGCTCAAGTCGAAGCCAGCACGCAGCCTTCGATCAAAAAAGAAGCGTTGATGTTCCAGCGCGAAATCGCCAAGCTTGAAAAAGACATTGGTGGCATTGCCGACATGAACGCGCTGCCTGATGCTTTGTTCGTCATCGACGTGGGCTATCACAAGATTGCCATCGCCGAGGCCAACAAACTGGGCATTCCCGTGATCGGCATTGTCGATTCGAACCACTCGCCCCTGGGCATCGATTACGTGATTCCAGGCAACGATGACTCGGCCAAGGCCGTGGCGCTGTACTCTCGTGCGGTGGCCGACTCGGTGCTTGAGGGAAAGGCCAACGCCGTGCAAACGGTGGTCGAGGCCGTCGCAGGTTCAGACGAGTTTGTCGAAGTCAACGAAGACGCTTGAAGCCTCGCGCTGACGTTTACGCAAAAGGGGCTTGCAAGCCCCTTTTTCACAAAGAATCAAGGAGTTAAACAATGGCTGCAATCACTGCAAGCTTGGTCGCCGAACTGCGCGCCAAAACCGACGCACCCATGATGGAGTGCAAAAAGGCACTGACCGAAGCCGAGGGCGACATGGAGCGCGCCGAGGAAATTCTGCGCGTCAAACTGGGCAACAAGGCCGGCAAGGCGGCGTCTCGCGTGACAGCAGAGGGGGTCATTGCGGCCAGCGTCAAGGGCGCCCAGGGTGCCATGGTCGAAGTCAACTGCGAAACCGACTTCGTCACCAAGAACGATTCCTTTCTGGCCTTCACCCAGGCGTGCGCAAACTTGGTGGCCGATCAAAATCCGTCGGACGTGGCCGCCTTGTTGACGCTGCCTTTGTCGCAAGACGGCTTTGGCCCCACCGTGGACGATGTGCGCAAGGGACTTGTGGGCAAGATTGGCGAGAACATGTCGATTCGCCGCTTCAAACGATACGCCACCGGTGGCAAGCTGGCGCACTACCTGCACGGCACGCGGATCGGCGTGCTGGTTGACCATGACGGCAATGACGTGGCGGCGAAAGACGTGGCCATGCACATCGCCGCCATGAAGCCCGCAGCATTGTCGTCGGCCGACGTGCCCGCTGCACTGGTGGCCACCGAGCGCAAAATTGCTGCTGAAAAGGCTGCCGAGAGTGGCAAACCTGCCGAGATCGTCGCCAAAATGGTTGAGGGATCGGTGCAGAAGTTCTTGAAAGAGGTCTCGCTGCTCGACCAAGTGTTTGTCAAGGCTGCCGACGGCAAGCAGACCGTGGGTCAAATGCTCAAGTCCATCAACACCAACGTCAAGGGCTTCACGCTTTACGTGGTGGGTGAGGGCATCGAGAAGAAGGTCGACGACTTTGCCGCCGAGGTGGCCGCCCAGATGGCAGCTGCTCAAGGCAGCAAGACTTGACGCTGCAGGCGGCTCCAGAAGGGGCGAACCAGCCCGGAGCCCCTGCGCCGGTGCCGATACACTGACGTATGTTGACCGTAAAGGAGCACGCCGCATGCCGGCCTACAAACGCATCCTGCTGAAACTGTCGGGCGAAGCCTTGATGGGGGACGATGCTTTTGGCATCAACCGCGCCACCATCGTGCGCATGGTGCAAGAAGTGAAAGAAGTCACCACCATGGGCGTCGAGGTTGCTGTGGTGATTGGAGGCGGCAACATTTTTCGTGGCGTGGCTGGCGGGTCGGTGGGCATGGACCGCGCCACCGCCGACTACATGGGGATGTTGGCCACCGTGATGAATTCGCTCGCACTCGCCGACACGATGCGGCAAGAGGGCATGGCGGCTCGCGTAATGAGCGCGATTGGCATCGACCAAGTGGTCGAGCCGTACGTTCGCCCCAAAGCTTTGCAGTACCTCGAAGAAGGCAAAGTGATCGTTTTTGCGGCGGGTACGGGCAACCCCTTTTTCACCACCGACACGGCTGCCGCCTTGCGTGGTGCCGAGATCGGTGCCGAGATCGTGCTCAAGGCCACCAAGGTCGACGGTGTTTACTCCGCCGACCCAAAAAAAGACCCCACCGCGACGCGCTACGCCACCATTTCTTTCGACGAGGTGATTGCGCGCAACCTGGCGGTGATGGACGCCACGGCATTTGCGCTGTGCCGAGACCAAAAATTACCCATCAAAGTTTTTTCAATCGTCAAGCCCGGCGCGCTCAAACGCGTCGTGATGGGTGCCGACGAGGGCACGCTGGTGCACGTTTGACGATTGCTTGAGCCGCTGAGGAGCCTTGCCATGACGACGACGCTTGTCGACATCAAAAAAAATGCTGAAACCAAGATGGGTAAAAGCATCGAAGCGCTGAAGAGCGATCTGCAAAAAATCCGTACCGGTCGCGCGCACCCAGGCATCCTTGACCAAGTGCAGGTGGACTACTACGGCGCGTTGGTGCCCATCAGCCAGGTGGCCAACGTCACGCTGTTGGACGCCAGAACCATCAGCGTCCAGCCCTGGGAAAAGGGCATGGGCCCCAAGATCGAGCGCGCCATTCGCGAAAGCGACTTGGGCCTGAACCCTGCCACGCAAGGTGATTTGCTTCGCGTGCCCATGCCTGCACTCACTGAAGAGCGTCGCAAAGATCTCACCAAGGTCGCTAGGCATGCAGGCGAGGACAGCAAAATTGCGGTTCGCAATTTGCGCCGCGACGCCAACGAGCAACTTAAAAAAATGCTCAAGGACAAAACCGCCAGCGAAGACGACGAGCGCCGGGCGCAAGACGATGTGCAAAAACTAACCGACCGTGTTGTTGCAGAGATTGACCGGTTGGTTCAAGGCAAAGAAGCCGAAATCCTTGCAATCTGACGCCAACGCGGCGCGCGCACAGGCGCCGACCATGCCCCCTGCCGCTGCCCCGCCGGAGCCGCGCAACCCGCGCGTGCCTCGCCATGTCGCCATCGTCATGGATGGCAACGGTCGATGGGCCAAGAAGCGCTTCATGCCGCGTTTTTTCGGCCATAAACAAGGTGTTGATGCCCTGGTACGCACGGTGCAGGCTTGCGCCAACCGAGGCATTGAGTACGTGACCGTGTTTGCGTTTTCGTCTGAGAATTGGAAGCGGCCCTCAGAAGAGGTGTCCGGGCTGATGAACTTGGTTTTGGCGGCCGTGTCCAAGTACCTCAAAAAGCTGGCGGACGAGGGCGTTCGCATCGTCATCGTGGGGGATCGTACGGCGGTGTCGGACAAAGTGCGCGCGGCTTGGGATCAAACCGAGGAAGCAACGCGGCACAACCGCCGCATTGTGTTGTCAGTGGCCTTCAATTACGGTGGGCGTTGGGACATTGTGCAGGCGTGCCAACAAGCCTTGCGTGATCGGATCGACCCAGCCTCGCTTGATGAGGCCAAGCTGTCGTCGTACCTGTCGATGAGCTTTGCGCCCGACCCTGACCTGTTCATCCGCACCGGTGGCGAGGTTCGGATTAGCAACTTCTTGCTTTGGCAGACCGCCTACGCCGAGCTTTTCTTCACCGACTGCTTGTGGCCAGACTTTGACGACAAGGCGCTGGATGCAGCGATTGAGTCATACGCCGCGCGTGATCGACGGTTTGGCGGGGTCAAGCTTGACACCACGGCTGATCGCGCCCCCTAACGCCATGCTTGCACAACGCATCGCTACCGCCTTGGTCATGTTGTTGGTCATGGTGGCCGTGCTGATGGCGCCACAGCACTGGCCCTTCGCCTTGTTGATGCTGGCCGTGCTGGTGGCTGCGGCTTGGGAGTGGGGCCGCTTGACCGGGTTGAAAGGCACCATGGCCATCGCAATTGGCGTGGTAACAGCAACTGTGTTGGTCGCGGTGTGGTGGTGGCTGGGTGGAGGCTCTATGACGTCTGCCGTGCAGGCTGCCGTGCCGCCCTGGGTGTGGTGGGTGGCCAGTGCAGGGTGGGCAGCGGGAGGCGCGCTTGCGCTACGCAGCGGTGTTGGTGGTTGGCGCCAGTGGCCCCAATCGATCCGTTTGCTGCTGGGCGTGGTGATGCTGGTGGTTGCTTGGGTTGCCGTGACGCAGGCTGAACAAGTGGGGATTCTGTTTTTGTTGTCCGCCATGATGCTGATCTGGGCCTCAGACATCGCGGCTTACTTCGGGGGGCGAGCGTGGGGTGGGCGCTTGTTTGGAGGGCGTAAATTGGCACCCTCCATCAGTCCAGGCAAAACGTGGGAGGGCGCGGTCTGCGGCCTGGTGGGCGCCGTCGCCTTGGCCAGTGTCTGGGTGCTCTTGATCGATCCACGCGCGCAGGGGTGGGGTGCCAGTTTGTTCTCTCGCATCGTAACGTCGCACGGCTGGCTCGCCATGTTGGTGGCCGTACTGGCATTGGCAGCTGCAGGCATCATGGGTGATCTTTTTGAATCGTTGGTCAAGCGTGCTGCTGGGGCCAAAGACAGCAGTCGTTTGTTGCCAGGGCATGGTGGGGTGTTGGACCGCATCGATGCGTTGTTGCCAGTGCTTCCCATGGTGATGGCCTTGCTGTCCTTGACGCGATGAGTGCCCCGTTGCGCAAACGATTGGTCATTCTGGGGTCGACGGGCTCCGTCGGCAAAAACACGCTTGACGTGGTGTCTAGGCACACCGACAGCTATGAGGTGTATGCACTGACAGCGCATCGCGGTGTCGATGAACTGTTTTTGCAATGTGCCCACTGGAGGCCACTTTTTGCAGCGATGAGCGACCCACTGGCGGCACGCGACTTGCGCTCACGGCTGCGCGCGCAAGGTCTAACGACCGAGGTACTCGAGGGGCCGTCGGCATTGGTGGCACTGGCGAAGCATCCGGACGTCGACGTCGTGATGGCGGCGATCGTGGGTGCTGCGGGGCTGGCACCTTGCCTGGCGGCGGCCGAGGCTGGCAAGCGCTTGTTGTTGGCCAACAAGGAAGCATTGGTGGTGGGCGGTGCACTCTTCATGGATGCCGTCAAGCGAGGTGGGGGGGCATTGCTGCCCATTGACAGCGAGCATTCAGCCATTTTTCAGTGCTTGCCGGAAGACATGGCCACATGGCCAGCCCGCATCGACCACATCGTGTTGACGGCCTCCGGTGGTCCGTTTCGCACACGCACCCCCGAGTCACTGCGTGACGTGACGCCCGATGAGGCGTGTGCGCACCCCAACTGGGTGATGGGGCGAAAAATCTCGGTTGATTCCGCAACGATGATGAACAAGGCACTCGAGGTTATCGAAGCGCGCTGGTTGTTTAACTTGAAGCCCTCGCAAGTTCGCGTTGTGATTCATCCGCAGAGCATCATTCACTCGATGGTTGTCTGCAAAGATGCCTCGGTGTTGGCGCAACTTGGAACACCCGACATGCGTGTACCCATCGCGTACGGACTGTCGTTTCCGCAGCGGATGGCGTCGGGCGCGGCACAGCTCGACTTCACGCAGATCGCGGCACTGACGTTTGAGGAGGCCACGCGCGAACGTTTCCCTGGCCTCTTTCTGGCCTGGGATGCGCTTCAAGCGCCGGTTGGTTCCACCGCCGTGCTTAACGCCGCCAACGAAGTGGCCGTGGCCGCTTTCCTAGCGGGAACCATTGGCTACAACGCGATTCATAACATCAATGCGCAGACGTTGGCGTCGGTTCAACCCAACTTGGCACCCGCGCACCAACTTGAAGACTTGCTTGACGTGGATGCACGCGCCCGAATCCATGCCCAACAACTGATTGCCCGCGGCTGAAAGCGCGACGTCGACATCGCATGCCATTGCTGACCACTGCGCTACGCCTCCTCAAACGATGACGACCGTTTTAGCCTTTCTCGTCACCATCGGTATCTTGATCGTGGTGCATGAGTACGGTCACTACAAAGTGGCACGCCTGTGCGGCGTCAAGGTGCTGCGGTTTTCAGTGGGCTTTGGCAAGATCATCTGGCGTCGCCAGGCCTCACCCCTGCACACCGAATTTGCGGTCGCTGCGTTGCCATTGGGCGGCTACGTCAAGTTTCTGGATGAGCGCGAAGGGCCGGTGGACGCCAGCGAGGTGTCGCAAGCCTTCAACCGCCAATCGCTGTTAAAGCGCACCGCCATTGTGGCGGCAGGTCCGGCGGCCAACTTGATGCTGGCCGTGGTGCTTTATGCCGCAGCCCATTGGATCGGCATGAGCGAGCCCAAGGCCCTGATGTCGTCGCCGTTGCCGGGCAGCTATGCCGAACAGGCCGACTTGCGTTCGGGCGATTGGGTGCGCGCGGTGTCCGAGGATGGCAGTGCGTGGCGCGACGTTCAGTCGATGGCCGAGGTGTCCTGGGCGGTGATGCGTGCCACGATCAACGCCCAGCCCTTGCATTTGCAGGTGACGGGCGCGAGCGGTCAGGGCGCCCGGACTGTGCTGTTGGCACTCGACAGGCTCAACGCCAAAGAACTGGATGCAGCAACTGTCAAGAAGATCGGTCTCGGTGGTCCTTACAGTTTGCCTGTGCTGGGGGCGATTCGCGCCGAAGGCGCTGCCCAGGCTGCTGGGCTGCTTGAAGGTGATCGCGTGCTGAGCGTGGATGGGGTGCCTGTGCCCGATGCAGCAGCGTTGCGTCAACGCATTCGTGCCAGCGCCGGCCGCGAAACGGTGTGGCGCATCGAGCGCGCTGGGATCGCCCAGTCTGCAATCGTGCGCCCGCGTGAGGTCACCGACGGTGGACAAGCGTTTGGGCGAATCGATGCCAATGTGGGCGGCGCCCCACAAATGGTGACGGTTCAATACGGATTTTGGGATGGACTTCGTCTGGGCTTGCAACGCACCTGGGACGTATCGTCCATGACAGTTCGCATGCTGGGCCGCATTTTGGTCGGTGATGCATCAGTCAAGAACCTCAGTGGCCCGCTGACCATCGCCGACGTGGCGGGGCAATCTGTGCAATTGGGTTTGACCTACTTCTTGGGTTTCCTGGCGGCGGTCAGTGTGAGCTTGGGTGTGCTTAACTTGCTCCCACTGCCCATGTTGGACGGGGGACACCTCATGTATTATCTTTTTGAGGCCGTGACCGGACGGCCCGTATCTGACGCCTGGCTGCAGCGTCTCCAACGCGGTGGTGCGGTGGTGTTGCTGCTGTTGATGTTCATAGCCCTTTCAAACGACGTGACCCGCTACGTGGGTCGCTGAGCACCAACCCATTTGGCCAGCCACTGACATTGCCCATGACATCCATCTTTTCTCTTGTTCACTGGCAGCCTGTTGCCGCCTTGGTTTGTGCCGTTGCGGCTTCATCGGCGCATGCCGTCGAGCCCTTTGTGCTGCGTGACATTCGCCTTGAGGGTGTGCAACGCACGGACCCCGGCACCGTGTTTGCAGCGTTGCCTTTTCGCGTCGGCGACACCTACAACGACGACAAAGGCTCAGCGGCTTTGCGCTTGTTGTTTGCGACGGGCCTGTTCAAAGACGTTCGCATCGAAGTGCAGGGTGATGTGTTGGTCATCATCATCGATGAGCGGGCAACGATTGCAGGTGTTTCGTTTGTGGGCTTGAAAGAGTTTGACAAAGACACCCTGCTCAAGTCCCTGAAAGAGTCCGGCATCGGCGAGGGGCAGCCCTACGACCGAGCCGTGATTGATCGCGCCGAGCAAGAAATCAAACGCCAGTACCTCTCCAAGAGCTTGTATGCCGCCGAGGTGGTCACGACAGTGACACCGATCGAGCGCAACCGGGTCAACGTCACGTTCACCATGACCGAAGGTGACGTGGCGCAGATCAAAGAGATTCGCATCGTTGGTGCTACCGCTTTTTCCGAGAGCTCATTGCTTTCGCAGTTTGAACTGACCACCGGCGGTTGGTTGACGTGGTACACCAAGAACGACCGCTATTCGCGCGCCAAACTCAATGCAGACTTGGAAACGCTGCGCGCCCACTACACCAACCGCGGTTACCTGGAGTTTGCTGTCACGTCCACGCAGGTGACCATGTCGCCTGACAAAGAAGACATCGCCATCACGATCAACGTGAAAGAGGGCCAGCGTTACACCGTCACTGGCGTGCAGTTGGAGGGGGTCTACCTCGGAAGAGATCAGGAGTTTGCTTCGCAGGTCACCGTCAAGCCGGGGCAAGCCTATCGCAGCGAAGATGTGGCCGACACAGCGCGTCGCATAACAGACTTGTTCGGGCAGTACGGCTACGCTTTTGCACAAGTGGAGTCGCGCCCGCAAATCGATCGCGACACAGCGCAAGTCAATGTGATTTTTTCGGCGCAACCGCAACGTCGCGTTTACGTGCGCCGCATCAACATTGCGGGCAACAGCAAAACCCGTGACGAGGTCATTCGACGGGAGTTTCGACAGTTTGAAAGTGCGTGGTACGACGGCCCCAAGATCAAACTCTCACGCGATCGCTTGGAGCGTTTGGGGTTCTTCAAGGAGGGGTCTGTCACGCTCGACACGTCCGAGGTGAACGGGGCCGTTGACCAAGTTGACTTGAACGTTACCGTCGAAGAAAAACCAACGGGCAATTTGTTGGTGGGCATGACCTATTCCAACGCCGAAAAACTTGGGTTCAATGCCTCGGTTCGGCAAGAGAACGTATTTGGCTCTGGCAACTACTTGGGGGTTGAGTTCAACACCAGCAAGACCAACCGCAACTTGGTCTTCAGCACGGTGGACCCTTATTTCACCGTCGACGGCGTTTCAATGGCCACCGAGTTGTTTTATCGAACGTCGCGCCCGCTTAACAGCCAAAGCAATGCCTACCAACTTGAAACGCCGGGGGCCACGCTGCGATTTGGCGTGCCTTTTAGCGAGTTCGACACCGTGTACTTCGGGGCCGGCTACGAAAGCACCAAAATTGTGGGCGACGTTTTGCCCAACAGCTACATCTTGTACCGCGCCCAATTTGGTCAACGCGCCAATGCGTTTCCTTTCACCATTGGCTGGGCGCGTGACAACCGCGACAGCTTGTTGGTGCCCACACGCGGCACGTACCAACGCATCACGTTTGAATGGTCTCCGATTGGGGACGCCAAGTACCTCAAAGCCAATGCGCAGTACCAGCACTTCATCCCGCTGTCACCCAAATTCACGCTGGGCTTCAACACTGAGTTTGGGTGGGGTAAGCCCATTGGCGACCGTCGCTTCCCCATCTTCAAGAATTTCTTCGGCGGTGGTTTGGGGTCGGTGCGTGTTTTCGATGCTGGGTCTCTGGGCCCCGTGGACGTGACGGGCACTTACATTGGCGGCACCAAAAAGTTCAATGCCAACGTCGAGCTCTACGTGCCTGTTCCGGGTGGGGGCAACGATAAAACTTTGCGGTTGTTTGGCTTCACCGACGTCGGCAACGTTTGGGGTGAGCGCGAGAAGGTGACCGCTTCGAGCTTGCGGGCCTCGGCTGGCATTGGGTTGAGTTGGATATCTCCCGTGGGTCCCCTGCGCATCAGCTGGGGCGTGCCACTTCGGAGCAAACCGAACGATAGAATTGAAAAATTCCAGTTTCAAATTGGAGCAGCCTTTCAATGACTTGGTTCAAATCGATCACATGGATGCTGGCGTTGGTCGCATGCTGCGGGGTTGCTGCTGCGCAAGACCTCAAGATTGGCTATGTCAACAGCGACAGGGTGCTGCGAGAGGCCAACATGGCCAAGGCAGCGCAAACGAAGCTTGAAACTGAATTCAGCAAGCGAAAGAAAGAGATCGACGACATCGCGGCGCGTCTCAAAGCGGCGTCCGACAAGCTAGACAAAGACTCTGTCACCTTGTCAGAGGCTGATCGCACACGCCGCCAGCGCGACTTGCTCGACCAAGACCGTGACTTGCAGCGCCGCAGCCGCGAGTTTCAAGAAGACTTGAATCAGCGCAAAAACGAAGAACTGGCTGCGGTGGTCGAGCGCGCCAACAAAATCATCAAGCAGATCTTTGACCAAGAAAAATACGATTTGATCATTCAAGAAGTCATCTTTGCCAGCCCGCGTGTCGATATCACCAAAAAGGTGATCGACGCGCTCAACGCTGGCAAGTGACGGCCGCACGCATGCACGCGACGCTGGCACAAATCGTCGGCGATCTGGGTGGCGCGCTTGTTGGCGACGCCAACATTCGGGTTCAGCGCATTGCGCCACTGGCGGTCGCTGATGTGGATTGCATCAGTTTTTTGGCTCAGGCGCGGCTGCGTCCGCAGCTCGACACCACGCAGGCGGCGTGCGTCATCGTGGCGCCCGAACTGCAAGAAGCTGCTAGTCGGCGTGGTGCCGCAATCGTAACGCCTGATCCTTATCTCTACTATGCCCGACTAACCCAATGGTGGGCACGCAGCATGCGCCCCCGGGTTGAGCCGGGCGTGCATGCCAGTGCGGTGGTGCATGCAACGGCGCAGGTGCACCCCACGGCCGTTGTGGCAGCCAACGCGGTGGTCGACGCGCATGCCGTGATCGGCGCACGCGCGAGGGTTGGCCCCTTGAGCCACGTGGGCGCCCACGCACACGTGGGCGAGGACACCCTTCTGGCGTCTCGCGTGGTGCTGGGCGAGGGATGCAGCATCGGCAACCGAGGCATCGTCCACGCGGGTGTCGTTATCGGCGCCGACGGTTTTGGCTTTGCACCCGAGGGTCCAGCGGGCGCCAAGCACTGGAGCAAGATTGAGCAACTGGGTTCGGTGCGCATTGGGGACGACGTCGAGATCGGCGCCAACACCTGCATCGACCGCGGTGCACTGGACGACACCGTCATTGAAGACGGTGTCAAACTCGACAACTTGATTCAAATCGGTCACAACGTTCGCATCGGCGCCCACACGGCCATGGCGGGTTGTGTGGGGGTGGCTGGCAGCACCAAAATTGGTGCACATTGCGCCATCGGTGGGGCCGCCAACATCATTGGCCACCTAGAGATCGCTGATCATGTGACGGTTTCGGTGGCCACCGTGGTGACCCGATCCATCCGCATGCCTGGCCACTACAGCGGCAGCTTTCCTTTCGACGACAATGCTTCGTGGGAGCGCAATGCTGCAACACTGCGAAACCTGCACCAGTTGCGTGACCGTGTGCGAGAACTCGAAAAGAAGCTCAAATCATGATGCCTGTGATGGACATTCACCAGATCCTCAAAAAGCTGCCGCACCGGTACCCTTTTTTGCTGGTTGACCGTGTGCTTGAGCTGGAGCAAGACAAGCGCATCAAAGCACTCAAGAACGTCACCATCAACGAACCATTCTTCATCGGGCACTTTCCTCAGCGCCCGGTGATGCCGGGTGTGCTGATTGTTGAGGCCATGGCCCAGACGGCAGCACTGCTGTCGTTCGCTTCGCTACCCGCCGCCGAGGGCAAGAACATCGTTTACTACCTTGCCGGGGTGGACGGTGCTCGCTTCAAGCGCCCGGTAGAGCCCGGCGACGCCCTGGTCTTGCATGTTCAGCTCGACCGTGCCAAGGCGGGCATTTACAAGTTCGTCGCCAAAGCAACCGTGGGCGACGACTTGGTGTCTGAGGCCAATCTCATGTGCACCATGCGCGAGGTCGGTTGAACCGATGGCGTCCATCCACCCCACGGCGTTGATCGCTCCGGGCGCTTCGCTGGGCAGCAACGTTGATGTAGGCGCCTACAGCATCATTGGTGCCAACGTCGTGGTAGGCGATGGCAGCGTGATTGGTGCCCACTGCGTGCTCGACGGGCATACCACCATTGGGCGCCACAACTGCATCCACCCGTTTGCCACCGTTGGCGGACCACCTCAAGACAAGAAGTATGCAGGCGAGCCCACGCGTTTGGAGGTGGGAGATCACAACACCATTCGAGAGTACGTGACCATCAACACGGGCACCGTACAGGACGGCGGCGTGACGCGCTTGGGTGACCACAACTGGATCATGGCGTACGTGCACATTGCCCACGATTGCCAACTGGGCAGCAACATCATCCTGGCCAATGCCGTTCAACTGGCGGGCCACGTGCAGCTGGGTGATTGGGTATTCTTGGGGGGGCTGTCGGGCGTTCACCAGTTTGTGCGCGTGGGGGCGCATGCCATGACGGGTTTTCAGACTCGCCTATCGCAAGACCTGCCGCCCTTTGTCACTGCAGCTGGCAATCCCTGTGCGGCCACAGGCATCAACAGCGAGGGGTTGCGTCGGCGGGGCTTTTCGCCAGAGCGCATTGCCCAGGTCAAGCAGATGCATAAAGTACTGTACCGGCAAGGTCTCACACTTGAAGCGTCGCGCTTGGCGATGCAGTCAATGATCGACCCGACCCAACAAAGTGCCGCTGACGTGTCGTTGATGTTGGGCTTTCTCGCCACGGCCGATCGCGGCATCGTCCGCTAGCCCATGCAAACCGGGCGGAGGCGGCCATGACGTTTGCCGCAGCAAAACCGCGCGTGGCCCTGGTGGCAGGGGAAGCTTCGGGTGATTTGTTGGCGTCGCTGCTCTTGCGCGGCCTGCGGGCGCGCTGGCCAGCGCTGCAAGCCGGGGGTATTGGTGGCCCCCAAATGATGGCGCAAGGTTTTGACAGCTGGTGGCCGCAAGAAAAACTTGCGGTTCGTGGCTACGTTGAGGTGTTGCGACACTACCGAGAGATCGCGGGCATCCGACGCCAGTTGGCGCGGCGTCTGCTCGATGATCGTCCCGATGCCTTCATCGGCGTGGACGCACCCGACTTCAACCTGGGATTGGAGGCCACGTTGCATGAGGCTGGGGTGCGCACCATCCATTTCATTTGTCCTTCCATTTGGGCGTGGCGGGGTGGGCGCATCAAAGCCATCCGACGCAGCGTCGACCACATGCTTTGTGTGTTTCCCTTTGAGCCCAAGCTCTTGGCCGAACACGGCATCGACGCAACGTACGTGGGTCACCCGTTGGCCGACACCATCGCCGTCGAACCTGCTTCCAAACAAGATGCGCGTGCAGTGTTGGGGCTTCCTGCCGGGGCACCTTTGGTGGCGTTGCTGCCGGGCAGCCGGGGTTCTGAAATTGCCATGTTGGGCGCGCTTTTTTTACAGACAGCGCAATGCCTGGCGACCGCGCGGCCTGACCTTCACTTTGTGCTCCCCGTGGCACCGGGCCGAAGGGAAGCCCTGGACGCCATCGTGCAAGTGCACGGGTCCAACCTGCCGCTGACCATCGTCGACGGGCATTCGCACGAGGCATTGGCTGCATGCGACGCGACACTCATCGCCAGTGGCACCGCAACGCTCGAAGCTGCACTGTTCAAGCGACCGATGGTGATTGCCTACCGAATGAACGGCCTCAGCTACCAGATGATGAAGCGCATGGGGTACTTGCCTTGGATAGGCTTGCCCAACATCCTGGCGCGGGAGTTCTTGGTACCTGAACGCGTGCAAGACGCAGCAACGCCCACGCGATTGGCCGCCGATATTTTGGCGTGGCTCGACTCACCGCAAAAGGTGGATGCACTGGCAGCGCGATTCACAGAGATGCACCACCAACTCAAGCGCGACACGGCGCGGACGGCAACCGATGCCATCGAAAAAATTCTCTCGAGCTGAGCAATTGGGGCTCCATTGGGACGCCCCGGGTTTGGTGGCCGGTGTGGACGAGGCTGGGCGTGGGCCGTTGGCTGGGCCCGTGGTTGCGGCCGCAGTGATCTTGGACGACAAGCGACCCATTGTCGGGTTGCATGATTCCAAGACCATTTCGCCCTTGCAACGAGAGCGCCTGAGCGAGTTGATTCACGAGCGCGCCTTGTGCTGCGCCGTCGGGCTGGCAACGGTCGAAGAGATTGATGCACTCAATATTTTGCAAGCCACGATGCTGGCCATGCAAAGGGCGGTGAATGCGCTGCGGCTGCCCCCGCGCAAGGTGTTGGTGGACGGCAATCGGTTGCCGACGTTGCCGATGATGGCCGAGGCCATCGTCAAAGGCGATGCCAAGGTGCGAGTCATTTCAGCCGCCTCGATCGTCGCCAAGGTTCACCGAGACCGCTTGTGCTTGGCGTTGCATGAAGCCTTCCCGCAGTACGGTTTTGATCTGCACAAGGGTTATCCCACGCCCTTGCACTTGCAGGCTTTGCAGGAACACGGGCCGTGTGCGGTGCATCGCCGCACGTTTGGCCCGGTACGCCTGGCGATCGATCGTGGTGTGGTGGCAAGCCGTGCGAAGGGCGCCTAAAGCATGAGCGCTGCTGTGACCACGATCACGTCGCGTGACAACCCGTTGGTGGTTCGCGCTCGCAAGATCGCCACCGATGCTGCGTTTTCGCGTGCCCAAGGGTTGTGTTGGATCGAGGGCGATCATCTGTGCGGCGCTGCACTGCTTCGCCACCACGTGCCCACCCATGCGTTTGTCACAGCCGATGCCTGGGCACAACCGACGGGGCGCCGTCTGGCCTTGGCAGCGCAAAACGTTGTGGTGGTGTCGCCTGCCTTGATGGCGGGCATTGGCATGCTCGAGTCCCCAGCTTCAATTGCCTACTTGTTGCGCACGCCCGTAGCGCCACCGATCCGAGGCGACTTGCCTACTTTGGTGCTTGACCGCGTGCAAGATCCCGGCAACGTGGGCTCAATTTTGCGCAGCGCGTCGGCGTTTGGGTTTGTGCAGGTGGTTGCACTCAAGGGAACGGCTGCGCTGTGGTCGTCCAAGGTGGTGCGGGCTGGCATGGGGGCGCACTTTGCGCTGTCGTTGATTGAGCAGGCTGATCAGGGGGCGCTGTCAGTGTTGACGTTGCCTTGGGTGGGGACGAGTTCTCACGCGTCTGACGTTTTGGGGCGGGTTGCGTTGCCATACCCATGCGCTTGGGTTGTCGGGCATGAGGGGCAGGGTGTTGCGCCTGCTTTGTTGAGTGCTTGTGCGCGGGTGGTTCGGATTGCGCAGCCGGGGGGCGAGGAGTCGCTCAATGTCGCGGTGGCTGCGGCAATTTGCATGCATGAGTCGGTGAGGGCGCTGGGTGGCTGACGTTCAGTAAATCAATCGATCCGGGCGTATATCGCGCAAGATGGTCGTGGCGATTTCTTCGATGGACTTGTGCGTGGAGCTTAGCCACTCAATGCCTTCGCGGCGCATCATGGATTCCGCAGAGCTAACCTCTTGCTTGCAATTGTTCAGCGACGCGTAGGTGCTGCCGGGGCGGCGCTCATGTCGAATTTGCGATAGGCGGTCGGGGTCGATCGTCAAGCCGAAGCATTTCTTCTTGTAGGGCGCCAGGGGTTTGGGCAAGTGGCCCCGTTCGAAATCATCGGGAATGAGCGGGTAATTGGCGGCCTTGATGCCGTGTTGCATGGCCAGGTACAGCGATGTGGGGGTTTTGCCGCTGCGGCTTACGCCTACCAAAATGACGTCGGCCACGTCCAGGTTGCGTGAGCTTTGGCCGTCGTCGTGGGCGAGCGAAAAATTGATGGCCTCGATGCGGTCGTGGTACTCACCACTGATGGCCACATCCAGGAAGCGGCCCACCCGGTGGTTGGACTTGATGCCCAGCTCAACCTCCAACGGCTCTACAAACGTGCGAAACATGTCCAGCACCATGCCCCTGCAATCGCCGCTGGTGACCAGGTCGCGAATGTCGGCGTTGACCAGGGTGATGAACACCACAGGCCGCTTACCCTCGTGGGTGGCCGTGTTGTTGATCTCGTCGACCACGGCTTGGGCTTTTTCAAGCGTGTCAATGAACGGCCTGCGAACGTGCCGAGGACGCAGGGCAAACTGCGCCAAGACCGAATTGCCGAAGGTTTCGGCCGTGATGCCGGTGCCATCTGAGACAAAAAACACGGTTCGGTCGGCCATGGCGTGGGGTTTCGCTCGAAGGGGGGATAGCGATGATAGGCGGTACGGCTCGTAGAATGGGGTGATACGTCCGCACCCGACTCGCCAACGCGCCGCCATGCCTCGCCAACGCCAACAACAACCATCAAATGGCAACACCATGCAGGCGCATATTTTGGCAGCGGACCACCCAAAGTTTTATTGTCTCGGAGCTTCCCCATGTCCAACGCTAACTTGGCGACCGCCCTGGTCGTACCGTTTGAAAACTTAAGAATGTCCGACGTCGAGGTGGTAGGCGGTAAAAACGCCAGCCTCGGCGAGATGATCAGTCAGCTGAAAGCCACCGACGTGCGCGTGCCGGGTGGTTTTGCCACCACAGCCCACGCGTTCAGGCGGTTCCTGGCCCACGGCGGCTTGGACAAACGCATCAATGATCGCCTGGCAACGCTGAACACCGACGACGTGCGCGCGCTGGCGCAAGCAGGGGCCGAGATTCGACAGTGGGTGGTTGAGACACCATTCCCTGCCGACCTTGATGCCGCCGTGCGCAGCAGTTTTGCACAACTGACCGCTGGCAACAGCACCGCCTCATTCGCAGTGCGTTCTTCAGCCACCGCCGAGGACTTGCCTGACGCGTCCTTTGCAGGCCAACAAGAATCGTTTCTAAACGTCGTGGGCATCGACGACGTGCTGCACAAGATGAAAGAGGTGTTTGCCTCGCTCTACAACGACCGAGCCATCAGCTACCGTGTGCACAAAGGGTTTGCGCACGCCGACGTGGCCTTGTCGGCCGGCGTGCAGCGCATGGTGCGAAGTGATCTGGGGGCGGCTGGTGTGATGTTTACCATCGACACCGAGTCAGGCTTTACTGATGTCGTCTTCATCACGTCCAGCTGGGGCCTGGGTGAGACGGTGGTGCAGGGGGCCGTCAACCCCGACGAGTTTTATGTTCACAAGCCTGCACTCAAGGCCAACAAGTTGGCCGTGATTCGCCGCAACTTGGGGTCCAAGCTGGTCAAGATGGAGTTCGCCAGCGAGTCTGAGCGCATCGCTACGGGCAAATTGGTGAAGACAGTCGACGTCTCGCCCGAGCACCGCAACCGCTACTCGCTCAGCGACGCTGACGTGACCGAGTTGGCGCGCTACGCCCTCATCATTGAGAAGCACTACGGTCGTGCGATGGACATCGAGTGGGGCAAGGACGGCGTGGACGGCAAGTTGTACATCTTGCAAGCGCGCCCCGAGACCGTGAAGAGCCAAGCGGCGGGCAAGGTAGAACACCGCTACAAGCTCAAGGGCACCAGCACCATCTTGGCCGAAGGCCGCGCCATCGGTCAAAAGATCGGCACCGGCCCCGTGCGGCTGGTGCAGTCGGTGGCCGAGATGGACATGGTGCAACCCGGCGACGTGCTGGTCACCGACATGACCGACCCCAACTGGGAGCCGGTGATGAAGCGCGCCAGCGCCATCGTGACCAACCGTGGCGGGCGCACCTGCCACGCCGCCATCATCGCGCGTGAGCTGGGCATTCCAGCTGTGGTGGGGTGTGGTGACGCCACAGCCAAGCTGCAAGACGGTGCGCTGGTCACGGTGGTTTGCTCTGAAGGTGACACGGGCTTCATCTACGACGGCCTGCTGGACACCGAGATCAGCGAAGTCAAGCGCGGTGAGATGCCTTACACCCCGATCAAAGTGATGATGAACGTGGGCAACCCACAGCTGGCTTTTGACTTTGCCCAAATGCCCAATGCGGGCGTGGGTTTGGCACGACTTGAGTTCATCATCAATAACAACATCGGTGTGCACCCCAAGGCGATCCTTGACTACCCCAACATCGACGCTGACTTGAAGAAGGCGGTGGAGTCGGTTGCGCGTGGCCATGCGTCGCCGCGCGCGTTTTACGTGGACAAGCTGGCCGAGGGCGTGGCCACCATCGCTGCCGCCTTTTGGCCCAAGCCGGTGATCGTTCGCTTGTCGGATTTCAAGAGCAACGAGTACCGCAAACTGATTGGCGGCACGCGCTACGAGCCCGATGAAGAAAACCCCATGTTGGGGTTCCGCGGCGCTTCACGCTACATCAGCGGTGACTTCAGCGATGCCTTTGCGATGGAGTGTGAAGCCATCAAACGCGTGCGCAACGACATGGGGCTGAACAACGTTGAGATCATGGTGCCGTTTGTGCGCACGGTAAAGCAGGCACAGCGCGTCGCCGAGATGCTCGCCGAACGTGGCCTCAAGCGCGGCCAGAACGGTTTGCGTTTGATCATGATGTGCGAGGTGCCCAGCAACGCCATCCTTGCCGATCAGTTTTTGGAGCATTTTGATGGCATGAGCATCGGCTCCAACGATTTGACCCAACTCACGCTGGGTCTGGACCGCGATTCGGGCCATGAGCAGTTGGTGGGAGACTTTGACGAACGCGATCCGGCGGTCAAGGCATTGATTTCACGCGCCATTGCTGCTTGCCGCGCCACAGGCAAATACATCGGCATTTGTGGCCAGGGCCCCAGCGACCACGTCGACTTTGCCCTTTGGCTTGCCCAAGAAGGCATCGTGTCCATTTCGCTCAATCCCGATTCCGTGGTCGACACCTGGCAGAAGCTGGCCAAGGGGGCGTAGCGCGAGGGGTGGGACGCAGGGGTTGGGCGTGGGGCCACTGACGGCTCTATCGGCTATACTCCGAGGTTGTTCGCAAGCGTTCCCGGCTTGTGAGCACAGCCGTCATTGCACGCAATGATGCTTCCAACCCTTGCCGCCAGCACACCCGACGCGTGCAGCGGCTTTCGGCTCAGCGTGCCGAAATCCACAAGGAGAATCCATGCGTCACTATGAAATCATCCTGCTGATCCACCCGGATCAAAGCGAGCAGGTTCCTGCCATGCTCGAGCGCTACAAAGCGCTCGTCACGGCCGCCGAAGGCAAAGTGCATCGCGTTGAAGACTGGGGCCGCCGTCAGTTGGCCTACATGATCAACAAGCTTGCAAAGGCGCACTACCTGTGCGTCAACATCGAGTGCTCGCCCGCCACGTTGACGGAGCTCGAGACGGGTTTTCGCTTCAACGACGCCGTGTTGCGCCACCTCACGGTGGTCAAAGACAAGGCCGAAACAGCGCCGTCGAGCATGATGAAGCAAGTCGAGCGTGACGAAGCCCGCAAGGCCGCGCCACCAACCCAGCACCAACCTCGGGAGCAAACGGCCTGAACCAAGGCGTCGCAGCCAGCCTCAACCGGCTGGTGCTGCAAGCTCAACTGGTTGAGCGCAGCCCCTTGCGATACACGCCTGCTGGATTACCCGCCCTGAACTTCGTGCTCAAGCACGAAGGCCAGGCACGTGAAGACAGCCAGATGCGCAGCGTGGCAGTGGAGATCAGATCCAAAGCCATCGGACACAGCATCACAGCAAGCCTCGCAGCCCACGAACTGGGCACCGAGGCGGTTTTTACCGGGTTTTTGGCGGCGGCACGCAACGGACGCGGCGTGGTGTTTCATGTAAACACTCGTCGACTTGTTGTCGTAGTTCAGGCCGAGCTTCAAGGCTCGCATCAGCAACTTTCATTTTTAAGCATTCAGGAGCATCTTCACCATGGCACCTCCACGTGGCAAAGGCAAATTCAGCAAAGACCGCAAACCCAAGCGCAACCAGCAATCGCTGCTGTTTCGGCGCAAGCGGTTTTGTCGCTTCACCGTCGCCAATGTCGAAGTCGATCGACTACAAAGACATCGACACCCTGCGCGACTTCATCGGTGAAAACGGCAAGATCACCCCTGCACGTTTGACGGGGACACGCGCGCTTCTACCAGCGCCAACTCACCACGGCCATCAAGCGCGCACGCTTCCTCGCGATGCTGCCGTACAGCGACCAGCACAAGGTCTAAAGGGAACCCCACACCATGCAAATTATCCTGCTCGAAAAAGTGGTCAACCTGGGCAACTTGGGCGATGTTGTTCGCGTCAAAGACGGCTACGCACGCAATTTCTTGATCCCCGGCAAGTTGGCGCGTCGCGCGACCGAGTCGGCGATCAAAGAGTTTGAAGTCAAGCGCGCGGAGCTGGAAAAAGCAGCGTCCGAGAAGCTCGCCAAGGCGCAGGCCGTTGGCGAGAAGTTGAGCGGCATCACCGTGCCAATCACCCAAAAGGCGGGCGTGGACGGCCGCTTGTTTGGCTCGGTCACCAACCAAGACGTGGCCGACGCACTCAAGAAGACGGGCTTCGATGTGTCAGAAGTCGCAAGTGCGCATGCCCAATGGGCCGCTTAAGACGGTTGGGTTGCACCCCGTCAGCGTGGCACTGCACAGCGATGTCGTCAGCGATGTCACCATTGCTGTGTCGGGCGAGGCCGACTGAGCGTCAGACGCCTCACGGCCTTCAGAGAGGCGCTGGATCGAACACCCAAGGGTGGTCGCCCAGCGCTTTTTTCATGGCGCTGGCGGTGGCGTGGGTAGCAGCGAAAGCCCTTTGGCCGTGGCGGCACGCCGCGCGCCGAGGTAACTCAGGGCGGCCAGCAAAGCAGCCAATGCAGCGACCACCAAGCTGTCCAGCAGGCACAGCGCCCATACGATGACGGTGGGTTGGCCCACTGCCCATAAAAACAAACCGTAGTGCACGATCATCAGCGGCAGCATGCCCAAGAAGGTCAGTGCGGTAGCCCAATTTATGTGGCCACGCATCACTGCGACCGATTGCGCGGCGCCGATGGCACGGTTGCCCAGCGCCGCAGCGGCAGCCCATGCGGCGAGGGCTGACCCCAGCAACAAGAAGGCAAAAAAGTCGAGGCTACCGGCAAGCGTCTTGGCGCCACCGGACCAGCCTTCGTAGAGTTTGGGTTTGACAAACAAATCAAAGACAACCAGGGCCAGCGAAAAGACAAAGTAGGGGGTAAACGTTTTGACTGCCTGTGAGTCATGCTGCAACGCCCGGGCTGGCGAGAACCCCAACGCGATGTAGCGTGGCACCCAGTACCCCATCAGGCCCATGGCCATCACCTTGATGACGCCAAGAACCAGGCGCAAGGGGTCTTCGGCTGCAGCCTTGGCTGCGTCCATGCTGACGTACAGCCCGCTGCTTATTTCGGCCACGTGTTGGACCATTTCTGCCACCAGGGGGATGGCGGCAACCATGGGGCAGGCCAACAAAAAGGCGAGGGCGCAACGATGCGCTTCGCCGATCACTTTGAACAAAGAATCAGGCGGGTTGGACGGCATGTTGTGGCTCTTGTGACCGAAAATAGGGGCCCCGGTGGGGGCGACGGCGCTGGCGCTTCAAGGCTTGGGCGCCAGCAGTGGGTGCGCATCCACCGCAGGATCACAACTTACCCACAGGTCATGCACGCACTTGTCCTTCGCCAAGTGTCCCATATCAAGCTAGGCTCTCGAACGCGAGCTGATGCAACGCGCTTAGGATGGCGCTTGCACGTTCAATCGTTTTCCGTCTCTCATCGATCCGATCAGGCCCAAGCTCCATGTCCGCCGTGTTTGAACCCAAAGACCAAGGCCCACCCTACGCCGACCCCGAGGTGGCACGCCTGCGTGTGCCGCCGCACTCCATCGAGGCCGAGCAAAGTGTGTTGGGCGGGCTGCTGCTGGACAACAGCGCCTGGGACCGGGCCGCCGACTTGCTGCGCGACTCTGATTTTTACCGGTTTGAACACCGCGTCATTTATGGCGCCATCGGCACCCTCACCAACGCCACCAAGCCGGCTGACGTGATCACGGTGTTTGAGCAGTTGCAGTCGCTGGGCAAAGCCGAAGCTTGCGGCGGCATTGCCTACCTCAATGCTTTGGCGCAAAGTGTGCCCAGTGCAGCCAACCTGCGCCGCTACGCAGAGATCGTTCGCGAGCGCGCCATTCTGCGCAAGCTGATCGAAGCAAGCGACGAGATCGCCACCAAAGCCTTCAACCCTCAAGGCCGCACGGTGACGCAAATTCTGGACGAGGCCGAAGGGCGTGTCTTCCAGATTGGTGAAGAAGGCTCGCGTTCGCAGCAGGGGTTTCAGCCCATCGACAAGCTGGTGGTGCAATTGATCGACCGTGTGACCGAGCTGTACGAAAACGGCGCTGAAGAAGTCACGGGTGTGCGAACCGGTTTTTACGATCTGGACCGCATGACGGCGGGCTTGCAGCCGGGTGACTTGATCATCTTGGCGGCGCGTCCGTCAATGGGTAAAACCGCCTTCGCCCTCAACATCGCCGAGCATGTGGCCGTGCAAGAGGGTTTGCCTGTGGCCGTGTTCTCGATGGAGATGGGCGCTTCACAACTGGCTTTGCGCTTGGTGGGCTCGCTGGGGCGAATCGACCAGCAACACCTGCGCACCGGCGCCCTGCGCGACGACGAATGGTCGCGCTTGACCGAGGCCGTCGACAAACTTGGCAAAGCCAACATGTTCATCGATGAATCCCCCGCGCTGAACCCGGCCGAGGTCAGGGCGCGTGCGCGCCGCCAAGCCCGCCAGTGCGGGAAGCTGGGCCTGATCGTGGTGGATTACTTGCAGTTGATGAGTGGCACCAGCGAAAACGACGAAAACCGTGCCACGGTCATTGGTGAAATCTCTCGCGGGCTGAAGGCTCTGGCCAAAGAGCTGCAGTGCCCTGTGATAGCGCTGTCGCAGCTCAACCGAAGTGTGGAGACCCGCCCTGACAAGCGCCCCATGATGAGCGACCTGCGCGAGTCGGGCGCCATCGAGCAAGACGCCGACGTGATCATGTTCATCTACCGCGATGACTACTACAACAAAGAGTCCACCAAGCCTGGGGTCGCGGAGATCATCATCGGCAAGCAGCGCAACGGGCCGGTGGGGACGATCGAGCTGACCTTCTTGAAGCCGTTGACCCGCTTTGACAACATGGCGGTTGGCTCCAGCCAAGATTACTGATGCTGCGCTTGCGCTTGTGAGGGTGCATTGAATGGGCATCGACCGGCAGTCGGTGGTGGTGCTTGGCGCTGGCGCGGTGGGTGTTTGCTGCGCGCTTGAATTGCAACGCCTTGGCGCCAACGTCACGCTGATGGATCGCAAGCCACCGGGCAGCGAGACATCTTTTGGCAACGCAGGCGTTTTGTCGCGAAGCTCGCTGGTGCCCTTCAACAGCCCCGGGTTGCGCGCCGCGTTGCCCCGCATGCTGATGCGTGGGTCAAACCATCTTCGCATCAATGCCGCTTACCTGTTGAGACAAGCCGCGTGGGGCAAAGCCTTTGTGGCCAACGGTCGCCGCGAAACGTTCAACGCGACCTGCGCTGCCCTGAACTCACTGATCGAGTTGTCGCTTTCAGAGCATCGGCGCTTGGTGGGTTTGGCACATGCGCAGCAACACTGGCGCGACACGGGCTGGCTGATGCTCTATCGAAGCGAAGCAGCTTTTGTGGCCAGCCAGCTTTCCCGTGACGCCTATGCCAAGTTCGATGTCAAGCACGAGGTGTTGGATGCATCGACGCTGCAAGAACTCGAGCCGCATCTCGCCCCGATTTTTGAGCGGGCGCTGTGGATTCAAGATGCTGCGTCGGTGGACGACCCTGGACGCGTGGTTCAAATGTATGCGGACTTGTTCATGTCGCGCGGTGGCGTGTTGGTCCAGGCCGAGGTGGAGCACTTGCAGCCTTCAACCCGCAACGATGGCGACTGGTCTGTACACCACAGCGGCGGCAAGACCACGCGCACGCACCGGGTCGTGGTGGCGCTGGGGCCATGGAGCCCAACGCTCTTGCAGCGGCTCAATGTTCGCTTGCCGATGGCGTTTGAACGTGGTTACCACATGAACTACGCCTGGGTCGGCGACAAAAAGCTGTCGCGCCCGGTTTACGACACGGGAGCGGGGTGTGTGTTGTCGCCGATGGCCCAAGGGTTGCGGTTGACGACGGGTGTCGAGCTCAACGAGCGTGATGCGCCTGCAAACCGGGTGCAACTGCACCAGGCGCACCAAGACGCGATGGCGGCGTTTCCGATGGGCGAGGCCCTTCAAAGTGAGCCTTGGGTTGGCAGCCGCCCCACCTTACCCGACAGCCGACCTATCATCGGCGACTTGCCGCGCCTGCCGGGCTTGTGGTTGGCGCTGGGGCACCAGCACATTGGGTTCAGCACGTCGGCGGGCACGGCGGCCTTGCTGGGTGCCCTGATGTTCAACCAGGCGCTACCCATCGCCGCTGCACCGTTCAGGGCGCAGCGCTTCGTTCTGTAGCCCCAGCAGCCCTGGGGAAATGCCCCAACACGGCCGCGCACCCGGTCGGTCTACACTGCGGCGCAGGACGAGGCCGACTGCCGTTGGCCCACCACACACGGAGCTCCCCATGAAGCATGCATTGAAGTCCCTCCTCGCGACAGCTGCCCTGTTGGCCGCTGCAAGCGCCCAGGCCCAGGTGAAATGGGACTTGCCTGCGGCCTACCCGGCAGGCAACTTTCACAGCCAGAACCTGGTGGCGTTTGCCAACGACGTCGACAAAGCCACCGCCGGCAAGCTCAAGATCACGGTGCACCCGGGCGCATCGCTGTTCAAGGCGCCCGAGATCAAGCGGGCCGTGCAAGGCGGCCAAGCCCAGTTGGGCGAGATATTGATGGCCAACTTTCAAAATGAGTGGCAGATTTTTGGCGCCGACGGCTTGCCGTTTCTGGCCGACAGCTACGACGCCTCGGCCAAGTTGTGGAAGATCCAAAAACCATTGATGGACAAAAAGTTGGCGGAGCAAGGGATGATGGTGCTTTATGCAGTGCCATGGCCTCCCCAAGGCATCTACTCAAAAAAGCCGCTGGCTGCGGCCTCTGATTTGAAGGGTGTGAAGTGGCGTGCCTACAGCCCCGCCACTGCACGCATTGCCGAGCTGGTTGGCGCACAACCGGTCACGGTGCAAGCCGCCGAGGTCAGTCAGGCATTTGCCACCGGTTTGGCCGAAAGCATGATCAGCAGCGGCTCCACCGGGTGGGACGCCAAGCTGCACGAGCACGTCAAGTACTGGTATGACACCCAAGCTTGGCTGCCCAAAAACGCAGTGCTCATCAACAAGGCAGCCTTTGACGGGCTGGACGGCCCCACCAAACAAGCGCTGCTCAAAGCTGCTGCCGACGCTGAAGTGCGTGGCTGGGCTGCCAGCAAGGTGGCCAACACCGACTCGTTGGACAAGCTCAAAGCAAACGGCATGAACATCCTGCCACCGCCTGCAACCTTGACGGCCGACATGAAAAAAGTGGGCGACACGATGCTCAAAGAGTGGCTTGAAAAGGCGGGCCCAGAGGGCAAGCAGCTGGTTGACGCTTTCAACGCCAAGTAAGACTGCCCCACATGACACGGCAAGCGCCATGGCCGAGCGCATGCCGCTGCAACAGCCACCCTCGACCGTCGTGAACAAGGCGGGTTGACGGTGGCTTCTTTTACACATGGCTTGTTGGGTGTGCTGATGCTCGACACCCAGTTCCCTCGGCCATTGGGCGACGTCGGAAACCCGGCCACGTGGGCCCGCGCGGGCATTCCAGTGGTTTACGCAGTGGTGCAGGGCGCCTCGCCTCAGCGCGTCGTGCAGCAAACCGATAACGCGTTGTTGGGGCCCTTCTTGCAGGCTGCTTGCAAGCTGCAGGCTCAAGGTGCGACGATGATCACCACCAGTTGCGGTTTTTTGGTACGCCATCAGGCGGCCCTTGCTGCCAGTGTCACCGTGCCGGTTATTTCGTCCAGTCTGCTGCATTGCAAGCGCTTGGCCAACCCGGGCGTGATCACGATCGATGCGGGCGCGCTCGACCAGGCCGTTTTGCAGGCGGCCGAGGTTCCCAGCGGCACGCCGTTGCAAGGGATCGAAGCAGGGTGTGAGTTTTATCGCCGCATCATGGGCAACGAGGCACAACTTGACTTGGCGCAGGCCGAGCTCGATGTGATCGCGGCAGCCAGCGCCTTGATGGCGCGGCGCCCTGACGTGACCGATGTGGTGCTGGAGTGCACCAACATGGCACCGTACCGGCACGCTGTTGAGCTAACGGTAGGGCGTCCGGTGCATGACCTGGAAACCTTGTTGATCAGCGCGTGGGCCCACAGCGCAGTGGCAACGCAGCCATGACACCGAAATAGCTGTCGATTCATCAAGAATCAGCCACGGTGCGGTGCAGAATCGTGTTTGGTTTCCTTAACTAGATTGGGAGTGTTTCCATGCGTCTTTTCAAGCGGCAAATCATTCTTGGCTTCACCGCCATGGCCCTCATGAGTGCCGTCTCGGTGCAAGCGCAGTCGGCGTTGGACGACGTGATGAAGGCGAAGAAAATCACCATTGCCATCCCAACCGACTTTCCGCCTTACGGTTTTGTGGGGACCGACCTCAAACCCCAAGGGTTGGACATCGACATGGCGAATTACATCGCCACCAAGCTTGGCGTTGCGGTCGAATTGACGGCCGTGACCAGCGCCAACCGAATTGCTTACCTGCAAACCAAGAAAGCAGACTTGGTGATTTCAACGCTGGGTAAAAATGCAGAGCGCGAGAAGGTCATCGACTTCACGGCCGCGTACTCCCCATTTTTTCAGGCGGTCTTTGCTGCCAAAACGCTCAATGTCAAGAGCTTCGCCGACTTGGCTGGCAAGTCGATTGCTGTGACGCGCGGTGCCATTGAAGATCAAGAGTTGACCAAAGTGGCACCATCGGGCACGGACATCAAGCGCTTTGAAGACAACAACGGCACCGTTTCTGCTTTTGTGTCAGGCCAAACCCAGTTGATTGCCACTGGCGCCTCGGTGGCCGGCAACATGATGGCCAAGAATCCCCAACTGGCGAGCGAGTACAAGTTGTTGCTCAAGGACAGCCCTAACTTCATTGGCGTGGGTAAAGGTGAAGACAAATTGCGCCTTAAGGTTAACGAGATCTTGATCGAAGGCAAGAAGAATGGCGATCTGGACAAGATGGCGATGAAGTGGCTGGGTCGCCCTGCGGGTGACCTGCCGCAGTAGCCGTGATTGAATTCGATTTTGGCGCTGTCCTAGGCCAATGGCCCTTGCTGGTCAAGGGGGTGGCTTGGACCGTTGCGCTGACGGGCGTTTCAGCGACGGTGGGGCTGGCCGTGGGCATCGCGTGCGCATGGGCGCGTGTGCATGGCCCTTTGGGCTTGCGATGGGCGGTGGGCGCCTACGTCGAGTTGATTCGCAACACGCCTTTCATCGTGCAGCTCTTCTTCATCTTCTTTGGCCTCCCGGCGGCCGGGCTGCGGCTGTCGCCTGAAGTGGCGTCAGTGGTAGCGATGGTGGTCAACCTCAGCGCCTACGCCGCCGAAATCGTGCGAGCCGGCATCCAAGCCACGCCGCGTGGGCAGGTGGAAGCTGCCATGAGCCTTGCGCTGGCCCCGGCACAGGTGTTCTTGCGTGTGGTGTTGCCGCCGGCCTTGAAGAAAGTATGGCCTGCGCTGGTGAGCCAAATCATCATCGTGATGTTGGGCTCGGCCGTGTGCGGGCAGATCTCAACCGAGGAGTTGAGCTACGCGGCCAACTTGATTCAAAGCCGAAACTTTCGGGCGTTCGAGGCATTCATTGTTGCCACGGCAATTTACTTGGCGCTTTCGATGGGTCTGCGCAAGCTGTTGAACTGGCTTGGCCCGCGCTTCTTTTTTGGACGCTGACGCGGAATCCTTGTGGTTGAGTTTTCCCTTTGGGACATTCTTCGCAACCTGCTGCTTGCCGCCCGCTGGACGGTGGTGCTGTCGCTGATTGCCTTTGTGGGTGGTGGCCTGGTGGGGTTGGCGTTGTTGATCTTGCGGCTCGGCAAGTCGCGTATGGCGCACCGCTTGGTGGGTGCGTACGTGCAGATCTTTCAAGGCACGCCGCTCTTGATGCAGCTTTTTTTGGCGTACTTTGGCTTGGCGCTGCTGGGTGTCAAGACGTCAGCTTGGGTTGCGGCCGCGCTGGCGCTAACGCTCTACAGCAGTGCGTTTTTAGCTGAGATCTGGCGTGGCTGTGTGGCTGCAGTCCCCAAGGGGCAATGGGAGGCCGCGCAAAGCCTGGCATTGAGTTTTGGCGAGCAGCTGCGCCATGTGGTGCTGCCGCAGGCCGTCCGAATTGCCGTTCCGCCCACCGTGGGTTTTTTGGTTCAAGTCATCAAAGGGACAGCACTGGCCTCGGTGATTGGCTTTATCGAGCTCACCAAAGCAGGGACGATGATCACCAATGCCACGTTCAAGCCCTTCGTGGTTTACAGCTGCGTGGCTGTTTTGTACTTTGCGCTCTGCTTCCCTATCAGCTGGTACGCCAGAACGCTTGAAAGGCGGTTCCGTGTCGCTCATTGAAATCAAAGGCCTGCGAAAGCGGTTCGACCACCATGAGGTGCTCAAGGGCATCACCTTGGACGTCGCGGCTGGCGAAGTGATCGCGATCATCGGCAAAAGTGGGTCTGGCAAAAGCACGCTGCTGCGGTGCATCAACGGGCTTGAGCCGTTCCAGGAGGGTTCGCTCTTGGTGGATGGCAAGCCCCTGGTGCAAGACAATGCATTGGCGATGCGCGCGCTTCGCCAGCAGGTTGGCATGGTGTTTCAAAGCTTTAATTTGTTTCCCCACCTGACGGTTGGGCGAAACATCATGCTGGCGCCGTCGCTGGTAAAAAAGACTGACGCAACGACGGCGGCGGCACAGGCGCGCAAACTGCTTGATCGTGTGGGCTTGGCTGAAAAATTTGACGCCATGCCCGACCAACTTTCAGGTGGTCAACAGCAGCGTGTGGCCATCGCGCGAGCCTTGGCCATGCAGCCAGCGGTGTTGCTTTGCGACGAGATCACCAGCGCGTTGGACCCCGAATTGGTAGGTGAGGTGCTCAAGGTGGTTGAGACGTTGGCACAAGACGGCATGACCTTGTTGATGGTGACTCACGAGATGCACTTTGCGCGCAAGGTGAGCGACCGTGTCATATTCATGCACCAAGGGTTGGTGCATGAGGAGGGACCACCCAGCGCCCTGTTTGACAACCCCCAAACGCCGGAGTTGAAGCAGTTTCTGTCGTCGCTGACTTGATGGTCTGATCGTTCTGGCTTGACTGGGGATCTGTTAATATATACAGTGTTCGGGTGCAAGGCAAGCGAACCATCTTCATTCAGCAGCAGGCCGACGTGCGTGATGCGCCGGTTATCAAGGGCCGTGGCACGCCGTCCAGCATGGGGTCACGTTTCAATCGCGACACCCGAGAAGCGCATGACGATGGCTGGGGCACGCTCGAGCAGCAGGTGCAAGAAGCGGTGGTGGCACCCGGCACCACCATCATTGAGCAAGAAACCCGCACCATCCTCAGTGCCAACGATTCACCCGACATTCCGTTCGACTTGTCCATCAACCCCTACCGTGGGTGTGAGCACGGTTGCATCTATTGTTTTGCGCGTCCCACGCACAGCTACCTCGACATGTCGCCGGGGCTTGATTTTGAGACACGCATCATTGCCAAGGTCAACGCGGCTGACGTGTTGCGGGCGGCGCTGAGCCACAAGCACTACACGCCCACATCGCTGAACATCGGTTCAGCCACCGACGCGTATCAACCTGTCGAGCGCAAGTTGCGCATCACGCGTGCATTGCTTGAGGTGCTGGCTGCATTCAAGCATCCCTATTCGATCATCACCAAGTCAGCGGGCATCGAGCGCGACATGGACTTGATTGCACCGATGGCGGCACAGCGCATGGCGGCCGTTTATGTGTCCATCACCACACTCGACAACACGCTTGCGCGTGCGATGGAGCCGCGTGCAGCGGCACCTGCCCGGCGCCTTGAAACCATCAAACGCCTGGCGGCTGCTGGGATCCCAGTGGGCGTAAGCGTTTCGCCCATCATTCCTTTTCTCAATGAGCCCGAGCTTGAGCGGGTACTTGCTGCGGCGCGCGAGGCGGGGGCGATCACGGCGTTCAGCACGGTGATTCGCTTGCCCTGGGAGGTGAATCCGTTGTTTCAGCAATGGCTTGAACAACACGCCCCCGACCGCGCAGCGCGTGTGATGGCGCGCATCCGCGAGCTGCGGGGCGGGCGTGACAACGATCCGAGCTTCAACACACGCATGACGGGCGAGGGCATTTGGTCGATGTTGTTGCGGCAGCGGTTTGACAAGACGGTCAAGCGGTTGGGGTACTTGACCGAGCGAACGCCGCTTGACACGTCGCAGTTTGTGCGTACTGTGACGCCATCGTCGGTAACGCCGCTGCAACTTGACGTTTCTTCTCAATGCGGCTTGTCTGCTGCGGCGGTGCAGCGATCGCTGTTTTAATTTTTTTGCTTTTGCTTTTGCTTTTGCGGGGGCTGTTGGTGCTTGGGTTGGCGGTTTGCGGTGGGCGGGTGGGGCTCACACTGTGACGGTCGATGCTGCGCATCGACTGCGCTGCGATGCTCGGTCTTGAAGCCCCGTCGCAAAACTTATATGGACGCCTCCCGTGTGGCAAGGGTGTTTTGGAAGTTTTGGTTGGCGAGTCAACGGCAGTCTTATATCCGGCCTGTTGGCGCAGCACCGGTCGTGCCACTGGCCTTGATGGTCAATCGCGAGGTTGATGCCCATCTCGCTACCGGGCTTTGCACAAGGCTTGCCCTAGTTTTGCGTCGGCTTGATCAACCCACGGTCTGAACCGCTTCTCCATCACTTCTTCAACGCCCCCTCGCGCACGGCTGAGGGCAACCTGCTACGGCATTGTGGTTGCTCCTTGTGTTCGTTTGGTTTTTTGTAATCTTGGCGCGTTAACGTTAGGCGCCGGCTGCAAGGCTTTGCTTCTCCTGCGTCGTTGGTAGACGTGAAGCCCAGGCGGCTTCATACGGCCTGGCATGCGCCACAAGCGCCCAGGCGGTACGCGCCATCTTGTTGGCCACGGCCACCACCACCACGTTGAAGGGCCGACGCAACAACATCGCATCGATCCATGCTGGGTGCTTGGTGCCTTGCATCACGGCTCGCGCGCCGCAGATCATGAGCGTGCGCAGGTACGGGTCACCGCGTTTGGTGATGCGGCCCATGCGCACCTTGCCACCGGTGCCCGTGTGCCCTGGTACCAACCCCAGGCTGGCGCTGAACTCGCGCCCACTGCGCCACGCCTTGCCATCACCCAGCACGGCTGCCGTGGCCGTGGCCCCGAGCACCCCAAGGCCAGGCACTTGCCGCAGCCTGGTCGCGCTTGTCATGGCCTTTTGCATCAGCGCAATCTGCGCATCCATCACCGCCACGTTGTGGTCCAACTCAGCCAGGGCTCGCAGCTGCTCGTTGACCAAGTTCACCATGATGACGGGCAGCACCGCATCCAGCTGCGCGCGCTGTTCAGCCAAAGCGCTGAGGCCTGCCTTCTTGCCCTGCGGCAGCGCCACACCGAACTCCACCAACAGGCCGCGCAAGGCGTTGATGGTGGCTGTGCGCACGCTCACCCAGTGGGAACGCGTGCGGTGCAGCGACAGTACCGCTTGCTGCTGCTCGTCCTTGACGGGAACGCGGCGGATGTCGCACTGCTTGGCCGCCAGCCAGATGGCGCGCGCATCGGCTGCGTCGTCCTTGTTGCCGCGCACGAAGGCGCGCACTTGCGCAGCAGGCAGTAACTGCACATCGTGACCCAAGCGGCCAAGCGTTCGCGCCCAGTGGTGGGAGCCTCCACAAGCCTCCATGGCCACCACCGCTGGCTGCAGCTGAGCGAAGAATTCCACGAACTTGGCGCGCTTGATCTTCTTACGCCCAATCTCGCCTGTGTCGGTATCCACCCAGTGCACTTGGAACACATTCTTGGCAGTGTCCACGCCATAAGTCGTAGCATTCATGTGGGGTCTCCGTCATCAAGGGGTTGATCAACATCACCACTTTGGCACTCAATGCCGCACGGCGCGAGACCCCACCCCTAAATAGGCATGGTGGCGCTGGTGCCTGCGTGATTGACGAGGTGGGAGGCGTCCATACCATCTCGCTGCGCGGCCTTTGGCCGCTGCGCTCAAACAGTTGCGACGAGTCAGAGCTTGAGGCGCGCTGCGCGCGCGGGCATCAAGCCCTGCGCTTCTCGCCGTCCCACAGTGAGCCCCACCCACCCACCGCAAGCCGCCCGTGCGGTCCTGCGCGAAGATGTCCCTATTCCCGGCTGTTAAAGAATGCAGGTAGCTCCGTACCACGAAGGCGCGGACGCTGCCCTGGGCGTCTGCGCCTGACCCAGCGCCACTCCCAGCAAAGGCAGACAAAGCAAAAAGCAAAAAAGCAAAAAGCAAAAAAAAAGACCCGCATCGCGGGCCTCAAAAAGGGCGTGAGCCCATGCGCATAGGCGCACGTTAGGGTCATCAATTGCAAAGGCGCGTCATGCGCCAATCACACCGCCGTCCACGCGCCGCACCACCACCGTCGCAGCGCGCGGACGCGCGCCGGCAGTGGGCCACTGCGAGAAAACGGTGGCGTTGCGAGCAATCTCATTGTCGGTAAGGACCACACCGGCCGCCGACTTCGGTGCACGTGGGTGGTTGCCCACCTCACCTGGATGTTGAACATTCACAAACATTGTCTTGCGGTCAGGTGTCCAGGTAATCCCGGTAATCTCACAGCCAGACGGTCCTACCAGAAAACGTCGGATCTCTTTGGTTTGCGGGTCGGCCACCAGCATTTGGTTGTTGCCCATGTTGGCAAAGTCACCCGTGTTTGCGTAGCTGCCGTCCGACTGAATCCAAAGTCGCCGAACCCGTCAAACGCCAAACCATCCGGGCTGTTGAAGAGATTGCCCGCATTGATGTTGCTCGACGGTGCCCGCGCATCGGTAACGCTTGGTTGACCCGCCAGCACAAAGATGTCCCAAGTGAATGCCAGCGCGGTTGCATCGGCATTGGCTTCGTTCCAGCGAACAATATGGCCCCAAACGTTGTTGCTGCGTGGGTTGGCATCGTCCACGGCAGGGCGCGACGAGCCCGCCACCGTGCTGCCATCGGGGTTGTTGGATACCGTGCCGCCGCGGCGATTGTTGTTGGTCAAGGTGATGAATACTTCACCCGGCTTGTTGGGGTTGGCACTCACCCACTCCGGGCGATCCATCATCGTGGCGCCAGCGCGGTCGGCTGCTTGGCGAGCGCGAATCAACACATCGCCTTGGTTTGCAAAACCATTGGCCGTCGTCAGCCCGTTCTGCCCAAACTCAAGGGCAATCCAAGAGCCGCTGCCCAACTTGTCACCCTGGGTGCTGCCCGCGTCAAACTTGGCCACGTACAAGGTGCCCGCGTCCAACAAACGACGGTTGGCAGGGCTGCCAGGGTTGGCACGATCAAACGTGCCCGTGGAAACAAATTTGTACACGTACTCGTTGCGTTCGTCGCAACCCATGTACACCACGATCTTGCCGTTGGTGGCGACCACGAGTTCGGCATTTTCATGCTTGAAGCGCCCAAGCGCCGTGCGCTTGACGGGCGTGCTTGCGGGTGCAAAGGGATCGATTTCAACGATCCAGCCAAAGCGGTTCGGTTCGTTGGGCTCGACGTTTAAATCGAAGCGCGGGTCCACCGTGTGCCAGCGGTACCCGAAGCCTGCTGCGGCCAAACCATACCGAGACTCCAGCGCGGTGGGTGTGCGAGCGCCGTTCCAGCCAAAGTAGCCGTTGAAGTTTTCTTCGCACGTCAGGTACGTGCCCCATGGGGTGCGGCCGTTGCCGCAGTTGTTGAGCATGCCCAGCACGCGCGTTCCTGTCGGGTCACTGGCGGTTTGCAAAAGCGCCTGGCCTGCGGCGGCACCTTGAAGCGTCATGGGTGTGTTGCCGTGGATGCGTCGGTTGTACGACGAGTCCTTCACGTGCTGCCACGTTCCATCGGCTTGGCGTCGAACGTGCACCACCGAGGCGCCGTGTCCGGCCTGGCCTTTGCGAGCTTTTTCGGCGGTGAACGGGGCAAGCCAATCAGCGGCGTCACTGCCCGCAGCGTAAAAATACTCTGGGTTGATGTATTCGTGATTGATCACCAACAGGCCTTGCTCGCTGCCATCGCCAAACGCGTTGCCTGCCGCGTTAAACCCGAAGAAGGCCATGCCATCGTGGTTGTCGCCAATCTGTTGTTCTTGCTCAGCAGCCGTGTTGGACGCGTCCGGCTTCCATGCCGGGCCAAGGCTTGCAAGCGGTTCACCCCAAGGCACGATGGCCGCTGCAACATACCCCGCAGGAACCACGATGGCGTCGGTGGTGGACGTGGCCACGGCGTCAAACCCAAGCATGCGCTCGGCGGGGGTATCGTCGCCACCGCAGGCGCTCAAGCCAGCCAAAAAGGGCAACGTGGCGGCACCCAATCCACCCAGCAGCAGGCAGCGGCGACTGGGATGAATCGCCATGGCGCGGTCGACGATGTCGGTCAGAGAGAGACTTTTTGATGGATTGGAAATGCCGTCGTCGTTCGAAAGAGATTGGGACATGGAAGGCTCCGTGGTTGTTGTCACAAAACCCCGAGATGGTCCGAGCTATCCATGACCACTGCATGACGCCTTGATGTCAGTTCTGCGACACGCAACCACGATCACTCTGATGGGCAGAGGAGGTGGTCGATGAGGCATGCCATGGCAGCACCAATCGCCTGCGCAAGGCATCAAGGCGTTTTGTGGCCGTTGTGTGACGTGCAGAAGGCGCTGCCGATGCGATTGTCACAATGCTGTCATGCACCTTGCTTATCGTGCGGCAAGTTCTTTTGATTCTTCCCACCAGGAGCCTGACACATGAAAACTTGTCGCATTGCAATTTTTGGTGCCTTGTTGGCCGCCACTAGCACGGCCTTCGCCCAGGACATCACCGGCGCTGGGGCTTCGTTTCCTGCACCCATCTACTCGAAGTGGGCTGACGCCTACAACAAGGCCACAGGCGCGCGTCTGAACTACCAGTCGATCGGGTCGGGGGGTGGCATCACGCAAATCAAGGCCAAAACGGTTGATTTTGGTGCCACCGATGCGCCCATGAAAGATGTTGACCTTGAAGCGAATGGCATGGTGCAGTTCCCCACCGTGATCGGTGGCGTGGTGCCTGTGGTCAACATCAAGGGCATCACGCCCGGCCAGATCAAGTTGACGGGCCAGTTGCTGGGCGACATCTACCTCGGCAAAATTACCAAGTGGAATGACCCGGCCCTTGCTGGGCTGAACCCCGGTGTTGCACTGCCCGCAGCCGACATCGCCGTTGTGCGCCGCGCTGATGGCTCAGGCACCAGTTTTATATTTACCAATTACCTGTCCAAGGTCAATGAAGAATGGAAGACCAAGGTGGGTGAAGGCACGGCAGTGAATTGGCCCATTGGAGCCGGTGGCAAGGGCAATGAGGGCGTCTCTGCATTCGTACAGCGACTCCCCAACTCGATTGGTTACGTCGAATACGCCTACGCCAAGCAAAACAAAATGTCGCATGTGATGGTGCGCAACAAGGATGGTGCGTTTGTCAACCCAACCGACGATGCATTCAAAGAGGCTGCCGCGGGAGCTGAGTGGTCCAAGTCGTTTTATCAAATCCTGACCGAGCAACCGGGCAAGGGTAGTTGGCCGATCACGGGCGCAACGTTCATCTTGATGCACAAGCAACAGGCTAAACCCACCAATGCAAGCAACACGCTCAAGTTTTTTGAGTGGGCCTACAACCAGGGCGACAAAATGGCTGACGACCTGGACTACGTGCCGCTGCCCACGTCGCTCAAAGACATGGTTCGCAAACAGTGGGTTGCTCAAATCAAGGACGCCGCAGGCGCCACGATCGCCTACAAGTAGTCAAAAATTGCATCCAGGTCTGCCCTGCAGGACGGTCAAGCGATGACAGCTACACTCTTCCCGATCAGCAATAACAACGTCAACACACCGATGTCGCGCACGCTGCCAAGCGAACCACCCAGCGAGCGCCGGCGTCGCGCTCCGTGGGCAGACTGGGTCTTCTCTGCATTGGCGCATGCAGCAGCTTGGCTGACGCTGTTGGTGCTGGCAGGGATCATTTTGTCGCTGCTGATTGGCGCGTGGCCGGCCATCGAGGCCTTCGGGCTCGGATTCTTGACGTCGACGCAGTGGGACCCGGTACAGAATAAGTACGGGGGCTTGGTGATGATCTACGGCACGTTGATGTCGTCCATCATTGCGCTGGTGATAGCCGTGCCGGTGAGCTTTGGCATCGCGCTTTTTTTGACCGAACTGTCACCCAAATGGCTCAAGCGTCCACTGGGCACTGCCGTTGAGTTGCTGGCCGCCGTTCCTTCAATTGTTTACGGCATGTGGGGGCTGCTGGTTTTCAGCCCCATTTTGTCCACCTACGTGCAGCAACCGCTGCAGGCAGTCTTCAAAGGTGTGCCTTTGATCGGCTCTCTGGTGTCAGGGCCACCCGTCGGCATAGGGTTGCTGTCGGCGGGCATCATCTTGGCCATCATGGTGATTCCTTTCATCGCTGCGGTGATGCGTGATGTCTTTGAAGTGACACCACCGATGCTGAAAGAGTCTGCCTACGGGTTGGGGGCCACCACGTGGGAGGTGGTTTGGAACGTTGTGTTGCCTTACACCAAAACAGGCGTTGTCGGCGGCATCATGCTCGGGTTGGGTCGCGCCTTGGGCGAGACCATGGCCGTGACGTTCGTGATTGGCAATTTCAACCAACTCGATTCGCTGTCGCTTTTTGAAGCGGCCAACAGCATCACGTCGGCCTTGGCCAACGAATTTGCCGAGGCGGGTGAGGGCTTGCACCAAGCGTCGCTGATCTACCTTGGGCTGGTGCTGTTCTTCATCACGTTTGTGGTGTTGTCAGCCTCGAAATTGCTGTTGTCACGCCTCAAAAAGAATGAGGGCTCCAAAACATGACCACCATTCAACAGCATGCTGCGTCAACCTACGGCGCTTCGGGCGGTCGCGATTTGCGCCTCCACACCAAGCGCAAGCGCACCAACAAGGTGGCACTTGCCCTGTCGCTGGCCGCCATGGCATTTGGTGTGTTCTGGTTGATTTGGATTTTGTTCGAAACCGTGCGACTCGGCGTGGGGGGCCTCTCGCTCGCGGTCTTCACCGAAATGACACCACCCCCTCAAGCCGAGACAGGGGGCTTGGCCAACGCCATCTTTGGCTCACTCATGATGGTGGGTTTGGCGACACTTTTGGCCACACCCGTGGGCGTGTTTGCGGGCATCTACTTGGCGGAGTATGGGCAAAAGAAGTGGTTGGGCAGTGCCGTTCGTTTCATCAATGACATCTTGTTGTCGGCACCATCCATCGTGATCGGCTTGTTTGTTTATGCCGTTTGGGTCGCCCGCGTCAAGTCGTTTTCGGGCTTTGCCGGCGTGTTGGCGTTGTCGCTGATCGTGGTGCCGGTGGTGATTCGAACCACCGAGAACATGTTGACCTTGATCCCCAACGCTTTGCGCGAAGCAGCGTATGCGCTGGGTACCCCCAAGTGGAAAGTGATTCTGTCGGTGACGTTGAGGGCGGCGCGGGCGGGTGTGATGACGGGCGTGTTGCTCGCGGTGGCGCGCATTGCGGGCGAGACAGCGCCGCTGCTGTTCACGGCGCTTTCCAATCAGTTCTGGACCAGCAACTTGAACGAGCCGATGGCGAGTCTGCCGGTGACGATTTTTAAGTTTGCGATGAGCCCTTACGAGAACTGGCAAAAGCTTGCGTGGGCGGGGGTCTTCATCATCACGATGGGCGTCCTTGTGCTCAACATCGTCGCGCGTGTGATGTTCAAGAACAAGGACTGACATGCAGTTTGACACCACAACTGCCTTCAACAAGACCTTACCCGGGAGCCGATTCAACGTGGATAGCAAAGTCATTCTGCCCGTCGAGCATCAAGTCAAGATTGCGGTTCGCAACCTGAACTTTTACTATGGGTCATTCAAGGCGTTGAAGAACATCAACATCAACATCCCCGAGCACAAGGTTACCGCGTTCATCGGGCCTTCGGGGTGTGGCAAAAGCACCTTGCTGCGTGTGTTCAATCGAATGTATGAGTTGTACCCAGAGCAGCGGGCCGAGGGCGAGGTGGCGCTCGACGGCAAGAACATCTTGGGCTCCAAGGAGGATGTATCTTTGATCCGCGCCAAGGTTGGCATGGTGTTTCAAAAGCCCACGCCGTTCCCGATGTCCATTTACGACAACATCGCATTTGGGGTGCGCCTTTTTGAGGCCATGTCCAGGGCCGAGATGGATGATCGCGTGGAGTGGGCGCTCAAGAAGGCGGCACTGTGGGGTGAAGTCAAAGACAAGCTCAATCAGAGTGGGTCGAGCCTGTCGGGGGGGCAGCAACAGCGCTTGTGCATCGCGCGTGGCATTGCCGTGAAGCCAGAGGTGTTGCTGCTGGACGAGCCGTGCTCGGCACTTGACCCCATCTCGACGGGCAAGATCGAAGAGCTGATCACCGAGCTGAAGCACGAGTACACCGTCGCCATCGTCACCCACAACATGCAGCAGGCTGCGCGCGTGTCTGACTACACCGCCTACATGTACCTCGGCGACCTGATTGAAGTGGGTGCCACCAGTGACATTTTCATGAAGCCCACGCGCAAAGAAACTGAAGACTACATCACCGGACGATTTGGTTGATGGTCAGCATCAACCTACAGGGAGATACGCATGGCTGAAAAGCACCTTTCAAGCGAGTTTGATGCAGAGCTGAGCAACATCTCGGCGCGAGTTCTGTCCATGGGCGGTTTGGTTGAAACCCAAGTGGCCCAGGCCGTGCAAGCACTTTCAACTTTCAGTGCCGAGTTGGCTGCGCACGTGTTGCAGAAGGAGGAAGAAGTCAACGCCATGGAGATGCAGATCGATGCCGATTTGTCGACCATCATTGCGCGGCGGCAGCCTACCGCACGCGACCTCCGGTTGCTGATTGCTGTGTCAAGAACCATCGCCAACCTCGAGCGCGTTGGCGACGAGGCCGCAAGGATCGCACGCATGTTGCAGCGCCTTCTCAACACCGGCGCCACCATTCACTCGCGATTGCCTGTGCAGGACTTGACGGTTGAAGCCACCTTGGCGGTCGCACAATTGCGCAAGGCCCTGGATGCCTTTGCGCGTCTGGATACCGCGCGCGCCTTTGAAGTGTTGAAGGACGACGATCAAATCGACCGCGAGTTTGAAGGGCTGATGCGCAAGCTGATTACCTACATGATGGAAGACCCACGCACGATCTCGTCGTGCATCGATTTGGTGTTTGTGGCCAAGGCCATCGAGCGCGTCGGTGACCATGCCAAGAACATTGCCGAGGCCATCATTTACATCGTCAAAGGTGCTGATGTCAGGCATCACAGGCTAGACGCTGTCGAAGTTGCGGTCCGCTGAGTCGCTGCGCAGTTCAAAGCGACGCCGTCACCATGAGCACGATCTTGGTTGTTGAAGATGAGCCCGCCATCGCCGAATTGCTGGTGATCAACCTGCGTCATGCTGGTTATGACACCCAGGTGGCGCAAACAGCTGACGAGGCCCGAGCCGCCGTTGCCAATCAACTGCCCGACTTGGTTTTGTTGGATTGGATGCTGCCTGGGCAATCGGGTTGGCAATTGGCGCGCGCGTGGCGTGGTGAAGCGCGAACCCGCGAGCTGCCGATCATCATGTTGACTGCGCGCGCCGATGAGGCCGACCGCGTTGCCGGCCTCGACGGGGGCGCGGATGATTACATGACCAAGCCGTTTTCACCCAAGGAATTGGCAGCTCGCGTCCGGGCTGTGCTAAGGCGTCGCACGCCCCAAGCACTTGACGAAACCGTGACCGTGGGTGGTTTGAGTCTCGACCCTTCCACGCACCGCGTTCAGTGCATGGGCGAAGAAGTTCGCATGGGCCCGACCGAATTCAAACTCTTGCACTTCTTCCTGACCCATGCGGAGCGTGTTCACAGTCGCTCGCGCTTGCTGGACCGCGTGTGGGGCGACCACGTCTACATCGAAGAACGCACGGTTGATGTGCATGTGATGAGGCTTCGCGAGGCGCTGTCACCCGTGGGACGATCACAAATGATCGAGACGGTTCGCGGGGCAGGGTATCGTTTGACGCAGCGAGACGCCACAACCACGCCCATGCCCACGCCCGCGCCATGACCTGGTGGTTCAGCCGCTTCTTCAAGGCCTTGTTGGTGATCGGGACGGGGGCGCTCGCGGGTGAGGCTTTGGCGCGGATGGCCCATGTCAACATGGCGTTGCCATGGGTGGGTGCTGCGGCTGGATTGGCCGTCGCCGTGGTGCTGGACTTGCGCCAGGCCAGCAAGGTCCTTGCGTGGCTGCAAGGCAAAGCCGCGCAACCTGCGCCAGCGGGGCAAGGCTTTTGGGGTGAATTGGCCTACCGTATCGAACGCATCGTGCGTCAGCGCGAAACGTTGGTGGGTGAAGAGCGCGATCGGTTGGCGCAGTTTTTGACGGCCATTGACGCGTCACCAAACGGCGTGACGTTGATCGATGTATCGGACGCCGTCACCTGGTGCAACGCAGCTGCATCCGACCACTTTGCCATTCATCCAGTGCGAGATCGGCTGCAGCGCATTACCAACTTGGTGCGGGCGCCCGCCTTTGTTGATGGGTTGGCGAGTGCTGAGGAGAGCATGACATTCATGGCGCCAGGTGGTCAACGCAAGCTGTCGGTGATCGTGCGGCCTTACGGCAAAGGTTCGCGCATTCTTCTGTCTAACGACATCACCGAAGCCGAGCGAGCCGATGGGGTGCGAACTCACTTTGTGTCCAATGTCTCGCATGAAATCCGAACCCCACTCACGGTTTTGTCGGGTTTTCTTGAGTCATTGTCAACATTGGATCTTGGTGACGACGAGCGCAAGCGCGTTTTGTTTTTGATGCGCCAGCAGGCCGATCGGATGCAAACGTTGGTGGCCGATCTGCTGACGCTCGCGCAGCTGGAAGGCAGCCCTCGACCCACGGTGGATCATTGGATGGATCTGGATTCGGTGTGGCAGCAGCTGCGGTCTGACGCCTTGGCGCTGTCCGCCGGGCGCCACACCATTGACTTTGACGTGGCTGGCGGCTTGCAAATGGCGGGTCGGCGCAACGAGTTTGTCAGTTTGGTGATCAACTTGCTCAGCAATGCGATTCGCTACACACCTGCTGGTGGGCGCATCGATTTAATCTGGCGCGTTAACCACGGCCGTGGTGAATTGACCGTTCGTGACACAGGCGTGGGCATCGCGCCCGAGCACTTGCCGCGCATTACCGAGCGTTTTTACCGGGTGGACGGAAGCAGATCGCGAGAGACGGGTGGCACGGGCCTGGGCCTGGCAATCGTCAAACACGTGGCGCAGCGCCACGGTGGCGAGCTTCTGATTGACAGCGTGCCCGGCAAGGGTTCAACCTTTCGCGTTGACATCCCAGCGGCTCGCATTCGCTTGCGAACGGAGGCTGATGGGGTATCACTGCCGGCGTCAGCTTCGGTCTGACTTCTAAGCCACCACCACCGGAATCTTTCCAATCTTTGCCTGCCACTCACGAGGTCCTGTCTGGTGCACGCTCGTGCCCTTGGCGTCAACCGCCACGGTCACCGGCATGTCTTTGACATCAAACTCGAAAATGGCTTCCATCCCCAAGTCAGCAAACCCAACCACCTTGGCTGTCTTGATTGCCTTGGCCACCAAATAGGCGGCGCCCCCCACTGCCATCAAGTAAGCGCTCTTGTGCTTTTTGATCGCCTCGATGCCCGCCGGGCCACGTTCGGCCTTGCCAATCATTGAAATCAAACCCGTCTGCGACAGCATCATCTCGGTGAACTTGTCCATGCGTGTGGCTGTGGTGGGGCCCGCCGGGCCCACCACCTCGTTGCGGACCGGGTCCACGGGCCCCACGTAATAGATCACGCGGTTGGTGAAGTCAACCGGCAACTTCTCGCCGCGTGCCAGCATGTCTTGGATGCGCTTGTGCGCAGCGTCGCGGCCTGTGAGCATCTTGCCGTTGAGAAGCAAGGTTTGGCCCGGCTTCCAAGTAGCCACTTCGGCAGGCGTGAGCGTGTCGAGGTTGACCTTGGTGCTGCGGTTGTAGTCGGGTGCCCAGTGCACGTCGGGCCACAAATCCAAACTCGGGGCCTCCAAGTACGAAGGGCCCGAGCCGTCCAACACAAAGTGGGCGTGGCGCGTGGCAGCGCAGTTGGGAATCATGCCCACTGGTTTGCCGGCAGCATGCGTGGGGGCCATTGCAATCTTGACGTCCATCACTGTTGTGAGGCCGCCGAGCCCTTGCGCGCCAATGCCAAGCGCGTTGACTGCGTCGCAAAGCTGGATGCGAAGCTCTTCTGTCTTGTTTCGAGGGCCACGCTTTTTAAGCTCCCACATGTCCATGGGTTCCATCAGCGACTTCTTGGCCAAAAGCATCGCATGCTCGGCGGTGCCGCCGATGCCAATGCCCAGCATGCCCGGCGGGCACCAGCCGGCGCCCATCGTGGGCACCGTCTTCATCACCCAATCAACCAATGAATCGCTGGGGTTGAGCATCGCCAGCTTGCTTTTGTTCTCGCTGCCGCCACCTTTGGCGGCCACGTCGACACCCACCGTGTTGCCCGGCACCACCGTCATGTGAATGACGGCAGGGGTGTTGTCCATCGTGTTCTTGCGCTCAAACTGCGGATCGGCAACGATGGAAGCGCGCAGCTTGTTGTCGGGATGGTTGTACGCACGCCGAACCCCCTCGTTGACGGCGTCTTCAATCGAACCACTGAAACCCTCAAACCGAACATCCATGCCAATCGACAAAAAGACGTTGACGATGCCCGTGTCTTGGCAGATCGGCCGCTTGCCTTCTGCGCACATGCGGCTGTTGGTCAAAATCTGAGCGATTGCATCTTTGGCGGCAGGGCTCTTTTCGTCCTGGTAAGCCCGCGCCAAGTGCTCAATGTAGTCAGCAGGATGGTAGTAGCTGATGTACTGCAGCGCAGCGGCGACTGATTCAATCAGGTCGGCTTGTCGGATGATGGTTGGCATGGTGGTGCGGGGGTCAGTGCTTGTTGGCCGGCGACAGCAATCGGTCGGTGTAGGCGATGGCAAGGGCCGAGAGCAGGAAGGCAATGTGAATGAGCGTTTGCCACATCAGCACTTCGGTGCTCAAGTCTTTGGCGTTGATGAACGACTTAAGAAGGTGGATCGAGCTGATGCCGATGATGGCGGTCGCGAGCTTGACTTTGAGCACCGAGGCGTTGACGTGGCTAAGCCACTCGGGTTGATCGGGGTGCTCTTGCAAGTTCATCCGCGACACAAAAGTTTCATACCCGCCCACGATGACCATGATGAGCAGGTTGCTGATCATCACCACATCGATCAGCCCTAAAACGGCCAGCATGATGATGGTTTCGGTCAGCTTCGTGCTGCTGTTGATGATGTTGTCGTTGTAGCCCAGGCTGGTGAGCAGCGCCTTGAGCGCTTCTTGGCTGCCAAAGGCGGCCTCCACCAAATGCCAAAGCTCCATCAGGAAGTGCCAGACGTAAACGCCTTGCGCCACGATCAATCCCAGGTACAGCGGCAGCTGCAACCAACGGCTCATGAAAATCACGTTGGGCAAAGCTTGCATGCGGCTCGTTGGGCTGCGCGTCGGTTTGCTATCGTCGGGGGTGGGGTGGTTGCCTGCCATGGGTGCCTAAAAATGGGTTTCTTCATTCTAGTGCGCGCTTCGGTGGCGCAACCCCTGGGGCCGCCGATTGGCTGGTGGTGCGGCGCGGGTGGTTTCAGCGGGCTCGCGTCGATATCATGGCCGCTGTCGCAGGGTGCAGCGTAGGGGCAGCATCCAAGTAAGGCATTCGTCAGCCACGCGCGTCACAGTCCGGCACCCAACCTACATTCAGCCGTCAGGAGTCCCGAGCCATGAGTGATCTCAAGACCTACCAGCCACCCGCAACCTTTGAGCAATCAGCCCACGTATCAGGCATGGCTGCCTACAACAAGCTGGTCGCAGAAGCCGATGCCGACCACCAGGGTTTTTGGGCAAGGTTGGCCAGGGAGCTGCTGACTTGGAAGACGCCCTTCACCAAGACCTTGAACGATAGCAAAGCGCCGTTTTTTAAGTGGTTTGAAGACGGTACGCTCAACGTGTCTTACAACTGCCTCGACCGCCACGTTGAAGCTGGGTTGGGTGGCAAGACGGCGATTATTTTTGAGGCTGACGACGGGCAAGTCACGCGCGTCACCTACCAGCAACTTTTGGTGCAGGTGGCCCAATTTGCCAATGCCCTCAAAGCGCGAGGCGTCAAAAAAGGTGATCGCGTGGTCATCTACATGCCCATGAGCGTGCAGGGTGTTGCTGCCATGCAAGCTTGTGCGCGCATCGGCGCCACACACTCAGTGGTGTTTGGAGGGTTCTCGGCGCAATCACTGCGTGACCGCATTGAAGACGCTGGCGCGGTGATGGTGATCACGGCTGACGAACAAGCCCGAGGGGGCAAGAGTCTCCCCCTCAAGTCGATCGTGGACGAGGCGCTTGGTTTGGGAGGCTGCGACAGCATCAAAAACGTCATCGTCTACCGCCGTACGGGTGGCAATGTGGCTTGGAGGGAGGGTCGGGACGTTTGGCTGCACGACGCTGTCAAAGGCCAAAGCGAAACCTGCGAGCCCACATGGGTGGACGCTGAACACCCGCTCTTTTTACTCTACACCTCGGGTTCGACGGGCAAACCCAAGGGGGTTCAGCACTCGACTGGCGGCTACCTGCTGCATGCTGCACTGACCACCAAGTGGACGTTTGACCTCAAGCCCGACGACGTGTTTTGGTGCACCGCCGACATCGGTTGGGTGACTGGGCACACGTACATCACCTATGGACCCTTGGCCCTTGGCGGTACCGAGATCGTCTTTGAGGGCATTCCCACATTTCCCGACGCGGGCCGTTTTTGGCAAACGATCCAAAAGCACAAGGTCTCGATTTTCTACACAGCCCCTACCGCGATCCGCTCGCTGATCAAGCTGGCCGAGGCCAACGCGGCGGTGCACCCCAAAAATTACGACCTGGCCTCTTTGCGTTTGCTGGGCTCGGTGGGCGAGCCCATCAACCCTGCTGCTTGGGAGTGGTACCACGCCAACATCGGCGGTGGTCGCTGCCCAATCGTCGACACCTTTTGGCAAACCGAAACAGGGGGGCACATGATCACGCCCATGCCGGGTGCTACGCCCTTGGTGCCGGGCTCGTGCACCTTGCCATTCCCGGGCATCGCAGCGGCCATCGTGGACGAGTTGGGCAACGACGTGCCCAACGGGCAAGGTGGCATCTTGGTTGTTAAAAAACCTTGGCCGAGCATGATTCGGACAATCTACGGTGACCCCGAGCGATTTGTCAAAAGCTACTACCCACCAGAACTCAAAGGCTACTACTTGGCGGGTGATGGCGCCATACGGGATGCCAAAACGGGCTACTTCACCATCACGGGGCGCATCGACGATGTGCTCAACGTCAGCGGCCATCGCATGGGTACGATGGAAATTGAATCGGCCCTGGTGAGTTGCACCGACTTGGTGGCCGAGGCTGCTGTCGTCGGTCGCCCCGACGACACCACCGGCGAGGCGATCTGCGCGTTTGTGGTGCTCAAACGAACGCGCCCAACGGGTGACGAAGCCAAGAAGATCGCCAACGAGTTGCGCAACTGGGTTGCCAAGGAAATCGGCCCGATTGCCAAACCCAAAGATATTCGCTTTGGCGACAACCTGCCAAAAACCCGAAGCGGCAAAATCATGCGTCGTCTGCTGCGGTCCATCGCCAAAGGTGAGGCCATCACGCAAGACATTTCAACACTTGAAAACCCTGCGATTCTGGAGCAATTGACGCAAACCAATTAGTTGGTTGCGGCCTTTGGGTTGGCTGCGATCAGCTGATGACGTACGCCGCGCTGCCCGTGGCAATCAACGTGCCATCTTCATTGCGCAGTCGCATTTGTGTCGCAGCAATGCGCCCACCCAATCGGGTGACCTCCACCGATGCGATGAAGTGCTTGCCAATGCCAGGGCGCAGGTAGTCGATGCGCAAGTCGATGGTCGCCATCTTGCCAAAGCGGTGCATCACCTGCAAGGCAGTCTCATCGGCGTGTTTTTCTCCCTGGGCAACCATCAAGGCAACGCCGCCGGTCGCGTCCAATGCTGCGGCTATCACGCCCCCATGGAGCCGTCCATGAACGAAGTGGCCCACCAGCTCAGGCCGCATGTCGAACTGCACTTGCACGTTGCCGGACGCGAGAGACAAGACCTTTAACCCCAAGACCTGATTGAACGTGATTTGGGTTTCAAGCAGTTGCGTGACGGCGGTGTCCAGCAGTGCCTGCTCGGCTGCGCTGCGGTGGGGTTTGGTGGTGCTCGTACTCATGTTGCGATTGTGCCCCGCGTCACTTGCCATAAACGTCACAACCCGCGCACTTTCAGCAACCAGGTTGGCGCAGCAATCCCCACAAAGTCACACCTGCTGCACGCCTAAGATGGTGCGACGGGATTCAGTGCTTGCAGTGTCGTGTCGCTTCGCTAAGCTTTGGGTCATGCACTTATCTGGTTTCGGCGACACCGCCACCTCCAACGACTTCGGGTTTGAGTTTCGCGTGCGCAAAAACGGCGACGTGGACATCACACACAACGGTCGCACCAACGCCACGCTGCGTGGTCAGCAGGCGCAAGACTTCATCGCAGAGGTCGAAGCGCATGACGACGAAGATGACTCCCAAGCGTTGATGCAGCGTCTGGTCAGCGCCCACAAGCGCGCGACAAAGTAGCCCGAATGTTTTGCTCGCCGGGCGCGCCTCGACGCGTCCAGGCTGCCCCAGCACGGGCCTTTGGCCTTGAGGCCAGTCGGCCACGTCGGCTGCTGGGAGCGTCACCAATGTCACAAATTCAGCAGTCTTGGTGCAAGGCCAGGGCTTCGATGCTGCACACTTAACGTTACCGGCGCCTCCCGCGCCTCCATCCATACCCAACCGACAGGAGCCTCCGTGGACCTCTCCATGCAACCCCACATGTTGGCCCGCCGCACGCTGGCCTTGGTGCTCGCGGGCGGCCGAGGATCTCGACTCAAACAACTGACTGACCGCCGCGCCAAACCCGCCGTGCATTTCGGTGGCAAGTTTCGGATCATTGACTTTGCGCTCTCCAATTGTGTCAACTCAGGCATCCGCCGCATAGGCGTTGTCACGCAATACAAGTCGCACTCGCTGTTGCGCCACATGCAGCGCGGTTGGTCTTTTTTGCGCGCAGAGTTGAATGAGATGGTTGACTTGCTTCCGGCCCAACAACGCGTTGGAGAAGAGCATTGGTATCGCGGTACGGCCGATGCGGTTTTTCAGAATCTTGACATCATCCAGTCGGCGCAGCCTGAGTACATCGTGGTGCTGGCGGGTGATCACATTTACAAAATGGATTACTCGGTGATGTTGACGGACCACGTCGCGATGGGTGGCGGTTGCACGGTGGGGTGCATTGAGGTGCCGCGCAACGAAGCGAAGGCATTTGGTGTGATGGCCATCGACGACGCGCGGCGCATCACCGACTTCATTGAAAAGCCAGACGACCCACCCACCATGCCCGGGCGACCCGACCACGCCTTGGCCAGCATGGGCATCTACATATTTGATGCAGCCTACTTGTACCGCTTGCTGGAAGAAGACTTGGCCAACCCTGCGTCAGACCACGACTTTGGCAAAAACGTGATTCCGCGTGCGGTGAGCGAGGGCCGCGCCCGTGCGCACCCGTTCTCGATGTCATGCATCGCCAACGGCAACACGCACTACTGGCGCGACGTCGGCACCATCGACGCCTTCTGGGAGGCCAACCTGGACTTGGCATCCATCAGCCCTGAGCTCAATATTTATGACACGCAATGGCCGATATGGACCTACCAGCGTCAGTTGCCACCCGCCAAATTCATTCCTGATCACCATGGGGCGCACGGTGTAACAGCCAATGCCTTGGTGTCGGGGGGCTGCATTCTGGCGGGGTCCAATGTGGTCAATTCGGTCTTGTTTTCAGAGGTGCGCGTGCATTCGTTTTGCGAGGTGCAAGACTGCGTCGTGCTGCCCAGCGTCGTTATCAACAGCCATTGCCGTTTGCGCAAAGTGGTGATTGACCGACACTGCGTGCTGCCCGAAGGGTTGGTGGTGGGCGAAGACGCCGAAGCCGACGCCCGTCGATTTGAGCGCACCGAGGGTGGCGTCGTGCTCATCACCAAAGCCATGCTGGCCCGCCTGGCTGCTTGAGGTCAACAGCTTGAAGTCGACCCCCGTACGCGTTGTGCACGTTGCCGCCGAAGCCTATCCGCTGTTGAAAACGGGTGGCCTGGCCGATGTGATGGGTGCACTGCCTGCTGCCCTTGTGCGCGAAGGCGCCGAAGCGAGGGTGATGCTGCCTGGGTTTGAACCCGTTTTGGATGCACTTGAGTCACCACGCGACGTGGCCACGTTGCCGTCCCCATGGGATGCGTCGCCAGTACGGCTTGTGGCTGGTCGCGTCGCATCGCTTGGGGGTCTGACGTGTTACGCCGTGCGTGCTGACACGTTGTACCTTCGCACTGGGGGGCCCTACGCTGATCCAAATCAAAAGCCCTGGCCTGACAACCACCGCCGGTTCGCGCTGTTGTCGTACGCTGCCGCTCGCCTTGCCGCAGGCGCCGACACTGCCTGGCAGCCGCAGGTGGTTCATGGCCACGATTGGCATGCGGGCTTGATGCCCGCGTACTTGCACCATGATCCGTCCGCAGCAACCCGTGTGCGCAGTGTCTTCACGGTGCACAACTTGGCCTACCAAGGGCTGTTTGCCGCCGACACGTTTGACGATCTTGGGTTGCCAGCCCATGCGTGGTCGATGCAAGGGCTTGAGTTTCATGGGCAAGTTTCGTTCATGAAGGCCGGCTTGCAACACGCCGACGCTGTCACAACCGTCAGCCCGCGCTATGCACGCGAGATACTGACCGAGGCCCAAGGGGCAGGGCTGCACGGTGTGTTGGCGTCCCGCGCCAATGGCGTGCAAGGCATCTTGAACGGTGTGGACAGTGCCGTCTGGAACCCAGCAGCTGACGCCCACCTGGCCGCACCCTACAGCGCCACCAAACCCAACGGCAAAAAGGCCTGCAAGGCAGCCTTGCAGGCCGCGATGGGGCTGGATGCAAATCCCGACGCTTTGCTGTTTGGGGTGGTCAGTCGCTTGACGGAACAAAAAGGGCTGCACCTGGTGCAACAAATGCTGCCCGAATTGTTGGCTTTGGGGGGGCAGTTGGTGGTGCTGGGTAGCGGTGACAGCACCTTGGAGGCCGCCTTTGCCAACGCCGCCCAATTGCATCCAACCCAAGTGGCGTTTCGACTTGGCTTTGACGAGCCACTGGCGCACCGGATTTATGCGGGCATTGACGTGGTGATGGTGCCGTCGCGTTTTGAGCCTTGTGGTTTGACGCAACTTTATGGTTTGGCCTACGGGGCCTTGCCGCTGGTGCATCGTGTGGGGGGCTTGGCCGACACCGTGGTGGATGTCAGCCTGGAGCATGTGGATGCCAACGTTGCAACGGGGTTCGTCTTTGATCCGTTCACGCTCGAAGAAGCCCAGCGAGCGCTCCGTAGGGCCTTTGCCTTGCACCGGCGTCCGAGCATGTGGCGCAACGTGAGGGCTTGTGCCATGCGGCAGCATTTTGGCTGGGACACGGCGGCCCTCGCCTACATGGCGCTGTATCGGCAACTGCTGGCCTTGCGCTGACACCCAAGTTGACGTGACGCGGTATCGGCCGCGTGGTAACTTCACCCGGTGAGCTTGATGCAATCCACCTCCCCAGCACACACCGCCGCCTCGCCCGACGCCACAGCCCTTGCAAGGGCTTCACTCCGAGCCGAGCGCGTTGATGCATTGCGCGGTTTGGCCGTGTTGTGGATGGCCATCTACCACTTTAACTTTGACTTGAATCACTTGGGGCTTACGGTGCCCAAGCAGCGCTTCTTCGTCGAACCGTTTTGGGTTTGGCAACGCGTCTCGATCTTGAGTTTGTTTTTGTTTGTTGCTGGTGTTGCCTTGGCGTTGGCCATCGCCCAACAGCAATCGTGGCCACAGTTTTTTAAGCGTTGGTTGCAACTCGTGGGCGCTGCCACCTTGGTGTCACTTGGATCGTGGTGGGTGTTTCCGCAAGACTGGATTTGGTTTGGTGTGCTGCACGCCATGGTCCTGATGCTCTTGTTGGCGCGATCGTTGTTGGCGATCGTCGACCTGCGCGCCGGCCTGGTGGCTATTGCCTGCACGCTGCTTGCGTTGCCGTGGATGGCACGCGCACCGTATTGGGACGCTGCGTGGCTGCGGTGGATTGGGCTGGGCGTGATCAAACCCGTCACGCAAGACTGGGTGCCACTGATGCCTTGGTTTGGCGTGTTGCTGTTGGGGGTTGCTGCGGGGCAGTACCTCGCGCGCCACCACGGCGCCTGGTTGCATGCACCGCTGGGTGCGGGCGCACGGCCGCTGGTGACCCTGGGGCGCTGGTCGCTGCTGTTTTACCTGTTGCATCAGCCCCTCTTTTTTGCCCTTTTGAACGGATACAAAACACTTCGATGAGCGACACCAAAAATAAATCGCGTGACATGGCACTGTATGGCTTTCACGCTGTGGGTGTGCGGTTGCGCATTGCCCCCGAAACCGTGCGCGAGGTGCACCTTGACCCCACCCGACGCGATGCCCGCATGCGGCAATTTGCCGAGCGTGCGCGGGCCGCTGGTGTCGTCATCGTCGACAGTGACGACCAACGCTTGTCGCGCATGGCCAAGTCACCGCGCCACCAGGGTGTGGTGGCGCTGGCAGCGCCACTGGCTGTTCGCACCAGCATGGACGACGTCTTGGACGACGTGGAAAAGGCCGGTGACGTGCCTCTGGTTTTGGTGCTGGACGGCATCACCGACCCCCACAATCTGGGTGCTTGCCTGCGCGTGGCAGACGGCGCCGGGGCCCACATGGTGATTGCGCCGCGTGACCACGCGGTGGGTCTCAACGCGACGGTGGCCAAAGTCGCCAGTGGCGCTGCGGAATCAGTGCCTTACTTGATGGTGACCAACTTGTCGCGAACGCTGGGCGAGCTTAAAGAGCGCGGTTTGCGCGTCGTGGGCGCCAGTGACGACGCGATGGACTCGCTGTATGACGTTGACCTGCGCCAACCCACCGCGCTGGTCCTGGGCGCCGAGGGGCCAGGCATGCGACAGCTGACGCGCAAAAACTGCGACCAATTGGTGCGAATTCCCATGCGCGGCGCTGTCGAGAGTTTGAACGTGTCAGTGGCTTCGGGTGTTTGCCTCTACGAGGCTGCCCGGCAGCGCGAAGCCTCCTGAGCTGTTTTCAAGGCCTGTTGCGTGTGGCTTTGAAGGTGGACGAAGCTGCCGTTTGATCGCGTTGGCGTTCGACGCATTTGCATGGCTGCTTCTGAGCCTTCGAAGTTGCCCCAGGCCGCTCGCTGGCATGATCCTGCGTTGCCGAGCGTTAGCTTGGCTCATTCTTGCTTAGGAGCATCGATCCCATGTCAGACATCGTCATCGTTTACCACAGCGGCTATGGCCACACCAAGAAAATCGCCGAAACCGTGGCGGCTGGCGCGGGCGCCAAGTTGTTGCCCATCGATGCCGAAGGCAATTTGCCTGATGGCGGCTGGGACGCCTTGAACGCCGCCAAAATGGTGGTTTTCGGCAGCCCGACCTACATGGGCATGGCGTCTTGGCAGTTCAAGAAGTTTGCCGACGCAACCAGCAAAGTTTGGTTCACCATGGGTTGGAAGGACAAATTGGCGGCTGGGTTCACCAACAGCGCGTCGATCAGTGGCGACAAACTGTCGACCCTTCACTACTTCTTCACGCTGAGCCAGCAGCATGGCATGTTGTGGGTGGGTAGTGGCATGGTCCCCAGCAACAACAAGGCGGCAACCCGCGACGATCTCAATTACGTGTCTGCGTCGGCTGGCCTGATGACAGTGAGCCCATCTGATGCGTCGGTTGACGAGATTCCTGCTGGCGACTTGGCCACTGCCAAAGCTTATGGCGAGCGACTGAAGGCAGTGACGGCGCGCCGCGGCTGATTGCACGGCTTGGCCTTAACGGCCCACCCTATAGAGCGCTGCCTGGCGACCGGCAGCGCTTTTTGTTTTGAGCGAGCATCACTGCAACCAGCCCAGGGCCCCTACAACGGCACCCGCTGCCACCAGCAAGACGGGCGCGATTTTGGTTCGCCAAGTCAACACGGCGCTTGCGACAACCAAGACGGCACCAGGCAACAGCGACACATCGGAGGCAGTCGACAACGACTGGTACAACACCCAAGACGTCGCCATCAACAGCCCCAGCGTGATGGGCATGACTCCCGCCACGAAAGCACGCACGCCAATGGCTTCACGATGGGTGTTGATCCAGCGCGAAGCACCAAGGGCCACGACGGTGCTTGGCAGCAGCATGCCCAACAGCGTCACCGCAGCGCCCATCAACCCCGCAACTTGAAACCCCACCACAGGGACAAACAACAAATTGGGCCCCGGTGCGGCCTGTGCCAACGCCACCGACGACGAAAAGGTCGCGTCAGTGACCCAACTTTTTTCGGTGACGACGTATCGGTGCATGTCGGACACCGTGGTGATCGCACCACCCACTGACAACATGGACAACATTAAAAAGTGGCCGAAAAGGCTCCACCAGTCAGCGGCAGAAAGTTCGTTCACCGCGACCCTTTGCGTGACAGGCGCCACCACGCAAAACCGCATGCAACGCCGCCCAGACCCAACACCACGAGCGCCATAGGCCATCGCAGCACCGCCATCACCAAGGCGCTGCTCAGCGCGAGCACTGCGCAGGCAACTGGGCCCATGGGGTTGCCTCGCAGCGATGGCAAAAGCTTGAGGGCCATGCCCAACACCAATCCAGCGGCCACCGCCCCCATGCCACGCAAAGCGCCTGCAGCAGCTGCGTGTTGCGATAAACCCGCGTAGGCGGCTGCCAGCAGCAACACAATCACCAAAGGGGCCGCCAGCATGCCCAGCAGCGCTGCCGCTGCACCTCGCCAACCAAAAAATCGATCACCAATGATGAGCGACAGGTTCACTACATTGGGCCCGGGTAAAACCTGCGAAATTGACAGCAATTCGACGTACTGGGTCGGCGTAAGCCACTGCTCACGTTCCACCAGGGTGTGGTTCGTCACAGCCAGCACACCGCCAAATCCCTGCAACGCCATTTTGTTAAAAACCCAAGCCAGGTGACGCAACGAGCGCGGGTGGCGGGCCCCGAGCACTTGACGCACGGGCCGCTGTATTGGATCGCTCAACGGATCACCTTCAGCGCCTCGGGGTTGACAATGTTTGTCGGCTGAAGGTTGACGAAGTTCACCACGTTGTCAAAGGCGGCACCAAAGTAGCGTTCGTAAGTGTCCAACTCGACGTAGCCGATGTGCGGCGTGCACACGGCGTTTTCGAGCCGCAGCAGCGGGTGCCCCTGCAAGATGGGCTCGGTTTCAAAGACGTCCACGGCGGCCATGCCTGGCCGACCGCGATTCAGCGCCGCGACGAGTGCGTTTTCAACCACCAATTCGGCGCGCGACGTGTTGACAAACAAGGCTGTCGATTTCATGTAGGACAGGAGCTCGGCCGTGACCACGCCGCGCGTACTTGGCAACAAGCGCAAGTGAACGCTCAAGACGTCGGCGTCGGCAAAAAAAGTGGCAATGCCGTCAGCCGCTTCGTACCCATCGGCCTTGGCTTGTTCTCGGGAGGCGTCGCGACCCCAAACCACCACCCGCATGCCAAAGGCTCGCCCATAACCCGCCACCAGTTTGCCAATGCGTCCATAACCCCAAACGCCCAGTGTTCGACCCGAAAGTAAAACCCCCAAGCCAAAGTTGGGCGGCATGGATGATGATTTGAGCCCAGACTGCTGCCATGCGCCATGCTTGAGGTTGCCAATGTATTGAGGCAGTCGCCGCATGGACGCCATGATCAGGGCCCACGTCAACTCGGCCGCAGCCGTGGGCGAGCCAACACCCTCGGCCACGGCAATGCCCAGTTGGGTGCACGCCTCGACATCAATGTGAGGCGACACCCTGCCAGTTTGCGAGATCAGCTTCAGCTTGGGCAGCTTTTCAAGCAACTGGCGTGGAAATGCCGTGCGCTCGCGGATCAGGACAAGCACTTCGGCGTCTCGCAGGCGCACCGCCAACTGGCCGATGCCTTTGACGTTGTTGGTGAAGACCTTGGCCTGCAAATGCCCCAACACGCTCGCACATTTGAGTTTGCGAACGGCGTCTTGGTAGTCGTCGAGAATGATGATGTTCATGGCGTCACGCGGCGCATTTTGCACCCCGCGACGATGCGAGCCCGTTCCCGGCACACAATCGGGCACAATTTTTTGGCTTCAATCCTTGGAGAATCTCGATGTCCCTGTCCATGCACGCCATCACGGCCCCCGTTTTTGATCGCATGCTAAATAACATGCTGGCATGGCTTGATCGCGCCGAGGCCCACGCCACCCAACGAAAATTTGACGCAGCGTCTTTTTTAAGCATGAAGTTGGCGCCAGACATGCTGCCACTGGTGCGCCAGGTGCAAATCGCTACCGATTCCTGCAAGGGCTGCATGGCCCGTCTTGCCGGCGTAGAAATTCCGTCGTGGCCCGACGACGAAGCCACGATGGACGACGTGCGTGCCAGGGTGCGCAAGGCAATTGCCTACGTTGCGACGTTCACGTCAACCCAAATTGACGCCGGAGAATCTCGCGCGATCACCGTGCCCATGCGCAACCGCGACCCGCTGCAGTTTGTGGGGGACGACTATGTGCGTGCGTGGGCCATGCCCAATTTTTACTTTCACACCACCGCCACCTACATGCTGTTGCGGCACGCGGGGGTCGAGCTCGGCAAGAGTGACTTTTTGGGCAGCCGCTGAACCACTGAAGGACGCGCTATGAAGTGGCTTTTTCGCACCGTGCTTTGGCTTTTGCTGGTGGCACTGATTGGCGCGGCGATCGTCGCATGGTTGTACGTGCGCCTCGCAACACCGCGCACAAAAGGCGATATGGCGCTGCCGGGCGCGTCGGCAGAATTGCGCATCGAACGCGATGCCCACGGCATCCCCACCATCCGTGCCGCGTCGGTTCGAGATGCTATGTATGGCTTGGGCGTCGTGCATGCCCAAGATCGTTTGTGGCAGCTAGAGACCCACAAACGCATTGGCTCGGGTCGCTTGGCGCAAGCATTTGGCGACGCGGCGCTTGAGTCGGACAAGTTTCTTCGTTCGCTGGGGGTAAAGCGTGCTGCCGAAAAGCAGTGGGCGCAGACCAAGGGCGAGGCCCGCGAGGTCATTGAGGCTTACACCGCAGGTGTCAACGACGTCATCACGCATCAAACCAAAGCCCGCCCTCCGGAGATGATCATTCTGGGGCTCACACCCGAGCCATGGACACCCGCAGACACCCTGGCCTGGTCAACGATGATGGCGTGGGACTTGGGTGGCAATTGGGGCACCGAATTGCAGCGCATGCGTCTTTCTCTCAAATTGCCCGTGGATCGGGTTCACGAAGCGATACCACCTTACCCGGGCGACAAACCCTTGGTAACCACTGACTTTGCGGCGCTGTACCAAAGCCTCAAGTTGGACGCTTCGCAAACTGCGCAGGCCTTTGACGACGTGATTCAGCAAATGCTGGCGGCTGCGCCGCCGTCGGGCATTGAGGGTTTGGGTTCCAACAACTGGGTGCTGGCTGGCAGCCGCACCACGACGGGCAAGCCCTTGCTGGCCAATGACCCTCACTTGAAGCTCAGCGCGCCAGCGCTCTGGTACTTTGCCCGTTTGGAGGCGCCTGGGCTTAGCGTGGCCGGTGCCACGATGCCCGGATTGCCCACGGTGGTGTTGGGTCAAAACCAAAACATTGCCTGGGGCTTTACCAACACGGGCCCGGACGTGCAAGACGTTTACCTTGAACAACTCGACCCTGCGGACCCTTCCAGATACCTCACGCCCAGCGGCATGGCCGCATTCGAGCAGGTGGAGGAGACCATTCAGGTCAAAGGCAAGCCCGATATCAAGTACGTGGCGCGCACCTCGCGAAACGGTCCGGTGCTTTCTGACGCGGGCACAGTCAATGACGTGCTCGGCCCCAAAAGCAAACCGTCCTACGCCATCACCTTGCGTTGGACCGCGCTCGACATTGACGTCGACCCCGTTGGTGTTGGCCTGGCCATGATGCGCGCTGACACCGTGAAGGCCTTTGTGCAGGCCACACGCACCTGGGTCGCTCCGATGCAAAGCATGGTGGTTGCTGACAAATCGGGCGCCATTGGTTATGTGGCGCCCGGGCGCGTGCCGCTGCGGGGCCCCGAGCATGATTTGAAGGGGCAAGTGCCTGCGCTGGGTTGGCTGGCCAAGTACGACTGGGTGGGTTATGTTGACGTCGATCAAACCCCGCGCGAGATGGACCCGGCACGTGGCTGGATCGCCACGGCCAACCATCGCATTCATGCACCCGACTACCCACACTACCTGACCAACGAATGGGCATCGCCGTTTCGCCAGCAACGCATCGAGCAATTGCTTGAGTCCAAACCCAAACACAGCCTCAACGATTTGCGTGAGATGCACGCCGATGTCAAGTCATTGGCATCTTTGCCCTTGCTGCCTTGGTTGCAAAAGGCGAAGTCGACGCATGCCTTGGCTGCTGCAGCGCACACGCAAATGCAAGGTTTCGATGGCACGATGGCGGCGGGCAGGGCGGCTCCCGTCATTTATTGGGCTTGGTTGCGACAGATCACCCAGGGCTTGATGGCCGACGAATTGGGTGCATCGTATTACGAGCGCACCACGGCTGGCCGTCAGTTTCGGGACGCCGTCGAAGGCGCTTTGGCCCGCAACGACGCCTGGTGGTGCGACGACAAAACCACGCCTGCCGTCGAAACCTGCGAAGTGCAGAACGACGCAGCCTTTGCGCGGGCCCTTGACGAATTGCAAGGGTTGCTCGGCGGTGATGTATCAAAGTGGCGTTGGGGTGACGTTCATCAAGCAAGGTCCGAGCACCGACCGTTCAGCCGCGTGAAGCCCCTGGCGAAGTTTTTTGAACTGCGCACACCCAGCAGTGGAGACACCTACACCATCAACGTGGCGCGGGTCAACTACAAAGCTGACGCCACCACCGGCGAGCGCTACCTCAACGAGCATGGCCCTTCGCTGCGCGCTTTGTACGACTTGGGTGATGTCTCGCAGTCCAAGTTCATGCATTCCACGGGGCAATCTGGTTTGTTCTGGGATGTTCACTACCGGGACTTTGTTGAGCCTTGGACCAGGGTTGAATACATTCCAGTTTGGGCTTCAGCGGCGCCTCAGCAAACGCTGGTGATTCGCAAAGCGTCCGAGTAGGCAACCTTGGCTGCGCAGCGTCAACCACACCTCTAGAATCGAGCCATGCCTGGCAGCACATTCGGCGAATTGTTTCGCGTCACCAATTTCGGCGAAAGCCATGGCCCCGCTATTGGCTGCGTGATCGATGGTTGCCCACCCGGCTTGCCCTTGGTCGAGGCTGACATGCAAAGGGACCTGGACCGTCGCCGCCCAGGGACCAGCCGACATGTCACTCAGCGGCAAGAAGCCGACGCCGTAGAAATTCTCAGCGGCGTTTTCGAGGGCGTCACCACGGGCACCCCCATTGCGCTGCTCATTCGCAACACCGACGCGCGAAGCAAAGACTACGCGAACCTTCTCGATACCTTTCGCCCTGGGCACGCAGACTTCACCTACTGGCGCAAATACGGGGTGCGAGACCCTCGCGGTGGTGGGCGGTCGTCGGCACGCCTCACAGCGCCGATGGTGGCCGCTGGTGCGGTGGCCAAAAAGTGGCTGCATCGCCAGCACGGGGTCACATTTCTGGCATGGATGTCTGCGTTGGGGGACATCGAGATTCCATTTGACGATGCAGCGCACATTCCTGGCAATGCATTTTTTGCCCCGAGCGCCGCAGTGGTCCCTGCATTGGAGACGGCCATGGACGCCCTGCGCAAATCAGGTGACTCGGTGGGCGCACGGATCGAAGTCATCGCCCAAAACATGCCAGTCGGTTTGGGTGAGCCCTTGTTTGACAAACTCGACGCTGACATTGCGTACGCCATGATGGGCATCAATGCCGTGAAGGGCGTTTCGATCGGCGATGGCTTTGGTGTTGTGGCCCAGCGTGGCAGCCACCATGGCGACGAGCTTACGCCAAACGGGTTCTCTAGCAACCATGCTGGCGGCGTGCTGGGTGGCATTTCTACCGGTCAAGACTTGCGTGTATCACTCGCCATCAAGCCGACCAGCTCCATCCGTCTGCCGCGTGCATCCATTGACCGCGCCGGCCAGCCCACCACGGTTGAAACGCATGGTCGCCACGACCCTTGTGTTGGCATCCGCGCTGCCCCCATCGCTGAGGCCATGCTTGCCTTGGTCGTGATGGATCACGCCTTGCGGCACCGGGCGCAGTGTGGTGATGTTGCGAGCCCTTAGCGAATTGACGTTACCCATGCGTCAGCGACAGGTTTTACGAACCGTCGTGCTTGTTTTTGCCATGGCCTTGACGGGATGCACGTTGTTGCGCCCCGTCGTGGCACCCGTACCTGTGATTGTCGACATCATGCCGGGCGACTCGCCGCCGTCGCAGCGCGTGCTATTGGTGTTTTTGCCTGGCGCGGGCGACACGCCCGCTGACTTGGTGCGCGAGGGCTTCGTCGAGCAAGTCCGCCAGCGCGGTCTTGCTGCCGATGTGGTGGTGCCCGACTTGCATGTGCGCTACTACACCGGACTAACCTTTGAGCAGCGGTTGATGGCCGATGTGATCGGCCCTGCACGCGCCAAGGGTTACCAGCAAATTTGGTTGGCAGGCATTTCGTTGGGCGGATTTGGCTCCCTGATGGTTTCGAGGCTCAACCCTGGCATGGTCGACGGCGTGATCGCCTTGGCGCCGTTCATCGCCAGCAACAGCGTGCTTGACGAGGTTCGACAGGCCGGCGGGTTGGCACGTTGGCGTGAGCCGGTGGTGGAGGGCGACTGGCAGCGCGACTTGTTGCGCTGGCTTCAAGGTTACGGTGATCCTTCCCAAAGGCGTCCAGCGTTGTACATTGGCTATGGCACTGAAGACGGATTTTCTGAGTTCAACGCTGCGGTGGGTGCACTGCTGCCAAAGGCGCATGTCAGGTCAGCACCAGGAGGGCACGATTGGGGCCCCTGGAAGCAGCTTTGGGGCGAGTTTTTGGACGTCGTGCCGTTGCCCAAGGGCGGCTCGATGAATCCGCCACCGCCGAGCCAACCCCGTGAAGTCCAGCCCCGCTGACGAGTCGTCGGCAGCGCCCTTAGGGCTCGATGCCTTGTTGACCGAAACCATGATGTCAATGCTGAAAGCGCGTGCGCTGACGTCATCCATTTGTCCCTCAGAGGTCGCTCGGGCGGTGTCAGTTGACGGCATGGCGTGGCGCGATTTGATGCCCCAAGTTCGCGACGTGGCGCGAGCGCTGGCACAGGACGGCCGCCTTGTGGTCACGCAAGGCGCAACCACCTTGCCCTGGGATCAACCCTGGGCTGGTGCGGTACGACTTAGGTTGCCCAAGCCGCCACTTTGAGTGCAAAGCACGTTGCGCTTGACCGGACGTGACGTGATTCTTGCGTTTCGTCGCATGCCCATGCGTTTGGTCGCACGCAACACAAGCACCGATGTTGTCACCGCTTAAAATTTGAAGGCTTCAAAAGAGCATTCCTTGTCAATCCCACCGCCCGACCGGCGTTTTCATTGAACACCATGAAGAAAAAGACCCTAGGCATTGCATTCTTTCTGCTGTTGGCGCTGGCCATCGCCGGCGCCGTAGCATTCAAGGTCATGGGGTCAAAAAAGGACGGCGACGAGAAGAAGCCTGATGTGCCTTTGGTGTTTGAGCCGCGCGAGGTGACGCAACCGTTGATGGCGGTCATGCCAATCACGGTGGTGTTCTCCGGGCCCCTGGTGGCGCCCCAAACCGCCGTGGTGCGTGCCAAAGCGTCGGGTTCCCTTTTGTCGATCGCGGTGACTGAGGGCAGTCGTGTCAAGGCAGGACAGGTTCTTGGGCGCATGGACAGCAGCGACATGGACAATCGGGTGGCCGAGCGCATGGCCATGGTCGAGTCGGCTCGCGCCCAAGAAGCTCAAGCGCAACGCACCTACGCATCAAACCAACAACTGGCCGATCAAAAGTTCATCTCTCCCATCGCACTGGATGCGTCCAAAGCCGCGCTCGATGCCGCGCGTGCCAATGCACGCGCGGCGCAAGCGCAAATGGGGTCGGTGCGTGCGGCCGTGCGTCTGGCCAACTTGGTGGCGCCCATTGACGGCGTGGTGGCCAAGCGGCATGTGGTGGTGGGCGAAAAACTAAGCCCCGAGCAGACAATCGTCACGATCGTTGACGTGCGCAAGCTGGAGCTGGCGGGCAGCGTGGGCACGCACGAGGTCGCCTCCTTGAAGCCCGGCATGCCCCTGCAAGTGGCCATGGAAGGTGTGTCAAAACCCCAGGCAGGCACGTTGCTGCGCATCGCACCTGCAGCCGAACCAGGGACGCGGTCCATCGGCGTGGCCGTGGCCGTCGACAACGCCGCCGAAACGCTGCGTGCGGGCCAGTACGGCGTGGCCAGCGCGACGTTGGCGGGCGATGTGCAGCGCCTCACGGTGCCCATCGCAGCCACCGTCAACTCGGGCGGACAAGAGTTTGTGTGGGTGCTAGACGGCGACGCCTTGGCGCGTCGCGCAGTCACCTTGGGTTTGCGTGACAACACGGCGGGGCGCGTCGAGGTGCTGCAGGGCTTGACACCACAAACGACGTTGTTGGCGCTTAAGTTTGACAACCTGCGTGAAGGGCAGAAGGCCCATGTCGGGTCGACCGCCAAAAGCGCCAGCGAAGCTGCTTCGGCACCCATCGCGGTAGGAAGTAAAGCAGCTGGCGCGGCGCCGTCGGCGCCCGCCAAGTAGGGTTGAGGCACAACACCATGTGGATCACCCGCGTATCGATCAACAACCCCGTGTTCGCCACCATGGTGATGGTGGCGCTTTGTGTGTTGGGCATCTTCTCGTACGGCAAATTGGGTGTCGAGCAAATGCCCGACATCAGCTTCCCTGGCGCCTGGATGGAGGTGCGCTACCCCGGCGCCAGCGCCGAAGCGGTTGAGCGCGAAGTCATCAAGCCGATGGAGGAGGCAGCCAACAGCATTGCTGGTGTCAAGCGCATCACGTCTCGCAGCGGCGAGGGTTCGGGTGCGATGAGCGTTGAGTTCAGTGTCAACACCGACATGTCGCGCGCCATGAACGATTTGCGTGACCGCATTGGTGCGGTGCAATCCATCTTTCCGCGCGATGTGAAACCGCCGCTCATCTTGCGCTTTGACGCCGAAAACGCGCAGCCCTTGGTCAACATGGCGCTGCTTTCCAGCAAGCGCGATGCGCGCGAGCTGTCCATCCTGGCCGAGCTTACCGTGGGCAAGCGCTTGCAGCGCGTGGAGGGCGTGGCGCGGGTTGAAATGAACGGCCTCACCCAGCGTGAGGTGCGAATCGACCTCGATCCCGAGCGGCTGCGTGCCTACGGCATCACACCTGCGGAAGTGGCTACCGCGCTGCGTGAAGCCAATGCTGATCAACCCGTCGGCATGCTCACCGACGGCGCGCAAGATGCGCTGCTGCGCGTGGAAGGGCGGGTGCGCAACCCGCGCCAATTTGAAGATGTGGTGGTGGCGCGGCGCCAAAACTTGGCCCTTACGCTCAAAGATCTGGGCACCTTGGTGGAGCGCGAGCGAGAGCCCGACTCCATGGCCCGCATCAACGGCCAGCGGGCTGTCAACTTCAACATTTTTAAACAACAAGACGCCAACATCGTCGTGGCTGGCAACAACGTCAAAGCGGCCATGGACGAGATCCGCAAGACTTTGCCGCCCGACGTCGAGATGCGCTTGATCTTTGCCAGCAGCGACTGGGTCAAGGGGTCGCTTGAAGGTTTGCAGCACACGCTCATCGAGGGCGCCTTGTTGACGGTGGCCATCGTGTTTTTGTTTTTGCACAGTTGGCGCAGCACCATCATCACCGGGCTCACGTTGCCCATCTCGGTGATTGCGAGCTTCATCGCCGTGTACGCATTTGGCTTCACCCTCAATTTCATGACGATGATGGCGCTGAGCCTTTGCATCGGGTTGTTGATTGACGACGCCATCGTCGTGCGAGAGAACATCGTGCGCCACATTCACATGGGCAAAGACCACCATGTCGCAGCTCGCGAGGGCACCGACGAGATCGGCCTTGCCGTGATGGCCACCACCTTTGCGCTTTGTGCCGTGTTTGTGCCAGTGGCGTTCATGGGCGGCATCATCGGTAAGTTTTTTCATCCCTTTGGCATCACGGTGGTCGTGGCGGTGTTGGTGTCTTTGTTTGTCAGCTTCACGCTCGACCCGATGCTGTCCTCGGTGTGGAAAGACCCGCCCACACACCGCATGCGCGAGTGGCCCGTGGTGGGTTGGTTGATCCGCGCCACCGACACGATGTTGGAAGTGGCCCACGACACCTATGAGCAGTTGATCCGCTGGGCATTCAGCGGTCGTCGCTACCGCATGTGGGTGCCGCCGCTGCCTGCCTATGGTCACCGGTTTCATGCTGACGGTGTCCGCGACAAGTTGTCGGCGCGTGCTTGGCGTTGGGCCACCATCACCCCGCGTGGCTTGGTGATGTTGTTGGGCGTGCTGAGCTTTGTCGCGGCGCTTGCCCTGGCGCCCCTGGTGGGCAGCGAATTTGTGCCCGAAACCGACCAAGGTTTTACGCAGTTGAATGTGCGCATGACGGTCGGGTCGAGCCTGGAGCGCAGCAATGCCAAGGTGGCGCAGGTTGAGGCCATCGTGCGCGCCATCCCTGAGGTGGAAAACGTCTCCACCGCCATCGGGGGCCCTGGCCAGCGCAACCAGGCATTTTTGAACATTGCGCTCAAGCCCCGAAAAGAACGCCAACGCTCGCAGCGGCAAGTAGAAGACGCCATGCGCGACTTGATCGCCAAAATTCCTGGCATCGAGTCCAACGTCGGCTTCAATCGGCCGGTGTACGTCGCCATATTGGGCACCGACTCCGTGGGGTTGGCCAAGGTCGCCAATGAGTTTGCTGAAAAGGTCAAGAAGATCCCCGGCGTGGTGGACGTTGAGTCGTCGGTCAAGCCAGGGGTCACGGCCTATGCAGTAAGGCTCAAGACCAATGCGGTGCGCGAGCTTGGCCTGACAGCCCCACAGTTGGCCACGAGCCTTCGCGCCTACGTCAATGGCGAGGCAGCCACCGTATGGACCACCCCCGACGGCGACCAGGTGGAGGTGGTGTTGCGGCTGCCCGCCGAGCAGCGCCAGCGGGTTGATCAATTGCGTGGTTTGCCCGTGGCCTACGCCAAAGACGGTACACCCATCACGCTGCAAACCGTGGCCGACATCGAACCCATCTTCAACCCAGAGATCATCCGCCGCCAAAACTTGCAGCGGCGCGAGGCGGTGTTTGCTGGCATCAAGGACCGCAGCCAAGGCGACGTGGGCAAGGATGTGCAAAAGCTCATCAAAGAGACCACCTTGCCACCCGGCTACAGCTTTGACGTGGGCGGCCAGTTGCAGCAACAAGCTGAGGCTTTCAGCGGCCTGGTGTCGGCCATGGCGCTGGCGGTGATTTTTATCTACATTGTGTTGGCCAGCCAATTTGGCAGCTTCTTGCAGCCCATCGCGATCATGGCGTCGCTGCCACTGGCGCTGATTGGCGTGATGCTGGCCTTGCTGTTCTGGAAGTCCACGCTCAACGTGTTTTCGATGATTGGTTTGGTGATGTTGATGGGTTTGGTCACCAAGAATGCCATCTTGCTGGTGGACTTTGCCAATCAAGCGCGCAAGGCTGGAGCCACGGTGGCCGACGCGCTTCTGCAAGCCGGCTTGATCCGCATGCGGCCCATCTTGATGACCACGGCGGCGATGGTGTTTGGCATGCTGCCCCTGGCCCTGGCGTTGAACGACGGCGGAGAGATTCAAGCACCGATGGGGCGCGCCATCATCGGGGGCGTGATCACGTCGACGCTGCTGACGTTGGTGGTGGTGCCGGTGCTTTACAGCTACCTGGTGCGGGATCGAAAAGTCACCATGGTTGGCGACCCAAAGGCAGAGTGACTTTGCGGCTCTGACGCGTACGCTCGGGGGCGCAACCGCCCGGTGCGCGCCGTGCAAACGCTGGGTCAAGTCAAAGGCGGTTTTTGCTTCAGCATTCAACGATGTTTACGGCCAAACCACCGCGTGCGGTTTCTTTGTACTTGGTTTGCATGTCAGCGCCAGTTTCGCGCATCGTTTTGATCACTTGGTCCAATGACACATGATGCGTGCCATCACCCCGCAAGGCCATTCGGGCTGCATTGATGGCCTTGACCGACGCGATGGCGTTGCGCTCGATGCACGGAATTTGCACCAAGCCACCCACGGGGTCGCAGGTCAGGCCCAAGTGATGCTCCATGCCAATCTCGGCAGCGTTTTCGGCCTGGGCTGGGGCGCCTCCCATGACGGCGCAAAGGGCGCCTGCCGCCATCGAGCAGGCCACGCCGACTTCGCCTTGGCAACCCACCTCAGCGCCCGAGATGGAGGCGTTTTCTTTGTAGAGCATGCCGATGGCCGCAGCAGTCAACAAGAAGTCGATCACACCTTGATCGTTGGCGCCTGGCAAAAAGCGCGTGTAGTAGTGCAACACCGCGGGCACGATGCCCGCCGCACCGTTGGTGGGGGCGGTCACCACGCGCCCACCGGCGGCGTTTTCTTCGTTCACCGCCAAGGCATACAAATTCACCCAGTCCATCACTTGCAATGGGTCGCTGGCGGCGTTTGCAGCCTCGCTCACCAAAGCTCGATGCAAGGCGGGTGCGCGCCGTTTGACCTTGAAGCCCCCTGGCAAGATGCCCTCAGTTCGGCAACCCCTTTCAACACAATCCTGCATCACCTGCCAGATGTGTAGCAGCCCAGCATCGATTTGAGCGTCGGTGCGCCAGTGCCGCTCGTTCTGGCGCATCACTTGCGCGATGCTGCACCTTTGGTTTTGCGTAAGCACCAGCAGTTGCTCGGCCGAATGAAATGGGTGGGGCAACACCGTGGTGTCGGGGGCCACCACCTTGTGTTTGCTTCCATCGCTGGCCACTTCGTCGCTGACAATGAAGCCGCCACCCACCGAGTAAAACGTGCGCAGCGACAACACCAGTTGGTTGGCGTCCATGGCTGTGAAGCGCATGCCGTTGGCGTGAAACGGCAGGGTCTCCCTGCGTTTGAACTCGATGTCTTTTGCAGGCGCAAAACTGATGTTGTGGGCGCCCAGCAAACTCAAGCGCGTCGTCGCGTGCACCGCGTTCAGCAGTGGGGGCACCGACTCGATGTCAACCGTGTCGGGCTCATGCCCCATCAACCCCAACATCACCGCCTTGTCACTGCCGTGGCCTTTGCCCGTGGCTGCCAAAGACCCATAAAGCTGCACCAACACGCGCGCGGTGCTGTCCAGCTGCCTGTCGTGCGCCAGCTTGGTGGCAAACACTCGCGCTGCACGCATGGGGCCTACCGTGTGAGAGCTGCTTGGCCCGATGCCAACCTTGAAGAGATCAAAAACAGAGACGGCCATGGCCTGGGTGCTGGCGCTGGGTTGTGGAGAGCTTAGGCGGTTGCCAGCGTCGGCGCTTCGGTGTAATCGCTCATCGGGATGCAGTTGCAGAACAGGTTTCGGTCACCGTACACGTTGTCAACACGGCCCACAGGGCTCCAGTACTTTTGACGGCGCAAAGCAGCGATAGGGTAAGCAGCTGCCTCGCGAGAGTAGCCGTGCTTCCAGTCAGTTGCCATAAGTGCTTCGGCCGTATGGGGTGCATTTTTGAGCATGTTGTCGTCACGGCCTTGATGGCCCAACTCCACCTGCCGGATCTCCTCGCGGATGGCCAACATGGCGTCGCAGAATCGGTCCAGCTCTACCAGCGGCTCGCTCTCCGTGGGCTCCACCATCAGGGTGCCAGCCACTGGAAAGCTGAGGGTGGGGGCGTGAAAGCCGTAGTCGATCAACCGTTTGGCCACGTCCTCGGCGCCGATGCCCGAGCTGTCTTTAAGCGGGCGCAAGTCCAACACGCACTCGTGCGCCACGCCGCCGCCGCGCAGGCTGGGTACGTTGCCACTGAAGTGAATGTCGTAGGCGCCGGACAGGCGCGCCGCCACGTAGTTGGCCGCCAAGATGGCGACTTCAGTGGCTGACTTCAGGCCCTCCGCGCCCATCATGCGCATGTACATCCAACTGATGGGCAACACCGCGGCGTTGCCAAGCGGTGCCGCCGACACCGCCCCCACGGGCGACGTGGCCCCAGAGCGTGCCGTGGCATGGCCGGGCAAAAACGGCACCAAGTCGGCCACAACGCACACGGGGCCCACGCCGGGGCCGCCGCCGCCGTGCGGAATGCAAAACGTTTTGTGAAGGTTGAGGTGGCTCACGTCGCCGCCAAACTGCCCCGGCGCTGCAACACCCACCAGCGCATTCATGTTGGCGCCGTCAACGTACACACGGCCACCGTGTTGATGAACGAGTGCACAAAGCTCTTTGACGTGAGGGTCAAAAACACCGTAGGTTGACGGGTAGGTGATCATGATGGCCGACAGGTTGGCGCTGTGTGTTTCGCACTTGGCTTGCAGGTCTTGCATGTCGACGTTGCCCATGCCGTCGCACTTCACCACCACCACCGACATGCCCACCATTTGGGCGCTGGCAGGGTTGGTGCCATGCGCCGATTCGGGGATCAAACACACCCGTCGGTGCGCCTGGCCTTGGGCGTTGTGCCACGCTTGGATGGCCAGCAGTCCGGCGTATTCGCCTTGTGAGCCCGCGTTGGGTTGCAGACTCACGCCAGCGTAGCCCGTGGCTTGGCAGAGCCATGCGCTTAACTGTTGGTTCAGCAAGGCATACCCCGTCAGTTGGTCGGCAGGCGCAAATGGGTGAATGGACGCAAACTCGGGCCAGGTGACGGGGATCATCTCGCTGGTCGCGTTGAGCTTCATGGTGCACGATCCCAGCGGAATCATGGTGCGATCAAGGGCCAAGTCTTTGTCGCTCAGCGACCGGATGTAGCGCAGCATCTCGGTTTCGCTGTGGTAGCGATTGAAGACGGGATGCGTCAAGAACGCGCTGGTGCGTCGCAAATCAGGGGGAATCAAAAACTCGGGCGATTGATCCCAAAGGCCTGCATGCTTGCCATGACCCTCGGGCGCAAACCAAGACAGCAATGCCTCCACATCGGCGCGCGTGGTGGTTTCATCCAGGCTAAGCCCCAAATGCTGGGGCGTTGTTTGCCGCAGGTTGGCACCTGCGGCCACAGCGCGCGCGGCAATGGCTTGCGTGCGCTCACCCGTGTGCACCGTCAACGTGTCAAAGGCAAAAGGGTTGAGCACCTTGTGCCCTTGCGCCAGCAAAGCCTTGGCCACGATGGCGGTGTAGGTCGCAACCCGCTTGGCGATGCGCTGCAACCCCACGGGCCCATGGTAGACGGCGTACATGCTGGCCATCACGGCCAGCAGCACTTGGGCCGTGCAGATGTTGGAGGTGGCCTTTTCGCGCCGGATGTGCTGCTCGCGCGTTTGCAAGGCCAACCGGTAAGCGGGGTTGCCGTGGGCATCAACGCTCACGCCCACCAAACGACCAGGAAGCGAGCGTTTGAATTCATCGCGGCAGGCCATGAATGCAGCATGAGGGCCACCGCCACCCATGGGCACCCCAAAACGCTGGGTGCTGCCAATGGCCATGTCAGCGCCCCACTCACCGGGAGGCGACAAGAGGGTAAGTGCCAGCAGGTCGGTGGCGACGATGAAGGCTGCGTCCTTGGCGTGGGCTTGCCCCACCAGGCTGCGCATGTCGTGGACAAGGCCGGTGGTGGCGGGGTACTGTGCCAACACCGCAAAGTAGTCCTGGCTTGCCATCAGTGCGGGCACCACGCCCACCAGCACTTGAATGCCCAGCGGTTTGGCGCGGGTTTGAATGACCTCAATGGTCTGGGGGTGGCAATCGCCGGCCACCAAAAAATTCATGCTCTTGCTTTTGACGCTGCGCTTGGCAAGCGTCATGGCCTCGGCGGCTGCGGTGGCTTCGTCAAGCATGGACGCGTTGGCCATGGCCAAGCCTGTCAAGTCAGTCACCATGGTTTGAAAGTTAATCAAGGCTTCCATGCGGCCTTGCGAGATCTCGGCTTGGTACGGCGTGTATGCGGTGTACCAAGCGGGGTTCTCAAGCACGTTGCGCAAGATCACACCTGGCGTGTGCGTGCCGTAATAGCCTTGCCCAATGAAACTTTTCATCACCTTGTTTTGCGACGCCATGGCCCTGAGCTCTTGCAGCGCTTGGGCCTCGCCCACGGCGGCCGGCAATGACATCGGTGTGTCGCGGACAATGTTTTTGGGCACCACGGCTTGAATCAACGCCTCGCGCGATGCCGCGCCCACCACGTTTAACATGCGCGCTTGGTCGGCATCGCTGGGGCCGATGTGGCGGGCCGTGAATTCGCTTGGGTTTTCCAGGGCGTCCAGCGGGGTGCGGGCGGTCATCAACATGGCGTGTCCAGTTCAGCGTCAGAGTGTTTTGAGCAAGGTGTCGTAGGCGGTGGTGTCCATCAGGCCTGTCAGTTGCGTCGGGTTGGCCAATCGCACCTTGAAGAACCAACCGTCACCCATGGGTGCGGTGTTGGCCAGGGCTGGGTCATCCCGCAGCTTTTCGTTCACGGCCACCACCTCGCCGTCCACGGGCATGTACAAATCGGCAGCAGCTTTCACTGACTCCACCACGCCCGCCACGTCGCCTTTTTTGTACGACTTGCCCACCTCGGGCAAGTCCACAAACACCACATCACCCAAGGCGTCCTGGGCGTGCACGGTGATGCCAACGATGGCGGCATCAGGCGTTGCAGCGTTGATCCACTCGTGGTCGGATGTAAACAGGGTTGTCATGTTTTAGGTTCCTTCGAGGTTGAGCGTGGGTGATTTGTTAGCGCTGGTAGCGATGTGGCACAAAAGGCGTGGCGCTGACGCGCATGGGTTGAGGCTTGCCGCGCACGTCGGCGTGCAGTTCAAACTCAGGGTGGGCGAAATTGGCTGCGACGTACCCCATGGCAATCGGTTTGCCCAGCGTGGGTGACACGGTGCCGCTGGTCACGCGTCCTATCGCCTTGCCGTGTGCACCGCCTAGCGATGCGCCTTCGCGCACGGGGACTTTCTCCAGGCCAATCATGCCAACGCGCTTGATCAAGGTGCCGCTGGTCAGTTGCGCCTCGATCGCGTCGGCGCCGGGGTAACCCCCTTCGCGGGCGCCTCCAGGCCGTCGCACCTTTTGAATGGCCCACGTCAAAGCCGCTTCGACCGGCGTGGTGTCTTGGTCGATGTCATGACCATACAGGCAAAGGCCTGCTTCAAGCCTTAACGTGTCCCTCGCGCCGAGTCCGGCTGGCCGTATTTCAGGCTGCGTCAACAAGGCTTTCGCAACCGCCTCGGCATGTTCGCTGGGCACCGAAATCTCGTACCCGTCCTCGCCCGTGTAGCCACTGCGTGAAACAAAACAAGGCGCACCAGCCAGGGTGACGTGAATCGTGTCCATGAACTTAAGCGCAACCAGTTCGGGTGCCAGGCGCGCCACGGCATCCACTGCCTTGGGGCCTTGCACGGCCAGCAGTGCACGATCGGGAAGCGGAATCACTTGGCAGCGATTGCCAATGTTGTTCATCAGGTGTTTGGTGTCGGCGTGTTTGCAAGCCGCGTTCACCACCAAGAAGATGTCGTCTTTGCGCCTGGCCACCATCAAGTCGTCAAGGATGCCACCGGATGCGTGCGTGAAGAGCGCATAGCGTTGGCGGCCCACGGTTAAGTCGATCACGTCCACGGGCACCAAAGTTTCCAACGCTGCCGCGGCGTCGGCACCCACCAAGCGCAGTTGACCCATGTGAGAGACGTCAAACAGCGCTGCTGATGTTCGACAGTGCGCGTGCTCGGCCATGATGCCGCCGGGGTACGACACTGGCATCTCGTAGCCGGCAAAGGGCACCATCTTGGCGCCCAGCTCCAGGTGCAGGGCGTGCAGGGGCGTTTTTTGGAGTGAGGCGGTAGGGGTGTCAGTCATGCTGGGCGTCTCCGAGAGGGCAATTGAACAGTCCATGTTCACGCACCGCTTTCGCGGTGTTTTGCCCTCGCTGTCCGCTTTACCTGAGAGATTGGCGCCGCGCGGTTTTTTGCCGCGTGGCACTTGCCCCTTCGGTGGGCATGGCAGTGGATGCGCCATGCCTCTCTCCAGTGAGGTGACGCCGCCCTTGGGGCGACGCTGACCAGTCCTTTTGCCTGAGCGTTTGAGGGGCTTTTACCCCTCTGCGCCTTCGGCGGCTGAGCTTGGCAGCGCAGCGCTCTCCTGGTCAACCTTCAGTGTAGCCCACGCCACGCAGCCATGGTTGAAGCCACGCAAGGCAAAGTAAGGAGGTCGATCACATCCCGGCGTAGTTGGGGCCGCCCCCGCCTTCAGGGGTTACCCATACGATGTTCTGTGTTGGGTCTTTGATGTCGCACGTTTTGCAATGCACGCAGTTTTGCGCGTTGATCTGCAGGCGGTCGGTGTTGTCTGCGGCCTTGACGAACTCGTACACGCCCGCAGGGCAATAGCGGCTCTCGGGCCCGGCAAACTTGGCCAAGTTGACGTTGACCGGCACGTTGGCGTCTTTGAGCGTTAGGTGTGCGGGTTGGTCTTCACCGTGGTTGGTGTTGCTGATGAAGACACTCGACAACCGATCAAACGTAAGCTTCCCGTCGGGCTTGGGGTAATCGATGGGCGTGCACTGCGCCGCTGGCAACAACGACTCGTGGTCGTGTGTGGTGCGATGCAAAGTCCATGGCGGTGTCTTGATGCCCAAGCGCGGCAGCACAAACTGCTCGATGCCCGTCATCAACGTGGCCATGCTGCGACCTTTTTTAAACCACTGCTTGAAGTTCTTGGCGCGCATCAGCTCGGTGTGCAGCCAGCTCTTTTGAAACGCTTCGGGGTAGGCTTTGAGTTCGTCGTGCTGGCGGCCCGAAGTGACCGCCTCAAACGCTGCCTCGGCACACAGCATGCCGGTCTTGATGGCCGCGTGCGTTCCCTTGATTCGGCTGGCGTTCAAAAAGCCCGCGTTGCAGCCAATCAAGGCGCCACCGGGGAACACTTGCTTGGGCAAGGCCAAGATGCCACCCGCCGTGATGGCTCGGGCACCGTACGACAACGCGCTTGCCGCCCTCCAAGGTCTTGCGAATCTGCGGGTGGGTCTTCCAGCGCTGAAACTCTTCAAACGGGCTGAGGTAGGGGTTTTGGTAGTCCAGCCCCACCACGAACCCAAGCGCCACCTTGTTGCCTTCGGCGTGGTACAAAAACGAGCCGCCGTAGGTGTCGTTGTTCAGGGGCCAGCCAGCGGTGTGCACCACCAAACCCGGCACGTGTTTGCGCGGGTCGATCTCCCACAATTCCTTAAGCCCAAGGCCGTAAGCTTGCGGGTCGCTTTGTGCATCAAGCTTGTACTTGGCAATCAGCTGCTTGCCCAGATGTCCTCGCGCCCCTTCGGCAAACACGGTGTACTTGCCGTGCAGCTCCATGCCCAATTGAAAGGCTTCAGTGGGCTCGCCGTCTTTGCCCACGCCCATGTTGCCGGTGGCCACCCCGCGCACACTGCCGTCTTTGTTGGTCAAGATTTCTGCGGCCGCAAAGCCCGGAAAAATCTCAACGCCCAACGCCTCGGCCTGCACCGCAAGCCACTTCACCACCTCGCCCAAGCTGACGATGTAGTTGCCGTGGTTTTGAAAGCAGTCGGGCAGGATGGGGGTGGTGCCAAAGCCGTCCTCGGTTAAAAAGTAAAACTCGTCGTGCGTGACCGCTTGTCGAAGCGGCGCTCCCATGGCTTGCCAGTTGGGGAACAGCTCGGTGATGGCGATGGGGTCCATGATGGCGCCCGACAGCATGTGGGCGCCAGGCTCGCTGCCTTTTTCAAGCACCACCACCGACACCTCTTTGTTTTGCGCCTGCGCCAGCTGCTTCAGACGAATGGCCGTTGCCAAGCCACCTGGCCCCGCACCCACCACCACGACGTCGTAGGGCATCGATTCGCGGGGACCAAACTGTTCGTTGATGGCTTGGGGGGTCATGCAGGCTTTCCTGGGGTGGGGTGGCTTCTTCATTCTAAAGACTGCGTGCTATCGTCACCGCAACACAAATAGAGTCCTCAGATCAGGAGCAACGATGGCTTACCAAATTGACCTTTCAGGGCGTGTGGCGCTCATCACCGGCGCCTCCAGCGGCTTGGGTGAGCACTTTGCGCGCACGCTGGCCAAGGCTGGCGCAGGGGTGGTGTTGGCCGCGCGCCGAGAAGAAAAGCTCAAGTCACTGCGGGCCGAGATTGAATCCGAAGACGGCGACGCGCACATTGTGCAAATGGACGTGAGCGACCCTGACAGCATCCGTGCGGCTGTGGCGCATGCCGAAACCGAAATGGGTGCGATTGACATCCTGATCAACAACGCCGGCATCAGCGTGACCGAGAAGTTGGTGGATGTGACGCCCGAGAGTTTTGACGAGGTGATGAACACCAACACGAGGGGCGCGTTTTTTGTGGCGCAAGAGGTGGCCAAGCGCATGATTGCGCGCAGCAAGGGCACGGCGCCGGGCACGTTCACGGGCGGGCGCATTGTCAATGTGGCGTCGATGGCGGGTTTGCGGGTGCTGAGCCAGATTGGTGTCTATTCAATGAGCAAGGCGGCGGTGATCCACATGACACGTGCGATGGCGCTTGAATGGGGCCGCTTTGGCATCAACGTGAATGCACTCTGCCCTGGGTACATCGACACCGAGATCAATCACCACCATTGGCAAACCGAAGCCGGCAAGAAGTTGCTGCAGACGCTGCCTCGCAAGCGTGTGGGCTCGCCCAAAGATTTGGACGCGGCTTTGATGATGCTTTGTGCCAACGAGAGCCACTTTGTCAATGGCGCGGTGTTGGCCGCAGATGACGGGTTTGGCGTTTAAGGTTTTGCCCGTGTATGCGGTTTGAACTGCCTGAGAAGAAGACGTTGGTTTGCTCGATGAGCATTCCGATTCGCTGGGGGGACATGGATTTGATGGGCCATGTCAACAACACGGTTTATTTTCGCTATTTTGAGTCAGTGCGGCTGGAGTGGCTGCGTCGCTATGGCGCGGAGCCCAATCCGAACGGTTTGGGGCCGGTGATCGTGAATGCGTTTTGCACGTTTGCGTCGCAGGTGACTTATCCGGGTACGTTGGTGGCCAAGCACTATGTGGCCAATCCGGGGCGAAGCAGTGTTGAGACTTACTTTACGTTGGCTCGGGATGAAGCGCCTGATGTTGTTTGTACGAGCGGGGGGGCGAAGATGGTTTGGGTGGACGCGCGGACGATGAAGTCGGCTGCTTTGCCTGGGTGGTTGTTGGACGTGTTTCGGGTGGATTAGCTCGGTTGTTCTTCTGCGTGTTGTTTGACGTGAATCCGTTGTTCGTTGTGCGCGGAGCTTAGGCATTGATGTTTGCTTTTTGGCCTTGGTTCTTTGCGGGGACAGTTCTTGGCCGGCGCCGGTGGGTACGTGTTGGATCGAATGTCCCCCGCATCGGTCCGCCTTCGCGGCCCGCGCTCCTCCTTGATTTCGACCCAACACGCACCCACCGTCACCGTCCTTATGGGCATCGCGCTGCTGGCCCTTGATGACTTGCCAAGAGCCTCCTCCCCGCTTGTTTGTTTGCTCGCGTTGCTTGCTCGCATGACCTCTTTTGCTGATGTGGGGCTGTGTGGTCTGTGGGCGATGCTTGGGTGTGTGCACTGGTTTTGCTGGGGGCTAGTCGTTTAACCCGGTGTCCCTGGGGCCGTGCTGCGGTTAGCCTCGGGGTCCGTGTTTCCCTGGGAGAGTGGCTTGGAGCGTTCCTTTCACAAAGAGATTGAGGCTTTGCGCCTGGGGGCGGGTGAGGTGTTTCAGGGCGAAGGTATTTTGGCGGTGACGAAGGCGTTGCTGCAATCAGGTGTGAGTTACGTGGGAGGCTACCAAGGCGCACCGGTTTCACACTTGCTGGATGTGATGGTGCAAGCCAAGGACGACATGGCGGCGCTGGGGGTGCATGTGGAGGCTTGCACCAACGAGGCTTCGGCGGCGGCGATGTTGGGGGCTTCGATCATGTACCCGGTGCGGGGTGCTGTGACGTGGAAGTCGATTGTGGGCACCAACGTGGCGTCGGACGCTTTGTCCAACCTGGCATCCCCTGGGGTCATGGGTGGTGCCTTGATCATCGTGGGCGAGGACTATGGCGAGGGGGCGAGCGTGATTCAAGAGCGAACGCACGCCTATGCGCTCAAGTCAACGATCTGGTTGCTTGACCCTCGGCCCAATTTGCCAAGCATCGTGAACGCGGTGGAGCATGCGTTTGAGTTGTCCGAGGCGTCCAACACGCCGGTGATGATGGAGCTGCGCATTCGCGCTTGCCACGTGCAGGGCAGTTTTGTGGCCAAGGACAACGTCAAGCCGACGTTTGGCACGCATCACTTGATGCAAGAGCCTGCTGACTTTAACTACGAGCGCCTGAGCCATCCGCCGGTGACGTTTGGGCACGAGCGCAAAAAGTCGGCCGAGCGCATGCCGGCCGCTAGGCGCTACATCGAGGCGCATGGGCTTAACGAGACATTTGATGGTGTTCGGCGAGATGTCGGCATCATCGTGCAGGGTGGGCTGTACAACACCTTGATTCGGGCATTGCAGCAGTTTGGGTTGGCCGACGCGTTTGGGCAAACGCAAATTCCGCTGTTGGTGCTCAACGTGGTGTACCCCTTGCTGCCCGAGCAGATCGAGCGCTTTTGTGACGGCAAGCGCAGCGTGTTGGTGGTGGAGGAGGGCCAGCCCGAATTCATTGAACAAGAAATCGCGCTGCATCTGCGGCGGGCCAACATTGCCACACCGTTGCACGGCAAAGACATGTTAGTGATGGCGGGCGAGTACACGGCCGAAGTGATGATGAACGGCCTGTCGCGCTGGGTGGGCAACATTGACGGCGAGGCGGCGGCGGCGCCGGTGCAGGCGCTGCTGGGCGAGGTGGATCGCAGCCGGGTGGAGGCTGCCAAGGTGTTGGGGGCTGCGCTGCCGGCCCGGCCACCCAACTTTTGTGTGGGTTGCCCTGAGCGGCCGGTTTTTTCGGCCTTGAAGTTGGTGCAGCGCGAGATTGGGCCCATGCACATCAGCACCGACATCGGCTGCCATTCACTGGCTACATTCGCGCCTTTCTCGTTTGGCAACTCGATCCTCGGCTACGGCATGAGCTTGGCCAGCGGTGCGGGGGTGCGCAGTTTTCAAGAGCGACGGCCGGTGGCCATCATGGGGGACGGTGGCTTTTGGCACAACGGCTTGTTGTCGGGTGTCACGTCCACATTGTTGAATCAAGGTGATGGTGTGCTGGTGATCATGAAGAACGGCTACACGTCAGCCACGGGCACACAAGATGTGGTGTCCACCCCCACCAGCGCGTCGCGTCAAGTGGCCCAGGGCACCAGCGCCACCGGGTCAGAGCTGACGATCGAAAACACACTGAAGGGCATGGGCGTCAAGTGGCTGCGCACGGTGCACAACTACCAAGTGGGCAACATGCGCGACACCTTGCGCGAGGCGTTCACGACCCAAGAAGCTGGCCTCAAGGTGGTGGTGGCCGAGGGCGAATGCCAGCTTGAGCGGCAGCGTCGCATCAAGCCGCTGCGCGCCAAAGCCTTGGCAGCGGGGCAGCGCGTGGTTCGCACCAAGTATGGCGTGGACGACGAAACCTGCACGGGCGACCACTCCTGTATTCGCTTGTCGGGTTGCCCCACGCTCACCGTCAAACCTTCGCGCGACCCCCTCAAACGCGACCCGGTTGCAGCGGTGGAGTCAGGCTGCGTGGGGTGTGGGCTGTGTGGTGAGGTGGCGCAGGCGGCAGCTTTGTGCCCTTCGTTTTACCGCGCTGACGTGGTGACCCATGCCACCCCGTGGCAACGCTGGCGTGCGCGCGTGCGCAGCTCGGTCATAGGGTGGATGCAGCCGCAATGAGCACACTGCAACCTCAATCCATTTTGGTGGCGGCGCTGGGCGGTGAGGGTGGTGGTGTGCTGGCCGATTGGATCGTGCAAGCTGCCTTGAAAGAGGGCTTGCCTGTGCAAGGCACGTCGGTGCCGGGTGTGGCGCAGCGCACCGGTGCCACCAGCTACTACATTGAGTTTTTGACGGAGCGTGCGCCAGCGGGGCAGCACCCGGTATTTGCATTGATGCCCGTACCGGGGCGCGTGGACACCGTGCTAGCCAGCGAACTGCTCGAGGCCGTGCGCATGATCGAGCGCGGCTTTGTGACCGCCGCCCGTACCTGCCTGATCACCGCCAACCACCGGGTGTTAACCACGGCCGAAAAAATGGCCATGGGCGACGGACGCTTCGACGACGAACGCTTGAAGCAAACTGTGGTGGCGACATCAGCATCAAGTTTGATGATCGATCTTCAGGGCTTGGCCGCCAAGCACAAGACGGTCATCAGTGCAGTGATGTTTGGCGCATTGGCTGGAGCAGGGCGCCTGCCATGGCAGCGTGCGGTGTGCGAGGCGGTGATTCAGGAGGCAGGGTTGGGGGTGCAGGCAAGCTTGGCTGGGTTCGGCGCGGCGTATGCACAGGCTGCCGCGCAAACTCCGGGCGCGACAGGTCTGGCGCAAGTGCGTGGCGCCGCAGCAGTGCCAACGGCTTCAGCAACCAACCCTGAGCTAGAACAAGTCCTGGCACTCAGCGAAGCCCGCCTAACCGACTACCAAGACGCCAACTTACGCCAAGCTCTATCGCACGCGCATGGCCGCCCTTCAACAGCTCGGCGGCGGTGCAGCCTTGGTTGAGGCCGCGCGCCATCTCGCACTGTGGATGAGCTATGAAGACGTGATTCGTGTGGCCGACCTTAAAACGCGCCGCGAGCGTTTTGACCGCGTGCGCAGTGACGCGCAAGCAGGGGCTGACGACATCCTGGAGATTCGCGAGCACCTCAAGCCCGGGCTGGAGGAGATTGCAGCCATCCTCCCTGCACCGCTTGGCACCTGGCTGAGAAGGCGCGCACGGCGTGGCTCAAGTGGCTTAAAAACGGGCCCAGTGGGCAAAGGCATCACCCTGCACACCACGTCCATTCGTGGTTTTGCGGCCCTGCGCCTGCTGGCTTGGATGCAGCCATGGCGCCCACGCTCGCTGCGATACCAAGAAGAGCATGCGGCCATGGCCCAGTGGCTGCAAGCACTGGCGGTGGCCCTGCCGGTGGCGCCCGACTTTGCCTTGCAATTGGCAGAACTGCCACGGCTTCGCAAGGGCTACGGTGACACCTTTGAGAGAGGCCGCAGCGCCTACGAACGTGTGTTTGCAGTCTGCGTTCAGCCCTGGTTGGAGGCGTCGATGCTGCCTTCCCCTGCGGCCACCGCCGTGCTGCGGGACTCGGCAGCATCGGCCCTGGCCGACCCCGAGCACCAGGCACTGGACCGTTCACTCGGCCGCGCCGTGGGCGACAACCCCGGCACCAAGCCCCTGACCTTTCACCCTCGGGTTTCCAAGCCTGCCCAAACAGGGCAGGCTGCGCCATGATTGAACCGTTCAACACTTGAGACTGCCATCCATGAAACACACATTGCGTTCTACCGTCGTGGCCACACTGTTGGCCGTGTCCGCCGCCAGCCCCTGGGCGCAAGACAAGCCCGTCGAGATCAAGTTGGCCCACTGGGTGCCGGCTGGCCACGCGCTTGCCGTTACGGGCTTCATCCCTTGGGGCAAGTCAGTTGAGGCGGCATCGGGTGGCAGCATCAAGGTCACCATCTTCCCGGCCCAGCAACTGGGCAAAGCTGCTGACCACTACGACATGGCGCGCGACGGCATTGCCCAAATGACGTACGTCAACCCGGGCTACCAGGCGGGCCGATTCCCAATGATTGCAGCGGGTGAGTTGCCCTTCTTGTTGGACAAACCCGGCCCCGCGTCTGCAGCGCTTGACGCGTGGTATCGCGGCGGCTACGCCGAAAAAGAAATGAAGGACGTCAAGGTCTGCCTCACCCACTTGCATGTGGGCACCTTGCACTCCAAGTCGCCCATCACCGACCCATCACAAATCAAGGGCATGAAAATTCGCCCTGCCAACGGCACGGTGGGCAACTACGTGTCGCAGATGGGTGGCACCAGCGTGCAGGTGTCGGCACCCGAGGCGCGTGACGCCCTCACCAAAGGGGTGGCCGACGCCATCACCTTCCCTTGGAACTCGATCATCAGCTTTGGCATCGACAAAGCAGTCACCCACCACAACGACATGCGGCTGTACGCCGCCGTGTTTGTGTGGGCACTCAACAAGCCGTTTTACGAGGGCCTGTCGGTTAACCAAAAGAAGGTCATCGACGACCACTGCAACAACGACTGGGCAGCGCGCGTCGGCAAAGATTGGGGTGATGTGGAAGACGCGGGCCGTGAAAAACTCATCGCGATGGGCGGCCACACCATCGTCAAGCTCACCCCGGCCCAGTTGGACGCCTGGAAGAAGGCCGCTGCACCTGTGTACGACCAGTGGGTGGCCGATGTGGGGAAAGCAGGCTACGACGGCAAAAAGTCGCTGGCCGATCTGAAGGGTCAACTCACCAAAACAGGTGGTGGGCAGTAGCGCCTGGCCACGCTGGCGCCCAACACCATGAAGTGGGTCCTAACCGCCATCGAGACGGTGGCGGCGTTGGCCTTGCTCACCATTGCGGTTTTGACGGCCAGCAACGTGGTGGTGCGCGGCGTTTTTTCGTGGCAAATCCCTGACTGGTTTGACGGCTCCAAGCTCTTGATGGCCATCGCGCTGTTCTGGGGCATTGCGGTGGCCACGTACCACGGTGCGCACATTTGCGTGGACATCGTGTGGGAGCATTTGGGCGTGCGCGGCAAACGGTGGCTCGATGCAGTGGCGTCGCTCATCACCTTCGCGTTTTTGCTGCCCATGGCCTACATGGTGATGAACAAGGTGCTGGCGGGTGGCACCCAGGCCACCACCGACCTGCGTTTGCCACTGGTGTGGTTCACCTCGGTGGCTGCTGCTGGGGGCATCGCTGCCGCGGTTCTCGCATTGGCCCGGCTGGTGAACGTGGTGCGCGGCGTTGACGACCAAACACCCGGCATGCCCACCCAGACCGATGCCCCAGGAGCCAAGCTTGGATCGTGACCTGGTGGCCCTGTTGGGTTTTGTCGGCATGTTTGTGCTGATGGCCCTGCGGGTGCCGATCGGCATTGCCATGGGCATCGTGGGTGTGTTTGGGTTTGGTGCGCTCGGCGGGGTGGCACCGGCTTTTAACCTGCTGGGCAACGTGCCTTTGTCGGTGTTGATGGACTACAACCTGGCCGTCATCCCGATGTTCATCTTGATGGGTGCCTTTGCGTCGCACGCGGGCATGAGCCGCGAGCTGTTTGACGCGGGCAGGGCGTGGTTTGGGCACCTGCGCGGTGGGTTGGCTTACGCCGCGATTGTCGCCTGCGGTGGTTTCGCTGCCATCAATGGCTCGTCGGTGGCAACGGCGGCCACGATGACGCAAGTGGCGCTGCCTGAAATGCGACGTGGTGGCTACCACGCAGGCTTGTCTGCAGGGCTCATTGCTGCCGGGGGCACTTTGGGCATCATGATCCCGCCGTCAACCATCTTTGTGCTCTACGGCATCATGACCGAGGTCGATATTGCGCAACTGTTTGCCGCAGGCGTGGTGCCTGGCTTGATGGCCATCGTGATGTACTTTTGTTTGGTGGCGTGGCTGACGCGGCGCCACCCGCATGCATTGCCGGTGGGGGAGGCCCACACCTGGGCCGAGCGCTGGGGCACCCTGCGCGGGTTGTGGGCCGTCATGCTGCTGTTTGCCTTTGTGCTGGGTGGCATGTACGGCGGCCTGTTCACCGTGCAAGAAGCGGCCGGCGTGGGCGCCACGGGCGCACTGGTGATTGGCGTCTTGCGCGGGCGCTTGCGCTGGCCGCAGATTCGCGCGGCTTTGATCGACGCGCTGCGCGTGTCGTCGGCCATCATGGTGATCGTGGTGGGCGCGTTTTTGTTTGGCTACTTTTTAACGATCACGCAGTTCACTCAGAATGCAGTTGAGTTTTTAGTGAGCCTGCCGTTTGGCCCTTACGGCGTGCTGGCGCTGGTGATGGTGGGCTACTTCATCCTGGGCGCCGTCATGGACGAGTTGGCCATGATTTTGTTGACCGTGCCCATCGTCTTCCCCGCCATGATGCAGCTGGGCTTTGACCCGGTTTGGTTTGGCGTCATCATCGTCATGGCCGTCACCTTTGGCATGATCTGCCCACCCGTGGGCATGAATGTTTTTGTGATCAACTCCATCGCCCGAGATGTCGGGCTGGTGGAGATCTACCGCGGCACCATGCCCTTCATCGCCGTCGACTTGCTTCGCTTGCTCATCTTGTGCGCGTTTCCCGGGGTGGTGCTGTGGCTGCCCAAGTTGCTGGTTTGAGTGGCGACGCACCCAGGGCAAAAAGGCTCGCGCTTCTTGCAAAGCAACGAGCCCTCAGGCTGTGCCTGTCCAGGCGCTGAACCTACCAGCAGCAGGGTAGGCCCAGCGCGCAGCAAATGCCACCCGCGGCGCAACATGCGCCAGCGGCCAATGCCGAACCTGATGCTGCAACCATAACAACCGTGGCGATGGTCTTGATAAAAATCGATTTCATAAGAACCTCTTGGGTCAGTGGAAGAAATTTGCCACTCAGATCATTTGAAGCTGTGACTCCCTGTCAGTTGCTCGGAAACTCGTTAACGCCTGTTCCCACAGCCGTCAAACGCGTCAGCCCGGTACCTGTTTTGTTGATGCGAAACACACCGAAGTTAACCTCTTCGGCAAAGTTGATTCGATGGAAGTAAAGCGTGTTGCCATCCAGGCTCCACGCAGGCTTGCTGTTGATTTGTCCGTCGTCGATCAAGGTGCGCAAATTGGCGCCATTGGCGTCTGCCAATCGAATGCCCCACGCCCCCACGCCACCGTTTGCCGCCGGGTTGGTGTTGGTCAGCCATGCAATCGAAAGGCCGTCGGGGGAGAAGTAGGGGTCGTAGTCGGCCAAGCCATCGGTGGTCAGGCGCGTGGGCACGGCAAGCGGCGTGGCTGCGCCCATCACAAAAATCTCAAAATTGGATGCGGTGCAAGGTGATGCCGCGCAGCCATTGAACAGCAGTTTGCTGCCGTCGGGTGACCAAGAAACGTCGGTGGCGATGACAGGTAGGCTGGTGTATCGCACTGGGTTGGCACCCATGGCATCGGTGACAAAAATCTGCAAGGTGCCCTGGTGGCTACCAAACATGGCAATCCGCGTGCCGTCGGGCGACCATTCGGCGTGGCCTTGCTGCGTCCACCCGTTGGCGCCTTGCGCTATCAACTGCGTCACGCCAGAACCGTCTGCGTTCATCACCCACAGGCTGGCCTGGCTGTAGTCGTCGGCGCGCACGCCAGCGGGCCTTCGGTAGAAGAGAATTTTCTTGCGATCGGGCGACACGCGTGGCCACCAATGCTCAAAGGCCGAGTTGTTGGTCAGGCGCGTGATTTGTGCGCCGTCGGTGTTCATCGCGTAGATCTCGCGATGGCTGCTTTGGCGCGTCGAATTAAACACCAAGCGATCACTGGTCAATGGCGCCGTCGCCATGGTTGCCGCAGGGGTAGGTGTACTGCTTCCGCAAGCAACAAGCAGCGCAGCAACTGATAGTGCAAAAGCGCCTCTGATGTCGATTTGAACCTTCATGCGTGCTCCCGACGGGCCACGAATGGCGAAGCAAGATTTCCAGTATGCAGCCCCTCAGAAGGGACACTTGGAATGGAATCTACATCATTTCGCCAACGAACCCGCTCGTTCAACCCTATCGGCAGCGACGTTTTAGCTTGCGTTGGCGGTTGACTGTTTAACGATGTGCTGCACCTGCATGGCACCGCGCGCCACCAGTTTCATCCGCAACGTCGCCATGGCTGAAGTTGGCGACGAAGTGGGAGTCAGGCGGTACCGCTTGCCGCAACCCTTCGCAAGGCCCTGTTCAGCCACGACAACGCGATCACTGGCAGCACAGCTGCAAATCTCACGTCACCGCGAAATTGAACGGCAGCCATCAGCGCCAATGCAACCGCAGCCAACTGCGCTGCTGACGTCCAAAGCACTTTGCGGCGCTCTCCCACGGTGCCTACAAAGCCGACGGGCGACAAGGCAGTGGTCACCACGCCCACAACCAACATCGAAATGAACAAACTGGCTTCGCCCATCCGTTGGTAGCCCTTCAGAAACCACCACTGCTCAAACAGCGCAGCCGCCCCACCTGCAAGCAACCAAAGGTTGGCGCCGACAACGAGCCGGTTGGCAGGCGCTTTGCGCCAAAACAGCGCTGCAAGTTCAACGGCTGCAACAGCTGCGCCAACCTTGAAGGCATGGACCATGCGCTCGTCGGTTGATGTGCCGTTTCCAAATGCAAGCGCTGCGAAGATGGCCAGGGCGAGAAAGCCTAGGGCGTACTCAATCACCGCAACCGCTATGCGCTTCCACCCAAGGCGGCGTGGGGCTTTGACAGCATGCCGGGGCTCCATCGGCTCGACCCACAGTCACTTCAACAACGCATACGGCCCACCTCGCACCAGCGCTCGCTGGTACGCTGGCCGCGCATGAATCCGATCCAACCAAGTTGCCAGCGCTCCATGCCGCGCCTTGTTCAGCCCCCCGCGTGACGCGGCTGCTTCCAGCGGAAAGCTCATCTGCACATCAGCTGCCGTGATGGCGTCGCCACAGAACCATTCGCGCCCTTTGAGTTCGCTGTTCATGTAGTCCAATTGGCGGTCGATGTTGGGTTGAACGAAGCCACCCAGCACTTTGTCGGCGATGCCGTTGGCAATGGGTTTGGCGAAGAAGGGCATCTTGGCAGTTTTGATGCGGTTGAAGATGAGCTTCATCACCAGCGGGGGCATGGCGCTGCCCTCGGCAAAGTGCATCCAGTAGACGTAGCGTTGGTGAGCGGGTGTGCCAGGGGCGGGGCGCCACGCTGGGCCGTGCGTGGCCACCAGGTGTTCGATGATGGCGCCCGATTCGGCCACCGTGGTGGTGCCATTGCCCGCGGCTTCGGTGATGACGGGGGATTTGCCCAAGGGGTGCACGGCCAGCAGGTCGGGTGGCGCCAAGTTGGTGATGGTGTCGCGCTTGTAGTGCTTGACGTCGTAGGGCACGGCAAGCTCTTCGAGCAACCACAAAATGCGTTGTGAGCGGGAGTTTTCTAGATGGTGGACGGTAATCATGGTGTTGGTTAGAGCGTTGGGCAGTTCAGCCCGTGAGTAGTTTGTTGACCAGTTCGGGTGTGGTGGCGGAGCCTGTTTTGCGCATCAAGCGAGCGCGGTAGACGTCGACGGTTCGGGGGCTGATGTTGAGCCGCTTTCCGATCATCTTTGACGTGTTGCCGTGGATCAGCAGGGCTGCAATTTCGCGCTCCCGTGCTGTAAACGACACCTTCAAGCGCCGCTTGGCCGATAGGTCCTCGAAGGCCCAAATGCCGGCGGCGTGGGGGTCTTCGGTGTTGAGGGCGCGGCCCATCACGTGGCACCAAAACAAGTCGCCGCTGGTGCGCTTCATGATGCGTTCGTCGCTGTAGTGGCCGTGCGCGTCGAGGCTGGCAATGATGCGTTCGCCCGTGCGCTCAAACTCGTCAACGGTGGGGTACAAAGTCGAGAACGAATGGCCCTTGAGCGCCTTTTGCGTGGTTCCAAACATGGCCACCAGCGCGTGGTTGCAATCCACGATCAGGCGTTGGCGTGACAACACCAAACCGATGGGGGCCAACTCGAAAGCGGTCGCGTGGTCCAGGGTCAAGTCAGTCATGCGAGGCCTTCTGAACAAAGTGTGGGGCCGGAAGGCGCAGGCGTGAGGGTGGGTATGGTCTGGGGGTGCGCATGCATCTAAGCGATTCTACTTAGACAATACGTAAACGGTTAAGTAGTACCCTAACTGCCTTGGATTGGGACGGGTATCGTGTTGGTTGTGCCAGCAGTGCATGCGTGTCCCGTTGGTGCCGTGGTTGCAAGAGTTCAGGAGCCCGATTGCGATGAACAAGATTTACCCCAGCGCCGAAGCGGCGCTTGCCGGTGTGGTGAAGAGTGGCCAGTTGCTGGCTGTGGGCGGCTTTGGTTTGTGCGGCATCCCCGAGGCGCTGATCAAGGCGCTGCGTGACAGCGGCGCCAAAGACCTCACCGTGATCTCCAACAACGCGGGTGTTGATGGGTTTGGCTTGGGGCAGTTGCTGCTCACCCGCCAAATCAAAAAGATGATCTCGAGTTACGTGGGCGAGAACAAAGAGTTTGAGCGCCAATACCTCAGTGGCGAGCTCGAGCTGGAGTTTGCGCCCCAGGGCACGCTGGCCGAACGGCTGCGCGCCGGTGGTGCAGGCATCCCAGCGTTCTTCACCCGAACGGGTGTGGGCACGTTGGTGGCGCAGGGCAAAGAGACACGCGACTTTGACGGTAAAACCTATGTGATGGAGCGCGGCTTGGTGCCTGACGTGGCGCTGGTTAACGCGCACATGGCCGACACCAGCGGCAACCTGGTGTTTCGGCGCACGGCGCGCAACTTCAACCCGGCTGCAGCCATGGCGGGCAAGGTCACGGTGGTGGAGGTGGAGAAGATCGTCGACGTGGGGCAAATCGACCCCGATGCCGTGCACTTGCCTGGCATTTACGTGCATCGCATCGTGGTCAACGCCCACCCCGAAAAGCGCATCGAGAAGCGCACGCTTACCGAGCGCGCCCCCGCCTAACTTGCAAACTGCTGAAGGAGCCCCCATGCCCTGGACCCAAGATCAAATGGCCGCCAAAGCCGCCGCCGAGCTGGAAGACGGCTTTTACGTCAACCTGGGCATTGGCATCCCCACGCTCGTGGCCAACCACGTGCCCAAAAACATTGACGTGTGGTTGCAAAGCGAAAACGGCATGCTGGGCATTGGCCCTTTCCCCACCGAAGACCAGGTGGACGCCGACTTGATCAACGCCGGCAAGCAAACGGTCACCACCATTCCGGGCTCCAGCATTTTTGGCAGCCACGAGAGCTTCGCCATGATCCGTGGCGGCAAGATCAACCTGTCCATTCTGGGCGCCATGCAAGTGAGTGAGAAGGGCGACCTCGCCAACTGGATGATCCCCGGCAAGATGGTGAAGGGCATGGGCGGCGCGATGGACTTGGTGGCCGGTGTGCCGCGCGTCATCATCATCATGGAGCACGTGGCCAAGAAGAAGGACGGCACCACGGATCTCAAAATTCTGCTCGAATGCACCCTGCCGCTCACCGGCTTGGGCGTGGTCAATCGCATCATCACCGACCTGGCCGTGATGGACGTGACGCCCAAAGGTCTGAAAGTGATCGAGATGGCACCTGGGGTGAGCAAAGAGTCGCTCCAGGCTCAAACGGGCGTAACGCTGCTGCACTAGAAGCCTTGTTGGCTGGGTGTGTGCACCGCAACGTGGTGGGCGGCGTTAACCTTGCTTGCATCGATTGCGTGGCTTGAACAAGCTTGGCCCTGGAGACACCATGAACCCCAAAAAACCTTCTCAGAACGTGATCGACGTGGTCGACGCGGTCGAAACCCCTTCGCCAAAACAAGCCCCAATGGCTCCCCGCACGGGCCTGTTGGGCAAAGTGCAAGACTGGTGGCAGACGCACGGCGGCTCACTCCAAGAGGCGGCACAGGCCACCAAAGAAGGCGCTGTTGATGCGGGCGAGCGAGCCAAGGCCTACGTGCAAAAAGAACCCGTCAAGGCGGTTGCCATTGCGGCTGCGGCTGGCATGGTCGTGTCAGCGGTGATGTCGGCGCGCGCGCGCAGCCAGCGCGCCAAGTCGAAGCCAGACTGATTGGCAGCCCCCCGAAGCGCTGCCTCAGCGCTTCTTCGCTATGCGTGCGCTGCCTCAGCGCTTCTTTGCTATGCCTGCGCTGCCTCAGCGCTTCTTTGCCATGGCCAGCGCCGCCTCGCGCACCAGGGCAGGCCCTTGGTAGATTAACCCCGTGTAGATCTGTACCAGGTCGGCACCGGCTTTGCGTTTGGCCACGGCGTCGGCCGCACCCATCACGCCGCCCACGCCAATGATGGGGTAGCGCGGCCCCAACGCTTGACGCAGCAGCGTGATGACGCGGTTGCTGGCCTCACGCACGGGTGCGCCTGACAACCCCCCTTGTTCGTCAGCATGTTGCATGCCTTTGACGGTGTCGCGCGACAGGGTGGTGTTGCTGGCAATCACGCCTTCCACCTCGTGGTCGCGCAGCGCGGCGGCGATGGTCAACACTTGCGACTCGTCCAGGTCGGGAGCGATTTTGAGGAACATGGGCTTGGTGATGCCGGCGCGTTTGGCCAAGGCCGATTTGCGTTGCATCAGCTTGCCCAGCAGGGCGTCCAGCGCCGCGTCGCTTTGCAGCGTGCGCAGGTTGCTGGTGTTGGGACTGGAGATGTTGACGGTGATGTAGTCGGCGTGGGGGTACACACCCTCCAGGCCCAACAAGTAGTCGTCAACGGCTTTCTCGATTGGGGTGGCAGCGTTTTTGCCAATGTTCAAGCCCAGCACCCCCCCACGCGCGCGAAAGTGCCTGGACCGCTTGACGTTGGCTACAAAGGCATCCAGCCCGTCGTTGTTGAACCCCAGGCGGTTGATCAGCGCTTGCGCTTGGGTGATTCTGAACATGCGCGGCTTGGGGTTGCCCGGTTGAGCCAGCGGCGTGACGGTGCCCACCTCGACAAAGCCGAACCCCATCACACCCAGCCCGTCGATGCACTGGCCGTTTTTGTCCAGGCCCGCCGCCAAGCCCACGCGGTTGGGGAATTTAAGGCCTGCCACGGTCACGGGGTCATCCACGCGCGGTTGCCGCCACGCACAGTCTGCAGGTGTGTTTTGCAACTTGGCGATGCCGTGCAACGTCAAGTCGTGTGCAATCTCGGGGTCGAGCCCAAACAAGAAGGGGCGCGTGAGGGCGTAGGGAACGATGGCCATAATGCTGGGTATTGTCGCAAACGCAACGCGCCATCCTCGATGGACCCCTTGCGCGCGGCAGGGTTTGAATCAAACAAGGGCAGTGCGCACGGCATGAATCAAGATGAACTGAAGACCCTGGTGGGGCGTGCAGCGCTGCAGTACGTGGTGCCAGGACAATGGGTGGGGGTGGGTACCGGGTCCACCGTCGACAAGTTCATCGACGCGCTGGCCAGCGTCAAGGGCACCATCCAGGGCGCTGTTTCCAGCTCGCAGCGCAGCACGCAGCGCATGCAGGCGCTGGGCATTCAGGTGGTGGACGCGTCGGCCGTGGATTCGCTGCCCGTGTACATCGACGGCGCTGACGAGATCGACCACAGCGGGTTCATGATCAAAGGCGGCGGCGCCGCACTCACGCGCGAGAAGATCGTGGCCGATCTGGCAACGCGGTTTGTGTGCATCGCCGATGCCTCCAAGCTGGTCACCACCCTGGGCCGTTTTTCCTTGCCGGTGGAGGTGCTAACGATGGCAGTGCCCCAAGTGGTGCGGCACTTCAAGGCGCAGTTTGGCGGTGAGGCTGTGCTGCGGCCCGGGGTCATCACCGACAACGGCCACCCCATCCTTGACGTGCGTGGGCTGGTGATTGCCGACCCCTTGGCGATGGAGCAAGAAATCAACCAATGGCCGGGCGTGGTGGCGTGTGGCATCTTTGCGCGCCACAAAGCCAGCGTGCTGCTGCTGGGTACGCCGCAAGGTGTTACCACCCAATCCTTCGGCTAAGGACACTGCATGAACCGATTGAGTCACTTTGTTGCGATGGCGTTGCTGGCTGCGGCGGCCACCATGGCCGGCTGTGCATCGACGACCACCCCAGTTTCCACTTTATCCACCCAACCCAATCCGATGAACAACGACCCCTACCTGTGGCTAGAAGAGGTTGAGGGCGTGCGCGCCCTGGACTGGGTGCGTGCTGAAAATAAACGCACCACCGACGAACTGGCCAGCAACGATTCGTTCAAGCGCTTGGAGGCGTCCATCCGCACGATCTTGGATTCAGACGCACGCATTCCGGGCGTCGAGAAGATCGGAAGCCACTACTACAACTTCTGGCGCGACAAACAAAACCCGCGCGGTCTGTGGCGGCGCACCACGCTGGACGAATACCGCAAAGCCGCCCCGCAATGGGAGACGGTGCTCGACATCGATGCGCTGAACGTGACCGAGGGCAAAGCGTGGGTGTGGGGCGGTGCTGCGTGCTTGTCGCCCGAGTACAAACGCTGCTTGGTGGCGTTGTCGCCAGGTGGTTCAGACGCATCGGTTACGCGCGAATTTGACCTGACCACCAAGGCCTGGGTGCAGGGTGGCTTTGAAGGCCCGCTGGCCAAAGGCGGTTTGGCGTGGATCGATCAAGACGCGGTGTATGCCTACACCGACTTTGGCCCAGGCAGCCAAACGTCGTCGGGGTACCCGCGCTTGGCCAAGCGCTGGAAGCGGGGCACCCCATTGAGTACCGCCACTGCCGTTTATGAAGGTCGCGCTGATGACCTGTACATCAGTGCCTACCGCGACCTTACACCGGGGCATCAACGCGACTTTGTACTGCGTGACATTGCTTTTTACAAGAATGAGTTGTTTTGGCTTTCACCCGGTGGTGCGCTGCAAAAGATCGAAGCCCCTGATTCAGCCAACAAAAGCGTTCACCGCGAATGGCTGCTCTTAACACTGCGCGACCCGTGGGAGGTGGGTGGCACCGTCCATGCAGCCGGCACGCTGCTGGCGGCGCGCTTTGACGCCTACATGAAGGGCGAGCGGAAGCTGGACGTGCTGTACCAGCCCACGCCCACGACGTCGCTCAGCAGCATGGTGGGCACCAAGCAGCACCTGGTGCTGAACGTGCTCGACGACGTGAAGAGCAGGGTGCGGGTGTTGACGCCCACGGCGCAAGGCTGGAAGTCGACCAGTATCCCTGGCCTGCCCGCGTTGGGCCAAATTGGCGTTAGCGCGGTGGACCCCATGCAAAGCGATGCGGTGTGGTTGACGGTCACTGACTTTTTGACGCCGACCGAGTTGATGCTGGGCAATGTGGGCGAGACAACGGGCGCTGGCGCGTTGCCTCAAGTGCTAAAACGGTCGCCCGTGTTCTTCAACGCGGCTGGGCACCAGGTTGAGCAGCGCTTTGCCCATTCCAAAGACGGCACACGGGTGCCTTACTTTTTGGTGATGCCCAAAGGCAAACCCATGGATGGCAACACGCCCACACTGCTGTACGGCTACGGTGGATTCGAGGTGTCCGAACTGCCCCGCTATTCGGCCGGCGCAGGCAAAGGATGGATTGAGCGCGGGGGTGCCTACGCAGTGGCCAACATTCGCGGCGGAGGCGAATACGGCCCACGCTGGCACCAAGCTGCATTGAAAGAAAAGCGGCACCGTGCTTACGAAGATTTTGCTGCGGTGGCACAAGACTTGGTGGCGCGCAAGATCACATCACCCAAACGCTTGGCAGTGCGCGGTGGCAGCAATGGTGGCCTCTTGACGGGCAACATGCTGACGCAGTACCCCACGCTGGTGGGTGCGGTGTCAATCGAGGTGCCTTTGCTTGACATGCGCCGCTACAACAAGCTGCTGGCGGGCGCTTCGTGGATGGCTGAGTACGGTGACCCTGACAAGCCTGAAGAATGGGATTTCATCAAGACTTTTTCGCCGTACCACTTGTTTGACGCCGCGCGCACGTACCCGCCGACGCTGCTGCTGACGTCCACCAAAGACGACCGCGTGCACCCGGGGCATGCCCGCAAGATGGCCGCACTCATGCGTGCCGCCAACAAAGACGTGCGCTACTACGAGAACATCGAAGGCGGTCACGGCGGCTCGGCCAACAACGCGCAGGCCGCCTTCATGGCGGCACTGGCCTACCACTTCATGTGGGAGTCTTTGACACGTTGACGGCGCATCGCTTGCGCGACATAACGTGCTGCATCCACTGTGTTGAGTAGCGGTGCTGCCAACGGCACGGGCTCGCGCAGGATGCTGGCGGCCACCACCTCGGCCATCAAGGGCGCCAAGGTGAGGCCGCGCGACCCCAGGGCGGTGAGGGTGTACAGGCCGGGCTCGCGGGCGATGCGGTGAACGTTGTCGCTGGTGTGGATGACATGCAGGGCCGGCACCGCGCCCACGATGGGGAGGCGGTCGGGGGTTAACGTGCGCCAGCCCACGTGGTTGATGAGCATGCCCATGGGGGTGTTGGTGTCAACGTTGCCGCCGGTCAATTGCCGCAGCTTTTCCAGGTTTTCATGGGCGTCACTGTCGCGGGCTTGGGACGTGTTGTCGCCCACGTGCGACGAGGCACCACACATGACCGAGCCATCCCTGCGTGTGACAACGTAGCCATTGCCACTGAGCGGTATCTTGGGCGCTTTCAGGCCCGGTGTGTTGGCGGGCAACATGGTGCTTTGTCCGCGTGACTGCCCCAAGGGCCAAAGGGCGTGGGGCAGGAGCCTGGCGGCATCCCAAGCGTTGGCAACAATGACCACGTCGGCGCTGGCGATGACGCGTTGCTGTTTTTCAACTGATTGCCAGCCGTGCGGGTGACGCACCAGCGCTTGCACTTCAACACCGCCCTCAAAAGTGATGGCTTCGTGGTCAAGCAACCAGGACACCAGCGCCTTTGGATTGATCCACCCGCCGTGCGGAAAGTGCCATGCGTTGGACGTCACATCGATGCCGGTCACTGCTGCTGCGTTCTCGGCTGCGATGGCGTCAGCCCAGGCTCGAGGCAGCCCAAGCGCTTTGTGTTGCGCTTGCATGGCTGGGATCGATTGACCCGTCACGCGCAGCATGCCGCCAATGGCCCCTTCAACGCCAGCAGCAATGGCTCGCCCGTGCGAGCTGGCAGCGTACAGCGCTGCCGTGCGATAAATCTGCGAGTGCGAACCGTCGCTGCCGTGCACCACCCCATGAAAAATGCCGACCACACCGCTGGAGCCTTCGCCGGCCGGGTGAAGGTGGCGGTCGAGCACGGTGCAACGCACGCCGCGCTGCGCTAGCGCACGCGCCACGTGGGCGCCTGCAAGGCCGGCGCCAATGATCAGTGCGTGAGACGGCCTGGTCGGCGCGCCGAGCCTCGCCAAGCTGTCGTGCTGCGGACCGCGCCGAACGCGTTTTGCCACCAACGGCGCCTTGGGTTTGTCACCGGTGCCATGCGCTTGCGTCACAAAACCAGCGCGGGTCAACGCGTGGCGACAATCAACAACATCGCAGTTGAAGGCCACGATGGCATCGCCACGAGAAAGGCGTGCCAAGGCTTTGAGTGTCCACGCGTCCCATGCGTCATCGAGGTAAAAGGCATCAAACAACCCGACCACATGGCGAATGGCCGTGGGTGCATCGGCCACCACCAGTTGAAGCGTAACTGCCCCCAACTCAAATGCCATCACATGCACGTTGGCGGTGAGAACGGGCCATGCGCCCAAAAGCGCTTCAACGCTGCGCTTGGTGCCATCAGGGGTCCAGGCTTGCTGCAGCAAGGGCGACAGGGTTTTCTCCAGCGCTTGTCTCGTGGGTGGGTGCGCCTCAATGGCCACGAAGTGAAGTTGAGCACTTCGATGAGGGTCGAGTTGCCAGGCCGCCAAGGAGGCCAAGAAGGCATGGCCATGTCCAAACCCCATTTGCAAGATGGCAAAGTCGCTGCGCTGGTGCCATCGCGCCAAGACGTTGGAAGCGCGCACGAAGCAGTCGGTGGCGTAGCCCAACGTGTCAGTGCGCCGGTCAGAGCTCTCGTCTGACATGGTTATGTCGCGTGGCCTTTTGTCGACGTCAATCGGGGCCACGACAAGGCGTGACGGGTTCAGGCTGACGCGCGTGCATCAAGCCATGCCAGCAGCGGCGACTTCACACGCACCAAACCTCTGTAGGCCAGCACGTCGTTGCTCATGGACGCCACCACGTCGTGCAACCTGCGAGCCCGCAGTGGTGAGTCGATCACGGTCGCCAAGGGTTGGCAATCCACGCCAATCGCAAACACCGCCTGCTGCAAGTGGGGCAGCGGCAGAAAGCTTTGGCGTTCGCTGCGAAACCAAGCACTTGGGTTGGCCGTGTCCGCAAAGGCGTGGTGAAGCCATGGGTCGTCGGCCGTCACTGTGGGGTGCGCGTTCAGGCGTGGGTGACCCGTCACGTTCCAAACGAACCGCTCGTAAACCACCGCGCCACAAACCAGCCGCATCAAGTGCTCACCGGCTTTGAGGAGCACGACGTTGTCGGCCACGGGTGCGTGGATCTGGGTGAAATGCAACCCGATCTTGGCCTGCGGTGTCCAGCGTGACGGCAAGGCCACGGCCATCCACGGAACGGTGCCGCTTTGCCCGTCCACGATGGCCAAGTCCTCTGCAAACGTCAGGGCCATCATGCCCGCCAGGCGCCAAGTGTCCGGCAGCAGTGCCAGACACCTCGGCACCTCGTCGCCCAGGCCAAACGCACCGCTTGCCGTGGTGACGACCCGCCCGTCTTCCACCGCCACGCCCAACTGCAGCGCCGTGGCACGACGACCGTCCCAGGTGAGGTGCAGCGGATGCTCATTTTGAGCATGCGCACAAAGTGCATGCAGCGCCGGCGTGGCGTCAAACCCAGGGACACAAGCCAGTGCATGGGTGGGCGTTGCCGACAACACCGCCAGTTTTTCTCGTTGGTGCTTGGACCCCGGCGCGATGGGCGTTAGCTGGTGTACGCCGGGCGCCAATGCGCGCAGCCCGGGTTGCATCTTGAAGGGCGCTTGCAAGGCAGCGTCAAAGTCAAAGCTTGTCAACATGACAACAGTTTGCACTGAAAGCGCATCAATCTTGCCCCGAGGCACGTTGACCCATGAAAAACGGGCGCCGAGGCACCCGTTTTGCAGCAAGCGGCAAATGGTTAGACCCGCTTGCGGTACTCGTGCGTGCGTGTGTCAATCTCAACCTTGTCACCGTTTTCCACAAACATGGGGACGGTGATTTCAAAACCGGTGCCCAGCAATTTGGCAGGCTTCATGACTTTGCCCGAGGTATCGCCTTTGACGGCGGGCTCGGTCACGATCTCGCGCACCACACTGGTGGGCAGCTCGACCGAGATGGCCTTGCCTTCGTAGAACACCACTTCAACGGTCATGCCGTCGTCGAGGTAACTGATGGCGTCGCCCATGTTTTCGGCTTCGACTTCAAACTGGTTGTACTCCTCGTCCATGAAGGTGTACATCGGGTCGGCAAAGTAAGAGTAGGTGCACTCTTTTTTGTCCAACACGATCTGGTCCATCTTGTCGTCCGCCTTGAAGACCACTTCGGTGCCCGACGAGTTGAGCAAGTTCTTGAGCTTCATGCGCACGGTGGCCGAGTTGCGCCCCCCGCGGCTGTATTCGGTTTTGAGCACGACCATCGGCTCTTTGCTGTGCATGATGACGTTGCCAGCGCGAATTTCTTGTGCGATCTTCATGGTGAGGGTTCCGTTGCGGCAGGGAAGGGCCGACTCGACTTTCGGGGTCGACTGCATCAGCCTATGGGGCCAGGGCGGTGCCTTGGCGGGTTGCCCGAGCCTGAGGGCCCATTTCTGGCGCATTTCAGGGTTCGGTGCTAAGCCCTCAATTCTACCCTGGGACGAAGTTGCTATCGGCTGCTTGGGGCGACAACTGTGCAACAACAAACCGCTGCAGTTGGGTGGCCAAGTCTGCCTGGGCGGCCAGCGTCTGACGCCACGGGTTGATGGCGTTGGCCCAAGCCTGCAGCAGGGATGCGTCCAGGCGGATGGGGGCGGTGTCGCCGCCAAAGTGATTGAGCTGGTGCCAAACTTGGCGAACACCGGCGGCTACCGGCATCGCTACACCTTCGAGCATGTGATCGAGCCAAGCATCCAGCTTGGCCCTGTGCGCGCCGTCGCCTTGCGCGTAGATGTTCCACACAAAAGGCCGCCCCGCAAACACGGCGCTAACGAGCGAGTCTTCGCCGCGCACCACGTTCAAGTCGCACTGAGTCAACAGCTGGTCGAACGCGGGTTGCGCAAGCCAGGGCAGCTCGTGCAACCGCAGCATGGGGTGGCGGGCGTGGTGGCCTCCCGGCTCCCAACGCGACCGTAGAGCATCCAGCGAAGGGCCCTGTGCGGCCACGATCAAGGTGGGCTCGGTCGCCAATGATTGCAGCAAAGCGTCAAAGTTTGCGTGGGCGTAAGCAAAAACGCTGACGACGCGCTCGTCAGGCCGGGTGGGCAGCGCTGGCGGCGCTTGGGTCGCATCAGGTAGATGCCGCAGCAGGCCGCCGGTTTGTAGGTTCAGCCCGGGGTAAAAAAACCACTTGGTGAGACCAACCCCGGGACCTGCAAGTTGAGGCGACTGAAGGCCGTGGCTACGCGCGGCGTAGCTTTGTGCGCTTAGGTACTCCAAGTTGATCCACACGGGTGGTTGCGCGTTGGTCTTCATGCGCGCGATGAAGGGCGCTGGCGGTGTGCAGCCAAATGCTTCAATGACAACGGCGCCCACGCTGAATGCATGCGCGGCATCGTCGAATGGCAACACCTCAACCCCGGCTTCGCCTCGCGGTGCCATCCACGCCAAGGCGCTCGCGTCGTCGACCCAAAGCCGAACCGCACGACCGGCGGCAGCCAAGGTTCGGCCGAGCCGCCAGCAAACGCCTAGGTCACCGTGGTTGTCGATGACGCGGCAAAAAATGTCCCATCGTTGCATGGCGCATTATCAAACCCAGAGGCACCTGGTTGTTGGTGGCGCGCAGGCACGACTGAGCGCCTCCGCATGGCCTGCGAGGTGGCCCCGATAATCAATGCAGATGACCGAGCCTCTACCCAACCCTCCATCCGACCCGAAGGCAGACCCGAAGGCAGACCCGACGGCAGACCCGAAGGCAGACCCCACCGCCAACGCCTCTGCGCCCGAGCCCATCGTCCACCGCGCTGCCCTGCTGGCCGAGGTGGCGTCGCTGTCGACGATGCCGGGGGTGTATCGGTTCTTTGACGACAAAGGCGAGGTGCTCTACGTCGGCAAAGCCAAGCAGCTCAAGCGCCGCGTCACCAGCTACTTTCAAAAGACGCACGGTGATGGCCGCATTGCCATGATGGTGTCGCGAATCCATCGGCTGGAAACCACCGTGGTGCGTAGCGAGGACGAGGCGCTTCTACTGGAGAACAACCTCATCAAGGCGCTTTCGCCCAAGTTCAACATCTTGTTTCGCGACGACAAAAGCTACCCTTACCTCAAGATCACGGGGCGCGGTACCGTGCCACCCAACGCCAGCAGCGCGGCCACCTTTTCGCGCATGACGTACTACCGCGGCGCCATCGACAAACGGCACCGCTACTTTGGCCCGTACCCCAACGGTTGGGCCGTGAAAGACACCATCGCGTTGATGCAAAAAGCGTTTCGCCTGCGCACCTGCGAGGACAGCGTTTACGCCCACCGCAGTCGGCCGTGTTTGCTGCACCAGATTCGTCGTTGCTCGGGCCCCTGCGTGGGCTTGATCGATGCCACCGCCTACGCCAGCGACGTCAAAGACGCCGAGCGGTTTTTGCTGGGTGAAACCCAAGAGGTGCTGGACGACTTGCAGGCTCGCATGATGGCGCACGCCGACAAGCTGGAGTTTGAGCGCGCGGCCGAGCTGCGCCAGCAAGTCGAATCTTTGTCGCGCGTGCTGCATCGACAAAACGTGGACCAAAGCAGCCGTTCGGCCAGCGACCGTGACGTGGACATCCTCGCCGTCAAGGTGGCAGGTGGCCGGGCTTGCGTCAACATGGCCATGGTTCGTGGGGGCCGCCACTTGGGGGATCGCGCTTTTTTCCCGGCCCACGTGGACGCGGCGGTGCTGTTGGAATCGGTAGACGACGAAGATGCAGACACAACCATCACCACCGAACAACGCGTACTCGCGTCATTCATCGCCCAGCATTACCTCGATGCAGCAGTGCCACCCCAGTTGGTCGTGAGCGAGCCGGTTGACGACGCGTTGGTGCAGGTCTTGTCGGTGCAGCTTGGCGCCAAAGTGCATGTGCAACACCAGCCCCGAGAGCAACGCCGGGCTTGGCTTGCCATGGCCGAGCAGGGCGCCCAACTGGCCCTGGCACGCTTGCTGAGTGAAGAGGGTTCGCAGCGCGAAAGAACCCGCGCCTTGGCCCAAGTGCTTGGCTTGGACATGCCCGATCTTGATGCCATGCGTATCGAATGTTTCGATGTGAGTCACACGGCGGGTGAAGCCACCCAAGCCAGCTGCGTGGTTTTTGAGGCGCACCGCATGCAGAGTGCGCAATATCGCCGTTTCAACATCACTGGCGTGACCGGCGGCGATGACGTTGCGGCAATGCGTCAAGTTTTGACGCGGCGCTACGGCAAACTGGCCGAAGGTGTGGCAGCGGGGACGGCCCGCATGCCCGATGTGGTTTTGGTGGACGGAGGGCGAACACAAATGGGTGCGGCCCGCAGCGTCTTTGAAGAGTTGGCATTGGACGTGTCGCTGCTGGTGGGCGTTGAAAAGGGTGAAGGGCGAAAGGTGGGGCTGGAGGAGTTGGTGTTTGGCGATGAGCGCCCCAAGCTCACTTTGGCCCCTGACGCTGCGGCACTGATGCTGGTGGCACAAATTCGCGATGAGGCTCATCGGTTTGCGATCACGGGCATGCGCGCCAAGCGGGCCAGTGTGCGAACCAGTGCCAGCCGCTTGGAGGACATCGGCGGTGTGGGCCCTAAAAAGCGCGCACGCTTGTTGCAACGTTTTGGCGGGGTTCGCGGTGTCACCGACGCGAGCATTGAAGACTTGATGACCGTCGAGGGTATTTCAAAAACTTTGGCTGAGGAGATCTATCGTGCGTTGCATTAAAAACCAACCTTTGCGGTCAGCGCGTGTCTGCGCTGCTGTTTTGATCGTCGTGGCGTTGGCTGCGTGTTCGTCCAGGAGCCGACAAGAACCCGTCGCGGCAAGTCAGGGCCCAGCAGCGACCATGCCGGAAAACACGCCAACGTTGCCCACGGCCGGCGGAGCGCCGTCCAACGACACAACCCTGGGCACTGTGGCGGCCCCCTTGCCAACGGCTGGCTCAACGGGTTCGCTGCCGCCTCCCACCATCAAAGCACGCAGCTGGGCTGAGTACAAAACCTTGGCGGCGCGACGCATGTTGGCGGCCAACCCCAAAGTGACCTACATGGGTGTACCCCCCGAGCCCCTGTTGGCCGTCCCCGTGCTGGAGGTGGAACTCAACGCCAACGGTTCGGTACGCCGCATCAATGTGATGCGAAAACCCACGCAGGCTTTGGACACCATCCAGTTGGCCGTCAACGCCGTGCATCGCGCTGCGCCCTACGGCGACGTGAGCCACCTGCCTCGACCTTGGAAAATGACAGAAGTGTTCTTGTTTGACGACCAGCGGCGTTTCAAGCCGCGCACCCTGGACTGATCGACCCCGCGCGGGGGAAGTACGCCAATTGACCGTCAGGAGCCTGCATGGCCGCGAGTGCCCGCCTTAGCAAGCACAATAGCGCTATGTTTTTGACGCTGCCAACCTTGTTGACCTGGGCGCGAATTTTCGCGATCCCCTTCATTGTGGGCGTCTACTACCTCACGTCAATCGACATGGCGACGAAGAACTTGCTGGCCACCGTCAGCTTTGTGGTGGTGGCGGCGACGGATTGGCTCGATGGGTGGTTGGCACGAAAGCTCAACCAGACATCAGCTTTTGGCGCCTTTTTAGACCCGGTGGCCGACAAGTTTCTGATCGTTGCCGCGCTGTTGATGCTGCTGCATTTGGGGCGTGTTGGGGTGGTGGTGGCATGCATCATCATTGGTCGAGAGATTGCCATTTCTGCGCTGCGCGAATGGATGGCGCAAATTGGCGCGTCGCGCAGTGTGGCCGTCACGATGGTGGGCAAGGTCAAAACGGTGGTCCAAATGGTGGCGATCCCATTTTTGCTCTACGACGGCGTCATTTTTGGGTTCATCGACACGCGGCAGTGGGGCCGCGTTTTGATTTGGGCGGCTGCGTTCTTGACGGTGTGGTCCATGATTTACTACCTCCGCAGAGCACTGCCCGAAATTCGTGCCAAGGTGAAGTAGCGCCCTGCGCAAACCACCGGTAACACTTGCGGGGTTGCTGCGCCGTTGTTGGCGTGCCCAAACCGATCGAGCCATTCTGGTTTGCCCGACCGTGGGTCGCATGAATCTGACTAGAATCGTGGCCGCGCAAGGCAACTCGACGACACCGGTGTGTTGATCAAGCGTGCTGCATGTTTGTGGATGAGTTGTTGACGCCACAATAAGTTAGTGATGGATTGGTGGCAATCAATGCGCCAGAACAATCCAGCCGGGAGTGGGAAGCCAACATGAATAAAAGCGAACTGATCGATCACATTGCCAGCCAGGCAGATATCTCCAAAGCTGCGGCTGGCCGCGCGCTTGAGGCTGCTTTGGGTGGCATCACGTTGGCGCTTAAAAAGGGTAACTCGGTGTCGTTGGTTGGTTTCGGAACATTTTCAGTGACCAAACGTGCGGCCCGCAGTGGCCGCAACCCTCGCACAGGGGCTGCCATCAAAATCAAGGCGGCCAAAGTGCCTAAATTCCGTCCGGGCAAGGCACTCAAAGACGCTCTTTGAGTGGCCCGGCACGGGTGCTTAGCTCAGTTGGTAGAGCGGCGCCCTTACAAGGCGTAGGTCGGGGGTTCGAGCCCCTCAGCACCCACCAGATGCTCCGCTAGAATCGCGGCTTCTTTGCATGAAGGCGAACCCTGCGTTCGCCTTCATGCCATGGGTCTTCCCACTCTCACTTGGACGCTCTTTACGATGTTTGACTTTGTCCGCGCGAACAACAAGCTCTTCTTCTTCGTGTTGTTGCTGTTGATCATTCCGTCGTTTGTGTTTGTGGGCCTGCAAGGCTACACAGGCAGCATGAGCGACAGCGCCAACAATGCCGTTGCCACCGTCGACGGCAAAAAGATCACCCAAGCGTCATGGGATGCTGCTCACCGCCAGCAAATTGAGCAGATCCAGCGTTCGGTGCAAGGCGTTGACCCCAAGTTGTTGGATTCCCCCGAGCTCAAGCGCGAAGCGCTCGAACGCCTGGTTCGCGAGCGTGTCTTGTTTGCCGCCGCGCGCAAGCAACACCTGGTGGTGACCGACGATCAACTGCAAACCGAGCTGTTGGCCATCCCTCAGTTGGCTCAACTTCGCAGCCCCACGGGCGCGATCAACATCGAAGCCTACAAGGCACTGTTGCAGGCTCAGGGGCTAACGCCAGAAACCTTTGAAAGCAGCGTGCGTCAAGAGTCAACCTTGCGACAGGCCCTTGAAGGCCCGACAACGCATGTGCCCAATTCTGTGGCAGCGACACGCACCGCACTAGAAGCCTTGCTGCAGCGGCGCGAGGTCCAGATTCAAACATTTGACACGCAGGGTTACGCTGCCAAGATAAGCCCCAGCAACGACGACTTGATGAGCTACTACAAGGCCAACGAAGCCTTGTTCAAGTCGCCCGAGCGTGCCGCCATTGAATTCGTGGTACTCGATGCAGAGGCACTCAAGGGCAGCGTCAGTGTGTCGGCCGACGACGTGCGCAAGTTTTACGAGCAAAATATTGCTTCGTTCACCGACGCTGAAGAACGGCAAGCCAGCCATATCCTGATCAAGGCCGACAAGGCAGCGCCTGCCGATCAACGCGCCGCTGCCAAGGCGCAGGCCGAGCTGTTGCTGGCGCAGGTTCGCAAAGCGCCCGATCAATTCGCCGCTGTTGCCAAGAAGAGCTCACAAGACCCCGGCTCGGCCGCACAGGGGGGCGACCTTGGTTTTTTTGGTCGCAGCGCCATGGTCAAACCGTTTGAAGACGCCGCCTACTCGATGAAAGCCGGCGAAATCTCGAACGTTGTCGAGTCTGACTTTGGCTTTCACATCATTCAGTTGATCGCCACGCGCGGCGGCGAAAAACAACCGTTTGACAAGGTCAAGGCCAAGATCGAAAACGACTTGAAGCTTCAAACAGCGCAAAAGCAATACGGCGAACTGTCTGAGCAGTTCGGCAACCTTGCCTACGAGCAGGCGGATTCATTGCAGCCGTTGGTGGACAAGCTCAAATTGGTCAAGCGCACGGCGTTGGTGGCCAGATCGCCCGAGCCCGCAGCCAGCGGTCCGCTGGCATCGTCCAAGTTGCTGGATGCCGTCTTCAGCGACGACGTGCTTAAAAACAAGCGCAACTCGCAAGCGATTGAAACCGCACGCAGCCAGTTGACAGCTGCGCGCGTGACGCAACATCAACCCGCACGCGTTTTGCCGCTTGACGAAGTTAAAGACCGCGTGCGCAATGCAGTGGTGGCGGCGCAAGCTGCGGCTGCCGCCAAAAAAGAGGGCGAGGCACGCTTGGCGCAACTCAAAGCATCAGGCCAAGCCACGGGCATGCCGGCGCCGGTGTCGTTGTCGAGGGCACAAACGCAAAACCAGCCGCAAGACGTGATCAACGCCGTGATGCGGGCACCGTCAACGCCGATGCCCCAGTGGGTGGGCGTTGACTTGGGTGCCGGTGGCTACGCGGTGGTTCGGGTGGGTGCGGTGTCGCCTCCAGCTGCCGACTCTCCTGAAGTCACACAGTTGTCTGCCAAGTACGGCGATGCCTGGGCGGCAGCCCAAGGCAAAGGCTACTTTGATGCTTTGAAGAAGCGCTACGGCGCCGAGGTGCTCGTGAAAGCGGACGCCACGGCCGCTGCCACGGCGTTGGCAACAGCAGGGGCTGCAGCGGGCGCTGCACCGGCTTCGGCGCCAACCAAGTAAGCGGGTTTCACGGCGAGGCCGCCAAGCATGGGGGCGGGCTCGCTATAATCGGGTTTCGGTGGTGGCTGTAGCTCAGTTGGTAGAGTCCCAGATTGTGATTCTGGTTGTCGTGGGTTCGAGCCCCATCAGCCACCCCATCGAAACGCACGTCTTTGCGTTTACACGCCCACAAACGCAAAATCCAGCTCGGGCTTCAGCCCGCTGACGATGCGCGCGATGCTTTTGCCCGAGCCGCAAGAGTGGGTCCAACCCAGCGTGCCGTGGCCTGTGTTCAAAAACAGATTCGGCAACTTGCTGCGCCCAATGATGGGCACGTTGCTGGGTGTGGCGGGTCGCAAGCCGGTCCAAAACTGCGCTTGTTGCGTGTCGCCGGCGCCGGGAAAGAGTTGCTCGACACGTCTGACAATGGCCTCGCAGCGCACGCGGTTCAGGTCGCGGTCGTAGCCGTTCAACTCGGCCGTGCCCGCGATGCGCAAGCGGTCGCCGCCGGGTGCGTCGGGTGTGGGCGACGTGGTCAATCGCGAGAAGACGAGCTTGTACTCGTCGTCGGTCAGTGACACCTGGTGCGCCATCGACGCGTCCTTTACGGGCATCGTCACCGAGTATCCTTTGGCGGGGTAGATCGGCAGCGAGATGCCCAGCGGCTGTGCGTACAGCGGCGACAGGCTGCCCATTGCCAACACGTAGGCGTCAGCCCGCAAGCGAAGAAAGCGCCCCTCGCTGTCGGTGGCTTCTACGTGGTCAATCTTCCCACCCGCCTCGCGCAGCGCCGTCACCGTGTGACTCAACAAAAACTGAACCCCGTCGGCCTGGCAGCGTTTGACCAGCTCGCGCGCGAATCGGTTGGCGTCGCCCGATTCGTCTTCTGCGGTGTAGGTGGCGCCGGCCAGCTGCGAGCGGATGTGGCGCAGTGCGGGCTCAAGCTTGACAGCGTCGTCGGCCGAGATGACGCGGCGGTCGCAGCCCAGCGCGCGCATCTGTGCGGCCGGCGCTTCAGCGCCGTCGAACTCTTTTTGGCTGGTGTAGAAATGCAAAATGCCTTGCGTGCGCTCGTCGTAGGCAATGCCAATGTCTTGGCGCAACTGCTGCAGCATGTTGCGGCTGTAGGTGCCCAGGCGCACGATCTGCTCGATGTTGTGGCGTGTGCGTGCCGGCGTGCACTCGCGCAGAAACTGCAAGCCCCACAACCACTGCCGCATGTCGGCGCGGATGCGAAACAAGAGGGGCGCGTCTTCTTTGCCCAGCCACTTCAGCACCTTCAGCGGGGCACCTGGGTTGGCCCAAGGTTCGGCATGGCTGACCGAAATTTGCCCGCCGTTGGCAAAGCTGGTCTCGGCTGCAGGCGAAGCCTGGCGGTCAATCACGGTGACCTCGTGGCCTTGCTGGCGCAAGAAATAAGCCGACGTGACGCCGAGCAGGCCAGCACCAAGAACGATGACTTTCATGGGAATGTCTCCATCAGAAGATGAGCCGCTCCCTCTGTCCTCGGTACCTGAGAGATTCAGCCTGCAGGTGTGCGGGCTTTGCTCCTTCGGTGCGTCACGCGTGTGACGGCTCTCCAGACGGCGATGGTGGTGTGCAGTACGGTACCTGAGCGTTCATGGGAGTTTGCGCCTTCGGTGGCCCCACCTTTCAGCGGGACGCTCTTCTGCGATTTTTCAAGCAATCAGTGGGTGGTGTGCCCCTACGACGAAGCAAGAAAGCGTTCGGCCAACAGCACCCAGTAGGCACTGCCGACGGCCACGTTGCGGTCGTTGAAGTCGTAGCCTGGGTTGTGCACCATGCAGCCACCTTCACCCACGCCATTTCCGATCAGTACATAGCTGCCAGGCACGCGCTCAAGCATGAACGCAAAGTCTTCACTGCCCGTCAAGGGCGGGCCCTGAAGTGTTACCTGTTCAGCACCCACCAGCTCAACAGCCACGTCACGCGCAAAGGCAGTTTCGGCGGGCGTGTTCACCAGCACCGCGTACCCCGCCTTCCAGTCAACCTGTGCCTGGACGCCGAAGCTTTCGGCCTGGGCTGCCACCAGCGACTTGATGCGGCGCTCGAGCGTGGCGCGCACCTCTCGGTCCAGCGCGCGCACGCTGAGTTCCAGCGTTGCCGAAGCTGGGATCACGTTGTTGGCCCGACCCGCACTGATAGCGCCCACGGTGACCACCGCTGCCTGCAGCGGGTTGATGTTGCGCGACACGATGGTTTGCAGCGCCATGACGATGCTTGCAGCCGCGACGATGGGGTCAGCCGTAAGGTGCGGCATGGCACCATGGCCCCCGACGCCATTCACCTTGATGGTGACGTAGTCGGACGAGGCCATGGCCGCGCCCTCGCGCAGCACCAAGCGCCCTTGCTCGATGCCGGGCATGTTGTGCATGGCAAAAACGGCGTCGCAGGGGAAACGTTTAAAGAGCCCGTCTTCCATCATGCGCAGCGCGCCGCCACCGCCTTCTTCCGCAGGCTGAAAGATCAGGTGCAACGTGCCGTCAAAGGTGCCGCTCGTGGCCAAGTGGCGCGCTGCCGCCAACAACATGGCCGTGTGGCCGTCGTGGCCGCAAGCGTGCATGACGCCGAGGTTGCGGCTTGAGTACTCCACCCCCGTGGCTTCATCGATAGGCAGCGCATCCATGTCAGCACGGATGCCCAGGCGTTTGCTGCCTGCTCCACGCACCAAGGTGCCAACCACCCCGGTGCCGCCGATGCCACGTTCAACCGCGTAACCCCACGTTTGCAACTTGTCGGCCACCAACGCCGCCGTGCGATGCTCTTCAAATGCTAGTTCGGGGTGTTGGTGGATGTCGCGGCGCAGGCTGATGAATTCACCAGCCTGGGCATGCAAGGCGTCGAGTAGATACGTCACGACAGAAGCCTTTGCTGCGACTACTGCGGTTGCAGGTTGATCTGCTTGGCGATGTTGCGGTAGCGTGAGGTTTCAGTCTCGAAGAAGCGGGCCGACTCGGCCAATGTCATGGGCGCTGCAGCCACCTGCGTTTGGGCCGCCAATTGCGATCGAACCGCTGGGTCTTGCAACGTCTTGCCGATGGCGGCGTGCAAGCGATTGACGACATCTTCGGGCGTGTTCTTGGGCACCATGAAGCCCGTCCAGATCTTGTAAGAGAAGTTCTTCAGCGCTTGGCCTTCGTTGGCAGCAGGCACGTTCTTAAGCAGGTCGGAGCGCTGCGCACCAAGTTGACCAATCACTTTCATGCGGCCTTGCTCAGCCAGCGCGCCCATCGCTGCGCTGTAAACCAGAACCGCAAAGTCGACTTGGCCACCGCCAATGTCTTGCAGCAGCGGCGCATTGCCTTTGTAGGGCACGTGCGCCAGTTTGACGCCCGTGGTGGCTTGCACGTTTTCAAGAATCAGGTGGTAGAGCGAGCCGATGCCCACGCTGCCGTAGGTGAGGGGCTTGTCGGACGACTTGCGCGCCAGAGCGATCAATTCATCCACGCTGTTGACGGGCAGGTCTTTGCGCGTCACAAACACCATCACAGCGTCGGCCACGGGGTGCACCAAGCGAAAGTCTTCGGTCTTGAGTTTGACCGCTGCATTGGCCAACGGCGACAGGATCACCTCGTTGGGTGAACCCTGAAAAATGTTGTAGCCATCGGCGGGCGCAGACAGCACCTTTTGCGCTGCCAAGGCGCCACTGACACCACCAAGGTTTTCGACCAGCACCTGCTGGCCAAGCTCTTTGCCCAACTGATTGTTGAAGATGCGGGCGATGGCGTCAGACGGGCCACCGGCTGGGTACGGCACCATCAAGTTGATGGGTTTGTTGGGATAGCCCTGTGCAATGGCGGCACCGGCACTGAACAACAAACTGGCAATCAAGGCCAGTGATCGTGGGAAAGTGGACTTTGTCATGGCAACTCCTGGGTGGGCGAAGGGGCGTCGGTGGATCCGAACCAACCCAATGTAGGCTCGCTGAGTATCAAAGTCCAATGCATTGTAATATCCATTAGCATGATTTGAATGCATAGATATTTTGGAGCCCACCCATGACCCTGGTCCAGCTTCGACACTTGATATCGTTGGCCCAAACGGGCTCGTTCAGCCAGTCAGCGGCCGCCTCGTTTTTGACGCAACCAGCTTTGAGTCGCAGCATCCGCGCGCTCGAGGCTGACCTGGGACAGCCGCTGTTTGACCGCATGGGTCGACGAAGCGAAGTCACACCCTTTGGCCTAGAAATTGTCGAGCAAGCACGCCAGCTGGTGGGACTTGCCGACGACTTGCTCGAGCGGGGCGTGCGCATGGCCCAAGGGCATGCTGGCACGTTGCGCCTCGGCTTGGGGTCGGGGCCAGGTGCGATGCTGATGACGCCGCTGCTGATGCACATGGCCACCCATCATCCGCACTTGAAGTTTGAGATTTCACGCGGCCGCACCGACGGGCTGGAGCGCGGCCTGCGCGAACGGGCGCTTGACGCTTTGGTCGTTGACGCCCGATCTTTGGCTCCCATGCCCGACCTGCTCGTGACCGAGACCTACGAGATGCGTGGCGCCTTTTTGTGTCGGCGCGGGCACCCGCTTGCGCGCAAGCGCGGCGGCATCAGTTTTGACCTAGTGAAGGCGTACCCCATGGCATCCACGCCACTGAGCGACGAGGTGGCACGCGTGCTGGTGGAGCGCTATGGCCCCGATGCACACCCGGCGCGCTTTGTCACCCTGCGTTGCGAGGAGCTGCCCAGCCTGGTGGAAGTGGCGCGAAATACGGACACGGTGTTGTTCGCCATTCGCGCAGCGGGTTCTGACTTGGTTGAAATCTCCATGGTTCCGGCGTTGGAAGCAACAGCGCGCTTTGCCGTTGTCACCCTCGCGGGCCGAAGCGAGGCGCCTTCCTTGCCCTTGGTGCGTGGCTTGCTGAAGTCGTTGCTGCGCGAGCCGTAAGAAGCACCGAACGATCCTTTCTCACAATCCCCATGAGACACTGAATGCAGCCTCCCTATTCTTTGCAATCGCACCATGCCTACGCCGCCATCGACCCAAGCTTCTTTACCTCCTCTCCACGCCTTCAAAGCCCACGGGGACGCGCTGAGTTGCGCCGGTCAGATCAGCGTGGCTGATGTGGCCTTGCTGGCGGCAGCGGGGTACCGAAGTATCATTTGCAACCGCCCTGACGCCGAGGACGGTGCTGTGGACCACCTTCTGATTGCCAAGGCTGCAAGCAAGCTCGGCATGGCGTTTGCGTATCAGCCCGTCTTGTTTTCTCAAGTGGGTGTGAGTGACGGCACGTCGTTTGCTCAAACCCTGGTTGAGCTGCCCAAGCCCATCTTGGCGTACTGCCGCACGGGCCGCCGCAGTGCAGCTTTGTGGGCCCTGGCCAAGGCGCCTCACATTGGCGTTGGTGCGGCGCTGGCAAGCAGCAGTGAAAGTGGCTTCGACCTGGACGAGCTGCGCCCCCGGATGCAGGCTGCTGGGCTGCGGTAGCCCTGGCCACCGTGCGGCCCACCGCATCCTTGCTTGAACGAGAAGGCGCACTGAATGCCTTGAGCGACAGCCTATCGGCTGTGCGTGCGCGGGGCGGGCAGACCGTGTTGCTTCGTGGCGAAGCTGGCCTGGGCAAGACGAGTCTGATTCGCGCCTGGGCGCAGGAGGTGGCTGGCCCGGCAGTCAACCTGCATTGGGGTGGCTGCGAGGCGCTCTTCACGCCTCGACCGTTCGGTCCTGTGGTTGACATGGCCTCGCAATTGCACGGTAAGTTGCGCATCGCTGTGCGCGAAGAGCGAAGCCCCGCCGAAATTTTTGCTTCGTTTGCTGAATGGCTGGGGGTTGGCGGCGCGGGACTGCCCAAGCAACCTCGCAGCCTGGTCAATGTTTTGATCTTTGAAGATGTGCACTGGGCAGATCACTTGACGCTGGACTTCTTGAAGTTCTTGGGACGGCGCGTTCATCATTGGCAAACACTGTTGGTGTTGACGTACCGCGACGAAGAGGTGAGTGAGCTTCACCCACTGACGCAGGTGGTGGGCGAGCTGCCTGTTACGAACATGACGGTGATTCCTTTGAAGCCCCTCAGCCAGGCCGCAGTGAAGCTTTTGACAGGTTTTGATGAGGCGCGCGTGGCTGCTTTGCGCGAGACCACGGGGGGCAACCCATTTTTTGTGACCGAAGTGATTGCTGCACTGACCGGCATCGCCCCGACCCAAGGTGACCTTCGTGCAGACCCTGCCATCGTGGGTGACACCGCCATCGTTCCCACCAGTGTTGCGTCGGCCGTCATGGCCCGTGTGCAACGAACCAGCGCCGCTGCACGGGACGTGCTGTCGTTCGTGAGCGTGGTGCCTGGGTCGTGCGAAATCAACCTGTTGCAATCGCAAACTGCGAGCAGCGTGGACGAAAGCATTGATGAGTGCGTTCGGTGTGGCTTGTTGCAGTGGCGTGAACGGGGCCTGGCGTTTCGCCACGAGCTTGCCCGTTTGGCGGTAGAAAACCATCTGGCCCCAGACCGACGACGGCAGCAACACGCCAAGGTACTTCAGGGTTTGCATGCCGTCGAACCACGTGCCCTTGATCGCATGGCGTACCACGCCGTACGCGCTGACGACGCGCGTGCCGTGCTGTCGATGGTGCCCCAGGCGGCAGCGCACGCGGCAAAGCTGGGCGCCCATCGCGAGGCCGCAGCGCACTACCGTGCTGTCCTGGACGTGGTGTCCCAAACGGCTGAAGTTGAACCCGCAGACCGCGCACTCATGCTCGAGAACTGGGTGCACGCCTGTGCGGTTTTGGGGCGTGGTGAACCCGCTGTTTTGCTGGCCATCGCGGAGGCAGTGTCGTTGCGACGGCAGCTGGGCGACCGACTGCAACTGGGCAAGGCGCTGCGCGAACAATCCAATGTGCAGCGACTCTTGGGACAGCCCGAATTGGGCTGGACCACCCTGCTCGAGGCCATAGAAACGCTGGAGGCTGCAGGCCCAAGCCCGGAGCTCGCCATGGCTTACAGCACACGATCGGCCCTTCACATGTTGCAAAACCAGTGGCGCCTGACGGAACTGTGGGGCCACCGCGCCATGGCCATGGCGGCTCCATTTGATGCGCAGCAGACGATGGCTCACGCCCTTAACAACATGGGTGCAGTGTTGGTCGATGACGGTCAACAACGCGGTTATGCCATGCTCGAGCAGAGTTTGGCCATCACCTTGCAGCATGGGTTTCACAATGACGCCGCTCGCGCCTACGTCAACCTGAGCGAAACCGCGACGCGTAACCGTGATCTGACGCGGGCCCAGCGCTGGCTCACCGAAGGCCTGCAGTTTGTGCAACAGCACGATCTCGACAGGCACACGGTCACATTGATGAGCGTGCAATCAAACGTGCGCCTGATGCACGGGCACTTCGACGAGGCCGTTGCGATGGCCAACCGCGCGTTGGCCATCGCTCCGCTGGCGCCTCAGTTGCGAAACGGCCCTCAGACCGTTTGCGGCATGGTCGCCATGCAAAGGGATCTGGCGATCGGCTGCGCTTTGTTGGAGGACGTTTGGCGTGCCGTGCTGCCTGCGCGGCAACCTGATTTCATAGCCCCTGCCGCCATGGGTTTGGCCGAGGGTGCGTGGTTGGCCGGGGACCTTGCGGCCTGCGCTGCCGTGGTCGAGAAGGCCATTGAGGTGTGCCACGATTTGACGGTGTGGGACTACGGCGAGCTCGCCTGTTGGTACCGTCGTGCTGGTCGCGATCCCGCCGCATTTGGCAACCGAAGCATAGCCGCCCCTTGTCGGGCGGAGCTCGAAGGGCGTTTGGCGGAGGCAGCACAGTCTTGGCGAGCCTTGCACATGCCGCGCCACCAGGCGTATGTGCTCATGACCATGGATCCCGAAAAGTACCCAAGCGCTTTGGGCGAAGCCATTGACCTGCTGGTTGACATGGGCGCAAGTGTCGCGGCAGACACGGCGCGAAAGCGAGCACGACAGCTGGCGCATGCCGGCGTCAAAGGCATCAGGACTGGCCCCCGTGCAGCAGCCCGCGCCAACCCCTACAAACTTACGCCTCGCGAGCTGCAAGTTGCAGCGTTGGTGGTGCAGGGCCTTAGCAATTTGGACATCGCGACACAGCTTTCCAGGTCGGAACGTACCGTCGAGCATCATGTGACGTCGCTGCTTGCCAAACTGGGCCTGACCCAGCGTGGTGACGTGGTGCATCACGCGGTGACGGCAGAATGGTTGGCGCCGCGAGAGGCTTAGGCCGGTCGCGATCCATCCTGCAAAAATCGTCCGCGTTGGGTTGAATTCAACTCAAGCACTGCCCACCACGCCACGACGAACTTGATCGCGCTCGATGGATTCAAACAGAGCCTTGAAATTGCCTTCGCCAAAACCTTCATCGGCTTTGCGCTGGATGAACTCGAAGAAGACCGGTCCAAGCAAGGTTTTAGAGAAAATTTGCAGCAACAGCCGTTTGTCCCCGCCTTGCGTGGATCCGTCCAAAAGGATGCCCCTGGTTTGAAGCTTTTCGACTGGCTCGCCGTGACCCGGTAAGCGCTCTTCGAGCATGGTGTAGTAGTGCTCGTTGGGTGCGGTCAACAGCGGTACGCCGGCCATTTGCAACTTGTCGACAGCGTCCGGCAAGTCGTCGCAGAGCAGGGCAACGTGCTGAATGCCTTCGCCATTGAACTGCATCAAGAACTCTTCAATCTGACCTGATCCTTTGCCCGATTCTTCATTTAACGGGATGCGGATCATGCCGTCGGGCGCGGTCATCGCTCGGGACGTTAGGCCTGTGTGTTCGCCTTTGATGTCGAAATATCGAATCTCGCGAAAATTAAAAATGCGCTCGTAGAACGAGCCCCAAAACCCCATGCGCCCCCGGTAAACGTTGTGGGTGAGGTGGTCGATGATCTTGAAGCCGTGGCCAGGGGGGTGGCGATCGACGCCAGGCACAAACGCAAAGTCAATGTCGTAAATCGATTGCCCGTCTTCAAATCGGTCAATCAGGTACAGCGGTGCGCCGCCAATGCCCTTGATGGCGGGTAGTTTCAACTCCATCGGGCCGGTTGCAATGTCCAGCGGCTGCGCGCCAAGCTCGATCGCGCGGCGGTATGCATGATGCGAATCTTTGACGCGAAAGGCCAAGCCGCAGGCGCAAGGTCCGTGTTCGGCAGCGAAGTAGGCCGCCGGGCTTTTGGGTTCGCGATTGACAATGAAGTTGATGTTGCCTTGTCGGTAAAGCACCACGTCTTTCGAACGGTGTTTGGCCACCAACGTGAATCCCAACATGTCAAACAAGGGCTCGATGACGCCTGGGGTGGGAGAGGCAAATTCGACGAACTCAAAACCCATCAAACCCATCGGGTTGTCGTGTGCACCAGCCATCGCTTGCTCCTTTTCAGTTCAACGCACGTTGCGCGGGGTGGTCGCCGTCGCCTGCGCTTGCAACAGCGTGGAGTTTTTTGTAAACCCGTTTGATATTTTCATTGACCACGAACCACTTCAAGCCCGTCTGATTGGCAATTTCTTTGCATGTAAACCCTTTGCTAAGGTAAGACAACATGTCTCGCTCTTCGCTTGTTAGGGCTGTGTCGCCGTGAGGTGCAAAGTGCGTCAAGAGGCGGCGCGCGATGGACGGCGAAAGGGGTGGGTGGCCGCGCACAATTTTTTGCAACTCTTCAACCAACACTTCGAATCGATCTTCTTTTAGCAGATAGCCATCGGCACCGTTGCATAGCGCTGGGAACAAATGTTCGTCGTCCGAGTGCAGGGTCGTTGCGATCTTGACGGCAGGGTGCTGGGCGAGGCTCGCCAACCACGCCAGCCCAGCGCCGTCGTGCAGTTCCAGGTCAACCAAAATCATTCGAAAGTTGGCATCAGCCATGGTGCTTGCCGCTTGCACGGCTTGCTGGGCTGCTTCGACGCTACCCACCGCATCGACGTGCACCGCATCGCTGAAGCTGTCCTGCACCACGCGCGACAAAAAATCGCGCGCCACCGGGTTGGTTTCAAGCAATAAAACGTTCAGTGCCACAGGATTGCTTTCAGTCGTTGACCATCACCACCTTGCCTCGCACGGCCCGAGACTGCATCAAATCGTACGCCGCGTGCACCTGATTCATCGGCAATTTTTGATCAATCAGCGGTTTGACAAGGCCTTGCGCGTACCAAGCGGCCAATTGAGCCATATCACTGCGAAATCCTTGCGGCTCGCGGCGCACGAAGTCGCCCCAAAAGACGCCAACGATGGCAGCACCCTTGAGCAGCGCCAAGTTGAACGGCAGGGCTGGGATGGGGCCTCCGGCAAAGCCGATCACCAAATAGCGGCCCCGCCAAGCGATTGAGCGAAACGCTGGTTCGGCCAACTCACCTCCGACTGGATCGACGATCACGTCAGGGCCGCGTCCCTGCGTGGCGGCTTTGACGGCCTCGCGAAAATCGCCGCTGCCATAACAAATGGCCTCATCAGCACCGATGGATTTGCACCAGGCTGCCTTGTCAGGGGTTGAGACAGCCGCAACCACGCGGGCGCCAGCCGCTTTGGCAATTTGAACGGCAGCCGTGCCTACGCCGCCAGCCGCGCCCAATACAAGAACCGTTTCACCGGCCTTCAACGCGGCGCGGTCCATCAACGCATGGTGCGAAGTGCCGTAGGTGAAAGCAAAGGCTGATCCATCAACCAGGTCGAATCCTGGCGGCAGCAATACAACTTGGGCTGCAGGCACGCAGGCATGGGTGGCAAAGCCGCCATGGGAACTTAGGCATGCCACAGGGTCGCCCGGCTTGAGGTGCTTCACTCCCTCTCCAACGGCTGAAACTGTGCCGGAAAATTCTGAGCCAGGCACGAAAGGCAAGGGTGGCTTGACTTGGTACTTGTTTTGCACCGTCAGCAAATCGGGAAAATTGAGGCTTGCAGCGTGAATGGCGATCAAGACCTGCCCTGCCGATGGCATTGGCGTAGGCGCTTCACGCCACTGCAGCGATTGCACCCCAATGGGTTGATCACAAAACCAGCCGTGCATGATGATTTTCCTTCGCTGATGCCTGGGTGTCGGTAAGTGGGGGCGATGCGTGCTCAACACACCGTCGCATGCACCCATCATAGAAGAGCCGCGGGCTGACGGGGTGGCATAACGCTCTCTACAATCCGTGCATGCGAATTCTTATTGCCAACGACGATGGTTACCTTGCTCCGGGCCTTTCGGCCTTGGTGGCTGCGATGCGCGGCTTGGGTGACATCGACGTCATCGCCCCAGAACAAAACGCCAGTGGCACGTCCAACGCCTTGACGCTCAACCGACCCCTCAACATCTACGATGCCACAGGGGAAACCCAGCGCGGATTTCGTTATGTCAATGGCACGCCGTCCGACGTGGTGCACGTGGCGCTCACGGGACTGTTGCCTCACAAGCCCGACCTGGTGCTTTCAGGCATCAACAACGGCGCCAACATGGGTGATGACACGCTTTACTCAGGCACGGTGGCCGCGGCCATGGAGGGGTTGCTTTTTGGCATTCCTGCGATCGCCTTTTCGCAAGTCAGCAAGGGGTGGGCACATCTGGACGCTGCTGCAGCCACCGCCCGCGCGGTGGTTGACCATGTCATTCAGCATGTTTCCCTCAAAGAGCCGTTTCTGCTCAACGTCAACATTCCCAACCGAGCCGATGCCGCGAGTTTGCCCCGACGCATCACCCGTCTGGGCCGTCGACATCCGAGCGAGGCCGTGATCCGTCAGACCAACCCGCGGGGTGAGCCGATCTTTTGGATAGGCCCAGCTGGCGAGGCGCGCGACGCGGGGGACGGCACAGACTTTGGCACCACGGCAGCAGGCATGGTTTCCATCACACCGCTGCAAGTTGATTTGACGCACCACGCCCAACTGGGTGCATGGCGCCAAAGCCTACGATTGCAAGGCTGACGTGGCCCATCCAAAGCGTTTTCCGATCGGATTGGACAAAGTCAACCCTGGTCGCGTGGTTGCTGCAGATCAAGGGCGAGCTTCGCCCGCTTCTGCTGCCTTCGCAGCCCCTGTGAACGCCTCGTCTGCGGCGTTTCAACAGGCAACGCAAGGCCGTGCGATGGCCTCGGTGCGGGCCCGCATGGTGGCGCGATTGCAAGCCGAGGGTGTTACCCAACAACGTGTTTTGGATGCCATGGCCCAGATGCCGCGCGACGCCTTTGTCGATTCAGCGCTTGGGGCACAGGCTTACGAGGACACATCACTTCCCATTGGTCACGGACAGACGATCTCCAAACCATCGATCGTTGCGCGCATGCTGGCATTGTTGATGGACAGCGCCACGGCAAAGAAGGCGGGGCACTTGGGCCGCGCACTTGAAATTGGCACGGGCTGCGGATACCAAGCAGCCTTGTTGTCGATCTTGGCCCCAACCGTCATTTCCATCGAGCGGTTGCGGGCGCTGCACGAGTTCGCGCGCAGCAACTTGTCTGTGGTGCCACAAGTGCGTCGCACGGCGCTGCGGCTGGTCTTGGCCGATGGGCGACTGGGTCATCCACCCAATGCACCCTACGATGCCATCATTGCTGCTGCAGTAGGGAACGACTTGCCCCAAGCTTGGATCGATCAATTGGCCGTTGGGGGGCGTTTGGTGGCACCACAAACGCGAGGCAACCAGCAGGTCTTGGTGGTGGTCGACCGAACCTCCACTGGGGTGGTGCAGCAGGTCCACGAGGCGGTTCGGTTTGTGCCTCTAGAATCAGGCGTTGTCCGCTGAGGGGATGATCGCGTGGGCGGCAGGCCAAATGCATGCACGCCCACTGGTTGAATTTTGAAAAAGGGAGTTGCTGGGTGATCAAACTGCACGCCATGCGTCGGAGAACCTGCGTCGCCTTGTGCCTGGTCACCGTGCTCGGTGCCGCGTGCACCTCGTCGGGCTACCGTGCGCCGGTTGAGGAGCGTGGCCGTGTGGTGGGGACAGTCCCCGCCCAGCCCGCCGAGGCTCGCCCAGCGCCCGGCGTTGAAAACCTCGGAAAGCCGGGCTACGTCACGGTGAAACCGGGAGACACTTTGATCCGCGTGGCGATCGATGCGGGCCAAAACTGGCGTGACGTTGCGCGGTGGAACAACATTGAAAACCCCGACACCTTGCAGGTCGGGCAAGTCCTTCGAGTAACGCCCCCAGCGACAGAGGCTGGGGTGGCTGCGCGACCCATCACCACGTCAAAGGTTGAAGTCAAGCCTCTAGAAACCAAGCCCAGCGTTGGCACGTCGACCCCTTTGCCCTCGACCCCTGCGGCTCCGCCTGCAGCCACCGCCCCGGTCAAACCGACGCCATCGGCCGTTTCAACCGCCACTGCACCTGCTGCAGGTGAGCCCATCGTTTGGGGTTGGCCTGCCGTGGGCACGGTAGGGTCTAGTTTTGAAGAACCACGCAACAAGGGCATTTCCATTCTGGGTAAATTGGGTGACCCCATCTCAGCCTCGGCGTTTGGCCGCGTGATCTACGTGGGTGCACTGCGTGGGTATGGCACGATCGTGCTCATCAAGCACAACGAGAATTACCTGTCCGTTTATGGCAACGTGCGCACAGCGTTGGTGCGTGAGCAGCAGGTGGTGACCAAAGGGCAGCGCATCGCTGAGATGGGTAACTCCGAGGCCGAGCGTGTGCAGGTGCACTTCGAAATTCGCCGTGACGGCGAAGCCATCGACCCGGTCAAGTTGCTGCCACCGCGGTAAGCGACTGACGCGGGCGCCGCTGAACGGCGACCCTCCAATCCTCTAGCAGGCTGTTGAATTTGCGAAATCCGCATGGAGTGGGCATGAGTTCGTCGGGTGAATGGCTGACAGTGGAGTCCATGGACTTGGACGGTCAAGGGGTGGCGCACGACACCGAAGGCAAGGTGGTCTTCATCGAAGGCGCATTGCCAGGCGAGCGCGTGCAGGTCAACGTTCACCGGCGAAAGGGCCAGTGGGAGCAGGGCGTCGTGACGGCGGTTGAGCGCGAAAGTGCGTCGCGTGTGCGCCCCAGGTGTCCTCACTTTGGCTTGCATGCAGGCGCCTGTGGTGGCTGCAAAATGCAGCACCTGGACGCAACGGCCCAAGTGGCTGTCAAACAGCGCGCCCTGGAAGACGCTTTGTGGCATCTGGGCAAGGTTCGCCCCGAAATGGTGTTGAGGCCGATGGAAGGGCTGGCGTGGGGATACCGTGATCGCGCCCGGCTGTCCGTTCGCCACGTGATCAAAAAAGGCACTGTGTTGGTCGGGTTTCACGAGCGCAAGTCAAGCTATGTGGCCGACATGAGAACTTGCGCCATCCTGGCGCCCCATGTCAGCACCATGCTGGAACCCTTGCGAGCCTTGGTGACGGGGTTGCAGGCGCGTGACCGTTTGCCACAAATTGAGTTGGCGGTGGGCGGTGACACCACCGTGTTGGTGCTGCGCAACCTTGAGCCCGTGGGGGAGGCTGATCGAGCCATGTTGCGTGCTTTTGGCCACACCCATGGGGTGCAGTGGTGGTTGCAACCCAAAGGCCCAGACACTGCAGCACCGATGGACCCGGCAGCAGAGCCGCTGCGCTATTCGCTGGCCGAGTTTGGTGTCGACATTCACTTTCGACCGACCGACTTCACGCAGGTTAACCATCGCGTCAACGCCGTGCTCGTGGCGCGGGCCATCAAGTTGCTCGCGCCGCTGCCACACGAGACCGTCATTGATTGGTTTTGCGGGCTGGGCAATTTCACGTTGCCTCTGGCCACGCATGCCGGCCACGTGCTGGGCATCGAGGGAAGTGAATCGTTGGTGCAACGGGCACGAGATAACGCAGCGATCAATCAGCTCACGGGCAAGACACAATTTGAGGCGACCAACTTGTTTGAGGTCACGTCGGCGTCATTGAAGGCATGGCCCCAAGCCCAGGCTTGGTTGGTGGATCCGCCACGCGAAGGTGCCATGGCACTGGTCAAGTCGTTGGTGGCCTTGCGGCAAGACGTCACCACACCCTGGCAAGGCCCAGAGCGCATCGTCTACGTGAGCTGCAACCCTGCGACGCTGGCGCGCGACGCTGGTTTGCTGATGCATCAGGCGGGGTATCGCTTGGCAGCAGCAGGCGTGGTCAACATGTTTGCACACACGGCGCACGTCGAGAGCATCGCGCATTTTGTGCGTGGCGACGTGACCCGTGATTGCTTCAGAGGACGAGGGCGGCGCCACAAGACCTGAAACGTAGACCTCATGAAAAAGGGGCCCGTGGGCCCCTTTTCTTGACAAGGCAATCGTCGTCAGTCGTTGCTGCCCCCCAAACCAAACAGCGACAACACGAACTGGAACACGTTGTAGACGTCCAAGTAAATCGCCAAAGTGGCGCTGACGTAATTGGTTTCGCCGCCGTCAATGACGCGCTTCAGGTCGTACAACATGTAGGCCGAAAAAAGGCCTGCACCCAGCACCGACAAGGTCAGCATCAAGGCTGTCTGACTTGAAGAAGATGTTGAGCAGCAATGCGACCAGAAGCAGTACGGCACCCACGGCCAAGAACTTGCCCATTCCGCTCAGGTCGCGCTTGATCACTGACGCCAAGGTGGCCATGGCGGCAAATACGACGCCGGTGGTGCCAAAGGCATAGGCTACCAACTGCGCGCCGTTGCTGAAGCCCAAGACTGAAGCGATCAGCCTCGACAACATCAAGCCCATAAAGAAGGTAAAGCCCAGAAGCAGGGCGACGCCCAAGCCTGAGTTTTTGTTGCGTTCAATGCCCCAAATGAAGGCAAAAGCCCCACCAAAAAACACGATCAGGCTCATGCCGGTGCCCATCGACCTCGTGATGCCGCTGCTGACACCCAGCCACGCGCCAAGCACGGTCGGGACCAGCGAAAGCGCCAACAGCCAATAGGTGTTGCGCAATACGGTATTGCGCGCTGCGACAGATCCGGCTCCTGAGGCGCCGACGTAAGTTGATTGCACACGTTCGTTCATGTTGATCCTCCAAGCGGTTACGGGTCTGAGACTCGACCGGGGCATTCTAGTTCCCAACTGAAACACTCGGGAATCCCACATTTGCAGCTCGGATACATTCTGAACCCATGAAAACCAAACCCTACTTGACTCAAACCGAGGCCAGTCGCATCGGCGCTGCCGCCGTTACCGAAGCAAACGCCCATCAGTGGGCAGTGACCATCAGCGTGGTCGATGACGGCGGGCACCTGTTGTGGCTGCAGCGGCTGGACGGCGCCCCTGCCGTTTCAGCGCAAATCTCGCCCGCCAAAGCACACACTGCGGCCCTGGGGCGTCGCGAAAGCAAGGTCTACGAAGACGTGATCAACCAAGGTCGTGCCTCGTTCCTCAGTGCACCAGGCATCAAGGGGATGCTTGAAGGCGGCGTACCGATCATGGTGGATGGCCACTGCGTGGGCGCTGTCGGGGTCAGCGGCGTCAAGTCGACCGAGGATGCTCAAATCGCACGCGCTGGGATCGCAGCACTGGGCTGAACGCAAGCTCGCGCAGGCGATTCTTCGCTCGAAGGTGATGCCCACGCGCCGGGGCCCCTGTGCGTCGCATCCTCTCCACTCTCCGCCAAGCCTTTATAATGCGTGGCTTTGCCCATGCACACGCCGTGCGCCACGCACAGGCTTTCTTGTGTGCGATGCGGCGGGTGAATTTGTCGCCACACCCCAATCATCGGAGTTGATTCTTGCTACCCGCCAAGCCCCCCGCCGTGCTCGCCCTCGCTGATGGCACGGTTTTTAGAGGCGAATCCATTGGCGCGGTAGGGCACTCAGTGGGTGAGGTGGTGTTTAACACCGCCATGACGGGTTACCAAGAAATCCTCACCGACCCAAGTTACTGTCGCCAACTTGTCACGCTCACGTACCCCCACATCGGCAACACCGGTTGGAACACCGAAGACGCTGAGTCGCGCAAAGTGTTTGCAGCTGGGCTGATCGTGAAGGACGTGCCTGCCCGACTGTCCAATTTTCGCGCGCAAAAGTCACTGGGAGAGGCCCTGGTTGCAGAGGGTGTGGTGGGTATTGCTGGCATCGACACGCGTCGTCTGACTCGGCATCTTCGGCTTCGCGGGGCGCAAAACGGTTGTGTTATCGCTGGCGCTGTGGGCACTTCGTTTTCAGATGCCGAAATCCAGCAAGCCGTGGCAATGGCCAACCAGGCCCCCACCATGAGCGGGCTCGACCTGGCCAAGGTGGTCTCAGTCACCGAACCGTACGACTGGCGTGACACCACGTGGGTGCTTGGCAAAGGCTACGGCAAGCTCGACAAGCCCAAGTTTCGCGTCGTCGCTTATGACTTGGGCGTGAAGCACAACATCCTGAGGCTTTTGGCGGCGCGCGGCTGTGAAGTTACTGTGGTCCCTGCACAAACGGCGGCAGCTGACGTGCTGTCGCGCAAACCTGACGGTGTGTTCTTCAGCAATGGGCCGGGCGACCCCGAACCATGCGACTACGCCATCGCCGCCGCGCGCACTTTGATGGACAGTGGCATGCCAACCTTTGGCATCTGCCTTGGCCACCAAATCATGGCGCTGGCGTCAGGCGCCAAAACATTCAAGATGGTGGTAGGCCACCACGGCGCCAACCACCCGGTAAAGGACCACGACACCGGCAAGCGTGAGCATCACGAGTCAGAACCATGGGTTTGCGGTGGACCCTAAAACATTGCCGAGCAACCTTCGCGTAACGCACACGTCTCTCTTCGACGGCACGCTGCAAGGATTGGCTCGAACCGATCGACCAGCCTTTTGCTTTCAAGGTCACCCCGAGGCATCGCCCGGACCCAACGACATCCAGTACCTGTTTGACCGCTTCGTGGCGTTGATGCAAAAGGCAGGGGGCTGAACATGCCAAAACGCACCGACATAAAAAGCATCCTCATCATTGGCGCCGGCCCGATTGTGATCGGCCAAGCCTGTGAGTTTGACTACTCGGGGGCCCAGGCCTGCAAGGCGCTGCGCGAGGAGGGCTTCAAGGTCATTCTCGTCAACAGCAACCCCGCCACCATCATGACCGACCCGCAAACGGCGGACGTCACTTACATCGAGCCCATCACTTGGCAGGTTGTCGAGACCATCATTGCCAAAGAGCGCCCCGATGCGCTGCTGCCCACCATGGGTGGGCAAACGGCGCTGAACTGTGCGCTTGATTTGCACCATCACGGCGTGTTGGCCAAGTACGGCGTGGAGATGATCGGCGCCAACCAACACGCGATTGAAAAAGCCGAAGACCGATTGAAGTTCAAAGATGCCATGACGGGCATTGGATTGCATTCGGCGCGCAGCGGCATCGCCCACACGCTCGAAGAGGCGCTAGCGGTGCAGCGGCGCATCATGAACGAGATCGGCGGCAATGGCTTCCCGATGGTGATTCGCCCCAGCTTTACCTTGGGCGGCACGGGCGGCGGCATTGCCTACAACCCCGATGAGTTTGAAGAAATCTGCAAGCGCGGCATCGACTTGTCGCCCAACCACGAGCTGTTGATTGAAGAGTCGCTGATCGGGTGGAAAGAATACGAGATGGAGGTGGTGCGCGACCGCGCCGACAACTGCATCATCGTGTGCTCAATTGAGAACCTCGACCCGATGGGCATTCACACGGGCGACTCGATAACGGTTGCGCCGGCCCAAACACTGACCGACAAAGAGTACCAACTGCTGCGGGACGCGTCGATCGCGATCTTGCGCGAGATTGGTGTGGACACCGGTGGCTCCAATGTGCAGTTTTCGATCAACCCTGCGGACGGACGCATGGTGGTGATCGAAATGAATCCACGCGTCTCAAGGTCGTCGGCGTTGGCGTCCAAGGCCACGGGTTTCCCGATTGCCAAGGTGGCAGCCAAGCTGGCAGTGGGCTACTTGCTTGACGAGTTGAAGAACGACATCACGGGCGGCGCCACGCCCGCAAGTTTCGAACCCAGCATCGATTACGTCGTCACCAAGATTCCACGCTTTGCTTTTGAAAAGTTTCGCGAGGCTGACCCCACACTCACCACCCAAATGAAGTCGGTGGGTGAAGTGATGGCGATTGGTCGCACCTTCCAGGAGAGCTTTCAAAAGGCTTTGCGTGGCCTGGAGACTGGCATCGACGGCCTGACCGAACGCAGCAGCGATCGCGAAGACATTGTTGAGGCCATCGGCAATGCCGGCCCCGAGCGAATCTTGTTTGTCGGCGACGCGTTTCGCATTGGCATGTCACTGCAAGAAATCTTTGAAGAAACCGCCATCGACCCCTGGTTTTTGTCGCAGATTCAAGGCATCGTGGACACCGAGTTGAAGCTTAAAGCCCGCAAGCTGCCAAGCCTGACCGAGCCCGAGTTGCGGCATGTCAAGCAGATGGGTTTTTCTGACCGTCGCTTGGGTAAGTTGATGGGATGCAGCCAACACGACGTGCGCCACGCGCGCCACGCCATGAACGTGCGCCCGGTTTACAAGCGTGTGGACACCTGCGCGGCTGAGTTCGCAACCCAAACCGCGTACCTGTACTCCACCTACGACGAAGCGTGCGAAGCCGAGCCCACCACGCGAAAAAAGATCATGGTGCTGGGTGGTGGCCCCAACCGCATCGGCCAGGGCATTGAGTTTGACTACTGCTGCGTTCATGCCTCCATGGCGATGCGCGAGGACGGTTACGAAACGATCATGGTCAACTGCAACCCTGAAACGGTTTCAACCGACTACGACACCAGCGACCGCTTGTATTTTGAGCCTGTCACGCTCGAGGACGTGCTAGAGATCGTCGACAAAGAAAAGCCTGTCGGCGTCATCGTTCAGTTTGGCGGGCAAACCCCACTGAAGCTGGCGCTTGATCTGGAGCGTGAAGGGGTGCCCATCATCGGCACAACCCCTGACTCCATCGATGTGGCCGAAGACCGCGAGCGATTCCAAAAATTGCTGCACGATCTGGGCTTGCGCCAGCCCCCCAACCGCATCGCGCGCACCGAAGAGTCCGCCGTTGAATTGGCCAACCAGATTGGCTACCCTCTGGTGGTTCGGCCCAGCTACGTGCTAGGAGGACGTGCGATGGAGATCGTGCACGGCGACAAAGACCTTGAGCGCTACATGCGTGAGGCGGTTCGTGTCAGCGAAAAATCGCCCGTGTTGCTGGACCGATTTTTGGATGATGCCGTCGAAGTGGACGTTGACTGCGTCAGCGATGGCACCGAGGTGATGATCGGCGGCATCATGGAGCACATCGAGCAAGCCGGTGTGCATTCGGGTGACTCGGCGTGTTCACTGCCCCCTTACACGCTGTGCACCGAACTGCAAGACGAATTGCGGCGGCAAACCGCAGCCATGGCGAAAGGCCTGAAAGTATGCGGTTTGATGAACGTGCAATTTGCCATCCAAGGCGATGTGCGCGATGCAGCCACAGCCACTGTGTTTGTGCTTGAGGTCAACCCACGCGCATCGCGAACGGTACCTTACGTCAGCAAGGCCACAGGGCAACCTTTGGCCAAAATTGCAGCGCGCTGCATGGCGGGACAGTCGCTCGCCTCACAGAAGCGCGACAAGGGCGTGAAGGACGAGGTGATTCCGCCGTACTACAGCATCAAAGAGGCTGTGTTTCCGTTCAACAAGTTTCCGGGCGTTGACCCCATTCTTGGCCCTGAGATGCGCTCCACCGGTGAGGTCATGGGCGTTGGCAAGACCTTTGGCGAGGCCATGCTCAAGAGCCAGCTGGGCGCGGGGTCGCGTTTGCCGTCCAAAGGCACCGTGGTCATCACGGTCAAGCGCAGTGACAAAGATCGCGCCGTCAAGGTGGCCCGCGACTTGCACGCTCTTGGTTTTGCCTTGATGGCCACCAAAGGCACGGCCACTGCCATTGCCGAAGCGGGTTTGCCGGTCAAGCACGTCAACAAGGTCAAAGACGGTCGCCCACACATCGCCGACTTGATCAAAGCCGGCGAGGTCCAACTGGTGTACACCACGGTGGACGAAACCCGCACTGCGATTGCCGATTCACGCTACATCCGCACAGCCGCTTTGGCCAACCGCGTGACCTACTACACCACGATGGCGGGATGCGAAGCGGCGACTGAAGCGCTGAAGTTTCGCGCGTCCATCGAAGTCACCTCCCTGCAAGAGCTGCATGCCCAGCTTGGCGCCAACGCGCCCCACCACTGAAAGCCCTTGCCATGTCGACTGTCCCGCTGACCGTTCGCGGTGCCGAAAAAATGAAGGCTGAGCTCCACCGTTTGAAGACGGTGGAGCGCCCAGCCGTTATTCAAGCCATTGCTGAAGCAAGGGCCCAAGGCGATCTTTCCGAAAACGCCGAATACGAGGCTGCCAAGGACAAGCAAGGATTCATCGAGGGCAGGATTCTTGAGATTGAAGGCAAGATGGCTGCTGCGCAGATCATCGACCCCACCCGCGTCGAGGCCGACGGTCGTGTTGTCTTTGGTGCGACAGTAGACCTTGAAGATGACGACTCAGGTGCCAAGGTGACTTACCAAATCGTGGGTGACGATGAGGCAGACCTCAAGCTGGGGCTGATCTCGATCAGTTCGCCCATCGCTCGCGCCATGATCGGCAAAGAGGCGGGCGACGTCGCCGACGTTCAAGCGCCGGGCGGTGTGCGCCACTACGAAATCGTCAACGTCCGGTACATCTAGCCGTTTGCACGCCGCATGCGGCCCCACAGAAAGGGCCTCAGCGTGCTTGCGTCTTTTTGATGCTTCGCTTGCGCGGTGCCTTGGCGCGTTTGACCTCACCACCCGCCGTCAGGCGCTGATTGCCCAACACGCGTACTTTTTTGACCTGGGGTCGATGGTTGCCACTCTTGCTGAACTTGACCACCGTGACCACACGCGGCGCGGCGCCACCGGGCTCCCGAGCCGGCTTGTCAGAAGCCGGCAAGGGGCGCCAAAGCACCAACAACTTGCCAATGTGTTGAATCGGTGCCGCGTTCAGCTCATCGGCCATTTGGAGCCACATGGCATCACGCGCTTGGCGGTCGTCGCCAGCCACGCGCACTTTGATCAAACCGTGCGAACGCAGGGCAACCTCGGTCTCTTTGATCACGGCGGGCGTCAAGCCGTCGCCGCCGATCATGACCACGGGGTCAAGGTGGTGGGCGTCGGCGCGGTGGACTTTGCGTTGGGCAGGGGTCAGATGGATGGCAGGCATGGCCCTATTATCGAGCTTCACACGAATGAACAGGCATCATGGCAGTCCGCGCACGCAATAAAAAAATCAACAAGGTATGGCTGCAAGAGCACCTCAATGACCCCTACGTCAGGATGGCTCAACGCGAGGGGTACCGCGCCCGCGCCGCTTTTAAGCTCAAAGAGTTGGACGAAGCATTCAAGCTGGTTCAGCCTGGCCAACTGATTGTTGATCTGGGCGCAACGCCCGGCGCCTGGAGCCAGTATTTGCGGCGCAAGCTGGCACTCAAAGGTGGCGAGGCCACCGACGCAACCGGCGCCACCACCCACGTTGACGGCCAACTCATTGCGCTCGACATGCTCGACTTTGAGCCCATCGACGGCGTCCACTTCATCCAGGGCGACTTTCGCGAGGACGGCGTGGTGTCCCAGCTCGAGGTCGCCTTTGGTGCGCGCAGCGTTGATTTGTTGCTGAGCGACATGGCACCTAACTTGTCGGGCATTGAGAGCGCCGATGCAGCCCGAATGGCCGACTTGGTGGAGTTGGCCTTGGACTTCGCAGCTCGGCATCTTAAAGAAGACGGATCCATGGTGGCCAAAGTTTTCCATGGCAGCGGCTACAGCCAGTTGGTCAAACGGTTCAAGCAGCAGTTCCGGGTGGTTAAACCCCACAAACCCAAGGCTTCTCGCGATCGCTCCAAAGAGACTTTTTTGGTGGGGTTGGGCCACAAGCGAACCAGCGTCTGAACCCCCGGCTTTGAGCAGTCGTAACCATTTACTTACAGGCTTCGCTCTCAGCAGCCTGCCGCCCCTTCCGCCGACCGTGAGATTCGCGCGGTTTTGAGGCGAGGGAACTCTGGGTGGTGTGCGTGTGACAAGCACTTGACTCGCATAGAATCAACCCCACATGTCGACGGTGTAGCGCAAATCGCAAGCCCACTTCATGGACGCGAGCATTCAACGAAGGATCCACGGTGAACAATCAATGGTTTTCGAAGGTCGCAATCTGGGTCGTCATGGCCTTGGTGCTGTTTGCCGTCTTCAAGCAGTTTGACCGCAGCGTCGTCAAAGGCGACTTGGTCGCATACTCAGAGTTTTTGGATCTGGTGCGCGACAAACGCATCAAGCAGGTCACCCTGCAAGAAGGCGCTGGCGGCCCCGAGATCATTGCCGTCACCAATGACGACAAGCGCATCCGTGCCAACGCCACCTACCTAGATCGCGGTTTGACTGGCGACCTGATCGCCAACGGCGTCAAGTTTGACGTCAAGCAGCGCGAAGAGCCTTCGCTGCTGATGAACCTGCTGGTCAGTTGGGGCCCGATGATTTTGCTCATTGGGGTCTGGATCTACTTCATGCGCCAAATGCAAGGCGGTGGCAAGGGTGGCGCGTTCAGCTTCGGCAAGAGCCGTGCACGCATGCTCGACGAGAGCAACAACACGGTCACGTTTGCCGATGTCGCTGGCTGCGACGAAGCCAAGGAAGAAGTCAAAGAGTTGGTGGACTTCTTGAAAGACCCCGGTAAGTTTCAAAAACTGGGCGGCCGTATCCCGCGCGGCGTGCTGCTGGTTGGCCCTCCCGGCACCGGCAAAACACTGCTGGCCAAGTCCATTGCCGGCGAAGCCAAGGTTCCTTTTTTCACCATCTCGGGTTCTGATTTTGTTGAGATGTTTGTCGGCGTTGGTGCAGCGCGCGTGCGCGACATGTTTGAGCAAGCCAAAAAGAGTGCGCCTTGCATCATCTTCATCGACGAGATCGACGCCGTGGGCCGTCATCGCGGTGCAGGCTTGGGCGGTGGCAACGACGAGCGCGAGCAAACTTTGAACCAAATGCTGGTGGAGATGGACGGCTTTGAGACCAACTTGGGTGTCATCGTCATCGCCGCCACCAACCGACCCGACATCCTCGACCCTGCTTTGTTGCGCCCCGGCCGGTTCGACCGTCAGGTGTATGTCACGTTGCCCGACATCCGCGGACGCGAGCAAATTTTGACGGTGCACATGCGCAAGGTGCCCATCGGGCAGGACATTCGGGCTGACGTCATTGCCCGCGGCACGCCAGGGTTTTCGGGCGCTGACTTGGCCAACTTGGTCAACGAAGCCGCGTTGTTTGCGGCGCGACGCAGTGCGCGCGTGGTCGAAATGGTTGACTTTGAAAAAGCCAAAGACAAGATCATGATGGGCGCCGAGCGCAAGAGCATGGTCATGGACGAAGAAGAGCGTCGCAACACGGCCTACCACGAGGCAGGCCATGCCCTCATTGGTCGCATGCTGCCCAAGCTCGACCCGGTGCACAAAGTTACCATCATCCCGCGTGGTCGCGCGCTGGGCGTCACGTTGTCACTACCGGTCAAAGACCGCTACAGCTACGACCGTGAATACATGCTCAACCAGATCAGCATGCTTTTTGGAGGCCGCATCGCTGAAGAAGTGTTCATGAACCAAATGACCACAGGCGCCAGCAACGACTTTGAGCGTGCCACGCACTTGGCACGCGACATGGTGACGCGCTACGGCATGAGCGATTTGCTGGGCCCCATGGTCTATGCTGAAAACGAAGGTGAAGTGTTCCTGGGGCGCTCCGTCACCAAGACCACCACCATGTCGGAAGACACCATGCGCAAGGTGGACATCGAAGTGCGCCGCATCATCGACGAGCAGTACGCCGTGGCTCGTCGTCTGATCGAGGGCAACAAAGACAAGATGCATGCGATGGCCAAAGCCATGCTCGAGTGGGAAACCATTGACAGTGATCAGATCGAAGACATCATCAACGGCAAGGAGCCTCGTCCCCCCAAAGATTGGAGCCCCTCGGCCAAAGCGGGTTCGAGCTCGGGTTCTGGCTCCAGCGGCGACGGTACCGCTGTCAAGCCCGACGGTGCACCGGCCGCCGTTTGATGCATCTGACAGCGTGGTTGGCATCACAGGGCTTCGGCCCTGTGGTTGTTTTGGGAATGCTGGTTTGACATTGCCCCAGGTGATATGGCGTGCCGGGCGCTTCACCCTGACGTTTGATCGACCGTTGGTGATGGGCATCGTCAATGTCACGCCTGACTCATTCTCCGATGGTGGGCGCGACGCATCAGCAGCCATGGCCCACTGCGATGCGCTGTTGGCGCAAGGGGCGCACATCCTTGACATTGGTGGAGAGTCCACGCGCCCCGGGGCCAAGTTGCTCACGATGGACGAAGAGATTGCACGGGTGCTGCCAGTGGTTCGCCACGCGTTGACGCTGGGCGTTCCCGTGTCGGTTGACACCAACCGTTCGCCCGTGATGCGTGCTGTGCTGAACGCTGGGGCGGACATCATCAACGACATCAGGGCTTTGCAAGGTGAGGGCGCCCTTTTTGAAGTTGCGCAACATGGTCGTGCGGGCTTGTGCTTGATGCACATGCAGGGTGAACCCGCCACGATGCAGTTGGCACCCAGTTACCACGATGTGGTGGCCGATGTAATGGGCTTCTTGCGGCAACGAATTGACGCCTGCGTTGCAGCGGGTATTGCACGCGATCGGCTGTGCGTTGATCCAGGCATCGGGTTCGGCAAATCTCCGCAGCACAACCTGACATTGCTTAAGCGCCAGCGTGAACTCACCGCGCTGGCACTGCCGTTGTTGGTGGGCTGGTCACGCAAGTCAACGCTGGGGGTGGTGACCGGGCGGCAAGCCAGCGAGCGATTGCCGGGCAGCCTGGCCGCAGCCTTGGCAGCAGTGACGGCTGGCGCCAACATCGTTCGTGTGCACGATGTCGCGGCAACGGTGGATGCCCTGAAGGTTTGGCACGCAGCCGGCATCGTCTGAACGACAATACAAAGTCAATTTAGAGGCGCGTGACAAACTGCACGCTTGCCCGATCAAGAGAGGTTTTTCATGGCGCGTAAATACTTCGGCACCGACGGCATTCGCGGGGCTGTGGGGCGTGCTCCCATCACCCCCGACTTCATGCTGCGCCTGGGCAATGCCGTTGGCCGGGTGTTGCGGCGCGATTCGCCCAAGTGTGCGGTGCTGATCGGAAAAGACACGCGCGTTTCAGGCTACATGATCGAGTCGGCCCTAGAAGCCGGGTTTGCTTCGGCAGGTGTTGATGTGCTTTTGACGGGCCCATTGCCAACACCAGGGGTTGCCTACTTGACACGCGCTTTGCGGTTGGACTTGGGCGTTGTCATCAGTGCATCGCACAACGGATACGCCGACAACGGAATCAAGTTCTTTTCGGCCCAGGGCGCCAAGTTGCCCGATGCGTGGGAGTCGGCTGTTGAAGCTGCGTTGGCAGAAGAACCGCAATGGGTTGACAGCGACGGCCTGGGCCGTGCGCGCAGGCTCGATGACGCCAGCGGTCGCTACATTGAGTTTTGTAAAAGCACCGTGGGCGGTGACTTAACCCTCAAAGGCATGCGTTTGGCGGTTGATGCAGCTCACGGGGCTGCTTACAACGTGGCGCCCGATGTCTTCCACGAGCTGGGTGCTGAGGTGATCAAGATTGGCTGCCAGCCCAACGGCGTCAACATCAATGCAGGCGTGGGTGCCACGTCACCCGCTGCGTTGCAGCAAACTGTTCGCGAGCACCGTGCCCATTACGGCGTGGCACTCGACGGTGACGCCGACCGTTTGCAGTTTGTCGACGCCCAGGGCACGCTCTACAACGGCGACCAATTGCTGTACGTGATGGTGATGGATCGCTTGGCACAAGGATTGCCAGTCAAGGGTGTGGTCGGAACCTTGATGACGAACCTGGCGGTCGAGTCTGCGTTGAGGGCACATGGCATTGATTTTTACCGCGCCAACGTGGGCGACCGCTACGTGCTGGAAGCCCTGAGCGAGCGCGGCTGGGATTTGGGCGGCGAGGGCTCGGGTCACTTGCTGGCGTTGGACAAACACACCACGGGCGACGGTTTGGTCAGCGCCCTTCAAATCTTGCAAGCGATTCGCCGCAGTGGCAAGACGCTGGCCGAGTTGGTGGCCGACGTGGCCTTGATGCCGCAGGTGCTGCTCAATGTGCGGCTAGCCCAGGGTGCCGACTGGAAATCCAACAAGGTGATGACTGACCAGATGCACGCCGTCACGCAAGAGCTTGGGTCACAAGGTCGAATCTTGATCCGCGCCTCGGGCACCGAGCCCGTGTTGCGCATCATGGTTGAAGCGCGCGAGGGTGCCGTTGCCGAGCAAATGGCGGCGCGACTGGTCGTCGCTGCGAAGGCCGCGTAACGGGCGCCTCCTGCGCAGTTTTCAGCAGGCTCCAGTTGTCGTCAGATTGTCATGAAGCCTTGCTAAGGTGCTGGGTTCGCATGGAGGCAGTGTTTTCGTGAAATCCAACGATCTGAAGCGCAAAGACCAAAAGGCGCTGGCGCGCCGTGTTTGGGACGACTTGGTGGACGTCTACGACGAAGAGCTTGAACTCGAGCTTGAAGACCGCTACGCCACCGGAATCGACGACACAGGCTCCCGACAGGGCGACGGTGACACCGACGGTCAGTTTGATCGAAAGCAGTACTTTCGCGAGCTGTTTCGCTTGCAGAGTGAACTGATCAAACTGCAAGATTGGGTGGTGGCCAACAAAAAGAAAGTGGTCATCATCTTTGAAGGGCGCGACGCTGCCGGCAAGGGCGGCGTCATCAAACGCATCACACAGCGTCTCAACCCACGCGTGGCCCGCGTGGTGGCATTGCCGGCCCCCAACGACCGCGAATCGACTCAGTGGTACTTCCAACGCTTCGTGCCGCAGCTTCCAGCGGCCGGTGAGATGGTGTTGTTTGACCGCAGTTGGTACAACCGCGCCGGGGTGGAGCGCGTGATGGGTTACTGCAGCGAAGACGATGTTGAAGAGTTCTTCAGGTCGGTGCCTGAGTTTGAGCGCATGCTGACGCGCTCGGGCATTCAAATCATCAAATACTGGTTTTCAATCTCGGACGTCGAACAACAAGTGCGGTTTTTGGGCCGCATGCACGACCCGCTGAAGCAATGGAAGCTCAGTCCCATGGACTTGGAAAGCCGAAGGCGATGGGAGGACTACACCAAGGCAAAAGAGGCCATGCTGGAGCGCACACACATTCCCGAGGCGCCATGGTGGGTGGTGCATGCCAACGACAAGAAGCGCGCGCGGCTCAACTGCATTCACCACTTGCTGCAGCAGATGCCCTACGAGGAAGTGCCACGCAAATTGGTGACGTTGCCCAAGCGCATGCGCAACCCGCAGTACGCGCGCAGCCCCATCCCTGATGAATTGCACGTGCCCGAAGTCTATTGACGCTGCCTCGCCCTTGCCCTACTTGAGTGCGCCAAAAACCTTTTGCAGCAGGGCGCTGCCCGTGCCAATCGGGTCTTGGCGAATTTTGCGTTCTTCGTCACCGATCATCACGTAAAGGCCATCCAGAGCCTTGCCCGTGATGTACTGCTGGAGGTTGGCGTTTTCTTTGCTCACCAGGCCTGCAGCGGCCGCTTTGCCTGCCAACGCGTTGTACTTCTCCGCCAATGACACGCGCTGGGTGGCCTGCGTGACGATGGGCAAGAATTTGACACCCAAGGGCGTGCGTGTTTTTTGAGCAAAGTATTGTGTGGCTGCGTTGTCGCCGCCCGTTAGGATGCGGCGCGCATCACCAACTCCCATTGATTTCACCGCACTCACTAGCAGTGATTTGGCTTCGGGCACTGCGGCTTCGGCCGCGCGGTTCATGGCCGTCACCAAGTCGTCGACGCGCTGTTGCTGCCCGGTAAACTTGGCAACTTTGGCAAGTTTGTCCAAAAATTTGGGCAAGGGGATGCGCACTTTGGGATTGTCAAGAAATCCGCCGTTTTGGCCCAAAAGGTCGACCGCCGCCGAGGCGCCTCGCTCCAGCGCAACGCGCAGCCCAGCAGCGGCATCGGCTTGACCGATGTTGAGCGCATGCGCTCGGGTGGGTAAAAGCATCAAGCCCTGAAGGCCGCTAGCGCCCATCAGGGTCATGGTGAACGTTCTTCGTTGCATGGGGAGCTCCTGAAACCTCATGGCATTCAACGACACAAGAGTGCTACGACTTGCCGCCGCCCGTGCGAGCCACTTCGGCAGCCAGTTCGGCGCCGCTCTTGTAATGCGGAACACGATTGAAGATGTAGCGGTTGATGCGCTGCATGTAGGCGTTGGAGCCTTTGATTTCTTCGCGCCAATACTTGTCGGCCAACGCTTTGTTTCGTGGCACGTCCACAAAGAAGCCGTCACGCGACCCCTTGCCACCAAAGATGTACAGCTTGCCGTCGATGATGCGCCAGGAGTCGGCGTCACCGCCCCAAGGGATGCCGTACACCACACCGTTGGCGCAGTAGCCGTTGTACTGGGGCATGTATCTGTCAGGTGCTTTGTCGAACAGAGCTTTGTGCTCGGCCTTGGCAAACCGAAACGTCACGCCATCGATCACCGATTTGATGGCTGGGTCGCCTTTGCGGTGGGTGTTTTCGGTGAAGTACGCCACCACATCATGGCCAAACAACATCAGGTGCTTGTCGTCGCCTTCTGCCACAGCGTTGAGCGGGCGTATGGAGCCATTGGGGCTCTGGGTGATCAGGGGGGCGCAGCCAGCGACGGCGGCGCACACGCAAAAGAGAATGGTGTGCTTCAGTGCGATGGGCATGGGGAGGCTCCTTGGTCGGGGTCGAATCGTTGGAAGGATAGCAACATTGGCGGCACCACTGCCTGGTGCCCTTTCGTTCCACCGGCTTGGGGGTGACACCTAACGCCACGCACGCCAAGTGGCGCTATGCTCAGTTGACGAAGGAGACCCGCATGAAGTTCCGCCGTTCACCGCTTGCTTGGCTGACCCTGTCGCTTGCATGTGCCGCGCCGGCTGCGGCGCAAAAGGTGCCCAACGACGGCTACCTGTGCTGCAACCTGCACGCCAGCGGCGCTTGGGCTAGCGACGCCAACGCAGCGCGCTCGGGCGACCGCGTCTTGCGCGTCGGTACCAAAGTGATTGGTCTGGGCTATGGGTCGGCTCAGGTGGACGTGGAAGTGCAAGGCCAAAAGGTCTCCATCGGCAACGACTACAGCCGAAGTGTGCCCATGGAAGCCTTTGCCGCGCGCTGGATTGTTCCGAAAGATCCCCTTTCGGCCATGAGCAAATGGTCACCCCGGGTGCAGCAAGCCATCAAAGCTGGGCGCATCACCAAGGGCATGAACCGCAAGCAGGTGCTGATGTCGCTGGGCTGGCCCACCGCCACCAGCACCCCCAACCTGGACGATCCCATCTGGAACTACACCGCCAGCAATGGCTCGCGCTACAAAGTGGTGTTCAACCCTGCCTGGTTGGTGAAGGCGCTGGACGCTGACAACGACACGAAAAAGGTTGTGCTGTTGCCGTAACGATTGCCCGAGGGAAGGCTCCGACGCCTCCGCATGGCACCCAATTCAACGCCCCAACACCGCCAGAACGGTCCGCGCGTTGTGCTCCATCATCGCCAAATAGCTTGGTGCCGCACCACCCGGTTGGGACAGGGCGTCCGAGTAGAGCGTCCCGCCCACGCGCGCTCCACCTTCTTTGGCGATGCGGTCAATCAAACGCCGATCACTGATGTTCTCCACAAACAGGGCTGTCACTTTTTCTTGCCGAATCTGGCGAATCAAGCGGGCCACGGCTGCGGCCGAAGGTTCGCCTTGCGCGTTCCATCCTTGTGCCGCCACAAAGTCCACGCCATAAGCTGCGCCAAAGTAGTTGAATGCGCTGTGTGTCGTGATGACGCGCCGCTGGGCGCGCGGGATGGCACGGAACCAAGCTTTGATCCTTTGGTCGAGTTGCTCGATGAGGTCCAGGTAAGCGTCACTGCGTTGAACGATCTGGGCGCGGTGCTGGGGCCAGCGCTTGACGAAGGCGCTGCGAAGGTTGGCGACATAGACTTTGGCCATCGCCAAGTCTTGCCATGCATGTGGATCGTCGGCCAGGCCCGTGGCGGCTCCCGCATGAAAGTGTGTCGCGCCATGAGCATGCTGGGATGCACCGTTTGGTGAAGCAGGGGGCTTGACCCCATGGCTTGCCACCACCACGGCGCCCTTGAATCCCGACACGTTCACCAACCGCTGCATCCAACCTTCAAAGCCCAAGCCGTTCACCAGCACCACATCGGCGTGGGCCAGCTGGCGCGCGTTGGCCGGCGTGGGTTCGAACACGTGGGTGTCGGCGTCGGGGCCCACCAACGCGCTCACCACAGCGTCCAACGGGGCCACATGGCGGGCCATGTCGGCAAGCACTGAAAAACTGGCAACGATCTGGGGAGGGGCTGCTTGAGCTTGGGCAGGCCGTTGATTCAAACCGAACGCTGCGGCGCCGCCCAACACCAAGCAGCGGCGTGTTAGCAGGGTGTCAGGACGAAACACAGCATGGCCCCTTAACGCGTGGCGTGGCCAGACACCTTCAGCTTGCGCGCCAAGATGCCATCGCGCTGCCCCAGCAGCACCGAGCCCAAGTAGAAGGTGCCGCACACCAACACGATGCAAGGCCCCGACGGCAGCTCGGCGTGGTAGCTCAGCAGCAGGCCCACCACCCCTGACACGGCGCCCATCACCACCGCCAGGGCCGCCATGCGCGGCAAATCCGCCACCCAAAAGCGGGCGGCGGCAGCAGGCAGCATCATCAGGCCCACGGCCATCAGCGTACCCAGTGCTTGAAAGGCGCTCACCAGGTTTGCCACCAGCAGCACCAGCAACAGTGCGTGCACCCATGCGCCATGGCCACCCACGCTGCGCAAGTAGCCGGGGTCGAAGCTTTCAAGCACCAAGGGCCGGTAGACAGCAGCCAGTGCCAACAGCGTCACGCTGGCCACAGCTGCAATTTGCAGAAGTGCAGCGTCATCCACGGCCAACACGCTGCCAAACAGCATGTGCATCAAGTCAATCGGGCTGCCACGCATCGACACCAACAGCACACCCAGCGCCAAAGCAATCAAATAGAACGCGGCAAAGGTGGCGTCTTCGCGCTGCGGCGTCGTGCGTGTCACAAAGCCTGCCGCCAGCGCCACAAACAAAGCCGCCACAAACCCACCCAGGCTCATGGCCGTCAGGGACAAGCCCGCCAGCAAGTAGCCTGCTGCCGCCCCTGGCAGCACCGCGTGGGCCATCGCGTCACCCACCAGGCTCATCCGGCGCAGCACCAAGATGCAGCCGATGGGCGCACTGCCGATGGCCAGCGCCAGCGTGGACACCAAGGCCCGTCGCATGAATGAAAACTCAACAAACGGGCCGATCAGATCGTTCATGCGGTGCGCTCGCACGACGGTGCATGGGCGTCCCAGGCTTCGGCCATTTGCCGGGCTTTGAACAAGTGTTCAGCGCTCAGCACCTGGGCCGTCGGGCCCCAGGCAATGGCTTCACGCGCCAGCAGCAGCACCTCTTCAAAATGCGATCGCACTTGTTCCATGTCATGCAACACGGCAATCACGGTTCGCGATTCTTGGCCCCAGCGGTGAAGCAGGGCCAACAAGTCGGCCGTGGTGCGCCCGTCAATGGCATTGAAGGGCTCGTCCAGCAAAATGACCGAGGCGTCTTGCAGCAGCACGCGTGCGAACAGCACGCGCTGCGCCTGGCCCGCCGACAACTCACCCAGCATGCGATCGCTGAACCCAGACAGGCCGACCGCAGCGAGTGCTTGATGGACGGCGTCTCGCGCTGTCGCGTCCACGGCGCCCCAACTGCCCAGCCGCGACCACAACCCCATCGCCACCACCTCGTGCACGCGCACGGGGAAGCTGCGATCCAGCTCTGCGGCTTGGGGCAGGTAAGCCATGCGCTGTTGGGGGTCTCGTTCGATATGACCTTCAAAGCGCGGCATGGCGCCGCTCAGCGCGGCCATCAAGGTGCTCTTGCCCGCACCGTTGGGCCCCACGATGGCGGTGAGTTTGCCGGGTGCAAACGTGCCGTTCAAGTGATGCACAGCCGGGTGGCCGCGGTACGAGACTGTCAGGTCACGCACCTTCAAGACGTGCTTCATCACAGCGCCCACCAAACGGCCAACCAAAGTGCAGCCACCACCCCGGTGGCACCCAACACGCGATTGACGGCACTGGTGTTCAACATGTTGGTTGCGCTTCAGTCGTGTTTCGGGTCAGTTGGGTGACCCGGTGCATGGCGATGCTGCACGTCGCGGGCGCGGGGCGATGGCAGTTGGGTTGCACAGTCTTTGCAACGCCCATAAAGTGTTAGGTCGTGATCTTCAACGACAAAGCCCTGGGGCGCCATGCGCGTCAAGTCACCCGGGCAAGCGTGCACGTCAAACACACGCTGGCACGCGTTGCACTGAAAATGGTGGTGGTGTTGATGACCGGCGGGTTCAAACCGGGGGTTTTCGCCGGGCAGGGTGACGGCGCGCAGCTCGCCGTCTTCAACCAACGCCTTGAGGTTGCGGTAGACGGTGGCCATGCCAAGGCCTTGTGCATGCTCTTGGGCAGCGGCCAATACCTCTTGAGGCAGCAACGGCCGCTCGGCGCGCACGATGGCGTCTCGGATGGCGTCTCGCTGTCGGGTGTTGCGTTCCATTTGGCGGTTTGGGGCGGGTTGTTGGCGCTGGGACTGGGCCACACGGCCTGCCTGCCGCTAATGATAACGGGAAGTCATTATTGCCGCTCACGCGACAGGTTCCATCCCGTTTCGGTGCTTGGCCGCCATGGCTGCTGGTGACGTCAAAAAGGCCAACAGGGCAGCAACGTCGACGGCTCGCGCGGACGTAGAGGCCAGACCCGCAGAGAACGTGGTGATGATCTGTGCTGTGGGCGGCAGTGGCCCGATCACATCAATGCCGTCCAGGTGCAACAGCTCGCTGAGTTGTTGAAACCCAAGTTCCACCTTGCCCGACGCAATGAGAGAGCCCACCGGCACCCCAGGTGCCGCTTCAACGATGCGGCCTTGAAGTGCGTCGGTGATGCCCCAGCGCGCAAAAAGCTTGTTGATGTGCACCCCGCTGGGGCCCGTCGAAAAACTTACCGTCTTGGCTGCCAGCACCGCATGCTTCAACGCTTCTTCATCATCGATCAAAGGGCGCGCGGCACCCGATCGAACAGCAACCGCGACGCCCGACGTCACCAAGTCGCGACGGCTTCCCGCCACCACATGACCTTCGACGGCCAGCTTGTCAATGGTGGGGGCTGCCAGCACCACCACGTCAAAGGCTTCTCCCGCTTGAACCCGTCGAGCGGCATCAACCCCGCCGACAGACTCAACGTCGGCGCGTGCAGACGTTGTGGCGTGGTAAGCGGCCACCAAGTCGATCAACAACTGGCGCGTGGCCATGGAGGAAATGACTTTGAGGGGGGCGGCCATGTCGCGTTTGTGGGTGACTCAGACACGCCAGCGGGTTTTTGCCTGCTGGCGTGTTCATGCCATGGACGTCAACCCGTGAGTCAAAGTGCCTTGATTTCCACACGCCGTGCTTGTGCGTCGGCGCCGTCTTTTCCAGCTTCGACAAACACGGGCGGCTGCATCGTGATGCGATCATCGGCAACGCCAGCACCCTTGAGTGCATCCCGAACGTTTAGCGCGCGGTCTTTGGCCAGCGCCGCGTTGGCGTCTGCGTTGCCAGTCTTGTCGGTGTAGCCGGTGATGCCAACCTTTTGACTTGCGTTGGCGGCCAACGCCGCAGCAGCGGCTTTGATGGTGGTCATGCCGTCATTCGAGAGCGCTGATTTGCCCGAATCAAACAAGATCTTGGCAGGCCATGCATAGGCTGCTGCAGCGGGGGCAGCAGTAGGTGCAGGTGCCGTCACTGCCACGGGTGCCGGTGCGGCCACCGCAGGCGCTGCGGCGGTCACTGCTGCTGTTGCGACTGCCGCAGTGGCGGCGACAGCTGCCGGGGCTTTGACAGCCGCCACGGCCTTGGCAGCGCCGCCGTGCGCTGCGCCACCTTGCTGTGCGCCCATGGGCAACAACGGCACGATCAGCAAGGCCACAATGTTGATGATCTTGATCAGCGGGTTCACGGCAGGGCCCGCAGTGTCCTTGTAGGGGTCGCCCACGGTGTCACCGGTGACGGCCGCTTTGTGCGTCTCGCTGCCTTTGCCACCGTGGTTGCCGTCTTCGATGTACTTCTTGGCATTGTCCCAAGCGCCACCGCCCGTGCACATGGAAATGGCCACGAACAGGCCCGTCACGATGGTGCCCATCAACAAGCCACCCAGTGCCGCAGGGCCCAAGGTCAATCCAACCACCACTGGCACCACCACGGGCAACAGGGACGGAACGATCATTTCTTTGATGGCAGCCGTGGTCAGCATGTCCACGGCCTTGCCGTATTCAGGCTTGCCCGAGCCGTCCATGATGCCCTTGATGTCGCGGAACTGGCGGCGCACTTCAACCACCACGGCACCCGCAGCGCGGCCCACGGCTTCCATCGCCATGGCGCCAAACAAGTAGGGGATCAAACCACCGATGAACAAGCCCACGATGACCTTCGGATCGCTCAGGTCAAAGCTCACGTTCATGCCGCGGCCCTCAAGCGAGTGCGTGTAGTCGGCAAACAAAACGAGTGCCGCCAATCCTGCAGAGCCGATGGCGTAGCCTTTGGTCACGGCTTTGGTGGTGTTGCCCACAGCGTCCAGCGGATCGGTCACGTCTCGCACGCTCTTGGGCAATTCGGCCATTTCGGCAATGCCACCGGCATTGTCGGTAATGGGGCCGTAGGCATCCAGCGCGACCACGATGCCAGCCATGCTCAACATGGCCGTGGCTGCAATCGCAATACCGTACAAGCCACCCAGGCTGTAAGCCGCCAAAATGGCAGCACACACGAACAGCACGGGCCAAGCGGTGGATCGCATCGACACGCCCAGGCCCGCAATGATGTTGGTGCCGTGGCCGGTGGTCGAGGCTTGAGCGATGTGTTTTACGGGCGCGTACTGTGTGCCCGTGTAGTACTCGGTGATCCATACCAAGGCAGCTGTCAGCACCAAGCCCACCGCGCAAGCGCCGATCAGGCGCCACTGCGTGCCCGCACCGAGTGCGTCGTCAGGCATGACGGCCATGGTCACGAAGATGAAAGCGATGAAGGACAACACGCCCGCCACAGCCAAGCCTTTGTAGAGGGCAGGCATGACGTTTTTCATGCCGGGTGACGCTTTGACAAACGAGCAGCCGATGATCGAAGCGATGATTGACACACCGCCCAACAGCAGCGGGTACACCACGGCAGCCATCGGCGCTGCGGTCACCACCAGGGCGCCCAAGGCCATGGTTGCAATCAGCGTCACGGCGTAGGTCTCGAACAAGTCAGCGGCCATGCCGGCGCAGTCGCCCACGTTGTCGCCCACGTTGTCGGCAATCACGGCCGGGTTGCGCGGGTCGTCCTCGGGGATGCCGGCTTCCACCTTGCCCACCAAGTCGGCACCAACGTCGGCGCCCTTGGTGAAGATGCCGCCGCCCAGGCGCGCAAAAATCGAGATCAGTGACGAGCCAAAAGCAAAGCCAAGCAAGGGTTTGAGCAAAGACGCCAGCGATTTATCAGGCGTCATCTGCCCGTTGGCGGTCAAGAACCAGAAGAAGATGCCGACGCCCAGGAGGCCCAAGCCCACCACCAACATGCCGGTGATGGCGCCGCCCTTGAAGGCTACGTCCAGCGCTGGGCCAATGCCCTTGGTGGCAGCCTGAGCCGTGCGCACGTTGGCGCGCACCGAAACGTTCATGCCGATGAAGCCGCATGCACCCGACAAGACTGCGCCCAGCACAAAGCCGACCGCGCTTGTCGTATCGATAAAGATGGCGATCAGGATGGTCAACACCACGCCAACGATGGCGATCGTGCGGTACTGGCGCGACAAGTAAGCTGCCGCACCTTGTTGAATGGCGCCTGCAATTTCTTGCATGCGGGCGTTGCCCGCAGGCTGACGCAAGATCCAACTTCTTTGCACAAAGCCGTAAACAACGGCGGCGACGCCGCAAAGCAGCGCCACGTAAAGCGCCATGGTGGTGGACATGTAATTTGCTCCTTCTCGAATTCCGAGTCCTGTGGGGTCCCTCAGCGCAGTCGCAGAGGGCTTCAGGACGTCTGTTTATGGAGGCGCCTCGGTAGGCACTGACTGATCGCGTCGGATGCTAATGGATGGTTCTGGTGCGACTGTTGGGTATTTACCATCGCAAGCGATCCTCAATGTGGGGGGAAACGACGCCAATAACGACGCCGAGGCCCTCGGTTGTCAGCACGGGGCAAGGGCTGATACCTACAATCGGTTCTCTTTTAAAGGAATAGCTTGGCGCCCAAGCAACCGAACTCATGAGCCTTCATAACGTCACGCCGGGCCTCAACGCCCCCAACGAATTCAACGTCATCATCGAAATCCCGATGAATGCCGACCCGATCAAGTACGAGGTTGACGAGGATTCTGGTGCGATTTTTGTCGATCGGTTCATGGCGACGTCCATGCACTACCCGACCAACTATGGCTACATTCCGATGACCCTGGCCGATGACGGAGACCCCGTTGACGTGCTGGTCATCACGCCCGTCCCATTGTTGCCCGGCGTGGTGGTCACCTGCCGCCCCATCGGCATGCTGCGCATGGACGACGAGGCTGGCGGTGACAACAAGCTCATCGCAGTGCCCATCGACAAGATTTTGTCCATCTATTCGCAATGGAAGAAGCCCGAAGATCTCAACCCCATGCGGCTCAAGACCATCCAGCACTTTTTTGAACACTACAAGGACCTGGAGCAGGGCAAATGGGTCAAGGTGATTGGTTGGGAGGGCACCGAAGCAGCTCGCACCGAAGTCACCACCGGCATGGCAGCGTGGACGGCCAAGCAGCTTAAGTCTTGACGCGTTTGCGGCGTTGCGTCAGGGCGTCGCCGCCCTGAAAGGTGTTCGCTCGTTCAGCTCGTTGATGTACTCGGTCACCCCAGCGCCCTCACGCACCAAGAAGTGCCCCACGGCCTGCGCAAAAGCGGGGTCGGCAATCCAGTGCGCTGATGCCGTTGACACGGGCAGAAGGCCGCGCGCCATCTTGTGCTCCCCTTGTGCACCCCCCTCAAAGCGCACAAACTGGTGCCGAATGCACCACTCAAGTGGTTGGTAATAGCAGGCCTCAAAGTGAAGCAAGGGTATGTGCGCCACCGCACCCCAGTAACGGCCGTAGGCCACCCGGGTGGTCGCGTCGACAGCAATCAGTGACGCTGCCACGGGTTGGCCCGCATGCATGGCCACAAACATCACCCACGCCTCGGGCATGGACGACGCCACTTGGCTGAAAAAAGAGCGCGTTAAATAAGGCGTCGAGCCATGTTCGCGGTAGGTCTGCGCATAACAGCGGTAGAAAAAATCCCAGTGCGACGGTGTGATGCCGACACCCTCCAACACCTCAAAGGTGACGCCGCTTGTCTGTACACGCCGCCGCTCTTGCGCGATTTTTTTTCGCTTTTCGCGTTGCAGGGTGGCCAGAAAGGCGTCGAATGAAGCCAGTGGTAAGGCGGCGGCTTGCTGCCAATGAAACTGCACACTGCGCCGCATCATCCAGCCGCGCTCTTCAAACGCCGTCACATCCTGGGCGTCCGGAAACAGCACGTGCGCCGAAGAGCACGAAGCCTGCGCGGCCAGCGCCTCAATGCCCGCAATCAGTGCTTGGCGCACGCTTGCGTTGACGGCAAGCAGGCGCGTGCCGGGCACTGGTGTGAAGGGGGCAGCGCCCAACAGCTTGGGGTAGTAAGCGCGCCCGGCACGCTCAAAGGCCTGCGCCCAGCTCCAGTCAAAAACGTATTCGCCGTAGGAATGCGATTTGGCGTAGAGCGCACACGCTCCCACCAAGGTGTCACCCTTGTGGGCCAACAAAAATGTGGGCTGCCAGCCCGTGGATGCGACGGCGCTTTGGCTTGCGTGCAAAGCCATCAAAAAGGCGTGTCGCATGAACGGCGTCGGGTTGTCTTGCCGCTGGAGCAAGCCGTCCCATGCCGAGGCGTCGATCTCTCCCGGATCGCCCACGCTGCGAATGACATAATTGTTTTGACTTTTCATGCCGAAGGAACAAAGTGATCAAGGTTGCCATTGCCCAAATCAACGCAACCGTGGGCGACATCCAAGGCAACGCCAAAAAAATACTCGATGCAGCGCGCAGCGCGCATGCTCAAGGTGCTGCCTTGCTGTTGGCGCCCGAACTGAGCCTGTGCGGTTACCCGCCTGAAGACCTGTTGCTGCGCCCCTCGTTCATGCAAGCCTGCCGTGACGCGCTGCAGACGCTGGCCCAGGCGTTGGTGGATTGTCCGGGGCTTGCGGTGGTGGTGGGGCATCCCCATCAGTTTGGCACGCATGGTGATACCCGCACCAAATCCACGGCTGTCCCCCAGCGCTTCAATGCGGCGTCGGTGTTGCGAAACGGCAAGGTCGAGGCCACGTATTGCAAGCGCGAGCTGCCCAACTACCAGGTGTTTGACGAGCGGCGCTACTTTGCGTCCGGTCGCGATGCGGGGCAGGGCGCCGTGGTTGTTGAAGCCGGTGGCATGCGGTTTGGCATCCTCATTTGTGAAGACGCCTGGTTCGACGAACCGGCTCAAGCAGCCAAGGCAGCCGGTGCGCAGGCGCTTTGTGTGCTCAATGCGTCGCCGTTCCATGTGGACAAGGCCGACGAACGCGAAGACCGCATGGGTGCGTGCGCACGGACCCATGGGCTGCCGGTGATTTACGCACATTTGGTGGGTGGCCAGGATGAGGTCGTATTTGATGGCGCGTCGTTTGCCGTGGATGCCAGTGGGGTCGTGGCCATGCGAGCACCATACTTCGACGAGGCCCTGGCTTGGGTTACCTTGAATGGGCAAACCGTTCGTGGCGAGACGCTGCCGCAGCCAACCAACGAAGCCCAGGCTTGGGGTGCCCTGGTGACAGGCGTGCGAGACTACGTCAACAAGAATGGGTTTGCCGGTGTCATCATTGGATTGTCGGGCGGGATCGATTCAGCCTTGGTGTTGGCCATCGCCGTGGACGCCTTGGGCGCAGCAAGGGTACGCACCGTGATGATGCCATCACCCTACACAGCCAACATTTCCTGGATCGATGCCGAGGACATGGCCAAGCGCCTGGGCGTGCGTCACGAAGAGATCAAAATTGCCCCCATGTTTGACGCCTTTCTTGCCAGCTTGGCGGTTCAATTCAAAGGGTTGCCCGATGACGCCACTGAAGAGAACATTCAGGCGCGCATCCGCGGCACGCTGTTGATGGCACTGTCCAACAAGAGTGGCTGGATCGTGCTCACCACGGGCAACAAGAGCGAAATGGCCACGGGCTATTGCACGCTATACGGTGACATGGCGGGTGGTTTTGCCGTGATCAAAGACGTGGCCAAGACACTCGTCTACCGTTTGGCGGCGTGGAAGAACCAACAGCCCGTTCGGCGCGCTGATGGCAGCGTCGGCCCCGTCATCCCCGAGCGCATCATCACGCGACCACCATCGGCCGAACTCAAGCCCGACCAAACCGACCAGGACAGCCTGCCGCCCTACGACGTGCTGGATTCGATCCTTGGCCAGTACATGGAAGAAGATCGCAGTGTGGACGACATCGTGGCCAGCGGGCATGATCGCTCTACGGTCGAGCGCATCACTCGGCTGATTCGCATCAACGAATACAAGCGTCGCCAGGCTCCCATCGGCATCCGCATCACCCACCGCGCTTTCGGCCGCGATTGGCGTTACCCGATTACCTCAAAATTCCGTGCTTAAATGAGTGATTGCACAAGCTGCCTTGGGTGCAGTTTGGCCAGCCCAACGGAGCCTCGACATGAAACAAATCACCGCCGTCATCAAACCTTTCAAGCTCGAAGAAGTACGCGAAGCGCTCGCTGACGTGGGTGTTTCGGGCCTGACGGTTACCGAGGTCAAAGGCTTTGGCCGCCAAAAGGGCCATACCGAGCTGTATCGCGGCGCTGAGTACGTGGTTGATTTTTTGCCAAAAGTCAAAGTTGAAGTCGTCGTCAAAGACGAAGACGTCGAGCGCTGCATCGACGCCATCGTCAAAGCGGCCAAGACAGGCAAGATCGGTGACGGCAAAATTTTTGTCACACCGGTCGAGCAGGTGGTGCGCATTCGCACGGGCGAGACCAACGAGTCGGCCGTTTAACAGGCTGTCAAGTCAGCTTTTGCCAAAGGGCCAAGCCCCAAACCAACGAGCAGGTTGCAAGCGACACAAACACCGCTGCGCTGCCAATGTCTTTGGCTGATTTGGCCAGTGGGTGTTTATCGGGCGAAGCCAAGTCGACCACCGCCTCGATGGCCGAATTGAGCAGTTCAGTGATGAGGACCACCAACACGCTCAGCGACAACACGGCCACTTCAACCCAAGTGCGCCCCAACCACCAGGCCAGTGGCAGCAAGACGCACGCTAGCAGCACTTCTTGACGAAAAGCGGCCTCAGCACGCCAGGCTGCAGCCAAGCCAGCGCGTGAATAGCCCGCAGCGTTGATGATGCGCTGGAATGGGCCAACGCCAACTGGTTTTTGACTCATGCCAGATTGTGCCGTGAGCCATCAAGTCTTTGCGCCATGGCGTTCAGGCGACTTGCTTGGGTGTCTTGGCAGGGCGCACGTCGATCAATCGCGTGCCGCACAAAACGTCATGCACAAACTGCCTCTGAGGGTGCAACAGCGCAAGCCCGCCGTAGACCAGCCAGCCCAAGGTCATCAAACCGAAAATGGCTGTCGATGAAATGGGCCGAACCGAATAGGCAATGACCAGGCCGGCAAAAACCACACCCACGACAACAAATAGCGAAAGGTGGCTAAAACCATGCCAATCGGCTCGCCTCGATGATTGACAACCCGGATATGCCAAGTTTTGGTGGCAACCGTTTGGCCCCCATGGGACCAAAACCAAACGAAGTAAGCCCCGATGAGCAAAAACAAGAAGATCTGCAATCCGGTTCGGCCCTGCAAGGCGTGGCGGTGCTGGGTAAGCGTGTCGTACAGGTACGCGCCGGTCATGACGATCCCAAACAACAAAATGCCTTCGTAAGTGAAGGCAGCGAGCCGACGTTTGACGGATGGGGCTTGAAGTTGCAACGCCCCCGTCGGCGCTTTTGCAACCGTCATTGACGTTTGATGTTGTCTGACTTTTCAGCCTGGCTGGCGATGGCAGCGCCCTGCATCCCGCGCTTGGGAAGAAGGGTCTGGGGATCTACAAAACCAGGCTTGGCTGTCATCTTGGGGAGCCCCGTTTGTTGGTGCATTGGGGGTTTGACCGGCTGGGACACCAAAGTCGTTGTGGTCCCTGGGCCGGCACGCACCAAAGAAGGGTTGGCCGGTTTGGCTGCTGCGCTGACAGGCAAAGGGGCCGTCACCACAGTTGATTTGGTGCCATCGACACGACGCTGCTTGACGGCTGGCGCCACAACGGCAGGGGCTTCAGCAGCCCGTTTGGCCAATTCACGCTTCTGAGATTCTGGCAAAGCTTGGTACGTTTGCCAGCGTGACTGGCGCTCGTCGGGTGCAGTCTGCGTGCGCAGCTCTTGATAATTGAGCCGCGCACGACGGCGCTCGTCAGGTGTCATGCGAGCCCAATCGCCCATGCGTTGTTGCATGCGCGCACGATCATCAGGCTCTAACTTATTGAATCGGCTTGCAACATCGAGCCACTTTTGCTGTCGGACTGCATCGATACCCGGCCATTCTCGCTCCAATGGAGCCAACGCGTCACGCTCCGATGCCGTCAGTGCAGCCCATGGCTTTGCGTTGCGCAGGGTGGTTACTTGGGCCAGCAGCGGCTCAGGCCAGGCTGTGGCCAAAAGCGCAGCCGCTCCCCAAACACAGAACAGCTGTTTGAAGTGCCGTGTCATGCGACCATCTCAGTCCTGAGGCGACGCGCGAAGGTACTCGCGAAACCCAACGTCTGAGTAGGCTTTGGGTGGCAGATCGTCTGCCAAAAGCAGGGCATCAACCTCCGCCGTGGCTTCGATTTGAACCTGGACATTGCGGTAATCGATGGCAAACAGGCCCACCACGAGCGCTAGCGCGAGAGCAGCCATTGCCGTGCCAACCCACCAGGGCGTTTTTTCGTCCGAACTGCCATTCAAGGCTGCTTGACCCCAACCCACCATGGCGACATCGCGCGCTTTGACTTGGGTTGTCGCCGTCGCCTTGGCTTGACGAGCACGGCTCAAAGCCAAGTCACGGGCAACACGAAGGCGTTGCTCGATGTCATGGGGAACAGCAAGCTGATCAAGAGCAGACGTGACGCGCAGCGCGAACCGCGCTTCTAGGGCGTCTCGGTTGTTGGTTACTGGGCTGAGCGCGGTCACGGTGAAATTCCTTTGCCTCGGAGGGCTTTGGCGAGCGAATGAACCGCCCGCGAACAATGGGTCTTGACGCTGCCCTCAGAGCACCCCATGGCCTCCGCAGTTTCTGCAACATCAAGCTCTTCCCAGTAACGAAGTATGAATGCCTCTCGTTGACGAGTAGGTAGATTTGCCACCTCGCCATTGATAATTTCGAGCACTTGTTGGCGTCCGACCGTATCAGCCGCGCTTTCTGCGCCCATCGCGCCGTCTTGTGACTCTAAAAGCTCCAAAAGATCGAATTCGCCGTCTTCGCCGGCCCCTTCAAAGTCCGACATGTTGTGGACCACGGCATTGCGAACCTTCTGACGCCGAAACCAATCCATGGTGGCGTTGGACAAAATGCGCTGAAAAAGCAGCGGCCATTCGCCCGGCGGACGGTCGTGGTAGCTTTCGGCCAGCCGAATCATCGAATCTTGAACGATGTCGAGCGCGGCATCTTCATCACGCACGGCATACGCCGTGCGCTTGAATGCGCGTTTTTCAACGCTCTTGAAGAATTCGGTGAGTTCTTTGTCAGATACCAAGGCGATGGCCCGGTGCAAAAACGCGGGCGATTATGTCACCCGCCCGTGCTCACTTCGCTTTGAAGTTGCGCAGGCGTCAAAACACGCATTGTTGCTGTGCGACAATTTGATCTCGCTAAACGCTACTTTCGGCCGAACGGGGCACCTCAACCAGAGGGCCACTCGACCGCGCAGGCTCTGAATCCGTCCCATAAGGGCGAGAAGAGGGGCACCGATGGTTTTTCGTTAGAGAAATTCACAAAGGTTTAACACCATGGATATGTCTGCCACCGAGCTCAAGCGAGCTGCCGTTGCAGCGCACGCTGCCGAATCTCAACTCGAGCCGCATTCGTCGGCTTCGCAAGACCCCAACGGGTCTGAAATCCTCGTCAAGTGCCTTCAGGCTGAAGGCGTCAAGTTTCTCTGGGGCTACCCCGGGGGCGCCGTCTTATACATCTACGACGCGCTTTACCGTCAAGAGTCGATCCAACACGTTTTGGTGCGTCACGAGCAGGCGGCTGTGCACGCGGCCGACGGCTACGCGCGGGCCACGGGTGACGTCGGCGTTGCGCTTGTCACGTCAGGGCCGGGCGTGACCAACGCGGTCACTGGCATCGCCACGGCCTACATGGACTCGATCCCGATGGTGATCATCACGGGCCAGGTTCCGACGCCAGCCATTGGGTTGGACGCATTTCAAGAGTGCGACACCGTCGGCATCACGCGCCCCATCGTCAAACACAACTTTTTGGTCAAAGACGTTCGCGATTTGGCGCTCACGATCAAGAAGGCGTTTCACATCGCCCGCACGGGACGACCCGGTCCTGTTGTCGTGGACATCCCCAAGGATGTGTCGCTGCACAAAACAGCGTTCCACTACCCCGAGCACATCGAAATGCGCTCGTACAACCCCGTGAAGAAGGGGCACAGCGGCCAGATCCGCAAAGCACTTGGCCTGCTGATGGCGGCCAAGCGACCGTACATTTATTCGGGCGGGGGTGTCATCTTGGGTGAGGCATCGGCCGAGCTGCGAGAACTGGCTGCGCTGCTGGGCTTCCCTTGCACCAACACCTTGATGGGGCTGGGCGCGATGCCTGCCAGCGATCCCAAGTTCTTGGGAATGCTTGGCATGCACGGCACTTACGAAGCCAACATGACGATGCAGAATTGCGATGTGCTGCTGGCTGTCGGCGCTCGCTTTGACGACCGCGTGATTGGCAACCCCAAGCACTTTGCGCAAGTCGAACGAAAGATCATCCACATCGATATCGACCCTTCAAGCATCTCCAAGCGCGTGAAGGTGGACATCCCCATTGTTGGCGATGTGAAAGACGTCCTGCAAGAATTGATCTCGCAACTCAAAGAGATCAAGGCCCAGCCCGACAAATCAGCTTTGAGTGGATGGTGGTCGCAGATCAATGAGTGGCGCAAACGCGATTGCTTGGCCTACCACCAAGGCAGCGACGTCATCAAACCGCAGGCTGTGGTTGACAAGTTATGGCAGCTGACCAAAGACCGCGAAACGTACATCACTTCGGACGTCGGCCAGCACCAAATGTGGGCGGCGCAGTTCTATCGATTCGAGGAGCCGCGTCGCTGGATCAACAGTGGCGGCTTGGGCACGATGGGCGTTGGGTTGCCGTACGCGATGGGCATCAAGTTGGCCAAGCCCGATGCTGACGTGTTTTGCATCACGGGCGAAGGCTCGATCCAGATGTGCATTCAAGAGCTGTCCACGTGCTTGCAGTACAAGACACCCGTCAAAATTGTGTCTCTCAACAATCGATACTTGGGCATGGTGCGCCAGTGGCAAGAGATCGACTACGAAGGTCGCTACTCCCACAGCTACATGGATGCCCTGCCTGACTTTGTCAAGTTGGCCGAAGCTTACGGGCACGTCGGCCTGCTGGTTGAAAAACCAAGCGACGTAGAGGGCGCCCTGAAAGAGGCCATTCGCTTGAAAGACCGGACGGTGTTTTTGGACATTCGAACCGATCCGACTGAAAACGTCTGGCCCATGGTCAAAGCCGGCAAAGGTATTTCTGAAATGCTGCTGGGGGCTGAAGATCTGTGACGGTGCCAAGCTAGTCATCGCTTGGTCGTTACCGCGACAAGGCGCCGGGCTTGCCAATCACCCTCAATCACTTCAGCCAAACCATCCAATCCCTATCACTCGCGAGGCGTGGCCAAGCGGCACGGGTTACCGCCCGTGGCGTGAAGAGCGCGCAGGACGAAAGTTATGAAACACATCATCTCGGTGTTGCTCGAAAATGAAGCTGGCGCACTGTCCAGGGTCGTTGGCCTTTTTTCGGCTCGCGGCTACAACATTGAAAGCCTCAGTGTGGCGCCGACTGAAGACGCATCGCTGTCGCGCATGTCGATCGTGACCAACGGCAGCGACGAAGTTCTGGAGCAAATCACCAAACACCTCAATCGACTCATCGAGGTTGTGAAGGTGGTCGACCTGACCGAAGGTGCCTACACCGAGCGCGAACTGATGCTGATCAAAGTTCGTGCCGTCGGGAAAGAGCGCGATGAAATGAAACGCATGGCAGAGATTTTTCGCGGGCGCATCATCGACGTCACCGACAAGTCTTACACGATAGAGCTGACGGGCGACGCCACCAAGCTGGACGCCTTTTTGACCGCACTGGACCGGGCCTCAATTCTAGAAACCGTGCGCACAGGTGCCAGCGGCATTGGTCGCGGCGAACGCATTCTTCGTGTTTGAGTAACCCCACTCAATAACAATTTAACACCCACTCTTCATTCAACGGAGCATCCATGAAGGTTTACTACGACAAAGACGCAGACCTGAGCCTGATCAAAGGCAAGAATGTCGCCATCATCGGCTACGGCTCGCAAGGCCATGCGCACGCCCAGAACCTCAATGACAGCGGCGTCAAGGTTACGGTCGGTTTGCGTCCTGGTGGTGCGTCGTGGAACAAAGTGGAAAAGGCTGGCCTCAAGGTGGCTTCTGTCGCCGACGCTGTCAAAGCGGCGGACGTCGTGATGATTCTTTTGCCCGATGAACAGATTGCAAGCGTCTACACCCACGACGTGGAACCCCACATCAAGCGGGGCGCGTCGCTTGCGTTTGCCCACGGCTTCAACGTGCACTACGGGCAAGTGGTTCCGCGTGACGATTTGGACGTGTGGATGGTGGCGCCAAAGGCGCCTGGCCACACGGTGCGCAACACGTACACACAAGGCGGCGGCGTGCCGCACCTGATTGCTGTTCATGCCGACAAGAGTGGGAAAGCACGTGACGTGGCGCTGAGCTATGCGGCGGCCAATGGTGGTGGCAAAGCCGGCATCATCGAAACCAACTTTCGTGAAGAAACCGAAACCGACCTGTTCGGCGAGCAAGCCGTTCTGTGCGGTGGCACGGTGGAGCTGATCAAAGCGGGCTACGAGACCTTGGTCGAGGCCGGCTATGCGCCCGAAATGGCTTACTTTGAATGCTTGCATGAGCTCAAACTCATCGTCGACTTGATCTACGAAGGCGGCATTGCGAACATGAATTACTCGATCTCGAACAACGCTGAGTACGGCGAGTACGTCACGGGCCCCCGCATCGTCACGGCCGAAACCAAGCAGGCGATGAAACAAGTTCTGGCTGACATTCAAACGGGTGAATACGCCAAGAGTTTCATCCTCGAGAACCGTGCTGGCGCGCCGACTCTGCAGTCGCGTCGTCGCTTGACGGCGTCGCATGACATCGAGGTGGTGGGCGAAAAGCTGCGCGCCATGATGCCGTGGATCAAGGCCAACAAGTTGGTCGATCGCTCCCGCAATTGAGTCTTCGCCAAACTGCCCCGAGGCAGTGGGCCAGGGCGATCGAGAACACACCGCCAGCAGCGACAACTGCTGGCGGCTTTTTTTTGTGCCGTTGCGCACGTTGTCAAGCGTGCGGTATCCTCACCCGCATGAACTACCCACACCCATTCTTGGCCAAAGAAGGCTGGCCTTTCATCGCCATGGCCTTCTTTCTGGCCTTGTTTGCGACCCTCTTTTTTGGTGCTGGCTTCATCGCCTTTTTATGCTGGCTGGTGCTTGCGTTTGTGGTCCAGTTTTTTCGCGACCCGCCTCGAGCCATTCCCGCGGGGCAAGGCCTGATCTTATCGCCGGCCGATGGCCGCATCGTCAAGATCGAAAAGGTCATGGACCCTTACGGCGAACGCGAGGCGCTGTTGATCAGCGTGTTCATGAACGTCTTTAACGTGCACAGCAACCGCTCGAGCGTCGACGGTTCGGTCACGCACGTTCAGTATTCGCCGGGCTTGTTTGTCAATGCCGACATGGACAAAGCGTCCACCGAAAACGAGCGCAACGCGGTGGTGATCCTCACCCCTGAGGGGCGCATGGTTACCTTGGTGCAAGTGGCGGGCCTGATCGCCCGGCGCATCCTTTGCTACGTTAATGCAGGCGACCGGCTAAGCCGAGGGCAGCGGTATGGGTTCATTCGCTTTGGTTCACGCGTCGATGTTTACCTGCCTATCGACGCGGTCCCCAAGGTGGCGCCAGGCGACAAGGTGTCAGCCACGTCAACGGTTTTGGCCGAGTTTGCGCGGACCGCAACCAGTACTGTCGTACCGGTAACTGCAACCACCCCTGACAGCACTCACACCTGACGGTTGATTCGACCTGCGAGATATCCCCATGAGTGTTAAGTCGGGCCACGAGCAACAGCAGACCCCTGATCCGGACGAGGGTCTGCTGATGCGTTCCCGGCGCAAGGGCATCTACATCCTGCCCAACTTGTTCACGTTGGCCGCGCTCTTTGGGGGCTTCTATGCCGTGGTGATGGCCATGAACGGGCGTTTTGAGAATGCCGCCATCGGCATCTTCGCTGCGGCCGTGCTCGACAGCCTGGACGGGCGTGTGGCTCGGATGACCAACACGCAAAGCGCGTTTGGCGAGCAAATGGACAGCCTGTCGGACATGGTTAGCTTTGGCGCGGCACCCGCCTTGATCATGTACGAATGGGCGCTCAAAGGATTGGGCAAACCGGGGTGGATTGCAGCCTTTGTTTACTGCGCGGGCGCCGCACTTCGCCTGGCCCGGTTCAACACCAACGTGGGTGTGGTCGACAAGCGCTATTTTCAGGGGCTTCCGAGCCCAGCTGCTGCGGCGCTGGTGATTGGGTTGATGTGGGTGATTCACGATGTGGGCCTCAACCCAGCGACATTGCCGTGGCTGCGGTGGTTATCGTTTGGCATCACGCTATACGCCGGTTTGACGATGGTGACCAACGTGCCTTTTTACAGCTTCAAAGACGTGAGCTTTAAAAAGACCGTGCCCTTTGTGGTGATCGTGGCCATTGCGCTGGGCATCGCGGTGATCAACGTGCACCCGCCGATCGTGTTGTTTTCACTTTTCGCGGTTTACGGGATCTCGGGCTACGTGGTGTACGCCTACCGAAAATCCAAAGGGCAACACGTGAGTTTGGTGGCCACGTCCACCGACGAACCCGACGAGCGCGGTTTGCATTGAACTCGCCAGCAATGCTATAGTTAAGTTATGCAACGCGTCAGCAACCCCATTTTTATCGCTCTACTAGGAGTGCCCCGGGCGCGCTGATCGCACACGTCTCAAGACTTCTGCATCTCCGGCCCGCGCGCTTACTGCCCGCGGGCTTTTTGCTTTTTGACCTCCTGAAACCTCCAGCTTGGAACTCACCATGACCGACCAGCTCATCATCTTTGACACCACCTTGCGCGATGGCGAGCAATCGCCCGGTGCTTCCATGACCAAAGACGAAAAACTGCGCATTGCGCGGCAATTGGAGCGGCTGCGTGTCGACGTTATCGAAGCTGGGTTTGCTGCGTCCAGCCCGGGTGACTTTGAAGCTGTCAAGTCGATTGCCGACCACGTCAAAGAGTCAACCATTTGTTCACTGGCGCGGGCCAACGACCGCGACATTTCTCGAGCCGCAGAAGCCTTGAAGGGCGCTGCGCGGGCCCGCATTCACACCTTCATTGCCACGTCGCCGTTGCACATGGAAAAAAAGCTCCGCATGAGCCCAGACCAAGTGTTTGAGCAGGCCAAACTCTCGGTTCGTTTTGCGCGCAACCTTTGCGGCGACGTCGAGTTTTCTCCCGAAGATGGTTACCGAAGTGACACGGATTTTCTCTGTCGTGTGCTGGAAGCCGTGATTCGTGAAGGCGCTACCACCGTCAACATCCCTGACACCGTCGGCTATGCGGTGCCCGAGCTGTACGGTGCTTTCATTCGCACCTTGCGTGAGCGGGTCCCCAATGCCGACAAAGCGGTATGGTCGGTGCATTGCCACAACGATCTTGGCATGGCGGTGGCCAATTCATTGGCTGGCATCAAGATCGGCGGTGCGCGGCAGGTTGAGTGCACCATCAATGGCTTGGGCGAGCGTGCAGGCAACTGCTCACTTGAAGAGGTTGTGATGGCCGTGCGCACGCGGCGCGACTACTTTGGCCTCGACATGCGTGTGGACACCACGCAAATCGTACCGGCGTCGCGCATGGTGAGCCAAACCACGGGGTTCTTGGTGCAGCCCAACAAGGCAGTGGTGGGGGCCAACGCCTTTGCACACGCCAGCGGTATCCACCAAGACGGCGTGCTCAAGGCTCGCGACACTTACGAAATCATGCGGGCAGAAGACGTGGGCTGGGCCGCCAACAAGATTGTGTTGGGCAAACTCTCGGGGCGCAACGCTTTCAAACAACGCCTGCATGAGTTGGGCATTGAGCTGGAGTCAGAGTCAGAAGTTAACGCTGCATTTGCCAAGTTCAAGGAGCTGGCCGACCGCAAGGCCGACATATTCGACGAGGATATTTTGGCATTGGTGGGCGACGAAAGCGTCACCAAAGACAAAGAGCATTACCGACTTCTGGCGCTGACACAGAACTCAACCATGGGGGAGCGACCCCACGCCACGGTGCGCTTTGCAGCGGGCGAACAATCGCATGACGCCAGCAGCGACGGCAATGGCCCGGTCGATGCCAGTCTCAAGGCCATCGAGTCCACCGTCAAGAGCGGCGCCGAGATGATGCTTTACTCCGTCAACGCCATCACGAGTGGCAGCACCGAATCGCAAGGCGAGGTGACTGTGCGACTTCAGCAAGGAGGGCGAATCGTTAACGGGGTTGGCGCTGATCCTGACATCATCGTGGCATCTGCCAAGGCCTATTTGGCGGCACTGAACAAGCTGCACAGCAAAGCGGAGCGTGTGGCGGCGCAAGGATAGGCGCGCTCTTGGACAACTCTTCACGCGAAATGATCACGAATTTGCATGCTTCCAACAACTTTAGGTGGTTGATCTAAGTTCATGATCTTGCTTCATTTTTTGCTATAGCCTAAACTTCGCACACTAGCTCGTTGGGAGATCGGGTGTGAAATTCGTGCGGATGTGCGGGGGGTGGGCTGCGCTGGCAATCGTTGTCAGCGCGGTGCTGGGCTTTTCGCCCGCTGCGCACGCTGTCCAGCCCGTGGTGTCAAATTCGCAAAAGCTGCCGTTGAAGGCAGGCAATGCTCCATCGCCCAAGGTCGCCGGCTCAGCAAGTTCGAGCACGGCTGGTAAACGTGCCAAAGCTCACCCAAACCGAGCGCCGCAGACCGTTCGCCGCAGCGGCCCCGGCAAAATTGTTGCGCTCAAGTCGCGGCCCAAGTTCGCGGCGAATCGAGTTGGTTTGCGTCGCGCAACCTACGCGCCGCCACGGCCCTCGCATGGTTCACTTCACGGGCTGCAAAGTGCTGACGATCCGTTGGCCCTGAAATCCAGCGCTGCCTTGGTTGTCGATCAGGACACTGGCGAGGTACTTTTCAGCAAGAACGAGCGAGCGGTCTTGCCGGTCGCATCGCTGACCAAATTGATGACTGCGCTGGTGGTGCTTGAGGCCAAGCAATCGCTTCACGAGACTTTGGTGGTCACCGACGATGCGTTTGACACCGAAAAGCGCAGTCGCTCGCGGTTGGCTTTGGGCGCCACATTGACGCGGATCGAGCTTTTGCACTTGGCCTTGATGGCCTCCGAAAACCGTTCGGCCCACACGCTCGGAGCCAACTATCCCGGAGGCCCGAAGGCATTTGTTGCGGCGATGAACCAACGCGCTCAAACCTTGGGCATGACGCAGTCAAACTTTGTCGAACCGACAGGCCTCTCAAGTCGCAACCAGTCGAGCGCGCGTGATCTTGCCTTGTTGGTGCAGGCAGCTTACAAGCACCGGACGATTCGTGATCTTTCGACGTCCAATGGTCTGGATGTTGCCGTGCACGACAGGGCCATTCACTTTGGCAATACCAACCTGCTGGTTGCCAGCCCCACGTGGGATATTGGGCTGCAAAAGACAGGCTACATCGCCGAGGCAGGCCGGTGTTTGGTCATGCAAGCCAAGCTCGCTGGTCGCAAACTGGTCATGGTGTTTTTAGACTCTGCAGGCAAGTACTCGCGCTTGGGTGATGCCGAGAGGGTGCGACGTTGGCTCACAGAACCGGATACACCCGCGGTGCTGGATGCCGGTTTGGTTAGCCTATCGGGTCGCCGTTTGCCTGCGCATCGTGTACGTTTGGTGGCCACCAGCGGTTAGCAAACTGTGAGATTCATGCGGCTGCGTCGCCGTGGGCTCAGGGGGTTGGCTGCACAGGTTGATACCCCAATGCCGCAGAAATTTGCGCCGCGGTGGCTTTGACGCGATCGAACCACGCTTCTTCAAGCCGATCGGCGGGCGCTGACACCGAAAGCCCTGCCACCAGCCTGCCTGTGTCGTCGAAGATGCCTGCCGCCATGCACCGAACGCCAAGCTCCAGCTCTTCGTCATCGCGCGATGCAAATGCTCGTCGCACGCTTGCCAGTTCGCGCTCCAGGCGTGGCAGCTCTGTGATGCTGTTGCGCGTGTGACCTGCGAGGCCAGTCCGAGCTGCATACGCGCGCACCCGTTGAAGGTCGTCTGCTGCAAGAAACAACTTGCCCACTGATGTGAGGTGAAGCGGCGCGCGGCCGCCTATGGAGCGCACCACTTGCATGCCGGAGCGTTCGTTGAAAGTGCGTTCGATGTAAACGATCTCGTCGCCTTGCCTCACCGACAGGTTGACGGGTTGGTGCGTCAAGCGATGCAGTTCACGCATGGGGCCAATGGCAGCCTCGCGCACGTCCAGGCGTGCCTTGACCAAATTCCCCAACTCCAACAGCCTCATGCCGAGGCGGTAGGCGCCAGGTTCAGGTCGCTCTACGAATCGACCCACCACAAGGTCGTTCAAAATGCGATGGGCTGTGGAAGGGTGCAACTGCGTGCGCTCGGCAATCACCTTGAGCGCTACAGGGTCAGGTTGCGAGGCCAATACATCGAATACCGCAAAGCACCTTTCGAGCACTTGGATGGTGGGTGTGGTGGCTGGCTTGGTGGTCATGGGTGTTGGGGTGACAAGTGTCATTGTGCATCCAGCGCCATTGGATCAGCCCCTGGGCTGCAAGGCGGCGGCAGCTGCCTGTCCTGACCTCACCGCACCTTCGAGCGTTGCGGGGTAAGGGCCCTCGACGTAATCGCCACATGCCAAAAACTGGTTGTCGATGCGCTGTGTCGGGCGAATCAAGTTGGGCGTGCAAGCAAAGGTGGCGCGACGCTCGGCCACAGCGCCCACCACCTTGAGTTGACCGACCCACGGCGCGACAGGCAGCGCTTGACGGGCTTGAGCCAGCGTGGCTTCAATGGTGGTGGGCATGCCCTTGGCCAACCATTGATTGGCACCACTCACCACAAACGCAAGCAAGCCTTGGCGACCCGTCAACATGCCATGATCAAACACAAACTGTGCGGGTTGCTCGACCCCATCAGGCACGGCAATCATGGCAAACGCGAGCTGCGCCTGAGGGTGCTGCGCGTACAACGTGATGATGGATTGGAAGGCGATGCGCGATGCCTTTTGCGACCAGTCTGGGTGCGATGTGGCCGTCAAGCGCGTCGCCTCGCTGGACGAACAAGCCAGGATCACGCTGTCAAACGATTCGCCATCGACCAACCAAGACTGGCCGTCGGCCACCACCGTTTGCACGCGGGCTCTCAAGCAGACGCGCGCGCCCGCCGCCCTCAGCCAAGCCGCGGCGGGCAAAGGCAAGAGTTCAGCCAGCGGTTTCAACGGCAACAAGGCATCGGAAGCGCCGCGACCGCCAAACAAGGCGTCGCGCAGAACTCGCAAGAAGACGCTGCCGCTGGCCTGCGCAGCCGGCGTGTTGAGCGCCGCAACACACAACGGTGCAATCAAGTCGCGGTAGACCGTATCAGGCAGTGTTTTCGTCAGGTCTGCCACGGTGGCTGTTGCATCGCAGCGAAAGCCACGCAGGCGCCACCGTGCCGCCAACAGCAGCAAACGGATGCGATGCAGCAACGGCCAATGATGGGCACCCATCACGCCACGAAAAAACGCCACGGAAGGATGACCAACCGGCAACTTCAGCCCCACGCCGTCGCTGTTCACCAGCGTGAGCGGCATGCGCTGAAACGCAGTGCTCAAATCGACGCCAACGGTTTCCATCAACGCCAAGGTGTCTCGGTACGCGCCGATCAAAAGGTGCTGGCCGTTGTCAAGCATCAAATCACCGATGCGCGCGCTGCGAGCGCGACCACCCAAGTCGGGTGCCATTTCAAACAACGTAACACGCATGCCGAGCTGGACGGCGCGCACGGCCGCCGCCAAGCCTGCCCAGCCACCGCCCACCACGGCCACATGCCGCCGCGTCGCGCTGCTCACCGCGCTTGCCAGTTGGTGCGCATGGCAATCCAAATCTTGCGCAAAGGCGTCATGGAGATTCGCTGATGCAAAACCTGGAACTGATTGCGCTCGATGTCCCGCAGCAGCGTTCGGTAGATTTGACCCATCATCAGGCCAGGGCGTTGGGCGCGCCGATCTTGATCAGGGAGCAACGCGAAAGCCTCGTCATACAAAGCGTGTGCCCGGTTGGCCTGAAACGTCATCAAGGCCGTGAACCGGTCGCTGTACCCCCAGGGCGATTTGCGCTGCAACAGTTCATGGGCTTTGACCTCAAACTGCTGCATCTCATTGACTGGCAGATAAATACGGCCACGCCCTGCGTCATCGCCAACGTCGCGAATGATGTTGGTCAACTGCATCGCAAGCCCCAGTTTGTGGGCGTAGGCGTGGGTTCGTGCGTTGCTCCAGCCAAAAATGTTGGACGCCACTTCTCCCACCACCCCTGCCACCAAGTGGCAGTAGCGGGTCAGCCCGACAAAATCCAAATAGCGCGTTTGCGACAAGTCCATTTGACATCCATCAATCACCGCCAACAGGTGATCGGCAGTGATGGAAAACGCGGGCGCGTGAGGCATGAGCGCTTTCATCGCTGGGTGGGTCGGCTGGCCTGCAAAAGCTTGCATGACTTCTTGTTGCCACCATGCCAGTTTGGTGGCGGCAATGCCGGCATCGGTGGTTTCATCAACCACGTCGTCCACCTCGCGGCAGAAGGCATAAAACGCTGTGATGGCGGCTCGCCTCGGGGGCGGCAAAAACTGGAAAGCGTAGTAAAACGAAGAGCCGCTCTTCGCCGCTTTGTCTTGTGCGTATTGTTCAGGGGTCATGGTGCATTCAGCTCAGGGGCGCATCATGCATGCCTGCCACACCAGCGGCAATGCGTCCCTTGGCCCCAGTGTGGGGCGCATGGTCAGGGCGTTGAAAGACTGCTGCTCGATCTTGTCGAGGATGCGCAACCCACCTAGCACCACCAAGCGCAGCTCCCATCCAGCTCGGCCGGGCACGTTAAGGGCAAGCGGGGCACCCTCCAACATGAGCTGCCGCGTCCAGCGCACCAACGCGGCCACCAGCGCGCGAGAAGCCGCGGTGTCGCCTTGTGCCAGCGATTGCCTTGTCAGCGCGTGCTGCTGCATGTCTGCCTCCGTCAGGTAGCAGCGTCCTCTTGGAAGGTCAACCGAGAGGTCTTGCCAAAAGTTTGCCAATTGCAATGCGCTGCACACCGCATCGGCGTGGGCCAACGACTTGGCGTCGTCGATGCCATAGAGATGCAACAGGAGGCGACCCACTGGATTGGCCGAAAGCTTGCAGTAGTTGAGCAATGATTGGCGGTCGGCATGAATCGGATTGGGGACGTCTTCTTCAAAAGCTGTGATCAGGTCGTGCAGCGGTTGTGTGGGCAATCGGTGCGCAGCGCGTTGTCGCGACAAGTCGGCGAAGATCGGGCGCCAGGCATCGGGCAAAGCCGCCACGGCTGCCGGTTCATCCATGCGGCTCAAGGCAGTGCGGTAACGGCTCAGGCTGGCCATTCGTTCGTGCGCTGCGGCGATGCCCTCGTCTGCAATGTCATCTGCGCAACGCGCGAAGTGGTAGATGGCCCGCACAGCGCCGCGCAAGTGCGCTGGACAAAGCCAAGACGCTACTGGAAAATTTTCGTAATGCTGAACGCTGTTGGATGGGCTCACGGGGTTCGATTGTCCCATCACGGCACACCGCGCCGAAGCGTTGCCCCGGGTGCGTGGGGCGTCTGCGGCGCAGGCTAGAATGGAAGGCTTGCAAGAGGCGCGTGGTGCCAGTTGGCGTGGCTGAAGGTACAGAAGCCCAGCGTTGTTTGCATCGGCCAATGGCCGATTTTCCGGAAATGCTTTTGGCCCAGATAAGTTGCGCGCGCGGGTGGCGAAATTGGTAGACGCACCAGGTTTAGGTCCTGACGGTAGCAATACTGTGGGGGTTCGAGTCCCCCCCGCGCACCACCCCTGTTTGAAATCTCCCTTAACCCACTGAATGAATCACCATGACGGTCACGGTTGAAACGCTCGAAAAACTTCAGCGCCGCATCACGCTTTCGCTGCCTGCTGCCGACATCACCAAAGAGGTTGAAACACGCCTCAAGCGCTTGGCGCGCACCGTCAAGGCCGACGGATTTCGCCCTGGCAAAGTTCCCATGAGCGTGGTGGCATCGCGCTACGGCGCCGAGGTGCAGTACAACGTGATGAACGACAAGGTTGGCGAAGCTTTCATGAAGGCAGCCGACGAGGCCAAGGTGCGCGTGGCGGGAACGCCGCAAATTGCCTCCAAAGAGAGCGCTGCGGAAGGTCAGTTGTCGTTTGATGCAACCTTCGAGGTGTATCCCGAAGTGAAGATCGGTGACATGTCTCAAGCGCCTGTTGATCGCGTCAGCGCGGCCATTGACGACGCGGCCATTGACAAGACTGTCGAGATTCTGCGCAAGCAGCGTCGCACTTTTGCGCAGCGTGCGGCCACCGAGGGGGCGGTGATCGATGACCGTGTCACGATTGACTTTGAAGGCAAGATCGACGGTGAACCCTTCGATGGCGGTAAAGCTGAAGGGTTTGCGTTTGTCATCGGTGAAGGGCAAATGCTTGCCCAGTTCGACCAGGGCGTTCGTGGCATGAAGGTGGGCGGCAACAAGACCTTCCCGGTCGCGTTTCCTGCGGATTACCACGGCAAAGACGTCGCAGGCAAAGAGGCCGACTTTCTGGTCACGATGAAGAAAATCGAAGCCGCGCACTTGCCCGTCGTCGACGACGCGTTTGCCAAGTCACTTGGGCTCAAAGACCCGACGGTGAATGGGTTGCGTGACGACGTGCGTCGCAACCTCGAGCGCGAGGTGAAAATGCGTGTGCAGTCACGCAACAAAAGCGCCGTGATGGAGGCGCTGTTGGGCGTTGCCGAACTGGACGTCCCGGTTTCATTGGTGGATGGCGAAATCGAGCGCATGGTGGAAAACGCCCGCGCCGACTTGAAGCAGCGCGGGGTCAAAGACGCCGATGCTGCCCCCATCCCACCCGAGCTGTTCAAAGCCCAGGCCGAACGACGCGTAAAGCTGGGGTTGGTGGTGGGCGAATTGGTGCGCGCCAACAACTTGCAGGCCAAGCCGGCGCAATTGCAAGCGCACATCGAAGAGATGAGCCAGAGCTACGAAAAGCCAGCTGAAGTGATGCGCTGGTACCTGAGCGACCGTCAGCGCATGGCCGAAGTTGAAGCGGTGGTGATTGAAAACAACGTGGCTCAGTTTGTCCTTGAAAAAGCCAAGGTCACCGACAAATCGGTAGCCTTCGACGAATTGATGAACACTTAAGCCCGAAAGGCTATCGCATGAACACAATGGACACCCAAGCCCTCGGTCTGGTGCCGATGGTGATTGAAACGTCGGGTCGTGGTGAACGTGCCTACGACATCTACAGCCGCTTGCTGCGTGAGCGCATCATCTTCTTGGTGGGGCCGGTCAATGACCAATCGGCCAACTTGGTGGTGGCACAAATGCTCTTTTTGGAGAGCGAAAACCCCGACAAGGACATCTTCTTGTACATCAACTCACCCGGTGGCAGCGTGAGTGCGGGCATGTCTATTTATGACACGATGCAGTTCATCAAGCCCGACGTTTCGACGCTTTGCATGGGCATGGCGGCAAGCATGGGGGCGTTTTTGTTGGCTGCGGGCGCCAAGGGCAAACGCATCGCTTTGCCCCATTCGCGCATCATGATTCACCAGCCCTCGGGCGGCTCACAAGGGCAAGCCACCGACATCGAAATCCAGGCGCGGGAAATTCTAAAATTGCGTGAGTTGCTCAACCAGATCTTGGCCGAGCGCACCGGTCAGTCGATCGAAAAGATTCGTCATGACAGCGAGCGCGACTACTACATGTCGGCGCTTGAGGCCAAGGATTACGGCTTGGTTGATCAAGTCATCGACAAGCGGCCAAGCTGAGAACAACGATGACGACTCCCCGGTCCCGTTTGCGCTGCACGGGTGCCGGGCAGCTCAATCGTCGTCGAGAAACCACGACTAAGCCTATGTCGTGACGTATATCCCGGGATAGCGCACCCCCACGTGGGGAGGCCCTGTTTTTTGTGCTCTATGATGGTTTCATCGACTTTTAAGAATTGAACGATGGCCGACAAAAAAGGCACTTCCTCCAGCGAAAAGGTTCTCTACTGCTCGTTTTGCGGCAAGAGCCAGCACGAGGTCAAAAAACTTATTGCAGGACCATCGGTCTTTATCTGCGACGAGTGCATCGAGCTGTGCAACGACATCATCCGTGACGAAATACCGGCCGATACCGCTTCGGCCAAGACAGCCAAGTCCGATCTGCCCACGCCAGGCGATATCAAAGGCAGTCTCGATCAGTACGTGATTGGGCAAGATGCAGCCAAGCGAACGTTGGCGGTTGCGGTGTACAACCATTACAAGCGCCTCAAGCACATGGGCAGCCATGCCAAGGGCGACGAAGTCGAGTTATCGAAGAGCAACATCTTGCTGATCGGTCCGACAGGGTCTGGCAAAACTTTGCTGGCGCAAACGTTGGCGCGCTTGTTGAACGTGCCGTTTGTGATTGCCGATGCCACCACCTTGACCGAAGCCGGTTATGTGGGCGAGGACGTCGAAAACATCATCCAGAAGTTGCTGCAAAACTGTAACTACGAGGTGGAGCGTGCGCAGCGCGGCATTGTCTACATCGATGAGATTGACAAGATCAGCCGCAAGGCCGACAACCCCAGCATCACGCGTGATGTGTCGGGCGAGGGCGTTCAGCAAGCCCTGCTCAAGTTGGTCGAAGGCACCATGGCCAGCGTACCGCCCCAAGGCGGCCGCAAGCACCCCAACCAAGACTTTTTACAAATCGACACCACCAACATCTTGTTCATTTGTGGTGGCGCTTTTGACGGTCTCGAAAAGGTCATTCAAAACCGCACCGAGAAGTCAGGCATTGGGTTTGCCGCCAGCGTGCACAGCAAAACCGAGCGTCGTGTGTCTGAGGTGTTTCGCTCCGTTGAACCCGAAGACTTGATCAAGTTTGGTCTCATCCCTGAGCTGGTAGGGCGCTTGCCCGTGGTGGCCACGCTGGGCGAGCTGACCGAAGACGCGTTGATGCAAATCTTGGTGGAGCCCAAGAACGCGCTGCTCAAGCAATACCAGCGTTTGTTTGCCATGGACGGTGTCGAGTTGGAGTTACGCCCCAATGCGTTGGCGGCGATCGCTCGCAAAGCCCTTGACCGGAAGACCGGAGCGCGTGGGTTGCGCTCCATCCTTGAGCATTCCCTGATCGACACCATGTTTGAGCTGCCCACCATGGACGGTGTGGCCAAGGTCGTGGTTGACGAACACAACATCACGGAAGGCACCATGCCCCTGCTGGTGTACCGTGAAAGCAAGGCCAGTGCCTGACGAATCGCAAGGATTCCGCACAATCCTTGCCAGAGACTTGCAATTTGCCCTTGGAGCCCCAGTTGGGGTTCTGAAAGTGAGGTTCCCCAATGTCAGGTCATCCCATCCTTAGCGCCGATCCGATCTCGTTGCCGCTGCTGCCGCTGCGTGATGTGGTCGTTTTTCCCCACATGGTGATCCCCCTCTTTGTGGGTCGCCCCAAGTCGATCAAGGCCCTTGAAAGTGCCATGGAGGCGGGTCGTCAGATCATGCTGGTGGCTCAAAAAGCGGCCGGCAAAGACGAACCCAAACCCGATGACATGTTTGACATCGGCTGCGTGTCGAACATCTTGCAAATGCTCAAGCTGCCCGATGGCACCGTGAAGGTGTTGGTCGAGGGTACCCAGCGCGCCACCACCAACAGCGTCACTGACGAGGGTGAGCATTTCACGTGCAACGTCACGCCCATCGTGCCCGACGCCGAGGCCAAAACCGAGGTCGAGGCCCTGCGCCGTGCCGTGACTCAGCAGTTTGACCAGTACGTCAAGCTCAACAAAAAAATCCCGCCCGAGATCCTGACGTCCATCGCAGGCATCGACGAAGCAGGGCGTTTGGCCGACACCATCGCGGCGCACCTGCCGCTCAAACTCGAAGCCAAGCAGTCGGTGCTTGATTTGTCAGCCATCGACAAGCGGCTCGAGAAATTACTTGAACTGCTCGAGCACGAGGTCGACATCCTTCAGGTCGAAAAGCGCATCCGCGGTCGTGTCAAGCGGCAGATGGAGAAAAGCCAGCGCGAGTACTACCTCAACGAGCAAGTCAAAGCCATCCAAAAAGAATTGGGTGACGGGGAGGAGGGCGCCGATCTCGAAGACCTCGAGAAAAAAATCATCGCCGCCAAGATGTCCAAAGAAGGGCGCAAAAAGGCAGAAGGCGAGCTCAAAAAACTCAAGCTCATGTCACCCATGTCGGCCGAGGCCACCGTGGTGCGCAACTACATCGACACGCTGGTGAACCTGCCGTGGAGCAAGAAGACCAAGATCAAGCACAACCTGACCCACGCCGAAAACGTCTTGAACGAGGACCATTACGGCCTTGAAAAAGTCAAAGACCGCATCCTGGAATACCTCGCGGTACAACAGCGTGTTGACAAGGTGAAAGCTCCCATCCTGTGCTTGGTGGGCCCCCCTGGCGTTGGCAAGACGTCGCTGGGCCAGTCGGTGGCGCGTGCCACCGGGCGCAAGTTCATCCGCATGGCGCTGGGCGGTGTGCGCGACGAGGCCGAGATCCGTGGTCATCGCCGTACCTACATCGGCTCGATGCCGGGCAAGGTGGTGCAGAGTTTGTCCAAGGTGGGGGTGCGCAACCCCCTGTTTTTGCTCGATGAAATCGACAAGCTCGGCATGGACTTTCGCGGTGACCCTTCGTCGGCCTTGCTCGAGGTCCTGGACCCCGAGCAAAACCACACGTTCAGCGATCATTACATCGAGGTCGACTTTGATTTGTCCGACGTGATGTTTGTGGCGACGTCCAACTCGCTCAACATTCCTCCGGCCTTGCTTGACCGCATGGAAGTCATTCGTCTGGCAGGTTACACGGAAGACGAAAAAGTCAACATCGCGCAAAAGTATTTGCTGCCCAAGCAGTGCACCAACAATGGCGTCAAAGCTGAAGAGCTCGATGTCACCGAAAGCGCCATTCGCGGCATGATTCGCTACTACACCCGCGAAGCGGGCGTGCGATCACTTGAGCGAGAGATCTCCAAGATTTGCCGCAAGGTTGTCAAAGGCATCCAGCTCAAGGTCTACACGGGCCAGGTGGTGGTGAATGAAGACAACCTGAACGATTTCCTGGGGGTTCGCAAGTTCGACTTTGGCCGCGCCGAGAAGCAAAACCAAGTGGGTCAGGTGGTGGGTCTTGCGTGGACCGAAGTGGGGGGCGACTTGCTCACCATCGAGGCTGCCGTGATGCCTGGCAAAGGAAACATCATTCGTACCGGATCGCTGGGCGATGTGATGAAGGAATCGGTTGAGGCGGCTCGCTCGGTGGTGCGCAGCCGTGCAAAACGTTTGGGCATCAAGGATGAGATGTTCGAAAAGCGTGACATCCATATCCACGTGCCCGATGGAGCGACCCCCAAAGACGGCCCCAGCGCAGGCATTGCCATGACGACAGCGTTTGTGTCAGCACTCACGGGTATCCCCGTGCGCGCTGATGTGGCCATGACAGGTGAAATCACCTTGCGTGGTGAAGTAACCGCGATTGGTGGCTTGAAGGAGAAGTTGCTGGCGGCGCATCGGGGCGGCATCAAGACCGTGATGATTCCTGAGGACAACGCAAAGGATTTGCAGGACATCCCCGAGAGCGTCAAAAACCATCTCGAGATCGTGCCGGTGCGTTGGATCGACAGGGTGCTGGAAGTGGCGCTCGAGCGCTACCCAACGCCTTTGCCCGAAGAAGAAGCACCTGTGGTGGCGGCTCCGGCCGTCGCAGCCGTGGTGCAAGAGGCTGTGGCGCCGACCAGAGGTGCGGCAAAGCACTGAGACTTTTTAGGATCCAGCGGGGCGGGGTGCGCAAAAGCGGCCCCGTTCTTCGTTTATACTTAAAAGCGATGCGGGAGTAGCTCAGTTGGTAGAGCGCAACCTTGCCAAGGTTGAGGTCGAGAGTTCGAGACTCTTCTCCCGCTCCAAACATCTGCGAAGGGAAGCTCTAAACAGCTTCCCTTTTTTGTCCTGTGCCGCGACCCGCGGTGGCGGTGATGCAGTTGATTTGACACTGGCGCGATAGCAAAGCGGTTATGCAGCGGATTGCAAATCCGTTTAGGGCGGTTCGACTCCGCCTCGCGCCTCCAGACCCTTGCAACAAGGCATGTCTGTCGTCAGCGCTTCAGTCGTCCGTTATGCTCGCGCCCCATGCGCCCGGGTGGCGAAATTGGTAGACGCAGCGGACTTAAAATCCGTAGTTCCTGAAAAGGAACGTGCCGGTTCGATTCCGGCTCCGGGCACCATCCAACACGCATGCGATCTTCGGGTCCAGCAGCGACGCTGGCGCAAGCAAGGAGACACGACCCATGGCATGGTTTCCAGCATCCTCGCTGCAAGAAGGCGTTGCCAAGCGCGAAGTGTTTGCATGGGCGATGTACGACTTTGCCAATTCGGGCTACACGACGGTGGCACTTACGGCCGTTTACAACGCGTACTTTGTAGGCGTGGTGGCGCAAAAAGCCGATTGGGCCACACTGGTGTGGACGCTCGCACTGGCGGTGTCAAGCCTCATCATCATGGTTGTGATGCCATCACTGGGTGCGTACGCTGACGCGCGCGCAGCCAAGAAGCGGCTGTTGGTGTTCATGACCTTGGGGTGCGTGGCGGGAACCTTGATGTTGGCGCTAACCAAAGAGTCGGATGTTGCCTTGGCGGTGGCAGCCATCATCATCTCCAACGCGTGCTTTGGCATGGGCGAGTCGCTCTCGGCCGCCTTTTTGCCCGAATTGGCCAAGCGCGAATCGTTGGGCACAGTGTCTGGCTGGGGTTGGAGCTTTGGGTACCTGGGTGGCATGCTCGCACTGGGCCTGAGCTTGGGTTATGTCATTTGGGCCCAAAGCAAGGGCCAAATCGCCTCTCAGTTTGTTCCGATCACGATGGTGATCACGGCCGTCATCTATGCGGTTGCTTCGTTGTTCACGTTTGCGTGGCTCAAGGAACGATCGGTGCCCACTGCCGCCACCACGGGCGGATGGCGCGACGCCTTCACGCGGCTGGCCCGCACGTGGCGCGAAATGGATCAGTTCCCAGACTTCAGGCGCTTGTTGTGGTGCGCCGTCGCATACCAGGCTGGCATATCGGTTGTCATTGCACTGGCTGCCATTTACGCCGAACAGGTGCTGGGGTTCAAACAGCAGCAAACGATGATGTTGGTGTTTTTGGTCAACGTGGCCGCTGCTGCGGGTGCATTTGGTTTTGGCTATTGCCAAGATCGCATCGGCCACAAATTGGCGTTGGGCATCACACTTACCGGGTGGATTGCCATGACTTTGCTCGCCATGGCAGCGACGTCTCAGGGTGTGTTTTGGATCGCTGCTGCCTTGGCGGGGTTGTGCATGGGTTCTAGTCAATCGGCAGGTCGAGCACTTGCTGGGTTGCTTTCGCCGCCCCATCGATTGGCCGAGTTCTATGGCTTGTGGACGTTTGCCACACGCTTGTCGTCCATTTTGGGGCCCGTTACGTATGGCGTGGTGACGTGGGTGACTTCGGGCAATCATCGCTTGGCCATTGCCTCGACGGCCGTCTTCTTCGTGCTCGGGTTGCTTTTGTTGCGGCCCATCGATGTCAAGCGCGGCGCGCGGGTGGCGCTCGGTGGGGTGTGATTGATGAGTCAGGGCGGTGCGTGCCACGTCAGCCGCCCCCCGGACGCACGGGTCTGTTGCCACAAAATAGAACGAGCGTTCTATTTTTGCCCCCAAGCGTCCATGGCGATCAAGCGGCGCGCCTAGAATCAAGTCAAGCATTGACCGGTTCGTCAGCTCGGGATCGGTGCGTATCGTTCGACCCCATCACGGAGCGCAGTCTTCACCATGAAAATTTTGGTCCCAGTCAAGCGTGTCATCGACTACAACGTCAAGGTGCGCGTCAAAAGTGACGGCTCAGGTGTGGATCTGGCCAACGTCAAAATGAGCATGAACCCTTTTGATGAAATCGCCGTCGAAGAAGCTGTGCGACTGCGAGAGAAGGGCGCTGCCACCGAAGTCATTGCCGTCTCGTGTGGTGTTGCCCAGTGCCAAGAAACACTGCGAACCGCCATGGCGATCGGCGCCGATCGCGCCATTCATGTTGAAACCGATATGGAGCTCCAGCCTCTGGCGGTCGCCAAGATTTTGAAGGCCTTGGTTGACAAAGAAAAACCCGGATTGATCATCCTTGGCAAACAAGCCATCGACGACGATGCCAACCAAACCGGCCAAATGCTGGCCGCGCTGGCGAACTTGCCTCAAGGCACCTTTGCGTCCAAGGTCGAGCTGGTGGATGGCCACGTGCACGTCACCCGCGAAGTGGACGGTGGACTTGAAACCCTCAAGTTGTCAATGCCTGCGGTGATCACCACCGACTTGCGCCTGAACGAACCTCGCTACGTCACGCTGCCCAACATCATGAAGGCCAAAAAGAAGCCGATGGAGGTGTTGAAGCCCGATGGCCTCGGCGTGGATGTGACACCCCGATTGAAAACGCTCAAAGTGACTGAACCACCCAAGCGCGGCGCGGGCGTCAAAGTGGCAGATGTCGCCACGTTGGTGGCAAAACTCAAAACCGAAGCAAAAGTTATCTAACCGCTGAGCTGACGTGCTTCATGCAGGTTGGCTTTATCCTTGAGATTCCTGCGACGCGCTGGGCTGTTGCAAGGGTTTCTTTCAGCCCGTAAAGACTGGAGAGTTTCAATGACTGTTTTGGTGATTGCTGAGCACGACAATGCAACGGTTAAAGGCGCCACGCTCAACACGGTGACGGCGGCACTGGCTTGTGGCGGTGACGTTCATGTCTTGGTGGCGGGCCACAACGCTGCTGCGGCCGCAAAGGCCGCAGCCCTGATTGCAGGTGTCAGCAAAGTGTTGCATGCCGACAGCGTGGGGCTGGCGCATGGACTGGCCGAGAATGTGGCTGCACAGGTGTTGGCACTGTCTGCTTCGTACCAGCATATTTTGTTCCCTGCCACAGCATCGGGTAAAAATGTCGCGCCGCGTGTGGCGGCCTTGCTGGACGTGGCGCAGGTGTCGGATGCAAGCAAGGTCCTGTCGCCCAACACTTTTGAACGTCCGATTTACGCCGGCAACGCCGTGGCCACGGTGCAAACAACCGACGCCAAAGTGGTGATCACAGTTCGCACCACGGGTTTTGACCCCGCGCCTGCAACGGGTGGAACAGCGGCCGTGGAAGCCTTGAACGCGATCGCTGACTCAAGCGCCGCGTCGTTTGTTGGGTCTGAAATTGCCAAGCTGGATCGGCCCGAGCTTACGGCAGCCAAGATCATCGTGTCGGGCGGGCGAGCGCTTGGATCGGCAGAAAAATTTGCCGAAGTGATGACACCACTGGCTGACAAGCTGGGCGCCGCGATGGGTGCCAGCCGAGCTGCTGTCGATGCGGGCTATGCGCCCAACGACTGGCAAGTGGGCCAAACCGGCAAGATCGTGGCACCGCAGCTTTATGTGGCCTGCGGCATCAGTGGCGCCATACAGCATCTGGCCGGCATGAAAGACTCCAAAGTCATCGTGGCCATCAACAAAGACCCCGAGGCACCCATCTTCAGTGTGGCCGACTACGGGCTGGAGGCTGACTTGTTCGTGGCCGTGCCCGAACTTGTGCAGGCGCTTTGAGCCCTGCGACCCCAAACGGGCACCCTCAGGTGCCCGTACTTTTTTGAGGTTAGTGCATTCATGACGTACCGCGCCCCTACCAAAGACATGCTCTTTTGCATGAAAGAACTTGCCGACATCGAGGCCGTGGCGCGACTGCCGGGCTTTGAAGATGCTGGCTTGGAGACAGCCCAAGCCGTGCTAGACGAGTGCGCCAAGTTCAGCGAGGCGGTGTTGGCGCCGATGAACCGCGTGGGTGATACCAACCCTTCAGCGTGGAAGGACGGCACTGTGACCACCACACCGGGGTTCGCCGCTGCTTTCAAACAGTTTGCACAGGGGGGTTGGCAAGGTTTGCAACACCCCACTGCGTTGGGTGGTCAAGGGCTGCCCAAGACCATCGCGGCAGCCTGCATTGAAATGATCAACAGCGCCAACATGAGTTTTTCTCTGTGCCCGCTGCTGACGGATGGCGCCATCGAGGCCATGCTGACAGCGGGGTCGCCCGAGCAACAGCACGCTTTCATTCCCAAAATGATCTCTGGTGAGTGGACCGGCACCATGAACTTGACCGAGCCACAAGCGGGTTCAGATCTGTCGCAGGTGCGCACGCGTGCCGAACCGCAGCCCGACGGCACGTTCAAGTTGTTTGGCACCAAGATTTACATCACCTACGGCGAACACGACATGGCCGACAACATCATTCACTTGGTGTTGGCGCGTGTGGTGGGGGCGCCCGAAGGGGTGAAGGGCATCTCACTCTTCATTTGTCCCAAGGTTTTGCCAGATGGCCAGCGCAACGATGTGCACTGCGTCAGCATCGAACACAAACTGGGCATCAAGGCAAGCCCCACGGCGGTGCTTCAGTTTGGTGACCATGGGGGTGCCACCGCGCAGCTGATCGGGCAAGAAAATCGTGGCCTTGAGGCCATGTTTGTGATGATGAACGCTGCCCGCTTTGCGGTGGGCCTGCAGGGCATCGCAGTGGCCGAGCGAGCATACCAACACGCAGTGAGTTATGCGCGCGACCGCGTGCAAAGTCGCCCAGTGGATGGCTCCCTCAATCGCGCCGCTGCCATCATCCATCACCCGGACGTCAAACGCATGCTGATGACCATGCGCGCTTACACCGAAGGTTGCCGCGCCATGGCATTGGTGGCCGCGGCGGCCTACGATGCGTCGCACCACCACCCCGACGCTGACGTTCGCAAGCAAAACCTGGCTTTTTACGAGTTCATGGTGCCCTTGGTCAAGGGCTTCAGCACCGAAATGAGCCTGGAAGTGGCATCGCTCGGCGTGCAGGTTCATGGTGGCATGGGATTCATCGAGGAGACGGGCGCCGCACAGCACTTGCGCGATGCCAAGATTTTGACCATCTACGAAGGCACAACCGCGATCCAAGCCAACGACTTGGTAGGGCGCAAGACGACTCGCGACGGCGGGCAGGTGGCCAAGGCCATCGCCCAACAAATTGCCATCACCGAGACGCAGCTGGCCAAGCGCGACAGTGCCCACGCCCGGGCGGTACTCAAGCATCTAAGCGCGGCACGACACGCCTTTTTGGCGGTGGTTGACTTTGTGGTGGGCCAAACCAAGGCCAGTCCCAACGCGGTCTTTGCAGGGTCGGTGCCGTACGTGATGTTGGCCGGCAACCTGATGGCCGGATGGCAATTGGCGAGAGCGTTGATGGTCGCCGAAGACAGCGCGGCAGATGACCCACTTTTCATGCAGGCCAAAATCAACACGGCGCGCTTCTACGCCGAGCACATTTTGTCCAAAGCGCCGGGCATCCGCGACAGCATCATCGACGGTCACGCGGCGGTTAACGACATGGCTTTGGAGGCCTTCTAATGGTTTTGCCCACCGCGCTGAAACGCGCCCGCTTGCCCATCATCGGGTCCCCGCTGTTCATCATCAGCAACCCCAAACTCGTCATTGAACAGTGCAAGGCCGGGGTGATTGGCTCCATGCCTTCACTCAATGCACGACCTGCGTCGCAATTGGATGAGTGGTTGGCAGAAATTACCGAAACGTTGGCCGCGCATGACCGTGCGCATCCCGAGGCCCCAGCGGCACCGTTTGCCATCAATCAAATCGTGCACAAGAGCAACGACCGTTTGGAGCATGACATGACGGTTTGCGCCAAATACAAGGTGCCCATTGTGATCACGTCGCTCGGTGCGAGAACTGACGTGAACGAGGCGGTGCACCATTGGGGTGGCATCGTTTTGCACGACATCATCAACAACACGTTTGCGCGCAAAGCCATTGACAAGGGCGCCGACGGGTTGGTCGCGGTGGCTGCCGGCGCTGGCGGCCATGCAGGCGTCAAGAGCCCCTTTGCCTTGATTCAAGAAATTCGCGCGTGGTTTGATGGCCCCCTGGCCCTCAGTGGCGCCATCGCCACGGGTGATGCCGTGCTGGCTTCGCTTGCCATGGGCGCCGACTTTGCGTACATCGGCTCCGCGTTCATTGCCACGCATGAAGCGCGAGCGGGCGATGACTACAAGCAAGCCATCGTGGATGGCACGTCGGACGACATCGTCTACTCCAGTCTGTTTACGGGCGTTCACGGCAACTACTTGAAGGCGTCGATCATCAAAGCCGGATTGGACCCCGACCATTTGCCCGAGAGCGATCCCACAAAGATGAATTTTGGCGGTGGTGAGGGCTCCAAGAAGGCGTGGAAAGACATCTGGGGCAGTGGTCAGGGCATTGGTGCCGTACGCGAGGTGACATCCGTCAAGGTCATGGTGGATCGGCTATCGCGCGAATTCCACGGTGCGCGAGCGAGAATCGCAGCCCTTTGAGAGGGCTGGCACCAGTGGGGGCTGGCTTGAGCCGATGGCTCGCGCCAGGCGGCGCTTGATGCGCGCCGCAACAGGCGGTGTCTTTTGCGTGAAAACTGCCACGGTTAGGCGCAACTGACACTCGCGCGCGGCCGCGCGGTGATACAGTGCTTTGCAAGTTAAAGTCATTCCGCGCAGGGTGCCAGCGTCTTTGCTGGTGCCCGAGGCGGTACGCAATCCGCCAACCGGTCAGGCCGTGGCGCGGACGGTCATTCAAACCAACCAACAGCGCCGCATACCGGCGCAGAGGGTAAGCGACATGATGCAGCAATCGCAGGGCAACTCGTACCTTTTCGGCGGCAATGCGCCTTACGTGGAAGAGCTTTACGAAGCTTACCTGTTGAACCCCGGCGCGGTGCCCGACACCTGGCGCGCCTACTTTGACGCCTTGCAAAACGTGCCCGCTGTGGATGGCACCCAAGCGCGCGACGTCGCCCATGCACCCGTCGTTGAGTCCTTTGCTCAGCGCGGCAAAGCCAACGCCTTCGCCCTCAAGGCCAGTGCCTCTGATTTGGCCGTTGCGCGCAAGCAAGTGCATGTTCAGAGCTTGATCGCTGCCTACCGTGTCCTCGGCTCGCGCTGGGCTGACCTGGACCCCCTCAAGCGCACCGAGCGCACGCGCATTCCTGAACTGGAGCCGACGTTCTACGACCTGACTGAAAGTGACATGGACATCACTTTCAGCGCCACCAACACGTATTTCACCAAAGCCGAGCAGATGACGCTGCGGGAAATCCTGCAGGCCCTGCGCGAAACGTACTGCGGCACGATCGGTGCTGAGTTCATGCATTGCACCGAGCCTGCTGAGAAGCGTTGGTGGCAGGAGAAATTGGAATCGATCCGTGGCACGCCGGTTTATGGCGCTGCCAAGAAAACCAGCATTCTTGAACGCCTGACGGCTGCCGAAGGGCTCGAGCGCTACTTGCACACCAAGTATGTCGGCCAAAAGCGCTTTTCGCTCGAGGGCGGTGAATCGTTCATCGTCTCGATGGACGAATTGGTGCAACGCGCGGGCGCCACCGGCGTGCATGAAATCGTGATTGGCATGGCCCACCGTGGCCGCCTCAACGTGTTGGTTAACACGATTGGCAAGATGCCCAAGGATTTGTTTGCCGAGTTCGACCACACGGCCAAAGAAGACTTGCCCTCGGGTGACGTCAAGTACCACCAGGGTTTCTCCAGCGACGTGACGACCCCTGGTGGTCCTGTTCACTTGAGCCTGGCTTTCAATCCATCGCACCTGGAAATTGTTAACCCTGTGGTTGAAGGGTCTGTCAAAGCTCGCATGGACCGCCGCGGTGATAAAACCGGTGCCCAAGTGTTGCCCGTGCTGGTGCATGGCGACGCTGCCTTTGCCGGCCAGGGCGTGGTGATGGAGACGCTGGCGCTGGCGCAAACCCGCGGGTACTTCACGGGTGGCACGGTGCACCTGGTGATCAACAACCAGATTGGCTTCACCACGAGCGACCCACGAGACACGCGCTCGACGCTCTATTGCACCGACGTGGTGAAGATGATTGAGGCCCCCGTGCTGCACGTCAACGGCGACGACCCCGAGGCCGTGGCCTGGTGCACGCAGGTCGCCATGGACTACCGGCAAGCGTTTAAGAAGGATGTCGTCGTCGACATCGTTTGCTTTCGCAAGCTCGGACACAACGAACAAGACACGCCGAGCCTGACGCAGCCGCTGATGTACAAAAAAATTGCGCAGCATCCGGGCACACGCCGCCTGTACGGCGAAAAACTGGTGGCTCAAGGGGTGTTGAAGCCCGAGGGCCCTGACGAGATGTCGAAGGCATTCCGCTCCGCCATGGATGAAGGGCGCCACACCGTTGATCCCGTGCTGACCAATTTCAAAAGCAAATACGCCGTGGATTGGGCGCCGTTCCTGGGCAAGAAGTGGACAGATGCCGCTGACACGGGGCTGCCACTGGCCGAGATCAAGCGGTTGGCAGAACGCATCACCACGGTGCCCTCAGACTTCAAGGTTCACCCCTTGGTCGAAAAGGTGTTAGCCGACCGCGCATCCATGGGTCGGGGCGAAATCAATGTCGACTGGGGCATGGGCGAGCACCTAGCCTATGCGTCCTTGGTTGCAAGCGGATATCCCGTGCGCTTGTCAGGTGAAGACTGCGGGCGCGGCACGTTTGTGCATCGCCACGCCGTACTGCACGATCAAAACCGCGACAAGTGGAGTGAAGGCACCTACACACCTCTGCAAAACGTGGCCGACGGGCAGGCGCCGTTTGTGGTGATTGACTCGTTGCTGTCTGAAGAAGCCGTGCTCGGGTTCGAGTACGGCTATGCCAGTGCCGACCCCAACACCATGGTGATCTGGGAAGCACAGTTTGGTGACTTTGCCAATGGCGCGCAGGTGGTCATTGACCAGTTTATCGCTTCGGGCGAGGTCAAGTGGGGCCGCGTCAACGGGCTGACTTTGATGCTGCCGCACGGCTACGAGGGCCAAGGCCCCGAGCACAGCTCGGCGCGCCTGGAGCGGTTCATGCAGCTGGCGGCCGACAACAACATGCAGGTGTGCCAGCCCACCACGGCCAGCCAGATCTTTCACCTGTTGCGGCGCCAAATGGTGCGTCAGTTCCGCAAGCCACTCGTCATCATGACGCCGAAGTCACTGCTGCGTCACAAGGACGCTGGCTCGCCGCTGAGCGAATTCACCAAAGGTGAGTTCCGCACGGTGATGGGCCCCCAGCGTGTCGAGGTGGAGCCCGACAAGGTTAAACGGGTCATCGCGTGCTCGGGCAAGGTGGTGCACGACTTGGTCAAGTACCGCGACGAGCGCAAGGCTTGGGACGTGGCGATTGTTCGGGTCGAGCAGTTGTACCCGTTTCCGCACAAGAGTTTTGCGGCCGAGCTCAAGCGTTTTTCCAATGCGACCGAAATCATTTGGTGCCAGGACGAACCTCAAAATCAAGGCGCGTGGTTTTTTGTGCAGCACTACATCCACGAAAACATGCTCGATGGGCAAAAGCTTGGCTATGCCGGCCGGCCGGCCTTCGGCGTCACCCGCGGTGGGCTACGCCCATCTTCACCAAGAGCAACAAAAAGCTTTGCTCGAGCAAGCATTCGCGAAGCTCAAGGGCTTTGTGCTAAACAAATAAAGCAAGGTAAGTCACCACCATGGCGCTGATTGAAGTCAAAGTACCCCAACTCTCCGAGTCCGTGGCTGAAGCCACCTTGTTGCAGTGGAAGAAGCGGCCTGGCGACGCCGTCGCCATCGACGAAATTCTGGTGGAGATCGAAACCGACAAGGTTGTGCTTGAAGTGCCCGCACCATCAGCCGGCACGATGGCTGCCATCGTCCGCGAAGACGGTGCCACCGTGATGGCGGGCGAGGTCATTGCGCACATCGACAGCGCTGGCAAGGCTGCGGCACCTGCGCCCGTTGCGCCTGTCACAGCCGCCGCTGCGCCAGTCGCTACCAGCGCCACCGCACCTGCGGGTGGGGCAGCAAGCAAGGGTGACGTCGCCATGCCTGCCGCCGCCAAGCTCTTGGCTGACAACAAGTTAAGTACCAGCGATGTCGCCGGCAGCGGCAAGGACGGCCGCGTGACCAAAGGCGATGTGCTTGCGGCAGTGGCGGGCGGTGTACTGCTCAAGCCAACGGCGACAAGTCACGCAGCGGCGCCGGCAGTGGCAACCAAGCCAGCGTTGCCTCAAGTGCATGCACCAGGGTCAGCCATGAACCTGGGCGATCGACCCGAGCAGCGTGTGCCCATGTCGCGCCTGCGTGCCCGGGTGGCCGAACGTCTGCTGCAATCGCAAGCCACCAATGCGATCCTCACCACGTTCAACGAAGTGAACATGGCACCTGTGATGGAGATGCGCAAGAAGTTTCAGGAGAAGTTTGAAAAGGAGCACGGCGTCAAGCTTGGTTTCATGAGCTTCTTCGTCAAGGCCGCCGTGGCCGCCCTTAAGAAGTACCCGGTGCTCAACGCCTCGGTCGACGGCAATGACATCGTCTACCACGGCTACTTTGACATCGGTATCGCTGTCGGTTCACCCCGAGGCTTGGTGGTGCCGATCGTTCGCAACGCCGATCAAATGAGCTTTGCTGACATCGAGAAGAAGATTGCCGAATTCGGCAAGAAGGCTGCTGACGGCAAGCTGGGCATTGACGAGCTGACCGGAGGTACGTTCTCGATCTCCAACGGTGGTGTTTTTGGCTCCATGCTGTCAACCCCCATCATCAATCCACCGCAGGCGGCCATCCTGGGCGTTCACGCCACCAAGGACCGTGCCGTGGTTGAAAACGGCCAGGTGGTGGTGCGCCCCATCAACTACCTTGCCATGTCTTACGACCACCGCATCATTGACGGACGCGAGGCCGTGTTGGGTCTGGTGGCCATGAAGGACGCGCTGGAAGACCCGTCACGCTTGTTGTTTGACATCTAAGGCGAGCTGCACCCATGAGCAAGAACTTTGACGTGGTTGTGATCGGTGCGGGCCCTGGAGGCTACATCGCCGCCATCCGGGCAGCGCAGTTGGGCATGACGGTGGCCTGCATCGATGAGTGGAAGAACGACGCTGGCGGGCCTGCGCCAGGGGGCACCTGCACCAATGTTGGCTGCATTCCAAGCAAGGCGCTGCTCCAATCAAGCGAGCACTTTGAGCACGCAAACAAGCACTTTGCTGAGCATGGCATCGGCGTCAAGGGCTTGTCCATCGACGTGGCCAAAATGATTGATCGCAAGGCCTTGGTTGTGAAGCAGAACAACGACGGCATCTTGTATTTATTCAAGAAGAACAAGGTCACTTTCTTTCATGGGCGCGGCACGATGATCAAGGCCGCTGCATCAGGCCATGAAATCAAAGTAGGCGACGAGCTCTTGGTCGGCAAGCATGTCGTGATTGCCACAGGGTCTCGGGCGCGCGCCTTGCCTGACGTGCCCTTTGACGAAGATCGTGTGCTGAGCAACGACGGCGCGCTGCGCCTGGCCTCGGCACCCAAGTCGCTGGGCTTGATTGGGTCGGGGGTGATTGGCTTGGAGATGGGTTCGGTTTGGCGCCGTGTGGGCGCCGACGTCACCGTCTTGGAGGCGATGCCAACTTTCATGCCCGCTGTCGACCAGCAGATCGCCAAAGAAGCGCACAAGGCATTCGCCAAACAAGGCTTGAAGATTGAGCTGGGCATCAAGGTGGGTGCTGTCAAGGTGGGCAAGTCGGGCGTCAAGGTGAGCTACACCAGCGCGTCAGGCGATGCCAAGGTCTTGGACGTTGAGCGATTGGTGATTTCGATTGGCCGCGTGCCCAACACCGAGGGCCTGGGCGCCGATGCCGTGGGCCTCAAGCTTGACGAGCGCGGTGCCATCGTGGTCGATGCTGACTGCAAAACCAACCTGCCTCAAGTGTGGGCTGTGGGTGACGTGGTTCGTGGGCCCATGTTGGCACACAAAGCTGAAGAAGAAGGCGTGGCCGTGGCGGAACGCATGGCGGGTCAGCACGGGCACGTCGACTTCAACCTGGTACCTTGGGTGATCTACACCAGCCCTGAGATCGCGTGGGTTGGGCAAACCGAAGAGCAATTGAAGACGTCGGGCCGGGCCTACAAGAGTGGGTCGTTTCCCTTCCTGGCCAATGGCCGCGCCCGTGCGCTGGGCGACACGACCGGGTTGGTGAAGATGCTCGCCGACGCAAAAACAGACGAAATTCTTGGCGTTCACATCGTGGGCCCCCAAGCGTCTGAATTGATTGCCGAGGCTTGCGTTGCCATGGCCTTCAAAGCCAGCAGCGAAGACCTGGCCCGCATCTGCCATGCGCATCCCAGTTTGAGCGAATCGACCAAAGAGGCCGCCTTGGCCGTGGACAAGCGCGCGCTCAACTTCTGACGCGATCATGTCCATGAGCGCGGTTCGCGAGCTCTACGCTAAGGTCTTGGCAGCTCGTGGCTACACCAGCGATGCGGCGCAGTTGCGTGCGGTAGATGCACTGGAGCGGTGCGAAAGGGAGTGGACTGACTACAAGTCGCAGCGCTCCAACGCCATCACCAAACTGCTGCGCAAGCCACCGCTGCCCAAAGGGGTGTACATGCACGGCGGCGTGGGGCGCGGCAAGAGCTTCTTGATGGATATTTTTTACCAGGTGGTGCCAGTCAAACGCAAAACACGCCTGCATTTTCATGAGTTCATGCGCGAAGTGCATCGCGAGCTGCACGAGCTTCGGGGCACTGCAGACCCCCTGGACACCTTGGCGGCCAACATGGCCAAGCGGTTTCGGTTGATTTGCTTCGACGAGTTTCACGTGGCCGACGTCACCGACGCCATGATCTTGCATCGGTTGCTCGAAGGCTTGAGTGCGCACCGCGTGTCAATCATTGCGACGAGCAACTTCCATCCCGACAAGCTGTACCCCAACGGCCTGCATCGCGATCGAATCCTGCCCGCCATCGCGCTGCTCAAGCGCGACATGGAGATTGTTGGTGTCGACAACGGCACTGACTACCGGCAGATGACGTTGGAGCGGGTCAAGGCCTATCACCATCCCCATGGACCCGAAGCCGAGGCTGCCCTTGCGCTGGCCTTTGATCAATTGGCCGAGTCGCGTGATGAAGACCCTGTCTTGCACATTGAGCAGCGTGAAATCAGGGCGCATCGCAAAGCGGGCAGCGTGGTTTGGTTTGATTTCAAAACTTTGTGTGGTGGGCCGCGCTCGCAGAACGACTACCTCGAGATTGCCAACCAGTTCCACACCGTGATCTTGTCTGACGTGCCGCACATGCCGCCGCGCATGGCCAGCGAGGCGCGGCGCTTTACATGGTTGGTTGATGTGCTCTACGACCGACGTGTCAAACTCGTGATGTCAGCAGCAACGCAACCCGAGGCGCTGTACACAGAAGGCCCGTTGGTGCATGAGTTTCCGCGCACTGTGTCCCGTTTGGCAGAGATGCAAACGGCGGCTTACCTAACCTTGGCGCGGCGAGAGGTCGACACGTCATTGACGTGAGACTGACAGCGATCATGACCGTGCACGCCGACCCAAGGCACTAACGACTGCGCAGTGGCATCGGCCCCGTGTCTTGCGTGCCCAGCGACTCCACCCGCACCAGCGCCAATGAGATGTTGTCACCACCACCGCGTGCGCGCTGGCGTGCCTTGGCGACCAACATCTCGCTGGCGTCCCGCGGGGTGAGTGAGTGAACAATGGCCCCCAGCTCTTTGGGGGTGAAGTAATGCCAAAGACCGTCGGAGCAGGCCAGCATCGTGTCACCGACCGCCAATGACCCCAAATTGATCACCGACAAAGGAGGGTCTTGGCTGGTGCCCAAACAGCCCGTCAGCAGGTTCGACTGAGGGTGGGTGTTGGCTTCTTCTTCGCGAATGCGGCCTTCATCAACCATGCGCTGCACAAGCGAATGATCGAACGTGCGCTGCACCAACTCAGCGCCTCGGAATTGGTAGATGCGCGAATCACCCGCATGCGCCATGCAGCAGTGACGATCAGGGCCAACCATGAACGCCGCAATCGTGCTGTGGGGTTCTTCTTCCGCCGTCATCGCAGTGAGCCTGATCATTTGGTGTGACTCAATGACCAATTGCTTGAGCAGTGCTTCGGCGTCTTCGGTGGCTGGCGCAAAGGGTTGGTAGAGCTGTTTGGCCACCATGATCACTTGGTCGGCAGCCTTGCGTCCACCACTTTTGCCTCCCATCCCGTCGGCCAAGACAGCCAAGGCACACCCGGGCGTGCGATCGTGGGCAATGAACTCGACTTGATCTTGTTGGTATGGGCGGTCTCCCCGGTGCATGCCGGTCGCGGCAGACAGTCGGTATCCAGGTGCTGGGGTGGCCATGGGAGGAATATAACGGGCTGCGTTGCTTGTATCGTGGGCACGTTGCGACAAAACGTTTGCGTTGCAGAACCACAAGTGGTCGGCTCAGACAACTTAAACTCGCCCTTCGATGGAATTCAACATGCACTCTCCGCTGCGCCGCTTGATCGAGCTGCGCATGGAGCATGCCGACTTGAACGGACTGATCGATCTGCAGGGACATGATGCGGCGCCCGTGGATGATCTGCTGCTTCGACGCATGAAAAAAAGACGTTTGGTGTTGCGCGACCTGATTGCGCGCCTCGAGCTGCGCTTTGACCCACCGGAGCCGGCTTGATCGGCGGCAGGCCGCTCTCGGGGCCAGAGTCGCCCCCCGAAGTCGCCGACTTCGCCACAGACACTGAGGCCATGGATCGCGCTTTCGGGTCGCACGACTTCCTGGGCGCTGTGACCGCTGCGTTGGATCCGCAAAGTGCCTTGGCTGGCGGGCACGGCGACTTTCGCAAGCGGGAGGCGCAAATTGCCATGGCCAAAGCAGTGGCTCAGGCGATCGAAACGCGCGGTGCGTTGGTGGTCGAGGCGGGCACGGGCGTTGGCAAGACCTTCGCCTACTTGGTGCCTGTCTTGTTGTCTGGGCGCCGTGCTTTGATCAGCACTGCGACCAAAAGCTTGCAAGACCAGCTCTACGGCCGAGACCTTCCACGTGTGCGCGAGGCGTTGGGTCTGCCGCTGCGCACGGCGCTTTTGAAGGGGCGTGAGAGCTACCTGTGTTTGCATCGCATGAAACAGGCGCGGCAAGACATCGACTCGCCCGCAACCACTTCGATTCGAACACTCGCAAGGGTCGAGCGTTGGTCGCACACGACTTCAACGGGTGATCTCAGCGAGGTGGAGGGGCTTGAGGAGCGCTCGCCATTGTTGCCACAGATCACTTCCACGCGCGACAATTGCCTGGGCGCTCAGTGCAGTGACTTTCAGCAGTGCCATGTGGTGCGCGCGCGGCGCGACGCCATGGCTGCCGACATCGTCGTGGTGAATCACCACCTGTTTTTTGCCGACGTCACGCTGCGCGATACCGGCGTTGCCGAGCTGCTTCCCACGGTGGACATCGCCGTCTTCGACGAAGCCCACCAACTGGTCGATACGGGGGTGCAATTTTTGGGTTTGACGTTGTCCAGTGCCCAGGCACTTGACTTGGCGCGCGATTTGCTCGCGGCGGGACTAGCCCATGCGCGAGGGTTGGCGCCGTGGCCAGACGTGGTGCAAGGCATCGACCGCGCTGCGCGCCATTTGCGCTTGGCGTTTGGGGACCGTACCAGCAGTCGATCGCGTTGGCCTGGTGAAAGCGACGCGCCAGCGTTCTTCGTTGCTTTGCATGACCTTGCGCAGAGTTGCCAACTCGCGTGCACGACGCTTTCAACGTTCAATGAAACTGACCCGGTTTTTTCTTTGCTTGCGGCCCGCACCAAAGAGTTCGAGCGACGAGCGCAACATCTGCTTGAGCCTGCAGCAGCTGCGCGCGTGCGTTGGGTTGACGTGACGGCACATCACGTGCGGCTGATCGAAACCCCGCTGGACATCGCGGCCGCTTTGACACTGCAACGCGAACGCGCCCTCAAAACGTGGGTTTTCACCTCGGCCACACTGGGTGAGGACGAAAAATTAACGTGGTTCACCGAGCCGACGGGCTTGCACGATGCGCAAACGCTAAAGCTGGGCAGCCCCTACGACCATGCCGAACACGCTCGGCTGTGGGTTTGTGGTGATGCGCCCAAGCCCGATGATCCCGGTCATGCGGGGTACGTTGCCAGCGTGGCCGCCCGCTGCGCGAATGCCTTGCGTGGGCGAACCATAGTTTTAACGACCACGCTAAGGGCACTTTCTCGCATCACGGAAGCATTGCGTGTCGAGTTGCAAACGGGGCTTTCGGGCTTGCAAGTGGTGATGCAAGGGGAGCAGCCCAAGCGTGTGTTGCTGGACCGCCTGCGCGATCAACCGGGCACGGTGCTGGTGGCGTCTCAAAGCTTCTGGGAGGGCATCGATGTGCCGGGTGATGCGCTTCAGTGCGTGATCATCGACAAACTACCCTTTCCACCCCCCAATGACCCCCTGATCGAGGCACGCGCCAAGCAGATCGAGGAGGGTGGTGGCAGTGCTTTTAATGCGTGTTTTGTGGCCGAGGCCGCCATGGCACTGAAGCAGGGCGCTGGTCGGTTGATTCGCAGTGAGACGGATCGCGGCTTGTTGGTGATTTGTGACCCGCGGATGGCTCGCATGCCCTACGGTAAACGGCTTCAGCGTGCGCTGCCGCCCATGACACGGGTTGAGGGCTGGGCGGAGGCACAAGAATGGCTTTTGAACATCGCACCGGCGCGTCAGTCGGCGTGGTAGCGACTTACCAAAATTGCCACCATGCTCGTTGCCGCGCACGAAGCCCGTCAGCGAGGTAAAGACTGGTCGGAAAGTTTTGCGTCATCACGCGCTTGGTGTCGTCGCGGAGTTGCTCCAGTCCCAACTTGTCGTAGCTGAGCATGAGCAGGTACAAGGCTTCTTCGGCTGCTGGCACCCGAGGGTACTCGGCCACTGCAAATTGCGCCCGATTGGCCGCAGCAAGGTAAGCGCCGCGGTTGAAGTAATAGCGGGCGACGTGAACTTCGTACTCGCCCAGCGAGTTGACGATGTAATCCATCCGCACCCGTGAGTCCACAGCGTACTTGCTGTCAGGAAACTGCTCGATGAGCTGCTTGAAAGCCTGGTATGCGTCGCGCGCAGCTTGGTTGTCGCGCTCGCTCAGGTCCTGATTGGCGACGTTGCCCAAGAAACCCCGGTCGTCGTTGAAATTGATCACGCCGCGCAGGTACATCGCGTAGTCAAGCACTGGGCTGGACGGGTTGAGCTTGATGAATCGGTCAATCGTCGTGACGGCCAGCGCTCGCTCGCGGGTGCGGTGGTAAAGGTACGCCAACTCAAGTTGCGACTGCTGGGCAAGCAGTGTGCCCGCTGCGCGACCTTCCAGTCGCTCGTAGAGCTTGATGGCTTTGTCAAAGCCGCCCGCATCAGCTTCTTGCTTGGCCTCTTTATACAATGCCTCGACTGAAGCTGCCGTGTTGGGCTCTTCTTTGGGGGTTGAGCTGCACGCAGCGAGCGCGATCACGGCCACCCATGCGCATGCCGACAACAGCCGGACGGAAGTAGAAACAACGATGCTCATGCTTGATGGGGGTGACATGCACGAAGCTGCCACGCAGTCGAACGATGACTTGATTATAGGGACGCACGGCCCCTTGCGCAGCCGATGATCGCCGAACCCATGATGGGGGGTACGGGTTTGCCAGACGAGGACAGCGATGCGCCTCGTCGTGACTGGATGGCCCCGGCCGACGCGCATGGCGTGCGATTGGACAAGGTGTTGGCAGCGGCGATTCCCGAGTATTCGCGTAACCATCTTCAGGCGCTGATGCTGCTGGGCCACGTTCAGTTGGATGGTGTCGCTGTCGACACGCCATCGCGCAAGGTGCGGGCTGGACAGCGCATTGCCATTGAATTGGTCCCCACTGCGCAAAGCCAGTCCTTTCGGGCTGAAGCGATACCGCTGGTTGTGGTGTACGAAGACGAGCATTTGATGGTGTTGAACAAGTCTGTGGGGATGGTTGTCCATCCGGCAGCGGGCAACTGGTCGGGAACGCTGCTCAATGCGGTGTTGGCGCATCACCCGGGTGCGTACGAGTTGCCCCGCGCCGGCATCGTGCATCGCCTGGACAAAGACACCTCCGGTCTGATGGTGGTGGCCAAGACTTTGTTGAGCATGACGGCCCTGGTTCGTGCACTTGCAGCCCGTGAGGTGTCGCGTGAATACCTGGCCATTGCGCACGGCGTGCCCAATCAGCGCCAATTCACCGTTGATGCGCCGCTGGGGCGTGACTTGGCGACCCGCGTCAAAATGGCGGTGCGCCCTGACGGCAAAGCCGCGCGCACCGACGTCTCCGTTTTGGCTGTCCAAAGTAGCCATTGCGCCTTGCGCTGCAAGCTCCACACGGGCCGCACGCACCAAATCCGGGTTCACCTGGCGTCGCAAGGGCTGCCTTTGGTGGGCGACTCACTTTACGGTGGCAGGGTGGCCTTGGGCATGCAGCGGCAAGCGCTGCACGCAGCCACACTGGGGTTTGCGCACCCTTCTACAGGGTGCGCCATGCGTTTGTCAGCGCCCGCACCGAGCGACTTTGCGCAGGCTTGGGCACCATTTTCGGTCTGAGGGGGCCGCAGGGCCAGCGCGCGCTACAATCGCGGTCGAACTGAAACGAATGACCAGCCGGCGACCCAAGTTGGCCAGGTTGCCAAAGCCCTGAGGCCCAGCACCGTTCAGAATTTTTACCGAAGCGTCAACCGGCGCTCCGATGAGCAGGCGAGAAAACCAAGTCTCGCCTCACGCGTCAACGTTTTTTGGTAAACGTTTTTCGCACCCACCGTTGCATGCGCCATCAAAGGCGCCGTGAGCTTACGAGATGGACATCACCGAGGTTAAGCGCGTCGTTGAAACCGCGCTCATTTGCGCCCAGCAACCCATGGCGTTGCGTGAAATTCGAGCGTTGTTTGACGATTCGCTCAGCGCCAGCGATGTGCAGGACGCACTCGACGCCCTGATACTTGACTGGGAAGGGCGCGGCGTCGAACTGGTTAGTTTGGCCAGTGGGTGGCGCTTCCAGTCGCGCCCGGAGATGCAACCGTATTTGGAAAGGCTGCATCCTGAGAAGCCCCCCAAGTACTCAAGGGCGGTGTTGGAGACGCTGGCCATCATTGCCTACCGCCAGCCCGTCACGCGCGGTGACATCGAGGACATTCGCGGCATTGTGGTGGGGTCGCAAATTATCAAGCAGCTCGAAGAGCGCGGTTGGATTGATGCCATTGGCCATCGAGACACACCAGGGCGCCCCGCGCTGTACGCAACGACCAGGTCATTTTTAGACGACTTGGGCTTGGAAACGCTTGATCAGCTACCGCCCCTCGATGAGGCGATTGGATTGGGTCCGATCGGCCTTGACAGCGCGGTGCAGGGGCTGCCACTCGAGCCCGAAGAATTGCCGCTGGTGTTGTCCGACAACACGATTGACGAAGCCCAAGACGGCATGGCCGCTGGCCTGCCGCATGAAGATGCGCCCATCGACACGCCCTTGACAAACGATGCAGAAGCCGAGCTGAACATCAACGGCGACGCAACGGCCGATGACGCGCCCGAGCGCAAACAAGCTTGATCCACTGACTGCGCTACCCAGCGCGCACGACCTTCGAATCACCTCTAAAGCCTCATGAACGACGTCAACGACTCAGTCCCCGAATCCTCGCTCCCCGCCGCGTCAGACGCTGTCGAAGCGCCGGTAAAGCGTCCACGAAAACGTGCCCCGCGGCGAGTGGATGCGGCCGAGGCATCCGGCGTCGATGGCGTGGTCGAAACGGCTGATGGTGCCGCAGTTGTGGCCGTCGCGCCGCCGCCGCTGTCATCGCCTCCGGCGTCCGAGGAGGCTGCGGGTGCTGGTGACCAAGAGGGTCGTCCCGATGCCTCTGGCGGTGACGATGGGGCGGACCGACCCCGGCGAAACCGTCGCCGTGGGCGCCGAAACAAGGAGGGCCGAAACGACGGCAGTTTGCAAACCGATGGAACGACTGGCGAGCAGCGTCCACCACGCATGAGCCGCGACGAATGGGTTGCCCAACTGAAGACGCAGGCCACGCAGGTTTTTGGAGCCGTTACCTCCGATCAATTCGATGCCGAAGCCAACCCCAGTGACCAAGATCTCCTTGATTTGGACGCCAAGTTGCAAGCCGAGGCAGCCGAAATTGACGAGGACAATGTCCCTGACGAGGCGGTGTCTTCACCGCCTACTGACACGTCAGGTGTTCGGGTTCGCAATGCCGACGCTGGCCCAGATGATGCTGCCAACGTCCCGACGGGTGACCCACGCGGCGCACCACCATCGAGCACCGCCGTGGCGGTCGATCAGCGCACCGATGCGGAGCGTGCCCATGATGATCGACGCGTGTTGTCGCCCGACCGCGATGCCCCCAAGTTGCAAAAGGTTCTTGCCCAGTCAGGTGCCGGCTCACGTCGTGACATCGAGCAGTGGATCACCGAAGGTCGTGTCAGCGTCAATGGCGAGGTGGCGCACACCGGCCAGCGCGTTTCTTTTGGCGACCGTGTTGCGGTGGACGGCAAGCCCCTCCACGTGCGCATTGCGCCCCTGCCAGCACGCGTGATTGCCTACCACAAACCCGTGGGAGAAATCGTCACGCACGATGACCCCGAGCAGCGACCCACTGTGTTCCGCAAACTGCCTCGGTTGCAGCAGGGCAAGTGGCAATCGGTGGGTCGGTTGGACATCAACACGGAAGGCCTGCTGTTGTTCACCAACTCGGGTGAGCTCGCCAACCAATTGATGCATCCCCGCTTTGGCATCGAACGAGAGTACGCGGTGAGGGTGCTGGGCACCCTGGAATCAGCAGCCAAGAGCAAACTCCTGGAAGGCGTCGACATCGAGGGCCAGCGCGCCGCTTTCAAAGCCATCGAAGAGGGTGGCGGCGAGGGCGTCAATCGCTGGTACCGGGTCACAATCGCGGAAGGCAGAAACCGCGAAGTGCGGCGATTGTTTGATGCCGTTGGTTTGACGGTTAGCCGATTGATTCGCATTCGCTATGGCATCGTGGTGCTGCCGCAGGGTCTCAAGCGTGGCGTTTGGGTGGATTTGCCCGAAGGCGACGTGCGTGCGCTCAGCCGGTTGGTAGGCCACACTGATCGCCCTGCGCGAGAGGATCAACCTCGCCAAGGTGCGCGCCAGCGGGGTCAAGGTCGACCTGCAGAACCCCCGCAGGGTGAGGGTCGGCGCGGTCGGCAAGGCGGGCAGGGGCAGCGTGATGGGCGCGGTGTTCAGGGTGGGTCGGGCGCGCGCGAGAGCCTGTCAAACGCGCCACCCGTGAACCGCGTTGGGCCCGGCGGCCCCAACGGCGACAGGCCCCAACGCGGTCGCGGGCGCAACAACAACGAGCGTCGAACGGATGGTTTCCGCGGCGACGGCCAATTTGAGCCCCGGCGCGGTCCGCGCGAAGATGGTCCGATCCCCAACCCGTTGCAGCAAACGTTTGACAAGCGAGCCATCCGTGAGGCCAACCGGCAGCCTCGCCGCGACTTTGGAGACGACGGCCCGATCCCCAATCCCTTGCAGCAAAATTTTGACCAACGTGCTTTGCGCGAAGCCAACCGCCAGCCTCGCCGTGAGGTGAGTGACGACGGCCCGATTCCCAACCCCTTGCAGCAAAACTTTGACAAGCGCCAATTGCAAGGCGGCGAAGGGTTTGGCCGCGGTAACCAGCGCGATGGTGGGGGCGGAGGCGGTCGTGGGCAGGGCCGAGGTGGTGCTGGTGGCCCACCAGGCGATTCAACGGGTGCTGCGGGCGGTTTCATTGGCGCCAATGCATTCAGAGGCAAGCAGGGGCGCGGTGGTCGAGGCGGAGGTGGAGGCGGTGGCCGACGCGGCGGCCGCTGACGTGTTTGATTGGCGCCGCAGGCCCTGCCGCGAATGGGGCCTCACGCTACAATCGAAGGCTATTTCGTTAAAGTTATCAGAAAGAATTTGAATCATGGCCATCGAACGCACGCTTTCAATCATCAAGCCCGACGCCGTGGCAAAAAACGTGATTGGGCAAATCTACGCGCGCTTTGAAAAAGCCGGTCTTAAAGTGGTTGCGGCCAAGATGGTGCACTTGTCGCAGGGCGAGGCTGAGGCTTTCTACGCCGTGCACAAGGCGCGTCCATTTTTCAAAGATTTGGTCAAGTTCATGGTTTCAGGCCCCGTGATGATTCAAGCACTTGAAGGCGAGGGCGCCATCGGTAAGAACCGTGAATTGATGGGTGCGACCGACCCCAAAAAGGCAGACAAAGGCACCATTCGCGCCGATTTTGCGGACAGCATCGACGCCAACGCTGTGCATGGCTCAGACGCTCCCGAGACGGCGGCTGCGGAAGTTGCATTCTTCTTCCCAGGCATGAACGTCTACGGCGGCCGTTGATTTCACGATGAAAACAAGCGCTGCTGCAAACGCTGCGGCGCAGAGCATGCCTGTCGTGGAGCCGTCAATGGGGCCGTCGCCATCGGCATCGAGTCAGCTTCAATCTGAGCCCATCAAAGTCAACCTGCTCAACTTTGACCGTGAAGCTCTCGGCGGTTTTTGTGAGCAGCTGGGTGAAAAGCGATTTCGCGCCACCCAGCTTTTCCGTGCGTTGCATCAACGCGGCGCCCAAGATGCCATGCGCGTCACCGACTTGGCCCAGGGCTTTCGCGACAAGTTGGCCAAGGTGGCCGAGGTTCGGCCGCTGGTGATGTTGCAAGAGCACGCGTCGCGCGACGGCACGATCAAGTGGCTTTTCGACGTTGGCAACGGTGATGCCATCGAAACTGTTTTTATTCCCGAAGACGAACGAGGCACGCTTTGTGTTTCTTCGCAAGCCGGTTGTGCGGTGGGCTGCCGCTTTTGCTCAACGGGGCACCAAGGCTTCAGCCGCAACCTCACCACAGGCGAGATCGTGGCGCAGCTGTGGCACGCTGAGCACGCGCTTCGTGCGCGCCTGCAAGCGGGCCCGGGCGCGCCGACAGGGCCGGCTGCCACTTTTTCGCGCGTCATCGACAACGTGGTCATGATGGGGATGGGCGAGCCGCTCCAAAACTACACGCAACTGGTGCCTGCTTTGCGGGTGATGTTGGACGACCATGGCTACGGCCTTTCGCGTCGGCGTGTCACCGTCAGCACGTCGGGCGTTGTGCCCATGATGGACCGCCTGGGCGACGACTGCCCTGTGGCGCTGGCTGTATCGCTACACGCGCCCGATGACGCGCTTCGGGACGATTTGGTGCCCATCAACCGAAAGTATCCAATTGCAACGCTTTTAGAAGCATGCAATCGCTACGTGGAACGGGCGCCGCGCGACTTCATTACCTTTGAATACTGCATGCTTGACGGTGTGAACGACACCACCGCACATGCCCATGCTTTGCTTCAATTGCTGCGTCGACGCGTGGCATGCAAGATCAATCTGATCCCCTTCAATCCTTTTGCGCAGTCGGGGCTGTCCTGCTCGCCGCGCGAGCGCGTTCAGGCGTTTGCCAAGGTGTTGCACGAGGGTGGCATCGTCACCACGGTTCGCAAGACCCGGGGCAGCGATATCGATGCAGCTTGTGGTCAACTTGCGGGTGAGGTGCAAGACCGTACCAATGCGTCCGCTCGCATGCAGGTGCGACGCATGCAAGGTCCTATTTCTCGGAGATCGCCGTGACCCACTCGACGCCCTTTGCACGCGCCCTCATGGGGGCAAGAGTCGCCCTTATGTGGGCAGCGATGGCCGTGGGCGGTTGCACGACCACGACCACGGGCGATGGTCGCGTGCCACCAGAACCGGCCGACGCTGGACGGCGGGCGCAAGCGCGTGTCGAGCTTGCATCCAATTATTTTGAGCGTGGGCAAAACGAGGTGGCACTTGAGGAGGTCAAGTTGGCACTTGACGCGAATCCCAATTTTGCGGCAGCCTACAACCTTCGCGGGCTGATTTACGGCAGCATGGGCGATACGCCCCTGGCCGAACAGAGCTTTCGCAGGGCAGTCGAACTTGATCCCAAGGACGGCAGTGTGATGCACAACCACGGTTGGTTTTTGTGCCAACAAGGACGCTACGAGCAAGCGCAAGCGCAGTTTCAAGCGGCCGTGCGTTTGCCCTCCTACCGCGACACGATTCGCACCTTGCTGGCCCAGGGTGTTTGTCATGCGCGCGACCAAAAGTGGGCTGAAGCCGAAACAGTCTTGACGCGCGCCTATGAGATGGACACCAGCAACCCGCTGGTGGGCTACAACTTGGCCGACGTGCTCTACCGCCGTGGGGAGCTGGAGCGGGCTCGATTCTTCATCAGACGCATCAATCAAGCTGAAGGTGTGTCCAACGCCCAATCACTCTGGCTCGCCACACGGATTGAAAACCGCCTTGGCAACCGTGTGGGTGTGACAACTTTTGGCAATCAACTGCGGTCGCGTTTTCCACAATCGCCGGAAGCGACGGCCTACGAACGAGGGAACTTCAATGAGTGAACAGCTGCCAACTGCATCGGCGGCCGAGGATGGGGCCACAGCAGGTGCGATGCTCAAGCGTGCGCGTGAGCAACACGGCATGCACATCGCAATGCTGGCATCGATGATGAAGGTCACGCCCAAGAAACTTGAAGCGCTGGAAGCAGATCGACTGCATGAATTGCCAGATCTTGCGTTTTCGCGGGCCCTAACGCAAGCCATCTGTCGCGTGCTGAAGGTGGACGCCGAGCCCATTCTTGCCAAGTTGCCGGCGCTTGCAAAGCCCGAAGGGCTGGAGCGCGCGAGCAACGGCCTTGCGGCGCCTTTTCGAGAGCATGGTGACAGCCACACCGACGCCGAACGCTGGGGGTTGCTGAAGCGCCCTGCCTTTTGGGCCACGCTCGTCGTGCTGTTGGGGGCGGCTGGTATGGCTTTTGCGCCCAAGGCCTGGATGCAACGCCTGACGTCCGTCGGCGTGGGTGCACCAGCAACCACGTCGGCTTCGCAAACGCCCACCACAGGTTCATCGCGAGCGCCAGCAGCGCCCGCGCCGAGCGACAAGGCAGTGCTTTTGACGACCCCAATTGTGGTTGGCGGTGCCGTGGAAGTTAAGAAGCAATCCGCGACCGGTCCCGAGCGCCCCGAACCAACATCAACGCCTGTTTTGGTTGAAACCGTTCACTCTGCACCCGCGCCGACAGCCCCGGCTGCCACCGCCGTGGCCGCGACGTCGCTGCCGAACACGCCCCCGCCCAATGCGGCTGCGGATGGCGTGATTGTTGTGCGAACCAAAGGTGAAGCATGGGTTGAAGTGGTCGATGGCCGGGGGCGCTCCATGATCTCCCGCAGCTTGCAAGCGGGTGAAACGGTAGGCATCAACGGCGACCCCCCGTTTCGGGTGCGCTTGGGGTCCGTGGCCAACACCGAGTTGCGCTACCGAGGTGAACGCGTCGATGTCACCTCAGGCAGTGTCGGCAATACGATTCGACTGGAACTGAAGTAAATCCATGAATCCCTTTGATCTTGACCAACCCATCGAAGCTGCCGTGGTGTCTGCACGGCGATCTCGCCAGGCACGGGTGGTATGGGGCTCGCGCGTGGTCACTGTCGGTGGTGATGCGCCCGTGCGCGTGCAGGCCATGACCAACACCGATACCGTGGATGCAATTGGGACGGCCATTCAATGCAAAGAATTGGCACAAGTGGGTTGCGAAATGGTTCGCATCACCGTCAACACGCCAGAAGCCGCTCAAGCGGTGCCACACATCCGCGACCAACTCGACCGCATGGGCATCGACGTGCCCTTGATCGGCGACTTTCACTACAACGGGCACCGACTCCTGACAGACCACCCTGCCATGGCGCAGGCATTGTCCAAATACCGAATCAACCCTGGCAATGTGGGCAAGGGAGACAAACGTGATCGGCAGTTTGGCCAAATGATTGAGGCCGCCATCAAACACGACAAAGTGGTTCGCATCGGGGTCAATTGGGGCAGCCTTGACCAAGAGCTGCTGGCGTCGCTGATGGACGACAACGCCAAGCGACGCGAGCCTTGGGATGCCAAGTTGGTGATGTATCAGGCACTGGTTTCATCGGCCATCACGTCCGCTGCCCATGCAGTCGAGTTGGGCATGAACCCTGATCAAATCATCATCAGCTGCAAGGTAAGTGGTGTGCAAGACCTCATCTCGGTATACCGTGCCTTGGCCAAGCGCACCGACCACGCCCTGCACCTGGGCCTGACCGAAGCAGGCATGGGAACGAAGGGTACTGTGGCCTCGGCAACGGCACTCGCCATTTTGTTGCAAGAGGGCATCGGCGACACCATCCGTGTCTCGCTCACGCCGCAGCCGGGTGAGTCAAGAACCCAGGAAGTGATGATCGCGCTGGAGCTGTTGCAGTCGTTGGGGCTGCGCACCTTCAACCCCAGCGTCACAGCATGTCCTGGTTGCGGGCGCACCACCAGCACCACCTTCCAAGAGCTGGCACAACAAATTGACAACCACTTGCGCACCAGCATGCCCGTTTGGAAGGCCAAGTACCCTGGCGTTGAAACCCTCAAAGTGGCTGTGATGGGATGCATCGTCAACGGGCCTGGCGAGAGCAAGCATGCAGACATCGGCATCAGCCTGCCTGGCACCGGTGAGGCCCCAGCGGCACCCGTGTTCATCGACGGCGAAAAAGCCATGACCCTGCGAGGCGACGGCATTGTCACCGAGTTTCAGCGCATCGTTGAAAGCTACGTTGAACGTCGCTTTGGCGCGCAGGCGGCAACCGTCAACCACTGACCCAGTCGGCCGCCATCTGTGGTCGCGCCACTGCGTGACCGATGCATACTTTGAAGGCAGACGCAGCGTCGTGCGTTGCGCTACTTTATGACCACTCAGCGACCCCCCATCACCATGGCTGAAACTCGATTGACGGCCGTCAAAGGCATGAATGATCTGCTGCCGCCGGCCTCGGCCAAGTGGCAATGGCTTGAGGGCATCATTCGAAGCCAAATGCTGCGCTACGGCTACGGCGAGATCCGCACGCCCATCGTCGAACCAACGGCCTTGTTTGTTCGCGGGCTGGGTGAGGTGACCGACATTGTCGAAAAGGAGATGTACTCCTTTGAAGACGCCATGAATGGCGACAAGCTGACGCTGCGCCCCGAAAACACGGCAGGTGTTGTGCGCGCTGCAGTCGAGCACTCTATGTTGTACGAAGGGGGCAAGCGCCTTTGGTACGTTGGCCCCATGTTTCGCCACGAGCGCCCTCAAAAGGGGCGCTATCGCCAGTTTCACCAGTTCGGCGTCGAGGCCATGGGCTTCGCCGGCCCTGACGTGGACGCCGAGATCATTCTGATGGGCCTGGCGCTTTGGCAAGCGCTTGGGTTGGTGGTGGGCCAAGACGTGCGCTTGGAGCTCAACAGCCTGGGCGAAAGCAGCGAACGCATGGCGCACCGCGAGGCATTGATAGCCCACTTTGAAGCCAACCGCAGTGCGCTGGATGAAGACGCACAGCGACGATTGCACAGCAACCCATTGCGCATCCTCGATAGCAAGAACCCCGCCATGAAGGCCGTGGTCGAGAGCGCTCCCAAGTTGATTGACTTTTTGGGCGCCAGCTCGTTGGCGCACCTCGCTTCACTGCGCGCCGTGTTGGACGCTGCAGGCGTGCCCTACGTCATCAATCCCCGGCTCGTGCGTGGCATTGACTACTACAACCTGACGGTGTTTGAGTGGGTGACGGACCGCTTGGGTGCCCAAGGCACGATCTGCGGCGGGGGCCGCTACGACGGCCTCGTTGAGCAATTGGGTGGCAAACCCGCGCCTGGCGTCGGGTTTGGATGCGGGCTCGAACGCGTTGTCTTGCTGCTGGACGAATTGAACTTGTTTCCCCAAGCGCCCTTGGCAGACGCTTACGCGATCGTCCCCAACGCGGCGGCGCTGCCCCAGGCCCTGGTCACCATCGAACGGCTGCGGGCCCTGGGCGTTGCAGTCACGTTGCACGCGGGCGGTGGCGGCATGAAGGCACAATTCAAACGCGCTGATGGCAGTGGCGCTCGGTATGCACTCTTGTTTGGTGACGACGAGATTGCGCGAGGCGAGGTTGCTGTCAAAGCATTGCGTGACGGGCAAGGCGCGCAGGTGCTGCAGCCTTTGGTTGGTGTGGAGGCGTGGTTCCAGTCATTGCTGGCAAAGCTGTGAGGCTGCTCCTCGCTGCCACCTTGATTTGAAGTATTCACCAAACTTGCCGGAGCACCTCCATTTCAGGATGGTCGGCAACGCATAATTCAGCCTTTCACCGAAAACCAGCCCAGCGCTTGCGTTGAGCCCTTAGCATGGCATCCCCTCTCGATCTTCAAGAGCAAGAACAACTCGACGCATTCAAGGCGTTTTGGCGGCAATACGGCAATCTGGTCACCTGGACGCTGGCGATTGTGTTGGCTGGGTTTGCCGCCTACAACGGCTGGAACCTGTGGCAGCGCAACCAAGCCGAGGGCGCTGCGGTGTTGTATGACCAAATGCAAAAAGCTGCCCAAAGCAAAGACGCCAACCGAGCGGGTGTGGTCTTCAACGACATCAAAGACCGGTACGGTCGCACCCCTTACGCTGCCAATGCGGGTTTGCTGGCTGCCAAAGTTCAAGCTGGTCAATCGCAAATTGACGAGGCGCTCAAAACACTGGCTTGGGTGAGTGACAACGCTGGCGACGCCGAAGTCAAAACCATGGCACGCATGCATGCTGCCGGGCTGCTGATGGACAAAAAGCTTCACAACGAGGCACTCAAGCAATTGGATGCCATCGGGCCCGTTGAGGGCACCATGGCTGCACTTGCAGCCGACCGGCGCGGCGACGTTCAGGCGGCGCTGGGGCAGGCGGACCAAGCGCGCAAATCGTACGAACTGGCCCACAAGCTGATCGACGAAAAACTGGACTACCGCCAATTGATAGATGCCAAGTTGGCGGCCATGGGCGCAGCGCCGGCTGCCGCAGCTTCGGGAGCCACAAAATGATGCCTCTCGCCCTCGGCGGCGTGCGGCAAGCGATGGTGCTATGGGGCTTGCTCATGCTCAGCGCATGCTCGGGCGATAAACCCAAACCAACGCCACTCGAAAATTTGACAGCCACGACTTTCAGTGCCCGCTCCCAGTGGTCGGTAAAATTTGATCGTGTCAATTTTCCCCTGATGCCAGCCGTAGCAGGTGACGCGGTGTTGTTGGCCAGCAGTGATGGCACGGTTGCATTGATTCAAGCAGCGACTGGTCAAGACGTCTGGCGTGTCAACGTTGGGGCGCCCATCGTGGCGGGCGTTGGCTTCGATGGCACCCGTGCGGCTGTGGTCACGCGAGCCAACGAACTGGTGGTGCTCACCAAAGATGCTGTGATTTGGCGAAAGCCACTGGCGGCCCAAGTCACATCGGCACCTTTGGTGGCCGGCGAGCGTGTATTCGTGCTGGGTGTTGATCGCACCGTGCAAGCGTTTGACGCCCTCGACGGCCAATCCCTTTGGACACTGCAGCGGCCAGCAGGTGACGCACTGGGTCTCGTGAGCGCTGGCGTTGTCACCCCCTACAAAGACACTTTGTTGGTGGGCATTGGCCCACGCCTTGCCGCAGTCGATCCGTTGCGCGGCACCGTTAATTTTGAGGTGCCGTTGGCCACGCCGCGCGGTACCAACGAAGTCGAGCGACTCGCTGATTTGGTCGGGCCCGCGGTTCGGCTGGGCGACACGGTTTGTGTGCGTTCATACCAAACCGCGTTGGGTTGCGTCAACGTTGAACGCGGCGCCTTGTTGTGGTCCAAACCAGTGAACGGCGGGGGCGCTGTGGGCGCTGACGCCAAGCTGCTGGTGGCAGCTGACTCCAGCGACCGTGTCACGGCGTGGGGCACGAGCAATGGCCAAACCACCTGGACACATGAACGCGTACGCTTCCGAGGCTTAAGTGGCGCTGTGGTGCTTCCCAAGGCGGTTGCCTTTGGCGACGCGCAGGGTTACTTGCATTTCTTTGACCGCAACACCGGTGACACCATGCAGCGCTTGGCCACCGATGGCGCGCCTGTGGTGGGCACGCCCGTCGTCGTGGGGCGCATGATGGTGGTGGTCAACCGCAGTGGTGCCGTGAACGGCATTGCGGTGGACTGAGTTTTGAGCCATCCCAACAGCGCGCCACTGCGGCTCGCTCAATCGCTGCATCCATGAAACCCGTCGTTGCCCTGGTGGGCCGCCCCAACGTTGGCAAGAGCACGCTGTTCAATCGCTTGACGGCCACCCGCGATGCCATCGTCGCGGATTTCGCCGGTCTCACCCGTGACCGCCACTATGGCGACGCCATGCTGGGTGACCGTGAAGTGATCGTGGTGGACACGGGCGGGTTTGAGCCGAGCAAACCAACAGGTGTCGTTGCGGCCATGGCCAAGCAAACCCAGCAAGCCATTGCTGAAGCTGACGCCATTGTGTTTGTGGTGGATCTGCGCGCCGGTGTCACAGCCCAAGACCACGACATTGCCAAGACGCTGCGCGTCAGCGGCAAGCCCGTCATCGTGGCCGCAAACAAGGCCGAGGGCATGGGCACGTCGCCATTGCTGGGCGAACTGCATGAGCTGGGCATTGGCGAACCGCAACCTGTGTCGGCTGCGCACGGTCAGGGCATCCGTGACTTGGCCGACGCCTTGTTGGCCGTTCTGCCAGCTGAAGCACCCAAACCCCCCGAGCTGGACGACGGCTCGCCCAGGCCATTGCGCATCGCAATTGCCGGGCGCCCCAACGTCGGCAAGAGCACACTCATCAACACTTGGTTGGGCGAAGAGCGCTTGGTGGCGTTTGACCAACCGGGCACCACGCGCGACGCCATCGTGGTCCCCCTCAAGCGTGACGGCAGGGACTTTGAGTTGATCGACACCGCTGGCATTCGGCGCAAAGGCAAGGTGTTCGAGGCCATTGAAAAGTTCTCGGTGGTGAAGACGCTGCAAGCCATCGCTGATGCCAACGTGGTGGTGCTGTTGCTCGACGCGTCGCAAGACGTGACCGATCAAGACGCCCACATCGCTGGCTACATTCTGGAGACGGGTCGCGCCGTCGTGGTAGCCATCAACAAGTGGGATGCGGTCGACAGCTACCAGCGCCAGATGCTTGAGCGTTCGCTTGAAACGCGTTTGGCGTTTTTGAAGTTTGCTGACGTACACCGGATCTCGGCCCTCAAACGCCAGGGTTTGGCGCCGCTGTGGCGCTCGATGGCCAAGGCGCATGAGTCGGCTGTGCGCAAACTGCCCACGCCGCAACTGACGCGCATCCTGCAGGATGCGGTGGCGCACCAAGCGCCTCCGAGGGCTGGAAACTTCAGACCCAAGCTTCGGTATGCCCACCAAGGTGGTATGAATCCCCCAGTGGTTGTGATTCACGGCAACTCGCTAGAGCACATTTCTGCGGCGTACAAGCGCTTTCTGGAAGGGCGCATCCGCGAAAAATTCAAACTGGTTGGCACCCCTTTGCGGATCGAGATGAAAACTTCTCGGAACCCTTTTGAGGATCAATGACTCCCACGTTGGCATGTGACATTGATCCTGCCGCGCTCACGCAAGGGGCGGCTTGTGATAACGTGACTTGGGTTTAGCGCCTACCAACAACTCTCTCAACACGGAGCATATCGTGAGCAACAAAGGGCAACTCCTTCAAGATCCATTTCTGAACCTGCTGCGCAAAGAGCACGTTCCAGTGTCGATCTACCTCGTCAACGGCATCAAACTTCAAGGGCACATCGAGTCTTTTGATCAGTACGTCGTGCTGTTGCGCAACACGGTCACCCAAATGGTCTACAAACACGCCATTTCCACTGTCGTACCGGGCCGTGCCGTCAATTTCCACGCGCAAGAGGCGGGTGCCGAAGAAACGCCGTCCTGACTTTGCGCGAAACCCACTCCACGCTGCCTGAGGTCCCACGCGCTGTACTCGTGGGTGTCGACCTAGGCGGATCGACCTATTTTGACGAGTCGCTTGACGAATTGGCCCTGTTGGCCAAATCGGCTGGAGACGAGCCCGTGGCGCGGGTCGTCACCCGGCGAAAAGCGCCTGACGCAGCCTTGTTTGTGGGCAGCGGCAAGGCTGATGAGATCAAAGCACTGGTGCTGGCGCACAACGCCAATGGTGTGATCTTCGATCAAGCCCTTTCACCGGCGCAGCAGCGCAACCTGGAGCGGCACTTGGGCGTTGCCGTGTCAGACCGTACCGCACTGATCCTCGATATTTTTGGCGACCGCGCGCGCAGTCACGAAGGTAAGTTGCAGGTTGAGTTGGCGCGCATGCAATACATTGCCACCCGCTTGGTGCGCCGTTGGAACCATCTCGAGCGCCAGCAAGGCGGCATTGGCGGTCGAGGTGGGCCTGGCGAGGCCCAAATTGAGTTGGACCGCCGGATGCTGGACGACCGAATCAAAGCGCTAAAGGTCAAGCTTGGCAAAGTCAAGCGTCAACGCGACACGCAACGTCGCGCGCGTGTTCGAACCGGTGCCATGCGCGTGTCTTTGGTGGGGTACACCAACGCTGGCAAAAGCACGCTCTTTAATGCACTGGTAAAGGCCCGCAGCTATGCGGCAGACCAGTTGTTTGCCACGCTAGACACCACCACCCGTGCCCTGTGGCTGGCCGATGCCCAATCGTCAGTCACGTTGTCTGATACGGTCGGTTTCATCCGCGAGTTGCCGCACCGGCTGGTGGATGCCTTTCAAGCCACACTGCAAGAAGCTACCGACGCTGACGTGTTGCTGCACGTGGTGGACGCGTCCAGCCCGCAGCTGTTCGAGCAAATGACCGAGGTTGCCCGCGTCCTGGTTGATATTGGTGCGGGTGACATTGAGCAAGTGGTTGTCTTCAACAAGATTGACCGCCTGGAGCCCTCTAGGCAGCCCCGCGTTCTGGTTGATCAAATGGAGCACGCAACGGCCGGTGGTGGCAAGGGGCACGTTACCCGCGTCTTTGTCAGCGCCCTTGATGGCAGCGGGCTGCCAGAGCTTCGCCAAACCCTGGCAGCCTTGGCCATGGCCCGAAATAGCGACAACGGGCCAGCGTGGGACGCCGCACTGGGCGATTCCAAGGCAAAATTCGAGGCTGGAACAGGTCAAGACCTGCCCAAACAGCATGCAACCGATTGAATCCCTCCTGGAAGTCCCGACGTATTGACAAGCTCGGCTTGGCATGGGTCCTTGAGATCCATGCGACTACCACCACTTACTTCAAGTTCATCACCACTTACACGAGCATCAGCCCCAGCATGAGTGCAGGTTCCAACCCGCTTGATTCCGCCCAATCTTGGGGCTACCGGTTGCGCGATGTCGCGGCTGCAGCTCGAGCATTGACTCGCAACGTATTGATGAGTAACGGTAAAAATGAAGGGCCACCCGATCTAGACGAGCTTTGGCGTGACTTCAACCGCAAGTTGGGTGGCCTGTTTGGAAGTGGTGGCAAAGACCAAACGCCCAAGCGCAGGTCAAACGATGGCGGCGGCGGGGGTGGCGACAACAACAGCGGAGGCGGTGGCCCGGCCTTTGAACCCAACATGAAAAGTGCGGGCATTGGCGCGGGGCTGATCGCCGTGGTGGGTACGTTTGTGTGGTTGGGTAGCGGGTTTTTCATCGTCCAGGAAGGCCACCAAGCGGTGGTGACGACATTTGGCCGGTACACCAGCACCCAAGATGCCGGTTGGAAGTACCGCTGGCCTTACCCTTTCCAAGCGCATGACACCATCCCCGTGACCCAAACCAGGTCGGTGGATGTTGGCCGCAACAGCGTGGTGGCGGCGACGGCGCTCCGAGACTCATCCATGCTGACGCAGGACGAGAACATCGTCGACATCCGATTCACGGTGCAATACCGGCTCAAAGACGCGCGAGCGTACCTATACGAGAACGCGGCGCCAGCCGAAGCCGTCATGTTGGCGGCTGAATCAGCCGTGCGTGAGGTGGTGGGTCGCAACAAGGTCGATGAAGTTTTGTACGAACAGCGCGATGCCATCGCTGCCGACGTGGCCAAGTCGCTGCAATCACAGCTTGACCGCCTCAAGACGGGCATAGTGATTGCCAACGTCAACGTGCAGAGCGTTCAGGTGCCCGAGCAAGTTCAGGCTGCATTTGACGACGCAGTCAAGGCAGGGGCCGATGGCAGGCGCTTCAAAAATGAGGGTCAAGCCTACGCGAGCGACATCATCCCGAAGGCACAAGGCACGGCGGCGCGCTTGAAAGAGCAAGCCTCAGGCTACAGCTCTGCCATCGTGGCACGGGCCAGTGGTGACTCGGACCGCTTCAAGCAGGTGCTGACCGAATACCAAAAGGCCCCCGCAGTGACGCGTGACCGCCTCTATTTGGAGTCGATGCAGCAGGTCTACTCCAATGTCAGCAAGGTGATGGTTGAAAGCCGCAGTGGCTCCAATTTGATGTACTTGCCATTGGACAAATTGATGCAAAGCGCTGGGGCTGCGGTTGTCGCTGGCGCGACGGCATCACCCATTGACGTGGCAACACCCATGCCCACGCCTGCCACAACAGGTGCAGCCGACCCCCGTGCGCGCGAAAGTGGACGCACGCGTGATCGCGATGGACGCTAAGAAAGCTTGATACCCATGAATCGCATTGGACTTTTTATTGCATCGGCGTTGATCGCCGTGATGGTGTTGGCGTCGACCATGTTCGTGGTGGACCAACGGCAGTTTGCGGTGGTTTACGCGCTTGGCGAAATCAAAGACGTGATCGCTGAGCCGGGACTGAAATGGAAGCAGCCACCACCGTTTCAGAATGTTGTGTACTTGGACAAGCGCATCCAGACGCTCGACGGCACTGAATCGCGCCCCATTTTTACGGCGGAGAAGCAAAGCATCATCATCGACTGGTTGATCAAATGGCGCATCACCGATCCGCGTCAGTTCATCCGCAACAACGGCGCCGACATGCGCAACCTGGAAAGCAGGCTGTCACCGGTGGCCCAAGCCGCATTCAACGAAGTGGTGACGCGCCGTACGGTGAGTGGCATCTTGGCCAGCGACCGTGAAAAGGTCATGAGCGAAGTCAAAGAGCGCTTGTTGGATGACGCCAAGATTTTCGGCATCGAGATCGTTGACGTGCGTGTCAAACGTGTCGACTTTGTGGCCAGCATCACCGACGCGGTGTATCGACGCATGCAATCCGAGCGCCAACAGGTGGCCAACGAACTGCGATCACAAGGGGCAGCTGAATCTGAAAAGATCCGCGCTGATGCAGACCGCCAGCGCGAGGTGATCGTGGCGGAAGCGTACCGAGACGCCCAAAAGGTGCGCGGTGGTGGTGACGCCAAGGCCTCCGCCCTTTACGCGGAAGCATTCGGCCGTGATCCTCAGTTTGCCCAGTTCTACCGCAGTCTTGAGGCCTACCGCGAAAGCTTTAAAACCAAGAGCGACGTGATGGTGATCGACCCGAGCAGTGAGTTTTTCAAGACCATGCGTGGTGCACCTCAGGCTGCACCGGGGTCTACCAAGCGTTGAGGCGCCTGAGCCGCCCCATCCAGCCCAATCCTTAATCCTTCCGATTGTTGACCACGCCATGCTCGAAACCGTGCTAGCAGCGGTGGGAGTGGTGCTGGTGATCGAAGGGCTGATGCCCTTGCTCAGCCCTTCCACTTGGCGGCAAACCATGGTCAAAGTTTTGGCGCTTGGGGAAGGGCAGTTGCGATTCGTGGGGTTGGTCAGCGTGGCAGTGGGGGCAGTGCTTTTGATCGTGTCTGCCCTTTGAGCTCCTGAACAAACGTTGGCATCGGCTGGACACCTGACCTGTTGTTTGACCGCGCTTACCCAGAAGACTGCGCTTGGTTAGTGGACACTCGCGCCTATAGTCACCAGGAGCGCATTGGACATTGCGCAAGAAAAAGCCATCGCATCCGTAGCTGAGCCCATGTTGAGCCCAAAGACCCTGATCGAACGTGACAGCGCCTTTGCTGACTTGCACGCGGCAATCGCCGCAGCGAGCTTGGGCAAGGGGTGCAATGTGCTCGTGCGTGGCGAATCGGGCATTGGCAAATCCAGCCTCTTGCAAGCTTGGGCAGCCCAGACAGTGGTATTGGGGAGCCACGTTTTGTGGGGTGGGTGCGAAGCACTTTTTACGCCCCGTCCGCTGGGCCCTGTGATCGACCTCGCAGCAGGCATGGGCGCCGACGTGCAAGAAGCCGTTCGCGCGCAACGACCGCCCATCGAGTTGTTTGCCGCCATCGCCACCGACTTGCAAGCGTCTCAACGCCGAATCGGGCGAGGCTTGCAGGGCCACGATGTCAAGGTGCTGGTGCTGGAGGACGTGCATTGGGCCGATCACCTTACCTTGGACTTCTTGAAGTACCTGGGCCGGCGTGTGCACCAGTGGCCTGTGGTGCTGATTGCGTCCTATCGCGATGATGAAGTCGGCCCGATGCACCCACTCACGCAGGTTGTCGGAGAGTTGCCAGTGGCGGACGTGGTGATGATTGACTTGAAGCCACTCAGCCATCAAGCATTGGCCCAACTGGCTGGGCTTGCGCCCCTTGACGCCTTGGCGCTTCACCGCATCACGGGAGGCAATCCGTTTTTTGCGACGGAAGTGGTGGCATCTGCCGAGCGTGGTGCCGACGTTTACGCCACCGTGCCGGGTACCGTGGCGGCGGCGGTACTGGCTCGCGCGCAGCGAGTCGGTGCCGACGCACGCAAGGTGCTGGAGACAGCAAGTTTGGCGCCGGGCTCGATGGAGCTCGACATGATCAATGGGCTTGCGGGTGAATTCGCCAGCGAGGGCATCGACGAATGTGTTGATGCGGGCTTGTTGCGTTGGCATGGTCGTGGGCTGGCGTTTCGCCACGAGTTGGCACGGCGCGCTGTTGAGGGCGCCATCTCTGAGATGCGCAGACGGGCCAAGCACACCGAAGTCTACGAACGTTTGCGGCGCAACGCGCCAGAGGCGGTGGATCGCATGGCGTACCACGCGCAGGAGGCTCATGATGCTGATGCCGTTCTTGCCACGGCACCGAGGGCGGCAATGATGGCGGCAAAACTGGGGGCCCATCGAGAGGCAGCCGCGCATTACAAGATGGCCTTGCAATATGCGCATGGCTTGACGCTTGATGCACGCGCCGATCTGCTCGAGCGATGGGCGTTCGAGGCCATGGTGATCGGAGACGCCAGCGATGCTGTACTTGATGCACGCAAGGAAGCGTTGGCCCTGCGCAAAGCACTGGGTCAAAGGCCGCAGGTAGGCATGAACTTGCGATGGCTTGCACGGCTGTATCGAAGCAAGCTCCAGAACGCTGAGGCCGAGCAATGCTTGGATGAAGCCATCTCGCTGCTTGAATCATTTGCGCCAGGGCGTGAGTTGGCGTGGGTCTACAGCACCCGTTCGGCCACTTTCATGATGGCCAACGACTGGAAGATGGCCGAGGAATGGGGCAATCGCGCCATTGCGCTGGCGCGCCAATTTGACGCGCCCGATGTGGAGGTTCATGCGCTCAACAACATTGGCGCCGCCTTGGTCGACAGCGGTCAGGTTCGCGGCCTTGAGCTGTTGCAGCAGAGTCTTGACTTGGCCATCAAACACGGGCTTCACGATCAAGTGGCGCGCGTCTTTGTCAACGGAAGCGCCGCATCAGTGCGCAACCGCATGTTGCCTCAAGCTGAAACGTTTTTGGTCGACGGCACGCGATACGCCAAGCAACACGATCTGGACTCTGTTGCCTGCAACATGCTGGGTGGCTTTGCCCACGTGCGCATGCTTCAAGGGCGTTTGATCGAAGCTGAAGTGATTGCCCAGGAGGCCATCCATTTGCGGAACATGCCGCCGCAGGCGCGCTTGCCAGCACAAACGGCCCTGGCCGCCATCGATGTGGTGCGTGACGTGGAGGCTCATTGGCAGGACATCTGTGCTTTGTGGTCGCGTGTGGTGACCATGGGCGAGCCCGACTACATCGTGCCAGTGGCCATGGCCATGATCGAGGCAGAGTGGCTGCGCGGCCATCACGACGCCAGTGCCGCTTTGGTGGAACAAGCGGTCGAAAAGTGCACGGGTCTTAGCCTCTGGGATCGCGGCGAGCTGGCGTGTTGGTACCAACGCGTCGGACGCGATCCCAGCACCTTGCGTCTTGGTGCCCTTGCGCCACCCTGCGAAGCGGAAGTCTCGGGTGACCATGCAAGCGCTGCCAAGCAATGGGCGGCACTGGGCATGTCGCATCACCAAGCCTTGGCCATGTTGAACATCGATCCGGCGGACGACCCACTGGCTTTGAGCCAGGCCATCGCCATCTTTGACCAAATGGGCGCTACTGCACTGTCGAGCTATGCACGAAAGTTGGCGCGCAAACTGGGGGTGGCTGGCGTCAAGGGCATCAAGCTGGGGCCTCACACAGCCGCTCGCGGGAACCGTTTTGGTCTGACCACGAAAGAACAATCAGTCGCAACACTTGTCGCGAAGGGCTTGAGCAATCAAGAAATCGCGGCGGCCTTGTCGCGGTCGCCACGCACGGTAGAGCATCACGTCGCCACCGTGCTGGAAAAGCTCGGCGCCAAACGGCGCGGGGATGTGGTGGCGATTCTGAAAGGCGCCGACGCGTTGGACTCAAGCGCTTGACGGCCCGGGCGCCGTCCCATGCCAAACACCGCCTCCCGTACAATGCGGTTTTTAACGCCTCTGTGTTTTTCATGCAATCTGCATGGCTGCTGCCCGAAGACATTGCCGACGTGTTGCCTGCCCAGGCAAGGCACCTAGAGCAGCTTAGGCGTACCCTTTTGGATCTGGCTCATGGCTATGGCTTTGAGTTGGTGATGCCGCCCTTGATCGAGTACCTTGAGTCACTGCTTTCGGGCACGGGTCACGCCCTTGATCTCAAAACCTTCAAGCTGATCGATCAACTGAGTGGCCGAACCCTGGGCTTGAGAGCCGACACCACACCCCAAGTGGCGCGCATTGACGCCCATTTGCTCAACCGGCAAGGCGTGGCACGGCTTTGCTACTGTGGGCCGGTGGTGCATACCGGTGCTGACGGGCCGCATGCCACACGAGAGCCTTTGCAGTTCGGCGCAGAAATTTATGGCCACGCAGGCATCGAAGCCGACCTCGAAGTGATTGAACTGGCCCTCGATGGTTTGGCACAAACTGGCGTCACCCAGTGTGTGATTGACCTCGGTGATGCGCGAATTGCCCGGGGTGTGTTGTCAGGCTTGCCGGTGGATGCTGCGCACCTTGAAGGCTTGATGGAAGCGCTGTCTGCCAAAGACACGGCGGCGCTAGGGCACCGCGCATCAGCGCTGCCGCTGGGTGTGCGCCAGGCGCTGCTGAGCCTGTTGGAGCTGTACGGCACCGAGGCCGTGCTGGTGCAGGCACAAGAGCGGCTTCCCCAACGCGCCCTTATCAACGAGGCGCTCGCTCAATTGCGCTGGCTTGGCGAGCGGCTCAAAGCTGCGCACCCTGATGTGAGCGTGGTCTACGACCTCGCAGACATGGGTGGCAGCGCCTACTACACCGGTTCCCGGTTTTCGATCTTTGCCACGGGCGGCAAGCAATCTTTGGTGCGCGGTGGCCGCTACGACGAGGTGGGCGCTGTGTTTGGGCGCAACCGCCCCGCAGCCGGTTTCAGCTTGGACTTGAAGGCTTTGTCCACGCACAGCCAAGCTCCATCGCCACCCACGGCCATCCTTGCGCCATGGCGCGAGGACGAAGCCCTGCGCAGTGCCATCCGCAAGTTGAGGACGGCTGGCGAGACTGTCGTCTGTGTATTGCCAGGCCATGAGCAAGACGGTGCGACGTTCAACGGTGACCGGGAGTTGGTTGCGGCTGGTGGAACGTGGGTGGTGCAGGCGCGATCGCCTCACCGAAATTAAGCGAATGATGGAAGTTCAAAACATCCCATGAACACTTCAACAAGTGGTGGCCGCAACGTTGTCGTGGTAGGCACGCAGTGGGGCGACGAGGGCAAGGGCAAGGTTGTCGACTGGCTTACCACCCACGCCAAGGGGGTGGTGCGCTTTCAGGGGGGGCACAACGCCGGGCACACGTTGGTCATCAATGGTGTCAAAACGGCGTTGCAACTGATCCCCAGCGGCGTGATGCGAGAGGGCATTGCTTGCTACATCGGCAACGGTGTGGTGGTGGACCCTACACACTTGCTCAAAGAAATCACACGACTGGAAGCCATGGGCATCGACGTGCGTTCGCGTCTGTACCTGAGCGAATCGTGTCCCTTGATCTTGCCGTTTCACGTCGAGGTGGATGCTGCGCGTGAGGCCTTGCGCGAATCGAGTGGCGCCGGCAAGATTGGCACCACGGGCAAAGGCATTGGCCCAGCCTACGAAGACAAAGTGGCTCGGCGCGCACTGCGGGTGCAAGACTTGAAGCACCCCGAGCGCTTCAAGCAACGCCTCGAAACACTGCTGGCGGTGCACAACGAATCGCTGGCCGGTTCATTGCGCCGACAGGCGTTGCCCTTGACGCCCATTTACGACGAAGCGATGCGTTTGGCCGAGCAACTGCGGCCCCTGATGGCCGACGTGGGCTATTTGGTGCACCAAAGCAGCGCGCGCGGCGACAACATCCTGTTTGAGGGCGCGCAGGGCACGTTATTGGATATCGACCACGGTACGTACCCGTACGTAACGTCGAGCAACTGCGTCGCCGGCAACGCCGCCGCCGGTTCGGGCGTGGGGCCCAACCAATTGCACTACATCCTGGGCATTACCAAAGCCTACACGACGCGGGTGGGCTCTGGGCCTTTCCCTACCGAGTTGGACATCAATGATCAAGGCACTGTTGGCCACCACCTCAGTACAGTAGGACAAGAGCGCGGCACGGTCACGGGACGGGCGCGCCGTTGCGGCTGGTTGGACGCCGCAGCGCTCAAGCGCTCGATGATCATCAATGGCATTTCAGGTGTTTGCTTCACCAAGCTTGACGTGCTCGATGGCTTGAAAGAAATCAAGGTATGTGTCGGTTACAAGCTGAACGGCAAGATCATCGACATCCTTCCCTTGGATGCAGACGACATTGCTCTTTGCGAACCCCAATATCAAACCTTTGCAGGGTGGCCTGGCAGCACGGCTGGCATCACGCAATGGGACCAGCTTCCGGCCAATGCGCGAGCCTACCTCGAGCACGTGCAAGCCTACATCGACGTGCCGATTGACATGGTGTCGACTGGCCCTGACCGCGATCACACCATCTTGCTTCGGCACCCCTTCAAAACCTAACGACAAGGATCAAAACCATGTTGACCGACGACGGCAAACACCTTTATGTGTCATGGGACGAATACCACCACCTGATTGAACGGCTGGCGCTGAAGATTCACGCATCGGGCTGGGCGTTTGACCAGATTTTGTGTTTGGCACGTGGCGGCATGCGTCCCGGTGACGTGCTGTCGCGCGTGTTTGACAAACCCTTGGCGATCATGAGCACAAGCTCTTACCGCTCAGACGGCGGCACCATCCAGGGCCGCCTGGACATGGCCAAGTACATCACCCTGCCCAAAGGAGAACTGGCAGGCCGTGTGCTGTTGGTGGACGACCTGGCGGACTCGGGCATCACGCTTCGTGCCGTGGTTGATCGCATTCGCGAGAACCCAGCCATTGACGAACTCAAGTCAGCCGTGGTCTGGACCAAAGGCGTTTCCACTTACACCCCCGACTACTTCGTCGAGTTGCTGCCCACCAGCCCGTGGATCCATCAGCCGTTTGAGGAGTACGACAACCTCCGCCCTGAAGGTCTGGCGAAGAAGTTCGCTGTCTAAAAAAAAGGCCACCGCATGTTGCGCTGGCCTTCATACTTTCTTGGTGCCCAGGAAGGGACTCGAACCCCCACGGAGTTACCCGCTAGTACCTGAAACTAGTGCGTCTACCAATTCCGCCACCTGGGCTCTCAGGAACCCGAAAGTCTAACATCAAACGATCCACTCCTCCTTCATCGCCCCCCTCAGAATCCACGCCTGCTGTCGCCTTGATGAGCGAAATCGAAGGCACCGTGATGGGCCACCGCGACGGCCATGGCTTTGTCACCACCGGTGACCGTGCGGGTGATGTGTTTCTGTCACCTCAAGAAATGGCCACCGTCATGCACCGCGATACCGTTCGCGTTCGCGTGGTGCGCTTTGATCGCCGCGGCCGCCCCGAGGGCCGCGTGCTCGACATCATCGAGCGTCGACGCTCTCCACTCATTGGGCGGTTGTTGCACGAGGGTGGTGTGTGGGTCGTTGCGCCCGAGGACAAGCGATACGGGCAAGACATTCTGATTGCCAAGAATGCCACGCTCAACGCGCAAGTCGGACAGGTGGTGGCGGTTGAATTGACCGAACCGCCCTCGATGTTTGCGCAGCCCGTGGGACGCATCACCGAAGTGCTGGGCGACATCGACGACCCAGGCATGGAGATCGAAATTGCGGTGCGCAAGTTTGAAGTGCCGCATCGTTTTTCCCAAGAAGCCCTGGCGCAGGCTGCGTCGTTGCCGGTGTCGCTGCGAGCGGCCGACCGAAAAAACCGTGTCGATTTGCGGGACGTGCCCTTGGTCACGATCGATGGCGAAGACGCCCGTGATTTTGACGATGCTGTGTATTGCGAATCCATCAAGGTGGGGCGCGGCAAAACCGCGACCGAGGGCTACCGCCTGCTGGTGGCCATTGCCGACGTTAGCCACTACGTCAAGCCCGGTGACGCACTGGACGTAGACGCCTACGGCCGAGCCACGTCGGTTTACTTTCCACGTCGGGTGATTCCGATGTTGCCCGAGAAGTTGTCCAACGGCCTGTGTTCGCTCAACCCCGATGTAGAGCGCTTGGCCATGGTGTGTGACATGGTGATCACCGCTGACGGCACCATCCACGCGTACCAGTTCTACCCTGCTGTGTTCACATCGTTCGCGCGTTTGACGTACGACGAAGTGGCCGAGGTGCTCACCAACACGCGCGGCCCACAAGCCAAGCGTCGCGCCGAGCTCTTGCCGCACTTGTTGAACCTGCACCACGTGTTCAGGGCACGGCTTCGCGAACGCTCTCGTCGAGGCGCCATCGACTTCGAAACCACCGAGACACAAATCATTTGTGATGACAACGGGCGGATCGAGCGGATCGTGCCTCGCACGCGCAACGATGCGCATCGCTTGATCGAAGAAGCGATGCTTGCGGCCAATGTGTGCTCTGCCGAATTCATCGCGCAATCAAAACACGCCTCACTTTTTCGCGTGCATCAGGGCCCCACGGCTGAAAAGCGCCAGGCCCTGCAAAGCCAACTGCGGGTTCTGGGCCTGGGGTTGAACGTCAGCGATGAACCCACACCCGCCGAGATGCAGGCCATCGCGGTGGCGGTTCGTGACCGACCCGACGCCGCCCAAATTCATATGTTGTTGCTGAGGTCCATGCAGCAAGCCATCTACACGTCGACCAACGCGGGGCACTTTGGGCTGGCGTTCGAGGCTTACACCCACTTCACCAGCCCCATCCGCCGCTACCCCGATTTGCTAGTGCATCGAACCATCAAGGCCATCTTGACTGGCAAGCATTACCACATTGAACGTGGGTTGCCTGAGCAACCGGAACCTGCGCTGGCCACGCGCCGAGGTGGTCGCGTCGCTGCGCCCGTGGGAAAAGAGGCCCAAGCTTGGGAGGGCGCCGGCGTTCACTGCAGCGTCAATGAGAGGCGCGCTGACGATGCCTCGCGCGACGTCGAAGCATGGCTCAAAACGCGCTACATGCGGGATCACTTGGGCGAGGAATTTGCTGGCACGGTCAGCACCGTCACGAGCTTTGGCTTGTTCGTTCAGTTGGATGCACTCTACGTGGAAGGATTGGTGCACATCACGGAACTGGGCGGCGACTACTACAAGTTTGACGATGTGCGGCAAGAACTCCGTGGCGAACGCACGGGCGTGCGTTTCGGCGCTGGCACGCGCCTGCAAGTTCAGGTTAGCCGTGTCGATCTGGATGCTCGCAAGATTGATTTTCGCTTGGTCAAGGATGGTGAAGTGGTGTTGCGCGACGCGTCCAAGGACAAGGCCAAGCGATTGCACGACGAACCCACCGGTGAGTCAGCATCACAACGCTTGCATCAGGTGGTGAAGAGCGACACCGAGGTGAGGGCCAACAAGCGTCAGGTGAACGACCTTGCACGTGTGCGGGCAGGGCGGCACGAAGAGAAGCGCTCTGCGCGCCGTTCTAAAAAAGCACCGGACGCTCGCCAAACGAGGGTTAAGCCCGTCAGCGCCAAAAAAACGACTCAAAAACGGCGCTAAGGCGACAAGGCGGCTTACCGCGCAGGTCGGCCGCGCAAGGGTTCGGGCGCCTGCCAAGCGCAAGGGTCCTGGCGGTACACATGCCTGAAATACTGAGCCAGCTTGGGTCGATCGTTGTGGAGCTCGTGCGGCAACACAAAAAAGGTTTCAGTGCCGACGGCAAAGAACTCTTCAATCGACTGCGCTCCGTAGGGGTCCAGCAGCGTTTTGTGACCGCAGACCACACGCTCTCTGAAATGGTCATACTCGGCTTGCAGCACAGGCTGCCAACGCGCCGCATCGGCAAACCCGTGCATGTCAATCACGTGCGCAAACTCGTGAATGACCACGTTGTAGCCTGGCGTTGCCGCGGCCGCACCTTGCGCGTCTGCCCAACTGAGCATGATGGGACCACCCTCCATCGCTTCGCCGGCGATGACCTCTTCGAATTCATGCACCAATCCATACTCATCCTCGACCGTGCGCTTGGCCACCACTTCGTCGGCATGCATGACGATGCCGACAAAACGGCGGTAAGCGCCGATGCCGATCTTCAGTATGGGCAAACAAGCTTGAGTGGCCACCGCCACGGCGACTTCGTCGGTGACCTCGAAGCCGTCGGCGCCTGCAAACTCTTTTTCATCCAGGAACACACTCACCAGTGTTCGCAATGATTGCAAGTCGTCTTCACTGCGCTGCTTCAAAAAAGGGTGCAGGCTCAGGGTGCCCTGCCAAAGCGATTCGTCAATGGTGCGCCGAGCGACGGCCCGCTTGACGCGCCACCGGTGCAAGCCTGACCACCAAGCCATACGGGGTTCAAGTCGCCATCAAAGCTGGACGCCGTCGGGCACGACGCGGGTGAACCCCGAGGCGCGAAGTTGCAACACCTGCGCCCGGCGCTTGGTGCCATCCAGATCCCAGTCGCTCAGCACGTGGCGCTCGGTGGCTGGGGGCGCCCCTGCAACGGCAGGCTTGTGCGTGCAAGGGCGATGCGTGTGGCCGTGAATCAAGGCATTGGCACCAAAGGCCCTCAGCCATTGCGCTGTGATGCCGGGGTCAGCGTCGGCAAAGGTCACGGGTTGATCGGCGTGTTTGCGAGCCTCACTTGCATCACGCAACCCACGCGCCAACTGAGCGCGCTCTGGGCGCGGTTTGGCCAGAAAAGCTTGCTGCCATGAAGGCTCTCTTACTTGCAATCGAAACCGCTGGTAGTCCATGTCGTCCAAACACAATACGTCGCCGTGTGAAAGCACAATCGATTGGTCAAAAGCGGTCAACAAGGTGGGGTCGCCCAGCGGCAACACACCGTGCATGGCAAGAAGGGCAGGCGACAACAAGAAGTCGCGGTTGCCAACCATCAGTGCCACGCATCGATGGCGTGCAGCCTGCGCCAACTGCGACATCACATCCATGGCAAAGACGTCACTTTGAACATCGTTGCCGATCCACACCTCAAAGAGGTCCCCCAGGATGAGGATGGCGTCGGCACGGCTGTGCTGCAAGTAGCGCGAAAACGCTGCGGCTGTCTTCGGCATGCTGGGCGTCAAGTGGATGTCGGACACCAACTCAATGCACCCCCACGCCGGCGTTGCCAGCAGGGCCGACTGCCATTGGGGCGCTCCAAGAGCCGACGTCTGAGTAGTGGACATCGGTTCTTGGTCACGCCATGGAGGCATTCAGACCACGGTGGCCGTTTGAATCAGGACGTCTTCGAGGGGCACATCACCATGCCCACCCTTGTTGCCGGTACGAACTCGTTCGATGGCGTCCACCACGTCTTGGCCGTCGGTGACACGGCCGAACACCGCATAACCCCAACCTTGCGTGGTCTCAGCGGTGAAGTTGAGGAAACCATTGTCGGCTGCGTTGATGAAAAATTGCGACGAGGCCGAGTGCGGCACGTTGGTGCGTGCCATGGCCACAGTGTACTTGTTGTTCTTCAATCCGTTGTTGGCTTCATTCTCAATCGTGGCCAACGTCGGTTTTTGCTGCATGCCGGGTGCAAAACCACCGCCTTGCACCATGAAGCCTTTGATGACGCGGTGGAAAACCGTGTTGTTGTAGTGCCCTGCAGTCACGTACGCCAGAAAATTAGCGACTGACTTTGGCGCTTTGGCATCATCGAGTTCGATGCGGATCTTGCCTGCCGTTGTTTGCAAATCGACTGTGCTCATGATTTCACCACCACCACTTTCTTGATAGTCACCGGCTGCACCGGGACGTTTTGATGCGGGCCTTTGGAGCCCACAGGCACCGCGCGAATTTTGTCGACCACGTCCATCCCTGCAATCACTTTGCCGAAAACGGCATAGCCATGCCCGTCACGCGAGTTGGCCTTGTCAAGCATCAAATTGTCTTTGACGTTGATGAAGAACTGCGAGGTGGCCGAGTTGGGTACCCCGGTTCGCGCCATTGCAATCGTGCCACGCACGTTGGACAAACCATTGCCACTTTCGAGTTCGATGGGGGCTTTGGTGGGCTTCTCGACCATGTCCGCGTTCATGCCTCCACCTTGGATCATGAAGTCGTTGATCACGCGGTGAAAGACGGTGCCGTCAAAGTGACCGCTGCTGGCGTACTTGACAAAGTTTTCCACCGACACAGGTGCTTTGCCTTTGTCCAGCGCCACGGTGATGTCGCCCATCGACGTCGAAAATTTGACTGTTTGGGCCAAGGCCGGGGCGGCCAGGCTGCCGCCAAGGGCCAAGGCTACGAGCCAGTGCTTCATTGATGTTTCTCCACGAAGTAGAGCGATTCGGTGCGCCAAGGTTGGTCGGCCAAATCGCTGTTTTGCGCCAGCTATACTGGTTTGAGACCTCATTCTAAGTGGCTGCAACGATGCGCCGCCTGGCCCCACGCACCATGACCTTGCGCATTTACAACTCCATGAATAGACGGCTCGAGCCGTTTGAGCCTTTGGTGCCTGGCAAGGTTGGGATGTATGTTTGTGGCATGACGATCTACGACCTGTGCCACATGGGACATGCACGCATGATGATGGCGTTTGATGTGGTGTACCGCTGGTTGCAAACGCTGGGGTATGACGTCAACTACGTGCGCAACATCACCGACATTGAAGACAAAATAATCAAACGTGCCGTTGAGCGTGGCGTCACCATCCGGGCGCTCACCAACGAGATGATCGCGGCCATGCACCTTGACATCGGTGCCCTGGGCGTGGCTCGGCCCACGCACGAACCACGCGCCACTGACCACGTGCCCGGCATGCTCGAGATGATCGGCACGCTTGAAGGCAAAGGCCTTGCCTACCGCGCCAGCAACGGCGACGTCAATTTTGCCGTTCGCAAGTTTGAAGGCTACGGGAAGCTTTCAGGCAAGTCACTGGACGAGTTGCGCGCAGGCGAGCGCGTCGCCGTCAACGACGGCAAACATGACCCTCTCGATTTTGTACTTTGGAAACAAGCCAAAGCCGACGAACCCGCCGACGCTGTGTACGGCGGCGCGTACGGGCCAGGGCGGCCTGGCTGGCACATCGAATGCTCGGCCATGAGTCGCGCGCTTTTGGGCGAGCGAATTGACATTCACGGCGGTGGCATGGATTTGCAGTTTCCGCATCACGAAAATGAAGTCGCTCAAAGTGAAGGCGCTCTTGGACACCCTTTCGTCAACTATTGGATGCACAACGGGTTTTTGAACGTTGACAACGAGAAGATGTCCAAGTCGCTGGGCAATTTTTTCACCATCCGTGAGGTGTTGGAGCGCTACGACGGAGAGACGCTTCGCTTCTTCATGCTGCGAACACACTACCGCAGCCCGTTCAATTTCAGTGACACCCATTTGGACGATGCCAAGCAAGCTCTGCGGCGCCTTTACACCGCCCTGCTAGGTCATCAGGCGAATGAGCATCAAGCCATCGATTGGGACGCCCCGCAGGCAGCGGACTTTGCACAGGCCATGAACGACGACTTCAATACACCGCTTGCGTTGGCTGCGTTGTTTGACTTGGCCACGCAAGTCAACCGCGATGGATCTTCGCGTGACGCTGGGCTGCTTCGAGCGCTTGGTGCCACGCTCGGCGTGCTACAGCAATCGCCAGAAGCCTATCTGCAAGGGGGGCAGGTCATTGACGAAGCCGCGGTTCAAAGCGCAATCGCTGCGCGCCTGGCCGCCAAACAGCGCCGCGACTTTGCATTGGCTGACTGCATTCGTGACGAACTATTTGGCCAAGGCATCGTGCTCAAAGACTCGGCCACCGGCACCACGTGGGTGCGCGCCTGAGCAACGCGGCGGTATCAAACAACATGCCCCGCGCCCAAACCTCTGCGCCCAAACCAACCGCTGTCACTGCAGCGGGGGTTGAGGCCGCCGAACCGGCGCGCAACGAAATGACACCCAGGTTTTGGGATGACGCGTGCAAACACTTGGCCAAGCGCGACCGGGTGCTAAAAAAGATCATTCCCCGTTTTGGGGAAGCGCGCCTGCAGAGCCGTGGGGACGCTTTCACCACCCTTGCGCGCTCGATCGTGGGTCAACAAATTTCGGTCAAGGCCGCGCAGTCGGTTTGGGACCGCTTTGCAGGGCTGATGAAGGAGCCGGCAGCGCGGCTGGCGCCCCCCCGGGTGCTCGCCTTGGACGTCGAAGCCATGCGCGGTGCGGGTCTCTCAGCACGGAAGGTTGAATACCTGCGCGATTTGGCAAAGCATTTTGACGGTGGGACGGTGCATGTCACGACGTGGGCAACCATGGACGACGAAGCCATCATTGAAGAGTTGGTTGGCATTCGAGGCATTGGCCGCTGGACGGCCGAGATGTTTTTGATTTTTCACTTGATGCGGCCCAATGTGTTGCCACTTGACGATCTGGGTCTGCTCAAAGGCATCAGTCACAATTATTTCAGCGGTGAACCGGTATCCAGGGCCGAAGCCCGTGAGGTCAGCGAGGCCTGGGCACCCTACCGGTCGGTGGCCACTTGGTACTTGTGGCGAAGTTTGGATCCCTTGCCAGTGGAGTATTGATGAGCAAGCGACATTTTCTTGAGTTTGAGCAACCCATCGCCGACCTGGACGCGAAGATTGAAGAGCTGCGGTACGTTCAAAACGAATCGGCGGTCGACATTTCAGAAGAGATCGAGCGGCTCGACAAGAAGAGCCTGCAACTCACCAAAGAGATCTACGCCAATCTCTCGCCATGGCAGGTGACCCAGATTGCGCGCCACCCGCAGCGGCCCTACACGCTCGATTACGTCACCGAGTGTTTCACCGACTTTCACGAAATGCATGGGGACCGCGCTTACGCCGACGACCTGTCCATCGTGGGTGGCTTGGCACGCTTCAACGGCCACGCTTGCATGGTCATCGGACACCAAAAGGGCCGCGACACCAAAGAGCGCACCCTTCGAAACTTCGGCATGGCGCGTCCCGAGGGCTACCGCAAGGCGTTGCGTCTGATGAAAACAGCTGAGAAATTCTCTCTTCCTGTTTTTACTTTCGTCGACACGCCAGGGGCTTATCCCGGTATCGGTGCCGAAGAGCGAGGGCAGTCTGAAGCCATCGGGCGCAATATTTTTGAGATGGCACAACTCGAAGTTCCCGTCGTCACGACCATCATCGGCGAAGGCGGCTCGGGCGGCGCCCTGGCCATCAGCGTGGGCGATCAGGTGCTGATGCTGCAGTACTCGGTCTACTCGGTGATCTCCCCCGAGGGCTGCGCCTCCATTCTCTGGAAGACGTCGGAACGTGCATCAGACGCCGCAGAGGCCCTGGGCATCACCGCGCACCGATTGAAGGCGCTTGGCCTGGTGGACAAAATCATCAGCGAGCCCGTAGGCGGTGCGCATCGTGACGTCAAAGCCATGGCGGCATCGCTCAAGCGAGGGCTCAACGACGCGTTGCGCCAAGTGGCCGACCTCAAGACGAAAGAGCTGTTGCAGCGTCGCTATGAGCGCTTGCAGTCGTATGGTCGATTCACCGACACCAAAGAGAGCTGACCCAGCGTTTCCCGGGACGACTCGCCTGGGCACCATTCGTACTCACGTGACGCTGCGCCCGCCCCATCAATACTTTCCGTCACCTGCCCACAATGCGTTGCTGCAGTGGTCACGCGCCACCACAAGCGTTCGTGGGGCCATTGGCGTGGCCTACAGTGGCGGGGCAGATTCGACGGTGCTGTTGATGGAGGAAGCACGGATGCGCCTAGCGTTGCAGCATGGCGCTGCAGTGGCTTCGTGTCCACCGCTTTTGGCTTTCCACGTCAACCATGGGTTGCAAGCGGCCGCAGACACGTTCGAGCGGCATTGCGATACGTTCTGCGAAGCATTGAACCTGCACCTGCCAACCAGGCTCTGTGTGGCTCGTGTCAAGGTTGACCTGCCCCCAGGCGCCAGCCTCGAGGCACAAGCACGCGAGGCGCGCTACGGCGCTTTGGCTGCGTTGGCGCGCGCGCATGGTGTGGGCACTGTTTTGCTGGCGCAACACGCCGACGACCAGATAGAAACGGTGCTGATTGCACTCAGTCGCGGTGCAGGTTTGGCCGGGATCAGTGGCATGGCCCTTGAGTTCGAACACGACGGCGTGCAGTTTGCGCGGCCCATGTTGGAGGTGGTTCCTGACGGTCTCAAGCCGTGGTTGCACGCGAGTGAGATCCCGTTCCTTGAAGACCCCAGCAACGCCGACGAGCGATTCACGCGCAACCGCCTGCGCCAGCGCGTGCTACCGCCGCTGAAGGCTGCGCTGCCGGCCTTGCACACCACCCTGGCGCGCAGTGCCCGGTTGGCGCGCGTCGCCCAAGACTTGATCGAAGAGGTTTCCGCCGAGGACCTGGGGCGCGTGGGCGACCCACCAAGCATCAGGATGTTGCAAGCACTTGGCCAGCAGCGCCGCGCCAACGTGGTACGCCACTGGCTGAAAGTCCGGCACCAAACGACAGGCAGCGAAGCGCAAACGATGGAGCTGCTGCGTGTGATTCAATCCTGCGTGACACGTGGCCATGGCATTCACATTCGCGTGGGGCGTGGCACGGTGGAGCGGGCGGGCGACCATTTGGATTTCAAAGCCTTTCTATAATCTCGGGCTTTGCCTACAAAAACCTCTGATTGCTGAACCACCATGGCCTTGATCGTTCATAAATACGGTGGCACGTCCATGGGCACCGCCGAGCGCATCGGCAACGTGGCCAAACGCGTGGCCAAGTGGGTCAAAGCAGGGCACCAGTTGGTGGTGGTGCCGTCGGCCATGAGCGGTGAGACCAATCGTTTGCTGGCGCTGGCGCGCGAGGTGTCCCCAGCAAAAGCCACACCTGAGACCATGCGTGAGCTCGACGCCATTGCCGCGACGGGCGAGCAAGTCTCGGTGGGGCTGCTGTCGCTGGCGTTGCAAGCGCAAGGACTGGCGGCTGTGAGTTACGCCGGCTGGCAAGTGCCCATCCTGACCGATTCGTCGCACACCAAAGCGCGCATCCAAAGCATCGACGACAAGCGTGTGATGGCCGACCTTAACGCAGGCAAGGTGGTGATCATCACGGGGTTTCAGGGCATCGACGCGCTGGGCCATGTCACGACGCTGGGGCGTGGAGGCTCCGACACGTCGGCAGTGGCCGTGGCTGCGGCCCTCAAGGCCCATGAATGCCTCATTTACACCGATGTTGACGGCGTCTACACCACAGACCCCCGGGTGGTGCCCGAGGCACAGCGCCTGAGCACCATTAGTTTTGAAGAGATGTTGGAGATGGCCAGCCTGGGCTCCAAAGTTCTGCAAATTCGCTCGGTGGAGTTTGCGGGCAAGTACCGGGTGCCGCTGCGCGTGCTTTCAAGTTTCACGCCCTGGGACATCAACATCGACGAAGAAGCCAAGTCAGGCACGCTGATCACTTTTGAGGAAGACGAAAAAATGGAACAAGCTGTTGTCTCAGGTATCGCCTTCAATCGCGATGAAGCCAAGATCACTGTGCTGGGTGTGCCTGACAAGCCCGGCATCGCGTACCGCATTCTGGGTGCAGTGGCTGAGGCCAACATCGAAGTTGATGTGATCATCCAAAACGTTTCCAACGATGGCAAGACCGATTTTTCATTCACTGTGCATCGCAACGATTACGCACGCACGATGGACTTGCTCAAGTCAAAAGTGGCCCCTGCAACGGGCGCCGCGTCGGTGGTGGGCGACGCCAAGATTTGCAAAGTCAGCATCGTCGGCATTGGCATGCGAAGCCATGTGGGGGTGGCTGCAACCATGTTTCGTGTGCTGAGCGAGGAGGGGATCAACATCCAGATGATCTCCACGAGCGAGATCAAGACCAGCGTCGTGATCGACGAAAAGTACATGGAGTTGGCGGTGCGTGCGCTTCACAAAGCCTTCGACCTGGACGGCACCCAAGCTGTCACCGTTCCAGCGTGACGTGAACAGCTCTGGGGCATGCGCATGAGGGCGCGCTAGGCCGTCCTAAGGCGGCGGGCGCGTCTTGGAAAATTCAGCGGCTGCGGCGCGCACCTTGGGTCGAACCACCCATCGGGCATAGGCCAAAAACGGCACGATCACGGCCAGGACGTATGCGGCCAATGCGCCGTCGAGTTGCGGTCCACCCATGGCCAGCAACAGCAATGCACCACCCATCGTGATGCCCAACAAGGTGATGAGGTACACCAAAGACTGATGGTGCTTCACTTCGGCTTGCACCGCTTGGACCACAAGCGCTTGGTCCAGTGGGTCGAGCGCCCGCAGCTCATCGCAGCGCAGCATCAACGGCACCTTGGCGGTCCACCAGTTGTGGTTCGCGCTTCTGCGTCGCTCCTCAAGCAAGATCTTCTCTGCCATGCGTTTGGCTTGCTCTTTGTCCAACATGACGGCAAGCGTAGAGGGCAAGGCGATGCCACGCAATCACGCGGTCAAAGGGGATGACGCAAGCCAGCGTCAATGGGCAACCCGAAATTCGAGGGGATTCGCGTCCCAAAGATGGCCAAGAAAAATGCCCCATGTGGGGCATTCATCTGGCGGAGTCGGAGGGATTCGAACCCTCGATGCAGGTTTTGCCCACATACTCCCTTAGCAGGGGAGCACCTTCGGCCACTCGGTCACGACTCCAATGCTGTGCAGCTCAGCATGTGCAAATTCTAGCAGTGCCCCCACGCGCCGCAGCCCGTTGCCCTGCCACCACGAATCCATGACCCTCAGAGCGACATTTACACCGTGTGTCTTGCGGCTTGCGGCTGTGCCACGGCCCGCGTTACACCAAACCCTGCATGCAGTCGAGTGTCGAAGCGCGTGCAGCACCTCTGCAGCGATACGCGGACCAGCGTGACGTGGTGCGCGGTTTGTGGTGACCGTGGACTCACTTCGACGTAACGGTGACAACAAGAACCCAACGCAGCGGTGTGACAAAACGTCAATCCGTGAAACGTGAACGCCCCCTGTGTGAGGCAATGCGTGTTCAATGAGGGACGGTGATGATTACCAACAAGCAGCGCCCACGTTGCTCACTTCGTTGCGGAGAAAGCCATGCACATCGATCTTTTTGGAACCGACCAGCGCATCAGCGCACAACCCAAGATTGGACAGGGAGAGACCGTAGCCCCTGTGCACATTCCCCAAGGGCACATCGGGCCGATGGCATTGCCTGGCACGGGGCGTCTCATCTACTGGACGGGACGCGTGGCCATTGGCCTGCGCCATCAGCCCACCGACAGCCAAGAGGCCAACGCGCGCAAAGCAACCCATTGGATGGATCGCTGGATGAACCGCCCGGGTGCGCCCAAGTTGCGACCCCTGGAAGTGGCGATTCACTGAAAGGTTTTTCCAGGCTTGCGTCGATGAGCCTGTGGCAGCTAACGCTGCCCCCGCGGTTGTCCTCACCGATGCTTGCGGTAGCAGTAGTTCTTGTCGCCGATGCAGAGCTTCAGGGAGTTTCTCCGTGTCAAACGCGCCGCGACAACAGCACCACCAGCACCACAGCCACTGTGAAGGTGATCGTGCGCAGCGTTAGCACTTCGCCCAGCATCGGCACGGCCGCCAGTGCGGCCATGAACGGTTGAAGCAACTGCACCTGGCTCACCCGGATCACGTTGCCGGTGGCCAGCGCTCGGTACCAGGCAAAAAAGCCCAGCCACATCGAAAACACACAAACGTAGGTAAAACCCAACCAAGCCACGGTAGGCACGGATTGGGTCGGCCATGACCACACCATGGCGGGAAGCGTGAGGGGCAGGGCACCGACCAGCACCCAATTGATGGTGCGCTCTGAACCCAACACCTTGGCCGCACGCGCGCCGCCCACGTACCCGATCGACGCGCAAAGCATCGCCAAGAGTAGCCACAAATCGCCCAACGACACGCGACCCCCGCCTTCGATCCATGCGTAGACCAGAACCAAAGCGGCACCTGCCACGGCGCAGGCCCAAAAGCGTTTGGATGCGGTTTGACGCATCCACAAGGCCGCCACCATCGACGTGCCCAGGGGCAACAAGCCGGTGACCACGGCGGCATGTGATGCAGAGACTTCGCGCAGCCCCATCGCCAACGCCATGGGGAAACCAAAGACGGTGCCCAGGGCACACACCGCCAGATCGCCGCGAACCGTTTTGGGCGGTCGGGCTGCCCGTGCCAACAGCAGCCACAGGCACGCCAGGATGGCCGCCATGGCAGCGCGACCCGTGGTGACAAAGAAGGGCGCCAACGCGGGGCTGGTGGCGTCACCCACCGCAAGCCGCGTCATGGGCAGCGTCAGCGCAAAGATGGCCACGCCGACAAAACCCAAAAACATCCCTGCATTGGGCGAAGGAGAAACAGGAGCCTCGGAAGTAGATGTCATAAGAGCCAAGTCAACTTATTGAATCGTCAACACTTATCTGGTGGCACCAAGGTCCCACGAACGCAGGCTCTGGTGCACCTGGCTGCGCGGCTACGTCGGCCGCGAAGCGCCAGACTTTCCCGTAACAAGCAGCACAACACCACCCACCACCACCAAAGCGGCCATCCACTCCCACGATGTCACTTTTTCGCCAGCCAAGGTCACACCCAACAGCAAGGCGATCACAGGATTAACAAAACTGTAACTGGTGGCCAGGGAAGGGCTCGTGCGTGACAACAAAAGCATGTAGGCGTTGAAGGCAATCAGAGAGCCAAAAACAACCAGGTAGATCCACGCCCAGGCAGCTGCTGGGGTGGGTGGCCAAGAGGGTGTTTCGGCGCTGATCAGCGACAAAAGCATCAACACCAAACCACCACACAGCATCTCGCTAGCAAAGCCCATGGCACCCGGCGCCAGCGCCATGCCACGCTGCGACAGTGCGCCGCCGAGCGTCCAAAAAGTAACGGCCACTGTGATGGCCAATAGCCCCGCAGGCGACGCAGAAAACCCGCTACCTTGAATCAGCATCAACACGCCAACCAAACCCACCAAGATGCCGGCCCATTCCCACTTGGAGGGGTACACGCGCCACCACAGCCCTACCAGCGCAGTCAAAAATGGCACGATCGCGATGAAGGCAACCACCAGCCCCGACGAAACCGAGACCTCGGCCATGGCGGTGCCGCCCATGCCGCCGCCCAGCATCAAGGCGCCGACGACCAGCGCGTGCCACCACTGTCGAGCATTCGGCCACGCCGAACCACGCCACTTCATCCACAGCGCCAAGAGTGCGCCGGCCGCCAAAAATCGAGTGCCCATTTGAAAGAAGGGCGGAAAGCTCTCCAGTGCAAACTTGATGGCCAGGTACGTGGAGCCCCAAACGAGCCATGTGGCCGCCAAACTGGCAAGGATGATCGGCGGCAGCCCAGGCTGCCGCAGCGGTGTCAAAGCGGAAAGTGTCATGCTTCATTGTCACTGTCAAAACCAAGTTGCGCCATGGTAGTGTCATGGTCTTGAGCCAATCTAGGTTTGATATCCGAGGAGAAAATCGCCATGACCGTCGAGTTTGAAGCCGGCACATCATTCGACAAACACGATGCCAAGATCCTGGCTGAGTTGCAAGCCGACGCAAGGCTGACCATGTCTGAGCTGGGCCGCCGCGTTCACCTCAGCGCACCCGCCGTGACCGAGCGCGTGCGCAAGCTGGAAATCGCCGGTGTGATTACAGGCTACAAGGCATCGGTCAGTTTGGCAGCGCTGGGCTACGGCATACGCGCTGTGATGCGTGTCGGCCGCTCTGAATACGCACGCGTCGTCAAGGCCGTGCAGTCATCGCCCGAGGTCATCAGTGCCTACAACGTGACAGGCGACGACAGTTGGATCATCGAAATTGCGGTTGTCGACGTGGCGCATTTGGACACCGTGGTGAGCAAGTTTTGCCTGATCGCCGACACATCCACAGCAATCGTGTTGAAGGTCCCGCGCGAGAACCACGTGATGCGCCCAGCACGGCAGGACCAAGTCGTTCTGGAACTCGGACGCGGCATTTGAGCCAGGTAGCGCTACTTTGACGGCTTTGTTGGGCCGGCTCTATTTACGCGACAATGTATATTATGTTAACTAATAGAAGTGTCAACCCAGATTGCCACATCAAGGGATTGCCGCGTTGCACCCGCATTCAAAGCCCAAGGACAATCATCGCCAGGGTCAAACGATGCCCGATACACACGGTGCAAGGAAAGAAATGAAGTCAGCATCCGTTCAGAATTTGGTCAGCGCCCAAGAATGGCAACTGCGTGTCGACTTGGCGGCTTGTTATCGCTTGGTGGCGCACTACGGCTGGAGCGATCTGGTCTTCACGCATATCAGCGCCCGCATCGCCGGCCCCGAGCATCATTTTCTGATCAATCCCTATGGGCTCATGTTTGACGAAATCACGGCGTCGTCTTTGGTCAAGGTCGACATGCAATGCAACAAATTGATGCCGTCACCCTTCCCCGTCAATCCAGCTGGGTTCGTGATTCACAGCGCGTTGCATGAGGCACGGGACGACGCGCAGTGCGTGTTGCACACCCACTCACGATCAGGCGTGGCCGTCAGTGCCCAACGGTGCGGTGTATTGCCGATCTCGCAACAGTCAACCTTTGTGCTGGGCTCTTTGGGGTACCACGACTACGAAGGCGTTGCCATTCGCGACGAGGAAAAGTCGCGCCTTCAAGCTGACGTGGGCAAATCAAACTACCTCATGCTGCGCAACCACGGTTTGCTAACGATTGGCAAATCCATCGCAGACGCTTTTTTATCGATGTACATCTTCGAGTCCACATGCCAGATCCAACTCGCAGCACAAGTGGGCGGCGAATTGGTGCAGGTAGAGCCCAACATTTTGCAAGGCGTCTCCCACGCCATGCGTGTGCAGACCGACGGATTGGGCGGCAATTTTGTTTGGCCTGCTTTGATTCGCAAATTGGATCGAATGGATGCAAGTTACGCTACGTGATGCCTCCAATTTCGCGAAGATAGACATCCCAAGGCTACGCGTTAGGGTTTACAAGTAGCTACAGGGCAAATTGAAAGTTATGGGTCATTAGGGCATTTCCTGCATTGCGCGTGGAGCTCAGCGCCTAAACTGCCCCCGCGCCTTGACGGCGCCCAAGGTCGAACAAGACCGTGACCCATCTCACTCAATGAGGGCTACCCCATGGTTTCTTTTCTCTGCTCATTCTGGCCGCTGCTTTTGGCGGGCTTGATCGGATGGTTGCTTAGCGGGTTGTTGGCAAGGCACTTCTTGCGTGGCAATGACATGTCGGCGGCGTTGGGTGCCAAAACAACCGAAGTCAATCGCCTGAGCCAAGAACTGACAACGTTGCGGGCCCGCCCGCCCATTGAAAAGATCGTTGAAAAGCCGGTTGATCGCATCGTCGAGAAAATCGTCGAAAAACCCGTTGACCGTGTGGTTGAAAAGTTGGTTGATAACCCCCTCACCTTGTCACGGATGGCGACCCTAACAGCCGAAGTCGCCGTCATTGCAGGCCTTCGAAGCCGCATCAAGGAGCTCGAGTCAACGCCTCCAACGGTGGTTGAAAAGGTCATCGAGAAGCCGGTGGATCGTGTGGTCGAGAGGATTGTTGAAAAGCCAGTCGATCGGATCGTCGAGAAGATCATTGATCGTCCTGTGGATCGGATCGTTGAAAAAATCGTTGATCGCCCCGTTGATCGCATCATCGAGAAAATTGTCGAGAAGCCAGTCGATCGCATCGTCGAAAAGATCGTCGAGAAACCGGTTGACCGAATCGTCGAAAAGATCGTGGATCGGCCTGTTGATCGCGTGGTTGAAAAGGTTGTTGAGAAACTGGTCGACAACCCAGCAACGATGGCACGCGTGGCCGCGCTGACGGCCGAGGTCGCAGTGATTGCTGGTTTGCGCAGCCGCGTGCAACAGCTCGAAGCCACGCCACCCAAAGTGGTAGAAAAGATCGTCGAGAAAATCGTCGACCGACCCGTCGATCGAATCGTTGAGAAGCTGGTGCCCGACACGCGCGGGCTCGAAGAACGTGACCGTCAAATTGCCGATTGGCGCGCTCGCCATGGCGATGTTGAGCGTCGCTTGCAAGCACAGGCTGCACTCGTGGCTGAACGCGACGGTGAACTGCACCGCATGAAGCAAGACCCTGCCATCGACGCGGCAGCAGCACGACAAGCGGGCGTCACAGTGAAAGGGGCAGACGACATCGAAATTGTCGAAGGCATCGGCCCCAAAATTGCCGACCTGCTTCGAGCCAGTGGCATCAAAACGTTTGCCGAGCTTGCGCGCACACCGACATCCAAAATTCAAAGTATTTTGGATGCAGGCGGGCCGCAGTTTCGCATTGCCAACCCTGGCACGTGGGCCGAGCAGGCAGATCTGGCAGCACGCAACCGGTGGGTGACGTTCAAGTCATTGACAGACGTGCTCGTTGCCGGTGTGCGCGTTGATGTTGAGGCCAACAAGGCCCAGGCCAAGCAAGCACAAGACAAAGCCACGGGCGACTTGTCTCGCAGGCTGTCAGACCTGGAAGCTCAATTGGCGGCACAGGATTCCGAGCTCAAGCGTTTGAAGGCTGGAGACCCCATCGACTTGAAGGCGGCGCGGGCTGCCGGGTTCACCATCAAGGGCGTTGACGACTTGGAGATCATTGAAGGCATTGGCCCAAAAATCGCCGAGTTGCTGAATGCCGCAGGTGTTCGACGGTTTGCCGAATTGGCCACCATGACACCGGCCCAAATTCAGCCCATTCTTGACGCTGCAGGGCCCAACTTCAAACTGGCTGATCCAGGCACATGGCCTGAGCAGGCTGACTTGGCCGCCCGCAATCGGTGGTTGGCGCTCAAGGCACTGCAAGACGTGCTCGACGCTGGCAAACGCGCTTAACGCTAGAACAGGACAAACATCATGAGTAACTCTGTGACAAATCAGCCATCGGCGTGGGCGGCGTTCAGGCGTTGGTACTACATCATTGCCGCCCTGATGGCGTTGGCGCTGGGCTTGATGTGGCTTCTTGGACATGGTCCTGGAGGGTCATCTTGCAAGGTGGCTGCACCCATCGCGGTTGCACCAGCGGCTGCGGTGGCACCTGTTGTGGCCATGCCGGCACCAGTGGTCGCGGCAGTACCTGCGGCTGCAGCATCGGTCGTCGCTGCTGCACCGGCCCCGGCGCCTGTTGTTGTCGCAGCGGCGCCCGCAGCGGCTGCGTTGGTCGGCGTTCCGTCAGCCAACGTCTACTTTGCCTCGGACCGCTTCAAATTGCCGCAGGGCACCAAGAAGACGCTTGGTGAAGTGGTTGCGTACCTGAAGAAAAACGATGGTGCCAAAGTCCACTTGTCAGGCTATCACGACCCGTCTGGCAACACGACTTACAACGAGGCGTTGGCACAAAACCGGGCGCGCGCCGTTCGTGGCGCACTGCAGGCGATGGGCGTGGCGCGTGATCGAGTCGTGATGGAAAAGCCGACGGTCACCACGGGCAGTGGCGATCCGAAAGAAGCACGTCGTGTCGAGGCGCGCATCAAATAGGGGCTGTGAGGTGCTTGGGTCAGCATGGGGTGGCAGCGTGACGCATACCGTGCGCCGAAGGGCCGACGGCGATGCCAAACAGCGACTCAAAGTTCTGCGTTGTTTCGTGTGCGACGGTCGCAAGCTCGAGACCTTTGAGCTGAGCGATCTGTTCGGCCACATGCGTCACGTAGGCCGGTTGGTTTGTTTTGCCCCGATGCGGCATGGGGGCCAGGTACGGGCTGTCGGTCTCGATCAACAGCCGATCCATCGGGACCATCTTCACCACCTCACGCAAGTCGCTGGCGTTGCGAAACGTCACGATGCCTGAGAACGAGATGTAGAACCCCATGTCCAAAGCACGCCGGGCCACCGCCTGGCTTTCCGTGAAGCAGTGGAACACGCCGCCAACATCGCCACTGCCCTCCTTGGCCACGATTTCCAAGGTGTCAGCGCTTGCGTTTCTCGTGTGAATCACAAGGGGCAACTTGCAAGCTCTGGCCGCGTGGATGTGAACCCGGAATCGATCGCGTTGCCACGCCATGTCTTCTACGCTGCGCGCGCCCAAACGGTAGTAATCAAGGCCAGTTTCGCCGATGGCCACCACCTTGTCTTGTTGGGCACGCTCCAACAAGTCTGACACCGAAGGTTCGCGCACATCCTCGTTGTCAGGATGGACGCCGACCGTGGACCAGAAATTGGGGTGATCCGTCGCCAGCTGATGCACCGCGCCGAATTCTTCCAGGGTGGTGCAAATGACCAGCGCTGCGCGAACTCGGCTGAGCGCCATCGCTGCTTGGACGTCGTCTATGCGCCCTGCAAACTCGGTCGATGCCAAGTGGCAATGGGAGTCAACGAACACGGTAAGGTTTCCTCTTATGCACGGCAAGGCACGTTAACCACGTGCCATTTTCTAGCCCCAAACCGCTGGGGTGGAAGCGTGCTTAGATGGTTTGAGTCGGCTTGGCCGACTGGGTCATCGTGCCCAGCATTTCTTCAATGCGAACTTTAAGCACTTTGGTTTTGTCGTCGGATGGGAACCGCACCCCGACCCCTTGGGTCCGACCACCCGACGCGTTGGCTGGTGTGATCCAACCCACTTTGCCGGCGACGGGGTATCGCTGAGGGTCCTCAGGCAGCGTCAAGAGTAGGTACACGTCGTCGCCCAGTTTGTAGTCGCGCGTCGTCGGCACGAAAATACCACCGTCCGCAAACATCGGGATGTACGCAGCGTACAAAGCGCCCTTTTCTCTGAACACCAATTGAATGACGCTGGGCCTGACGGCTGCAGGCGCTGCAGGGCGGGGTTTTCCAGCTTCTTCGCTCATGATGCCTCAGTGTACCCAAACAACGCACCGCAGGGGCGCTATGGCGACCAAACTCGGCTTGCGCGCGACACCAGGGCATCCAAAGCCAGGGCCGCCTGCCAAGGATGGTCGGCTTTGGCCGCCAAAGCCATGAGCTCCATCGACCATTGACGCAGCGCTTTCCAGCTGGCGCCCTTCGGAATCACTTTGACCTCAAAGTACCTGGGCTCGGCACCGGCAGCCGCGCACATGCTGTCATGGCACAGTTTGCTAAGCGCATCCACGCCTGCCACCACCGACCATCCGGCCAATGCTGCGGCGTCCCCTCGTTTAACGCGTGCTGGCAGGTCACGCCAAGCCCTGGCGTCAATGCCTTGGGCGGCCATGTCTCTCGCCGCCACTGGCTCGCCGCCCGCAGCATCCAACAACACTTCTGCATCGACCACCCCTTGGGCCGCGAGCCATGCCAAGGCCTCAGGTCGTGTTGGCAAGGGCAAGTGCAGGTGTTGGCAACGGCTTGCAATCGTCGGAAGCAAATCACCAGGGTGGCGGGCAGTCAAAATCAACTTGAGCAAGCCCGGCGGTTCCTCCAGGGTTTTGAGCAGGGCGTTGGCCGTGATGCTGTTCATGCGCGTTGCCGGGTGCACCACCATGACTTTGGCACGCGCGCGGGCAACCGTTCGACTGCCCCAATCGACGGCCATTCGCATCTCGTCGATGCGAATGTCTTGGCTCGGTTTGGTGCCTTTCTCATGCGCCTCATCGTCTGAACCGCCCTGCCATTTCAACGTCGCTTTCAGTGCTGCTGGCATCAGCACGTGAAGATCGGGGTGGATGTGGGTTTGCACCAAATGGCACTCTTCGCATCGCCCGCAGGGGCGCGCGGCAGGTTCATCATGCGCACAAAGTGTGGCCTGAGCATGGGACATCACCAGCTCCAACAACCCTCGGCCGTCACCCCCGAAAAGCAGCAAGGCATGACCTGGTAGCAACGCCGCTTGATCAAGCGCGTTGCGCAGCCATGGCAGGGGCAAAACGCCGTCTTTACCTACCAGCATGGTGAGGTCGTGTGGTGGCTCACCACCACCGTCTGGACTGCAAAGAAGCTGTCAATTGTTGCCACACCAAAGGGATGGAAAGCGTCGCATCGAGCGTGATAAATCGGCCAGGCGACAAGGCAATGCGTTGCACGTAGCCTTCGCGCACACGGGTGAAAAACGCTTCATCAAGTTGCTCAAACTTGTCGGGCGTGCGCGCCGCCGCCCGCCGCGAGGCCGCGACGGCGGCGGGTGCATCAAACCACAGCGTGAAGTCCGGCTGACGTTCGTGCTGAACCCACCGCTCAAGGTCAGACAAAACATCAAGTGACATCCCGCGCCCAGCGCCCTGGTAGGCAAACGTGGCATCGGTAAAGCGGTCACACAACACCGTCACGCCACGTTGCAACGCGGGCTCGATCACGCAGCGCAAGTGGTCTCGTCGAGCCGCAAACACCAGCAGCGACTCGGTCAACATGTCCATGGGTTGGTGCAGCACCAGGTCACGCAAAGACTCAGCGAGCGGCGTTCCGCCAGGCTCGCGCGTGCACAGCACTGCCACACCTTGAGCCCTCAGCCAATCCGCCAGCGTTGCAATGTGCGTGGACTTCCCGGCGCCGTCGATGCCTTCGAAAGTAATGAATCTTGCTTGTATCGTGGCCATGGGGTGGTTACTGACCCCGCTGGTACTTGTTGACGGCGCGGTTGTGAGCGTCAAGCGTTTCACTGAAGATGCTGCCCCCACTGCCATCGCTGCGCGCCACAAAATAGAGCGCCTTGGTGCTGTCGGGCTTTACAGCGGCGCGAAGCGAAGATGCGCCAGGCATCGAAATCGGCGTGGGCGGCAGTCCCATTCGGGTGTAGGTGTTGTATGGCGTGTCGGCCAGCAAATCACGACGGCGCAGATTGCCATCAAAAGCGTCGCCCAGCCCATAAATCACGGTTGGGTCGGTTTGCAGCCGCATGCTGATGCGCAGGCGATTGTTGAATACACCTGCGACTTTGCCGCGATCAGACTCCAAGCCGGTCTCCTTCTCAACAATGGACGCAAGGATGAGCGCATCTTCTTTGGTCTTGAGTGGCGAATCGGACGCACGAAGGGCCCACGCCTTTTCAAGCTGTTGCTGTTGCATGGCATGGGCCCTCTTGAGCACGGTCGTGTCACTCACCCCACGGCTGTAAGCGTAGGTGTCAGGGTAGAACCGCCCTTCCGGCATCATGCCTGGTAAGCCTATCGCCTTCATCACATCGGCGTCGCTCAATCCCGTCAAGGTTTGTCGCAATTGAGGCGCTTTGGCAAGCGCTTGGCGAAACTGTTTGAAGGTCCAACCTTCCAGCAATTTCACTGTCTCCAGGATCTCTTCGCCCCTCACCATTTTGTCGAGCAGCTGACGCGGCGTGATGCTTTCTTTCACGACGTAGCTTCCAGCACGAATCTTGCGAGACTGTCCTGACCAGCGAAACCAACCCAACAACAGCCGGGCATCGGCCTTGACACCTGCCTTAACCCAGGCGTTGGCCATGGCCTGGGGCGACATGCCTGGCTCGATGGAGACCTCGGTCGGTGTGGTGGTCAACGGCATCGGTTGATCCACCCACCAATAGGCTGCGGCCGCCAGCAGGCCGCATGCGACCAACACCACCAGCACCAAGCGCGCGATCCATTTCACAGCGGGGGCTCTCCTTGCCGCAACAGCGCAGCTGCCTCGCTGTGATGATAATCGCCCCCATGACCCAGCCGCCGACGCCAGCCTCAACCCCACCCATGATGCCGAATTTGCCGCCCTCAGGACAAACAACACTCCATGATTGGGGCGTGATTCGCGCTGCGGGTCTGGATGCCGCCGTGTTTTTGCAAGGCCAATTGACGCAAGATGTGCAAGCCCTCGACGCTGGTCGCGCCTGCTGGGCAGGGTACTGCTCCGCCAAAGGACGGTTGTTGGCCACGTTTTTGGTGTGGCGACCCGCTCCAGACGAGTTCTTGTTGGCATGCCGCTCCGACGTGTTGCACACCACGCTAAAGCGTTTGTCGATGTACGTGATGCGTGCCAAATGCAAGCTCAGTGACGCGTCCGAGCAGGTTCCACTGGTTGGTTGCTGGGGTGCGAGCGCCGCCACGCCAGCGCTTGCGCCGGGCCAGGTTCGCGACGGTTGCATCGGCTTAACGCCTGTGCAAGGGTTGGCGCGCAGCATCATCATGCGGGTCACGCACGCATCCGATGACGAACCTGAGAAACGTTCTGTGTGGGCTTGGATGGAGGTCGCAAGCGGTGTGCCGCAAGTCGTCGGTAGCACGGGAGATGCCTTTGTTCCGCAAATGATCAACTGGGAATTGGTGGGCGGTGTGAGCTTCAAAAAAGGTTGCTTTCCTGGCCAAGAAGTGGTTGCTCGAAGCCAGTACCGAGGCACCCTGAAGCGCCGCATGCAGCTGTTCAGCAGTGGCGCACCGATGGTGGCCGGCCAAGAGGTGTTTCATGCCAGTGATGCCTTGCAACCGGCCGGCACCGTCGTCAACGCAGCCTCATACCAAGGAAACCACCTGGCCTTGGTGTCTTTGAAGTCCGCCGTCCTCGATGCGACAGGCTCTACACGCTTGGCACTGGTGCGAGCCGACGGCGCATCGATGATGCAACAGCCGATGGCCTATGACGTACCACTCGAGGCTGCCGATTGAACGGCGCTGCACCAAAACCAGAAGGTTTGCGTGGAGCTCTTCATCTATTACCGCGTCGTCAATCCGGACGAGGCTTGCAAGGCAGTCATGGCTGCTCAACACCACTTGACGGCCACGCGTGCAAGGGCACTGCGTGCGGCTTGCTTTATTCGCTGGGATGCCCGTGGCGCCACGTTGATGGAAACCTACGCACACGACGATCCGGGGCTGACGGCTGAAGTGGTGGCGTTGATTGACGCATCGGTCGCCGCTGCGGTGGCACCGTGGGCTGAGGGAGAAAGGCGTGTGGAATGGTTTGAGCGCGTCAGCGCTGGCAGCCTACCGCTTGCGCAATGCCCTTCAAAGCGCCCCTTGTAGCGCCCTTCGATTTGCTAAACGCCGCAGCTCAAATTCAATGGCACCAGACCATCGGTGCCAGACCCCGACAACGACCACCCTGCCGCCACCAATCGACGCACCAGTCCCTGCGGCGCCAGCGTGTGCATGTGCAGGGCGCCGCGCTGCCCTGCGCTGCTTCGCGCAGCGTTTAGCAAGTTGTCCAACACCTCCGAATGCCGAAGGTTTGGCGTCACCACCAAACCGTCCAACTGAAACACAGTCGGTGATTCGGTCTCGCGCAACCGAGCTGCTGCAATACACATCCCGAGTCGGTTTTGCAACCACACGTGATGACTGTTGTCGTCGCTGAAGGCATGCATCGAAGCGGTCAGCAACGCGGTGTCCTCAGCGTCAAGGCTTCTGCGCAATGCCATAACAGGCATTGCGCCACCCGCCCCTGCGGTTGCACCAGGTTGCACCATCGATTGCCCCGCTTCAAACGCCTCCAGCACTTCGCGCAAGGCCGCAGGGATGGGTTCACTTGTTTGGGTGGCAGGGTTTGCATAGACATAAATCAGCTCGCCGTGCACCAATGCCTTGTCGCGTCGGAAGACGGCGCACTGCAGATTCATCGACGAGCGCCCCAAGCGGCTCAGCCGCACCCCCACGTGCAATGCGTCATCGTAGCGTGCAGAGGCTTCGTATTCCACGGTGGCTTTGCGCACAAACAAGTCGCCCCCGAAGCTCGCCATGGTGTCGTGGTACGGGAGGGCCATGGCGCGCCAGTAGCTTGCAACCGCAGTGTCAAAGTACGTCAAATAGTGGCCATTGAAGACAATCTTTTGAATGTCAACCTCGGCCCACCTCACACGCATCGGGTCCAAACACCTGAAGCTTTCTCGACTCAATGCCATGGCCTACCTTCCATTTTGAACGCATGATTCAGAGCACCCTGCCCTGCCCGCACCCACGAAAAAGACCGGTTCCGCAAGGCACGAAACCGGTCTGGTGGCTGGGCTCTTTCAGGCGGGTCGCCGCGCTCGAAGGTCAACCATGTTTCTTGTCAAAAAACTGTTCGTCTTCGGTAGAGCCTTTGAGAGCCGCCGTTGAGGCGTTGGCTTCGATCGTCGTGGTGACCGCATCAAAGTAACCCGTGCCCACTTCGCGCTGGTGCTTCACAGCGGTGAAGCCACGGTCAGCGGCCGCAAACTCTTTCTGCTGCAATTCGACGAAGGCAGTCATGTTGTTGCGTGCGTAGCCGTAGGCCAAGTCGAACATGCCGTAGTTCAGGCTGTGGAAACCTGCCAGTGTGATGAACTGGAACTTGTAGCCCATCGCGCCCAGCTCACGTTGAAACTTCGCAATCGTGGCGTCGTCCAGGTTTTTCTTCCAGTTGAATGATGGCGAACAGTTGTATGCCAGCAGCTTGCCTGGGAACTTGGCGTGAATGGCGTCGGCGAACGCCTTTGCAAAGGCCAAGTCAGGCGTGCCGGTTTCACACCAGATCAGATCTGCGTAGTCTGAGTAAGCAAGTCCGCGACTGATGGCTTGTTGCAGGCCATTCTTGCTGCGGTAAAAGCCTTCGATCGTGCGCTCGCCTGTGAAAAACGGCTTGTCGTTGTCATCCACATCGCTGGTCACCAAGTCGGCAGCTTCAGCGTCCGTGCGCGCCAGCAAAATCGTGGGCACACCCATGACGTCAGCGGCCAATCGCGCTGCGATCAACTTGGCACACGCCTCGCGAGTGGGCACCAGCACCTTGCCACCCATGTGGCCACACTTCTTGGCTGCGGCCAATTGGTCCTCGAAATGCACGCCCGCAGCACCCGCTTCGATCATGGACTTCATCAACTCAAAGGCGTTCAATACACCGCCAAAACCGGCTTCGGCATCGGCAACGATGGGTGCAAAAAAATCAACGTCGTTCTTGCCTTCACTCCATTGAATTTGGTCAGCCCGCGTGAACGTTGCGTTGATCTTGCGAACCACCTTGGGCACTGAATCAACCGAGTACAACGACTGGTCGGGGTACATCTCACCGTTGGAGTTGGCGTCGCCGGCCACCTGCCAGCCGCTGAGGTAAATGGCCTTCAAGCCAGCCTTGACTTGCTGCATGGCCTGATTGCCCGTCAACGCACCCAAGGTGTTGACAAACGGCTCGGTGTTGATGAGGTTCCATAGCTTGTTAGCGCCTCGCTTGGCCAACGTGTGGTCAACCTGCAAGCTACCGCGAAGACGGACAACATCGGCAGCTGTGTAGCCTCGCTTGATGCCTTTCCAGCGGGGGTTCTGAGCCCAGTCTTTTTCCAGGGCGGCGATTTGCTGCTCACGTGACAGGTTGTTCATGGAGGTCCTTTCGAAGGCGGTCGTGGGTTGATTGAAATTTGCGGAGACGAAATGGAACAAGTACTGGCCCAAGGGTACCGGAATTGCTGCGCTGCGGCCACATTGGCTTGGGTGTATCGCTCCAATTAATAATGTTAAATATCAACGACTTACGGCGCTTGGTTTTGCCATGCGGTGCCAAATTAAGACAATTCTAAAAAGTGTGCTGCACTGCGGCATTTACATTTATCACCATGTGAAATGTGAACCGGCATGTGCAAAAAGCCTTCAGCTGGCGCCTTTCGCCGCGACCGAAGCTAGACTTCAAGTACAGATCATCAACTTGACCTAACAATGTATGGGAGCTGGCATGGCCAAACCGTTGGACGCTTATTGGATGCCCTTCACGGCCAATCGCCAGTTCAAGAAGGCGCCACGCATGCTGAGCAAAGCCTTGGGCATGCATTACTGGACCCCTGAAGGTCGCTCGATCTTGGACGCCACGTCGGGCATGTGGTGTGTCAACGCTGGCCATGGTCGCCCCAAGATTGTCAAAGCCATTGCCGACCAGGCTGCAGAAATGGATTACGCGCCGCCGTTTCAAATGGCACACCCCAAAGCGTTTGAGTTGGCCGATGCGCTGGTGAAGCTCATGCCGCCAGGGCTTGACCGGGTTTTTTACACCAACTCAGGGTCCGAATCGGTGGACACCGCGCTCAAAATGGCCATCGCCTACCACCGCATTCGCGGCGAAGGCACGCGAACACGTCTGATTGGCCGGGAGCGTGGGTACCACGGGGTCAATTTTGGGGGCATCTCGGTGGGCGGTATCGTGGCCAATCGAAAGCACTTTGGCACCCTGTTGGCAGGTGTTGACCACATTCGACACACCCATGATTTGCAGCGCAACGCGTTTTCGGTGGGCCAACCCGATCATGGTGCCGAACTGGCCGATGACCTGGAGCGCCTGGTCACCTTGCACGACGCATCCACCATCGCAGCAGTGATTGTGGAGCCCGTGGCGGGATCCACCGGCGTGCTGATCCCCCCCAAGGGCTACTTGGAGCGTTTGCGCGCCATTTGCGACAAGCATGGCATCTTGCTGATTTTTGACGAAGTCATCACCGGGTTTGGTCGCACCGGTCAGCCATTTGCAGCGCAGACTTTCAACGTCACCCCTGACATGATGACGGTCGCCAAAGGCATCACGAACGGTTGCGTTCCGATGGGTGCCGTGATCTGCAAAAGCGCGATTCACGACGTCTTCATGAACGGTCCCGAACACTTGATCGAGTTTTTTCACGGCTACACGTACTCGGCCCACCCCCTGGCGTGCGCTGCGGGGTTGGGAACGCTCGAGACCTATGCAGACGACGCCCTGTTGACCCCCAGTCAAGCAATCCAGGACTGCTTCGCCAAGGGCGTTCATTCATTGCGTGGATTGCCCCATGTCATCGACACGCGCACCATCGGCTTGGTGGGCGCGATCGAGATGTCACCCATGGTGGGAGAGCCCACCAAGCGCGCGTTCAACGCGTTTTTGGATTGCTTTGATCAAGGCGTCTTGATACGCACCACCGGAGACATCATTGCGTTGAGCCCCCCGTTGATTGTGGAGCCAGCGCATGTTGATCAATTCATCAGCGCCATCGGTGCAGCGATCAAGCGCGCTGCTTAGTCGGCGTCACTGTCAATCGTTGCCAAGCACCCTTCGCGTGTGAACGCCCCCATCACCGCTTCTGCTGCTGTTCGGGTGCCGCTGCTTGCCTATGCCAGTCTGGCACTGGGCATGACGCTGGTGGGCACCTACGTTGCACTTTCCACGTTGCTGGTGGCAGCCTTCCCCGTATTCCTTTTGGCATGGCTTCGATTCGGCGTCGCCGCCGCCGCCATGGCCCATTGGGTAAGACCAGCACCCCACGACACACCGTTGACCGCTGCCTCGCACCGGCTCTTGTTCTGGGAAAGCTTCTTGGGCAATTTCTTGTTCTCCATCTGCATGCTCTACGGCATCCGCCACAGCACGGCGTTGGCGGCAGGCGTCACGATGGCGGCATTGCCTGCGGTGGTGGCACTCATGTCATGGTTGTTTTTGAAAGAGCCCGTGGGGTGGCGAGTTTGGGTAGGCGTGGTTTTCACCGTGTTGGGCATTGCGCTGGTGTCGCTCAACAAGCGCGACGCATCAGAAGCCTCGTCCTGGTGGGGCAACATCTTGCTGATCGGCGCTGTGATTTGCGAAGCGAGTTACGTCGTCATCGGCAAGCGCTTGACGCAAGGGGTGTCACCCAAACGCATCAGCGCGATTGTGAACCTGTGGGGACTCTTGCTGGTGACGCCTTTGGGCCTTTGGCAGGCGTATGAATTTGACTTTCGTGGCGTTGCACCGTCGATGTGGGGGTTGCTGATTTTTTATGCGCTGGCCGCGAGTGTTTGGTCCGTTTGGCTTTGGATGACGGGCTTGCGCCATGTGCCGGCATCGCGTGCTGGCGTGTTTATGGTGTTGCTGCCCATCACCGCAGCCGCCGTGGGTGTGTTGGTGTTGGGCGAGCGCTTCAGCGCCATGCAGATCGTTGCGTTTGGATTGGCGCTGACGGGTCTGATGCTCGCCGTGTGGCCTCAGCGGGCTCAAACCCCCTGATCGGCCAAGGCAGGATCACCCGCTGAAGCCCGCAACGCCGCGCGGGCAAGGCAAGAGACCTCGAGAGGCGTTTCGCCTTTGAGGGATTGGTCACTCCAGATTTGTCGCCATCGCCGCGCGCCAGGTTGTCCGTTGCGCAAGCCAAGCATGTGCCGCGCAATGGAAGGCCAGGCAATGCCGTGAACTGCCTGCCGCGTCATGTACTCCACCATGCCCTGCTCAACTTCATCACGGCTGGGGATCGCAGAGGATTCGCCAAAAAACTGCGAATCCCAATGACGCATCATCCAAGGGTCGTGGTAGGCGGCGCGTCCCACCATGACACCGTCCATGGGACCAAGATGTTGCGCAATTTGTTGATCACTCTGCAAGCCACCGTTGATCACCAGCGTCAAGGCATCAAAGTCGCGTTTAAGTTGGTGCGCATCGTGGTAGCGCAGGGGTGGCACATCGCGGTTGTCTTTCGGGCTCAGTCCGTCCAACCACGCATTGCGAGCATGCACAATGAACGTTTTGCATCCGGCCTCGGACACAACTCCCACAAAGTCTCGAACAAAGCCGTAGCTCTCGTTCCTGTCGATGCCCAGGCGATGTTTCACCGTGATCGGAACGCCTTGGGCTGCATCAAGCATGGCTTTCACGCCATCGGCAACCAATAGGGGATGGGCCATCAAGCAAGCACCAAACGCCCCTCGCTGCACGCGGTCACTGGGGCAACCACAGTTCAAATTGATCTCTGCATACCCCCAGTGCACCCCGATGGCCGTGGCCTTGGCAAGGTCGGCAGGGTCACTGCCACCCAATTGCAATGCCACTGGGTGCTCCTGCGGGTCAAAGTCCAAGTGCTTGGGGACATCGCCATGAATCAATGCACCGGTGGTGATCATTTCGGTGTAAAGCCGTGTGCGCTTGGTTAGCAGGCGATGGAAGGCACGGCAGTGGCGGTCTGTCCACGCCATCATGGGTGCAACGCTGAGCAACCAAGGCGACGCAGCGTGTGCGGCAGTCGGGCGCGTCATCAAGCGCTGGGAGGTGTCGCTGTGGCGATGCGTGCCTGCAGGTGTGCAAGCGCCTCATCCACCTGGTCCACCAGCACCAAACAAAGGTCACCCGCAGTCAAGGGTTCGAGAGCGTGATCGATGGCAGCAAACTCGCCACGGATCTCAACCACGTCTTTTGCACGGGTTGCCCCCTGCAGCCCTTGACGCAACAGTGCCATCACTTCACCATCAGCCCGGCCCCGTTGCGCCGCATCCTGGTAGAGCACCACGCGATCAAAAGCGCTGCCCAATATTTGCGTTTGATCGCGGATGTCTTGGTCACGCCGGTCGCCGGCCGCACTGATAACCACGGTGCGTTTGGTGTCAGGCTTGGGTGCCATGGCGTGCACTGCCGCCACCAAGGCGTGCATGGCGTCGGGGTTGTGACCATAGTCGGCAATCACCGTTGCGCCGCGGTAGGTCATCACATTGAAACGCCCCGGAGCTCCGGCGATGTCGCTGACGAAACCCGCAAGGCCCCCCCGGATGTCGTCCCAAGACAAACCAACGCCCCAAGCGGCTGCGACCGCAGCCATGGCGTTTTCGACTTGGAAGGGCAACGTCCCGTGGCGTGTTAGGGGAATGTCTTCCAGCGAGATGGCGTCGCGCCAAGAACCCTCTGCAGCAACGAGCATGCCGTTTTCCACGTACACCTTTCGCTGGCCTTGGGCCCGGTGCGCGGCCATGACGGGATGATTGCGATCCATGCCAAAGAAGATGACGCGACCCGGGCACGCACTGGCCATCGCGGCGACGCGGGGGTCGGCCGCATTCAGCACGGCATAGCCGTTATCAGCCACGTTCTGAACGATAACGCGCTTGAGCACCGCCAAATCTTCAACCGTGGTGATGTAATTCAGCCCCAGGTGGTCGCCACTGCCAACGTTGGTGACGACCGCCACTTTGCATCGATCGAACCCAAGCCCTTCGCGCAGCACGCCGCCACGCGCGGTCTCAAACACCGCCGCATCCACGTCAGGGTGCATCAAAATATTGCGGGAGCTCTTGGGGCCAGCGCAGTCGCCGGTGTCGATTGCGATGCCATCCACGTAGGCACCGTCGGTGCTCGTCATGCCCACCCGTCGCCCTGCGTGTTTCAGGATGTGGGCAATCAAACGCGCTGTCGTTGTTTTGCCGTTGGTGCCGGTGACCGCAACAACGGGTATGCGCCCGTCATCGCCTGGTGCAAACATCTGTTCAATGATGACTTGCCCGACATGGCGGCCTTTGCCGTAAGACGGTGTCAGGTGCATGCGCAAGCCGGGTGCTGCGTTGACCTCAACAATGCCGCCATGTTGTTCTTGCAGAGGGCGGTCAACGCTTTGGCACACCACATCGACGCCACAAACGTGCAACCCAATCATGCGCGCAGCGCCGATGGCTGCAGCAGCAACCTCGGGATGAACGTCGTCGGTCACGTCGGTCGCTGTGCCACCTGTGCTCAAGTTGGCGTTGTTGCGCAACATCACACGGTGACCTTTGAGAGGCATGGAGTCGGGCGTCATGCCCTGCGCCTTCAACTGACCGACCGCGACATCGTCGAAACGAATTTTTGTCAAAGAGGTTGCGTGACCGTCGCCTCGTCGGGGGTCCGCGTTCACGCGGTCGACCAGCTGACGCACCGTCAGCTTGCCGTCACCGACCACGTGGGCCGGATCCCTCCGTGCCGCTGCCACCAGCTTGTCACCCACCACAAGCAAGCGAAAGTCGTACCCTGGCAAGTACGACTCAACCATGACCGTGCCGATGGCTTCGGCACTGCGGTATGCAGCGTCAATGCCCGAACGATCTTTGATGTTGACAGTAACGCCCTTGCCTTGGTTGCCGTCCTGGGGCTTGACCACCACGGGCCATCCGATTTGATCGGCCGCGTTGCACGCATCCTCAAGACTGGTGACAGGGCGACCCAAGGGCACTGGCACGCCTGCGGCACGCAGCAGGCGTTTGGTAAGGTCCTTGTCTTGCGCGATGGACTCAGCCACGGCGCTGGTGCGATCCACCTCTGCCGCCCAAATTCGCCGCTGCTTGGCACCCCAACCAAACTGCACCAGACTGCCTTGGGTCAAACGACGGAAAGGAATGCCACGCGACGTGGCGGCGTCAACGATTGATCCTGTGCTGGGCCCCAGGCGAACGTCTTCATCTTTGGCGCGCAGCCGTGCCACGGCGTGCTCGGCATCAAATTGAACGCCTGCCGCACCGGCACCGATGCCACTGGCGCCCATCATGGCCACGTGCATCAAGTCTTGCGCCAATGCCATCGCCAACCGACCCACCACTTCTTCGCTGTACTCGACCACCACCTGGTAGACGCCCTTTTCAGACGTGGACGACACGCGGCTGAAAGTTACTGGGCAACCTGCCTCTTTCTGCAATGCCAATAAAATGGCGGCAAGCATGTGCGCCAGCGAAAATGGCGACGCGTTCACTTGCCCCAGACCGGGAAACAGGTGCCGCACCTGACCTTCAACGGCCCAAACGGCCTCGACATCCTCCTCTTCGCCGCCACAGCGAACTATGGCTTCAATGGCGGTATGCCGACTCCACAGATTGGGGCCTCGCAAGGCTCGAATGCGCTCAACGTCCATCAGTGGGCCTCGTCGTGAAACGTTGTCAAGGCTGCAGCGATCAGCTCGTGCGCCATGCCCATGGCGACACCAGCGCTCACGACCGCCAAAGCCACGTCCAGTGGCATGCGTCGCTTGACATCGGGCACCGAGGCAATGCGCTGCAGGCCCTCGGGCCCCAACAACACAAACTCTCCATCGCGCACCACCACGGCACGCCCGCCCGCGCTCACGTGCAGGTCCACCACGGGGCCGGCTTCGGCGGCGTACAAAACAACGACGCCATCGCAATATTCAGCCAGGCTCGCCACATCTGCGTCGGCAGCATTGAGCACCGCGCAGCCGTCGGGCAACACGACGTCAACTTGCGTGCGCATCACACGCGGCATTTGCTCGCGGCTGTGCACGTCGAAAGACGCCAAATCAGCCGCGCCGTCCAAGTCTGTCACCACGCCCACCCGGCATCGGTCATAGGGCAAGCCATCCTGCAAGATGCCATGCGCGTTGTGCTCAAAAACAGCAGCCTCCACGCTGCGGTTAACCAATACGCGCTCGGCTGCTTCCCATTGCGTGCCATCGGTGGCCTCAAATCGCTTGCGGTCGACGTAGAGGCCCTCGCGGCTGGCCAAGCCCACGTGATGTCCAGCCAATTGCAAAAGCCAAGCCAGCATGTGCGCAATGGCCGTGGTGTGCTTGGAGCCAGACACACCGATGATGGGGATGCGGCCATTGTCATCGGCGCGAAACAGTTGATCCACGATGGCACGACCCACGGGCCTGGGCGTGCCCGCTGCGGGCTTGATGTGCATCAACAACCCCGGGCCTGCGTTGACTTCGACGACGGCGCCGCCCTGGGCCCCGAGCGGCTGCGAAATATCCTGCGCCACGACGTCCACGCCAGCAATGTCCAGCCCCACCGTGCGGGCGGCCAACGTCACCATGGCGGCCACTTGAGGGTGTACGGCATCAGTGCAATCGACTGAGACGTTGCCGTTGCGTTGAATGAGCACCATGCGGTTTAGAGGCGGAACCGATTCAGCGCTCAAACCCTGCCGCCGAAGATCGGCTTGAATGACGGAGTCTTCTTGCAGCTTGACTTTGCCCAGCGGGTGACTTTCGGTATCCCCTCGTCGGGGATCGGCGTTGATTTGTTGGTCAACCAGCTCTGCCACGGTCGAAACGCCGTCGCCCAAGACGGATGCGACTTGTCCCCGGGCTGCGGCAACCACCGAGCTACCAACAACCAACAAGCGATGCTCAAAACCAAGGATGTTGCGCTCAACGATCACGTCGCTGCCGTGGTTCAAAGCGATGGCGTACGCCGCTTCGATGTCTTCGCGCGTGTGCAAGTCAAGCGCTACACCACGACCATGATTGCCGTCTGAGGGTTTCACCACCACGGGCAACCCCAGGTCTTGTGCAGCCTCCCATGCCGCTTGTGCCGATTCAACGACGACCCCCTCAGGGACCGGCACACCCACAGCCCCGATCAATTCCTTGGTTAAAGTTTTGTCACCAGCGATGGACTCCGCGATGGCGCTGGTTGCGTCGGTTTCAGCGGTCCAAATTCTGCGGGATTTGGCACCGTAGCCAAATTGAACCAAGTTGCCGTCGTTCAATCGGATGTGCGGAATGCGGCGGTCGGTCGCCGCCGCGATGATGGCGGCTGTGCTTGGGCCAAAATACCACTTGTCAAGCGCTTCACGCAGCGACGTCACAGCGGCGTCGATGTCAAAGGGCAAGTTGTTGGCGGCGGCCATCAACAACGAATGGCCGCACGCCAACGCCACACGGGCCACGCGCTCGTCTCGCGCTCGGAACACCATGCGATAGACACCCGGCTTGGACGTGCTGCGCGTTTGTCCAAAACCCGTCGGCATGCCCGCCAGGTTGAGCAACTCGATCACGATGTGCTCTAGCACGTGCCCCAACCAAGTCCCTTCGTGCAGCCTTTCGATGAACCCACCACGCTCACCAACACCACAATGGTGCTCCACCAACGCAGGCAACCACGCCACCAATCGGTCGTTGAATCCTTCCAACTGGTGACTTGGAAGCGCTTCAAAGTCCCCCAAATCGAGCCAAGTTTCGAGGACAGGACGGTAAGTCCACAGGTTGGGGCCGCGCAGGTAATGGGTACGAAGGATGGTGACGTCGCGGGGCATGATTGATCTTTGTTGCTGCTATTTTGCCTTTGTCAGCCCGTTGCCAAGGTGTTGCGTTGTGGGAATGAGTGAAAATTGGTGTTTGCACCAGCGCCCATCGCCCTCCAGCGCCCCATCGACTTTGAGCTCAACGTCCATCCCCTCATCCACGCTGACCCTCAACCCAGGGGAATCGGTGCTGGCCATGCTCGAGGCCGATCTGGACAATGCCCAGCGATTCGCCACCTCAAAGCTCACGCTGACCAGTCATCGCTTGAACGCCGTCGACCCCGACGGCACAACGCAGTCGTGGGGGCTTGAAGATCAAGCCCTGACCTTGGCGCTGCTCAATGACCACGCTGGCATGGGTGCGATCGAACTTCACCACGGTGCCCGAAGAACAGCGCGCTGGCGATTCACCTTGACGCAACACGATCAAGCTGTCACGTTGGTGCGCCAGTGGGCGCGCCAGCGAGCCAAGCTGCGGGGCGAAAGCAGCGATCAAGACGACGATACGCCAGCTGAAGAATGGGGTCTGACAACGTCCTCAGCACCACCGTCAACTTGGGTGCTCTTGCGACTGGCACGCTTTGCCAAACCTTATCGGTGGCAATTGACCTTGGGCTTTGTCTTGACCATGCTGGCCACTGCGGCTGCAATGGTGCCGCCCTACCTGACCATCCCGTTGATGGACGACGTTTTGATTCCCTTTCAAAACGGCCAACAGATTCCCATGCACACTGTCGCGTGGTTGTTGGCTGGCCTGGCTGGTGCTGCGTTGGTCGCTTGGGGTTTGGGCTGGTGGCGAACGTGGTTGTTGGCGTTGGTGTCGGAGCGGATTGCAGCCGATTTGCGCAGCGCATCCTTTGAGCACCTTTTGCAACTTCCCCTGGACTACTTTGGAAGCAAGCGCACGGGCGATCTGATCGCCAGGGTCGGGTCTGAGACTGACCGCATCTCTGTGTTTCTGTCCCTGCACGCACTGGACTTCGCCACAGACGTGTTGATGATTGGCATGACGTCGGTCATCTTGTTCTCGATCAACCCGACGTTGGCCATCGTGACGTTGTTGCCACTGCCCTTCATCGCTTGGATGATTCACGTTGTGCGTGATCGCTTGCGCACTGGCTTTGAAAAGATTGATCGAGCCTGGGGTGATGTGACCAGCGTGCTGGCCGACACCATTCCTGGAATTCGGGTGGTGAAGGCGTTTGCACAAGAGCGCCGTGAAGCGATGCGGTTCCAAGCCGCCAACCAACGAAACCTCGAAGTCAACGACAAGCTCAACAAGACGTGGTCGCTGTTTTCGCCCACTGTTTCGCTGCTGACCGACATCGGCTTGCTTGTGGTCTGGGCGTTTGGCGTCTGGCTGGTGTCCAAAGGCAACATCACCGTGGGCGTGCTGACAGCGTTCATTGCCTACATCGGTCGCTTTTACGGGCGGCTCGATTCCATGAGTCGCATCGTTTCTGTGACGCAAAAGGCCGCCGCTGGGGCCAAGCGCATTTTTGACATTCTGGACCACGTGTCCAACGTACCGGACCCCCTTGATCCGGTGCCGATCAACGGGCTCCAGGGCGGCATCCAGGTGGAGCGTGTCACCTTCCGCTATGGCAGCCGCACGGTCATCCGCGACCTCAACCTCACCATCAAACCCGGTGAAATGGTGGGGTTGGTGGGTCACAGTGGGTCGGGCAAAAGCACGATGGTCAATTTGGTGTGTCGCTTCTACGATGTCAGTGACGGTGCCATTAAAATCGATGGTGTCGACATCCGTCGTTTTGCCGTGAGCGACTACCGTCAACACATCGGTTTGGTGTTGCAAGAGCCATTTCTATTTTTTGGCACAGTTGCTGAGAACATCGCCTACGGCAGGCACGATGCCTCGCGCATGCAGATCATGGCGGCAGCGCGTGCTGCCCACGCCCACGAGTTCATCCTGCGCCTGCCCCATGGCTACGACTCTATCGTGGGTGAGCGGGGCCAAGGGCTGTCGGGCGGCGAACGTCAGCGGATTTCCATCGCGCGCGCCCTGTTGATCGACCCCAAGATCTTGATCCTTGACGAGGCCACCTCCAGTGTCGATACCGAAACCGAACAAGAAATCCAAAAGGCCTTGGACAACTTGGTGCGTGGACGCACCACCATCGCAATCGCACACCGGCTCTCGACGCTCAAGAAGGCAGATCGCTTGGTGGTGATGGATCGTGGTCGCGTGGTGGAAGAAGGCCCACACGATCAGTTGATGGCCCAACAAGGGGCCTATTGGCGCTTGTACGAGGCACAGGCGCGACCCGACGCGTCAGACGAACCCCGCAACAGCCGCCCATCAGGTTTCGACCTGCCATCGGTGTCGCGCGAAGGGGGCCATTGATGCCGTCATCGCCAAACCATCCGTACGATGCCATGACGATTGAACGCGATGCCGCCGGACGACTCGTGTATGTCTCGCCTTCAGGCGAGCGCCACACGGGTGTGGCGCCTGTGCGGGCGTTTCCGCTTTCTCACCCCGAACAAGGTGTGTCCATAGTAGACACCAAAGGACACGAACTGCTCTGGGTTGACGACTTGTCCGATCTGCCCGAGAGCGCAAGGCACTTGATCCTTGAGGAACTGACAGCAAGAGAGTTTCGCCCGTGCGTCACGCGCATCGTCAGCGTTTCAACCTTTGCCACACCCAGCACGTGGCATGTCGAAACCGACCGCGGCAACACCCAATTTGTGCTCAAGGCCGAGGAGGACATTCGACGATTGGACCGATCCCGTTTGCTGATTTCCAGCGGCAATGGCGTTTGCTACGAGGTGACGGACCGGTGGGCGCTTGACAGGGGTTCACGCAGGTTGCTTGAGCGGTTTATGTAGCCGGAGCGCGAAAGCCACTGCGCTCAGGCTCATCTCGCCAATTTTGTTGCTGACGCTATGGCGACAGGCATGGAGGACTTGGATGCGTCGGCCGCAGCGGCAGTGTTCATCGCCTTGACCTTGGCCACATCGTCGGCAAATCGATAGAAAAAGTGCCCATCGATGAACGGCTTTTCTTTCGCGACGTGCTCGAAAGCACCAAACTGCATCAAACGATGACCCAAGATCCACGCTTGATGTCGCTTCAGCGCGAAGTGATTGGCCAAGAAGTCGATGGACTCGGCGCCCACCCAGCACAAAGGGTAATCCCGCCCGAGGTAACTGCGCGAATCCACAGGCACGCCGCCTTGACGGCGCATGACATGAAGCGCTTCCCCCAGGTTCACTCGATCGACTTTGGTCGACGTCGTGAGACGGTAAAAGTAGCCAGCATCTTCAAACGGCTTTTCTTGCACGACGTGAACCAACAAGCCCAATTGCGCCAGCGCATCCCCCACGGCAACAGCGGCAACCGCATCGCAGTTGAATTGCTGCACCAGCTTGGCGACAGCCTCACGGCCGACAAAACACGACGGATAAACAGTGAGGTGATGGTGGCGCTCTTGGATCGCAAGTTGACGCGCCAACAAAACCACCAACGCTTCAGCTTTGAGGCCGGTGGCACCACGAATCACCTCGCGCGCCGTGTTCGCCGCCTGCGCCCCTGCGCTGTTGGCGTAACGTTTGAGCTCTTGCGGCGACGGTGGCTGGTGGTCCAAAGCAAAGGCGGTTGCGTGGATGGCTTCAGCAAGGTCGCCGTCCATGTCTCGCGCATCAAAGTCCGACCACAAGCCGCCAAAACCGAGCTTCTTTACCCACCGGCGGTCACCTTCGCTGACATGGCCTTTGCACAAGCGTGTCAAAAAGATGCGCTCGCGCCATCCCCCGTTGGGCAAAAGCCGATCCAGCTCCATCAGTGAAGGGCTGTTGTTGGAAATATCAATGAAGGCCACCGCGCGTGTCTGCGCCACCATGGCTGACAGCGCCTCGACGCGGGCGCGGCTCTTGCCGGAGATCGGTGTGGGGATCACGTTCATAGCCATCAGCCCAGCACGAAGCACTTGCTGGGCATGGCCGGTGGGCAGATCGATCAGCGCGATCAAAGACTTGTCGTGTGCCATCGACGGTATTCCTTTGGATGAGTCAACCGCATTGAACCGCGATTCACCCATGGATACGCAGAGGCGCCGTTTGCGGATGCGCGCCGCAGCCCATGGCGTGAAGCACTTCACGTGATCGATGGCGCGGGTGCAACAACACGCCACCAACCGGCCGTTGAATCAACCCAAGGGTCTTGAAGCCGCTGCCGCCGCAGTTCGCCATCCAAGCCACTCGTTGGCTGCCAGCGCGCCCACCACCAAAAGGCCACCGCCCACCACACCCACCGTGGGTGATTCACCGGCACCCATCCAGGCCCAAGCCACACCAAAGAGCACCTCGCAAAGCGAAAGAAGAGACGCTTCGGGTGCACTCAGGACGCGCGTAACGCGAACGGCCACCAAACAAGGCACCGCGAGTTGGAAAGTACCCAAGAATGCCAACCAGCCAACGTCGTGGATGCTTGCCTGCAACGGCCAAGCCAGGGGCAAGGTGACGGCGGCCGACAGCAAAGCGCCCCAAACGACGGCGGGCATCAAGTCTTTGATTGGCGTGTTGGTGTTAAGTGCAGCCTTTCGATTCAAGTGCTGCAGCAGCGTCCAGTTGATGGCCGCTGCAATGGGTACACCCAGCGCCACGCCGATACCCAGCAAGTGCTGAGACTGCGAGGCACGCATGGGTTCTCCCACCATCCAAACCACGCCCATGCCAGCGACGAGGATGGCGATCCAGGTTCTCCCCGGCAAACGATGTCGCAACAACAGCGCCGCCAACAGCGCTGTGAACAGTGGGCCAAGCGCCATGGTCACCAACACATTGGCCACCGTTGTCAACGTCAAGGCCACCATGAACGCCGTGAACATCACGCTCCAGCAGAGTGACGAAAGCGCGAGCGGCCAGCCACCGCCAAACAAGTCACGGCGCAGCCCACTGGGGCCACGCATGACAACCAGGATGATGAGCAACGCCAACGCATTGAAGGCGCTGCGCCAGAAGGTGACTTCAAAACTGGCAGCGCCGTCAAGGCGCTTGGTGACAACGCCTGCCATGCTCCACAGCAGCGTCACCCCCAGCATCAGCCAGACGGCACGGCTGCGCGTCATGCGAGTGATGGCCAAAGCCGTCAACGTTCAGTCAGCCCCGTGGCAGCGAGTGTCAGGCTGCTTCTCTTGACGCACGCTTGCGGTCGTGCTCTTTCAGGTGGCGCTTGCGCAGGCGGATGCTCTTGGGTGTGATCTCCACCAACTCATCGTCTTCGATGAACTCCACTGCGTACTCCAGCGACATCTCGATCGCGGGGGTGATCTTGATGGCGTCCTCCTTGCCACTGACTCGAAAGTTGGTGAGCTGCTTGGCGCGCACGGCGTTGACGACCAAGTCGTTGTCGCGACTGTGAATGCCCACAATCATGCCTTCGTACACCGGGTCACCGGCCTTGACGAACATGCGTCCGCGGTCGTCCAGTTTGCCCAGCGCGTAGGTGACGATCTCGCCATCATCTTGGCTGATCAGCACGCCATTTTTGCGCCCATCGATGTCGCCGCGGTGAGCTTCGTAGCCGTCGAAGATGTTGCTGATGAGGCCAGTGCCTCGCGTCAAGTTCAAAAACTCGTTCTGAAACCCGATCAGGCCACGTGCAGGGATGCGGTACTCCAAGCGCACGCGCCCCATGCCGTCAGATTCCATGTTCACCAGCTCGGCTTTGCGAAGGCCAAGCGCCTGCATCACGCCTCCTTGGTGCTGCTCTTCAACGTCGGCCGTCACCATTTCTATCGGCTCGTGCTTGACACCGTCCACCTCGTGGAACACCACGCGTGGCTTGGAGACCGCCATCTCGTAGCCCTCACGGCGCATGTTCTCCAGCAGAATCGTCAGGTGCAACTCGCCCCGCCCCGAGACTTCAAAGATGCCGTCTTCGTCGGTGTCGGTGACACGCAGCGCCACATTGCTTTGCAGCTCACGGTCCAGTCGATCGCGGATTTGACGGCTGGTGACAAATTTGCCCTCGCGCCCGGCCAACGGGGACGTGTTGACGCAAAAGTTCATCGTCAAGGTGGGCTCATCGATCACCAACATCGGCAAAGGCTGGGGGTTGTCGAAGCTGGTGATGGTGACGCCCACGCCAATGTCTTCGATGCCGTTGATCAACACGATGTCACCGGGGCCCGCTGACTCGGCCTGCTGGCGCTCCAACCCTTCAAACTTGAGGATCTGATTGATGCGCTTGCGCTTGGGTTCGCTGTCCGGCCCCGACATCATCGCGACGTCCATGTTGGGCTTGAGCGTGCCGGCGTTGATGCGACCAATGCCAATGCGGCCCACAAAAGACGAGTAGTCCAGCGAGCAAATCTGCAACTGCAATGGGGCATTGGCATCACCCTGGTGCGGCGGCACGTGCTGGAGTACGGCATTGAACAAGGGCGCCAGATCAGTGCCCACCTCACCCTGGGTGAGCGTGGCCCAGCCGTTGAGACCGGAGGCAAACACCACGGGAAAGTCAAGCTGCGATTCGGTGGCGCCGAGCTTGTCAAACAGATCAAAGGTGGCGTTGATGACGTAGTCGGGGCGTGCACCGGGCCGGTCCACCTTGTTGACCACGACGATGGGCTTGAGGCCGAGCGCCAGCGCCTTTTTGGTGACAAAGCGGGTTTGCGGCATGGGGCCCTCCACGGCATCCACCAGCAGCAAAACACTGTCCACCATCGACAACACGCGCTCGACTTCGCCGCCGAAGTCAGCATGACCAGGGGTGTCAACGATGTTGATGTGCGTACCCAGCCACGTCACGGCGCAGTTCTTGGCCAAGATGGTGATGCCACGCTCGCGCTCCAGGTCGTTGCTGTCCATGACACGCTCGGCGACTTTTTCGTTTTCGCGAAAAGTGCCCGACTGGCGCAAGAGCTGGTCCACCAAGGTGGTCTTGCCATGGTCCACGTGGGCAATGATGGCAATGTTTCGGATCGTTTTAGTCATCACAAAATCTCAATGAAGTTCAATAAGTTGGGTGCTATTTGCAAGATTCAATCGTGCAGCGTCTTGCACCTCGACAGGGCTTAACAAGCGCTTGGCAATCAATTCACCCGCCACCACGCTGCCAGCACCCAAGAAAGCCCTGTGGCCCCCGCTGCTGGTAACGCCCGTGGGGTCGTCGGCGCCGACGGTGGGTCCGTAGACGCGGATGTTGGGCACATCGGCATGCACCACTCGGCGCCTTAAGCCGGTCAAAAAGCGACCTGCGTTATCAGCGTCCAAGTCGATGCTGGGCCAAGCAGCCACCAGCGTGTCCACCGAAAGAACGCGTGCGTCGCGCGCGGCTTCATCCATCAGGTCGGCGGCGTCTAAAGTGATGCTGTCATCGATGCTGAAGGCACCGGTGCGCGTGCGGCGCAGGGCTGCCAAATGCGCACCACAGCCCAGCGCCTCCCCCAGGTCTTGCGCCAACACGCGGATGTAGGTGCCTTTGGTGCAAGCAACATCAATCACGAGCATGGGCGACGCCCATGAAATCACGGTGATCGAGTGAATGGTCACGGGGCGCGCCTTGCGCTCCACGTCCAGCCCTGCCCGTGCCAGCTCATACAGCGGTTTGCCGTTGTGCTTGAGTGCCGACTGCATCGGCGGGGTTTGTTCAATGGCACCGATGAAGCGAGAAACTGCGGCGTCTATCGCCAGGCGGCTCACGTCGACGGGCCGCTCGAGCAGCAAGCCGCCTTCGCGGTCGCCACCGACCCGCGTCTGTCCCAAATGCAACGTCGCGCGATAGCCCTTGTCTGCATCCAAACAAACTTGCGCAAACTTGGTGGCAGCACCAAAGCATAGGGGCAACAGCCCAGAAGCCAAGGGATCGAGGGTTCCTGTGTGCCCGCCTTTGTTGGCGCGCCAAAGCCGCCTTGCGCGCCCCAGCACACCGTGGCTGGACGGCCCAACGGCTTTGTCGATCAGGACCACGCCGTGCAGCGGGCGTTGCTGAGCTTTCACGCGCCCTCCTTTGCATCACCCACGGGCGGCGCGGTCGGCACGTCATCCAAGGCCCGCGTTGCGTTGGCTTGGTGGATAGCGCCGTCAAACTCGCGGCACGCTCGGTGGTGGCATCAAAGTGGAAGTGCAGTGTCGGCACGGTGTGAATGCTCAGGCGTTTGAACAAGCCGTTTCGCAAGAAGCCTGCCGCCTCGTTCAACGCTGCTTCACTTTGGGCCGTATCACCCACCAGCACCGAGAAGTAAACCTGCGCATGCGCGTAGTCGGGCGTAACATCGACGGCGTGAATGGTCACCATGCCAACGCGCGGGTCTTTAAGCTCGCGGATCAACTCGGCCAAATCACGCTGGATCTGGTCGGCGACTCGAAAGCTGCGGTTGGGGATGGATTTCTTGTGACGTGACATGGTTGGTGCGCTCCTCCAAACGAAAAGCCCCACGCGAAACTTCGGCGGGGCTGATCGCGTTGAGGCTGCGAAGGGCCGAGTGCTTGCAGCGCGATTTAAAGGGTTCGAGCAACCTGCTTGACTTCGAAGATCTCCAGCTGGTCGCCCTCTTTGATGTCGTTGTAGTTCTTGAGTTTGATGCCGCACTCAAAACCCTCTTTGACCTCGCGGACATCGTCCTTCATGCGCTTCACCGACTCGATCTCGCCCGTGAAGACCACCACGCTGTCGCGCAGCAGACGGAAGCGAGCATCGCGCCGCACCACGCCTGCCGTGACCATGCTGCCGGCAACGGTGCCGATCTTGGACGCCACGAACACCGTACGGATCTCGGCCGTGCCGATGATTTCTTCGCGTTGCTCGGGGGCCAGCATGCCAGTCATTGCCGCTTTGACGTCATCGACCGCGTCGTAAATGATGTCGTAGTAGCGGATGCTGACGCCGTTGTTCTCAGCCAGCTTGCGCGCGTTGGCATCGGCGCGCACGTTGAAGCCAATCATCACGGCCTTGGACGCAATCGCCAGGTTGACATCGCTCTCGCTGATGCCGCCCACAGCGGCGTGCACCACTTGCACTTTAACTTCGGCGTTCGACAATTTGACCAACGATTGCGCCAAAGCTTCTTGTGAGCCCTGTACATCGGCTTTGACGATGATCGGCAGCATTTGCGCCTGACCTTCGCCAATGTTCTCGAAGATGTTTTCCAGCTTGGCGGCTTGTTGCTTGGCCAACTTGACGTCGCGGTACTTGCCCTGGCGGAACGTTGCGATCTCGCGCGCCCGGCGCTCGTCCGCCATCACCATGAAGTCGTCGCCTGCACGGGGCACGTCACTCATGCCTTGAATCTCAACGGGAATGGATGGGCCTGCTTCTTGAATGGCCTTGCCGTTTTCATCCAGCATGGCGCGTACACGCCCGTAGCAAGAGCCGACCAGCACCACGTCACCACGCTTGAGTGTGCCCGACTGCACCAACACGGTGGCCACCGGGCCACGACCCTTGTCAAGCTTGGCCTCGATCACAAGGCCCCTTGCCATGGCATCTTGAGGCGCGCGCAACTCGAGCACCTCGGCCTGCAAAAGCACTTGCTCTAGCAGCTGGTCGATACCCTGGCCGGTCTTTGCAGACACCGCCACAAAGGGCGAATCACCCCCAAAGTCTTCGGGCACCACCTGCTCTGCCACCAACTCGTTCTTGACGCGTTCAGCGTTGGCATCAGGTTTGTCGATTTTGTTCATCGCCACAACGATCGGCACCCCTGCGGCCTTGGCGTGGGCAATGGCTTCTTTGGTTTGTGGCATCACACCGTCGTCGGCTGCGACAACCAAGATAACGATGTCAGTGGCCTTGGCGCCCCGTGCACGCATCGCCGTGAATGCCGCGTGGCCTGGTGTGTCAAGAAAGGTGACCATGCCACGTGGCGTGTCGACGTGGTAGGCGCCAATGTGCTGGGTGATGCCGCCAGCCTCGCCTGCTGCCACGCGTGACGTGCGAATGTAGTCAAGCAGCGACGTCTTGCCGTGATCGACGTGGCCCATCACGGTGACCACAGGCGCACGCGGCAACGTTTCGGCCGTTTGCGCTGCGGTTTCTTCTTCGGTAAATGCTTCGGGGTCGTCGAGTTTGGCGGCAACAGCTTTGTGACCCAACTCTTCCACCAAGATCATGGCTGTCTCTTGGTCAAGTGACTGGTTGATGGTGACCATCTGCCCCAGCTTCATCAAATGCTTGACGACCTCGGACGCCTTGACACTCATCTTGTGTGCCAGATCGGCGACGGTGATGGTTTCGGGCACGTGCACTTCTTGCTGCACAAATTCTGGTGTTGAAGCCGATTGTTGGTGATCATCGCCCCGGTCGCCTCCGCGCGAGCGACCCCGCGGGGCACGCCAACCCGGGCGGCCTGCACCTGCTGCAGTGTCGCCACGCGGTTTGAGTGCACGTTTTTTCGCTGCATCGTCGGCCCAGCTGGACGAAAGCTTTTCGGACTTGACCGATTTCTTATCACCCGGCTTTGCAGCGCCTGCGGCAACCGGTGCCCCAGGCCGCGCAGCCGGCTTGTGAATGGTGCCTTTGATCGCTTCGGCCGGTTTGACCTCCTCAGGTTTCTTCGCCACCAACACCCGCTTGGGTGCATTCATCATGGCGCGAATGGCGGCGGCCTCGTTCTCGGCAGTTTTGCGACGTTTGTCGAGATCGGCAAGCCGCAAACGCTCGCCGTCGGCGTCGGCGGCCTTCACCACTCGAATGCCCGGCTTGGTTGGAACGTCTGGCACTGCCGGTTTCACCACGGGTGCCGCTTCAGACCCAACAACAGGCGTCACCGCCTCGGCGCTTCGCGCTGCGGCGGGCACATCTTGGCTGGCCCCAATCGAAGCCTGAACGGCAGCAGCCTGCGCTGCCGCCAAAGCCGCCTCGCGCGCCTCTTGCTCCTCTCGAAGGCGTCGGCGTTCGGTCGCCTCTTCTTCTTGGCGACGCAACAACTCAGCGTGTCTGCGCGACTCTTCTTCGCGGCGCTGCACCTCGACCTCGTCGACCACGGGGGCCACAGGCGCAGGGGCTTCATCAGGAACAGCGGCTTCATCGCGCTTGACGAAGACGCGCTTCTTGCGCACCTCCACTTGGATGGTTCGCGCTTTGCCGCTCGCATCAGCCTGCTTGATTTCGCTCGTGCTCTTGCGCGTCAGCGTGATCTTCTTGCGGTCTGCACCCCCGGTGGTGCCGTGGCTGGTGCGCAAAAATTCGAGCAGGCGCTCTTTGTCAGCGTCGGTCAGCGCGTCGTCGGTGGTTTGCTTGGGAACGCCAGCGGACTTGAGCTGATCAAGCAATGCTGCCGCCGGCCGATTGAGCTCGGCAGCAAGTTGGGCGACGGTGGTGACAGCCATGGTGAATCCTTAGGGGGTACTGGTTCGGTGATTGCTGCTGCTTGATCAGTCGTTGAACCAGTGCGCACGTGCCTTCATGATGAGCGCCTTGGCGCTTTCATCGTCAATGCCAGTCATCTCAGTCAGTTCGTCCACCGCCAAGTCGGCCAAGTCATCGCGCGTGTGGATGTTGCCATCGGCCAATTTGGCCACCAGCTCGGGCGTCACGCCCTCGACATCGCGCAGATCTTGCGACACCTCATCGACACGTTCTTCGTGCGCAATGTCCATCGTCAACAACGCGTCTTTGGCGCGCGTGCGCAGTTCGTTCACGGTGTCTTCGTCAAAGCTCTCGATTTCGAGCATCTCTTGCATCGGCACGTAGGCAACTTCTTCCAAGCTGGTGAAGCCCTCGGCGATGAGGATGTCAGCCACCTCTTCGTCGACGTCGAGTTTTTCAACAAAGATTTTGCGAATGGAATCGCTCTCGATGGTTTGCTTGGCTTGCGACTCTTCGGCCGTCATGATGTTGATGCGCCAGCCTGTCAGCTCCGAGGCCAAGCGTACGTTTTGCCCACCACGACCAATGGCAATGGCGAGGTTTTCCTCGTCAACGACCACGTCCATGGCGTGGCGCTCTTCATCCACCACAATCGAGGCAACGTTGGCGGGCGCCAAGGCACCAATCACAAACTGTGCGGGGTCTTCCGACCAAAGCACGATGTCGACGCGCTCGCCCGCCAGCTCGTTGGTGACCGCGTTGACGCGCGAACCGCGAACGCCCACACAAGTGCCGATGGGGTCCACGCGGCGGTCATGCGACAGCACCGCGATTTTGGCGCGCGAGCCCGCATCACGTGCACAGCTCTTGATTTCGAGCAACCCTTGCTCAATCTCTGGCACTTCTTGTGAGAAGAGCTCGATCATGAAATCGGGGCTGGAACGCGACAACAAAATTTGCGCGCCCCGCAGCGTGGGGTCCACACCCGCTATCAATGCACGCACGCGGTCACCGGTGCGAAGGTTTTCTTTGGGGATCATTTCGGTGCGACGGAAGCGGCCTTCAATGCGCCCGCTTTCAACGATCAGGTCGCCTTTGTCCAGGCGCTTGACGGTGCCGACAAAAATCTTTTCGCCACGTGACATAAAGTCGTTCAGCAGTTGCTCGCGCTCGGCATCGCGGATCTTTTGCAGAATGACTTGTTTGGCAGCTTGCGCGCCAATGCGACCAATGGTCACCGAGTCGATCGGCTCCTCGATGTAGTCGCCCTCTTCGATGTCGGCAATGCGATCCAGTGCGTCGCTGAGCATTTCCTCGGCGTCGGCGTTTTGCAGACCCGCACTGTCGGGCACCACCAACCAACGGCGGAAGGTTTCGTATTGGCCGGTGTCGCGGTCGACGGACACGCGAATGTCCACCTCGCCACCCTGTAGCTTTTTGCTGGCCGAAGCCAAAGCCGCCTCCACAGCACCAAACACCACTTCGCGCTCCACGCTTTTTTCACGTGAAATCGCATCGACCAGCATCAACAATTCACGGTTCATGTTTCCAAACCTCCGGCGTTCGCAGCAGCACCCGGTGCTGTGCGTCCGTTGAAATCAACCACGGGCACAAGACGTGCCTCGCGCACTTCGTCCAAAACAAAATCCAACGTCTGCACGTTGGCCGGGTCGGCCTTGGCCGCAGCCGCTTTTTTACTCAGTCGCACCCGGGTGTCGCGTGGCGAACCCAAGTCGTTGTCCAAAACCAGACGCCACCCGTCATCGCGGGCTGCCAGCACGCCGCGAAAACGCTTGCGGCCCCTCAGGGGCGTGCGCAGCATCACGTCGACCGCCTCACCGACAAACCGGGCGTAATCGGCAGCGCGTTTGAGCGGGCGGTCCAGGCCTGGTGACGACACCTCGAGGCGTCGGTAATCGATGCCATCCACTTCAAGCGAAAATTGCAACTGGCGCGTGACCGCCTCGCAATCGTCGATGATCACAACGGCAGATTCACCCGTCGGGTAGAGATGGGATGGCACGCGGTCGATCGTCACCCGCAACAACCCGCCGCTGCTGCGCTCCACGTCGACGAGGTCGTACCCCAGCGCCGCGACGGTGCGGGCGACGGCGGTTTGAAAGGTCTCTCGTGGTTGGGACATGAATCGATCAGCAGCGCTTGCGCCGTCGATGGCGTTGTTCGCAGTTGCCATTTCCTTTGGCGATGCATGCCCAGTCAAAGGGGCATGCAATCCAGAGGAAGCACCTGCCAAAATCATGTCTTTTGAGGACAAGCCCTGGTAGGCGGCGGTGGCAATTCCGGCGAAGCTCAACGGTTCAAGCAAAAAAAATGGGCTGGATGACTCCGCCCATAGGGGTTTTAGCGAAAGGCGGATTGTACTCCGGGAATGCCCTCCCAGCAACGACCTGTCACAACAACTCGCGAGGGCCACAGCGCCGAGGCTGTCGCCGAACGCAATGCGCCCCAACTTCCAGCGCCCAAACGGCCGCAAGCGCGCGTGCGACCCGTGTCAAAATCCGCATTGGAATTGTCCCCTCTGACTGCCAACGAGCAACCGACCACCATGGGTTTTCTAGCCAATAAACGCTTGTTGATCACAGGTGTCCTCAACAACCGCTCGATCGCCTACGGCATTGCACGCGCTTGCCACCGGGAAGGCGCCGAGCTGGCGTTCAGCTACCAAGGCGAACGTTTCAAAGATCGCATCACTGAATTTGCCGCTGATTTTGGGTCGTCGCTGGTGTTTGAATGCGATGTGGCCGACGACGCGCAAATTGCGATGATGTTTGCTGAGCTCGGGAAAACATGGCCCGCGTTTGATGGGTTTGTGCACGCGATTGCCTTCGCGCCGCGTGACGCCATTGCAGGCGATTTTTTAGACGGCCTTACGCGCGAGAACTTCCGCATCGCACACGATATTTCGGCCTACAGCTTTCCGGCCATGGCCAAAGCCTGCTTGCCCATGCTGCGCCCCGGCGGCGCGCTGCTGACGCTGTCGTACCTGGGCGCTGTGCGCTACGTGCCCAACTACAACACAATGGGCTTGGCCAAGGCTTCCCTGGAGGCCAGCGTGCGCTTCTTGGCACAAAGTTTGGGCGCCAAAGGGGTGCGCGTAAACGGCATCTCGGCGGGCCCCATCAAGACGCTGGCCGCATCAGGGATCAAAGACTTCGGCAAACTGCAAGCCGACTTTGCCGCAACAGCACCCATCCGCCGAACCGTCACCACCGAAGACGTAGGCAACGCTGCCGCCTTCTTGCTTTCCGACCTGGCTGCTGGCATCAGCGCCGAGATCGTCTACGTCGACGGCGGATTCAGCCAAGTCATGGGCATGGGCTCAAGCGCTGCCTGAACCAAGGCTGCCCAAAGAGGGCAGTGCAAGCAACCAACCTGCACGCCAACTCACCCGGTGGGTGCCTCGGCATCCTTGGCCACGCAATCCACGCAGTACTGGTCACCGCCCTCTCCGTCTTGCACCAAACCGTGCACATCGGTGTCAAAGCCTGGAAACGCAGTGTTGAAGTCTCTGGCAAATCGCAAGTATTGAACAATCTTCTTGTTAAAACGCTCGCCGGGGATCAACAGCGGAATGCCGGGTGGGTACGGTGTCAACAGCGTGGTTGAAATGCGCCCTTCCAACTTGTCGATAGGCACGCGCTCCGTCTTGCGGTGGGCGATGCGTGAAAAGGCGTCCCACGGTTTGAGTGCGGGGTGAAGGTCCGACAAGTACATCTCGGTGGTGAGGCGAGCGATATCGTGCTTGGCGTACATCTCATGGATGGATTGGCTCAAGTCTCGCAACCCCATGCGTTCGTACTTGGGAAAAGCGCGGCAAAACTCAGGGATCACGCGCCACAACGGCTGGTTGCGGTCGTAGTCGTCCTTGAACTGCTGCAAGGCAGTGACCAAGGTGTTCCAACGGCCTTTGGTGATACCAATCGTGAACATGATGAAGAAGGAATACAAGCCCGTCTTCTCGACCACGATGCCATGCTCAGCAAGGTACTTGGTGACGATCGACGCAGGGATGCCCGTTTTGTCAAACGCGCCCGACATGTTGAGCCCTGGCGTGATGATCGTGCTCTTGATCGGGTCCAGCATGTTGAACCCTTTGGCCAACGCGCCAAAGCCGTGCCACTTGTCTTTGGCGCCCAGCACCCAGTCTTTGGAGACGCCAATGCCGTCTTCGGGCAACTTGTCGGGGCCCCAGACCTTGAACCACCAACCATTTTCGCCGTCGCCCCAATCGTTATCAACTTTGCGCATTGCACGGCGAAAATCAAGCGCTTCTTTCAAGCTCTCTTCGACCAGCGCCGTGCCCCCCGGGGGCTCCATCATGGCGGCGCAAACATCGCACGACGCAATGATGGCGTACTGTGGCGATGTGGACGAATGCATCAAGTAGGCCTCGTTGAAGAGGTGCCTGTCGAGCTTTTGTGCCTGTGCATCTTGCACCAGCACTTGCGAGGCCTGGCTCAGGCCCGCCAGCAATTTGTGCGTGCTTTGTGTGGCAAACACAATCGCGTCTTTAGGACGCGGCCGGTTCTTGCCCATCGCGTGATACGACGAATAAAACTTGTGGAAGGCCGCGTGAGGCAACCAGGCCTCATCAAAATGCAACGTCCCGATGTAACCGTCAAGCTTGGCTTTGATGGTCTCGGTGTTGTAGAGCACGCCGTCGTAGGTGCTTTGTGTCACCGTCAGCACCCGAGGTTTGACTGTCTTGGGGTCAACACCGGCCAGCAAGGGGTTTTTCTTGATCTTGGCTTCGATGGCCTCGCGCGAAAACTCGCTTTCCGGGATCGGGCCGATGATGCCGTAGTGGTTGCGCGTGGGTGTCAGAAACACCGGCACAGCGCCGGTCATGATGATCGAATGCAAGATTGACTTGTGGCAGTTTCGGTCCACCACCACCACGTCCCCCGGCGCCACGGTGTAGTGCCACACCATTTTGTTGCTGGTGCTGGTGCCGTTGGTGACAAAAAAGCAATGGTCGGCGTTGAAGATGCGTGCGGCGTTTTTTTCACTCTCTGCAACCGGGCCGGTGTGGTCCAACAACTGCCCCAGCTCTTCAACCGAGTTGCACACGTCGGCGCGCAGCATGTTTTCTCCAAAGAACTGGTGAAACATGCGGCCCACGGGGCTCTTAAGAAAGGCCACCCCGCCCGAATGCCCCGGGCAGTGCCACGAGTACGAACCGTCTTGGGCGTAGTCAATCAACTGCTTGAAAAACGGCGGTGCCAACCCGTCAAGGTAGCTCTTGGCCTCGCGAATGATGTGACGCGCCACAAACTCGGGCGTGTCTTCAAACATATGAATGAACCCATGCAGTTCGCGCAGCACATCGTTGGGCAGGTGCTGCGAGGTGCGCGTCTCGCCGTAGATGTAGATCGGAATGTCGGCGTTCTTGAAGCGGATTTCTTCGATGAACTTGCGCAGGTTGGTCACCACGGGGTCGATCTCGGGCCCAGGGGTGAATTCGTTGTCGTCAATCGACAAAATAAAGGCTGACGCCAAACTTTGCTGCTGCGCAAACGAGCTCAAGTCACCGTAGCTCGTCACGCCCAAGACGCTGATGCCCTCTTTCTCGATGGCCTGCGCCAAGGCTCGGATGCCAAGGCCCGAGGTGTTTTCAGAGCGGTAGTCTTCGTCGATGATGACGATGGGGAAATTGAAACGCATCATCGCCCTTGGGCCTCGTTGAAAGTTGCAGGAGAAGAATCGCAAACCAAGCATAAAGTGTAGGGCCTAGGACGCCTGCTGGCTGGCAGTGCCGCCACGCCGGCACTCGCTACACTTCCCCTCGCGGCAGACCCTGACGTGCGGGAGCGACACCATGAACTGGACGGACTCGACTTGGTGGTGGTTGGTGGCGGGCGGGCTGGTGGCGCTCGAGCTGGTTACAGGCACCTTCTACCTGTTGATGCTGGCTTTGGGTGCCGCCGCTGCGGCGTTGGCGGCTCACTTTGGCTTCTCACTGCCCATGCAGTTGATCGCTGCAGCGCTTTTAGGAGGCGGCGCCACCTTGGCGTGGCATTTCAAACGCGCTCGAACGATGGACGTGGGTGATCGCCTGGCCCACAAGAATGTGAGCCTGGACATTGGCGAATGCGTTTTGGTCAAGCACTGGAACGCCGACGGCACCACGCAGGTTCAATTTCGGGGTTCAACCTGGCAGGCGCGGCTGGATGGCAGCGCCATTGGGCCCGCCACCGCCGGCCAGTACCGCATCGTGGCCCTAGAGGGGAACCGCCTTATGCTCAAGGCCGACTGAATCAACGCTCTGTCAACAGCAAAAGGACACACCATGGGATTTGAAGTCTCGATCGTCTTCGCGATCATCGTCATTGCGTTCATTGTTCGGTCCATCAAGGTGGTGCCCCAGCAAAACGCCTGGGTGGTCGAGCGCCTGGGCAAATACAGCCGCACCCTCGCGCCGGGCCTCAGCTTCCTTATCCCATTTGTGGACAGGGTTGCTTACAAGCACTCGCTGAAGGAGATTCCCCTGGATGTGCCGAGCCAAATTTGCATCACAAAAGACAACACCCAGTTGACCGTCGACGGCATCTTGTACTTTCAAGTAACCGACCCCATGCGCGCCAGCTACGGCTCGTCCAACTACATCATTGCCATCACGCAGTTGGCCCAAACCACACTTCGCTCGGTCATCGGCAAGATGGAGCTGGACAAGACATTTGAAGAGCGCAACGCAATCAACTCGGGCGTCGTGCAAGCCTTGGATGAAGCCGCGCTCAACTGGGGCGTCAAAGTGTTGCGCTATGAAATTAAAGACCTGACGCCACCGGCCGAGATCCTGAGATCGATGCAAGCCCAAATTACGGCCGAACGTGAAAAGCGCGCACTGATTGCTGCCTCGGAGGGCCGTCGGCAAGAGCAGATCAACATTGCAACCGGTGAGCGCGAAGCCTTCATCGCTCGCTCCGAGGGCGAAAAACAAGCTGAAATCAACAACGCCCAAGGCCAAGCCTCTGCCATCGTCGCTGTGGCCGAAGCCACCGCCAATGCTTTGCGGCAGGTTGCCGCTGCCATCCGCGAACCTGGCGGCGAACAAGCGGTGCAGCTCAAAGTGGCCGAGCGCGCCGTGGACGCCTACCGCGAATTGGCTCAGAAGAACAACACGATGATCGTGCCCAACAACCTGTCAGAGGTGTCCGGCCTGATCGCCTCGGCCATGGCCATCGTCAAGAGCACGGGACCACTCTCGGGGCCGCATGCCAGCAACCAAGGCTCAACCGCTGAAAAGCTTGGCCGATGATCGTTGGATAGAATCCTGGGCTTCGCGTCGCAAGCTGCACCCAGTCACTGCACGTGTCGGGAAGGATGGATGAGCGGTTTAAGTCGCACGCCTGGAAAGCGTGTGTGGGTTCATAGCCCACCGCGGGTTCGAATCCCGCTCCTTCCGCCAGCACAATGAAAAGAGCCCGCCAGGTGGCGGGCTCTTGGCTTCAAAGCCTAAGCTTGGTCGTCAATCAGCGAACAACGCCGATGGCGTCGCGCTTGCCAGCTTTGTACGTGTAAAGCGTCAAAGCGCCGTTCTTGACGTCACCCTTCTCGTCGAACGAAATGGTGCCGGTCACGCCTTTGTAGCCGCTCGTCTTTTGCAGCACGGGCAAGTAGACCTTGGGGTCGGCCGAACCGGCTTTGACCATGGCAGCGACCATCAAGTTAAGCGCATCGTAGACGTAGGGTGCGTACACCTGCACGTCGATATTGAACTTCTTCTTGTACGCCACGTAGTAGTCGTCCATGGCTTGCTTGCCAGCGCCTTCAACGCCACCAGCCTCAGCGCAAACCACTTGGCCGTCACCCATGGTGCCAGCGGCCAACTTTGGCAGCTCGCCGGTGCAAATGCCGTCACCACCCATGAACTTGGCTTCGATGCCCAGCGTCTTCATTTGGCGCAGCATCGGGCCGGCCACAGCGTCCATGCCGCCGAAGAACACCACGTCGGGCTTTTTGCCCTTCAAGGAGGTCAGGATGGCGGTGAAATCCGTGGCTTTGTCGTTGGTGAACTCACGGCCGGTAATCTTGCCGCCGCTTTTCTTGACAGCCTTTTCAAACTCATCAGCGACGCCCTGGCCATAGGCCGTGCGATCGTCGATCACGGCAATGTTTTTGCCTTTGAGTTTTTCAACGGCGTAACGGCCCAGCGTGCCACCGAGGTGCACGTCGTCAGCCACCACGCGGAAGGTGGACTTGTAGCCCTGGCGTGTGAACTTTGGGTTGGTGGCTGAGGGGCTGATTTGAGGAATGCCGGCGTCGTGGTAAATCTTGGATGCAGGAATCGAGGTGCCCGAGTTCAAGTGACCGATCACGCCGTTGACTTTGCTGTCAACCAGTTTTTGGGCCGCAGCTGTGCCTTGCTTGGGGTCACCAGCGTCGTCTTCTGCAACCAGCTCGAATTTGACTTTCTTGCCACCGATGGTGGTACCTTTGGCGTTGAGCTCGTCGATGGCCATGCGCGCGGCGTTTTCATTGTCCTTTCCCAAGTGCGCAATGCCGCCGCTGGTCGGGCCAACGTGGCCGATTTTGACGACCATGTCTTGTGCCGCAACAGTACCGGCGAAAAGTGCTGCAGCCATGGCAGCCGTGAGTTTCAGTTTGAATTGCATTCAGTAACCTCCAATGAATGGATGAAAGCGTGTTTGAGAACGGGTTTTCTCAACGGCTCGGACGATACTCCAAATCGACGCTGGGTTTCTACCGACAAACGCGAACCTTTGGGGTTGGCGCACCTTGACAGCCGTCTCGGCCAAAGAACGCCCAAGTTGGCTGCGTGGGTCAACAACGGATGAGGCGGCTGCTTGGATGACGGGGTCGATGGCCCCTTCAAGTCTCACCATTCAGGGGTGAAAGGGGCCCAACGACGGCTCACGTCACTGCGCGCACTCGGTCAAGCTCTTGCTTGACGGCCCGCTCGATCACTTCTCTGAGCGATTGAGACACAGCCTCGCGTGCAGCCAACGCAAAGTCTTGCGTCAGCTTTGACAGGACCGGGGACAACGCCGCACCCAGTTGGTGTTCGATCATCAAGTCGATTTGCCGCTGAACATCCGCCAAAATGCGCTCGCTCAATTGCGCTTCGTTCAAGGTCGACGCATGGGGGGACAACGATTGGGGCTCGAAGGCGCTGGTGCCGCGACTGGCGGCCTCCACCATGGGATGCGGGGCAACCATGGTGTCCAGCATCGGTTTTGGCAGTGCAGGCTCGTCATCGCGCTGAAGCTGCAAAACGTCCGTCAAAACGGGCACCGAAGGCTGCCGGCGACTTGTCATGAGGCACCTCTGGATTCATCGGGGCGTGCCGTGTTCTTTGATGACGCCCCGATGGCGTGATTGCTCAAATCTACCGTCAGCGCCTTGTAGCGACGCCATCGGTTGGCACCCGCTGCGCGGTCGGCCGGATCGGTCGAAACGATGTCGATCACGCGCGCAAACGCGGACAGCGACGGATGAACCCCGTCGCCCAGGTTGACCAGAACTTCGCACTGCACGGCGCTTTCCGGTGCCTCCACCAGCCAAATCGGGGTTCGTCGCGATCGGGGATGCGCCGTGCGACCCCCCACCAAACAAACGTGCGGAACAAAGCTTCCAGGCTCCAAAGTCCACAAATCGGCGTCCAGACGCGTCAGCGTCGCAGCGTCACCTGTGACGGCCACCCGCGAGTTTTTGGCCAAGGCCTTGTGCAGCAACCGAATGGTGTGGCTGAATTTGTCGACAACGCCGCTGTGAAACTCGACTTTGAGCATGCAAGATTTGGGTCGCTTGGTCAGTGGGCCTGCGCCAACAGGTAATGGGTCAAGAGGCCGACCGGTCGGCCTGTCGCACCCTTGGCAGGCCCACTCTTCCACGCCGTGCCTGCAATGTCCAGATGCGCCCAACGATACTTACTTGTGTAACGTTTGAGGAACATCGCAGCCGTGACCGAACCACCCGCGCGCCCTGCAATGTTGGCCATGTCGGCAAAATTGCTTTTCAGCCCTTCGTCGTACTCAGCGGCCAGTGGCATGCGCCAGGCTGGATCGATGGCGGCTTGCCCTGCCGCAAGCAATGCATTGGCCAAAGCGTCGTCAGGGCTGAAAAGACCCGACAAGTGGTGTCCCAAGGCAATGACGCAAGCGCCCGTGAGGGTGGCGATGTCCACCACCGACGCCGGTTTGAAGCGTTCCGCATAAGTCAACGCGTCGCAAAGAATCAGCCGCCCTTCCGCGTCGGTGTTCAAGACTTCGATGGTCTGGCCCGACATGCTCTTGACGACATCGCCCGGCTTCAAGGCATTGCCCGCTGGCATGTTCTCGCAGGTAGGGATCAGTGCCACGACGTTGATGCTGGGTTTGAGCTCACCGAGCGCCGCCATGGTGCCCAACACGCTTGCCGCGCCGCCCATGTCGAACTTCATTTCATCCATCTCGGCACCGGGCTTGAGCGAAATCCCACCCGTGTCAAAAGTGATGCCCTTGCCCACCAACACGTGCGGCGCTGCTTTGGAGGCGGCCCCGTGGTACTGCATGACGATGAAGCGCGGGGGCTCGGTTGAACCTTGCGCCACCGACAAGAACGACCCCATGCCCAGGCGCTCAATCTCCTTGCGCCCGAGCACCTGCACCTTGAAACCGTAGCGCTTGGCGATGCGTTTGGCTTCCTCACCCAGGTAGGTGGGCGTGCAATGATTGCCAGGCCGATTGGCCAATTCCCGCGCCGTCGTGACGCCCAACGCAATGGCATTGCCGCGTGACACGCCCGCCTTGACTTGCGCGGCCTGCGCTTTGTCGCCCAGAACCGATACCTTGGCAAGACTGTTGACTGCCACCGCACTGGGTTTGGTGTGGCGGTACAGGTACGTGGCGTCAGCCGCAGCGCTGGTCAAGGCCTGCGCATGGGCTTCGCCCAGCCCTTGTGTCGCTGACACCATTGCGACGGCAGCGTGCTTGGCACCAGCGGGCAACATCGCAAACGCAACCGCACAAGCTAGTTTGAACGCTTTTGCCGAATCGTCGGCCGCCACCACAACTGCCAGGCGTGACACCCGAAGGCCTGCGGGGCGATGCACGTAGAGCTTGCTGCCACCGCGGAGGGCCAAGTCACCGTGCGCAATGGCCTCGGTCAACAACTTGGCCACAGGGGCGTCAAGTGCTTTGGGCAATGTCGCTGGCACCAGCACCACCACCAAGGCGTCGGCTACCACCGCTGATAGTCCCCCTGCCCCCAACGCCAGAAATTGAACGTCCACCATAATTGGCTTCCCTTGCTAATGATCGCTTGATGTTATTCGATACCACCCTTCGACGGGACCTGGCACGCACGTTTGGCGCGACGCTGGTGGTTCTGCTGACGATTGTCCTGACCAGCATGCTGATCAAGACCATTCGTCAGGCCGCCTACGGCAGCGTTGCGCCGCAAGACATCGTGCTGTTGCTGGGCTACACGGCGTTGGGGCACATGGCCACGATTTTGTCGTTGACACTGTTCATCACCGTGGTGATTGCCTTGGGCCGGATGTACCGTGACAGTGAAATGGCCGTGTGGTTTGCAAGCGGCGCGGGATTGACACGGTTCATCAAGCCGGTACTTCGCATGGCTTGGCCGGTGCTGTTCGTAATTGGTTTGCTGATGATCTTTGTATGGCCGTGGGGCAACTTGCAAAGCCTCAAACTGCGCGACACCTACCAAAGTCGATCCGACGTATCGCGCGTCGCGCCTGGGGTTTTTCAGACTTCCAAGGACGGTTCTCGCGTGTTCTTTGTCGAACGTGATCTGGATCAGTCGTCAGGGCAAAGTCAGGCGCGCAATGTCTTTGTGTTGGTCACCCGAGGACACACCGAGGCTGTGGTGTCGGCCAACATGGGGCGCATCGAGTCTCGCGACGGTGATCAATGGTTGCTGTTGGAGCGCGGGCAGCGCAACGACCTGAACAGCAAGACGGGCGAGAAATCCGTCGCAGCGTTTGAGCGATACGAGATTTTAGTGAGTGAGAGTGCCGCTCGCACGGCCCAAGCGGTCGCCCCCAAAGTCAAAAGCACGTTGGACCTGCTGCTGACACCCGATCAGACCAATCAAGGCGAATTGGTCTGGCGGTTCGGCATGACACTCGGCGCAGGCAATTTGTTGCTGCTGGGCATCGGCCTTGCATCGCGAAATCCGCGTCGCCCCAGCAACTGGAACATGCTTTTTGCGTTGCTGGCCTTTGTTGTTTACTTCAATCTCATCAACCTCTCGCAGGCTTGGGTCGCCTCGGGACGCTATTCAATGGGCGCGGCGCTCGTGGCGCTGCACGGTTCGGCCTTTTTACTGGCCAGCGCCCTGATCTGGTGGCGCGACCACGCCACCTCGATTCGACTTACCCCATGGCCACTGCGCCAACGCTTGGCGGGGGCCTGAATGCGAACCGTGCGTCGGCTGCTTTACCGCGACATCGTTTCGTCCGTGCTGTTCGTGACGCTTGCGTTTTTGTCCTTGTTCTTTTTCATTGACTTTGTGGGCGCCCTGGAAGATGTCGGCAAGCGCGGGTTTGGGGTGCAAAGCGCGCTCCTCTCCACGCTGCTTGAGATCCCCAGTCACTTGTACGAATTGCTGCCCATCACGGTGCTGATCGGCACGGTATTTTCGCTGGCGCGCTTGGCGCAAACATCCGAGTTCACCATCCTTCGCACCGGGGGCCTCGGGCCGGGCCGAGCCCTCTCCCTGCTGGCCGTGCTGGGCCTTGTTTTTGCCCTCTTGACGCTGTTGACAGGTGACGTACTCGCACCACTGAGCGCAAGAACAGCGGCATCCCTGAAGTCAAGTCTGAGCGGCGGCACCGACCTGGGGCGCACCGGCGCCTGGTTGCGCGATCAGCGACAAACAAAAGATGGCGTTCGCAACGTGTCCGCCAACGTTGCACGTGTTGGCAAAGAAGGTCAGCTTGAGGGCGTCCGGCTTTTTGAATTTGACCAACTGGGCCAGTTGCGCAGCCGCGTCAGCGCCGCACGGGGTGTGATCGCTGACAACGGGTTTTGGCAGCTCGAGCAAGCGACCGTGACGCAGTGGGACCAGGCCAATGCCACCACACCCGCATCAGCGGTTGATACAACGCACGCCAGCTTGCCATGGCCCACCAACTTGGATGCAGGCGTCGTGTCGGCGGCTGTGTTACCCGTGGCCACCATGTCGACGCTCGAGCTGTGGCGTTACGCCAACCACCTCAGCGATCGTGAACAGGCCGCGCAGCGCCACACCATCCAGTTTTGGAAAAAAGCGTTCTACCCTTTTGCGTGTTTGGTCATGGTGGCGTTGGCACTGCCGTTTGCCTACCTCAACGCGCGTGCCGGCGGGATCAGCCTTAAAGTGTTTGGTGGCATCTTGCTTGGCATCAGCTTCGTTGTTTTGAACAGCGTCGCCGAACAACTGGGTGTGCTCAGTGACTGGACACCTTGGATGGTTGCCGCCGCACCCAGTGTTTTGTATCTTCTGCTCTCGCTGGGCGCTTTTGCCTGGCTGGTGAGGTATCGATGAGTCAACGTGGATTGCTCTTGTTTGCGCATGGAGCGCGGGATGCGGCATGGGCTCGCCCTTTTGAGTCGGTGGCCGAGGCGATCCGCCGCCAGGCGCCACACCTGGCGGTGCGCTTGGCGTACCTTGAACACATGGTGCCCAACATCGATGCCGCCTGCGGCTCGCTGGCGCGTGAGGGTTGCGCCCGCATCGACGTGATGCCTCTTTTCTTGGGCAGCGGTGGCCACGTGCAGCGCGACCTGCCCAACGCCGTGGAAGGGCTGCGCAAACGTCACGCCACCATCGAGTTCCGGCTCCACCCCCCGGTTGGAGAGGCTGCGTCCATGATTCAAGCCATGGCGGCCTTGTCCATAGAAGCCGTGGCCTCAGCGTGAACCTCCATCAATTCAGATTTGTTCAAGAGGCCGCGCGACGGGGATTGAATCTCACCGAGACCGCAAAGGCGCTAAACACATCACAACCAGGCGTGAGCAAAGCCATTCTGGAGTTGGAGGCTGAGCTTGGCATCGATATTTTTGAGCGCCATGGCAAACGCTTGCGCCGCATCACCGACCCCGGCAAACTCGTGCTGCAGTCGATCGAGACCATTTTGCGTGAGGTCGGCAACTTAAAACGCATCGGCGACGAGTTTGCCGATCGAGCGTCCGGGACGCTGAGCATCGCGGCAACCCATACGCAGGCGCGATACGTGTTGCCTCAGCCAGTGGCCCGGTTGCGCATCAGTCACCCGACGGTCACGATCAGCTTGTACCAAGGCACGCCTGCCGAGGTGGCCCGCATGCTTGTCGAAGAGACAGCCGACATGGGGCTGGCCACCGAAGCGTTGGCCGGCTACAGCGAATTGATCACACTGCCCTGCTACGAGTGGCAACACGTGTTGGTGGTGCCGCTGTCGCACCCACTGGCCACCGTTGACAGACCCACACTTGAGCAACTGGCGCAGCACCCGCTGGTCACCTACCACCCCGCCTTCGCTGGTCGCACGCGCATCGACGCAGCTTTTGCCCTGCGTGGCCTGAAGCCCAATGTGGTGTTGGAGGCAATCGACTCCGACGTCATCAAAACCTATGCACGCCTCGGCTTGGGCGTTGGTATCGTGGCAGCGATGGCCGTTGGAAATGACGCCGCAGACGCCGACCTGGTCACGCGCCCATTGGGCCACCTCTTTGGCAGCAACGTGACGCGGATCGCGTTCAAGCGCGGCGCGTACCTGCGCAACTACGTCTACACCTTGGCTGAACTGCTGTCCGATCGGTTCACCCGCGCGCTGATCGACCGGGCCATGCAAGGTGGTGCCGACCATCACGAGCTTTGATCGAATTCAATCCCTTATGTTTGACGTTCAACCATGCACATGACACCCATCCTGCAATCGCGCCTGCCCCTTGTTGGCACCACCATTTTCACGGTGATGTCGACACTGGCCACCGAACACAGGGCCATCAACCTGGGGCAGGGCTTCCCTGATTTTGAGTGCAACCCAGCGCTGCTGGACGCTGTCGATCGTGCCATGCGTGCGGGACACAACCAATACCCTCCGATGACCGGTGTTCCGGCACTTCGCGAAGCCGTGTCTGACAAAATTGACTTGCTGTATGGCCACCGCTACAACGCAGACACCGAGGTCACCATCACTGCGGGAGCCACGCAGGCTATCTTCACAACCATCATGGCGTTGGTGCACCCTGGTGATGAGGTGGTGGTCTTGGAACCTTGCTACGACAGCTACGCCCCCAGCATTGAATTGGCGGGTGCGAAGGTGGTGCGGGTGCCATTGACGCCGCGATCATTCAGGCCTGATTTCACTGCCCTTGCGGCATCCCTTTCCGCTCGGACGCGCGCCATCATCATCAACTCACCGCACAACCCGACGGCCACGGTGTGGACGCTTGCCGAGATGAACCAGCTGGCTGCGCTGCTGGCACCCACCCATGTTGTTTTGATCAGCGACGAGGTGTACGAGCACATGGTGTTTGATGGCTCGGCGCACGTCAGCGCCGCTTCCTTGCCGTCGCTGGTGCAGCGCAGCGTCATCGTTTCGAGTTTTGGAAAGACCTACCATGTCACGGGCTGGAAAGTCGGATACGTGGCCGCACCTGCGGCCATGATGGCGGAGTTTCGCAAGGTTCACCAGTTCAACGTGTTCACCGTCAACACACCCATGCAGCACGCTCTGGCGTCCTTCATGCGCGACGCCTCGCACCACCTTTCCTTGGCGTCGTTCTACCAACACAAGCGTGATCGATTTCGGGCGGGGATAGCGTCCAGTCGATTGAAGCTGATGCCGTGTGAAGGAAGCTACTTTCAGAGTGTTGATTACGCTGCCGTCAGCGACATGCCAGAAGCCGACTTTTGTCGCCACCTCACCACCGCGCATGGTGTGGCAGCCATTCCGATGTCAGCCTTTTACGCCAGTGGCTTTGAGCAACGCATCGTTCGCTTGTGTTTCGCCAAACGCGATCAAACGCTGGACGAGGCGTTGACGCGACTGTCCAAAGTTTGAGGCTTGGAGGCAGCGATTGCCAAGTGGTTCTCGGGTGCCGCAAGCTAGTGTTTGGGAGGTGTGTCGAGCGGCAAATCCAAATCAATCTTGGGGAGTGCTTCAGTCAAAGAGCCTCGATAAGGTGTCAGCGGGACGTGTCGGCTTGAAATGTCCAAATCGAGCGCGCCATGGCTGCTTGGCATCGTTGCCGTGACGGGGTGCGCAGGCGGTTGTATCGACGGCGACTTGGGTGATTCGCTGGCGCCGTCAAGAGGCAACAGCACATCGACATCTGCAGCCCCGTCCACCTGGCGTCCGTCGTCGTGGAGTTTGCGCGCCAATTGGTACAAGAACAGCACGTCTTGGTAGGCCGGTAAGTCAAACAGCTCATCATCGTCAGAGCGCCCAAACGCCATCGCCTCCAGTTCCGCCATGGCATCAATCGGTTTGGCCCAAGTGGCCTGCAACTTGAGCACGTGGATGGGGTAATCCTCGAGCACCCGGCCCGCATGGGCGTCGTGATCCCATTCGGGCGCCACGCTGTTGAAGCGCTGGTTGAATCGCCTGCGCATCAACTCGTAGTCTTCACGCTCTCCGCGGCGACGGTAAAGCTCCAGCAGCTTGAGGTACGGCATGGGCGCCGAGCCGCCCGTGCTGCGCAGGTGCGCCACCAACAAATCAATGGCTGCGTCGTCGTGACCCAAGGCGATGAAAAAATCGGCTTCTTGTTCCAAGTCAATTTGTTCATCGACGGTCACAGCGCGATGGGCATCGCCCAGGGCACCGATGGCACCTGTGGCGCCAGCATTCAGCTTGCCATCTTGATTGACCGAAGATGCGGCCGGCCGAGGTCGCATGACACCGACTGTCGAGTCATGGAAACCGCTGGCTTCGGCGGCAGGTGTACCGGTCGCCTTCGAAGGCTCGCCGACTGCAGCGTCGGTGCTGGCACTTGTCGCCAAACTGCGGCTGTCACGGTTCCACCAAGCCTCGCGTTGGCGCTGACTGCGCGTTTGACGCAATCGAAGACCCAACCAAACAGCGGCCCCCGACCCCAACAGCGCCAAGGCGGCCAAGAGTGGCAACCACTGGGCATCGCTGCTGTTGCGGGCAAGCTGAACTTGCAAGCGCGCCATCGCGTCAAGCTGCGCCTTGGAGTCAGCGCGAAGTTTGGTAATTTCTGACTCGAGAGCCAGCACCCGCTGCTGAGCCGCCGATGCGGCTTGTTCTGCTGCCAGTGCGCTGGCTTTGGCGGCTGCTGATTGTGTTTGAGCCGCTTCTAACACGTCGCGCGACATGGAAACGGCGCCTGTGTCTAGCCTCAACCTTGCACCTTCGGTTGCTGTTCGCGCCGGGGCGGACGTGGCAACGGAGGCACTTGGTGGAGCTTCAGCGGTTTTGCGTTGGTCGCGCCTTGAAACGCCCGTGGCACGGGGGCCACTCGCGGGTCGAGTCGCAGCCTGGGCACGCCGCGCCCGCGATGGGCTGCGCACGTCACCAACGGCCGCCGCGCTGCTGGGAAATCTTGCGGCTGAGGGCACTGCGTCGCGCGGCTCGAAATCGGGCTGCGATGCCGTGGCAAGTACAACGGGCGGATCAGCCAGCAGCGTGAAACTGCGTGAAAATCGCGTCGGGCAGCCAACGTGCACCGTCACAATCAGCACGGGTTCTTCAACCACCAAACTCGATACCACGCGCACGATGCGGGATGCATCAGCAGTGCCCTGGGTCACGCGAGCGCGCACTGCACTGCCGGGCCACATCACGTCGCCATGCAGCACCTCGGCACGCAAACACTCGGCTGGCAGCGTTTCGCCGTCATCGAGCGTTACTGGCACCGCGATGCTGAGTGGCTGGCCCAAGGTAACCGCACTGCGCACGCGCCCAAAACTCAGCGCTTGCGCGTCGAGGGTTGTCGCTGCAGAAGCAACCAGGGCAGACCAAACAACGACTGAAAAACGCATGCGAGGAGGCGACGCAAAGGTTCCGTTTCAACGACTGCAACACTCTAGCATGCAGGCTGTGTGGGGCAGCGACACTCGCCGTGCTGGCATGGCAGCCGTGCAACAATCCCACCGCAGCGAGGAGACACTGAAAAATGCCCGCAGAGCTCTTGACCGAACGCCCTCACCCGCACACCCTGGTGCTCACGATCAGCGACCCCGCCACGCGCAACACCCTGTCGCCGCAGGTCTACGCCGCTGGCGTCGAGGCACTCAACACAGCCGAGCACGACACGGCGGTGCGCTGTGTGATTTTGCGTGGCGCCGGCGACCACTTTTGTGGCGGCGGCAACCTTCAGCGTCTCGTGGCAACGCGCGCTTTGGGCGACGTCGAGGGCCCAGCACAGCAAGCGCAGTCCGTTGAACGCCTGGGCAGCTTCGTTGAAACACTCTACGCATTTCCCAAACCCATCATCGCAGCTGTCGAGGGTTTTGCCGCCGGCGCCGGGTTTTCGCTGGCGCTGGGTTGCGACTTGATCGTGGCGGCTGAGGACGCCAAATTTGTGATGTCGTACGGCAAAGTTGGGTTGTCACCCGATGGCGGGGGGTCGTGGCAGCTCGCGCGCCGCGTACCGTCAAACGTCGCCCTGAAAATGCTTTGGCTGCCTGAGCCTGTCACGGCTTCGCAAGCGCTGGCTTGGGGGCTTGTGAACGAGATCGCCCCCAAGGGCCTCGCCCTGAGCGTCGCCATGGCCCTGGCGTCGCGACTGGCCTTGATGGCGCCCAACGCTGTGGCAAGCGCCAAAGAGTTGCAACATGCGGCCATGACCAACCTGCTTGGCGATCAACTCAAGTTGGAGGCCCAGCACTTCGTCGCCAATGCTTTCCACGCCAATGGCGGTGAGGGCATGCAGGCCTTCTTGGACAAGCGCCCACCCATGTTTGGCTGATCCATGAACGACACCAACAACGCGTTTGTCGGCACCAAGCCAGTCAGCGGACGCCACCAGTTTGATGCGCCATCGCTTGCGGCCTGGCTTGCCGCCAACGTGTCTGGCTTTGAGGGTCCACTTGCCGTGTCCCAGTTCAAAGGCGGCCAGTCCAACCCAACCTACAAGCTTGACACGCCTTTCAAGTCGTATGTCATGCGCAGCAAGCCAGGCCCCGTGGCCAAACTGTTGCCATCAGCACACGCCATCGAGCGAGAGTACCGCGTGATGCACGCCTTGCGAAGCACCGACGTGCCGGTGGCCCGCATGCACGCACTTTGCGACGACGAAAGTGTCATTGGCCGCGCGTTTTACGTGATGGACTATGTGGAAGGTCGGGTGTTGTGGGACCAGTCGCTTCCCGGCCTCGAAAAACCCGAACGCGCGGCGATTTACGATGAGATGAACCGCGTGATGGCCACCTTGCATCGCGTCAACCCAGCGGATGTGACGTTGGCTGACTACGGCAGGCCAGGGAATTACTTTGCGCGGCAGATTGCGCGCTGGAGCAAGCAGTACCAAGCCTCAGTGACCGACCCGATTGACGCCATGGACCGGCTCATCGAATGGTTGCCGGCCAACATCCCCGCAAGCGCCCATGACGAGCGTGAAGTGGCCATCGTGCATGGCGACTTTCGCCTGGATAACATGATCTTTCACCCCACTGAGGCGCGCGTGGTGGCGGTGCTCGACTGGGAACTGTCAACGCTGGGCCACCCGCTGGCTGATTTCAGCTACCACTGCATGGCTTGGCACATTCCGCACACAACGGGCCGCGGCATTGGCGGGCTTGACGCCGTGGCACTGGGCATCCCCACTGAGTCCCAGTACATGCGCCGCTATGCCGAACGCACAGGCAGGGACATACGCGCCATGGAGGCCGACTGGAACTTCTACCTCGCCTACAACCTCTTCCGCATCGCTGCCATCCTGCAAGGCATTGCCAAACGTGCGCTGGACGGCACCGCCGCCAGCACGCAAGCGGCACAGGCCGCGCAAGGGGCTCGTCCCCTGGGCGAGTTGGGATGGCGTTACGCACAATCTGCTTGATCTGAACACTGGAGTCACACCATGGATTTTGGCTATTCACCCCGCACGCAAGAGCTTCAAGCCAAGCTAACGCGCTTTATGGAAGAGCACATCTACCCATCTGAGAAACTCTGGTGGGACGAGCTTGAAGCCAACACGCGCGCGGGCAAACGATGGTCTCCATTGAACGTCATTGAAAACCTCAAGCCCAAGGCCCGCGCCCAAGGCTTGTGGAACCTGTTCTTGCCCGACAGCGACCAAGGTGCGCGGCTGGACAACCAGTCGTATGCGCCACTGGCTGAAATCATGGGCCGTGTGGCCTGGGCCAGTGAGGTCTTCAACTGTTCGGCGCCCGACACCGGCAACATGGAAGTGCTGGTGCGCTACGGCACCCCCGAGCATCAAGCCAAGTGGCTCAAGCCTTTGCTGGCAGGTGAGATTCGCAGCGGCTTTGCCATGACCGAGCCGGCGGTCGCCTCGTCAGACGCCACCAACATCGAATCGCGCATCGAACGCAACGGCAGTGACTACGTGATCAATGGCCGCAAGTGGTGGACCAGCGGCGCGGGCGATCCACGCTGCAAGATTTTGATCTTCATGGGCAAAACCGACCCGTCAGCTGCGCGACATTCGCAGCAATCCATGATCTTGGTGCCCCTGGACACGCCGGGCATCAACATCATGCGTCCGCTGAACGTGTTTGGGTACGACGACGCACCCCACGGGCACATGGAGATCGACTTTAAAAACGTGCGCGTGCCTGCCAGCAACATGCTGTTGGGTGAAGGCCGCGGGTTTGAAATAGCGCAAGGCCGCCTCGGGCCTGGGCGCATCCATCACTGCATGCGATTGATCGGCTTGGCCGAACGCTCACTTGAGTTGATGTGCAAGCGTGCCACCGAACGTGTGGCCTTTGGCAAAACCGTCGCACAACACAGCGTCACCCTGGAGCGCATCGCTCAAGCCCGTTGCATGATCGATCAAGCCCGACTTTTGACGCTCAAAACGGCCTGGATCATGGACGTGGCGGGCAACAAGGTTGCCAAGAACGACATCGCCATGATCAAAGTGGTGGCGCCCAACATGGCCCTGCAAGTCATCGACTGGTCGATGCAAGTGCATGGGGCTGCTGGGGTCAGCCAAGACTTCCCGCTGGCCTACTACTACGCCCATGCCCGCACCCTGCGCTTTGCCGATGGCCCGGATGAGGTTCACCGCAACGCCATCGCCAAGTGGGAGCTTGGCAAGCTAGCCCCCAAGGCGGTTGCATGATCGATGTCTACACATGGCCCACCCCCAACGGGCACAAGATCCACATCATGCTGGAAGAGTGTGGCCTCCCCTACCAGGCGCACGCGGTTGACATCGGCGCGGGCGATCAGTTCAAGCCTGAGTTTTTGGCCATCAGCCCCAACAACAAGATCCCAGCCATCGTCGACAGCGAAGGCCCCGACGGCAAACCGATGTCGCTCTTCGAGTCGGGCGCCATTCTGCTGTACCTGGCGGGCAAAACCGGCAAGTTCCTACCCACGTCCACACGCGCCAAGTACGAAGTGATGCAGTGGCTGATGTTTCAAATGGGCGGTGTTGGCCCCATGCTGGGGCAAACGCACCACTTCCGCATCTACGCCCCCGAAAAGATTGAATACGCCGTCCATCGTTACACCAACGAAACCAAACGTTTGTACGGCGTGATGAACAAGCGATTGGAAAACAGCCGGTTCATCGCTGGCGCCCAGTACTCCATCGCTGACATCGCCATCTACCCTTGGCTGCGCTCATGGCAGAACCAGGGCATTGACTGGGCCGACTACCCGGCACTCAAGGCTTGGTTTGACTTGATCGACGACCGCCCTGCTGTGAAGCGCGGTGTGGCCGTGTTGGCTGATCGGCGCAAGCCCCTGGTGGGCGACAAGGCGCGGGCTGTCTTGTTTGGGCAAGAGCAGTACAAAGTGCGTTGAACTTGCTTCGGGTCTTGCCCGTGGCCTGCCCGGAGGGACTCGAACCCCCGACCCCCAGCTTAGAAGGCTGGTGCTCTATCCAGTTGAGCTACGGGCAGTGTGTGCCGCTTTGAGCGGCGCAAGCCTGCATTCTAGGGACACCATGGCGCGCAACATCAAAATGCGGCCTAGCATCAATGACTGACGCCCCGTAAGGCATCATCAGTCATTCATGTCGCCCACCAACCACCCATTGGACCCGCAAGAGCCGCCGCTGCCCGCCGACGCCGACGCCGACGCTGCAGCCGCACCCGCAGAGCCCGTGGCGCCCTTGGCGCCCATGGCGCCGCTTGCCAACCCGATATTTCGCATGCTTTGGTTGGCCTGGTTTGCCGCCAACACCAGCATGTGGATGAACGACGTGGCATCGGCTTGGTTGATGACGCAATTGACATCCAGCCCTGTGATGGTGGCACTGGTGCAGACGGCTTCGACGCTGCCCGTGTTTTTGCTCGGCCTGCCCTGTGGGGCTGTGGCCGACATCGTTGACCGCCGCCGCTGGTTCATGTTTACGCAGTTGTGGGTGACAGTGACAGCGACGCTGTTGATGCTGGCCAGCATCACCGGCACGCTCGACGCCACCTTGCTGTTGGTGCTGGTGTTTGCCAACGGCATCGGTCTTGCCATGCGCTGGCCGGTGTTCGCGGCCATCATTCCCGACGTCGTGTCCAAGCGTGAACTAAGCGCCGCACTGGCGCTCAACGGCGTCTCGATGAACATGGCGCGCATCATTGGCCCGTTGATTGTTGGGGGCCTGATTGCGACGGTGGGCACCGGCGCGGTCTATGCCCTCAATGCTGTGCTTTCGGTGGGGGCGGCGTTCATCATTTGGCGCTGGCCTTACAAGCCCCACGTCAGCGCCCTGCCAGGCGAGCGGTTCGTTGGCGCCATGCGCGTTGGCGCGCAATACGTGCGCCAGTCGCAGCGCATGCGCGTGGTGTTGGCCAAAATCTTTGTCTTCTTTTTGCAGAGCTCGGCATTGGTGGCCCTGTTGCCATTGGTGGCCAAGCGATTGTCGGGTGCCCAGGGGGCAGCCACGTTTTCGATTTTCCTGATGCTGATGGGGGCAGGCGCAGTGGTTGCCGCACTCAAAATGCAGAGCCTGCGGGAGCACATGAACCGTGATGCGCTGGTGAACGTGGGGGTGCTTGCCCACGCAGGCGCGACCGCTGCGGTTGCCTTTGCCCCTCACCCATGGATTGCGATGGTGGCCATGGTGGTGGCGGGCGCCGCCTGGATCAGCGTTGCCAACTCACTCACCCTAAGTGCCCAGTTGGCGCTGCCCAATTGGGTTCGGGCGCGTGGCATGTCGATGTACCAAATGGCATTGATGGGCGGCAGTGGCGTGGGCGCTGCGCTGTGGGGTTATGTCGCGTCGCTCACCTCGGTTCGAACCAGTTTGGTGGCGGCAGCAGCAACGGCCATGGTGTTGTTGTGGGTGATGCAGCGATGGCACATCGAGGCCACGGATGAGCCCGACCTGACGCCGCAGCGGCCGTGGGCAGAACCCACGACCGCCTACGACGTGGATCAAGATGCGGGCCCCGTCATGGTGACCGTGGAATACATCGTTCATGATGATGATCATCACGCCTTCACAGCCGTGATGGCGGAAAGCCGTCGTGCGCGGTTGCAACTGGGCGCGCTGTCTTGGGGCCTCTTTCGCGACACCAAGGACCGTCAGCGATTTATCGAGTACTTTGTCGACGAAACATGGACCGAGCATCGCAGACGATTTGATCGTGTCACCACCGCCGACGTGCAACTGCGGGAACGACGCCTGGCGTTTCATCGAGGCACTGAGCCACCCAAAATAGAACGATTCCTGGGCCAGTCCATGCGTGACATCTAGCATGCCCGGGCGGTGCGTGCGCGTGGCAAATCACGGCTGTTGCGGGCTGGGCAGACGTCTTAGGTGGTCGGGGTGGTGGGATTCGAACTCACGACCTACTGCTCCCAAAGCAGTTGCGCTACCAGGCTGCGCTACACCCCGAAGCCTTCCATTGTATCGGAAATGAAGCCTTCCGCATGGCGGAACCTTTGCCAGCAAGCTAGGCGTACACCCGATTGAAGGGCGTGTACCGGTGCCGTTACATTGCGGCATGAGCGTCCAAGAAGCAACTGTCGACGCGCGACCCTTTGGTGTGGCCACCTTCACGCTGCTGGTGGCGGCAACCTTGCTTGCCTCACGCCTTTCCCTGACGGTGCCTGGGCACGAAGACGCGCAAATTGTCGCGATGTGGCTACCCTCAGGATTGAGCATGGCAGCCGTGTATTGGTACGGCGCCAAAGCAGCCCCTGCTGTTTTTGCGGGCTATGTCGTCAATGGCCTCCTGCACGACTTTTCGGTACCCAGTGCGCTTTTTGTATCGACGGCCGGGGTGGGTGTCGTCGCCGAGGCGCTGCTGGGCGCTTTTTTGCTTCGCAGAGCCAAGGCCGACCTTGAGTTGCACTATGGGTTGCGTGCTGCCGTCGTTTTGATGGTGCTGGCCGTGCTGATTGCACCCATCGCCGCGGCAGTGATGGGCACGCTCTCGCTGTACTGGCACGCTGGGGTGCCGGCCACGCATTTGATGCGAAATTTTGCAGTTTGGTGGACGGGCAACGCCGTGGGCGTGTTGATCATGTTTCCTGCCACCCTGTACCTTGTCTTTGCCCGGCAGGCAATAAAGTCTTGGCGCTTGGCGCAAGCAGGCCCGCTTGTCATCGCCGTGGTGTTGACAGCCACTATTTTTGTGCTTGTCGACGCCCGCCAATCAGGAGCTCACGCGTTTGAGTACCTGGTCTTTCCGTTTTTGGCGTGGGGCGCTATCACCATGTCAACCTCGCAGGTTGCAGCGATGAATCTGCTGGTGGTCGCAACGGCAACCACCGGCACGGCGTGGGGCCTCGGGCCCTACGCATCCTCCGACGGTGCCACCAACATGTGGCTCTTGCAAGCCTTTGTGTGCACTGCCGTCGCCACCGCCTTGATTTTGAGGGCACTGACCGCCGATCAAGTTCGCAGTGACGACCAACAACGGCTGCTGGCACAGCGGTTCCACGCGGCCGCCGACCGCAACCCAAGTGCAGTCATGCTGTTGCACACATTGCCCCCGCTGTCGGTTGCACGCGATGACTTTGCAATTGCATTTGCCAACGAACAGGCCAAAGTGATGTTGCCGCGACTCCGTAAAGAGGGGCCACTGTGTTTGAGCGAAGTGCTTGAACATGGCATGCGAGACCGCTGCCTGGGTCGCTACCTCGACGCTGCGGCCCACAAACAGGGCCTCGACGAAGAAGACGAAGTGGACTTGCCTCACGTTGGCAGTCGCTGGTGGCGCCACCAAGCCGTGCCATTGGATGACGGGCTCATGGTCACCATCACCGATGTGACGGATGCCAAGCGCACCCTCCAAGAGGCTGGCCACCTGGCGTCACACGATTCGCTAACCGATCTGCCCAACCGTGCTCGACTCCATGACGACCTGGACCGCGCCCTTGAAACCGCCAAGCTGTCGCACCATCTGGTGGCTGTGCTTTTTCTCGACTTGGACAACTTCAAGTTCATCAATGACGGCCATGGTCATGACGTCGGCAACACGGTGCTCATCGAGGTCGCAGCGCGACTCAAGCAGTGCATTGGCGCACAGGGCTTGGTGTCTCGGCCCGGTGGGGACGAGTTTGTGGTGCTTGTTCAAGGCGTCAAGCAAATGGCCGAGGTTGAGCGGGCAGCCCACAACCTTGTGGCTGACCTCGCACGCCCGATGCAGCTTGGCGCCCGCGAGCTGAGCATCACGTGCAGCATCGGCATTGCGGTGTACCCCTTTGATGCTGTTGATCGCTACGCATTGATGCGCTTTGCAGACACCGCGATGTACCAAGCCAAACGGACCGGAAAAAACCGCTACCAGTTCTTCGACAGCGGCATGAACGACAACCTGCGGCATCGGGTCGCCATTGAAGATGCCTTGCATGGTGCCTTCGATCGCAACGAATTTTCCCTGGTGTATCAAGCGCAATGGTCTGTCAAGACTGGTGCATTGGTGGGCGTTGAGGCGCTGCTGCGTTGGACCCACGCCAAATTGGGCACCGTGCCACCCGATCAGTTCATTCCCGTGGCTGAGGCGCTGGGCATGATGGCTGAATTAGGGCCATGGATAGTCCAGACGGCATGCAAGCAGTGCCAGGTATGGCGCGATTCTGGCTACCACGTGCCGAGAATCGCAGTCAACCTGTCAAGCCAGCAACTCGATGCCCGCATGGCCGGCGTGATTCGCGACGCGTTGGCGGACGCAAAAATTGACGCCAGCAGTTTGGAGCTTGATCTGACAGAAAGTCGCACTGCGCAGGACGTGGGGCGCAACAAAGCAACGTTGCATGAACTGAGCGCCATGGGCGTGAGCATGGTGATTGACGACTTTGGCACGGGCAACGCGTCGCTCAGCTATTTAAAGTTGCTGCCTATCACGGCTGTCAAGATTGCCCCGAGCTTCGTGCGCGGCGCGGCGCAATCACCCGACACGCGGCAAGTCTTGACGGCCGTGGTTGCACTGGCCCGCCATTTGTCGTTGCGATGCGTCGCCAAAGGCGTTGAGACCAAAGCCGAACTGGAGCTGCTTCGCTCGATCCACTGCGACGAGTGCCAGGGCCACTTGTTTGGCCAACCCATGCCAGCGAACGAACTGGCTGGAATGCACTTGACGGGCAACATGCCCGTGGGGATCGTTGGAGCCCATGGATGACGTCTCAACCGGCTGCGCCAAAACCGCTTAGCCCTCTTTGTCCGTTCTTTGCAGCGTCTCTCTCGGCGGAGACAACGACACCGCGTTGGCAACCGCGATGCATTGCTTGATGTGTTGTTCGCAAACGTGACGCAACGCCGAATACGTGAGCACTGCAGACAATGCCTGCCCCGCCAGTGGTACGTATTTTGTGGCCTGCTGCGTGCTTAGGCGAACGCCCACCAGCCGCAAAGCTTTGATGACCAGTTCCCTCGTCACGATGCGCCCCACCAGCAGGCCTCCAGCGGCAGTCAGTGCTTTGTAAACCACCAGCTGGCGATCAGGGGATAGTTTTTCAATCTGCGCCTGCGACAAGCCAAAGTGGTCATTGATCTGAGGCAGCACCTTGATCAATACACCGATGTCGGTGACCCAATCAAGTCCGGGGATTGGGATCATCGCCACCCCGGCCGCAAGCAGCGCTTGGCGCTTGACGAGATTGCGGCAGTGCTTGGCTGCGCTCTCAATTTGCGCAGGCGTGCTGGGGATGAGTTGCAGTTGATGGGTAACTGTCATGGTGCCTGACTGACGTCTCTCGATCGCGTGGCCATCATTCGGTTCTGGCAACCCGTTTCGCTTTTTTGTTGAGCGCGTGCCGATGTCGACGCGCGGCCATGGGCTCCATCGCCAAGGGACGGTAGACTTCGACACGGTCGCCTTCACATAGCGGCCAATCGGTCGGCCGGAGCCGACCCCAAACGCCAACGCTGTACAACCCAGGGCGCCAGTGCGGTACATGAACCAGCGCATCAGCCACGGTCGACGCCAAGGGCAACTGCAGTCGGCGATGCTCCACCGCGCGGGCCTGAAGGCAAATCATCAAGTCAATCCTCAGGGTTGCGCCAGTCGACATCAACGCGGCCCATGCACGGCGTCAGCACGCGCCACAAAGGCGTCCACGAGCGAGGCCGCGATTCGGTCAAACACTGGCGCGACGACAGCGTCGAGGGCTCGACTCGCAAAGGCATAACGCAAGTCGAATTCAACGCGACAACCTGGTGCGGCGCTGGGTTCGCCCAGTGGCGTGAATTGCCACACGCCATCGAGCATCGAGAAGGGTCCGTCCACCAGCGTCATGGTCATCCGTCGGTCAGCGAATGACTCGTTGCGCGTGGTGAACGCGTGGGTGATACCCCCAAATGCCATGTGCAGCCGCGCCACCGTGATGCCGCCCTCCGTGGACAAAACCTCGCCCCGCGCGCACCAAGGTAAAAACGCAGGGTACGACGTCACATCGGCCACGAGCTGCGCCATTTGCGTCGCCGAATGCCACAACAAGACGGATTTCTGAACATGCTTCATACAATGCACCGCATTATGTCCATAGTCGACAACCGCCGCGCCCGCCACGAATACGACATCGAAGAACGATTCGAGGCAGGCATCATCCTGGAAGGATGGGAGATCAAGGCCATCCGTTCAGGCCAGGTTCAACTCAACGAGGGCTATGTCGTCATACGCCAAGGTGAGCTCAACCTCATCGGTTGCCGCATTGATCCCCTGCGCTCGGCGTCCACGCACGTCAGTCCGTTGGCCGACCGCACGCGCAAGCTCTTGATGCACAAAGAGGAGATTCGGCGGCTGATTGGCAAGGTGGAGCAGCGTGGCTTCACGATCGTACCGTTGAACCTGCACTTCAAGGGTGGGCGCGTCAAAGTGGATATTGCGCTGGCCAAAGGGCGTGCTGAGCACGACAAACGCGACGTACAGAAAAAGCGCGATTGGGAGCGTGAAAAGGGCCGACTGATGCGCCACAAGGTGTCCTCCGGCAAGTCGTCGCGCGACAGTTGATGGGGCAGCCGGTGACGAGTGTGGGCATGTTGAGTGCCTGATCTTGCGCTTCAATCCATGCGCCTAACACCCATGCCTGCGGACCATTGAACGGCAGGCTTTTCGATCAGCCGATGAAACATGTCAGCCGCCAGCAGGCTGGTCAGCCATGCAATCACGAGCCCGCAAGCATGCAGCCACGGCTCCGGCGCCACCCAGCGCGTGAACGCCGCATTCACCACCAAGCTCACTGGGAAGTGAACCAAGAACAGAGAATAGCTGGTGCGAGAAAGGTATGCCAAGCCACGCTTGACCATGGAAGGCTGCCAAGGGCCTTGCGGGAGCGCCACAAGCAGTGCTGCGCAAGCGGCGCCCACGGCCACACGCGTTCGCCACTCAAGAATCAACGCCAAGCTCACCAGCAGCGTTACCGCCAGCAGCGGTGCCTTGGGGCGATCCCATGCCAGCCACCAAGCACCCAAGACACCAAGGCCATAGACACCAAAAAAGTAAAACGCGGTGACGTCCCATGCGGCATCGCGGTTGGCATGGAAAAGCGAAAAGGCCATCAGCCCCACAACAATTATCACCGCCCACTGCGGTGAGCGGGCTCGCCGCGTCAGCGTTATCACCAACACCAACAGCGCAAAGAGTTGAAAGTCGATGGCGATGTACCACACGCCAGCACTCAATGCCGGCATGCGCAGCAAGTCTTGCATCAAGGCAATGTGAGCAAACCACTGCGTCCAGGTGAAAGGCGCTGAAACGGAGTCATGCGTCATCCATTGGCGGGCCAACGCTGAGGCGCCAATCGACAGCACCAACACCACCCCATACGGCAACACCAAGCGGGCGTAGCGGTGCAGCAGCGCGGGTGCAAGTGCCCATGCATCGGCCACCCGTGCTTGCGGTGCCAGGTGCCTGGCCGCGAGAAAACCACCGACCACCAAAAACACTTGCACCGCCACACGGGCGTGACGCGACAACGCCTCAAACAACGCAGGCGCCAAGGGCCACGCGACGTCTGCCATGGGGCCGTAAAAGGCCAAATGGTGCCAAACGATCAACTGTGCGGCCACAGCCTTGGCCACGTCGACCCACGGCAAGGCGTGATGCCGCGTCATGCCATCACGGCAAAGGCTTGGTTCAGATCAGCCATCAAGTCGTCGACGTGTTCTAACCCCACATTCAGGCGCACCAATCCACCCGCGTAACTCGACTGTGTTGGGCGCATCGACGCAAGGTTGTAGGGCACCGCCAAGCTGACCGGCCCACCCCACGAATAGCCAATCCGAAACAACGAAAGTGAATCCACGAAAGCGTCGATTTGTTGGGGCGTGAACCGTGCCTTGAACTCTAGCGTCAAGAGGCTGGCCGCCGCCGTGCAGTGAGAAGCCCAATGCGCGTGACCCGGCGAACCCTCCAATGCCGGGTGCAACACACGCTGCACGGCTGGTTGAGCCTGGCAGTGACGGGCTATCGCTCTTGTAGACGCATCGTGGGCCGCGTAGCGCAGGCCGATGCTGGGCAGTGCACGCAAGATGGCTTCCACGTCGTTGAGACCAACATTGAAGCCAATGCGGCTGTGCGTCAATGCCAGCTTCTCATGCAGCGCGACATCTCGACAACTGACCGAACCCATTAAAACATCACCGCCTCCCGAAGGGTACTTGGTCAACGCATGCGCGCTGATGTCAGCGCCCAGGCCTTCGCCCAAGTCAAAGGCACTGAAGGCGATGCCCGCGCCCCATGTGTTGTCGATCGCAATCACCGCCTGAGGCGCCGCTTCGCGGATGGTGCGGACCAGGCTGCGTAGATCCGGGAACTCCAAGGTGATAGAGCCTGGCGCCTCCAGCCATACCAAGCGCGTGTTGGGTTGCAACTTGTCGCGCAGATCAGTGGGCTGCATCGGGTCGTAAATGCCGTGCATGACGCCCCAGGCCGCGAGCTCATGCCTGACAAAGGCCAGGTTGGGGCCGTAGACGTTGCTGGGCAAAAGCATGTGGTCGCCCAACTTCAACAAGGCCATGGCCGGCAGCGTGACAGCCGCCAAACCACTGGGCACCAACGTCACGTGGGTGGCGCCTTCCAAGGTGGCCAAGCGCTGCTCCAACATGAACGTGGTGGGGGTGCCATGCAGCCCGTAGGTGTAAGACGACTTGTCGACCCACTGGCGCGATCGCATCTGCGCCACGCTTGGGAATAGGACTGTCGAAGCCTTGAAGACTCCCACGGCAGGCGATTCAAACCCCTCGGGTGGTGCGTAGGGGTGATGGATGAGCGATGTGCTCAAAGTGCGGTTTTTTGGCATGCCGCAATGATCGCGCAAAACACCCGCTGCTAAATCGGCATCGCCACCAAATCATGCCCTTGTGCTGCCACGATTCGAGCCTGGGTGAACTCGCCAACCTTCAAGACCTTGCTGGCCTTGGCAGGCGGCAGCAAGCGCACCGTGCCGTCGATCTCAGGGGCGTCGGCGTAGGTGCGTCCCACGCCGCCTTGGCGGCCCATGGCCGGCGCACGGTCAACCAGCACTTGCATCGTGGCACCGACCCGCTTGGCCAAGCGGTTGACCGACACGCGCTCGGCCACGGCCATGAACTGGGCGCGTCGTTCTTCGCGCACCGCGTCGGGCACTGGGTTGGGAAGCACATTGGCAGCAGCGCCTGTCACGGGTGAATAGGCGAAGCACCCTGCCCGGTCGATGCCGGCCACTTCGACAAAGTCAAGCAGCGCTTGAAACTCAGCCTCGGTCTCACCCGGAAACCCCGCGATGAACGTGCTTCGCACCACCAAAGACGGGCAGACCTCGCGCCAAGCAGCGATGCGCTCCAGGTGACGCTCGCCGCTGGCGGGGCGCTTCATGCGCTTGAGCACGTCGGGGTGGGCATGCTGCAGAGGAATGTCCAGGTACGGCAGCACCAAGCCGCTGGCCATCAACGGCAATACAGCGTCCACATGGGGGTAGGGATAAACGTAGTGCAAACGAACCCATGCACCATGCGCTGCCGCCAGTTCACCCAACTGCTCGCACAAGTCGAACATGCGAGTCTTGACGGGTTTGCCGTTGAAGAACCCCGTGCGGTACTTGACGTCCACGCCGTAGGCGCTGGTGTCCTGGCTCACCACGAGCAGCTCTTTAACGCCCGATTCGAACAAGCGTTTGGCCTCGCCCAGAACGTCGCCAATGGGGCGTGACACCAGATCACCTCGCATCGACGGGATGATGCAAAACGTGCAACGGTGGTTGCAGCCTTCGCTTATCTTGAGGTAGGCGTAGTGTTTGGGCGTGAGTTTGATGCCTTGCGCAGGCACCAAGTCCGTGAACGGGTCGTGCGGTTTGGGTACGTGCAAATGCACGGCATCCATCACGGCGGCGGTGTCGTGGGGCCCCGTCACGGCCAACACCTTGGGGTGCATGCGCTGCACAAAGTTGGCGCCGCCTGCGTCAGCGCGCGCGCCCAAGCAACCCGTGACCACCACCTTGCCGTTGCTGTGGAGCGCCTCGCCAATGGCATCCAGGCTCTCTTGCACTGCAGCGTCAATGAACCCACAGGTGTTGACGATCACCAGATCGGCTTGCGCGTACTGTTTGGTGGTGACGTAGCCCTCGGCGCTGAGCTGGGTCAGGATCAGTTCTGAGTCGGTCAGTGCTTTGGGGCAACCAAGCGAAACGAACCCAATCTTGGGTGTCGAAGACTGCGGCATCGAAGGGAGGTCGATCAAATCAATGGCGCTCATGAACGATGGCCAGAAGTCGGCGTCATTTCTTGGGTGGAACAAAGGCGCCGAGCAGACCACCTGATTGCTGACTCATCTGCTCTTGCATCTTCACGAATAGGTTTTTGGACTGCTCTAGGTAGTTGCCCATCAGGCCCTGCATCATCGGGGCTTGCCCGTTGACGAATTGCGACCACAAATCGGGCGTGAAAGCTGCCGGGTCGTACAAACCGCGCCCCTGATCGGTAAAGCGCTGCTGCAAATCAACAAAGGTTTGCATGTTCTTTTCTAGGTATGCACCCATCACGCCTTGCATGGTGTGCCCATAGAAGCGAACAATCTGCGCCAACGTTTGGGTTGAGAACATGGGCAAGCCACCGCTCTCTTCTTCGAGGATGATCTGCAACAAGATGCTGCGCGTGATCTCGTCACCCGTTTTTGCGTCACGCACCTCAAACACTTCACCATTCATCACCATCTGTTTGACGTCGGCCAGTGTGATGTAGCCACTGGTCTGGGTGTCATACAAGCGACGGTTGGGGTACTTTTTAAGCACGCGCAGCGCACCCGCAGCAGCGTCGGGTGCAACCTTTTTCTCGCGGCCTTTGCGGGCGATAGCCATGGGAGTCTCCTGGGCCGACATCGCTTCGCGTGGTGGCGAAACGGGGCAACGGCAGTGGTGGCCGAAAAGCCGAATTTGATTAGGGAAATCAGCGACTTATCGAACGTGGTGGCATCATACCAACGATACTGCGGCGCTTATCATGGATGCTGAACAAGCGTCCGATCAACCCCCCGACATCCATCCCCCATGATCGAACTGCTGACAAGCCCTCAGGCGTGGATTGCCTTTGCCACCCTCACCGCACTCGAGCTGGTGCTGGGCATCGACAACATCATCTTCATTTCAATCTTGGTGGACAAACTGCCACCTGCCCAGCGCGAAATGGCCCGGCGTATCGGCCTCTTCATGGCCATGTTCATGCGCATTGGCCTGCTCTTGGTGTTGGCATGGATCGTTGGCCTGGTGACGCCGCTCTTCACCGTGATGGGTCAAGAAATCTCAGGCCGCGACCTGATTCTCATCCTGGGCGGCTTGTTCTTGATCTGGAAAAGCACCACCGAAGTGCACCAGTCGCTTGAGGGCGAGGAGGCTCATGGTGCCAGTGTTGTCAAGGCCACTTTTGCGTCCGTCATCATGCAAATCATGGTGATCGACCTGGTGTTCTCGCTCGACTCCATCATCACAGCCGTGGGCATGGTTGACGATGTGAAAATCATGATTGCTGCGGTTGTATCCTCGGTCGCCTTGATGATGTTGTTTGCAGGGCCGATAGGGCGATTTGTTTCAGCCCACCCCACCATCAAAATGCTGGCGCTCAGCTTCTTGATCGTGGTCGGCGTGGTGCTGGTGGCCGAGGGGCTCGACTACCACGTGCCCAAAGGCTACGTTTACTTCGCCATGGCGTTTTCATTGGGTGTTGAAATGCTCAACATCACGATGCGCAAGCGCGCAGGGCGGACTGTCAAGTTGAACCCGCCTCACATGCCTGGGGACTGAATCCGCATGGACCGGGCTTGGCAGCTCAAGGCTGCGGTGGCGCAGCATGGCTACAAGTTCGCCGCTTGCATCACTCGGTTCACGAACCTACTCTCAGCCGATCGCAGAAAGTCATGATAACGGGCCAGCCCTGGGTTTTGAGTCACGTTCAGGTCGCAGCCGAAGCGGCGGCGACGGTAGCGTTCGCGCTGTCGGGCGTCATCGAGGCCGCACGCAAACGACTGGACGCTGTAGGCATTTGCGTGGTTGGCGGCCTGGCTGCGTTTGGCGGCGGCACGGTGCGCGACGTGCTGCTGGATCGCCGGCCGCTGTTCTGGATCGAACACGCTGGCTGGATTTGGGCCCTGCTGGGCCTGTGCGTCGCAGCGATGTTGTTCATGCGCGCCCGCCATCTTGAGCCGACCGAACGGGCGATGCACTGGCCCGACGCCGTCGGCCTCGGGCTGTTTTCGGGCAGTGGCACCCAGATCGCCCTCGACAGTGGCATGCCCGCCATTGTGGCAGTGCTCTTTGGGATGATTTCTGCAGTCTTTGGCGGTGTGTTGCGCGACATCGTCTGCAACGAGATCCCGCGTGCTTTCAGCGACCACCGTCCTTACGCGATCTGCTCGTTCGTCGGCGGGTGGGTTCTTGTCGCGGGCCACGCAGCCGCGCTTCCGGGGTGGATCGCGCTGGTCAGTGCAGCATTGGTTGCATCCGGCTTGCGCGTCGCGGCGGTAGCTCTCGATTGGCGCTTACCGGCCTGGCAGGCCACGCGATTGAAGTGACGCTGAGTTTTCGGACCCTGCTTCGTGCCGCCAAAACAAAAGGCCTGGCGTTTCCGCCAAGCCTTCAATTTAACTACCGAATTTGGTAGGCGCGAATGGACTCGAACCATCGACCCCCACCATGTCAAGGTGGTGCTCTAACCAGCTGAGCTACGCGCCTAAGCCCTTCATTATAGCAGTGCCCGAGTCGGCTACTCTCACGTCGACAGCACCGCAAAGGCCCCCTACTTCCGCCGCGCCTGGCGCACGCCAGTCACCTTGTTGATCTGAGCCAACAATCCGCCAAGGGCCGAGGCGTCGGCAATCTCAACCGTGAACGTCATCCAGGCCACCCTGTCGCGGGCGCCGTGCACCGTTTGAGATTGAACCCCCACCACGTTGACGCGCTCCTTGGCCAGCACGTCTGAGACATCGCGCAACAGCGCCGGTCGATCCAACGCTTCAACGGCCAAGTCGACGGTGTAGCGCGAGGCTGCCGCCGTGGCATGCTCGCCCCATGCCACCGCACAAACGCGAGCGGGGGCTTGGGAAACCATGTGTCGAAAGTTGGTGCAAGCCGCGCGGTGAATGGCCACACCCTTGTAGCGCGTGACAAACCCGCCGATAGCGTCTGGCGGCGCCGGGCGGCAACATTTGGCAAGCGCCGTCAAAAGCGAGTCGACACCGACCACCAAAACATCGCCTTGAGCGCGCACAGGCGGCCTTTGCGCAAGCCGCTGTGCCTTGGACGCCAACAGCTGTGCGGCGCTCTCGTCAACGCTGACGGCAGGCACTGCTGTTTGCCAAAGCAACTCAACGTCACGCAACGGCAGCTCGTCTTTGCCCAACGTCGAGTAAAGCGCCTCGGCGTCGGCAAGGTGAAGCAAGGTGGCCACATCGTTGTGTTTGGTGGTTGTGCGGCCCAGCCGCTGCAAGGTTCGCTCAAGCCTGTCACGGCCTTTGGCCACTGTTTGTGCGTGCGCTTTTTCATTGAACCAAGCGCGCACTTTGGTACGCGATCGGGCGCTGGCCAGAAAACCCAATTCGGGGTTGAGCCAGTCCAGGGATGGCCCACCTTCTTTGCCGACGACCACCTCGACGGTTTGCCCGTTTTTTAGCGGCGTATTCAGTGCCACCATGGTGCCGTCAAGCTTGGCGCCGCGGCAACGGTGACCGATGGCAGTGTGAAGGTTGTAGGCGAAATCCACCGCCGTGGCGCCGCTGGGCAAATCAATGACTGCACCTTGAGGCGTAAAAACGTAAACGCGATCGTTGCGCGGCGTGGTGGCATCGCCGTCGGTCACCACATCCTGCTCCCACGCCAGCAGTTGCTGCAGCATGGCTTTGCGTGCTCCAGCCACCCGCTGAGCGTCTGAACCTGCGGTGTTGACGCCCGCATAGCCCTTGGCGCCTGCCTCTTTGTAGGCCCAGTGAGCGGCAACACCATGCTCGGCGTGTTCATGCATCGCTCGGGTTCGAATCTGCACTTCAATGGGGCGTGCGAAATCGTCCAACACCACCGTGTGCAATGACTGGTAGCCATTGATCTTGGGGCTGGCGATGTAGTCGTCAAACTCGCCGTCCAGGGGTTTCCAACGCGAGTGGACTTGCGCCAGCGCGCCGTAGCAAGCAGCAACGTCTGCCACAACGATGCGAATGGCGCGCAGGTCGAGCACTTGATCGGCACGCAAGTGTTTGCCTTGCATCTTGCGCCAAACGCTGTAGAGGTGCTTGGCGCGACCCGCAACATCAGCCTGTACGCTGTGGGTCGCAAGCCAAGCGACTACAGACTGTTGAAACTGCGCCACTTGTTGCATGCGCTGCTCGCGCGTGGCCTCGACGGCCCGCGCCACCTCTGCGTAGGCCTCGGGTTGCGTGGTGCGAAATGCCAGGTCTTCCAACTCCCACTTGAGGCTCCATACGCCCAAACGATTGGCAAGCGGGGCCAACAGTGTCAAGGCTTCTTGCGCCAGCGTGGGTGGATAGGGTATGCCTTGTTGCACGTGCCAACGCATGCTTTGCAGTCGCGATGCGAGATGCAACAAGACGCCGCGCAAGTCGCGCGAAAACGCCAACAACATGCGCCGCACGCGCTCGGTGCGAACGCTGCTGCTTTCGTGCAAAGCGCTGGCAGCCATTCGGGCAGTGGCCTCCAACTTGGCAAGTTGCTTGGTACCGTGCACCAAGCTCGCCACTGAAGTGCCAAACGCAGCCTCGATGGTGGGCACGGCCTCTTCGTCAATCTGCGCCACCATGCCCAAGATCATGGCTGCCTGCAGCAGCACGGGCGCGTTGGCTTGGCGCAGGATGGCGGCGGCCTCAACGGCGTGTTGGTAGGCGTTCTCGCCGTCCTGCAAAAGCACGCCCTCGAGCAGCGGCAGCGCAAAGGCCTGGGCCTCGGCGATCAGTGCTGCATCGGCCAACCCAGTCATTCCAGCAAAAACTTTTGCACGTGTGAAATCTGATCGGCGTGCTGAAACATGGGTGCGTGACCCACCCCTTCAATTTCGATGACCATCGCCTTGGGTCCCCGCTGCGCCATCATCTGTGCAGTTTGCGGCGACAACAAATCACTCTGCGCGCCGCGGATCAGCAGCGTTTGGGCAACGATGGCGTCGTAAGCCACCCACAACAAGGCTTCCCCCAATTTGGACATTTCGGGCGTCACCGCTTTGAAAGGCACGGCGATGGCCGCATCGCCGCGCGGCACCCAGCGCCCGCTGGCGTCTTGCTTCATTTGCCAGCGTGTCATCTCAAGCCATTGTGACGGCGCATGCGGGCCAAAGGTTTCAGAAATGTTTCGCACGTGGGCCGTGGCCTCGTCAAGCGATGCAAAGCTAAGCGGTTGCCCTACGTAGCTTGCAATGCGCAGCAGGCCCGCTGGGTCCAGGGTTGGGCCCACGTCATTGATCACGAGCTTGCGTATGGGCGAACCATGACGGGAGGCCACGCCCATGCCAATCAGCCCCCCCATGGATGTGCCCACCCAATCCACGCGCCGAGCGTTGACACGCGCCAGCAAGGTCACCATGTCAGCAACATACAGAGGCAGCTGGTACCCCATCGGGTCACTCAACCAATCGGACATGCCGCGGCCCACCACATCGGGGCAGACCACGCGCACGTGGCTGCTCAAAGCTTTGGCCAAGCCGTCAAAATCGCGCCCCTGCCGTGACAAGCCATGCACACAAATGACGACGTCTGGATTGTGCGGATCGCCCCACTCCCAGTACGCCATGCGGTGCAAACCAACAGCGTCGAGGCACTGCACGTGGTTGAGACGAGGTTGTGTGGTGTCGAAGGTCATGTTGGCGTGGAAGTCGGCAGTTGATAATCAATGCTAACAAGACCCAACCCCTTGCAAAGGACACCGCCCCATGCTTCGAGGAAAAACCGCCCTGGTAACCGGCTCCACCAGTGGCATCGGCCTGGGGATCGCACAAGCGCTGGCTCAGCAAGGCGCCAACGTCATGCTCAACGGCTTTGGGTCGGCGCAGGCGATCGGCAGTGCACGTGCCATCGTTGGCCAACTCGGCACGCGCGTGGATTACCACGCTGCCGACATGAGCAAGCCCGCAGAAATTGAAGACATGATGAAAACCACCTTGGCCACGTTTGGCTCGGTCGATGTCTTGGTCAACAACGCTGGTATTCAACACGTGGCGAGCATCGAGGACTTTCCTGTCGACCGATGGGACAGCATCATCGCAATCAACCTGAGCTCGGCTTTTCACACCATGCGGTGGGCCATCCCCGCCATGAAGTCGCGCGGTTGGGGCCGAATCATCAACGTCGCATCGGTCCACGGTTTGGTGGCCTCGGCCAACAAGTCAGCCTACGTAACGGCCAAGCACGGCCTGGTGGGGTTGACCAAAACTGCCGCCCTTGAGCTTGCCACCACCCCCATCACCGTCAACGCCATCTGCCCCGGTTGGGTGTTGACGCCCTTGGTGCAAATGCAAGTGGACGCGCGCGCTGAAAAAGACGGCGTTGACAACGTTGAAGCCAAGCGGCTATTGCTGATGGAAAAGCAGCCGTCGCTGCAATTCACCACGCCGCAGCAAATCGGCGACGTCGCTGTGTTCATGTGCTCCAGCGGTGCCGACAACATGCGCGGCACATCCATCAACGTGGATGGTGGTTGGGCTGCGCAATAGCGACGCCGGACCGAACACTGGCGCCTGACGAAGGATCAGCGCTGCATTTGCACAGCACCGTTCACCAAGACTGTCACTTGCCCCTTGCCGGGCTCGACTGGCATCGCATCGTCGGTCGCCCTGGCCCTTGACAGGCGCTCCCTGAAGAGCGTCCCGCCACCCGCCGTTGGTTCATTGGTGGTGACGCTCACTTCACGGATGGCATAAGTGCTGTAGCCAAAATGTTTGGTCATCTCGGCTGCTTTGGCGCGAAATCGGGCAATGGCTTGTGCCGTGATGTCGCCCTCCACCCTTTCACGCACCTCTCGTGACATGTCGTATTGCACTTGCGCCACCACCATCGAGCCCATGCGCCCCGCCAATTGCGCGATTCCCGCCATGTCTTTGCCAGTCACCAGCAGCTCGGACGTGCCCTGCCATCCATTGATGACGCCTTTGTTGGTGTAGCGAGGTGACAGTGCAAAGGCCCCTGTTTGCACATCAATTTGGCCGGGCTTGCTGACTCTCCTGGCTTCCGTGAGCGCGGCTTCCAAGGCCTGCTTGAGTGCTGTCTGCACGGCGCTGGCGTCTTCCCCCTCTTTGGTCGTCGAAAACACCATCGTCAACAAGTCTTTGCTTACCTCCACGGTGGCCACCGCGCTGAGCGATACCACGCCACTGGGGATCGACGACGTGGGCCCTTGGGTGGCAGGCTGAGCTGCAGCGAAGCCGCCCCAAACCAACATGGGCCAGGCGCAAAGGTTGGTCAGGGTGCGTTTTAGGGGCGTTGGAGCAAGAAACCCAAACATGTGTAGGCCTTTCATGTTGCAGAACGTGGGTGATCGGGTACAGATTGCGTCAATTGAATCAAAGCGTTTTGTGAAACTTTGCCGTGGAGTGGCAAGTTCGTGCCTCGGGTGGCAAAAAATATGTAACAAAGGAGGGGGAGGCCTAAAAACATTGGGCAAAACCCCTACACAATGGCGTTGTTACAAATTTCGAAGCGGAGTTTTTTATGAATCCGAACACCACCCAGCGCGCCGACCGAATCGTCGTTGTGGACGATGATGCACGCATCCGAGATCTGCTCCGCCGCTACCTAACGCAAGAAGGTTTCGAAGTGCTGCTGGCTGAAGATGCCAAGGCACTCAACCGCTTGCAGACGCGCGAAACCATCGACCTGATTGTGTTGGATTTGATGTTGCCAGGCGAGGACGGCTTGTCCATTTGCCGTCGCCTTCGCGCCGCCAACGACACAACACCCATCATCATGTTGACCGCCAAGGTTGAAGACGTTGACCGCATCGTCGGCCTTGAAGTTGGCGCGGATGACTACCTGCCCAAACCGTTCAACCCTCGTGAGCTGTTGGCCCGCATTCACGCTGTGTTGAGACGGCGTCCGTCAGTGGAAGCGCCAGGTGCCCCCACCAAAGACGCACAGTCAGTTGTCTTCGGACCCTTTGAGTTTGACTTGTCGCAGCGGCGCTTGACCAAAGATGGTGAGCAAATGTCACTGACCACCGGCGAGTTCTCGATGCTTAAAGCGCTGGTTCGTCACCCGAGGCAGCCCTTGTCACGCGACAAGCTGGCACAGCTGGCCCGGGGCCGTGAGTTCGAGCCGTTTGACCGAAGCCTTGACGTTCAAATCTCGCGCTTGCGAAAGATGATCGAACCTGACCCCTCCCAGCCCCGGTACATCCAGACGGTGTGGGGTGTTGGCTACGTGTTCGTACCCGATGGCTCGGCGTAAGGCGTTGCCGTTGTGGGCCACGCAGGGGTGGAAGCATGCTCGTGTCGGGTTGTGCGTCAGCGTGCAACAACCGGCGCTTGCAATGTTTTACACCGTCACCTGGGGGCAACGCCAGCGTTAGAGGGTGGCTGTGCTGCGGCACACTCCAGGGACTGACCGGATCGCATCTGTGACCACTGTCAACACCACCGCCCAAACGCCCTGGCCTGCCATGGCTGTACCGACCCGACCGCCGCGCATGCCTCACAACCCGACCGTTGGACTGAGCCTTTTTTGGCGCACGTTCTTCTTGCTTGCATTGCTGCTGGGTGGTGGCATCTTTGCTTGGATGCAAACCCTGAGGTGGCTGGAGTTTGAACCACGCGCAGTGCAGGCTGCACAACAAATCGCCAGCTTGGTGAATTTGTCGCGTGCGGCGCTCAAGCACTCCGACAGCATCAACCGGGTTGCGCTAACAAAAACGATGAGCGTGCAAGAGGCTGTTCGAATGTTGCCACGCGAAGTGGCTGACCGCTGGCAGCCCTTTGAAACCGATCGATTCACCCGGCGCATCGCGGCCGAGCTTAGGGGCAAGTTGGGGCCCGAGACGGTGGTGGCCAGCTCGGTGAACGGTGCGGCTGGACTTTGGGTGGGTTTTGGCATCGAAAACGACCCCTACTGGCTGCACGCAGATGCCGCACACGTGCTTCCTGTCGCCCCCAAGACTTGGGTAACGTGGGCAACCATTGCACTGCTCGCCACCCTGCTCGGCTCAGCCGCCATCGCTCGTCTGATCAATCAACCCCTGCGCGACCTCTCATTCGCAGCCAGTCGCATCCGAGATGGTGAGTTTGAGTCGCGCCTTGACGAAAACACCATCACCAGCGAAATCCGCGAGGTGAACAAAGGATTCAACCGCATGGCCCGTGAATTGGCGAAGGTCGAAGAAGACCGAGCCGTGATGCTTGCGGGCATCAGCCACGATTTGCGCACCCCCTTGGCCCGGTTGCGGCTCGAAGCCGAGATGAGCGTGCAAGATGAAGAGGCGCGCCGCTACATGGCCTCTGACATCGATCAATTGGACGCCATCATTGACAAATTCATGGATTACGCCCGACCCGGTCAAGCCGAACTGGCGCCCGTTGACTTGTCTTACCTGGTCGAGCGTGAAGCCGCAGCCTTCAGAGATCCGTCTGAACTTCGAATCGAATCCAAGCTGGCAACAGACTTGCGCGTGATGGCTGACGACACCGAGCTTGGTCGGGTGTTTGCCAATTTGTTCGAAAACGCCCGCCGCTACGGTCGATCGGAAGACACCGGCATTGCCAAAGTGGAAGTAACCTACGCGCGCACCGGCCCGTGGATCATCATTGCGGTACGAGACTATGGCCCTGGTGTGGCCCCCGAAAAGCTGCCACAACTCACCACGCCGTTCTACCGCGGCGATGCCGCACGAACCGCCGCCACCGGTGCCGGCCTTGGCCTGGCGATTGTTGAAAAGTCAGTGCAACGCATGGGCGGTCACTTTGAAGCCGCCAACGCACCCGATTGCGGCATGATTTTTCACGTGCGCCTCAAACGGGCGCCCTAACACCGACAGCGCTTGCTTGCGTTGCCGTGCCTGCCACGACAACTTAACCGATAGTTAACCGATAGTTAACCGAGAGTTAACAAGCACACAGCACGGGCTTCGATTGATCGCCCCTCGCCCACGGGCCCCATTTTTTCAGCGGTCTTTGCCTTGATGTTGATCGCCTCGACGCCCAGGGACAGCGCATCGGCGACGCATTGACGCATGGCCTTTATGTGCGGCGCCATTTTGGGTGCTTGGGCGATGATTGTGCTGTCAACGTTCGCGATTTGGTAGCCCTTGGCGCGCACGCGCGTCGCGGCTTCTTGCAACAACGCGATCGAGTTGGCGCCCCGGTATTGGGCGTCGGTGTCAGGGAAGTGTTGGCCGATATCACCCAGAGCGGCGGCCCCGAACAGGGCGTCGGTGATGGCATGCAGCAGCGCGTCGGCGTCGCTGTGCCCCAAGAGGCCATGGGTGTGAGGGATGGTGACCCCTCCCAACACCAGGGCGCGCCCCGCCACCAGTTCGTGAGTGTCCCAGCCTTCACCGATTCGAAATGCGGTCATCGTGTTTTTATCCAACGTTCGGCCAGCTCAATTTCGTCGGGCCAGGTTACTTTGAAATTCATCGGGTGGCCGCGCACCAACATGGGCTGCAACCCCAATCGCTCGATGGCACTGGCCTCGTCGGTCGCGTCGGCCCCGGCGGCTGCCAATGCGCGCCGCAAAGTGCCAATCTTGAACATCTGCGGCGTCTGCGCAAGCCACTTGTCGCGTCGATCGACTGTGGCGGTGCAGCGCATGTCCCGTGCTTGTTTCAACGTGTCGGCCAGCGGAAGTGCCAGCAGTCCACCCACTTCGTCGACCAAACAAGCGTCTATCAACGCGTCGATGTAGCGTGGTTCAATCAAGCAACGTGCAGCGTCGTGTACCAGCACCCAATCATGCTCGCCGGCGCCACCGTCAAGCAGCGAATTCAATCCATTGACAACCGTCTGGGCGCGCGTCTCACCGCCGCGTCGAACCGACTGCACGCGATGCAAAATGGCAGGGGCCACCAAGGTCGCAAAGTGCGCGTCGGTCGGCGCCAGCACCACCATGACTTGGGTCAAACGAGGCACCTGCAACAGCGCCCGCAAGGTGTGTTCAACCATGGGGCGCCCTGCCATTGGCGCGTACTGCTTGGCGACACCGGCACCTGCGCGCAGCCCCAGGCCCGCACAAGGCACAACCGCGTGAATTCGCACGGAGGAGTAAGGGCCTGTCATGAGGGAATTCTAGGCATGCCCCGTGCCGCCACGCGGGGGCCATCCTAGAATCGAAGGCTCATGTTGGTTTCTGACCCTTCAACAGCGCTGATTCCGGTCATCGCGCCCGGCAAACGTCACACCATGCCCATGCCACACGGCTCGGCAGATGCAAAGTTGCTCGCTCGATTCGCGGCTCAGGGCTTGGCGCAAAGTCGCCTGACCGTGATCGTCGCTGCCCAAGCAGTTGACGCCCAGCGTCTGGCTGAAGACATGGTGTTCTTCGACCCATCGCTTCGTGTGGCCTCGTTCCCCGATTGGGAGACCTTGCCTTATGACACCTTCTCGCCCCATCAGGATTTGGTCTCAGAGCGCCTTTCGACCCTGTGGCGATTGTTGGGACGTGATCACCGCGTGAGTGGTGCAGCGGATGCCGATCGTCTGGACGTCCTGATTCTTTCGGCCAGCACGGCGCTGACACGCTTGTCGCCTCCGTCTTTTTTGGCGCAAACCACGTTTCAATTCAAGCAAGGTGCCAACCTTGATGAAGCTGGCCTCAAAGCTCAGCTCACGATGGCAGGCTACGAGCATGTGGGTCAAGTGGTTGCCCCGGGCGAATACGCCGTGCGTGGCGGTTTGATCGACTTGTTCCCGATGGGCAGCCTGATGCCCTACCGAGTGGACCTGTTCGACGCCAGGATTGACTCCATCCGCACCTTTGACCCGGACACACAGCGCAGCCTTTATCCCGTCCCCGAAGTGAGGTTGTTACCCGGCCGCGAGTTTCCTTTGGACGACGCCGCACGCACGCGTTTTCGTGCTCGATGGCGTGAGACATTGGACGGCGACCCCACACGATCACGCATCTACAAAGACATTGGCAGCGGCATCGCAACAGCGGGCATCGAGTACTACCTGCCATTGTTCTTTGATGGTGTGGCCACGCTCTTCGACTACATCGGCACCCAAGCGCAGTTGGTCTTGCACGGCCCTGTAGACGACGTCATCACCCACTTCTTGGAAGAGGCCCGCGAGCGGCATCGCTTTTTGCAGCACGACCCCGAACGGCCCATCCTTAAGCCCGTCGACGTGTTCATGCACACCGAAGAGTTTTTCGCCAAGACGCATGAGTATGCGGTGCTTGCAGTGCGCGCCGGCGGCCCCACCCCGTGGGCCCTTGCGTTGCCTGATATTGCCATTGACCGTGGTGCCACCGAGCCGCTGGCCAAGTTGGAGTCGCACCTGCAATCCACCCCCGCGCGGGTGCTGATCGCTGCCGAAAGCGAGGGGCGCCGCCAAAGCCTGCTCGACTTGCTGCGCGACCACCACATCACGGTGCCGTCCGTTGACTCGCTCGCAGCCTTTGAAGCCGGCAACCTTCGTCTGGCCATCGTCGCTGCCCCGTTGAACCAAGGTTTTGCGTGGGAACGCGAAGCAGGTGGCCCGATTCACTTGCTGACCGAAACCGAGCTGTTTGCGTCGGCGCCAGGCGCAGGTAAACGTCGCAAACAAGAGCAGGTCAGCAACGTCGATGCGTTGATTCGGGACTTGTCGGAGCTGTCACTCGGTGATCCCGTGGTGCACTTGATGCACGGCATCGGTCGATACCGAGGCCTGGTGTCAATGGATCTGCAAGACGGGCGCGGCGAGCCTTCAGAGTTTTTGCACCTCGAATACGCGGACGACACCAAGCTGTTTGTCCCTGTCGCGCAGTTGCACCTCATTGCTCGCTACACAGGAGTCTCGGCTGAAGAAGCACCGCTGCATCGACTGGGATCGGACCAATGGGCCAAGGCGAAGAAGCGCGCAGCCGAGCAAGTCCGCGACACGGCAGCCGAGCTGCTGGAGCTCTACGCAAGGCGGGCGGCTTTGCAAGGCCATGCACACCGCTACACAGGGCACGACTACGAAGCTTTCGCGGCCAGCTTTGGCTTTGAAGAAACCGCTGATCAACGTGCCGCCATTCACGCGGTGATCCAGGACATGATCAGCCCGAAACCGATGGACCGACTGGTGTGCGGCGACGTGGGATTTGGCAAGACCGAAGTCGCCATGCGGGCGGCTTTTGTGGCGGTGATGAGCGGCAAACAAGTGGCCTTGTTGGCGCCAACCACCTTGTTGGCAGAGCAGCACTTTCAAAACATTGTGGATCGCTTTGGAGCTTGGCCGGTCAAGGTGGCTGAGCTGTCACGATTTCGCTCCACCAAAGAGATCAATGCAGCCTTGGCTGGCATGGCGGCGGGCACTGTCGACATCGTGGTGGGCACGCATAAACTGCTGTCCAAAGACGTCAGGTTTGATCGCTTGGGGTTGCTGGTGATCGACGAAGAGCATCGTTTTGGCGTGCGCCACAAAGAGGCCATCAAAGCCATGCGTGCCGAGGTCGATGTGCTTACCCTTACCGCAACCCCCATCCCGCGCACGCTGGGGATGGCCTTGGAAGGGTTGCGTGACTTGTCTGTGATTGCAACAGCACCACAGCGACGCTTGGCCATCAAAACGTTTGTTCGCAACGAGGGCAAGGCGGTGATCCGCGAGGCACTGCTGCGAGAGCTCAAACGCGGCGGCCAGGTCTTCTTCTTGCACAACGAGGTGGACACCATTGCCCATCGCGCTGCCTCACTGGCTGAATTGGTGCCCGAGGCACGCATTTCAGTTGCCCATGGCCAGATGCCAGAGCGGGAGCTCGAAAGGGTCATGCGCGACTTCGTTGCCCAACGAAGCAATGTATTGGTGTGTTCAACGATCATCGAAACTGGCATTGATGTGCCATCGGCCAACACCATCGTGATGGCGCGAGCCGACAAGTTTGGGTTGGCCCAACTGCACCAACTGCGGGGCCGTGTGGGTCGATCTCATCACCAGGCCTACGCCTATTTGCTGGTGCCCGACGTCGAGAGCCTGACCAAACAAGCAGCTCAGCGGCTGGATGCCATCCAGCAGATGGAGGAGCTCGGCAGCGGCTTCTACCTTGCCATGCACGACCTGGAGATTCGCGGCGCTGGGGAGGTGTTGGGCGAGAACCAAAGTGGCAACATGATGGACATTGGGTACCAGCTGTACAGCGACATGCTGTCGCAGGCGGTGGCTTCACTCAAAGCTGGCCAACAACCCTCGCTGAATGATTTGATGGCCACCGGCACCACCACGATGGAGGTGAACCTGCACGCACCTGCGCTGCTGCCCACCACCTACTGCGACGACATCCACATGCGGTTGTCGTTCTACAAGCGACTGGCCAGCGCCGAGCGCAGCGATCAGATTGATGCACTGCTTGAAGAGCTATCAGATCGCTTTGGCAAGCCGCCCCCAGCCGCCCAAACTTTGATCGACACGCATCGGTTGCGTGTGCTTTGCAAACCCTTTGGTGTGGCCAAGGTGGACGCTGCGCCCAAGCTGGCCATGATGACCTTCAAACCCAATCCACCGATTGACCCCATGGCCATCATGCATTTGATTCAACGCAACAAGCACATCCGCTTGGCCGGCAATGAGAAACTTCGCATCGAAAAGGACGCACCCGACGTCCAAGATCGTGTGCAAGTGATTCGCGACGTGCTGCGCGCATTGGGCAAGCCCGTTGCACCGACCTCCACGCTCACCCTCACCCAAGCATGAAACTGTTTCCCACGCCTTTGTCCCCCGGTTTGGTCATTTGCGGCATCAGCCCGGCGCTCAAGCTCTCTGACTTCAAACTGATCGCGTTTGACATGGACTCCACGCTCATCAACATCGAGTGCGTGGATGAGATCGCCGACGCGGCGGGACGCAAGGCAGAGGTTGCCGCGATCACAGAAGCCGCCATGCGGGGCGAAATCACCGACTACAAGGACAGCCTCCGTCGCCGCGTGGCCCTGCTTGCGGGTGTCCCCGTGCAGGCTTTGCACGATGTCTACAACCAACGACTGCAACTCAACCCGGGCGCCCAGCGGCTGGTTGAAGCCGCTCAAGGGCATGGACTCAAGACCTTGTTGGTGTCGGGCGGATTCACCTTCTTCACCGACCGCATCCGAGACCGATTGCACCTGGATCACACACGAAGCAACGTGCTGGAGATTCAAGATGATCGACTCACCGGTCGCCTTGTCAATCAGCCTTGGGGCGACATCTGTGACGGCGACGAGAAGCGACGCATGTTGATCGAAACCTGCACGCAGCACGGATTTGAGCCACGGCACGCGATCGCGGTGGGCGACGGTGCCAATGATTTGCCGATGATGTCCATTGCTGGGTTGGCTGTTGCCTACCACGCCAAACCGCGCGTCCGCGAAGCCGCGCATGTGGCCATCAATCAAGGCGGGCTGGACCGCCTGTTGGAAGTCACCAACGTGTCTCGGTAACATGTGCAGCGCAGTCTTTGCGTCTTGGTGCACGGATTGCCAAGCCCAAACGTTGCAGTGAGGGGTCTGCCCTCCAAGAACAACTTGGTAAGCTTGTGGCATTGCACGTCGACCATCACACCGTCGAAGCATCACGCAAAATGCCCCTTAACTTGTTGATTGAATAAGCTAGATTTCGAATCTTTCAGATGCCCAGTCGACCCACTGCACCCCATCCTCGACACGTCACGATCGCAGCTCTGTTGAGTTGCGCAGCGATGCACGCGCTTGCCAACGAAACACCATCAACGCCCACTGGCGTCTTCGCGCCACCAACACAGCAAGTCACCGTGCCCAGTATTCGACTGGCAATCGAACCTAGCCCCACACTTGATGTGGCCACTTTGTGTCAGGGTGCTCGCAAGGGCGACGTCGAGTCCCTCTACCAACTTGCGTGGGTCTACTCCCACGGCAAAGGCACAGAGCGCAACGATGCCTATGCGTCGTACCTGTTTTTTGCTGCGTCGAGCGGTGGCCACACAGGGGCAAAGCGCATGCTTGGCAGCATGAGCTGGCCCGCCGCAGAAGTGCCCAAGTGCATGGAGGACTCGGCGGAGAACCGCTACGTGCCCAACGGCGCCGTGGTGGCCGTCGAAGCGCCTCCCGACATTGCCAAGTTGGTTGAAAAATGGGCGCCCAAATACCAAATTAGCCCGAAGTTGGTCTTGGCCGTGATGGCAGTGGAGTCACGCTTCGACAAGTTCGCGTTGTCACCCAAAGACGCCATGGGGCTGATGCAGCTCATGCCCAAGACCACCGAGCGATTCGGCGTCAACAAGCCGTTTGACCCCCAAGACAACATCCGGGGCGGCATGGCTTACCTGCGTTGGTTGTTGGCGTACTTCGAAGGCGATCTGGTGCTGGTCACTGCCGCTTACAACGCTGGGGAGGGCGCCGTCGAAAAGTATCGAGGCATCCCTCCGTTCCCCGAAACGCAAGACTACGTGCGCAAAGTGTTGGAGCGCGTTGGCGTGGTTCAGCACCCTTTTGATGCAACGGTCACCAAACCGTCGGCCGCGTTGAAACTGATGAACAAAACCGCCAAGCTCGATTGAGTCGACTGGTGCGGCGCAGATCCGTGCAGCGCGCCCGTGCGCCTTTAGCTTTCAACCTGTGCCCACACCTTGTCGAGGCGCTTCACGCTCACCGGTGTTGGCGTGCGCAGCGCCTGCGCAAAGAAACTGACGCGAAGCTCTTCCAAGAGCCACCGGTACTCGGTCAGCCTAGCGTCTTTCGCGCCACGAAGGGCTGCGGACTTGCGCTGAAAGCGTTGCACCATGGGCCGCAGTTCTCCCATTCGCTGCGCGTCACGCGCGGCGTCGGTCTTGAGCTTTTCCAAGCGCAACACCACAGCCTTGAGATAACGCGGCAAATGCTGCATCTGAGCCCAGGGCGTTTGCGTGATGAATTGCTTGCCAACCAAGCCTTGCAGTTGCGCTTGCACGTCGTCGGCCACTTCTTTGGGCGGCTTGGCATCACGCAACTTGCGCACGGCTGATGCGTGGTCTGTCAACACGGTGTAAGTCAATCGCGCCACCTCTTGTGACACCAATGATAGGCGCGTGCGCCCCTCCTCCACGCGCGCCGCAAACGCACTTGCATCGGTTGGCAAAGGGTCGCTCAAAAATGCGCGGTCCAAAGCCACTTGCACGATTTGCGCCCGCAAGTCTTCAGACGTGCCCAAGGGCATGAAGGCCATCGACATGGCGTGAAAATCAGGCAAGCCCTTCTCGACGTACTTGAGCGGCTCCTTGAGCGTCAAAGTAAGCAGTCGTCTCAAGCCTTCGCGGTGTTTGAGCGCTGCCACGTCGGGCTCGTCAAAAACCTCAATTTCCACGTGCGTCAAGTGATCCATCAGCGCCGGAAATCCGATCAGCGACTGGGTGCCGCGCTTGATCTCCAGCATTTCGGGCAACTCGCCAAATGTCCATGCAGTGAAACGTTCGCCATCACCGAGCGCCCGAAGCAATGAAGGCGCATCTTTGTGCCCGTCGGTGGCAGACGATATCGGCACAGGCTTCGACGACGGGGCCGCGTTGGCGCGCTGCGCACCAAGGCGCAGGTTTGCCAGGGCCTGAAACGCGCCACGGGCTTGAGTTCCCAGTTCAGCCTTCAGCGTCGCCAAATTGCGACCGATTCCCAAATGACGACCGTGTTCGTCAACCACTTCGATGTTCATCAGCATGTGGGCGGGCAGTTGGTCAAGTTTGAAGTCTTGACGTTGCACCGCAACTTGGCCACGCTGGTTGACGGTGGTCATCAGGGCCTCGATCAAACCGCTTTGTCGATCTGCTACCGACGCGCAGAACTCGGCGGCAAACGTCGGCAGGGGCACCAACCTTGCCCGTGGCTTTTGCGGCAGACTCTTGACCAGCGCCAACACTTTTGCTTCGAGCATGCCAGGCACCAGCCATTCGCAACGCTCCTCGCTCACTTGATTGAGCGCGTAAATGGGGACCGTCACCGTCATGCCGTCGCGGGCATCACCCAGTGCGTGCAGGTAATTTGCGAGACAGTCGATACCACCCAACTTGACGGCGGACGGAAATGCAGCGCTGGTGATGCCAGCGGCTTGATGTCGCATCAAGTCTTCTCGCACCAGCATCAACAAGTGGGGCGCGCTGCGATGGGCATGACGGTACCATCGCTCCATGCTGGCACCATTCACCACGTCTGCTGGAATGTGCGCATCGTAGAACGCTTCAATCAACGCGTCCTCTACCAAGACGTCCTGTCGCCTGGATTTGTGTTCCAGCGCTTCGATGTCGCGAATCACGCCGCGGTTGTGCGCCAAGAACGGCAGCTTGCCATCCCACTCGCCGTGCACCAACGCTTCGCGAATGAAGATCTCTCGTGCGGCCATCGCATCGACCTGCCCGTAGCTCACACGTTTGTTGCTGTAGACCACCAACCCATAAAGCGTTGCACGCTCCAGTGCAATCACGTCAGCGGCTTTTTTCTCCCAGTGGGGGTCCAGCAGTTGCGTCTTTAACAAATGGGGTGCCGCACGCACAAGCCAGGGCGCCTCGATGTTGGCCATGCCACGCGCAAACAGCCGCGTGGTTTCCACCAGTTCCGCCGCCACTGTCCATCGCCCTGGCCGTTTGGAGAGCCGCGAACTGGGGTGGCGCCAAAACTTGATGCCACGCGCCCCCAAATACCCGTCGCCCTCATCGGACTTGACGCCAATGTTGCCCAGGAGCCCTGACAGAAGGGCCATGTGCAGCGATTCGTAGGTGGCAGGCGCGGTATTCATTCGCCAGCCCTGCTCTGCAGCGAGGCCTTGCAGCTGCGAGTGAATGTCACGCCACTCGCGAACGCGCCGTGCCGAAATGAAGTGCTCTCGCAACCGCTGCTCTTGTTGTCGGTTGCTGAGCTTGTGTGTGTCAATGGCTTGTGACTTGGACGCTTGATGCCCATGCACACCGCGCCCGGCGTCCAGCCAGGCCCACAACTTGAGGTAACTCACAAACTCAGAGCGCTCGTCATCAAATTGCTTTTGCTTTTCGTCCGCAGCCTGCTGATGATCCAACGGGCGGTCGCGCACGTCTTGCACGCTGAGCGCTGAGGCAATGATCAGCACCTCATCCAAGCATTGGTGGTCGCGCGCCGCAAGAATCATGCGGCCAATGCGAGGGTCCAGCGGCAGCTTGGAAAGCGCAACACCAAGCGCTGTGAGTTGGTTGACGTCGTCCACAGCGCCAAGCTCGCTTAACAAGTCGTAGCCGTCGGCGATGGCTTTGCGGGTTGGCGCCTCAAGAAAGGCGAAATCCTCAACGGCGCCCAACCCCAACGACTTCATGCGCAAGATCACGCCGGCGAGTGACGAGCGCAAAATCTCTGGGTCGGTGAACTTGGGCCGACCATTGAAGTCGGCTTCGTCGTAAAGCCTGATGCAGATGCCATTGGCGACCCGTCCGCACCGACCTGCCCGTTGGTTGGCCGACGACTGGCTGATGGCCTCCACTTGCAACTGCTCAACCTTGTTGCGGTAGCTGTACCGCTTCACGCGCGCGTGACCGGCATCAATAACGTAACGGATGCCTGGAACCGTCAGCGACGTTTCCGCCACGTTGGTTGACATCACCACGCGACGACCTTGACCCGTTTCAAAGACTCTGTCTTGTTCGGCTTGCGACAAGCGCGCAAAAAGCGGAATGATCTCTGGTGTCGGGCCACTTCGTTGTTGCAATTGGAGGTGGCGCCGCAACGCATCGGCACCCTCGCGAATTTCTCGCTCGCCGGGCAGAAACACCAGAATGTCACCGCCGCCGCCCGATTGCCAAAGTTCGTCCACCGCCAATGCAACCGCCTCGTTGAGCTGCGTGCCTTGGCGTTCGTCGATGGGCCGGTAGCGCACCTCCACCGGAAAGGTTCGCCCGCTCACCATGATGACGGGCGCTGGCCCATGCGCGGACTCAAAGTGTTTGGCAAATCGATCAGCGTCGATGGTGGCCGACGTGACGATCACCTTCAAATCGGGGCGCCGAGGAAGGATGTGCTTGAGGTGCCCCAAGAGGAAATCGATGTTCAGGCTTCGCTCATGCGCCTCATCGATGATCAACGTCTGGTACTGACGCAGCAGGGGATCACCCTGGGTCTCAGCCAGCAAAATGCCGTCGGTCATCAGCTTGACGCTGGCGCCGGGATGCAGACGATCTTGGAAGCGAATTTTGTACCCGACCACGTCACCCAGCGGCGTGCCCAGCTCTTGCGCAATGCGTTTGGCCACGCTGGTGGCGGCCAGGCGACGCGGCTGCGTGTGACCGATCAAGCCGTACCCTCCAGCGCCCCACCCGTGCCCCAGCGAAAGTGCAATTTTGGGCAGCTGGGTTGTCTTTCCCGACCCAGTTTCACCACAGACGATCACCACCTGATGCTGCCCCACAGCCTTTGCAATCTCGTCGCGCCGCGCGCTGACAGGCAACCCTTCAGGAAAACTGATGGCTGGGATGGGGTTGATGCTGCGCGGGGCAGCAGGCTTGCTGGTTTGTGTAGTCACGCGGCGCGCATGATAAGCAGCGCCAGGGCCAAGCGCACCTCGGTCGCGGTTTGGAGGCGCACTGCGGCACAATCACGCCCGTTATGAGCCAAGACTTGACTTCCACCTTCGTGCCCTGGTTTCGCGCCGCGGCGCCCTACATCCACGCCTACCGTGGCAAGACGTTTGTCATCGCCATGGCTGGCGAAGGCATTGCGGCGGGCAAACTGAGCGGTTTTGTGCATGACCTCGCCATCATGCACGCCATGGGCATCAAACTGTTGCTGGTGCATGGCTTTCGCCCCCAGGTGAGCGAGCAATTGCGCACCAAGGGGCACCCCGAGCGCTTCAGCCACGGGATGCGCGTCACCGACGAGGCTGCGTTGGACGCCGCACAAGAGGCGGCAGGTCAGCTGCGATTTGAGATCGAGGCCGCCTTCTCTCAAGGCTTGCCCAACACCCCCATGGCCAATGCCACGGTGCGTGTCATATCAGGCAATTTTTTGACGGCACGGCCCGTGGGCATCATCGATGGGGTGAACTTTAAACACACCGGCATCGTGCGCAAGGTGGACGCAGCAGCCATTGGCAGAACCCTCGATACCGGTGCCGTCGTCTTGTTGTCGCCCTTTGGTTTTTCACCCACAGGCGAAGCGTTCAACTTGACGATGGAAGACGTGGCAACTTCGGCGGCTATCGCCTTGCAAGCGGACAAGCTGTTGTTCTTAACCGAAATTGAAGGGGTGCGCGAGACGCCTTCAGACCCCAACAGCAACATCGACACCGAGCTGGCGCTGGTTGACGCCAAACGCGTGCTGGCATCGCTGCCGAGCCCGAGCAAACCCACAGACACGGCGTTCTACCTGCAATATTGCGTGCGCGCGTGCGAAGGTGGTGTCGAGCGTTCGCACATCTTGCCCTTTGACGTCGATGGGGCCCTGCTGACCGAGGTTTACACGCACGATGGCATCGGCACGATGGTGGTGGACGAAAAACTGGAAAGCCTGCGTGAGGCCAGTGCCGACGATGTGGCCAACATCGTTCAACTGATTGAACCCTTCGAACGTGACGGCACGCTGGTACGGCGCGACCGAACATCGATCGAACGGGACATCGAAAACTACACGGTCATCGAGCACGATGGCGTCATTTTTGGCTGCGCTGCGTTGTACCCCTACCCCGACGCCCAAACGGGTGAGATGGCAGCACTCACGGTAAGCCAGCAAGTGCAAGGTCAAGGTGACGGTGACCGAATCTTGAAACGGATCGAACACCGCGCGCGCTCGATGGGCCTGAGCAGCATCTTCGTGCTGACAACACGCACCATGCATTGGTTCATCAAACGCGGCTTTCACCCCGTCGATGCTGCGTGGTTGCCTGAGGCACGCAAGCGCAACTACAACCACGATCGTCGATCTCAAGTGCTCGTCAAGCAGTTGGGAAAGTCATAACCCACCAAGGCACCTCACGGTCCTTGCCTCCTAGGAAGTCACACCATGGCCCGCGCCGTTCAATGCGTTCACTTGAAGAAGGAAGCCGAAGGGCTTGAGTTTTTGCCTTACCCCGGCGACTTGGGTAAACGCATCTATGACAACGTCAGCAAAGAGGCGTTTGAGCTTTGGAAGAAGCACCAGACCATGCTTGTCAATGAGAACCGCCTGAACCTGGCTGACGCGCGGGCTCGCCAATACTTGGCTCGCCAAATGGAGCGCTTCTTCTTTGGCGAGGGTGTGGATCAACCCATGGGCTACGTGCCCCCGGCAAACGCTGACTAAGCCACGCCGCGACCCCTTCTGGTACTTCAACAGCCTGCTAGGTGCCCCACGCGGGATTGGCGAGGCGACGGGCCGTGGCGAGCCAGGCGCACGGGTGGCGGCAGTTGCCAGGATGTTTCACTTGGATGGAACTCAAAACCATGTTCTGACTGTGGATGAGAATGCGAATGATTCTCATTCGAGGTAATATGGTGTTTTCTATACAACCGTCCGGCACTGGGCGCAGAGACTCACCATGCATTCCCGAACACGTCCGTCAGCACCCAAACCAACCCTGGCCACGATGTTGGCTGTGTTGCTCTTGGCATCGTCCGTGCAAGCACAAACCACCGCCCCTACGGCCCAAGCGCGCTCAACAGAAAATGTGCTCAATATCTACTCTGCTCGGCATTACCAAACCGACGAATTGCTCTACAACAACTTCACGGCCCAGACCGGCATCAAAATCAATCGCGTGGACTCCGACGACGCCGGTATTTTGGCCAGACTCGGGAGCGAAGGAACCCGGAGCCCAGCCGACGTTATTTTGTTGGTTGACGCCGCGCGCTTGTGGCGCGCCGAAGTCAACGACCTGTTCCAGCCTGTTGCAAGCACAGCCCTGAGCACACGCATCCCGCAGGCTTTGCGTGGCAAAGACGATGGGCAGGGTTCGCGTTGGTTTGGACTGTCGGTGCGCGCGCGGGTGTTGGTTTACGACAAGTCCAAAGTGCAAGCCAAGGACGTCGCCACGTACGAAATGCTGGCAGAGCCCGTCAACAAGGGCCGCGTCTGTTCGCGTTCAGGCGCGCACCCCTACAACCTTTCACTTTTTGGCAGCCTTGTTGAAATTTGGGGCGCATCGGCCACGGAGCAATGGCTAGCCGGTGTGGTGTCCAACATGGCCAGAGCGCCCAAGGGCGGGGATACCGACCAGATCCGGGCCGTCGCCAGTGGAGAGTGCGCCGTTGCCATCACCAACAGTTATTACTTGGCACGCCTCATGCGGTCAACCAAAGCGGAGGACCGTGCCACGATGGAACGCGTGGGTGTGATGTTGCCCAACCAACAAAGCAGTGGCGTTCACGTCAACATCGCAGGCGGTGCAGTCGCCAAACATGCACCGCATCGCGCAGCCGCTGTGCGGTTTCTTGAATACCTCGCCAGTGATGAGGCTCAAAAATACTTTGCTGATGGCAACAACGAGTGGCCTGCGGTTCGTGGCCTGAAAATTCAAAACACCGCACTCGACAGCATGTCGGGATACAAAGCGCAAACAGTATCGGTTGCCGTGATGGGCATGAACCAAGTCAAAGTGCAACAAATGCTGGATCGTGTGGGATACCGCTGACACTGCGGCGCATGCTTCGGCGGCCTTGCAAGCATGGGCCCTTGGCATCGCAAGCAGTACCCGTGAATACAAACGCCCTTATAGTCCTTGCTTCGACGTTTGATTCATTGGAGATTCTCTGTGGCCCGATTGCAAGATTTACTAGCCAAGAAAGCAACGCTCGAGCGCGAGATCGCTGATACCCAGCGCAAAGAGCGTTCGGCAGCTGTGGGGCATATTCGGACCATCATGGACCAATACGGCCTGACGCTCGCTGATTTGTCCGGCAAGGCCGCGAACACCACAGGCCGTCGAGGGCGCCCGCCAGGCCGCAAACTTGATGCTTCTGCGTCCTCCAAGGCGGGAAGCAACGCGCGATCAAGCAGCATGAAGGGCAAGAAGGTAGCCGCCAAATATCGCAACAAGGCAACCGGGGACAGTTGGAGCGGCCGTGGATTGCAACCGCGTTGGCTTTCCACCGCCATTGCCGCTGGCAAGAAGCTGACGGACTTTGCCGTTTGAGTGAACCTGCTTGGGGTCGCCTCGGCGACGATTGACCGTTACAAGGGTTGCCACTGGCAGCCCTTTTTTGCATGTTTGCGGCGCCAAAGCTCGCAGTGCCACTACGATTCACCCCGATGCAAGTTTTTGTTCAATCATGTCTCTGCTGCTAGAGCGAGCCGACTGGCCGGCGCTTGCGCGCCGCGCCGTGCGTGCAGTGTGCATCATCGCAGCATGTTTTGTCGCGGCGTGGACCGCAGCGTCTTCGCATCCGCAGGGCGCGACACTGTTACCGCTCGGCCATCTGCATTGGCCAGCCGGTGTCGCGTTGGCGGCATTCATGCGCTATGGGTTGCGCGTTTGGCCCGTCGTTGGGTTGGGGCTGATTGTTGGCAGCGTCAGCGTGTTTGGCTTGACGTGGTACACCGCGATCGCCCTCGCGGCAATCGATGGTGTGACCGCTTACGCAGCCAGTTGGTGGCTGCGCCGGCAAGGGGTCGAAATGGCCTCGCCCCTGGGCATGGACATCGTCTACGTTGGCATTGCCGTCTCTGCGGCCGCAGCCATTGCTGGCGCCATGACGGCGGTCGTACTTCCCCACAGCGCGTCTTGGGTGCTTGTGGCTGGCGCGCACGTCGTGGCCTGGGCACTGGCGGCATTGCTGGTCGTGGGTCCTGCGGGTGCAAGCACCCCTCACCGCATGATCGTCCCGGCCATGCTGCCACCTTTTGTGGTGGCCGTAGGCGGTGTACTGAGTGCGCGTGATTGGGTCAACGAAAGCGACGCTTGGGCGACTGTCGTGGGGCAATGGATCGTCGCAGCGGTATTGGCTGTCATGACGCTGGGTATGCTGGTTTGGCTGGGGCGCCGCTCGCGAGATCCTGCGCCGTGGGCGGCACTGTTTGAATCAGCCCGCATGGGCATCGGGTCATGGGCCAACGACGGTAAAGATGCTTACACATCACCGCGGTGGCGAACGCTGTTGGATGACCCCGAGGGTCGACGAACGTCCGGCACCCAAGGTCTGCTTGCTGCGGCACACGAGGATGATCGTCACGCTTTGCAGTTGTCGCTCGAGGCGTTGCAGAACCCGGGCAACGATCAATTCAAGATGCAACTGCGCATGATTGCAGGCGATGGATGGCGATGGTTTGATTTGTCGGGTCACGTGCCCTCCAGGCGCGCAGACGGTCGGCCGACGCGCACGGTATTGGCCCTGGACGACGTGACCGAGCGGCGCTCGTCGGCTGATCGCGAGCATCTCTCTGCCAGCTTGTTTCAACACTTGCACGAAGGGTTGTTGATCACCGATGCTGAGATGCGCGTGCTCGACGTCAATCCGACCTACCTCAACATCTTGGGTCAAGCCCGCGAGGACTTGCTCGGGCAGGTTCCCGATTTACTTCAAGCCAATGCAGGCGACCCCAGCGTTCAAGCGCAGCATGCGGTGATGTGGTCGAGTCTGCAAAGCACGGGCACTTGGCGGGGTGAGTTGGCCGAGCGTCGACGCAATGGCGACCCTTGCATTTTGCAAGTCACCATCACTGCGGTCCGAGGCCCTGACACGTTGGCCCGTTACCACGTGCTTGTGATCTCCGACATGACCGAGCAGCGACGGCAGCGCGATCGACTGGAGCAACAAGCCAACTACGACGAATTGACGCACCTGCCCAACCGAGCCCATCTGGCCCAGTTGTTGGCGCAAGGCATGGCAGCGACTGAACGCGACAACTGCCTGCTCGCCGTCTGCTACCTGGATCTTGATCACTTCAAACCCGTGAACGATCGTTTTGGCCATGCAGCAGGTGACCGTTTGTTGGTTGAATTGGCACGCCGACTGCGAAGTGCTTTGCGCAGCCATCCGGTGTGGTCTGATCGTGCCGCGCGTTTGGGGGGTGACGAATTTGCACTGCTGCTGCGAGCCAACTCCATCGAAGAGGCACGCTTGGCCGTTGAGCGCGTGCTGCGCGTGGCCAGCCTGCCCTACGTGGTCGAGGAGCAGGAAGACCCCGTCATTGTCACAGCCAGCATCGGTGCCACCATTTTCCCCATCGACCGCAGCGACCCTGACACCTTGCTGAGGCACGCCGACCACGCCATGTACGGTGCCAAGCAAACGGGCCGCAATGGATACCTGATATTTGACCCTGAGCACAACCGCCGCACCGAAGAGCGCATCGTCGCTATCTCTCGTGTGCAAGAAGCGCTTGATCAAAATGAGTTGGTTTTGCACTACCAGCCCAAAGTTGACATGCGGCGAGGCGTTGTGCTGGGCGTTGAAGCCCTGCTGCGCTGGAATCATCCCGTTGAAGGGCTCATCGCACCAGGACTCTTTTTGCCCATCATCGAAAGCACGGGCCTTTCTGCACGCGTGGGCGATTGGGTTTTGGACCAAGCCTTGGCCCAACTCGCCACTTGGCAGTCGGGTGGTCTCGACATTACTGTCAGCGTCAATTTGTCTGCACGGCACTTGCAAGAACCTGACTTTGCCCAGCGACTTGCCGAGTTGATCGCCAAGCACGGTGCAGCTTTGGGCGTGAAGCTCGAGCTGGAAGTGTTGGAAACAGCCGCCTTGATTGACGTTGCACACACGTCCTCTTTGCTGGATCGCTGCCGCAAGCTGGGGGTGCGTTTTGCGCTCGACGACTTCGGTACGGGGTACTCATCGCTCAGCTACCTCAAGCGCTTGCCCGTTGATGTGCTCAAAATCGACCGCACGTTCGTGCACAACATGCTCGAAGACCGGCAAGACTTGGCGATCGTTGAAGGCGTTGTCGGTTTGGCCCGAACCTTCAATTGCACCGTCATCGCGGAAGGCGTTGAAACCGCCGCACAAGCACGGTTGTTGCTGGACCTGGGGTGCGACATTGGCCAAGGCCATGGCATTGCCATGCCCATGCCTGGCGAACGCGTGGCAGACTGGATTCGTGACTACCGGGGACCTTTTGCGCTGACGCAGGCCGCGACCTTGGCGATCGTGCCGACGCCGGCCGAGCCGTTGAGCAGCACGCCCTCAAATTAGCTGCCACTGCCCTACCCTAAACTGCGGGCATGGTTCCAGCCGGTTTTATTCAAGAGTTGATCGGACGAGTCGACATCGTCGAGCTGATCGGTCGTCACGTCACGCTTAAAAAAGCGGGCGCCAACCACATGGGGTTGTGCCCCTTTCACGGCGAGAAGTCGCCCAGCTTTTCAGTCAGTGCGAGCAAACAGTTCTACCATTGCTTTGGTTGTGGCGTCAGTGGCGATGCCATCAAATTTTTGACCGAGCACACAGGCGCCAGTTTTCGAGAGGCTGTGTCCGACTTGGCTGGGCAAGTGGGCATGAGCGTGCCCGACGACGATGAGAACCCCCAGGCACGTGCCGAAGCCCTCAAGCGCAAAGAAAAGTCGGCCACGCTTGGTGAAGTGATGAGCAAGGCTGCCTCGTCGTACCGCGATGCGCTAAAAAACAGCCCCCGGGCCATCAACTACTTGAAGTCGCGCGGCTTGACCGGCCAGATTGCTGCACGTTTTGGCATGGGCTATGCGCCGGAAGGTTGGCGCCACTTGTCGACAAGCTTCGCCCACTACGACGACCCGTTGTTGGTGGAAGCTGGCCTGGTGATCGCACCGGACGCAACCGAGGCAAGCGATGACGCGGTGCAAAAGCGTTACGATCGATTCAGAGACCGCGTGATGTTTCCCATCCGCGACATCGCGGGTGACTGCATTGCGTTCGGGGGCCGTGTACTGGACGCTGGCGAGCCCAAGTACCTCAACTCGCCCGAAACACCTATCTTCGTCAAAGGTCGAGAGCTGTACGGATTGTTTGAAGGTCGTAAAGCCATGCGCGACCGCGGCTACGCCTTGATGGTCGAGGGCTACATGGACGTGGTCGCGCTGGCGCAGCTTGGCCTGGAAAACGCGGTCGCAACGCTGGGCACGGCGTGCAGCGACGAACACGTCCGCAAGTTGGTGCGGTTCACCGACACCATTGTGTTCAGCTTTGACGGTGACGCCGCAGGCCGTCGAGCCGCCGCGCGCGCGCTGGAGGCGGCCCTCGCACACGCAACCGACACCCGCAGCTTCAAATTCCTGTTTTTGCCCAAAGAACATGACCCTGACTCCTACGTGCGCAGCCATGGGGTTGAAGCGTTCGAGTCGTTGGTGGCTTCAAGCGTGCCACTGTCGCGCCAATTGCTTGAGCAGGCGTCCCAAGACTGCGACTTGGGTTTGGCAGAGGGCCGCGCCAAGATGCTGGCGCAGGCCAAACCGTTGTGGCGCGCGCTTCCCCAGGGCGCGCTTCGACAGCAACTTGCCCGAGAGCTGGCAGCCCTTGGCCAATTGAGCGTCGACGATGTGATGAGCTTGTGGGGCGCAAGCAAGGATGGCGCCGAAGCACCCCTACCATCGCCGCGCAAAGCGTGGCCTGCGGCACCTCGCCGTCCCGTGGCCACGAGATCTCCCATGCGGGGCCCTGCCGACAGTGTTGCGCGCCTGTTGCTGCTTCAAAGCCTTTGGTGGGAGGCTCTTTCCAACAGCGAGCGCGACACCATCGCAGGGTGCGACGGCTGGCATGGCGAGCTGTTTCGATGGTTGGATCGCACCGTGCAGGAACACGGTGGGCAGCCCTGGGCGGCCCTGCGCGTAGGCCTGCTAGCGCAACCGTGGGGCGTCCAGGCTTTGGCGCTGATGGACACCACCGACGCCGCCTTTGAACCCCACGAAGACGATTTGCACCGCGCTGTGGCGCAACTTTTCAGTGGCGCACCGTTCAAATTGCCAAGCGCTTTACCTGGCGCATTGCCCCATGGATAAACGGCGTCGGTATAATCCGTGTTTCCAAACGCGGCAAAAGTGACTGCAGCTCCTGCCGGCCCCGGCCACCCTTGACAGGGTTGAAGCAAAGAGGCCAACAAGCATTGCCAGGACTGCGCTTCGAGATGACCACGCAAACTCGCCATGCAACGTGCACCGGCGATGTGCTGCCAGTTCGGTGCCCCAGTGTTTTTGTTGCTGCCCACCCTTTTGACCGTCGATCGTTGATTTTTTCTGAGGACCCTCATGACCGCCAAGAAACAGGCCGCCAAAAGCCCGGCCGCGCCCGCCAAAACCAAACCGGTGAGCGGCGTCGCAGGGGCTGTTGACGCCAAAAAGGCATCTGCCAAGCCTGCCCCTTCGGCCACCGCCAAAGCCCCTGCCAAGGCCCTGAGTAAATCAGCGCCCGCGAAGTTGCCGCCCGCCAAAGCTGAAGTCAAGCCGTCCGGCAAACCTGTTGCGAAATCAGAGAAATCTGTTGCCAAGCCTGAGAAGGCTGCACCGAAAGTTGACAAAACAATCGCCAAACCAACCGGCAAGTCAGCAGGCAAAGAAAAAGCTGCCAAACCCGAAAAAAAGGGTAAAGCGCTGATTGGTGACGACGACGCCGACCTGTCGGACATCGAAGCCGACGTTGAAGGTGATGTCGAAGTGGTCGCCGCCGACGACGAAAAAGCAGTCAAGGTCAAACCACTGCGCATGAAGGTGTCACGGGCCAAAGAGCGCGCGCTGATGCGCGAGTTCGGGCTCGAAGAAACGCAGCTGACCGAAGAAGAAGTTGCCAAGCGCCGTCACGAGCTTAAAACGCTTATCAAGATGGGCAAGACGCGCGGCTTCTTGACACACCAAGAAATCAACGATCACCTGCCCGAAAAGCTGGTCAACGAAGAGATCCTTGAGGCCATCGTGTCGATGCTCAACGACATGGGCATCGCCGTCTATGAGCAAGCGCCCGACGCCGCAACCATCCTGATCGCCGGGGGCAACACCACCACTGCCACCGAAGAAGAAGCTGAGGAAGCCGCCGAAGCCGCTCTGTCCACGGTCGACTCCGAGTTCGGCCGCACCACCGACCCGGTGCGCATGTACATGCGCGAAATGGGCACGGTCGAGTTGCTGACGCGCGAAGGCGAGATCGAAATCGCCAAGCGCATCGAGGGTGGCTTGCAATTCATGATGCAGGCCATCAGTGCCAGCCCCACCACCATTGCCGAAATCCTGGCCATGGCGCAAAAGATTCGCACCGGTGAGATGACCATCTCCGAAGTGGTCGACGGTTTTGTTTCTGACGACGAAGCCGACGACTACGTGGCCGAAGAAGACTTCGACGAGTTTGACGAAGAAGACGACGACGATGGCGCCGGTGGCAGCAAAGCACTCACCAAGAAACTCGAAGAGCTGAAGGTCGCGGCGTTGACCAAGTTCGACGACTTGCAGATCCACTTCGACCGGATGCGCAAGTCGTACGAAAAAGACGGCTACAAGTCGGTGCCTTACAACAAGGCGCAGCAGCACGTCAGTGAAGTGATCATGAGCATCCGCTTCACTGTCAAGACGATCGAGCGACTCAGCGGCATCTTGCGCGCCCAGGTGGACGACGTGCGTCGCTACGAGCGTGAGCTGCGCAAAATCTTGGTAGACAAGTGCGGCATGCCGCAGGACTACTTCCTCAAGAACTTCCCACCGCACATCCTCAACCTCAAGTGGGCTGAAAAAGAAGTGGCCGCAGGCAAAGCCTACAGCACCATCCTCGAACGCAACCTGCCACCCGTTCAAGAGCTGCAGCAAAAGCTGGCCGATCAACAAACGCGTGCCGTGGTGCCGCTGGACGACCTCAAGCTCATCAACAAGAAGATGAACGAGGGCGAAAAATCATCGCGCGACGCCAAAAAAGAAATGATCGAGGCCAACTTGCGATTGGTGATCTCGATCGCCAAGAAATACACCAACCGGGGACTGCAGTTCTTGGACTTGATCCAAGAAGGCAACATCGGTTTGATGAAGGCGGTCGACAAGTTCGAGTACCGTCGCGGCTACAAATTCTCAACGTATGCCACGTGGTGGATCCGCCAAGCCATCACGCGCTCGATCGCCGACCAAGCTCGCACCATCCGCATCCCGGTGCACATGATCGAAACCATCAACAAGATGAACCGCTTGTCGCGGCAGCATCTGCAAGAGTTTGGTTTTGAGCCCGACGCGCCCACGCTGGCCGAGAAGATGGAGATCCCAGAGGACAAGATCCGCAAGATCATGAAGATCGCCAAAGAGCCGATCTCCATGGAGACACCCATTGGTGATGACGACGACAGCCATCTGGGCGACTTCATCGAAGACTCCAACAACGTGGCACCCGTGGACGCCGCGATGCAAGCCGGCCTGCGCGACGTGGTCAAAGACATCTTGGACAGTCTGACGCCACGCGAGGCCAAGGTGCTGCGCATGCGCTTCGGCATCGAGATGAGCACCGACCACACGCTGGAGGAGGTGGGCAAGCAGTTTGACGTCACACGCGAGCGCATTCGCCAAATAGAGGCCAAAGCCATCCGCAAACTCAAGCACCCCAGCCGCTCAGACAAGTTGCGCACTTACCTGGACAACCTTTGAGGCAACACCCAGGGGCTTTGCAACGACTTGTTGCGAAGCCCCAACCCCCAAGCCCTTCGACGTTCTAAACTGCGGCCCCGATGACCAGCATTGCCGAACGCACCGTTGTTTTTGCCGACTTGCGAGGCAGCACATCGCTTTACGAAAAGCTGGGCAATGCTGAAGCCACGTCCGTGGTGACGCATACGGTGTCGTCATTGGCACGCGTGGTGGCCGACAAAAAAGGCTACGTTGTCAAAACGCTGGGTGACGGCCTGATGGCTGTGTTCAACCAGCCTGATCAGGGCGTCATTGCGGCCAACGCCATGCACGACGTGCTGGACGACATTGTTTCGCGTGGGCGCTCGCACGGTGCCTCGCCCGGATTGCGGTCGCTGCGGCTGCAAGTGGCGCTTGCACGCGGCGAGGTCGTTGAGATGAACAGCGATTGCTTCGGCGACGCCGTGAACGTCGCGGCACGCTTGCTCGATCATGCTGGCGACAACGAGACCCTCATCACCGATGGCGTCTTCGAGGGCCTGGACAGCGTGCAGCAAGCGCGCTTTCGCAGCCTCGACTGGATGCACCTGCGCGGCCGCGCCGAGCCCGTGCTGGTTCATTTGCTGGGCGGTCGTCGCACGTCCGATACGGTCGTGACCCAGTTTGGCAGCGTAGAAACAGCTGCCGAGCCCGATGGCATTCGCCTGATTTGGGGTCCGTTGAACCGGCTCTATTCTGGCCAACGTTTGCCGGTCGTTTTGGGCCGAAGCCCGCAGTCGAGTTTTTGTGTTGATGATGCGCGCGTGTCGCGCTCTCATGCACGCATCGACTGGCACGGTGGCAGCTTTTCGCTCAGCGATCTGAGCTACAACGGCACCTACGTTCGTTTTTCAGGCGGTGACGAAGTCCTTAGCCTGCGACGTGGCAATTGCACCTTGCATGGCAGCGGTGTCATTGGTTTGGGTGGCGCCCCCAACGACCCAACGTCGGCAGTTTTGCAGTTTGAAGTGCTGCTGGTTGCAGAGACCCAGCCTCAAGATATTGTTGACTTGCCGTGATGGAAGCAACAAGCCCTGAGCGGCGCGCTCACAGCACGTCGCCGAGCACAGCCGTGGTGTTGATCAATCTGGGAACACCTGACGCGCCCACGGCCTCGGCCGTACGCCGCTACCTGAGAGAGTTTCTAAGCGACAAGCGCGTCGTTGAAATACCGCGCATGGTGTGGTGGCCCATTCTGCACGGCATCATCTTGCGCGTGCGCCCTGCCAAGTCAGCAGCAAAGTATGCTGAGGTGTGGACGGCGCAAGGCTCACCGCTGGCCGTCTGGACGCAAAAGCAAGCGTCGCTGCTGCGTGCCCAACTGGGCAACCAGAACGCGAGGGTTGCAGTGGTGCACGCGATGCGTTATGGCAATCCATCGGTGGCGTCGGTGCTCGATCAACTCAAAGCCCAAGGGGCGACCCGGCTGCTGATCGTACCGATGTACCCCCAATACTCGGCCGCCACGACGGGCAGCGTCAACGACGCCGTGATGCACTGGATGCTCAAGCAGCGCTGGCAACCCGAGGTTCGCACCGTGGCGCCGCATCACGACGACGTGGGTTACCTCGAAGCCTTGGCCCAGCGTGTGCAAGACCACTGGGCGGCGCACGGCCAGGGTGAGCGCCTGGTGTTGAGCTTTCACGGCATGCCGGCCCGCACCCTCGACCTGGGTGACCCCTATTATTGCCATTGCATGAAAACCGGGCGCCTGCTGCGTGAAAGGTTGGCCCTGCGCGCCGAACAAGTCTGTGTCACCTTCCAAAGTCGCTTTGGCAAAGCCAAATGGCTAGAGCCTTACACCGAACCCACGCTCGTTCAATTGGCCCAAGGCGGGGTCAAAAGCGTTGACGTTTTCTGCCCTGGTTTTGTGGCTGACTGCCTTGAGACCCTGGAAGAAATCAACATGGAAGCACGCGAAGCCTTTGTGCAAGCAGGCGGCAAGACCTTTCACTACATCCCGGCACTGAACGACCAGCCAGCGTGGATCAACGCGCTCACCGCACTGGTCGAGTGTCAATTGCAGGGCTGGGGAACCGCCGCAGCGTCAGGGCCGTTTCCGACGCCGGGTTGAAGTCAATTCGATTGCCGTCGGTTGCAGGGGCCGTGTCGTGGCCCAGCCCTGCATGCGCCCGTCGCACCTAGCGTTTTGCGCGCAAGCGGCCTATCAACCGCGGCAGCACCAACACGGCTGCGATCACGAAAAGCAAAAACAGCGAGCCCGGGCGCAGCAAGAACACATCCCAGCGCCCTTCACCGATCGATAGCGCGTTGCGCATCTGCGCTTCAGCCAAGGGGCCCAATATCATGCCCACCACCACGGGCGCTGTCGGGAAATCGTAGCGGCGCATCACCACCCCCAACAGCCCGATGCCGTACAGCAGGACCAAGTCAAATGCCGATTGGCGCATGCCGTACACACCCACGGTGGCAAAGATCAAGATGCCTGCATAGAGCGGTGCCTTGGGGATCTTGAGCAACTTGACCCACAACCCCACCAGCGGCAAGTTGAGCACCAGCAGCATCACGTTGCCAATGTAGAGCGACGCAATCAGCGCCCATACCAAGCTCGCGTTGCTGGTGAAGAGTTGTGGCCCCGGGTTGATGCCGTAGTTTTGAAACGCACCCAGCAAAATCGCTGTTGTGTTGGAGGTTGGAATGCCAAGCGTCAAGAGCGGTATCAACGTGGCTGTGATGGCGGCGTTGTTGGCTGCCTCGGGGCCTGCGACGCCCTCGATGGCGCCTTCGCGACCAAACTCCTCGGGGTGCTTGGACAACTTCTTTTCGGTGGCGTAGCTGAGGAAGGTTGGAATCTCGCTGCCGCCTGCCGGAATGGTGCCAAACGGAAACCCAATGGCCGTGGCGCGCAACCAAGCCGGCCACGAACGGCGCCAATCGCTGCGCGTCATGTGCACCTTGGAGAGCTTGTTTTGCGTCTCAACGACGTGGCCCTCGTACATCACGTGATAAAGCGCCTCTGCCACGGCGAACAAGCCCACGGCCACCAACACCACCTCGAAGCCATCCAGCAACTCTGGCACGTTGCCCGTGAAGCGCGCTTGGCCCGAGATTTGATCCAACCCGACCAAGCCCAGCGCCAGGCCCACAAAAAGCGCCGTGAGCCCGCGCAACGTGCTTTTGCCCAACACGGCACTGACGGTGGTGAAAGCGAGAACCATCAACAAAAAGTATTCGGGGGGCCCGAGCTTGACCGCGTGTTCTGCCACCCAAGGGGCAAAGAATGTGACCATGACGGTGGCAATGGTGCCGGCCACGAACGACCCGATGGCAGCCGTGGCCAATGCGGCGCCAGCGCGCCCATGCTTGGCCATCTTGTTGCCCTCCATGGCCGTCACCATCGAACCCGCCTCGCCCGGCGTGTTCATCAAAATGGATGTGGTGGAGCCGCCGTACATGGCGCCATAGTAGATCCCGCCGAAAAAGATCATCGAGGCCGTTGGGTCGACTTTGAGCGTGATCGGCAACAGCATCGCCACCGCCGTGGCGGGGCCAATGCCGGGCAGAACGCCAACCGCCGTCCCAAGGGTGCAGCCCGCCAGGGCCCATAGCAAATTGATGGGTGTGCCGGCGGTGACAAACCCTTGCATGAGCTGGTTCCAGACTTCCATCAGATCCACCCCGTGGTCGTCAATCCGGGCAGGTTGACCGCAAGGCCCTTGGTAAACATCCAGAACACGGGGGCCGCAATGGTGAGCCCAACGCAGGCGTCGAGCAGCCAACCACGCCAATTGCCCATGCCTTGCCCTTTGGACAGACGCAGACCACGCACTGCCAACGCATAACAAAGGGCGCAAGACAAAATGAACCCAATGCGCTCGATCAGCAAAGCATTGGACAAAATGCCTGCGCTAACCCACGCGAACCCGATCCAGTCGGCACGCGCTGCGCCCGTGGGCTCTTCCATCGAGCGGTAGCCACCCGTGACCGATTCGAACACAAGCCAAGCCCCACACAGCACCAATGCCACCCCGGTTACCAGTGGCAAAAAGTTGGGGCCAACGCCGCCGTAGCCAGCGTCGGACGATATTTGCCGCGAACCGATGGCAAAAAACAGCCCCAGCGCGAAGACACCCGCGCCGAGGACTGCCTGAGGCTTGACCACTGACTTCAGATCATGCCCGACTTGAACATCACGGCTCGCAAACTTGCAAACTCATTGTCCACAAACGAATCGAACTCGGGTCCTGCCAACAGTGCTGGTGTCCAGTTGTTCTTTTCTAGCGCTTCGGCCCACGCCTTGGTCTTGGTGGCTTTGATCACCAAGTCGGCCAACACCTTGCGCTGGGCAGCTGTGATGCCAGAGGCGCCATACACGCCACGCCAGTTGCCAATCACCACGTCAACGCCTTGCTCTTTGAGCGTCGGCACGTTGATGCCTTTGAGTCGTGTTGCCGATGTGACGCCGACGGGGCGCATCTTGCCCGCAGTGATGTGCTCTGCGAACTCGCTGTACCCACTGCCGCCCACGGTGACGTTGCCACCGATGATGGCCGCGGTCGCCTCGCCACCCCCTCGGAATGCAACGTAGTTGATTTTGGCGGGATCAACACCCACGGCACGGGCAATCATGGCCGCAGCGATGTGCTCGGTCGAACCACGCGAACCACCGCCCCACTTGACGCTGCCGGGATCCTTCTTCATTTGCTCGATCACGTCGCCCATTGTTTTGTGGGGCGAGTTGGCCGGCAGTACAAACACGTTGTACTCACTGGTCAAGCGTGCGATGGGTGTAACTTGGGAGAGTGGGACGGCTGGTTTGCTGGTGATTTGGCCACCCAGCATGACGGCACCCATCACCATCAACGCGTTGGGGTCGTTCTTGGTCCCGTTGGCAAATTGGGCCAGGCCCAAGGCACCCGCCGCGCCGCCCTTGTTTTCGAAGTTGACGGCAGCAGCGCCAGCCTCTTGCAGGGCTTTGCCCAGTGCCCGCCCTGTGGAGTCCCAACCACCGCCCGGGTTGGCGGGAATCATCATTTTCAACGAGGCAGCCTGGGCACGCGCGGTTACTGGCAAGGCGCCGACTGCAGCCAAAGCCGCCAAAGTTTTCAAAAAGATATCACGACGCATATTTGCGCTCCCATGCAACGATGCCCAAGCGACGCCCGAGCCTACGCGCCGATGTTGCCTTAAAAACAGCTGGATCGCCCCCAGGGAAAGCCTGCATAACAGCGCACGCACGTCAAACGTTGCGGCCGTGCCAAATGACCACCACCCCAGGGACCACCACCCCAGGGACCACCACCCCAAGCAGCGAATTCCATACGACCGTTCGTGTCGGGCAAAAACGGAGAACAACGGGGGACAATCATGCGATGGTGACACCCAACGATGACAGCAGCCAGCGCTTGGACGTGTGGCTTTGGGCAGCCCGCTTCTTCAAAACTCGCAGTTTGTCAGTCTCTGAGATTGAAAAGGGCCGCATTGACGTGAATCAAATGCCTGCCAAACCCGCCAAGGCCGTGCGGGTGGGCGACTTGGTCAGCATTCGCCGCCCTGGGATTCCTGCGCCTCAAGTATTGACTGTGTTGGCAATTGCAAAAACACGTGGGCCGGCGAGCGTGGCTCAGGCCTTGTTTGCAGAAACCGAAGCCAGCAAAGTGGCAGCGGCGCAGCACAAAGAGGCGATGCGTTTGGCCCCTGAACCCAGCGCCTCGCTGAACCAAGGCCGCCCCACCAAGCGTGATCGCCGTGATTTGACGCAAGCGAAGTCGCGCTGGCAACGGTGGAGTGCGTCGGTGGACGACAAGCGCTAACACGGCCACATCAGTTTCCAATCGTTCAAAAAGTGCCAAAAAGCAGGCGAAAATACCTGGTTTTGCGCATTTTGGGCACTTGAACGCCCCTGGGATGGCCCCAGGTATTCGCACTGCGACAACAGCTGCTGCTGAACCAACCCGTGGCGCTGACTCCAAAACCCACCCATTTCCAACTCATCCGACAATGTCTGATCCGCTGAACAATCCTGACCTCAACGACTTTTTGTCCGACGAAGCCTTGAGCAACGCAGTGCCCATCGATGGCCAGGCGTCAGCTGCCAAGATCACCGAGTTGGAGGTCAAAAACGCCGAACTGAACGACGCTTACCTGCGCGCCAAAGCTGAAACCGAGAACATTCGTCGTCGCTCAGAGGACGAAGCGTCAAAAGCCCGCAAATTCGCCATTGAGTCCTTCGCCGACAGCTTGCTACCCGTGCGCGATAGCTTGGAGGCAGCACTGGCCAACGCGCAACTGGCGCCTGACAAGCTTATCGAAGGCGTCGAGACCACACTGCGCCAGCTAACCAGCGCCTTTGACCGCAATCGCCTTATTGAAATTTCGCCGGCCGCAGGCACCAAGTTCGACCCACACCAGCACCAAGCCATTGGCGCCGTACCCAGTGAGCAAGAGCCCAACACCATCGTTTCCGTGTTGCAGAAGGGTTACTTGATCACCGACCGGGTGTTGCGCCCGGCTTTGGTCATGGTGAGCGCGCCCAAATAGTCCTCGCAAGGTCACTCAGTTGGCGACAAAGACCTTGAAATCGGTTCAGTGATCCACACCTTACCAAGCATCGAATTCAGCATTCTGGAGAAGCAATCATCATGGGCAAAATCATCGGCATCGACCTCGGAACCACCAACTCGTGCGTGGCCATCATGGAGGGCAACACCACGAAGGTGATCGAAAACAGCGAAGGTGCTCGCACCACGCCGTCCATCGTTGCGTACCAAGAAGATGGTGAAGTGTTGGTGGGCGCCTCGGCCAAGCGCCAAGCCGTCACCAATCCCCGCAACACGCTGTACGCCGTCAAACGCCTAATCGGCCGCAAGTTCACCGAAAAGGAAGTGCAAAAGGACATCAACCTGATGCCCTACACGATTGCAGCGGCCGACAACGGCGACGCATGGGTCGAGGTGCGTGGCAAAAAAATGGCGCCCCCCCAGATCAGTGCTGAAGTGTTGCGCAAAATGAAGAAGACTGCCGAGGACTACCTCGGCGAAGCCGTGACCGAAGCCGTGATCACGGTGCCCGCCTATTTCAACGACAGCCAGCGCCAGGCTACCAAAGACGCAGGCCGCATCGCTGGGTTGGACGTCAAGCGCATCATCAACGAGCCCACCGCTGCCGCACTCGCCTTTGGCCTGGACAAGCACGGCAAGGGCGACCGAAAAATTGCCGTCTTTGACCTGGGTGGTGGCACCTTCGACATTTCGATCATCGAGATTGCCGACGTCGATGGCGAGAAGCAATTCGAAGTACTTTCCACCAACGGTGACACGTTTTTGGGTGGCGAAGACTTTGACCAGCGCATCATCGACTACATCGTGTCCGAGTTCAAGAAAGAACAAGGCGTTGACCTGACCAAAGACGTGCTCGCCTTGCAGCGCCTGAAAGAGGCTGCCGAAAAAGCAAAGATCGAGTTGTCCAACAGCACCCAGACCGACATCAATCTGCCCTACGTGACGGCTGATGCCTCAGGCCCCAAGCACTTGAACATCAAGCTCACACGCGCCAAGCTCGAAGCCTTGGTGGACGAGCTGATCGAACGCACGATGGAGCCCTGCCGCATCGCTATCAAAGATGCTGGCGTCAAGGTCGGCGACATCCAGGACGTCATCTTGGTGGGCGGCATGACGCGCATGCCCAAGGTTCAAGACAAAGTCAAAGAATTCTTCGGTCAAGAGCCCCGCAAAGACGTCAACCCTGACGAGGCGGTGGCCGTGGGCGCAGCCGTGCAAGGCCAGGTGCTCTCGGGCGACCGCACCGACGTGCTCTTGCTCGACGTCACGCCTCTGTCACTGGGCATTGAAACGCTGGGTGGCGTGATGACCAAGATGATCAAGAAGAACACCACCATCCCCACCAAGTTCAGCCAGGTGTTCTCCACCGCCGACGACAACCAACCCGCAGTGACCATCAAGGTCTACCAGGGTGAGCGCGAGATCGCCACGGGCAACAAGAGCCTGGGTGAGTTCAACCTCGAGGGCATTCCGCCAGCGCCGCGTGGCATGCCACAAATTGAAGTGGCCTTTGACATCGACGCCAACGGCATCTTGCACGTGCATGCCAAGGACAAAGGTACCGGCAAAGAAAACAAGATCACGATCAAAGCCAACTCGGGTTTGGCCGAGTCCGAAATCGAAAAAATGGTCAAGGACGCCGAACTCAACGCCGTCGAAGACAAGAAAAAACTTGAGCTTGTGCAGGCTCGCAATCACGCCGATGGCATGGCCCACCAAGTTCGCAAGAGCTTGGATGAGCACGGCGCGACCCTCGACGCAGCCGAGAAAGAAGCCATCGAAGCTGCTTTGAAGGGCGTCGATGAAGCGCTGAAGAGCGATGACAAAGACACGATCGAGAAAGCCACAGAATCGCTCCTTACGTCCAGCCAGAAACTGGGTGAAAAAATGTATGCGCAGGCAGGCGCTGCAGCTGGCGCTGGCGCCGCACCGGGCGCCGATGCGAACGCTGGCACGGGCGCTGGGGCGCAGCAACAGGCCCGCCCGGCCGACGACAATGTGGTGGATGCAGAGTTCAAAGAAGTTAAAAAATGATGATGGGGGCACCCTGGCAACAGGGCGCCCACTGTCTCGCCGCATCGAAGGTGCTGAGCCATGCTCAAAACCTGATGCGGCGCTTGTGTTTGTGAGACCTGCCCAGGCCATTTTTGATTGGCACCCGCTGACCGGCCCGAATCGCTGAGACACCCCATGGCAAAACGCGACTACTACGACATCCTCGGCGTGCCCAAAAACGCCTCAGACGAAGACATCAAGAAGGCCTATCGCAAGCTGGCGATGAAGCATCATCCTGACCGCAATCAAGGTGACAAGACAGCCGCAGCCGAAGAAAAGTTCAAAGAGGCCAAAGAAGCCTACGAGATGCTCTCTGATCCCCAAAAGAAACAAGCGTACGACCAGTTCGGGCACGCGGGCGTTGACCCCAACATGCGCGGTGGAGCTGGCCAAGAGGGCTTTGGCGGATTTGCAGAAGCCTTTGGCGACATCTTTGGCGATATTTTTGGGGGCCAACAGCAGCGACGCGGCGCAGGCGGGGGCGGAGGCGGGCAGCAGGTTTATCGCGGGAATGATCTGTCCTATGGGCTGGAGATCACGCTCGAAGAAGCCGCCAACGGAAAAGATACACAAGTGCGCATTCCCAGCTGGGACGCCTGCGCGCCGTGCAACAGCACGGGTGCCAAACCGGGCAGCAAGGCGCAGACGTGCCCCATGTGTCACGGTCAGGGCACGGTGCATCAGCGGCAGGGCTTTTTCAGCATCCAGCAAACATGCCCGCAGTGCCGTGGTACCGGCAAGCACATCCCCGAGCCCTGCACCACGTGCAGCGGCGCAGGGCGCGTCAAGACGCAAAAGACACTGGAAGTCAAAATCCCGGCGGGCATCAGCGAGGGCATGCGCATTCGCTCGACCGGCAACGGCGAGCCGGGCACCAATGGTGGACCGGCAGGTGATCTATACATCGAGGTGCGTGTCAAGCAACATGAACTGTTTGAGCGTGACGGTGATGACTTGCATTGCACCGTGCCGGTGGGCGTGACGACGTGCGCGCTTGGCGGCAAGATTGAAGTCCCAACGCTCAGCGGCAAAGCCGAGATTGAAGTACCTGAGGGCACGCAACATGGCAAGACGTTCAGGCTGCGTGGCAAGGGCATCAAGGGTTTGCGTGCAAGCTACCCTGGTGATTTGTACGCGCACGTGACTGTCGAGACGCCCATCAAGCTAACCGATCAACAGCGCAAGATGTTTCAGGAGTTGGATGCTTCGCTTCGGTCAGGGGGTATCAAGCATTCACCCAATGGGCCCACTTGGGCTGACAAGGTCAAGAACATTTTCAAGGGGTGATCGCAGCCGCCGCAAGTCGCCCTACCAAGCACCGACAACTTGCGCCAAAAAGCAAGCCCGCAAAGGTGAAAAATAGCAAAACGCAGGCTAAGCAAAGACCCGCGCCGCATGCAGACCAAGCCCCGTCGCCACGCTGGCGAAACGATCGCCTCGAATCACTTGTGCGCGTGGAAACCGGGCTGCAATGCGCTGGGCCAGAGGCAAGAAGCCTGTCGAGCCACCCGTAAAGTAAAGCACATCCACCTGGTCGTGGGAAAGCCCCGCCTGTCGCAACGTTTCCTCAGAAGCATCCACGATACGCTGCATGTCGGCGTCCAGCGCTGCCACCGTGGTGGCCTCATCGATGGAGGCCTCCAATCCGGCCTCAATCAACGTTAGGTCAATGGGTGCATCAGCGCCCTCGGCAACCGCAATCTTGGCGGACTCCGCGCGGGCAATCAGCCCGTGCCCCAAGCGGCCCTCCAGCACCGTCATCAGCCGCGCGTGCTGCTTGCGGTCGGCGTAAAAATCGCGCATGCGCCGCAACTCGGCAACCCGTGCGGGCGCGTACACCGTGTTGATCAAATGCCAGGTGGCCAGATCAAAGTAAATGCGACTGGGAACCTCTCGCCCCGTGGGGCCAAGCGCTTGGTACCCACACGTTGTCAAGATGCACGCCAATTCGATGTGGCGGTCAAAGTCAGTGCCCGCCACATGCACCCCATGATTGCCAAGTATGTCGTCTTGACGATGCGCCTTGTTGCGACGTGACGGCCCCACGCGCACCAACGAAAAGTCAGACGTACCGCCACCGATGTCCGCCACCAGCACCGTTTGATCGCGCTCGATGCCGTTTTCAAAATCAAGTGCAGCGGCGATCGGCTCAAACTGAAAACTGATGTCGCGAAAACCCACATCACGTGCGGCATGTTCCAACACGCGCTGCGCTGCCTTGTCGCGCACTTCGTCGTCGTCGACAAAAAACACAGGGCGCCCCAAAACAACGCGCGTCAATGGCTGCCCTGTCTGGGCTTCAGCGACGTGCTTGAGTCGACGCAAGTAGCCTGACACTACATCGAGGTAACGCACCGAACGCCCTGCACCCACATCGGTCGTTTGGTCAGCCAAACTCGAACCAAGAATGCTCTTCATCGAGCGCATCAAACGCCCTTCCGTGCCATCGACGTAGGCCGCAATCGCTGCGCGGCCAAAAAGGCAGTGAGGCGCCTCATGCGGTGCCAAGCCCTCCACGGCGTAAAAGACTGCAGTTGGCATCGTGCTGTAGCCAGGTTCCAAGGCCACCAACCTCACGCCACCTGCGACTGGCAAGGCAATGCCGGAGTTGGAGGTGCCAAAGTCAATGGCGCAGAGATCGAGTTGGGTCATTGGCATGCAAGAGGTGAAGCTCAGCCAACAGCCGTGCTTGGCATTTCGCTGCGTATGGGTGGGGAAGCGGGGGCCGGATTCTATGATGCCGTCTGGTCGGCGAGCAGGACGCTGTTACGCTTGGGTTGCATCCCGTGGCGTGACCGTGCCATGGGCAGTTGAAATGCGGGGATCCCCTTGAGGCTGTTTTCTTACCGAGATCGCCCTGTTCATTTGGGGCCCTACCCACTGGAGCGGCTCGCACGCAGCGAAACGGCACCGGTGCTCGCGCCCGTTGCGCCAAGCCAGGCACTGAGCTTCGACTTGCCCGACCCATTGAGCATCGCACATGCCATGAAGCGCTTCATGGGCATGTTTGACGTGGTCCGTGATGGCATCGTCGCTGTCATGCCTGCAGAGATTCCCGACAGCCCACTGGAGCGGACCGAGCACCTGAAGGCCGCTGGGTACTACTTTGACGCTTCGATGATGGGCGTGGCTACCGTCCCCGCTGAGGCATGGCTGGGCACCCCCATCCGTAACGCGCAGGTGGCATCCATTGCCGAGGAGCTGCAGCGCAGCGAGCCCAAAAGCTTTGCCGCTGGCATGGACATGATTCTGGCCGACGTGATGGACGCCGCACGCGCAACCCACGGCAGCATCGCGCACCACGGCCATGCCATCGTGGTGCTGGTGGAGTACCCGCGGGACCCTCATGCTGGCGAGGCAGGATGCGAATGGATCGAAGGCACGCAGGCGCACCGCGCCGCGCTGCTCAGCGCCCAGACGGCCGTGCTGTTGGCTAGCTATTTGCGAATGTTGGGGTTTGAGGCACGTTCGCACACGGCCACCTGCACCGACGTTTGCCTCAACCGGTTGGCGGTGCAAGCGGGGCTGGTGCAAACCGATTTGCAGAACCCTTACTTGGGGCACCGCTATGGCTTGGCGGCGGTCACCACCACATGCGAGTTGCAGCCTGATTTGCCCTTGGCTCCCTCTCACGAGCAAAAGCGGCGTCGCTCGCACGGGTTGGCGTGGCAACTCGGCGTAGGCACCCTGAAGGGCGCCCTGCACCAAGACCCCTACGCCAAGCGCCAGTTTGTGCAGGGGCCCCATCCTTACGAAACACTGCAGCGTCGTGATGAGCCCACCACCTTCATCGACCACGAACGCGTGCCGCGATTTCCCAAACGCGCTGACTTTTTTGCACGTGCCTTGTTTGGTGATCTGGGCAAGGACGTGCAGGACGATGCCAAAAACGCGCACTACGTGATGAAGAGCCCAATCGGCGCCTGCGCGCGCCGGGCGCTGGGGGCCTTGTTGTTGCTGCAGTTTGGCGAGGCGCGCGGCGCCGTATCCCCCAGCACGGCAGATCCCCATCGAAATGCTGCCAACCTCAAAGCCACCGCGTACTACCTGGGCAGCGATGCTGTGGGGATGTGCGCCGTGCCCTCGTGGGCTTTTTACTCTCATGACGCCGGCGGCAACACCATGGCGCCCTACCACGCCAACGCCGTCAACCTGCTGCTGGACCAAGGCCACGAGACCATGGAGGGCGCCAGTGGTGACGACTGGATCAGCGTGGCGCAAAGCATGCGTGCCTACCTTCGATTCTCGATGCTGGGCGGCGTGGTGGCTGAGCAGATTCGTCGGCTGGGGTATTCGGCGCGGGTGCACTCGGTGTTGGATGGTGACGTGTTGCAGCCACCCCTACTGCTGTTGTCTGGTTTGGGTGAGGTCAGCCGCATCGGCGAGGTGATTCTTAACCCCTTCTTGGGGCCGCGGTTGAAGAGCGGCACCGTGACAACCAACATGCCCATGAGCTTTGACAAGCCCATTGACTTTGGCTTGCAGCGCTTTTGCGAGCAGTGCAACAAATGCGCGCGCGAGTGCCCATCGGGCGCCATCACTGCGGGCCCCAAAGTGATGTACAACGGCTACGAAATTTGGAAGTCGGACGCCGAAAAGTGCGCCCGCTACCGCATCACCAACAGCGGGGGTGGCATGTGCGGGCGCTGCATGAAAACCTGCCCGTGGAACCTGGAAGGCTTGCTGGCCGACACCGCTTGGCGCTGGGCGGCGATGAACGTGCCAAGCCAAGCGCGCACGTTGGCAGCGCTGGACGACCGCTTGGGGCGTGGCCGCATCAACCCTGTCAAAAAGTGGTGGTGGGACATTGAGCTCGACCGCACCACGCAGCGCTACGTGCAGGCCAAACAAACGCACCGACGCGATTTGAACGTCCAGTTGAAGATCACACCCGAATCCCAAACCTTGGCGGTGTACCCAGCGGACACCATGCCCGCCCCGTGGCCGGTGGTGCAACCGGTCAACCGGGAAGCTGGCATCGCGCGCTACCGCGAGCTGCTTTCACCCAGCCAGTACCGCGCACGCTTGGCCCGCGGGGACACCGACGCGCTGGCGCCACCTTTCACCATGCCCGGCGGTGACCCGCCTGTGTTCCCCGTGGTACTCAAACGTCGAGAAGACATGACCACGGACGTGGCCAAATACGAGTTCGCCCGCGCCGATGGACAGCCACTGCCACCTTTTGACGCAGGGGCGCACATTGACGTGGTGGTGGCACCCGAATATTTGCGTCAATTCAGCTTGGCGGGTGACCCTGCCGACCGCAGCAAGTGGGTGCTGGGCGTTCAACGCGAGGCCCATGGTCGCGGTGGTTCGGCGCTGATGCACCGCGCCTTCCGTGAAGGCCGAACGGTGTTTGTCTCGAAGCCGAGCAACCTCTTTGCGTTGGACGAGGGCGCCTCCCTGTCGTGGCTGTTTGCGGGGGGCATCGGCGTGACGCCGCTTCTGACCATGGCGCACCGCTTGCATGCGCTGGGCCGCCCTTTCGCCTTGCATTACAGCGCCGCCAGTCGAAACACCGCTGGCTTTGTCAAAGACATTGAAGAAGCACCCTGGCGGCAGCAGGCCACGTTTCACTTCAAAGCTGAGGGTCTCAGGGCCGACCTCGACACGTTGGTGCCCGCCTACGTTGACGGCCAACAGCTCTACACCTGCGGCTCATCGTCGTACATGGTTGCCGTGTTTGATGCAGCGAGTCGTCGTGGCTGGCCTGAGGCCGCCTTGCACCGCGAGTACTTCAGTGCACCCGAAGCACCACCGCGAGAAAACCACCCGTTTGTGATCAAGCTGCGCCGTTCAGGTCGCGAACTGATGGTGCCCGCCCACGTGAGCGCAACTGACGTCTTGGCCAGTGCCGGGATCAACATCGACGTGAAGTGCGCCGAGGGGCTGTGCGGCACGTGCAGTTGCCCCTACGACGCCAAGGCCTCCAGCGCCGTCGATCATCGCGACATGGTGTTGAGTGCTGTCCAGCGGCAGTCACGCATCATTCTGTGCTGCTCACGGACGCAAGATGCCGATGGCACGGTGGTTTTGGATTTGTAGTGCAGTCTGCAACGCTTGTGCTTCACGCCTTCGACAAGAGATGGGCCGACACATCCCACAGCTGATCGGCAGCATCGTCGTCCATCACATGCGGCGAATAACCTGAAACCCGGTTGGTCTGCTCAGCCGGCAAGCCTTGTCCACAGTCCTCCAAATACAAGCCGCCATGGCCCTGCAACGCGGCAGCTGTCGCGGCCCAAACGCTGGTGGCAGCGCCTTGTTCGGGGGTCTTGAAGATGTCAAGTGGCGTGTCGTCAGGCTTCAACCAGCCCAAAGCGCGCATTTCTTCGATGGGCAAGTACTTTTGCAAACCCGTCATGATGCCGCCAGGATGCACCGCATTGGACGTGATGCCATCCTTGGCGTGGCGGCGATGCAGGCCCAACGACATCAAGGCATTGGCGCTCTTGGCCTGCCCATAAGCATGCCATTTGTTGTAGGGGCGACGTTCAAAATGGATGTCGTCAAAGTCAACACCGCCAATCTTGTGACCTGACGACGTGAGTGTGACAACGCGCGCCTGATTGGCCGCCCGCAGGGCAGGCAACAGCGCAGTGGTTAGCGCAAAGTGACCCAAGTGGTTGGTGGCAAACTGGGCCTCCCACCCTTGCGGCGTGCGCGCCAAAGGGCAAGCCATGATGGCGGCGTTGTTGATCAAAATGTGAAGCGGCTTGTCGCCCCACGCCGCAACCATGTGCGCGATGCTGGACAAATCCGCCAAGTCCAACAGCAACACGTTGACCCGTGCGTTGGCGTCGGATTGCCGCAGCGCCCCGGCCAACGCTTCACCCTGGGCGCGGTTTCGCACGGCCAACGTAACCTCAGCACCAGCGTGAACCAACGCCGTCGACGTGTGCAGCCCCAGTCCAGATGCCCCGCCCGTCACGATGGCGCGCTTGCCGCGCAGATCGACAGACGCAACAACTTCGAGCGCGGTGCTGCGGGGTGGCATGCCCGGGATGATGGCTGGTGAGTTCATGGCCAACTCGTAGCGCAAAGCTGCATGGTACCCAGCTTGTCGCCACGTGCCGCACCAAGAAGACCAGCAGCTTCAGGCACGGCTGTTGCGGACAATTGACGGGCAAGCGGCATCGCCCCCAAAGCCAAACGGGTTAGCCCCTTGTGAGAGCTAACCCGTTGATTCTTTTTTGGTCGGGGTGGCGGGATTCGAACTCGCGACCCCTTGCACCCCATGCAAGTGCGCTACCAGGCTGCGCCACACCCCGACTGAAGCCGCATTGTATATCGGCTGCCTGCCCGTTTATCCCAACAGGCGTTTGATGGCGAGCAGTTCAACACGCATGTGGTCGATGGTGAGCTCAACGGCGTCTGCAGCCCCCACACCTTGGTCATGCGCCAAGGCTGCAACGGTCAAGTCGTCGAGCTCGCGCTCGATCATGGGCTCCATCATGAGCGCGCGGGCTTTTTCAGCCTGTTCAGCCTTGGCGTCGTTGGCTGCCGCCGCAGCATCGGACAGGCGGTTGCGGGCGCCAATGATGGTGAAGCCTTGCTCGTACAGCAGGTCGCGGATGCGACGGATGAGCAAAACCTCGTGGTGTTGGTAGTAGCGGCGGTTGCCGCGCCGTTTCATGGGCTTGAGCTGGGCGAATTCTTGCTCCCAGTAGCGCAGCACGTACGGTTTGACCTGACACAGGTCGGCCACCTCACCGATGGTGAAGTAGCGCTTGGCGGGGATCGCGGGCAGCGGGGAGTCGCCGAGCGCGTGAACAGATTTCTCCATGGAAATCAACAAGATTGAACATCAAAGCTGACACTCTACTCGAACTCTTCGTCGGTTGTAAGGTCTCCTTGCACGATTCCTTTCAATTTGTGACTGGCGTGAAAAGTCACAACATTGCGAGCGCGGATGGGTATTGGCTCGCCCGTGCGGGGATTTCGCCCTGGGCGCGGGGCTTTGCGCCGGATGGAGAAGTTGCCAAAACCAGAGATTTTGACGTCTTCGCCTCGCAGCAGCGACTGATTCATGATGTCGAAAAACGCTTCCACCATGTCTTTGGATTCGCGCTTGTTGAGGCCCAGGCGCTCAAACAGCAAATCAGACAACTCGGCCTTGGTGAGCGTGGGCGTCTCGAGTGACGGCAAGATCACGCGGTCGGTGGGCACTTTTTCAATTTTCATGTGATGTCCAATGAAAAATCCATGGCGGCGGACTGGGCGGCGGTCAACCGCGAAGCCGCGCGCCAAGCTCTTGCGCCAAGGCCGCCACGATGACAGATACCGTGGCGTCGACGCGCTCGTCCGTCAGGGGCACATGCTCGTCCAGCAACTCCAGGCGAACAGCCAGGCTGCGCTCGTTGGCTGCGACGTCAGCCGATGGCGTCTTGGGTTTGTACACGTCGAACAGCGTGGCCTGCCGCAACAGCGAACCGCCTGATTGCCTAACCACTTTCATCAACTGATCATGCAGCACACCGTCGTGGGCCACCAAAGCCACATCGCGCCACACCGATTGCTGCTTGGCAATCGCTTGGGCTTGTGGCAGCTCGCGCAGCGTCAGGGCGTGCAGGTGCACCTCGAACAACACGGGCGCGCTGGTGAGCCCTTGCTGCTGGCGCCAGCGTGGGTGCAGTTCGCCCACCCAACCCACCGCGTGCCCGTTCATTTCGATGCGCGCCGAACGCCCGGGGTGCAACGCCGGATGCGACGCAGCCACAAAGACAACGTCGCGCGGCGCAAACAAAGCTTCGACGTCACCTTTGACGTCGTAAAAATCGACCCCTCGCTCGGCGTCGCCCCACTGCCTGGGCACCGCGTCGCCCCACGCCAAACCAGCCACGTGCATTGGCTGGTCAACGCCCGCCACCGTGCGGTCTCCAGCGGTCACGGCGGGGTCTCTGCGGTACACACGACCCACCTCAAAGACCTTGGCGCGCGTGGCGCGGCGCGCCACGTTGTAGGCCAACACGCCCATGAGGCTGCCCATCAGGCTGGAACGCATCACCGACTGGGGGGCGGCGATGGGGTTGAGCACTTGAATGGGGTGGCTGTTGCCGGCCAAGTCTCGCTCACTGGCCTCATCGACAAAACTGTAATTGATGGTCTCTTGGTAGCCGAGTGCTGCCAACCGGTGCCGCACCGCATGCACCGGGCGTTGTGCTTCGGGCTGCGCCTTGGGCGTGATGCTGGACACAGGCGGTGTGTCGGGCAGCTGGCCGTAGCCCACCACCCGGGCAACTTCTTCGATCAGGTCTTCTTCAAGGCGCAGGTCAAAACGCCACGAGGGTGGCACCACCGTGAGGGTGCCTTCGCCCTGCGTAAACTCAAACCCCAGGCGTCGCATCACGTCGGCAGCCGTTGCCAAGCTGATGGGCATGCCAATCACCTTGCTGGTGCGTGCGATGCGCAGGGTAACGGCTGGCACCAAGGGCATGGCCGGCTGCTGATCGTCGACGGGGCCGGCTTGGCCGCCACAACATTCAAGAATCAGGCGAGTGATGTGCTCGACGTGTTGCGTCGTGGTGGCGGGGTCGACACCGCGCTCAAACCGGTGGCCTGCATCGGTCGAGAAGTTGAAGCGACGCGAGCGCCCGGCCACAGCCTCGGGGTACCAAAACGCTGCCTCGACATAAACGTTGCGTGTGGTGTCGCTGGTGGCCGTGGCCTGACCGCCCATGATGCCGGCCAGGGACTCCACCGACGTTGCGTCGGCGATGACACCGACCCGGTCGTCCACTTGCACCGTCTGGCCATTGAGCAGCTCAAGCGACTCGTTTGCCCTGCCCCAACGCACCACCAAATGGTCGTTGATTTTGTCCAAGTCAAAAATGTGCGAAGGCCGACCCAACTCGAACATCACGTAGTTGGAGATGTCGACCAAGGCGTTGACGCTGCGTTGGCCACAACGCGCCAAGCGCTCGACCATCCACGCAGGCGTCACGGCCGACGGGTTGACGCCACGAATCACGCGCCCCGAGAAGCGGCCACACAAGTCGGGCGCCTCGATGCTCACGGGCAGCGTCGCGTTGTGGGTGACAGCCACCGGCGCAAACTGGGGCGACTTCAAAGGCGCACCAGTGAGCGCTGAGAGTTCACGTGCAACGCCAAAAACACTCAGCACATGACCCAGGTTAGGAGTTAGCTTGAGCTCAAGCACGTGGTCGTCCAGCGCCAAGGCTTCGCGAATGTCGCGCCCAGGTGCCAGCGCGTCGTCAAGCTCCAGCAGGCCCGCATGCTCGGTGGACAGGCCCAGCTCGCGCGCCGAGCAAAGCATGCCGCTGCTGGCCACACCACGCAACGTGGCTGACTTGATCGAGAAAGGCTCACCCCCCGCGACCGACGGTGGCAGGGATGCGCCCACGATCGCCAAGGGCACCTTGATGCCAACCCGCGCATTGGGGGCACCACAGACAATTTGCAGCGGTGCCTCGGCCGTGTGCACCCCGGCTAGCACTTTGCATACCCGCAGCTTGTCAGCATTGGGGTGCGGCAGTGCCTCAATGATCTCGCCCACCACCACACCGCTGAACGGTGGGGCCACGGGCGCCACCGATTCGACCTCAAACCCGCCCATCGTCAAGACATCAGCAAGGGCCTGGGTGGTCAGCGGCGGATTGCACCATTCACGCAGCCAACTTTCGGGGAATTTCATGGCGGCGCCCCGATCATTGAAATTGACTGAGGAAGCGCAGGTCTCCCTCAAAAAACAGGCGCAAGTCGTTCACGCCATACCGCAGCATGGCCAGGCGGTCGGGGCCCATGCCAAACGCGAAGCCTATGCAACGCTCGGGGTCGAGGCCAAAGTTGCGCACCACGTCGGGGTGCACTTGGCCCGAGCCCGCCACCTCAAGCCAACGCCCTTTGAGCGGCCCATCGGCAAACGCGATGTCGATCTCGGCCGACGGCTCGGTAAACGGAAAGTAACTGGGGCGAAAACGCAGCTGCAAGTCGTCGCGCTCAAAAAACGTGCGGCAGAACGACGTGAAGACCGATTTCAGGTCTTTGAAGCTGACGTTCTCGCCGATCCACAAGCCCTCGCACTGGTGAAACATGGGCGAGTGGGTGGCGTCGCTGTCCACGCGGTAGGTGCGGCCTGGGGCAATGACGCGGATGTCGGGCATCGGGTTTTCATGCCCGTATGCACGCGCATGCGCTTGCGCAAAGCGCACCTGCATGGGCGACGTGTGGGGGCGCAGGTTCAACCACCGGCCTTCGGCGTCTTTCATGTCGACATAGAAGGTATCTTGCATGGAGCGTGCAGGATGGTTTTCGGGGTTGTTGAGCGCCGTGAAGCTCATCCAATCGGTTTCGATTTCGGGGCCATCGGCCACCTGAAAACCCATCGACGAAAAAATGGACTCGATGCGCTCAATGGTCTTGGCCACGGGGTGAAGGCTGCCTTCACCCAGTCGGCGCCCGGGCAGCGTGACATCGAGAGACTGCAACTGCAGCACGCGCTCGAGCTCGGCATCGGCCAATGCTTGGCGACGCTCAGTCAGGGCACTTTCGATGGCGACCTTGGCCGCATTGATTTGCGCGCCCCGAGCTTTTTTGTCCTCGGGCGACAGCGCACCCAGACTTTTCAGCAAGTCGGTGAGGCTGCCTTGTTTGCCCAAGAAGCGCGCCTTGGCATTTTCAAGGTCGGCAGGGGTGGCTGCGCTCGCGAAGGCTTCGCGGGCGGCTTGAACAAGGGGCTCAGGATTGCTCATCGTCTCTCACCGCAGGGGCAGCAGCTGTCAACAACGGCTGCCAAAGGTTTCATCATCGGCCCAGACGGCCCCCAGAAAGAGGCTGCCTGGGCAAGGCGCTTAGGCAGCGAGGGCTGCTTTGGCTTTTTCGACGATGCTTCCAAACGCTGCCGGATCGCGAACCGCCAGGTCGGCCAACACTTTGCGGTCGAGGTCGATGTTGGCTTTTTTCATGCCAGCCATGAACTTGCTGTAGCTCAGGCCTGCACTGCGGGTGGCCGCATTGATGCGAGCAATCCACAAGCGGCGGAACACGCGCTTGCGGGTGCGGCGGTCGCGGTAGGCGTATTGCCCTGCCTTCATCACCGCCTGTTTGGCGATGCGGAAGACGTTTTTGCGGCGGCCGCGGAAGCCCTTGGCAAGGGCGAGAACTTTCTTGTGACGGGCGCGGGCTGTTACGCCGCGTTTAACGCGTGGCATGGTGGTGCTCCTTCAACTCAACAATGATGGATCGCTGGCAAGCAGCGATCACAGACCTGCAAACGGCATCATGGCGGCGATGTGGCCCATGTTCGTCTCGTGAACATTGGCCGTGCCGCGCAAGTGGCGCTTGTTTTTGGTCGACTTTTTGGTGAGGATGTGGCGCTTGAACGCTTGACCGCGTTTGACGGTGCCACCGGGACGCACGCGAAACCGCTTGGCCGCGCTTTTCTTGGTCTTCATTTTGGGCATGACTGCTCCTTATCAATGACCTCAGCAGGCGGCAGTCACTGCGACTGCTCTTGGGTGGCCTTGCTTCGGCTTCTACACACGCCTGGCAAGTGACCAAACTTACCAGACGAGATTCTTTCGATTTGCCAGCGGTAGGACGCGCTAGCTGCCTTTTTTCTTGGGGGCCAGAATCATGATCATCTGCCGCCCTTCCAACTTGGGCATCTGCTCAACCATCGACACATCGGCCAACTCATCACGAATGCGCTCCAGCAGCCGCATCCCGATGTCTTGGTGGGTGATCTCGCGGCCTCGGTACCGCAACCGGACCTTGCCTTTGTCGCCGTCTTCGGCAATGAATCGCCGCAGGTTGCGCATCTTGATCACGTAGTCGCCCTCGTCTGTACCCGGACGAAACACAACCTCTTTGACGTCAATGACCTTTTGCTTGGATTTGGCGTCAGCCGCCTTCTTTTGCTCTTGGTACTTGAACTTGCCGTAATCCATCAAGCGACACACTGGCGGATCGGCGGTGGCCGCAATCTCGACCAGATCAACGTCAGCCTCGCCTGCCAAACGCAGTGCATCTTGAATACCGACGATGCCGAGGGGTTCGTTGTTAACGCCGTTCAGGCGAACTTCGTTCGCCATGATTTCGCGGTTCAATCGATGCTTGCGGACGTCGTTGGGTGTGCGACGGTCGAAAAACGTAGCGATGGTTTAAACCTCACAAAGGGCCCCAAGGCATGTTGGACCCAAATAAAAACAAAAGTGAGCGCCTGAAACAACGAAGCTCAACGCAACTTATCGTCTCGTTGAGCCTGCGCATTAAACCTTGTGGGTGATGTCGTCGGAGAGCTTGCGAACGAAGTCTTCGAGGGCCATGACCCCAAGGTCTTGATTGCCCCGGGCGCGCACCGCAACAGCCCCGCTTGCCTTTTCCTTGTCACCGACGACAAGGATGTACGGAACCTTTTGCATTGAATGCTCACGTATTTTATACGTAATTTTGTCGTTTCGCAAATCGGCCGAAGCTCTAACTCCTTGTTTTTGCAGAGATTTTGCAATTTGGGAGGCGTATTCGCCCTGCGAATCGGTGATGCAGGCCACGACGACCTGTTGCGGGGCCAGCCAAACCGGCAACGCTCCAGCGTGCTGTTCGATCAAAATGCCGATAAACCGCTCCATGCTGCCCACAATGGCGCGGTGCAACATGACTGGGGTTTTTCGCTCGCCTGACTCGGCCACGTACTGGGCGTCCAACCGTTCAGCCATAGAAAAGTCAACCTGCATGGTGCCGCACTGCCAGGCGCGCCCAATGGCATCTTTCAGGGTGTACTCAATCTTGGGCCCATAAAACGCACCATCGCCTGGGGCCATCACGATGTCGCAGCCCGAACGTTTGAGGCTTTCGATCAGTGCCGACTCGGCCTTGTCCCAGACTTCGTCCGACCCAATCCGCGCAGCCGGCCGGGTGGCCACCTTGTAGATGATGTTGGTGAAGCCAAAGTCTTGGTAAACGCGTTGCAGCAGCTCGGTGTAGGCAACGCATTCGGCCAAGATCTGGTCTTCGGTGCAAAAGACGTGGCCGTCGTCCTGCGTAAACCCTCTTACACGCATGATGCCGTGAAGGCCACCCGAGGGCTCGTTGCGGTGGCACTGTCCAAACTCGCCATAGCGCAGTGGCAAGTCGCGGTAACTCTTGATGCCTTGCTTGAAGATCAAGATGTGGCCCGGGCAGTTCATCGGCTTGATGGCGTAGTCACGCTTTTCAGACTCGGTGATGAACATGTTGTCGCGGTACTTCTCCCAGTGCCCTGACTTTTCCCACAACGCCTTGTCGATGATCTGGGGGCCTTTGACTTCAAGGTAGCCGTTGTCGCGGTAGACACGGCGCATGTACTGCTCAACCTCTTGCCAAACCGTCCATCCCTTGGGGTGCCAAAACACCAAGCCTGGCGCGTGCTCGTCCAGGTGAAAGAGGTCCAACTCGCGGCCGAGCTTGCGGTGGTCGCGTTTTTCGGCCTCTTCGAGCCGGTGCAAGTGCTGCTGCAAGTCTTCTTTGGTGGCCCATGCCGTCCCGTAGATGCGTTGCAGCATCTCGTTGCGGTGGTCGCCGCGCCAGTAGGCGCCAGCCAGCTTCATCAATTTGAAGTGCTTGAGCTTGCCCGTGGAAGGCACGTGGGGGCCACGGCACAAGTCTTCAAACGCACCTTCGCGGTAGAGCGACACATCCTCGTTGCTTGGAATGCTGGCAATGATCTCGGCTTTGTAATGCTCGCCTTGAGATTTGAAATGCGACACGGCGTCGTCACGTGGCAGCACCCGGCGCACCACCGGCTCGTCTTTGGCGGCCAGTTCGAGCATTCGTTTCTCGATCGTCACCAAGTCTTCCGGCGTGAATGGGCGCTTGTAAGAAAAATCGTAGAAGAAGCCGTCTTCAATGACTGGGCCAATCGTGACCTGCGCGTCGGGGAACAGTGATTTAACAGCGTAGGCAAGCAGGTGCGCCGTCGAATGGCGAATCAAATCAAGGCCTGCTGCGTCCTTGTCGGTGATGATGGCAAGCGCGGTGTCCTGGTCGATGCAATAGCTGGTGTCCACCACCCGAGCGCTGTCGCCCTCACCCACGCGCCCACCCAAGGCAGCTTTGGCCAGACCAGGTCCAATCGACTTGGCCACATCGGACACCGTGACGGGGCCATCAAATTGGCGCTTTGACCCATCGGGCAATCGAATTGAAATCATGAAGAGCTCCAAACCAAAAAAAAACGCGGTGACAAACCGCGCTTTTGATGACCCTCAAGCCAAGGCTTGAACGCGCGGCAACACTACCCCATGGTGATGACCAGGGATTTCAAAACGGTGGTGGGCGTTCGCGGTGTCATAACCAGGGTGCCTTTCTCGCTCTTGAGTTGGTTGCAGGATGCCGTAGTGTAACCCGGCGCATGGTTTTTCGGTCGGCGCCCCGGGCGAGCCAGGGCGCCCATGCGCCAAGGCACTGGTTAACAGGCTGTTAATCCAGTTGACTCGCAGCCGTCAGTGTTCCGAGCAACGCAACGTTCACCACCGCCGGTGAAAGCATCAAGTGGTCGGTGGCACGTGCGATGTCTTCGCCGGTGCCACTGTCGATGGCGCGAGCAAGCTCCAAAAACGGGTGGTAAGGACCAGTATGGGCCACCAAGGCCTCGCGAATCGCCTCGGCAACCGGAATTGTCGTCAGCAGTTTGTCAAAAGGCTCGCCCATGACGCGGTCCAGCAGCGAGAAAACGCCGCAAATGAACATCTCAGAGCACTGCGTTTCGTCGAGCACGTTGCGCGCCAGCTCTTCCATCAACAACCCGCGACGGACAGCGACGTACATCAAAGGCCTGGTGTCGGGGTTCTTGCTGGCCGAAGACAACAGCAGCGCCAGCCAGCGCTTCAAGCGCGTGTGCCCCAGCAGCGAAAGCGCGTGCCTGAAAGAAGAAACCTCAATCCGCAATCCGAAAATGGGCGCGTTGATGTAGCGCAGCAATCGAAACGCCAGCGTTGGGTCCGTGCGCACCACGGCCTCTAGCTGTTGGATGGACTCGCCACGGTCAATGCGGTCCATCAACTCCACGATCGGGTAAACGCCTGGCTGGTTTTTGTTATCGACCACCACGGAGAACCCGTCCGTCGGCCACCCAGCCACTGCGATGGCGCCACGGCTAAAAGCATGCTTCAGTTGCGATAACGTCGTAATGCCCGATTGAATGTATGGGATGGTGCGGGCAACGCCACCGGGCGGCGGTAGCAAATCTCGACGATCATCAGACACGTCCACGATGGCGTAGGCCATGGCGGCCAGCGCTTGGCGCGGCACCGGCGTATGGGGCCGTCCCCGCATCAACAAGGTGTTGCCGCGGATGTGCAGTGCCATCAAACTTGACGTTTGCTGCGGATCGCAGGCAATGTCTGCGGGCACCTCAATCATGACGTGCGGCGGCACTTCAGCAATCATCAACTCTTGCACCAGAGACTGGTTGGAAAGGTTGAGGCAGGCTCTACCACTACCGCTGACCCAGTGGTTACTCAGTGCGCCTAGCACGTCTGCCGCGTGTGGGGTGCTACCTGAAACCGTGTCGTGCACGTTCAAGCGAATGGCGGTGATCGCTCGGTGACGATCGATCAGAGGCGAGTAACCCAGGGCGATTTTGCCCAGCGCAGTCTGACTCGACATCGATCAAGAACCCAGGTAATTGAACAGTGACATGCGCTGCACCATCGCGTACGTACGCAAAGCAGCATCGTAGCTGGTTTGTTTGCTTTGAAAGTCGGAAACGGCCTGCACCATGTCCAAGTCTTCGGCGTTTGAGCGCTCTGTTTGAGCCGCCAACTTGCGGTTGGCAATGCGCTGCTCCACGGCATCCAAGCGGTTCAACCACAACCCCGCTTCGGCACGTTTGGTGCCCATCGACGACAAAACGGCATCCACGTCGCGCACGCCCAACTTGACTGTTTGGCCTACTTGGGCCGTGCTGGCCAGGGGATCACTCAGCGTTGCAATGGTTTGATCCAAGGCGTCAAATACCGAAAGGTTGGCCTGCGAAGGTGTCGCCGTGAACGTGTCGCCCTGGGCGGGCTGACCGCTTACTGTAAAAGCAAGACCATCGATCTCAATGGCTTGGCCACTGGCGAAGGGCACATTGGTGAGCGCTGTGGCTGCACCGTTTCGCGTGACGCTGTAACTGGTGACGCCCGCGCTGACAGTGAAGGCCACGGCGTAATCGTCGCCAGTGAGCGCTGCAGGGTCGGTGACGCGACCCGCATCGATGGTTGCAGCACCCGTGGAGATACCCGGTGCCGTTTCAAACACGCCGTTGCCGCTCGGTGCTGACAACCACGTGGCTTGGCCATCCACCGACAGCGGCAGCGGCTCTTGCGAGCCTGCGAACTGCGTGCCGGCGCTGCCGCGCCACGCGACACCACCTGCCGCATCGATGAAGGGGGCACTGCTGCTGCCTTGGCCTGCAAAAACGAAACCACCAGCGCCGTCGTCGCGATTGGCCACGGCAAGCAGTTGTTGCCTCAAGGCACGCAAGCTGGTGGCCGCAACGCTTCGCTCGGCAGGCCCCCAACTGCCATTGCCCGCCGCCAAAATTTGGTCGCGCGCCTGTTGCAGCAACTCGTCGGCATCCCCAAGAGCCGCCTCAGCCTGGGTCATGGATTGCCGGCTGGTGTCCAAGGCCCGTTGGTTGGCGTCCGCCCGCGCGCTCGCGGCCATGGCTCGCTCTGCACGCGCGGCAGCACTGGGGTCATCGCTTGGGCGACTGACGCGTTTGCCGCTGGTCAATTGCGTCTGGGCTTCGAGGAGTTCGCGTTGACGCGCCTGAAGGACGTCGACGCCGGCAGAAAACTGGTTCGCGGTGGAAGTTCTGACCATGGTACTTTCCTGGGTGGCGCCGTGTTTTTATGCGGTCTAACGGCCGATGCTGAGCAAAGAGTCGAACAGCGACTGGGCGATTTGCAGAACCTTGGCCGCCGCTTGGTAGCCTTGCTGGTACTGCATCAATCGAGCGGCTTCTTCGTCCAGATTGACCCCTGAAAAACTGGCCAAGGAGGCCTTGGCGCTGGATGCCATCTGCGTCGACACCTCGGCGCTGATGGTGGCACTTTGCACCCGCACACCGACGTTGGCCAACGCACTTGCCCAAGCGTCGGTCAGCGTTTCGCCACCGGAAAGACCGCCAGCACCGTCTGACACCTGACCCAACAACTTCAAGTCGCGAAGGCCGGCAAACGCCAAAGCATTGCCGTTGTTGGCCGCTGGAAAGGCTGTTTTGGCAACGCTGAACTGATCGCCCGAGCGTGGCGAGCCGGTCAACGACAACTCAAAGCCATTCAGTTCGATGGGCTGCCCCGCCACCCAACTTGCGGTGCCAGTGCTGTTCAAGGCGTTCGTGGTTCGGTCCCGCAACTCCCAGGTGTATTGGCCAGTGTCTGACGTGAAAATGATCGACGCCGTGAGCTGGGGGTTGGCGGCGGGATCGACCACGGCCAGTTGTGCGATCGCGGCGGTGCCCGCGTTGGTACTGCCAGCGCTGGCGCTGAGAGGCGATGCAGCAGCCAGACCTCGCGGATCATCCATGACACGTTGCATCGCGTTGGCCACGCGCGTGAGAGGTTGCAGCAAGAATCGATCGGTTGTCGCGGGAGGGGTTGCACCCATGTCCACCCGCAAACCGTCGACAACATCACCGCTGACCACGCTGCGAGTAACCCCGTCTGACAGCCGGGTCAGTTGCCATGCACTTCCGTCATGGCTCAAGCTGTACTCGCTGGCCAACAATTGACGAGGGTCGGTGACCGTCAGGGTCACTTGCCCGGTGAAGTTCCCCGCCGCATCGCGCACGTTATCCTCTGCTGGCAGTGCCCTGGGCGCCCCCAGTGCAAACAATGGCGCACCTGCACCCGGTGGCGACCTGAGGTCAAGGCCAAGCGCTTGTTGTTCGTTCGATGCCAGCGCCACAGCACTGGCCAGTTGGCCCAGCATGTTGCGGGCATCAACCAAGTCATCATTCTGAAATCTCAGCATGCCACCCAGTGCACCGGAGCCCAATAAATCTTCATCGATTCTTCTAGAGCTTCCCGACTCAACGATCGAGAGTGACAGGCGTGTACTGTCAAACGGATCAGCCGAAACCGTAAGGGGTGATGCTTGGGTACCCAGCACCAAGCGCTGACCACCTCCGATGAAGACACTGACGGAGCCGTCGTCTGCCGCGATGGTGCTGATTTGCACCTGGTCCGACAGCTCAGCGATCATCTGGTCGCGCTGGTCCAGCAAGTCATTGGGCGCGTGCCCTGTGCCGTTCAAAGCTGCAATTTGCCCGTTGACGTTGGCGATGCGCTGCGCCAAATCGTTGACGCTTTCAACGGCACTTCGCAAGTCTTGCGCCACGCCGGACTGCATCGCGTCGAGTTCTGCCCCTGCCGCGGCAAAACGCTGCGCCATTTCACCGGCGCGCCCCAGCACCACCTGACGCGCAGCCAAGTCCTGCGGGCGACTGGCCATGTCAACCATGGCGTTGAGAAACTCGCCCACGGCGGCACCGATGCCCTCCTCGCCGCCTTGAAATACCGACTCCAATCGACTCAGGTGTTCGCTGCGCGTGGTGTCATACGCACTTTGCGACCGGGTGGCAGTGGCTTGTCTGGTTAAAAACTCGTTGTAGCTGCGGGTCACAGTCTGAATATTGACGCCGCGCCCATAAAAGCCAGCGCCGGAGAATTGACCTGTTGCGGTGCCCAGCTCCACGCGTTGGCGGCTGTAACCTTCCACGCTGGCGTTGGCAATGTTGTGCCCCACCGTTTGCATGGCGCGCTGGTTGACCAGCAGCGCACGCGCGCCGATCGAGATCAAAGCCGAGGCACTCATGGCGGACTCCTTTTGCGGACCAACCTCTTGCCACCGAGCGGCGCAGGGTCAGGGGGTAGGAACAGGGGTGGATGCACGACGCACAAGCCTTTAGACATCGCGGCGCTGCGCAATCGCTGAGGGTTCGGACGCGCGCCACGGGTTGCCCGATGTGGCGGCCGTGCGCTGCAAGCGCATGGTGGTTTCGATCACCCGCTCCAACTTGTTGGCGTACGCCGGATCGGTGGCATAACCTGCCTGTTGCAGGCCGTGGGCAAAACGCTGAGCATCATGGCCAGCAGCCATCACGCTTTGATAGCGCGGGCTGGTCTTGATCAAACGCGCATAGTCAGCGAAGGATTCGGCATGGTTGGCATACGCGCGAAACCGCTGCGTCACCTTCTGCGCACGACCCTCAACGTACTCGGTGGTCATCACTTCTGCCACGGGGCCTCGCCAGCCTGCGCCCGCTTTAATGCCAAACAGATTGTGTGCGCTGCTGCCATCGGCGTGCAGGATCTCTTTGCGTCCCCATGCCGTTTCATGGGCTGCCTGCGCCACCATGAAAGTGGCGGGTATGCCTGAAGTCGCTTCCACGGCCCTGGCAGTGGGCGCGTGTTGCTGAACAAATGCGGCCGCGCCGCGCTCGGGGATGCGCGTGGGCGCGTCCGTGCGCGCCATCGCATGCAAGCTCGGTGCAGACGGTCTCGTGAGGCCGACGGCGCCTGCACCCGAGGGGCCAATGCCCATCTGGCGCTCAAGCTGCTTGGCAATCAGCGCTGAAAGGCTGCCCGGGCCACCACCCGCTTGGTCAGCCCATTGGCCATCGAGCATCTCTGTGCCCAATTGGGTCGCTTGGTTTTCCATGAGCCCGCTGGCGGGCGAAGCCTGCCGCATGCTCTTGAGCAGTTCGCGCATGAAGAGCGCTTCAAATTGTTTTGCGGCTTGCTGGATCGCGGCTTTGGGGTCGGCTGATGTTTGGGCCCGCAATGCGGCCAAACCGCGGGTGTCAGCCGCCAGTCCTGGGGTCACCGGCGTTGCCATCAAATCACCTCAATCTCAGCGTTGAGGGCGCCCGCGGTTTTCATCGCCTGCAAAATGGAAAGCAGGTCCATGGGCGTGGCGCCCATCGCGTTGAGCGCCTTGACCACGTCGGCCAGCTTGGCACCTGGGGCCAATTGCATCAACGCGCTGCCCTGCTGGCTGATGGCGATGTCCACCCGCTCGGCCACCACCGTCTTGCCCGCAGACAAAGGGGCGGGCTGGCTGACCACGGGCGCTGAGCTAACCGTCACGGTAAGGGCCCCGTGGGCAACAGCGCAGGTACCCAGCGTGACTGACTCGTTCATCACCACCGAACCCGTGCGCGCATTGAGCACCACTTTGGCAGCCGGTTTGGCCAAGGTGATTGACAGGTTTTCGATGTCCGCCAAAAAGCCAATGCGGTCGTCCGAAGCGGGCGGCATGCGGACCTTGACCACGCGGCCGTCCATGGCTTTGGCGGTGCCGTCGCCTTTGGCTTGGTTGATGGCGCGCGCCACGTCCCGCGCCATGGCGTAGTCGGCCGACGACAGATCCAATTGCAGCAAGTCACCCTCACCCACCGACGTGGGCACCGATCGCTCAACCGTCGCGCCCTGGGGCACGCGGCCAGCAGCCAAGTGGTTGATCTGCACTTTGGAGCCCCCGGCCGACGCACCAGCACCGCCAACAATCATGTTTCCCTGTGCCAAGCCGTAAATTTGCCCATCAGCGCCTTTGAGTGGCGTGGCGATCAAGGTGCCACCGCGCAGGCTCTTGGCATTGCCCAGCGACGAGACATTGACGTCGATGCGTTGTCCCGGCTGCGCAAAGGCTGGCAATTCGGTGGTGACGACCACGGCGGCCACGTTGCGCAGTTGCATGGAGGTGCCAGGCGGTACCGTCACGCCCATTTGCTGCAGCATGGCAATGATGCTCTGGGTGGTGAATGGTGCTTGGGCCGATTGGTCTCCTGTACCGTCCAAGCCGACGACCAAGCCGTAACCCGTCAGTTGGTTGGGGCGAACCCCTTGCACAGTGGCCACCTCTTTGATGCGGACAGCGTTGGCGGAGAGGCTCAGACCCACCCCCAAGCACAACACCAGTGGCGCAAGCGAGATCCGCAAACTCCGCCGCAAGGCAAGCGCAATGTTGGGTAAGGCTTGGGAGGATTGCATCAGACAGGCCACAGACTTAAAAAGAATCGAGAAAGCCAACCCATCGACTGGGCCTCGGCCTGCTGCCCGCGCCCGCGCTGCTCGATGCGCACGTTGGCGATGGCAGTGCTGGGCACGGCGTTGCCTGGGGCAATGGCGCGTGGGTCCACCTGACCCGAAAAGCGCAACACATCAACGTTGGCATTGACGCCGATGTGTTTCTCGCCTGCCACCACCAAATGACCGTTGGCAAGCACGCTCACGACCGTCGCCGTGATCGTGCCGCTGAAATCGTTGCTGTTTTCGGTTGTGCCTTTGCCACTGAAGGTGTTGCCACTGCTGGCCGAGGCCGTGGCTCGCGCAAACGCCTTGGGTGACAAGCCAGGCAACGCAGTGATGCCGGCCTCGAGCCCACCCGCTTTGCCCACGGTGCTGGTGGACTTTTGAGTGGCGCTGACTTTTTCGACGATATTGACAGTCAACGTGTCGCCCGGCAAGCGCGCGCGGTGATCTTCGAACAAGGGGCGGTAGTGCTCAGCCTTGAAAATCGAACCCTGGCGCCCTGGCGCCTTGGCTGTTGCGGGCACGTTGAGCGCGGCGGCGCCGCCCGCACGGGCAACGTGGTCAACCGGTGGCACGCGCTGCAATTGGTCCATGGTTTCGCAACCAACGAGCAAGGTGCAAGCAATGGCAATGGGTGCCGTCCAATGGCGCAAGACCAAAACTTGCATCACAACTGCGCCAGGCGCTGCAGCATCTGGTCCGACGTTTGAATGGCTTTGGAGTTGATTTCGTAAGCACGCTGGGTTTGAATCATGGCCACCAGCTCTTCCACCACGTTGACGTTGCTGGTTTCGACAAAGCCCTGCTGCAGCGATCCCAGCCCATTGGCGCCCGGTGCGCCGGTGTTGGGGTTGCCCGAGGCTGCGGTCTCTGAAAAGAGATTTTGGCCACGCGGCTCCAAACCACCTGGATTGACGAAGCTGGTGAGCTGCAACTGCCCAAGTGCTTGGGTGTTGGCCTGCCCCGGCACCCCGACCGAAACAGTTCCATCGGCGGCAATGGTGACACTTTGCGCGTTGGCCGGGATGGTGATGCCGGGTTGCACCACAAAGCCGTTGTTGGTAACGATTTGCCCCTGGGCACTGACTTGAAAGGCACCGTCGCGTGTGTAGGCTGTGCCACCATCTGGCATTTGGATCTCAAAGAAGCCGTTGCCTTTGATGGCCACGTCCAGGTTGCTGCCCGTTTGCTGCAAATTACCTTGCGAGAAGTTTCTTGCGGTGGCCACTGCCCGAACGCCCAAGCCCACTTGCAAGCCTGTGGGCAGCTGTGTTTGCTCGGAGCTGTTGGCACCAGCCTGGCGCAAGTTTTGATAAATCAAATCCTCAAACACAGCATGGCCGCGCTTGAACCCGTTGGTTCCCACGTTGGCCAGGTTGTGCGAGATGGTGTCCAGCTGGGTTTGCTGGGCTTCCATGCCGGTTTTGCTAATCCACAAAGATCGAATCATGTTGGGCTCCGTCGCGATGCAGGAGTCATGATCCCCTTATCGGCAAATCGGCATGGTTTGATTAGGGCTGTTTCTGTGCCGCATTTCGCAGCCAAGGCGCACAGGCGCTACTTAGGCTTGGTTGGACAGCAGCCGCGTGGCTTGCTGTTCTTTGTCCTGCGCTGCTTGCAGCGCCTTCATTTGCTGCTCAAATTGCCGTGCTGCGGCGATCATGGCAATCATCGACTCCACGGCACTGACGTTGCTGCTCTCCAGAGCGCCATCTTGCAAGCGCGCGTTGGCGTCGGCCGACAGGTCGCCTTCCGAGGCGCGAAACAAGCCGTCGGTGCCTCGGTTCAGGGCACGCTCGGGAGTGGCCAATTTAAGCTTGCCCACGGCGGTGGGGGTGTTGTTGCCCACCTTGGCGCTGACCGTGCCATCGGCCGCAATCTGAATCGCAGCGTTGGGGGGAGTCGTGATCGGGCCGCCATCGCCCATCACTGTCAATCCCTGACGCGTGACCAACAGCCCTTCAGTGTTGACATCAAGGGAACCCGCCCGCGTGTAGGCTTCCGTGCCGTCGCTGCCCTGCACGGCAAGCCAGGCGTTGCCCTTCAGGGCAACGTCCAAGCTTCTGCCCGTGGATTGCACGGGGCCGGGCTCCGCGTTGTACGCAGGGGTTGTTTCGATGGCGTAGACGCGCGTGCTGGCACCATCGCCCAACACGGGCACGGCCCGAAAAGCCGTCAGGTCGGCGCGAAAGCCTGGCGTGGACACGTTGGCCAAATTGTTGGCCACAACGTCTTGGCGCTGCATGGTGGCCTTGGCACCTGCCATTGACAAATAAATCATTCGGTCCACGGGGAGGCTCCTGAGTTGGCGAAACCGCCTGCGTCGCGCCGATGCCGCGCCACAGGCTTGGGGCGTTAGCGAAGGTTTACCAAGGTCTGCAGAACCTGGTCTTGGGTTTTGATGGTTTGGGCGTTAGCTTGGTAGATGCGCTGCGCTGTGATCATGTCGACCAGTTCACCCGTGAGGTCGACGTTGCTCTCTTCCAACGCACCAGACTGCAACACCCCCAGACTACCGTCCCCCGGAACTCCGACCAATGGGTCGCCCGATTTGAAGGTGCCTCCCCACGCGTTGTTGCCCAAGGGCTGCAAGCCTTGAGGGTTGCGGAACGTGGCAATCTCGATTTGACCAGCGGGTTTGGACTGACCATTGGAGTAGCGCGCCATGATGATGCCGTTGGATTCGGTCGTGATGCTGGTGAGCTGTCCAGGCGCGTAGCCGTCTTGTTGGAGGTCGGTAACACCAAAAGCTGCGCCGTACTGGGTGGCGCCTGTCAAATTGAGTTGCACTCCCGTGATGGCCAGGGTGTCGGCACCAGCGGCATTGGTTGACGCAGGAATGTCGATTGAGAAGGCCCCTGCAGGTGCTGTTGGCGTGCCGCCATTGGCTGGAAACTGCAGCGTGGTGGCCGGCAGGGGCGCTGCAGCTGTTCCGTTGGTGGGTATGCCGTTGGCGGTAACGTACACATCCCACGTGTCAGTGGCCGTCTTTTGAAAGTAGTACGTCACGGCAACGTCCTGTCCTTTGGCGTCATAAACCGTCATGGACGTCGCATTGTTGTAGGTGTCGGGGTCGGAGAAATCAATGTTGGGTGGAGCCGCTGGCAAGGTGATAGCTTTGCGCGAATCCAGGTTGAACTCGAGCGCAATCTCGCTGGTGGGCTGGGGGTTGATGCCGCCCGTAGGCAACTGCAAGGGCGACGCTGCGCCAGGCTGAATCACGCCCGTGTTGTCAGCCGGGTAGCCCATCAATCGCTGACCGGTGTTGTTGACAATGAAGCCCTCGCGATCAACCTTGAACTGGCCGTTGCGGGTGTAACTGATGGGGCTTCGGCCGTCGGTTACCTGGAAAAAGCCGGCGCCGTTGATCGCCAAGTCCAGCGGGTTGTCGGTGGCCTCGATGTTGCCTTGGGTGAATTGCTGCGCTACCGCCTGCAAGCTCACGCCAATGCCTACCATGTTGGTGCCCGAGCCGTTGAGCGCGCTGGCGTACACGTCACCGAACTCGGCGCGCGCTGCTTTGGCGCCGTAGGTCGAAGCATTGGCAATGTTGTTGCCAATCACCTCGAGGTTTTTTGATGCTGCGTTGAGACCGGAGAGGCCTTGTTGAAAACTCATGGTGTGTGCTCCTTGTGGTGAAAAATCAGTCGAAAACTTTGACGTCGTCGTAGTTCGTAAGCCCGCCAACAGCAAGCTCGAGAATCAATCCATTGGGTCCGCTGGACACCGCCTCGACACGATCGTGCGCCAGCGGGTTGGTGGACACGGCGGTGGTGCCCAAGGTGGCCGTCACCCGAAAGCGCGATGCCTGGGTGGCGTCGACGCCTGCAGCCGGGGTCCAGTCAAAGCCGTGGCGTCCTGAGGGCATGGCGCCCAAAGTGACGGTGTCGATGACGCGACCGGCGCTGTTGAGCACTTCCACTTTGACTTGGTCGGCTTGCGAGGCCAGCTCAAAGCCTGCACGGCCTTCGCCGTTCTGCACCGCCATGCGGTTGCCTTCCACCAGCACGCCCCGGCCCACCAACGACGCGCCAGACAGAGCCTGCAATTGCGCAAACTGCGCATTGAGACCCACCACCGAACCATTGAGCTTTTCAATGCCAGTCACGGTTTGAATTTGTGCCATTTGGCTCGTGACTTGCGCGTTGTCCATGGGGTTCAGTGGGTCCTGGTTTTGCATTTGTGTCACCAACAAACGCAAGAACCGGTCCTCGCTGTTGAGCTTGCTGGTTCCTGAAGGGGCGGAAGCGTCGGCCAGCGAGGCTGCGCTGCCATTGCTGGTGGCGCTGAGGGAGGTGATGTTCAAGTTTGACTCCTTAAGCTCTTTGGTTAGGATTGACCGAGTTGCAGGGTTTTGAGCAACAAGCTTTTGGCCGTGTTCATCACTTCGATGTTGCTTTGGTAAGAACGCGAAGCCGAGATCATGTTCACCATCTCTTCCACGGCATTGACGTTGCTGTACGTCACGTAACCTTGGGCGTCGGCGGTGGGGTGTTTGGGGTCATGCACACGGCGACCCTGGCTTGAGTCTTCAATCACCTGGCTGACGCGCACCCCTGCGGCACCGGCGGCGCCCATGGCCTGCGTCTGAAACACCACTTGGCGCGCTTTGTAGGGCTCACCGTTGGGTCCAGCCACCGTGTCGGCGTTGGCCAGGTTGGAGGCCACCACGTTCAAGCGTTGGCTCTGAGCACTCACGGCGCTGCCCGAAACGTCAAACACGCGAAACAGACTCATGGGATCACTCCTTCAGGGCTCGTCAGGATTGGTTGGGGCTCTTCATCGCATCCAGCATCGTTCGAACGCTCGAATTGATGAATCGCAATGTGGCCTCGTACTTCACCGCGTTGTCGGCAAAGGTCGCTCGCTCGCGGTCCATGTCGACGGTGTTTCGGTCAAGGTTGGTTTGGCTCGGGGATGCGTACAGCAAAGGCGCCTCCGGACGTGATGTTCCGTTGAGGCTCAAGTGGCCACGTTCAGTCTGTACCGCTTGGGTGGCACCGCCGGCATCCGTCGCTTGCCGAAGTGCCAGCGAGAAATCCATGTCACGGGCCACGTAACCAGGCGTGTCAGCGTTGGCAATGTTGCTGGCAATCACCCGTTGCCGCTCGGACCGGAGCACCAACGCTTGGGACTGAAACTCAAATCCCGTGGGGTTCAACTTGTTGGACAACATGGCAAGACCCTCCTGGTTGGGCGGCAAATGACGACTTGAGGCAGTGTGAACGGCACGGCGCAGAACCTTGAGCCGAATAAACGCCATGGCAACCGCCCAATTCAACCGATCATGGGTGGCATGCGCGCTGCACCATCACGCTTGTGATCACCTTTCTAAACCCCCTCTTCGTGCACGGCCTGTTTGCGCTGGCACTTGGCACGCTGGCGTTCAACGCCAACGCCCAAGCTGCGCCCCAACCGCTGGAGGATTCCATGCGCGCGCTTGCAGAATTGCAGCTGCAAGACGCTGCCGTGGCAGCAAGCGACAAGTCCCGTCTTTCAGGCACGGTGCGGTATCAAGTGGAAGTGGGAAAACTCAGCGATCACCTTCGGCTTGCACCGTGCGTGCGCATGGAGCCGCAATGGCCTGTCGGGCTGCGTCCGTGGGGCAACGTTCGAGTGGCCGTTCGTTGCGTCGACGGCCCGACACCGTGGAAGGTCTACTTGCCCGTCACGGTGCGTGCATGGGGGCAGGCCGTGGTGTTGAGCCGGGGGCTGCCAGCGGGCACGGTGCTGGAAGCACAGCACCTTGCCAAGGCAGAAGTTGATCTGGCTGCAGCAGCTGAAATGCCGATGCTTCAACCCACGCTGGCCGTCGGTCGGACGCTTGGCAAAGCCATGGCTTCAGCCACAGCGTTGCGTGCATCCGACCTTCGCCCAAGGCAATGGTTCGGCGTGGGTGAGTCGGTGCGCATTGTTGGCATTGGCGCAGGCTACCAAGTCAGCGGCGAAGGCCAAGCGGTGAGTCCTGGTTACGAAGGTCAAGTCAGCAGGGTGCGCACCGAATCAGGGCGCATCGTGACGGGACGGGCAGTGGCCGAGCGTCTGATCGAGGTGTCTTTGTGAATGATTCACGCCGAACCTGGGGTTCTTTGGTGGGTCAGCATGCTGCAACACAGGGGCAGCCCCTAAAGTCTGTCAGCCGTTTGCCGATAGCGATGGCATGTCGGCACAACCACAAGCGGCGGTGCGCCCTGGAGAATGTATGAAGATCAATCCCTTTGAAAACAATGTGCTGATTTCCAGCAACAAACCCGAGCTCAAGCCCGGAGCTGACGCTCGAACCGCTGGCGTTGCGCCCGAGCCCAGTGCCACGGTGGCCTTGTCAGCTCAAGCTCGCGCGGCGCAGGGCACCAGTGCCACCGCCGACTTTGACGCTGAAAAGGTCAACCGCATTGCCCAAGCGATTCGCGACGGAAGCTTCAAAATCAATGCCGATGCCATTGCCAACAAGCTGATTGAGCACGCGTCTGAGTACGTCGGCCGCCGCCCACAGTAGCCCTTGGAGTCTTGATGCTTGACCACTCGACACCCGGAGACGACGTGATGGTTGACGACGTTGAAGCCGCGTTGGTCGCGGTTGACCACAGCTTGTCTGCATTGCAAAGCGCCCTTCACGCCGGTTCGGCCCAAAGCCTGGAACTCGAAGCCGCCGCCGTGCACCACAGCCTCGCTTGCGCGGCCAAAACACTCAAGCGAGCCAGCATGGAACACCGGCTGTCCAAGTCAGCGCAACATCGCATGGCGTTGATCCGCGCACGCGTCACGGCCCAGCGCGACACCGTCGCCCGTGCCACCGCAGCGCTCGATCGCGCCATGCACAGCCTGGCCAGTGAGGGTGGAGAATCGCCGCGCGCTGCGGCTTCGGTTTACTCTGCGCAAGGCGCCACCGAGCGGCCGGCGACGGCCCCTCTCACCCAAGCCTGAGCAAAGCGGCGCAACGGCCGCAGCGCTTTTCTACCAGGCTTGCAGCCGGCTACGCAGGCGTGCAATGGACTGGCTGTGCAACTGACAAACACGGCTCTCGGTCACGCCCAACACGGTGGCGATTTCTTTGAGATTCATGTCGTGTTCGTAGTACATGCTCATCACGTATTGCTCGCGCTCGGGTAGCAGCTCGATGGCTTGCACCAAGGCCTCGCGCATGCGACGGTCTTGCAACTGCGCCATGGGGTTGGCGTCGTGGTCGGCCACGTGACGATCAAGGAAGTCTTGGTCGCCATCGTCGCCCGTCAAGTCTTCCAGGTAAACAAGTTGGGTGCCACGCACCTTGCCCAACACAGTCTGGTAGGCCTCAAGCGAGAGTCCCATTTCTACGGCAATTTCGCCCTCGGTCGGCGCGCGCGAAAGTTGCTGCTCGAGCTTGCGAACCGCTGCCGCGATGGCGCGCTGTTGACTGCGGTCGCCTCGGCTTACCCAATCACTGCCGCGCAGCTCATCAAGCATGGCCCCGCGAATGCGTTGACTGGCGAAAGTTTCAAATTGCACCCCTTGACTTGGGTCAAAGCGCGTCAGCGCGTCGTTGAGGCCAATCATGCCGACTTGAACCAGATCGTCCAAAGCCACGCTGGCGGGTAACTTTGCAAGCATTTGGTGGGCCAGTCGGCGCACCAAGGGGCTGTGTTGTTTGAGCTGCGCGTCGACGTCAAGTCGACCTTTGGCGGTGTACATGGTTGGGTTCAATCTACAGTGAATGCCGTCGCAGCGTTGGGCATCCAAGCCCCTTTGGAAGACGCGTGAAGTCCGCTTTCGTACTGCGCCATGGCGAGCTGCGTAAGAGCGTCGTGCGCAAGCGCTGCGTCCATGGGGTCGATCGACGTCCAATGACGTAGCGAGGCCCCCAAAAATCTCGCCCCGCAACTGGCCAGGCAACTGGCTATGCGTGCAGGAGGACGCGCACTGGCGGGTCCGACCATCAAACAATCGAAGGTGGTCATGGGCACCTGCTGCGCCAATGACTTAAGGCTGCCGTAAGCTGTGCAAACGCTGTCGTTTGCCGCGTCAACCAACACCACTGGACGAAGCGGCTGCGCGCCAAACATCAGTGCCAGGTCGGCAGCATCAGCGTGGATCAGCACCACGTCGTCCACCGACGCTGCCACCCTGAGTTGATCGATGAAGGCAGGAACTTGCCCCTGCGCCTGTGCAAATCGCACGGGAAGCCCCTGAGCCGCCAAATACGACACACCGGGTCGAAGCACCTCGATGCACGACGAGAGGTGATTGAGCGCGGCAGGGCTGGCCGGCCTCGCACTGGACGCGGCATCCACCACCAGCGTGTGCAAGCCTTGCGCAGACAATGCCCAAACGAGTTGCTCGATGGCTACCGCCGCGTACACCACTTGCGGGTTGTGCACCAAGACGACGGGACGGGCGCGCTGCTTGGCGTACAAGCGACGCAAACCGTGAGCCTGATCGGGTGCTTGCGCGCCGCGCTTTGAAAGGAATGGCTGCATGATCGATGGTTGGGGGCAAAAGCAGCGCGTCAAGCTCGGTTTGCGAGCAGAGACTCGGGCAACAGTCGGCCTGCCAGCATCAAGTTGGTGTGATCGTCACGCAAGCGCCAAGGCGCTGAACCCTCGCCCCCCAAAGCGCGCTCAATCAAAACCCGGCGCGACGGTTGACCCCAGTCTTCGGGCACTCGCTGTCCATTCGCAATGCCCAGCACGGACACCTTGTGCCGGATCACAGCATCCAGCGCTGGGCCCAGTTTGACGGCTTCGTCCAGCTTGGACAAGATGACACCGAGGCACTTCGGTGCATGGTAAGCGTGCATCACGTCTTCGATGGTTTCGCCCTGCGATGCCGCGTTGACAACCAGAACCTTCTGAATGGTTGGGTGGGCAAGCATTTCGAGCAATTCTGCCGTTCGACTGTCACGCTGCGCCATGCCGGCGGTGTCAACCAGCACCAGTTTCTTAGACGACAACAAGTCAAGCAGATCCTCCAAGGACGCGCGGTCGTGCGCTGTGTGCACCGGCACACCCAAAATGCGCCCGTAAACCCGGAGCTGCTCGTGCGCCGCAACGCGGTAAGCGTCCAGGGTGATCAAACCCAATTGCGACGGTCCGTGCTGCGCGACAAACGCAGCTGCAATTTTTGCAGTGCTGGTGGTTTTGCCCACGCCCGTGGCGCCGATCAAAGCCTGCACGCCACCGGTGTTTTCCAAGGCAAGACCACGCTCGTTGGTGGCCAGGTTCTTTCGCAGAACCGAGGCAATCCATCCCCACGCATCCACCGTTTGCAAGGGCAAGACTTTCACCAGGTGCCGCACCAGTGCTGGCGAAAAGCCAGCATCCAGCAAGCGACGCGACACCACGCCTGCGCGTGGCTCTTGCTGCATCTTTTCCATCAATGCCAGTGTGCCAAACCGCTCTTCCAGCAGTCCCTTCAGGCCGCGCATTTCACTCAGCAGCAAGTTGTTGCCGGTCACGGGTCGATCTTCGATGCGCGACGGCTTGACCTCCGTGGTCACCGGCTGCACCTGCGCAGGTGGTGTGGGCGATGAAACCCATGACGATGGCGGCTGCGCGGCCTGGCCCGCATCGGCAAGCGCCACTTCAACCACAGGCGTGGTGGCCTTGCTTGGAGGGGCCGCCGATTCATGCTGGCGCTTGAGCATGCGCTCACGCACGTAATCTTGAAACGAAAGGGTGCTCATCGACAAGCGCTCAACGTCGGCCTGCACCTCCTTGGGCAGCGACGAAGGGGTTGGGTGGGCCAACACGGCCGATGATGTCGACTCAAACCGGGGTGCCGTGGTTGCCGCCCGCGCAATGTGAGTCGCGCCGTCCGCTGGCATGGCAAGCACTTCAACCCCTTCAGAACACGGACGCGTGGACAGCACAATGGCATCAACACCAAACGCCTGACGCACCAAGGCCAGGGCCTCGCGCGAGGTACTGGCTGAGAATCGTTGCATGTTCATGCTGGTTGTGCTCCGATGATTGAGGCGATTCGGATCGAATGCGTTTCAGGGATCTCGCTGTGAGACAAGACCCGAAGCCGAGGTGCTGCGCGCCTCAACAATCGGGCAATGGGTGAACGGATGCCGTCGGGCACCAACAAGCAAGCTGGCACGCCGAGGTCTTCTTGTTTGCGTGCGTTGTCGGCAGCCTCACGCGTGAGCGAGTCGGCAACACCGGGGTCCAGCGCGGCGCCATGCGGTGACAGCAAGGCCTGCGTTACCAGGCGCTCAAGGTCGGGCTCCAGCGCCATCACATCAAGCTCTCGCACCGGACCGTATATTTGCTGAACGATCGCCGGCGCCAAATGCACACGAATGCGCCGGGCCAGCTCCGCCGGGTCGGCGGCCGCCGCCGCGTGCTCAGCCATGCATTCCACGATGGAGCGCATGTCCCGAATGTGAACCCCCTCTTCCAGCAGCAGTTGAAGCGCCTTCTGAAGCGTCGCGATGCTCACCAGCTTGGGAATGATTTCTTCGATGAGTTTGGGGGCCGAAAGGGTCACGTGTTCCACCAGTTGCTGGGTTTCAGCGCGCCCGAGCAAGCGGGCTGCGTTGACTTGCATCAAGTGTGAAAGGTGGGTGGCAATGACGGTCGAACAATCAACCACCGTAAAGCCCGCCATTTGTGCCGTGTCGCGGTGCCGCTCTTCGATCCAGTTGGCGGGCAACCCAAAGGCGGGGTCGGTGGTGCGGACACCGGGAAGCTGCTGCGTGGCGCCACCGGGGTTGATGGCCAGCAGCATGCCTGGAAAGGCCTCACCCTCGCCCACCACGGCACCACGCAGCGTGACCCGGTAAAAACTGGGTTTGAGCTCCAGGTTGTCGCGGATGTGCACGGCGGGTGGCAGGAAGCCCACGTCCTGCGCAAACTTCTTTCGCACACCCTTGATGCGCGCCAACAAGTCACCTTGTCGCTGCACGTCCACCAGCGCAATCAATCGGTAGCCAACCTCGAGGCCCAGTGTGTCAACCGGTTGCAAGTCGTTCCATGTGGCTTCGGCACTGGCGGCTGGGGCCAAGGCTTCGGCAGGTGGTGGGGGTGCCAGGGCAGCCACCCTTTGGCGCTCGGCCATCTTCCACGCCAATGCCCCCACCAGGCTTGCCATCAGGATAAAAATGACGTTGGGCATGCCCGGAATCAGGCCCAATGCACCGATGATGCCGGCCGTGATGGCCAAGGCCTTGGGTGACCCAAAAACCTGCGATCGAATCTGCGTCCCGATGTCGGTGTCTTTGCCAACGCGCGAAACCACCATGGCCGAAGAGACCGAAATCAACAGCGCAGGTATTTGCGCCACCAGCGCATCGCCCACGGCCAACAATATGTAGCTCGACGCAGCCTGGGACGCCGACAAGTCATGCTGCGCCATCCCAATGATGAAGCCGCCCACCAGATTGATGACCAAGATCAACATGCCTGCAACGGCGTCACCACGAACGAATTTGCTGGCACCATCCATCGAACCAAAAAACTCGGCCTCATCGCCCACCTCGGTTCGTCGACGCTTGGCCTCTTTTTCGTCGATCACACCTGCATTGAGGTCGGCATCGATTGCCATTTGTTTGCCCGGCATGGCGTCGAGCGTGAAACGTGCCCCCACTTCAGCAATGCGTTCTGCACCTTTGGTAACCACAATGAAGTTGATCACCACCAGCACCGCAAAAACGATCAAACCCACTGCGAAATTGCCACCAATCAAGAAGTGACCAAAGGCCTCAACCACTTTGCCAGCCGCACCCGCACCCGTGTGTCCTTCCATCAACACCACGCGCGTAGACGCAACGTTGAGTGACAACCGCAGCAACGTGGTAACGAGTAGCACCGCCGGAAAAGCCGCAAAGTCCAATGGCTTGACCATGTGGGCTGCCACCATCACCACCATCAGTGCCAGGGCAATGTTGAACGTGAACAGTACGTCGAGCGCAAACGCTGGCAACGGCAACACCATCATGGCCAAGACCATGACCACAAACCCCGGGATGGTCAACGCCTTGAGTACGCCAGCACGCGGGCCGACCATGGCCAACAAGGGCGCAAACCAAGCTTTCATGCAGGCGCCACCTCGGCATCAGCCGCGCGTTGGTTCAAGGGATCCAGTTCGTCTGGCACGTTAACGTCAGTGGGCTCGCTCGGGGTGGGAGCACCCACGGCAAGCGCAGCACGCAGCTGGTAAACGTAAGCCAATACTTGTGCAACAGCGGAGAAAAGCGCTGCCGGAATTTCTTGATCAACCTCGACGTGCGCGTAGAGTGCGCGCGCCAGCGGCGGCATGCGCAGCACGGGGACTTGGTGCATTTTGGCCAGGTCGCGAATCCGAAAAGCCAGCAAGTCGGCCCCCTTGGCCACGACGCGTGGTGCGCCCATGCTCGTTTCGTCGTATCGAATGGCAACGGCGTAGTGGCTAGGGTTCATCACGATCAAATCAGCGCTTGGAACCGCACTCATCATGCGTCGCTTGGCAATTTCTCGCATCCGAGCCTTCATGCGGCCTTTGATTTCGCCATTGCCTTCCAGCTCTTTGTGTTCTTGTTTGGCTTCTTGGTGACTCATTTTCAGGCGCTTGGCCATCAAGAAGCGCTGAAACGGCACGTCCAAAACAGCAAACGCTGCCAAACCAAGCACCAAGAGGGCAAGGGCGGAAGTCAACAGGGAACCCAGAATCGGCAGTGCGACGCCGAGATTCATCAATGCCAAGCGTTGAAATTCTCCCCAATGGTCTTTCAGGTAGAGTGCCCCGACAGCGCCCAGCACCAAGGCCAGCACGCAAGACTTGAGCATGTCGCCCATCTGTGAAGGAGACACCATGCGGCCGAGACCGGCCAATGGGTTGAGTTTGCTGAACTTGGGAAACAGTGGCTTGAGGGTGAAGTTCCAACCGCCCGAGATGACGCCCGATAACAAACTGAGGGCCACCATCAAAATGCCCATTGGGATGCATATTGCAATGAGCCACCAGGACAACTCACCCAGGCGCTCAAACATGGCATGGGGTCGGCCGACGGCACTCGCGTCGAAGTGCAGGCCACGCGCCATGACTTCTCGCAGGGCGCCGCCGATGGGTTGGGCAACGGCCACCAACACGGCGCCCCCCACGGCAAGCGCCATGAAGTGGCTCAGCTCGCGCGAGCGTGGTGTTTGCCCGTCTTCTCGCGAGCGTTTTACCTTTCGTGCTGAGGCGGGTAGGTTGCGGTCTTGTGCGTCTGCCATGGTGTGGGGTCGAGGTCAACTCGAGTCATACGATGGTGCCGCAATGGGGTCAGAACTTGAGTTTGATAAGCGGTGGTTTCACCGGCTACTTTCTGGGCTCGATTGCCTCAACAACTTGGTGCATTCCAACTGCCCGGTAGATGATTTATGGCTTGCCGGGCTTGCCAGGCATCGACGTCAATTTGGGCATCATCGTCAATTGCTCAGTTGTGATGTACTTCTCATCGGCAGGGACCTCAAGCAGTGGCAAGGCGTATCGCTCTTCAGCTTCGCGGTTCAGCACCACGATACTGATGCGCCGATTGGTGGGTGCCGTGGGGTCACCGCGGTCAAAGGGTTGGCTCGAGGCCAAACCTTGCACGCGCATCACGCGGGCATCTGTCAAGCCACCCGCGATGAGCTCTCGGCGCGAGGCATTGGCACGATCGGAGGATAGTTCCCAGTTGCTGTATCCGCGCTCACCGCCAGAGAACGGGAAGGCGTCAGTGTGGCCCTCCAGCGTCAAGCGATTGGGCACTTGGGACAAAACGGCGCCGATGGCATGGAGCACATCGCGCATGTAGTCTTTGACCATCGCACTGCCCGAGTCAAACATCGGTCGCGCTTGATCATCGACAATTTGGATGCGCAACCCATCGCGTGTCATGTCCATCTTGATCTGCGATGAAAATGGTGCCAACTTGGGGTTGTTGCGCAGCTCGCCTTCCAAGCGAGTTTGCAGATCACGAAGCCGTGTTGATTCGGCACGGTCGATCTCCGCTTTCAGGGCTTGCAGGTTGAAGGACTTGCGGTCGGCCTCGACCTCGCCACGCTTCACCTGGCCCGATGTGCGAGACAAGTCTTCGCCACCACCCTTGATGACGTGCGACGAATCGCCGGAGCCGCTGCCACCGCCCAGCGCCACTTTAAGCGGTGCCTGAAAGTAGTCTTGAATGCCCTTTTTGTCGCCGTCGGTGGTGGATCCAAGCAACCACATGAGCAAGAAGAATGCCATCATCGCAGTGACAAAGTCTGCGTAAGCAATTTTCCAAGCCCCGCCGTGGGCGGCATGCCCACTCTTCTTGATGCGCTTGATGATGATTGGAGAGAGCTTTTTGGAGTCGCTGGCGGCCATGATGGATCCTTGGTGTTATTTCTTGCCTTTGACGTGGCCTTCAAGCTCCACAAACGTGGGGCGGTCCACCGAAAACAGCACCTTGCGACCAAACTCGATGGCGACCTGCGGCGCATAGCCTTGCATGCTCGCCAGCAAGGTGGTCTTGATGCATTGCAGTTCTTTGGTGGCGTCTTCCATCTTTTGCTCGAGCAAGCCACCCAGGGGCTCCACAAAACCGTAGGCCAGCAAGATGCCCAAAAAGGTGCCGACAAGTGCTGAACCAATCATGGCGCCCAACACCGCCGGCGGCTGTCCCACCGAGCCCATCGTGTTCACGACCCCCAAAACCGCCGCGACAATTCCAAAGGCAGGCAGGCCACCGGCCAACCGCGCGATCGCAGACACCACCGCGTGCTCTTCTTGGTGATGGGTCTCGATCTCGTTGTCCATCAAGGTTTCAATCTCGTGAGCATTGAGGTTGCTTGAAACCATCATGCGCAAGTAGTCGGTGATGAATTCCGTGACGTGGTGGTCATTGCTGATGTTGGGGTACTTCTGGAAAAGCGGCGACTTCGCCGGATCCTCCACGTCACCTTCAATGGCCATCAGACCCTCTTTGCGCGCCTTCTGCAAAATTTCGTAGAGCAGCGCCAACAACTCCAGGTAACGCGCTTTGCTGAATTTGCTGCCTTTGAAGCAACGAGCAACACCCGCAAAGGTCGCTTTGATGACCTTCATTTGGTTGTTCACCAAGAACGCACCCGCGGCAGCACCAAAAATGGTGGTCATCTCAAAAGGCAAGGCCTTCAACACCACAGCGATGTTGCCACCGTGCGCGATGTAGACGCCAAAAATGCAAACAAGTGCAACAACCCAGCCAATGATGACGAACATGATTCTTTTCGGAAGGAGTGAGGGCGAACAGCACGACGGCTGTCCGGTCTGCATCCTTTATCGGCCCCAAATCGCCGGGGTTAAGCCTTGGACCCGTGACCAATGCACCAAGCGAGCACAGGTCGCGCCCCCGGTGTGTGCTGGGCTTTCGTGGGTTGGGTGCCCAAAACGCCAAACTCCAAACTCACCAACCAAGCGCCTGGACGCATCTCGTTTTGCGCTTTGGACCAAGCGCGATCCATCGACTCGGGTCGCTGAAACAAATAAACCAGATCGAATTCACCCCAGTGCTCTTTCCACATGTCGCCATGGCGAACCCTCGATTGGGGACACCGCCATCGCGCAATGCCCGCCAGCATCCAGCTCCACTCCGTGCCCTGCAGCTTGGCCTCGGGCCACTCACGCGCCAAGGCCCTCAGGCCATGGCCAGCACCACATCCTGCGTCGAGCATGCGAGGCGAAGGTGGCAAGCTCAACATGGCTCGCAAGCCGAAAAGCGCGTCGGGGGCCGAAGGAAAATAGGGGGCATCTCTCCATGTGCGCATGGGGTAAGCGGCCAAGAACGGCACCAGCAACAAGCCCCAAACCCAATGCGGCATTGACCCTGCACCACCTTGTGCCACGATGGACAACGGAAAACCGGCCAAGACGATGCACTGACGCCAAAGTCGGTCCACCAAGCACGCGATAACCAACGGCGGCACCAACGAACCAACCATCAGCCAGGCTGGTGTCAGTTCCCCTGCTCGACCTGCAAACCAGATCACCCAAGCCAAACCCCATGCGACCAGTGCCGGTGCTGGCCAAGTCCACGCGCGACAAAGGTCAGCGCGCGACCCTGTGAGCGTGCTCAATGGGCAACGGCGACCGCGTGATTCGCATCGCCCATTCGAATCGCGCCCGCAGCAGCGCCCTTGCCAGCCCTTGCCGGCGGGTTGCACAGACCACAAACGTAGCGCTTGGCGTTTTCGTAAGGGTGCGTGACAAAGTGGCCCCCGCACTTGGAACAAGGCGTCATGGCCAACATCCGATTGTCAACAAACTTGACCAATCGCCACGCCCGAGTGACCGTCAGCAGGGGCTCAAGACGTTGGGATTGAACGTGCTCAAGGTAGAGCTTGTAGGCCTTGATGATGGCGTCCACTTCATCCAGTGCCGTGACCTTGTTGAGGTACTCGTGCAAGTTTAAAAACAAGGTGGCGTGAATGTTAGGTTGCCACGTGACAAACCAATCGGTCGAAAATGGCAATTGCCCTTTGCTGGGGCTTCGGCCAGCAACCTCTTTGTACAGGCGCAGCAAGCGCTCATAGCTCAAGTCTGTTTCGCTTTCCAAGACCTGCAAACGAGCCCCCAAGTGGATCAGCGCAACAGCTCGATCAATCTGTTGAGCCTCTGAGACGATACTTTTGACGCGCATAACGGTGTCCTGTTTCAGTGCTGAGAGGTAACTTCTTGATGGCGACCCGCCACCAGGATGGAGGCATGCAGGTGAGCAACGCCGTCACCAACATTGGCTTTACCGTGGCTGGTCAACAAGTTCCACACGATGTCGTCATCAAAGCGCATGCGACACACCAGCGTCGTGCCGCCTGCAATCCGCATCACTTGCGCTGGCGACAGCGCGGCAACCAAGGATGCCGTCTCTTCGTTGATGCCGAGGCGAAAGAGCGCCTGGGCGCGATCGTCACGGATCAAACTTTGAGCCAGCATCAAGTAAGAAAGGTTGGCTTCCCGGATATCTGCAAGTACTTGGTCGGTGTTCATTGGAGCGTCCTTGTGATGGAATTGATTCAACGTCGATGCATTCACTTTAAGTTGAACAAGAGACAACGGGTATCGGGTCCTTTCGAGTTCTTGAGTCGGGGCTGCTCGGTGCTGCTTGTCAGGCAACTTCTTACAAGCTGTCAGCCTTTTGCATCGCAAGCCGCTGGCATGCCTTACAAATCCTGCCCACACCGTGAACGATGCCTCACATCGAGCATCCGTTGAGGCTCCAGGGTTCAAGTTGCGACTTTCCCGGTCCGATACAGGCTCCATCGCAGTTCCTACAACTTGATGGCGCTGCGAGGCCCGGCACCTCTGTCGGTGCCATCCGCCAACCCAACCAGGAGTTTCTTCACATGGCTCAAACCATCAACACCAACGTCGCTTCGCTCAACGCCCAGCGCAACCTCAGCTCGTCGCAAGCCTCCTTGCACGTCTCGATGCAGCGCTTGTCTTCAGGCCTGCGTGTCAACTCGGCCAAGGACGACGCCGCTGGCCTCGCGATTGCTGAACGCATGAACGCCCAAGTGCGTGGCATGAACGTGGCCATGCGCAACGCCAACGACGGCATCTCGATGGCGCAAACGGCCGAAGGCGCCATGGGCAAGGTAACCGATTCGCTGCAGCGCATGCGTGAACTGGCCGTGCAAGCTCGCAATGCCACCAACTCAGACGACGACAAAGACTCACTCGACAAAGAGTTCGGCGAATTGGCCAAGGAAGTTCAGCGCGTGCTGGGTGGCACCACGTTCAACGGCAAGGCCATTCTTGGTGCTGACGCCGGCGCACAAACGTTTCAAGTGGGTGCCAACACCACGTCCGACGACAGCATTGACATCACCACCGTGGATTTGACCGGCGAAGCCACGTTGACGGCCGTTGCAGGTACAGACAACACCGGTGCAGGCCGCGCCGTCATCGACAACACCGCCACCCCCACAGTCATTGGCGGCGTGATCGACGACATCGACGCAGCATTGAACACGGTGAACAGCGAGCGTGCAACGATGGGCGCGTCGCAGTCACGCTTTGACTCGGTGGTGTCCAACCTGCAAATCTCGGTCGAGAACCAGTCCGCTGCCCGCGCTCGCATCATGGACGCCGACTTTGCCAGCGAGACTGCCAACCTGTCACGTGCGCAGATCCTTCAACAAGCTGGCAACGCCATGGTTGCCCAGGCAAACCAGTTGCCGAGCCAAGTGTTGTCGCTTTTGCGTTAAATCGCTAGCACGGCAACAGCGCCCACGGCTGCAGGTCACTCCAAACGCTTGGCAACCTTACGTGGGCGCCCCTCCTCTGAACCCTGGTCCTGTCGTGTCACGCTCACGCGTGGCACGATGGGTGCTAGTTTGCTCGGTGTGCATGACACCAGCGATCGCAGCGACAGAATCCCCCAATCCAGCAAGCAACCGCAGTGCATCGGCGCCGTTGCACTTTCGTGTCATCATTCCCCACGAATTGGCATGGCAGGTGCCCTCCTCCTCCAACAAGTCACGTCAGCCAGGCGTAGGTCCCCAGCAAGGGCACAGCAACAAAGGCGCCGTTGTTACCACCCTCTCGCGCAGCGTGGTCCGAGAAACGTCACGACGCACCGTTGCCTTCATCCAGCGAGACGAACCCTTGACTGATCAAGATGAGCGCCCCACGACCGTTCTGACACTTTCTGTGCCGTGATGCACAGCTGACACCTCGACGTCGCGCCAGCCTTCGAACTGGCCGTCTCAAAGCCTGCTTTTCGGCAGATCGCCAGTGCACGCGGGTTTTGACAATAGGCTTCACGTCGCGCACCAGGCATGGGTCTGATGCCGTGATGCCGGCAAGTCCGCCGGGAAGTCCTTTAACGCCCGAGGAGTGCAACATGCCACAGACCATCAACACCAACATCGCTTCGCTCAACGCCCAGCGCAACCTCAACAGCTCGCAGTCTTCACTGCAGGTGTCCATGCAACGCCTATCCTCGGGCCTGCGTGTCAATTCGGCCAAAGACGACGCCGCAGGCTTGGCGATTGCTGAACGCATGAACGCCCAGGTGCGCGGCATGAACGTTGCGATGCGCAATGCCAACGACGGCATCTCGTTGGCACAAACGGCCGAAGGTGCCATGGGCAAGGTCACGGACTCGCTGCAGCGCATGCGTGAATTGGCCGTTCAGGCGCGCAATGCCACCAACTCCGACGCCGACAAAGATTCACTTGACAAGGAGTTTGGCGAACTGGCCAAAGAGATCCAGCGCGTGCTGGGTGGCACCACTTTCAACGGCAAAGCCATCTTGTCGACTGGTGCAGGCGTGCAAACGTTTCAAGTGGGCGCGAATACCACCACCGATGACAGCATTGACATCACCACGACCAACATGAGTACCGCAGGAGTCATCACCACGGTGGCAGGTACCAACAACTTGGGCGCAGGCCGCTCGGTCATCGACAACACGGCCACCCCCGCCATCATTGCAACGGCGATCGACAGCATCGATGCAGCCTTGGACTTGGTCAACAGCGAACGTGCAACCTTGGGGGCTTCGCAATCACGCTTCGACGCGGTCATCGCCAATTTGCAGATCTCTGTAGAGAACCAATCGGCGGCTCGCGCACGCATCATGGACGCTGACTTCGCCATGGAAACAGCCAATCTGTCACGCGCCCAAATTTTGCAACAAGCAGGCAATGCCATGGTGGCACAGGCCAACCAATTGCCGCAGCAGGTGTTGCAGCTTCTGCAACGCTAGGGCAAAGCCAGAGGCACACACCAAGAGAGCCGTCGAGGGAAGAACCCGCGATGCGTTGGCATGGCCAACCTTCGCGGGTTTTGCCACTTCTGTCACGCCCAGCAGTCTCAAGTGATGCATTGAGGTGCCGATAGTTGAATGACGATACCCGGGAGAACCTACCATGGAAAATTCAGTGCAAGGCGTCGGCAGCATCAGCTCCATCGGTCTGGGCAGCGGCTTGGACGCCAGCTCCATCATCCGCCAATTGATGGCGGTCGAGGCGAGGCCGCTCGATCAGCTCAGGTCGCAAGCCAATGAGCTCAACGCCCAACTGTCCAATTTTGGAAAGTTGCAAAGCTACACCTCGGCGCTTCAAGACCGCGCTTCGGCTCTGGGTTCAACCACGCTTTGGAAACAAACCACGGCCCTGTCCAGCAACGCAGCAGCCGTTTCAGCCAGCACCACCAGCGGCGCTCAAGCAGGCAACTACGACGTGCAAGTCCAGGCCTTGGCAACGGCCCAGAACACCGTCAGCGGCACCTATGCCTCCGATGCCAGCCCATTCACAGATGGCAACCTGACGATCGAGCTGGGGACGTGGAGCGGCACCGCCTTCACACCCAAGTCAGGTACAACCGGCATGAGCCTGGCCATCACTGCGGGCTCCACACTGGCCCAAGTGCGAGACCAAATCAATGCTGCTGGCTCTGGCGTGATCGCCACCATCGTCGCCGACGCCAGTGGCGCCAGGTTGTCCATGCGCTCCCTCGCCACAGGCGCTGAGAATGCATTTCGCGTCACAGGTACGGGGGGCGTTTCGGCCCTGAGCTACAGCGAGGGCGCCTCCGGCGGCATGAGCCGCACCCAAACCGCCGCCAATGCCCAAGCCACCATCAATGGCATTGCCATTTCTTCAGCCACCAACACCCTGAACAATGTGGTGGATGGCATCACACTAAAGCTTCAAGCCGTGACCACCGCACCGGTCGATATCAGCGTGGCAACCGACACCGAAGCGATTCGCAAAGCCATCACCGATTTCACCGTCGCGTTCAATGACTTGGCGTCTTTTATTCGCGAGCAAACCAAGTACGACCCTGGCACCAAGAAAGCAGGCGCCATGCAAGGAGACCGGGGCGCGCTGGGCTTGCAGGGGCAGCTGCGCGCTGTGCTCAACCAAGAAAGTTCCGCGTCCGCAACATGGAAGTCGCTTTCAGAAATTGGACTTGTTCTCAAAACGGACGGCACGCTAGAAACCAAAACCACCAGGCTCGACAATGCACTGGCCAACCCGCAAGAGTTGCGCAAGCTCTTTGCCACCGACGGCGCCACCAACGCAGCGTCTGGATTCGCGCAACGATTCAAAACGTTGGCGTCACAGGCTCTGGGCACTGACGGTCCCCTGGAAGCTCGAACACAAAGCATCAATGCGCGCTTGACTCGCAACAATCGCGATCAAGATCGTGTCGAGCTGCGGCTGGCGCAAACTGAATCGCGATTGCGCGCACAGTACAGCGCGCTGGATGCTTCCATGGCGCAGTTGAGCAATCTTGGCAGCTATGTCACGCAACAGCTCAATGCACTCAACAGAGATGCCTGAAGCACGAAACTCGGGGCTTCGGTCCCGCGTAACGCCGCTAAAGTCGTCGGGCATTAAGTCGATAAACAATCCATCGACCACACCGACCCCCTTCGACCATCATGCATACCTCGCCCTTTGCTGCGATTCGCCCTCGCCACCAACATCACGCAGGCGCCTACAGTCACGTGGGGCTTCACACCTCTGTCGCAAGTGCTTCACCTCACCAATTGGTGACGTTGCTGTTTGAAGGCTATTTTGGGGCCGTCAACCGCGCCAAAGGCGCATTGCAACAAGGCAACATCGCAGGCATGGGTGTCGCGATTGGGCAAGCGGTTCGCATTGTTGAGGAAGGCCTCAAGGCAGGCTTGGACGCCAAGCGCGGGGGCAGCCTGGCGGCCGACCTCAACGATCTGTATGGTTGGGTAACACTGCGCCTCACGCAAGCCAACCTGCATGCCGATGTCCACGCGCTCGACGAGTGCAGCCGCGTGATGCAGCCGCTTCGTGAAGCTTGGGCATCGATTGCAAGCCCGGCGCACGGCGCCACCGTCACCGCCACTGGGACACCATCATGATCCCCCACGCCCACGCCGCCCCACCCCCATTGATCGCGTACTACGAAGCCATCGAGCGTGCAAGTGCCGACATGCTTACCGCCGCACGGGGTGGCGACTGGAACCAAGTCATCAAGATCGAAGGCGCATGCGTGTTGCTCATCAGCCAGCTACAGCACGCTTCACGCGACACACAACTCAATGCCCAAGAACGTCAATTGAAAGTGCAGATCATGCGCCGGATCTTGATCAACGATGCAGCCTTGCGCAACCTGGCTGAGCCGTGGTTGGATGACCTTGAGGACGTCTTGGCGGCGACCCCACGTACGATTCACTAGCCAGCTGGCTTGCGTTCAGTTTAGATGCGATGATGTCCATGGCCACGAACCACACATTTGACGCTTTTGAAGGGGTCGCCCAATACCGCATCGAAGACGGTTCAGAAACCGAACGCATGTTGCGTCAACTCATGGACGACGCCATTCCGGTGCAATTGACAACGCTGCACCATGGCGACGTTCGCTGTCACCTGACGGCGATGGATCCGGCGCAGCGACACCTTCAGTTCAACGTCACGGCCCTGCCTTCAGGAATCGATGCGCCGGATTTTTGCTCATCCGAACTGGCGTGCATTGCCTATCCGGGTTCTGTGAAGCTGCAGTTCAAGCTGACCACCGTGGCGCTGGCCCGTCGTGGTGACCACGCGGTGCTGCATGCATCCATGCCGCAAGCCATCTACCGCCTTCAACGGCGCGACTCGTTTCGCGTGCGTGCTCAAGAAAGCGACAAAGCCCATGTGCAACTGCGTCACCCCACACCACCCCACCCTCGTCTAAGCTTGAAGATTCTTGATGTCAGCGTTCGAGGCTGTGCGCTTTGGCTGCCCGCAAGTGCAGCCCCCATTGCATCGCGCTCTGAAATTCGCGAAGTCTGCTTTGAGCTGGGGGGCGACGTGTCGTTCTTGGCCACGCTGTTTGTGCACCATGCTTTCGACATGCGCACGAGTGAAGGCGGTCAACGCCTTGGATGTGAAATGTTAAACCTGGCAGGAACGTCAGAGCGTGCGTTGCAACGCTTTGTCGACCAAACCCAGAAGCGACAACGCTGGGCCAGCGCACTGATCTAGAAACCTGGGATCACCCACAGGAGGAAGTTCGCCTTGCCTCACTGCGTTCAAACCTGCATGTTCATGACGTCTGAATAGGCCTGGACCAGTCGGTTGCGTACCGAGAGCGCAGCTTGAAAGCCCAGCTGCGACTTCTGCATGGCAACCATGGTTTCTTCCAAGCTTACGCTGGGGTTGTCTAGTTGCAGCTCGCGCTGCAATCGCTGAGTTTCAACCTGCTGATCACTGACCGACTTCAAGGCGGTCCCCATCGCCGACTGAAACGTATCACCATTGGCCACGGCCTTGGGGCCAGCCAGCGGCTGCCCGTCGGGACGCAGTCCGGCGCGAGCGACAGCCTGTGAAAAATTGAACGAATTGATTTTGAGGTCCATGGTGATGCATGGACTGTAGTCGTGGTCGGGCCTCAAGATGCTTGAAACAACATCCCAAACGCACGCTTGTTCAGGGCTTGGTGCGACGCGCTTGCACCCAACAATGCCGCAGATGCAACGGATACCAAACTGATGGTCAACGCCACCCACTCACCCACTACGATGGCAAGCGCTTCCCTTCAACCCACCCCAACCGGCGCAGGCACGCTGAGTCGACTGGCGGCCCTGTCGGTGCGCGCCAAATTCACTTTGGCGATGAGCACCGCCGCGCTGGTGGCCCTGATCATGGCACTTGCCATGTGGAGCAAACAAGGCGACTGGAAGGTCTTGTATGCCAACCTGGCCGACAAAGACGCTGGCGCGGTGGTCGCCCAGCTTTCTCAAATGAACGTGCCCCACCGCTACGCGGAGGGTGGCCAAGCCATTCTGGTGCCGTCCGACAAGGTACACGATGTTCGGCTCAAGCTGGCGCAAGCCGGCCTGCCCAAGGGCTCGGTGGTAGGTTTTGAGTTGATGGACACCGCACGCTTTGGGCAAACTCAGTTTCAGGAGCGCTTGAGCTTTCAACGAGGTCTTGAAGGCGAGCTGGTTCGCTCCATCGGCTCTTTGGCTGCCGTGCAAAGTGCGCGTGTGCATTTGGCACTGCCGCAACAGAACGGATTCTTCCGCGAACAGCAAAAGCCACGCGCGAGTGTGTTGCTGAGTCTGCATGCAGGACGCTCGCTCGATCGCACCCAGATTGCTGGCATCGTGCACTTGGTGTCGTCGTCGGTGCCAGAGATGAGCCCCAAAGCCGTGAGTGTGGTGGATCAAACCGGCACCTTGTTGTCGGGGCATGCTGAGGGCACAAATGCCCACGGTATGGATGGGCAACAACTGCAGCACGTCGCGCAACTTGAAGCCGCCTACATGAAGCGACTGATTGACATCTTGGAGCCCGTGGTGGGCCGTGACAACCTGCGCGCCACCGTTACAGCGGATATCGACTTTTCGCAATCTGAAGCCACATCGGAGGCGTTCAAGCCCAACCAGATCAAAGACTCAGCGACGGTACGAAGCACCCAAACCTCTGAGTCCAGCAACGGCGCCGCCAACCAACCCAGCGGTGTGCCCGGCGCGGCGAGCAACCAACCCCCCGTGGCTGCAGCAGCGCCGCTGAGCGGGGCTTCGGCACCGTTGCAAGCCGCCGCCGGGGGCAGCAGCAACGGCGGAACCCGTCGCGACAGCGTCACCAACTACGAGGTGGACAAAACGGTCCGCGTGACGCGCAGCGCCTCCGGCATCGTCAAAAGGCTCAACGCGGCCGTGGTGGTCAATCACCGCAGCAAAACCGATGCCAAGGGCGCAGTGACCACCGAGCCCTTGGCGCCTGACGAGATTGAAAAACTCAACGCATTGGCCCAAGAGGCAGTCGGCTACAACAAAGAACGGGGCGACTCCGTCAAAGTGATCAACACCCTCTTCCGCGTCGAAGCGGCCAACAAAGTGGATCCCTTGCCCATCTGGCAGCAGCCTTGGCTTTTTGACATGCTGCGCTCGGTGGGTGTGCCTGCGGCGTTCGCCCTGGTCGCGCTGGCCTTGGTCTTTGGCGTGATCAAGCCGGCGCTGAAAACCCCGCCAGGCGCTGCACTGGTCAATGGCAAGTTGCAAGTGGTGGCTGACAACGCCCTTGCGCTGCCAGGGGTGCCGACGGTCGCGGACAACCGCAGTACCGATCAAAAACTGTCCGACGCGCGGATGATGGCCAAGCAGAACCCAGAAGCAGTGGCGGGCGTGGTTCGTGGCTGGGCCAACGGTGCAGCCACCTAAACCCGAAAAGAATTGCATGGACAACGACGGAATCGAAAATGCAGCCATCTTGATGATGGCGTTGGGCGAAGAAGAAGCTTCGGCTGTTCTGCGGCACTTGGCCCCCAAAGATGTTCAGCGCCTGGGCGAGGCCATTTCCGGCATGAAAGCGATACCTCGTGAGCGAGTGACCCAAGTGCTGGACCAGTTCAGCGAACAAGCGGCGCAACAGCACTCGTTGGTACCCAACGCTGACGACTACGTCAGGCGTGTGTTGCGGCGCGCTTTGGGCGACGACAAAGCCAAGTTGTTGATCGATCGCATCGTTCGCGCTGGGGACATGGCCGGCATGGAAAGCCTGAAATGGATGGACGCCGATTCGGTGGCTGGGCTGCTTCGCCTTGAGCACCCTCAAATCGTGGCCGCCATCTTGGTGCACCTGGACATCGATCAAGCCGCAGCCATCCTCAAGTTGTTGGAGGAAGGTCCACGCAATGACGTTTTGCTGCGGATTGCAACGTTGGACGGCATCGCGCCTGTGGCGCTCGATGATTTGAACGACATGCTGTCCTCACTGATGGCCAGTGGCAGCAAGGCCAAGCCCCAGTCTCTGGGGGGCCCCAAAGCGGCCGCCAGTCTCATCAATACCTTGGGTGCTCCCGTTGAAGCCACGGTGCTTGACTTCATCCGTGAAGCCGATGCCGAACTTGCTCAGCGCATCGCCGACAACATGTTCATTTTTGACGATCTCGCCAAATTGGATGACAAGGGCATGCAAGCGATGCTCAAAGAGGTTCAATCGGAAGCGCTCGTGGTGGCGCTCAAGGGTGCATCCCCAGCGCTTAGTGAAAAGGTCTTCAAGAACATGTCGAGCCGCGCCGCCGATACCCTGCGCGAGGATCTCGAATCCAAGGGGCCGGTTCGGTTGTCCGAAGTGGAAGCACAGCAAAAGGAAATTCTGAAAACCGTACGCCGCTTGGTAGAAGAAGGCCAAGTGGTCTTGACCACTGGCGGCAGCGACGCATTCGTATGAGCACCACCACGCCACCACGGCAAGTGCCACCTCCGCATGGATCCCGCACAGCCCCGCAAAACCGCTACATCCCGCGCGACGAGCTCCAGAGTTTCGCCAGCTGGCAACCCAATCACCTGACCGAAGCTGCCGACGCCCCCACACGCCACTCGCTGAGGCCACCGCACGAGCTGGAGCGCCAACAAGATGCGGCGCAACGCGCTCACCGTGCCGGCTATCAAGAAGGCTATCGCGATGGCCTGGCAGCACTGGCAAGCTTCAAAGAGGCGCACGCAAAACAAGCAAACGCCCAGCTGGGGCAATTGATCATCAACTTCGATCAAGCGATCGAGGAACTTGAACAATCCATGGGCATCGCGATTGCCCGTGCTGCGACGTTGCTGGCCCAGCAGGTGTTGCGCACCGAGATCCAGTCGCAGCCAGCGCAGGTTGCGCAGGTTGCGCGCGAAGCCATTCAATTGATCGTGCGCAGCGCACGTCATATCACCCTGCGCGTCAGCCCCAACGACCACGCCACGATCATTCAAGGAGCAGGTGACGTGATTGCAGCTCGCGGCGCCACCATCGTTGCCGATGCCACCATGGCACAAGGTGGGCTCATGATTGAGTCGGACATGGGCAGTGTGGATGCGTGCATCGTCACCCGGTGGCGGCACGCCGCAGCGCAGGTCAGCGTCAGCGTGCCGTGGCATCCCGATGCCGACGCGGATGCCGACGAGATAGCATGATGCAATCGTTACGCACCCAGCGATGGCAACGCTACTTGAGCGACCTCGAGTCGTTCGCCGCCTTGCCGAGTCTGCTGGCTACCAGTGGCCGTTTGACCCGTGTCACCGGGCTTGTGTTGGAAGCCAGCGGGGTCCGCGCACCGCTTGGCGCAGTTTGCAACGTGCTGCACGCTGCGGGCGAACCCGTGCTGGCTGAAGTGGTAGGTTTCAGCGGTGATACAGCCTACCTGATGGCCAGCAGTGACGTGCAAGGACTTGCCAGTGGCACTCCCGTGGTGCCGTGTGCAGCCAGTCACCAAGCGCCTCGCCTTGGCGCCAGCAACCATCCATGGCGGCGCAGCGAAGATCTGGGGTTGCACCTGCCCATGGGCGCGGGGCTCCTGGGTCGCGTGCTCGACGCGCAGGGGCACCCCATGGATCGCCTTGGCCCGCTCATCAATGTGCAACACGCACCCATGCTGCGACGCCCCATCAACGCGATGGACCGCGAGCCCATTTGCACGCCCCTTGACACCGGCGTGCGTGCCATCAACACCCTGCTGACGGTAGGGCGCGGCCAGCGGATTGGCTTGTTTGCTGGCACCGGCGTTGGAAAATCGATACTGTTGGGCATGATGGCACGCTACACGGCCGCCGACGTCATCGTGGTGGGACTGATCGGTGAACGCGGACGAGAGGTGAAGGAATTCATTGACTCCATCTTGGGTGACGAGGGACGTGCACGCGCTGTGGTGGTGGCCGCCCCCGCCGACGCACCACCCTTGCTTCGCATGCAAGGTGCCAACTACGCAACCGCCATTGCTGAAAACTTTCGCGACCAAGGCCAGCACGTGCTGCTGTTGATGGACAGCCTTACGCGCTACGCCATGGCCCAGCGAGAGATTGCCCTGGCCATCGGTGAACCCCCTGCCACCAAAGGCTACCCACCCAGTTGCTTTGCCAAGCTGCCGCAATTGGTGGAACGCAGTGGCATGGGCCGCGCGGGCCAGGGGTCAATCACCGCTTTTTACACGGTGCTATCAGAAGGTGACGATCAACAGGACCCCATCGCCGATGCCGCGCGCGGCATTCTGGACGGTCACATCGTACTTTCGCGAGAACTGGCCGAAGCGGGCCACTACCCAGCCATCGACGTCGAGCGTTCGATCTCGCGGGTGATGTCCAGTGTGGTGCCGCAAACCCACCTGGACGCCGCTCGCCGCGCCAAAAGTCTGATGTCGCGCTTCAACAAAGCGCGAGATTTGATGGCGCTGGGCGCTTACAAACCGGGGCACGATGCCCAACTAGATCTCGCCGTTCGCACACACCCCGCGCTGCTCAACCTGCTTCAGCAAGACAGCCATCAACAGGCGCCGTGGGCCACGGGCTTGGCACAACTGCACGACGCGCTTGAGGTCGCCGCATGAACCCTGCACCCACAAGTGCACTGGACACCTTGGCCGAACGCGAGCAAATCGAGCGTGACCACGCGCTGGTGCGCTTGCAAGAAGTCCAGGCTCTTGCAACTCAGGCCCATCTGCAACTCGCACAACTGTGCCAGTACCGCGTTGACTACGCCCAACGTTGGGCCACCCAATTTCGCGCGGGCAGCGCAATGACCGTCGTCAACTGCTACCAAAGCTTTATGCAGCGTCTGGACCTGGCCGTGGAACAACAAACGCGAGTCGTGACGCAGTCGCAACAGCGCATCGAACCGCACGAGGTCATGCTGCGCGAATGCGAGCTGCGCTTGGCCGCCGTGCAAAAGCTCATCGAGCGTCGTCGGCAACAGACAGCACACCAAGCCGTGAGGGCAGAACAGCGCCAGTCGGACGAAACCGCCCAGCGTGTGCACGCTAGCACCCGCGCTGCACGCCATGCAACCGAACTCAACAGGATGAAATGATGGAAACCTCGACCTTGGCAAGCCCTTTGGCCGCGCCAGTCATGCCACCAGCAGCGTCAGCCGCCAAATCGGCTCGACAAACGTCTCATGCCACCGACAACGGGTCGGTCTCCACCACGGCTGACCACCCCTCGACCTTCGCCCGAACGCTGCACGAGGCCAATGCGCATGCACAGCCGAAGCCCGAGGGTTCAGCAGGTGCCCCATCGCGCAAGCAGTGCCCGCCCAACACCCAAGCTACGGAACACGTCGCCGCGCCCACAGCGCAAGAGCCTACCGAGGCTGACGTGGACGATCCCAAAGTGAAAAAGTTATTGCGACGGCAGGGCATGACAAACGAGACGGTGGATCCAGCCCTGGCGATGGGAGCTCCGTCCCAACCCCTTGGCGACGTCGCCATCGACCCAGATGCATTGCCATCGTCGCTGGCACCCCCGGCAACGCAACCACCAACACCACCGAGCTCAACACCAGTCTCGTTGCCTCCCGTGGACCCGCCGATGCTTGACGCAAGCGTCAGCCTTTCAAGCGCGAGCGGACAATCCTTGGCAACAAGCCCAGGCAATCTCGATCATCCCCTATCGACGGCGATGGTGACCCCCGCCACGCCTCCAGAGAACAACACGGTCGCCGAACGCAAAGTAGACACTGCAGCGATGTCTGACGGTCAGGAGCCAAAACGCTTGCAGACGACCAACGCAGACGCCACTGCGATGATCCAAACGCTTACGGCAAGTCGCGCTGACATCGCGTCAAGCGTCACCAACGCCCTCGAATCCCCGTTTGCTCTGCCGTCCCCCCACGTCATGGCAGAGCGTACGCACCCGACATCATTCACCCCGGCAGCGTTGTTCGCCGACGGCCCACCTCGATCCGAACAGGCGCTAAGAGCCGACGTTGGCAGTGCAAGCTTTGCCCCTTCGTTGGGCGCGCAAGTCTCCATGATGGCGCGCGACGGCGTGTTGCAAGCGCGGCTGCAGTTGAATCCGACGGAGCTTGGGCCCGTGCTGGTGCATATCGCTTTGAACGGAGATTTCGCGCGGGTTGATTTTCATGCGCACGCCGCGCTCACGCGCCAGGCGATTGAAGACTCTTTGCCCGCCCTGGCTGTTGCCATGCGCGAATCGGGCCTCACGCTCAGCGGCGGCGGCGTGTTTCAGCAATTTGAAGGGCAAGATCGCGGTGCGTCTACCCCACCACCAACGACCAGGGGACACCCATTGACGCAACCTGACCATGAACCTCAACGTGACATGCTACCGATTTCTCGCACCACGCGTGGCTTGGTGGACATGATGGCGTGACCACGAGGTGACCTTCCTCCGCCAAGCGAAAGCGAAAGACAGGCTGTTTTCTCCCGGCTATTCAGCGCATCCTCTGCGCCCTGGCTGCGAATAATCGAGCGCAGAGATTATCCAAAAAAAGAAGTGGCACGGCGCATAGCAGCGTCCGCCCGTTCGCCCAGGAGCCAATATGTCCGCCGCAGCCGCCAAAGCCGACACGCCAACCAACGCAAGCGATGCCGCCCCCAAGAAGGGAAAGAAGAAGCTGGTGATTGTGTTGATCGTGCTTGCCCTGTTGGCAAGTGCAGGGGGCGGTGGCGCCTACTACTACACAAAAAAGAAGGCCGCTGAAGCTGAGCTTGCCGCCGAAGACGGCGAAGACACCGACGAGGCTGCGGCCCCGAAAAAGTCAAAGAAGCAAGAAAAAGGTGCACCGCCCGTCTTCATGCCGCTAGAAGTGTTCACCGTCAATCTCGCCGACAAAGATGCCGAGCGCTTCTTGCAATTGGGTGTGACGCTGGAAGTTGATGAGAGCAAAACGAGCGATCAACTCAAGGCCTACATGCCAGCGATTCGCAACAACATATTGATGTTGATCGCGCACAAAAGCGCTGCAGATCTGCAAAGCCAAGAAGGCAAGCAAACGTTGGCACGTCAAATTCAACAAGCCACGCTGAAGCCCATCGGCATCGAACTAGAGGACGAAGAGGCTGATGACGACGCCGACACCCTAGACGACGACAACAGCGGCAAAAAGGGCAACAAAAAGAAGAAGAAGAAAAAGGCAAAAAAGGCCCAGCCAAGGCCGCCCGTGGTGGCGGTCCATTTCTCCAGCTTCATCATCCAATGACGCGTTGTCAACAAGGATCGATAGCATGAACAACGCATCCGCAGAGAACCCATCGGCCATCACAGCGGCCGAGGACCAAGCCCTCCGGGACGGAATCGCCGACGAGGGTGCCCGTACCCAAGGCCTGAAGCGTACAGACTTCGTCATGCCCCGTGCCAGCAACCGCCCAACCATGCCGGCCCTCGATGGGGTGCACGATCGGTTTGTTCGCTTGTTGGCACCAGGACTCATCAATTTGATGCGCCGAAACGTTGAAGTCACCCTCGATGCCGTCAACGTTCAACCCTTCAAGACCCTGGTCTCTGAACTGGCGCTGCCCGCCAACTTCAATGTCGTGGCACTGCAGCCCATTCGTGGCCACGGTCTGGTGATTTGCGACGCAAACTTGGTCTTCAGTGCCGTGGACGCACTCTTTGGGGGTGCAGGCAAATTAACCTCCAGCCTCGAAGGCCGCGATTTTTCAGCCACCGAACTGCGCGTGATTCAGCGCTTGGTTGCCGTGATCACTGATGCGTACAACGCAGCATGGAAAACTTTGTACCCCTTGGAGCTGGTGTACCAAAGCTCGGAGATGCTGCCCAAATTCATCACCGTTGCCCCACCCGACAACGACATGCTGTGTGCTTCATTCTGTGTGGCGATGGAGTCCATCACCACGACCTTTCACCTTTGCCTGCCTGACGCTTCGCTGGCGCCGATGCGCGAGGTACTGCAGTCGTCCGGCCTCGGCACGCCGGCTGCCCCCGATCAGCAATGGTTGCAACTGTTGACGCAACAAATCGCGTCAGCCGAAGTGACCCTGGTGGCCAACCTGGCCAACGCAGATGCCACCGTTGAGCAATTGTTGGCCTTGCAGCCGGGCGACTTCATCGAGTTGGACCTCGACCCCGCCATCGAGGCACGCGTTGAGGACATTCCTGTCTTGGCGTGCCACTACGGCACTTCAAACGGGCGCTACGCGCTCAAAGTAGATCGTCTGTTACCCCACGCCACAACGGCACGGGAAAGGAGAGTTTCATGACCGTTGACGCATCCCCAGTTGCTGCTGACGCCGCGCTCAACGACGCCAACGGTGATGGGCACGACAAACCAGTGCCCCCACGCGATGCCGCCCAAGGTGCCATGCAAGCGTCGGTGTCAGCCGCGTCTTTCGCCAGCCTTTCAGCTTCGGGCGACGGTGCTTCCGCCTCGCAAGACATGAACATGGTGTTGGATATTCCAGTGCAGCTCACTGTCGAGTTGGGAAGGACCAAGATTCCCATCAAGAACATCCTGCAGCTGGCGCAAGGTTCGGTGTTGGAGTTGGCCACGATGGCGGGTGAACCCATGGACGTGCTGGTGAACGGCTACTTGATCGCCCAGGGCGAAGTGGTGGTGGTCAACGATAAGTTCGGCATTCGCTTGACCGACATCGTGACCCAAGCCGAACGCATGCGTCGATTGGCACGCCGCTGATCCCGTCATCACCACCACCTTCATCATGATGAACAACGGCCTCACCAACTTGCTTGCATTCTTGGGGGTGATTGCCTTCATCCCGTTGGCGCTTTGGTTGCTCAAACGCAGCACCCTGATGGGCGGGGCGCCACAAGGCACCATGCGCGTCATCGCCACCCTGGCGGTGGCGCCTCACCAAAAGCTGCTGACTGTCGAAGTAGGCCACGGCGACGATTGCCGCTGGCTGGTCGTGGGCATCACGGCAGCGGGCATGTGCACGCTTCACACGATGACGCCGCAAGCGGAAGTCGTGTCCAACGCCCTTGCTGTTGCAACGCCCAAGAACCCCTTTGCCTCACTGCTGGCCAAGCACGTCATGCCACGCGCGGTGGCTGCAACATCGCCAGCGACACACCATGCCCCCTGAGCGACAGCATCGCTGGCACCCTGCTGCACGCAGCATCCTGTGGATGGCCATATCGGCACTGTCGGTATCGGCCGCCAGTGCTTTGGCCCAACCCACAGGACCCACGTTGCCGTTGGTGGTGGGCCAAGGGGCAGGTGGCACCAGCTACTCGGTGCCGATTCAGACGTTGCTGTTCTTCACTGCGCTGTCGTTCTTGCCAGCGCTGCTTTTGATGATGACGGGCTTCACACGCATTGTCATTGTCTTGTCGTTGCTTCGCCAAGCGCTGGGCACCCCCACCGCGCCGCCCAACCAAGTGGTGCTTGGCATGTCACTGTTCTTGACGTTTTTTGTGATGAGCCCAACGCTGGACAAGGTCTACGCCAACGCATGGCAGCCTTACGCAGCCAACCAAATCGCACTGGACGAGGCACTCAAACGGGGCGAATTGCCCATGCGCGAGTTCATGCTCAAGCAGACTCGCCAAGCCGACGTGCAACTGTTTGCACGATTGGCCAAACTGCCCAGTGATCTCAAAAGTGAAGACGTGCCCTTCAAAGTGTTGGTGCCAGCTTTCGTCACGAGCGAGCTCAAAAGTGCCTTTCAGATCGGCTTTTTGATCTTCATCCCGTTTCTCATCATCGACATGATTGTGGCCAGCGTGTTGATGAGTCTTGGCATGATGATGTTGAGCCCTGTGCTGGTTGCATTGCCATTCAAGCTCATGTTGTTCGTGTTGGCCGACGGCTGGAATCTGCTGATGGGATCATTGGCGGCCTCTTTCGTGAACTAGCGCCCCACCCCAAAAGCCTGCCACCATGGATGCACAACAAGCCTTCGCCCTGGGACAACAAGGTCTGACCATGCTGCTGACAGTGGCTGCGCCCATGCTGCTGACCGTGCTTGTGGTGGGGTTGATCGTCAGCGTCTTTCAGGCCGCCACGCAAATCAACGAAGCCACTCTTTCGTTTGTGCCCAAATTGTTGGCTGCCGTGGCTGTGATGGCCACGGTCGGCCCCTGGATGCTCAACACCCTGGTGGAGTACATCCAGCGAACGCTGCAGGCCATCCCGGGCGCCGTGGGCTGATGCGCTTGGGCTCCATGCGTCCCACACCATGTTGACGGTGACAGAATCGCAAATGATGGGTTGGGTGCTGCCCATGTTGTGGCCATTCCTGCGCGCTCTGGCATTGCTGTCGGCACTGCCGGTTTTGGGGCAACGCAATGTACCGATGCGCGTGCGAATCGGGTTGGCCGCGTTCATCGCGTTGGCCGCCCAAGGCAGCATGCCTGCTGTGGCTGCTGTGGCGCTCGATTCTCCCGTTGCGCTGATGCAGGTGATGCAGCAGGTGGTGGTGGGCTTGACACTGGGGTTTGCGGTGCGTTTGGTGTTTGCTGCCGTCGAGTTGGGGGGCGAACTCGTGGGTCTGCAAATGGGGTTGAACTTTGCAGGGTTCTTTGACCCAGCCAGTGCCAGCCAAGGCACGGCGAGCGCGCGTTTTCTAGGCACGATGACTGCCTTCTTGTTCATTGTCATCAACGGGCACCTCATGGTCATGGCGGCACTGGTGCAAAGCTTCCATGCCATTCCTGTCAGCGCCGAGCCGCTGGCCTTTTTGCGGGTTCTGGCGCCTCAAATGTGGGCCGTTGAACTGTTCCGTTTGGGCTTGACCATCGCGTTGCCTGTTGTGGGCATGTTGATGCTGGTGAACTTGGTGTTGGGGTTCATCTCCCGCGTGGCGCCGCAAATCAACATCTTCGCGATAGGGTTTCCTGTCACCCTGAGCGTTGGGCTGTTGGGGCTGCTGTTCACGTTGCCGTTGATGCAAGCCCCTATACAACGTGCGCTCGAGGTGATGCTCGATCAGTTTCAGTAGCCCACTTGCGTGGGCACTGGGGTCAGTCGCCGACCAATCGGTGATTGACGGCGTAAAACGTCATCTCTGCGTTGTTGTTCAACTTGAGTTTTTCAAGCACACGCGCCCGGTAGACGCTGACGGTTTTGGGCGACAGCGAAAGCTGCTCGGCAATGTCAGAAAGCCGTTTGCCCGACGCAATCATCGTCAGTGTCTGCAACTCGCGGTCTGACAAGGTGTCGTGCAAGTTTGCAACGGTGGGGGTGGTGAGGCTTTCGACCAGCATCTGTGCAATGGTGGGTGTGAGGTACTTCTGGCCCGAGGCAACCATCCTGACGGCATCGACCACTTGCTGCGGATCACCACCTTTGTTGACGTAGCCAAACGCGCCAGCTCGCAGGGCACGAATGGCGTATTGGTCTTCGGGGTAAATGCTCAGCACCAACACACGCACGTTGGTGCCGTCCTCTTTGAGGGCTGCCATCACATCCAATCCACTGCGCCCCGGCAAGTTGATGTCCAGCAGAAGGACGTCGCAAGCCACGGCGCGAAGCAATGCCCTCAATTCACCATAGTCGCCTGCCTCGCCGACCACTCGAATGTCTTCGCAATCAAGGAGCGTGTCCCGAATGCCACGACGAATCAAAGCGTGATCGTCGCAAAGCACCACACTGATCATCACGTGGCCCAAGTCATGGCGTCAAGGCTCGAGCTCGACGTCGTCGACAACGACGATGAATCGTCTTCGGGCACCGCGTTGTCCAAAGGCGCAGACAACATCACGACCGTGCCACCTGCATCGCTGTTGATCTCGATCCAGCCGCCCACCGTGCTGGCGCGCTCGCGCAGCCCGCGCAGACCGAAACTGCCTGACTTGTCCAGGTCGCTGACTTGAAAGCCTCGCCCGTTGTCGATCACCTCGACCGACAGCACCTGCCTCGACATCGACAGATCAACCAGCACGGCCGTGGCGCCCGAATGTTTGATCACGTTCGTGAGTGACTCTTGCACGAAACGGTAGGCCACCAAAGGCAGATTGACGGGAAGATCAATGGCATCGTGGCTGGAGCGGAACTCGCATGCGAGACCATGGCGCCGCGAGAACTGCTGCACCAACCATTGCAATGCAGCCACTGCCCCTTGTTCGAGGATCGCAGGGCGAAGGTTGAGCATGATGCGTTTGCTGGCGTCGATGGCGTGGTCGAGCGCCTCGGTTGCAGAAGCCAAGCGCATGAGAATCTCGGGGGCGTCGGTGTGACGACTGATCCAAGCCAATTCGAGCTTGACAGCCGTCAGGGTGCCGCCCACGTCATCGTGAATTTCGCGTGCGATCACCGCACGTTCACCCTCGATACTGGCTTGAAGATGTCGAGCGAGAGCCGACAACCGAAGCTGTGAAACCGCTTGGGACGCGTCGCGATCAGCTGGCGTATCGTTGTCTAAAGGGACACCTTCTCCGATGTCGAGATCAAAATTTGAATCACGAACTGCACCCCTGCTTCCGTGTTGGCTCATGCCTCAAGTATGGTGTATCTCTTCGTTACCGAAACCAAGACATCCTTACAAGTGATGATGAAGTGTGGCATTGTGTTTGCAAACGAGCCATGCTGCGTCGGTATCGCCACAGTGCGTGGCAAGGTTGTCAACAATTCACCTTGCCTTGGTGCTTCACAGCAGCCTCAATCCCTCAAAAGTTGCGCGCCATCAACCCGCACGCGATCCCCAACGCGCCAGCCGCTGCCATGGGCGACATCAAACACGCGCACGGCGCGCGAGTCGAGCTCGACCACCACCCGCAGTGACGATTGGCGACCATGGCCAACTTGTGAGCCTTCAATGCTGCGCACCACGCCAAACTGCATCGAGCTTGGTGCGTGCCCTGCGGACGGGTAGCCACCATCGGGTCGGTGCGGCGGTTGTGGGTGGTGCTGAGGTTGATGTTGTGGCGGCTGTGACTCGTAAGGTGCAGGCACTGGATGCGGCGGCCCCGGGATGGAGACACGAATCACCGGCACGGGCAAAGCAACCCCCACGCGCACGCGGCCATGTCGGCCGGGATACAGCACGCAGGCCGTTTGCGTGGCCACTGCCACCAGCGCAACACCGAGTCGAAACCATCGATTCATCGCCAAACTCCTCAGACCTTGCCACTGGGGCGCCACGCGTACGCCAAGGCACGCTCGTTGACATGCAACGCCTGAGTACCCGCTTTGGTTGAACGAGGTTCTGTAAAGCCGCGTTTTTATGTCAACAGCTTGGCGTCGATGCTGGGTTGCCGAAGCAAATGCTCCAACTCGTCCGCCAACCGCTGGCACTCACGCCAACCCGTCGTCCACGCGCCGACGCGGCCACGGTAGTCGTTGGCGTAGTGCTTGAAGTCTTGGCGGTCGGGCAACTTGCCACGGGGCAGCCCTGCAATCCACTCACGCGCCGGCGCCAGCACGATCACGTTGTCCAACCAGGGCGTGGCTTTGTGGCGCCACTTCATCGACTTGTCCAGCCAACCCGGCACCACCGAAGCTTGAAAGTGTGGGTACAACACCAAGCCCTCTTTCATCGCGGCATAGTTCAAGTGCAGGTGGTAGTCGGTGACGCCACCATCCCAATACGCGCCCGGCGGCGCGCCAGGGATGTTGTGCACCGCCTGCAGCACAAACGGAATGGAGCAACTGGCCAAGATGCTGGGTTTGAGGTTGTTGACGTTGAGCGCCACCGACTGGGTTCGGTAGTCGTTCAAGGGCACGGGCAAGGTGTTGCGTGGGTCGGAGAACACGACTCGCTCAAGCCACCCACCCATGGCACGGCGGTGTGCCACGTTGCTGACAAAGGCGCCTGCATAGGCCAAAGGTGTGGTGACCTTGGACAGCGCACGGCCTTCGCGGCTGAGAAGGCCGCGGCCTCGGCTCGTGAAGACATGCATGCGGTAAGTGGGGTGCGCCAGAATTTTCGCCTCGGCGTTGGCGATGTGTTCGTCAAGTTTTTGACTGAACACGTTGCTGACGGTGACAGCGGTGGGTGCGCGGCCGGGCGCGCTGGGAAACGACTGATGGATGTAGTCGTGCGCCCATTGCTCAAACATCGCCGGGGCGTTGGGCAAGCAGGCGATCGCCATGCGCCAGGCACCGATGGATGCGCCCATCAAGTGCACCGGGTGCGTGGCTTTAGGCAGCCACTGGGTCAGCAGCAACTGGTCGATTGCATTGAGCACCAAGCCCTTGGGGCCGCCAGCCGCACCTGGCACGACGTGCACATCGTTGGGTTGCAGCCCACGCTCAAGCAAGTGGGCGCGAGCTCGGGGGCCCGCATAGACCTCCAAGGCACGCATCGCGCGGCTCACGAACTGCGCAGGCGCTCTCGCAGTTTGTCCCCAATGTCAGGGCGCTCGGCGAAGGGGTCGGTGGGGTTGCGCTGCTGCATGATGTCTTCGAGGCGTGTCTGCACGCCCTTTAGCGCCTGAGGGTGGCTGTAAATGTAGAAGCGCTCCGCCTTGACGGCGTCAAAGACACTGCTTGCGACTTCCGCCGCGCTAACCTTGCCACTGGTGACCGCTTTGACCGATTGCGCCTGCGATACCTTTTGACTCACGGTGGCTTCGCCCAGTGGCGTGGTTCGATTGCGATGGCTTTGGTGAATGCCCGTGGGCACAAAATAAGGACACAACACCGAGGCGTGAATCTGCTGGGTCACCAACGCCAAATCGTGGTGCAGCGTTTCGCTGAGTGACACCACGGCATGTTTGCTCACGTTGTACACCCCCATCGTCGGGGCGTTAAGCAAACCCGCCATCGATGCCGTGTTGACCACATGGCCTTCAAAGCCCGGGTCTGTGGCAGCAGCGGCCAACATCATGGGGGTGAACACCCGCACGCCATGCACCACACCCATCAAGTTAACACCCAGCACCCATTCCCAATCGGCAACCGTGTTCTCCCACACCAACCCACCCGATCCAACACCTGCGTTGTTGACCACTAGGTGAGGCGCGCCAAACGATTGCATCACGGCAGCGCCCAAAGCCTCCATCGCGGCCGCACTCGACACGTCCACGCGACGCGCCAGCGTTTTGGCGCCGTGTGCGCTGGCCAGCGCGGCCACCTCGGCGCTGGCGGTGTCCAAGGCATCTTGCTGAACGTCAACCAACACCACGTTCATGCCCTCACGGGCTGCGATGCGCGCCAACTCAAGCCCAAAACCAGAACCGGCGCCGGTGATCACCGCCGTGCGGCCACGCAAAAGCTTCATCGCTGTGTCTCCTTGATGCCAACAGGTTCGATGGCTTCGCTGGGTGCAGCACAAGCCATTTCCAAGTGATCGATGCCGTCTTCGAGGTAAACATCCCCCGAGGGCACAAAACCAAACACGGCGTAAAAGTTGCGCAACCGCGCTTGCGCACTGATGCGAACCCCTTGCCCAGGCCACCGTGCAGGCAAGCCACGCAGTCCCTCACGCATCAGGGCCTGCCCCACACCCTTGCCCCGCACCTCGGGCGAAGTCACTACCCGACCGATGGACGGCTCGGGGTACTTTTGACCAGGATCAACCACGCGCAAGTAGGCTTGAAGCCGTCCAGCTGCATCGCGCCCCAGCAGGTGCCAACTGCACTGATCAAAGCCATCGGCATCTTCAAACGGGCCTTGCTCCATCACAAAGACTCGGCTGCGCAGCGCCAACACATCGTAGAGCGCGTGCACCCCCAGGTCGTCAAAACGAAACCATTGCCATTGCATGGTGGGTGCGCCCAAGGCTTAGATCAACTTCACCAGCTGTTTGCCAAAGTTTTTCCCCTTGAGCAAACCCAAAAAGGCCTCGGGCGCTGCGGCGATGCCCTGCGCCACCGTCTCACGGTACTTGAGTTTGCCCGTGGCCACCATCGTCCCCAGTTCCTTCAGGGCTTCGGGCCAGACTTCCATGTGCTCGCTGACGATAAAGCCCTCAACCTTGAGTCGGCTGACCAGAATCAGCGCTGGGTTTTGCATCGGCGTGGGTTGCCCGTTGTAGCCGGCAATGAAGCCACACACAGCGATACGACCGAATGCATTCATGCGCAGCATGACAGCGTCCAAAATCATGCCGCCTACATTTTCAAAGTAACCATCGATGCCCTTGGGGCATGCCGCCTTGAGCGCTGCAGACAACGACTTGATGTCAGGGTGCGCTTTGTAGTCGATGCAATCGTCAAAACCCAATTCGTCGATGACGTACCTGCATTTGTCGGGCCCACCCGCCAGGCCCACCGCCCGCGCGCCCCGGGCCTTGGCCAATTGGCCTACCGCGCCACCCACCGAGCCCGAAGCTGCACTCACCACCACGGTCTCGCCAGCCTTGGGGTTGATGATTTTGACCAACCCGTACCACCCCGTCACACCCGGCATGCCCACCGCGCCCAAGTAAGCAGCAGCGGGAATGTGGCGCGTGTCAACCTTGCGCATCAGGCCACGATCATCACCGTTGACCACCGAATACTCTTGCCAACCGCCCATGCCCACGACGGTGTCGCCCGCTTGGTAGGTCGCGTGGTTGGACGCGACCACCTCGCCGACGGTGCCACCGATCATCACGGTATCCAGCGGCTGCGGTTGAGCGTAACTCTTGCCGTCGTTCATGCGCCCGCGCATGTACGGGTCTAGGCTTAGATAATGATGGCGTACCAGCACCTCGCCCGCTTTGAGTGCCTTGGCGTCGACGGGATTCGCCACCAATTTGAAGTTGGCTGCCGACGGTTCACCTTCAGGCCGAGAGGCCAAAAGCATTTGTTGGTTGACGGTCATGAATGACTCCTTAGAGAGACGGATTGAGCGGTTGAGCGCGGGTGGCGGACACTGGCAGGGCACGCAAATGCTTGAAGGTACCCGTGGCATGGGCCACCAACTCACCACGGGGATCGTGCACACTGCCCTCACAAAAAACAAGCGATGCGCTTCGGTGCAGCACGCGACCCGTGCTGATCAAACGATCTTTGCCTGGACGCGTGAACGAGGTTTTCATCTCCACGGTCACCACACCGGCACGTGACTCACCACCCGCAACATCGGGGCTGCGCGCCGCATGCGCCATCACCACATCCAGCAAAGTCATGGTAACCCCGCCATGGGCCACGTTGTAGGAGTTCAAGAGCTCATCGCGCAGCACACAATCTATTTGTGCCTGCCCGCCGTCAAATCGAATCAACTCAAACTGCAAGTGCTCAACAAAGGGGATGTGCGTCACGAAGGCAATTGCCATGTCATTCGCCCGTCATGGCACTGACGCCACCGTCAACGGCCAAGATCTGACCGGTGATGTGCTTACCAGCTTCAGACGCAAACAGCACCGCCGCGCCCTTCAAATCATCATCGTCACCAATGCGCTTGAGCGGCGCATGCGCAGCCAACGTTTCAGTACCAAACTTTTCAAGTACGCCCTTGGTCATTTTGCTGGGGAAAAAGCCCGGGGCCAAGGCATTGACGGTGATGCCATAGCGGCCCCACTCCCCTGCAAGGGTCCGCGTGAAATTGACGGCTGCCCCTTTGCTGGTGCCATACGCAATGAACTGCACGTTGAGCGAGCCTCCCAAACCCGCGATGGACGCCACATTGATGATGCGCCCTCGCTTGCGCGGGATCATGCTTGCGCGGCCCACGGCCTGCGACATCATGAACATGCTGCGAACGTTAAGGTTCATGACCTTGTCCCAGGCCTCGAGCGGGTAATTCTCGGCCGGGGCTCCCCAGGTGGCACCCGCGTTGTTGACCAAAATGTCGATGTCGCCCAGGCGCTCGGTGGCTTCCCGCACGATGCGCTCCACACCGTCCTCTTCGCTCGCGTCAGCCGCCACCCAGCGCGCGTCAATGCCGCGCGCCTGCAAGGTTTGCACCGCGCCCTCCAAGTCGGCGGGCTTTCGCGAGGTGATCATCACCCGGGCGCCGGCCTCTCCCAGGGCCCCCGCAATTTGGAGGCCCAGCCCGCGCGACCCACCAGTGACCAGGGCCGTGCGACCTGTCAAGTCAAAGAGTTTATGGATGTTGGTACTCATGACATGCTCCCATCGAATACTTCGAACTGAATTGGAATGATGTGTTCACGCTGCTGCGCTTGCACCGTTGGCTCCTGCACCGAGCACGCGATGGACGGCAAGTGGAAGGCTAATAGGCGTGGCATGACCGTCTCAAAACCAGGCATCCTGCATCGACGCGCACGAATCGTCCTGCACCAAAACCGGTGTCAGCCATGCCTGTACTTTGGGCAACTCGTGGCCCCAAAAGTACCGTGCGGCAGCCAACTGGCCTTGTGCCTGAGGTGCGCTTGCATGCGCCTGCAACGAAAGCGAAACGTCGAGCCACATCCACGCCACCACCGTGTGCCCAAACGCCTCCATGTAGGGCATGGCGTTGCGCATGGCGCGGGTGAGGTCACGTGCTTGCCACACCACTTGCGTGGCATGCGTGACGGATTGCCATGCCTGCACAACGGCCTGGGCGTGCACCGCCAGCCCATCGACGCGATCTGCTCGCGCCGCCGTGGCCGAGATGCGCTGCGCCAAGAGCTTGAAACCGATGCCGTCGTTCATCACCACTTTGCGGCCCAAGAGATCCATGGCTTGAATGCCGTGGGTCCCCTCGTGAATCATGTTGAGTCGGTTGTCGCGCCAGTACTGTTCCACAGGGAAGTCGCGCGTGTAGCCGTAGCCACCATGCACTTGAATGGCCAAGGAATTCGCCTCAAGGCACCACTGGCTTGGCCAACTCTTGGCGATTGGCGTGAGCACGTCCAACAACACACCCGCCTCTTGTGCCGCGGCCGGGTCGCCGGTGTGCTGCTCGTCAACCAAGCGCGCGCAATAGAGCGACAACGCAAGCGCCCCTTCGACATACGACTTTTGTGCCAGCAGCATGCGTTTAACGTCGGTGTGCTGCACGATGGCAACCTGCGGCGACTCGGCGTCCTTGCCTTGCGGCCCTGCGGGCCTGCCTTGCGCTCGGTCTCTGGCGTACTTGACGCTTGCCTCGTACCCCGCAAAACCAAGCATCACAGCACCCAGACCGACGCCGATGCGCGCTTCATTCATCATATGAAACATGCAGCGAAGGCCGTCGCCAGGTTTGCCAACAAGGTAGCCCACGGCACCAGCACGCGCACCACCACCGTCGCTGTCCACCAAGAACTTGCCTTCACCAAAATTCAACAAGGTGTTGGTGGTGCCGCGGTAGCCAAGCTTGTGGTTGAGCCCCGCCAATGACACGTCGTTGCGTTGCCCCGTGAGCACCCCTTTGGCATCCACCATCCACTTGGGCACGATGAAAAGCGACAATCCTTTGACGCCGGCCTGCGTGCGGCCTTGTGCATCCACAGCCTTGGCCAACACCAAATGAGAGATGTTCTTGGTGAGTTCGTGTTCCCCGGCCGAGATCCACATCTTGTTGCCACGCAGTCGGTACCGTGGCCCCAAGGGGTCGCTCTCAAAAGCCGCTCCGTCGGCGGTGGCGCGGGTGGCGACGTCTGAAAGGGAAGAGCCTGCCTGGGGCTCCGACAAGCACATGGTGCCAAACCATTCGCCGGCAAAAGCACGCGCAGCAAAGACAGATTTTTGTGCGGTCGTGCCATGCGCCATCAACAAGCTGGCATTGCCGCTGGTCAGCATGGCATAACCCGACATGGCCACACTGGCTTTGCTGAAAAATGCATTGGCCGCCATCTCAATCGTGCAAGGCAGTTGCATGCCACCCATCTCCACGTCTTGCGATGCTGCCAGCATGCCGGACTCCACGTACGCCGCCATGGCATCGTGGGTCTGGCGTGGCAAAGCAACCCGCTCACCGTCAAAACTAGGTTCTTGCGTGTCGGTCAGACGGTTGAAGGGGGCAAACTTCTCGCGAGCGATGCGCTCGCAGGTATCCAACACAGCATCAAAGGTTTCGCGCGAATGATCGCAGAACCTCTTGCGTTGGTTCAGCGTGTCAACTCGCAGCCAGTCGTAAAGCAAGGTCTGGAGTGTTGCTCGCAACATGCTAGGGGCTACCTCGATCAACCACCCGAGTGGTCAACCATGAAGCGTCACAACGCCTGAAAGAAGGTTCGCAACGTTTCAAGGTCAATTCGCATCTAACGAGCCATTTGAGGTGATGGGGTGGTGCTCAAAGAACCTCAAAGACACCCGCAGCACCCATGCCCCCGCCCACGCACATCGTCACACAGACCCGCTTGGCGCCTCGGCGCTTGCCCTCAATCAGCGCGTGGCCCGTCAGGCGTTGGCCGCTCATGCCGTACGGGTGCCCCACGGCGATCGCGCCACCGTTGACGTTGAGGCGGTCGAGGGGGATGCCCAAGGTATCCGCGCAGTAAAGCACTTGAACGGCAAAGGCTTCGTTCAACTCCCACAGGTCGATGTCTTCAACGCGCAGCCCCAGGCGCTTGAGCACCTTGGGCACAGCGTACACCGGGCCGATGCCCATTTCATCAGGCTCACAGCCGGCCACGGCGAAACCCAGAAAACGGCCCAACGGCTTGAGCCCTTTTTTCTGCGCATAGGCATCACTGACCACGGCGCATGCGCCCGCGCCGTCACTGAACTGACTGGCGTTGCCCGCCGTTACCACGCCACCCGGTGTGGCCGTGCGAATGTCTTTGATCGACTCGTACGTCGTGCCGGCACGCAAGCCCTCGTCGGCCGTGACAGTCACTTCTTTGCTGCGCATGCCAAAGGTGGTGTCGGCCACACCCGCCATCACGGTGACGGGCACAATCTCGTCGTTGAACTTGCCAAGCGCTTGGGCGGCACAAGCTTTTTGCTGCGACTCGGCACCAAAGTGGTCCATGCGCTCTTTGGGCATCTTGTAGCGCTTGGCCACCGTCTCTGCTGTTTGAAGCATCGACCAGTAGATTTCTGGCTTGTTTTGCACCAGCCAGGTGTCTTGGAACATGTGCATGTTCATTTCTTGTTGCACACACGAGATGCTCTCGACACCACCGGCGACGTAGACATCGCCCTCCCCACTGATGATGCGCTGTGACGCCATGGCAATGGTCTGCAAACCACTGGAGCAAAAGCGGTTAATCGTCATGCCGCTCACACTGGTGGGCAGGCCGGCGCGCAAACCCACTTGCCGCGCGACGTTCCATCCGGTGGCACCCTCGGGGTTGGCGCAACCCATGATGACGTCGTCCACGTCGCCGCCCTCAAGGCCTGCGCGCGACACCGCAGCTTGCACCGCCAAGCCACCCAGCGTGGCGCCGTGGGTCATGTTGAAAGCGCCCTTCCAGCTCTTGCACAAGGGGGTTCGGGCCGTCGATACGATCAGTGCGTTGCTCATGTTGAACTCCTTAAACCAAAGGTTTGCCGTCGGCTGCAAGCTTCTCGAGCAGCGCCGCAGGCTTCCAGGACGACGCATCGTCGAGGGGGTTGAGTGCAAATGCCTTCATCGATTGCACCACGTTGAACACGCCTTGTGTGTCGGCGTAACACATGGGGCCACCCCGGTGCAGCGGAAAGCCGTACCCTGTGAGGTACACCATGTCGATGTCACTGGCCTTGCTGGCGATGCCCTCTTCCAGAATCTTGGCGCCCTCATTGACCAGCGCATAGACCAAACGGTGAACGATCTCATCGTCGCTGATCTTGCGCGCCGTCACGCCCAGGGTCTTGCGGTGCGCATCAATCATCTCCTGAACGACGGCCGACGGAATGGCATCACGTTTGCCCACGGCATAGTCGTACCAGCCTGCGCCCGTTTTTTGGCCATAGCGGCCCATTTCGCACAAGAGGTCGGCTGTCTTGCTGTAGCGCATGCTTGGTTTTTCAACGTAGCGGCGTTTGCGAATGGCCCAACCGATGTCGTTGCCGGCCAAATCACCCATGCGGAAAGGCCCCATCGCAAAGCCGAACTTCTCGACCGCCCGGTCCACTTGCTGCGGCGTGGCGCCCTCCTCGATCAAGAAGCCTGCCTGTCGGCTGTATTGCTCGATCATGCGGTTGCCAATGAAGCCGTCACAAACGCCAGACACCACCGCCGTTTTGCGAATGATCTTGGCAACCTGCATGACCGTGGCCAGCACGTCTTTGGACGTCTTGGCGCCGCGCACCACCTCAAGCAACTTCATCACGTTGGCTGGGCTGAAGAAGTGCATGCCAACCACGTCTTGTGGCCGCTGGGTAAACGACGCAATCTTGTCAACGTCGAGTGTGGACGTGTTGGACGCCAGGATGGCACCGGGCTTCATGACGGCATCGAGCTTCTTGAACACCTGCTCTTTGACGCCCATTTCTTCAAACACCGCCTCGATCACCAAGTCGGCGTCTTTGATGTCGTCGTAGCTGAGCGTGGTCTTGAGAAGCGCCATGCGCTCGGCGTACTTGGTGTCTTTGAGTTTGCCCTTTTTGACTTGCGACTCGTAATTTTTGCGTATCACCGCCACACCACGGTCGAGCGCCTCTTGCTTGGTCTCGATGATGATCACAGGCAAACCGGCGTTGAGAAAATTCATGCTGATGCCGCCGCCCATCGTGCCCGCGCCAATCACCGCCACTTGCTTGATGCTGCGCACGGGCGTGTCTTCAGGAACATCAGGGATTTTGCTGGCCGCACGCTCACCAAAAAAAGCGTGACGCAGCGCCTTGCTCTCGGGCGTCATCATGAGCGCGATGAAGGCCTCCCGCTCGTAACGCATGCCGTCGTCAAACGACTTGGCCTTGAAGGTTTGCTGCACACAATCCACGCAACGCTCAGGTGCCGGAAAATTCTTGGCCATGGCGCGCACGGTGTTGCGCGCAAACTGAAAGTAGCCGTCGGCGTTGGGGTGTGACACGTTGAGGTCACGGACGCGCGGCAGCGGGCGCACGTCAGCCACTTCCAGGGCCAGCTTGCACGCGGCGTCAACAACGTCACCGTCGACAACGCTGCTGAAGAGCTTTTGGCCAGGCACCGCAAACAACAACTCGCTCTTCACGGGCTCGCCTGACACGATCATGTTGAGAGCGGTTTCCACACCCAGGGCGCGTGGCAAGCGCTGCGTGCCGCCCGCCCCTGGCACCAACCCAAGCTTCACCTCGGGCAGCGCAATGGGAACTCCTTTGGCGGCCACCCGGTAATGACAGCCCAGGCTAAGCTCCAAACCGCCGCCCATGCAAACGCCATTGATGGCGGCGACGATGGGCTTGGTTGCGTTGTCACCCATGCGAATCAGCGTCAGCAAGTTGGGCTCGGCAATCGCCTTGGGCGAGCCGAATTCTTTGATGTCGGCACCACCGCTGTAGGCCTTGCCTCCGCCTGTCAGCACCACGGCTTTGATGGCAGGGTCGGCCATCGCCCTGTCAAAGCCTGCGGCGATGGCGACGCGCATGGCATAACCCAAACCATTCACGGGGGGGTTGTTCATCGTGATCACGGCAACGGCACCGCGAACGTCGTAGCTTGCGCTCATGGGATTCTCCTGATGGGGGTCTTGACTCTTGAGTGGGCAAGGTGGTCGGGCTTAGACCTCCAACCACTCCTTGCGTATGTAGGCATTGGCGCGAAGCTCATCGGTGCTGCCATCAAACACGATGCGCCCGTGCCCCATCACCAAACAGCGCTTGGCAACCTCCAGCGCAATGGTGAGCTTTTGCTCAACGAGCAGAACACTGATGCCTCGCTGGTTGATTTCGCGCAAGTACTGCGCCACCAGCTCAACAATCTTTGGCGCCAAGCCCTCGGTGGGCTCGTCAATCATGATCAATTGGGGGTCGCCCATGAGCGTTCGGCAGAGCGTCAACATTTGCTGCTCGCCGCCTGACAGCACGCCGGCCTCGGTGTTGCGGCGCTCGGCCAGTCGGGGGAACATGGTGTACATGTTGTCGGTGGTCCACTGGGTTTTGGCGTTGGCCTTTTTTTGTCCCAGGATCAGGTTCTGATGCACCGTTAGGGTTGGAAAGATATCCCGATTCTCAGGCACGTAACCGATGCCAAGATGGGCTATCTCGAAGGGCTTTTTCTTCAAAAGCTCTTGGTCTTTCCAGCGCACCGAACCCGATCCATCCACCAAGCCCATCACGGCCTTGGCCGTGGTCGAGCGGCCCGAGCCATTGCGGCCCAAAAGTGCAACCATTTCGCCGGGCTTGACGTCAAAGGTTACGCCATGAAGCACATGGCTCTTGCCGTAATAGGCGTGAAGGTTATCGAGCTTGAGCATGGTGATCGAAGGCGCTGGATGACGCAGTGGCCTCAGTGGCCGCCCGCTGCGCCAGCGTGCGCCGTGCCCAGGTAGGCTTCTTGAACTTTGGGGTCAGCACGCACGCGCTCAGGCGTGTCAAAGGCGATGACTTCGCCGTAGACCAGCACGGCAATTTTGTCGGCCAAACCAAACACAACGCCCATGTCGTGCTCAACGGTCAACAAAGTCTTACCTTGGGTCACCTCGCGAATCAGGCCAATGAATCGTGTGGTCTCACTGCGGCTCATGCCGGCGGTGGGCTCGTCGAGCAAGATGACGTCGGCACCACCCGCAATTGTGACGCCGATTTCAAGCGCGCGCTGCTCGGCGTAGGTCAGGTTCATCGCCAACACATCTTTGCGCTTGTCCAACCTGATCATGGCCATCACCTCATCGGCGCGGTCGTTGGCGTCTTTGGCGTCGGCCAAGAACTTCCAGAAAGCGTAGCGATAGCCCTTGTTCCAAAGGGTGGCGCAACGCAGGTTTTCAAACACGGACAAGTGAGTGAACAAGTTGCTGACCTGAAAGCTGCGCGCCAAACCCTTGCGGTTGATTTCGAAAGGGCTCAGGCCATTGATTTTTTGCCCATGCAACAAAATCTCGCCCGCACTGGGCTCGAACCGTCCACTGATGAGGTTGAAGAGCGTGCTTTTGCCAGCGCCATTGGGGCCGATGATGGCCACGCGCTCACCTGCGGCAACGCTCAACGCGGCCCCGCGAATGATCTCGGTTTTGCCAAAACGCTTGAAGACACCCTTCAACTCAACGGCGGGCGCGCTCACAGTGTTTCCCTTCGCTTGATTTCTTTTTCGATATCCTCTTGCACTTGGCCCCAATGCTCGACGTAAGCGCGACGCACCAGTTCAAACAAGCCTGCACCCGTGATGACGGCCAACCACGCGCCGACCCAGCTGTCGGCACTCTTGGCATTGAGCGTGGCGCCAAAGAAGTTGACTTCGGGGCCCAGCGCCGGGTTCAATTGCACGTGGTAGATCATTTCAATCATGGCGGAAACGCCCAACAACACCGTCAGCCCAGCGCCCAAAAAAGCCAGGTAAACCGTCCAGACCTTGCCCAGTTTGCCAAAGGCCGCCACCCGCAAGTTCATCATCAACAAGCTGGCGAAACCGCCCGGCGCGAACATCACCATCAAGGTGAAGATCAGCCCCAGGTACAACAACCACGCTTTGGTCCACTCGGACAACAGCACCAGCGCAATCACCATCAAGACGGCGCCGATGATGGGGCCGAAGAAGAACGTGCAGCCCCCCAAGAACACAAACAACAGGTAAGCGCCAGACCGTGCCGCACCCACCACCTCGGCCGTGACAATCTCAAAATTGAGCGCACCCAACCCTCCGGCGATGCCGGCAAAAAAGCCTGAAATGATGAAAGCAAGGTAGCGCACGCGCTGCGTGCTGTAGCCAATGAACTCGACCCGCTCGGGGTTGTCGCGCGAGGCATTGAGCATGCGCCCCAAGGGCGTTCGGGTGAGCGCAAACATGACCACCGTGCTGACAAAGCAATAGATGGCAATGAGGTAGTAAACCTGGATCTGCGGTCCGAAGGTAATGCCTCCCACACTGCCACCCACCACGCGGTTGCCGGTGATGCCCCCCTCGCCGCCAAAAAATTCGGGCAGCATCAGCGACATGGACCACACCAGCTCGCCCACCCCCAGCGTGATCATCGCAAAGGTGGTGCCAGCTTTTTTTGTGGTGGGGTATCCCAACAGAATGGCAAAAAACATACCCGCCAGCCCTCCTACCAGAGGAATCAAGCTAACGGGTATGTTGAGCTTTCCAGCGGTGGCAAGGTTGAGTGTGTGGATGGCCAAAAACGAGCCCAAGCCGCTGTACACGGCATGGCCGAAACTCAACATGCCGCCCTGTCCGAGCAAAATGTTGTAGGCCAGGCAGGCGATCACGGCGATGCCAATTTGCGACAGCATCGTTTGACCAAGGCTCGACGTCCAGAGCAATGGCGCGACGGCCAAGACGACGGCAAACAGCCCCCAAACAACCCACCGCCCCACGTTCCAGGGTTTGAAGTGGTACGCCGGGCGCCCGGCTTCGATGCCATGAGACTTCACCACATCATCCCTCGCGCGTGCCAAACAAGCCCTTGGGCCGGAAGATCAGAATCAGCACCAGCAGCAAGTACGGCAGGATGGGCGCCGCTTGCGACAAGGTGATTTTGGCCACGGGGTAAAGCACGTTGTCGGCGCTCATGCCCAGGCCCAACGACTGGCCCAAATCAAGCAGCGACTTGTCCACCGTCAACGGCATGGTTTGCAACAAACCCACCAACAAGGAACCTACAAAGGCACCGGCCAGCGATCCCATGCCACCAATCACGATCACCGCAAACAAGATGGGGCCGATCGCCGACATGTTGGGCTCGGTGACGAAAGTGATGCCGCCCACCACCCCGGCCAACGCGGCCAGGGCACAGCCACCGCCGAACACGAGCATGAAGACGCGCGGCACGTTGTGACCCAACGATTCGACCATTTCAGGGTGCGTCAATGCCGCTTGAATCACCAGCCCGATGCGCGTGCGCGTCAGTAGCAGCCAAACCGAGAGCAACATCAGCAGCGCCACCGCCATCATGAAGGCTCGTGTCATGGGGAAGCGTGAGCACAGCGCGCCAGCGGCACTGCAAATTTCATTGGAAGCCGTGCCAGCGACAAATCGAAAACCTTCTGCGCTCTGCACCATCGTGAAGGCAGCGCCCTTAAGGATCGCAGGCGGCTCAAAGGGCACGGTGGAACGGCCCCAAACCAGCTGCACCAGCTCGAGCATCACGTAGCTCAAGCCAAAGGTGATGAGCAGTTCGGGCACGTGCCCGAACTTGTGGACACGGCGCAAGGCCGTGCGCTCAAACGCGGCACCCATGGCGGCCACGATCAGAGGCGACAGCACCAGGGAGACCCAAAAGCCCACGATGCCGGTGAGCGTGTAAGCCACGTAAGCACCCAGCATGTAAAAGCTTGCATGCGCAAAATTGAGCACGCCCATCATGCTGAAAATAAGCGTCAAACCAGCGCTCAGCATGAAGAGCAGCAGGCCAGAACTCAGGCCGTTGAGTAAGTTGATGAAGAGCTGATCCACGCCCGCTAGCGTAGCGCAAAGAGTGCGCAAAATAAGAAGGGCCCGCTGTTTTTACACAGCGGGCCCGTCAGCACAAACGCGGGTTTACTTGGGTCGCTGCATCTGGCACGACGTTGGCGTGCTCGATACATAGGGCTCGTACGTTTTGACAGGGGCAAAGTTGTAGCCCGTGTTTTCTACGCTGTAGTCGCCAGGGCCTTTGGCGGTGGCTTTCTTCCAGACACTCATCAGCACCGTTTGCTGCATTTGATGGTCCGATGCCCGCATGGTTACCTCGCCGTTGTAGCTCTTGAATTGAAGGCCCTCCATGGCGTAAGCCACCTTCTTGGGGTCGGTGCTCTTGGCCTTGGCCATGCCTTGCGAGAGCATGGCCAACACGTGGTAGATCTGCCCCGTGTACCAGTCGTCATTGAACTTCTTCTTGTAGTCGTCCATGATCTTGCGCTGCTCACCGGTCGCATAGTTGTCAAAAATGCTGACCTGGTAAACGCGACCTTCGACACTGCCACCCATCGCCGTTGGGGTGCCTGTGACACCGGCGTAATAGGTGTAGAACTTGGCGGTCAAGCCGGCGTCGTTTGCAGCCTTGACCAACAACGACAAGTCGGAACCCCAGTTGCCGGTGATGATGGTGTCAGCACCCGACGCTTTGATCTTGGCCACGTAAGGCGCGAAGTCACGGGTTTGGGCAAGGGGGTGCAGGTCGTCGCCGACCACTTGGATGTCAGGGCGCTTGCGCGTCAAATTTTCTTTGGCAAAGCGCGACACCTGCTGGCCGTGCGCGTAGTTTTGATTGATCAGGTAGACCTTTTTGATGTCCGACTGCTCTTTCATGAACGTCGTCATGGCTTCCATCTTCATGGATGTGTCGGCGTCCATGCGGAAGTGCCAGAAGTTGCACTTGCTGTTGGTGAGGTCGGGATCCACCGCCGCGTAGTTCAGGTAAACAATCTCTTTGCCTGGGTTGCGCTCGTTGTGCTTGGCAACGGCGTCAATGATGGCCAAAGCCGCGCCAGAGCCATTGCCCTGGGTGATGTAGCGGATGCCTTGGTCGGCTGCCGCCTTGACCAAGTTGGTGCTCTCTTGGGGGCTCAGCTTGTTGTCAAACGGCACCATTTCGAACTTCACGCCCGCAGCGTTGCTGGCATTGAAGCGCTCGGCCACAAACTGAAAACCTTTGATCTGGTTTTGACCGACGGGCGCCATCAGCCCAGTCAAAGGGTCAATCCAGGCGATTTTGACGGTTTCGCCCTTTTGGGCCATGGCGCTACCAGCAGTCAAGCTCAGCACGGCGGCCGCTGTCAGTGTCTTCAAACCGAATGTCTTTTGCATCAAAAAGTCTCCTTGGCTGTACAACAAGATGGGGGGCATCCATTCAACGCCCAGGACGGTAACGGATGGCGACGCCATCGGGATTCAGGGAATACCACAGGGAACCTCATCATTCACCCTAGACAACCTGAAATTTGACTTCACACCGTTGGCAACTTGTGGCCTTTGAACTGCTCGCGCAACTTCATCTTTTGCATCTTGCCGGTTGCACCCAGCGGTATGGCTTCGACAAACACCACGTCGTCCGGCACTTGCCATTTGGCGACTTTGCCTTCAAAAAAGGCCAGCAAGGTCTCACGGTCGGCTTCAGCGCCAGGCTTTTTCACAACCACCAACAACGGGCGCTCATCCCATTTGGGGTGGGCAATGGCGATGCAAGCAGCCATGGCGACGGCAGGGTGGGCCACCGCGATGTTTTCGATGTCGATCGAGCTGATCCACTCGCCGCCTGACTTGATGACGTCTTTGCTGCGGTCCGTTATTTGCAAGAAACCATCGGCGTCGATCGCCGCTACGTCGCCTGTGGGGAACCACCCATCCACCAATGGATCACCGCCTTCACCCTTGAAGTAGCTTGAAACAACCCACGGGCCCTTGACAAGCAGGTCACCGCTGGTTTGCCCGTCCCACGGCAGCGCGTTGCCATCGGGATCCACAATTTTCATGTCGACGCCAAAAATGGCGCGTCCTTGCTTAGCCAAAACAGCCAAACGCTCTTCAGTGGGAAGTGCCTGCTGTTTCAACTTCAAGTTGCACACGGTGCCCAACGGCGACATCTCGGTCATGCCCCAGGCGTGCAAAACTGTGACGCCATACTGAGCGTCAAACGATTTGATCATGGCGGGCGGACAGGCCGAGCCGCCAATCACCGTGCGGTTGAGCTTGGAGAACTTGAGCCCCCCCTGCGCCATGTGGCCCAAAAGCCCTTGCCAAACCGTGGGCACGCCAGCCGCCATGGTCACGCCTTCGGATTCAATCAACTCGAAGACCGATTTACCGTCCAGCGCGGCCCCTGGAAAAACCATCTTGGCCCCCGTCATGGCGGCCACGTACGGCAAACCCCATGCGTTGACGTGAAACATCGGCACCACGGGCAGGATGCTGTCGCGCGCCGAGACATTGAGTGCATCGGGCAAGGCCCCGGCAAAGGCGTGCAACACGGTGGATCGGTGGCTGTAGAGTACCCCTTTTGGATTGCCGGTGGTACCGCTTGTGTAGCACAGGGCAGAGGCACTGTTTTCGTCAAACGACGGCCACTCATAACGGCTTGGTTCTTGCGCGATCCATGCTTCGTAACTCAGCAACCCGTCAACGCCACTGTCCGTGGGCAGCGCTGCTGGGTCGCAAAGTGCCACCCACCGAATCACCTTAGGACAAAGCTTCCAAATGCCTTTGACGATGGGCAAAAAGCTCATGTCAAAACACAGCACACGGTCTTCGGCGTGGTTGAGAATCCAGGCCACTTGGTCGGGGGCCAAGCGCGGGTTCAACGTGTGCAAGACACGTCCGGAACCACTGACACCATAGTAAAGCTCAAAGTGACGGTAGCCGTTCCAAGCCAGCGTTCCGACGCGGTCGCCAAACGCCAGCTTAAGACGGTCCAAGGCACCAGCAACTTGCCGTGCCCGCGCTGCAGTTTCGCGGTAGTTGGTGCGATGGATGTCACCCTCAACCCGTCGCGATACAATTTCGCCGTCACCGTGATTGGCGGCTGCAAACTCAATCAGGCTCGAAATTAAAAGCGGTTGGTTCTGCATCAAGCCGAGCATTCAAATCTCCGTTTCATGGTGGTTTTGTGGCTGGAGTATGGCTGCATCCGACAAAAACGCCAGCGTGAATCCCCCAACCAACACCACCCTGTTTGCGCTCGGCGTCACGCGTTTCACCCCTCGCGGCGACAATGGGAAGATGAGCATTGCCGCAGCGCCACCACCCTCGCCGTCCGGCTCGTCAGGTCTTGGCCTACCTTGGGCGTCGACGACGTTCTTCGAGCAATTGAGCCAGGAGGGGCAAACCTCAAGCTTTGGCACGATGCTGGACACGCAAGCGTTGCCCGACCCCCATAGGGTGGTGCACAGCGCCGCCTTGGCGCAAGACTTGGGGTTGAGTCGATGGGTCGATGACAAGGTCGGTTTGGCCACGCTCGCTGGACACCGCGCACACGGCCAACCCGTGCCGTTCGCCAGTGTTTACTCGGGCCACCAGTTTGGGGCCTGGGCTGGCCAACTGGGTGACGGTCGTGCCCATCTTTTGGGCACACTGAACACAGCGGTCGGCGCGCTGGAACTGCAGCTCAAGGGGTGCGGCCTGACGCCCTACTCGCGCATGGGCGACGGCCGCGCCGTGCTGCGGTCCTCCATTCGAGAATTTTTGGCGTCTGAAGCCATGCACGCGTTGGGCATTCCCACCACGCGAGCCTTGGCGGTCATCGGATCATCGCTGCCGGTGCGGCGAGAGACGATGGAAACCGCCGCTGTCGTGGCACGTGTCGCACCCAGCTTTTTGCGCTTTGGGCACTTTGAACACTTCGCGCACACAGCTCGCGACGTTGCAGCCCTCAAGGCGCTAACCGATGCAGCCATTGCCGCTTACTTTCCGGCCATTCCCCACGACGACAACCGCTACGTTGCCTTGTTGCAAACCGTCACCCAACGCACGGCGAACTTGATCGCCGACTGGCAAGCCGTTGGTTTTTGCCACGGCGTGATGAACACTGACAACATGTCGTTGCTGGGCCTGACCATCGACTACGGCCCCTTTGGTTTTCTGGATGCATACGTGCCCGGCCACATTTGCAACCACAGTGATCACGAAGGCCGCTACGCCTTCGCAAGGCAGCCCGGCGTGGGCTTGTGGAATCTCAGCGCGCTGGCCCATGGTTTGATGCCATTGCTACCTGACATGGATGCGGTTAAAGCAATTTTGCAGGGCTACCCGACCCTCTTTGAAGACGCCATGTTGAACCGCATGCGCAACAAGCTGGGGCTGCATCGACCGCAAGACAGTGATCTGCAACTGATCAACGACTGGCTGCGTTTGTTGGCCAACGATCGAGTGGACTTTACGCTGGCACATCGGCGCTTGGCGGCCCACGGGGAGACGCTGCGGGACCTTTTCCTCGACCGTGCGGCCTTGGACGCGTGGTTGTTGCGCTACCAAAACAGCCGGGGTGGCAATCCAGCCACCGCAGAGGCCATGAATCGCGTCAATCCCAAGTACATTCTGCGCAATCATTTGGCACAGCGCGCCATTGAGCAAGCGCAAGCAGGCGATTTTTCAGAAACACAGCAATTGCTGGCCGTGCTTCAAAAGCCCTTTGACGACCAGCCCGAGCACGACGCCTACGCGCAACTTCCCCCCGATTGGGCGCAACACCTTGAAATATCGTGTTCGTCGTGAACACGCTCCAGTGCCCAAGGAAAACCCGACAAACGCCTGACCCCATGAAATTGCTCTTTGACTTCATTCCACTGATTTTGTTTTTTGCCACTTTCAAGTGGGCGTCCTCGGACCCAGAGCATGCGGCAGCGTTGGCCACGCAGTACTTTGGTGGTGCCGTCGCTGGCGGCACCGTTGATGCCGCTCAGGCACCTGTTGTCTGGGCGACCGTGGTTGCGATGGCCGCCACAGTGGCTCAGGTTACGTACCAAGTGATCGCAGGCAAGAAAGTCAGCGTGGTTTTGTGGTTAAGTCTCGCCATCATTTTCATCATGGGCGGTTTGACGATCTGGCTTAACAGCGAAATCTTCATCAAATGGAAGCCGACGCTGCTCTACGCTGTTTTTGCGGCGATCTTGCTGGGCGGTAAGGTTTTTTGGCACAAGAACTTTTTGCGTGAATTGCTGGGCAAAGAACTGGTGCTGCCCGAAGCCATTTGGACGCGCCTGTTGGCCGCCTGGATTGTCTTCTTCGTCTGCGTGGCGGTTCTGAACGTGGTGGTTGCCTACTCGGTTTCGACACCCACGTGGGTGAACTTCAAGGTCTTTGGCCTGTTTGGTTTAACGCTGCTCTTCACATTGGGGCAAGGCTTTTACATGTCGAAATACATCGTTGAGACACCTGCCGACGAAGCCCAACAGGTACCCAAAGCATGACGGCGGGCCACGTCACTGCAAACCGCGTGCATGCTGCGCTTGTCGAAGCTTTTGCGCCTTTGAAACTTCAAGTGCAGGATGACAGCGCCGCGCACGCGGGCCATGCTGGCGCCCAAGAAGGTCGGCATTTCAGCGTCCTGATCACCAGCGACCGCTTCAGGGGCGCCAGCCGCGTTGCACGACATCGCCTTGTGTATGATGCTCTGGCGCCGTTGATTGCTGAGGGCATCCATGCCCTGGCCATCGTTGCAAAGAGCCCCGACGAGCCGTCCTGAAGGCGTGTCACGCAACCCGGTCATCAGCCCCACCGGCTGCAGCGTTCTACTTCCGACCCCATTGCAACGCGCTCAGCGCAGCGGGGCTGACAATCACTCCCTTACGTTCCGAAAGGTTACTGCCATGAAGTTGATCCCACGCACTGCGCTTGCCCTGGTTCTGACTGGTACGGCCACGTTCGCCGCAGCGCAGAACATTGCCATCGTCAACGGCAAAGCAGTGCCGCAAGCACGCGTTGAAGCCCTCATCACGCAAATGACTCGCGGCGGTCAGCAGCAGCGCAGCCCCGAAATGGAAACACGCGCCAAGGAAGAAGCCGTGATGCGCGAAATTCTGGAGCAAGAGGCAGAGCGTCGCGGCATTCAAAGCTCCGACGGCTACAAGTCGCAGATGGAGCTCGCACGTCAAAGCATCCTCATCAATGAGTTGTTGGCCGATCAGCGTAAAAAGTCTGTGGTGTCCGATGCCGACCTGGCGTCTGAATACGAAAAGGCCATGAAGGGCCAGGCAGCGGGCGGCACCGAGTACCGTGCACGTCACATCTTGGTGGAAAGCGAGTCGCAGGCCAAAGCGCTTTTGGCTCAAATCAAAAAAGGGGCCAAATTTGAAGATGTGGCCAAGAAGAACTCCAAAGATCCGGGCTCGGGCGCGCGCGGTGGTGACCTAGACTTTGCGCGTCCTGAATCTTACGTGCCCGAATTCGGCAAGGCCATGGCGGCTCTCAAAAAGGGCCAGATGACTGAGCAGCCTGTGAAGAGCCAATTCGGGTACCACATCATTCGCCTTGACGACACGCGTGAATCGCAACCGCCATCGCTGGAAAGCGTCAAACCTCAATTGCGCCAGCGTGTCGAAGGCCAACGCATGCAGGCCTACATTGAAGGCCTGAAGACAGGTGCCAAGACCGACTTCAAGTTCGCACCCACACCAAGTCAGCCGCAGTAAATCGTCGCGAAAGACACTCGGAAGGCAACCTGAGGCGAAACGCACCAAGCGTTAGACTACAAGCCGCCCTGCTTCGATATGCAACTGTCGCCCGCAGCGGGTTGCAATCTCTCGGTCGTGGGTGACCAGCACGAGCGTCGTCCCAGCATCGCGATTCAACTCAAACATCAACGCCATGATGCGCGCGCCCGTGGCAAAGTCGAGGCTGCCTGTGGGCTCGTCAGCCAACAGCAGTTTGGGCTGCGTGACAAAAGCGCGCGCCAAAGCGACACGTTGTTGTTCACCCCCCGACAACACTTTGGGGTAATGACCCAAACGCTGCGCCAGACCCACGCGCCCCAGAATATCTGCGGCCGCCTTTTTTGCGTCGCTGCGGCCGGCCAACTCCAGTGGCAGCATCACGTTTTCGAGGGCGGTCAGGTTGCTGAGCAACTGAAAGCTCTGAAACACGAACCCAACGTGCCGAGCGCGCTCGGCTGCACGGGCGTCTTCGTCAAGCGAAAAAAGCTCGGTGCCCAGCAGCTTCACACTGCCGCGTGTTGGCACGTCCAAACCAGCAATGATCGACAGCAACGTGCTCTTGCCTGAGCCTGAAGCCCCGACAATGGCCGCAGTCTCTTGTTGGTGAAGCGTGAAACCAACATCGGACAAAATGGTCAAAATACCCGACGGGTCTTGAACTTCTTTGGTGATGCCTTCAACTTGGATGACTGGGTGTGACATGAATGGAGCAGACGCCAATGAATAAAACGGTGCGCACGATGAATCGACGCAGCATGGTCGCGCACTGTAGCCGCTTTGCGGTTTTGGGGCTTGTCGGCTTGGTGGGCTTGGCCCCAGGGGGCGTGATAGCGCAAGGCAAATCGTCCACCAGCGCCCCGCCCGTCAAGCCCGTGGTTTTGGTGGTCGGCGACAGTTTGTCAGCCGAATACGGTTTGAGCCGCGGCGCCGGTTGGGTGGCCTTGTTGGAACAGAGGTTGGCAAAAGAGAAGGTGGCCGCACGCGTTGTCAACGCCAGCATCAGCGGCGACACGTCGTCGGGTGGGCGTTCGCGCTTGCCCGCGCTGCTCAAGCAACACCAACCATCGCTCGTGATTGTCGAGCTGGGTGGCAACGACGCATTGCGTGGGCTCCCCATGGACATGACGCGTGACAACCTAACCGCCATGACGCGGGCAGCCCAAGCCTCGGGAGCGACGGTGGTGCTGGCCGGCATGCAAGTTCCACCCAACTACGGGCGCACCTACGGCGACAGCTTCATCAAGGTTTTTGGCGATGTCGCCACGCAAGAAAAGGCGGTGCTGATCCCGTTTCTGCTCAAAGGTATTGGCGATGTGAAGGACTCAGAAAAGTTCTTTCAAAGCGATCGAATTCACCCCAACGAATCGGCGCATCCGGTGATCTTGGCCAATGTATGGCCCGTGGTGATGCCCCTTCTGAACGCAATCGCACGACGACTGGCGCGCTGAGTGCCATCGCAGCGCCGTGAGGGGCTGCGCAACGCGTGCCCCTTCACGCCGCCTTCCGTTTATTTCACACGATCGTTGTTGCTGCCACGGCGAGGACCACGATCATCGTCGTCGTCTTTGCTGCCTCGCGGACGCTGCTGTTGTTGCTGCGGTTGAGGTTGACGCGGTTGCATCACCTGCGGTGGTGGTTGAAAAACTTGTGGTTGCGGCTGAGGCTGCGATTGAATCACCCGAGGTTGAGGCTGCATCACGGGCGGTGGAACGGGCGACATCACGGCGGCCGCGTCACGATCGCGCGTGGTTGGTGGCATGCGACGTTGCTCGATGGCAGGCGCCGCTTGCACCGGGGGTGGCACTTGCAGGCGCGGTGCTTGTTGCTCGGGCAACTCCATGCGGCGCGGGGTGATCACGTCATTGGAGCGCGAGGCTCCAGCAGAACCCGAACTGTCAGCACCGCCCAAAACCGCTGCGCGTTCACCCACGCGAATGGGGGAGCCCCTCGGCGCTGTGGGTTGGCTTGGCTGCGCTTCGCGGCTGGGCACGTCAGGTGACATCACCACGCCGTCGCGCCGCGTCACAGCAGGTGCGGACACCACGCCGCTTGCATCGGGCCGAGCCGATCCGCTTGGCAGCGCTGCCACGCCGGGTTGTCCGGAGCGCACCCAAGGCACCGCACGGGTGGCACCTGGCGCTTGCACGGGGGCAACGGCACGCGAAGGCGCAACAGGGGGCGGCACAAACACAGCAGCAACGCGGTCGTTGGGGCGCACGCCGTCACGAACCGTTTGCCCTGGAACAACAGCGCCGCCTCGTGGGGGCACTGCTGGCACGTTGTTAATCACGGCACCGCCGCGCCATACCGCGGCCTGGCGGGGTGTGATGATGTCTTGCCGGATGGGTTGGCGTTCGGTCAGCACGCGCTGGGGCACCACGGTGAATCCGCCTTGGTGCCCACGGTTGGCATAGTCGTTGTAGCGATGCGTGTGGTAGCCGCGAACGTTGCGCCATGGCGAAACGTTGATGTGCCCGGCGTAAACCGCCGACGCCACAAACCAAGGCGAGAACACCTCAAAAGGCGCCAATGCGACCCAACCCACGTGGGCATCGCTGGAGATCGTCACCGACAAATTGGGCCCACCAAACCAAGCTACCAGCGCCGGCGCATACGTCGGCCGTGCCACGTACTGGCCAGGCGTCCACACCCAGCGCCCGCGCCACTGCACCCAGCGGCCATAGTGAAAGGGTGCAAAGCCCCAAGGCGCGTTGTCTACCCACGTCCAGCCCCATGGTGCCACCCAGGTCCACTGGCCGTCACGGTAAGGCGCCCAGTCCGATGCCACGGTGCGTGGGTACCAAACAGCACCGTACTGGGGGTGTTGATCCCACTCGCCATAACGGTTCAGATCGTGTGCGCCTGTCATTTCGGGGGACACGTAGCGCTGCGCAACGCTCGGACCGTCGCGGCGCTCGCTCGCGACCACCCAATCGGTGAACTCATCGCGGTCGATGCGGCCCCAGCTGTAATGGGTGCGTCCGTTTTCTTGCCACAGTTCGGCGCGTTGGCCTTGCGCGACGTCGAGTGAGCTGTCGTTCGACTCAAATCGCAGCGAGCCGTCCCAGGCCGTGATGATGCTGGTGTTTTGGCGCCTGTCCACGCGCAAGTGCGCTCGCTGCAACGCCGAAACGCGGCCGTCCACCGTGCTGATTTCAAACTCGCGGGCACTTTCGCCCGACGGCAACTGCAATGCGGCCGACCCAGCATGCAAGTGCAAACGCACGACCCTGTCGTCCATTTGCAGCACTTCAAGCTCGGAGTCACCGTCCAGACGCAAGGTGGCCGACCCAATATGCACCACGACACGCGCACCCGGCTGCAACGACAATCGATCGCCGTGGGTCACAGGGCGGTTGCGATGGGCCGCGATCCACTCGCCGCGCTGGTCATCAGCCAACCACACCGAGCCGTAACTCTCTGCCACGCGCCCCACGCGACCTGGGGGGTCAGCCAAGGCGGGGCTGGCCGCCAGCGCCATGACAACGGCTGCAAACCCGGCAACCCAGGCCTTCTTGGACTGGAATCGCGCGGTCTCAAACAGGCGGCTAAAGTGAATCGAGTGAATTTGTGTCATGGCTGAACCTTACACCGCACCCTTTGCGGCGTACAGTAAGAACGCGGCGAGTGCGTCATCCGCCGACGACAGCAACACAGGTTTACAGAATCGTGTCAAAAAGTTTCAAACGGCGGACGACTTTTAGCTTCAGTCGTCGGAAGTTGGGTCCATTTCAGGGAAAAGCACACTGGTGAAGCCCAACTTGGTGAGGTCTTTCATGCGTGTGGGGTACAGGCGCCCGACAAGGTGGTCGACCTCGTGCTGCACCACGCGAGCGTGAAAGCCTTCGACCTCGCGGTCAATGGGGTGCCCCAGCGGGTCAATGCCTTGGTAACGGATGCGTGATGCTCGTGGCACCAAGCCGCGCAACCCTGGCACTGACAAGCACCCTTCCCAGCCCTCTTCCTCACCCCCGTCCAAGATGGTGATCACGGGGTTGAAAAGCACGGTGCTGGGCACTGCCGGCGCATGGGGGTAGCGTTCGCTTTTTTCAAAACCAAAAATCACCAGTTGCAGATTTTCACCCACCTGCGGCGCGGCCAAGCCGGCGCCATGTGCAGCTGTCATCGTCTCAAACATGTCTTTGATCAAGGCGTTGAGCTCGGGGGTGTTGACGTGTAGCACAGGCTGGGCCACGCGCAGCAGCCGTGGATCGCCCATTTTGAGAATCTCGCGCACGGTCATGGCAGCATGGCTTTCAGTTGTTGTTCGTCCAAAATGTTGACACCCAACGCCTGGGCTTTTTCGAGTTTGCTGCCAGCCTCCGTACCAGCCACCACATAGCTTGTCTTTTTGGACACCGAACCCGCCACTTTGCCGCCGGCCGCCTCGATCAAAGCTTGCGCCTCGTCGCGCGACAAAGTGGGTAGCGTGCCCGTAATCACAAACGTTTTACCAGCCATGGGTAAGGATGCCGCAGGGGTCATCGCACCAGCCTCGGTCTCGGTCCACGCGACGCCGGCTGCGCGCAATTGCGCCACCACCTCAAGGTTGTGGGGTTGATCAAAGAAGGTGCGCAAGCTTTGAGCAACCGTGGGGCCCACATCACCGATAGCTTGCAAAGCGTCCATCGACGCATCCATGACGCGGTCCATGCTTCCAAAGTGGTGGGCAAGCGCTTTGGCGGTGGCCTCGCCGACGTGACGAATGCCCAGCGCATAGATAAAACGTGCCAACGTGGTCGACTTGCTTTGTGCAATGGCGGTCACCAAATTCACCGCGCTTTTCTCGCCCATGCGTTCCAAGGCAGCCAGGCTGGCAACGCCCAGCTTGTAGATGTCGGGTAACACCCGAATCACGTCGGCATCGACCAACTGATCCACCAATTTGTCGCCCAACCCCTCGATGTCCAAGGCGCGTCGGCTGGCAAAATGCAGCAACGCTTGCTTGCGCTGGGCCGGGCAAAACAGACCCCCACTGCAACGCCAGTCTGCCTCGCCGTCATCGCGGGCAATGGCGCTGCCGCACGCTGGGCACTGCCCATTCAATTGCTGCACCAAGTCAAAGGCAGCGCTGGCACTGGCCGGTCGACGATCCAACACAACGCCGACGATCTCTGGAATGACATCGCCAGCGCGCCGCACAATCACGGTGTCGCCCACACGAACGTCCTTGCGACGTGCTTCATCTTCGTTGTGCAGTGTGGCGTTGGTGATGGTGGTGCCACCGACAAACACTGGCATCAATTTAGCGACTGGCGTCAGCTTGCCAGTGCGACCCACTTGCACGTCGATGTCACGCACCACGGTCAATTGCTCTTGCGCTGGGTACTTGTGTGCAACGGCCCAGCGGGGCTCGCGGGTTTTGAACCCCAATTGCGCCTGCAGCGAGCGGTCATTGACTTTGTAGACCACGCCGTCGATGTCAAACGGCAAAGCATCTCGCTTGGCACCCACCTGCTGGTGAAAGGCAATCAAACCTTCTGCGCCTTGCACCACCGCGCGCTCGGTGCTCACGGGAAACCCCATGGCTGCCAAGGCGTCCAACAAGCGCGCGTGGGTGGATGGCGGATCCCAGCCATCCACCTGCCCCAAGCCGTAGGCAAAAAATCGCAATGGGCGCTCACGCATCATGGCTGGATCCAACTGACGCACGGCGCCGGCTGCCGTGTTTCGCGGGTTGACGAAACTTTTATCACCGCTGGCGCGCTGGCGTTCGTTCAATCGCTCAAAGTCGTCACGCCGCATAAAAATCTCGCCGCGCACCTCGAGCACGGCAGCTGTCACACCCAACAGACGCAGTGGAATTTGAGCGATGGTACGGATGTTGGCCGTAACGTCTTCCCCCACCTCGCCGTCGCCGCGTGTGGCTGCCGTCGCGAGCACGCCGTGTTCGTAGCGCAAACTGATGGCAAGGCCGTCAAACTTCAGCTCGACGGCGTAGTCAATGGGCGGGGTGTTGTCGGTGCACCTTAAGGCCGCTCGCACGCGGGCATCAAACTGGCGGGCGCCTTCGGGCGTGGTATCGGTTTGTGTCTCGATCGACAACATCGGAACCACATGCCGAACCGATTGCAATGACGGCAGCACGGCGCCGCCCACGCGCAACGTCGGCGAATCGGGAGTTTGCAAACCTGGGTATTGCAGCTCTAGCGCTTGCAGGGCTTGGAACAATTCGTCGTAGGCCGCGTCTGGAATCGAGGGGGCGTCCAACACGTAATACCGATGCGCATGAAAACCAAGCGCTTCGCGCAATGCCTGCGCCCTCAATCGATCTTCGTCTGAAACCTCATCGATGCGCCGCATGGCCTTGGGCTAGCTGAACAACCGTCGCGCAGCCGCACTCCCTGCGGCCAAATCATGGGCCCCCAGCTGAGAATACAGCTCGGCCAACTGCTGACCAATGGTGGGAAAGGCTTCAGGCGGAATGGGTTTGCCCTCGTCGTCAACCAGCATGGCCTCCATGTCTCGAGCCAAGTCGGTGGCCACCCGGTGCCACGTTGCAAAGGGCGCTTCTGATTCAGACGTTTGAGGCACGTCAAGCGTCAGTGTGGCGGATCGAACCACGGCATGCATGGGATCGTCAGCAAGCGCCGCTTGCGAATCAAATGTCAACAACAAGACGGGCGGATCACCGCGCTCTTGGGAACCTGGCAACACCATGCGACCCGGCATGGCACCGGCGACAAACCCATGCCTGGCCGCGCATTGCTGCAAATACCCTGTGGACCAGGCGGCTCCTTGGCTGCGCAGCTCGGCGCGCAGCACCGCATCGCTAGACTGGGCAAAGGCGTCGAGATCCCGCGCACGGGTGACAACCGTCAACATGTCAGGGGCATCCACCATACCGCCCAGTGTTTCAGCAAAGGTTTGCACTTTTTGAATAAATTCTGAAAACTCAATCTCATTCAAAGGGCCGTTGCGATTGGCCAATTGCACACCGGCTTGAAACTCGCTGTAACGCTCGCCTGTCCGTGGTGGCTCCCACTCGTGGGTCTCGGTATTCAGCCCTTCAATGTGAAAAAATTTGCTGCCTGCGCGGCGTGCAGTAGGCAAGTGCACGATCGCCATGTCGCCGGTGATCGGTGACTCCAGGCTGATGGGAACCATGCCGTCAATCGAGGCGTCCAAGCGTACGTGCTTGCGCAGCAACGATGGCATTTGCATCAGTTCGTCGCGCGGCACGTCCGCCGCACCCGCAGGCAAAGTGCCGATGACGGACGTCTCTGGCGGGGGGGACTCACCCAAGGTGGGCTCGCGCCGCTGCACAGGGATGCTTGGTTCTGCCTTGCGCGGGCTGGCACGGCGCGCTTGCCACGTGCTGTGCGCGATGATGGCCGCCAAGACCAAACCACCCAACACCGCCAGCGCCACGGTTAGGCTCATGCAGCCTCCGCCATGCTGACGGCTTCATCCATGTCCACCGCAACGATGCGCGAAACGCCCTGCTCTTGCATCGTGACACCGATCAATTGTTTGGCCATTTCCATCGCAATCTTGTTATGACTGATGAAAAGAAACTGCGTTCCGGCGCTCATCTGAGCCACCAGCTTGCAATAGCGTTCGGTGTTGGCGTCGTCCAGCGGTGCGTCAACTTCGTCCAACAAACAAAATGGCGCTGGGTTGAGTTGAAAAATAGCAAACACAAGTGCAATCGCGGTGAGCGCTTTTTCTCCGCCTGAAAGCAAGTGAATGGTCGAGTTTTTCTTGCCGGGAGGCTGGGCCAAAACTTGAACACCCGAATCCAAGATCTCGTCACCCGTCATCACCAAACGAGCCTGTCCGCCACCAAAAAGTGTGGGGAACATGTGTCCAAAATGCTCGTTGACTTGTCGAAACGTGTCACCCAACAGCGTGCGCGTTTCCAGGTCGATCTTGTGGATGGCATCTTCAAGTGTGGCCATCGCCTCGCTCAAGTCAGCGTACTGCGCGTCCAAAAATCCCTTGCGCTCCCGCGCTGCGGTCAACTCGTCGAGGGCGGCAAGATTGACGGCGCCCAGCGCAGTGATCTCTTTGTTAAGCCGGTCCACTTCGGTGGCAAGCCCATGAAGCTTGACTTGATCCGCCTCGACGGTTTGGGCCAGAGCCGACATGTCAACTTCCGCCTGCTGCAGCTGCTCCAGGTACTGCGCACCACCCAACTGCGCCGCTTGCGCCTCAAGTTGAAGCTTAACCAGCTTGGTGCGCAAAGGCTCCAAGCTGCGCTCGAACCCCAGTCGCTGCTCGTCCGCCTCACGCAATTTGTTGCTCAAGTCGTCGTATTGGCTGCGAGTGGCTGCCAGCGCCGACTCACGCTCAAGGCGAAGTGCCAACGCACTTTGCAAGCCCGCTCGCGCCGCCGCATCATTGAGGCTGCCCAACTCATCACGCAGCTGGGTCGCGGCTTGCGCGTTGGCTGCCACTTGGGCCACGGAGGTCTCAATCGCCCTTTGGTACTCGTCACGGCGCGCAGCCAGTGAACGCGACTGAAACTGCGCCTCTTGCGCCTCGCGCTGTTTGTCGTTCCAGTGCTGGCGAGCCTGTGCAAGGGCATGTTCTGCGGCGATTGCAACGTCGTCCAGTTCGGCGTGCTGCGTTTGCGCATCGGCCAGCGATTGGTCCAGGGCTTCAAAGCGCACCTCATCGTCGGCCAGGCGCTGCTGCAAGGCGCCCACTTGTTGCGCCACGTCGCTGAGTTCTCCGTCAACGCGACCCCGTTGCGCTTCGCTGGCCTCCACCTCTTGTGCCCACTTGAGCCACACCACGTTGGCTTCATGGGCTTGCGTTTGGGCGCGAGTCGCTTCGTCGCGCAGTTGCGTGAGTCTGAGGGAAGCTTCGGTGCAAGCTGCTTCACAACGCACCAAGGCAGCCCGGGCCGCATCAGCCATCAGCGACTGCGCACGAAGCTTGCGGTCCAGGTTTTCAATTTCTTGCGCCCGCGCCAACATCCCACTTTGCTCAGAATCGGGTGCGTAGTAAGCCACGGAGAACTGTGACACCGCGTGGCCGTCTCGCGTCATGATGACTTCACCGTGCACCAGTTTGTCACGATCTGCCAATGCCGACTCCAGGCTCGCCGCGGTGTAAACACCGTCAAGCCAATCGTTGAGCAAGGCGGCAAGGCCAGCGTCGCCCAGTCGTAGCAACTCCGACAACCGCGGCAGGGTGCGACGGGTGTTGGCGGTTTGGCCCTTGGGTGGGGTGTAAAACGCCAAGCGCGCTGGCGGTGCGTCTTTTGCAAACGCCAACACCGTCTCAAGCTTGGAGATCTCAAACGCACCCAATTTTTCGCGCAGGGCCGACTCCAGGGCGGTTTCCCAGCCGGCCTCGATATGAATCTTGGTCCACAAGCCTTGCAAACCGTCCAGCCCATGCCGGGCCAACCACGGTTTGAGTTTGCCCTCTGTTTGCACCTTTTCTTGAAGGGCCTTGAGCGCTGAAAGGCGCGCGCCTATGTCGGTGTGCGCAGCCATTGCTGCGGTGGTGGCCGCCAGTTGCACACGCCGCTGGTCGTCAAGCTCGGGCACCACCGCCGCGGCCTCTTGCGCCCGCGAAGCCAATGCTTCATGGTTCGCGGCTGCTGCATCACTTTTTTGCTTCAGCTCTGCCAAACGGCTGCCGTCGGGGGTCGTCAAGTTTTTTTGCTCGCCTTGCAAACGCTCCCGCCGGGCCTGGACGCTTTGCAATTGCTCTTCCACGCTGCGGCGCTGCGCCGCCAGCACTTGCAGGTCACGTTGCACCTGACCCACCAAGCCACGTTGTTCGTTGCTGGTGGTTTGTGCAGCGCGCAGCGCCTCTTCAAGCGTTGGCAGTTGCGCCGCATGGGAGTCGACGGCAGCGGACAGCGTTGACTCAAGCGTTGCGGCTTGCATGATGGCTTGCACGGCCGTCTCAATTTCTGCGGCTGCTTGCTCCTTGCGCTCGGCCCACTGATCGTCTTGTCCGCGAAGCTCTGCCAACCGTTGCTCGACGCGCTGCCGACCTTCCACGACATAGCGGATACGTTCTTCGAGGCGGCTGACCTCGAGCGCGGCCTCGGCCAAGAAACCTTGTGCGCCGTGCAATGAGTCGCCTGCAGCGTAGTGCGCTTGTCGCGTCTGTTCAAGCTCGGCTTGAACGTGATTGAGCTCCGCCATGCGTGAATCGAGGTCGGTCTGCGCCTGCAGCAACGCCTGCTTGACGCTGGCCTCTTCACTTGCGGCGTCGCGGTGCTTCAAGAACCACAGCTGGTGCTGCTTGAGCGTCGCCTGCCCTTGCAACTGGCGGAACGTCGACGCCACCGCAGCCTGGGTCTCGAGTTTGTCAAGGTTGGTGTTCAGTTCGCGAAGGATGTCGTCCACGCGTGTCAGGTTCTCACGGGTGTCTTTGATCCTGCTCTCGGTCTCCCGGCGTCGCTCTTTGTACTTGGAGACCCCCGCAGCTTCTTCCAAAAACAGCCTCAGCTCTTCTGGCTTGCTTTCAATGATTCGGCTGATGGTGCCTTGCCCAATGATGGCGTAAGCGCGAGGCCCCAGCCCGGTTCCCAGGAATACGTCTTGAACATCGCGGCGGCGAACCGGTTGGTTGTTCAGGTAGTAGCTCGACGAGCCGTCGCGTGTCAGGACGCGCCTGACGGCAATCTCGTTGAACTGGTTCCAGGGGCCACCGGCACGCGCCGCTGTGTTGTCAAACACCAATTCAACACTGGCACGGCCCGCTGGTTTGCGCTGCCCCGAGCCATTGAAGATGACGTCTTGCATCGACTCACCGCGCAACTCACTGGCGCGGCTCTCGCCCAGCACCCATCGCACAGCGTCCATGATGTTGGACTTGCCACAGCCGTTTGGACCCACAACACCCACCAACTGCCCCGGCAACTGCAACGTGGTGGGTTCGGCAAATGACTTGAAGCCCGAGAGCTTGATCGAATTCAGACGCATGAGCGGGCCACCACGAGCGCAAATCCCCTCCCCGAGCCGGACCAGGAGTTGACTTAACTAATTGATTATGAATGATTTTTTTGCCACAAGGCGGGCAAAAATACTGTTCTTGATGATAGCATCTACAAATCTTTGATTCTGCGTGGCCAGCACACTTTTTGCTTGCCAGCCGCATCCGGCCCATCGTCATTGAACGCATCCCATCATGGCACCCAAAAAGTCGTCCGCTCCAACACCATCGCGCACCGAACGTCAGCAAACTTCTGTTGAAAAGCGCAACACACCCAGCAAGCAGCTCGACGTTTTTGCCAACCCGGCCTCGCTGCGCGACTACGTTATTCGCTTTGACATCCCCGAGTTCACCTGCCTTTGCCCCTTGACCGGCCAGCCCGACTTTGCACACTTTGTCATCGAAATGGTTCCCGACAAGCTGTGCATCGAGCTCAAGAGCTTGAAGATGTACATGTGGAGTTTTCGGGATGAAGGCGCCTTTCACGAAAAAGTTACCAACAGCATTCTCGATGCCGTGGTCACAGCCATTCGCCCGCGGTATGCCCGCATTGAAGCGCACTGGAACGTTCGCGGCGGGATCGGCACCGACGTGATCGCCGAGCACCGCAAGCGCGGCTGGAAACCTTTGCCGCCTGTGGTGTTGGCCCCGCCCAGCGACTGACAGCGCCTTCGCATCGCGTTGTTGGCCTCAGATATGCACACCTCACCTTCCCCGCCTTTGGTGGTGCGGCCGCCTCACCAAAAATTCGCCGTCGACGTACGCCTGAGCCTCATCGATGGCCATGGGGTCTTTGCAGCCGAGCCCGTTGCTTCGCGTTTGAAGATTGGCGAGATTCGCGGCGAAGCCATCAGCATTCAAGAGGCACGCATCCGTGCCACGCGTCACGAGCGCATCATGATGGTCGAGATTTCAGCGCGCAGGGCCATCGACTTTACGCGCTCCACCGACCCCATGCGCTTTACCAACCACAGTTGCCGCCCCAACGCACGCCTGTCCATCCGGGCGGGCCGCGTCGAGTTCTACGCATTGCGGGCCATCAGCGTCGACGAAGAGGTCACAGTCGATTACGGCCCGACGCATCACGAAGGCAAACTCGCGTGCCGCTGCCAGGCTCAGGGGTGCCGCGGCGCCCTTTGACAGGCTGGGCCGACGGCCCGCGCGTGTCGCGGTGCGCAAGCCGTCGATAATCGACGCATGAACCCGTTGCTGAACCGCCTCAACCCCTACCCGTTCGAGCGCTGGGCCGCGCTGACGAAAGGCATTCAGCCGCCATCGGCGCACAAGCCCATCAGCCTGGGCATTGGTGAGCCCAAACATGCAACGCCGCAGTTGATCAAAGATGCTTTGACTCGTCACTTGGACGGTTTGGCGGTCTACCCTGCAACGGCCGGTTTGCCAGCCCTGCGCGAAGCCATGGTGGCATGGGCAAATCGCCGCTATGGCGTCGCACTGAACCCTGCCACGCAAGTGCTGCCCGTCAATGGCTCGCGAGAAGCATTGTTTGCCTTGGCGCAAACGGTGGTGGACACGTCCAAGCCCGACCCGATCGTCGTGTGCCCCAACCCCTTCTACCAAATCTATGAAGGTGCCGCGCTTCTCGCAGGTGCGCGGGTTGCCTATGCCAACAGCGACCCAGCGCTCAACTTTGCGCCGCGCTGGGATGCCATCGACGCCAACACTTGGGCGTCGACCCAACTGGTGTATGTCTGCTCGCCAGGCAACCCCACGGGCGCGGTGATGAACATCGACGGCTGGCGATCTCTGTTTGCCCTGAGTGATCGGCATGGTTTTGTGATTGCGAGCGACGAGTGCTACTCGGAGATTTACTTCGGTCACGAGCCACCCCTGGGCGCTCTTCAAGCTGCGAAGGCGCTGGGCCGTGACACCTTCGAGCGGCTGATCGTGCTGACCAGCCTTTCCAAGCGCTCAAACGTACCTGGCCTTCGATCGGGCTTCGTGGCGGGTGACGCCGCCGTCATCAAGTCGTTCTTGCTGTATCGAACCTACCACGGCAGTGCCATGGACCCCGCCGTGCAACACGCCAGCATCGCCGCATGGAGCGACGAAGACCACGTGGTGGCCAACCGCGCGCTTTACCGCGAAAAGTTTGCCCGTGTGACCCCTCTGCTGGCCAACGCCTTGGACGTGGCCTTGCCCGATGCCGGCTTTTACCTGTGGGCGCAAGTGTCGCCGACGGTCCACGAAAGCAACACCACGTCAACGACAAGTGACATTGCCTTCGCCCTGGGCCTGTTGGCTCAATACAATGTCACTGTTCTTCCCGGCAGCTTGTTGGCCCGCGACGCCCATGGCATCAACCCGGGCAATGGTCGCATTCGCATGGCGCTCGTCGCCGGCGTCGACGAGTGCGTGGAAGCTGCCGAACGCATTGTTGCTTACTCCCAATCCCTTCAACGCCCATGAACCAACCCTCACTTGAATCCCTCATCGACCTTGCCTGGGAGGGACGCGCTTCGCTCTCGCCCACCAGCGCCGATCCCAAAATTCGAAGCGCGGTCGATACCGTAATCGCCGACTTGAACAAAGGCCGCATCCGCGTGGCCGAGCGCCAGGGTGTCGGCCAGTGGAAGGTCAACCAGTGGGTCAAAAAGGCTGTGCTTCTGTCGTTTCGCCTGAACGACAACCAAACCGTCCGAGCCGGTGACTTGGGCTTCTTTGACAAGGTGCAGACCAAGTTTGCGCACTTGGACGAAGCCGCCATGCGTGCCACTGGCGTGCGCGTCGTGCCCCCCGCCGTGGCACGACGCGGCAGCTTCATTGGCAAGAACGTGGTGCTCATGCCGTCCTACGTCAACATTGGCGCCTACGTGGACGAAGGCACGATGGTGGACACCTGGGCCACCGTGGGCTCTTGCGCGCAAATCGGCAAAAACGTTCACCTCTCGGGCGGCGTGGGCATCGGCGGCGTGCTTGAGCCACTGCAGGCCAACCCCACCATCATTGAGGACAATTGCTTTGTAGGTGCCCGCAGCGAGGTGGTCGAGGGCGTGATCGTTGAAGAAAACTCCGTCATCTCGATGGGTGTGTACATCAGCCAAAGCACCAAAATTTACAACCGCATGACCAAAGAAGTGACGTACGGCCGCATCCCTGCGGGTTCTGTGGTGGTCAGCGGCTCGTTGCCTGCCGCCGATGGCAGCCACAGCTTGTATTGCGCCGTCATCGTCAAACAAGTCACCGCAGAAACGCGCGCCAAAACCAGCATCAATGAGTTGCTGCGTGCCTAACCTCAAGGGAAACATGCCATGAGCGGTGGAAACATGGAGCGCGTGCTGCGCATGATGTCCGAGAAAAACGCCTCTGACGTTTACCTCTCGGCCAACACGCCGATCTTGATCAAGATCAACGGCCAAATTCTGCAGCTCTCAGACCAACCCTTGAAGCACACGCAGCCAAGGCAGTTGTTGGCCGAGCTTCTAACCCCGCAGCAGCTTGAAGACTTGGACGACACCGGTGAGCTCAACGTGGGCATCGGCATCTCTCAAGTGGGCAGCTACCGGCTGTCGGCGTTCAGGCAGCGAGGCTCCATCGCGGCCGTGTTTCGTTGCATTCCCTACGAAATCCCGGATCTTGATTCGCTCAATGTGCCGCCACTTTTGTCGGAGCTCATTGTTGAAAAGCGTGGACTCATCTTGATGGTGGGCGCCACGGGCACCGGTAAAAGCACCACCATTGCTGCCATGCTCGAGAAGCGCAACCAAACGATGGCGGGACACATCCTGACCATTGAAGACCCGATCGAGTTCTTGTTCTCCAATAAAAAGTCAGTCGTCAACCAGCGCGAGGTGGGCCGCGACACGGCCAGCCTTCAGATCGCGCTCAAGAACGCACTGCGGCAAGCACCCGACTGCATCTTGATTGGCGAGATCCGAGACCGCGAAACCATGACCTCGGCAATTTCGTATTCACTGTCGGGTCACCTGGTCGTCGCCACCCTGCACGCCAACAACAGCTACCACGCGTTGGGTCGCATCTTGTCGTTCTACGCACCAGAAGCGCGCCCTGCTTTGCTGTCCGACTTGGCCTCAGGGCTGAGGGCCATCGTGTCCCAGCGCTTGGTGCGCACCACAGGTGCCGCCGGTCGGGTCCCGGCTGTTGAGATCATGCTCAACACCAAGTTTGTGTCCGAGCTGATTGAGCGCGGTGAAGTAGGCCAAATCAAAGAGGCCATGGAAAAGTCGCTGGCACAGGGCTCTCAAACCTTTGAAGACGACATTGCACGCCTCATCAACGAAGGTCGCATCACGCGCGATGAGGGCGTTGCCTTTGCCGATTCGCCCACCAACTTGCTTTGGAAAATGGACAACAACAGCAGTGGCTCAGGCGGCAGCAAGTCCAAGCAGGCAGCCAGCGCAGCCGCAGCAGCGGCGGCACCCGAACTTGACGTGGCGTCTTTCACCGAGATCACGCTCGACGTCAAACCCGACGAGCCCAAGCCATTGTTTGCGCGAACGCCAGCCAAGGTCTAGGGATGGACTCAGCGGCCCTGCAGCTTACAGAAGCACTGATCGCAAAACGTTCTGTCACGCCCCATGACGCCGGTTGCCAGGACTTGATCGCGGCGCGACTGCAAGCCCACGGCTTCGTGTTGCATTCGCTGCCCTTTGGCCCCGACGAGGGGCGCGTGGACAACCTCTATGCGTTTCATCGTGGGAACCTACCCGGCCCCACGATGGTGTTTGCTGGCCACACCGACGTGGTGCCTACCGGGCCCGTCGAGCGCTGGACCAGCGACCCGTTCATCCCCACCCATCGCGACGGCCATTTGTACGGCCGCGGCGCGGCTGACATGAAGGCTTCGGTGGCGTCGATGGTGGTGGCTGCCGAAATGTTCGTCAAACAAAACGCGCACCACAAAGGCACGGTGGCTTTGCTGCTCACCAGCGACGAGGAAGGTCCGGCTGTGGACGGCACCGTGCGTGTGGTGGCGTGGCTTCGTGCGCAAGGCCTGGCGCCTGACATGTGCATCGTGGGCGAACCGACGTCGGTCAACACCTTGGGCGACACCGTCAAAAACGGGCGTCGCGGCTCATTGACTGGCAAGCTCGTGGTCAAGGGCGTGCAAGGCCATGTGGCCTACCCGCAGCTGGCACGAAACCCGATTCATCAAGCCGCACCGGCGCTGGCGGCGCTTGCCGCCACGTCGTGGGATGCCGGCAATGGGCACTTCCCCCCCACCACGTTTCAAGTTTCAAACATCCACGCGGGCACCGGGGTGGGCAACGTCATTCCGGGCGAACTGACCGTGGACTTCAACTTTCGCTTCAGCACCGAGTCCACCCCAGAGAGCCTCAAGGCGCGGGTGCAAGCCCTGCTTGACGAACAACAGCTTGAGTACACACTGACGTGGTTGCTGGGTGGCGAGCCCTTCTTGACGCCGCCGGGCTCGCTGAGCCTGGCCTTGTCCAAAGCCATTCATGACGAGTGCGGCGTCGTGCCAGAACTTTCGACCACGGGCGGCACCTCCGACGGCCGCTTCCTGGCCAAGATCTGCCCCCAAGTGCTCGAGTTCGGGCCCATCAACGCCACCATTCACAAGGTGGACGAACACGTCAATGGGCGTGACGTGGCAAAGCTGGCCTCCATCTACCGCCGCGTGCTCGAAACCGTACTTTTGTGACGTTGATCGAAGCTGTGCAAAGCGCCCAGGCGCGCTTGGAAGCCGCCCAAGTGGCCTTTGGCCATGGCACCACCAATGCTTGGGATGAAGCGGCGTGGCTGGTCTTGTGGCGCCTCAATCTGCCGCTGGACGCCCTCGATCAAAACGCGCAGCTGGATCTCACACAGGCGCAACAACAAGCCATCGATCAACTGGTGCAGCGGCGCATCGCCACGCGCAAGCCTGCGGCCTACCTCACCGGTGAAGCGTGGTTGCATGGGGTGCCGTTTGATGTCGACGAGCGTGTGATCGTTCCGCGCTCGTTGATTGCCGAGCCGTTGCTCGACGGCACCCTGGACGCTTGGGTGCAACCCGGCCCATTGCAAGTGCTCGACCTTTGCACGGGCACCGGAAGCCTTGCGATTCTTGCGGCGATGGCCTGGCCCGAAGCGACGGTGGACGCGGCGGACATCAGTGCGCCGGCGTTGGCCGTGGCACAAAAGAATCTGTTGCGTCACGGCATGTCGGAACGCATCAAGCTGATCGAAAGCGACGGCCTCATGGCCCTTGGTGCACGCGCATACGATGTCATACTTTGCAATCCACCGTACGTCAATACTGCCTCGATGGCGTCCCTGCCAGCGGAGTTTCTGGCCGAGCCAGCCTTGGCACTTGCCGGCGGACTTGATGGCATGGACTTTGTGCGCAACCTCATTGAGCAAGCCGCCACGTACCTCAAACCGCGCGGTGTGTTGGTGCTTGAAGTGGGTCATGAACACGAACACTTCGAGCGCGCCTTTGGGGATCTGGACCCGATCTGGCTTGAGACGAGCGGTGGCGACACCAGCGTGCTGCTGTGCACACGCGAAGACCTTTTGATTTTTGAAACGCCCCGCAACGCCCCATGATCGTCATCAAATCCCTCACCCTGCGCCGCGGCGTCAAAGTGGTTCTCGACCAAGCCGACCTCACCATCCATCCTGGCGACAAGATCGGCCTGGTGGGGCGCAACGGAGCAGGCAAGTCAAGCCTGTTTGCGCTGCTGACCCACAAGTTGCAACCCGATGCGGGCGATGTGTCCATGCCACCCGCTTGGCAAGAACCCGGCGGCCTGGCCGAGGTGGAGCAATCGATGCCCGAAACCTCTCAGGGCGCGTCGGACTACGTGGTCGATGGCGACGCCGTGCTGCTGCACGCGCGCGCCATGCTGGATGCCGCCGAAACGTCGGGGGATGGCGACGCCATGGCCGTGGCGCACATGCACATCGACGAGGCCAACGGTTTTGACGCTCGGTCGCGGGCCCAGGCCATGTTGATGGGTTTGGGCTTCAAGCGCGAGCAACTCGACGCCCCTGTCAACAGCTTTTCGGGCGGTTGGCGCATGCGCTTGCAACTGGCGCGCGCCTTGATGGCGCCGGCCAAGCTGCTGCTGTTGGACGAACCGACCAACCACTTGGACTTGGATGCGCTGGTGTGGCTTGAGGGCTGGTTGAAGTCACTGGAAAGCACACTCATCATCATCAGCCACGACCGCGAGTTCTTGGACGCCATCACGCTGTCGACCGTGCACGTTGATGACCACAAGCTGGAGCGCTACGGTGGCAACTACAGCACCTTTGAAGAGACCAGGTCGCAGCGCGTGGCCCTGCAGCAGCAAGCCATCGCGAAGCAGCAAGACCGCATCGAACACTTGAAAAAGTTTATCGACCGCTTCAAGGCCAAGGCCTCCAAAGCCAAGCAAGCACAAAGCCGCGTCAAGGCACTGGCGCGCATGGAGCGCATTGCCCCCATGCTGACGGCCGCTGACTTTGCCTTTGAGTTTCGCGAGCCCTTGGCCCAGCCCAACCCCATGCTAACCATGCGGGACGTAACCTGCGGGTACGCCTCTGAAAGCGGCAAACCCATCGCCATCGTCAACAACGTCAGCATGACCGTGATGGCGGGCCAGCGCATCGGCATTCTGGGCGCCAACGGTCAGGGCAAGTCAACGCTGGTCAAGACCATCGCAGGCGCACTGAAGCCACTGGCGGGTGACATGCACGCCGGCAAAGGGCTGGCCATTGGCTATTTCGCGCAGCAAGAAATGGACTTGCTCGACGCCGACGACGCGCCCTGGCAATACCTGAGCCGCATCGCTCGCGTGGCAGCCAACGGACAGGAGGTGCGCGAACAAACACTGCGCAGCTACCTGGGCCAGTTTTCTTTCAGTGGTGACATGGTGCATCAACGCGTGGGCACCTTGTCGGGCGGCGAACGCGCGCGACTGGTGCTTGCTGGCATCGTATGGCAGCGCCCCAACCTGCTGCTGCTGGACGAACCCACCAACCACCTTGACCTGACCACCCGCGAAGCCCTCTCGATGGCACTTAACGAGTTTGAAGGCACCGTCATGCTGGTAAGCCATGACCGTGCACTGCTGCGTGAAGTGTGTGATGAGTTTGTCTTGGTGTCCCGTGGGGGGGTGCAGCCCTTCGACGGCGACTTGGACGATTACCAGCGCTGGTTGCTTGACTCGTCGCGCGCTGCGTCGCGTGGGCAAGCCATGCCGGCCATGCCCACGTTTGTGGCCACTGCCGACGGGTTCAAAGAAGTTAAAGCTGCCAAAGCATCAGCATCGCCTGCGGCATCGGCCATCCCACGGGCGTCGAAGCCAACCCCGACCAAGGCGGTGACTGCATCGGTTGCAAACAACCGCGACGACCGTCAAAGCGCCAAGGCCAATCGCGCCAAACTGACCGAGACCACTCGCCCTTTGCGCCACGAGATTGAGCGCATTGACGCGCGCTTGCTCAAATTGGGTGCCGAAAAATCGACGGTAGAGGCCGCGCTGGCCAAGCCGGGCGCAACACCCCAACAATTTGCCGACCTGGGCCGTGACTTGGCCCACATTCACGCCGAGGTGGCCATGCTGGAAGAGCAATGGCTCCAGGCCACGGCGCAACTGGATGCGATGAAGGCCAGTGTCTAGGACTTTGCCGACAAACGCTCGGCGGCGCTTGCATCGTTTGCCATCAATTGCAGCATCAGGTCGATCCGCGCTTTAACCGGCGATGGGTTGGCGGGCCAAGTTGGCTCGGTTGGCAACGTCAACTGACGCCGATCGCGTGCAATCGCCTTCGCTACAGCGCGTGGCCCGCAACACCAAAACACCTTGCGCAACGGCCCGTTCTGCCGCAAGCGTGAGGGCTTGGTGCACCGTGGCATTGCCGGTTGCCGCAATCACGATACCCCGTGCACCCGCAGCGACGCAAGCATTCAGCAAGTCGCCGTTGGCACCGGCATGGCTGAAAACGATGTCCACGCGCGGCCACGGCAATGCGGGCAACACCTTGGGCCCTATCGCGTGCCGGCTCAAAGCTTCGTTGATTGAATGCTGGTTCTCGTGTTCGCCGAATCGCAGCGCGTGCTCAACCCATCGCGCCACCAGCGGGTGCTCGGCACTTGAAAACGCCTGCAAACGATGCGGGTGAACTTTGCGCACCCAATCAGCGGCATGCACCTCGGACGCCATGGCCACCAAAACACCGTGGGCCGCAGGGTGTTGCGCCACCAAGATTGCCTCCGCCATGTTGCCCGGGCCATCGGGCGCGCCAGCGTCGGCTGGCCGCATGGCGCCTGTCAAAACAACAGGCTTTTGGGGTGCCAGCACCCGGTGCAAAAAATATGCTGTTTCTTCCATGGTGTCGGTGCCGTGGGTAATCACGATGCCCAGCACCTCTTGGCGCTCGAGGTGAAAGCGGCAACGCGCTGCCAAGGCCCGCCAGACCTCGTGCGACATGTCCTTGCTGTCGATCTGCGCCACTTGTTCGGCTTCGATGGCCACCGCCCCCGCCTCAACGGACCGCGCGCCTGCAGCAGTCCCCGGCGTGGCGCTTTGCAACAGCTCGCCAACGGGCACTTGTGCCGCGTCATAGTCGTTGTCGCCCCGTCCGTGGCTGAGGCCAGCAATCGTGCCCCCAGTGGCCAACACCACCACGCACCTTGCAGCCTCTGTGACAGCGGCCCCACGCACTGTTGCAGTTTGGTGCATTTTTGCTTGCATTTTGCTTGACCCTGATTAAAAATACAGGTACTGGATACTATTACAGCCAAGCACCATGCTCACCGAAAAACCCAAACTCACCGAACGCCAACAGCAAGTGCTTGATTTGGTGCAAACCGCCATCGAGCGCAGTGGCTCACCACCCACCCGTGCCGAGATCGCAGCCGAGCTCGGGTTTCGCTCGGCCAACGCGGCTGAAGAGCACCTGCAGGCCTTGGCTCGCAAGGGTGTCATTGAGCTGCTCAACGGCACCTCACGCGGCATCCGCCTCAAGTCTGACACGCTGCGCGCGTTGTACCAAAGCCGAGGCAAACAATTCACCTTGCCGCTACCCGGTTTGGCTCAGCTCAGCTTGCCGTTGATTGGGCGGGTGGCTGCAGGCAGCCCTATCCTTGCGCAAGAACACATCGACAAAACCTACGTTGTCGAGGCAGGCATGTTTGCGCGCAAACCCGACTACCTGCTCAAGGTGCGCGGCATGAGCATGCGCGACGCCGGTATCATGGACGGCGACTTGCTGGCAGTGCAAAAAACGCGCGAAGCCAAAAACGGCCAAATCGTTGTGGCACGGCTTGGAGACGACGTCACTGTCAAGCGCTTTCGGCGCGTGCGCAGCCACGTCGAGCTGATCCCAGAGAACCCCGATTTCGACACCATCGTGGTTTACCCAGACGACGATTTCACCCTCGAAGGTCTTGCTGTAGGGTTGATCCGCAACAACATGTTGATGTAGCGCACGGCCAAGGTCCGCATCGGAGTCAGCCAACGCCTTCGGTGGGCGGGATGGGGTCAGGCTCCTCAACAGGCCAATCGCGTATGTAGGCTTTGAGCATTCGGTTTTCAAAGTCTTGACTCTCGACCACAGCCCTGGCCACGTCGTAAAACGAAATGACCCCCATCAGGGTTTTTTGGTCAAGCACCGGAAGGTACCGTGCATGGCGTTGCAACATCAGCCGCCGCACTTCGTCCAGTTCAGTATCGGGCGTGCAGGTGACCGGAAAGTCGTCCATCACTTGCTTGACGGAGCCACTGCCCACGCTGCCGTTGTTGCGCACCACAGCCTGAATCACTTCGCGAAACGTCAGCATGCCCACCACGTCGCCGTGGCCCATCACCACCAGCGAGCCGATGTCCATGTCGGCCATGGTTCGCAGCGCGGTGGCAAGTGATTCCTCGGGGGTTACGGTGTAAAGGGTGCTTCCCTTCACGCGCAAAATGTCACTGACTTTCATGATGGCCTTTGTCTTGACGGACGGCTTGCATGAAAGGCAACATAGCACACAATCATGGGGCGTCAAACCCCGAATCGCTCGGGGCACCCTCATCCTTGAAAGTCTTTGATGGCTGGCTATTCCGACCCTGGCTTTGACACCTTGGCGCTGCACGCAGGTGCCACACCCGACCCAACCACGGGCGCGCGGGCATTGCCCATTCACCTGTCGACATCGTTTGTGTTCGAAAGCAGCGAACACGCTGCGTCCTTGTTCAACCTTGAGCGCTCAGGCCACGTCTATTCGCGCATCAGCAACCCCACCAACGCAGTGTTTGAAGAGCGCATGGCGGCCCTCGAAGGTGGCACGGGAAGCATTGCCACAGCAAGTGGGCAAGCGGCGCTGCATCTGGCGATCACCACGCTGGCGGGGGCCGGTTCACACATTGTCGCCAGCTCGGCACTTTACGGCGGCTCGCACAACCTGCTCCACTTCACGTTAGCGCGATTTGGCATCGAGACCACCTTTGTCAACCCGTCGGATGTGGACGGGTTTCGCGCGGCCATTCGGCCCAACACCAAGCTGCTGTTTGGTGAAACCCTGGGCAACCCGGGCCTCGATGTGCTGGACATGCCCACCGTGGCCAGCATTGCTCACGACGCGGGCGTACCGCTGCTGGTGGACAGCACCTTCACCACCCCGTACTTGATGCGCCCCTTTGACCACGGTGCCGACTTGGTCTACCACTCGGCCACCAAATTTTTGTGCGGGCACGGCACGGTGGTGGGCGGTGTGTTGGTGGATGGCGGACGCTTCGATTGGAGCCAAGCGACGCGTTTTCCCGAACTCAACCAACCCTACGCTGGCTTCCACGGCATGGTGTTCAGCGACGAGTCGAGCGATGGCGCCTTTTTGCTTCGTGCGCGGCGCGAGGGCCTGCGCGACTTTGGTGCCTGCATGAGCCCCCACACGGCGTGGTTGATGTTGCAGGGCATCGAAACCTTGCCATTGCGCATGGCAAGGCACGTCGACAACACACGCAAGGTGGTGTCGTTCTTGGTGTCGCAGCCGATGGTGCAAAGTGTTGGCTACCCCGAGCTTGAATCGCACCCCCACCACGCGCTGGCCAAAAAGCTGCTGCCCCGCGGTTGCGGCGCCGTGTTCAGCTTCAACCTCAAGGGCTCGCGCAAACAAGGCATCGCCTTCATCGAAGCACTCAAAATTTTCTCCCACCTGGCCAACGTGGGCGACTGCCGGTCACTGGTGATCCACCCGGCGTCCACCACACACTTTCGCATGGACGACGCGGCGCTGGCGGCGGCGGGCATCGGTCCGGGCACCATCCGTTTGTCCATTGGCCTGGAAGACCCCGAGGACCTGATCGACGACTTGAAGCGCGCCCTCAAAGTCGCCGACAAGGTGCACGCATGAAGCTCACCGTGCAACAGCGCGAGGTGCACGCGTACACGGGTGGCAAGGTTTTTGATCCCCATTTGCCCACGGTCGTGTTTGTTCACGGCGCCATGAACGACCACACGGTTTTCAACTTGCTGGCAAGGTGGTTTGCCCACCACGGTCACAGCGTGTTGGCACTCGACCTGCCGGGCCACATGCAAAGTCAAGGCCCGGCGCTCACGTCCGTCGAAGCCATGGCCGATTGGTTGCAACAGTGTTTGGTGGCGGCTGGCGTGCAACGAACGTCGCTGGTCGGACACAGCATGGGGTCACTGGTCGTGCTGGAGGCGGCGTCGCAGGTAGCGATCAAGGCAAGTCACGCGCTTGGTGATGGCTTCACGGTCGAGCGCCTCATCATGCTTGGCACCTGCGTGCCCATGCCAGTACCCCAGGCATTGCGCGACCTAAGCCAACACGATGTGGACGCCGCCATTGATCGTGTCGTGACGTTCTCGTTTTCAACGTGGGCGGCCAAGCCTTCTTTCCCGGGGCCTGGTGTTTGGCTGCGCGGTGCGGGTCGCAACCTGATGCGGATGGTGGCCGCCCACGGTCACGACAGCCGGCTCTTTCACACCGACTTCACGGCGTGCCACAACTACTTAAACGGCATCACCGCCGCCGAGCAAGTCACTTGTCCCGCAAGTTTGATCGTGGGCGAATTCGACCAAATGACACTCCCACGTTCGGCCAAAGAAGTGGCTGACACACTGATGGCCAAGACCTACACTGTACCTGCGGGCCACTACTTGATGCAAGAGGCGCCCGACGCGGTGCTGGACGCCATGCGGCATGCGCTTGCGTGATCAACATCAAACTTTACGAGTCCACCCCACCATGGCAAGTCAACTCGCCAGCTTGGGTCGCAAGTGGGTGAGCATGTCGCTCACCATCGCCTCCAAGTCATAAGACGGCCGCCACCCCCAGTCACGTCGGGCCGCCGTGTCGTCCATTGAACGTGGCCATGTGGCGGCGATCGGCTGGCGAAAGTCGGGCTTGCAATCCATCTGAAAACCGGGCACCTGCCGCGCAATGGCTGCGGCAATTTCGCTGGGTGTGAAGCTGACGCCGGCCACGTTGTAGGACGTTCTCTCAAGCACTTGATCAGCAGGCGCATCCATCAGCTCTAACGTGGCGCGGATGGCATCGGGCATGTACATCATCGGAAGCCGTTGCTGCCCGTTCAAGAAGCAGGTGTAGCGCCCTGCCTTCAACGCAGCATGAAAGATCTCGACGGCATAGTCGGTGGTGCCGCCGCCGGGTGGTGTCTTCCAACTGATCAACCCGGGGTAGCGCAGGCTGCGCACGTCCACGCCGTGGTTGCGGTGGTACCAGGCACACCAACCCTCGCCTGCCAACTTGCTGATACCGTAAACGGTGGTGGGGTCCATCACGGTTTTTTGTGGCGTGTTGTCGGCCGGCGTCGACGGTCCGAACGCGGCGATGGAGCTCGGCCAAAAGACGCGCTCCAATCGATGGGTGCGCGCCACTTCTAGCACGTTGAGCAGGCCTTTCATGTTGAGGTCCCAGGCCCACGTCGGGTGCTTTTCGCCACTGGCTGACAGAGCGGCCGCCAAGTGAATGACACGGGTGATTCGGTTGCGCTCCACCACATGTATCAAGGCGGCCATGTCGGTGCAATCGAGTGCTTCGTGCTTGTACACGGGGCTTCGCCCTGTGGGCGACAAATCGCTGGTGATGACCGCCTCGGGGCCGTGCTGCAACGCCAAACCATCGGCCAGCTCACTGCCGATTTGTCCGTTGGCACCAATGATCAGCACCTTCATGCTATGAGCCTCAGCTCGCGGCCCGCCTGCACAAACGCTGCCACGGCGCGGTCAAGGTCGGCACGATCGTGCACTGCACTGACTTGAACCCTGATGCGCGCTTGCCCTTGCGGCACCACAGGAAAGAAAAAACCGACCACGTAAACGCCCAACGCCAGCATGCGTGCGGCGAGCTTTTGCGCCACGGTGGCATCTTGCACCATGATGGGCACGATCGGGTGCTCACCGGGCTTGATGTCAAAACCGGCGGCTTGGATGGCAGCGCGAAAGTAGGCGGTGTTGTCCATCAGCTTGTCGCGCAGTGCATGGCTGCCCTCGAGTAGATCCAGCACGGCAATCGAGGCTCCGGCGATGGTGGGCGCCAAGGTGTTTGAGAACAGGTACGGCCGCGAGCGTTGGCGCAGCAACTCGATCACTTCGCGTTTGGCCGCCGTGAATCCCCCTGATGCACCACCCAATGCCTTGCCAAAGGTGCCGGTGACGATGTCAACCTGGCCAAAAACGCCGCGATGCTCTTGCGTGCCCCGCCCTGTGGCACCCATGAACCCCGTGGCATGGCACTCGTCCACGCCGAGCCAGGCACCGTGGGCATTGCAAAGCGAGCGCATCACGTCCAGCTGCGCGACGGTGCCATCCATTGAAAAGACACCGTCGGTGAAGACCAAGGTGTGACGCACGCCTTGAGCCTTGGCCTCTTGCAAACAGCGTGCCAAGTCATCCATGTCGTTGTGCTGGTAGCGCCAACGTTTCGCCTTGCACAACCGGATGCCATCGATGATCGAGGCATGGTTCAACGCGTCACTGATGATGGCATCTTGTTCGCCCAGCAAGGGCTCAAACAGCCCCCCATTGGCGTCAAAAGCCGCAGCATAAAGGATGGCGTCCTCACAACCCACAAAGCGCGCAATGCGCGCCTCAAGCGTTTTGTGCAAATCCTGCGTGCCGCATATGAAGCGCACACTGGAGAGGCCAAAACCATGGGTGCGAAGGGCTTCCTGGGCCGCGTGCATCACTTTGGGGTGGGACGACAGCCCCAAATAATTGTTGGCGCAAAGGTTGAGCACTTCAACCCCGTCCTGCAGCTTGACGATGGCGCGCTGGGGCGTGGTGATGATCCGTTCGCGCTTGAAAAGCCCACTGGCTTGAATGGCGTCAAGTTCGGATTGGATGTGGCTTAAAAAGGGGTCACTCATGTCGGCGCCTGGATGTTGTGCAAATGGCTGCACCCCCATCGTACGATGAAGCAAGTGGTTTGGGGAATCACCGCCAAAGGCGAAGTCGAACCGCGCAGGCAAAACGCCAATGAACGAAGGCGCCCCAAGGCGCCTTCGCAACGAAATCAACCCTCCAGTTTCTACTGCGAAATAGGCGCGTCGTTGATGATCTCGGCGTAGTTGAACATCGACAGCGGCGGCATCAGCTTCAAGCGCTCAGCCGCCGAAATGCGAACCTGGTAGGAAAAGCGCTTAAGCGTTTCAATGGGGATGGACGATGGCTGCTTCTTGCCCAACAAAATTTCTTCGGCTTTGAAAGCCGTGAACTGTCCAACGCTGTGGTAGCGGCTGACCAGACCGGACAACGAACCGGCTTGCATCAGCTGCTCTGTCGACGCAAACGTGGGCAGACCCACATTCATGGCGGCAGGGATGATGGTGTCTTGCGCAAGGGTACCCAAAAAGCTGTCGGGTGGCAGGTACAACCACTGCGATTTGGCTTCCTTGAGTTCTCGGACCAGGTCGGCCGCGCCCTCAGCCGTTGGTTTGCGGTTGGCATCAAGTTTGAACGTGCGCTCCACCACATCGAAGTTCTTTTCACGACCAAGTTTACGCAGTTCGTTGATGATGACCACCGAGTTTTCTTCTGTCGGCGTGTACAAGACACCCACCGTCTTGAAAGGGCGATACGAAGCCATCGCCTGCACCTGCGCCGCCACGGGTGCAATGTGCACCACGCCTGTGATGTTGGCACGCTGAGAGCCGTCTTCAGCCACGATTTTCGCCAGCGTGGGTGCGGCGACGAGTGTGAACACCACAGGAATGTCCGTGATGAACTTTTCAGGTGTTGGCGTGTTGTGAGGACCAACCACGCCCAAGGTGACCGACGTTCCCCAGGTGTAGATCAAATCGGGCTTGGTGGCACGAATCTCGTCCAAAAACCCGCCCATGCGCTTGGTGTCACGGTTCAGGTCACGGTAGGTGATTTGAACCGGAATCTTGCGTGCGGCAAAGTGTTCTTCAAATCCTTTTTCCACTTCGGTCATGCCACGAAACGTGATGGCGTAAATGCGCAGCGGTCGCGCACCCCCCGTGGTGTTTCGTTTGGCCGTGGCGTTTTGCGCCAAAGCCGCGTTGGGCAACAGTACACCGGTAGCGCCCGTGGCCAACGCAGCCGACAACAATCGACGACGAGAAAAAAAGTGATTCATGGCGTATCGCCTCTGCTTTCAAAATCAAACTCAAAGATTAAAGGGACTGAACGACAACCACTTCGGAGCGTTCAACGCCAAACCGTCGCATGCGGGTGATCAGAAAAAACGCGACGCCGCAAACCAACACCGCCAGGCCTGCATACACAAAACTCTTGCGGTAGCCAACGGACTGCACCAGAACGGCAGCAGCGATGGGGCCCATCGTGTTGCCCATGCGCTCCAACAAGCGGTAAACACCGTAGACGGCCGGCTCACCCATGACCCTCACTTCGTCCTCGCAGTGTTCGCGAACCAGCGCGCTCTGGGCGGCAATCGAAAACGACTGCCCCAGCGCCACCAGCAAGACAGCCAGGTAAATGTAGAGTTGGCCTTCGCCCACCCAGAGCATCAAACCGCCCACTCCCGACAGCGTCAATCCACCGGCAACCAGTTGTTCCATGCGCTGTCGCGTGTTGGCAACCATGGCAGACAGCGGCATCATCACCACCATCACCACGCCATAAACCATCAACACGCGCCCCGCCACGGTGGGCGTGGAGCCAATGGACAACAGGTAAAGCGGCACCAAGTAAAAGCACATGCCCGTGAGAAGCATCTTGGCCGGGATGGCTGCCAAGCCTGTCACCGTCATGAATCGTGCGTTGAAGAGCAGCGAGGAAACCTCGGCCAGCTTGGGCAGCCGCGGCGCAACAGCATCGGCCAAGGGGGCCTGCTTGTCGGGCATCAAGCCGGTTGCGAATATCGATGCAAACGCCAAAACCGCGGCCACACCAAATGTTGCTCGCTCACCAATGTTGTCGGCCAAAATACCACCGATGGACGGGCCACAAACAGTCGCGACCATGATGGCACCAATGAAGATCGCAAAGCTGCGCGCTCGGTTCTTGGCGTTTGAGTATTCCAGCACGTGCGCCTGGGCGGCCACAAACACAATGCCGTAGCCAACGGCACACAGCGATCGCCACAACAACAAGTCGAGCACACTGAACGCAAAGGCGCTGGCAAGCAACCCCACGGAGGCGATCACTGCACCCGTCGTCATGGCGCGACGGCTTCCCACCTTGGCCGCGTAGACCCCCATGATCGGTTGCCCCAAGGCCACGATCAACATGAATAGAACGATGGGCAAGCCCACCACAATTTCGGGTGTCAGCCAAGGGACTGAGACGATCAAGTCCTTGACGTAACCTGGCAAAAACGCGCGCGTCAGCTCTTCGGCAAGGATGAACAAGAAAAGCGGCGCGCGTACCCGCGAAAGTCTGTCATCGTCATGCGCGTCCGTTGCCGCCGGGCGCTCACCAAACAAGTACTTCTTCCCCAACGCATCGGCACTGACGCGCACCTTGGCAAGGTCGGTGGGCCGCTCGTGCGCAGGGCCAAGGTACCCGGCCTCGACCGACTTCTCCAACGCGACGTAAGCCTCATTCACGCGCAACCGCACTGCATCGAGTTGCTGCACCACGTTGTCAAAAAGCCCGCGGCGCACGGTGGCTGTCGACGTGCTGAAGTCACCCGAGGCACCCCGGTCAATGACGGCACCCAGGGCATTGAGCGAGGACTCGATGCGTCGTCCCGCCATGAAGTGCAGCAACTCCAACGTGAAAAACAGTGCGACCACCAGCACCACCAACACGTCCACCAAGATGTCGGTGATGATGCGACTGACAAAGTCAACACTCACCCCAATGTGCAAAAGGCCAACCGCGCCTTGCGGCGACGCAATGGGCAGCGAAATGATGTATTGATTGTCGACCCGCTGCGACAGCGACGCAGTGGCTGACTGCATCAGCGACAGCACAGGCTCGGTGCGGAAGTGCCCCTCAGCACCCGCCGGCCGCTTGAAACGCTCGAACAGAATCACGCCACGCGTATCCGTTAGCGAGGCATAGGCAATGTCGGGAATCGTAGCCTTCAAGTCATCAAACGTTTGTTCAATGCCGTAGATTTCGGCCACCGAAATGTTGTGCTCCAAGGCCTCCAGGATCAATGCGCGTGTGGACGCCGCCGCAACGGCCACTTTCTTGGCCATGTCTGGCGCGAGCGCACGCTCAAACGTCTGTTGCGAGAAGTAGGCGCTTGCGGCCAACCCAAGCGCCACCACAAAAATCATGACGCCTGCCAGGCGCAGGTAGATGGATCGGAGGTAGGCACGACTCATGGCGAGTCACCATGGGGCTTGACCTGCTTGTGAAGCATGCCAATGTTCATCTCGACCGTTCGGACTTGCGTAAAGAAGCGCTCAAGTGGCTTGGCAAACGGGCCCCGCATGCCCGCAGGCAACCGGGTTGGATCGGCGCCGTTCTTTTCGATCTCGGCCGCGACACCGCGCATGTCTCGGCTGATACCACCCATGACGGCGTAGAGCGCCAAAGACGCCAACACGGAAGTCACCATAAACTGCAGCAGCGACATCAAGGCCAATTGACGACCCACGCGCATGATGGGTTCACGAATTTGCTCTTCGTTGTAGCGCAGTGCCAAGTAGCCAACAATCAACCCAAAGTTGTTGCGCACGGGAATGCCAACGGCGGAATTGACACCATCTTTAACCGCCCAAACACCACCTTCAGCGTCACGTGCCGCTTCGAGCCACTTGGTGTAAGCCCCACGGGCAGCGCGCAAGCGGTCGGTGCTGTAAAGCGCGTTGCCCTCGGTGTCGAAGACTTCAATGGTCTTGATAAGGTCGTCGGTGCCGAGTTCGCGGTTGAGCTTGTCTTGCAGGGTGCCCAAGTCAGAAAATTGCATCCCGATGGCCAACGAGGAGCGGATGCTCGACTCAATGCCATGCCCCGTCACCACCAGTCGATCCAGTGACAACCGCTCGGCATTGGCGCGGTACTTGAAGAAATTCAGCAGCCCCGCCATGCCTGCTGCGAACAGGCACACCAACACCGCCACCAAAACCATCTGGTTGCGTGTCTTGTGCATCGAGCCGCTGTCGGTGACTTGCATGGGATCCATCTCAATCAAAAAGGATTCTGCGCGAGGCAGCAGGTGCCTAAAACATCCAAAGCGCGTGTCATTCAAGTTAGCGACTTGTCAGTGCGTCAACCCAATCGACCCAACGAAGTCTACGCCGCAGTTACACAGTCACCTCGTGACACCACGACACCGGATGCCAAAAATGCAGCACAAAGCAAACCTTTGCACGATTTGCACGGTGCTTGATGGCGTCAAAGTAACAGTGACCCTTCGAAGCGAGAAATTGTTCGCGCTTCGCGGCGACAAAGGCTGGGCCTTGAGCCCCTCACTTGCGCGTTGTGCAAAAGTGCCTGCCGCTTGCATGGGCCTTCGGAGACACTTTTCGCAAGTGCTTGATCCCTGCGCCACGTTGCAGGAGTCTACCGATCCTGTGGTGCTTTACCCACCACGCATTGCCCAACGGCCATCCCCGATCCCACGCTTTTGCTCATGAATGCTTTTGCCCATGTCGACTGGAAGTCACGCGAAGACCTCGCGGGCGAAACCGTGCCCGGCGCCTTGTTGGACCTGCACTGGGAGCCCCCGCCACCCGGCCGCCGCCGGGTGTTGCGCACGTGGAAAGAGTACATGTCCATGGCCAGCGAAGTGGTGGGCCGTTTTCATGGTCAATTCCGCATGGGGCACTACGACTACGTTCACCCGGTTCGCTTGCAGGCTCAAACCACCAAGCGGCTGAAGAAACCCTACAAGGTCAATGTGTCGTACACCGACTGGGGACCCGTTGACGCCCCCATCGTCGTGTGCTTGGGTGGTGTGGCCAGTGTGGCGATGCGTTTCAACTATCTTGCCTCCGACTTGCGTGAGCACTTTCGCGTCATTTGTTTGGACTGGGTTGGCCGAGGGCGTTCGGGCTGGCTGGCCGACCAAGGCGACTATTCATTGGCAACTTACGCAGAACAACTGCGTCAATTGATCGCTCACCTGGGCGGTAAGCCCGTGATTGTGTTGGGCTCGTCGATGGGCGGCTCCACCGCCATCGAGCTGGCGGCCAAACACCCCAAGCTCATCCGCCAGTTGATCCTCAACGACATCGGCCCCCACATTCCGATGGGCCGTCGGCGTCGCCGATCACAGACGCTGGCCAGGCATTACGTGTTCCGTGACCCCGCAGACATGTTGCGCCGCGTGGGTGCATCTCAAAAGAACGACGGCCCTGTCAGTGACGAGATCAGGTTCAACCTGACTTTTCACCAAACCCGGTGGTCGGAAGAAGAAAACGGGCGCGTGTACCGCCACGACGTGCGGGCGCTGCAGGCCTACCGTGTTTCGGCACGCCATAGCTTGCAGCAGTGGGACCAATGGAAGCATGTCAACTGCCCCATTCTGCTGGTGCACGGCACCGAGTCTGACGCCCTGCTGCCCGCCACCATCGAGCGCATGCGTCGCGGCAAAGTGTTGACGCTGATGCACCTGCCTGACACCGGGCATGCCCCGCTACTGGCCGATCGTCACCAGATCTCATTCATTCGAGACTGGCTCTTGCGAACAGAAGAAGCCGTGACTGAATGGTCGGTCTTGCACGCGCCTGTTCGTGATCGCCATCCCGGCACGCCGGTGCGCATCGCGCCACAAAGCATGCTGCGCTGAGACGGATGACCGCATGAAACCCTCCATGACACTTCAACCGACGACCCTGCTGTTCATGCGGCATGGCGCGACCCAGCCCAACTTGGACGGGGTGCGCTGTGGTGGTGACATGGATGTGTCGCTGACCGACACCGGGCGTCGGCAAATCGAGCTTTCGGCCCTCATCTTGCAGTCCCTTCCCGAGCCCATTGATCTGATCGTTTGCAGCGACCTCAAACGAACCCTTGAGAGTGCGACCATCCTCAGCAACGCAATGGGTCACTCGCCTGTTCAAATCATTCCCACTTTCAGGGAACGCATGCTGGGTTCGTGGAACCTCAAACCCCTTGCTGAAACAGAGCATGCACTGCGAAGCGGCGCCACCCCACCGGGTGGCGAATCCATTGCAGCATTCAAAGCCCGCATCGACTCGGCGTTGCATGCGTTGGTGGCTGTCATCGGGCGGCGGCGAGTGCTGTTGGTGGGCAGCAAGGGCGTTGCACGCGTCTTGAGCGAGTTGGCAGCACCCTCTCCCCTCACACTGCCTCATCACCAAGTGGGTGGCCGGACAGCTGAACTGCGTGTCAACACCAGCGCTCGCAACGGCGAGTTGCTTTGTTTCGATTTAACCCACCGCATGCACGCCGATGCCTGCCTAGAAGGACAAGAAGCATGAGTTGGTTCAAGAGCGCCGTTGCCCGAGACCGCGAAGCTGCCTCACCCCAGGGTCGTGCCAACGCCGGTTGGGCCAAGTACTCGGCGTCCATGGTCGCCTTGACGGACAAAGCTGGACGCTGTCTCGACGTCAGTGAACCTTTGTTGAGCAAGCTGCAGTCTCAGCGTGCTTCGCTGCTCGGCACGCCCTTGGTCGACAGCTTCATGCCCAGCGAACAACAGTCCATCAAAGATGCGTTGGCCGCTGCTTCCAAAGGTACGGCTCAGTGTTGCCAATGCACCATTCTGGGTTCTGACGCATCGGCGCAAACGTTGAAGCTGAGCATCCTTCCGTTGTTTGTCGAAGGGGGCCATGTTGCTGGCTGTGAAATCTCTGCCACCGACGTCTCGCAGGTGGTCCAGGAGCTTGACCACATCAAGCGATCGGAACAGCGCTTGCGCACGATCATGGACCAGATTCCAGTCACCATCTCCTACATCGACGCCAACTACTGCTACCGCTACATCAACCGCGCCCAGGCGGCATGGTTGGGCAAGACCGAGGCAGACGTGGTGGGACGCAGGGTCAACGACCTGGTGCGCGACGAGGTTTGGGCAGACATTCAGCCCAACTTGCAAACGGCGTTGTCAGGGGTGGACGTTCCTCTCGAGCGAAAACGCACCGACCGCGACGGCAACCCCGTGTGGCATTCCGGGCGTCACGTGCCTGACATCAATGAGCAAGGCGAGGTGGTGGGCACCTACACCGTGTTCTTTGACGTGACCGAACGCGCCTTGACCGAGAAGGCCCTTCGCGACAGCGACCGAGAACTGCGCGCCGCCAAAGCTGCCGCCGAAAACGCGAGCAAAGCCAAGAGCGACTTCTTGGCCAACATGAGCCACGAAATCCGCACCCCCATGAACGGTGTGTTGGGCCTGACCGAATTGCTGCTTGAAACACCACTGTCCGACGATCAACGTCCTTTGGTGCAAACCGTTCGAAGCTCGGGCGAGACGCTGTTGATGATCATCAACGACATTCTTGATTTTTCCAAGATTGAGGCTGGCAAGCTTGAAATCGAAATGCTTGACTACGACTTCTACCAAGCGGTTGAAGACGTGGTGCAGTTGTTGGCTTCACGTGCCCACAGCAAGGGGCTTGAGCTCGCTGTTCGGTTCGATGAAGCACTGCCATCCGCGCTGCATGGCGACCCCTACCGTTTCCGGCAGGTGTTGACCAACTTGCTGGGCAACGCGCTCAAATTCACCGACCAAGGCGAGGTGCTGATTGACATCGCGTGTGATGAAGCGCGAGGCCTGCTGATCAGCGTGCATGACACTGGGGCTGGCATGTCCAAAGCCACCTGCGACAAGCTCTTCACTGCGTTTGAGCAAGCCGACAGCTCGACCACACGGCGTTACGGGGGCACCGGCTTGGGCCTGGCGATCAGCCGCAAGTTGGTGCAACTGATGGGCGGTGAAATTGGCGTCGACAGCGCACTGGGAAAGGGATCGACCTTTTGGTTCACGATGCCGTTGCACAAGGCAACGCAGCCTCCCAAGGCTGCTTACCCCAAAGCGTTGACGGACAAGCGTGTCTTGATTGTGGACGACAACGCCACCAACACCGAAATTCTGTTGCACCATGCCCGCGCGGCTGGCATGCAGCACGCAAGCGCCAGCAACGGATTTGAAGCCATGGCGCAACTGCAACACGCTCACGCCTCGGGCAAACCCTTCGACTTGGCCGTGGTGGACATGAAGATGCCCGGAATGAACGGCTTGGAGCTGGCCGCCGCAGTGCGCGAAAACGCAGCGCTCCACGCCTTGCCGATCATCATGGTCACGTCATTGCATTCAGGTGATGAGTTGTCGCGTGCGCGAGAACTGGGCGTGGGAGCCTATCTGGCCAAGCCCGTGCGACGGCAAGACCTCTTCCGCGCCATGGCACAAGCCGTCGGCGGCCCGGCGGCCCGGGCCCAGGATGCCGTGGCCGGCGTCTCCAACAGAACCCTGATCCGTGCCCACGTGCTCTTGGCCGAAGACAACAGCGTCAACCAGATCGTGGCACGCAACATGTTCAAACTGATTGGGTGCACCTTTGAGATCGTGCCCAACGGTCAAGCGGCGCTTGACGCCGCAAAGCAAGGCGGCTACGACATCGTCTTGATGGACTGCCAAATGCCCATCCTGGACGGTTACGCAGCCACCCGCGCCATTCGCGCGTGGGAGGCGGAGCAACCCAATGGGGGCAAACGCATCCCCATCGTTGCCCTGACGGCCAACGCATTGGTGGGCGATGCTGACACTTGCATCGCAGCTGGCATGGACGACCACCTGGCCAAGCCCTACTCACGCAATCAACTCACTGCCACCATGGCACGATGGCTGCCACCCGAGTTGGTGCAGTTGGCGGCCCAGGAGCCTGGCGTTGAAACGTCGACCAGCGCCCACGGACCTTTGGCGGCACCTGGCGCGACCTTGAACCAACGTGCACTGGACAACATTCGATCGCTGGACCCTGACGGTCAAGCCGGAGTGCTTAAAGAAGTGCTGGACATTTACATCGATGAAGCGCCGGGGCACTTGCGCGCCCTTGAGGCCGCCGTTCAAACCAGCAACGCCGCCGAGCTGGCGCGCGTGGCGCACGGCCTCAAGTCGGCCAGCCACAACGTGGGCGCGAGCCAGATCGGCGACGCATGCCGTCAGCTTGAGCACATTGGAAAGTCTGGCAACGTAGAAGGCGCTGCCACCCTGGTAAGCAGCGTTCAAGCGCAATACAAAGCGGTACTGCCCTTGTTGCAGGCTGAGATGGAGGTGACAGCATGATGAACTCAGGCAAAATTTTGGTGGTTGACGACGACGCTGGTGGGCGACGCCTGACGCGTGCCACGCTGGTGAGAGCCGGCTTTGACGTCATCGAAGCCGAGAACGGCGAAGTGGCCGTTGAAATGCTTCAAAAAGGCATGCCTGACTTGGTCCTGATGGACGTCAGCATGCCCATCAAAGACGGCTTCACAGCCTGCGCCGAATTGCGCGCAATGCCTGGCGGCGAGGCGGTGCCTGTGGTCATGATGACCGGGTTGGACGACGTGAAGTCCATCGAGCATGCCTTCGAGGTGGGTGCCAACGACTTCATCACCAAGCCCATCAACTGGCCCATCCTGCCGCACCGCGTGCGCTACATGATGCGCGCCAGCACCGCCATCAATGCGCTCAACGAGAACAAGCGCCGCCTGTCCGACGCCCAGCGCATTGGTGAAATGGGAGACTGGCTGTGGGACATCCCGCTCAATCGCATCGTGTTGTCCGACCAAGCCTGGCGCATTTTTGGCAAGAACCCCGACCAAAGCACCATGACGAGCGCAACGCTCTTTCGGTGCGTGCACCCCGAGGACCTCGAAAGGGTGCAAACCGAGTTCGACAACGCCATCCGCAAGGGCATCGATTTCTCGACCCAGCACCGCATTTTGCAATCTGACAACCTGGTGCGCCACGTGCATCAGCAGATCGAAATTGTTGCACGCGACGATGCAGGCAAAACGCTCCGCGTGGCAGGTGCCGTGCACGACGTGACACAGCGCACCGACGCTGAAGAGCAAATTCGCCGCTTGGCTTTCTACGACACCCTCACCGGTTTGCCCAACAGGCTTTTGTACTTGAAGCAGTTGAGCGCAGCCATGACGTACGCCAAGGCCAACGACCAAAAGTTGGCCGTGATGTTCATCGATCTGGATAACTTCAAGCGCGTCAACGACACCATGGGCCATGGTGCCGGCGACGAATTGCTCAAGATCGTCAGCGGGCGCTTGGTAAGCTCGATCCGTGTGGTTGATGCCGTGGGCCGCAACACGACCGAAGGCGACGCCTCGCCCAGCATCGCGCGTTTGGGTGGCGACGAATTCACCGTGATGGTCAGTGACATCAAATCGGCCGACGAGGCCGCGATCGTGGCACGCCGCCTGATCAATGCATTGCACGAGCCCGTGATGATTAACAACACCGAGTTGTTTGTCAGCGGCAGCGTGGGGGTGGCCTTGTACCCTGATGATGGCGACAGCATCGAGGCTTTGCTCAAGCATGCCGACATCGCGATGTACCGTGCCAAAGAAGACGGCAAGGGGCGTTTTCACTTCTACGATCCGTCGATGACCGAGCGCGCGGTGTCCAAAATGAACACCGAAACGCTGTTGCGACGCGCCTTGGAGCGGCATGAATTTGTGTTGCACTACCAGCCGCGTGTGGACGCCCAATCCAATCAGATCGTGGGCGCCGAGGCCTTGCTGCGGTGGCAACACCCCGAGCGTGGTTTGGTGTACCCAGGCGACTTCATCACCCTGTGCGAAGAGACGCAGCTGATCATTCCGCTGGGCGAATGGGTGCTGCAAGCCGTCTGCGCTCAGCAGGCTGCTTGGCGAGCTGCAGGGCATGCGCTGGTGCCTGTGTCTCTCAATTTGGCTGCCAACCATTTGCGAGAGCCAAGCTTGGCGCCCCTGGTGGCCCAGACACTTGCGCGCCATGGTCTGGCGGCCAGCGCGATTGAAATCGAGGTAACCGAGTCGGTGTTGCTGGTCGACCCTGAAACCAGCGTGCGCAACGCCGTGGCCCTGGCCAGCACAGGCATTCGCATGGCGCTGGACGACTTTGGCATTGGCTACTCGTCGCTGAGCTACCTGAAGAAATTGCCGGTTTCCTACCTCAAAATTGACAAGTCGTTTGTGCACGATCTAACCACGGACCCGAGCGACGCGGCGATTATCACGGCCACCATTGCCATGGCCCACATGCTGGATCTGCGCGTGGTGGCTGAGGGCGTTGAAACCCAGGAGCAGTTGGATTTTCTGCGCGATCGTGGGTGCGACGAATACCAGGGCTACTTGTTCAGCCAAAGCGTTCCGCCCGACGCATTCATCGCCATGCTGAGCAATGCCCGTGAGTTTCCGCCCACCACCACCCGGGCCCAAAGCCTCGAGCTGATCTTGACGCCTTAGCACACCCTCACATCAAAGCAAATCACCCAGCATCATCGACGGCAGTGCCGCGTGGGTGCGAAAGGCTTGCGTGGTGGGCGTGGGCGCCAGCAACATGCTGTCGACCAAGGGCGCAGCCAACGTTGTGGCGGGATCGATCAACAACACCCATCGCTGAGCCCCCTCCTCTTCGATGCGCGCGATCCAGTCGATGCGCAACAATCCGTCCAGCATGGGCTCGACCAGCAGAGGGTCGGTTCGCAGGGCCTGCGCCAATGCTTCCAACGACAAGCCTCGCGCATCTGCTGCGCGCACCGCCAACAACTCGCGCAGCACCGACAACGCCATCGCAAAACGAAACCCGGCGGTGTTTGCAGGCCGTACGATGCGCATCGATAAACTTGGCGCGTAGGCGGCAATCACCGCCCCGAGCAGCACCACCACCCACATCAAGTACAGCCACAACAACAAAATGGGCACGGTGGCAAACGCGCCATACACGTTGGTGAACAACGGTGTGTTGCTGGCGTACCAAGCGATACCGCCCTTGGCCAGTTGCAGACCCGCGGCCACAAACACCGCCCCCGCCAGTGCGTGGCGCCATCGCACATGGGTGTTGGGCACAAAACGGTAGAGCGATGCAACACCCAGCACGAAGAGTGCGAACTCGAGCGTTTGCAGCGCAAGTTCCGCCGTCGGCGTCATCGCGCGCGCGGTGCGGGTGGTGTTGGTCAATGCGTAAGTCAACAGCGTCAACGACACGCCCACCAACAATGGTCCCAGCGTCAGCGCAGCCCAATAGACCATCACGCGTTGCGCCAAAGGGCGTTTGCGACGCACACGCCAAATGGTGTTCAGGGTGCGATCAATCGTCAACACCAGCGCAAACGCCGTGACCACCAAAGCGGCCAGGCCGGCAGACCCCATTTGTGTGGCCTTGGTGGCAAAGAGGGTCAAGGACTTCAGCACCGGTTGCGCAATGGAAGGCGGCACCAAGTTCTGCACAAAATACTTCTCCAGTGCAAGTTGAAACCCACCAAACATCGGAAACGCCGAGAAGGCTGCCAACATCACCGTGACCAATGGCACCAGCGCAATCAGGGTGGTGAAGGCCAAACTGCTTGCCGTGAGACCCAGACGGTCCTCACGAAATCGCTCGCGCAGCGTGCGAACCGTGTCCAGCCATGGCCAAGTCTGCATGGTGTCGGCAAGGGCTTGGACTTGGCTGCGAAACCGTGCAGGCCATGGAATGGAGGTGGACATCACCCTATGATGCCAGCATGCAAGCCCTTTCCCAGACCGCACTCCCCTCCGCCGTGTCGAGACGCACACGCCTTGCAGCCCTGATTTTGACCATGGCACTGATTGCGCTCGGATTGGGGTGGGAGCTGTTGTGGGCGCCGATTGGGGCGCGCTCGTTGGCCCTGAAAGTGGTCCCACTGGCCATGGGCGTTGCTGGTTTGGCCAAGTACCGCCTCAAAACGTTTCGATGGATGAGCATGCTGGTGTGGTTGTACGCTGCCGAGGGCGCACTGCGCGCCGCCAGCGACACCGGCTTGAGTGCTCGGTTGGCCACCACCGAACTGATGTTGGCGGTGGCGCTGTTTGTCGCGTGTGCTTGGCACGTGAGAGCCCGCTTTGCATCCCATGCCCCTCAACCCGCACCGTCCTCATCGCCATGACTGATCTGCTGCGCAACATCCAATCGGTGATCGGCGAGAGCCACGTGCTGACGCAAGGTGACCTTGGCGCCTGGGAGATCGACTGGCGAAAAAGATTCCGGGGAAAGGCCAAAGCGGTGGTGCGTCCTGGCTCCACCGCCGAGGTCGCAGCGGTGATTCGGTTGTGCGCCGCTGCGCGGGTGAGCCTGGTGCCGCAGGGTGGCAACACAGGACTGGTGGGTGGTGGTGTGCCCGACGGTAGCGGGCAACAGATCGTGTTGAGCCTGACCCGCATGAACCAAATCTTGGGCGTCGACACCGCCAACATGACCATCACCGCGCAGGCGGGCTGTGTGTTGCAAACCGTGCAAGAGGCCGCTCGGGCTCAGGGTTACTGGCTTGCTCTCAGCTTGGCGTCCGAGGGAAGTTGCACACTGGGCGGCAACCTGGCCACCAACGCAGGCGGTACGCAAGTACTGCGCTTTGGCAATGCGCGCGATCTGTGTCTCGGGTTGGAAGTGGTGACCACCGAAGGTGCCATCTGGCATGGCTTGACGGGGCTTCGCAAAGACAACACGGGTTACGACCTTCGCCACTTGTACATCGGCAGCGAGGGCACGCTGGGCGTGATCACGGCAGCGACGATGAAGCTCACGCCCCTGCCGGCCGCGTCGATGACTGCCATGGCGGCATGCCAAAGCTTGTCGCAATGCGTGGCGCTGCTGGGCATGGCACAACAAAATCTTGGTGCCACGCTGACTGGTTTCGAAGTGATGAACCAGTTTTCATTGAGCTTGGTGGCCACGCACATGCCTGCACTCAAGCAGCCCTTGCCACCCTCGCCCTGGACGGTGTTGCTTGAAGTCTCCGACCACGAAAGTGAAACGCACGCACGCAGTCAATTTGAGCGGCTTTTAGAGATCGCCTTGGATCAAGGGGTGATTCACGATGCTGCTGTGGCGCAAACCATTGCCCAATCGAAGACCATGTGGCATCTGCGTGAGTCGATACCCTTGGCCCAAGCGCAAGAGGGCTTGAACATCAAACACGACGTTTCACTGCCGGTGTCACGCATCGACTCGTTTTGCGACACCGCCATGGCGGCCATGATGCAAGCCGTACCAGGGATCCGGTTGGTTAACTTTGGGCACCTGGGTGACGGGAACTTGCACTTCAACGTGCAGGCACCCGAGGGCATTGATCCAGCCGCGTTCTTGCGCACCCAAGAATCCCAAATCAACGCACTGGTCTACGACGCTGTAGGTGCCCACGGCGGCTCGATCTCTGCAGAGCACGGCATTGGGGTGCTGAAAGTTGACGAGCTTGCCTTGCGCAAAGATCCTGCCGCCCTCGACCTGATGCGCACGCTCAAACGAGCGCTTGATCCTCAAGGCATCATGAACCCAGGCCGCGTGGTGCGCGTTGAAACCTCGCCTCGCCCGTAACAGCCCGTTAACTACTGCAGGGGGCCCTTGAGCGCCTCAGGAATTGGCAGAGACGCCACCTCGATGCCTTCGTCCTTCAACGCTTCGCGTTCATCACGCGTGGCTTGCCCTCGAATGCCGCGTGGCGCAACCTCGCCGTAGTGAATGCGCCGGGCCTCATCAGCAAACCTGGGGCCCACGTCGTCGGTGTTGCTCAACACGTGTCGAACGGCCTTCAACCAAAGCGCTTGCATGTCGTTTGGCATGGCATTGGGCATGGGCTCTGCGGCGGCAACAGCAACGCCAGCACCTGTTGGGCTGGCTGTCGACTCTTTGGCGCGAAGGTTCAATCGCGGAGCCGAAGGCATGCGCACGATGACCTGATCTGCGCATAGAGGACATTCAATGCGCTGCGCACCGTTTTGAGCCAAGAAGTCATCGTCGCTGGCAAACCAACCCTCGAACCCATGCCCGTTGCTGCAGCGCAGATTGAGCACTTTCATGCAGTCAGACCTTCGTTGCGCGTCCACGTCAACGACAACAACCCTGCGCGGTACTTCTGCAAGTACAAGAGCGCGATCATGGTCTTGGCGTCTGTGATCGAACCGTCTGTCACGCCAGCATCCAGCGCATCGTCGCTGAGGGTCAGCACATCCAAAAACTCACCTGAATCCAGCTGCTTATCGCCGCCGATCAAGCCACGTGCAAACCAAATCTCAATGCCCTCCGTAGAGTAGGCGATGGCATTGTGCAAAATGCCTGCGCAGGCCCACTCGGTGGCTTGGTACCCTGTCTCTTCTTGCAATTCACGTCGCGCACACAGCCACGGAGCCTCGCCTGCATCAATCTTGCCAGCGGGCATCTCGAGCATGGCGCGCCCCATGGGGTAGCGGTACTGGCGCTCCATGACAACGTGGTTGGCGTCCAAGATGGGGATGATCATCACAGCACCTGGGTGCACGATGTACTCGCGCGTGGCCTCACGGCCATCGGGCAGCCGCACGCGGTCGATGCGCACGTCCAACAAATGCCCTCTCCAAGCCACTTGCGAATCCAGGCAAGTTTCTTTTAGAGGGTCGTCGTGATTCACATTCAAACCATCACGCGTAACGGGTGCGCCCAAAGGTCTTTAAGAGTAGATTAGGTTGCCAGCGCTCGCACGATGGCGTCGCGGCAAATCGCCATCAGACCACCAGGCAAAATGCCCAACAACAACACGGCTGCCCCATTGATGGCCAACACAGCGTGCGCCAAGCGCACATCATGGGTGGATTCGTTGGCCACCTGAATCGGTTCATCAAACCACATCACCTTGATAACACGCAGGTAGTAGTAGGCCCCCACCAAAGACAACAGCACGGCCACCACGGCCACCGTAATGTGCAAGGTGCTGTTGGTGGTGACCAAAGCCTGCAGCACCGACAGCTTGGCATAAAAGCCCACCGTAGGCGGGATGCCCGCCAACGAGAGCATGAAGAGGGTCATCACACCGGCCATCCAGGGCTTGCGACTCGACAGCCCTGACAAGTCTTGAATCTCATCACTTTCAAAGCCTTGGCGCGCCAGCATCATGATCAAACCGAAGGTGCCGAGCGTGGTCAACACGTAGGTCACAAGGTAAAACATCGACGAGCTGTACCCATTGGCCGATGACATCGTGTTGACGGCCACCACGGTGGGGGTCAACCCCAACAACACAAACCCCATTTGTGCGATCGTGGAGTACGCCAGCATGCGCTTGAGATTGGTCTGTGCAATCGCAACCACGTTGCCCACCAGCAAGGATGCCACCGCCAGGATCATCAACATCTGCTGCCAGTCATCGGCAAGCCCGTTCATGCCTTCGTGCAACACGCGTATCGTCATGCCAAACGCGGCCAACTTGGGGGCCCCCGCCACCAACAAAGTGGCTGCTGTGGGGGCGCCGTGGTAGACGTCTGGCACCCACATATGGAAAGGCACCACACCCAATTTGAACGCCAAGCCTGACACCACAAATACCAAGCCCAAGGTCAGTACCCCTTTGTTGATGCGTCCGGTTTGGATCGCGTCAAACACCTCTGTGTGGTCGAGGGAACCGGTGGCGCCGTACATCATTGACAGCCCATAAAGCAAGAAGCCACTGGCCAACGCACCCAGGACAAAGTACTTCATCGCTGCTTCGGTAGCCACTGCGCTGTCGCGTCGAAGTGCCACCAGTGCGTAAAGCGACAAACTCATCACCTCCAAGCCCAGGTAAATCACCAAAAAGTTGTTCGCTGACACCATGATGGAGATGCCCAGCAACGCAAACAAACTAAGGCTGAAAAACTCGCCTTGCAACATTTCTCGATCAGCGATGTAGGGTTGTGCGTAGATGATGGTCACGGCCACCGCAACCGACGCGAAGAACGCCAGCAGGTGCCCCATCGGGTCAGACACCACCAGGCGCTGCATGCCGTAGAGGGATTGCCCGGCATCCAAGTAAGAGAGGTGCAACACGGCCACCGCCGCAAGCGTGGCCAAGGTCAACCAGTAGGTGGGGCGCCGCAACCGATCGGTGACGAACAAGTCCAGAAGCGCAACGACGCATGCCATCACCAAGAGGACGATTTCGGGATAAAGAACAAGCCAATTCATGGAGTTCATGTCAGTTCAACTTGGACACTGCAACGTGCCGCAACAACTCGGTCACCGACACGTGCATGGCGTCGGTGAAAGGCTTGGGGTACACCCCCATCCAAAGCACGGCGGCGGCAAGAAGTGCCAGCATCCAAAACTCGCGGCGATCGATGTCGTTCAGCTCTTGCACGTGCTCGTTGGCAACGTCGCCAAAGTAAACGCGTTTGACCATCCAAAGTGTGTACGCCGCACCAAAAACCAAAGTGGTGGCTGCGACGGCGGCCAGCCAGAAGTTGACCTTCACCGACCCCAGAATAACCATCCATTCGCCGACGAATCCGCCCGTGCCTGGCAAACCAATGTTCGCCATGGCAAAAAACACGGCAAAGCCCACAAACTTGGGCATGGTGTTAACCACCCCACCGTAAGAAGAAATCTCACGCGAATGCATGCGGTCGTACAGCACCCCAATGCACAAGAACATGGCACCCGAAACAAAACCGTGACTGATCATTTGCATCAATGCGCCCGAAACGCCCAACTCATTGAAGAGAAAGAAGCCCAAAGTGACGAATCCCATGTGGGCGATGGACGAATACGCCACCAGCTTCTTCATGTCTTGTTGCACCAAGGCCACCAGGCCGATGTACACGACGGCGATCAGGGACAAAGCGATGATGAACGTTGCAAACTCTTGACTGGCGTCAGGCGCCACGGGCAGCGAGAACCGCAAAAATCCATACGCGCCCAGCTTGAGCATGATGGCAGCCAGCACCACCGAGCCCCCTGTGGGCGCCTCCACGTGGGCGTCAGGCAACCAGGTGTGCACAGGCCACATCGGAACCTTGACGGAGAAAGCGGCGAAGAACGCAAAAAACAGCAGCGTTTGCGGCTTCATGGTCAGTGGCAGCTTGTGCCAGGTCAGGATGTCAAAACTGCCGCCTGACTTGAAGTACAAGTACAAGATTGCAATCAGCATCAGCAGCGAACCCAGCAACGTGTACAAAAAGAACTTGAACGCGGCGTACACGCGGCGTTGCCCACCCCAGATACCGATGATGATGTACATCGGAATCAAAGTGGCTTCAAAAAAGACGTAAAACAGCAGGCCGTCAACGGCGCTGAACACGCCCACCAACAGGCCCGACAAGATCAAGAAGGCACCCATGTACTGATGCGTGCGGTCGGTGATCACATCCCATGCCGAGATCACCACGATGACCGTGATGAAAGCCGTCAGCGGCACAAACCACAACGAAATGCCATCCACACCCAAGTGATAGTGAACGTTGAAGCCTTGAATCCACATCCACTTTTCTTGAAACTGCATGGCGGCCGTGGTGTTGTCAAAGTCGGCCAGGAGGGGGCTCGTGACCAAAAATGACGCGATCGCCAAGATCAGCGCAAACCATCGCACGGTGTTCAGGCTTTGGTCGCGGCCCAGCGCGAGTAAAAACACCCCGCCCAGGATTGGCAACCAAATCGCAGTGCTCAACAAACCCATTTGAATTGTTCCGATGTTGTTCTGATTGACATGGGGTGTGCGCGATTCAGCGCAGCGCCGCCCATTTGCCAAGCCAAGCGACGATGTAAGGCCACAACTGCCACGTCATCAACGCAAACACGCCGAGCATCATGACGAAGGCGTACCAATAGAGTTGCCCCGTTTGCAACCGACGCGTCACGTCGGCCAGTGCGCCAATGCTGCGTGCCGACCCATTGATGATGGCGCCATCGATCAACGTGGTGTCCCCGCCCTTCCAAAGGCCCATGCCCAACCCACGCGCCGCACGGGCCAAAACGTTTTGATTGAACGCGTCGAAGTAGTACTTGTTGTCAAGCAGGGTGTAAATTGGGCTCAACACGCGCTTGAACGTGTCGGCAATCGATGGTCGCTTGAGGTAGATAAACCACGACGAGACCACGCCCAACAACGCAAACCAAAATGGCGCCGTCGTTAAAGCATGAACCGCCATGGCCCAGGGACCATGCCAAGCTTTGGCAATCGTCGCCATGGCCCCGTGTTTAACGCCGTCGACGACGATGGCGTCTTTGAAGAAATCACCAAACAGCATGGGGCTGATGGTGTAGTAGCCTATCAACACCGAGGGAATGGCCAACAACACCAGCGGTGCCGTGATCACCCATGGTGACTCGTGTGGGGTGTGGGCATGCGCCCCGTGGTGATCGTCGTCGTGGTGATCGTGTTCACCCGGAAACGGCTTGTGGTGAAACCGTTCTTTGCCGTGAAAAACAAGAAAGAACATGCGGAAAGAATAAAACGCTGTGACGAAGACACCTGCCAACACGGCCACGTTGGCAAAGCCAGCGCCCCACAACTGGCTTGCATGCACGGCCTCAATGATGCTGTCTTTGCTGTAAAAACCGGCAAACAGTGGCGTGCCAATCAACGCCAACGACCCCAACAGGCACGTCAGCCAAGTGATCTTCATGTGCTTCCACAGGCCGCCCATGTTGCGGATGTCCTGATCATGGTGCATGCCAATGATGACCGAACCAGCACCCAAAAACAGCAAAGCTTTGAAGAACGCATGGGTCATCAGGTGGAACACGGCAACCGAGTACGCCGAAGCACCCAAAGCCACCGTCATGTACCCCAACTGCGACAGCGTGGAATATGCCACCACGCGCTTGATGTCGTTTTGGATGATGCCCAAGAAGCCCATGAACAGCGCAGTGATCGACCCGATCACCATCACAAAACTCAGCGCGGTGTCGCTCAACTCGAAGAGCGGCGACATGCGTGCCACCATGAAGATGCCCGCTGTCACCATGGTGGCCGCGTGAATCAGGGCCGAAATGGGTGTGGGCCCTTCCATGGAATCAGGCAACCACACATGCAACGGAAACTGCGCGCTCTTGCCCATCGCACCGATGAAGAGGCAAATGCATGTCACCGTGATCAGCTGCCAATCGGAGCCAGGAAACTGCAACTTGGCCAAGTCACCGGCGCGTGCAAACGCCTCGCTGTAGTTGAGCGTACCGGCATAGGCTGCCACCAACCCAATGCCCAAGATGAAGCCAAAGTCGCCCACCCGGTTGACCAAAAAGGCCTTCATGTTGGCAAAAATGGCTGTTGGCTTCTTGAACCAAAAGCCAATCAACAAGTAAGACACCAAGCCCACAGCCTCCCAGCCAAAGAACAGCTGCAAGAAGTTGTTGCTCATCACCAGCATCAACATCGAAAACGTGAATAGCGAGATGTACGAGAAGAAGCGTTGGTAGCCCGGGTCGTCCTCCATGTAGCCAATGGTGTAGATGTGCACCATGAGCGACACGAACGTCACCACGCACATCATCATGGCCGTCAGGCCGTCGACCAAAAAGCCGACCTCCATCTTGAAGTCCCCCAACACCATCCACTCGTAAATGGTGGCGTTGAACCGCGCCCCATCGATCACTTGCTTCAACACCACGCACGAACCGATGAATGCCAACAGCACGCCCAAGATGGTGATGACGTGGGACGCACGTCGCCCCACCATCTTGCCCCAAAAACCGGCCACGATGGCGCCCACCAACGGCGCCAGCACCACCATGAGCAGCAAGTTTGAATTCAATGTTGTGCCCATCGCCATCAACCCTTCAGCGCGTCGAGCTCTTCGACGTTGATCGAAGATCGATTGCGAAACAGCACCACCAAAATGGCCAAACCAATGGCCGACTCAGCCGCCGCCACGGTGAGAATGAAAAACACAAACACCTGCCCAGCCATGTCGCCCAGGTAGTGCGAGAAGGCAATGAAGTTGAGGTTGACTGCCAGCAACATCAACTCAATTGCCATCAGCAACACGATGAGGTTGCGACGGTTCATGAAAATACCAATCACCGACAGGGCAAACAACAAGGCCCCGAGCACGAGGAAGTGCGACAGTGTCAAAGCGCCCATCATCACGCGGCTCCTTTGGGTGCGGGGCCTGCCGCGGGCGCCGTGTTGCCGCCAGTGGCCTCTGCTGCGGCCCGCGCCGCAACCGGCTCCACGGTGGCATCCATGCGCACCACACGCAAGCGGTCTGACTTTTTAACTCGAATCTGCTGCGACGCGTCGATGGCTTTGGACTCTTTACGCTGTCGCAAGGTGAGCGCAATGGCCGCAATGATGGCCACCAACAGCAACACCGCCGCAATTTGCAGGGGGTACAGGTAGTTGGTGAACATGTCGATGCCCAACTGTCGTGTGTTGTCCATGCCCGCCGTTTTGGGCTCGTTGTGCGGTGACGGCACCACGACGTTGAATCCGCTGCGCAGCACGATGGCCATCTCAAAAAAGATCAGAAGGCCGACAAACCCCACCGACGGAAAACGCTTCCAAAAGCCAGCGCGGAGCTGGTCGGTGTTGATGTCAAGCATCATGACAACAAACAAAAACAACACCATCACAGCGCCCACGTACACCAGCACCAAAGCAATGGCCAAAAACTCGGCCTTCAACATCATCCATAGGCAAGCGGCATTGAAAAACGCCAGCACCAAGTAAAGCGCCGCGTGGACCGTGCTTTTGGCCGTGATGACGCGGAATGCGGCAAACAGCAGCACGGCGGCAAAAAGGTAGAACAAAACGGTGGTGGGATTCATGGTCAACGGTGCACTGGGATGGGGTCGGATCGATCAGCGGTAACGCGCGTCGGCCTCCTTGGCCTTGGCAATCTGGGGTTCGTAGCGGTCACCCACAGCCAACAACATTTCTTTGGTGAAGTACAAGTCGCCTCGCTTTTCGCCGTGGTAGTCAAAGATGTGGGTTTCAACGATGGAATCCACGGGGCAACTTTCTTCGCAGAATCCGCAAAAGATGCACTTTGTCAGATCGATGTCGTAACGCGTGGTGCGCCTTGAACCGTCGGCTCGCACCTCGGACTCGATCGTGATTGCAAGCGCGGGGCACACGGCCTCGCAAAGCTTGCAAGCAATGCAGCGCTCTTCGCCGTTTTCATAGCGACGCAAAGCGTGCAGGCCCCGAAAGCGCGGGCTTTGAGGCGTGCGTTCTTCAGGAAACTGAACCGTGATGTTGCGCGAAAAGAAATGACGGCCCGTCAGGCGCAAACCCTTGAGCAGTTCAAGCAGCAAAAAGCTGGCGAAAAAATCTTTGATGGTGGTGACCGACGTCATCGCGGACCTCCAGAAACACAGCATGAGCGCTCGACACTGCAAGTGTTGCGACGCTGCCAAACCAAGGTTGAAAAGTCTGCCGACTGCATGGCTATTTCCAAATGCTCCACGGTGACTGGATCCAGATGCCCACCAATACAAGCCACACCAGCGTGATGGGAATGAAGATTTTCCAACCCAAACGCATGATTTGGTCGTAGCGGTAGCGCGGAAAAGAAGCCCGCACCCACAAGAACATGGTCACTACGACAAACACCTTGATGGCCAGCCAGATCCACCCAGGTATCCAGTTGAAAACCACCGAATCGATGGGCGACAACCAGCCGCCCAAAAACATGATGACGCACAGCGTGCTGACCAAAATCATGTTGGCGTACTCGGCCAAGAAGAACATGGCAAAGCTCATGCCCGAGTACTCCACCATGTGACCGGCCACGATCTCGGACTCGCCCTCCACCACGTCAAAGGGGTGGCGGTTGGTCTCGGCCAATCCGGCGATGAAGTAAACGACAAAAATCGGGAACAGCGGCAGCCAATTCCACGACAGCAGGTTCAAACCCTTGTCGGCACCCCACCCTCGCCCTTGCTGCAGCACGATCTCAGTCATGTTCATGCTGCCACTGACCATCAGAACGATCACGAGCGCAAACCCCATGGCGATCTCGTAGCTCACCATTTGCGCCGACGCGCGCAGGGCGCCTAAAAACGCATACTTGGAGTTGGACGCCCAGCCAGCAATGATGACCCCATACACCTCAAGTGATGTGATGGCCATCAGGAACAACAAGCCTGCATTGACGTTTGCCAGCGCCACTTCAGGACCAAACGGCACCACGGCCCATGCAGCCAAGGCCGGCATGATCGTCATGACGGGGCCGAGAAAGAACAGGCCTTTGCTGGCCGCCGTGGGGCGAATGATCTCTTTGAAGATCAGTTTGACGGCGTCTGCGATCGGTGTAAGCAAACCCCAAGGGCCCACACGGTTGGGGCCAGGGCGAATCTGTGACCACCCGATGGCCTTGCGCTCCCAAAGGGTCAGGTAAGCAACACAGCCCATCAGCGGTGCCACCACCGCCACGATCTTGATCAGGCTCCAGACGACAAGCCACAACGTTGGGCCCAGCAGCGCATTGGCCCCTTGATGCAACGATTCAAACATGGCGCTTACCCAGCCTTGCGAACGTTGATGGCACCAAACATCGCACCCAGCGATGCTGTGTCAGGTCGACCCGCCGCCACCCGTACGGCCTGAGGGGCCAAAGTCGGGTCGTGCGCCGCCACCAACGTGGCCGATGCAGCCCCTTGCGTGACCAGAACTCGCGCACCTGCCTGCAGACCCAGCGACGTCCATACCGTGGTGGGCAGGCTTACCGCAGGCGCTTTGGCGTCAGCCGTGGCTTGGAGTGCAGGCGCTCGACGCACAAGCGAGTCAACGGCATAAATCGGCACATCGGCAATTCGCTCCAATGTCGCACCACCCAACATACCTGCCAGCGGCGGGGACGCCTCAGCACCATCGGCAGACACCAAGCCAGCGGGAGTGTTGTCGAGTCGCGTGCCAATGGTCCCGGCCGAAACCATGGCTTCGTCTCGCACCGCTTCTGAGGATTCATGGTCAAAGCCCGACAGACCCAACATGTTGCCCATCACCCGCAGCACCTTCCAGGCGGGGCGCGTTTCGCCGCGAGGTTTGACCACGCCATGAAATGACTGCAAGCGACCTTCGGCATTGACGACCGAGCCCGAGGTTTCGGCAAAGGGTGCAATGGGCAGCATCACATCGGCCACGTCAGCCATGGCGTCGCTGAAAGGCGTCATCGCAATGACCAGGCCAGAACCCTCCAGCACCGAGCGCGTGGCGTACGCGTTGGAGCCGTCCAACATGGGGTCAACGTCAAGTAAAAACAAAGCCTTCATGGGGCGCGACATCATCTGCGCTGCGCTCAAGCCGTCGGTTTGAGGCATGGCACCCACCCATTGCGCGCCCACGTTGTTTCCGCCTTCACCCAGCCAACCTACTGTTGCGCCCGTCTGCACGGCAATGTCGTGGGCCAACGCGAGCATGCGCAAGGCATCGGGACTTTGAGCCACTGACTGGCCCAACAAAATAGCTTTTTGCTCACCACCCATCAAGGACGCAGCCACTGCAGCAGCGGGCGTACCCGACGTTGACGCAGCGCCAGCCTTGATGGCCGCAGCCTCTCGCGCGACGTCTGCCAAAACATCAATCCAGCGGCTGGGCGTTTCAACGATGCGCTGGCCCATGGGCATCAACCAATCGTCAAGGCAGGCGCCCACGCTGTGCACCGCCGCCCCGTGACGGGCTGCATGGCGCAAACGCAACGCGAACAAGGGGTGGTCTTTGCGCAAGAAGCTGCCGACCACCAGCGCACGATCAAGCAATGAAAGCGAAGCGACAGAGCGGCCAAGCCAGCGGATCGAACGCGTTGCAGGCGCGCTAACGACATGGCGAAGGCGATGGTCAATGTTGTCACTGCCCAAGCCACGCACCAACTTGCCCAACAAGTGAAGCGATTCGATGGACGCGCTGGGCGACACCAAAGCACCGACACCGGTTGATCCAAACTCGGCTGTCACGCGTTTCAGGCCGTCAACCACGTAGCCAAGCGCCGTGGGCCAATCAACCGTGTGCCATTGCCCGCCTTGCTTGACCATCGGCGATAACAAGCGCGTGGGCGCCTGCAGGGCCTCGTAAGAGAACCGGTCGCGATCGGCGATCCAGCATTCGTTGATGTCTTCGTGTTCCAGCGGAACCACGCGCATCACCTCGTTGCCTTTGACCTGCATGATCAAGGGTGTGCCGGTGGAATCGTGCGGGCTGACGCTCTTGCGGCGAGAAAGCTCCCAGGTGCGTGCGCTGTACCGAAAGGGTTTGCTGGTCAAGGCGCCCACCGGGCAAATGTCAATCATGTTGCCCGACAACTCGGAGTCGATCGTCTCGCCCGCGATGGTGGTGATCTCGGCGTGCTCACCACGGTTCACCATGCCGAGCTCCATCACGCCGGCTACCTCTTGGCCAAAGCGAACGCAGCGCGTGCAATGGATGCAGCGGCTCATCTCTTGCATCGAGATCAGGGGGCCCACGTCTTTGGGCAGCACCACGCGTTTTTCTTCGTGGTAGCGAGAACCGCTTCCGCCGTAACCGACCGCCAAGTCTTGCAACTGGCACTCACCGCCTTGGTCACAGATGGGACAATCGAGTGGGTGGTTGATGAGCAAAAACTCCATCACCGACTTTTGCGCCTTGACAGCCTTGTCGCTCTTGGTGCGAACGATCATGCCGTTGGTCACCGGCGTGGCGCAGGCCGGCATCGGCTTGGGCGCTTTTTCGACGTCCACCAAGCACATGCGGCAGTTGGCCGCAATGCTCAGCTTCTTGTGATAACAAAAATGCGGGATGTAGGTGCCGGCCGCATCGGCAGCATGCATGACCATGCTGCCTTCAGCCACGCTGACTTTTTTACCGTCAAGTTCGATTTCAACCATGGGGTCGTCGCGCTAAGCCGCCACAGCGGCTGACTGCAACACCGCGCCGGGCGGTGCGTGCTGTGGGTTGTGGGGGCAGCCCTGCTGCTTGATGTGTTGTTCAAACTCACCACGAAAGTGTTTGAGCATGGCCTGCACGGGCATGGCGGCTGCGTCGCCCAGCGCACAAATGGTTCGGCCTTTGATGCTGTCAGCCACCGAGTCAAGCAGCGCCAAATCTTCCAGCTTGCCCCGGCCATGCTCAATGCGGTCCACCATGCGCCACAACCAGCCGGTGCCCTCACGGCATGGGGTGCACTGACCGCAGCTTTCGTGCTGGTAAAAGTAGGATAGGCGAAGCAGGCTCTTGACCATGCAACGCGAGTCATCCATCACGATGACGGCGCCCGAACCCAGCATCGACCCTGCTTTGGCAATGCTGTCGTAATCCATCGTGCACTCGTTCATGATGGCCGCCGGCAACACCGGTGCTGACGAACCCCCTGGAATCACCGCCTTGAGTTTTCGGCCGCTGCGCACGCCACCGGCCAGCTCCAACAGTTTAGGGAAAGGCGTGCCCATGGGCACTTCGTAGTTACCGGGCTTGTTGACGTCGCCCACCACCGAATAAATCTTGGTGCCACCATTGTTGGGCTTGCCCAAGGCCAGGTAGGCCTCGCCACCGTTGCGAATGATCCACGGCACCGCCGCAAAGGTTTCGGTGTTGTTGATCGTGGTGGGTTTGCCGTAAAGACCAAAACTCGCCGGAAACGGCGGTTTAAACCGAGGTTGCCCTTTTTTGCCTTCGAGCGACTCGAGCAAGGCAGTTTCTTCGCCGCAGATGTAGGCGCCAAACCCATGGAAGGCATGAAGCTGAAAACTGTAGCCACTGCCCAGAATCTTGCCACCCAAGTAGCCTGCAGCACGGGCCTCTTCCAACGCCTCTTCAAAGCGCTCATAGGCTTCAAAGATTTCACCGTGAATGTAGTTGTAGCCTGTTTGCACCCCCATCGCGTAGGCTGCAATGATCATGCCTTCGATGACGATGTGCGGGTTGTACAACAAGATGTCGCGGTCTTTGCAAGTGCCAGGCTCGCCCTCGTCCGAGTTGCAAACGAGGTACTTGGGACCCGGAAACGCGCGCGGCATGAAGCTCCACTTCAACCCGGTCGGAAACCCAGCGCCCCCGCGTCCACGCAAGGCACTCGCCTTGACCACGGCAATGACCTGGTCGGGTGTCATGGGCTCGGCACCCGCCACCCCCAATAACTTGCGAAGGGCTTGGTAGCCGCCGCGCGCCTCATAGTCTTTCAAGCGCCAGTTCTTGCCGTCCAAGCCGTCGTAAATCTGGGCACCCAAATGCCGACCATGAAAACAAGTCTCTTGGCCCGTTGCTTTGTAGCGGTTGAAGTCGATCATTGCCATCAGCCGTTCTTTTTGATGTCGTTCATCAGGGCATCCAGGCGCTCGGTCTGCATGAAGCTGAGCATTTCACGGTCGTTGACCAACATCACCGGCGCGTCGGCGCAGGCACCCAAGCATTCGCTGGGCTGCACGGTGAACAAGCCGTCTGCTGTCGTGCCGTAGGGCTCTACACCGAGCCGTTTGCACACGTGGTCGAGCGCCGACTGACCTTCACGCAACTGGCACGGCAGGTTGGTGCAAATGTTCAACTTGTACTTGCCCACTGGCGTTTGGTTGTACATGTTGTAAAACGTTGAAACCTCGCGCACGGCAATCGGTGCCATGCCCAGGTGGTGAGCGACAGCCTTTTCAACATCGGTGTTGATGTGCCCATGCACTTGCTGCGCAATGGCCAAGCAGGCCATCACCGCCGACTGCTTTTGGTCGGCGGGGTACTTGGCCACTTCCCGGTCCATGCGCACACGCACGGGGTCGGTGATCACAAAACTCATCGGTCAATCTCCCCGAACACGATGTCCATCGTGCCGATGATTGCCACGGCGTCGGCCAGCATGTGGCCGCGCGCCATTTCGTCCAGGGCCGCCAGGTGTGCAAAACCAGGTGCGCGGATCTTCAATCGGTACGGCTTGTTGGCACCGTCGCTGACGATGTAAATTCCAAATTCACCTTTGGGGTGCTCCACCGCTGCATAGGCCTCACCCTCGGGCACATGCATGCCTTCGGTGAAGAGCTTGAAGTGGTGAATCAGCTCCTCCATGTTCTCTTTCATCGAGACACGAGAAGGTGGCGCCACCTTGTGGTTGTCAACGATCACCGGGCCTGGGTTGGCGCGCAGCCAAGCTGAGCATTGCTGAATGATGCGATTGGACTGACGCATTTCTTCAACGCGCACCACGTAGCGATCGTAAGTGTCGCCATTGGTGCCAATCGGAATGTCAAAGTCCAACCGGTCGTACACGTCGTAGGGGCGCTTTTTGCGCAAGTCCCACGCAATGCCTGAGCCACGCAACATGGCGCCTGAGAAACCCAGGTTGAGGGCCCGCTCGGGGCTCACCACACCCACGCCCACCGTGCGCTGCTTCCAGATGCGGTTCTCGGTCAGCAAGGTTTCGTAGTCGTCGACATTCTTGGGGAACCGCGCACAAAAGTCGTCGATGAAATCAAGCATCGAACCCTGGCGCGTCGCATTCAGGCGATCGATGGCCTTTTGATTCTTGATGCGACTGACCTGATATTGCGGCATCGATTCGGGCAGGTCGCGGTACACACCACCTGGGCGGAAGTACGCTGCGTGCATGCGCGCGCCCGACACCGCTTCGTACAGGTCGAACAGGTCTTCGCGCTCGCGGAAGCAATAGATCAACACGTTCATCGCGCCGCAATCAAGCCCGTGGGCACCCAACCACATCAGGTGATTGAGCAAGCGGGTGATTTCGGCAAACATCACGCGGATGTACTGTGCGCGGATGGGCACCTCAAGCCCCAGCAGCTTCTCGATGGCCAGGCAGTAGGCGTGCTCGTTGGCCATCATCGACACGTAGTCAAGGCGGTCCATGTACGGCAGCGACTGGATGTACGTCTTGCTTTCGGCCAGTTTTTCGGTGGCACGGTGCAACAAGCCAATGTGCGGGTCAGCGCGTTGAATCACTTCGCCGTCAAGCTCAAGCACCAAGCGCAACACCCCATGCGCCGCCGGATGCTGAGGCCCAAAGTTGAGCGTGTAGTTCTTGATTTCAGCATTCAGCCATCAGCGACCACCGCCGTAATGGTCTTCACGCACGATGCGCGGCGTGACGTCGCGGGGTTCGATCGTGACCGGTTGGTAGATCACGCGGCGTTGCTCGGCGTCGTAACGCATTTCAACATGACCCATCGTGGGGAAGTCTTTGCGGAACGGGTGACCAATGAAACCGTAATCGGTGAGCAGTCGGCGCAAATCGACGTGGCCCACGAAGATGATGCCGAACAAGTCAAATGCCTCGCGCTCGAACCAGTTGGCCGAGTTCCAAACCCCCGTCACGGTGGGCATGGTGGGCGCGTCGTCGTCGCTGCAAAAAGCACGAACCCGCAAGCGCCAGTTGTGCGTGAGCGACAACAAATGCATGACGACGGCAAAGCGCTTGCCGTCCCACTCGACGTCTTTCCAGGCGCTGTAATCAAGGCCGCACAAGTCCATCAACTGCTCAAATTGCAGCGTGGGGTCGTCGTGCAAAGTCTTGGCAATGTCGGGCCATTCGGTTGCTGCCACGGTGATGGTGACCTCGTCGCCCAGGGCGATTTTGCCGTCATGAACGCGGTCGCCCAGGGCGCTGATCAGTGCAGCCTTGAGCGTCTCAGCCTTGGCGGTGTTGGCAATCATCAGCGTGCAATCGTATTTTCGCGGCGGATCTTTGCTTGCAACTGCAGCACGCCGTAGAGCAAGGCTTCGGCAGTGGGTGGGCAGCCCGGCACGTACACGTCGACCGGCACGATGCGATCGCAGCCGCGCACCACTGAATAGCTGTAATGGTAATAACCGCCACCGTTGGCACATGAACCCATCGACAGCACCCATCGCGGCTCGGCCATTTGGTCGTATACCTTGCGCAGCGCTGGCGCCATCTTGTTGCACAGCGTGCCAGCTACCACCATCAAATCCGACTGTCGGGGGCTGGGGCGAAACAACATGCCAAAGCGATCAATGTCATAGCGCGCGGCACCAGCGTGCATCATCTCCACGGCGCAACAAGCCAAACCGAATGTCATCGGCCACAGCGACCCGGTCTTGGACCAATTGATGACGGTGTCCACCGACGTGGTGACAAAACCTTCGCTCAGCTTTCCTTCAATGCCCATTGTGTTGCCTCAGTCCCAATCGAGTGCACCCTTCTTCCACTCGTAGACAAAACCAACAAGCAAGATGGCAAGAAACAGGAAGCCCGCCAAAGTGCCCGTCCAGCCGATGTCTTTGAGTGCCACCGCCCAGGGGAAGAAGAACGCAATTTCAAGGTCAAACAGAATGAAAAGGATCGCTACCAAGTAGTAGCGGACGTCAAATTTCATGCGTGCATCTTCGAAGGCCTCGAAGCCGCACTCGTAAGGGCTGTTCTTCGCGGCGTCGGGCCGGTTGGGGCCAAAGATAAAGCCCAGCACCTGCGGCAAGACGCCCACAGCAATACCCACCAGAATAAACAACAGGACGGGTAAGTAAGCTTGCAAGTCCATGGTTGTTGGGTTGTAGGTAGGGCTTTAAAGCACGGATGTCACAGGGTCTGCAGTCATGGTGCCGACGGCGAGACTCGAACTCGCACAGCTTTCGCCACTACCCCCTCAAGATAGCGTGTCTACCAATTTCACCACGTCGGCGGTGCTCGTCTTTCGCTGCCCAGTTTGCATGAGGTGCTTGGCTCTTCAGGCAGCCTCTCATTCTAAGCTGAAAGCTCGGCCACTTGGGCCACGCTGGCCGAGACTCGCTTGGGTGTTGGCCAGCACCTGTGGCCCGAAACACAACGTGGCTCGCGCACCGTTGGGCGCGCCCATCGCAGGGGTTCGGTGCTACTTGGGAATCGAGCCCGGCGCGGCCGATGCAGCAGGTGCACCGGGCTGCGTCTGCGGCACCGGCACCACCGTCGTCGCGGGTGCGTTGGGCGTCATGCCAACGGGTATGGCAGGCACCCCACTGGCACCCGGCAACACCGCTGACGCGCCAGTGGCTGGCACTGAAGCGGCAGACGCACGCTCCAAACACGCTGGTGCCAGTTGGAGCCCCCCCCAAGCGCTGCGTGCCAAAGTACGCCATGGCAAGTGTGCTGGCAAAAAATACGGCGGCCGCGACGGCCGTTGACCGCGACAAAAAGTTGGCACTGCCTGTAGCACCAAACAAGCTGCCTGAAGCACCGCTGCCAAACGAAGCGCCCATGTCAGCGCCCTTGCCGTGCTGAATCAACACCAAACCGATGATCGCCACGGCAGCCAGCAGCTGCACCCCAAGCACCAGATTCATCCAAATGTTCATGATTCGATCGCTCCGATTCCAAATTTCAAGTTGTGGCTTGTTGCGTCGACAAAGCGCCTGTCAAACGGCACGCCCAAGGGCAACAAAGTCGGCCGCCTTAAGCGCCGCACCACCGATCAACCCGCCGTCGATGTCGGGTTGAGACATCAACTCGCGTGCGTTGTCAGGCTTCATGCTGCCGCCATACAAAATTCTCATGCCATCGGCCCTTGGCGTTGCGGCCACAAGTTGCGCACGCAGCACCGCATGCACGGCTTGCGCCTGCGATGGTGTCGCCGTCTTGCCGGTGCCAATGGCCCAAACGGGCTCGTAGGCCACCACCATTTCACCCGCGCAGTGTGCCAAGGTGTGAATGACCGCCGACAACTGCCGCTTGACCACCGACTCTGTCTGACCAGCCTCGCGCTCGGCCAACGTCTCACCAACGCAAACGATGGGGGTCACGCCGTGAGCCAGCGCAACCTTGGCCTTGTCGGCCACCGTCTGATCGGTCTCGGCATGGTAGGCGCGTCGCTCGGAGTGCCCCACGATGACAAATTGGCAACCAAACTCTCGCAGCATGGGCGCTGACACCTCGCCGGTGTAGGCACCCTGTTCGTGCATCGAGCAGTCTTGCGCGCCCCACCTCACATCGGTGCCGGTAAGCGCGACGGCCACTTCGGACAGGTAGGGGAAAGGCACGCATACAACCATGTCAGCCATCATTGGACCTGCCGCCTTGATGCCGTCCAACAAATCGGCATTTGCCTTGTGGCTGCCATTCATTTTCCAGTTGCCAACGACCAATTTTTTTCTCATCGCACTCACCATGTCAGGACGATTTTGCCAACGTGCGTGCTCGACTCCATCAGCGCATGGGCCTGCGCTGCCAGATCGGCCTCGAACGTGGCGTGAATGATCGGTTTGATGCGCCCAGCATCCAGGTGCGGCCAAACATGCTCCCGCAGACCATGCGCCAGCATCGCCTTGTACGCCAAGCTGCGCGGCCGCAATGTTGAGCCTGTGATCGTGATGCGCTTGCGCAGCACCAACCCACTGTCGATGGCACTTTGTGTGCCCCCTTGAACAGCGATGAGGGCCAAGTCGGGAGTCGTCGGCCATGCAGGTCAGCTCGCGCGTCACGTAGTCGCCGGCCACCATGTCAAGCACCACGTTCACCCCAGACTTTTGCGTCAGTCGTTGAACCTCGGCGGCGAAGTCTTGGGTTTTGTAGTTGATGGCGTGGTCCGCACCCAGCGTCAAGCAAGCTTGGCACTTGGCGTCGGTGCCCGCCGTGACGATCACCACGCTGGCGCCCATGGCCTTGGCCAACTGGATGGCCGTCACCCCAATGCCGCTCGAGCCTCCTTGCACCAACAAAGATTCGCCGGCTTTCAGACCCGCGATATGGAAGACGTTTTGCCAGACCGTGAAAAACGTTTCAGGCAGGCTGGCGGCCTCCACGTCCGTCATGCCCTTGGGTACCGGCAGGCACTGCGCCGCTGGCGCCACGCACATTTCGGCATACCCACCGCCGGCCACCAGCGCACACACGCGCTGACCCACCGACAAGCCAGCCGCCTTCATGGCGGCCGCGTCGCCCGACATGACCACGCCTGCCACTTCCAACCCGGGCAAATCCGACACGCCGGGTGGCATGGGATACAAACCCTTTCGCTGCAGCACATCGGGGCGGTTCACCCCCGACGCGGCCACACGAATCAGCACCTCGCCCACACCCGCTACCGGGTCGGGCCGCGTGATTGGCTTGAGCACCGAAGGCTCGCCAAACTGGCTGATTTCAATGGCTCGCATCGTGGACGAATGCCGTCAGACCATCAACCGTTGTTTGGGTCGTCTGAGCGCGGTGCGGGTGGCGCGCCATCGCCTTGCCGAGGCTCGCCACGGTCACCGCCGCGGTCGTTGCCACCACGGTCGTTGCGGAAGTCACGACGAGGGCCCCGGTCACCACCACGACCGCCACGGTCGTCGCGGTCACGGCGTGGACGCTCTTCTTCAACATACCCTTCGGGCCGCGCCAACAACGCCTTCATCGACAACTTGATGCGCCCTTTTTCGTCCGTCTCCATGACCTTCACTTTGACGACCTGGCCTTCCTTGAGGTAGTCCTCCACCCGCTCCACGCGTTCAAACGCGATCTGGCTGATGTGCAGCAGGCCATCTTTGCCTGGCAGGATGTTGATCAGGGCACCAAAGTCCAAAATCTTGGTGACAGCGCCTTCGTAGACGGCACCGATTTCGGCCTCGGCCGTGATCTCTTCGATACGCTTTTTCGCCAATTCGGCTTTGGAACTTTCGGTGGACGCGATGGTGATCGTGCCATCTTCGCTGATGTCGATGGTGGTGCCGGTTTCTTCGGTCAAGGCGCGGATGGTGGCGCCGCCTTTGCCGATCACGTCACGGATCTTCTCGGGGTTGATCTTCATCGTGTAGAGGCGCGGCGCAAACTCGCTTACCTCGGTCTTGGCGCCCGACACAGACGACTGCATCTTGCCCAAGATGTGCAGGCGAGCCTCTTTGGCTTGGGCCAATGCCACCTGCATGATTTCTTTGGTGATGCCCTGGATCTTGATGTCCATTTGCAGTGCGGTTACGCCCGATGTGGTCCCTGCCACCTTGAAGTCCATGTCACCGAGGTGATCTTCATCGCCCAGGATGTCGGTCAGCACAGCAAAGCGGCTGCCGTCCTTGATCAAACCCATGGCGATACCGGCCACGTGTGCCTTCAAGGGCACACCGGCGTCCATCAGGCTCAAGCAGCCACCGCACACCGACGCCATCGACGATGAGCCGTTGCTTTCGGTGATTTCAGACACCACGCGCAGCGAGTAAGGAAACTCTTCTTTGCTTGGCAACACGGCGATCAACGCCCGCTTGGCCAAACGGCCGTGGCCAATCTCACGCCGCTTGGGTGAGCCCACGCGACCCGTTTCGCCAGTGGCAAACGGGGGCATGTTGTAGTGCATCATGAAGCGGTCGATGAACTCACCCGACAACGCGTCGATGCGCTGCGAGTCTCGGTCGGTGCCCAACGTGGCCACCACCAATGCTTGGGTTTCGCCGCGCGTGAACAGTGCCGAACCGTGGGTGCGTGGCAGCACGCCAGTGCGGATTTCAATCGGGCGCACGGTGCGCGTATCACGGCCGTCGATGCGTGGCTCTCCGCCCAAGATTTGGCTGCGAACGATGCGTGACTCGATGTCGAACAGCAACCCTTCAACCTTGACGCTGTCGTACTTGACACCGTCGGCGTCCAACCCAGCCATCACCTTGGCGTAGGCCTCGCGGCAGGCTTGCGTGCGAGCTTGCTTGCTGCGAATTTGGTACGCGTCACGCAACGCGCCCTCGCCCAGCGCGTTAACTTTGGCGATGAAGGGTTCGTCTTTGGCGGGCGCTTGCCACTTCCATTCGGGCTTGCCCGCGTCGCGCACCAGGTCATTGATGGCTGCAATGGCGACGTTGCCAGCGTCATGGCCAAAAACGACCGCGCCCAACATCACTTCTTCGCTGAGCTGATCGGCCTCGGACTCAACCATCAAGACGGCAGCTTGTGTACCCGCCACCACCAGGTCCATTTTGGACGTGGTCATTTGCGTTTTGCTGGGGTTCAAGACGTACTGGCCGTCGATGTAGCCCACGCGCGCTGCGCCGATGGGCCCGTTGAACGGGATGCCGCTGATGGAAAGCGCTGCGCTGGTGCCGATCAAGGCGGGAATGTCGGCCGCAACCTCAGGGTTCAGGCTCAAAACATGGATGACCACCTGCACTTCATTGAAGAAGCCATCGGGGAACAGCGGACGAATGGGACGATCGATCAGGCGGGACGTGAGCGTCTCCAGCTCGCTCGGGCGCCCTTCGCGCTTGAAAAAACTGCCTGGAATCTTGCCAGCGGCGTAGGTCTTTTCAAGGTAATCAACGGTCAGCGGGAAAAAGTCTTGCCCGGCTTTGGCTTCGGTTTTGGCCACGACGGTGGCGAGCACCACCGTCCCGTCCACGTCGACCAACACGGCACCGCTGGACTGACGTGCGATCTCGCCTGTTTCCATGACGACTTGATGGCCGCCCCATTGAAACGTCTTGGTGACTTTATTGAACATGCTCATGTGAATCTCCTGGAGGTTGAGTGCAGGCCGCGCTCAAGGGCCTGCGAGCCAGAGTTCAGTCACGTCGCGATGCCATTCCAGCGATGCTGCACGCAGCGGCATTGGAATGACACATCGGCGTTGGTTGCGACCAAACTCAAACGCCAACACCTGCCAAGACAACAACGTGCTTGCAGGCATTGGCTCGAATCGATCGCGCCTTACTTGCGCAAACCGAGTTTGGTGATCAGTGCGGTGTAGCGGTCACCGTCTTTGCCCTTCAAGTAAGTCAGCAGGCGCTTGCGCTGGTTGACCATCTTGAGCAAACCGCGGCGACCGTGATGGTCTTTGGCGTGCGTCTTGAAGTGCGGCGTCAGTTCGTTGATTCGCGCGGTGAGCAGCGCGACTTGAACTTCGGGGGATCCGGTGTCACCCACCTTGCGGGCGTGAGCTTTGACGATGTCGGCGGTGGTATTTTCTGCGGTGGCCATGTCGGCGTTTCCTGGTGAGGGTTACCGCATGGGCACGCCATGTTGCATGACGGGCAGCCGCGGTTTCCGGTTCAACTTGCGATCACGGGTGAAACCGACCCATGTCGTGCGCTTTGGTGCTTTCCCTGCCTGCAGGGCCCTGATCACAAGAATGCTCTTGCTCAACCTGGCCCGCCAGCCTGCCAACTTAAAAAGTCGGCTGACCCAGGCGAAGCCCCCCATTGTAGCCTGAGTCAGGGGTTCGCTATGTTGTTGTCGTTGTCAGACCCCCGCTTGCACTGCAGACAAAACCCACCGAGGTCGAACGTCAAAGGCGTCGTCGAAAACGGGGGCTTCAACGCCCGCCACCAGGCGCATGGCCGCTGCAACAGCAATCATCGCCCCGTTGTCCGAGCACAGGGCCAACGGCGGAACCACCACCGTGGCTCTCATGGAGGCGCAGCGGGTGTCCAATTGCGCCCGCAAAAGCGCATTGGCGCCCACCCCGCCTGCCACCACCAACTGCTTCAAGCCCGTTTGTCTCAAGGCGGCGCACGACTTGGCGACCAGCACGTCGACGATGGCCGCCTGGGTCGAGGCGGCCATGTCAGCGCGGTCTTGTTCTGTAGCACGCGCTTCCACCCGGCGCCACTGCGTCATCACGGCAGTTTTCAATCCAGCGAACGAAAAGTCGAGTGAGCCACTGTGCAGCAGCGGCCTGGGCAACTTGAAGGCTGTCGGGTTGCCTTTGGCAGCAAGCAAGGCCAAGGCCGGCCCGCCTGGGTAACCCAGCCCCAAGAGTTTGGCACTTTTGTCAAAGGCTTCGCCAGCAGCATCGTCGACCGTTTCACCCAGCATGTGGTACTGCCCGACCGATTGGGCATGCATCAGTTGGGTGTGGCCACCCGATACAAGCAAGGCCACAAACGGAAACGTTGGTGTCACGGGTGCCAAGAATGGTGAAAGCAAATGGCCTTCAAGATGGTGGATGCCCATTGACGGCTTGCCCAAAGCCAGCGCCAATCCACAGGCTGCTCCCGAACCCACAAGCAGCGCCCCGGCCAACCCGGGGCCACGCGTGTAAGCGACCACGTCGATGTCGGCAAGCGACTTTGAAGCCAACGCCATCACCTCGCGCACCAGTGGCACCAGCCGTTGGATGTGGTCACGCGAAGCCAGCTCAGGCACCACGCCCCCATAGGCCTCATGCATCGACACCTGGCTGTGCAAGGCCTGGGCCAACAGCGCCGGCTTGGAATCACCGTGGGCCATTTGAACCAAGGCCACGCCCGTTTCGTCACATGATGATTCGATCCCAAGCACTTTCATCTTTTCAGTGTAACGAAGCACCTGCGTTGTTCTCAACACGTCAGCGCGCGGCATTTGTTCACATCCGATCCACTTGGATACACCCTCGGTCCGGGGGGGTCACACCTTGTGACTTTTTTACTGGGGTGGACGGCATCGTGCCCGTACGCTTCACTTCACAAAGACTACGAGCAGGCATCCACAGTGCCTCGTTGGGAATGAAAGAGTACAAACTCTCAGGCTGGCCTGATCTGCAGGCGCCCTTTCATCGCACGTGCTACCGCCGCATGCTCAGCGACATGTCGCACCGGTACGTCTCGTTTGCACAGTTGGTGTCCAACACCACCGCGTCGCGCCATGAGGTGCGCTTGTTCATTGAAATGCTGACCGACCGTGGCCTGCTGCGTGAGCGTGAAGCCGAAACCGACTCCCTCTTTGATTCACTCAAGCCGCTCGGCGATTGGTTTCGTCGCACCGTGACAGGCGACCTGCCCAAACACTGAGCGCCGCCCATGCGCTCAGTGGTTCTCTTTGGCGTGGTTGATAGAATATTTGGGAATTTCAATCACCACGTCTTGGTTCGACAGGATGGCCTGGCACGACAAGCGTGAATGGGGCTCCAGGCCCCAAGCACGGTCCAACAAATCTTCTTCGCTCTCGTCCATTTCGCCGAGCGACGCAAACCCCTCTCGAACAACCACATGGCACGTGGTGCAAGCGCAACTCAAGTCACACGCATGCTCAATCGCAATGTTGTGCTCAAGCAGTGCCTCGCAAATCGACGTGCCTGAGGGCGCGGTAACCGTGGTGCCCTGAGGGCAGTACTCGGCATGGGGCAGGATTTTGATGACTGGCATGGGGTCTCTAAATCTGATCGATCGTTTTGCCTGTCAGCGCTTGTTTGATGCCACGGTTCATGCGCAATGCCGCAAAGGTCTCGGTGGCATCTGACAGGGATTTGACGGCAGCGTCGATGGTGGCCGCGTGATCCAACGTGGCCACTGCCTGCACGCGCGTGAGGGCCGCGTCGATGACAGCGCGATCACCCCGTGACAGCAAGTCGCCGTCAGCGTCCAACGCGGCACGTGTTGCCAGGTCCATGCGCTGCGCCTCCACGCGTGCCTCTTGCAGGGTGCGTGCCCTGGCGTCGGCCTCGGCGGACCCAAAGCCTTCTTGCAGCATGCGCGCCACGTCTTCGTCAGCCAATCCATAGCTGGGCTTCACCACGATCGAAGCTTCGACGCCCGACTGGGTTTCACGCGCCGCCACGTTCAACAACCCATCGGCGTCAACCTGAAACGTCACGCGAATGCGTGCAGCACCGGCCACCATGGGTGGTATGCCCTGAAGCTCAAAGCGAGCCAGCGACCGGCAATCGGCAACCAGATCGCGCTCACCTTGAACCACGTGCAAGGCGATGGCCGTCTGGCCGTCTTTGAACGTGGTGAACTCTTGGGCCTTGGCCACCGGAATGGTGGTGTTGCGATCAATCACGCGCTCGACCAAGCCGCCCATGGTTTCTAGCCCCAGCGACAACGGGATCACGTCCAGCAACAACAAGGCGTCGTCACCAGCATGGCCCGCCAATTGATGAGCTTGCAAGGCAGCGCCCAACGCCACCACTTCATCGGGGTTGAGGTTGGTCAAAGGCTCGCGCGCAAAGGTTTCGCGCACCGCGGTGCGCACGCTGTGCATGCGGGTGGAGCCGCCCACCAACACCACGCCCTGCACGTCATCACGCGTCACTTGCGCGTCACGGAGCACCCGGCGTGCAGCAGTCAGGGTTCGCTGAATCAACGGATGGGTAAGACGGTCAAACTGCGTCCGGCTGACGAGCACCTCGATCACACCCGTTGAAAGTTGAGCGCGCAGCGTCGTTGATTCGGCATCGGTCAGTGCCTCTTTGGCCTGCCGCGCGGCCACCAGCCAAGCCCGTTGGTCGTGCGGCGTGCTGGCCACAGCTTGCGATTGCGATTGCGCCCACTGCGCAAGCACCGCATCAAAGTCGTCGCCACCCAGCGCTGCATCGCCGCCGGTGGCCACCACCTCAAACACACCCTTGGACAATCGCAGCAGCGAAACGTCGAACGTGCCACCGCCCAGGTCGTAGATGGCGTACAAGCCCTCGGTGCCGTGCTCCAAACCGTAAGCCACCGCTGCCGCAGTGGGCTCGTTGATGAGTCGCATCACGTTGATGCCTGCCATTTCAGCGGCGTCTTTGGTGGCTTGGCGCTGCGCATCGTCGAAGTAAGCTGGGACGGTGATGACCGCACCAAAGAGCTCATCGTCGAACGTGTCTTCAGCCCGTTGGCGCAGCGTGGCCAATATCTCGGCCGATGCCTCCACGGGTGTTTTGGCGCCATCTCGGGTCTCGATCGCCAACATGCCACTGCGTTGCGCAAACTGGTAGGGCAATTGGTCGCGCCCCGACACGTCGCGCGCGGCCCGCCCCATGAACCGTTTGAACGACGTCAGGGTGTTGAGCGGATCACTGGCCTGCAACGCCAACGCAGCGGAACCAATGTCGCGACCGCCACCCGCCAGGTACCGAACGGCCGACGGCAACATCACCTGCCCGGCAGCATCGGGCAAGCACTCGGCGGCACCGCTGCGAACTGCAGCTACCAATGAGTTGGTGGTGCCCAAGTCGATGCCAACGGCGATGCGACGTTGGTGGGGATCGGGTGACTGCCCCGGCTCCGAAATGCTCAAGAGTGCCATTTACGAACCCATGCCGTCGCGACGTTTCGCCACGTCGGCCCGCAGCTTGCCCACAAACATCAGAGCGCGCACATGCAAGGCGGCTTGTGCGGCGTCGTGTTTGACATCCAGCGCATCCGCCAACTGGGTCAGCAACGCGTGTTGGAAAGCCAGCACATCACCGTCGATCGTTGCCAGTGCTGCATCGTCCGTGGCCTCATCCATGGATTCGCGCCATCCGAGCTGCCGCAACAAAAACGCGGGCGGCATGGCTGTGTTGCGCTCGGCGTCGATGGTGGCGCCACGCAGTTCGCACAGGTAGGCGCCGCGGCGTACGGGGTCTTGCAAACGCCGGTAGGCCTCGTTGACGCGCACCGACCATTGCATGGCCAATCGTTGCTGTTGCGCGCTCTCTCCCACGTAACGGTCGGGGTGAACGCGCGACTGCAGTTCGCGCCAAGTCTGGCCCAGCGCTTGCGCATTCAGTGCAAACGTGTGGGGCAAACCGAACAACGTGAAATCGTCATCGGCAAGGTTGATGGGCGGCGTTGCAGTGGCGTTCACGGTGCTATTTTTCGTTGTCATTGGCCGTCACGCATGGCGTGACGCCCCACGCTGCTCGCCGGTGTTCAGACGATGGCTATACCCGGAAAGACTCACCGCAACCGCAGCGGTCTTTTTCGCGCGGGTTTTTGAACTTGAAACCCTCGTTGAGGCCCTCACGCACAAAATCGAGCTCGGTGCCGTCAATGTAAGGCAAGCTTTTGGGGTCGATCAGCACCTTCACGCCATGGTCTTCGAACACATGGTCTTCAGGCGCCACATCGTCGGCGTATTCAAGCTTGTACGCCAACCCCGAGCAACCCGTGGTCTTGACGCCGAGTCGAACGCCCACACCGCGACCCCGCTTGCCCAGGTAGCGCGTGACGTGTTTGGCAGCCGCTTCGGTGAGGGTGACAGCCATGGGTTTATGCCTTCGCCGCAGCGCCGACTGCATGGCGCGCGCGGTAGTCTTCAACCGCCGCCTTGATGGCGTCTTCGGCCAGGATCGAGCAGTGGATCTTGACGGGAGGCAACGCCAGCTCTTGGGCGATGTGGGTGTTCTTGATCGTCATGGCGTCGTCCAACGATTTGCCCTTGACCCATTCTGTGACGAGTGAACTGGACGCAATGGCCGAGCCGCAGCCGTACGTTTTGAAGCGTGCGTCCTCGATCAAACCCGTGCTCGGGTTGACCTTGATCTGCAGCTTCATCACGTCGCCACAAGCTGGCGCACCCACCATGCCGGTGCCCACCGAATCGTCGCCCTTGTCGAACGAACCCACATTGCGTGGGTTTTCATAGTGTTCAACTACTTTTTCACTGTATGCCATGACTTTATCCTAACAGTTTGGTGTGCAGCTCAGTGAGCCGCCCACTGAATGGCGCTGATGTCAACGCCGTCTTGGAACATCTCCCAAAGCGGCGACAGTTCGCGCAACTTGGCCACGCGGTCTTTAAGGGTCTCCACCACCTCGTCGATTTCGGCTTCGGTGGTGAAGCGGCCAATCGTCATGCGCAAGCTGGAGTGCGCCAACTCGTCGCTGCGGCCCAAAGCGCGCAGCACGTAGCTGGGTTCCAGGCTGGCCGATGTACATGCCGAGCCTGAGGACACGGCGATGCCCTTGATGCCCATGATGAGGGATTCACCCTCAACATAGTTGAAGCTCATGTTCAGGTTGTGCGGCACGCGGCGCTCGATGTCACCGTTGACAAAAACCTGCTCAATGCTTGAGAGGCCATCCAACAGGCGCTTGTTGAGGCTGTGCACCCGCGCGTTGTCGGTCGCCATCTCGGCTTTGGCCAGCGCAAAAGCTTCACCCATGCCGACAATTTGATGCGTGGGCAACGAGCCCGAACGCATGCCGCGCTCGTGGCCACCGCCATGCATTTGGGCTTCCAAGCGAACCCGTGGTTTGCGGCGCACATACAGCGCGCCAATGCCCTTGGGGCCGTAAGTTTTGTGCGCTGTCAGGCTCATCAAGTCCACCGGCAGCGTGGCCAGATCGATCGCGATCTTGCCCGTCGCTTGGGCAGCGTCAACGTGGAAGATGATGTTGCGTTCGCGGCAGATGGCACCGATGGCGGCCATGTCCTGTACCACACCAATCTCGTTGTTAACGGCCATCACCGAGACCAAGATGGTGTCTGGGCGCAAGGCCGCCTTGAAGGCTTGCAAATCAAGCATGCCGCTGTCTTGCACGTCGAGGTAGGTGGCGTCAAAACCTTGGCGCTCCAGCTCTCGCACGGTGTCGAGCACGGCCTTGTGCTCGGTTTTGACCGTGATGATGTGCTTGCCACGCGTCTTGTAGAACTGGGCTGCACCTTTCAGCGCCAGGTTGTTGGATTCGGTGGCACCCGACGTCCAGACAATCTCGCGCGGGTCGGCACCAATCAACGAGGCCACTTGCTCACGCGCTTTTTCAACTGCGGCTTCTGCCTCCCAGCCCCAGGCATGGCTGCGCGACGCTGGGTTGCCATGGTGCTCGCGCAACCAAGGAATCATGGCGTCAACGACGCGCGGATCCACAGGGGTCGTGGCGCCGTAATCAAGGTAGATGGGAAGGTGCGGGGTCATGGTCATGAATGAAGTTTGGCCCAGTCTATTTCGTCATCAACGTGGTGGCCGGCCCGCCCAGCGCAAACACCGAGTTGGGCGCGGTGATTTTGATGGGCTTGACCACGGGCACCGAAGATATGGCACGCTTCAGGCGAGACTCTTCAACGGGCACGCCCCGAGCCACTTGGTCGTCCACCAATTTCTTAAGCGAGATTGAGTTGAGGTAATCAATCATTCGCTCATTCAACCCGGCCCAAAGATCGTGGGTCAGGCACTTGCCCGAGTCTTCACCCATGCAGTGCTCTCGACCTGCACAGTCGGTGGCGTCCAGCGGCTCATCAACCGCCAAAATCACGTCGGCGACGGTGATGTCACCGGCAGCCCGCCCCAGCGAGTAACCGCCGCCAGGCCCACGCGTGCTTTCGACCAAATCGGCCCGACGAAGCTTGCCGAACAGTTGCTCGAGGTACGAAAGCGAAATCTGTTGTCGCTGACTGATGGCTGCTAGAGCAACCGGGCCGCTGGCTGAACGAAGGGCCAGATCAATCATGGCTGTGACGGCAAACCGACCTTTGGTGGTGAGGCGCATGTAAATTTCTCCTGTGAAGCCGCAACCTAAAAGCATCTAACTTGTTGAAAGTAGAAGGCTTATTCGGCGAAGCCACTTCGCGCCGAGACGCATGCCAAGACTCGGCGTACCGGGAATCGGCAAGATGGCCAATCCCCACTAAACAAGTCAAGTATACGTGAAGCCGAGTATTTTGGTCGACATTGGGCGCGGAAGTTCCTCAGGAGCCAGCGCGCTTGCCCAACTCATCGCTCACCAACCGCACGATCAGGTCGTCCAACGTGGAAACGCTGTAGTTGCGCACATCATGCGTGGTTTCGCTGCCGGGGCCTCTCCCAGGTTGGCGAGCGTCCTTGTAGGTCAAGAACACAAAGCGCCCGCCGGTTGATTGCGCGATGCTGCGAAACACGGCTTCGCCTTGCTTGTTGAGACCACTGGTGCCCACCGTGTGGATCTTGATACCGCGTGCCAGCGCAGCCGCCGATGTTTGATCGTAGTAAGGCGCGCCGTAATCCATGTGCGGCGGTGCATCCCCCACCATCACCACCAACCGCGACGTCCCGGCACCGCGCCATGAAATGTTGTGCACCGTTCGCGCCAACGCTTCATTCACCGCTTCCGGTGTGTCCCCACCCGCCTGGGCCCGCAGCGTCGACAGCACGCCTTGAAACGCGGCCAGGTCGTTGCTCAGGTCGTACGTGCGGGTCAGGTATTCCTCACCGTGGTCGCGAAAGGCCACCAACCCGAAGCACACGTTGATGCCCCCGGGCAAGGCCGCGATGCGATCGGCAATCGTCTTCATGCTGCTGCGCAGCTTTTCTATTTCGTCCGCCATGGACCCCGTGGCATCGACCATGAAAACCAAATCGAGCGGTGTGCCTTCGCTGCTAAATCTCGTGGTTGCCGGTAGCCGCATTGCCACCGACGACTTTTGCCCCCGCTGCAACGACACGCGCGTGACGTCGCCCGCCGCATTGCGCGCCAGCACCTCCAGCCCGCCCAGCCCAGCCCATGTTTGCGGCGCCAGAAGCGCCCGAGGATGCAGCCACGCTGTGCCGCCCGCATCGCTGCGCGCCCACACCAACCCTTCTTGCGCCCCCGCCCATGAAAGGGCCAACTCTGCGTCAGGCACCGGCCGTCCGTGCTCGTCGCGCACCTCAACGAGGTATCGCTCCGACACGTCCCGGGTGCGCAAGGCGGCGTCAAGCTGTTGCCGGATGAACGCCAAGTAGCTGGAGAAGTCGGCGTTGTCGTCCACCATGCCGGCTGTGACTGGGCCTTGCCTGAAGCGTGATCTCGCTGCGTTTGCTTCTGCATCCTGGGCCATCGACGCAGAGTGCCCAGCGCGGCGCTCGGACAGCATGGCCTCAGCCGTGGTTGACTTGTCCGCCAGTCTGCCCGTTGGCGCTGGCGACGCAGCCGAGGGTTTGGCAGCGCTGGACGACAAGGGCTCAGCGCTTGCGAAATCTCTCGCACCGGGGGCGCGGTCACTTCGACGTGAAGCGGACGGTGCCTCAAGTCGTTTGAGTCGACTGTCGGTGTGGCCATGATCGTCATGGCCTGGAGACCACCTTGCCGACTGGCGCCCGCCGTCTTGTGTCATCACGGGCGGCCTGGCGCAATGGCTTGCTTGCGGTGCGCTCCACGTTGGCAATCCCCACAGCGGTGGGGATTGCCGGTGCCCAGCACCCTGAGTAGGCTGAGGCTGGGGTTGATGCCAGCCACGCGGCAAGGGTGCCGTCGTTGACGCCACTGCATCGTCAACCATCACGGCGCCAGCTTGGGCACAACCGACAAGCATCGACTGAACCACCACCGCCGCCACGCAGCGCGCCAGCCACGGACTTGAAGCAAATGGACGCAAAGACAAGGAACGATGGGGCAAAGGCATGGGGTACTCCTGAAGCGGTTAAACAAATGAACACCCTTGCTGCTACGCGGCGACAGGTCTGATGGGGTTAAACCGCGCATCGAAACCGCAGCGCGATATTTTTTGCCATCCTTAACCCCAAACCACCGCGTCCAACGTATGCACGCCATGCGCCTCACAACCATGGCAGACTTCAAACCCATGCCCACCCCAGCGATGACCCCAGCCAATCTGGCATTGCTGGATGACGACGCCCTGATGGCGGCCTACGCCGCACAACACGGTGGTGCCTTCGAAGTTCTGTACGAACGCCATCGCGCGTCGCTCTACCGATTTGTTCGGCGCCTGCTGGGGCCAAGGCACATCGCGTTGACGGACGAGGTTTACCAAGACACGTGGCTGCGCGTGGTGCAAAACCGTTCGCAGTGGGCGCCCCAAGGAGCCACGTTTCGCACGTGGTTGTTCACGCTGGCGCACAACCGGTCGGTTGATGTACTGCGGCGCAGTGGCCGCGAAATCAGCGTGGACGACGGCAGCGACGACGCTTCGTTTTCCCCGGACGCTGAAGCCTGGCAGCAATGGCCAGCAGTTGCATCGGGCAGCCCTTCGCACGATGACTCACTTTTTTGGCGCCGGGCCGGCACACGATTGTTGGCTTGTTTGTCGGATTTACCCCTGGCGCAAAAGGCTGTCTTCTTGCTGCACCATGAGGACGGCGAATCGCTGCAAGCCATTGCGGGCGCCCTGGGCTTGGGGTTCGAAACCACCAAGAGCCGCCTGCGCTATGCCATGCGCAAATTGAGAACCTGCATGGGCGCTTACCTCGATCCCCTGCAGTCACTGGAGGGAGAGCCATGAGCGAACGCGACCCGTCCTTGGTGGACGCACGCCTGAAGGCCGCCTTGCAGCATGCGCCCGACGCTCAGGTGCAACCGTCGTCGGATGTCGATGCCGCCATCTTGCGTGCGGCGCGCGCCCAAGTTAGCCAAACCGCCGCACGGCCATCACCTGCTGGCGCTTTGCATGGGCCGGTTTCATGGTGGGACGGCTTGCGCGCATGGTGGCGATTGCCCTTGGCAGCGCCTGCACTCGGCGCCTTGGTCTTGGCCACTGTGGTTGTCTCGATGTGGCGAACCGAAGACATACCGTCGCCGCTCGCTGATCGCGAAATACCCGGAGCCACCGACGAGAGCGCCAAAGCCCAAGCGTCCACGCCATCGTCAGCACAGCCGATCGACAAACCAATGCCGCCTGCAGCGCCATCTTCGCCGCCAGTCGAGCCAGAGCAACGCCTTGACGGGCCAGCCGCCCCCCGTGATCAGTCTCGCCGCACCACCGTGCCCAAAGAGCAAGTGCGGGCTGCCGCGCGTGCACCGGCACCGGCACCGGCACCTGCCCATGCAACGGAACCTACTGCTGCAAGTACGCAAACCAAGCCCGCTGCGCCAGCGACTGAACTCATGGCGGAAAAGCGAACTTCCAGCGCCGTGACAACACCCCCAACGGCGGCGACCATGGGGGGTGAGCGGCCTGCGGCAGCCCCACTGTCAGCCAGCGACTCCATGCAGCCCTCGGCTCGTGCAAGGGCCACCGCCGACGTGCCCAGCGCAACCGTTGCACAAGCTTCTCCGCGCGGTGAAGCCTCGGCCGCCGCAAGGCCACCTTCGCTGGCCTCTTTGCTGTCCACGCGTGACACGCCGAGCGGCAGCGGGTACACGTTGTCGTGGCGCAGTCGCAGCCAGCCGCCCATTGAACGTGTAGACCCTCGGGCTCAGGCTTGGGGGCTATCGCTCCATGCAACCACCCAAGGGCGCTGGCGCGTGGTGGCCAACACCTCACCCGACGAGCCCAGCAGCGTTCGTTTGAGCGTCCATTTTCAACGGACGCTGAAGGCCACCGTCGAGATACGCTCAACGTCGGTGCGCTGGGTTGAGGCGAGCGGCACGCATTGGCAAGCTGACCTCAGCGCAACAGAGGCCGAAGCCCTGGGTGCCGCGTTCGATTGAGCCGCCCAAACAGGCGCCGAACGTCAAAGCACCACAAAAAACCGCATGCACACCCGCGTCGGCTCGCGTCGCCCCACCCCCACAAACTGGAAGCGCTCCATCCAGCGCCACGCTGGCGCCGCAGTTTCAAAACACGGCTGACAACGAAAATAGACCGATTCGGGGGGAACCACTTCGCCCCGCATCAGCTGGGCCGTGACGGCTGCGCTGGCCACCCGCAGCGCCGTGTTTTGCACGAATAGGCGCGTGCCATCGTCAAGCGCGATGGCGTAGCGCGCATCAAGGTGCGCAATCTCCCCGCCCACGATGCGTTGAAAGTCTGCGCCGCCAGCCAGAATGCGCCCAGCCACCCAACCCGCCGAGCCTTTGGCAGACACGGTGCCGCCAAGGATCGGGATGAGGCGACGAACACCTTGCGCAGCAGCGCCCACTTCAACGGGTGCACCAACTTCCACGGCGAGGTCCATCACCGGTTCTAATTTGGGGGCGGGAAAGTCTGAAGCGTGATCGGTCATGGTGGTCAAACGGCGGCAGGGTTGATTTCAGAGCTGGCTGTGGACGCGCCAAAGGCTTGCTCGCGCAGCACCGACAGTTGGTCGCGAACCCGCGCAGCCTTCTCAAATTCAAGATTGCGCGCGTGCTCAAACATTTGCTTCTCGAGCAACTTGATCCGCTTGCCCAAGTCTTTTTCACTCATGGCCTCGACTTCGGCCGCCGCCTTGGCGCGATTCAAATCGTCCTTGGCGGTCTTATCAGACACCACCCCGTCGATCAAGTCACGCACCCGTGACTGGACGCTGCGCGGCGTGATGCCCATTTTGAGGTTGTGGGCCACTTGCTTCTCTCGCCGTCGGTCGGTTTCATCGATGGCCTTTTTCATCGAATCGGTGATCTTGTCGGCATACAAAATGGCACGGCCGTTGACGTGCCTCGCTGCCCGGCCGATGGTTTGAATCAACGAGCGTTCCGAGCGCAAAAAGCCCTCTTTGTCGGCGTCGAGGATGGCCACCAGCGACACCTCAGGGATGTCCAAGCCTTCGCGCAACAAATTGATGCCCACCAGCACGTCAAAAAGCCCCAGGCGCAGGTCGCGCAAGATCTCCACCCGCTCCACCGTGTCAATGTCGCTGTGCAGGTAGCGCACCTTCACACCGTTTTCCCCCAAGTAGTCGGTCAGTTGTTCGGCCATGCGTTTGGTCAGGGTGGTGATCAACACCCGCTCGCCGATGTCGACACGCAGGCGGATTTCTTGCAGCACGTCGTCCACCTGTGACGTGGCAGGCCGCACCTCCACCACGGGGTCGATCAACCCCGTGGGCCGCACCACCTGCTCCACCACCTGACCGGCGTGCTCTTTTTCGTAGTTGGCGGGCGTGGCCGACACAAACACTGCTTGGCGAACCTTGCCCTCAAATTCTTCAAACTTGAGCGGCCTGTTGTCCAGCGCCGAAGGCAGCCGAAAGCCGTACTCCACCAGCGTGGTCTTGCGCGAGCGGTCGCCGTTGTACATGCCTCCAAACTGCCCAATCAACACGTGGCTTTCGTCCAGGAACATCAGCGCGTCTGGCGGCAGGTAGTCCACCAACGTGGGTGGCGGCGCACCCGGGGCGGCGCCTGACAAGTGGCGCGTGTAGTTCTCGATGCCTTTGCAGTGCCCAACCTCTTGAAGCATTTCAAGGTCAAAGCGGGTGCGTTGCTCGATGCGCTGCGCCTCCACCAGCTTGCCGTCCGTCACAAACTGCGCCACGCGATCACGCAATTCAACCTTGATGGTGTCCATCGCCGCCAAAACGCGCTCACGCGGGGTCACGTAGTGGCTGGACGGATAGACGGTGAAGCGCGGGATCTTCTGGCGGATTCTGCCGGTGAGCGGGTCAAACAATTGCAGCGATTCGATGTCGTCGTCAAACAGTTCCAAGCGCAAGGCGAGCTCCGAGTGCTCCGCCGGAAAAACGTCAATCACATCGCCCCGCACGCGAAACGTGCCGCGCGAAAACTCCACCTCGTTTCGTGTGTACTGCATGCGCACCAACTGGGCGATTGCATCGCGCTGTCCCATCTTGTCGCCCACGCGCACCGTCATCACCATCTGGTGGTAGTCGCTGGGGCTACCGATGCCATAAATGGCCGAGACGCTGGCCACAATCACCACATCGCGGCGCTCCAGCAAGCTCTTGGTGGCCGACAAGCGCATTTGCTCGATGTGCTCGTTGATCGCGCTGTCCTTTTCAATGAACAAGTCGCGCTGGGGCACATACGCTTCCGGTTGGTAGTAGTCGTAGTAGCTCACGAAATACTCAACCGCGTTTTTGGGAAAGAAGTCCCGGAACTCGCTGTACAGCTGCGCCGCCAGCGTTTTGTTGTGCGCAAAAACGATGGCAGGACGCCCCAGCCGCGCGATGACGTTGGCCATCGTGAAGGTCTTGCCCGACCCCGTCACACCCAGCAGCGTCTGAAAGCTCAAACCATCCTGAATACCATCGACCAACGCCGCAATGGCTGTGGGTTGGTCCCCGGCTGGTTCGTAGGGCGAGTGCAATTGAAACGGCGAGCCGGGGAACGTGGTGACGTGCTGGCTTTGCGCAGCGCTGGTGTCGTCGTCGTTGGCCGCCTCAGTGGGTGGAACTTGCTGAGCGGCTTGTGAGCTGGAAATGGGTGTGATTTTGGCCATCGTTGCCCCGCCGAGGGGTGCATCAAGTTGCATTGAAAATCGGGCAGTGTGGGGCTCGGTGCTCCCTGCCCACTCAGGCCCCCACTCAGGCCCTGCTGCCTTGGCGACACGCCCCGTAGAATGCAGCACGACCCTCCAGCGTACCTCATCCGCTGGAATCTCGCCAACCACTGCTGCCCAGCCCACCACCCATGAGTCTCTTTGCCGCTGTTGAACTCGCCCCCCGCGATCCCATCCTAGGCCTGAACGAGCAGTTCAACGCCGACCCGAACCCCCACAAAGTCAATCTGGGCGTTGGTGTGTACACCGACGCCAACGGCAAATTGCCTCTTCTTCAATGCGTTGCAACGGCCGAACAGGCCATGGCCCAAAGTCCATCAGCACGCGGCTACCTGCCCATCGACGGCATCCAAGCCTACGACAAGGCAGCACAAGTGATGGTCTTTGGGGCGGCGTCACCCCTGCTGGCCAACGGCCAGGTGGCGACTGTGCAGGCGCTCGGTGGCACCGGTGCCTTGAAAGTGGCGGCGGACTTTTTGCAGCACATTGACGCCTCTGCACCCGTGCTGATCAGTGATCCGAGTTGGGAAAACCACCGCGCGATGTTTACCGAGGCAGGTTTTAAGGTTCAGTCCTACCCGTATTACGACGCGTCGACGCGCGGCATCAACTTCGGCGGCATGCTGGGGGCGCTCAACGGCGCGCCCCGAGGCGCCATCGTGGTGTTGCACGCCTGCTGTCACAACCCGACCGGAGTTGACCTGACGACCGAGCAGTGGGGCCAAGTGGTCGCCGCAGTGCGTGCGCGTGGGCTCGTACCGATTTTGGATATGGCGTACCAAGGCTTCGGCGACGGCCTCGATCAAGATGGGGCGGCGGTCCGCCTTTTTGCCCAAACCGAAGGGTCGCTGTTTGTCGCAACGTCGTTTTCCAAGAGTTTCTCTCTCTACGGTGAGCGCGTGGGCGCCCTGAGCGTGGTGTGTGCCAGCCCCGACGAGGCCAAACGGGTTCTATCCCAACTCAAAATCGTCATCCGCACCAATTACTCCAACCCGCCCACGCACGGCGCCTCGATCGTCGCCAAGGTGCTCAACACACCCGCCCTGCGCACGCAATGGGAGGGCGAACTGGCCGCCATGCGCGACCGCATCAAGGCCATGCGCTTGGCACTCGTTACGCATCTCGCAGCCGCTGGGGTGGACCAAGACCTGAGTTACATCACCCGCCAACAAGGCATGTTCAGCTACTCCGGCATGAGTGCAGCTCAAATGCAGCGTTTGCGGTCTGAGTTTGGTGTTTACGGTGTGGATTCGGGCCGCATCTGCGTGGCGGCACTGAACGAACACAACCTCGCCGCCGTCGCCAAGGCCATCGCGCAAGTGATGCGCTGACCCGCAGCCGCCTCAGTTGTGACAATATGCACGTGTACGCTGTTCCATCAGGAACACGGCTCCTGCATCCGCAGGTTGGCAGCAAGGTCAGCGCAAGGCACACTGGTTAAGCTAGGTTCAAGTTCTGCAAGGTCCCTCGGCAAAGCAACAAGGTAAACATCAATGCTCTATCAATGGTACGAATCACAACGCGCGATGCTTTCGCCGTTTGCCGAGTTTGCCAGCGCAACGTCCAAGCTTTACAACCACCCCCTGTCACCCTTCAACCAGTTGCCGATGGCCCAGCGTGTTTCGGCAGGCCTGGATCTGGCGCATCGGCTGGCCAAAGACTACGAAAAGCCCCAGTTCAACATCACCTCGGTCGAGGTGGATGGCGTGGCAGTGGCCGTGCAAGAACAAGTGCGCATGGAGAAGCCGTTTTGCCGACTGTTGCGATTCAAGCGCTTCACCGACAACACCCAGGCCCTTGAAAAAATGAAACAGCACCCACGCGTGCTGATCGTGGCCCCGCTTTCTGGCCACCATTCAACGCTGCTGCGTGACACCGTGCGCAGCATGCTCAAAGACCACAAGGTGTTCATCACCGACTGGACTGATGCGCGCATGGTCCCTGAGTCATCAGGCCCGTTTCACCTGAGCGATTACGTCAAGTACGTGCAAGAGTTCATTCGCTTGATCGGCCCTGACGTGCACGTTGTTTCCGTGTGCCAACCCACCGTCCCCGTGCTCGCCGCGATTTCGTTGATGGCCAGTGCTGGTGAAAAAACACCCCTTACGATGACCATGATGGGTGGCCCCATCGACGCACGACGATCACCCACGGCCGTCAACAATTTGGCCACCAACAAGGGCGCCGACTGGTTTGAGAACAACGTCATTTACCGAGTGCCTCAAAACTTTGTAGGCTCCAACCGCAAGGTGTACCCGGGCTTCTTGCAACACACGGGCTTCGTGGCGATGAACCCTGATCGCCATTTGTCGTCGCACTACGACTACTTCTTGGACTTGGTGCGTGGCGATCAAGACAGCGCCGACGACCACCGTGAGTTTTATGATGAGTACAACGCCGTGCTCGACATGCCTGCCGAGTATTACCTCGACACGATCCGCACGGTCTTCCAAGACTTTGCACTCATCAAGGGCACATGGCGCGTTGACGACAAGCTCGTCAAGCCCCAAGACATCAAGTCCACCGCCTTGTTCACCATTGAAGGTGAACTCGACGACATCTCTGGCGCTGGCCAAACACGCGCAGCGCACGACTTGTGCACGGGCGTGGTCAGCACTCGGCGTTTTCACTACGACGTCAAGGGTGCGGGCCACTACGGCATTTTTTCGGGTCGCCGCTGGCGCGAGAAGGTGTACCCGGAGGTGCGCGACTTCATTGCGCGCTTTAACCGCGCGGCAACTGCCAAGACAAGCACTGCGGTGAAGGTAGCGCGTACCGTGGCCCGTCAAGCAAACGGCCCTGCCGCGCGAGGGTCAAGTCGGGGCAAGGCTAAATCAGGCAGTGCTCGCCGATAGTGCCCACGTTGATGCGCTCACCGAGCGCATCAACGATGCCCTGCCACAAACGCAGTGCACACGCTGCGGTTACCCGAGTTGCCACGACTACGCAGTGGCCATCGTCGCCAGCCAAGTTGCCATCAACCGCTGCCCCCCTGGGGGAGCGCAAGGCATCGAGCGATTGTCACGAATCACATTGCGCCCAGCGCAAGCACTGGACGCGAGCTGCGGCGTCGAAGGCCCCAGGCGCCTCGCGTTTGTGGTGGAGGCCGACTGCATCGGCTGCACCCTTTGCATCAAAGCCTGCCCCGTTGATTGCATCGTCGGTGCGCCCAAGCGCATGCACACCGTGATCGAGGCCTTGTGCACCGGGTGCGAGCTTTGCATCCCGGCATGCCCCATGGATTGCATCGACTTGGAGGTGGTGACGCCGGGCCAAACCGGTTGGAAGGCTTGGAGCCCCACACAGGCGGCGGGAGCTCGTCAGCAATTTGAAGCGCGCCGCGCGCGACATTCACGCCGGCAAGCGGACGAAGCAGCACGCCTGGCTGCACAAACGCAAGGCAAGGATGCAGACTCAGGGGTTGGAGACGAAGCAAATTCGGTCCTGCAAGCAGTGTCAACACCGTCGCCCAAGCAATCACTGGTGCACGCTGCGATGCAACGCGCCCAGGCCAAGCGCGACAATCGTGGCTGATCTGACACTGCCAAGCCGCTCATGAAGCTAGACCACATTGCACCCTTCTTTGACAAGCTGCAAAGCGCCAATCCCCATCCTCGAACCGAACTTGAGTACGCGAGCGTGTTCGAGCTGCTTGCGGCGGTGTCACTGTCAGCCCAAGCCACGGACGCAAGCGTCAACAAGGCGACACGAGCGCTTTTTGTGGCGGCCCCAACGCCGCGCAAGATGGCTGCACTGGGCGCCAGCGAGATCGAACCCTACATCCGCACCATCGGCCTTTACCGCAACAAGGCGAAGAATTTGGCGCTCGCCAGCCAGATCTTGGTGACGCAGCATCAGTCGCGTGTGCCCCACAACCGCGAAGCCCTGGAGGCACTGCCAGGCGTGGGCCGCAAAACCGCCAACGTGATCTTGAACTGCGCCTTTGGTGAGCCAACGATGGCGGTTGATACCCACATCTTTCGCGTCAGCAACAGAACCGGCCTGGCACCCGGCAAGTCACCGTTGGATGTTGAACGCGGGCTGCTCAAGCGCGTCCCCAAGCCGTATGCCTTTCATGCTCACCATTGGCTGATCCTGCATGGTCGCTACGTTTGCACGGCGCGCGCACCCAAGTGCCAAGCCTGCAGCGTCGCGCTTTGGTGCGACAGCGCACCTGCCCATTGAGTCCGGCTGATCAGCCGACAGCCACCGCCCCGGCCATGATGGCATGCAGTTGCCGCAGACCGTCGGTGAGCGCGGCCGGCCCAGGCTGCAAGATGTCGCATGATTTGATCTCATGCAGTTGCCCGATGCGCACAGCGGACACATCCCCCCAGCCTTCTCGCGCCGCGACCTTCTCGGGCCTGAATTTTTTGCCGCACCATGAACCAATGATCACATCGGGTGCGCGGCGAACGGGCTCAAGCAGATCAGCGATCACACGGTCACGGCCCATGCGCTGCGTCCCCAGCTCTGGAAAAATGTCGTCGCCCCCCGCCATGCCGATCAACTCCGACACCCACTGGATGGCACTGATTCGAGGGTCGTCCCATTCTTCAAAGTAGACGCGAGGTCGACGCGACCACGTCGCAGCGACTGCGGCGATGCGCAGGTGCTCGGCCTGGCAATCGGTGATCCACGTTGCCGCACGCTCATCGGCGTGAACCAACCGCGCCACCATGCGCAGCGTTTCAAAAATCTCGGCCACGCTGCGTTGGTTGGTCACCAACACATTCAGCCCTGCACGGATCAGTTTGTCGGCCAAAGCCGCTTGCATGTCAGAGAAGCCGATCACCAAGTCAGGTTGCAGCGCCACAATCGCGTCGATCTTTCCATCCAAGAAGGCCGAAACGCGTGGCTTCTCTTGCCGCGCCCGCCGCGGCCGCACGGTGTAGCCTGAAATGCCGACGATGCGGTCGGCCTCTCCCAGCAAGTACAGCCACTCGGTCGTTTCTTCAGTCAGGCAGACGATTCGCTGCGGACCAAGGTGGCTGGTCATGGCGGCTCTACCAACCAGAGCCGTTGTAGCGCAGGCCCAACCACACCTGGCGACCAGGTGCTTGGTAGTCAAGCGCGGGTTGATAGGCCACGTCGCCCAGGTTGGTCACCTTGGCCTCAACGGCCCAAGCTGGGTTGACGCGCCACCTTGCTGACACGTCAACAAGCGTGTAAGCCTTCAATGTTGCACCACCCTCGGGGCGCGCACCAACATTCACGAGCGCAGCACCCAACGCCCAAGCGCCTTCGGTCCAGTCAGCCCGAACACTCGCTTGATGTGCGGCCCGGCGGGTCAAGCGCGCACCGGTGTCAGCGTTTTGGGCATCCAGCAGATCAAGCGTTCCACCCCAACGCCACGCCCCCACCCGATGCGAGGACGCCAAGGTTGCGCCCTGCATGCGAGCACGCCCTATGTTGCGGGCACAGCCAAAGCTGTAGGCGGGGTCTGCCGGGCAAAGGGCACTGTCGGCCTCAAACCCGATCAAGCCGCGCACTTGATTGCGGTACACCGTTACCGAGGCGTCGGTGTTCGCTTGCTGCCAATTCAGGCCCAGCTCCAGGTTGCGACTGCGCTCGGCTTGCACCGTAGAAACGCCAAAACCGGGGAAGTACAGCTCGTTGAAGCTGGGGGCGCGAAACGCCGTGCCTGCGTTGGCCCGGAGCGCCCATTGCGGACCCAGCGCCATGCGCCAACCCAAACGCCCAGTCGTGGCCGCGCCAAAAACACTGTTGCGGTCGTGACGCGCGTCGGCTTGCAAGGTGTGAGCACCGTGTGTTGACGTCCAGCCCAGCACGAACGCATGGTTAACACGCGCTGGCGATTGCAAAAAGCCGGTGGCCTCCACGCCTTCTTTCAAGCGCTCGAAAGCAACCACCAGTTGTTGCTGCGCAGTGGGTCGCCACTGATGTTGCCACGTCAACTGATCCCGCTGCGTCTCATAGTTGGACACGGTGCCTCCACCCGATTGAACATCGTCATGTTGACGCGCCAGTTGCAGACTTTGGGTCCAACCTTGTGCCAAAGCCCCTCGGTAATCGGCCGATAAGAGGCGCATGATCTGCCGGTTGCGAAAATCGGCTGAGCTGTCGGCAGCAAAGTTGGGGGGCAAGAAATCAGCCCCGTCGAACTGCGCGTTCAATCGCGATTCCAAAACGGTCAGGCCCACGCGATGCCCCACGGCCGGGGTGTACCCCAATTTGACATGCGCTGCGTTGCGCACGTAACCATCACGGTCCGGGTTGTACAACCCGAAGCGGTCGTTGGGTGCCACCGCCGACACCCCCCTCGACTGTTCGCGACCCAGGGACAAAGCCCCGTCCCATGCGCCCACGCGGCCGCTCAACCCCACGCTGACATCGCCCGAGCCAAGACTGCCGACCATCACTTTGGCGCTCACCCTCGAGGCCTCAGCGCCCTGTCGCGTGGTGATGCGGATGACGCCACCGACCGCGTCTGCGCCCCACAAGCTGGACGCAGCACCGCGCAGCACTTCAACGCGCTCGACTTGAGCCAAAGACAGCCCTTCAAATGCCAACTGTCCCAGCGTGGCAGAGCCCATGCGCACGCCGTCAATCAACACCACCACACTGGCGGCGCTGTTGCCACGCACAAACAGGCTGGCCGTTTGACCGGGCCCCCCATTGCGGGATAACTGCAGCCCGGCCGCGCGTCGCAGCAGGTCCTCCAACGAGTCAGCCGTGCTGGCTTCAATCGCAACCGCATCGATAACCACCACGTCACTTGTGGCACTTGCAAGTGGCAACGCTTCGCGCGAGCCCGTGACCTCCACCGTTTGTGGCGCGGATTGGGCATGCAGCCCGCTCGTCAAAGCCAACAAGGTCAAAGCAAAAGAAATGCGCAGCTTGCCGCCGCTGAATCCAACGTCAGAAAAGCAAAGTGAGTTCATGGTGAGAATAGGCCCAAGGCCAAAGCACTGCGCAACACTGCTTCCCCGCAGTGAACGCGATCCAAGCCGCGCAGTGACGCGCCGCTCCCTTTGTTGGCCGGTATCCGGGCTGGCGGTCAAATTTGCGCGGTCTTCCCAAGGCGTGAGCCTCAGTGACCTGCTTGCGCAAACGAGGTGTTCTTGCGAACCCCAGACCGCTTACCGTTGCGGGGGCAGCGCAGGTTGGACGTGGCCCGCTAGGCATAGTCGCTCTGCTTCCCGTTTAACGTGGTCGACCAAGAGAGGCGCGACCATGCACCAACGCGGCCATGCTAACACTGCCCCCCTACAATCCCTCCTCACCAGTCCTGCCCTAAGGGGTTTCCATGTCGACCCTCGAAGACCTTGCCGACCGCATCGAGCGCCTTGTGCTGCGACACGAAGAGCTTGAACGCACCAATGGCTTGCTGCGCAAGCAGCTTGAATTGGTGACGGGTGAGCGTGACAACCTGCGCTCTCGGCTCACGGCAGCTCGCGCGCGCATCGACACACTGATTGAACGGCTCCCACAAGCCCTGCCGGCGACAGTACCTTTCACGCCAATCGACGGGGCTGATTCATGAAGCAAATCGAAGTCACTATCCTGGGCCAAAGTTACCGCTTGATGTGCCCCGATGACGGCGAGGCGTCGCTGCGTGAAGCGGTGGGCATTGTTGACCAAGAGATGAGCGCCATCCGAGACGCGGGCAAAGTGAAGGCGCGTGAACGCAATGCCGTGCTGGCGGCACTCAACCTGGCATACCGCCTTGCCGAGCGCGGTAGCAGCAGCGGCGCACCGAGTACGGGACTGCCCCCGGCGCAAAATGGCTCAAGCCGTGTGGTCAATGACACGGTTGATCGGCTTGTGCAACGCATCGACAGGGTTTTGGGCAACGACGGTCACCTCATTTGAGCCTGTTGCGGCCTAGAATGCATTCGTCCGTCGCATGCTCAAGGGTCAATAACTCCTTGAACCGATGCTCTATGAGCTAGGGTTTGGAACATTGCCAAGTGGGTGTGATCGTCTCGCGTCAGATGAACCCGAAGCTTGGCTGCCCTTACCCACCTGAACTTCACCTTGGGTTCAGGACTGCGGCCCTAGGTTTGCGGCGGACACCCCCCTTCCCCTCAACCCCAACCATTCCCCGCCATGGCTTACTGGCTGATGAAGAGTGAGCCCACCGAGGTTTCGATCGACGACCTCGCACGCAAGACACAAGTCCCTTGGTTTGGTGTCCGCAATTACCTGGCACGCAACTACATGCGCGACATGATGCACGTGGGCGATGGCGTGTTGTTTTATCACTCGTCGTGCCCACAGCCCGGTGTGGCCGGCTTGGCGGTGGTCGCAAGCGCCGCGTACCCCGACGAAACGCAATTTGATCCCCAAAGCAAGTACTTCGACCCCAAGGCGACACGCGAGACACCTCGCTGGATGCATGTCGACGTCAAGTTTGTGAGGAAGACCGTGTTGCTTCCTCTGGCGGCCATGCGCGAGCACAAAGGCCTTGCGTCGATGGTGCTGCTCAAGCCTGGAAATCGCCTCTCCATCACGCCCGTGACAGCTGCGCAATGGCGCGTTGTCAACCAGTGCCTGTCATGAATCTTGACTCGACTTTTGTTGCGCAATTGTTGGTGCTTGGCTGTTTTACAGGGTTTCTGGCAGGATTGTTGGGCATCGGCGGTGGCATGTTGATGGTGCCCTTCTTGACCATGCTTTTAACGGCACGAGGCCTGGACAGCGGCTTGGCTGTCAAGATGGCCATTGCCACGTCGATGGCCACCATCGTTTTTACCGCGATTGCCAGCGTGCGAGCACACCACAAGCGCGGCGCCGTTCGCTGGGATTTGGTGCGAGGCCTGGCGCCAGGCATCGTGGCGGGAGGAATGCTTGCGGGTGCGGGCGTCTTCGCGCTACTCAAAGGCCAGTGGCTGGCCACTTTCTTTGGCGCCTTTGTCGGCTTCTCCGCACTTCAAATGTTGCGCAACCGACAACCTGCAGCGGCTCGGCAAATGCCCGGCGCCCTGGGACAGGCCGGCGCTGGGGCCGGCATCGGGTTCTTGTCGGGATTGGTGGGGGCTGGCGGTGGTTTTGTATCGGTGCCGTGGATGACTTGGTGCAATGTGCCCATGCATCACGCCGTCGCCACCAGTGCCGCGCTGGGGTTCCCTATCGCCGTGGCCAACACGGTGGGTTACCTGCTGGGCAGCTGGCAGCTACCCAGCGCCCTGCCGGGTGCCTTGGGCTACCTCTACTTGCCAGCGCTGGGCATCATTGCGGTGGCCAGCGTCACGATGGCGCCGCTGGGTGCCAAAGCGGCGCACTCACTTAACGTCAAGCAACTCAAGCGCGTTTTCGCGTTCATGTTATTTGGCTTGGCCGCTTACATGCTCTACCGCGGCCTTTTCGGCTGACAACAGCGAACAGCGGGGGCTCGAAACCGAGAAAGGCGGCCGTCAGGCGTCGTCAAATTTAATGCTGGCAAGCGTCACTTGGTTGCCACCGCGAAATTGCGCCTGCTGCAACGCTGCCTCGCTGGCGTGGGTGACCTCAGCCACCGTGGAGGCCGTGTGCGGAAAGCTCGCCACCCCCATCGATACTGAGAATCCCAGGTCGTGCCCCTCATGCGCAACAATGTGCGTGGCGCATTGACGGCGTAAGCCTTCCATGCGCGTGTGCGCTGTGGCCAACCCAACGCCTGACAACAAAATGGCAAAGCGCTCGCCCGTCAATCGGCCAGACGCGTCCATGGCACGCGTGTTGCTGCGAAGCACGCGCCCCAACTGCTCCACCACACGCTGCCGGGCAGCTGCACCAAGGGCCAGCACATCAGGGCGCAGGGGGTCGAGCTCAATCGTGACCAAAGCAAATTGCCGCTGCTCACGCGTCGACAGGTCGGCTTCGCGCGCCAGCTGTTCGTCAAAGTGGGCCCGGGTGTGCATGCCGGTGATGACGTCACGCATTTGGCGGTCTTGTGCATCAAGCCGCATTTGCTCGAGTGACTTTTGCTGCTGTTCGAGTTGCTGCAATGCAGCTTTGAGTTGTGCTTCTTTTTGCCGTTCAGCACTTAAGTTATGCCAGATGACACACAGGTCACGCTGCGGCGAGCCATCTTCGCCCACCAGCATGCGCGTGGCACCAAACTCGTGGCGCTCACCACGGTATTCAAACTTGTGCTCGGCATTCAAGGGCGCACCGTTAGCGATCGCAGCGACATCGGCTGCGCGCAACAATTTGGCGAAATCCGGTTCAAAAATCTGTGCGTCGGTTTTGCCAAGAATGTCGTCTAGCGGGCGCCCGATCCATTCGGCCATGGCCTCATTCACGTGCACGTAGGCGCCCGTGGCGGCGTTTTTGAGCGCCAACAAATCGCCACGCTGCGACAGCGTCGTGGCCAAAAGGGACGATGCCACGCGGTGTAACACCGAGGTTTGTTTGGGGTCAGTGGGGTTCATCAAGCCAATGGTTGGCGCACAGCACCGTAAAAATCAAAAGCCAAGCTGCGCCCATAATTGTCGTCAATTGTCACTGACTGTGCCGCTCACGTGCGCTGGATTGCGGCGTCTAATCGTGCTTTTTTACGGTAAATGCCAGGGCCAAACCGGGTGGCAAGCGCCACTCAAAGCTTTGTGCTTCAGACGTCGCGCCGACGCCGATAGACTGCATCCACCATGATTTCTGGCTATAATGCGCGGTTTCCGGCCACGCTACGGCTTGGCCAGATCCATTGAACCAGCCAGACTGAACCAGCAGGGCCAAACCGCCCAGCCAGCACCAAGCACCTTTCGACACATCGTCGATTCAGCGTTGGTGGCCCACCGGCTTCAGCCCCTCAAGTAACCGCATTCAGGACCGCAAGACATCCATGACCACGATCCGTGTCAAAGAAAACGAGCCCTTCGACGTTGCCCTTCGCCGCTTCAAGCGCACGATTGAAAAACTGGGCCTCTTGACCGACCTTCGTGCCCGTGAGTTCTACGAAAAGCCCACCGCTGAGCGCAAACGCAAAAAAGCCGCCGCCGTGAAGCGCCATTACAAGCGTGTACGCAGCATGCAGCTGCCAAAAAAGCTGTTCTAAGTCAGCCGTTTGCGGTGGGGCCTGGCTGCCCTTCTACCCTCGAGCCCGCGTGCGATACCCAAGCAAGCGGGCTTTTGCTTTTTTACGGAGCACCATCATGAGCCTCAAAGACCAAATCACTGAAGACATGAAAGTTGCCATGCGCGCCAAGGACAGCGCGCGCCTGCTCACCATCCGCATGCTGTTGGCAGCCATCAAGCAAAAAGAAGTGGATGAGCGCATCGTGCTGGAAGACGCACAAACGGTCAGCATCGTGGACAAGCTCATCAAACAACGCAAAGACTCTATTGCGGCGTTTGAGTTGGCCGCGCGCCAAGATTTGGTGGACAAAGAGACGGCCGAGCTCGTGGTGCTTCAGGCTTACTTGCCCTCTCGCTTGTCGGCGGAGCAAGTGGGTGCCGAAGTCAAAGCCATCGTAACAAGCCTTGGCGCGACCGGGCCTGCAGACATGGGCCGTGTGATGGCGGCTGTTAAGGCGCAGCTGGCTGGCAAAGCCGACATGAGCTTGGTGTCGACTGCCGTGAAGCAGGCGTTGGCGAATCCAAACTGAAACACGGTAGGCCAGCATCTGCGGGTGGTCGCTGGCCGGATCGACACGCTCAATTGCAGCCCCGAGGTTTCCCGGGGAGTGGTGTTCAAAACGACGTTTAACGCTCAGGACTCCGTACATTTGCACCTGAGCGGATCGCGCAATGGATTTCACCCCATGAAAACACTACTCACGTTGTCAAAATTGATCGACGGTTTCACCGACTGGTTTGCCGTCATCGCCAAGTGGGCCATCTTTGCATCGTGCCTCATCAGCGCCGTCAATGCGGTAGTGCGCTACGTGTTTGACTACAGCTCCAACGCGTTTACCGAGATTCAGTGGTACTTGTTTGCAGGTGCTGTGATGCTGGGTGCCTCGCAAGTGCTTCGGGTCAATGAACACGTTCGGGTTGACGTGCTGTACGGGCGCTACACGGCAAAACGCAGGCGCTCATCGATCTATTTGGGTTGTTGTTGTTCTTCCTGCCGTCCATGGCCATTCTGTTTTATTACGCTTGGCCCATGTTCACCGGCATGCTGGCTTCAGGCGAGGTGTCCAGCAACGCAGGTGGATTGATTCGCTGGCCCGTGATGCTGATGCTGCCATTGGGTTTTGCCATGCTCTTTGTGCAGGGCATCTCAGAGATCATCAAGCGCGTTGGGTGGCTCACCCACCAATACGAAGGCAATTTCAGCTACGAAAGGCCCCTGCAATGAGCATGCAGACTTTTGCGCCGCTGATGTTTGCGGCACTTATCTTTGTGCTGCTCATCGGTTTCCCCGTGGCCTTCTCGCTGACAGCCCTGGGGCTCGTTTGTGGCTACTTCGCGGTGTACATGGGCTGGTTCCCTGCTGCCTTCATGACTGCCTTGCCGCTGAACGTGTTCAGTATTCTGTCCAATGAGTTGTTGCTGGCCATCCCCTTCTTCACCCTGATGGGCACCATCCTTGAGAAGTGCGGCTTGGCCGAGGACATGCTTGATGCCATGGGTCAGTTGTTTGGCCCGGTGCGCGGTGGACTGGGCTACTCGGTCATCATCGTCGGCTTCATCCTTGGTGCGATCACCGGTACGGTGGCGGGGCAGGTGATTGCCATGGCCATGATTTCGCTGCCAGTGATGATGCGCTGGGGCTACAACATGCGCTACTGCACAGGGGTGTTGGCCGCCTCGGGCACCATCACGCAGTTGGTGCCGCCGTCGCTGGTGTTGATCGTGTTGGCCGACCAATTGGGCAAGCCCGTGGGCGACATGTACAAGGGTGCGTGGGGCCCGTCCATCCTGCAGGTGCTGCTGTTTGCGCTCTACACCTTTGCGTTGTCGCGCATTCGGCCCAGCCATGTGCCGGGCGTACCCAAAGAAGGCCGCACGCTCGAGGGCTGGGCACTTTGGAAGAAGTGCTTGCGTGGCATCGTGCCGTCGGCTGCACTCATCTTCACGGTGCTGGGAAGCATGGGCGGCCTGCCTGGCATCAGCACCGCCATTGCGACCCCCACCGAAGCGGGCGCCATGGGCGCCGTGGGCGCCTTCATTTTGGCAGCGATGCACAAGCGCTTGAATCTTGATCTGCTCAAACAGGCATTGATGGGGACCATGCGCATCACTGCGATGGTGATCTTCATCCTGATTGGGTCGCGGGTGTTTTCACTCGTCTTTCAAGGCGTGGACGGCGGCATCTGGATTGAGCACATGTTGGCGGGGCTGCCAGGGGGCCAATTGGGCTTCCTGATTGCGGTCAACATCTTCATCTTCTTCTTGGCGTTTTTCCTCGATTTCTTCGAGATCGCGTTCATCATCATTCCCTTCTTGGCCCCCGTGGCCGCCAAGTTGGGCATCGACCTGGTTTGGTTTGGGGTGATGATTTGCGTCAACATGCAAACCAGCTTCATGCACCCCCCCTTTGGTTTTGCGCTCTTTTACCTGCGAGGCATTGCCGACACGCTGTACAAAAACGGCTCGCTGCCGCGCAAGGTGGAGTCGCGTGACATCTACATGGGTGCCATCCCCTGGATCCTCATTCAACTCATCTTGGTGGCCATCGTCATCTTCTTCCCACAAACGGTGACGATGTTCTTGGACAAAGAAAAGGTGCTTGACCTGAACAAGGCCAGCGAACAGATTGAGCAAATGGACCTTGGCCGAGGCAACAAGCCCGACCCAACCTACGATTTGGGGCAACCTGCAGCTGGCGAGGCTGACAGCAAGGCCAAAGACGAGGACCCCATGGAAGCCGTGAAGCGGGCGCTGGAAAAGGACGCTGGCAAGAAGTAAGTGGATTGCGAAAGGGCGATGGATGCGCGGCGCGCAAGCGCGATGCAGCCAGCCCAAAGCAAAGGGGCTGCAAGCGCAGCCCCTTTTTTCATTGCCTCGCGCTGCAGCTTAGAGCTTGGCGCTTTGCATGAAGTCGTCAAACGCGGCTTCGGTGAAGCGGAACCAAAGGTTGGCGTCGCGACGGAAGGCCGCGTAGTCGGTGTAAACCTTCTTCCAGTTCGGGTTGGTGTCGGACAGCTCCGAGTACAACGCGATCGACTCTTTGAACGCTGCGTCCATCAAGTCTTTGGGGAAGCGGAACAGCTTGGTGCCGCCAGCCACCAACTGCTTAAGGGCTGCCGCATTGCGCGCGTCATACTTGGCTTGCATGTCAGTGTGCGCATAGGCCGCAGCTGACTCGATGATGGCTTTGTACTCTGCCGACAAACCGTCGTAGGCCTTGGTGTTGACATGCAAGTCAAGCTGAGGGCCGCCTTCCCAGAAGCCTGGGTAAGCGTAGAAGTTGGCGACCTTGTTGAAGCCGAGCTTTTGGTCGTCGTACGGGCCCACCCATTCAGCGGCGTCGATCGTGCCTTTTTCGAGCGCGGCGTAAATCTCACCGCCGGGGATGTTGGCAGCCACACCACCAATGCGCTCAAACACCTTGCCACTGAAGCCGCCGGTGCGGAACTTAACACCCTTGACATCGGCCAACGACTTGACCTCTTTGCGCCACCATCCGCCCATCTGCGCGCCGGTATTGCCCATCGGGAAGCTGATGATGTTGTACTGACGGTAGAAGTCGCGCATCAGCTTGAGGCCGTTGCCTTCATACATCCATGCTGTCATTTGGCGGCTGTTGAGGCCAAAGGGAATGGCGCAACCCAACGCAAAGGTTGGATCTTTGCCAAAGTAGTAGTAAGGCGCGGTATTGGCCATTTCAACCGTGCCCTGCTGGATGGCGTCCACCGTGCCAAAGGCTGGCACGATTTCGCCAGCGGCGTGGGTCGAGATCTGGAACTTGCCACCTGTCATGTCGCTGACCTTCTTGGCGAAGACGTCTGTCACACCAAACAGGGTGTCGAGCGACTTGGGGAAGCTCGACGTCAGACGCCAGCGCAGACTGGCTTGTGCATGCACCAAGGCAGGCGCGGTGCCTGCCGCGAGAACACCTGCGATACCGGCACCACGAACAAAGGAACGACGTTCCATGATGAAAATCTCCTGAAATTGAAGGGCCACGAAGGACAACCGTCAGACAGCTTCGTGGGCGGCGCGATTTTAGTGGCAGAGGTTGCGGCGAATGGGTGGGTTTTCCCCCGACAACGCGACACGGGGTGGCGATGTTCTCCACTGATCTCGGTGCCCCTCCAACAGATACGGGCGCTTAACAGGCTTTTTAACTACAGGTGTCACGCAGTTACCAGTCAAGCACCCGCCACCTTCATGCGTTCGAGCAAGATGGAACCGCTGGTCTTGTTACCGTACGTGTAGATGTCTGCGCCCACCGCCGCAATGCCGCGAAACATCGCCTGCAGTGTGCTGGCAATGGTGACCTCGTGCACCGGGTAAGCAATCTTGCCCCCTTCGACCCAAAAGCCCGAAGCGCCGCGCGAATAGTCACCTGTCACGTAGTTGACGCCCTGCCCCATCAGTTCCACCACCAGCAAGCCGCGCCCCAATTTGGCAATCATGGCGTCAAGGTTGTCGCCGTTACCGGTCTTGCGGCTGCGCAAAGTCAAGTTGTGCGAACCCCCAGCATGCCCCGTGGTGTTCATGCCGAGTTTGCGGGCCGAGTAGGTCGACAAAAAGTACCCTTCAACAACGCCACCCTGCACCACGTTGCGCGACTTGACACGCACACCCTCGTCGTCAAACGGCGAGCTGCCGCGCCCTCTAAGCACAAACGGATCCTCTTGGATGTCGATGTGATCCGACCATACTGCGGTGCCCAAGCTGTCAACCAAAAAGCTGGATTTTCGGTATAAGGCACCCCCGCTCACACCTTGCACAAATGCGCCTATCAAGCCGGCTGCCAACGAGGACTCAAACAAAACGGGCACTTCACAAGTCTTGATCTTGCGCGCACCCAGCCGCGACAGGGCGCGATGCGCGGCGAATTGGCCCACCGCCTCGGGCGAGGCCATGTCGCGCGCGTCACGTTTGGCGGTGTACCAACTGTCGCCCTGCATGGAATCTCGCTTGCCGGGAACGCTTGCAATGATGGCCGTTGACATGGCGTGCGACGAACTGGCGTAACCACCCCTAAAACCGCGAGAGTTGCCTGCGACAAAGTGCGACTGCTGCGCACTCACACCTGCCCCCTCCGAGTTGGAAATGCGCTTGTCAACCCCGCGCGCGGCATCTTCGCAGCGCATGGCCAGCTTGGCGGCTGCCTCAGCGTCGATATCCCATGGAAAGTGCAAATCCAACTTTCGACCGGCCTCCTGGGCAGAGACCAGATCGGCCTCGTCGGGTAAACCAGCCGCAGGGTCTTCAGCCGTGAAACGTGCAATGTCATGCGCTGCCTTGACCGTGCGCTCGATTGCTGCGCGGGAAAAGTCTGACGTGCTGGCACTGCCGCGGCGTTGCCCGCTATAGACCGTGACGCCCAGCGACTTATCGCGGTTTCGCTCGACGTTCTCCAGGTCGCCCATGCGCACCGACACCGACAAACCCTCGGCTTCTGACACATGGGCGGCGGCGTCGCTGCCGCCCACACCGCGCGCCATGGCAAGCGTGTCTTCGATGATTTGTTGAAACTGGGCGTGGGAGTGGGCAAAGGTTGAACTCATGGAAACTATGATAACGACCGAACCATGGCCAAACGCTCCCCCACCCCTTCTGACACCCTCCCCCCACCCGGCGACGCCGCGCACGACACTGCCGAACGCCCAGCGCCTGTGTATTTCGAGCGCCCCAGCAAGTCGCGCCGCAAAGCCGTGGCCCACGATCTGCAAGACCTGGGGCGCGACCTGAGCGAGCTCAAGGTGGAGCATCTGAACAACATCACGATGGCCGAGCCTTTGCTCGACGCGTTGCTGGAGCTCAAGCGCACGCGCTCCCACGAGGGCAAGCGCCGTCAAATGCAGTTGGTGGGCAAGTTGATGCGTCAAGCCGACGCCGAACCCCTGCGCGAGGCGGTGGCGGCCATCAAGCTGGGGCGGGCCGAGGATTCGCTGGCACTCCACAAGGCCGAGTACTGGCGCGATGCTTTGGTGGCTGACGACACGGCCGCCACGCGGTTTGCCAACGAACACGCTGGCATCGACATGCAACAGTTGCGCGCGCTGGTGCGCCGCGCCCGGCAAGAAAAGGCAGCCCTGCCCCCCGTGTCGGGCGGCGACGCGCGACAGGGCAAGGCGTGGCGCGAGCTCTTTAAACTCATCCGCCCGCACGTCAAGGCGTAACGCCTCGACCGACCATTCATGACCTCAATCAACGCATTGGACACGGTGAAGATCGGATTGCTGTCGATCAGCGATCGGGCATCTGCTGGTGTGTACCAAGACTTGGGGCTGCCAGCTCTGCAGCAGTGGCTGGGCAAGGCGCTGCGCAACCCGCTGGTGTGGGAGGCGCGTGTGATCCCCGATGAGCAAGAGGGCATCAGCGCGGCGCTGTGCGATTTGGTCGACAAGCAGCGATGCCATTTGGTGCTGACGACGGGTGGCACAGGGCCTGCGCTGCGGGATGTGACGCCAGAGGCAACGCTGGCGGTGGCGGACAAGGAGATGCCGGGCTTTGGCGAGCAGATGCGACAAATCAGTTTGCGTTTTGTGCCAACTGCCATTTTGTCGCGTCAGGTGGCGGTGGTGCGCGGGCAGTGCCTGATCATCAATTTGCCTGGGCAACCCAAGTCGATTGCCGAGACGCTGGAGGGACTTCCTTCAGCCACGCCACCTGTGCATGGTATTTTTGCAGCGGTGCCGTATTGCATCGATTTGCTGGGTGGCCCCTACCTCGAAACGGACGTGGCAGTGTGCAAGGCTTTCCGGCCCAAATCGGCGATTCGACCTTCGGCCTAGTTTTTTCTCGCTTTGGCGTTGCTTCTTTGGCCTTGGTGCTTTGCAAAGGCGGCGCTTGGCCGGCGCCGGTGGGTACGTGTTGGATCGACTGTCCCCCGCGTCGGTCCGCCTTCGCGGCCCTTGCTCCTCCTTTATGTCGACCCAACACGCACCCACCGTCACCGTCCTTTTGGGCATCGCGCTGCTTGCCCTTGGTGACTTGCGGAGCGTACTCAGCGCGGTGAATTCGGTTTGGATGTGATGCTTTTTTGGCAAGTAGAAACCGTTGTGCACGAGCTCCCTGGCCTCACCCAGCCTCCCCCGGGGCGTTGGTGGTGGGTGCGTGTTGGGTCGACATAAAGGAGGAGCGCAGGCCGCGAAGGCGGACTGAAGCGGGGGACAGTCGATCCAACACGTACCCGCCGCCAACGACCAAACACGGAGCTTGCAAGGGCAATTGCGATTGCGATTGCGATTGCACCGTGCAAGCCAAATAGCGGCCGATCACTTCACCAAGCGATTCAATTCATCAGCGTCGAAGTTTTCGGTGGTGTGGGCGTCTTTGGGCACGCAGTCGTTTTGCAAGGCCTGGGTGGTAGACGACAGCTTGGTGATGGCTTGCCACAGCAGGGCAATCTGGTGCTCGTGCGACGACGCATTGTCAATCAGACCCTTCATGGCCAGGGCAACGGGGTCGTCGCCCTGCGTCACGCCGTAGGCTGAGAAGCCCAGCCGTGCCGCTGCTTCTTCTCGCTGGGCATCAACATCTTTCAAAATGATGCGTGCGGGGTTGCCGACCGCCGTGGCGCCTGGGGGCACGGGCTTGACCACCACCGCACTCGAGCCGATGCGTGCACCGTCGCCCACCGTGAAGCCGCCCAGCACTTGTGAATTGGCGCCCACGATGACGTTTTTGCCCAGCGTGGGGTGGCGCTTGGCGCCGCGCTCGATCGACGTGCCACCCAGCGTGACACCTTGGTAGATGGTGCAGCCGTCGCCCACCTCGGCGGTTTGCCCGATGACCACACCCATGCCGTGATCGATGAAGACGCAGCGCCCGATCTTGGCAGCCGGGTGAATCTCGACCCCGGTTAAAAACCGCGACATGTGCGATGTGAATCGGGCTAACCATGGCAGTCCGTAGCCCCACAGCGTGTGCGCGACCCGGTGCAGCACCACAGCGTGAAAGCCGGGGTAACACGTCATCACCTCCCACGTGGAGCGTGCGGCGGGGTCACGCTCGCGGATGCAGGCGATGTCGTCTCGCAAACTTTGGAGCATGGCGTTGAGGTTGGGCAAAGGGAAACAGTGTTTGAGTGTAGCCAGCCAGCATCAAGCCCACGGTGTCAAGGGCAAGGGCAAAGACAACGGCAAGGGGCTTGGTCATGGCTTGAGCTTGAGCGCGGCACGCGCCACGCCCCTCAAGATGTGCACCTCGTCTTGTGTCAACTGCGCCCTGTTGAGCAGTTGCTGAAGGCGCGGCATCAGGCGTTTGGGCGCGGCCTCGTCCAGGTAGCCCATGTGCACCAAGGCTGCCTGCCAATGGGTCAACACGCCCTCGATCGCCACACCGTCAGCCAGCGCCACGGCCGGCGTGCGAGGCTTGACGTCAAAGCCACCACAGGCTTGGCGCCACTCGTAAGCCATGATTTGTACGGCCTGGGCCAAATTAAGCGATCCGTAATCGGGGTGTGTGGGAATCGACAAGCACGCGTGGCACTGGTAGACCTCTTCATTGCGCATGCCGAAACGCTCGCTGCCAAACACCAAAGCCACGGCATGTCCTGAAGTGGCCAGCCCAGAAAAGTGGTCGCGTGGTGCATGGGTCGGCGGGCCAAAATCGCGCGGCGTCATGGCCGTGGCGCAAGCATGGGTGATGCCGTCCAACGCCTCGGCCAGCGTTTGCACCACGCGGGCCGTGGCAAGCACATCGGTAGCACCGCTGGCCATCGCAACCGTTTCATCGTGCCCCAGCACGTCGGCGTGACGCGGCGCCACCAGCACCAAGTCGTCGTAGCCCATCACCTTCATGGCTCGCGCAGCAGCGCCAACGTTGGCGCGATGGCTGGTGTTGATCAAGACGAATCGGGTTGTCATAAAATATGCGTTTTAGTGCCAGCATGCATTGTGTCTGGCGCGGGAGCCAGTGCTCAACGTGATCGCCGCGTTTTGCGCGGGCAAACTCCCAAGCTCTTTACCTCTGTCAACGGCTCCCACAGGCAATCCGCACGTCGGGTTGAAAACGCTCCATGTCGCACGCGCTGCACCCCATGCTCAACATTGCCATCAAAGCGGCACGCACAGCGGGGGCCATCATCAACCGGGGCGCACTGGACATCGAGCGCTTGCAAGTGGAGGTGAAAGCCGCCAACGATTTTGTCACCGAGGTCGACAAAGCGTCCGAGGCCGCCATCATCGAGACCATTCTTCAGGCCTACCCTGACCACGCCATCCTGGCCGAAGAGTCGGGCCGCACGCACGGCGCCAAGCACAGCGAGTACTTGTGGATCATTGATCCTCTCGATGGCACCACCAACTTCATTCATGGGTTTCCCGTCTACGCGGTTTCGATCGCGTTGTCGTTCCGTGGCAAGGTCGAACAAGCCGTGGTTTACGACCCAGCGCGCAACGACCTGTTTTATGCCTCCAAGGGCCGCGGCGCCTACCTCAACGACCGACGACTGCGTGTGTCCAAGCGCCTTCGCCTGCAGCAAGCCCTCATCGGTACCGGGTTTCCGTTTCGGCGCGGCGACAACTTCAAGCGCTACATGAAGATCTTTGAGGAGATCATGCAAAAGTGTGCTGGCTTGCGCCGTCCGGGTGCTGCGGCGCTCGACCTCTGCTACGTGGCTGCAGGTTGGTACGACGGCTTTTTTGAAACTGGCCTGAGCCCTTGGGACGTGGCTGCGGGCTCATTGATGGTGACCGAAGCAGGTGGCCTGGTGGGCAACTTCACGGGTGAAGCCGACTTCTTGTATCAGCGCGAGATCGTGGCCGCATCGCCCAAGATCTATGGCCAGCTGGTGCAAATTCTGACGCCGCATTCGCGCGTGATCGACGGCGAAGGCACTGCCGTTGCCGGCGACATCCGACGAAGCGCCCGTCACGCCCGAAAAAGCACTGGCCGATGCCCTGGCAGCACCTGCGGCCGTCAAACGCCGCAAGGTGGTAGCGCCCGAGAGCGAAGACTGATCGGTCTTTGCAAGAACCGACTGCCGCCATGAGTGCGCCCAGCCCAGTAACATCGCCTGCCCCCTTGGAGGCGCACACCCCCATGATGCAGCAATACCTGCGCATCAAAGCCCTGCACCCCCAGTCGCTGGTGCTTTACCGCATGGGCGACTTTTACGAGCTGTTTTACGAGGATGCGCACCGTGCGCATCGACTGCTGGACCTCACGCTAACCTCGCGCGGCAACAGCGCGGGTGAGCCTGTGGCGATGGCGGGCGTTCCGGCGGGGGCGCTTGAAGGCTATTTGGCCAAGCTCATCAAATTGGGCGAGTCGGTGGCGATTGCCGAGCAGGTGGGCGAAGCGCAGGCCAAGGGGCCGATGGAGCGCAAGGTGACGCGCGTGGTCACACCGGGTACGGTTACCGACCAAGCCTTGCTGGCGCCGGGGGCTGACACCTTGTTGATGGCCGCCACCGTGCTTCGCGGTGGCGTGGGGCTGGCCTGGATGAGCCTTTCCACGGGCACCTTGGCCGTGACGCAGTGTGCGCCAGCCGAGGCTGCTGCGTGGTTGGCACGGCTGCAGCCCGCTGAAGTGCTGATGCCCGGCGACAGCGCCGACCCTTCGCTTCGCGCTGCTGTTCAGGCTTGCGGCACGGCAGTCACGCATCGCCCTGATTGGCACTTTGACGCCGCTCTAGGCCAACGCAAGCTGTGCGAGCAATTGCAAGTGGCGACCTTGGCGGGTTACGGTGCCCAAGACTTGGGCGCCGCCCACGCCGCTGCAGCCGCCCTGCTGGCTTACGCCGAGCACACCCAGTCCCAAGCTTTGGTGCATGTGCGCACGTTGCGTGTGGAAGACTCAAGCGAGTTGGTGGCGTTGCCGCCTGCCACCTTGCGCAACTTGGAGTTGGTGCAAACACTGCGGGGCGAGCGCGAGCCGACGTTGCTGTCGTTGCTGGACACCTGCACGACTGGCATGGGCAGCCGCTTGCTGCGCCAGTGGTTGCTTAACCCTCGCCGCGAGCGCAGTGACGCGGCTCATCGACACGATGCCCTTTCAGCTTTGATGCAGGGGCCGCTGGAAGCACTGCGCCATGCGCTTAAACGCGGCGTGGACATGGAGCGCATCACCGCTCGCATTGCCTTGCGTCAGGTGCGACCGCGCGAGCTTAGCGGTCTGCGAGATGCGCTCACGGCCCTGCCACAGTTGCGAACGCAGCTTGAATCGTTTGCACGCACAGACGTGCTTGCGCAGATTCACAAAGCCCTGGCGATCGACGTCGGCATCGCGAGCCACTTGCATGCAGCGCTGGCCCCCGAGCCTGCGGTGCAGCTGCGAGACGGCGGCGTGATGGCCATGGGCTTCGATGCTGAATTGGACGAGTTGCGTGGCATCACCGACCACAGCGATCAATTTTTGCTGGCCCTGGAGGCGCGCGAACGCGAGCGCACCGGCATCAGCAACTTGCGCGTGCAGTTCAACAAGGTGCATGGTTTTTACATCGAAGTCACCAGCAGTGGCGTGGACCGCGTGCCGGCCGACTACCTGCGCCGCCAAACCATGAAAAACGCCGAGCGTTACATCACGCCCGAACTCAAGGCGTTTGAAGACAAAGCCCTTTCAGCCAAAGACCGATCACTGGCGCGCGAGCGGCTGCTGTTTGAGGCCTTGATGGACACGCTGCAACCCCACGTGGTTGCTTTGACGACGGCTGCACAAGCCTTGGCAGCGCTGGACGCGCTGGCATGTTTGGCCGAGCGCGCCCACAGCCTGGGTTGGACGCGGCCCCACTTTGTGGCCCATCCGTGCATCGATATCGAGCAAGGCCGCCACCCCGTCGTCGAAGCCCGCTTGGCCAGCGGCAGCACCCCCTTCATTGCCAACCAATGCAAGCTCGACACCAAGACGCGCATGCTGGTGATCACCGGCCCCAACATGGGCGGCAAGAGCACCTTCATGCGCCAGGTGGCCATCATTGTGTTGCTGGCTTCGATGGGGTCTTTCGTGCCTGCTACGGCTTGTCGCTTGGGGCCGGTGGATGCCATCCACACCCGAATCGGCGCTGCCGACGACCTGGCAAACGCCCAGTCCACTTTCATGGTTGAAATGACTGAGGCGGCGGCCATCCTCAACGCGGCCACCGAGCAATCCCTGGTGCTGATGGACGAAATCGGGCGCGGCACGTCCACCTACGACGGCTTGGCCATCGCTGCTGCCGTCGCGGCCCATCTGCACGACCGCAACCGCGCCTTCACGCTGTTTGCCACGCATTACTTCGAGCTGACCGAATTCGCGCAAAAGCACACCCAAGCCATCAACGTTCATGTCAGCGCCACCGAGCAAGGGCGGGACGTGGTCTTTCTTCATCACATCGAAGCCGGCCCCGCCAACCGCAGTTTTGGCGTGCATGTCGCGCGCTTGGCTGGTATGCCCGCGGTGGTGGTGAGACAAGCACGACAAACGCTGGAGTCGCTGGAGGCCCATGACCAATCGCAATCCGACCAAGTCGACTTGTTTGCCGCACCGTTAGCAGAAGCGGCATTGGGTGACCAACCCGCCTTGAGCGAGGCCGAGCAAGCCCTGCTGGCCATCGACCCCGACGCGCTCTCGCCGCGCGAGGCCTTGGAGGCGCTGTACCGCTTGCGCGCCTTGATCAAACCGTCAAAGCTTTCGAAGTTGTCATAACCGTCGCAGTGGATACACTCAAAACGGGGGTTCATGGCCTTGCTGCCGTTGCGTCCCCCGATGGCACGCTCAACCCAGCCCACCGATGCCGCGCACCCTCACGATGACCAAACAAACTCCCCCCACTTACCCACGCGATCTGCGCGGGCACGGCCGCCATCCACCGCAGGCCCAGTGGCCGCACCACGCGCGAGTGGCGGTGCAATTTGTTTTGAACTACGAAGAAGGTGGCGAAAACTCAGTGCTGCACGGCGACGCAGGCAGCGAGCAGTTCTTGTCTGAAATGGCCAACCCGCCCGCCTACGCAGCGCGCCACCTGAGCATGGAGGGCATTTATGAGTACGGCGCCCGTGTAGGGGTGTGGCGCCTGCTGCGCGAGTTTGAGCAACGCCGCTTGCCCTTGACGGTGTTTGGCGTGTCCATGGCACTGGAGCGTTGCCCCGACGTCGTTGCGGCCTTGGTGGAGCTCAAACACGAGATTGCCTGCCACGGCTGGCGCTGGATCAACTACCAAGATGTCGATGAAACCACCGAACGTGAACACATGCGCCTTGGCCTGCAGACTTTGGCGCGCCTAACGGAGGGCGCGCCCCATGCAGGACAAAGCCTTCACGGCGTTGGTTGGTACACCGGGCGCGACAGCCCCCATACGCGCCGCTTGGTGGTCGACCACGGTGGCATCGAGTACGACAGTGACTACTACGGCGACGATTTGCCCTTTTGGTTGCAAGTGAAAAAATCAGATGGTCACTTGGCGCCTCACCTCGTGGTGCCCTACACGCTCGATTGCAACGACATGCGCTTTGCCCTGCCCCAGGGCTTCAGCAACGGCGACGCGTTTTTTACGTACTTGCGTGACGCCTTTGATGTTCATTACGCCGAAGGGGCCGATCGCCCCAGCATGATGAGCATTGGCATGCACTGCCGCTTGCTCGGCCGCCCCGGGCGCATGCGCGGGTTGCAAAAATTCTTGGATCACGTTCAGTCGCACGATCGGGTGTGGATCACACGGCGCATCGACATCGCTCGACACTGGAAGGCGAAGCACCCGTTTGACGCCGCACAGGCCTTCACTGGGTCGTGACGATTTCAAGGAATTCCCCGTGGACACCCTATCTATAATCGCGCTTTACCACCAGGGCGTTCGTCGACATCGCACAGCAGCGGTGGCAGGCGAGCGCTTCAAGCCATGACCAAATACGTCTTCGTCACCGGCGGTGTGGTGTCCTCGCTGGGCAAGGGCATCGCGTCGGCGTCGCTGGCCGCAATCTTGGAGTCGCGGGGGTTGAAGGTTACGCTCATCAAGCTCGACCCGTACCTCAACGTCGACCCCGGCACCATGAGCCCCTTTCAGCACGGCGAGGTGTTTGTCACCGACGACGGCGCCGAAACCGATCTCGATCTGGGCCACTACGAACGCTTCATCACCACGCGCATGAAGCGCACCAACAATTTCACCACCGGCCAGATCTACAAGACAGTGCTCGAAAAAGAGCGCCGGGGTGACTACCTCGGCAAAACCGTGCAGGTGATCCCCCACGTCACCAACGAGATCCAGACCTTTCTGCGCCGGGGGGCTGACGCCGCGCCGGTCGACGTGGCCATCGTCGAAATTGGTGGCACCGTGGGTGACATCGAATCCCTCCCCTTTTTAGAGGCGGTGCGCCAAATGAGCTTGAAGCTGGGGCCCACCAACACGGCGTTTGTGCACCTCACGTACGTACCCTGGATCGCGGCAGCGGGTGAGCTCAAAACCAAGCCGACCCAGCACACGGTGCAAAAGCTGCGCGAAATTGGCATCCAACCCGACGTGTTGTTGTGCCGCGCCGACCGCGCCGTGCCCGAAGAAGAACGCGAAAAAATTTCGCTCTTCACCAACGTGCAGCCACACGGCGTGATTTCGATGTGGGACGTCGACTCCATCTACAAAGTACCGCGCATGTTGCACGAGCAAGGCCTGGACGAGATGATCTGCATGAAATTGCAGATGCTCACCAAGCCTGCCAGCCTCAAGCGCTGGGACAAACTGGTGCACGAGGTCGAGCACCCGTCGAGTGACATCACCATCGCCATGTGCGGCAAGTACACCGACTTGTCCGATTCGTACAAGTCACTCAACGAGGCCTTGCGCCACGCCGGCATCCACAACCACGCACGCGTGAAGATTGAATACGTTGACAGCGAGCAACTCAAAGCCAGCAACGTGGATCAATTGAGCAAGTTCGACGCCGTGCTGGTGCCCGGCGGATTTGGCAAGCGTGGTGTGGAAGGCAAAATTCTTGCCGCCCAGTACGCGCGCGAGCATCGCATCCCCTACCTCGGCATTTGTTTGGGCATGCAGGTCGCCACCATCGAAGTGGCCCGTCACTTGGCGGGCCTGACTGACGCCAACAGCACCGAATTTGACGCTGACACGCCCCACCCCGTGATTGCCCTCATCGACGAGTGGCAAGATCGCGATGGCAGCATTCAAAAGCGCACCGCCACGTCCGATCTGGGTGGCACGATGCGGCTGGGCGCCCAGTCGTCCGACGTTGAGCCCGACACCTTGGCACGCAGCATTTATGGCCCCGTCGTCACCGAACGTCACCGCCATCGCTACGAAGCCAACGAACGCTACCTTGACCGTTTGAAGGCGGCTGGGTTGGTCATTTCGGCCATCACCCAACGCGAGAAGTTGACGGAGATGGTCGAGCTGCCTCGCGCCGTCCACCCTTGGTACGTGGGCGTGCAGTTTCACCCCGAGTTCAAAAGCACGCCATGGGACGGGCACCCCCTGTTCACCAGTTACGTGCGTGCGGCGCTTGACCACCAAGCCATGCGACTGGGCACGGCCAAGCCGAGGGCTGTGGCATGAAGTTGGCGGGTTTTGACGTGGGCTTGGACAAGCCCTTTTTCTTGATAGCAGGGCCCTGCGTGGTGGAGAGTGAAGCGCTGCAAATGGACGTGGCCGGCGAGCTCAAGTCCATTTGCGCCGCCTTGGGTATCCCGTTCATTTTTAAGTCGAGCTACGACAAAGCCAACCGCTCCAGCGGCACCTCGTTTCGAGGCCCGGGCATGGACAAGGGCCTTGAGATTCTGGCCAAGGTTCGCAAAGATCTCCAGGTGCCCATCCTGACCGACGTTCACGCTGAATCCGAAATCACCCAGGTTGCTGCGGTGGTAGACGTGTTGCAAACCCCCGCTTTTTTGTGCCGCCAAACCGATTTCATTCGTGCTGTGGCCCAAAGTGGCAAGCCAGTGAACATCAAAAAGGGGCAGTTCCTGGCCCCACACGACATGAAGAATGTGATCGACAAGGCGCGCGCGGCAGCGCAAGAAAAAGGTTTGTCTGAAGACCGCTTCATGGCTTGCGAGCGCGGCGCTTCTTTTGGCTACAACAACTTGGTGTCCGACATGCGGTCGCTGGCAATCATGCGCGAAACCGCCTGCCCGGTTGTTTTTGACGCCACGCACAGTGTTCAGTTGCCTGGTGGACAAGGCACCACGTCGGGCGGGCAGCGCGAGTTTGTGCCCGTGTTGGCACGCGCAGCCGTGGCTGTGGGCATTGCGGGCATCTTCATGGAGACGCACCCCAACCCCGCCAAAGCCTTGTCAGACGGCCCCAACGCCGTACCACTCAAGCACATGCGAGCTTTGTTGGAGCAACTGGTGGCGCTGGACCGCGTCATCAAAACCCAGCCCTTGATTGAGAACAACTTCAGCGCATAGCCGCTGCGTTGGGCGTGGTTAAGAACGCCCGCCCCGTCGATCACACTTTTTACCATCTGAGGAACCCCACCCATGAGCGCCATTGTCGATATTGTCGGCCGAGAGATTCTTGACAGCCGCGGCAACCCTACCGTCGAATGCGACGTGCTGCTTGAAAGTGGCACCATGGGTCGGGCGGCAGTGCCGTCGGGTGCTTCTACCGGAAGCCGCGAGGCCATTGAGCTGCGTGACGGTGACAAGGGCCGTTACCTGGGCAAGGGCGTGCTCAAAGCGGTCGAGCACGTCAACACCGAGATCAGCGAAGCGGTGCTGGGCCTCGACGCGTCCGAGCAGGCGTTTTTGGACAAAACCATGATCGACATGGACGGCACCGACAACAAGAGCCGTTTGGGTGCCAACGCGATGTTGGCCGTGAGCATGGCGGTGGCGCGCGCCGCTGCCGAAGAATCGGGCCTGCCCTTGTACCGCTACCTTGGCGGCATGGGAGGCATGCAATTGCCGGTGCCGATGATGAACGTCATCAATGGCGGCGCGCACGCCAACAACAACCTCGATTTGCAAGAGCTGATGATCTTGCCCGTCGGCGCACCCACCTTTCGGGAAGCCATGCGTTACGGGGCCGAGGTGTTCCATGCGCTTAAGAAGATCATTGCAGACCAGGGCATGAGCACGGCTGTGGGCGACGAAGGGGGGTTTGCGCCCAACGTGGCCAACCACGAGGCCGCCATTCAATTGATCATGCAAGCCATCGATAAGGCAGGCTACAAGCCCGGTGAGCAGATTGCACTTGGCCTGGACTGCGCCGCGAGCGAGTTTTACAAAGATGGCCAGTACCACCTCGACGCCGAAGGCAAAGTGCTGACGGCCGAGCAGTGGACCGACATGATGGTTGGCTGGTGCGACAAGTACCCCATCATCTCGATCGAAGACGGCATGCACGAAGGCGATTGGGACGGCTGGAAGCACCTGACCGAACGCTTGGGCCAAAGAATCCAACTGGTGGGCGATGACCTCTTCGTCACCAACACCAAGATTTTGAAAGAAGGCATCGACAAGCGCATCGCAAACTCGATTCTCATCAAGATCAACCAAATTGGCACCCTGACCGAGACCTTCGCCGCCATCGAGATGGCCAAGCGCGCCAATTACACCGCCGTGATCTCGCACCGCTCGGGCGAGACCGAAGACTCCACCATCGCCGACATCGCCGTCGGCACCAATGCGGGCCAGATCAAAACCGGCTCGATGTCGCGCTCCGACCGCATGGCCAAGTACAACCAATTGTTGCGAATTGAAGAAGATTTGGGCGACGTGGCCGTGTACCCTGGACGCAGCGCTTTCTACAACTTGCGCTAACCTTTCTCGACCGTTTCATCCGCCTGACCATGTTCAAAAGTTGGTCCACCGTTGTGTTGCTGGCCCTGCTCGTTATCGTGCAGGCACAAATCTGGTTTGGCAGCGGGGGTCGGCCTTACGTGGTGAGTTTGGAGTCGCAATTGGCGGCGCAATTGGCCGTCAACACCAAGGCCAAGGCACGCAACGACCAATTGGCTGCCGAGGTGGTCGACTTGAAGGTGGGCCTCGAGGTGGTGGAAGAAAAGGCGCGCATGCTGGGCATGATCAAACCCAACGAGGTGTTTGTGCAGATCATGCCTGCGCAGCGCTAACCCGCAGCGCGTCCGTGCTCTGGTGCCCGCGCTGATGTTTTGGTTTGAGGGGCTTTGGCAGCCCGCATTCAGCGCCTGGGGCTCGCCCGTCACCTGGGCCGAATTGCTGGCATTGGTGTTGTCACTGTGGATGGTCGAGCGCAACATACGCGTCAGCACACTGGCCTGGCCCTTGGCCATCGCCAGCGCGGTGCTCTATTACTTTGTCTTTCGGTTCAGCGGCCTGTACGGCGAGGCAGCGCTGCAGTGGATGTTTGTGGGCATCTCGGTATGGGGCTGGTGGCAGTGGCGACGCGGTCAGCAACAGCAAGCGGCGGCGCTTCGCGTGCGCGTCTTTGTCAAACCGTGGGCGGTGGATCTTGGGCGCAGCGACAGTGACTGCATGGCCGCTGCTGGGTGCCTGGCTTGCAGCACGCACCGACAGCACGGTGCCGTACTGGGACGCCCTGGCCACCGTCGGCAGCGTCGCAGGCCAGTGGCTGCTGGGGCGCAAGCACATTGAAAACTGGCCGGTTTGGATCGTTGTGAACGTGTTCAGTGTGGGTCTGTTTGCCTACAAGGGATTGTGGTTAACCGCACTGCTGTATGCCGTCTTTGCCGGGCTTGCGGTGGTGGGTTGGCGTGCGTGGCAGCGGCTGGCAGCAGCCACTTAAGATGTCCTTGATCATCGCCATCGCGGGCGCTGAAAGCACCGGCAAAACCACCCTGGCCCAACTGTTGGCTGCCCGGTTGAGGGTGGACACCGGTCTGAAGGTTGCAGCGGTGCCCGAGACGCTTCGCGCCTGGTGCGAACGCGAGGGCCGCACGCCTCGCCAATCTGAGCAATCGGCTATCGCAATGCATCAAGATCGCGCCATTGAAGTGGCGGCGCAAGACCACGACGTGGTGGTGGCCGACACCACCTCACTGATGACCGCCATCTACAGCCAGCTTATTTTTGGCGACCCGGGGCTTATGCCCGAGGCTGTGCAGCATCAACGCCGGTGTGCGATCACCCTGGTGACGGCGCTCGACTTGCCCTGGGAGGCCGATGGCATTCAACGTGACGGCGCCCACGTGCAGGGCCCCGTGATGGCCGCACTGCGTGAAGCGCTGATGGGCCACAACTTGCCCTGGGCCACAGTGAGTGGTCTTGGGCCTGCCCGATTGGAGTCAGCCTTGGACGCGGTGGCGCCCTTGCTGCGTGCCCTTCAAGCGCCCAAGCGGGGGCTGTTCACCCGGCTTGCCAATCGCAACGCCGACGCGTCAGCCAGGGCCTGGTTTTGTGAGCGCTGTGACGACCCCGATTGCGAGCATCTGGTGAAACCAAACCGCCCATGACGCGTGGGCGTGGTTCGGCCCCATGGCACGCTCCCGGATTGCGAAGGGATGCTGCTAATTGATCGAAGTCGACCCCGGCGGCTGATCAATCGGTTTCGCAAACATTTCGCCCACGTCCACCACGTCAAAGCGGTAGCGAACACCACAAAAGTCGCACCCAATCTCCACGTCGCCTCGCTCTTCCAGCACCGACTCCACCTCGGCCTGCCCCAAGGACCGCAACATGGCGCGTACCCGTTCGCGCGAGCAGCGGCAGGCAAATGCGGGGTGTCTGGGCTCAAACAAGCGCAAGTCTTCTTGCCAAAAGAGGCGGCGCATCACCACCGCCACCTCAACACGCAGCAACTCTTCTGCCGAGACGGTGCTGACCAGGTGCACAGCTCGGTTGAAGGCCTCATCGGCGTCGATCAAAGCGATCGGTTTTGCGGGCGCGAGATCGATCGATTCGGGCTTGAGCGACGGGGGTGAAATAGGCGCTGTCTCGGCACCAGCGAGAACTTGGGTCGGCTCTGTTATTAGCGCTGTGGCGGCCGCCAAGTCAAAAGCTCGAACCTGCCCCTCCAGATTGCCTTCACCTTCCACCGGCAAACGCTGCACCAACAACCCCGCTGCGCCCTCATCATCAGCAGCCAGCATGAAGCAAGATGCCAGCTGCTCGGACTGACGCATGTAGTGCTCGAGCACCTGCGCCATGCTGCGCGCCGACCCGCCGTCTTGGCCCGCACGCAAGTCCACCACCCCTTGGTAGGGTTGTTGGCCACCCGCGCGGTCGCTGGGGTCGAGCGTGATGGCGCAGCGCCCTTGCCCGTGCACGTTGACCATGGACTCAAGCGTGGCGTCGTCCGCCAACGTGCCCACCACCTTGGCGGTGGCGCGGTACGACAAATCAGCATTCACCTCCACCACCGCCAGCTTGAGCGGGCCGTCCCCGTGAACTTGCAAGATGAGTGTGCCGCCAAAGCGCAGGTTGGCGTGCATCAACACGGCGGCGGCCGTCATCTCGCCCAGCATGTTGCGAACCGGCGGCGGGTGCGCGTCGTCGGGCTCGCGCCGCGACAGCATGGCAGGCCAACCACGTGCCAAACGCACAAACAGGCCACGCACGGGTTGGCCTTCAAACAAAAACGTGTGCAGCTCATCCATCGGGTTAGTCGATCCGCACCAGGCCTGCGCGAAAGCGTCGAGCGTTCTCTACGTAGCCCATCGCACTTCTTTGGATGCCTGCGATCTGTTCAGCGGTCAACGCCCTCACCACCTTGGCGGGCGCACCAAAGATCAAGGAGCCGTCGGGGAATTCTTTACCCTCGGTGATCACCGAACCGGCCCCCACCAAGCAATGCTTGCCAATCTTGGCACCATTGAGCACCACCGACTGAATGCCAATCAAGGACCCGTCCCCCACCGTGCAGCCGTGCAGCATCACCTGGTGGCCCACCGTCACGTCGCAGCCCAGGGTGAGCGGAAATCCACGGTCGGCATGCAAAACGCTTCCATCTTGCACGTTGGTGCGGTCGCCCAACGTCAGCCATTCGGTGTCGCCGCGTGCCACCACGCCAAACCAGATGCTCGAGTCCTCGCCCATGGCGACGCGCCCGATCACTTGGGCTGAATCGGCCACCCAGGCGGTGGTGGCTAGTCGTGGTTCGTCTTTGTCCAGTCGATAGATTGCCATCAGGGATTCCTGCGCGAAAGGCACAATTGTAAGAATGGAGATTCGCCACCGTGCATTAGCGGCCATTTTGGTCGACGACCCGCAAGCCAAAGTGCAAGCCGTAAACCTTTTGTCGCAGGCGCATGCATCCTGCAGCATCGACACGATGGCCGAGATTGCGGAACCGTCAGGCGTGCCAGGGCGCCCCCAGCGCCCCGGGTTGGTGGACCCGCGCTTGGTACCGCGGCGCGGCCTTGGCACGCTCGAAGGGCGGGCCGGCCTGTTGCATGCCGTGGCCCACATCGAGTTCAATGCCATTGACTTGGCGCTCGACGCCTGCTGGCGTTTTGGGGGCATGCCAGCCGCTTATTACACCGACTGGTTGCGCGTAGCTTCGGAAGAGGCACACCACTTCACCTTGGTGCAAGCGCATTTGCAGTCACTGGGGTGGCAGTACGGTGACTTTGACGCGCATGGTGGCCTGTGGGAGATGGCCGAGCGCACGCGCCACGATGTGTTGGCGCGCATGGCCTTGGTGCCACGCATCCTGGAGGCGCGCGGGTTGGACGTGACGCCTGGATTGCAGACGCGATTGGCACAGTGCGGCGACGTGCAAGCAGCCGACATCCTTGGCGTGATCCTGCGCGACGAGGTTGGCCACGTTGCCGTGGGCAACCACTGGTACGCGTGGCTTTGCGCGCAGCGGGGGGTCGAGCCGCAGGCCGAGATGCAGCGCTTGATGCAGCAACACCGCGCGCCGTCCATCAAAGCACCTTTGAATGTCGAGGCTCGCCTGCGTGCGGGGTTCAGCCCGGAAGAGCTTTCAGAGTTGGTTGGGTCAAGCACGCACGCAAAACCGCACGGCGGCGATCACCCGCGCGGGTGATGCTGCGCATGAAGCGCGCGCAGCCGCTCGCGTGCCACGTGGGTGTAGATGGTGGTGGTAGAGATGTCGGCATGGCCCAACAACAACTGCACCGCGCGCAGATCGGCGCCGTGGTTGAGCAAGTGCGTGGCAAAGGCGTGCCGAAGGGTGTGCGGTGACAACGGGGCGTTGATGCCTGCTTTGACGGCGTTGACTTTGACGATGCGCCAAAACATCTGGCGCGACATGGTGCCACCGCGCCCCGTCACAAACAACGCGTCGCTGGCGCGGTTTTTAAGGATGGCGGCCCGGGACGTTGTCAAGGTAACGATTGAGCCACACGTTGGCCTCTTCGCCGAAGGGCACCACGCGCTCTTTGCTGCCCTTGCCCGTGACACGCAGCACGCTGTCACTTTGGCTGACGTGCACGCTCTTGAGCGTGATGAGCTCGCTCACGCGCAAGCCACTGGCGTACATCAGCTCCAACATCGTGCGGTCGCGCAAGCCCCCCGGGGTTGCCACGTCGGGTGCGCCGAGCAAGGCTTCCACTTGCGACTCGCTCAATGACTTGGGGACGCGCATGGCTTGCTTGGCACTGACCAAACGCAGCGTGGGGTCGGCGTTGACGCGCCGCTCGCGAAGCGCCCAGCGGTAGTAGCGCTTGAAAACAGTGAGGCGGCGGTTGGCGGTGGTGGCGCGGGTGGCGGCGTGGCGCTCGGCGACGTAAGCCAACAAGTGCGGCTCGTTGACGAGATCGATGTTGTCCAGGCCCTGCGAGGGCAGCCATGCGGCCAGCAGCGACAAGTCGCGTCGGTAGGCTTCGCGCGTGTTATCAGCCAGGCCGTCTTCTAGCCACAGCGAGGCGATGAACGACTCGATGGCCTCGCCGCTGGCGCCCTGCATGGGCGCCAGCGCGGACTCAGACGCACCGTGCTTCGTGCGCCGGTTGCGCGCGGCAGCCGACGCTGTTTGCCGCTTGCGTCGGCCCGCAGTTTTGGTCTCAGTCAAGTTTGAGGTTTTGCTGCATCACCACTTTTTTGTAGACGTCAAACTCAGCGGCAATTTGCTTGGTGAACTCGTCGGGCGTGTTGAGCACCAGCAACGAACCCGTGGCTTCAATGCGCGCGCGTACGTCGGGCAACTCGGCGGTCTTCTTTACCGCCGCATGGATCTTGTCCACCACGTCTTTGGGCAAATTCTTGGGGCCTAGCACGCCGTAGTACGCCATGCGGTTGACGGGCTCCAGACCCACTTCTTTGAACGTGGGCACGTTGGGCAGTTGTGTCAAACGCTGCGGCGACGCCACCACGATGGGAATCAGTCGCCCGTCTTTGATGAAGGGCAAGGCCGACGGTGTGTTGTCAAAAATGATGGGCACTTGGCCAGCCACTGTGTCGTTGAGTGCCGGGCCTGCACCCCGGTAAGGGATGTGCGCCATGAATACACCCGCCAAGCTTTTGAACAGCTCGGTCTGCAAGTGGCCGATGCCACCCGTGCCCGAGCTGGCGTAGCTGTATTTGCCCGGGTTCTTCTTCAAAACTTCGATGAAGGTTTTGTAGTCACGCGCTGGGAACGACGGGTGCACCGCAATCACGTTGGGGGTGGCGGCGATGTTGATGATGGGCGTGAAATCGGTGGTGGGGTTGTAGCCGATCTTGGCGTTGATGGCGGGGTTGGCGGCCGTGGTGGACACCGTGGCCATGCCCAGCACGTAACCGTCGGCGCCGGCGCGAATGACCTCGAGCGCACCGATGGAGCCACCGCCACCCGCCTTGTTTTCAACCAACAAGTTTTGACCCAGCGCTGCATTGGCTTTTTCGGCCACGATGCGGGCGACGATGTCGGTGGTGCCCCCGGGCGCAAACGGCACGATCAAGCGCACAGGCTTGTTGGGATAGCTTTGTGCCACTGCCCAAGTGGTGGCAACGGCCAACGTGGTGCCAACGGCGACCTTGGCAAAACGATGAATCACAGCTCGGGACATGCGTGCAGCTCCTTCGGGGTCAGACAAACAAAAGGGTCTCAGGGACCCACTCTGGAGCATAACGCCCGGCAGGCCCCCTGGGTTTCTCGGAACAACCCTCACTTGGGCGCAGGCAACCCCAGCAACCCGGCCTTCATTTTGACGTCGGTGGGCCGGTCGCCGATGTAGATCTTGAGCATGGCGGTAAACATGTCCTCTCCAGGCACGGGCTGGCCGTAAGCCTTGCCATTGAGAAGCGCCACGGTTCCCTGCCCTGGGCGCCAGTCCACCTCCACCAAGTCGCCTTTTTTGAGCTTGCCCAGGCTTCGAATGGTGGCGTCAAACTTTTGCATGCGCTCTTGAACGCCAGCCAATTGTTCAGGCGGTGTGTTGCGGGCCACTCCCTTGCTGAACGCCTTGGCAAACTCTTCGGACGGTGCATCGATCAGCAAGCGCATCGACACCCGCTTGGCGCCGGATGAGGCCAATGCCTTGGCTTGATCGTTGGTGGTTTGGGGTAGGTACAAACCGGCCGCATAGCCCTTGAGCCAGGCCACTTGTCGCACGCCCACCCCATTGAGGTGCAAGGTTGAGCCGCCAACGGCAACTTCGCCCGGGTAGGTGATGCCTTCAATTTTTTTGGGCGTACCGGCCGAAGCCCCCGCGGGCAACAACAGGGCCAAGCAAACCCACAAGGCTGGGCGGCAAAAACGTTGCAAAAGGATCTCCTCGAAGCGCGGTACGGTGCGGTGTTGGTAGATTCAACGCAGGCAATCCCGTTTGGTGGACAACCATCTCGGCCCTCAGCGGGGGGCTTGGTCCAGTGCCCACTCAATGTGTTCGGCCTCTTGCGACGGTGCCGTCAACAGCGCCGCCTGCAAGGCGGTGTCAATGCCCGCCGCCTCGTCAAAAGTTGCAACACGTCTGGCATTGCCCAGCGCAACGGCCAAGTTGCGCCGCCAGCGTGCATAGCCACTGCGGTGCAGCACAGTACCCCGCACGTGCTGTAGAAATTCCGCTTCCGACCACTGCCAAAGGTCCAACAGTTGCGCATCCTGCCAAACGCTGTGCACTGCAAAGTCGGCCACGGTCGCTCGTTTGGCGTACTTGTTCCAGGGGCAGACAAGCTGGCAGTCGTCGCACCCAAAGATGCGGTTGCCCATCAGGGGGCGCATCTCTAGCGGCATGGGCCCGTCATGTTCAATCGTCAAGTAGGCGATGCAGCGCCGCGCGTCCAGCCTGTAGGGAGCCACGATGGCCTGTGTGGGGCAAACGTCGATGCAAGCCTCACAAGCGCCGCAATGACTGCTAACGGGCTCCGTCAGCGGTAACAAAATGTCAACAAACAGTTCACCCAGAAAGAAGGTGGACCCTGCCTCCCGCGACAACGCCAAGGTGTGCTTGCCACGCCAAGCCAAGCCTGATTGTGTGGCAAGCTCAACCTCCATCACAGGGGCCGAGTCGGTGAACGCACGATGACCGAAAGGGCCCACAGCAGCAGCCACGCGGTCGGCCAATCGCTGCAAGCGGTTGCGCATCACCTTGTGATAGTCACGCCCTCGCGCATACACCGACACGGTCGCTTTGTGAGGCGAATCAATACGTTGCCACTCGATGCTGCGCCATGTGTCGTTATCGACTGGCTTGCTGGGGCTCGCGTGATCGGCGTCAATGTCAGTCACTCCGGACACGTCAGACGGCAAGTAATCCATGCGCACGGTCACCACACGGACAGCGCTTGGCACCAGTGTTTTTGGCGCGACGCGCAAATGAGCATGCCGCTCCAAGTACTGCATCGAGCCATGAAACCCCGCATCCAACCAATCGTGCAACCGTTGCGCAGCGCCCTCATCCACATCCAGTGAAGCCACGCCGATCTGGGAAAATCCAAGCTCGGCCGCCCAGATGCGCATTTGCCCGAGCAGGTGCTGGGGGTCAAGCGGGGGACCAAGCTGTTGCTGTCCTTCATTCAACCGGCCGTCTTGGCTTTGCATGCTCCCATTCTAAGAACGCTAACTGTGACAACACGCCCCTTCCCTTCATGCACCTTGCAGTGGCCTGACGCATCAGCGTGCCAAGCGACGGCGCACGCGATGGGGGCAAGCCCGGCGATTCAAAACGCGTTGGTGGCTCTGCAAGGGCCGCTGGGTGCGGGGAAGACCACCTTTGCGCGTGCACTGCTGCAAAGCCTGGGGGTGCAAGGCCGCATCAAAAGTCCCACCTACGCGCTGCTCGAAACGTACGAGGTTCAGGCGCTTTGCATCGCGCATCTTGATTTGTACCGCATGAATCAACCCCGAGAGTGGGAAACCGCCGGTCTGCGCGACACGGTGGCTGCACCTGGCCTGAAGTTGGTGGAATGGCCCGAGCGCGCCTTGGGTTACTTCCCACAACCTGATTTGACGCTGTCGATTGAAGTGCTTGGTGACGTCGAAGGTGGTGACGAGGCGGCAGCACCGCCGCGCCGGGTGACGCTGCAGGCTCACTCGGCCACTGGCGAGCGCTTGATGGCGGCTGCGGCCGTCGCGCAGCCGGTGTTGGCCGCATGAACCGGCCAGATCATGTCGACTAGCCCAATCGTCTCCCGTCGCCGCGCCCTGACGCAAGCAGGCGCCTTGTTGGTTTCCTTTGGTGTGGCCAGCCGCGCCCACGGCACCAGCATCGTGGCGGTGCGCGTGTGGCCAGCGGACGAGTACACGCGCGTGACCATTGAATCAGACGAACTCTTGACCGTCACGCAAACGCTGCACAAAAACCCCGACCGCCTGTCGATTGACATCGACGGGCTGGAAATGAGCGAGCCCCTGCGTGATTTGGTGGGCAAAGTGCGCCCAGACGACCCGTACATCGCCGGCGTTCGCATCGCTCAGTACAAACCACGCGTCGTCCGCATGGTGCTGGACTTGAAGCAAGCCGCTGCGCCTCAGGTGTTCACCCTCAAGCCCGTGGCCGCGTACCAGCACCGTTTGGTGTTTGATCTTTACCCTGCCGTGGCCATGGACCCACTGGTGGCCTTGGTGCGTGACAAAGAAACCGCCGAGCGCCGCGCCGCGACCGCGATGGCCGATGCCCTGGGTGACCTCATCAACCGCATCGAGGGCGGCAAGGGTGCCACTCGCGGTTCAACGTCACCCGACGCGCCCGCCGTGGCGGCCTTGCCCGCAACGCGCCCTGGGGGCCCCGGACCAGGTCCCACCGCAGACGAGCAAAAAAAGTACGACCGGTTGGTCATCGTTGCGCTCGACCCTGGCCACGGTGGCGAGGACCCGGGCGCCATTGGGCCCACCGGCTTGCGCGAAAAAGATGTGGTGCTCGCCATCGCCGTGGCGCTGCGCGACAAGCTCAATGCCATCCCTAACATGCGGGCCTACCTGACGCGCGAGGCTGATTTTTTTGTGCCCTTACAAGACCGCGTGCGCAAGGCGCGCCGGGTTCAGGCCGATTTGTTTGTCTCCATCCACGCCGATGCTTTCAACCAACCACACGCGCGTGGCGCGAGCGTTTTTGCGTTGAGTGACGGCGCGGCCACCAGCACGGCTGCGCAGTGGTTGGCCAGCAAAGAAAACAGCGCCGACGCCGTGGGCGGCATCAACGTCAACAACCGCGTTAAAAAAGACGCCAAGGCCATGCGCGCACTGCTGGACATGAGCACGGCAGCACAAATCAAAGACAGCTTGTCGCTGGGCAAAGAAGTGCTGGGCCAGCTGGACCGCGTGGGTCGCCTTCACAAACAGCGCGTTGAGCAAGCGGGCTTTGCCGTGCTCAAAGCGCCCGACGTGCCCAGCATCCTGGTTGAGACAGCCTTCATCTCCAACCCGGACGAAGAAGCCAAACTGCGTGATCCCGACTACAAGTTGCGTTTGGTAGACGCGCTGTACAACGGCATTCGGCGCTACTTCAACAAGAACCCTCCAACGGCTCGACAACGCAGTTTGTAGCGGCATCGCATTGCCAGCAAAGCGCCGTGCGGGTGCCCGCATGCATGCCAACGCTAAATGGACTCACCCCTTGTCCGTCGCGCCTCCAAGGCCAATGGGCGACTCAGACAGTGCTTCAGCCAAGCCGCCACAGCGGGGAACGCTGTCAGGTCCATCCACAAGCAGCGGTACATGATTGACGCTGTGTTGACGTCTGCCACGGTGAATCGCTTTCCCAACAAATGCGCTGACTTTTCAAGCGTGGCCTCGAGCGCTGCCAGGGGGCGCTGCAATTTTTCGACGGCTGCGCGCGCTGCGGCGTGATCACGCTCGGCCTCGGGTTTCACGAGGGTGTTGATGGCCCAGACCAGGATGGGCTCTTCCAGTTCAGTGGCGGCCCACAGTGCCCATTGGGTGGCGTGGCCGTCTTCTTCGGTGGTCTGGGGTGCCAAGGGGCCACCGTGCTTGCGCGCCAGGTACAAATTGATGGCCAGCGACTCAAACATAACGTGCTCACCCACCTTGAGCATCGGGATGCGCGCGTTGGGGTTCATGTCGCTGTAAGGTGGCAACTTGAGCTTGGCGTCCGTGTAATGCACCGGGTCGTGCTCATAGGCTAGGCCCAATTCGTTGAGCATCCAGATGTTGCGAAAGGCGCGTGACGCGGCAACGCCATAAAGGGTGGTGGTAGGCATGTTGTAACCAGAAGGTAAGTAGGAAAGCTTACGCGCAATCGAAAGACTTGCGCAGTATGAAACCCCGTCAGCCGGTTTTGCGCGCCTTCATGGCGCCAAAGATAGCGATCAAACCTGGAATGACGATGAGTGCCCAGATGACCTTTTCAAGATGTTCTTTGACCCACGGAATGTTGCCAAAAAAGTATCCCATGGTGACCAAACCACCCACCCACAGCACCCCGCCCGTCACGTCGTAGAGCGTGAACTTGCTGCGCGTCATCTGGGCGACACCGGCAACAAAGGGCGCAAAGGTGCGAACGAAGGGCATGAAGCGCGCAATGACGATGGTGATGCCACCGTGCTTTTCATAAAACGCATGCGCTTGCTCGAAAGCGCGTTTATTGAAGAACTTGGACTGCTCCCACTGAAACACTTTGGGGCCAAACCAACGCCCGATGGTGTAGTTGGTTTGGTTGCCCAAAATCGCAGCCGCAATGAGCAAGCCCACCACGAGGGGATAGCTCATCAGGCCCAAGCCACACATGGCGCCCACCACAAAAAGCAGCGAGTCGCCCGGCAAAAAGGGCATCACCACCAACCCGGTTTCGACAAAAATAATGGCAAACAAAAGCACATAAACCCACGTGCCGTACTGCTGCACAAAAGTCATCAAATAACGGTCGACGTGAAGGATGAAGTCGATCAGGGTTGCAAAGAGTTCCATGCGGCCGATTATCGCGGTGGATCGTGACTGGTCGCGTCCTGAGACAATGCACTGATGCAGCCCGCCCACACGGCACTCCCCGCCCAAACTCCAGCCAGACCGGAGGCGCCAAGCCGCCCCACCCTGGCGCAGCACGGCGCGACGCGGCGACCTATCTCCGCACTCAGTGATGACCTGGTCAATCAGATTGCAGCGGGTGAAGTGGTCGAACGCCCAGCCGCCGTGGTGCGTGAGCTGCTGGACAACGCCATCGATGCTGGCGCCGCCACCGTCACCGTGCGGCTTTCCGCTGGCGGCGTGCGAAGCATTGTGGTCGAAGACGACGGGTTTGGCATCCCTGCCCACGAATTGCCCATGGCCTTGCGCCGCCACGCCACCAGCAAAGTGGCGTCGCTGGCCGATCTGGAAGGTGTCGCCACGATGGGCTTCAGGGGCGAGGCCCTGGCGGCCATCGCGTCAGTGGCCGACGTCACCGTCACCAGCCGCACACCGCAAGCCGAGCACGCGACGCGACTGCATGCAGGCACGGGCGAACTGCAACCCGCAGCGCGCGCCGTGGGCACCACGGTGGACGTGCAAGAACTTTTTTTCTCAACGCCGGCGCGGCGCAAATTCCTGAAAACTGACGCCACAGAACAGGCGCACGCGGTTGAAGCCGTCAAGCGCCACGCTTTAGCGCAACCCGACATCACGTTCAACATTTGGGCCGAGGGGCGACTGCTCCACGCTTGGCGAGCTGCCACACCCGAGCAACGCATCCAAGATGTGCTGGGCAGCGGCTTCAGCAACCAAAGCGTGGTGGCGGCCAGTGACACCGCAGGCTTGAGCGTTCGCGGCCACGTGGGTGTGCCTGACGTGGCCCGAGCGCGTGCCGATCTGCAGTACGTGTACATCAACGGCCGCTACGTTCGCGACCGCCTGATTGCCCATGCTGTTCGAGCCGCCTTCGACGATGTGCTGCACGGCGCACGGCAGCCAGCCTATGTTTTGTACGTCACGCTTGACCCGGCACGCGTGGACGTGAACGTGCACCCCACCAAAATCGAGGTGCGACTGCGAGACGGACGCGACGTGCACTTGGCGGTGCAACGGGCTGTTGAGCATGCCTTGGCAGCACCCCGCGTGGGACAAAACCCGGCGCAGGGTTTGGGTGTCGATGGCAACCAGGTCGCACCGAGCAAGTCGGCGGGTAGCCCAGCCGTTCATTCGAGCAACTGGCAAGGTAGTGCGCCACGGGGCGGGCCGCCACCAGATGCAGCGTGGCACCCATCTGCCGCATCGCAACATGGTCTGCCTTGGGATTCGGCCCAGCGCGCGTCGGCCTGGCCTGGGGTTGCCGAGCGAGAGGCCACCTACGGTGCAGCGCAGCCCGCTGGCGCAACCGTCAACGCGGTCGTCAATCCTTCAAGCCGTTGGGCCGAGGCTAACGGCTGGGCACCTCAAGGAAGCCCTTCTGCGCAAGCCGACACCTGGCCGCTTGGCCGCGCGTTGGCGCAATTGCAAGGCACTTATATTCTGGCCGAAAACCAGCACGGCTTGATCATCGTGGACATGCACGCCGCACATGAGCGCATCGTTTACGAGCGGCTCAAGCGCGAGCGCAGCAGCGTGCGCATCGAAACGCAACCGTTGCTCGTGCCTGCCACCTTCGCGGCCACGGCCATTGAAATGGCAGGCGCGCAAGAGCACGCTGAAACCCTGGGCGAGTTGGGCCTGGACGTGGCACCTTTGTCGGCCCAAACCTTGGCGGTGCGCTCAAGCCCTGCCGCGCTGATGGGCGCCGACCCAGTGGCATTGGTTCGCAGCGTGTTGGCCGAGTTGGCCAACGCCCCAGCGTCGCGCGTGGTGGCGCGGGCACGCGACGACTTGTTGGCCACCATGGCATGCCACAGCGCGGTGCGCGCCAACCGCAAGCTCACCGTTGAAGAAATGAACGGCCTGCTGCGTGACATGGAGAACACCGAGCGCAGCGACCAATGCAATCACGGCCGCCCCACCTGGCGCGCCATCACCGTCAAAGAACTTGACACTTTGTTTTTGCGCGGGCGCTGAGGCGCCAACGCACCGCAACCCAACATCCCTGTGGCCACCACCATCAAACTAAGCGACAAAGCCAAAGTGGCATTTCGCGACCCCATGCGCAAGCCTGTTCGGGCTGCCACCGCGCCGCGCGCCCACCAGGGCCAAGGCCCCAAGATCAAGGCGCCGTTGCCTGAGCCTGAAGTGGTTGCAACGCGCCCGCGGCCGCGCCGCGACGCCGTGGCAGCGCCCGCTGCACCCACCCGCCCCGGCATCACGCGCACGGTAGACGACACGCACAGCACCACCGCACCGCCTGAGGCTGCGGCCAACCCGAACGAAGAGCGCATCTCCAAACGCCTCGCAACGTTGGGGCTTGCGTCGCGCCGCGAAGCCGACGCCTGGATCGAAGCCGGCTGGGTAACGGTGAATGGTCGCATGGCCAAGCTGGGTGAAAAAGTGGATGTTCAGGCCAAAATTCACATCGACCCGCGAGCCCACGCGCATCAAACTACCAAGGTCACCATCCTGCTTCACAAGCCTTTGGACGTGGTAAGCGGCCAAGCCGAAGATGGCAACACCCCCGCTTCAGCGATCATCATGCGCGGCACGCGCTGGGCCGACGACCGCAGCGAGCGCCGCTTTGAATCGGCCCACACCAACGGCTTGGCCCCGGCAGGGCGACTGGACATGGACTCCACGGGTCTTTTGGTGCTGACCCAAGATGGCCGCATCGCCAAACAGCTCATCGGCGAAAACGCCGAGATGGAAAAAGAGTACATCGTGCACGTAGATTGGCGCGACCCCTGGGCCTGGTCCGATCAGGCGCTGGCGCGCCTTCGACACGGGCTGATGCTTGACGATGTGGCCCTGCGCCCCGCCGCAGTCGAGCGACTGCGCACCTTTGCGTGGGCTGGTGTGTTGCGGTTTGTGTTGAAAGAAGGCCGCAAGCGGCAAATCCGACGCATGTGCGAATCGGTGGGGCTGCGTGTGACGCAACTGGTGCGCGTGCGCATCGGCAACGTCAAGCTGGGCGACTTGCCGCTGGGGCAATGGCGCTACTTGCGCGACGACGAGCGGTTTTAGGGCTGGCAGCCGCTAACGCGGCACCTCGCCGCGTTGCAATGCCTGCAAAGTGACTTGCGTACTGACCAGAAGCGCTGGCTCTTGGCTTTGTGCACGCTCCACCGCCTTGAGGGCGGCGTCCATGGCGGCAGCAGCGTCGCCCAACTGCGCCCTGGCCACCGCCAGGTTGTTCCAGGCAGCCGCGCTGTTGTGACGTGTGGCGGCCCTTGTGTAGGCGTCAGCGGCAGCGCGAAGGTTGCCTGCCTTGAGGCTGACGTTGCCCTGCCCCATCATCGCCACCAGCGAATCAGGCCAGCGCTGCAGCAGGCTTTGGTACACCGGAAGCGCCACTGCGGTCGCTGCCGTTCGCTCAAACGCCGCAGCGCTTTGCTCGGCGTCGTCTTGCCGTGCTGTGATGGGCCATTGGCCCGGCGGCAGCACCACCAAAGCCCAATGGTTTGCCCGTTCCCAAGTGTGCTCTAGCGTGTTGAAACCCATTCGCTGCTCGCGCTCGGTGCCACTGCGAAGGATGAACTCGCGCGCATCCAGCGCATGACCTACCACGACAGCGTAGTGCCATTGCGGGTAGAAGGAAAGGCCCAAGTTCTGAAGTAACAACACCGGATGTCCCGCCACCAGCTCTTGCATCAAGGCGCGCAAGTCCCCCGGGATGCGGGTGGGCACAGCCCCTGCGCGCCGCGCAGCAGCCACCATCTCCACCTGCAGCGTACCCTCGCGTGCCGGGATGAAGAGGCCCGCCGTCAAGTCGTTGGAGGTTGACGAAAAGCCAGCATGTTGCAACACCGTGGCCAAGGCCGCGGGACCACAGTGAAACGGCGTTTGCGGAAAAAACGGAACGTTTGGCACGCTGCTTCGCGTCGGCAGCATGCCCTGCTGCGTGGCCAGCGCGCGCGTTTGCGGCGCGTCCAATGCTGCACAACCCGCGCCACTTGCACCCAGCAGCGCGGCAGGTGCCAGCAATGCAGCGCGCCAAGCGGTGCGTCGCTTGGCGTCCACGTGGCATCGAGCGCTCATCGGCAACGTTGACAAGCAATCCTCGATGCGCCAAGCGCCCTGCGGCACCCAGCAATCACCGCGTTAACGAATCGGCTTGATGAAAGGAAAGATGCGGGTGAAGCCCAACAAGTCGGTGATCATCAAAATGACGACCACGCTGGCGACCACAACCAGCGCATTGACGCCACCTGCCGGCGCTGTGTCAATTTGCGCCATCAACTCACGCGCCTCGGCGTCACTGAGCGACGCGATGCGCGCTTGGGCCGCTTGCACATCCACGCCGCGTGCTTGCAAGGCTTCAATCGCCTCATGGCGGTCAAGCACAGCATGGAGTTGCGCCTGCACAGCGCCAGCCGGTGCCTTTTGGGCGGCTACCACGGCATCGGTGCCGATCACGGCGGCCTGCGCCGATTGCACGGTACCAACGGTCATAAGGCTTGCGGCAAGGACGCATGCGGTCAAGCGCTTGCCAACGAACGAGAAAGTTGAAGTACGGGTCATGGTCACGCTCCACAGTCAATGATGCCTGCATCGTACGCGATCCGGGTAGCGTTTTTGGCGCTGCTGGTACGCTTGGCGCATGCTCATCGAACAACGACCCGCCGCCATATCGGCCACGACGGCCGCCGTGTTGTTGGCGGTTTTGCTGGGCTTGCAGCCCGTCATCACGGACATGTTCTTGCCCGCCCTCCCGTCCATCCAGGCGGCGTTGCAAGCGCCCATGAGCGTGACGCAGCTGACGATGTCGGGGTTGATGCTCGCGTTTGGCGTGGGGCAACTGTTGTGGGGCCCCGTGTCTGATCGGTATGGCCGCCGGCCTGTGCTGCTGACCAGTTTGGCGATGCTCACGCTGGCTGCGCTGGGTAGCAGCCAAAGCAGCAGCATGCATCAGTTGGTTTTTTGGCGCGTTGCGCAAGGCGCCAGTTTGGCAGCGGTGGTGATGTGCGCGCGCGCCATGGTGCGCGACCTGTACGAGCCGCACCAGGGTGCGATGGTGATGGCGCGTGGCTTGTCGGGCTTGGGCCTGTTCGCCATTGCGTCGCCGGTGTTGGGGGGTACGTTGGCGTACTACTGGGGGTGGCGTGCGCCCCTGTTGGGTGTGGCGGGGATCGCGGCGTTGGCGCTTTTCATGGTGTGGCGTTTTTTGCCAGAAACCATCCGCGCGCGAAATCCGCGCGCCATGCACCTCGGCCCATTGATAAGCCAGTCAGCGACGGTACTCAAAAACCCCACGTTTCGCGCTTATGCCCTGCTTATAACCTGCACATACGGCGCGCTGTTTGCGTTCTTGTCGGCGTCATCCTTCGTTTATGTCAACGTGATCGGGCTCGGCCCAGCCCAGTTCGGCGCGATGATGGCCTTCGTGTCGATCATCTACGTGTTGGGCACCTTGTATTGTCGTCGGTTGCTGCCACGGCACGGCATGGCGGGCACTGTCAAGCGCGCTGCTGTGCTAAGTCTGCTAGGGGGCGGATCGATGGCCCTTTTGGCGTACCTGGGGGTGCACAGCCTTTGGGCGCTGCTGATTCCCCAGTTGGTTTTTTCTTTTGCCCACGGCATGCACCAGCCCTGCGGACAGGCCGGTGCGGTGGGGCCCTTCCCGCACGCCGCCGGTGTCGCCTCGGCCTTGGCGGGTTTTTTGATGTCGGTGGTCGCCTTTGGCGTGGGGCTGTGGTTGGGGCAAGCCATGGACGAAACGCAGCGGCCCATGGCCTACGCGATGGGCTTTTTCTCAGTGTTGACGTCCCTCGTGGCCTGGACGTTGGTCCAACGCCTTGACCGCGAGCAGCGCACGCCCTTGCGCCAAGCAAGCTAACACCCATGCACGCCAGCACGAGCCCATGGATCGGCTTGGCGGGCCCCACCGCCAGTGGCAAATCGGCCGTTGCCTTGGCGCTGGCAAAGCACATGCCGATCGAACTGATCAGCGTGGATTCAGCGCTTGTTTACCGCGGCATGGACATCGGCACCGCCAAACCCAGTGCCGCTGAACAAGCGCTGGTACCCCATCACCTGATCGACATCATCGAGCCCCACCAAACCCACTCGGCCGCCGACTTCGTCAAAGCCGCCAGCGTTTTGATTGAAGCCATCACGGCACGTCGCCATGTGCCTTTGCTGGTGGGGGGAACGATGCTCTACTATCGTGCACTGATGCTCGGGCTCGACGACATGCCACCCGCCGATGCAGGCGTGCGGGCTCGGCTTGAGGCGCAAGCGGCCGAGCGCGGTTGGCCGGCCATGCATGCCGAACTGGCCAAGGTGGATGCCGAGACCGCCACCCGACTGGCACCCAACGACTCGCAACGCATTCAGCGGGCGCTGGAAGTCTGGCATCTCAGCGGACGCACCTTGTCGTCGTGGCACACGCGCAAGGCAAATGAATCCAGCGGTTTACCTCGGCATGCCCTGATCAGCTTGGAGCCCAGCGCCAGAACATGGTTGCATCAACGCATCGAAGCACGATTTGACGCCATGCTTAACGCCGGGTTCATGGAAGAGGTTAAAGCGCTGATGAAGCGTAGCAACCTGCACCCAGACCTGCCGTCGATGCGCTGCGTTGGTTACCGCCAGGCGTGGTCGGCCCTGGCGGAAGGCCGCAGCATGACGGTGATGCGAGGCGATGCAATTGCAGCCACACGGCAATTGGCCAAACGCCAACTGACTTGGCTGCGGTCCATGCCCAAACGCAGCGTGGTGGCGTGCGATCAGGACAACGACACGGTGTTTGGCGAAGTGCTTGGTGCCGTTCAACAGCGTTGGGCAGCCATCAACCCTGCAGCCTGACTCCCAAGCCAAACCTCAAGCGTCAGCGACCGACCGGCATCACCGGATAGGACCGCCCACGCGCACTGGGTGGCGCGGCCGACGTGCGAACGCAGTTGCGGCCAGCCGATTGCGCTGCATGCAGCGCCGATTCGGCGTCAAGGATCAACGAATTCAAGCTCAGGTGTTGATCACCCAACGTGGCAACGCCCACACTCACCGTGATCCGGATGGGGTGCTTGGTCCAGGCCACGCGGGTTTGTGCGACCACAGCGCGAAGGCGCTCGGCCACGTCCACAGCACCCAACATGTCGGTGTGAGGCAAGAACACCACCAAAGCTTCGTCGGTTTGATGGCCCAACAAATCGGGGCGGCGCAACATGCCGTCACAGGCCAACGCAATCGAGCGGATCACTGCATTGCCAGCTTCTTTGCCAAATTCTTCTTGCACCGCTGCAAAGTGATCGGTCTCGATCATCAACATGGCAGCACCGCTGCGGTAACGACGGCATCGCTCCCACTCCCGAAACGCCAACTGGGTGAAATGGCGACGGTTGACGATCCCTGTGTTTGCGTCGTGCGTGGCCACTTTGCGTGCGCGCAGGCGTGCCACCGAAAGCTCTTGCAACACCGGCAAGGTGGTGCCCAAAAAAATCGCCACCGCGCCCGCCACCAGGACGAACACGGTCGCCACCAGCCAAGTACCAGCCTTGACACCCATCCAGGGTGCCAGCGCCGATGCCAGCACAACAGCTGCAACGCTTGCGAAGATGGACGTTTCCACCATCATTCGAACCCGGCCCACACGCTGCGACCGTTCGTGCGCAAGCATCAGCCACCGGGGGGCGCCTTGCCTCGTTGGTTGCTTAAAAATCACGCGTTGCGCTCCTTGGGTCGTCGTTGGTCTGCAATCGTCAGACAGCGCCCATGGCGGCTGTCATGTGCACTGATTCCATCACGTGGTGCACGCGCGCGCATCCCCCGATCCACCCGGTCACCAACACTCACTTGGTGGGGCTGCGGGGGCACCCAAACGTGTGCATCTCCCTCGATCGCGGGGGACAGCGGTGACAATGTCACGTTGCAAGACCCAAACCCTCCATGGCCACCGCCTCCCCCACCAAGTCAGCTGGCGCCGAGCGTGCCAAAAGCCAGTCACCCAAATCATTGAGCGGGTTGTGGCCGTTTCTGCGCCCTTACCGGTGGCAAATCGGCCTGGCGATCGCGTTCTTGGTACTCGCGGCGGCCACCACCTTGGTGCTGCCCATTGCACTCAAGGCATTGATCGACGGTGGCCTTGTGCCCGCCGATCCGGGCGCTCGAGCCATGGCCATGCAGGGCCATTTTTTGTGGATGTTTGCGGTCGGCGCTGCGCTGGGTGTGTTTTCAGCGGCAAGGTTCTACATGGTGAGCTGGATTGGCGAGCGCGTCACCGCCGACGTGCGCAACGCCGTTTACGGCCACGTGGTGAAGCAAAGCCCCGCCTTTTTTGAAACCACGCAGACGGGCGAGGTGTTGAGCCGTTTGACCACCGACACCACGCTGGTGCAAACCACCGTCGGTTCGAGCCTGTCGATGGGGCTTCGCAACCTGGTGATGGGCACCGGAGCGCTGATCATGCTCATCATCACCAACCCCTACGTGATGGGCCAAGTGCTGGGCATTTTGCTTTTGGTGGTGGCGCCTGCCCTTCTGTTTGGACGGCGTGTGCGCAAGCTGAGCCGCGCCAGCCAAGACCGGGTGGCCGACTCCAGCGCCATGGCCGCCGAAGTACTCAATGCCATCCCGGTGGTGCAAAGCTACACCCAAGAACACCGTGAGGCCACCCGCTTCACAGACTCGACCGAGCGCGCTTTTGCCGTCGCGATCAAGCGCACGCGGGTGCGGGCTTTGCTGGTCGGCTTCATCATCACGGCAACCTTTGGCGCCTTGTTGTGGGGTGTGTATCAAGGCACCCAAGCGGTGGTGGCCGGCCGCATCAGCGCGGGGCACTTGGGGCAAACGGTGGTGTACGTGATCATCCTGGTGTCCAGCGTGGCCGTGCTATCCGAGGTTTGGGGCGACATGTTGCGTGCGGCGGGCGCAAGCGAACGCCTGATGGAGCTGCTGGCCACCCAATCAACGGTGGCCGAAGTGGCCTCGCCCAAGCCATTGCCTCCATCGGCTGGAGGCTCGCGCGTGACGCTGGAAGGGGTGACGTTTCACTACCCCTCGCGGCCCACCATGCCCTCACTCGTCAACGTCAGTCTGGACGTGAGACCAGGAGAGACCGTGGCGTTGGTGGGGCCCAGCGGTGCTGGCAAAACCACGCTGTTTCAATTGCTGCTGCGCTTTTACGATGCGCAGCAGGGCCTAGTGGCCATCGACGGCGTGGACGTCGCCAAGGCCGCTTTGCAGCCGCTGCGCGAGCGCATTGCGCTGGTGCCACAAGACAGCATTATTTTTTCCGCCAATGCCCTGGACAATATCCGCTATGGACGCCCCGATGCCAGCGACGCCGACGTGATGGCGGCTGCCCGCGCCGCCTTTGCGCACGAATTTCTCGCCGAGCTGCCCGAGGGCTACCAAACGTTTTTGGGTGAACGCGGCGTGCGGCTGTCGGGTGGCCAGCGCCAGCGCATCAGCATCGCCCGCGCGATGTTGAAGAACCCACCGCTGTTGCTGCTGGACGAAGCCACCAGCGCGCTGGACACCCAGAGCGAGCGCATGGTGCAGGCCGCGCTCGAAGCCGCCATGAAGGACCGCACCACCATCGTGATCGCGCATCGCCTGTCCACCGTGCAACGTGCCGACCGCATCGTCGTGCTGGACCATGGCCGCATCGTCGAGACCGGCACGCATGCGTCCTTGTTGGCCGCTGGCGGTTTGTACGCCACCTTGGCCACGATGCAATTTGAGACTTGATGGCGGCCAGCGAATTGGCTGGTTGCGGCAAACCAGCCACGGCATCGCCCAAACACCCCCCGATAAAATGCCTCTCATGGACACCCCCCACCCCTACGAAGCCTTGATGCGCCATGTGCAACAGCACGGCGTGCACAAGGGTGACCGCACCGGCACCGGCACGCGCAGTGTGTTTGGCCATCAGTTGCGCTACAACCTGGCCGACGGCTTTCCGCTCATCACCAGCAAGAAGGTTCACGTCAAATCGGTCGTGCTGGAGCTGCTTTGGTTTTTGCGTGGCGACAGCAACGCCCGCTGGTTGCAAGAGCGTGGCGTCAAGATCTGGGACGAGTGGGCTGGCCCAGACGGCGACTTGGGGCCGGTGTACGGCGTGCAATGGCGATCCTGGCCGACGCCTGACGGCGGGCACATCGACCAAATTGCCGAAGTGGTCAAGCAACTCAAAACCAACCCCAACTCGCGGCGCATCTTGGTAAGTGCCTGGAACGTGGCCGAGCTTTCAAAAATGGCATTGATGCCGTGCCACGCCATGTTTCAGTTCTACGTGGCCCCGGCGTTGCAGGCTGGCGGGCGTGGCAAGTTGTCGTGCCAGTTGTACCAACGCAGCGCCGATATCTTTTTGGGCGTGCCTTTCAACATCGCAAGCTACGCCTTGCTGACGCACATGCTGGCGCAGCAGTGCGACTTGGACGTCGGCGATTTTGTTTGGACGGGTGGCGACTGCCACATTTACGACAACCACACCGAGCAGGTTGCCACGCAGCTGGCGCGCACGCCCCGTGCCTACCCCACCTTGCGGATCAAGCGTCGGCCAGCCTCGATTTTTGACTACTCGCTCGAAGACTTTGAGTTTGAGGGTTACGACCCTCACCCCGCCATCAAAGCGCCGGTGGCTGTGTGACGCCCATCTTGTCGCGCCGCGCGCTGGCGGCGTTGGTGTTGTTGACCATGGTGTGGGGCCTCAACTGGCCATTGATGAAGTTTGCGCTTCGTGAAATGTCGCCGCTTTACTTTCGTGCGGCCACCATGTCAGTTGGCGTGTTGCTGTTGATGGCCGTGGCGCGGCTGCGGGGTGTTTCGCTGGCGGTTCCCAGCGGTGCCTGGAAGCCCCTCACCCTGCTGGCATTGCCCAATGTGCTGGGCTGGCACCTGTTCTCTATTCTTGGTGTGCAGGCTCTAGCGTCCGGTCGGGCCGCTATCCTTGGCTTCACGATGCCCATCTGGACGATCCTGATTGGGGTCTTCTTTTTTGGTGAAAAGCTAACCCGACGCGGCATTCTTAGTGCCGCGTGCGCCGCCATCGCCGTCGCGCTGTTGGTGGCCCATGAGTTGTCCGCCTTGACGGGGCGCCCCGTTGGCATTGTCTGGATGCAGGTGGCCGCCGTTTGCTGGGCGCTGGGCACCTTTTTGATGAGGCGCACCACGCTCAAGCTGTCAACCGAGGTCATCACCATCTGGATGATGGCCTTGTCCAGCGTCGCCTTTTGGTTGCTGGCCCTGATGCTGGAGCCACCGCCGCTGCAGACTTTCAGCGGCCCGATGTGGTGGTCACTGTTGTGGGGCGCAGCCATCAACTACGGTGTGGCACAAATCATCTGGTTTGGCATGGCCCGCAATCTGCCACCCCAAGCTAGCTCGTTTGCATTGATGGCCGTGCCCTTGGTGGGCACCGCCACGGCAGGATGGATCGTGGACGAATGGCCGCGGCCCACCGACTGGGTCGCTGCTGCCTTCGTGATGGTCGCCATCCTCAGCGCTTTGTGGCCACGGGCTGCGGCACCCGGTCGATCGCCCGTCGTGGCATCGGTCAAAACCACGTAATCTCCGCACCATGACACCCCCCGCCCCCCGCATCGTGCTGATCGCCGCCGTTGGCCGCAACGGCGTCATTGGCAACAACCAAGGCTTGGCCTGGCGAGACCCGCTAGACGCCAAACACATGCGCGACACCACGATGGGCCATCCGGTCATCATGGGCCGCAAGACCTGGGACTCGCTGCCCCCCAAGTACCGCCCTTTGCCCGGTCGCACCAACATCGTCGTAACACGCAACGCGCAGTGGCAATCAGCAGGTGGCCATCGTGCTGCAAGCCTTAGCGCCGCCTTCGCGCTGGCAGGGGACGTCCCCAAAGTGTTTGTGCTGGGCGGCGGAGAGCTTTACGCCCAAGCCCTGCCGCTTGCTGATGAACTGGTGCTAACCGAGGTGGATGCTGACCTGGAGGGAGATACACACTTCCCTACGTGGCACCGAGTGGACTTCGACCGCCATGTGCACGCCGCTAGCGTCGCAGCAAACGGGGTTCCATTTGCGTTTGTGACGTACCGTCGCAAGCCTGGAGCGGGCAGTCGCACTTGACTGCAACCTATTGCACGAGATAAAGTATACGTATACGTGTAATATCGCGAGGGCCACTGCCATGCACAAGAAGATGACCATCACACTCGATGAAGAAGTCTACGAAGGCTTGTGGCGAACCATCGGCAAACGCCGCATGAGCCAATTCATCGAGGACCTGCTACGGCCACACGTGCTTAGCAGCGCCCTTGACGATGGCTACAAAGCCATGGCTGCCGACAAAGAGCGTGAAGATGAAGCCGTGGCTTGGTGCAACGCTTTATCCAAAGACATGGACCATGAAGCGCGGTGAGGTTTGGTGGGTGGAGTTCGACCCAGCGATTGGCTCCGAGGTGCGCAAGACCCGACCCGCCGTTATCGTTAGCAACGACGCCGCCAACAGGCACCTTGCCCGCGTCGTCGTCATTCCACTCACCGGCAACACAGCCCGCACTTACCCGGGTGAAGCCGTTGTGACGGTGGCAGGGCAAAGCAGCAAAGCCATGGCCGATCAAATCATGGCTGCTGACAAAACGCGATTGAAGACCTTGATGGGGCAGCTATCCGTCGAAGACATGCTTGGTGTCGAGGATGCGATCAAGGGGCATTTGGCGCTGCCTCGTTGACGTTGCTGCTCGTGCTGATTATCCTAACTTCGTTTAGGCACGGCCATGATTCTTTGCGTTCTATTCGACTACGACGACACGCTGGTGCAAACGCGGCGATGTCGATTCAATGCCATCCGCGCAGCAGGGTGGCGTGTCTGTGGGTACGCGTCTTCCGACGAGAACATCGAAGAACACTGGGGCAAGCCCTACCGAGAACTCTTTGATCGGCTATTCGATCGCCACAAGCAGCACGTCACTGAAATCATCGCGACTTACGAATCAGCTGACGATGAGTTCCCGATGCGACCGCACGAAGGTGCGCTGCGATGCATCGAAGATCTGTTTTGTTCGAGGTCAAACGCGGGGACCCAGATGGTCGACTGCAAGTGCAACTGAACCTGGTGAACCCTGGCAATACCTGCCGCTAACGCCCTTCCGCCACCCCATCACGCCGCGGATCCGCCGCACCGATCCACCCGCCCCCTCGCCGCAGCAAAAAGCCAAGCCCGCTCGGCATGGGCACCACGTCAACATCGTGCCCTTTGGCGCGCAGGGCATCAGCGTGGGCGGCCATGGGGGTTCCGCGTTCCAGTTGCAGCTTGCCTCGGATCGCGGTGGACACATGCCCGCGTGCCAGTGCCTCGGCAGGGGTTCGGTGATTGGCCAGCATCTCGACCAAGGCCTGTGAAACGTAGTCGACGATTTGCCCGCCGCCAGCCGATCCTCCGATGGCAACAGGCATGCCTACGCGGTCAAAAACGATGGTGGGTGCCATGGAGGTGACGGGCCGTTTGCCCGCTTGCATGCGGTTGGGGGCCGCTTGGCCCGGCCGGGGTGCGCCCGTGAAGTTGGTCATCGCGTTGTTCAGCACCGCGCCGTTGGCCATCAAGCGCGAGCCAAAGTTCAGGTTGTTGGTGGTTGTCATAGACAGCGCATTGCCGTGCCGATCGACGATCGCGATTTGGCTCGTGGCGTCAGCACTTTGAGCCTCGAGCACTTGCTCGGCTTCGGGCAACGAGGCAGCTTTTCTTTCAAAGTCACCCGGCGCCAAATCACGCGTCATGCGACTTGGCGCAATGATGCGCGCGCGCTCTTGGGCGTAGCTGCGCGCCACCAGCGCCCCCGTGGGGACATTGGTGAAAGCTGGGTCGCCCACGTAGTGCAACCGATCTACCTGGGCCAATCGCCCACTCTCGGCAAAGTAGTGCACAAAGTCTGGATCGTCAAAGTCAAAGCGCTTGGCCGGCGCGCTGAGCGGGTTGCGCGCCTCCAGCATTTGCAAGACTTGCAACACCACCACGCCGCCGAACGAGGGTGGCGCCATCGAACACACCGAGTAAACCAAGAACGGCGCGCACAAGGATTCGCGTGGCTGCGCTTGGTAGCCTGACAAATCGGCCGCCGTGATGAGGGTCGAGACGCCGCCGCGCTTGGCAGCTGCCAAAAAATCAGCGCCGTTTTGACCCCAAGCACCCGAAGGCCCATCGGCGGCGATGCGACGCATGGTGATGGCGTAGGCGGGATTTTTGACGATGCTTCCCACTGGCTTGGGGCTGCCGTCAGCTTCGAACAAAAACGGCCGCAAGTCGGGGTGATCGGCTGCCGCCGTGGGCGCTGAAAGAATGCCGTGCATGTACGCCGCCAAGGGGAATCCTGCTTCGGCTAATTCGGTGGCAGGCACGAACAATCGAGCCCAAGGCAGCTTGCCGTGGCGCACATGCGCCAACTTCAATACCGCCAAGGTGCCCGGCACGCCCACACTGCGCCCCCCGCGTTGAACAGCGTCAGCTTTCAGCGCGCTTCCATCGGTGTCGACCGTCAGAGCTGGCGTCACGTTGGCCGGCGCCGCAGCCAGCCCATCAAAGCTCTCAAGCTTTTTGGCCCCGGCATCAAAGTGCAGCAACAACGAGCCGCCACCTATGCCTGACGATTGCGCTTCCACCAAGCCCAACACCATTTGCGCGGCAATGGCGGCGTCAATGGGTGCCCCGCCAACCTCCAACATTCGAAGGGCGGCCGCCGTGGCCAACGGATGGGCCGTGGCGACGGCGATTTGAGCCGGTGTGTTGAGGCTTCGCGCTGCAACACTTGAGGTAACGCTGGAGGGGACACTCGGTGGATCCAACGGTGTCGCACACCCAACAGACAACGCAGCCACACAAACCATCACTCGCAGACGAATCAACATGGCCTTGCCTCTCGGGAGGGTAAATTGATGGGCCGATGCAGCCAGCTCAATCATGCTGACTGATGATCGGCCGTACTGCGCATTGAGAGCAGAGAACTCACGACTGACGATCCAGCATGAACTGGCCAAAAAACGCCGCAAGCTGTGAATGGGCGTCCAGTGGCAGCACGTGCGCCACGTATTGATCCGGACGCACGACGACCATCACCCCCTTGTCGCGATCGATGCCACGCAAGTTAAAGACATCGGCGTCGTTTTTGAGGTCAGGGCAAAAGACTTTTTCGTAGTCAACCAAGCCGAAGGCCCCCTTTCGCGGCAATAACAAGGCTGGCAACTCTTGCACCTTGAGATCGCGGTGGGGCTGCTGAAAGATGGCGCGCACGTCGATCACACTATCGATGTCAGCACCATGGGGCGTGAATCGATTGATGGGCGACTGCGGCGAATCGGCCAAAAAGGCCGCGAGCTCACGCAAGCGGCTGCCGCTCGCGTCGGCAAAGGCATAGAGGCGCCACGCACCATCGGCGCGCGCCGCATGTCCAAGGTGCACGGGCTTGGCGTCGGCCAAGCGCACCACGGGTGCCGAATGAAAGCGCATGCCAACCGTGAACCCTTTGGCAAGATTTTGGTGCGTGGCCTCGGCGGTTAAAAACGTGGTGGGTGCATAACGTGTTGCGACACCGGCCGTATAGCGGCCCGACATCACGAAGTAGGCTTGCAGCTCTTGCGGATCAACCCCTCCAGCCTCGGGGCGGTTGGGGTCTTTGGGGGGCGAAGCCATGATCTTCGACCACTCTTTGTCAAAGTCGATCAGGCCTTGGGCAATGGCTTGGCGCTCGGCCGAATAGGTGCGAAGCAGCTCTGGCTTGGCACGTCCCTCAAGCACGTTGGCCAACTTCCACCCCAGGTTGAACGCATCTTGCATCGACACGTTCATGCCTTGGCCGGCCTTAGCGCTGTGGGTGTGGCAGGCGTCGCCCGCAATGAAGACCCGTGGCAAACGCGAAGCCAGTTGGTTGGTAGGCACATCGTCGAAGCGGTCGGTCACCCGCTGCCCCACCTGGTACACCGCAAACCACACCACGCTTTTAACGTCTAGTTTGTACGGGTGAAGCACGCGCTGCGCAATGCCGATGACCTTTTCCTGGGTGTTGTCGCGGAAGGCTTCCCGGTTGTTGGGATCAACCACGCCCAGGTCGACGTACAGCCGCACCATGTAGCCGCCCTCGCGCGGGATGAGCAGGATATTGCCCTCGTCAGACGACTGGATGGCGGCCTTGAGGCGAATGTCCGGAAAGTCGGTGACGGCGAGCATGTCCACCACACCCCAGGCGTGGTTGGCAAAGTCGCCTTGCGGCAAGGCACCGATGGACTCACGCACCTTGCTGCGTGCGCCGTCGCAGCCCACCACGTACTTGGCGCGGACCGTCGTGACCGAGCCCTTCGCCACGTCGCGCAGCGACACCTGCACTGGGTATTCGCCCTCGGGTTCAACCGTCAACGACTCAAATGCCAGGCCATAGTCGGCCTCAAGGCGCGTCGGCGACTGGCGCATGTAGTCAAGCAGGTATTGCTGAAGGCGCGCCTGATTGACGATGAGGTGCGGACACTCCGACAGGCCATCTTCGGTGTCTTGGATGCGCCCGGTGCGCTCGATGCGTGTGCGATCTTGTTTGGACGGGCGCCAAAAAACAGTCTCGTTCACCCAGTAGGCCTCGCGCATGAGCTTTTGCCCCAGGCCAAAGGCCTCGAACATCTCCACCGTGCGGCAGGCGACGCCGTCGGCCTGCCCCACCTGAAGCGGGCCGTCGCGGCGCTCGATCAAGCGCGTGCTGATGCTGGGAAAGTTTGAAAGTTGCGCTGCCAACAGCGCCCCGGCGGGTCCACTGCCAATGACCAGGACGTCCACTGCGTCAGGCAGTTTCGCCTTTTGGACGTCGGGGTCACCGGGGGTGTAGCCGTTCAAATAAAACTGCATGGTTTCTCCGTCAACAGGGGCACCCTAAATGGTGCGTGGGCGAAGCCAGAGCCTATCACTCACATGTGCCGTGGTGGTGACGTACAAGCTTAGGTTGAACGGACACCCGCCGCAATCATTGCAACCCGTGAACTCAATCGAGACTGCCCGCAATTGCGGGCAGTGCAAGCTTCAAGTAACCGCTACGGGGATCGGCGGTTCTCGCAAGCGCAATCAATCTGGCATGGCGCTCAATCCAGCTTCAAGCCCAACTCCACCGCCTTTTTGGGCAGGACTGCCAGCTCTTGCTGGATCACGGCGTTGAATGCCTCGGTCGTGTTTCCGCTGGTCAGCGACACGCCGCCCAGCTCACCCAAGCGGCGGCGAAACTCGGGCTCAGCCACGATTTGCGCAACCTTCTTGTTCAGAATCGACACCACGGCGGGCGGCGTCTTGGCCGGTGCCACCAGGCCGAACCACATGTCAAAGTCAACACCGCCGCGAAGGCCCTGCTCTGTGAGCGTCGGCAGGTCGGCCCACAGCTCGGAGCGTGTGGCGCGCAGTTGGCCCAGCGCTTTGAGTTTGCCCGCCTGAATCTGCGCGCGAGCGTCGGCCGTGCCGAGCAGTCCCCACCGCACCTCACTGGCCAACAAGGCTTGCACCAGGGGTGCACCCCCTTTGTAAGGAACATGGGTGAAGTTGCCGTCAGCCGCGGCATTCACCAGCTCAGACGCCACATGCGAGATACCACCGGCGCCCGTTGACCCATAGGGCAGCCCACCCTTGCCCGCAGCCTTGCCGGCCGCCATGAGGTCTTGCACCGTCTTCCACGGCGAGTCCAGTGGCACCACCAGCACCAGCGGAGCCAGCATCACACGCGCCACCGGCACCACGTCAGCAGCCGTGAAGCCGGCCTTGCTGTACGTGGTGGGGTTGATCGACAACATGCCCGTCAAGCTCATGGCCAGGGTGTAACCATCGGCGGGGCTCTGCAACAGGTTCACCATGCCCAAGTTGCCACTGGCGCCAGGACGGTTTTCCACGATCACGTTCTGTTTGAAATCCTCCTGCAAGCGCTGGGCCACCAGACGTGCAGAGACGTCAGTCGCACCACCCGCTGGGTACGGCACGATGATGCGCATGGGTTTATTCGGAAAATCGGCGGTTTGTGCCAGCACTGGCACTGCGGCCATCAGTGCCGAACCGAGCAGGGTGACGCTTGCAAGGCGACGGGTCATGGACATCGTTATTCTCCTGGTGTGGGGTTGTCGCGAAGTTTTCAGTGGATGGGGGACAGGGTGCCGAGGCGCGCTGGCGCTTCATGGCCCAAGTTGGGCGTGCTGCCCAGCTCCGAAACGCGCCTGCTGCTGCTCCAGCTCATGCCAGCCAATCAGATGCTTAAATTCAGCCATCGTGGTGCGTGGACAGGGCAAATGGTTCAAGGGCTCGCCGCGACGCTGCGCCAATGCGTCAAGATTGGCGCGCATGGCATGCACGATGCTTAACAGGTTCACGATCGGGTAGGTGGCTAAACTAGCTACCGACTCGATCTGCGCACGGGTCAAATCGGCCATCCAGGTGCCCTCCATCAGTTGCAGCGACAAGGGCTTGCCGCAGGTCTTGCGCAGCTTGACCAAGTCGGCATGGCAGCTGAACGTGCGAGAAATCGGCTGGATCAGGTCGGCACCGGCCTCGGCATAACGCGCTGCACGCTCCAGCGCTTCGTCAGCATCCATCACGTCGGTGCGCGCCACAATCAGCAAACTGGCGTCGCGCCGAGCGTCCACGGCAGCGCGAATCTTGCCCACGGCCTCAGCCATCGAAACGGTGATGGAGGCCGTCGCTGCAGCGGGGCAGCGCTTGGGGCTAACTTGATCTTCGATAGACAGCGCCGCAACCCCCGCTTTCTCAAAAGCGCGCACGGTGCGCTGGACGTTGAGCACGTTGCCATAGCCTGTATCAGCATCGGCAAAGATCGGCTTGCTCACCACATTGGCGATGTGGTCGACCACGCTTAAGTTTTCACTCAGCGTGTAGAGCTCCATGTCGGGCTGACCGAGCAGCGAAGCCGAGATGCCAAAGCCAGTGGTGAACACTCCATCGAAAGCCGACTGGTCCACCAGACGCGCGGACAGTGCATCCTGGGCCCCGGCGAACCACACCGTGCCACCATCGTTCACGCGCTTCTTCAACCACGCACGTTGTTCATTCATGAAAGCACTCCTGCGCTGCGCGCCATGCGCTGCTTGAGATAGGGGATCAGCCCGCCAGCTGCCAACGTTTGGCGCTCAGCCGCGCCCAGCGGCTGCAACGGCAGGCTGATGGCCCGGCCGAGATGACGAACAACAGCCGCAGCCCAGTCCACCTCGATCTCGTCACCGCGATGAACTGCAGCCACGATGCCTGGGCAGGTGATCAACGGAAAGCCCATGCTGATCTCGCCACGGAAGAACCCCGGTGAGAAAGACTCGGCCACCACGCCGGCAATGCCGAGGTGGCGCATGGCGCGCATGGCTGGGTAATGCGGATGGCCATAGCCAAAATTGGCGGCACCCGACCAACAGGTCGCCAGGCTGCACCGTGGCCGCAAAGCATGGCTCCCGGTCGGCCATCGCCAACGCGGCCAGCTCCTTCACGTCGGTGATCTTGATGTTGCGCACACCGATGATGAGGTCGATGTCGTAGTCGGGCTCGTCAAAGACCCATGCCACGCGGCCCCGCAGGTTGGCCAGGCTCATGTTGGCTCCGCCGCGCTGGCGAGGTAGGGTCGTGGGTCGGCAATGCGCCCTTCGATGGCCGACGCAGCAACCACGGCGGCATTGCACAGGTAGATCTCGCTGTCGACGCTGCCCATGCGGCCGGGGGTGTTCAGGGTGCCGGTGGAGACCGCGCGCTGGCCATCGGCCATGGTGGCGATGCGCCCGTAGCAGTAGTCGCACGTGGGCGAGCTGATGAAAGCGCCCGCCTCGACCAGGCACTCGATCAGCCCTTCCCTTGCGGCTTGCACCATGATCGCTTGTGACGTGGGCACCACGTGCAACTGGAAGCCCGTCTTGACCTGACGCCCACGCAACACATCGGCCGCGGCGCGCAGGTCTTCGAGCCGACCGCTGGCGCAGGAACCGAGGTAGCCGGAATGAACCTCGAGGCCCAAGTGTTCGCTTAGGTCGCGCGTGTTGGCGGGGCTGGGGGGTATCACGATGATGGGCTGCAGCGCCGACACATCCACGGTGACCACCCGCTCGTAGACAGCGTCGTCGTCGGGGTACACCGGTGCCAAATCCAGTTTTGAGCGCCCTTGCGTGTAGGCCAGCGTGCGCGCATCGGGCGCGATCAACATGGTGTTGGCCCCCAAGAACATTGCCTGGCCACAAACGGTTTGTCGGCCCTCGATGCTCATGGCGTCAATCACGGGCCCGGCCAATTCCACGGCCTTGAACGCGCAAGACGAAGGCCCCATCACGCGCACCAAATGATGGAACACGTCGCGCGCCATGACGCCAGGCTGAAGCTGCCCCGTGATGATGATCTTGACAGTGGGCGGCACGGTCATCGCTATCGTGGGCGACACGTAAGCTTCGAGCACACCTTTGCGCGCGCCAAAAGCATACGTGCCAAAAGCACCGAGTTGGCTGACGTGACCGTCAAAGTGAACCACAAAGGCACCCGGCGTGGCGTAACCCAGCTCGGCCGACACCTGGTGGCCGATGCCTTTTCGTTCGTGCACGGGCACGCCCTGCGCCGCGCCCCAGGTGCGCGTGATCCGATGAAGCTCTTCTTCCTTGGGCGTGGCGGCCGGCACCATGTGATCGATGAACAGTACGAAGCGCTCGGGTCGCTCCACCTGCTTAACGCCGAATTCCTCTCGCGCCTCGCGGAAGAAGACATCGGTGTAGCCTGGAAAGTCGTAGCTGATGACGAAGTCGGGGCGGGCCTCGATCTCGTCACCTGGCCGCACGAAGGCTCGCCCGCTTGCGCGAGCGAGGATCTTCTCGGTCATGGTTTGGGGAACGCGGGCTTCTATCATTTCCACATTGTGGCAACTTTGAACGTCAGCGACAATGAAGCATTGAAAGCCAAGAAGGTATCGCCAAGTTCCTCGCAAACCCGAACGTTTGCCACATGGTGGCAGGCTTGTGGTCCGTTGTGTTGCTTGTCGACCCAGTGCACCGCATGAGCATCCCAAGCAGCGAGCCCACCGCCCCGAGCGGCACCCAAAGCATTGAGCGCGTGGTCAACATGCTGCGCGTGGTGGCGTCGCGCGGCCGCAGCGGCATGCGGTTGGGTGACGTCACGGCCGCCACGGGGCTGCCCAGCTCGACGTGCTTTCGGATGCTGCAGCGCCTGGAGCTTGAAGGCATGGTTGAGCGAAACCCGGTGACCCGAAAATATGCCCTGGGTCCGCTGCTCTACGAACTGGGCTTGCTGGCACGCCCACGCTTTCATTTGGCCCAGCGCTGCGAAGACACGTTGGCCTCGTTGGCCGAGCGCACGCAGGACACGGTCTACCTCAGCGAGCGGCGTGGGCTGGAGGCGGTGTGCTCGGCGCGCGCCCTGGGCGACTTCCCGATCAAGGCGCTCACCCTGGATGTGGGCATCCGTCGCCCGCTGGGTGTCGGGGCAGGTGGCTTGGCGATTCTTTGTGCGATGCCGCCAGCCGAGGCGGACGAGATCATCGAGGCGAATGCTGATCGCTATGCCAAATTGTCGACGCTCAGTGCCGAGCGCGTTCTCGCGGCTGTGGCCGAGGGGCGAGACCAGGGCTTTGCATTTCTCGAAGCGGCGGTCTACCCGGGCACCTCAGCGATTGGCGTGGCCATCCCCGCGCTGGCGCCAACCGCCGCGATCAGCGTGGCGGCCATCTCGTCACGGCTGGACAAAACCAGGCGGTTGCAGGTTGCAGCCGAGTTGCAGCGCCATGCGCAGTTGCTGAGCCGGTCGCTCGACAACGCTAAGTGACCTGCAGATGCAGAGGGTCTGACCGCGCGCTCGCTCGATGACGCGAGCGACGGTGCACACGGCGCCTACTACTCCTGCCGCTGCGGTCAGTCCTAGTCCTGATTGTCGTGATCGTCGTGGCCGTGGTGGTGTCTTCGCGACGCGCGACACTCAAAACTCGCGGCTGACTGGATGTCACCACTGCCCTTGTAGGTGGCGACGCTCGGGTAGGGGCACAGCGGGCGTGTGCGGTTCGCCGCCCAGTCCGCAGGCAGGTCGGCGTTGAAACCGCCCGCGTTGCCCGCGCCTCGTGCGCTGGCGATCAAGCTACTCGGTGCTTTGCCCTGCTCTACCCACGCCACCAGCGGTGTGATGAAGTCGGCCTGGTCCGTCGCCGGGCCGGCCGAGCAATGGCCCATGCCGGGCACGTTGTAGAGGCGCACGAAGTCGTCAGCGCGGCCGCCGCTGTGGCGATCAACACCGCGGTACCAACGCTCGGTGTCCTTGACGGAAAAAATCTGATCGCTGACGCCGTGATAAACCAGCATTTTTGCGCCGCGCGCACGCACGTCGTTCAAGCGCGTAGCCTGCGGTGGCGTCATGAATTGCATCGCCGATTCGGTGTACGTCCCATCGGTGGCGAACAGTTGCGCCAGCGTCGCGTCGATGTCAAGGCCGAGCGAGAACGTCGGCGGCACCGTTGCTACCGGCGGCACCTTGAAGATCTGGCCCACGGCGCCCGAGTCGAGTGCCAGAGGCGCGGTGAATTCCCAAAAAGCGATGCCCGCAGCACCGAACCCGCTGTCGTACGGAAAGCCGGTGTAGAAGCGCTCGCCATTGCTCGTGGTGGCACCACGGTAGATCGGCTCGATCGCCATTTTTTGCGCCTGCGACAAACACGTGCCGTCGCGCGCACCACTGCACGTGGGCACATCGCGCATGAAGTTAAAAGCACGCTGGCAGGCACGCGTGTCCTGAATCATGCCGTCGGTGGCGCCGTCAAGCGCGTCGCAGCGAGCAAGCACAGCCTTGGAAACGGTCGCGCGTTCGGCCACGGTGTACGCCGTACCCAATCCGGGGGGCGTTGCCGGGTCGGCCCCGGCTGCCACCACCGTCGCATAGCGCTGCGCGCCAAAGATGTTGGCGAGCGCAGCCAGTGGCAGGTTGTAGCCGGGGGCACCAGCGAGGTAGCCATCGTAGTCATCGGCATAGCGCGCAGCCGTCACAAGCGTATGGCGCCCGCCGTTGGAACAACCCCCAAAGTAGGAACGGTCCGGCCCCTTGCCGTAGGCCGTGGCAATGGTCTGCTTGGCCATCGGCGTCAATTTGCCCACGGCTTGGTAACCGTAGTCCAGCCGCGCCTGGGGGTCTAGGCCGAAGGCTGGCCCGCCCACCGTTGCGTTGTCGTGGCCGGCATTGCTGGACAGCACCGCAAAGCCTTGCATCAACGCACCCGTGGTTGGCCCTCCACCGAAGGTACCTGCTGCGGTGCTCACCGCACCGTCGATGCCACCGTTGCCCTGGTGCCAAAAGCGGCCGTTCCAGGCCAACGGCAGACGCATCTCGAAGCTGATTGCGTAGGCCTTGCCGTCGACAGGACTGACACGGTCGAACATGCGGCCAGTGACGCGGCAGTGCGCAGGCACTGGCGTACCAGCCAACATGAGCGTGCCCGCAGCAACGCTTGTCGTCGCCGTGATCACGGTGTTGGCGAGCGTGCTGAGCGATCCGGCAAGCGCATCACAGGTACCCAACAAAGCAGCCGGTTTTGCGGCTGTCAATTGCGGCAGGCGGCTGCCGTGGCGGATGTTATCCGCCAGCGCACTGCTTGTGCCGAGCGCTACGATCATCGCAGCCGATACGGCGAGCGGCTTTGCCTTTGTATTCATGACTTCTCCCGGGGGTTGCAGGTCGCAGGACACAAACTAGTTAATTAGGATACTTAACCAATCAAGGCTTCAAACAGAGGGTTTTCCCGGTCGCCGGCGATCCCGCAAAACCGCGCGCAGCATGCTGACAGAATCGCGCCATGTCCCGCCGCCCCGCTGAACCCGCCAACGACGATCGCACACCGCTGACGCGCATGGCAGAGGCCGGTCTGCATGGCGTCATCGGCTACCAATTGGCGCAAGCCTCGATCGTGACAACGCAGGTTTTCGAAAGCGCGATTGGTGTGAAGCGGCAACTGCGTCCGGTGGAGTACACCATGTTGGCGCTGATCCACGCCAACCCGGATGTCACGGCGCGCCAGCTTGCGCGTGGGCTGGCGGTGACACCGCCCAACATCACCGTGTGGATCGAGCGACTGCAATCGCGCGGCTTGGTGCTGCGCAGCCGCAGCGAAACCGACGCGCGCTTGCAGCACATCCGCGTCACGGCTGAAGGCGCCAAGCTTGCGCTTGACGCCACGAAACGCCTGCTTGAAGGCGAAGCTGCTGCCCTTGCTTCGCTCAGCGGCGCCGAGCGGGCGATGCTGGTGGAGTTGCTGCACAAGGTCGCGCTGGCACGCAAGCGCAAAACGTCGAACTGAAGTCGAGAACTGCCGCCATGAAACTCGCCACCTGGAACGTCAACTCCCTCACCGTCCGCCTTCCTCAGTTGCTGGAATGGCTTGCTGCCAACCAACCTGACGTGATGGTGCTGCAAGAAACCAAGATGACGGACGACAAGTTCCCGCAGGCCGACATTCAGGCGGCTGGCTACCACGTGCATTGGCATGGGCAAAAGACGTACAACGGCGTGGCGCTGCTGTCACGCGCGCCTGCACAGGACGTGGTGCGCAACATCCCCAAGCACCCCGATGAGGCCGCTCGCGTCATCACGGGCACGGTCGACGGCGTGCGGGTGGTAGGTGCCTATGTGCCCAATGGGCAAGCACCCGACAGCGACAAGTACGCGTACAAGATGCAGTGGCTCGATGCGTTTCGCGCCTGGATTGCCGAAGAGGTCATTCGGCATCCTAACCTGGTTTTGATGGGTGACTTCAACATCGCACCCGCCGACGCCGACGTGCACGACCCCGTCAAATGGAAGGATCAGATTCTTTGCACCGACCGCGAGCGTGCCCAACTGCAACAGCTGTGTGGGTTGGGGTTTGTCGACACCTTCCGCCTTTTTGACCAACCGCCCAAGAGCTTCTCTTGGTGGGACTACCGCATGCTGGGGTTTCAAAAGGGTCAGGGCTTGCGCATTGACCTGATTCTGGCCAGCGACGCCGTGCGCTCGCGGGTCGAGCGCTGCGACATCGACCGAGCGCAACGCAAAAAAGAACGGGCAAGTGACCACGCGCCGGTGGTGATGGTGCTCAAACAGGCCTCGTGAACGCACCGTCTTCGCCGACCGCAGCGACGCTGTTCGTGGCAATGGCCTGAAATCGTCAGGCTGCCACGAGTTTCACTGGCAGACCAGTTTCTCTACATTGTCCTGTTTGCGTCAACGTTTGTCTTGATTGCGGGGCCTGGCGGGCCATGGCGGGCCGTATCGTGTGCACACCTCAACCCCACCGCGTCACACCATGCCCACCACCGCCCTGCTCGTCATCGATGTTCAAGCATCGTTTGCCCACCGCCCGTACTGGAACGTTGAATCCTTGCCCAGCTACCTGAGCGCACAAAACGCCTTGATCGAGGCTTTCCAGCAGCAAGCCTTGCCGATCGTCCGCATTTTTCATGTGGAAGGTGTTGAGCAAGCTGACAACCCGTTCTCCAAAGCCAGCGGCTGCATCAAGCCACTGAGCGGCCTTCGTGATTTTGAAGCCGCCGCCACGTTTGAGAAGCACCGCCACAGTGCACTGGTGGGAACAGGCCTTGGCCCATGGCTCAAGGCCCACGGCATCGAACGCCTCATCATCAGCGGCATTCGCACCGAGCAGTGCTGCGAAACCACCGCGCGCCATGCCAGCGACGAGGGGTGGGTTGTCGACTATCCGACCGACGCCACGCTGACGTTTGACATGCAGTCGCCTGCGGGCGCAACTGTCACGGCAGCCCAATTGAAGGAGCGCACCGCAACCGTGCTGCATCAGCGCTTTGCCCATGTCTGCAGCGTCGACGAAGCCATCGCACGCGCCAAGCAACCGGCCTAACCCACAACCTGCACCCGCGACACCGCCCATGATTGACGTTGTATTTGTGGTGTTGCCCGACACCCTGCTGCTTGATCTGGCGGGCCCCGCCGAATCCTTTCGGCTGGCCAATCAACACTTGGCACGCAGCGGCACAGAGGCCGCATTCAGGCTGCGGTACGTCGGGCCTCTCAAGCAAGTGCAGTCGTCGGTGGGCGTTGACTTGGGGGGACTTGAACCACTGCCCGCTACGCTTGAGGCGCCGTCGTGGGTGGTTTTGATGGGCCGTCCTGGCGACGCCCACACAGTGGCCTCGCGCCAAGCGTGGTGGCTGACCACGCGCGACTGGTTGGCGCAAACCCTGGCGCAGCCGCTGCTGCAACCCCAACCAACCCATCGCTTGTTGACCGTGTGCGTGGGTGCCCTGCTCGCCGCTGATGCCGGCTTGCTGCATCACAAACGAATCACTTCGCATCACGAGCTACTGGACGAACTGGCCGCCATGGCGCCCACCGCCACGGTGGTGAGCAACCGCGTGTTTGTCGAAGATGGTGCCGTGATCACAAGCGCAGGTGTGACCACGGGCATTGACTTGGCGCTGCACACCATCGCGCAGGTTTGTGGCCAAGCAGTGGCCCAGGCCGTGGCCAGGGTGATGGTGGCTTACACCCGCCGATCGGGTGACGACACACAACAATCAGCGCTGCTGATGTTTCGCGACCACTTGCACCCCGCCTTGCATCGCGTGCAAGACGCTGTGGTGGCCGCACCGCATGGCGATTGGGATGTTGAGTCGATGGCCATCCATGCAAACCTCACGCCACGTCATCTTACGCGCGTGTTTCAAGCGCACTTGGGCACGTCACCAAGGCGTTATGTAGAACACGTTCGAGTCGCCTTGGCGCAACACGCCATGGCCCGTGGAGCCTCGCGCACCACCGCCTGCCGTGTGGCCGGGTTCCAGAGCCCCCGACAGATGCTGGACGCACTTCGGCGGGCTTCAGCAGCGCCCTCATGACACCCTCCAAGCCAGCGGCACAAGCCGACTACGGCAATACAAACGGCCGAAAAAACGCCAAGAGCGTGTCGTTGGCATCGAGCGATGTCGACGGCGTGTCTCCCATGCTGCTACCAGGCAACCCACCAGGCCACGCATGGCCACCGTCTTCGGTCACGATGGTTTGCACCGTGGCGCCAGCGCTGCAAGACGCCCAGGTGGTACGCGTCAACCGCCCGGCATCCACCACCACCTGCGGCGTTGGGCCGCAGGCGTTGGCCGCCACCCAATGGGTCGTGGCACTGGCCAAGGTCGGATACGGAACGCCCGACGGACCAACGCCCACGCCGCCCGCAATGGGCACGTTCAGGTCGAGCTTGGAGTGCATGTGAAGCACTGGCACGGGCCGCGTGGGTGTGCAGGGGCTCGTCACCAGGGCTGCCGCATTGGGGGCGATGGCTGCGATGCCGCCCGCCCAGTCGCATGCCAAACGATAAGCCAACATGCCGCCGTTGGAGTGCCCGGTGGCGTACACGCGTTTGGCGTCAACCATGTGATTGGCCACCACGTCGGCGACCATTTGACGCATGAAGTTTACGTCGTCCACGTTGCTGGCCACGGCGCCGCCACAACAGCCACCTGCGTTCCAGGTTTGAAGACCGCCCACGCCCGCAGTGCCATTGGGGTACACCACGGCAAAACCAGCGGCATTGGCTTTGCTGGTTAGCAGCGACGTGGACTCAAATTGCGCAGCAGTACCACCACCGCCGTGGAGCGCGATCACGATCGGTACGGCCGCCGTTGCACTCGCTTGCGGTGGCATGACGACTGTGTAGGTTCGTTGGCGTGCGTCAACCGTGATGGATTTATCAAAGCGCAGCACGGTTGGCAACGGGTTGGCCTCGCTACCACCGCCGCCGCAGCCGACAGCAGCCAGCATGGCCGTCAGCCCACAAAGCACTTTGAGTCTTGGTGTCGTCATGGCGTGGATCATCGCGACATGCGCCCATCCGAGCAAGGCCATTGCCCCCATACTTGCAAGAATTTACTCAACTTCACATGGCCCAAGCACCGCGCACTAATCGTCCAAGTCAAGGTCCTGAATCTTGCGCGTGATGGTATTGCGCCCGATGCCCAAGCGCTGCGCGGCTTCGATGCGGCGGCCGTGGGTGACGTCCAGTGCGGTGCGGATCAGCTGCGCCTCGAACTCGCGGCTTAGGGTGTCCCACACGTTGGGGTCGTTGGCCTGGAGGTGTTGGCGCGCTTGCTGCGCCAGCAACGTCGACCAGCTTGAAGCCGGTGCCTGGGACGCTTGTGGCCTGGGCACGGCTGCTCCCGAGACCCCATCTTGAGGGGCTTGCAAGGGGACAGTCGCTTCGCGCATGAGTGCTACCGTCGCCTCTTCAGGCGGCAAGTCTTTGGGTTCGATCACCACCGCAGGCGCCATCACCGTGAGCCAATGGCACAAGTTTTCGAGCTGGCGCACGTTGCCGGGAAAGGGCATGGTGGAGAGGACTTGCAAAGTCTCATCGCTCAGGCGTTTGCCGTCCACCCCCAACGACTTGGCCGCCTTGCCCATGAAAAGCCGCGCCAGCATGGGGATGTCCTCGGCGCGCTCGCGCAGTGTGGGCAACCGAAGGCGGATGACGTTCAAGCGGTGAAACAAGTCCTCTCGAAACACCCCGTCACGCACCCGCTGCTCGAGATTTTGATGGGTGGCCGCAATGACTCTAACGCTTGATTTGAGCGGCTGGTGACCCCCCACGCGGTAATACTGCCCATCGGACAGAACCCGCAGCAGCCGGGTTTGAAGCTCCAGCGGCATGTCCCCGATTTCGTCCAAAAACAGCGTGCCACCCTCGGCCTGCTCGAAGCGACCACGCCGCAGCGTTTGTGCCCCGGTGAAAGCGCCGCGCTCGTGGCCAAACAGCTCACTCTCCAGCAGGTCTTTGGGGATGGCGGCAGTGTTGATCGCCACAAACGGCGCGTCGGCGCGCGGGCTGTGTCGGTGCAGCGCGTGGGCCACCAGCTCTTTGCCCGTACCGCTCTCGCCCGTGATCAGCACCGTAACCTGGCTTTGGCTCAGGCGACCGATGGCCCGGAAAACGTCTTGCATCGCAGGCGCCTGGCCCAGCAGCTCGGGCATTTGCACCGCCCCGTCGGCGTGTGCCGATTCACGCATGCTCTCATCGAGCGCCCGCCGAATCAGGTCCACAGCGCGCGTGACATCGAAGGGTTTGGGCAGGTACTCAAAGGCCCCGCCTTGAAAGGCCGACACCGCGCTGTCCAAATCGGAATACGCCGTCATCACAATGACTGGCAACAGGGGGTGACGTTCTTTCACCTTGGCGAGCAACTCCACGCCCGACCCACCGGGCATGCGGATGTCGCTGATCAACACCTGCGGTTTGTCCCCAGCGCCCAAGGCCTTGAGCACATCGCCCGGGTTGGCAAAACTGCGGGTGGCGAGCATTTCGCGGGCAAGAGCCTTTTCAAGCACGAAACGGATGGACGGGTCGTCGTCGACGATCCAGATGGCGTTTGCAGCGGCAACCCCTGGGTCAGCAATTTCATGCGCAATGGCGGAGGTCATGGCAAGGGGATCACAATCTTGAAAACGGTCCGTCCGGGCGCACTGTCACACGTCACATGGCCATCGTGTTGTTGCACAAAATGCTGCGCCAGCGTCAAGCCCAAGCCCGAACCCCCTTCTCGACCTGACACCAACGGCAGGAAGATGCGGTCACGAATGGCGTCCGGAATCCCTGGGCCGTTGTCTTCTACATGCAATTCGAGTGCCAACCTCCAGCGGCGCTTACCAAGTGTCACTTGTCGTGCGATGCGGGTGCGCAAAACGATCAGGGCATCCCCTGCCGCAATCCGGTTGTCTAGCGCCTGGGCGGCGTTGTGCGCAATGTTCAGCACCACTTGAATCAGCGCTTCGCCATGACCTCGAAATTCGGGGATGGAGATGTCGTAGTCACGCACCACCCGCAAGCCCGCCGGGAATTCGGCCACCAGCAAAGCACGAACCCGCTCGCACACCTCGTGGATGTTGACATCGCTCACCACATGCGGCACCCGATGCGGTGCCAGCAGGCGGTCGACCAGGGTTTGCAGCCTGTCGGCCTCGCGAACCACCACGCGCGTGTACTCGGTCAGGGACCGGGTGTCCGCGTTGGCGGCGAGCTCCATGTCCAACAATTGCGCCGAACCGCGAATGCCACCCAAGGGATTCTTGATCTCGTGGGCCAAGTGGCGAACCAGCTCTTTGTTTTCGCGCGCCTGGTCCATGGCACGCTCTTCACGCTCTTGGCGCCACTGTTGCTCGATCTCGAGCATTTCAACCAGGATGCGCTCGCCGTTCTCCAAGCGCTGAATCACCAAGTGCACCGGACTGGGGTCATGGGGCCTCGAAGCGGTGCGTTTGAGCTGCGCCTCGAGCCGCGCCGTGTCAAAGTGGTTTTGGGCAACGGCAGTTAAGGTCTCGCTTACGCGGGACGCGTCCACCAGCCAATCCAGCATGGACGCACCCAAAAGGGTGCGGCGTGGCGTGGCCAAAATGTCCTCGCAGGCCGAGTTGACGTGCAAGCAACGCCCGTCTGGATGCACGATGGCAACCATCGACGCCAACAAATCAAGGGCAGCCCAATGGTTGGGTGGCGCTGCGTTAGGCGTCCCAGCGCCAGTCAAGCCTGGCATTGGCTCGCGTGGGCTATTGAGGCCGCTTGCTCCCACCGCCACTGCCTTCCGAGCTGCCAACCACCCGCTCAAGTTCGCGCCGGATGGAGGCAATGTCGGCTTCTTTGCGCTCGATGCTCTGTTTCATCTCCGCCACGCGGTCAAGGTAGCGCTGGTAGTTGCGCTCGTTGCCCTGACGCTCGGGCTCGCCGTTGTTGAAGTCTTTTTTCATGGCCGCGAGCTTCTCTTCTTCGCGACGAAGCTCTTCGTCCAGAATGCGGCGCGCGTCTTTGTCGCGTTCGCGTTGTTCGCGGTCACTGACTTTGGTGTCGGAAGCCCGGGGAGCCTCGGACGCCCCGCCGGCGGCCGCTGCTGCAGGTGACTTGGTGCCGACTGCGGGCCGGGGCTTGCTACCACCGACCACGGTAACGGGGGCGCCCTCAATGGCTTTGCAACCGCGCTCGCGCGCTTGCTGGGGCGAGAGTTGGTCGGTGTACGTCAACACCGGCCCGGGACAACGGTACACGGTGGCCGACGCGTTAGACGCCGCCCCGAACGCCACCACGGCCAACAAAACGCGCAAAACACCCACGCTATCGATGATCTTCATGCGGTTCATAACGCATTGTCGCCCAGTTACGGTGCACAGCATGGGCCAAGTAAAACGGGGTTGCCCGTGCAACCCCGTTTGTATTTGGCACCATCGCCTGTTTGTTCAGCCTTCAGAGGCTGTAATACATGTCGAACTCCACCGGGTGGGTGGTCATGCGGAAGCGGGTCACTTCTTGCATTTTGAGCTCGATGTACGCGTCGAGGTAGCTGTTGGTGAACACGCCACCCTTGGTCAAGAAGGCGCGGTCTTTGTCCAGGTATTCGAGCGCCTGGTCAAGGCTGTGGCACACGGTTGGCACTTTGGCGTCTTCTTCCGGCGGCAGGTGGTACAGGTCTTTGGTGGCGGCTTCTCCGGGGTGGATCTTGTTTTCCACACCGTCCAGGCCGGCCATCAGCAGCGCTGCAAAACCGAGGTAAGGGTTCATCAGTGGATCGGGGAAGCGTGCCTCGATGCGACGACCTTTGGGGTTGGCCACGTAGGGGATGCGGATCGACGCCGAGCGGTTGCGGGCAGAGTACGCCAACTTGACCGGTGCTTCAAAGCCGGGCACCAATCGCTTGTAGCTGTTGGTACCAGGGTTGGTGATGGCGTTGAGGGCGCGTGCGTGCTTGATGATGCCGCCGATGTAGTACAGCGCGTACTCGCTCAGGCCGCCATATCCGTCACCGGCAAACAAGTTTTTGCCGTCTTTCCAGACCGATTGGTGCACGTGCATGCCACTGCCGTTGTCGCCGACGATGGGCTTGGGCATGAAGGTGGCCGTTTTGCCGTAGGAGTGGGCCACGTTGTGCACCACGTACTTTTGCAATTGGCACCAGTCAGCGCGCTGCACCAGCGTGCTAAAACGCGTGCCAATCTCCATCTGGCCAGCGTTGGCCACTTCGTGGTGATGCACTTCAACGGGGATGCCCAGTTGCTCGAGCAACAAGCACATCTCTGAGCGCATGTCTTGGCCGCTATCGACGGGGGGCACAGGGAAGTAGCCGCCTTTGACCGAGGGGCGGTAACCGTGATTGCCACTCTCGTATTTCTTGCCGGTGTTCCAAGCGGCTTCTTCCGAGTCGATCTCGGAGAAAGAACCCTTCATGTCGACGTTCCAGCGAACGCTGTCAAACACAAAAAACTCAGGCTCGGGGCCAAAGTAAGCGGTGTCGCCCAAGCCAGCTGAACGCATGTAAGCCTCGGCGCGCTTGGCCAGCGAGCGTGGATCGCGCTCGTAGGGCTTGCCGTCGCTGGGCTCGATGACGTCACACGTTAACAACAGGGTTGGCTCTTCAAAAAACGGGTCGATGTTGGCTGTGTTTGGGTCTGGCATCAACAACATGTCGGAGGCTTCGATGCCCTTCCAACCGGCGATGGACGAACCGTCAAAGGCATGCCCAGCGCTGAACTTCTCTTCGTCGAAGTGCGACACGGGCACGGATACGTGCTGCTCTTTACCGCGCGTGTCGGTGAAACGGAAATCAACAAACTTGATTTCGTTTTCTTTCACCATCTTCATCACGTCGGCAACGGTCTTGGCGGCCATCTGGCTTCTCCTGTTGGGGCTTTTAGGGGGTTAAAGTGAGCTTGCAGCCCCGATTGCTCGCGGCTATTCGTGAAGAATGTAGCACGCAGCGTGCCAGGGCTTTTACGGCCACGAACGGCGCAATGCACCATTCTTGTGCGCAATATCCCCCGAACGGTGCGGACGCCGGGCTAGCGCACCATCTCTGGGCCCAGGGAGGCGCCAAACGCGACAAGGCCCTGGCGCAGCGCCAGGTAGGCGGTCTCGACACCTGCGCCCTGGCCCTTGACCCCCAGCTCAATGTGCTTGCCGTGCACTGGATGGTCAACGCTGGGCAAACTGAACACGCGCACCCCTGCATGGTCACGCTCGATGGCCTCCATCAAGGGCGTGAGCGACGCCTCCATGGCGCCGTAAACAATCAATGATCGCTCATGCAACACGGTCTTGTGGTGCAGCGGCATGTAATGGGTGTCGAGCACCCATTCAATCATCGGATGCGCCATCACCGGAAAGCCAGGCACAAAGTGCACGTCGCCGCAACTGAACCCAGGGATCTTGTTGAACGGGTTCGGGATGATCGATGCGCCTTGGGGGAAGACGCCCATGTTCAGCCGGTGCACGTTGTCTTCACGGTCACCATCGTAAGACTCACCCTTCTCACGGGCCACGTCTTGCATGCGCTCGACAATCAGCGCACGTGCTTGTGGATGCAACGCCAGCTCAACGCCCAGGGCTTTGGCGGCGCATTGCCGCGTGTGGTCGTCGGGCGTGGCACCGATGCCACCGCAAGAAAAAACGATGTCACCTTGTGCCATCGCCTGCGCCAGCAGCGTGGTGAGACGCGCGGGGTTGTCGCCCACATAGGCCGACCAATCCAACGCCAGGCCACGCGCGTTCAGCATGGCGATCACTTTGGACATGTGTTTGTCCTCGCGCTTGCCAGAGAGAATTTCGTCGCCGACGATGATGAGGCCGAAGTTGCGTGCGGTGGGCGTTGTGGTCATTTTTTGGAAGCTGGGTGAGTCGTGTCAAACAGGCTAGCCGGGCCTCAGCGGCGACCGACCAAACGCAGCAGGCCAAACCATTGCTGTTGCCAAAATCCGCGGCCGTAATTGCGGGCGCCGTCCGAGGGCAATTGGTCTCGCACACCCGTGGGGCCTAGGGGTGCATGAAATTGGGCAGTGCCAAACAGCATGTCCCAGACGGGAAACAGCACGGCAAAATTGTGCCCCCCAAGCGTGCCCTTGCCATGCGACTCATGGCCTTCGCCGATGGCATGGTGGTGGCGATGAAACGCAGGGCTGACCAGCAACTTGCCCAACACCGGGCCGAACGGCAATCGCACGTTGGCATGCGAAAGGCTCTCCAGCAATTGCGTCACCACCACGATGGCCACAAACTGCGCTGGCGCCACGCCAACCACCAAAGCCAGCAGTGCCAGGATGCTGTCGCGCAGCACGTCGTCTAGCACATGGTTGCGGTTGTCGCTCCACATCGTCATTTGCCGCTGGCTGTGGTGCAAGGCGTGCAACTGCCACCACGCATGCACCTGGTGCTGGGCGCGGTGAATCCAATAGTCCACCAAGTCAAACAGCACCAGGTAAAGGCAAAACGCCACCACGGCAACGTCGGTCACGCCCGGCCACAAACCATCCAGATGCCACGTGTTCCAGCCCCGCATTCGAAGCGTGTTGGCGATCTCATCAAACACGGGGCCCAGCGCAAAGAAAACCCCCAGGCGAAAAAGGCCCAAGCGGTGAATCAAGGTGTAGATCACGTCGTCACGCACGGCGCGATGGTCGGTCACAGGCTCTACGGGCCGCCAGCGCTCGAGCGAGCGAAACAACACCAACATCACTGCCAATTGAAGCAATCCGACCAGCAACCAAGATGTGGCCGTAAAACCATCTTCGATCAAATTGCTCATGCCGAACTTGAACAACAACGGTTGCACCGCGTGCTCAAACAAAGCCTGGTGCGCGCGGTCAAAAATTTGGATCAGTGCGTCGATCATGATGCCCCGCCCTTGGTCATGGTGCGGGCGCCGTGGTTCGGCTGGCGGATCCCAAGGTCGGGTGATCGTGCAGCGTGGCAAAGCAAAACTGCTGAGCCTTCAAGCCTTGAATCAGTGGCTCCAGCACGCCGGGTGCCCACGGGTCTTGCCGCGACCAAATGCCCAAATGCGCCAGCAGAACGTCACCGACACGAATGCTGGCCAGTGCGCGCGCAAGCAATTGCTTGTTGGGGTACTTGTCGCTGGGCAACTCATCGCCCAAAAACCCTGCGTCGGACCATGCCACGTGCGTCCAACCGCATTGCTTGGCTGCTCGCAGCAGTGCAGGCGACGTCTTGCCTCCCGCTGCCCTGAAAATCGCGCCCATGGCGTGACCTGTCATGGCAGTGAAGCGCTGGGCTGAGCGTGACAGCTCTCGACAATACCCGTCGGCTTTCAAGGTATGGGGTTTGCCCACTGCGTCGCCCGCCGTAGGAACAAAGCGAAAAGCGTCGGCACCCTCGTCGCTGCGCCACACGTCGTGGTCCCAGGTGTGCGAACCAAAAGCATGGCCTTCGGCGGCACGCGCCTTCCACCACGGTGCCCAGGCGTCGTCGAGCGATGTGCCGCCAGTTTTTGTGCGCTCGTTGGCCAGAAAGAAGGTGACCTTCACGTCATGCCGCTTCAACACATCTGCCACCAAAGGGGCCACCCCCATGTGCCCCGTGTCAAAGGTGAGGTACACCGGCTTGTTGCAGGCGGCCTGCGCCGCCCATGGCAGGGTGGCGACCAACAGCACCAAGCAGCGCCAGGCGCTAGTTCCGTGGCGCATGATCCAGCGTCCAAACGCCGTGAGGCGACCGGCCCACACTAACCTGCCGCACCACTTTGCGCGTCTCGATGTCAACAAAGGTCAACTTGCGGGCCCAGCGTGAACTCAGCAGCAAAGTCTTGCCGTCGGCGGTGACGTCCATGCAGTCGGGGCCTGCGGGACCGGGCAAGTCACCCACTTTGGTGAACGTGGTCAGGTCGACGATGCTGACGGTGTTGGCCACGCGGTTGCTGACAAACAAATGCTTGCCATCGCCGCGCGAGCGAAACGCGTGGGCACCGTCACCCGTATCGATGCGTTTCACCAAGCGGGGCTCTGCGCCGCTCACGTCGTAAACCTCCACCACACGGTCGCCCGTGAGCCCGAGTAGCAGGTGCTTGTCGTCGCGTGTCAAAAACACGTCAGCGGGCATCTTGCCCACCTTGATCGTCCAGCGTGGCTTTTGCGTGAGCAAGTCAATGGCCATCAGCTCGTCGCTGTCTTGCATCGACGCATACACCACCGTTGACTTGCTGTCGATGGTCATGTGGCTGGGCGTGCGCGGTGCGTCAATGCGCTTGACCAGCTTCAACGGCATGTCGTTGTTGGGCAGCCATTGATAAATATCGATGTGGTTGAGACGATTGGCCGCCGTCACAAACCACTTCATGTCGGGCGAGAACCGCAGGTGGTAGGGGTCAGGGATGTCGCGCAGCGTGCGCTGCACGGTGCCGTCTTTGGGGTCAATGAAGGTGAGTGAATTGCCACCTGCGTTGGCCACAATCAGGCTTTTCTCGTCGGGCGTCAGGTACAGGTGATGGGGCTCTTTGCCCACCGCCATGCGGCGCTGCTCGGTGAAGGTTTCGGGGTCGATGATGCTTACGTTGGCGTCAAGTGAGTTGAGCACGAAGATGGGCGGCCCTGCACGGCCGCGCACGGGCGGGCTTTCAGGTGATGCGGCGGGTCTAACCGGAGCCTCTGCGGCCCTGGTGGGCGCCCGACGCGGCGGCACCGACGCTGCTGGGGCTGCTGCGCCTGGCACCGTCCCTGTCGACGTCGATGGCGAGGCACGAACGGGCGCCGGTGCCGACGGCGCAGTAGTCGTTGGTAACGGCACGGCTGCAGGCACGGGGCTTGGTGGAACGCTCGGGTCGACAGTTGCAACAGGCGCAGGGGTTTGCGCTGATGCTGGAACCTGTGCTGGTATCGGCATCGGCATCGGAGTGGGCGTTGGTGCAGGCGTTGGTGCAGGCGCCGGCGACGGCACACCGGCTGACGCAGGCGCGGGCTCTGACGCCGCGCCCCCTTGCGCGCCAGCACCCATCGAAAAACTGGCAAGCGCCACCAACGCCAGGGTTGCCAATACTGGGCGCACGACGCCAAGGCGCCCTATCCGCTGTTTACTCGTCATCGCCACCAATCAATCCACCCAACATCCCGCCACCCAAAACACCGCCCAACAACGAGCCCTCTTCTCGCGAACCACCACGCTGCGGCGCGGCGGCAAACACGCGGGACGCCAAGCGCGAAAACGGCATGCTTTGCAGCCAAACCGTGCCAGGGCCGCTGACTTTGGCAAAAAACAAGCCCTCACCGCCAAACAGTGCAGTTTTAATCTTGCCGACGTACTGAATGTCGAATTGCACGGTCGACGTCATCGCCACCAAGCAACCGGTGTCCACGTACAGCGTTTGACCTGCTTGAAGTTGACGCGCTTCAACCTGACCGCCAGCATGCACAAACGCCAGCCCGTCGCCGTCGAGTCGCTGCATGATGAAACCTTCGCCGCCGAAAAATCCTACCCCGAGCTTCTTCTGAAAGAAAATCCCCAAGGCGACCCCGCGCGCAGCACACAAAAAGGCATCCCGCTGGCAGATCAGCGTGCCGCCGTATTGCCGCAGATCCATGGCCATGATTTTCCCTGGGTACGGCGCCGCAAAAGCCACCCGTTGCTTTTGCGCGGCTTGATTGGTGTAGACGGTCGTGAACAACGACTCACCCGTTACCAATCGCTTGCCGGCGCCCAGCAGCTTGTCAAACAAGCCGCCACCGCCGCCTTGGCGGCCATCCCCAAATACCGTGTCCATGGTGATCCCGGCTTCCATGAACATCATGCTGCCGGCCTCGCCGACAGCCGCTTCGCCGGGGTCGAGTTCGACCTCGACAAATTGCATTTCGCCACCTTTGATCTCGTAGTCCACCACGTCCATGGCCATGTCTGCACGCTCCAGTTGTTGATGGGTGTCAAAACGCACCCCAGGGACGAATGTTACGGTGAGGCGGCAAACCCGCGCAAAGTGCCGATATCCTACGCAGCAGAAATCATGGTGGCATCCCGCGCGCCGCCCACCAGCATCCGCCATCAACGCAGCACCGCTCGCAATGAATCAACACAGCGTCGACCTCCTGACCGTCCGCGACGCACTACCCTCCAAGCGTCAACGCCCACAAGTGGCACCCGCAGACGCCCCCGGCTGGGCACTCGAGGACGTGGATGCAGCCCTATCTGGCATGCCCATGCGCCGTGATTTGTTGATCGAATACTTGCATGCGGTGCACGACCGCTTCGGCGCCTTGAACACGGCCCACCTGCACGCCTTGGCGCAGCGCATGCGGTTGTCGGTCGTCGAGGTCTACGAGGTGGCTTCGTTTTATCACCACTTTGACATCGTGCCGGCAGACGTTGCCTCACTTCACCAAGCAACACAAACGGCCCAAAAATCAAATCGCCCGGCACTGAAGCCCTTGCCCACCATCCGCGTGTGCGACGGCTTGTCGTGCGCGATGGCGGGTGGCGAATCGCTGTGCAAAACGGTGGCCCACGCGTTGGACGGGCAAGCGCGTGTCGTTGCGGCGCCTTGCGTGGGGCGGTGCGATTCCGCACCGGTCGCGGTGGTGCATCACCATGCCATCGGCCACGCCACGGCAAGCGCCGTGCAGGCAGCATGGGGCGCCAAGGCGTTTGAGCAACCTGCGCAGCCCTACACCCACTTTGAAGCCTACCAACAAAAAGGTGGGTACAGTCTGCTGCGCCAATGCATGGCGGGGCAGGTGCAGGCCGATGCGGTCATCGAAGCCCTGGAAACCTCGGGCCTTCGTGGTCTCGGGGGTGCTGGCTTCCCGGCAGGCCGCAAGTGGCGCATCGTGCGTAGCGAAGCTGCGCCGCGCTTGATGGCCGTGAACATCGACGAAGGCGAGCCCGGCACCTTCAAAGACCGTCACTACCTGGAAAGCGATCCGCATCGGTTTCTGGAAGGCGTGTTGATCGCCGCTTGGGCGGTGGGCATACAAGCGGTCTACATCTACCTACGCGACGAGTACCACGGCTGCCGGCACATGCTCACCCACGAACTCAAGGCCTTGCAAGCCGATGCGTCGCTGCAACCCATGCCCACCATCGAGCTGCGGCGCGGAGCCGGCGCCTACATCTGCGGCGAAGAATCGGCCATGATTGAATCCATTGAGGGCAAGCGAGGCATGCCGCGTTTGCGCCCGCCTTACGTGGCGCAAGTGGGTCTGTTTGGTCGCCCCACGCTGGAGCACAACTTTGAAACGCTGCACTGGGTGCGAGACATTGTGGAGCGTGGTGCTGATTGGTTCGTGAGTCATGGGCGGCATGGCCGCAAAGGTTTGCGATCGTTCTCAGTCAGCGGGCGTGTGAAGCAGCCCGGTTGCAAACTCGCGCCCGCTGGCATCACCTTGCGAGAGTTGATTGACGAGCATTGCGGCGGCATGCTCGAAGGGCACACCCTCTATGCCTACTTGCCAGGTGGCGCCTCCGGCGGGATCTTTCCGGCATCGTTGGCCGATGTGCCGCTGGACTTTGATACCTTGCAACCCCACGGCGGCTTCATTGGATCCGCCGCCGTCATCGTGCTTTCGCATCACGACCGCGCTGTGGACGCTGCCCGCAACATGATGAAGTTCTTTGAGGACGAGAGTTGTGGCCAGTGCACGCCGTGCCGCAGCGGCACCACCAAGGTGCGAGCCTTGATCGCCACCGACCGTTGGGACCAATCGTTGTTGGCCGAGTTGTCGCAAGTGATGCGCGATGCCTCCATCTGCGGGCTGGGCCAAGCGGCACCCAACCCGGTTGACAGCGTGGTTCGCTACTTCTCGCACGAGCTTGCAGCATGAATGACACCGTCAAGCTAACCCTCGACGGCAAGGCTGTCGAAGCCCATCCAGGCGAAACACTCTGGGCTCTGGCCAAACGCCATGGCACCACCGTGCCGCACTTGTGCCACACCGAGGGCTTGGCGTCGGTTGGCAATTGCCGCGCTTGCATGGTGGAGGTCGACGGCGAGCGCACCTTGGCGGCGTCGTGCTGCCGCTTGGCAACGTCGGGCATGCAAGTGCAAACCAACAGCCCGCGAGCCCGCGCGGCGCAGACGATGGTGCTGTCACTGTTGATGAGCGACGCTGGTGCGTCCACCACCGCGCTCACGCCCCACTCCGAGCTTGGCGACTGGGCGAATCGGTGGGACGCAAAACCCGAACGGTTGCCCAAGCGCCAACGGGTTGCAAGCGACACATCGCACACCGCCATCAGCGTCAACCTGGACGCTTGCATCCAGTGCACCAGGTGCTTGCGCGCATGCCGGGACGTGCAAGTCAACGACGTGATTGGCTTGGCCGGTCGCGGCGTACACGCACGCATCGTCTTTGACGCCGAAGCAGCACTGGGCGACTCCACCTGCGTGTCTTGCGGCGAATGTGTGCAAGCCTGCCCCACGGGCGCCCTCATGCCGGCGCGCAGTGCTGGGCTGCAGGCCATCACGCGCAGTGTTGACTCGGTGTGCCCTTACTGCGGTGTGGGGTGCCAGCTCACATGGCATGTGGGCCCCCATGCGGACGGTGGCGAAACGATTCATCACGTGACGGGCCGCGACGGGCCCGCCAACGCCGGGCGCTTGTGCGTCAAGGGCCGCTATGGGCACGACTACGTGCGACACCACGAACGACTAACCACCCCGCTCATCCGTCGCGCTGGCGTGGCCAAGGACGTGACCGACATTGATCTCGTCAGGCGCGGGGACAAGCCACTCAGCGACTTGTTTCGTCCCGCCACATGGACTGAAGCCCTTGACGCCGCTGCGGCCGGCTTTGTGAAACTGCGTGACCAATCACCGGCGGGTGCACCATCGCCCCTGGCGGGTTTTGGCTCGGCCAAAGGCAGCAACGAAGAGGCCTACCTGTTCCAAAAATTGGTGCGCACCGGCTTTGGCACCAACAACGTGGACCACTGCACCCGCCTTTGCCACGCCAGTTCGGTGGCCGCGCTGCTGGAGGGCATCGGCTCGGGCTCCGTCAGCAACCCCGTGCGCGACGTTGAACACGCCGATGTGCTGTTGATCATCGGCGCCAACCCCGCCAGCAACCACCCGGTGGCCGCCAGTTTCATCAAGAACGCCATTCAACGCGGCACCCGTTTGATTTTGTGCGACCCCAGGGCCACGCCACTGGCGAGGCATGCAACTTGGCACTTGGCGTTTAAACCCGACACCGACGTCGCGTTGCTCAACGCACTGTTAAACGTCATCGTCGCCGAGCGGTTGATCGACCGCGCATTCATTGATTCGCGCGTGGAAGGATTCGAGGCCTTGGCAACGTCGGTGGCGCTCGCTACACCCGAAGCAATGGCGCCCATCTGCGGCATCGACGCCACCACCATCCGTGACGTCGCGCGCGCCTTTGCCACCTCACGTGCATCGATGATCTTGTGGGGCATGGGCATCAGCCAGCACGTGCACGGCACCGACAACGCTCGCTGTCTGATTGCACTGTCGCTCATCACTGGCCACATTGGGCGTCCTGGCACGGGATTGCACCCTTTGCGCGGGCAAAACAACGTGCAAGGCGCGAGTGACGCCGGTTTGATCCCCATGATGTTGCCCAACTACCAACACGTGAGTGATGACACCAAGCGCATGACGATTGAAGCGTTATGGCACACCGTGCTTAGCAAACAACCCGGCCTGACGGTGGTTGAGATCATGCACGCGGCCAGCGCCGGTCAAATTCGCGGCATGTTCATCGAAGGCGAAAACCCCGCCATGTCAGACCCCGATCTGTCCCATGCACGCAAGGCGCTCGCCTCACTTTCGCACCTGGTGGTGCAAGACATCTTTCCAACTGAAACAAGCATCCTTGCCGACGTGATTTTGCCGGGCTCTGCCTTCGCTGAAAAATGGGGAACGGTGACCAACACCGACCGATTGATTCAGTTGGGGCGTCCTGCCCTGGGCCCACCCGGCGAGGCCAAACAAGACCTGTGGATCATTGAACAGTTGGGGCGGCGCCTTGGTTTGCCATGGGCGTATTGGAAGCCCGGCGATGGCGACGGCCACGCGGCAGCCGAAGCGCCTGTGGCACATGTTTACGAAGAAATGCGCACCACGATGGCGCCGCTGGCAGGCGTGCCGTGGGCCCGGCTGGTGCGTGACGGCGCTGTGGTTACACCTGCGCTGCGAGAGGACGAGCCGGGCCAACCCGTTGTATTCATTGATCACTTTCCACGTGCAACGGGGCGCGCCATTCTTGTGCCCGCCACCTTTGCAGCCGGCCCCGAGCAGGCCCATCCAACCCATCCGCTGGTGCTGTCAACCGGTCGCGTGCTGGAGCACTGGCACACGGGCTCGATGACGCGACGTTCTCAGGATCTGGACGCGTTGGCGCCCCATGCTTGTGTGTCAATCAACGCCACCGACGCGGCGGCGCGCGGCATTGCGCACGGCGCGCCGGTGCGCGTGACGTCGCGCCATGGCAGCGTGGACGTGATGGCTGAAATCAGCTCGGCCATGAAACCCGGCGAGGTGTTCATGCCGTTTGCTTATTGGGAATCAGCGGCCAACTTGCTAACAGGCGACGCGATTGACCCCGTGGGCAAAATTCCGGGCTTCAAAGTCACAGCGGTCCAGGTGCTGGCGATCGAGCCCCAAGTAGAGCCACGGGCTTGACTTGGCGGTGATGGCGACAAGGCCGCACCAAAAGGCGGTCATTCGTAGCGGCGCCCCGTGTCCAACAACGCCGCCGTACCGATAACTGCATTGAGCCCATCAAAGTTCAGCATTTGGTCTTGCCATGGCGCCGTGGTGCCATGCTGGTGCAGGCTGGCAAAGTAGCCCGTCAGCGCGTGGGCTGCGGCGCGTGCTGTGCCGCCGGGGAAGATGACGATGCGAAAACCCAGTGACCCCAACACACTGGCACTTTGCACGGGCGTCTTGCCACCCTCCACCATGTTCGCCAGCAAGGCCGTGCGTTTGGCAAAGCGTGCACAAACCATGTCCATTTGTGCAGGCGTTCGCAAGGCTTCGATGAACAGAGCATCCACGCCACAAGCAAGGTAAGTTTCAGCCCGCGATAGCGCTGCGTCAAAGCCCTCCACAGCGACCGCGTCGGTGCGTGCCAGGATCAAAGTGCTGGTATCGGTGCGGGCGTCCAGTGCAGCGCGCAACTTGCCCGCCATCTCGGCCACAGGCACCAATGACTTGCCGTCCAAGTGGCCGCAGCGTTTGGGAAAGGTTTGGTCTTCAAGCTGGATCATCGAGGCACCCGCACGCTCAAAACCACGGACGGTTCGTTGCACATTGAGAGCATTGCCAAAGCCGGTGTCGGCATCAACGATCACAGGCAGACGCACACGCTCGGTGATGCGCGCCAGGGTGTCTTCCACCTCGCTGTACGTGGTCAAGCCAATGTCTGCGCTGCCCAGGCGCGTGTAGGCGATGGACGCGCCCGACAAGTAGACGGCCTCGAAGCCTGCCTGCTCGGCCATCAATGCCGTAAGTGCGTCATACACCCCGGGGGCGAGCAAGACACGTGGTTCGTTCAGGCGTTGTTTAAGATTCATGGTTGTTGATCTCCCAGTTGTGTTGCTGCGGTCTGCGCAGTGATGAACCCTCCGGCGACCGCGCTCAGAAGCCCGTTGCCCGACAAGTACCCCCAAACGGCCGACCCTGACACACCACGCGCGGCACCCCCGGCAGCCAGCAAGTTGGGGAACGGCAACCCACCATCGCGCAGCACGCGGCCTTGTGCATCGATGTCTAGCCCACCTTGGGTATGGAAGAGTGCGCCCGTCACCTTGATGGCGTGCCAGGGCGCCACCAACACGGTGGATGCCAACGTGGTCGCCAAAGCACTGGGCTCGCAACCCAACACGGCAGCAAGTGCCGCCACATCAGGTGCATGGCGCACCGCGCCCGCCGCTTCAGCCGCCACAAAGTCGGGAAACGAGCGCCCGAGCGTCAACAAGCGATCATCAAAAACATTCCATGCCACGCCACCCGGTTGTGCCAGCACCTTGACTGAGGCTTCAGAGTAGCCTTCGGTCTCGTCGTGAAAGCGTTGCCCTTGAGCGTTGACTTGAATGCCCCCTTGCATCATCAAGGCCCAAGTGATGAGCGCGCCTTGGGGCACGGCCCAAGCGCCATGACCTTGGTAAGCGCCCAAGTCAGCAAGTTGCGCGCCCAAGTGGCGACCCCAAACGATGGCGCTGCCGTCGTTGCCCCGGTGTCCCGCAAACGTGGCGCCGCGCATCGCTGGCAAGAGTTCGTGAACCATGGCGCTGTTGCCGCCAAAACCGTTGCAGGCAAGAATCAACGTTTGGCAACCCAAGCGCTCCATCTTGCCTTGGGGCCGCTCGATGCCCACGCCGAGGACGAAACCTTCGTCGTCGCACCACATCTCTGTCACCCGCGCCCTCGTCATCAGCATGGCACCCGCCGCAACCGCCGCCGACTCAAGCGCCGCCACCAGCGCTGCACCTGTTCGCTGGGGCAGCGTGTGCATGCGAAGTGCGCTGTGCCCCGGGTACAAAAAGCCATCCAACAACTCAAACGCCAAACCATGTCGAGCTTGCAGTGCGTCGATGGCCGGGACAATCGCTTGGGCGTACGCCCCCACCAAATGCGACGCCGACGTTTGATGTGACTTGGTTTGGATGTCACGGGCGAACTGCGCGGGCCCGTCGCTTGCAACACCTGCCGCCCGCTGCACTGCTGTGCCACCAGCAGGAATGAAGCCAGACGAAAGCGCGGTCGACCCTTGCGGCGTTGCATCACGCTCCAACACCACGCACTCCACACCAGCATCGCGCAAAAACAGGGCGGCAGTCAGGCCGCATGCCCCCGCCCCAATGATGGCCACGGGTACGGTTGGTGTGTCGGGCGGCATGTTGGCCGCGCGCACCACCTGTGGCATCACGTGGTTGGCCGATGCAAGTACTGCCCCTTGGGCTTGCCAAGCACCTGCCCGTCTTCAAAAATTTTCATGCCGCGCAAGAACGTGGCGTCCACCCGCGCCGACATCTCCAGGCCCTCAAAGGGCGTGTAGCCTTGCGTTGACGGCGAGTCTTTGGCGTGAATGACCCACGACTTGCCCGGATCAACCAGGGCGATGTCTGCGTCGAAGCCTTCGGCGATATCACCCTTGTGGTTGAGGCCGTAACGCTGCGCCGGGTTCCAACTTGTCACACGCGCCATGTGGTTGTAGCTCATGCCACGGCGGCTGCCCTCACTCACTAGGGACGGCAGCAAATACTCGGTGCCGCCAAACCCACTCTTGGCCATCCAAATGTTGCCAAAGTAGCGCTTGGGCGCTTTCATCTCGTGCCGACAGCATGCGTGGTCGCTCACCACCCAGTCCAGTTCCCCCGCCAGCAATGCCTGCCACAGGTACTCGACGTCCTCACGCGGGCGGATGGGCGGGTTCACCTTGGCCAACTCGGCCGCCTTGGCGCTGACGTCGAGCATCAAATGACCGATCGTCACCTCGCGTTTGAAGTCAATGTGCGGAAAGACATCGGCCATCATCAAAGCCGCTTGCACCGCCTTGCGGGAGCTGAGGTGCAGCAGGTTGATGTTGGGCAAGGCCGTTTCGTGCGCCAGGTAGCTTGCGATGAACACCGCCAGGCCTTCAGAGTGCGGGGGGCGTGAAGCGCTGTAGGCCGCCAAGCCACGAAGCGACTTGTCTTTTTCGACGATCTTGGTGTAGGCCGTCATCACCTCGGCGGTCTCGCAGTGCAGCGACAGCGAAATCTGGGCCGCCTTGTCCGGCATGCGTTCGCGTGCCGCCTGAACGCCGCGCATCACAAACTCAAAGTGGGCGTAGTCGTAGCGCTCATCCTCACCGATCATCAAAAACTCGCGCTGCGAGTTGCTGGCCCCATGCAGCCCATGCGAACCGTAAAACATGAAGATTTTGAAGCTGGACACACCGTACTTTTCGATCAGCATCGGAATCTCGGCGATGTGCTCGCCATTCATCGGGGCCAGGTGATACCCGTAGTCAACATGAAACTGGTTCTTTGAGATCTTGAGCACCTCGGGGAAAAACTTTTTGTAGGGCCCTCCTCGGTTCAAATAGTACTGGCCGGTTCGAAAGTAGTTCAACGACGAGGTCACGCCGCCCATGGCCGCCGCACGGCTCTCACTCACGGCGTCGTCGGCCAAGGGCGAGTAGATGCCGCTGTGCATGTGCGCGTCCACCACCCCGGGGAAGGCCAAGCGGCCCCGACCGTCGTAAACGTCTTTGGCACGCGTCGGCTCGATACCCGGTGCCACACGGGCCACGCGCCCCCCGGTGATGCCGATGTCAGCGGTGTGCACCACATTGCCTTGTGGACGAACCACACGGACGTTCTTGATAAGCAGATCAAACTCGGGTTGACTCATGGCGTCTCCAATCGCTTTTTAAGTTGGGGCAGCAGGCCGCCAGCCTGCACCATGTCGAGCAAAAACCCTGGAATCGCAGCGCATGCCAGCGCCTCGCCGTCGGGCAGATGGATCAAACCAGCGCGGGCGTCAAATTCAATCGCCGTGCCATCCACGATGCGCCCGGCTTGGGGGCATGTCAAAAGCAACAACCCGACGTTGAACGCGTTGCGAAAGTACAAGCCGCTGAAGCTTGGTGCAATCACTGCCGCCACGCCCAGATGCACCAAAACCGAAGCGGCCTGCTCGCGCGACGAGCCAATGCCAAAGGCATCGCCCGCGACGATCACGTCGCCCGCCTGAACCTGCGCTGCAAAGTCGGGGCGCAGCGCTTGCAAACAAGCGGCTGCGGTGACGTCCATGCCAAACTTCATCGTGCCGCCCGGCGCCAGCTGGTCGGTGTCCACGTTGCTGGGCAATCGCCACACCCTCATGAAAGCACCTCACGCACGTCGGCCACGTGGCCTTGCAGGGCCGATGCTGCCACGGTGTAGGGGGACCCCAAGTACACCTGCGCCGTGGACGAGCCCATGCGCCCTTTGAAGTTTCGCGCCGTCGACGAGATCACGGTGCTTCCATCTGGGATGGCGCCGCCGTACCCGGCGCAAGCACCACAGGCACTGGGCAACAGCGTGGCGCCCGCGTCGAGCAGCTGTTGCATCACGCCCTCGCCCGCGGCCTTGTCCTGATCTTGCACGCTGGCGGGTGCCACCAGGAGTTGAACCCCAGGCGCGATGTGCCGCCCGGCGAGCACCTGCGCTGCGGCGCGCAAGTCGACGAGTTTGGCGCCCGTGCACGCACCGATGTAGGCGACGTCGATCGGTGTGCGCGGCAACTTGTTGACGGCACACACATTTGCTGGGCTGTGTGGCAGCGCCACTTGCGGCGCCAAAGCCGTTGCGTCAAAGGTGTGGCGCGTACCGACGGCACCGTCGTCACTGCACCAGCGATGGGTTTCAGACACGGTCGCGCCATGCGCCTGCAGCCACGTGCGCGTGGTCTCATCGGGCGCCACCAACCCCACCTGGGCGCCCAACTCGGCACTCATGTTGCACAGTGTCATGCGCTCTTGCATGCTCAGTGTGCGCACCGCGTCGCCACAAAACTCCACCGCCTGGTATTGCCCACCGTTCATGCCGAAACGGCCGATCATGGCCAGCATCATGTCCTTGGCACTGACCCCGGCAGCCAACTGACCTTGCCATTCCATAAAAATGGTGTGCGGCACCTGGAGCCAGATTTCGCCCAAAACCATGACGCCCAACATTTCGGTGGCGCCGATGCCAAACATGTAGGCCCCAAATGCGCCGCCTGTGGGTGAGTGCGAATCGCCTCCCACACAAAACATGCCCGGGCGGATGTGGCCGTGCTGCGGCACCACGACGTGGCAGATCCCTTGCGAGTCGTACACGTGCGGCAAGCCTTGCTCGGTGGCCCAATCGCGCGCGATGCGAACGATGCGCCGAGATTCATCGTCAACCTCGGGCACATAGTGGTCGATCACGAGCACCACCTTGTGTTTGTCCCAAATGGTGGCTCCGAGCTCCGCAAGCATGGGCTGCAGCCGCCGCGGGCCGCTGGAGTCGTGGAACATGGCGAGGTCGACGGTGCACGTCACAACCTCGCCCGGCGTGACATGTGCTCGACCGGCGGCCTGGGCCACCAGCTTTTGCGCCAGCGTTGTCGGCCCGTGCCGCGACGACTCAGCGACGTTGGGCCTGTTCATGAACCCCTCACTCACTCAGGCCTCGCCCCGGAATACTTCACCAACTTTTCCCATCGCTTGATGTCGTCGCGCACAAACTGTGCAAAGGCCTCGGGGCTGTTGCCCACGGGCGTGCCTGCATCGGCCTCCAAGCGCTTGCGCAAGCCGTCACCCCGCACGGCAGCTCGCGCGGCATCACTGAGCCGCTTGGTTAACTCGGGCGACATCTTGGCCGGCGCAAACAAGCCAAACCAAGCCGACGACTCAAACCCAGGCAAGGTCTCGGCAATGGCGGGCACGTCGGACAACTGTGGCAAGCGCTGGGGGCTGGTGACGCCCAAAGCCTTGAGCTTGCCCGCCGCGATGAGCTGGCGCGCGTTACCCACATTGGCAAACATCATCGGCACGTTGTTGGCCACCACGTCGGCAATGGCCGGCGCCGTGCCTCGGTAGGGAATGTTGACGATGAACAAGCCAGCCTGCATCTTCAAGGCTTCGCCCGCCAAATGCACCGACGATCCAATGCCACCCAACGCCAGGCTGAGCTGGCCAGGCCGCGGCTTGGCATAAGCGATCAACTCACGCACGTCTTTGGCGGGCAGAGACGGGTGCGCCACCAGCACGGCGGGCGACGTTGCCACCATCGTCAACGGGGTGAAGTCAGCCAGTGGGTCAAAGGGCAGCTTGGGGTAGAGGGTTGCGTTGATGGTGTGGCTGGTGAAGCTCAGCAACAACGTGTTGCCGTCGGGCGGCGCTTTGGCAACGGCGTCTGCCGCCAAGTTGCCGCCAGCCCCCGACTTGTTTTCGATGATCACGGTGCGGCCCAGTTGCCGGCCCATCTCGGGCGCGATCTCGCGTGCCAAAGTGTCGGTGGTACCCCCGGGTGGTGCGCCCACCAAGAGGCGAATGGGCGGCAGCGCTTGCGCCAGTGCCCATGTCGGCGAGGCCAGCGCAGCAGCGCCGATGGCCAAAAGTGGTCGTCTCTTCATCAGCTACACCCCCAAATAGGCCCGCTTCAACTCGTCGCTGGCCAACAGCTCAGACGGCAACCCCGAGAAACGAACACCGCCGTTTTCGAGCACGTAGGCGCGGTGCGCGATCTCCAGCGACTGCGCCACGTTTTGTTCAACCAACAACACGGCCAGTCCATCCCGGTTCAGCTGCCCGATCAATGCAAACATCTCTTCAACCAGCAAAGGCGACAACCCCAGCGAGGGCTCGTCCAAAATCAAGAGCCGGGGCTCGGCCATCAGGCCACGGGCGATGGCGAGCATCTGTTGCTCGCCGCCACTCATCGTGCCGGCCTTTTGCGCGAAGCGTTCTTTCAAACGTGGAAAGATCGACACCATGCGATCCAGATTGCTGGCGCGTCGTGCCCCACCCCGCGCAAACGAGCCCAGCATCAAGTTCTCTTCCACACTCAGGTTGGGAAACACCTTGCGACCCTCGGGCACTTGAATCAACCCTGCTTTCACCACATCGCGGTAGTGCGCTTTGGACAAATCGTGCCCATCAAAATGCACGCTACCCGACCACCGCCGCACGATGCCACACAAGGTGTTGTTGAGCGTGGTCTTGCCGGCCCCGTTGCTGCCCAGCAGTGCAACGATCTCACCGGTGTTGACCGAGAGACTGACCCCACGCAGCACCTCCACGCCGTCGTAGCCGCCACGCAATTGGTCGATGTCCAGCAGCGTGGTCATGCGGCCGCCGCCTTCAATCGAGCCGCACTGCCATGCCCCAAATAAGCCTCGATCACCTGTGCGTTGGACGTCACTTCGGCGGGTGAACCCGAGGCAATCAACTCCCCTTGGGCCAGCACCCAAACGTGTTCGGCCAGGTTCATCACCGCCTGCATCACGTGTTCAATCATCAAAACAGTGGTGCCATTGCCGTCGCGGGCGATTGATCGGATCACGGGAATCATCTCGGCAATTTCTTGGGGATTCAGCCCGGCCAGCACTTCGTCGAGCAACAAGAGCTTGGGTTGCGTGGCCAGGGCGCGCGCCAGCTCCAAGCGCTTGCGCCCAGCAATCGTCAACGAGCCCGCCGGTTTGTCCAACTGCGACGCCAGGCCCACCCGCGCAGCCACGGCATCGGCAGCCTTCAAGGCAGCAACGCGACTGCGCTCGCGAAGGTGCGCACCCACGGCGATGTTTTCGCGCACGGTCTGGGCCGCAAAGGGTTGCACGATCTGAAAGGTGCGCGTGATGCCCGCTCGCGCATTCAAATGCGGGGCCTGGCCTGTGATGTCCCGGCCATCAAACAACACCGAGCCTGTGTCGGGTTTCAAGAACCCGGACATCAGCGCAAACAACGTGGTTTTGCCGGCGCCGTTGGGGCCAATCAGTGCGGTGAGCGTGCCCGGCATCACGCGCAGGCTCACACCTTGCACGGCCCGCAAACCGCCAAAGGCAATGGAGAGGTTCTGCAACGACAACAGGGGTTCAACCACGTCAACGCCCCCGCCCAAGCGCTTGCAGACGTTGCCACAAGCCCGCCAACCCACGCGGCAAAAACATCACGATCAACACCAACACCGAGCCATAGATCACCATGTTCAACCCTGGCAGTTGACCAAACATGTTGCGCGTCACTTCGGCCAAAAGGTGCAGGACGGCTGCACCCAGCAACGGCCCCCACAACGTGCCCATGCCGCCCACGATGGCCGCGACCAGCGCCTCCACCGAGCTGGCCGGACCAAACGCAATGCCAGGGTCAATGTACTGAAACACCTGAACGTAAAACGCGCCGCCTGCCCCCATGAAGCCAGCCGACAACACGATGGCGCCCAACTTCACACGCAGGGGGTCGACGCCAATGGCTCGCGCAGCGTCTTCGTTGTCGCGAACGGCCTGCAACTGCGCACCAAAGCGCGAGTGGCGCAGCCACGCTGTAACAAGCAGCGCCGCCACCACAAAGCCCAGCACCAAGACGATGTAGCCCTTGCGAGAACCAAACTGCATGTTGGCAAATGACTCGTTCAGCGGCAGCATCAACCCGACGCCACCCCCAGTGAACCCGAGCGACACGGCAAGGATGCGAAACACCTCGGCAAAGGCCAACGTGACCAACGCAAAATACGACCCCTTGAGTCCGTAGCGAAACGTCAGCCCGCCCACCAACGCGCCCACTGCGGCCGCCACCAACACCGCCACCGTCAAAGCAACCCACGGGCTTTGCCCCAGGTTCAATTGGGCCATGGCTTGCATGTAGGCACCCGTGCCAAAAAACAGCGCATGACCAAACGAGAACTGCCCCCCAAACCCACCCAGCATGTTCCACGCCTGCGCCAGCAAGCCTGCATAGAGCGCCATCATGATGAAGGTTAGCCAAACCCCCGACTGAAGCACGGCGGTGAGCAACAAGACCAAGGCTGCAAACGCCACGATGGCGAAGACGTCACGCATGGTGGCCTTTGGCGCGGCTCATGCCCGCGCCCCAAACAAACCTTGGGGGCGAAACAGCAGCACCGCGATGAAGATGGCGAAGATGCCGATCTGCCCAAGCGACTCGCCCAAAAAAAGCCCCCCCAAGGACTCCACCACACCAATGAGCAAGCCGCCCACCAAGGCGCCCGCAAAACTGCCCATACCGCCGAGCACCACGATCGTGAACGCCACCAGCACAAAACCAGACCCGACCTGCGGGTTGACGTAATACGCTGGCAACAAAAAGCACGCTGCAGCGCCCAAACAGGCCAAACCGATGCCAAAGCACATGGCGTAGACATGATCGACGTCAATGCCCATCAATTTGGCGCCGTGCTTTTCTTTGGCCACCGCACGGATGGCTCGACCCAGGTCGGTGCGTGTGACCACCCACAACATCAAGGCCGACACCGCCAAGGCGCCCACAAATGCCACCAGCTTGGGCAACGCAATGAACGCAGGCCCGATGGGGATGGTGGTCAGGGTGTAGGCGGTTTCGATCGTGCGCGTGTCGCTCTTGAAGGCCAACAACGCCAAGTTCTCCAACACGATGGAAAGGCCCAGCGTCACCAACAAAATGTTTTCGTCTTTGCCGTGGCTGGCGCGGTTGATGATGCCGCGCTGCAAGGCGTAGCCCAGGACAAACATGCCAGGCACCACGATCGGCAACGCCAGGTACGGGTCGATGCCCCAGCGAGCTTTGAGCCAGTAGACGGCATACAAGGCCACCATCAACGCCGCACCATGTGCGAAGTTGATGATGTGCAGCACGCCATAGATCAGCGTCAACCCCAGCGCGATCAGCGCATACACCGCACCCGTTGTGATCCCGTTCAGCGTCGAAGCAAAGAGGACGTCGAAGTCGAGCATGCGTGCGTTGGCGTTACACCGTCCGAAGCGGGAAGATGGGCTCGGCCTCGCGATAGTCGCGCGGCACGATCACGCGAATGTCGCCCTTGATGATTTGTGTCATCAGGGGTTGAGCGCCTTGGTTTTGCCCGTTGACAAACTTGGTCGGGCCGTAAGGCATGAAGTGATCGCTGAACGTGCTGTTGGCAAGCGCCTCAGTGATCGCCGCACGGTCCGCACTCTTCGCCCGCTCAATCGCGTCGGCCAGCAGCCGCACTGCCGTGTACGTGTTAAACACCTCGTAGCTAAAAAACAGGCCCTTCGCCTCGACACGCTTGCGCAGGTCGACGGCTCGTTTGTCCTTGGGGTTGAACCAATGGTTGCAGTCAATGATGCCGTTGGCAGCGTCGGGAAATTCTTTCAAGAACTTGTAGCTTGACGCCGCACCACCAAGCACCGAAAAGATCGCTTTGGGCGTGACCTTTTGCTGCTGCATCGTGCGCACCAGCAGCGCGTATTCGTTGTAGTAGTTGGCAGGAATCACGATGTCGGGGTTCAATGCCTTCATGCGCAACACAATGTTGTTGAAATCGCGCGTGGGGTTGGCGTGCTTGACCACTTCAAGTACCGTTGTAGCCGTACCCCGGCAATTCGCGCGCCAGCAGGTTGGCCGTGCCCGAGCCAAAAAGGCTCTCTTCGTGAATGATCATCACCGTCTTGGCGGGCTTGCCCGCCGCGGTGTTGAGCACATGCAAGTTGGCCATCGCCACTTGCGCACAAGTGCGGTAGCCAGGCCCAAAGCGGAAGGTGTTTTTCAGACCGCGCTCGACGATTTGGTCGGCCACGCCGATGTCAACGACGTGGGGCAAGTTGTACTTGGCAGCCGCTTGCGTGGTGGCCAAGCAAATGGCCGACGCAAAGGCGCCCACCACGGCTGAAACGCCTGCTTCGTTCATCTTTTCGATCTCGGCAGCACCCGCTTGCGGTGTGCTTTGTGCGTCGCCCAGCATCACATCCAGCTTGGCGCCGCCCATCGAACGGATGCCCGTTTTGTTGATGTCTTCGATGGCCATCATGGCGCCCTCTCGGCACTGCTGCCCCGAGTAGGCCAGTGCCCCCGTGACGGGGTGCAAGATACCGACTTTGATGGTCTTGGGTTGCGCACGCGCCACCAGGGGCATGCCGAGAGCGGTCGTGCCGACCAAGGCTGCCGACTGCTGAATGAAGGTGCGACGTCTGGCTTGGGGGGTCATGCAAATCTCCTGATGGTTGAACTCAAAGGCTGGGCAACGAAGGGTGAAACAATCAATGAAACTGGGCCGATAACTCGGTGCTGACCCAAAGTTTGGCGTCAATATCGCCCACCCTGGACAACTGCATTTGGTACTGGTAGCGGTCGGGCCGGTAGAGGCCTTGAAGCCATTGCACGGGCCGGTCTTGGGCGTCCCACACCAGCCGATCCACGGCCAGCAAGGCACTGCCCACATCAACGTCCAGCGCGCGCGCGACCGCGGCATCGGCGTGTTTCGCTGAAATGCTTTGTGCCGCGCGTCCTATGGCAACACCCGAGGCTTCGAGCAGCATCAGCAGCGGCTTTTTGCCAAGCTCGCGCCGGCCAAAACCGTGGGCGCAGGATTGGGGAACATGCGTGGTGATGTAAGACAGCGGCCCTGCGCGGGTGCTTCGCACGCGCACCGCCTTTTGCACCATCACACCGTCGGCCACGTCCAACTGCCGCGCCACCTCGGCCGAGGCAGGCAACACGTCACACCGCAGCACCTTGACCGACGTGCGCAGGCCCATGTTGACGATATTCTCCAGCAGGCCCGTGAGTTGCGCGCGTTGAGCTTGGTGCGCAGCGTCGGCGCGTTGCGAACGGGGTGCCGAAGCGGTTGGAACCACCACCGTGCCGCGCCCCGGTGAGCGCTCGATCAGCCCGTCTTGCACCAACTGGTCGAGTGCACGGCGCACCGTCACTCGCGCCACGCCAAAGTCCTTCATCAGGCGCAATTCACCGGGCACCCCCGAGTCAAAGCGACCCTCAGCCAACTGCTCACGGAGCACCAGATAAATCTGGTGGTACTTGGGCAGCGGCAAAACTTGTTCCATCAACCGCCAGTCTAGGCTTCGCCTAATGTCCTGGCATTAGGACAAATAGGGATACCACCGCCTCAACCGCCACTGAGCGCCTGAACGATGCAGACATCGTCTGTCGCTTGCAGCACCTGCGCCAGTTCGTGCACGGCGACCCCGTTGACAAAGACCCGCATGTGAGGCCGCAACCTGCCTTGCTCGTCCACCATGCGAAAACGCATGCCGGGAAACTGCCGCTCCAGATCGGCCAGCAACACGCCAGCGTTTCGCCCCGGGCCTCGACCCTGGACTGGCCGGTGTAAGAACGCAAGGCGCTGGGGACAAGCACCTTCATGGCAGCACGCCGTGATTGCCCTTCCGGGCGATGGCCTTCAAGTTCACGTTCGGCCGAAAGCCTAAGCCCACGCTACAGCCTCAACCGCGTAAATCTCGGGCAGGTGGCGCGCGATGCATGACCAACGGGCGCCTTCGTCACGGCTGGCCCACAACTCGCCACTGGTGGTGCCAAAGTAAAGCCCCACCGGATCTCGCGCGTCCCCGGTCATGGCCTGGCGCTTGACCGTCCACCAGGCTTGATCCACTGGCATGCCGACATCTTGTCGTTGCCAAGTTTTGCCACCGTTGCGCGTGGCATAGGCAGCCGGTTGCCCCTGGGGGCTGGTGCGCGGCCACACACTGGTGCCATCCATGGGAAACACCCACGCCGTTTGGTCGTCCCGCGGATGCACCACCATCGGAAACCCGACGTCACCCACCCGCTTGGGCATCTTGCGCCCCACCCGCACCCACTGCGTGCCGGGCCGGTCCAAGCGGTAAATGCCGCAGTGGTTTTGCTGGTAGAGCCGGTCGGGGTTGCTGGGGCACAGTCGCACCACGTGCGGATCGTGGTAGGTCAGCGTGGTCGTGTCAAAGCCTTCGACCACTTCAAGCCCCTGCACCAAGGTCGTCCAGCTCAAGCCCGCGTCGGTGCTTTCATGCACGCCGCCACTGGACATGGCAAAGTACAGGTGCGCTGCGTCGCGGGGGTCGACGATGATCGAGTGCAGCTTGGGGCCGTCGGGCGTGCCGTCTTGCACGCTGCCCATCCACTCACGGTATTGCGCGCTGTCGTTGATGCTTGGCAGCGGCACCCAACTATCGCCCCCGTCGGTGGACCGAAACAGCCCTTGGGGCGAGGTGCCCGCGTACCAGGTGTCGCGTTCGCTTTCGTGTCCGGGAGTGATCCAAAAGGTGTGATCCACCGTGCGCCCCACGGTGCCCTCGGGCGCTTTGGCAAAGGCGGGCGGTTGCGCCGCTTCTTTCCAAGTGCGCCCCTGGTTGGTCGAGCGAAAGATCGTGGGGCCCAAGTGCCCCGTCTTGGCGGCGGCCAGCAACGTGCGGCCATCGCGCGGGTCCTGCTGCACGTGGCTGATGATGTGGCCCAAAAAGTGCGGGCCCTCCGCCGTCCAGGTTTTGCGTTTTGCGTCGCTGTGAAAAACCCAGGCGCCCTTGCGGGTGGCGACCAACAGGGCCAGATGGCTTGAAGCGCTTGCCCTCACTGGTTTGCGTTTGGCTGGAGCGGCTGCACCTGGTTTGCGAGCTGGGGCGGGTGCTTGCACGATGGCCATCTTGAACTCCTTGCCAAGCGACCGCGCCGTACACGGTCTGGATGGGGGTAAATCATAGCGAAAAAAAGCTACGACACGGCGCCGGCACCGTAGTGCCCTGTCAGCAAGCGCCCAAGCCGAAAGCGCTCGTGCGCATATGGCGCCAGCGACACGTCGGTGGGCAAACCCAGAGCCTCTTGCGCCAGCAAGCGCCCCACCGCTGGCGATAGTTTGAAGCCATGGCCTGAGAAGCCATACGCAACGATCAAACCTGGCACATCGGCAAGCCGGCCCAACACGGGGTTCCAATCGGGTGTCACGTCGTAGACACCGGTCCATGAAGACGCCAACCCAGCACTCTCAAACGATGGGAAACGCGCCGCCACCTGCTCCCCGATGGCACCAACAACGTCCCACGGCACCGGCCCTTGCTCGGTGTCAGGGTGTTCAAGCACCTCGCCTGAGGTACCTTCACTAACGAGCATTTGTCGTCCCCCGTAGCTGCGGCAGTAGATCATGCCGCGCGAGCCCAGGTCCTTGTACACCGGCATCGTGTAGGCATAGGGTTCTGGACCCTCAAGCGCAAGCACGGTGTGTCTTTCGGCGCGCAGCGGTGTCCGCACCCCTGTCCATCGTTCTAGGCTTTGTGCCCAGATGTTCTGGGCACTGATCACGATGGGCGCGTCGAATCGCCCTTGTGACGTGTCAACGCCCACCACACGACCGTGGTCACGCAGCAGCGAATGCACTTCGACACCCTCGATGATCTTGACGCCACGGCGACGGGCTGCACGCGCAAAACCAGTGGCCACCAAGTAGGCGTCGGCAAAACCGGCTTCGGGTTCATAGCCTATCAAGGCAGCGTCATCAAAACGGCAGATCGGTAGCCTAGCCATTGCGCTCTGGGCATCCAGCGTTTGCACTTCGATGCCCATGGCACGCTGAGCTTGCAATGCTGCGCGCAGGGGCTCCAGTCGAGGCCCTGCAGGCGCCGCAATCAAGTAGCCGCACTTGACCAATCCAGCCGACGCCTCATCGTCGTCCAGCAAGGCGGCAAAGTGGTTGAAGCTGTGCCACGAACGTCGCGCCAAATCTACGTTCTCAACCACAGAGTAATGGGTGCGCAAAATGCCACTGCTTTGAGCCGTGGTGCCCGACCCAACCGCCGCCCGTTCCAAAACAACCACTCGGCCTGCCCCCAACGCTGCAAGGCTGAAAGCTACCGATGTGCCGATCACGCCAGCACCGATAACGATCACGTCATGTTGGCTCATGGGGTGCCATTCGGCCAGCTTGCGCCTTCCCAATGAAGGCACGCGCGAACGAAACGGTGCAGTGTTTTCATGGTTGCGGTTGGAAAAAGCATCGTTGGCAAGGGCAAACGCGCATAGGTCGACCCCCATCCAAGCCGCTATCGTCGCATGCTCGAACCAACCCTCAGGAGAACCCCCATGAAAATCGGCACGAAGTTGGCTGCGGCGATGGTGATTGCAGGCCTCATGATGACCGCCGCCCTGGCGCAACAGCGCATGTTCTTCGGCATTGCCACGGGTGGCACGGGTGGCACTTACTACCCGCTGGGTGGCATGTTGGCCCAACTGATCTCTAACAAAGCGTCGGTTGACGGCAAAAAGATATCGGCCACTGCTGAAGCCGCAGGGGCTTCGGTGGGCAACGTCAAGTTGCTGGGCAACAAGGAAATCGAATCGGCATTCGTGGCTGCAGATATTCTTGATGCCGCTTACAACGGCACCAGCCAGTTCGACAAAGCAGCGCTGAAAAACGTGCGTGCGCTGGGTGCGCTTTACCCCGAGACGGTGCAGTTGATCACGCGCGCTGATTTCAACATCAACAGCGTGCGAGATTTAAAAGGCAAGAGCATTTCATCGGGCGCACCAGGCTCGGGGCAGTACCAGTTGTTGACCGATCTATTGAGGGTGCACGGCATGACACGCGCCGACGTCAAAGAAGACTTGTCATCGTTCTCGCAGGCCGTTGACAAAATCAAAGACGGCAACTTGCACGCAACGCTGATCACTGCTGGCGTCCCCACGTCGGCCGTGACCGACTTTGCACAAAGTCATGCCCTCAAGGTGATTGCCCTGAGCGGCCCTGAAATAGCCGAACTGCAAAAGCAGCAGCCGTACTACGCCAGCGTCCCCCTGCCCGCCAACACGTACAAGGGTCAAACGGCTGCCGTTCCCACCCTGGCTGTCATGGCCGTTTGGGCCACCCATGACGGTGTACCCGACAACGTCGCCTACGAGGTCACCAAAGCGCTGTACGAAAACGTGGCCATCATGGGTCAAGTGCACGTTCAAGGCAAAAACATCGCTCTGGGCACCGCGTTGTCGGTTGGCACCGCGCCCATGCATCCGGGCTCTTTGAAATACTTCAAAGAAAAGGGCGTCGCCAAGTGATCGCGCTGGGGCGCACCGCAGCGGCGGTGGCCTTGCTGGCGTTTTCGACTGGAGTTGCATGTTGTGAGTTGGTTTTAACCGACCATCGCAGCGGTGTCGAATTGACACGCCTGCCACTCGATGCCGCAGCGCCTGCGGCGCGCATCGCCTTCGAGCACTCGGTGCTTGGCGCCACGGTGGTTGACCACTACCACTTCGCGCCCGTGGCACACCTGGTTGAAGAGCGCTTCAAGGGCCAGGGCTACGGTCTGCCACACACTGCCGGGCCTGGTGAGTCGCTGCTGCGCGACGGAGAAGGTTGGCGCCTACTGCTCAACCGCGTGGTGCAGCCACTGGTGGTGCGGCCGCTGCCCCAGCAGCGCATGCGCTTGCTGCTGGGGCAGCGCGAATGGCTGCTTGGCAGTATCAGCACGCAAGCCATTGAGTTTCAAGCGCTGGGCTGCCCAACATCGTGAGTCTCGTTGTCGCCAAACAAGACGAAGTTGATCGCCTGATCGAGCAGTTCGATCCCGAATCCAATTTTCGCCGCCTAGCTGGCGTGTCAGCCGGCATCGTGATGGTGTTGGCTGTGGGCTTGTCGGGCTGGCATTACTACACCGCCGGTTTTGGGTTGCACAACGAAATCGCGCACCGCGCCATTCACTTGTCGGTGGTGTTCGGTCTTTGCTTTTTAGTTTTTCCTCGGCAAAAGCGACTGGCAGGACCTTGGGAATGGATAGCGTCGGCAGGCTTGGCGCTTTTTTACTTGGTGCTTGCTTGGGGTTTGTTGAGCGCGCTTGCCGAGCCGGTACCGGTGGCCGCCCAGGTCACTTTTGGCCTGGTGATGGTTTCGCTGGCAGCCCTGTCGTTGCCCCTCGAGGCTTACGACGGAAGCCACCAACACATCCCTTGGCGTGACTGGGTGTTCGCGCTGCTCGCGGCAAGTTTTTCGCTCTACCTTTTGATGTTCTTTGATGACATCTTCATCCAGCGGCCCGGCCAGCATTCGGCATTGGATCTGATGTTTGGTGTGATCGCCATCGCCATGACCATCGAGGCCACGCGCCGCACCATGGGTATCTTTTTGCCGCTGCTGGCGGTGGCGATGGTGTTGTACGGGTTGTTCGGTGCGTACTTGCCTGGCGACCTGGCCCACCGCGGCTACAGCGTGCCGCGGTTGGTTGCCTACCTCTACAAAGGAACGGAAGGCATTTACGGCATCGCAGTGGGTGTGGTGGCGACATTTGTCTTCCACTATGTGTTGTTCGGCGTCATGGCCCAGCTCACCGGTCTGGCACAGTTGTTTGTCAACCTTGCGACCATCGCCGCAGGCCGCTACTCGGGCGGCCCGGCCAAAGTCTGTGTCGTGACGTCGGGCTTGTTTGGCATGATCTCGGGCTCGGCCGTCGCCAACACGGTAACCACCGGTGTGATGACGATTCCACTCATGAAGAAAGTGGGCTTCACCCCGCGCTTTGCCGGCGCGGTCGAGGCCTCAGCAGCCTGCGGTGGGCAGGTGACGCCGCCGATCATGGGCGCAGCGGCTTTCATCATGGCCGAGACGCTGGGCATTCCGTACAACCAGCTGATCTTGGTGGCGATCGTGCCAGCCGCGCTGCACTACCTGGCCATTTTGTGGATGGTGCACCTGGAGGCGCAGCGGCTCAAGCTCGCTGGCATGGACAGTGCCGACATCCCGTCGTTGGGCTTCGTGTTGCGGTCGTCGTGGCACCTGTTCATCCCCCTGGGGACCATGGTGACGTTGCTGCTGCTGCAGTACACACCCTTCTTGGCCGCATTCTGGGGCATCACGCTCACCATCGCTTGTTCCTGGATCCCCAAACTGATCGGAGCCGCCGGCCAGGGTATGGCTGGCATGGCCATAAGCCCGCGTGGGCTGGTGCGCGGTTTTGAGATGGGGTCGAAGTCAGCACTCAGCATTGGGGCTTCTTGTGCTTGCGTTGGTTTTGTTCTGGGCATCCTCACACTCACAGGCATGGGATTCAAGTTCTCGGCATTCGTCGTCGATCTGTCGGGTGTCGCCGCAGAAGTTGTGCATCGATTCGATCGGTGGAATTGGTTTGAGCTCAAGCAAGTTACGATTCTGTTTGGCCTTTTGTTTACCGCCATTGCTTGCATCATCATGGGCACTGGCGTACCCACCACGCCAACCTACATCATTTTGGCGGCCATCGTGGCGCCAGCGCTGGCGCAGTTGGGTGTGCCACAGCTGGCCACGCACTTTTTTGTTTTCTACTATGGAGTTCTGGCCGACGTAACGCCCCCGGTGGCGCTGGCCGCGTACGCCGCTGCAGGCATTGCGCGCAGCGAGCCGATGGGCACCGGCGTTACGGCGTTTCGCTTGTCGATGGGCAAAGCATTTGTGCCCTTTGCCTTTGTCTACGCACCGTCGCTGCTGTTTATCGACTTCACGTGGGGCGCGTTTGCTCTGGCATTGTCAGGCGCGGTGATCGCCATCATCGGCTTGGGTGCGGCGTATGCCGGGTACTGCGGCCGCCCGGTTGGAAGGCTCGCCTTTGTCGCATTGAACCTGCTCTCGATCAGCCTCGTGTTCTCCAATGTGGGGGTAACGCTGGTGGCTGGCGCGGCTGTGCTGACAATTGTTGGGTGGCACTTGCGGCCCGCTCGGCCCTCCTAGCAAGGTGCGTCCGCACATGTCTATGCGCACCGCGTTGCCGCGCCAATTTGTGCGTTACTTGGCCCCGCTGCGCTCCAACATTTGCACCATCGCGGTGTAGCCACGCCCGCGCGCCAACTGCAGCGGCGTGCGGCCTTCACGGTCGGTCAATCGCGTGCTGGCCCCGGCTTCGAGCAACGCACGCAAAGACGCTTGGTGGCGCTTGCCACCGTCGCCAAGCACGATCACTTCGATCAGCGCCGTCCAATGCAGGTTGTTGACATGATCGAGTGGCGCCCCAGCGGCAATCAACTGCCGCACCACGCCATCGTGCCCCAAGTGGGCTGCAGCGATAAGCGCAGTACCGTCATACCGGCTTGTGACAAGCTTGGCGCTTGCGCCGCCAGCAAGCAGCAGGCGCAGCGTCTCTTCGTCATCAGCGACAGCCGCGATGGTGACTGCATCGTAGCGTCCACCGTCAAGCGCGCTGGTGTCAGCGCCAGCCGCTAGCAAGGCCTTCACCGCACCTCGTTGGCGCGCGAACGTGGCCACGTGAAGCGGCGCGCGGGCGTTGGCGTCCCGCACCTCGCGTGCGGCCTTCGACACTGCTGCAAGGCGTTCAACAGCTTTCACGTCGCCGTGGTGGGCCGCGGCGTGCAAGCCGACAAACGCTGCAGCCTCCGCTGGGGACGGCGGCACTTGCGCCACCACGGGCATGGCTGCCGAAGCACCCATGGCGGCCACAGCAGCGACGAGCGCCCATGGCGCCAGGGTGCTTCGGGTTTTGATCATTTCAGCAAGTCCTTCACTTTGTCGATAGCGGCCACAGCGCATTGCTCGTCAAGGTGGCCGCCCGGTGCGCCACCAATGCCCACGGCACCGATCACCTCGTTACCCACGCGGACAGGAACGCCACCGCCCAGCAACAGAAAACCGGGGATGTGCACCAAGTTTGCGGCAGCTGGGTTCTTCTGCGCGCCGTCCATCATCGCGAGCGTATTGTTTTTTGCCGACGCCGACGTGAATGCCTTGTCTTGGCTGGCTGCCAGCGTATGAGGGCCCGCATGGTCGGCGCGTTGCACAGCTCGAACACTGCCAGCGCGGTCGACCACAGTGACAGACACGGCGTAACCGTTGGCTTGGCAAGCAGCAACACCCGCTGCGGCGATTTGGTTGGCCAAATCAAGCGACATGTTTTTTTCGCTTCGAACGGCTTGGGCGTGGGCCAGCGGTACGGCGACGCTCAGGGTCAACAGGGCGAGGCGGATCAGGGTTTTCATTCGGGTCTCCGATGGCATGCGGCCGCATTTTGGCCGTGTCATCACTCTAAAAAAAAAGCCTCAGAACCACCATTCGTACGCACACGCCTGCGCCTGCGTAGAACTACGCAGTGTCGTCAGCCAACGCGCCGTAGCGGCGAATCAACTGCGCCAGCGAGCCGACCTGCAACTTGGCTTGCAGGTTGGCACGGTGCGCTTCGACGGTGCGCGGTGACAAGCTCAGCAACTTCGCGATCTCTTTGTTGGTGAAACCCGTGATCACCTTGGACAAAATCTCTTGTTCGCGCGCTGAAAGCCTCGACACCCTTTCCTGAGCCTCCCGGTCGGACATCAAACGCTCACGCGACCGTCCATGCGCACGGACTGCGTTGTGCAACGCCTCGAGCAATTGTTCGTCGTCCACCGGCTTTTCCAGGAACTCGGCGGCACCAGACTTGAACGCACGCCTGCACATCGCCACCGTGCCATGGCCGGTCAACATGATCACGGGGTGATCGATACCTTGTGCTTGCAACATGTCAAGCACCGTCAGGCCGCTCACGCCCGGCATGCGGACGTCCAACACGATGGCGCCAATCGACTCTCGCTCGAAGCCGGCCAAGAATGCTTGGGGATGCTTCCAACACGCGACCCTCAACCCCACCGTGCCGATGAGCAGCGCCAAGCTGTCACGCACACCGTCGTCATCGTCAACGATTTGAATCAAGGGCGAAAGGGGGTTCACGGGGCCACTCCAGCCAAAGGCAATGCAAGGCGAAATTCGGCGCCCTGCGGCGTGGCGTTGTGCGCTTCCAGCGTGCCCCGCATTGCCTGCACCAAGGTTTCACACAGGTTCAGGCCCAGCCCCATGCCCGCTTGGCGCGTTGTGAAGAATGGCTCAAACAAACGTGACAACGATTCGGGGGCGATGCCAGGCCCGTTGTCGCACACGGTCACGACACCCTGCCCTCGCTGCACGTCCAACACAAACACAAGTCGGCGCACACCACGGGGCACGCTTTCCAGGGCCTGCAAGGCGTTGATGACCAAGTTGTGCACGATCTGCTCCAGCGCCACAGGGTCGGCATGAACCGCTGGGCTCGCACCTTGCAATGCAGTCGTGACGCCCAGCCGCCGAACCTCGGGCTCAACCAGTTCGAGCACGTCACGCACAACCTTTTGCAGCTGCACGGCTTGGGGTGGGCTGCTGGATTCTGGTGCTTCGACCCGCCGCCGCAAACGCGCCAACACGTCGGCGGCGCGCCGCGCTTGCGTGGCAATCTGCACAATGGCCTGCCGCGCTGTGTCAAGCGTGGGTGGCTCGTCGTCGAGCAAGCGCCGTGCTGCTTGCGCATTGGCCATGACCGCAGCAAGGGGTTGGTTCAATTCGTGGGCCACACCGGCAGCCAGTTCACCCATGGCATTCAATCGTGCCACCCGCCCGACCCGCAACAGCTCTTCAGCCCGCCGACGTGCACGTCGCGACTGCTGCCAACCGGCCAAGCTTGCCAGCGCCAACGCCGAGGTGAACGCCCAAATCGACAGCCAACCCCAAGGCCATTGCGTGGGCCCCGTGGCCTGGCGAAGTTGCAGGTCAAAGGGTTGGCTGGCCACGGCCAGCGGCTTGGAATAAACAAAGCCATCGGTCATCCCATGTGGCTGCGCCATGGGAGGCGCCCCTGCCTGAATCCTCAGCGTTTGCCCTGCGTGTACCAGCGAAACACTGACTGGACCAGACTTTGCAATCGGCCACTCGTCCCACGGCACCATGCGCTGCACATCTATGCGCAGTGCGAGACTCGTGGAGGGGCCAGCATGAACAAGGGTGAATTGATTGGCCACCGTGTCGACGGACCCAAGTTCAGACTTGCCCCCCACGCGCGATCGGACCTCAGCAATGCGCTCGGCAACGCCAGGCCAATCCTGCCCCCTCTCCCGTTTCAAGATGGCGAGCACTTGGGGGTAAAGCGACGCAAGTTGCCGCTCGACCTGGCCCGTCGCATCGACAGAAGGGCTAAGCATCGCCAGCGTCGCGAGCATGGTGTCGTGCTGCGACGCACGCTGGCTGAGCAAGCGGTGAGCAATGCGGGCCTCCGACTGGAAAGCGTCGCGCCGATGTGCAATGTCCACGCGAATCATGGCCAAGGAACCTGCGAGCATGAGCACCAGCCACCCCAAGGGCCATCGCAGGCGCGCAAACCAGCCGTCACGCATGATGGTGTGCAAAGCGCTTGATGGTGTCAGTCACTTTCGGCAACCAAGGATGCAACGGCAGCGCCGACCGCCATATCGTCCTCGGCGCCAAACGCATGGTGGCGCACGTACCCACCACGATCAATCAACACCAAGCTGGGCGTTCCCTGCAGCCCGTACGCGCGCATCGTGACCGGAATCGGATCGTCCGCGCCGGCGCTGGGCGCGTCAACACCCACCGGAAAAGTGATTCGATACTCATGCAAAAACGCCTGCAGGGAGACGGGTTGCATCGCCGCATGGTGTTCAAAGACCGTGTGCAGCCCCACCACGGCCACGCCGTGCGCTGCAAATGTGGCGTCAATGCGCTGCGCCTGCGGCAGGCCGTGGTGCACACAGGCTGGACAAAGCATTTGAAACGCGTGCAACACGACCACCTTGCCGCGCAAGTGGAGAAGCTGAAGCGGAGCGTCTGCGTTGAACCACGGGCCAGTGACCCAGGGCGCGGCGAGCTGGCCACGAGGATGGATGCCGAAATGATGGGTCATGGTTTTTGGCGGTCAGGGTGTCGCGCTGAGTCGTAGTTTCGTCCAATCCGACCACGACAGGTCAAAAAATCCGCCCAATGCGCCCAATGCGCCCAACGCGGCCTGCGGGCGAACCTTGTCAGCGGCAAGCCAAGCTTGGGCTCGTCAATTTGGTGCTGGACGTCACCCCGAGGCAACGATCCTAGAAGTAACTATTGATTGACAAGTGCAACTGTACCGTTCACATTACACATGCTGGTACCGGTCGGTGCCAGTTTCTATACCCGCGTGCGGGTTTCGCACGAGTTTTACTCCCAATGAGGAGGGTCCATGTCGGATAAGTCGGATCCCAACAAGGTATGGCCCACCGGGCTGACAACGTCAGAGTCGGAGGAGATCCATCGCCATTTGATCCAGGGTACGCAAATCTTCGGATTCATTGCTGCCTTGGCTCACCTGTTCGCCTACATCTACTCACCGTGGTTGAAGTGAAGGAGAACAAGCCATGATCTACGGAAAAATTTGGTGCGTCGTCAAGCCCTCGGTCGGCATCCCGCTGTTCCTGGGCGCCGTGGCGGTAAGCTCCTTCGCGGTCCATGCCATGCTCGTCACCCAGACGACATGGTTGAAGGGCTACCTCAACGGCAATGCCGTTGTTGCCACTGCAACCCACTCGGAGGCGCCAGCAGTGGCACCGCCTGCGGCTGCAGCGACGAAGAAGCCTTAGGCACTTTAGGACCCGCTGACGCGCAAGCCGCAAGCGATGCTTTCGGCTTGGGCGTCAGCGGCCTAACCAACCCCACAACACTGCAAGCGGTCCGTGACCACCCTTACCCGCAGCCTGATCGCTCGCTGGGCTCAAATGGGTCCACGCTTCTTGCCTTTCGCTGACGCTGCCACGGCGGACTTGCCGCTGTCGCGTTTGCTGCGCCTGTCCCTCTTCCAAGTCTCGGTTGGCATGGCGCTGGTGCTGCTCGTCGGCACGCTCAACCGCGTGATGATCGTCGAGTTGCACGTGCCCGCGACGCTCGTGGCCGTGATGGTGTCGCTGCCGGTGCTCTACGCCCCCTTGCGCGCGCTCGTTGGCTTTCGGTCTGACACGCACCGATCAGCACTGGGATGGCGAAGAGTGCCTTTCATCTGGATGGGCACCCTGCTGCAGTTTGGTGGATTTGCCGTGATGCCCTTCGCCTTGCTCGTCTTGAGCGGCGGTGGAAACGCCAGCCAATGGCCCGCGTGGATCGGGCAACTTGGTGCTGGTTTCACGTTTTTGCTGGTGGGCGCAGGATTGCACACCACGCAAACTGCGGGCCTGGCATTGGCCACCGACTTGGCCCCGCAAGCATCACACCCCCGTGTGGTCGGTTTCATGTACGTCATGCTGCTGGTGGGCACCATGGCCAGTGCACTCATTTTTGGTGCCTTTTTGCGCGATTTCAGCCCAGCGCGGCTGGTGCAAGTGCTGCAAGCTGCCGCGCTGACCACGATGGTGCTCAACAGCGTGGCGTTGTGGAAGCAAGAAACCAGGCGGCCAGACCGTCACGCAAGCACCCACGCCCCGGCACCCAGCTTTTCTGAAGCTTGGCGCCCCTACATCCAAAGTCATGGCGCCCGTCGTCGCCTGGTGGCGATCACTTTGGGCACGATGGCCTTTGGGATGCAAGACGTGCTGCTCGAACCTTATGGTGGCCAAGTGCTGGGCATGGGTGTGGGCGCCACCACCTGGCTCACCGCTGCGTTGGCCGCGGGTGGCTTGGTCGGTTTCAGTTTGGCATCGAGCATCCTTGGTCGAGGCTTTGATCCAGCACGCATGGCCCAGATCGGTGCCTGCATCGGCGTGCCAGCCTTTGCCGCCGTGCTGGCAGCCGCCGCAACGCAGTCAGTTGCGTTGTTTGGCGCCGGCGTGGCGCTGATCGGACTGAGTGCTGGCTTGTTTGGCCACGGCACCCTAACGTTGACCATGCATCACGCCCCCAAGGAGCAAGCAGGGCTTGCGCTGGGCGCTTGGGGCGCCGTGCAGGCAACCGCAGCGGGTTTGGCAGTGGCGCTTGGCGGCATCGGCCGCGACGTCATCGATGCGTTGGCTCGCCGGCAAGTGTTTGGCGACGCGCTGGACAGCCCCATCACCGGCTATGCTTTGGTGTACAGCGTCGAGATTTTGCTGCTGGGGGCAACGATCGTCGCGATGGGCAAACTCATGGCTGAGCAAAAGCCCCCGCCATCAACTTCCAACTCTTTCTACAGGAGCGCACCTTGAAGGTTCATCAGATTCTCATCATTGTCTGGGTCGTTGTTTTTGGAATGTGGCTGTTCCGCCAGTTCGCCAACCACAACAAAGACAGAGACAACCCGTAGGCACGGGCGTCAGCTTGGTTTGCGCCTGCCCAGAAACTCGAGGGCAGCGCTGGCCAGCAGTGCGCTGATCGCTGCGCCGTTGATGGCGGCTATGACACCCATCAATAGGCCGCCGAGCTGGGTGCCAAAGCCAAAGCTGAACCACCCCCCCGCTGCGCTAGCGGCACCGGCGATGGCCCACGTGATGGCCCGTGCAGGATCAAGCGAATAGCGTGCGATGCTCATGACTCTTTCCTTTCTTTGTTAGACAAGCCGTACGGCGCCACCAGCGCCCAAACGTGCGCAGGCACCATGTTGCGCATCTTGCGTGGCGCCTCGCGCTCCAGGTGCAACACCGTCTCGATGGCTTTCATCTCAACCCGTGCGCGCGCAAACTCCAGCCCCCGCGGGCCAACCCGAGGCATCAACCAGCCGACGATGGGCTTCATCCAAGCGGGCATGCGGCGAAGGGGCAGCCCCCCGGCGGCACGCTTCACGTTGGCCATGAAACCTCGCACCGCACCAGCGCGCCGACCGGCGCTTGACAATCCGCTGGTCTGCAGTTCGTCCCCCAACAACGACATCAGCTCTTCGCCACGCTGATTGCGCACGATCAACCACTGCTCACCGCGCCCACCCATGTAGCCCACAGTCAGGTCAGACAACGCGTTGGTGTAGTCCACGCATGTGCGGCAGGTCAGCGGAAAGAAATCACGGGGCAACGTGGACAAGGGAAGCTGCAGAAAAGGAATCTCCCGTTTGGTGCCATCGGTGAACCGAACTTCAACGTGGTAGTCAGCACGAAATTCGAGGTAGGTGATGGTTTCAGGGTTCTCGCTGATCAGCCCCAAGAAGGTGTGGAAGTTTTGGGTGCTGGTGTTGTCAGAACAAGGCGTGCCGATGACGTAGAGACGCTCGAAGCCAAACTCTGCTTCCAGCGCGCGCAGTGCATACACCTGGCAAGGAATGCCCACCACGGCCAGCCGCTTGAAACCACGCGCACGGGCCGGCTCCAGCAACGCCAGCAGTGGCGCGTACCCCATCTTCATGCCACGGCAGAGCGCCATGTCCTCGGCACGGGTCACCAGCATGGGCTCGGGCTGCCAACGATCACCTGCAGCTGACGTCATGGCAAGCACAGCGTCAACCGCCCCGGTCTCCAGCAAACGTTCCCCAATGCGCGTGGTGATGCCGCTCCACTGCGCGCCCTCGCGCGGGGCTTTCAGCGTTGCGCGCACCATTCGGCGATGCACACCAAAGTGCAACTCACCGCCGCGCTGTGCCTCACGCGCTCGGCCGTGCACCCGCTGCTCAGCGCGCGGGTAGTCAGGCCGGATGAACTGACAGGCGTGACCACAGCGGTTTGGATCTGACGAGCGCGAAACGCCGCAGTCGGTGCACAGGGCACGTGCGGGTGCAGCTGCCACCAATGGGGGCATAGCGTCACGCCGCATCACGGCCTTCGTGCTTCTCGGCGTCTTCACGCTTCTTGCGCTCTCGCGCAAGGTCTCTGAATTGCCACCACGCAAAAGCCACGGCACCGCCAAACACCAACACCACCTCCACCAAAATCAGCGGCAGGTGTGTCATGCGACAGCTTGCAACACTCCGCGCTGCCGTTCGGCTTGGCGCTCAAACAGGTCGATCACGCGGACCGTGCGTTGGTAAAACGTGCGGTTTGGACGCTCGCCCGACGCCGCAGCATCAACCAGAAAGCGCACGGCGGGCAGCGGCGGGCTCGCCCCGCCCGCATCCATGGGATGTCCGGGTGCAACCCAGAAGGCGGTGCAGCCTCGCACAAGCAAGGCAATCTTTCGCCCACGACTGACAACGGTTCGCGTGGTCACCGAATCGTGCCCGGCCGCAGCCAGCGTGCTGCCGATTTCGGCGTACACCAAGCGCGCCGCGTGGATGGCCGCGCGGCAGTCACGCGGTAGGTCAACCACACCGCACTCGGCGCGCGCATACAGGTGCTCAGCCTCGGCCAGCAGGCGCGCCACCAACCTGGCCACGCGAGCATCAAACTTTGGCGCATCAAGCCATGCGTCAGGGTCAAGTCCCACCTCGCGCATCCACGCCAGCGGCAAGTACAGGCGCTTGTTACGCGCGTCTTCGCCCACATCGCGTGCAATGTTCGTGAGTTGCATCGCCACACCCAGTTCACAGGCACGGGCGAGTGCGCGCGGGTCTCGCGTCTCCATCACCAACGCCATCATCGCCCCCACGGTGCCCGCCACGCGTGCAGCGTAGGCATGCAGATCTTCCAGGGTTTCATAGCGGCGACCCTCAGCGTCCCAGGCGAAGCCCTCCAAAAGCGCGTCGAGCAACGATCGTGGCAGTCGCTTCGCCTCCACCACCTGCGCCAGGGCACGGTCGGCCACGTCGGCGCCGGGCGTGCCAAGGTAGATTGCATCAAGCCGAGCACGCAGCTGCAGCAGTGCCCGGGCGGGCTCGGCGCTGGTGTCGATGGCATCGTCAGCGACACGGCAGAAAGCGTAGAGTGCCGTCGCTGGTGCGCGCACGCGCGACGGTAGCGCCATGGAGGCCAGGAAGAATGACTTGGATCCACCACGCATCATGTCGCGGCAGGCTTCTTGCTCATCCATGCTCATGAACGCACTCCTGAAAAGGCGGCAATCGGCGGCAGCACCGACTCCAGCGCCTTGGCTGACATCAGCACACCCGGGATGCCAGCGCCCGGATGGGTGCCCGCGCCGACCATGAACAAACCGGGCACGTCTTCGCTGCGGTTGTGGGGCCGGAACCATGCACTTTGCAGCAGCAGAGGTTCCAGGCCGAAGGCGGCACCTTTGTACGACAACAAACGGTCTTGAAAATCGAGCGGCGTCATCACCTTGGACACGACCAAATTTGACGAAAGGCCAGGCAACAAGGTGTCCTCTAAGCGCTTTTGAATGGCCAAGCGGTAGCGCTCGGCGATGGCGGGCCAATCGGTGCCGCTGTCCAAGTGGGGCACGGGCGAGAGCACATAAAACGTGTCGCAACCAGGTGGCGCCATGGAATCGTCACTGGCGCTGGGGCGATGCAGGTAAAGGCTGAAGTCGTCAGCCAGGTGGTGGCGTTTGAAGATGTCGTTGAGCAAGGCCTCGTAGCGTGGGCCCAGCACCATGGTGTGATGCGGCACATCGTGGTACTGACGGTTGACACCAAAGTACCAAACGAACAAAGACATCGAATAGCGCGCCCGGTCTAGTTTGCGGTCCGTCCAAACGTGCCGGTGCTCGGGGGCAACAAGATTGCGGTACGTCCATGCGGTGTCTGCATTGCTAACGACAATGTCAGCGTTGATGCGTTCGCCACCTTTCAGCACCACGCCACGTGCGCGCCCGCCCTCCACCACGATGCGCTCCACCGTGGCGTTGCAGCGCACCGTCACGCCCAATTGCGTCAACAGCTTCATCAGGCCCTGCACCAGTGCGCCTGTGCCCCCCACGGCCCAGTGCACCCCGAAGCGACGCTCAAGTTGATTGATGAGGCTGTAGGTGCAGGTGACCGACGAGGGGTTGCCCCCAATCAGCAGGGGGTGAAACGAGAACACGGTGCGCAACTTGGGGTCGCGAAAATGACTCGCCACCATGCTTCGGATGGTTCGCCACGAGCGCATCTTGACAAGTGCCGGGATGGCTGACACGAGGTCACCGAGCGAATCAAATGCGGTAGCACCCAACTCTTCAAAGCCGATTCGGTAGCAGCGCTCGGCCTCGGCCATGAAGCTGTCGTACCCTTTCACGTCCGTCGGGCAGATGCGGGCCACCTCAGCGCGCATGCGGTCAGGGTTGCCGCTGTAGTCAAACCACGTACCGTCGTCAAAGCGGATGCGATAAAACGGGTCAAGCGCCTTGAGTGTGACGTCGTCTTCAAGGCGACGCCCCGCCAGCGTCCACAGCTCTTCAAACAATTGCGGGACGGTGACAATGGTGGGGCCCATGTCGAACGTGAAGCCATCCTCGCGGTGCACCGAAGCGCGGCCACCCGGCGCGTCAAGCTTTTCTAGCACCTGAACGCGCCAGCCCTTGCACGCCAATCGCACCGCCGCCGCCAGGCCGCCAAAACCCGAACCGATAACAATGGCCGTGGGCGCGCCCTCGCGCGCAAGCAGCAGGTGGTGATTTTCTGATTTCATAGGGATGTTGGTGCGGGCGTTCGCACAGCCCAGCGCCACAGGGCCAGCGCCGACAACGGCGTGACCATCAAGAGGTGTTCAATCAAGGCCAGCACCAACATCGATGCCACCAGCAGCAAACCGACTCGTTCGGCACCGCCCGTTTGAACGGCGGCCACGATCATCATCGCTGCCGCAACGCCACCCGCCAGCATCGACAGCGGCAACAAGGCGTTGAAAGAACGATGGCGGAAGTAGCTGCCCAGGTACAGCAGGTGCGGCGGCAAGAACTCCTCGCCGCGGTTGCGCACGCCCAGGAATAGATTCAACTTGGCGGAAAGGCGCATCACCCAAAGCAGCGCAAAGGTCCATGTCGCGACTTGGTTGATACCGCCCCAGGTGAGCGCCGCCAACCCCAGGCCCGTCGCAATGAGGGCCAGCTCATGCCAGAGTATGGCCATCACGGCCTCGTTGAAGCGCGTTGGCCCGTGCAGCGGGGCACTGCAGGCTTGTTTTCGAGGGCCCGTGAGCCAACCGGTGAGAAACGACAACTCGTGCCAGCCCCACACCAACACAGCACAGCTGAAGGCGGCGTACGCACCTGCCACGCTGGCGTTGTTGGCACTGCGGACGATGCAGATCAGTGCGCCCACCGCGATCAGGGTTGATAGGGCCAAACTCCAGCGAAACGTGCCGCGCGGCATGCCGTCGAGCAGCATCACAACGCCAGTGCCAAACCACCAGACGAAAAGCGCAAACAGCAAGGGAAGCGCGTAGTCCATCTCAGCAACCGCCGTGTGTCACCAAGCCGGCGCCACGCGCATTTGCGCGGGCAGGTCGTGACGGTGCACCGGCATGCAATAAAGCCTGGCAAACGTGGTGGCACCCACAACTGCCCAGCCCGCGCGCTTGGCGAGGCCCATTACACCACCCTGCGCCTTGGCCGCGGCGATGCCATCGCTGACCTGCAGCAGGCGGCGCAGGCCGGTACGGAAGGACTCGTTGTTGGTGTCGAGTGAAATCGGGAAGACCTGTTTCGAAATCTCGGTGGTGATGTCAAACACCTCATAGTCGTACTTGTCGGGATCAATGCCCATGGCGATGTGCAAGGCGGGCCGCGTGTGGTCACGCACAAACATCGTTGCGTACACCGCCAGCAAAAAGAAACGCACCCAGAGCAAGTTGAAGCCTGACAGCAGCTTGGGCTGGGCGCGCATGATCAGTGCAAACGATTCGCCATGGCGGAATTCATCGTTGCACCAGCGCTCGAACCATTTGAAGATCGGATGAAAGCGTTTTTCGGGGTGGCGCTCGAGCTGGCGGAAGATCGTGATGTAACGCGCGTAGCCGATCTTTTCGGACAAGTACGTGGCGTAGAAGATGTATTTGGGTTTGAAGAAGGTGTACTTCTTGGTCGACTTCAGGTTGGCCAAATCAACACCCAAACCATAGTCACGCAGCGAAGCGTTGATGAAGTTGGCATGACGCGATTCGTCACGGGTCATGTAGGTCATCAACTGTTTGATGTCGGGGTTGCTCACGTTCTTTCGGATCTCGTTGTACAGCACGCAGCCGGAGTACTCGCTGGTGATTGAGCTCACCAAGAAGTCGAGAAACTCTTGCTGCAACGCGGGTGGGAGCTGCCGAATCTCATCCTTGAAAGTGTTGTCACGCTGAAAGTGATCGTGGTTGTTGTCACCCTCGTATTCGGCCAGCATGGCGTCCCACTCAGCGCGCACCGGGCTCATGTCCAGGGCGTCCATGGCCTTGAAGTCGGTGGTGTAAAAACGAGGGCTGATGAGCGTTTCGCTCTTGGCCGCGCGCATCACGTCGTCGCGGGTTTCAATGGCTTGGGAGGTCATGGCATCACCTTGGTGGTGGGTTGCAGCTCGAGCCAACGCGCGTAAACCGCCACGTTGCTTGGGCCAAAAGATTCAAGTTCGATGCGCTCACCGGTGCTTGCGTCGGCCAGCGTCATGCGCCCGTCAGCCCGGGCAATCAGCTGCATCGGAGCGGCACTGGTAACGCCCCGCCGCTTGCGCTCACGCACCAAGCCACGTAGCGTGCCGCGCAAGAAGCCCTGCTCACCGTGCACCACGTCGAGTGTGGTGCCACTGAGGGCGTCGATGACGGCGATCCCACCGTCAGGTCGGTCGGCAAAGCGCAGCTCGCGCAGCGCCACGGTGCGTGCATCGGGCTCGCGGATGGGAGCACCCGACAAACGAACAGCCGCCGCCCCTGCCAAGGTAAGTCCCAGGGCCGCAAAAGCGCCCAGCACGGCTCGGCGTGGGATCACGTCACGGGGCACGGCAAGTTGCACGGTCATCCTTGTCTAGCCAGCACCGGCTGGCGATGGTCAAAAGGGGCATGGTCTTGCGCAGTGGCGGATGCATTCTTTCCGTTGGCCTCTACCCATGCCTGCTGCAGCAGGTTTGCAACGTAACCTGCACGGTCTAGCGCGCGCAGCATGGGCTGCGGACGCGCCACCCGCCAAGCGCGCACATGAGGCCACAAGTGCAGCCAAGCAATGCGCGTGGCGGGCTCTAGCGTCAATGTGATGTCGCCACGGGCATTCGAGCCCTCACGGAGGTCGGCACTTTCGATGCACCGCAGTGGCAGGTTGTAGGTGACCGTCAAGACAATGCCAATGCGCATCACCACGCGACGGTTGGTGAGTGTGTAGGCCGTGCTGCGCGCTGACAGCCAGCCCAGAAGCAACAGCGCGCCAAGGCCCAGCGCGAACAGCGGTACAAGCCATGTTAGCGAGGCCAAAGCTTCCGTCAAAGAGCCACCGTCTGAGAGCGTGCTGACAAAGCGCCATGCCAGCATCAAAGCGAAGTACACGGCTGCCACATCAGCATGGAATACCTTGCGCGCCATCAGCCCCCACTGCGGCGCGCCCTGCCACAAGATGCGTTCATCTGCGGGTAGGCGCTCGGGCAGCCCAAATTGGGCCTCGAACTCATGCTCGCGCCCGACAAAAGGTTTTGCAGCATTCATGACAGTGTCCTCAGATCAAGGGCTCAGCACGATGCGGCTCGGCGTAGAGCGTGCCAGCACCGTAGTAGGCGCCAATGCGCTCTTCTTCAAGCATCGTGATGCGGTCGGTAGCGCGCAGAGCAGGTACACCCGCAAACTGCCCACCCACCAACGCATGCACCTGCACGCCATGCTTGTTGACGCGGGCAAACGGCATCGGGACCAGCACACGGCGGGTGCCGCCACCGGCCACGACCACTTCGGCCTCAAGGTAGCGGAAAAGCATTTCGCCGCGGTCGATCCACAGCTCGCGCACCGTGCCAACCTTGTCGCCATGGGCGTCGAGCAAATCCATGCCACGCGGATCGGGGTCACGCTCGCTGACGCTGTACCCCTGGGCCATGGCAAGTGGCACGATCTTGGGATCGCCATGATGATCCACATCGGCATGGTCGGGCCGTGTTGTCCAGGCGCCGGGGCCAACGCCAGCGGTGAGCGGGTTGCCCACCGGCTCCAGGGGCGAGACGGGCGAGCGGTAGGCGCGCTCGGCGTTGGGGACTGGGTGGGGCGCCTCATCGCGGGGCACTTGCACCGCGCGGCCATCGGCCATGCGGTAGGTCTTTGGCGACGGCGTCGGCGGCCAGCCTTCGATGATGCCGCCATCGCTGTCGAGCGGGTAGCCTTCACGATGATTTTCGCGAATGAGGTAATAAATCAGGCCCGCAAAAAAGATCCAGAACGCGTACAGCACCAGCTGTGCAACGTCGATGTATTGGGTGATGGCTCCGGTGCCCATGGGTTGGCTCCTTGTTGTCGTTTGAACGATCAGCTGGGCAGGTCGGCGAGCCCGAACTTGCCCTGGGGTTGCAGTGAGGTGCGTGCAGGATGCCGCCGCACCAGCGGGCCGAGCGCGATCAACGTCGCGAACAGCAAAACAAGCTCAAGGTGGTAGACAGCGCTGTAGCCCGTGGCGGGGTGTTGAAGCACTTCCCCCAGCCAGCCCGCGCTTGCCGCGCTGGAGACCAGGTCGCGCAGTGCACCGCCCAGGGCCACGGCCACACCCGCGCAGGTCGCTTGGACAGCGCCCCACGCGCCCAGCACCATGCCATGCATGCCGTGGCCTTCAAGCGCCATGGCAGCACTCAAGGTGCCGACTGCAAACAGACCACCGCCAAAACCAATCAACACGACGCCAGCGCGAAAGAGATTGGCGCTGGCCATCGGGTCGGCAAAAATCACGCCTGAAAAACCAGCCAGGCCCACCAGCACACCGGCGGCCGCCACGCGGTGTGGATCACCACCACGGCCAAGCGCCCGCGCTGCCAACGCAAAAGCAACCAGCGCACCAACCGCCATCAGCGCGGTCAGTTGCGTGGTGGCGCCGACGCCCAAGTGCAATACCTCTGCGCCGTAAGGCTCAAGAATGATGTCCTGCATGCTGAACGCAGCGGTGCCGAGGCCCACCGCAACGAGGAAGCGCGCCACGCGGCCCTGCGCAGCAAAGCGCTTCCAGTGCACGCCGAACCGCTCCTGCAGGGGCGGACTCTTGGCGCGCAAACTGTTCCTCGGCTCTTGCTTCCAAGAAGCGATGAGGTTCAAGAATACGCACGCCACCGCCGAGCCTTGCACCACCTGCACCAAGCGCGTGTGCGAGTAATCTGCCAGCAGCAAACCGTAGACAAGGCTTGCACCCACCAAACCGACCAGCAACATCACGTACATGAGGGCGACCACGCGGGGGCGCGTGGCTTCAGGTGCCAAGTCGGTGGCCAGCGCCAGGCCCGCAGTCTGCGTGACTTGCAAGCCAGCGCCAGCGAGCACAAAGGCGAGCGCGGCTGCCGTGTGCCCAGCCCACAACTGAACGCTTGTTTCACCCGTGAGCAAAATCAGCGCGAAGGGCATGATCGCCAAGCCGCCAAACTGCATCAAGGTGCCCAACCAAATGAATGGCACGCGCTTCCAGCCAAGGTAGCTGCGGTGCAGGTCGGATTTCAGACCGACCAAGGCGCGAAACGGCGCCGCCACCAGCGGCAACGCGACCATCAGCGACACCAGCCAAGCGCCAACACCCAACTCGACGATCATCACGCGGTTGAGCGTGCCCACCATCAACGCTGTGGCGAGACCCACCGAAACTTGGAACAGCGCCAAACGCACCAAACGTGCCAGCGGCAGGTCTGCACTGGCGGCATCGGCAAACGGCAGGTAGCGCGCGGCGACCTGCGTCCAGTCGATGGCAGGCATCAGCCCACGGCGCTTAAGAAGGCTCATCGCGCTTTGACCAATTCAAAGGCTTGCGAGGTGTAAAAGCCGCTCGCGATGCGCTGGGTGCGCTGCGGTGCCCACCGTGCAAGGCCATCGTCGGTGCGCAACATGCGACGAAGCGCGCCCTCGGCCACCGGCTCGATTGACGGCGCGCGGTCACCGCGTGGAAACAAGCGGCCCACGCCATGCATGGCGAGAAGCAGCGGGCTGCTGGGAGCAAAGGTAAAGGCGATGGAGCCGCTGGTGCGACGGCTCCAGCCCTGCAACACGCGCACGGCGTCTTCGGCGTTGTAATGAATAAGCGAGTCCATGGCGATCACATGATCAAATTCGCCCAGAGCCACATCGGTAAAGTCACCGCTGCAAAAATCGATGCGGCCGCCACTGTTCATGGTGTCGCCCAGTTCGGCAACCCGACGCTTGGCCACGTCGACCAGCGACGGCGACAAATCGATCGCGACCACGTGCGCACCGCGCTGCGCAGCCGCCATCGCAAAAGCGCCTGTGCCGCACCCAGCGTCAAGCACTCGAAGGCCCTGCATGTTTTGTGGCATCCAGCTCAGCAGCGTGTCACGCATGCGGTCGCGGCCTGCACGCACCGTGGCACGAATGCGGCCCACGGGCGCTGTGGACGTGAGTTGTTCCCACGCCTTCATCGCGGTGCGATCAAAGTAAGTTTCGATCTGGCCGCGACGGGTTTCAAAGCTCGGTTGCATCGCTGCGATCCTCAATCAAAACCCAACAGATCAAAAATGTCACGGTCTTTCATGGGCACGGCAGCGAGTGGCTCGCTGCCCAGCCAAAGCGCCGCCGCCAAACGCATGTACTCTTTTTGCACGGCTTCGAGCTCGGGCGATGCCTCCATCTCAAACAGCGTGCACTTCTTCAAGCGGCTGCGGCGGATCACGTCCAGGTCGGGGAAGTGCGCCGCCAGCTTGAGGCCAATCTTGTTGTTGTACTTGTCGATCTGGTCGGTCGCAGCGCTGCGGTTGGCGATCACGCCACCCAGCCGGACGTTGTAGTTCTTGGCCTTGGCGCCAATGGCTTGCACGATGCGGTTCATCGCAAAGATGGAGTCAAAGTCGTTGGCTGTGACGATCAGTGCGCGGTCTGCGTGCTGCAGTGGCGCTGCAAAGCCGCCGCAAACCACGTCGCCTAAAACGTCAAAGATGACCACGTCGGTGTCTTCAAGCAAGTGGTGTTCTTTCAACAGCTTGACCGTCTGCCCCACCACATAGCCGCCGCAACCGGTGCCAGCCGGTGGGCCGCCTGCTTCGACGCACATGACGCCGTTGTAGCCAGGAAACACGAAGTCTTCGACACGCAACTCTTCAGGGTGAAAGTCCACCGTCTCGAGCACGTCAATGACAGTGGGCAGCATCTTCTTGGTCAGCGTGAAGGTGCTGTCATGCTTGGGGTCGCAGCCGATCTGCAGCACGCGCTTGCCCATTTTTGAGAAAGCGGCCGAGAGGTTTGACGACGTGGTGCTCTTGCCAATGCCACCCTTACCATAAATGGCAAACACTTTGGCATTGCCTATCTTGACGTTCGGGTCGAGCTGCACTTGCACGCTGCCCTCGCCATCAAGCCGAGCACGGGGTGCGGGTCCGCGCCCAATGGCGTTGGGGCTGATGGTGGCGACTTCGGTCATGCTGCTGCTTTCTGCATCGTGGAGGGGGCAACGAAGACCCCTTCCAGGCGGTCCTCGAGTTCTTCACCAGCACGCTCGAGCGCGGCCAGTGTGTCGGCATCGGGTTGCCAGTAGTTGCGGCGGTGTGCTTCAAGGAGGCGGTTGGCCACTTTGTTGGCCGCTGCGGGGTTGAGCTCGGCAAGGCGCTCACGCATCGCGTCGTCCAGCACAAAAGTTTCGCTGATGCGCTGGTAAACCCAAGGCTGAACTTGCCCCGTTGTGGCACTCCAAGCAAAGGTGTTGGTGACGTGGGCTTCGAGGTGACGCACACCTTCGTAGCCATGTTCGAGCAACGATTCAAAGAACTTTGGATTCAGCATGCGGGTGTGGGTTTCGAGTGCCACCTGCTCGGACAGTGTGCGCACGGTGCCGCTGCCTAAATCACCTTTGGTTTGGTCGCCGATGTAGATTGGAGCCACCTCGGCGCCTTGCCCTTTGGCGCGCTGCACCGCGCGGCTGATGCCGCCCAGAGTGTCAAAGTACGTATCGACTGACGTCACGCCAAGTTCCACCGACTCAAGGTTTTGATAGGCAAGCTCAACACCTTTCAAAACAGCCCCTAACAGTTTAGGTTGCTGAACAGGCCGACCACTGCGCCCGTAGGCAAAGCCCTTGCGACGGGCGTAGGTTTCGGCAATCTCGCTTTCGTCATCCCAGCGACTTGAATCAATCAGGTGGTTGACGTTGGCACCGTAGGCACCCTCGGCATTCCCAAAAACGCGCAGCGAAGCGGTTTCGATATCGCCGCCGTGCTCGCGCTGAAACGCCAGCGCGTGCTTGCGAACGAAGTTTTTTGCGTCGGGCTCGTCGGCACTGGCTGCCAAGAACGCTGCCTCGGCGAGCAACTTGGTTTGCAAGGGCAGCAGGTCGCGAAAGATGCCAGACAGCGTGATCATCACGTCGACGCGTGGGCGTTGCAGCTGATCGAGTGGGATCAACTCGGCACCCGCCAATCGCCCGTACCCATCAAAGCGTGGCTTGGCACCCATCAGCGCCAATGCTTGGGCGATGGGAGCGCCTTCACTCTTGAGGTTGTCGGTGCCCCAAAGCACCAAGGCGATCGACTCGGGAAAGGGATGGCCATCGGACTGGTGACGTGCCAGCAAGCGCTGGGCTTGCAACGCTCCATCGCGAACGGCAAAGGCGCTTGGCAGACGGAAGGGGTCAAAGCCGTGCAGGTTGCGACCCGTTGGCAACACACTTGGCGTGCGCAGCAAGTCACCGCCTGGCGCGGGCCGCACAAAACCACCATCCAATGCATGCAACAGGGCTTTGGTTTCGTGGTCTTCGCAAAGCATGCGGTCAATGTCGGCGAGTTGTTGCATCGCTTCACTGTCGGCAACACCATGGGACTGTCCATGCACGATCGCTTCAACGGCCACGCGATCAGGCGCCGTGCCGTGCATCGATTCGCCCATGGCCATCAGCATGTCAATGCGCTCCGTCGGGCTGGGCGCTTTGCCCAGCACGTGCAGGCCGTGCGGAATCAGCGCGTGCTCCAGTTCTGACACGCGCAGTGAAAGGGCATGCACCGCGTCGTGCGAGTTGGCGCCCCATGTTGGCGCGTCTGAGGCCAGCTCCACCGCGACCGCCTGGGATTGAATCAACACCGCCAACTCATCGCGCTCTTGCCGGTTGGGGGCGTCATTGGGTGGAATGCCGCGCCAGCGTTCAATGGAAGCCTTCAAGTCAGCCAGGCCACGGTAGAGCCCTGCCTGCGTCACCGGGGGCGTGAGGTAGCTGATCAATGTCGCGGCGGCGCGGCGCTTGGCGATCATGCCTTCGCTTGGGTTGTTCGAGGCATAGAGGTACAGGTTGGGCACGTCACCGATGAGGCGATCAGGCCAGCATTCGGCGCCCAAACCCGCCTGCTTGCCGGGCATGAACTCGAGCGCACCGTGGGTGCCAAAGTGAAGCAGCGCATCGGCCTTGAAGTCGTCGCGCAGCCAGCGGTAGAAAGCCGAGAACGCGTGCGTCGGTGCAAAGCCGCTCTCAAACAGCAAGCGCATCGGGTCACCCTCGTAGCCGAACGACGGCTGCAGGCCAACAAAGACATTGCCGAATGAGGCACCTAGCACATGGATGGAGGCACCGTCGGCCTGCTGTTTTCCGGGCGCTGGGCCCCATTGCGCCTCAATTTGAGCCAAGTGCGGCTCGGAGCGCACGTGCGTGTCGGTGGGGATGCGCACATGCACATTGGCCGCCGAGCCGTGGCGCGCCGCATTGCCACAAAGCAAAGCGTCCCGCAAGGCATTCACGTCGGCAGGCACGTCGACCGTGTAGCCATCGCGCTTCAGGGCCGTCAACAAATTGAAGAGCGACTCAAAAACCGACAAGAAGGCCGCCGTGCCGGCCGCGCCTGCATTGGGCGGAAAGTTGAACAACACCACGCCAACCTTGCGCTGCTGATGCGAGCGCCGACGCAGGGCCACCCACTTGGCAACACGCGCGGCCAGCATCGCGGCGCGCTCTGACGCCACCACCATGTCGTGCGCGGCGCCCTGCGCGGCTCCGTCGGCACGACCGCCAAACACCATCGAACCCGTTGCACCATCCAACTCAGGGATGGCCACCATCATGGTTGCTTCGACGGGTAACAGCCCGCGTGATGAGCCTTGCCATTGGCCGAGGCTTTGGAACTCAACCGGCATCGCCGCCAAGTAAGGCACGTCAAGTTTGGCCAAAATTTCTTCGGCCGCTTTGGCGTCGTTGTAGGCCGGGCCGCCCACGAGCGAAAAGCCGGTCAGCGACACCACGGCGTCGACGCAAGGCCTGCCTTGCGAGTCGAGAAAAAAGCGCTCAATCGCGGGCCGGGAATCAAGTCCTGAAGCAAACGCAGGAATCACGTTCAAGCCACGCGCCTCGAGCGCGGCGATCACCCCGTCGTAATGACCGGCGTTGCCGGCCAACAAGTATGAGCGCATCAACAACAACCCCACACTGCCGTGCTGGCCGTCGCGTGGCAACAGCGACGCATCTTCGCGCATGCGCTCTCGCATCGCAGGGTGGTACACACCAACCTCGGGATACTGCACAGGCGCTTTGGACGTGACGGCCTCGCGCAGCCCACGCCGCGCGCCATCAGCGTACCGCTCGATCAAGAGCCGCAACAAGTTGGCGATGTTGTCTTCAGAGCCTGCCAGCCAGTATTGAAGCGTGAGGAAATAGGCGCGCACGTCTTGCGCCGTGCCGGGCACAAAGCGCAGAATTTGTGGCAAGCGGCGCAGCATCTTCATCTGCGCAGCGCCGCTCTGCGGGGCGCCGTCAGCCTTGGGCTTGCCGCGCAGGCGCTTCAGCAGCGCCATCGGACCGCTGGCCTTGGTGTCCATGGCAAATTTACCCATGCGCGTGAGCTTCATCACCTCGCTGGCCGACATCGCACAAATCATGGCGTCGCAAGCGTCTCGGCGCGCTTTGAGCGCAGGCAGCACAGGCAAAAAGTGCTCTTCCATGAACAGCATCGTGGCAATCACGATGTCCCCCCGGGCGATATCGTCCTTGCAGCGCTGCAATGCAACGCCGTCCTCGCCCCACTCACTGGCGGCGTGCACATTGAAGACCAATCCTGGCAGCTCTTGCAGCAAGCGCTTTTCGGCGCGGGCCGCAGCACCTGCCACATGGCTGTCAAGCGTGACCAGCACCACGCGCACGGGTGTGCGTGCGTGCTCAGGAACTGAAGTGCGCTTTGGCGTCATAGAGCGTCTCAACGGTGATGGTGACCACGCCGCGTTCGCGGGCGAATCTTTCGGTGTTGCGGCGTGCCTTGCCGCGCACAAAAAACGGAATCTTGCCGAGCTCGCGCTCGGCCTCGACGGCCCAACTGGCGATGATGGGCTCGCTTGCCGAGGGCACCACAGATGCTGACGTTGCTTCGCTAGCGCTCGGCATCACCGCGGCGGTGACGGCTGCAACCACTGGCTTGACGGCAGGCGCCTCAACTGGCAAAGCCACGCTGGGGTTGATCCGCGTTGGTGTCTGCGCGCGGCCAAGATGCGACGGCGCCGCATCGGCGTGAAACTCAAAGTCGTCGCGGAACATGTGCAGCAGGTGCTCTTCAAGGCCCATCATCAGCGGCTGCACCCAGGTGTCAAAGAGCACGTTGGCGCCCTCAAAACCCATCTGCGGTGAATAGCGCGCTGGAAAGTCCTGCACGTGTACCGGCGCCGAGATCACCGCACAAGGGATGCCTTGGCGCTTGGCAATGTGCCGCTCCATCTGCGTGCCCAGCACCAGCTCGGGGTGCGCCTTTTCAATCGCCTCTTCGATCTCCAGGTAGTCGTCGCTGATGAGGGGTTCGACGTCGTAGAGCTTGGCGGCCTCGCGCACCTCGCGGGCAAACTCGCGGCTGTACGTACCCAAGCCCACAACCGTGAAGCCAAGCTCCTGGGAGGCCACGCGCGCAGCGGCCACCGCGTGCGTGGCGTCGCCAAACACAAAGACACGCTTGCCAGTAAGGTAGGTAGAGTCAACCGAGCGCGAATACCACGTGGCGCGCTCGCGATCAAGTCCTGCTGTCGCTTCGCCCTTCCCGGCAGCGTCAAACCCAGCAAGCATGCGAACTTCGGCGATGAAGTCGTGCGTGGCCTTGACACCGATCGGCGTGATCTTGGTGAAGGGCTGCAGGTGTGCGCGCTGCAGCCACAGCGCTGCAGTGTTGGCTGTCTCGGGGTAGAGCACCACGTTGAAGTCTGCGTCGCCCAAGCGCGCCAAGTCGGCGGGTGTCGCATCCAGCGGCGCCACCACATTGATTTGCATGCCGAGCTGTTCCAGCAGACCACGGATTTCGCGCAAGTCGTCGCGGTGACGAAAACCCAACGCCGTGGGACCCAGGATGTTGCAGCGCGGGCCCCGATCTCTTGGTGCGACGGGCTGCGCAGGTGCTGGGCACATCGTGCGAACCAAGCGGTAAAACGTCTCTGCCGCTGCCCAATTTTCTTTGCGCTGGTAAGACGGCAGCTCGAGTGCTATTACGGGCACTGGCAGGTTAAGCGCCAGCGCCAAGCCTGCCGGATCGTCCTGGATCAGCTCGGCGGTGCACGACGCACCCACCAGCATGGCTTGGGGCTGAAAGCGCTCGTAGGCTCCGCGCGCTGCGGTCTTGAAAAGCTCGGCCGTGTCGCCGCCCAAATCGCGCGCCTGGAAGGTGGTGTACGTCACCGGCGGGCGGTGGTTGCGCCGCTCAATCATGGTGAACAGCAAATCGGCGTAGGTGTCGCCTTGTGGGGCGTGCAGGACGTAGTGCACCCCCTTCATGGCGGTGGCGACGCGCATGGCGCCCACGTGCGTGGGGCCTTCGTACGTCCAAAGGGTGAGTTGCATCTAGGCCACCAACCTCGAACGACGGTCAAGCGGCCGGGTGAAGAGCGCAGCCAAATCGGCCGCCTGCTCAAACCCATGCACCGGAGAGAAAACCAACTCGATGGACCATTTCGTGGTCATGCCCTCTGCTTCGAGCGGGTTGGCAAGGCCGAGGCCACACACGACGATGTCAGGCTTGGCGGCACGGCAGCGATCAAGTTGCCGCTCCACGTCCTGGCCCTCAGACAACTGGGTCCCAGCGGGCAACAAATCAAGCTCTCGGTCCAGCAGCGTGCGGTGCAGGTACGGGCTGCCAACTTCGACGAGCTTCATGCCCAGCTCGCGCGAGAGAAAGCGCGCGAGCGGCACTTCAAGCTGCGAATCGGGGAAGAAGAAAATGCGTTTGCCTTGCAGCTCAAGCCGGTGCCGTGCCAGCGCTCGGGCCGCGCGTTCACGCTTCGGCCCCACCACGTTGGCAAAACGCGTGGGCTCACTAGCCTGCAAATCCCAAGCCTTCCAAGCTGCACGCAGCCACTCGGTCGTGCCCTCGGCCCCCAAGGGGAAAGGCGCAGGCAGCCGCTGCGCGCCGCGCGCTTGCAAGGCCGTCAGGGTGTCGCCCAAAAAAGGCTGCGCGAGCAGCACCCGGGTGTTGGGGCCAACGGGCGGCAGCTCGGTCGAGCGCCTTGGCGGCAAGAAGTGCACGGGCGTGATGCCAAGCTCGTCAAACAAGCGCCGGAACTGGTCCTCCACCACGTCGGCCAGCGCGCCCACCACCAACAGGTTTTGTGCGTCGGTGCTCGGCAATTGGGGCACCAACGACGCAAGGCAGGCGTCTTCGCCTTGAGTGAATGTAGTCTCGATGCCGCTGCCTGAGTAATTGAGGATGCGAACCGAAGGCGAAAACCGTTGCGACAGGCGAGACGCTGCACGCGACAAGTCGAGTTTGATGACCTCCGACGGGCACGAGCCGACCAGAAACAGCATGCGGATATCGGGCCGCCGCTCCAGCAGCCGGGTCACCACACGGTCGAGTTCTTCATTGGCATCGGCCAGGCCCGCCAAATCGCGCTCGTCGATGATGGCCGTGGCAAAGCGAGGCTCGGCAAAAATCATGACGCCGGCGGCAGATTGAATCAAATGAGCGCAGGTGCGTGAGCCCACCACCAAAAAGAAGGCGTCTTGGATCTTTCGGTGCAGCCAAACAATGCCCGTCAAGCCGCAAAACACCTCGCGCTGGCCCCGCTCCTTCAGCACGGGCTGCGGCGCACAAGCCTCGGCTAGAACAGCAACCAGTGGAATCACGGGGCTCATGCCATCACCTCGTTTGCTGCCAGCGCGCGGGATTCATCGCGCCGCGCGGCGCGGAGCTTCAACAGGAATTGCACCGCGTTCAGGGCGTACGTTGCGTAGGCAGCAAGCGCCAACAACATTTGAGAGCGAGCATCAAGCCAACCCGTGGCCATGGCAACAAGGCAAGCCGTGTGCAAGGCCAGCACCACCATCGACACCACGTCTTCCCAAAAGAAGGCGGGTGCAAACAACCAGCGGCCAAACACCACCTTTTCCCAAACGCTGCCGGTGACCATGATCACGTACAGCAGCAGCGTCTTGACAAGGAAGGACACACTCGCCGCCAGCAAGCCTTCGCCGGTGGCGAGGTAACGAAGCACAAGTGCCACACTCACCGCGCAGGCGATGAATTGCAAGGGTGCCAGCACGCCCTGCACCAAGGTCCAAGGGGACGCGTCGCGCCGACGTCGCTCGTCGGCCGTGTAAAGAGGCGCTCGCGTGGTCAACATGTTTACAGCGTTTCCATTTCGCAGCTCGGGATCCGTTCAATTCTTCATCTGGGCCAGAGCGTAAAGCGCAAAAGGCAAACTGTCAATCGAGACTGACGTAAACATTAGTTGACAGCCTGAGGGCCGCAATTCGTCACCTGCGGCGCAAGGTTCGCGGGAAAACCCCGGCATGAATTCTTTTGACTCGATCTATCGCGAGTAGTACAAACTCGCCAGCGCCATCTTGGTGCCCCGCCCGCCACAAGCGGCTGTTCTGGGGCCAACAGGCGGCCAACCGAGCGAAGACATTGCAACACCCGTCCGTTGTCGGCTCATGCCGACCTCGGTCGTCAAGCAGGAATTGGTCCCCACTTTATGCAGCCCACTCCATCGAGGGAAGTCTCTCCTCTGGAATGCGAGTCCACCTTCAACACCTGGGCGCCCGCCACGGGCTCGGTGTGGGCCACTGCAGCGGCCGAACGGGTAGACGCCAAATCGCGTTTGTCCAAGCTGGCAAAAACGCTTGAATCCGATGTCATCCCGCGCCTGGTTGGCGCCCATGGCAAGGCGCCTGTCAATCTACCCCGCCTAGAGCCAAAAGAGATTGAGGGCTTTGTGACTTTGCTGCGCAATGGCACCGACCCTGAATTGGCCGCCAACGTCCACGCCTTGCATCGGCGCGGCATGCCCGTGGAGGCGATCTTTCTAGAACTGTTCTCGCCTGCTGCCCGATTGCTCGGCGATTTGTGGGTGGCCGACCGCTGCGACTTTTCTACCGTCACCATTTGTTTGGGCCGCTTGCAGCGTCTGCTGCGTGAATGGAGCCCGACCTTCGGCACCGAGGTTGAACATCCGGCCAATGGGCGTCGCATCCTCTTGGCCCAGCACCCGGAAGAACAGCACAGCTTTGGCTTGTCGATGGTGGCTGAATTTTTCCGGCGCGAGGGTTGGGAAGTCTTGGGTGGTGTCGGCGGCGCTGTGGCCGACCCCTCTGCCCAGGTGTCGCGCGAATGGTTCGACGCAGTCGGGTTCTCCATCGGCAGCGAAACGCGGGTAGACTGGCTACGGGAAAGAATCGCCAAAGTGCGTGCGGCAACGCGCAACCGGTCGGTGGTTGTGTTGGTGGGAGGTCCACTCTTTGTGCTTCAACCTGCGTGGGTCGAGTCAGTCGGTGCCGACGCATCGGGGCAAGACGGTGGCAAAGCACCGAAGATGGCCGAGGATCTCCTGGCGGCACGCCTCGAACGACGCTAAGCAAGCGCACGCGCGATTCTCCGTCAGCCAGAGGAGTTAATCGATGAATACGGTGGCCTTCACGAGCCGCAGTCACCGCAGTAGACGAACCAGACAACCCGATCGGGCCCGCGCCGCATGAGCCGGACGCCAAGAAGCGCCGTCATGGAGGCTCCGCTGTGGCCGCGTGAACTCGATGCCGAGCAGTCGCGCCATCTCATCGAGTCAGCAGGCGACATCAGTTTGGTGCTCGACGGTCATGGCGTTGTGTTGCATGCCTATGCTCATGACGCTGAACTGCAAAAGGCTGCGCGGCGCGATTGGCGCGGCCGCGCCTGGTCCGAAACCGTCACGGTGGACAGCCGAGAAAAAGTACGCGCACTGCTCGATTCAGCGCTGGCCGGAGCACCCAGCGCCCCACGCCAGCTCAACCAAGCCACCACCAACGGACCCGATCTGCCGGTGAGCTATTCCGTTGCAAGAGTGGGCGGCAGTGAAAGCACGCCCGAGAGCATCTGTTTGATCGCGGTGGGACATGACTTGCGCGACACCGTGGCCCTGCAACGCCGATTGGTCGACGCGCAGCAGTCCATGGAGCGCGATTATTGGCGCTTCCGCGAGGCTGAGACCCGCTACCGCAATTTGTTTCAGTCGTCCGCAGAGGCGGTTTTGATTGTCGACGGTGCCTCGTTTCGAGTGCTTGAAGTCAATCCAGCCGCGCAAACACTGTTGGGCGGGGGGGCGAAGTCAACCAAGCCAGTGGGTGCCGCGCTCGCTTCGCTGTTTGCGCCTGACGCTTCCGAGGCCTTGGCTGCAGCGTTGGCTGCTGCGCGCAGCGTGGGAAAGCACGAGCGCTTGTCCGCACACCTGGCGGGCTCCAAGCGAAGCGTGAACGTCGCCGTGTCGTCGTTCAGGCAGGATGAAGCCGCGTTTTTGCTAGTGCGCTTGGCGCCGCTGGCCGACGTCAATTCGGCGCCATCGCGCAACCAACGCGGCTCGTCGCACGCCGAAGGCACCCTTGGCGGCCGCGACAGCCTTGACGCAGCCTTTGTTCGCGGCGCGTCCGATGCACTGGCCTTTACGGACAGCAGCGGCCGCGTGCTGGCCGTCAACCGTGCCTTTGCCCGGATGACGCAACTGTCCAGCGAAGACCAGGCGCGCGGTGAATCGCTAGACCGCTGGCTGGGTCGCACTGGCATCGAGCTGTCGATGTTGCTGGCCAACCTGCGCGAAGGTGGCAGCATGGGGCTCTTCACAACCGAGCTGCGCGGTGCCTTGGGCCTCGTGACCGAAGTTGAGATTGCCGCCTCGGCGTTAGAACCGGCTGGCGCGGCCAGCTTTGCGTTTTCGGTGCGTGACGTGGGACGCCGCTTGGCCCCCAGCGAACGCGCACTGCCTACCAAGGTACCCGCCTCGGTGCAACAGTTAACCGAGTTGGTCGGCCGCGTGCCTCTCAAACAAATCGTGGCCGAAACCAGTGACCTGATCGAGCGGCTGTCGATCGAAACCGCGCTGGCCATGACCAAAGACAACCGCGCCATGGCTGCGCAGTTGCTGGGCCTCTCTCGGCAAAGCCTTTACGTCAAGCTGCGTCGCTTCGGCATGGGAGGTCTTGAACCGTCCGACGACAGCTGATCTATTTTCGTCAAACAAGTGTAAATCCAGGTTGACAAATCATTGTGTCAGGCGCACGATGCGATCATGTCCCTGCCAGCACCGTCGGCGGTTGCCGAGCTCCTGAAGCCCATCACATGGTTTCCTCCGATGTGGGCCTTTGCCTGCGGCGCTGTCGCGTCGGGTGCGTCGGCCGACGGTCGGTTGTGGCTGGTTGTTGCTGGCGTGGTGCTTGCGGGGCCACTGGTTTGCGCCACCAGCCAAGCCGTCAACGATTGGTTCGACCGCGAAGTTGACGCCATCAACGAGCCGCAGCGGCCCATCCCTTCCGGGCGCATGCCCGGGCGCTGGGGCTTGTACGTGGCGCTGATCTGGACATTGCTGTCACTTGCAGCTGCATGGGCCATCGGGCCTTGGGTTTTTGCGGCTGCGGCCCTGGGTCTTGCGCTGGCATGGGCCTACAGCGCCCCACCCTTGCGCCTCAAACAAAACGGCTGGTGGGGCAATGCGGCCTGTGGCCTGTGTTACGAGGGTTTGGCCTGGATCACGGGTGCTGCAGTGATGGCAGGTGGGGCACCCAGCCTTCGCTCATTGCTGCTCGCTGCGCTCTACAGCGCCGGTGCACACGGGATCATGACGCTCAACGATTTCAAATCCATCGAGGGCGATTCGCGCATGGGCATTGGCTCGCTGCCGGTTCGTCTGGGCACACTGCGGGCTGCACAGGTGGCATGTTGGGTCATGGCCGTCCCGCAAGTAGCGGTCATTGTTTTGCTGCTGAACTGGGGGCAACCTTGGCACGCTGCAGGCGTGGCGGCACTGCTGGCCGCGCAGGTGGTCATGATGCGGCGGTTCCTTGCCGACCCACGTGCGCACGCACGCTGGTACAGCGGCTTTGGTGTTCCGCTGTTTGTGCTGGGCATGTTGGTGTCTGCCTTTGCGCTGCGCGCCGCGGAGGCTCTTTCGTGAACGGCCTGTCTTGGTTTGGTGTCGCGCGCTTGGGGCTTGTGCAGGCCATGCTGGGTGCCGTCGTTGTGCTCACCACGTCCACCCTCAATCGCGTGATGGTGGTCGAGCTTGCGCTGCCGGCGCTGCTGCCTGGGCTGCTGGTCGCCGCGCACTACGCCGTTCAAATCTCACGACCACGCATGGGCTTTGGCTCGGACGTCGGTGCGCGCCGCACGCCTTGGATCATCGGCGGTCTAATTGTGTTGGCCAGCGGCGGATTCCTTGGCGCTGTGGCCACCGCATGGATGTCCACCAACACGGGTGCCGGCACCGCGTTGGCCGTGTTTGCGTTCGCGCTGGTTGGGCTCGGGGTTAGCGCGGCCGGCACTTCGCTGCTGACGTTGCTGGCCAAACGCGTCGATGCACCGCGCCGCGCCAGTGCGGCGGCCCTTGTCTGGGTGATGATGATCGTGGGCTTTGCGGTCACGGCAGGCACGGCGGGCAAGTTCCTCGACCCGTACACGCCGCAGCGTTTGATGGTGGTGTCGGGTACGGTCTCGCTGATCGCCGTGCTGGTCACGTTGCTGGCATTGTGGCGGCTTGAAGGCCAGGCAAAAGCACCCATTGCCTGCGCCTCTGCACCGCTGTCGGCCATCCAATTTCGCACGGCACTGTCAGAGGTCTGGCAAGAGCGTGACGCGCGCCACTTCACGATTTTCGTCTTTGTATCGATGCTGGCCTACAGCGCCCAAGACCTGATTCTCGAGCCCTTCGCCGGCGTGATGTTTGGCTATTCGCCTGGCGAGTCAACCCAGCTTTCGGGCGTGCAGCATGGTGGCACCCTGGCCGGCATGTTGTTGGCCGCGCTTGCGGGGCGGCGCGTGCTCGGCGTCGGCTTTGGGTCCTTGCGCGTCTGGACCGTGTGGGGCTGCATCGCGTCCTGCGTGGCGCTGGCGGGGCTGGCCTTTGCCGGTTTGGGCGGCGAATCGGTTACCGCCCACTGGCCACTGCGGGCCAACGTCTTTGTCATGGGGGTGGCCAACGGTGCTTTCTCCATCGCCGCCATCGGTTCAATGATGGCCCTGGCGGGCAACGGTCGCGCATCGCGTGAGGGCACCCGCATGGGGCTCTGGGGCGCAGCGCAGGCCATCGCCTTTGCGGGGGGTGGCGTCATCGGCACGGGCGCCAGTGACATCGCCCGCTGGCTCATCGGTTCGCCCGGTCCGGCTTACGCCACCGTCTTCGCCGCTGAGGCCTTGCTATTCATTGCGTCGGCGCTGCTTGCGCGCCGCATCACCGTGCCCCTTGGTGTGAGCGGCCGCGATGCGCTGCCTGTGCTCGCCGGCATCCAAACCGTGAAGGGAAGTTCATGACCCAGGAAACCTTTGATGCCATCGTCGTTGGCGGTGGGCCCGCAGGCGCCACGGCAGCACAGGAACTGGCGCTGCGTGGTCACAGCGTGTTGCTGCTCGACCGCGCGGGTCGCATCAAACCGTGTGGCGGTGCAATCCCGCCGCGATTGATCACCGACTTTGCGATTCCGGCGCACTTGCTGGTCGCACGGGCCACCAGTGCGCGCATGGTTTCACCCACCGACAAACGGGTCGACATTCCGATTGAAGGCGGATTTGTCGGCATGGTCGACCGCGAGCACTTTGACGAATGGCTTCGTGAGCGCGCCGTGCAGGCCGGCGCCCTGCGCCGAACAGGCCGCTTCGAGCGCATCGAGCGAGATGATGACGGCACCGCCGTGGTTCATTGGCAATCGGAGGGTGACGGCACGCCCATGCGCTCGCAAGCGCGTGCCCGCTGTGTTATCGGCGCCGACGGCGCCAACAGCGGTGTTGCGCGCCAAAACCTCAAAGGTTGGGAAAAAGGCCGCTTTGTTTTTGCTTACCACGAGGTGGTGCGCAAACCGCAAGCACCGCCTGCGGGTTACGACGGGTCGCGCTGCGACGTGATCTACAACGGCCGCTTCTCCCCCGACTTTTACGGCTGGGTCTTCCCGCATGGTGACCAGCTGTCCATCGGCACGGGCAGTGCCGACAAGGGCTTTTCGCTTCGCAACGCCACGGCAGCCTTGCGCCGCGAAATCGGCATGGCAGACGCACAAACCCTGCGCCGAGAGGGCGCGCCGCTGCCGATCAAGCCTCTGCCACGCTGGGACAACGGCCGTGACGTGGTGGTGGTAGGCGATGCAGCGGGCGTTGTTGCGCCGGCCTCAGGTGAAGGCATTTACTACGCGATGGCCAGCGCGCACATGGCGGCCGAATCGGTGGCCACGTTTCTTGCAACGGGCAATCCCAAGCATTTGGCAGGGGCGCGCAAGCGCTTTTTGGCCGAGCACGGCCGTGTGTTTTGGGTCCTGGGCATCATGCAGCACTTCTGGTACTCAAGCGACAAGCGCCGTGAGCGCTTTGTCGACATCTGCCGCGACAAGGACGTGCAGCAACTCACCTTCGAGTCCTACATGCACAAACGCTTGGTTCGCAAACGCCCCATGGCGCACGTACGCATCTTCTTCAAAGACATGGCGCACTTGCTCGGATTGGCACGCTTGACGTGATGACTGGTGCCACCCCTATCGAGCCACGAACCCGCAAGGCCGTGGCCGCGTTGTGGGCGGCTGCTGGCGCCGTGGTCGTTGCGCTGGCAGGCATGGGCGTCACCGAGCTGGGGCCTTGGTATGAAGCCCTCAAGCAGCCGGCATGGAAGCCCTCTGATGTTTGGTTTGGGCCGGCTTGGACCTTGATCTACACCCTGGCCGCCGTGGCAGCTGTCAAGGCATGGTTTGGATGCGCCCTGCGGCGGGAGCGAACCCAACTGGTGGCGGCGTTTGCGCTCAACGGCGCGCTCAACGTGTTGTGGAGTTGGCTCTTCTTTCGCGCGCGCCGGCCCGACTTGGCGTTGGCCGAGGTGGTCCTGTTGTGGTTGTCAATTGCCCTGCTGATGGTGCTCGCGGCTCGCGGCAGCAGTGCTGCTGCCTGGCTTTTGGCCCCATACCTTTTGTGGGTTAGCTTTGCTGCAGCGCTTAACCTTTCTGTTGTTCGCCTCAACCCGCCCCTTTAAGCCATGAATGAACTCTTCACCAGCGGCCACGCGATCGACCTCGTGATCGCCGTCATGGCGCTCGAAGCGCTGGTTTTGCGGGGCCTCCTGAACCGACGCCATGCCCTGCCCTTGCCGACCCTGGTGGCAGGCCTTTGTTTGTTGCTGGCTTGGCGCCTCGCGCAAGGCGGCGCCCCATGGACCTGGATCGCCCTGATGCTCAGCGCCGCCGGCATGGCGCACGCCCTCGATGTGTGGCGCCGGTGGTCGACACCATGAACACCCCCCCACCCGCAGATCTTGAGGTGCTTGCCGCTTGGGCGCCCGAGCTGGCTGACACCTTTGTCGCGCTGGCCTGCGACATCGCGCTGGTGGTTGATCGCGATGGTCGCATCGCGTCGCTGGCCCAGCACGAGTCGCAACCCATTGCGCCGCCGTCTTGGATTGGTAGCACCTGGGTGGATACCGTGAGCTCCGATTCGCGCGCCAAAGTTGAGCACATCCTCGCTGATGTGGCAGCCACGGGGCATGCAAGGCGGCGGGAAATCAATCACCCGGATGCGCTGGGTGGCGCTGCGCCCGTTGCCTACAGCGCGGCGCGTTTGGGCGAGAACGGCCCCACGCTGGCCGTTGGGCACGATCTGCGTGCCCAAGCCGCCATGCAACAACGTTTTGTAGCAGCGCAAGAGGCGCTTGAGCGCAGCTACTGGACGGCCCAGCAAAACCTGCGCGACAGAGCATCACCCCCCGCGCTGCTGACCGAAAATGAAAAAGCGAGCCTGGGGCTGGATGACGATTTGGTGCCCACCGCGCATGACATGGACGACAGTGAACTTGTGCGCGCCCTGGGTAAGTTGGTGGAGCGCATCGGTCAGGAAGAACTGCCGGGCCTGCTGCGCGATGCGCGGCGCTTGGCCGAGCGCCACTTCTTGGCCCGTGCTTTGAAACGTGCTGGCGGTGCCGAGGCACTCGCGCGGTCACTTGGATTGGATGCCCCGCGCAAGCCCTCAGGCCACAAGAAAATCAGGCCGGCTTCTTGACCCAGGCACTGCACCAACCGCTGGGCATTACATGCTTGCCCGGGAACAGCGAGCAGGGACCACTCACGTCAGCTGCCTTGCCAGTGTAGAGTTGACAGCCGCTGCACTTTTGGTCTTTGGCATGCTTTGGAAACTTCTTCGTGTCTGCCTTGTTGGTGTCGGCAACGTAGCCCAGCGCAGCGGCCGTTGCGTCCTTCTCGTCGACTTTGGCGGGACCTTGAGCCTGCGCACCAAACGCAATCACGGCACTGCCGCCAACCACAACCTGGGACAAAAAGACTCGACGCGAAAGCGGGGGCTGCTTTGACATGAACACACTCCGAAAAGAATTGATGGGCCTCGATGCTAACGGCGCAGAGCCCACCTGCGATGACAAGACTCCCGTAAAGCCAACAGGCCGCCCCGACTGTCGATGAGCCACTCACGCATGTCCAACTTCCCCCCCGATCACCCGCAACGCATTGCGTTGGCCGATGAGGTGCATGCACGCCCCCCCGAACGCGTGGTCACCCCGTCACGCGTGTCCTACCTGGCCATCCTGGTTGAGAGTGAGGCGCGTGCCCAAGAACTGCGCCACCTTCAAGTGCTGTGCTCGCGCCACGACGTTCCTGGGCCGCCCAACGACGCCACCCACTTTCGCACCGCGCTGGGAGGCCTGCGGCTCAAATGGGAGCGGCATGGCGAATTCTCTGGTTACACGTTTGCTGTTGAAGGTGCGGCGGGCAATCCTTTTGGGGACACCGCAGCGTCGATGCTCCCACCGGGCTGGCTTGCTGGTGTGCCAGGCAGAACGGTGGCTGCGGTGCACGCCGAGGTGTCGCAGGCATCACCCGAGGCACCCGATCCATCCACACTCACGCAGCGTTTTAGAGGGCTTACCGTTGTCGGAGCCAGCATCGCCGACGGCGCTGCGGCGCTTTACACCGACTTCAAGCTGGACGATGAAGGTTGCAGCCGCGTCTGGCTGATCAATCAATCGCTCTCCGAGGCGCAGACGGGCCGCACCCTGCAGCGACTTTTTGAAATCGAGGCCTACCGCGTGCTGGCCTTATTGGCGTTGCCCATCGCGCGTCGACAGTCGCCACGCATTGCCACCATCGAGGCTTCGCTTGCCACACTCACCGACCGCATGGCGCGTGAATCGGGCGACGGCACCAACGACGAATCGGTGCTCCAAGAACTGACGCGGTTGGCTGCCGAGGTTGAAAGCGGCATCGCTGCGAGCCAGTTTCGGTTTGGTGCGTGCGAGGCCTATCACGGCCTGGTGCTGCGCCGCATTGCCGAGCTGCGCGAAGTGCGCCTGTCAGGCTTGCAAACCATCGATGAGTTCATGAGTCGGCGCTTGGCACCTGCTGCCGCCACGTGCGCCAACGTGTCGCAGCGACTCAAGAGCCTGGCCGACCGCATCGGCCAAGCAAGCGCCTTGTTGGCCACGCGCGTGGGCATCGAGCGCGAGCACCAAAATCAAACGCTGCTGGCTTCGATGGACCGGCGCGCCAAGCTTCAATTGCGCCTGCAACAGACGGTTGAGGGGCTGTCGATCGCTGCCATCGTCTATTACGTCGCCGGGCTCATCGGCTACTTGGCAAAGGCGCTGCGCAGCTTGGGGATGCGGCTCGACCCCGATGTCGCCGTGGGCGTGTCCATCCCCATCGTGGCGGGCATGTTGTTGTTAGGTTTGCGCCGAAACCGGCGGCGCCTCAAACTGGAAGGCCATTGATGGCGGGCTTGACGTTTCCTTTCGCGGCCATCGTTGCACAGGACGAGCTGAAGCTGGCGCTGACCGTTTGTGCGGTTGATCCTGGCATTGGCGGTGTGCTTGCCTTTGGTGACCGCGGCACTGGCAAGTCCACGGCCGTGCGCGCCCTGGCCGCACTGCTGCCGCCGATGCGCGTGATCGACGGTTGCCGCTACGGCTGCGACCCCGCCAAACCAACTGCATGGTGCAGTGAATGCCGCGCACGCCTGGGCGACAGTGGCAAACCAAAATCACACTTGGCGCCAGTGCCCGTGGTTGATTTACCGCTGGGCGCCACCGAAGATCGCGTCGTCGGTGCGCTCGATCTGGAGCGCGCCTTGTCGCGCGGCGAAAAGGCTTTTGAACCCGGCCTGCTGGCACGCGCCAACCGTGGGTTTCTCTATGTTGATGAGGTCAATCTGCTGGAGGATCATTTGGTCGACCTGCTGATTGACGTCGCCGCCTCGGGCGAAAACGTGGTTGAGCGCGAGGGCCTGTCGGTGCGGCATCCAGCGCGATTTGTGCTCGTTGGCAGTGGCAACCCCGAAGAAGGCGAACTGCGCCCCCAATTGCTTGATCGCTTCGGCTTGGCGGTCGAGGTGCGCACGCCTGACGACCTGGCCACGAGGGTCGAGGTTGTCAAGCGACGCGACGCCTTCGAGCGCGATGGCCCAGCCTTCATCGAGCGCTGGCAAGCGGTGCAGGACGCTGCACGCAAGAAAATTGTCGCCGCGCGCAACAGGATTGACGCCGTGGCCACGCCCGACGCTGCCTTGGAGCGCGCCGCCAAGTTGTGCATGGCGCTGGGCACCGACGGACTGCGCGGCGAGCTAACCTTGGTGCGCGCAGCGCGCGCGTTGGCAGCCTACGAGGGCGCCAAGGTGGTCGGCGACACACAACTCAAGCGGCTCGCCAATCCAGCACTGCGCCACCGCTTGCGGCGCAACCCACTCGATGACAGCGACGCCTCGGTGCGCGTGGCACGCGTGGTGGCTGAACAGTTCGGGCCATGAATCGCAGCGCAGCGGACGCGGCGCTGGTGGTCTTCGCCGTTGCGCCGCACGCGCTGGGGGGCGTGCGCTTGCGTGCCCCTGCTGGCATGGATCGCGATGCATGGCTGGCTGGCCTGAAAGTGGTCTTGCCCGAGGCGACCCCATGGCGACGCATGCCCGTGACGATCGGTGACGAAGCCCTGCTGGGCGGGCTGGATCTCGCAGCCACCCTCGCTGCGGGGCGGCCGGTGGCGCAGGCCGGTTTGTTGTCACAAGCCAAAGGCGGCATCGTAGTCGCTGCCATGGCCGAGCGCATGGGGCCAGCCTTGGCATCGCGCCTAACCGCGACACTTGACGGAGGCGCCAATCTTGCCATCGTGGCGCTCGACGAAGGACTCGACGACGAGTCACCCCCGGCGTCGCTGCTGGACCGTTTGGCCTTGCATGTGCAGCCTGAACGCGACCACGATGCACCGGATCGGGGCGACATCGAACGCGCCCGCGACACGTGGCCCCACGTTGAGGTAAGCGACGCGTTGTTCGAGGCGCTGGTCGCAGCCGCCGCAAGCCTCGGCATCCCTTCGATGCGTGCCGCCTGTCACGCCGTCGTCGTCACGCGCATCGCGGCAGCGCTAGATGGAAGGCAAGTTGCAACGCAAGAAGATGCTGCGTTGGCTGCACGCCTTGTTCTTGCACCACGCGCCACGCAGCTGCCACCAGCTCCCAACCCGCCGCCGCCTCCATCCGAGCCGCCTCCCGAATCGCAAACCTCTGAGCCGCCAGCCGACGATGAGAACACCAGCGATCAGCCCTTGGAAGACCGCGTGATCGCGGCTGCCGTGGCCGCGATCCCACCCGGTCTGCTGGCCCTGCTCGCCGCCAACCCTTCGGCGGGGCCGCGTCGTGGCGACGCCGGCCGCGCGGGCCAAGCCACGCGTTCGCAGCAGCGCGGACGACCCGTGGGCGCACAGCGGGGCGAGCCCCGCAGCGGCGCACGCTTGGCCTTGGTCGACACCTTGCGCGCTGCGGCACCATGGCAAAGCATCCGTCGTGCCGCGACAACGCACGCAGTGCAACGCGTGCTGGTGTCGCGTGACGACTTGCGTGTGCAGCGCCGCGTGCAGCGCCGCGCCACCACCACCATCTTTGCCATCGACGCCTCGGGTTCACAAGCCTTGCATCGGCTGGCCGAAGCCAAAGGTGCGGTGGAGCTGCTGCTGGCCGAATGTTATGCACGACGCGACCGTGTCGCCGTGATCGGCTTTCGCGGCGATGCAGCCCAATTGCTGCTTTCGCCCACACGCTCGTTGGTGCGCGCCAAACGACAACTCTCGGGCCTGCCGGGCGGCGGCGGCACACCCCTGGCTGACGGCATCGATGCAGCAACGGCCTTGGCAGCCGTGGTACGACGCGGGGGTGCAACGCCGCTGGTGGTGCTGCTGACCGATGGCCGTGCCAACGTCGCGAGGGGCGGCGTTCCAGGACGCGTGCAGGCATCACTCGACGCCCTGGCAGCAGCGCGCGCGCTCAATGCATCGGGGACACCCGCGCTGCTGATCGACACCTCGGCGCAAGCGAGCCCCGCTGCCCGCGCCTTGGCTGACGCGATGCACGCGCGCTGCGTTGCCCTGCCCCACGCTGACGCTGGCGCGCTGTCAGTTGCCGTTCGCCACGTGCGTGACTCGGTGGGCACGCGCAATGCCTGAGCGATTGCCCCCCGATTGGTGGCCCCACCGCGCGGCCAGCGAATGCATCGATGTCGGGGCGTTGCGGTGGCACGTGCAGCGATGGCGTCACGAAGACGTCAAGGCGCCCGCCATCTTGCTGCTGCATGGCACGGGTGCATCGAGCCACTCGTGGCGGCACGTGGCACCCTTGTTGACCCCCCACGGGCACGTGATCGCCCCCGACCTGCCCGGGCATGCCTTCACGCATACACCCGCTGCGCAGGCCCTGTCGTTGCCCGCTGTCGCTGCGGCCTTGGGCGACTTGCTGGACGCACTGCAATGCCGCCCTGCATTGGTTGTCGGCCACTCGGCAGGTGCAGCCATCGCGTTGCGCATGGCGCTCGCTCGTCGCATCGCGCCCGCGCAAATCGTCGCCATCAATGGTGCCATCTTGCCCCTGCAAGGCCTCGTTGGTCGCAGCTTTTTACCGTTGGCACGTGTGATGGCCGCCAGCACCTTTGTGGCCCCGGCCTTTGCCACGTGGGTGGCGCTGCCCACCATGACACGGCGACTCTTGGACAGCACCGGCTCGCGCATCGACGCGCTGGGGGAGCGCTGCTACGGCCACCTTGTTCGCGACGCCGGTCATGCCAGCGGAGCGCTGCGCCTCATGGCCTCGTGGGACCTCAAATCGCTCGAATCCGAGTTGCCCTTGCTCAAATCACCCCTGCTGCTGATCGCGGGTGACAACGACCGCACCGTCTCCCCCGTCCACGCGCTGCGGGCGCAACAGCGCATGCCTGGGGCACAGCGTGTCAACTTGAAAGGCCTCGGCCACCTTGCGCATGAGGAGAGCCATGCCACGGCGGAATTGGTGGTCTCGCACGTGTTGCATGCGTGGCGTGCGGCAAGCCCAGGCGCCGCGCCAATGGCGTCAAGAACCTAACGCAACAAAGTCTGAGGAGCGTCGGGGCTTGGAGGGACGTGTGTCGCCATTCACCGCTCGTGCTTGATCGGCCGAGGAATCTCGGCCGATCGCAGCGTTGATGTGCCAACGGAGGTGGGTTGACGACCCCGATGCCAAGTGTCTATACTGCATTACACATTATGGTGACAATCAAGCATTACGCTTGAGCGCACCCGTCGACCCTCAGACCCCTACGCGGGAGCCGTGTGATGCAGCAAGCCACTTTTCGGATCGAACAGGCACTCCATGGTGCCTTGGCGCGCGGTGAACAGCGCGGCGCGCCGCAACGCTTGGCGGCAGCGATCCGTCACGCGGTGTGGCCGGGCGGTGCTCGCATTCGGCCTCATTTGTGCCTGGCGGTGGCAGCTGCCTGCGGCGACGACGACACCACCCTGACGGACGCAAGCGCCGCCGCCCTTGAGCTGATTCACTGTGCGTCCCTCGTGCATGACGATCTCCCCTGCTTCGACGATGCACCCACGCGCCGAGGCCGAGCATCGGTGCATGCTGCCTACGGAGAGCGCTGCGCGGTGCTGGCAGGTGATGCCCTGATCGTCACAGCGTTTGAGACACTGGCTGCAGGTGCATCACGCCACCCGCTGCGCCTGCCCTCACTGCTTGCGGTGCTGGCACAACGCGTGGGCATGCCCCATGGCATCGTTGCTGGTCAGGCCTGGGAGTGCGAGGACTGGGTTGCCCTGCCCGACTACCAGCGCGCAAAGACGGGCTCGCTGTTCGCGGCAGCCACCGAAATGGGCGCTTTGGCCGCAGGCGGCGACCCCAGCGTGTGGCGTGGATTTGGCCAGTGGCTGGGCGAGGCCTACCAGGTGGCAGACGACATCCGCGATGCAGCCTGTGAGGCTGAAGAAATCGGCAAACCTGTGGGACGCGATCACACACTGGGCCGGCCCAGCGCCGTGGCAGAGTTTGGCCTGGTGGGCGCGCTGGCGCACTTTGAAGACCTGGTCGATCATGCTGGGCAGGCTGTGCCCAACGGCCCCGGCGCCAAGGCGCTGCGCGCCCTGCTTATCGCAGAGTCACAACGCCTTTTGCCGCCCGAAGTCAGGGCCCAAGTGGCCGCTTGATCGAGGCCTACTGTCTTGCCAGCAGCAAGCCTTGCAACCGTGTGGCGCGAGCGCTGGTACACCCAGCGCGACCGGCTGCTCACCAGCACGCGCTTTCGCGACTTTGCCAGCCGATTTGCACCGACGCGGCCCGTGGCGCGCCAGCACGCTCGCGCCCTTTTCGACCTCGTGGCCGGTTTCGTTTACACGCAGTGGCTGGCCGTTTGTGTTGAGCTGAATCTGTTTGAGCGTTTGGCCCAGTCGCCCTTGACCGTTGACGAACTGGCGGCTGAGGCGAAGTTGCCTCGGCTCTCGGCATTGCGCTTGCTCGAGGCAGCTGCCTCGCTCGGTTTGACGCAACAGCGCAGCGACAAACGCTGGGGTCTTGGGCCGCTTGGTGCCGCCATGGTTGGCAATGAAGCGGTGACAGCCATGGTGCGACACCACCGCACCTTGTATGCCAACTTGGCCGACCCCTTGACGCTGCTGCGCGAGGGCCGCGGCGAGTTGGCCAGCTATTGGGCCTATGCTGGTGGGCACGCCGAAGATCGCTTGCCGGGTGCGCTCCAAAATGAAGCCACCGCGCCCTACTCCGCCCTGATGTCGGCCACGCAGCCGCTGGTCGCCGGCCAAGTGCTGGACGCCTACGCCATGCAAGGTCACCGACGCCTACTTGACCTCGGCGGTGGCGAGGGCGTGTTTGCGGCGGCTGCGCTGGCGCGGGCGCCCAAGCTAGAAGCCATGGTGTTTGACTTACCAGCCGTCGCCGACGCTGCGCGATCGCGCTTTGCCCGACTCGGTCTGGCCCACCGCGCACAGGCCTTTGGTGGCGATTTTCATCGCGACGCCCTGCCCAGCGGGGCCGACGTGGTGTCCCTCGTGCGCGTCATTTACGACCACGACGACGAACCCGCCTTGGCCATTTTGCGGGCTGCACGCAGCGCTTTGCCCCACGGCGGCACGCTGCTGCTGGCTGAGCCGATGGCAGGTACCGCAGGCGCCGAGCCGATGGGCGCGGCCTATTTCGGCATGTACCTGATGGCCATGGGCAGCGGGCGCTCACGCAGTGCGGCCGAGCTGACCGCGTTGATCAAAAAAGCGGGCTTTCAAGGGGTGCGAGAGCACACCACCGCCCTGCCATTGCAGGCTGGGCTGCTGGTGGCGCGGGCCGCTTGATCGCAAGTCGATTGGCCTAAGCGTAAATTCCACTTGACACTTTTTATAGTAAGCCTACGATGACACCCAAGCATCCGAAGCAACCAGTGAACACCAGCCATCCGATCACCGCGCAACGCCCCCAGGGGTGCGCCCAGGAGGCATTTGCATGAAAACCGTCACCACCACCGCCGTTGTGCTCGAAAAGCCCGAACACCTGGCGCTGCATGATTTGGATCTGGCCGAGGCGCAGGACGACGACGTCACCGTTGACGTCGAATGGAGCGGCATTTCAACAGGCACCGAAAAGTTGCTTTACACAGGCGCCATGCCAACCTTCCCCGGCATGGGGTACCCGCTGGTGCCCGGTTACGAATCGGTGGGCCGTGTCAGCGTCGCCGGGCCCACATCGGGCTACCACGTGGGGGACCGCGTCTTTGTGCCCGGTGCCCGCTGCTTTGGCGAGGTGCGTGGCCTGTTTGGCGGCGCCGCCTCGCGCTTGGTGGTGCCGGGCAAGCGCATCTTCAAAGTCAAAGAAGAACTCGGTGAAAACGCCGTGCTGCTTGCGCTTGCTGCCACGGCCTATCACGCTGTGGCGGGCGGCGGCAAACGCGACCTGATCGTGCCGCCCGACTTGATCGTTGGCCATGGCGTGATGGGTCGCCTGCTGGCGCGCATGACCGTTCTGGCGGGATACCCTGTGCCCACCGTGTGGGACACCTGCACCGAGCGCCGCGGCGGCGGCGAAGGCTACCGCGTGATTCACCCTGATGAAGATCAGCGCCGCGACTACCACTCGATTTACGACGTCAGCGGCGACCCACAGATACTTGACCGCCTGATTTCAATCTTGGCGCCCGGCGGTGAAGTGGTGCTTGCTGGCTTCTACAGCAAGCCCCTTTCTTTCCTCTTTCCGCCCGCCTTCATGCGCGAGGCGCAAATTCGCATCGCCGCTGAATGGAAGCCAGCCGACATGATGGCCGTTCGCGAGCTCGCCGAGTCAGGCTTCTTGCCGCTGGATGGTCTTATCACTCACCACGCTGCGGCCGACGACGCCGAGCGTGCCTACCGCACAGCCTTCAGCGACAACGATTGTCTGAAGATGGTCCTCGATTGGAGAGCACGCGCATGAGCAGCACCGCAACCGTTCAGTTCATGCAGCGTGATCAGCTGCGCGCCGAGGCCGCGATCGAGCCCGATCCGGTGTCCACGTCGCCAGCCGCAAAAACGACGCAAATCATCGCCATCTATGGCAAAGGTGGCATCGGCAAGAGCTTCACGCTGGCCAACCTGAGCTACATGATGGCGCAGCAGGGAAAAAAGGTCTTGCTGATTGGCTGCGACCCCAAGAGCGACACCACGAGCCTGCTGTTTGGCGGCAAAGCTTGCCCCACCATCATCGAAACCAGTTCGAAGAAAAAACTCGCTGGCGACCCGGTGCAGATTGGTGACGTTTGCTTCAAACGCGACGGCGTTTATGCGATGGAGCTGGGTGGCCCCGAGGTCGGCCGTGGCTGCGGTGGACGCGGCATCATCCACGGTTTCGAGACGCTGGAGAAGCTCGGCTTCCACGACTGGGGTTTTGACTTTGTGCTGCTCGACTTTTTGGGCGACGTGGTCTGCGGTGGCTTCGGCCTGCCCATCGCCCGCGACATGTGCCAAAAAGTCATTGTCGTGGCCAGCAACGACTTGCAAAGCCTGTACGTGGCCAACAACGTGTGCAGTGCGGTCGAGTACTTTCGCAAGCTCGGTGGCAACGTCGGCGTAGCCGGCATGGTGATCAACCGCGACGACGGCACTGGCGAGGCCAAGGTGTTTGCGGAAAACGCCGGCATCCCAGTGTTGGCCACGATTCCTGCCAACGAAGACATCCGCCGCAAGAGCGCAAGCTACGAAATCATCGGCCGCCCCGGCACGCAGTGGGCACCCCTGTTTGAAGAGCTGGCCACCAACGTCGCCGAAGCGCCGCCCGTGCGCCCCAAACCCCAAACCCAAGACCAGTTGCTGGGCCTGTTTTCGGCCGAAGTGACTGGGCGCAACTTCAAGATGGAACCCGCCACGCTGTTTGACATGGTTGGCAAAAACGACCTTGTCAAACCGTCGCTTGAAGTCATCTACGACGCCGCATGAGCTCCGCTGACCGCATCATCCCCATTGCTGCCGAAGGCGCTGCGTGCCATTCGGGCAAGGAGCAGATGCGCGCAGCCGCCGCTGCGGCCGGCAAAGGCGACACCCTGGCGCAATACGCCCGTGACTACCCCGTCGAGGCGAAGGGGCCTCACGATCAACCCCAAAGCATGTGCCCGGCGTTTGGCTCGTTGCGTGTAGGCCTGCGCATGCGTCGCACGATGACGATCTTGTCGGGCTCTGCGTGCTGTGTTTATGGGCTGACATTCACCAGCCACTTTTACGGCGCGCGCCGCAGCGTTGGGTACGTGCCCTTCAACAGCGAGACCCTGGTCACCGGCAAGCTCTTTGAGGATATTCGCGAGGCTGTTCACGCCCAGGCTGACCCTGCCAAGTACGACGCCCTGGTCATCATCAATCTGTGTGTGCCCACCGCCAGCGGTGTGCCGCTGCAACTGTTGCCCAAAGAACTCAACGGTGTTCGCATCATCGGCATCGACGTGCCAGGCTTTGGCGTGCCCACACACGCCGAGGCCAAGGATGTGCTTGCTGGCGCCATGCTGCGGTATGCACGCAGTGAAGCCGAACAAGGTCCCGTGGCAGCGCCGCGCAGTGCGGTGCTCGACAAACCCACGGTGACACTGCTGGGCGAGATGTTCCCTGCCGATCCGATGAGCATTGGCATGATGTTGGAGCCCATGGGCCTCGCGGCCGGCCCCGTCGTGCCGACCCGTGAGTGGCGCGAGCTGTATGCGGCGCTCAAAGGTGAAGTGGTCGCCGCCATTCATCCCTTCTACACCGCCAGTGTGCGCGAATTTGAAGCCGCAGGTCGGCCTGTCATTGGGTCAGCGCCGGTCGGTCTGGACGGCACCGCAGCGTGGTTAGACGCCATCGGACGCGCAGCCAACGTCAGCGACGTAAAAGTTGGCGCCGCCAAGCAGCGTGTGCTACCCGCCATTCAAGCTGCCTTGGCGCGCTCACCCATCAAGGGCCGCATCACGCTGTCGGGTTACGAAGGCTCCGAGCTGTTGGTGGCCCGCCTGCTGATCGAGTCAGGCGCCGATGTTCGCTACGTGGGCAGTGCCTGCCCCAAAACGCCTTGGTCGGCATCCGATTTGGCGTGGCTGCAAGCCAAAGGTGTGCAGGTTCAGTTCCGCGCGTCGCTCGAGCACGACCTTGCAGCGATGCGCGAATACCAGCCCCAGCTGGTCATCGGCACGACACCCGTTGTGCAGGCCGCCAAACAATCCAACACCCCGTCGCTGTATTTCACCAACCTGATCTCGGCGCGCCCCCTGATGGGGCCCGCCGGTGCCGGGTCGCTGGCGCAGGTTGTCAACGCAGCGTTGGGCAACCAAGCACGCTTCGACGCCATGAGCACGTTCTTCGGCGACACCGGCAAAGGCGACCGCGCGGGGGTCTGGGAGGACACGCCCCAATTGCGCCCCGAGTTCCGTGCTGACGTGCGTCGCCAGATGGAAAAAGCGGCCAAGAAGCGCAAAGCAGAGGAGATGATCTGATGCTGGTGTTGGACCACGATCGTGCTGGCGGCTATTGGGGCGCGGTGTATGTTTTCACCGCGATCAAAGGCTTGCAAGTGGTGATCGACGGCCCTGTCGGCTGCGAAAACCTGCCCGTGACAAGCGTGCTGCACTACACCGACGCGCTGCCACCGCACGAACTGCCGATTGTCGTGACGGGTCTGGCTGAAGAGCAACTGGGCCGCGAAGGCACCGAAGGCGCCATGCGACGCGCCCACGCGGCACTCGACCCCGATCTGCCCAGCGTGGTGGTAACCGGTTCCATCGCCGAAATGATCGGTGGCGGCGTCACCCCCCAAGGCACCGCCATTCAGCGCTTTTTGCCACGCACCATCGACGAAGACCAATGGCAGACCGCCAACCGCGCCATCTACTGGTTGTGGCAACAATACGGCCTGCGTACTGTGCCCCAGCGGGTTAGGAAAGAAGGCGAACGGCCACGTGTCAACATCATTGGCCCGTCTTACGGCATGTTCAACGGCCCGAGCGATTTGGCCGAGATCCGCCGCTTGGTGCAAGGCATCGGCTGCGACGTCAACATGGCGTTCCCCTTGGGCTCGCACCTGATGGATGTGTCACGCCTTGTTGAGGCCGATGTCAACATTTGCATGTACCGCGAGTTTGGCCGCACCCTGTGCGAGGCGCTCGAGCGCCCCTTCTTGCAAGCGCCCATCGGTCTGCACAGCACCACGGCCTTTTTGCGCGAGCTGGGCAAACTGACTGGCCTCGACCCAGAGCCCTTCATCGAACGCGAAAAACACACCACGATAAAGCCCATCTGGGACCTCTGGCGGTCGGTCACCCAAGACTTCTTTGGCACGGCAAGCTTTGCCATCGTGGCCAGCGAAACCTACACACGCGGCGTGCGCCACTTCCTGGAGGACGAGCTCGGCCTGCCGTGCAAGTTTGCCATCGCACGCAAGCCTGCGGGCAAGACCGACAACGACAACGTGCGAAAGCTATGCCACGAGCAAGCGCCGTTGGTCATGTTCGGCTCTTACAACGAACGCATGTACTTGGCCGAAAAAGCGGGCTCAGGCCACGGCCCACAACCGACTTACATCCCGGCATCGTTTCCAGGTGCTGTGATTCGCCGCGCCACCGGCACCCCATTCATGGGCTACGCCGGCGCCACCTACCTGGTGCAGGAGTTCTGCAACGCACTGTTTGACGCACTCTTCCACATCCTGCCCCTGGGCACCGATCTTGACAAGGTTGACGCCACACCGGCGCGCGCCACCGAAGCACCCTTGCCCTGGGACGACGAAGCCCAAGCTTTGCTGGCCCGGGCCGTTGAACGCGAGCCGGTGCTGGTGCAGATCTCGGCCGCCAAGCAGTGGCGCGACCGGGCCGAATCGGCCACGCGCGGCGAAGGTCTGGCACGCGTCACACGCAGCCAGGTCGCACGCGTGACCGGCTTCGCAGAATCACACGAGGAGGTAACCAGCGCATGACGCTGACATACCACCCCGTTCCGAATGTCGTGGCTTTCTGCCGCGGCTGCCCACCTTGCGCGGGCTGTGCGCAAAAAAGGCCGCAAGGTCGATTTCAAAGAAGGAGAAGTTCTCATGGCTGAACGCAAAGGCTCGGTATCGGGTCTGACTGACGAAGAAGCACAGGAGTTTCACCAATTCTGGACGCAAGGTTTCGTAGGCTTCACGGCAATTGCTGTGGTCGCCCACATCCTGGTCTGGATCTGGCGTCCCTGGTTGTAGCAACACAAAGCAAGCAAGGACTGTCATGACTACTCAAGCGAAGCAACACCCGATGTCCCAAGCGCAGATGCAAAAGGAGGATCGAACATCCTTCCGATTGCTCTTCGTCGCGGCCTTCGTCGTGTTCCTGGCGGTCGCCCTCGTCGGACAGACGCTGGGGATGCAGTGGCGGTCCTGGTTACCGGGTTCCGAGGGTGCGACATCGGTGCACGGGGGCGTGAAGGCGGCTGTTTATACCTTCATGTCGCATGTTCAATAGGAGGTTATGTTATGTGGCGTATTTGGAAGTTGTTCGACCCGCTTCGCGCGATGGTTGCACAAGGCATTTTCCTGTTCGGGTTGGCAGCAATGATCCATCTGGTCTTGCTGTCCACACCAACCTTCAACTGGCTGGATGGCCCTGCCGCCAACCAGACGATGAAGCAGAACGCTGCGATGCCCAAGAAGTAATTCTTCGAGGGTCCATCAAAGTGACAAACGGATGGCGGGGCACGGTTTTCACAGACCAAGCCCCGTCTTTCCCAAAATTTTTATAAGGAACCGGCCATGGCGATGCTGAGTTTCGAGCGCAAATACCGCGTGCGCGGCGGCACCCTCGTCGGTGGTGATCTGTTCGACTTTTGGGTCGGGCCGTTTTATGTCGGCTTCTTCGGCGTGACCACCATCTTTTTCACCTTCGTGGGTGTGGCGATGCTTGCCTACGGCGCGGCCATCGGACCCACATGGAACCTGTGGCAAATCAGCATTGCACCACCAGACCTGAAATACGGTCTCGGCTTCGCGCCTCTCAAAGAAGGCGGCATCTGGCAGGTGGTGACCGTTTGTGCGATTGGTGCCTTTGGCAGTTGGATGATGCGCGAAGTCGAGATCTGCCGAAAGCTGGGCATGGGCCTGCACGTGCCCTTTGCCTTCGGCATGGCGATCTTTGCCTACGTCACGCTGGTGGTGATTCGCCCTGTGTTGTTGGGTGCTTGGGGCCACGGCTTCCCCTACGGCATCTTCAGTCACCTCGACTGGGTGTCCAACGTGGGCTACCAGTACCTGCACTTTCACTACAACCCGGCGCACATGATCGCCATCAGTTTCTTCTTCACCTGTGCGCTGGCACTCTCACTGCACGGCGGCTTGGTTCTGTCGGCCACCAACCCTGGCGAAGGCCAAGTGGTCAAGACACCCGACCATGAAGACACGTTCTTTCGCGACCTGATTGGCTACTCAGTCGGCACGCTTGGCATCCATCGTTTGGGTCTCTTTCTGGCCTTGGCTGCGGTGTTCTTCAGCGCGGTTTGCATCGTCATCAGTGGCCCATTTTGGACCCGCGGTTGGCCCGAATGGTGGAACTGGTGGTTGGCCCTTCCCATTTGGAAATAGTGATCAGGACGTAGGAGCGACCCCATGGCGCAATACCAAAATCTATTCACGCGTGTGCAGGCAGTTGGCCCCACGCAGCTTGGCATCGATCTGCCGCACGGGAACAGCCCGCGCAGCGGCACCCCGTTCTTGGTGCACCTGGCAGGGCGACTGGGCAATGCCCAAATTGGCCCCGTTTACCTTGGTGGATTGGGGGTGGCGTCGCTGATCTTGGGCGTGCTGTCGTTCAACATCATGGGTTTGAACATGCTGGCGTCAGTCAACTGGAACCCGGTGGAGTTCATCCGCCAGCTACCCTGGCTGGCGCTCGAACCCCCACCCCCCGGCTACGGTCTGCACTTGCCGCCGATGAATCAGGGGGGCTGGTGGTTGGTTGCCGGTGGCGCCTTGACCACGTCAATGCTGCTGTGGTGGGCACGGACCTACCGCCGCGCCAAGGCACTGGGCATGGGTACGCACATTCCGTGGGCGTTTGCGTCCGCCATCTGGCTCTTTTTGGTGCTGGGATTCTTCCGCCCCGTGTTGATGGGTTCGTGGGGAGAGGCCGTGCCGTTTGGCATCTTTCCGCACCTCGACTGGACAGCGGCTTTTTCGCTGCGCTACGGCAACCTCTTCTACAACCCCTTCCATGCGCTGTCGATTGCGTTCCTCTACGGCTCGGCACTGCTTTTTGCCATGCACGGTGCCACCATTTTGGCCGTTAGCCGCTACGGTGGCGACCGTGAAATTGATCAGATTGTCGACCGCGGCACGGCGAGTGAGCGCGCCGCACTGTTTTGGCGCTGGACGATGGGCTTCAACGCAACAATGGAGTCGATTCACCGCTGGGCATGGTGGTTTGCGGTGTTGACACCCCTGGTGGGCGGCATTGGCATCTTGCTCACTGGCACGGTGGTTGACAACTGGTACCTGTGGGCCGTCAAGCACGGCTTTGCGCCCCCCTACCCGATCGCCGTGCCGGCCATCATCGATCCGGCAACGCTGGTGCAGGGAGTCAAGCCATGAGAAACCTCGTTTTAGCGTTGTGCACGGTGGGCCTGTTGGCAGCCTGCGAGCGCCCGCCCATGCAAAGCACGCAACAAGGCTACCGTGGCACGGGCATGCAGCAGATTGACAATCCGCGCATCCTGGCCGCACAAAAAGCCGCCCTGCCGCCCATCCCTGACCTGCCACCGCCAGCATCGACCGAAGGCCCCAAGGCCAAGGACATCTACCAAAACGTCAAGGTGCTGGGCGACTTGTCGGTGGGCGAGTTCACCCGTCACATGCTGGCCATGACGCAATGGGTGTCACCCGCTGAAGGCTGCAATTACTGCCACAACCCAGCCAACTTGGCCGACGATTCCAAATACACCAAGGTCGTCGCCCGCCGCATGATTGAGATGACGCGTCACGTCAACGCCGATTGGGGCAAACACGTCGGCAAGACGGGTGTCACCTGCTACACGTGCCACCGGGGCAACCCTGTGCCCGCTGAAGTGTCGTACACGGCGGCCACCCCCAAGAACAATCGGGTGGGGCCTGGTTTTGGCAACGACGCCGGGCAGAACAAGGCAGATCCTTCCATTGCGCTGGCTTCACTGCCCTACGACCCGTTCACCCATCTTTTGGCCGGTGGCAAGAACGGCAGCGACGAGATCCGCGTTCAGGGCACCCAAGCGCTGCCGCAGGACGATCACCGCACATCCATCAAGCAGGCCGAGTTCACCTACTCGCTGATGAATCACTTCAGCAAGTCGCTTGGCGTCAATTGCACCTTCTGTCACAACACGCAATCGTTTCAGTCGTGGGATGGCCCGGTGCAGCGTGTTACCGCTTGGCATGGCATTCGCATGGCACGCGACCTGAACGGCGGATACCTCGAGCCACTCACCAGCACCTTTCCCCCCAACCGCTTGGGGCCCACGGGCGATGTGGCCAAGGTTAGCTGCGCCACCTGCCACCAGGGCGTTAACAAACCTCTGGCTGGGCTCGCCATGGCCAAAGACTACGCTGGGTTGGTCAAGGCGGTGGTTGCATCAGTCGGCTTGCCGACTCCGGTGGCCGATTCAAAGCGCTCGGTGATGTACTTTGCAGTCGGCTCTCCGTCCCTTGACGCTGACCAGGCCAAGGCACTGACGGCCCTGATCGCCACCATGGGCACGCAGGCCAAAAGCACCGCCACCATCTCGGGCTTTCACTCCGCAGCAGGCACCCTGGCTCAAAACCAAGAGCTTGCCAAGCAACGCGCATTTTCCGTGCGTGACGCCTTGGTTGCCGGCGGCGTGTCAGCCGACCGCGTCAAGCTCGAAAGGCCTCGGCAGACTGAAGCCAACGTAGCAGGCGAAGACCCAACCGCTCGCCGTGTCGAAGTGACGGTCCAGTAGCGGGCAATCCTCAGTGATCCGAAGCGCGTTTGCACCCACCCCGCAAACGCAGCCCGCACCGACAGCCAGCATCACCAGCGCCCCAGCGGGAACGCCCAGCGTGGTGGTGCTGATGCTGGTGCGGTACCGCCGCCAAGCGGTGCCGTGGGGTATGTCAAGGCTTGTGTTGGGCACACGCGACTTGTCCCGCAGCCCGGGTATGCGCTTTGCCCGCGTGCTCGGAAGTGGCCGCGATGGCCACTTTGGTCTGGCCCCCAGCCTGGCGCGACAAGGGCTCATTGCCTTCTTTGACGACACGGCGTCGGCCCGCGACTTCCTGGCCACGTCCCCTGCCGTACAGGCACGGCGCGACCATGCAGACGAATGCTTAACGGCGCTGCTGAGCGTCTCGTCCAGTCGCGGCACGTGGGGTGGTGTGGCGCTAGCACCCGGTGCGGCGCTCGATGAGAGCCAACCCATGGCCTCGATCACTCGCGCGGCGATTCGGCCTCGGCACACCAGGGCCTTTTGGCGCCACGCGCCCGCCAGCGAAGCCAGCCTCGCGCAAGCGCCCGGTTGCCGCTTGGCCGCCGGCCTGGGTGAGGCACCCTTGTTGCGCCAAGCCACCTTCAGCCTTTGGGACAACAGCGCAGCGATGAACGCATATGCGCGCCAAGGAGCGCACCTGGCCGCCAGCCGTGGCGCTTGGCAGCACGATTGGTTCAGCGAGTGGATGTTTGTGCGCTTGGTGCCGCTGGCGATCGAAGGTCAATGGCAGGGGCGCGTCCATGGCTAAACATCATCGCGTGGTGGTGGTCGGCGCGGGCATGGGTGGCCTGGTGTCGGCGCTGCTGCTGTCAGCGCGCGGGTTGGACGTCACCCTGGTGGACAGCGCCACCGAACCGGGTGGCAAGATGCGCGCCGTCGAGGTTGACGGAGCGTCCATCGACGCAGGGCCGACGGTGTTTACGATGCGATGGGTCTTTGACGAACTGTTGGCGCAGGTTGGCTCGTCGCTTGACGAACTGGTTGCGCTCAAGCCGCTGACCGTCTTGGCCCGACATGCCTGGCGTGATCACGGACCTCGGCTGGATCTTCACGCCGATGCAGCCCTCTCGGCCGACGCCATCGCTCGCTTTTCCTCGCCTGCTGAAGGGCGGCGCTACCTGGCCTTTTGCGACGAGGCGCGTCGTGTGTACCAGCAACTCGAAGGCCCGCACATCCGCTCGCAGCGACCCAGCCTTGCGCGCCTGGCGGTGGACCTCGGCCCCAAGGGTCTCTCAACCCTCGCTGGTCTTGGGCCCTTTGCATCGCTGTGGCGAACGTTGGGTCGCCATTTTCACGACCCTCGCATGCGTCAGTTGTTTGCTCGCTATGCCACCTATTGCGGCGCCTCGCCCTGGGCGGCACCTGCCACCTTGATGCTGGTGGCGCACGTTGAGCAAGAAGGTGTTTGGTCGATCGAGGGTGGCATGTCCACCTTGGCCAAGCGTCTGGCCGCGCTCGCCGTGCAGCGAGGTGTGCGCCTGCGCTTGGGCAACGAAGCCGTGCGGATCAGCGTCGAGTACGGCCAAGCGCGTGGGGTCGTGTTGGCCAGTGGCGAGCGCATCGAAGCAGACAGCGTGGTCTACAACGGCGACGTCAACGCCCTGGCGCTTGGGCTGCTGGGGCGTGACGCCATCCCGCCATCGGGTGCACCGCTGCACCCCAAAGGCCGGTCACTGTCGGCCGTCACCTGGGCCATGCACGCGCGCACTGACGGCTTTCCACTGGTGCGCCACAACGTATTTTTCGACAACGATTACGAGAGCGAATTCAACGACATCTTCACGCGACACCGCCTGCCCCGGCAGGGCACGGTGTATGTCTGCGCCCAGGATCGCTTGCAAGACGCGCAAGCTGCACCCGTGGGGCGTGAGCGTTTGTTGGCGCTCGTTAACGCACCAGCTGATGGTGATCAAGACGCGGCTGGCAACGGCCGCAGTTCCATGGACGCTTCGGAGATTGACTCATGCGAACATCGCAGCCTGGCGCTGCTGCAGCAATGCGGCCTGAACCTTTACATCTCGCGCCAAGCCCAAGTGCTCCGGCGCACGCCCGTGGATTTTCATCGCCTGTACCCGGGCTCGGGTGGCGCACTGTACGGGCCTGCGACGCACGGCTGGATGGCGCTGTTCAAACGCTCGGGCGCGATGACGGCCATGCCGGGGCTTTACCTGGCAGGGGGCAGCGCACACCCTGGCCCGGGGGTCCCGATGGCTGCGATGTCGGGACGGCTGGCGGCCGAGACGCTTCTGGCGCGCCTCGATTCAATCAGCCGGTCGCGCCGGGCGCCTACCTCTGGTGGTACCTCGACGCCATCAGCGACGACGGCCGCCACGCCTTGACCGTCATTGCCTTTGTTGGCAGCGTCTTCTCACCCTACTACCGCCGAGCCCTGGCGCGCAACCCGACCACCGACGCGCAGGACCACTGCGCCATCAACGTCTGCCTCTATGGCCCGCGCTCGCGCCACTGGGCCATGACCGAACGCGGCCGCCGCCACGTGCACAGAGACGCCACGTCGTTTGCCGTTGGCCCCAGCCACATGCGCTGGGATGGTCAGTCGTTGGTGGTCGATCTTGACGAAAGCTGTGCGCCCCTGCCTCGCCGCTTGAGGGGGCGCCTGGTACTCCATCCTGGCGGACTTTCAACCTTTTCTACAGCGCTTGATCCTTGCGGTCGCCACCGTTGGGGCCCGATTGCCCCCTGCTCTCGCATCGACGTTGACCTGCCACAGCCCGGTCTGCGCTGGCAAGGCAGCGCGTATTTCGATAGCAACGAGGGTGACGAGCCCATTGAGCGCGGTTTTGTGCGCTGGGACTGGCTGCGCGCTCCGCTGAACGATGGGCGCTGTGCCGTGGTCTACGACGTGCATGCGCACAACGCCGAGCGGCGTGTGATTGGTGCGCGCTTCGCTTCCAACGGCAGCGTCGAGCCGTTTGCCCTCGAACAGCGCCAGCGCTTGCCGGCCACGCGCTGGTGGCGCGTTGACCGCCGTGTGCCAGGCGATGGCGAAACGGCACGTGTGCAACAGACACTGGAGGACACGCCCTTCTACGCCCGCTCACTGCTGCACATGCAGTTGGGCGGCGAGCCTGCGCATGCCATGCACGAAACGCTCGACGTGGCGCGGCTGGTGTCACCCGTGGTGCAGCGTTTGCTGCAGGTACGCATGCCAAGGGTTGCGTAAAAGAGCAGCCGTTGACCGGCTACCATGGCGGCAAGGGAGATTCAAAATTGTCAGAGCAACAAACGGGCGCCTTGCTGCAGCGCCTGAAGGCGGACACGCGTGCACTGCATGCACGTGCCGAGCGTGCCGGGGTGATGGCCGCGCTGCTGTCCGGCAAGGTCACACGCCATCAATACGTCGCGTTACTCGCCAACCTGCAGGCCATCTACGGCGCGCTGGAGGCATCACTCGAAGCGCAGGGCACTTTGACGGCCATGCCCGCGCTGGCCCGCAGCGCAGCGCTCGCGGCCGATCTTCGCGGCTTTGAGGCAGCCCCACAAACCATGGTGCCCGCCACACTCGAGTACGCAGAGCGCTTGCGCGCGCAATGCAGTGCCGATCCGCACCGTCTTTGGGCTCACGTCTACGTGCGTTACCTGGGTGATCTGCACGGCGGGCAAATCCTAAGCCGCTTGGTGCAAAAGCACTTTGCCGATGTTGATGGCACGAGCTTCTACGATTTTGGCGACGACGCCAACGTGCACGCGCTTCGCACTGGCCTGCGAGCGCAACTTGCAGCACTATCCCTTGGTGTGGTGCAAGCCGACGACGTGGTGGCCGAGGCGGTGTGGGCGTTCGAGGCTCATTGCCAAATCTTCGAACAAATTCAGGCTAGGCGTTGAAGCTTCGAATCTGCGCGTAGAGCGCGGCTGCTCGCCGCGTCGAGGCTTCGACCTCGTTGAGTAACCCCGCAACCGGGGGCCCACCCGGCGCGTCACTGATGTCCATCGCCGCCAAGCTGGCATTGCTAAGAATGGCCGTCACCACGTCGTCGGCATCGGGCAGCGACAACCGCGCCGCTTGGCGCAGCGACACCTCCAATTGCTCGCGCGCCTGCGCAGCACGGCGAGATTCACGCAGGTCGGTCAGTACAAAAATAAACCCGAGCCGGGCACCGTCTCGCCCCACCACCACTTCGCCTCGCGCAGCCACGGGCAACGGGCCGTCGGCACCCACCAAATCGACGTTTCGGCGCCAGGCCTGCGGCGCATGGGCCAATTGTTCTAGCGCACCAAGCACCAGTGTGGGCGGCGCAAAGCGTTCAGCCAGTGCCTCCCCGGGCACCAGGGGCTGCGGGCTCAGCATGAAAAAAGCATCGTTGGCGAAAATCACACGCCCTTGAACATCGGCCACGATCACCGGCTCGCGCGCGCCCGAAACGGCGCTGCGAACCTTGCTTAGTTGGTGCTCGGCAATCAAGAGGCGCACCGCTTGAACCTGCACGATGATGTCCACCAGTGCCGCGCCAATCGCGCGCGCCAGGGCAAGTTCAGTCGACGACCACGGCACTGCAGTACCGCGCACGATTTCTGACCACGCGTCAAACGAGCGTCGAGGCGAAAGCTCAAGTGGGTTGTTGCCCACCATGGGCTTGTTCGGATCACCAGCCCAGGTGACTGTCAGCAGCTGCTCCTTGCGAAACCAAACCAAGTAGTCGGGCCGCGAGGTGGACAGCCGCACCGCCAACACACCACTCGCAGTTGGGGTTAGGCTCGCCATCGAGGGCTCAGCCTTGCCAACCGATGAGCAGGCAAAGGGCTCGTCGCCGGCCTGGCCATGAACCCAATCAAGCAGTGCCCGCAGCTCGGGGGTCGAAGGCACTTCGCCAGACGTCAGCAACTCACCGTCGTAGAACAGGGCTGCACCCGTGGCCTCGAGCGGCTGCAGCAGCGTGCGCGAATTGCGAAAAATCGCGTAGCGCCAGTCACCTTCGGTTGACGTGGCTTCAACCAAACGCTGCTCGAGGTGGCGCACCATCAGCGCCACTTGCGCGTGCGCGTAATTCTCTATCGCGGTGATGCGCGTCGACGCCACTTCAGCCAGCAAATCGGCGGCAGCCCTCACGGTGCGGCGCAAGTATCGCGGCGTGTAATGGTGGGCGGCCACCAAGCCCCACAGCTGGCCATCGCGCACCAGCGACGCCGAGAACGAAGCCGTGACACCCATGTTGCGCAAATATTGCAGATGGATCGGGGACATGCTTCGCAGCGTGCACATGGACATGTCCAAGTGCTCACCACTGGGGCGAAGCAACGCGGGCTCGAGCACCTGCGGCTCGTCGTCGACATTCACCAGCATGCGGACGCGGTTGCGCAAATACAGCGCGCGGGCGCGCTGCGGGATGTCGCTGGCGGGGTAGTGGTGCCCTAACAGTGACGCCAAACGCGGGTGCCGCGACTCCGAGATCACCTTGCCATGCCCATCGGGGTCGAACTTGTAGACCATCACGCGGTCGTAGCCCGTGAGGTCGCGCATGGCTTGCACCAGACCGTCCGCAAGCGTGCCTATCGAAGGCGAGGTGCTGAAACGCAGAACCGACGCTGACAACGTCCCGGCGATCACATCAGGCGCCAAATTGATGATGCCCTGCTGCCCGGGCAACGGGTCAAGCGCCTCCAACTCGACCACGAGCAGGCCAGGCGCTGCGCGATGCACGGCACCCTCAAACCGTCGGCGCACGCCACCAGGCGTCAGAACGCATTGAAGGGCCACGGGCTCAACAAGGTCACCGCTGCGTGCAAGATGCGCCACCTGGTCGGCGACGTCGCCACCAAGCGCTGCAAAGGGCGCGTCGATGACATCGGCCAGCGCCAGCGACAGCACCTGCAACGTGTTGCGGCTCGCCTGAACCACCACGCCGTCAGCCTCACGCACCGACAGCAAAACGCCATGCGGTTGCACCGAACCAATCAAGTGAATGGGTTCGAGTTCGCAGTTGGTAAGGTTGGCAGCGCCGGGCGCCGACTCGGCTTGCATGGCCGAAGTCAGTTCATTCGCTGCGGCTTGGACGCGGCGATTCCGTCATCGTCAGCGCCATGGCTTGCCAAATCCAAGCATTGGATACGCAGGCTCAGGGCGTGAGGCTCAATGGTCAACAACCGTGCCGCATCCATCACCTTCCCCGAGGCCATGCGCAGCGCAGTGCGAATCATTTGGCGTTCGATGGCGTCGTTGCCCTCACGCAGCAAGGTGGATAGCGGCAACAGCCCAACCTGTGCCCGCAACGCATGCAGCTCGTGCCAATCGCCGGTCGCACTCGACACAGACACTGGCCGCGGCGGCTCAACGGTTCGCAACATGAACCCCAGGTGGTCATCTTCGCTGTCAGCCAACAACGTGGACGAAACCTCAACCGAAATGTCCAACCCGCCATGGGCCACCGCAAGTGGCGTGCGTGTGCAAAGGCCCAACTGTCGTGTGCGTGCGATGGTCTTGCGCCAAGCGCCGTTGTGATCACCCACCACATCGGCCAGGCTCTGGCCTTTGACCATTGATTCGCTTTCCTGCTGCACCAACGCTAAAAAGGCCGGGTTGGTCAGCAGAATGTGACCTGCCGAATCGGTTATCACAACAGCATCGGGCGTTGACTCAACGAGCGCTCGCATCATGCCCGGCTGCGCGCCCGCGCCATCGGTCGCTTCGCGGTCACGCGCGCGCACCAAAATCTGCATCTGCTCTGCGACAACAAATGGCGTAGCCGACACGTCCCATTCGGGCCCTTTGTCGCTGAACCGCAGTCGAACCTCGCCCGCGCGGCCACTGCTGCGCGCCGTGGTTAGCAATTCAGCGAGCGACGCGCGCGCCATGTCGGTCACCCGCTCAATCAAAGTTTGAGTCTGCCCTGTTGGCTGCACAAACAAGGCTTGCGCAGCGTCATTGGCGTCCACCACGTTGAAGGTCGCAGCGTCCAAAACCAAAACGGCATCCCGCGCCACATGAAACAAAGTTTGGTAGCGACTGTCGGCATGCCTGCGTTGCCAGTAGTCGAGCTCCATCTCGTGCTGGGCATCTAAGAATCGACGCTGAATGGCTGCCACGGTGCGCAAGTCGCGCCCCACGGCAACCACCGGGCCTTGCCCGCCCAGGCTTACCGCCGTCCAGGCCATGGGCACGGAATCACCGTCGATAACCGGGTGGTTGACTTCGCGACGTTGCGACACGCCACCCGTGCTGATTTCATCAAGCAGCAACTCGATCTTGCGCCGTGTATCTGAGCTGGCAGTGTCAACCCAGCGTTGACCCACCCAGCTGCTGCAGTCGGCCGGCAGCGGCGACGCACCCTCGGCCACGCTGCAAATAACGCCGTCGCGGTCAATCACGAGCGCGATGTCGCTTGCGACTCGCGCCATCACTTCAGCCACCTCTTGGGCAACTGGCGACAAGGCGTCGAATGGCGCAGAAACACGCGGGGTATTGGACATAGCTCCTGACTCAGTAGCGGGCCCTTTGAGGTTAGCACAACGCCTGTGCGGGCGGTGGCATTTTTGGCGTTTTTGCCCCCTAGAGAGCCAACACCCGCTGGTCGTGGGCCGCAAGGTGCGCCTCACCTCGTTCGATCATGAAATAGCGAAAAGCTTCTGCAGCTGGCGACAAGACCCTGGATTGCAAGCGCACGATGTTCCACATACGCATCACGGGGGTACCTTCTACGTCCAACACATGCATGAGGCCGTTGCGCACTTCGAGCCCGATGGTGTGCAGCGACAAGAAACTCAGGCCCATGCCAGCCATCACGGCCTGCTTGATGGCCTCGTTGCTGGACATCTCCATGGTGATGCGGGGGTTAACCCGGTGCTTTGCAAAATACGCCACCATCGCAGCCCGCGTGCCCGAGCCCTGTTCGCGCACGATAAAGGCGCAGTCTTGCAGCGACGCTGCGGGTGGCTGCCCCACCGCGCGCAAGGGGTGCCCGGGGGCGCAAACCAACACAAAAGGATGCGCAGCAAACGACTCCGAGCGCGTTGCAACCTCTTTGGGAGGGCTCCCCATGACGGACAAGTCAACCTCACCGGCCTCCATCAACAGCACCAACTGCTCGCGGTTGCCCGCCACGCGCAGTCGAACCTCCACACCGGGGTGCTCTTCGTGAAACCGCGCCAACAGCTCGGGCACAAAGTAAGTGGCCGTGCTGACGACGCCGATCGTGAGCAGGCCGTGCTCCAGCCGCTTGAATCGTGCCATGGCGTTTTCGGCCTCTCTAAGGTCTCCCAGCAACCGTCTGGCATGAACCAAAAAGTACTCTCCCGCGGTGGACAGCGACACCTGGCGACCATGGCGGTCAAACAGCGACAGCCCCACTTGGGTCTCGATCTCCTTGATCTGCATCGACACCGCAGGTGCGCTGAGGTGAAGCGTCTCGGCCGCCCGGGCCATGCTTTGGTGCTGAGCCACCTCCGTAAATACCCGCAGCTGCCGAAACGTGATGTTCATGGTTAAGTTTTTCCTTAACTGAATGCAAAGAATATCTGACTATTCTGATTGATTCAACAGCCCTACATTCCGCTCGCCACACCGTCAAACCTTTCGCCCGATATCAAGGAGCCTGGAGTGAATCAGCCCGCCGAACCTGGCCTTATCACCGACGCCAAAAAGCGCTACAGCGCAGGCGTTCTCAAATACCGTCAAATGGGCTACTGGGATGCGGACTACGCGCCCAAAGAGACGGACACCTTGTGCCTGTTCCGCATCACGCCCCAGGACGGCGTCGATCCGATCGAAGCCGCAGCCGCTGTTGCTGGCGAAAGCAGCACGGCCACATGGACGGTGGTGTGGACCGACCGCCTCACGGCCTGCGACAGCTACCGCGCCAAGGCCTACAAAGTGGAGCCTGTGCCAGGTCGACCCGGCGAGTATTTCGCGTGGGTGGCCTACGACATCATCCTGTTTGAAGAGGGATCAATCGCGAACATAACCGCCAGTTTGATTGGCAACGTGTTCAGTTTCAAGCCTCTCAAGGCTGCGCGACTGGAAGACATCCGCATGCCCGTGGCGCTGGTCAAAACCTTCAAAGGCCCTCCCACCGGCCTCATCGTCGAGCGCGAGCGCCTGGACAAATTCGGCCGGCCCCTGCTTGGCGCCACCACCAAGCCCAAGCTGGGTCTTTCTGCACGCAACTACGGCCGCGTCATTTATGAGGGTCTGAAGGGTGGCCTGGACTTCATGAAGGACGACGAGAACATCAACTCGCAGCCGTTCATGCACTGGCGCGACCGCTTTTTGTACGTGATGGACGCTGTCAACAAAGCAAGCGCCGCCACGGGCGAAGTCAAGGGCAGCTACTTGAATGTGACCGGCGCGACGATGGAAGACATCTACGAGCGTGCCGAGTTTGCCAAAGAGCTGGGTTCGGTGGTGATCATGGTCGACTTGATCATCGGTTGGTCGGCCATTCAAAGCATGGCCAACTGGGCGCGCAAAAACGACATGATCGTTCACATGCACCGCGCAGGCCACGGTACCTACACGCGTCAAAAGAACCACGGCGTTAGCTTTCGCGTGATGGCCAAGTGGCTTCGGCTGGCGGGCGTCGACCACTTGCACACGGGCACGGCCGTGGGCAAGCTCGAGGGTGACCCAATGACGGTGCAGGGCTACTACAACGTCTGCCGCGACAGCTACACCCACCAGGATTTGCCGCGTGGGCTCTTTTTTGATCAAGACTGGTGCGACATGAAAAAAGTCATGCCCGTGGCCAGCGGCGGTATCCATGCAGGCCAGATGCACCAGTTGATCGACCTCTTCGGCGACGACGTGATTCTGCAGTTTGGTGGTGGCACGATCGGCCACCCTGCCGGCATCCAGGCGGGTGCTGTGGCCAACCGCGTCGCGCTTGAATGCATGGTCAAAGCACGCAACGAAGGCAAGGACATCCGCAACGAGGGGCCCGACATCTTGCGCAACGCCGCACTAACCTGCACGCCGCTCAAGCAGGCCCTCGACACCTGGGGCGACATCAGCTTCAACTACACATCCACCGACACCAGCGACTACGCGGTGACGCCTTCGGTGTCTAACTGACTTTCGCAGGAGCCCATCGCCATGATGACCAACCCCACCCAACGCATCACGCAGGGTCAGTTCAGCTTTTTGCCCGACCTGACGGATGCTGAGATTTCCTTGCAGATTGAATACGGTTTGAACAAAGGCTACGCCTGGAGCGTGGAGTACACCGACGACCCGCACCCGCGCAACACCTACTGGGAGATGTTCGGCATGCCCATGTTCGACCTGCACGACGCAGCAGGCGTGTTGCTGGAGCTGAACCAATGCCGCAAAACGTTTCCAAACACGTACATCCGGCTGATGGCTTTTGACTCCACACGAGGGGTCGAGAGCATCGTGATGAGCTTCATCGTCAACCGGCCGGCCAACGAGCCCGGCTTCAGCCTCACGCGTCAAGAGGTGAATGGTCGAAGCATGCGGTACACCATCCACAGCTACGCGGCCGACAAGCCCGAAGGCAAAAGGTACTGAAGCGGTTGCTTGCCATGCCAGCGCCCACGTACGTCATTCCTGGCAGTGCCTCTGCACTACCCTCCGCGCCCCCGGCCCACCGTGAGGGTGTGGACCCCGCAGTGCCCGCAAGCACCGTCAACGAAGTGTTGGCACGAAGCAAGGTTGAGACGGTCATCGACGAGTTGGACCGCGACTTGATCGGCTTGGCGCCCGTCAAGCAGCGCATTCGCGACATTGCCGCGTTGCTCGTCATCGACAAGTTGCGGTTGAATCTGGGCCTGCAGTCATCCAGCGGCACCACGGCACCCAGCTTGCACATGTCGTTCACTGGCAACCCTGGCACGGGCAAGACCACCGTCGCCATGCGCATGGCAGAGATCTTGCACCGGCTCGGCTACGTCCGCAAGGGCCACTTGGTGGCCGTCACCCGCGACGACCTGGTGGGCCAGTACATCGGCCACACAGCACCCAAAACCAAAGAGGTGTTGAAGAAGGCCATGGGCGGCGTGCTTTTCATCGACGAGGCCTATTACCTCTACCGCCCCGAAAACGAGCGCGACTACGGCCAAGAGGCCATCGAAATTCTGCTGCAAGTGATGGAAAACCAGCGCGATGATTTGGTTGTCATTCTGGCGGGCTACAAAGACCGCATGGACACGTTTTTTCAGAGCAACCCGGGGATGAGCAGCCGCATCGCCCACCACCTTGACTTCCCTGATTACGGCCAGGGCGAGTTGTTGGACATTGCCGACCGCATGCTGCTGGGCATGAACTACCGCTTTGAGCCTGAAGCGCGTGAAACCTTTGCCGAATACCTGGGCCTGCGACTGAAGCAACCCCACTTTGCCAACGCGCGCAGCGTGCGCAACGCGCTCGACCGGGCACGACTGCGCCAAGCAAGCCGCCTCTACGCTGACGGCGACCGCGTGCTCAATGCAAGCGACTTGTCCACGCTGCAGCCAAGCGACATCCGCGGCAGCCGCTTGTTTGCCAACCCAGCGCCACCCCAGAACTGATACCGAAAGCCTCCCATGCCCTTGTCGCAACGTTGGACCCTTACGCGCTACTTGATCGAAGAGAGGCGCAGATTCCCTGGGGCCAGTGGTGACCTCAACGCGCTGTTGCTGGACGTGTCCTTGGCATGCAAAGCAATCGCCCGAATTGTCGCGTTTGGTCAGCTTGGCGACGCCATCACGGCAGCTGCGCCACCCGAGGTCGGCGCCATCAACGTGCAGGGCGAGGTGCAAAAGCCGCTCGACGTGCTGAGCAATGAGATCTTCATCCGCATGAACGAATGGAGCGGAAACCTGGCCGGCATGGCATCCGAAGAGATGGCCGAGCCCAGGCAGATCCCCGTGGCCCATGCGCGCGGCAAGTACTTGCTGGTTTTTGACCCACTCGATGGTTCGAGCAACATCGATGTCAACGTGTCGGTGGGCAGTATTTTTTCAATCTTGCGTGCGCCGCAGGACGTGATGGACAGTGGCCGGGACGTGACCGAGGCCGATTTTTTACAGCCCGGTGCCACCCAGGTGGCGGCCGGGTACGCCTTGTACGGCCCTACGACGATGTTGGTGCTGACGGTGGGCAACGGCGTCGCGGGCTTCACGCTGAACCCGAATCTTGGCGAGTTCATGCTCACGCATCGCAACATCCAAGTGCCGGTCGACACACACGAATTTGCCATCAACACGTCCAACAGCCGATTTTGGGAGCCCCCGGTCAAGCGCTACGTGGACGAGTGCCTGGCCGGCAAACCGGGGCCCAGGGCCAAAGACTTCAACATGCGCTGGATCGCCAGCATGGTGGCCGAGGCGCATCGCATCTTGATGCGCGGCGGGGTGTTTTTGTACCCCCGCGACACCAAAGACCCGTCCAAGCCGGGCCGCCTGCGTTTGCTCTACGAGGCCAACCCCATCGGCTTTGTCATGGAGCAAGCCGGCGGCCGTGCCAGCACCGGCCGCCAGCCCATGCTGGGCGTCAAGCCCACCGAACTGCACCAGCGCATCGGTCTGGTGTTCGGCTCCAAGAACGAGGTGGAGCGCATCGAGCGCTACCACCACGAGCCGGCCACGCGAGAGCGAGGCAATCCACTCTTTGCCGAGCGCGGCCTATTTCGCGACTGAGTCGCGTCAGCCTCAAAAATTCTCTATAACAATCCCCATCAAGGCGGAGTTAAACCATGTCCGAGCGCCACCCCATCATCGCCATCACAGGCTCTTCCGGCGCGGGCACCACGTCGGTCACGCGCACCTTCGAGAACATCTTTCGGCGTGAAGGCGTGCGCGCTGCCACCATTGAAGGCGATAGCTTCCACCGCTACGACCGCCAAGAAATGAAGTTGCGCCTGGCGGAAGCCGAGAAAGGCCGGCAACCGCAACTTCAGCCATTTCGGGCCCGAGAACAACTTGTTCGCTGAATTGGAGGAGCTGTTTCGCTGCTACGGCGAGACGGGCGTGGGCAAACACCGCAAATACCTGCACAACGCAGAAGAAGCGGCACCCTACCAACAACCACCAGGCACCTTCACGCCATGGGAAGACCTGCCATCCAACACGCAGTTGCTGTTTTACGAAGGCTTGCACGGCGCTGTCGTCACCCCCGACATCAACATCGCGCGTCACCCCGACTTGCTCATCGGGGTGGTGCCTGTGATCAACCTGGAGTGGGTGCAAAAGTTGTGGCGTGACAAAAAGCAGCGCGGCTATTCCACCGAAGCAGTGACCGACACCATCCTGCGCCGCATGCCCGACTACGTGAACTACATCTGCCCTCAATTCACCCACACCCATGTCAACTTTCAGCGCGTGCCGATGGTGGACACGTCCAACCCCTTCGTGGCGCGTGACATCCCATCGCCCGACGAAAGCCTGGTGGTGATCCGCTTTGCCAACCCCAAAGGCATCGATTTTCAGTACCTGCTGAGCATGATCCACGACTCGTTCATGTCGCGCGCCAACACCATCGTGGTGCCCGGCGGCAAGATGGAGTTGGCCATGCAGCTTATTTTCACGCCCTTCATTTGGCGCATGGTGGAGCGGCAACGTCAAACCCTCCACGCGCTGTGACGGGCCACCCGCGTGACGCTCAAGGCACTGTTTTGGGACGTTGACGGCACGATAGCCGAGACCGAGCGCGATGGCCACCGCGTGGCCTTCAACCTCGCCTTCAAGGCATGTGACCTACCCTGGCATTGGAGTGTCGAGCGTTACGGTGAACTTCTGGCCGTCACGGGCGGCCGCGAACGGCTTCTGCATGACATGCGCACGCGTGCAGACGCGCCCAAGCGCCTTGCCCAGCGGGAGTCGCTGGCGAGTTGGGTGCACCAATGCAAGAACGGGCTCTACGCCGATCTCATCCGATCCCATGGCATCCCGCTGCGGCCCGGCGTGCGCGAGTTGATGGCGCAGTGCAGCACCCAGGGCATCGCCATGGCCATCACCACCACCACCAGCCAAAGCAACGTCGACGCGCTGCTGCGGGCTCATTGGGGCGCGGGCTGGGCCGAAGGATTTGCGGCCGTGGTGTGCGGCGAGGATGTTGCGCACAAAAAGCCCGACCCTGAGGTGTACGTGCAGGCCCTCGATCGGCTGCGCCTAAAGTCCGCAGAGGCTGTTGCGTTGGAAGACTCGCCCGCCGGCGTACGTTCGGCGAAAGCGGCCCACGTTCAAGTGGTTGTGACGCGCAGCGTGTATTTTGCCAATGCCGCGTTCGAAGGCGTCATGGCCATCGGCCCGGGGCTTGATCAACGTGAAGGGTGGGAGCCAAAACCACTTTCATCAGCTGCGTCCCACTTGATCGGTTTGGACGACTTGATGGCGTGGCACAGTCGCACCAACCGCCACTGGCCGACGGGCTGAGCCCATCAGACACCCTTCTTGATCATGGCCACCAATTGGTCCAGCGCCGCGCCCCAACCGCCCTCAAAACCCATGGCAGCATGCTTTTTGCTGCCTTCTTCGTCCGCGTGGATCACCGTTGCGGTGTACCGGGTACCCTGCCCGCTGTCTTCCAGCTCGATCATGGCGGTGAACAAAAAATTCACGTCGTTCGAGCCGCATGTGGCTGCCACCACGGCGGGCCGGTAGCCTGGTAGCAAGGCATTCGTCCACACCAGCTTTTGGTTGGGTATGACCTCCAAATAGCAGCCCATGTTGGGAAACAACTGCCCCTCGGGCGACTGCATCGTGGTGCGGAAAACGCCACCGGGTCGCAAGTCGACTTCGCAGTCAATGGTTTTCCACGGCAAGGGGCAAAACCAGGGCATGAGCAGCGCGGGCTCAGTCCACGCGCGCCACACCAAAGCACGAGGCACATCAACGACGCGCGTGAAGGTGAGGTCGAGCTTCGAGTCGGGTTGGTGTGTTGGATTCACGTGATTACTCCTGCGGCCGACGTTGGTGGCGAGGTTACCTCGGGTCGTTCAATAGGTCCAGCTTGGCCTCAGAAAAGTCACTTGGGCCGTGATCGAAAGTGTCACTCGCTTCGCGTTGGGCTCCGCCGCTGCGGTCTGTACGTAAAAATCCCAACCGGATGCCGGGGGGAACCGCGCCGGATGGTCGTAGCCCGGAGAACTTGGCTTTTTTGACCAAAGAAGCCGTTTTGTTCCCCCAGTTGTTCCCCCGTTTGGGTCACGCTACCTCATGCACATGCGAAGGTGGACGGCCCCACACCGCCCATCACGCGGCCACCAGCTCCATCCGCACGCGCCACCCACAAGCCGCAGCCATGTTCACCAACGCGTCCAGTGAAAACCGGCTGATGCGCCCACGAAGCAGGTCGTTCATGCGCGGCTGGGTGACACCGCAACGGCGCGCCGCTTCGGCCTGCGTCCAACCCTCGGCGGACACCAAATGCGTGAGCCCATCCATCAAATCAGCGCGGGCCCGAAGGTTGGCAGCTTCTTCAGGCGTGTCGGCCAATGCGTCGAAAGCGTCGGCGAAGGTTTGGGGCTTGGTTGTCATGGTCGATCCTTCATCAAAGCGCGGTATCGCCGCGCCGCCAGTTGAATGTCTGTTTGTGCAGTGGTTTGCGTCTTCTTTTGAAAGGCGTGCAGCACGTACACCGCTTCGGGCAAGCGGGCCACGTACGCCACGCGGAAGGTGCCCTCCTCACTCCACAAGCGCACCTCCTCAACACCTTGGCCCACCGAAGGCATGGGCTTGAAGTCATGCGGCTGGTGGCCTTGTTGCACTCGGCGTAATTGGTAGCCAGCGTCCCGGCGGGCGTCATCGGCGAAACCGCGAACGGCCTTGAGGGAATCGCCCAGGAAGGTCAGCGGCTTCATACGGGGACTATATCCGTTTGGACATAGGCTGCCAACCGGGGCCGCAAGTGGGCATCGCTCGGCTTCTTGCTGGGCCGCGAGAAATTTCGCGCCAGCCATGGCAAAAATGCATCAACCTTGAGCAGCCGGGCGTCCACTCCGGACAACCATAAACATACGCACTCACACTCATTCTTGGACGTCTTCACCACCCGCCCGGCCTGAATGTCACCGGCCTGAATGTCACTGTCGGCCTGAATGTCACTTGCCTTAGTCCCATTTTGGGACTAAACTTCGATCCATGCGAGTAATTGCGGTGTCTACCCTTCGGGCGTTCTTGGAGCGCCATCCCGACGCCGAGCAACCGCTGAAGGCTTGGTACAAGGAGGCCTCCAGTGCAAGTTGGAGCCAGCCCGCCGACATCAAGGCGCAGTACCGCAGCGCCAGCGTGCTGAAGAACCGTCGCGTGGTCTTCAACATCAAAGGCAATGACTACCGGCTGATCGTGGCCATTGCATACAAGTTGCAGATCGTCTACGTGAAGTTCGTCGGCACCCACAAAGAGTACGACGCAGTGGACGCCGAAACCGTTGAAATGGCCTGACCGGCCACGGAGGAAAACATGGACATCCGCCCTATCCGCACCGACGCAGACTACAAGGCCACGCTCAAAGAGATTTCTGCCTTGATGGTGTCCGACCCTGATCTGGGCACGCCGGAGGGTGATCGCCTGGACATCCTGGCCGCGCTGGTGCAAGCCTACGAGGCCAAGCACGTGCCCATCACCGCGCCAGATCCGGTGGAAGCCATCAAGTTCCGGATGGATCAGAGCGGTCTGTCTGTCAAAGATCTTGAGCCGATCATTGGCAAAAGCAACCGCGTCTACGAAGTCCTAAGCCGCAAGCGCCCGCTGACACTGGCCATGATCCGCAGACTGCACAAGAGCCTGGGTATCTCGGCCGATGTGTTGATAGCGGAGACTGTTGCCGGGTGAGGAACCGGCGCAAACAGGCGACAAAAAGCACCAACTGTTAACAGTTGGTGCTTTGGTACTGGTGGGCTGAGGTCTATTGAAAGATGCCTCAGAAGCCCCATAAACGCTCAAATCCGTGACGCACCAGAACGGTTTTGTTCCCCGGTTTGTTCCCCGGTTTGTTCCCCGAATTTTCGCTCACTTTCGCGTCTTGTTCACGCACAAAGAAAAAGCCGAAGCAGGATTAGAGCACGGCTCAAGCGACTGGGCGGTGTGGTCGCTCCACCACGCCTGCAAGGTTCCACGGTGGCCATGCGCATGGTGCTACCTGTGAGGGTCAGCGGGATTCGTCCGAGAAAGGACCGCGTCTTGCACTTCTCGCACCTTTGCCGCCCACCCTTGCGTACCGCCTCGGGTCAAAGCCTCTGCGCTGCTCCAGCAGGACATCGCCATCTATGAAGGTCGCCAAGAGTTCAATGTCGCCTGTAGTTACACCGATCTGAGCAAAGTGCATCCGCCAGGTGTTGACGGCCCCGATGACGGTGGCCACCTCCTGAGCAGCCCCCTCTGGTTGCAGACCGAACGCGCCGCACTCTGACATGGCGTTGTCCAGCGTGGAGTCCCGACCGTCTGCGCCACAGATGAATTCCTGGTACCCCTGCCCGGAGTGGGTGGGCAACACATCGTAGGCCGGTGCCAGCTTCAGCTTCCCGTTGTCGTAAGGGTGGACCACCAGCAAGGCGTGGTTCTTCTCGTGGTCGTCGGTGTTGTCCATCAGGATGTTGAAGACCATGCGGCGAAACAGTTCGCGTGCATCGCGCTGATTCACGCCGTCTTGCGCCACCCCGACCCGCCGCAAGATGCGGGCGAGTTCCGGATAACCCATCTGCGGCTCCTCTCCACTGGCGGTGGTTGCTCGGATGGCCGTGCCGGCCGAGATGCTGTGGATGCGGTGGTTTCGCTCGCGGTCGAAGCGGCGGATCGCCACCGCATTGAACCCGACCAACGGGATGAGCTGGGTCTGCGCCACGGTGATGCCCGCGTGCGCAGCCAAGGTCATGGTGGCATGCTCAATCAGCGGCGTATCCACGGGCTCGTTGTTGAAAAACTTGATGACCCAGGCATCGCCATTGATGTCGATGAGCGCCTTGGGCTTGGCACCGCCCATCGGGCTGCCACCGCCCGCAATGATGCGGGCCTCCAACGCCGTCAGTGGCTCGGCAGCCTCGATCTTGGCCACCACCTCGCTCAGGTGCTTGGCATCCTGCAGCCTGGGCAGTGGCCCGCCGGGACGCGGCTCGTAGCGCTCCGCCGAAGTGGACACGCCCAGGGCACCAAAGCGGTCGTCCCCCGCGTAGTACAGGTACTCCATCAGCGACAGGCGCTGTGGCTTGTCCACAAACCGGATGACTTTCTCGCCCCAGCGGTCGGGTCGCGCGTCGTCCACCGCTCCCACGGCGCGTGGCGCATCGGCAAACAAGCGCCCAGGTGGCAGAAACTCGGTGTCTGCCAGCGGCAGGTCTTCGCTGATCGCAAAGCCGGAGGCCAGCCATTCCTTGCCGTATTGCAGCGAAACGCCCTTGCCCCCCGATACCAGCCTGAGTGTGCCGATCGGTCTGGGTTCGGCCGGGTTGCCGAGGTACCAGAGGGTCAGGACATCCAGGCGCATCTCAAGCCTTTTTCGGTGCCGTATTCAACCGGGCTGCCGCAGCCGCTTGCGCGCGAGCGCGCCCCAAAGCGACCGCTTCGCGCACTTCCATCTCGATGGCGCCCCGGTCGTGCTCGGGCGCTGCCAACGTGCCGAGTTCGCCATCGCGCTGAATCAGCCACAGCGAGGTGGCCACAATGCCGATGCCCACGCCAGGATCTCCGGCCTCCAACCGCTGCAGCGTGGGCACCGACACCCCCATGCGTTGCGCCCAGGTCTTGAGGGATTCTTTGCGCCGCAAGCGCGCAACCGCCAGGTCGGCGCCCAGCTTTTCGATGGCGGCCAAGGTGGCAGGTGGCAGTTGTTGCAGTGCGCGAGCGGTCTTTGGCATGCACATAGATTGTATCTATGCAGCTCAAATAGTAAACATCTATGTTTACTTAAAAGCAACGCTGAGAGCCCATAGCCCGTTGCAGGTCACGTTCGACTTGGCCTGACCCAGTCACTCATAACGTCACCGGCGCCCGTTGGCGGTGCCGGTTTCACCTGGGATGTCCTGGGACGTCCATAGACCCTACGGGACAAAAAACCGTTGATTTACAAAGAAAAAGGGCGTCTACCGGATCTTGGTGGACGCCCTTGGACGTTGAAATGGTGGAGCCGGGGGGAATCGAACCCCCGTCCGCAAGCCATCACCGGACAGTTCTACATGTGTAGTCGTCTGATTTATTTTCTTATCCCTGGGTCGCGCAGCGACACGCTACCTTCAGGACCAGTCGCTTGATCTCGCGCCATGTTGAGCGACCCAACATGGCGCCAGCCGATGTGAATGACCTCTCAGCTTAAGGTCTTGCGACCTTCAACCCAGCCCATCGGCCTGCTGTTGAGAGGCTCACGGGTGTTAAGCCGCGAGTGCGTACGTTTGATCGTTCGCAGTTACTTTGTTTCCAGATGGATTTACGAGCTGACTGGTGCTCGACATGCCCTGCGCCGGATCTGCACCCACGTCGAAACCTGGTCGGCCCCTGGGTGCTTTCAGGTTTCCCTGTCCGCAGGCACTAGTTTAGGGCAGTTCGATGAAATGCAAGAGCTCGGATGCGTGATGGAGCACCGCATCGGCGCCCCACCCCATCACGTCGTCGCCGGGCGGGATGTAACCCCAGGCGGCGGCGGCGCTGTGCATGCCCGCCGCGCGGGCGGCTTGCATGTCGCGGTGGTCGTCGCCCACGTAAATGCAGTGCGCCGGGTTGACGTTGATGCGTCGCGCAGCCTCCAGCAGCGGGGCTGGGTGGGGTTTGGCGTGGGGCGTGGTGTCACCACAGATCACCACCGCGGCGCGGCGGGTGATGTCCAGGCCGTCGACGATGGGGGTGGTGAAACGCTGGTGCTTGTTGGTGATCACGCCCCAGGGGGTGCCACTGGCCTCAATGGTTTGCAGCAACGCCTCCATGGCCTCAAAGACCTGGGTTTGGTCGAGCAGCATGCGCGTGTAGCGGTCCAAAAACTCGGCCCGCATGGCCTCAAAGGTGGCATCGTCCGGCCCGATGCCAAAGGCAGCACCCACCATGCCCCGCGCACCACTGCCCACGCAGGGGCGAAGTTGCTCATAAGGAACAGGCTCCAAGCCACGCGCCAGGCGCATGGCGTTGGCGGCGCCCGCCAAATCGGGCGCACTGTCGATCACCGTGCCGTCCAAATCAAACAGCACGGCCTTGACCGCCACCTTGGTTCTGGGCTGCAGCCGATGTTGGCTCATGCCGATTTCTTGCACATCATCAAGTAGTTGACGTCCGTGTCGTCACCCAGCGCGTAGCGTTTGGTGATGGGGTTGTACGTCATGCCTCGCATCTGCGACAGCGACAAACCCGCACTGCGGCACCAGCCCGCCAGCTCGCTGGGTTTGATGAACTTGGCGTACTCGTGCGTGCCTTTGGGCAGCAAGCGCAGCACGTGCTCGGCGCCCACGATGGCAAACGCAAACGACTTCAAATTGCGGTTAAGCGTGGAGAAAAAAGCCGTGCCACCCGGTTTGAGCAGCGTGGAAACTGCACGCACCACCGAGTCGGGCTGGGGCACGTGCTCAAGCATCTCCATGCAGGTAATAACATCAAAGCTGGTGGGCGCCTCAGCCGCCAGCGCCTCGACAGCCACCTCGCGGTAGGCCACGTTGCTAACGCCCTGCTCCATCGCGTGCAACTGCGCCACGCGCAGCGGCTTGACAGCCAGATCGATGCCTGTGACCTGCGAAGCCCCCAAGCGCGCCATGGCCTCACTCAAGATACCGCCGCCGCAGCCCACGTCCAGCACTTGTTTGTCGTGGATGGGTACTTGTTTATTGATCCAATCAAGCCGCAGGGGGTTGATGGCATGAAGCGGCGCGAACTCACTGGTGGTGTCCCACCAGCGGTGCGCCAGTTCGCTGAATTTTTCCAGTTCGGCAGGGTCTACGTTTGACATGCTCGAATGCTAGCGGATGGGATGCGCTAAAGCGGCGCCACAAAACAAAGAACCCCGCCGGGGCGGGGCCAAAAGCGAAGAACCCCGCCGGGGCGGGGTTCTTGCAGAAATCAGCGAGCTGATTACTTCTTGGTGCGCGTACCAACAACCTCGATCTCGGTGCGTCGGTTTTTCGACTTACCTTCTTTGGTCTTGTTGGAAGCCACAGGCTGCTTCTCGCCTTTGCCTTCGGTGTACACACGGTTCTTTTCAACGCCCTTGGTGACCAAGTACGCCTTCACAGCTTCTGCGCGGCGAACCGACAGCTTCTGGTTGGCGGCGTCGCCACCGTCGCTGTCGGTGTGACCCACAGCAATGATGACTTCGAGGTTCATGCCAGCTGTCTTGGCGACGAGGTCGTCCAATTTGGCTTTGGCTTCAGGCTTCAGAACCGCTTTGTTCACGTCAAAGAACGCGTCAGCAGCGTAGGTCACCTTCTCGCTCACCGGTGCTGGTGGGGGGGGAGGCGGTGCTGGTGGCCGTGCAGGTGCCGCTGCAGCTGGCGGGAGGTGGAGGCGGTGGGGGTGGCGGTGGGGGGGTGGAGGCGGTGGAGGTGGCGGTGGAACACCGTCACAGCCTTGAGCGCCCGTTGCTGGGGTCCAGAAGGCATCACGCCAACAGAGTTCGTTGGTACCGTTTTTCCAGACGATGCCGTCCACATTGCGCCAATTATCAATTGATGCGGATGTGTGACTAGCTGCGTGTGACAACGGAGCGGCAAGAGCGGCTGATGCTGCAAACAGCATTGCCACCTTGTTAAGTTTCTTCATTGATTCTCCTCTCAAGGGAAGCCGCAGTTGCCTGCGAAACGTCTGAATCGGAAGCGAGTAACCTGGCAAACACCCGGTCGACGAGCGCTCACCACCGATCAACGAATTGTGCCATAGCACCGGGAACCAACTGCCGTTTGGCGTATCTGCGCAACGACTTACCCTCGTTTGTTGCACCAGGGAGACAAGCGGGCCGCACGTAGAATCTGGCTTGCGTTTGCTGGGAAAGTCCGGCACCCCCCTCTCAAGAACCCGTTTTCAGCATTGAAAACGGCCAACGGCACCCGCCCCTCCCGATGACCTCATTCGCCAAAGAAACCCTGCCCATCAGCCTCGAAGAGGAAATGCGGCGTTCTTACCTTGACTACGCGATGAGTGTCATCGTCGGGCGCGCCCTGCCCGACGCGCGCGACGGCCTCAAGCCCGTGCACCGGCGCGTTTTGTTTGCGATGCACGAGCAAAACAACGACTGGAACCGCCCCTTCAAGAAGAGCGCGCGCATCGTGGGTGACGTGATGGGCAAGTACCACCCGCACGGCGACACCGCCATCTACGACACCATCGTGCGCATGGCGCAGCCCTTCTCGCTGCGTCACATGCTGGTGGACGGGCAAGGCAACTTCGGTTCGGTGGATGGCGACAACGCTGCCGCCATGCGATACACCGAAATTCGCCTGACGAAGATCGCGCACGAGATGCTGGCCGACATCGACAAAGACACCGTCGAGTTTGGCCCCAACTACGACGGCAGCGAGCGCGAGCCCTTGGTGCTGCCCGCCAAGTTGCCCAACCTGCTGATCAACGGCTCGGCCGGCATCGCGGTGGGCATGGCCACCAACATCCCGCCCCATAACCTCAACGAGGTGGTGGACGGCTGCTTGCATTTGCTGCGCAACCCCGAGGCGTCGATTGACGAACTGATCGAGATCATCCCCGCCCCCGACTTCCCCACCGCCGGGATCATTTATGGCACCGTGGGCGTGCGCGAGGGCTACCGCACGGGCCGCGGCAAAATAATCATGCGTGCCAAGACGCATTTTGAGGACGTGGACAAGGGCTCACGCCAGTCGATCATCGTTGACGAGATTCCGTACCAAGTTAACAAGAAGAGTCTGCTCGAGCGCATTGCCGAGCTGGTGCGCGAGAAAAAAATCGAAGGCATCACGCACATCCAAGACGAGTCCGACAAGTCGGGCATGCGTGTGGTGATCGAGCTGCGTCGCGGTGAAGTGCCCGAGGTGGTGCTCAACAACCTGTACAAACAAACGCAGCTGCAAGACACCTTTGGCATGAACATGGTGGCGCTGATCGACGGTCAGCCCAAGCTGTGCAACCTCAAAGACCTGATCGCCATCTTCTTGGATCATCGCCGCGAGGTGGTGACGCGGCGCACCGTGTTCGAGATGCGAAAGGCGCGCGACCGAGGCCACATTCTCGAGGGCCTGGCGGTGGCGCTGGCCAACATCGACGAGTTCATCGAGACCATCAAGCAGTCGCCAACCCCGCCTGTGGCCAAACAGGCTTTGATGGCCAAAACCTGGGAAAGCTCGATCGTGGGCGAGATGCTGTCCCGCGCCGCCGCCGACACCCCGGGGGGCCGCGACGCGTACCGCCCCGAAGGCTTGGCTGCACAGTACGGCCTGCAAACCGATGGCCGCTACCGACTCAGCGACGTGCAAGCGCAAGAGATTTTGCAAATGCGTTTGCAGCGCCTAACCGGCCTGGAGCAAGACAAGATCATTGGTGAGTACAAAGAGGTGATGGCCGAGATCGCCGACTTGCTGGACATCCTGGCCAAGCCCGACCGCGTCACCACGATCATTGGCGACGAGTTGACAGCACTCAAAACCGAGTTTGGCGCCGACAAGCTCGCCCAGCGCCGCAGCCACATCGAAAACAACGCGCAAGATCTGGCGACCGAAGACCTCATCACCCCCACCGACATGGTGGTGACGCTCAGCCACACCGGCTACATGAAGAGCCAGCCCTTGGCCGAGTACCGAGCCCAGCGCCGGGGCGGCCGCGGCAAGCAGGCCACCGCCACCAAACAAGACGACTGGATCGACCAGCTCTTCATCGCCAACACGCACGACTGGATCTTGTGCTTCTCCGACCGTGGCCGCGTGTATTGGCTCAAAGTGTGGGAAGTGCCCCAGGGTGGCCGCGCCAGCCGAGGCAAACCCATCGTCAACATGTTCCCGCTGCAAGACGGCGAAAAAATCACCGTGGTGTTGCCACTCACCGGCGAGACACGCACCTTCCCAGCCGACCGCTACGTGTTCATGTCGACGGCGCTGGGCACGGTCAAGAAGACCGCACTTGACGACTTCAGCAACCCGCGCAAGGCCGGCATCATTGCCGTGGACTTGGACGACGGCGATCACCTCATCGGCGCCGCCCTCACCGACGGCAAGCACGACGTGATGCTGTTCTCAGACGGCGGCAAGGCGGTTCGATTTGACGAAAACGACGTGCGCCCGATGGGCCGCACCGCCCGCGGCGTGCGCGGCATGATGCTGGACGAAGGCCAGCACGTGATCGCCATGCTGGTGGCCGAAGACGAACTGCAAAGCGTGTTGACGGCCACCGAGAACGGTTACGGCAAGCGCACCTCGATTGCCGAGTACACGCGCCATGGTCGGGGAACCAAAGGCATGATTGCGATCCAACAGAGCGAGCGAAACGGCAAGGTGGTTGCCGCGACGCTGGTTCATGCCGAAGACGAAATCATGCTGATCACTGACACCGGGGTGCTGGTACGCACGCGGGTGTCAGAGATCCGCGAGTTGGGTCGCGCCACACAAGGCGTTACCTTGATCGGTCTGGACGAAGGCGCGCACCTGATTGGGCTGCAGCGCATCGTCGAAAACGATGCGGGCGACGCAACCGATGCGCCACTGGACGACGCGGCAGACCCTCAAGCCACGTAGCACGCGAACGAACTTAGGAGCTTATTCATGCGCCCATCCAATCCTGGCCCTTGCATTGACCCTCGCCACCGTGGGTGTGCAGGCCCAAACCAAACAAGAATTGGTGCAGCGGGTGATCACCGCCCAGCAAGGCTCCATCGAGGGCATTGCCCGCTCGCTGGCCGCCAACACGTCGCAACAGGTGCTCGAAACTGCTGGTGCTGCCATGGGCAACGTGCCCCAGGCCAAACAAGAGGCCGTGGGCAAGGCTGTGCAAGAAGATGTGAAGAAGTTCTACGAGGACATCACCCCCATCTTGACGACCACCGCGACCAAGATTGCGCCCACCTCGATCGGCACCATGCTTGAGCAAAAGTTCAGCGACGACGAGTTGCGGCAAATCGCCAATTGGTTTGACTCGGCCACCGCCAAAAAATACCAACAGCTCAGTGGCGAACTGCAAGACACATTCACGCAAAAGTTGGTGGCCGACACGCGACCTGCGGTAGAAGCCAAACTCAAAGCACTTGAAGAAACCATCAAGGGCCGTCTGGAAGCGGCTGGCGCTGGTGGTGGCGCCGCACCGGCAGCCAGGCCCGCAGCACCGAAAAAGAAGTAGTCGTTTCGAAACACGCCGCGTCGGGGCTGCTGAACGCGGCCTTGATGGCGGTGCCTTGATGCTCACCCGCTAACGCAGGCGTCGAATGGCATCAAACGTCGCGGGCGGCGCGGGTCCTCGTGCGAGAATTTGCACATCATCATGGCCATCCAACCCGACCCACCCGACCTGCCCTCGCTGCGCAGCCAAATCGATACGCTGGACCGGGAGCTGATTGGCACCCTCAACCGCCGTGCCGCATTGGCCCTGCAGGTCGGCGCGCTCAAACATGCCCATGGTGGCGCCGTTTTTCGGCCCGATCGCGAGGCGCAAGTCATTGAAGGTGTGAAGGCCGCCAATCTGGGGCCTTTGCGTGCTGACCATGTTGCGCCCATTTGGCGCGAAATCATGTCCGCTTGCCGCGCGCTCGAGTCGCCCACCCGTGTGGCCTACTTGGGCCCCGCGGGCACTTTCAGCGAAGAAGCCGCGCTGCGCTATTTTGGCAGCGCCATCGAAGCACGTGCGCTGCAACTCTATTGACGAGGTGTTTCGCAGCACGGCAGCGGGCGCTGCCGACTTCGGCGTGGTGCCGATTGAAAACTCGACCGAGGGCATGGTCACAAGGTCCCTTGATCTTTTGTTGTCATCGCCGTTGATGATCGTGGGTGAAACCAGCCTGCGCGTTCAGCACAACTTGTTGCGTCGCACACCGGGCATGGACGGCATCACGGCCGTGTGCGCCCACCCGCAGGCTTTGGCGCAGTGCCAAGCATGGCTAACGGCCAACTTGCCAAACGTTGAGCGACGCGCCGTGTCCAGCAATGCCGAAGGCGCGCGCATGGCGGCCGAAAGCGATCAAATCGCCAGCATCTCCAGCGAGCGCGCTGCCAGCGTTTGGGGCCTGCACGTGGCCAGCCGCGCCATTCAAGACGATGCCCACAACCGCACACGCTTTGCCATCATGGCCGACCCCACCAAGCACGCGGCGCCCGGCGCCACCGGGCGCGACTGCACCAGCCTGGTGGCTTCGGTGGCCAACCAACCCGGCGCCGTTCACGACATGCTGACGCCGCTTAAAACGCACGGCGTGTCCATGTCACGCCTCGAGTCTCGCCCCGCTCGATCTGGCCAATGGGAGTACTATTTTTATGTCGACCTGCAAGGGCACACCAGCGAGCCCCACATCGCAGCCGCCATGCACGACCTGAAACAAACCTGCGCCTTCTTGCGCGTGCTGGGAACCTACCCGGTGGAAGCTGCGTGATGGTCAACCACTTGGCATTGATTGGCTGCGGCTTGATGGGGGGCTCGTTTGCCATGGCGCTGAAGCGCGCCAACGTGGTCAACCGCATCGTGGGGTACAGCAAGTCGCCCCTCACCACCGAGCGTGCCTGCAAGATGGGCATCATCGATCAGGCGGCTGAATCAGCATTGCTCGCCGTTTCGGGCGCCGACGTGGTGCTGCTGGCGGTGCCCGTTGCAGCCACCGAACAAACGCTGAAAAACATCCACCCGTTGATCGAACCTCACATGCTGGTGATGGATGTTGGATCCACCAAACGCGATGTGGTCGACGTGGCGCGCCGCGTGCTGAAAGACAAAGTGCCGTCGTTTGTACCTGCGCACCCTATAGCAGGCAAAGAGTTGTCGGGCATCCAGCACGCGGATGCTGCCTTGTTCGATGGCCGCCAGGTCATCCTGACACCCATCGCCCACACGCATCCCGAGCACGTGCGGCGCGCCACCGAGCTGTGGACAGCGGTGGGCGGCAACGTCGTGCAGATGACGCCCGAAGCGCACGACGCCGCCTTTGCGGCGGTAAGCCACTTGCCGCACATGCTTGCCTTTGCGTACTTCAGCGCCATCGTTGGGCAACCGGGTGGGCGCGAATTTCTATCGCTGGCAGGCCCCGGGTTTCGAGACTTCACGCGCATCGCTGCCAGCGACCCCGACATGTGGCGCGACATTTTGCTGGCCAACCGCGAAGAGATCTTGAACCAACTCTCCCGCTTTCGACACACCCTTGACGCGCTGGAGCACGTCATGCGGTCGGGCAATGCGCCAGCGCTGGAAGACTTGATTCGACAGGCCTCGGTGCAGCGCGCCAACTGGCAAATGCAGGCGGGGCGTTGACGTTGGCCGATGCCGTTCCTGTGGGTGCCCGAGTGGCCCTAACGCACTTAATGACATGACGCCGCCCATCGCACGTCACTTAGACTTGCCGCCCTTGCAAGACGCCAGCGGCACGGTGCGCCTGCCGGGCTCCAAAAGCATCTCCAACCGCGTGCTGTTGTTGGCGGGTTTGGCCCAAGGCCAAACCACCATTGACGGGCTGCTGGACGCCGACGACACCCGCGTGATGTTGGCGGCATTGCAAACCCTGGGCTGCACCATCGATCGCCACGGCAACCAAGCTGTCGTCACGGGTCTGGGCGGTCAGTTGCAGGTGCACGAGGCCAAGCTCTTCATGGGCAACGCGGGCACGGCCATGCGGCCGCTGACGGCGGCGCTTGCTGTTCTGTCAACGCTGCAAGGGGGCCAGTTTGAGCTCAGTGGCGTGCCGCGCATGCACGAGCGTCCCATCGGTGACTTGGCCGACGCGTTGCGCCAACTGGGGTGCAGCATCGACGACCTGGGCGAGTCCGGCTACCCGCCCTTGCGCCTTCGCGGTTCAGGCCGTGGCACCTTGAGCCTGGGCACACCCATCCGCGTGCGCGGGGACGTCTCCAGCCAATTCTTGACATCGCTGTTGCTGGCCGCCCCACTGGCTGCGCAGCAGCAAACGGTTGTTTTTGACGTGGTGGGCGAGCTCATCTCCAAACCGTACATCGACATCACCCTCAAGCTGCTTGCACGCTTTGGCGTGGTGGTGGCCCGCGACGGGTGGCAACGATTTACGGTGCCTGCGGGCAGCGCGTACCGCACCCCTGGCCGCATCGCGGTGGAGGGCGACGCGTCGGGCGCCTCGTATTTCATGGGCATGGGTGCGATTGCTGCCGTGCACGCCCCCATTCGCATCGAAGGCATCGGCCACGACGCCATCCAAGGCGACATTCGTTTGTCGACGCTGCGCGCGCCATGGGCGCCGACATGCAAACCGAGGCCAGCGCGGTGGTGGTGCGACGCGGGGCCTGGCCCTTGCGTGCCGTCACGCTCGACTGCAACCACATCCCCGACGCCGCCATGACGCTGGCCGTGATGGCACTGTACGCCAACGGAACCACGCGCTTGAACAACATCGCGAGCTGGCGCGTCAAAGAAACCGACCGCATCGCGGCCATGGCCACCGAACTCCGCAAGTTGGGGGCCGTGGTGACCGAGGGTGCTGACTTCATCGAAGTCACGCCACCAGTCGACGGCGCGATCGATCCCCACAACGGGATCACCCAAACAGGCTCCGCTTGGCGCTCGGCAGCCATCCACACCTACGACGACCACCGCATGGCCATGAGTTTTTCGCTGGCCGCCTTCAACCCGGCAGGCCGGGTGGTTCGCATCGAAGACCCTGATTGCGTCGCCAAAACCTACCCCGCCTACTTTCACGACTTCTTCAGCCTGGTGCGCGCAAACCCGAGCGACGTGCCCGTCATCACAATTGACGGCCCCACCGCTTCGGGCAAAGGCACGGTGGCCAGCGACGTTGCCGCCCGTCTTGGCTACCACCGCCTGGATTCAGGAGCTCTGTACCGCGCCGCCGCGCTGGCCGCCATCAACCAAGGGGTCGATTTGGACCATCCGCAGGCCCTGGGCGCCCTGGCCGCGTCGCTCAAACTGAGTTTTCAGGGGGCTGCACCGCTGCTGAACGGCCAGGACGTCAGCAAGGATTTGCGCCGCGAGGACGTGGGCGCAGCAGCGTCCAAAATCGCGGCCTTTGCCGAGGTTCGCGCGGCGCTACACGGCTTGCAGCTGGGTTTTCGCAAGGCCCCAGGGCTGGTGGCCGACGGGCGCGACATGGGCACCGTCGTTTTTCCGGACGCCGGGCTCAAGGTGTTTTTGACCGCCAGCGCCGCCAAACGCGCCGAGCGCCGCCATAAGCAATTGATTTCAAAGGGTTTTGCTGCTAATATCGACAGTCTTCGCGCCGACCTAGAAGCCCGTGACGCCCGCGACCAACATCGCGCCGTTTCACCTTTGACGCCAGCGCAAGACGCGCAAGTTGCTCGACAACTCGGCTCAATCGGTTGACCAAACGGTATCCGAGGTGCTGAATTGGTGGCAATCGCGTGCACCGTTTGTACGCGGTTAAGCCCTTGGGTTCAAACGCTGACAGTCGGCTTTTGTTTGATTTGATGTCCCCGGCCCCGTGGCACGGTTGACAGGCTCTCCGCCTTCACCCCACCACGGTTTTAAAACCTAACCCGCTCAACCAGAGCATTCGCCGACTCCAACGCCTGCGCCTCTCGCACCAGCTCGTCGGCTCTTCAGGAAATGTCCATGTCCCAAACCCAAACATCCACCGGCGGTGGCGAATCATTTGCCGCCCTTTTCGAAGAAAGCCTCAAGCGCAGTGAAATGCGCATGGGCGAAGTCATCACGGCCGAAGTGGTTCGTGTTGAACACAACTTCGTGGTGGTGAATGCCGGCCTCAAGAGCGAGGCCTACGTTCCGATCGAAGAATTTAAAAACGATCTGGGCGAGCTTGAAGTTCAAGCTGGCGACTACGTGTCGGTGGCCATTGACGCCATCGAAAACGGCTACGGCGACACCATTTTGTCGCGCGACAAAGCCAAGCGTTTGGCTTCGTGGCTGTCGCTCGAAACCTCGCTCGAATCGGGCGAGTTCGTGACGGGCACCGTCAATGGCAAGGTCAAAGGCGGCCTCACCGTGTTGGTCAACGGCATCCGCGCCTTCTTGCCTGGCTCCCTGCTCGACACCCGCCCCATCAAGGACATGAGCCCGTTCGAGGGCAAAACGATGGAGTTCAAGGTCATCAAGCTCGACCGCAAACGCAACAACGTGGTGTTGTCACGCCGTGCCGTGGTCGAGGCCTCGATGGGCGAAGAGCGCGCCAAGCTGCTCGAGAACCTGTCCGAAGGCGCCATCGTCAACGGCGTGGTCAAGAACATCACCGAATACGGTGCGTTTGTTGACCTCGGCGGCATTGACGGCTTGCTGCACATCACCGACATGGCATGGCGCCGCGTGCGTCACCCAAGCGAAGTGGTCACCGTGGGCCAAGAGCTCACCGCCAAAGTGCTCAAGTTTGACAGCGAGAAAAACCGCGTGTCACTGGGCCTGAAACAGTTGGGCGACGACCCATGGTTTGGTGTGGCTCGCCGCTACCCGCAAGGCACCCGGCTGTTCGGCAAGGTCACCAACATCGCCGACTACGGCGCGTTTGTCGAGATCGAACCCGGCATCGAGGGCTTGGTGCACGTGTCCGAAATGGACTGGACCAACAAGAACGTGGCCCCCGCCAAGGTGGTGAGCCTGGGCGACGAAACCGAAGTCATGGTGCTCGAGATCGACGAGGACAAGCGCCGCATCAGCCTGGGCATGAAGCAGTGCAAGGCCAACCCTTGGGAAGAGTTCTCGGCCACCGTCAAGCGTGGCGACAAGGTTACCGGCCCGATCAAGTCGATCACCGACTTTGGCGTGTTCGTGGGCCTGGCCGCTGGCATCGACGGCCTGGTGCACTTGTCGGACCTGTCGTGGAACGAGCCTGGCGAAGCCGCCGTGCGCAACTTCAAGAAGGGCCAAGAAGTTGAGGCCGTGGTGCTGGCCGTTGACGTCGAGCGTGAGCGCATCTCGCTGGGCATCAAGCAGCTCGATGGCGACCCCTTTGCCAACTTCACGTCAGTGCTCGAGCGTGGCACGCTGGTCACCGGCAAGGTCAAAACGGTCGACGCACGCGGTGCTGAGATCTTGTTGGCAGACGACGTCATTGGCTACCTCCGCGCCTCTGAAATCAGCACCGACCGCGTGGAAGACGCGCGCAACGTGTTGAAAGAAGGTGATGAAGTCAACGCGATGGTGGTGAACGTGGATCGCAAGACCCGCCAAATCCAGCTGTCGGTCAAAGCCAAAGACAGCGCCGATCAGCAAGAGGCCATGCAACGTCTGTCACAAACGAGCGAGCGTGAAAACGCTGGCACCACCAGCCTGGGCGCCCTGCTTCGCGCCAAGATGGAAAACAGAAACGACGGCGACAACTGAACCATGAACTGTCCCACCCAAGCAAACGCCACGGAACTGGCCACGCCAGGCCGTTGGCGTTGCCCCCTTAACGGGGAAGCGGCGCAAGCCGCTTCGGGGGTGGGGCCATGACCCGGTCAGATTTGGTGGCAGCGTTGGCAGAGCGTTTTGCGCAGCTAACGCAAAAAGACACCGAGTTTGCTGTCAAGACGATGCTCGATGCCATGTCCGACGCTTTGGCAAAAGGGCATCGCATCGAGATTCGTGGCTTTGGCAGCTTCTCGATCAACCGGCGCCCACCGCGGTTGGGGCGCAACCCTCGCAGTGGGGCGCAGGTGCCCATCCCCGAAAAACTGGTGCCGCACTTCAAGCCAGGCAAGGCGCTGCGCGAAGGGGTCGACAAAGAATTGCCTGCTGATCAGGGCCCCAGCGCCACGCCAACCGCCTAAGCATCTTGCGATCCACATCGCACCGAGCCGACTGAGCGCATGAGCAACGCACTGCAACGCGTGCACGTGACGCAGTGGCAGTTTTGCCTCACTACAATCGACGCGACATGCGCATCCTGACCTGGATCATTCGCGGCTTTTTCTTCTTCGCGTTGTTCGCCTTTGCGTTGAACAACCGCCAAGAGGTGCTGGTGCATTGGTTTTTTGGTCGCACCTGGCAAGCGCCCTTGGTGTTTGTCGTGTTTGCTGCTTTTGCCGCCGGCTGTGCCGTGGGGCTTGTGGCCATGACGCCCGCTTGGTGGCGTAGGCGCCAAGTGCTGCAACGGCAATCGCCGGCTGGCGCCACGACACCGCCCAGCGACAACTCAAACCCCTCGCCTGCATCTGCGGCAACACCCCTGCCGTCGGGCTTGGATGAGTCCGAGCTGGCGCTTGCGCGTTCTCCGCGCGAAGCCCTTTAAGAAAGCACCACGTGGAGTTTGACTGGCAGTGGATGTTGATCGGGTTGCCACTGGCTTTTGCGCTGGGCTGGATCGCGTCGCGCCTTGACTTGCGCCAGCTTCGTCGCGAATCCCGCGATTCGCCCCGTGCCTACTACAAAGGCTTGAACCTGCTGCTCAACGAGCAACAGGACAAGGCTATCGACGCTTTCATCGAGGCGGTGCAAAACGACCCCGAAACCGCCGACTTGCACTTTGCGCTGGGCAACCTGTTTCGCCGTCGCGGCGAGTTTGAGCGCTCGGTGCGCGTGCACCAGCACTTGCTGCAACGCGCCGATCTCAAAGCAGCCGACCGCAACCGGGCTCAACACGCCTTGGCACAAGACTACCTAAAGGCCGGGCTGCTGGACCGCGCCGAGGCGGCTTACCGCGCGCTAGAAGGCACTGACTTTGACGCCGAGTCGCGTTTGGCCCTGCTGGGCTTGTACGAGCGCACGCGAGACTGGCGCCAAGCCATCGACCTCGCCAACCAGCTTGAAAAGGCAGGCTCCGGCACCTTCGCGCCGCGCGTGGCGCACTTTTGGTGCGAACTGGCCCACGAAGCCGACCGGGACAAGCGCCCTGAAGAGGCAGACGCCGCCATGCAAGCGGCCATGAAGGCGTCACCGGCCTCACCTCGCCCCTGGGTGCAAGGTGGCAAACGACAAGCCGCAGTGGCGCAACATTCAAAAGCCGTCGACTTGTGGCTGCATGTGCTTCGACAGCACCCTGCGGCGGCGTCGCTGGTGGCCCAAGACGTGGCCGTTAGTGCCAAACACAGCCACCGCGAGCCCGAGGTGCTTGAGGCGTTGCAGACCGTGCAGCAACAGCGCCCCAACCACGAAATCACGACGGCCATCGGTTTGCTGCTGCGTGAAAGCGGCGAGGCCAAAGCGCAGCGCATGACGCAGCAATTGGCGATGGCGCCGACCCTGACCACAGCGGTGGCGGTGTTGCGCGAAGTTGCCCCTGCCACGTGGAGCGACGCGACCCGAGACGTGATGGTGCACGCGGTGGAGCGTGCTGCCAAGCCTTTGCAACGGTACCGATGCGCAGCCTGCGGCTTCGAAGCCCAGCACTACTTTTGGCAATGCCCAGGCTGCCAAGCCTGGGACAGTTACCCCCCGCAGCAGCTCGACGACCAATGACGCAGCCCATGAGCGAGCGCATCATCCTTTGCATGAAGTGGGGCACCAAGTACGGGCCCGAGTACGTCAACCGGTTGCATGGCATGGTCAAGCGACACCTGCGTGGTGCGTTTCGCTTCGTCTGCCTAACCGACGACAAAAACGGCCTGCACCCAAACATCACATGCCTGCCCATCCCCATGCTGCAACTACCCGATGGCAGCCCCGAGCGCGGTTGGAAAAAGCTCACCACCTTTGCCGCCAACCTGCACGGCCTGCGAGGCACCGCCTTGTTCTTGGATGTGGACGTGGTGATCGTTGACGACATCACGCCGTTTTTCGAGGCACCGGGTTCGTTCTTGATCATCCACGATTGGAAGCGGCCATGGCGTGTGACCGGCAATTCATCGGTCTACCGGTTCGAGCTCGGTGCGCACCCCGACGTGCTCGAAGGCTTTGTTCGTGATGACGCTCGTGTACGCGCCAAGTTTCGAAACGAACAAGCGTACTTGTCGGACGTGATGCATCAGCAAGGCAAGCTCACCTACTGGCCAGCGGACTGGTGCTGCAGCTTCAAGTACCACTGCATTCCACGCTGGCCGCTCAACTACTGGCAAGCACCGAGCATCCCTGCACGCACCAAGATTGTGATCTTCCACGGCGAGGTGAACCCGCCCGACGCACTGGTGGGGCAACGCAACCGGGCCTGGCGCCGCATGCGTCCGGCGCCGTGGATCGCCGACCACTGGGTCGAATAGCGAGTCTGCCGCTAAGCTGACACGTTCAAGGGCACTTCAGGTCGTCGTTTGCTGCGACGCTCCCAGCCAAAGAACTGCGCAACTTCCTCGCGCCGTTGCAGCGTGTCGGCTTCGCCCAGCAACATGAGTGACTTGGTAAACACCGACTCAAACAACAAATAGCTCGCCAACGCGGCGCCGCGCACGTCGGGGCCATTGCCCTCCACACCCACGCCACGAAGCAGCGCCCGCACGGGTGTGGGCAGGGCATGCACATGACGAGCCGCCAAATCATCGAGCCGCTGGCTCGGCGCAATCACCAACGTTTGAATCGGGCGCAACGGCGTGTTGGCGCGCGCCTCGGGTGGCAACAAGCGCAGGGTTTGATTGATTCGCGACAAGCGTTCGACGTCGGTGGCCAAACCGTCCAAAAAAATACTGGACAGTGCATGACCCCCAATTTGCGCCAAATTGGGGGCCTGGGGGTCCGCTGTTCTTCGCAGTGAGGGTTCTTGCATGCGCCCGGCGCCAACGATCAAGATGCGCTCGGCGCCCAAATGCACGGCAGGTGAAATGGGCGCTGACTGACGCATCGACCCATCGCCAAACCATTCTTGCTGCCCTTCAAACCGCAACGGCACTGCAGGAAATACGAATGGAATGGCCGACGACGCCATCAAGTGCTCAACCGTGATGGCGCTCTTCACGGCGATGCGGTGCTGCCGTGTCCACGGCACCACGGGGTCCAGCGTGTCAAAAAAGGTGACATGGTCACCGCTGCTGTAGCTGGACGCTGTGATGGCCAAGGCCTTCAAATGACCGTCACGCATCACGTCTTGCATGCGTGGCAAGTGCACCATCGATTGCAACAGCTCGCGCAGCGGCGCGTTGTCGAGCAACGAGTTGGCTTTGGCCTTTCGCCAGCGCGTAAAAGCCCACCCGGCGGTCAACATCGTCAGCCACTTGGCGCCCGTGCGAATCACACCGAACGAATCAGCGCGGTAAACCTGGTCGGCGTGAAACTCTTTCCAAACCCCTGCAATCTTGGCAACGGCCAAATCAAATTGGTCGGCATGGCTGGCCAAAGCGGCCGCGTTGATGGCACCGGCCGACGTGCCGACAATGACATGAAACGGGTTGGCACGCGGCGCGAGAAAATCGCGCCGAATGCGGGCCACGCCTTTGAGCACACCCACCTGGTAAGCCGCGCGGGCGCCACCGCCCGTCAACACAAGCGCCGTGACAGGCGGCCGCGTCATGCGACTGCTGCTGCCTCGTCGTAAACGATGTTGACCTGCCCACTGTGAGCATGGCGGCGCCAATGGGCCAGCGCGTCGTCGGTGGGCCAAAAGGCTGACTGCGCACCCAAATCCAACTGGGCGGTCACCAACTCCCGCTTCAACAGCAGCCTCACGGGCAACCCCGACGTGGACGTGGTCTCACCGTCAACCGTTGTGCGCCGACCAGGCCAGCGGGCCAACACATCAGCCACGGGTGGCGCCGCGCCATTCACCGCCACTGCCAGGTACTTGCCAAACACCGCGCGCGCACCCGCCATGTCAAGGCAGCGCACGATGTTGATGCGAACCCCACCGCCGCCAAAGCGGTCGGCTTGCACGCGGCCTTGAATGACCACCACCTCGTCGTCGCGCAGCCAATCGCTGCACGCAAGAATGGTCTTGTCGTCGGCCACCGCTTCTAGCGCATCGGTCTTGTCGTCGAGCTTGAAGATCGCCACGCGGCCTCGCTGCCCGTTGATGATGCGCAGATCGCTCACCACGCCGGCCAACCACTGCGGCTCGCGTGATTCGATCACGTCGACCATGGGGCGTTTGAGAAAACGACGGACCTCAGTCTCAACCTGATCAAAAAGATGGCCTGACAGCAGCAGGCCAAGCGCCGTTTTTTCAAGCGACAAGCGCTCGCGAATGGACCAGGGCTCGGCCGCATGAAGTGCGGGCTCGATCGAACTGGCCGCGTGCGAGTTGTCAAAGTCGAACAACCCACTTTGATCGGCGTGGGTGGCTTGGGCATCAGCCCATTCAAGCGCAAGGCTCACGCTGGACAGCGAACATGCGCGGTCAGCGTGCAAGGCGTCAAAGGCACCCGCCTTGATCAAGGCTTCGACCACACGCTTGTTGACACGCTGGCGATCGATGCGTTTGCAAAAATCAAAAAGACTGCGAAACGGCTCGTCACCCGAGCCTTGCTCGTTGCGTCGCGCCGCAACAATGGCTTCGATGGCGCCCTGCCCTGTGCCTTTGATGGCACCCAGCCCGTAGCGGACTCGCTTGTTGCCCAGAGGCTCAAAGGCGTGGGTGCCCGTGTTGACATCGGGTGGATCAAACTGCACGCCCATCGCTTTGGCATCGGTCATCAGCGAGCGCAACTTGTCGGTGTCGTCCATCTCCACCGTCATGTTGGCAGCGTAAAACGCCTCGGGGTGGTGAACTTTGACCCACGCCGTGTGGTACGCCAGCAAAGAGTAAGCGGCAGCGTGGCTCTTGTTAAAACCGTAGCCCGCAAACTTTTCCATCAAGTCAAAAACCTCGTCGGCTTTTTTCTTGTCGATGCCTTGCTTGGCGGCGCCGTCGCGGAAAATCTGGCGGTGCTGCGCCATCTCTTCGGCCTTCTTCTTGCCCATGGCGCGGCGCAACAAATCGGCACCACCCAACGAATAGCCCCCCAGCACCTGCGCGGCCTGCATCACTTGCTCTTGGTACACAAAGATACCGTAGGTTTCTTCCAGCACGGGGGCCAGCAACGGGTGCGGGTAGCTGACGGGTTCACGGCCGTGCTTGCGTGCGCAAAAGCTCGGGATGTTCTCCATCGGCCCGGGGCGGAACATGGCGTTCAGGGCAAACAAGTCTTCGACCCGGCTGGGGCGCGCGTCGCGCAACATGCCTTGCATGCCACGCGATTCAAACTGAAACACCGCCTCGGTTCGACCCTCGGAAAACAACTTGTAAACCTGCGGATCGTCCAGCGGCACATCGTCGTAGCTGAAGCCCGCAAGCTCGGGGTGCCTTGACACGATCAAGTCTTTGGCGCGTTCCAAGATGGTTAGGGTGGCAAGCCCCAAGAAGTCGAACTTCACCAACCCAATGGCCTCGACGTCGTCCTTGTCAAACTGGCTGACGGCGTTTTCGCTGCCGGGCTGCTGGTAGAGCGGGCAAAAATCGGTGATCTTGCCGGGCGCTATCAACACGCCACCGGCGTGCATGCCCACGTTTCGAACGATGCCTTCGACGCGCACCGCCAAGCTCAAGAGCTCTGCCACGTCTTCATCGGCTTTTTCGCGCAGACCCAGCTCAGGCGCTTCTTTGCGCGCGTAAATCAAGCCGGGGTCTGGCTCGTCGGGCACGGGGGCGAGCGTGACCGTTTTGCCCGGCGGTGCGGGGATCAACTTGGCGATGGCATCCACCTGGCCATAGCTCATGCCAAGCACACGGCCCACGTCGCGCAGAGCCGCCTTGGCCGCCATGGTGCCAAACGTGACGATTTGGCTCACGGCGTCGCGCCCGTACTTGTTCTTGACGTAATCAATGACGCGCTCGCGATTGCCCTGGCAAAAGTCGATGTCGAAGTCGGGCATTGACACGCGGTCGGGGTTCAAGAAGCGCTCAAACAGCAAGTTGTACTGCAGTGGGTCAAGGTCGGTGATGCGCAGTGCATAGGCGACCAACGACCCCGCACCCGAGCCCCGACCTGGCCCCACTGGGCAGCCGTTTTCGCGCGCCCAGCCGATAAAGTCAGCAACGATCAGAAAGTAGCCTGGGAAGCCCATCTTGACGATGGTGTCGAGCTCAAAAGCCAGGCGCGCGTCGTACGTGGCGCGCACCTTCTCTCTTGCGTCGGCATCGCGAAACCGATGCTGCAGCCGCGCCTGTAGCCCTTGCTGCGCCAGGTCTCTGAAGTACGCTTCAGCAGGTTCCCCGTTAGGGGTGGGGAAGTCGGGCAAGCGCGGGTTACCGATGTCGAGTGTGAGGTTGCAACGCTGCGCAATGGCCAGCGAATTGGCAATGGCACTGGGCACGTCGGCAAACAATGCCTCCATTTGCGCTTGTGACTTGAAGTACTGCTCGCGCGAAAACCGCTTGACGCGCCGTGGGTTGGCCAACGTCTCACCCTCGGCCACACAAACCCGCGCCTCGTGGGCTTCAAAGTCGTCGGGCGTCAGGTATTGCACGGGGTGGGTGGCCACCACGGGCAACTTCATGGCCGCCGCAAACTCGCAGGCTGCGTGCACATGGGCCTCGTTGCTCGGCAAGCCAGCACGTTGCAGTTCGACGTAGAAGCGCCCTTCAAAAGCCCTTGTCAACAGCCCCATCACGCTGCGGGCGCGTTCGTCGTCTTGGGCCAGCAGGGCTTGGCCCAGGGCACCCTGGTCAGCACCAGAAAGCGCCAACAACCCGGGGCTGTACTCGTCCAACCATGACCACTTAACCCAAGCTTGTGAGCGCTGGGTGTTGGAGGTCCAGGTTCGTGCCAGCAGGTTGCACAAATGGAGGTAACCCTGGCTGTTTTGCACCAAAAGCAGCAATCGCGTGGCCTGCTTGTTGTCGCCGCCCACGTCGGTGGCACCGTCTCGCACCGTGTTGCCTTGCAACGGCTCCATCCAGACGTCGGCGCCGATGATCGGCTTGACGCCCTTGCCCATGCAAGCGCGGTAGAACTTGACCGTGCCAAACAGGTTGCCCAGGTCGGTGATGGCCAGCGCCCCCTGCGCGTCGGCGCGCGCCGCTTGTGCCGCGTCCTCGATTCGCAGCATGCCATCGACGACTGAATACTCACTGTGGGTGCGCAGGTGCACAAAAGCCATGGCGTCATTGTAGGCAGGCCGTGTTTCCCCGATCACCCCCAGCGCGCAAAAAAGCCTAGGATCGAGCTCACTTTCAATCTTGGAGCTTTCCATGAAGTTGTTGCGAATTCTTTCAACCTCGGCGTTGGTGGCGCTGGCACTGGCGGCGCCTTTGTCGCAGGCGGCCACGCTCCGATGGGCGGCTCAAAACGACATCCTGACGCTGGACCCCCACGCGCAAAACCACGCGACCACCAACGCCATCTTGATGCACTCGTACGAGGGCTTGACGCGTTACAACGCCAAATACGAGGTTGAACCCGGTTTGGCCACCAAATGGAGCTCCATCAGCACGACGCAGATTCGGTTCGAGCTGCGCAAAGGTGTCAAGTTTCACGATGGCAGCCCGTTTACCGCCGACGACGTGGTGTTTTCATTTGGTCGCATCAAACAGCCACAAGGCACGATGCAGATTTACGTGACGGGCGTCAGCGAAGTCAAAAAAATCGACGACCACACGGTTGATTTCATTTTGTCGGCACCCAACCCCATCTTGCTGCGCAACATCATTGACTTTCGCATGATGAGCAAAGCCTGGGCCGAAAAGAACAAGAGCGTCAACACTCAAGACTACAAAGCCAAAGAAGACAACTACGCCTCGCGCAACGTGATGGGTACAGGCCCTTACAAAATCACGGCCTGGATGCCTGATCAGCGCATCAACATGACAATCAACAAAGACTGGTGGGACAAACACGCCGGCAACGTTGACGAAGTGGTCTACACCCCCATCAAGTCAGACCCTACTCGCGTGGCCGCTCTGATGTCGGGTGACGTGGACATGCTCACCGACATGCCCACTCAAGATGTGGCGCGCCTGCGCACCGATAGCAAGCTCAAAGTGTTGGACGGCCCCGAAGTGCGCACCATTTTCTTTGCGCTCGACCAAGGCAGTGATGAGCTGAAGTATTCCAGCGTCAAAGGCAAAAACCCGTTCAAAGACCGGCGCGTGCGTGAGGCCCTGTCCATCGCCATCGACCGTGACGCCATCAAGCGCAGCACCATGCGCGGCTTGTCGATCCCGGCGTCGTCTATCGTGGCCCCTGGCGTCAACGGCAACACCCCAGAAGTTGACCCTGTACCCAAGGTCGACGCCGACCGCGCCAAGAAATTGCTGTCTGAAGCGGGCTACCCTGACGGCTTTGAGTTTCAACTCAATTGCCCCAACAACCGCTACGTGAACGACGAAGAAATTTGCCAGTCGGTGGCGTCGATGTGGGCCCGCATTGGCATCAAAGTTCGACTGGTGCCCGAAGGCATGGCCACCTTCATCGTCAAGGTTCAAAACTTTGACACGTCGGCCTACATGCTGGGCTGGGGCGTGGCCACTTACGATGCGCAGTACTCACTGCAGTCGCTGGTGCGCACCAAAACCACCGGCGCTGATGGCAACTTCAACTTCGGCAAGGTGTCTGACGCCAAGCTCGATCAGCTGATCGACGCCATGAAAACCGAGACTGACGTCACCAAACGCAACGGCATGATTCGTGAAGCCCTGATGCGTGTGCGCGACGAGCACCTGGTGATCCCCATTCACCACCAGATGCGGCCCTGGGCGATGAAAGCGGGCGTGACCACCGTGCACCGCTCGGACGACCGCCCCGAGGCGCGCTTCACGTCGGTGAAGTGAATCGGACAGCTGCGTGCTTCAGATGCCTGAAGACCCCGACGGTGTGCGCCGTCGGGTTGAGAACAACCCCGACGACATGCGGCGTCGGGGGTTCATGCTCGTGACGTCACCACACGACCACCTTGCATCAGCAACGTCAGGTGCTGGGGTAACGCGGCCATCAGCCCGATATCTTGTGTTGGATCACCATCCATCACGATCAGATCGGCAAATGCGCCTTTTTTGATGCTGCCGATGTGGGCCTCTTGGCCCATCATCCGCGCCGCAATCGACGTGGCACTTTGCAGCTGTTCAACCGGCGTCATCACCTCGGCTCGCAACAAGAATTCGCCCAGTTGGAGGTCGTGCATCGAGCCCAACAGGTCGGTCCCGTAAACCACGGGCACGCCAGCTTGCTTGGCCAACCGCAACGACGTGATGCCACCCACAGTTACGCGGGCCAGTTTGTCCATCATTTCATCTGACCAGCCAGGCTGGCGGCCCGAGGCATTGAACGCAGCGTAGGTTGACAACGTCGGCACCAAGTAAGCGCCGTGCGACTTCATGATGTTGACGGTTGCCTCGTCGATCAAATTGCCATGCTCAATCGAGCGCACACCAGCCTGCACTGCCCTCGTCACCGCCCGGGGCGAATAGGCATGCGCCATGGCGTACACGTTGGCAGCTTCGGCCTCTTCGCACGCGGCGCGCAACTCGTCCATGGAATATTGTGTGCCGTCCAACGGGTCATTGGGGCTGGACACACCACCACCGGCCATGATCTTGATCTGGTTGGCGCCCGTGCGGATCTGCTCGCGCGCTTGGCGGCGAACCTCGTCCACCCCATCGGCAATTGCACCGATGAGGCCCAGACCCGCACAACTGCAAAAGTAGTCGCGGCTGCGCACGCTGCGCGGGCGCATGTCGGCGTGACCACCCGTTTGCGACAATGGAAACCCAGCAATGAAGAGCCGTGGCCCTTCAAACAAGCCTTTGGCCACCGCTTCTTGCAGGCCGAAGTCAGCCCCGGCGGCGTCACGCACCGAGGTGAAGCCTCGCATCAGCATGGCATGCATGATGCCGGCACTATGGGCCACCACCAGCGACGGCGCTTGAAGTGCCAACCCCACCAGATCGTTGGATGACGCCGTGACGTGCACGTGCGCATCAATCAGGCCGGGCAAGGTCACCCGTCCTGCGGCGTCTATAACTCTGCGGCCCTCGGCGGGCACCGCTTGCGTCGTAACGTCCACGATGCGGGCGCCATCGATCAAGATTTGGGTGTTGGGCTGCAGCGTGCCGCGAATGCTGTCAAACAACCGGGCGTTGCGGACGAGTATCGATTGAGTTTGGTTCATCGTCGCTCCATCGGGCGAAACACCGCGCGGTTCAATGGTCCAGCATGGCCAGAGCCTGAGAACGAAATTCGCGGTGGTACAGAATACAAATCACCAACGTGGTGGACACGGCAAAGGCGATCGGCGCGAGAAACCATGCAACCGCAGCAAACCCCATGTAATACGCGCGCAAACCATCATTGAACGATTCCGCCGCGAGCCCAATCACACCTGCAGTGCGCCGGGCAAAGTCGGCGCGCGCCACCTCACCTTGTTCGTCAAACCGCTCGGGCATGGGGGCAGACGCAAGAATTTGCACCCCAAAGTTGTACTGCCGCAGGCTCCATGTAAACCTGAAGAATGCGTAGACAAACACACCGGCCAACAGCAGCACCTTGAGGTCAAACACCAAGGTGGTGGTGCGCGCGGCAAAGGGTAGTTCACGCACCACCGCGCTGGCTTGTTCTGTGGTGCCGATCAGGGCCAACAAGCCCCCGACGATCAGGATGGTCGTTGACGCAAAGAAACTGGGGCTTGACGTTAAATTTTGGATGACGATGGCGTCAAAAACACGGGGTTCACGGTAGGTGGCCTCGATCATCCAACGTTCGCGGATGCGGTTGCTAGACGCCAGCAAAGAAGGCTTGTTCTGGCTGTGGCGCCTTGCAAATAAAGCGTAACTGATCCACGCGACAAAAAACCAACCCACCGCAAGCCAATCGGCCAACGGCAACAACTGCAAAACTTGAGGAAGCTTGTTCACACCCCGATTTTACGCGGGCCTGGTCGGCTACTTGCGCATTGACTGGTCACCGAGGAGCTGGCAGCTGGGACCCAGCTTCGCTACAGCACGTCAAAAAGCAAAACCGAAGCGTCTTCACCTTGGGACAAGTGCACATGCGGCTCTTCGGAAATCAACAAGGCGTCACCGCTCGACAACGGTTGGCCGTTTACTTGCACCGCACCGCTGATCACATGCACGTAACAGCGGCGGCCCGTGTCACGCGGCAGTGTGGCGCTCTGACCGGCGCCAAAGATCCCCAGGTACATCTTTGCATCGGCATGGATGGTGACCGAGCCGCTCGCACCATCAGGGGAGGCAACCAATGCAAGCCGACCGTCTTTGGCTTCACGGGTGAACGACTTTTGCTCGTACTCGGGCTCGATGCCGCGTTTTGATGGCTCGATCCAGATTTGCAAGAAGTGGGTGGTTTGGCTTGGGTGATGGTTGGCTTCGCTGTGCGAGATACCCCGTCCAGCACTCATGCGTTGAACGTCTCCAGGCAAAATCACGGTGCCGTTGCCCATCGAGTCTTTGTGCACCAAAGCGCCCTCGAGCACCACGCTGATGATTTCCATGTCGCGGTGGGAGTGGGTGCCAAACCCGGTACCTGGCGCGATGCGGTCTTCGTTGATCACGCGCAAGTTACCAAAGCCCATGTGAAGTGGGTCGTGGTAGTCCGCAAACGAAAAACTGTGCTGACTTTTCAGCCAACCATGATCCGCATGCCCACGCTCTGCTGACCGTCGCAATTGCCCCATTGAACACCTCATGTTTTTGGCTGACTCTAATGCGTCCGGGCTCAAGGGAAACACCAAACACTTGACAAGCGCATTCAAATAAAATGAAGCTCTCGCCAGGAAGGATGCCGCCATGACCGACCGTCGCAATGCTCTCACGCCTGAAGCACTGGCCATGATGGACACCATTGCCCGCAGTGGAAGCTTTGCCGCTGCTGCACGCGAATTGGGCAAAGTACCGTCGGCCCTGACCTACAACGTGCGGCAGCTGGAGGACGCGCTTGACGTGCTGCTGTTTGACAGACGGTCGGGCCAAGCCAAGTTGACGGCGGCCGGTGAGGAACTGCTAAGTGAGGGGCGGCGCCTGCTGTTTGAGCTCGATGCCGTGGCCAAGCGCGTGCGGCGCGTGTCCGGCGGCTGGGAGTCGCAGTTGACAGTTGTGACGGACGGGGCCATCGCCACGGTGACGATGATCGATTTGTGCGAGGCGTTTTTTGCCGTCAAAACGGACCTGGGTGAAGTCCACGGCACACGGTTGCGCCTTCGAACCGAGGTGTTGGCAGGTACCTGGGACGCCTTGATCTCGGGCGAAGCCGACTTGGCCATTGGTGTTGTCACCGACAAGGTTGCAGTGCCTGCGGGCGTCTCGATGCAACCGCTGGGTGAACTTCCCTTCGTGTTTGCCGTGGCACCACAACACGCCCTTGCCCAGATCGACGGCCCTATCACCGACGAGCAATTGCTGCCCCACCGTGTCATTGCCGTGGCCGACACGGCGCGACACATGAACACCCTCACCTACAACATCATGGCCGGGCAAGACGTCTTTACCGTGGCCACGCTGCAGGCCAAGATCGAGGCTCAGGTCAGGGGCTTGGGTTGCGGCTACGTCCCCGAACCCATGGCGCGCGAACACATTCGTGCAGGACGTCTGGTGGTGAAGTCGGTGCAACGGGGCAACCGCCTTGTCAATTTGGGCTATGCATGGCGCACCCAGGCCACCACCCAACCCAAAAAAGCCCCGCAGGGCCTCGCTTTGGCTTGGTGGCTGCAGCAACTCAGCCGCGAAGCCACACGCAGGGCCTTGCTTGATCGGGCCCTGGCCACGGTCGCCAACTGATCTGGGCGCCGTGGCTTACGTTGGCCGATTTGCGCCGTCGCCCAGTGGCCCCTTGCACGCGGGGTCCCTGCGGCGGCTCTGGGCAGTTGGCTTGATGCGCGCGCGCACCGAGGGCGGTGGCTCGTGCGCATGGAGGACGTTGACGGACCGCGAACGCTCGCGGGAGCGGTCGCCACGATCATGCAACAGCTTGTTGCGTTAGGTTTACACCATGACGGTGACGTCATGCACCAGACCACCCGCGGAAGCGTTTACCAAGATGCCCTGGACCACTTGGTGCAAAACAACCTGGCCTATGCGTGTGCCTGCACCCGACAAGCCATCCAAGCGCAGTTCGTCGCGATGGGGGTGCAGCCCACGCACGGCGAAGCGCAACCCTACCCTGGCCTATGCAGGGATGGTTTGCGCGGCAAAGTTGCAAGGGCCTGGCGGGCGCGAGTGGCGGCACAGCCCGATGCCCACGTCCAGTGGCAAGACCGAAGGTTGGGTGCGCAACAACAAAATGTGGGACACGTGGTGGGCGACTTTGTGCTCAAACGCGCCGATGGCCCTTGGGCCTACCAACTGGCCGTGGTGGTGGACGATGCGGCGCAAGGCGTGACCCACGTGGTGCGAGGCGACGATCTTGCTGACAACACCGCCCGCCAAGTGCTGTTGCAGCGGCGGCTCGGGTTTGTTCAGCCCTGCTACCTGCACCTGCCGTTGGTGCTGGACGCACAGGGCCACAAGCTGTCTAAAAGCCATGGCGCCGCAGCGGTGTCGGCCCTCACGCCCATCGAAGCGGTAAGCCACTTGCAACAGGCTGCCGCGGTGCTTGGGCTGCCGCGCATCCATGCGCCCACCCCAGCGGCATGGCTCGTGTCGGCCACCACGGCTTGGCACCACCGTTATGCTTTAGCCCTTTGACAGCCCTTCAGGAACAAGGACTCCCATGAGCGACACCCTCAAAATCGAAGACATCGTGGTTGGCAGCGGCGCCGAGGCCACCGCAGGCAAAAAGATCACGGTGCACTACACCGGCTGGCTTTACGACCCTGCGCAGCCCAACAACCGCGGCAAAAAGTTCGATTCCAGCAAAGACCGCAACGACCCCTTCGTTTTTTCGCTGGGTGCCGGCCAAGTCATCCGGGGTTGGGACGAAGGGTTTGCTGGCATGAAGATTGGCGGCAAGCGCGTACTGGTCATTCCGCCCGCCATGGGCTACGGCGCACGCGGTGCTGGCGGCGTCATTCCGCCCAACGCCACCCTGTTGTTTGAGGTAGAACTGCTGGGCGTTTAACGTCAGAGCGCCAAGAACGTTTGCCGGTAGTGCAAGAGCTCGTCAATCGACTCGTGCACATCGGCAAGCGCCGTATGAGACTGGGCCTTCTTCAGGCCTTCCAGGGCGGCGGGCTTCCAGCGCCTGGCTAACTCTTTCAGCGTGGTGACGTCAAGGTTGCGGTAGTGAAAGAACCGCTCCAGCTCTGGCATGTAGTTCGCCAAAAAGCGGCGGTCTTGGCAAATGGTGTTGCCACACATCGGGCTCTTGCCGGCGGGCACGTACTGGGAAAGCCATGCAATCACCTGCTTTTGAGCGGCGTCGTCAGAGATGGTTGATGCCTTAACGCGGTCAATCAGACCACTTTTGCCGTGGGTGCCCTTGTTCCAGGCGTCCATCGCGTCCAGCGCGGCATCACTTTGGTGAACGGCAATCACCGGCCCTTCGACGCGCTGGGTGACCTGCGCATCGGTGACGATCACGGCCAACTCGATGATGCGGTCGCGTTCGGGTGACAAACCCGTCATTTCCAGGTCGATCCAGATCAGGTTGTCAGCGTGGGCAGCAAGGGTCATGGGATTTCTCAATGGATGTGCAACCCCTTGATTGTCGCTGCACAACCCCAAGCTATGCGGCTTGACAAGGCCGCACAATTTCAATTGACGCGTCGCCGCCTACACTTCACGCACCCCATGCCTTTCAGCCTAACCCAAGCATTTGTTGTTGCCCTGCTGGCCTCGTCGGCCGTGCGCCTGTGGCTCGACTGGCGGCAAGCCACACACGTTACGTCTCATCGCGCCAGCGTGCCCAAGGCATTCGGTGGGGTGATCAGCTTGGAAGCGCACCACAAAGCGGCCGACTACACCCTGGCCAAGATCAAACTGCACACCCTCAGCACCTTGGCGGGTGCTGCGGTGTTGGTGGGTTGGACGCTGCTTGGCGGGCTGGACGCGCTCAACCAAGCCGTGCTGGGCGCCGTGCAACCGCGGGCTGGCGATTTGGCCTACCAGCTGATGCTGCTGGCGGCTGTCAGCGTCATCAGCGGCCTCATCGATCTGCCCGAATCGCTCTACACCACCTTCAAGCTCGAACAGCGATTTGGCTTCAACCGCACCTCGTTTCGACTGTGGCTGATGGACGCCGTCAAGGGCGCTGTGGTGGGTGCAGCGATCGGTTTGCCCCTGGCTGCCTTGGTTTTATTCTTGATGCAGCAAGCCGGCGCGCTTTGGTGGCTGTGGGCGTGGGGCGCCATGATGCTGTTCCAAGTTGCCATCATGGTGATCTACCCCGCCTTCATTGCGCCGTGGTTCAACCAATTTAAACCAATGACCGACAGCACGCTTCAAGCGCGCGTGCAAGCGCTTATGGCGCGTTGCGGCTTTCAAGCCAAGGGCTTGTACGTGATGGATGGCAGCCGACGCTCGGCCCACGGCAACGCGTACTTCACGGGCATGGGCGCCTCCAAGCGCGTGGTGTTTTTTGACACGTTGCTCGAGCGGCTTTCGCACGACGAAGTGGAAGCCGTGCTAGCGCACGAGTTGGGGCACTTTCACCACAAGCACATTGTGCGCCGCGTGTTGATGTTGGCGGTGATGATGTTCTTGGCCTTTGCGCTCCTGGGTTGGTTGGCCAGCAAGACTTGGTTTTACACCCAGCTTGGTGTGGAACCCAACACCACGGCGCCCAACGACGCTTTGGCCTTGACGCTGTTCATGTTTGTGGTCCCGGCGTTCATGTTTTTCATCACACCTATTTTCTCTTGGCTGTCGCGGCGTGACGAGTTTCAAGCCGACGCTTACGCACGCCAACAGTCCAGCGGCCCCAACCTATCCAGCGCCCTGCTCAAGCTGTACGAAGACAACGCAGGCACCCTCACCCCCGACCCGATGTACGTTGCGTTTTACGCTTCGCACCCACCCGCATCGCAGCGCCTGGCCGCGCTTAGCGCTCCGCTTGCGATGCGGCTCAACACCGCTTGATGACGGCCGCCATCGTCGTTTCAGCGCATGGGCGCCACGTGGTGGTTGAAACGCCCGATGGTGAGCGCGTGCACTGCCACACCCGTGGCAAGCGCAGCGAGGTGGTGGTGGGCGACCATGTGCAGTGGGAGCGCAGTGGCGACCAAGGGGTGGTAAGCAGCATCAACATGCGCCAAAACATCTTGCACCGTCAAGATGAGTGGCGCACCAAGTCGTTTGCCGCCAACCTCGATCAGGTGGTGCTGTTGGTGGCGGTGGAGCCGAGCTTCAGCGACATGCAGCTCACCAAGTGTTTGATCGCTGCGGCCGACGCCAACGTGCCGGCGCACATCGTGTGCAACAAAACCGATCTACCCGGCACCGACACCGCACTCAAGCGCTTGGAGGCTTATGCGGGCAGCCAAGTTGACGTGATCCCTTTGTCACTTCGCGGCGAACCCGGCGACGTGCATCAAACCCTGGCACCGCTGTTGCGCGGCAAGGTGACGTTGGTGATTGGCGCCAGCGGCGTGGGCAAGAGCTCCCTCATCAACTTGATGGTGCCCGATGCCCAGGCCCAAGTGGGTGAGATCTCGAAGGCACTGAGCGCGGGCAAGCACACCACCACGGCGACGCGTTGGTATTGGGTGCCGGGGCTGGATGCCCCGAGCCACAAACAAACGGCACTCATCGACACGCCGGGCTTTCAGCAATTTGGCCTGAGCCACATCGCCCCCGACCGCTTGGCGTCCCTGATGCCCGACATTCAACGCCACGCCACCACCTGCAAGTTTTACAACTGCACGCATCGCCACGAGCCCGGCTGCGGCGTGGTGGCCGCCTTGGCGGATGGGGGTGTCAGCGAGGTTCGCTACCGGCTTTTTTGCGAGCTGACCAGCGAGCGTTGACTAGCAGGCGTGCGCCACCCGCACGAAGTGTTGAGCTTTTCTTTGCAAGCAGGCTGCGAGCGGTCAACCCAGCACGTTGGCCAGCGTCAGCAGCGCCAACAACAGCATCCAGAGCACGACCGAGCGCCACACCAAGCCCACGACGCTTTGCAAGTGCGCCGATCGCGCCAACATGCCCGGCGTCGCGCCGCGCGACATGACTTGATCGTCAAACAGCACGCCCTGCCCGGCAGCTTCAGCTTCGACGGAGTCGTTGGGCTTGCCGCCCAGTTGCACGCCCAAAGCGCCGGCTGCCGACGCCAGCAGCACGCCGTCGTTGGGGTTGAGCCATAACTGCGCATCACGACGCCAGCCGTTGATGGCTTCTTCAAAATTACCCACCACGGCAAAGCCGAAGGCTGTGAGGCGCGCGGGGAAGTGGTCCATGGCTGCAAAGGCCTGTTGGGACAGTTTCATCAGCCGCTCGTGCGGGCCACCTTCGGTGGTGCGTTGCTTGAATGTCCAGTAGCGAGCGGCAAACTCGGCCATGCGGTACAGGATGGCACCCGCAGGCCCCAGGCCTACCGCGCTGAGGATGACGAACCAGAAGAACACACCAAACACGTGGCGGTGGGCTGCGAGCAGCGAGTGCTCGAGCACGGTGCGCAAGAGTTCGTGGCGCGGCAGGTCGTCGGCATTGAGGTAACGCCATTGGGCCAAATGTTGGCGCGCTGCGAGTTCGTCCCCTCGCTCAACGGCGTCGCGGATGGCGGTGAAGTAGTGGCTGAATTGGCGAAAACCAAGGGTTAGGTAGAGCACGGCGACGTTGAGGGCGAGCGCCAGCAGGATGCTGTGTTGTGCAATGAAGTAGTGCACAACCGCGACGACCACCGCGGGCACGCCAACGGTGAAGCCCCACACGACCCACGCATGGTGGCGGTGGCCTGCGTCGAGGTTTCGGCCGGTCCACGACATCCACGACAACAATCCGTCGTGCACGACGTTGTCACGCGGCAAGGGCTTGAGTTGTTCGACGATCAACGCCAACAGGACAGCGAAGAAGCTCATGGGATGATGATACTCAGGTTGTGACGCGCGCAATTTGTGTTGCGTTGGTGAGCTTTTGTTGCTTTGCCTTTTTGCTCTTTTGCTCTTTTGCTCCTTTGCTCTTTTGCTCTTTTGCCTTGGTTGTTGGTGCTTGGGTTGGCGGCTTGCGGTGGGCGGGTGGGGCTCACACTGTGACGGTCGATGCTGCGCATCGACTGCGCTGCGATGCTCGGGATCGGGTTGCGTCGCGTAGCTCACTACGCGCCCGTTGGGCGCTGCGTTCGGACACACTCGACGAGTCAGACCACGAAGCGCGCAAGCGCGCCAACCCGATCCCTGCGCTTCTCGCCGTCCCACAGTGAGCCCCACCCGCCCACCGCAAACCGCCCGTCCGGTCACTTGCCTTGAGAGCAGGGTCGCTGCGCTCCCTTGGGGCTTTGCGACGGTTGCTCGGCTTTGCATCGGGGGTGTTGAGCGTAGACCGCCTCACCGGCACTCGCTGTCCTGGGCGTCTGCGACTGAGCCAGCACCACACAGAACGAAAGTGCAAAGAAAGACAGTGAAAAAAACAATCAATACGCCAACATCCGGTAGAAATTGCGCAGCATCGCCGCCGTAGCACCCCAAATGAAGTGCTCCGTTTCAGGGTCAGAAGGATCTCGCCACGGCATCGCAAGAAAGTCTCGCGAAGTTCCTTCATACTCATAGCGATGCCGTTGGTGATTGGCGGGGGCCATCAAGAACGGAAGCGGCACCGAGAACACGCTGGACACCTCGCCAGCGTCCAACACGTAGCGAGGCGGCGTGTGCACGATCCCCACCACTGGCGTCACCACAAAGTGCGTCACCGTCGTGTACGTGGGTAGCACCCCGATCACATCCACCTGCGATGGCAGCAACCCCACCTCCTCGTGTGCCTCCCGCAATGCCGTTGCCGCTGCATCGGCGTCGGTGGGTTCGCTGCGGCCGCCGGGGAAGCTCACTTGCCCCGCGTGGTCGCGCAGTGCTGCACTGCGCTGCGTGAACAGCACGCGCAATGTGTCGCCGTCAGGAATCAAACCTATCAGCACTGCAGCGTGCGCGGGCTCGCGGTCGCCAAACAAGGTGCCATCGCCGCGAAACTCGGGTTGCCACGGCAAGGACGCGCGAAAACGCGCGCGCAGCGCGGGCTCTTGAAGCCGCGCTGCGTCGATGGCTGGTAGGTGATCGTCTCGGCCCACCAGGGGCACGAGACGGGGGTCTTTGATCGGTGGCCGTGCCACGCGACGAAAAGCTTAGAGCTTTTCTTTGATGCGCGCCGATTTGCCCGAACGCTTGCGCAAGAAGTACAGCTTGGCGCGGCGGACATCGCCGCGGCGCTTCACTTCAACCGACGCGATCAAGGGGCTGTAGGTTTGAAACGTGCGCTCCACGCCTTCGCCGCTCGAAATCTTGCGAACGATGAAGCTGCTGTTCAGGCCGCGATTGCGCTTGGCAATGACAACGCCCTCGTAGGCTTGCAGGCGCTTGCGAGTGCCCTCCACCACGTTCACGCTGACGATCACGGTGTCGCCGGGTGAAAACACCGGCACGGTTTTGTTCAGGCGCGTCATTTCTTCGCGCTCTAGCGTTTGGATCAAGTCCATGGGTAGCTCCTGGTGATCGTGCGCGGCGTTGTTGGTTGAAATAAATACCTCTCGCAAGACGCGGTGTGGCCTATGAAGGGCGAACCGTGGGTTGAGAGGGTCAGTGCACAGACCACTTTGACAATGGTTTGGCGCTGGTCACCCGCAGAGGATCAAGCCCATCATTATAGCGCGGCGGCGAACCCGAGCCGTCAGCGCACAGCCCTACCCCAGAACAGGCCGCCTTGAGGCTACCCAAGCCATGCCGGCCACGGAAACGAGTAGCAGCCGACCCAAACCGAAAAGTCATGCCTGGCGCTGTCATTCCGCGGCTTTCAGCCCCAAACCAGCCAAAAACGCCTCGTCCAACCGGCTCAAATGGCCCTGTCTACGGGCCACAAGCAGCAAATCGGGCCGCTGGCGCGCCGTGGCCTCCAGCGCTTGCTCGCGCCGCCAACGATCAATCTGGGCATGGTGCCCCGACGCCAATACCGCTGGAACCGACACACCGTCCCACACCGAAGGCTGGGTGTAGTGGGGGTGATCCAACAAGCCGGCCACCCCAAAACTGTCCTGCTCATGAGATTGTGGGTCGTTCAAAACCCCTGTTTGCAGCCGCGCCACAGCGTCCAACAGGGCCAGGGCCGGAATCTCGCCACCCGACAACACGAAGTCGCCCAGGCTGATTTGCAGGTCGACCTCACGGTCCACAAAGCGCTGGTCGATCCCCTCGTAGCGACCGCACAGAAGCACCGCACCGTGCCCTGCTGCCACGTCGCGCACCAACGCCTGCGTCATGGGCTGCCCGGTTGGCGTCAACAAGATCAACGGCACGCGGGGGGCGGCCGACGTCGCGTCGCGCATCAAGCCCGTTCCGCCGTTGGCGCCCACAATGGCGTCGGCGGCACCCGAGGCCGCCCTGTCAGCGCGTACGGCCTCCATGGCACTGGCCAATACGGGTGCTTGCATCACCATGCCCGGACCGCCACCAAAGGGCCGATCGTCCACGCGTTGATGCAGCCCCGCACCAAATTGGCGCAATTGCCAAAGCCGCACATCCACTTGTTTGGAGTCAAACGCGCGACGCGTTACGCCATGTTGGGCATGGGCTGCAAACAGCTCGGGGAAAAGGGTCAACACGTCAAAGCGCATGGCGTGATTGTGGCGTCAGTGGTGCGCCAGAACACCTGAACGATCTCCGGCATCAGCCAAAATGCCATACGCTGCGCTGCACAAGACGAACAGCGGATACGTAGCACCGAGCACCCGCCCGCGCACGCCACCCGAGCCACCCCATCATGACCATCAGCCGCACCCTCTCCAGACCCAAACGCCAAGCGGCCGACGCCAAAAACACCCCGCTGGTGGAGGACATTCGCATGCTCGGGCGAATCCTGGGCCATGTCATTCAAGAGCAAGAAGGCCGCGATGCGTTTGAGTTGATCGAGCGCATCCGGCGCTTGTCGGTGGCGTACCGCATCAAACGCGATGCCGACGCGGGCAAAGCGTTGGGCCGACTGCTCAAAAACTTGTCGGCCGACCAAACCGTGAGTGTGATCAGGGCCTTCACCTACTTCAGCCACCTGGCCAACATTGCCGAAGACCGCCACCACGTGCGCCGCCGCGAGCACCACGAGCGCGCGGGGCACCTGCAAGATGGATCGCTTGAGCGCGCGTTGTCGCGCCTGGTTGATGAAGGTTTGCGCGCCAGCGACATCGCCCACACCCTGAGCCAAGCGCATGTGTCGCCCGTGCTAACGGCCCACCCGACCGAGGTGCAACGCAAAAGCATTTTGGACGCGCAGCGCGCCATCGCCAAACTGATTGAACAGCGTGATGGCTTGTCGGCCCCGCGCGAGCGGGACGACAACACCGAGTTGATCAAAGCGCGCGTCACGCAGCTTTGGCAAACGCGCATGCTGCGCAACACCAAGCTGTCGGTGACGGACGAGATTGAAAACGTGCTGTCGTACTACCCTGCCACGTTTTTGCGCGAAGTACCGCGCATGTACCGCAGCATCGAGCGGGCCTTGCCCGGCCACGCCATCGCGCCTTTCTTCCGCATGAGCCACTGGATCGGTGGTGACCGGGACGGCAACCCCAATGTCAATGCCGACACCCTGCGCACCGCCTTGTCCCGCCAAGCCGAAGTCGCACTGCGTTTTTACTTGACCGAGGTGCACGAGCTGGGCGCCGAGTTGTCCATGTCTCAAACCTTGGCACCCGTGACGCCCGAGATGCTGGCGCTCTCCAGCCAATCAACCGACACCAATCCACACCGCGATGATGAGCCCTACCGTCGCGCCCTGATAGGCATCTATGCGCGGTTGGCCGCGACGCTGCACGCCCTCACAGGCACCGAGGCCTTGCGGCACGCCGTGTCAGCCCAGACCCCGTACCCATCGGCGGCGTCTTTCATGCAAGACCTGGACACCATCGAAGCATCGCTGCGCCACCACCATGCCCAGGCATTGATCGCGCCGCGACTGGCGCCGCTCAAGCGTGCCGCCCAGGTGTTTGGCTTTCATCTGGCCACGCTCGACTTGCGCCAGGGCTCGGACCGCCATGAAAGTGTTGTGGCCGAGCTGCTTGCAACAGCGCGGGTGCACCCTGCGTACGCGCAGCAACCCGAGGCCATCAAACGCGAACTGCTGCTGCGCCAGCTTGGCGACGCGCGCCCTTTGCGCGTGATGGGGCACGCTTACACCGCTGGCGCGGCGGGCGAACTGGCTATTTTTGAAGCCGCCCGCGAGGCACTGCGCAGTTACGGTCCTGGCGCGCTGCGTCATTGCATCATCTCGCACACCGAAGACGTGAGCGACCTATTGGAGGTGCTGCTGCTGTTGAAAGAGGCCGGCCTCACGCGCGGCTCGTTGCATGAGGGCATGACCACCGATTTGATGGTGGTGCCCTTGTTTGAAACCATTGAGGACTTGCGCAACGCTGAGCCCATCATGCGCGGCTACTTCAATACGCCTGGCATCGGCGCCATGATGAGTGCCAGTGGCGGTGAGCAAGAGGTGATGCTGGGTTACAGCGACAGCAACAAAGACGGTGGCTTCTTCACGAGCAACTGGGAGCTGTACGGCGCCGAGGTGGCGCTGGAGGGCTTGTTTCAAATGCTTAACGTGCAGCACCCCATTCGGCTGCGCTTGTTCCACGGGCGCGGTGGCACCGTGGGCCGTGGTGGTGGCCCCAGCTACCAGGCCATACTGGCACAGCCCCCTGGCACCGTCAACGGACAGATTCGCCTGACTGAGCAAGGCGAGGTGATTGCTTCCAAATACGCCCACCCTGACATCGGCCGACGCAACCTAGAAACGCTGGTGGCAGCCACCCTTGAAGCAACCATGCTGAAGCCCGCGCGGGCCGCGCCCAAGTCGTTCTTGGACGCCGCGCGTGCGCTGTCACAGTCCAGCATGCAGGCCTACCGACACTTGGTGTACGACACACCCGGCTTCACCGAGTACTTTTTTGCCGCCACACCGATTCGCGAAATTGCCGAGCTGAACATCGGCTCTCGCCCCGCCGCACGGCCCAAAGTCGGCGCGCAGGGCCCACGCATCGAAGACCTCCGGGCCATCCCCTGGGGCTTCAGTTGGGGCCAGTGCCGCGTGGCCTTGCCGGGTTGGTGCGGTTTTGGTTCGGGCGTTGAAGCCTATTTGGGCAGTGAGGCTGCCATGCGCAAACAGCGCCTGGCGTTGTTGCAACGCATGCACCGCGAGTGGCCGTTTTTTCGCACACTGTTGTCCAACCTCGACATGGTGCTGGCGAAAACCGACTTGGCAATTGCAGCGAGGTACGTTGAGCTGGTGGCCGACAAACGATTGGGCAAACGCATATTTGCGGCCATTCAAGCCGAGTGGGCGTTGACCAACCAAACGCTGGGCTTGATCACGGGCGAGTCACACCGACTGGCGTCCAACCCGAGTTTGGCGCGATCCATTGAACATCGGTTTCCGTACCTCGACCCGCTCAACCACTTGCAGGTGGAGCTGATGCGCCGGTACCGTCAACACGACAGCAAGGCGCCAGATGCTTCTTATGACTTAGAGCGAATCAAGCGCGGCATTCACATCTCGATCAATGGCGTGGCTGCGGGCTTGCGCAACACCGGCTAGCACGCACGACGCCGACCTGCCGACGTCGCGCACGCCAGCGCGTCAAGGCTTGGGCAGTGAGCCCCAGAGCTCTTTCAGCCGCGCGTCACGGCCGCAGCCATTGCGGTAGTAGGCGTAGCGCACCGGGTTTTTCTTGTAATAGTCTTGGTGGTAATCCTCCGCGTTGTAAAACGGGGTGGCCTCGACAATTTCGGTGACGATGGGCGCCGCAAAGGGCTTGGACTTTTGCAGCGCCTCTTTGGACATTTTGGCCACTTGCATTTGTTGCGCGTCAAGTGGATAGATGCCACTTCGGTACTGCGAGCCCCTATCGCAAAACTGCGCATCCTTGACGGTGGGGTCGATGGTGCGCCAAAAGTAGGTCACCAGTTTTTCATAGCTGACGCGTGTTGGGTCGTACACCACCTGCACCGCTTCGGTGTGGCCCGTGATGCCTGCCGAAACATCGTTGTAGGTGGGGTTTTTAACCTTGCCACTGATGTAGCCCGACACGGTTGAGAGCACGCCGTCGACCTTGTCAAAGTCGGCCTCAACACACCAGAAGCAGCCGCCCGCAAAAATGGCTGTGGCGGTTTTTTTACCTGCTGCGTCGGCGGCTTGCGCACCCGCGACAAGCGGCGCCACCAGGGCCAAAGCGCCCAGCAAAACACGAAGGCTGAAGTTTTTCATTGCCACGCCTTAGGCTGGTTTGAAGGTCAATGCAACACCGTTGTTGCAGTAGCGCTTGCCGGTGGGCGCGGGGCCATCGTCAAACACATGGCCGTGGTGGCCGCCACAACGTGCGCAGTGGTATTCGGTGCGGGCTGCGAACAGGTGGCGGTCTTCTTTGGTGTCGAACACATCTGGCAGCGTCGAGAAAAAACTCGGCCAACCAGTGCCGCTTTCGTACTTCATGGCAGTGGTAAACAGCGCCAAGTCGCACCCCGCGCAGTGGAAGGTGCCCTTGCGCTTTTCGGCGTTGAGGGGGCTGGTGCCAGCGCGTTCGGTGCCCTCTTTGCGCAGCACTTTGTACTGCTCGGGTGTCAAACGCTTTTGCCATTCGGCGTCGGTCAACACCAGTTTGTCAGGGCGCGCAGCATGGGCATGCCCAACCGCTGCACCAGTGACACCACTGAAACCACTGACACCAAAGAGCTTGACCAAAAGTCGGCGGGACATCATGCAATTGCCTTTCAAAGCAAAGGGTACAGGTGGTTAGTCGTCAACCCATCCTTTAAGGTTACGGCCTGTTGCCGCGCCAGCAGCGTCGCAAGCGTCTAGGGCGTGGCCTGTCGTGACTTTTGCACGCCGTGGGGATCGCTGCAAGGATCGCTGGCACTCGGATCCGACAACGGCGCCTTAAGTTCCGCGTCCAGCGCCACGCGCTCGTCAAACACAAAACACGTGCCGCGCCAGTGGGCCTGCCCCACACGTTCCAGGTACTTCAAAATACCGCCGTCCAACTGATACGCATCCGACACGCCAAGCTGCTGCATCAGCATGGCCGCCTTTTCGCAGCGGATACCGCCAGTGCAGTAGCTGACCACTGTTTTGCCTTGCAATGCGACACGGTGCGTTTGCAACGCCGCCGGGAAGTCACTGAACTTTTGCAGTTGCCAATGCACAGCGCCCTCGAACTGGCCGTGCCCCACTTCAAAGTCATTGCGCGTGTCCAACATCACCACGGGGCGCCCCGCATCGTCCACGCCGCGGTCAAGCCATCGCCGCAGCACCTCGGGCGCCAAAGCAGGCGCCCGTTTTGTTTGGTCAGGACGAATCATGGGCATGTTCATGCGGATGATTTCGGGCTTGATCTTCACCAACAGGCGCTTGAATGGCACTGCATCCGACCAGCTCTCTTTGGGCTGCATGTCGGCAAAGCGTGGGTCGCTTTGAAGGGCTGCCACAAAGCGGCGTACGTCGGCCTCAAACCCCGCCAAAAACAAATTGATGCCCTCCGATGCCAACAGCATCGTACCGGCCAATTTGCATTGCTGCGCCTGCGCAAGCAGTTGGCTGCGCAACGTGTGCAAGTCTTGCAAGGTGACAAACTTGTACGACGAGACGTTGAGAATCTTGGCGTTTGGCGACATGATGGGCAAAGATGACTCCTGCCTGGAATCGCAGGGGGTTCATTTTCACCGACGAGGCCACATGACACGCACACAAGCCATTGAACGCGCCTGCAACACGCTGGACTCGGGGGTGTTGGCCGCCGATCTGGGGCGCCGCATTGCCTACGCCACCGAAAGCGAAGAAGCCGACCGCACAGCGTCGCAATTGCGTGCCTACCTGACGCAAGAGTTGGTGCCGTGCCTGGCCCGCTTGGGCTTTGGTTCGCAGGTGATTGAAAACCCCGTGGACGCGCGCTTGCCGTTGCTGATTGCCAAACGCGTTGAGTCGGCCACTGCGCCCACCTTGTTGATGTACGCCCACGGCGATGTGGTGCGCGGCCACGATGCCCAGTGGCAAGAGGGTCTCAAGCCGTGGGTGTTGCACGAACAATTCGAGGGCACAACGCCTCGCTGGTACGGCCGCGGCAGCGCCGACAACAAGGGCCAGCACAGCATCAACTTTGCGGCACTAGAGCAAGTGCATTCAAGCGCGCGGCGGCAAGCTTGGGTTCAACGTCACATGGTTGATCGAGATGGGCGAAGAAGCAGGCTCTCCCGGGCTGCGCGAGGCCTGCGCCTTGCACCGCGACATGCTCGAGGCTGACCTCTTCATCGCCAGCGACGGGCCTAGGGTTAGGGCTGATCGACCCACGCTGTTTTTAGGGTCACGCGGGGCTTTCAACTTTGAGCTGCATTTGGCGCCGCGCCAAGGCGGGCACCACTCAGGCAATTGGGGTGGCTTGTTGGCCAACCCGGCGGTTGAACTTGCCCACGCTGTGGCCAGCATGGTGGACAAACGCGGCCGCTTGTTGGTGCAAGCCCTGCGCCCCAGCGGCATTCCCGCCGTCGGTGCGGCGCGCCCTGCAAGGGCTGCAGATTGGCGGTGACGCGGGCAACCCCAGCATCGATGCCGATTGGGGTGAACCTGGCCTGAGCGCGGCCGAGCGCGTGATTGGCTGGAACTGCCTCGAAGTGCTGGCCATGACGGCGGGCAACCCGGCGCAACCCGTTGGCGCCATTCCCGGCCGGGCCAGTGTGTGGTGCCAACTTCGATTCGTGGTCGGCACGCCATTTGAGGCCATCGCGCCCGCACTGCGCCGGCATCTGGACGAGGCAGGCTTTGCCCACGTTGACCTTCGCCTTGGGATGGCGGGTGAGGCTTCGCGGCTTGACCCCGACGACGCTTGGGTGGCATGGGCGATGCAGTCCATCGAGCGCACCACGCAAAAAAAGCCAGCGTTGCTGCCCAACCTGGGAGGGTCACTGCCCAACGACATTTTCATGAACCTTCTCGGCTTGCCCACTTTGTGGGTGCCGCATTCGTACCCCGGGTGCAATCAACACGCCGCCAACGAGCATTTGCTGCCCAGTGTGGCCCGCGAAGGCCTTGCGATCATGGCAGGCTTGTTTTGGGATTTGGGCGACACGTTTGCCAACACCGTGGCCGCGCGCAGCGCAAGCCCCAACGCTTAAAAGTCCAAGCCCCAATCGACGTCGATGCGTCGCAGCTTGAGGTCGGTTTTGTCGACGTAGGCGTCCACAAAAGGGATCAGCCTTTCGGCCTCGTGCGACGTGGGTGCGTCACCCGGGGCCACGCGCAATACGCTATGCACACCGGTGTCGATCAGGCCAACCACCTGGCCAAGGGGCTCGCCCTGGCGGTTGACCACGTCGCAGCCAATCAGGTCGACCCAATAAAACTCGCCTTTGGCAACCTTGGGAAAGGCCGCACGTGACAACAGAACGGTGCTGCCTGTGAGGGCCTGGGCTGCATTGCGCTCGTCCACACCCGCCAAGCGTGACGACCAGAGCGATCACCCTGCATGCGCTTGGAAAGCACGTCGTAACTTATTGACGGACTTCGATTTGACGCGCTCACTGGCGCGCGCCGGAGCCACCATTTTTTGGCGTGCAACAGCGCAGAAGCGTCACTCGATTGTGGGGCCACAGCGATGGCCCCCTTCACACCCCAAGCCCCAGCCACGTAACCCACCTCAAGGGCGTCTTCGGGCAAGGTGGTGGGTGAAACCGCCAGCACCGACTCGGCCGATGCAGCAAGCGCGCTAGGCGCTTGGTTGGTTTGAGGTGTTTTTTTGGGCAAGCCGATCAGGCGGCAGCAACGGTCTTGGCTTTGGCCTCGTCCACCAAGCGCGCCACGGTGGGCGACAGCTGGGCGCCAACGCCCGACCAGTAGGTGACGCGGTCAAAGGCCACGCTCAGTGGCTGGTCGGCGCCCGACGCCATGGGGTTGTAAAAACCCACACGCTCGATGAAGCGACCGTCGCGGCGCTCGCGCTTGTGCGCCACCACGATGTTGTAAAAAGGGCGCCCTTTGGCGCCACCGCGGGCGAGTCGAATCACGACCATGATGTTTCCTTCTGCGATGCGATGCAAACGCCCCCGGGTGGGCGGGTGCGGCAACGGCTGAGCGTGGTGGGGCGCATTGGGAACGGCCAACCCAGCATAATAGACTGCGGGCACCCACATTTCGACTGCCCTCACCCGCTCAAGCCAAACCACCTCCTCCGCCATGCCCTCTGCCCTTCACGTTCGGCCCAGCACCGACGCCGACATTGACGCCATCACCGCCATTTACGGCCACGCCGTGCTCACCGGCACCGGCACCTTCGAGCTCGACGCCCCACCCCTGGACGAAATGCGCCAACGCCGCGCCAACGTGCTGGCGCGCCACTGGCCATGGCTGGTGGCCGAGCGCGACGGCGTGGTGCTGGGTACGCCTACGCCAATGATTTTCGGCCCCGCCGCGCCTACCGGTTTTGCCTGGAAAACTCCATCTACGTGGCCGATGCAGCCAAAGGCCAAGGCGTGGGTCGCGCCTTGTTGGCCGAGTTGATCACGCGCTGCGAAACACGCGGCGCGCGCCAAATGCTGGCCGTCATTGGCGACGCCGCCAACGCCGGGTCCATCGCGCTGCACACGCAGTTTTGGGTTTCAGCATTGCGGCAAGCTTGAAGGCGCCGGCTGGAAGTTCGACCGCTGGCTGGATGTGGTCTTGATGCAAAAAAGCCTTGGCAACGGCAACCGCCAACCTGCCACCGAAGGCCCCACAGACCCCTTGTGACACCTCTGAATGCCGCTCAGCCCCCACGTCCGCTAGGCAACGCCGAGCATGGTTGAATGCGGGCCATGAGCAAATCAAAATCCATCGCCACATGGTTGGCTGTTGCTGCGGGCACGTTTAGGCGCCCATCGCTTTTACCTGCACGGCTGGAGGGACGTATTGGGTTGGCTGCACCCCGTGCCCACGTTGGTGGGCTTGGCGGGCTTGGTGCGCATGGACAACCTGGGGCAAGACGACAAAATTGCCTGGCTGCTGATTCCCATCCTGGGATTGATGATTGCGCAGGCTATGCTTTACGGCATCGTCATCGGCTTGACGCCCGACGAGAAATGGAACGCCACCTACAACGTTGGCGTTAGCCCCGCGCCCACCACCCGCTGGGTGCCTGTGCTGGGCGCCATTGCGGGCTTGTTTTTTGGCGCGGCCATTTTGATGTCGACGATCGCCTTTTCAGGGCAAAAGTTCTTCGAATGGCAGGTCGAAGAAGGCCGCAAGATCAGCCAGTAGGCCGACCTACAGAATAAGGCGCCCGATGCCGTAGAAGATCGCGGCGATCAAGGCCGACGAAGGGATGGTGAGGATCCACGCCCAAACGATGCCCCCCGCCACGCCCCAACGCACCGCAGACGCGCGCTGGGTAGAGCCCACACCCACGATGGCACCCGTGATGGTGTGCGTGGTCGACACTGGAATGCCAAGCGCAGTGGCCAAGAACAACGTGATGGCGCCGCCCGTCTCGGCGCAAAACCCACCCACGGGGCGCAACTTGGTGATGCGCTGCCCCATGGTCTTGACGATGCGCCAGCCACCAAACATGGTGCCAAGCGCAATGGCTGCGTAGCAAGTCCAAATGACCCACGAAGGTGGCATCTTGTCAGCCGACGACGCATACCCCGTGGCGATCAGCAACATCCAAATGATGCCGATGGTTTTTTGCGCATCGTTACCGCCATGCCCCAAGCTGTACATGCCAGCCGATACCAGTTGAAGGCGTCGAAACCAGCCGTCAACCTTGAGCGGTGCGGTGCGCCTGAAAATCCACGCCACGGCCACCATCATCAGCGAGGCCAGCGTGAAGCCCAGCAGCGGTGACACGAGAATAAAGGCCACGGTCTTCCAGATGCCCGCCATCAGCAACGCATCGGGGCCGGCCTTGGCGATGACGGCGCCCACGATGCCACCGATCAGGGCGTGCGAGCTGCTGGACGGAATGCCGTACCACCACGTGATGACGTTCCAGGCGATGGCCCCCACCAGGGCGCCAAACACCACGTAGTGGTCAACCACACCCGGCACCACGATGCCCTTGCCCACCAGCGCCGCCACCTTGAGCTGAAAGATAAAGATGGCAATGAAGTTAAAGGCCGCCGCAAAAGCCACAGCCTGCTGCGGCTTGAGTACACCCGTTGACACAACGGTGGCGATGGAATTGGCCGCGTCGTGAAACCCGTTCATGAAATCGAATGCGATCGCCAATGCGACCAGCAACACGATCACCCAAAATGCAACTTCAGTGCCGCCCATGGTGCTCCAGCCTCAGGACGTCAAGAGTTTTCGAGGACGATGCCTTCGACCAAGTTCGCCACGTCTTCGCAGCGGTCGGTGATGGTCTCCAGCAGCTCATAAACCGCCTTGAGCTTGATCAACTCGCGCACATCCGATTGCTCGCGAAACAGCCGACTCATGGCGCCACGCATCACGCGGTCAGCGTCTGATTCCAACTGGTCGATTTCCTCGCACGTCTTTAGCGCACTCTCCACCACGCTGGCGTCTGACAGCTTGGGCAACAGCGTCACCAAGTAGGAAACCCTGTCGCAGCACTTGGCAGACAAGTCGGCCAGGCTGTGCACCTCTTCGGTGACGGTGCGCACGTCGTACAACGACATCGACTCCGACGCGTCTTGCAGCAGATCCAGCACGTCATCCATCGCGTTGATGAGGCCGTGAATTTGCTCGCGATCAATCGGCGTGATGAAGGTGGTGTGCAACAGGCGGTTGACCTCGGCGGTGATCTTGTCGGCCTGGCGCTCGGCCACGTCCACCTGCGCCGCGTATTGCTCGCGTTGCGCCACATCGTTGTAGTTTTGAATCATCAAGACGAAGGCCTTGGCGCCCTCGGAGATGCGCTGCCCGTGCTCGTTGAAAAGCTCAAAAAAATTGCCTTCTTTGGGCAGCAGCTTGGCAAAAAACATGCGGAGTCCTCCAAAACACTGGCGGCAGTGTAACGGGCGTCAGTTGGTGGCCAGCCTGCGGGTCAGCTCAACCACGTTGCCCCAGTCAAACTGTTCGCGTGGGCCCTCAAAACCAGCGATGCGCTCGATCAGCGCCACCATCGCGCGCGCGCTATGGCCGTTGCCGTCAGCTCGATGCCACATGCGATGTTTCAACGGCCAACACAGGCAGGGTTGTCATCCGCGAAAAGTAGGCAGCGTAGCGGTCATCCAACGCCTGCAACACTTGGCTTTGCAGCCCCAACTCCATGGTGCGTCCCCGCTTCAACACACGCTCCCGAAGGTGCATTGCCGGGCGCACGCAGCCAAATGACCAAGTCGGGTGGTGGCGTGGGCGGCGCCACGTCGCGGCTGATGCGTTGGTACAGCTTGTACTCTTCGTCGCTGAGCGTCCACTGCGCAAACAAATCGTCTTTGGCGAACATGAAGTCGCTCACCACCAACGACGTGAAGATGCCCCCCTGCATCAGCTCGCTGGCTTGCTCGGCACGCTGAAACAAAAACGACAACTGGGTGGGCAAGGCGTAGCGCGCGCGGTCGGTGTAAAACTGCGCCAAAAACGGGTTGTCTTCGGGCTTTTCAAGCAGCACGCGCGCGCCCACCATGCCCGCCAAACGCTGAGCCAGGGTGGTTTTGCCCACGCCGATGGCGCCTTCGATGGCGATGTGTTTTTGAGGCAGCGAGCGCATGGCAACCAAAGTTATAGGGTCTGTTCGCGCAGGCTTGGTGGCCAGGCCACCGCCATGGCATGCACCGCATCGCGGTCGGGCAAGCCACGAAGCAGGGCCGCCACCGTTTGCCCCGAGTGCAGCAGCAGGTCGGGTGCAATGTCGGCCAGTGGGGCCAGCACGAAGGCACGTTCATGCATGTGCGGATGGGGCAGCGTCAATCGCGGTGTGTTGCAGGCATGCTCACCGTGCAGGAGCAGGTCCAAGTCAATGGGACGCGCGGCGTAGCGGTGTCTCGGCTTGCGCGCCGCGACACCCGCCACACGCGCTGAGCCCACAGCAACGGCGACAGGCACACGGCGACGACCCAACGCGATCTCGAGCGTCAGCAACCTTTCCAACAAAGCCTCAGGCGCCAATGTACTTTGCAACTCCACCACCGCGTTGACAAAGTCAGGTCCATCGGCGTCAACGGGTGCCGTGCGCCAAAAGCGCGATGCAGCCACCACGTCAGCATCGGGCCAAGCATTCATTTGGCGAACGGCCTCGCGCAGCGTGGCCAACACGTCGCCCTGGTTGCCCCCCATGGCAACAAAGATGCGCCCTTGTCCCATCAAGCCACCAAGCCCAAGTTCAGTTAGGTCATTGTGGGGCCACCACCACCACCACCACCACCACCGCCCGCGTCACCGCCCTGCCCCGAGCCCGATGGCCTGCGTCGCCGACGGCGGCGGCGTTTAACACCGCTGTCGTCCCGCAGTTCGGACTCGCCACCGTCCGACTCCCCATCGTCCCCTGGGGCGTCACGCACAGGTGCTGGCGTGCGGGCACTGCCGCCACCCCTGCTGGCCCCGCGCTTGGTGGCCGAAGCCTCACGCGCCGCAGCCACCAAGGCCTCGCGTTCGTCGTTGTCGCCCAGGGCAAAGTCTTCCCACCAGTCGGCCAGCTCCACGTCGGCCTCGCCGGCGTCAGCGCGCAGCCGCAAAAAGTCGTACCCAGCGCGGTAGCGTGGTTGGTCCACGAGCGAAAAAGGCGCGCTGCCGACGCGACGCTCAAAGCGCGGTTGCATCATCCAGATTTCGCGCATGTCGGTGCCCAGCTTGCCGCGACCCGAGATGTCACCAATGCGGGCGTTGAACACGGTGTCGATGGCATCTTGCAGTGCAGGCAAGGGGTTGCCACCGGCTTTGCGGGCCGCGTGCCAGCGGTGCAGCACTTCGTCCCACAACAAGCAGGCCAGCAAAAAGCTGGGGGCCACCGCACGGCCCTCTGACACGCGCAAGTCGGTGTCTTGCAAGGCCAGCTCGATGAAGCGGCGTTGAGGCTCGCTCAGGTTGGCCTGCTGTCCAAACACCACATCAAGCATGGGGAACACGGGTGTGAGATTGTGCTTGCGCAACTGCGCCACGCTGGACAGTGCGTGCCCGGTTTGCATGAGCTTGATCATTTCGTCAAACACACGCGATGGCGGCACGTTGTCGAGCAACGCGGCCGACGCAGCAATCGGTGCCAGCGTTTTGGGTTCGATTTCAAAACCCAATTTGGCGGCAAAGCGAATGGCCCGAATGATGCGCACTGGGTCTTCGCGGTAGCGGGCGGCCGGGTCACCGATCATGCGCAGCACGCGTTTGCGCGCGTCGGCCAAGCCGCCGTGGTAATCCACCACCACTTGGGTGAGCGGGTCGTAGTACATGGCGTTGACCGTGAAGTCGCGGCGCGCGGCGTCTTCAATCTGCGGGCCCCACACGTTGTCGCGCAGCACGCGTCCACTGGCGTCCACCACGTGGCTTTTGCCTGCCAGTTCGCTCTTGGCTGTTTTTTCGCTGCCGGTCACCTGGTCAGCGTCGGCCGATTCCAGGTACGCGCGAAAGGTTGACACCTCCACCACCTCGTGGTCTCGCCCCCGCCCAAAAACCACGTGAACGATGCGAAAGCGCCGCCCGATGATGAAGGCACGGCGAAACAACTGCTTGACTTGCTCGGGTGTGGCGTTGGTGGCCACGTCAAAATCTTTGGGGCGCACCGCCACCACCAAGTCGCGCACCGCGCCGCCAACGATGTAAGCCTCGTGGCCAGCCTCTTTGAGCGTTGCCACCACCTTGACGGCGCGTTCGTCCAGCAGCGCGGGGTCAATGCCGTGGTCGGCGGCGGCAATCTCCACCCGCTTGCCACGGGGGATACCCCCCGCTTTGCCGGCGGCAGCCGTGCCCGCGTCGCGCTTGCCCAGCAAGCGACCTATCAGTTTTTTGATCATTTAAACAGTCTGAGAATGCGCCAGCCGCGCGCCTGCGCAGTGGCTTCAAGTTGAGCGCTCGGGTTGGTGGCAACCGGGTGGGTTGCGCGCTCCAGCAGCGGCATGTCATTCATGGAATCGGAGTAAACCGTGATTTCGCCATAGTCGTCCCAGCGCTCGCCGCGCGAGGCCAACCAAAAGGCAACCCGGTCAATCTTGCCCTCACGATAGCAGGGAACGCCGTGGATCGCTCCCGTGTAGCTGCCGTCGGCGGTGCGGGCGAGCTGGGTGGCGATCAAGCGCTGGATGCCAAAAGCGTCGGCAATGGGCCGGGTGACAAACTCATTGGTGGCCGTCACCATGGCCACCACGTCACCGCGTTTGCGGTGCGCCGACACCAGTTGCATGGCCGACAAATGCAGCTTGGGCTCGATCACTTCGTGCATGAAGCGCTCGCGCGCGGCCATCAAGTCGTGCACGCTGCGGTTACGCCAGGCCGATGTGGCAAAGTCGACGTAGGCATGCATGTTGAGCGTTTGCGCCAGATAGTCGGCGTAAAAGGCGTCATTGCGGCGCTTGAACTCTGCGCCGTCGGTCCACCCCAGGCTGACGATGAACTCGCCAAAAGCGTGGTCAGAGTCGGTGGGCAACAAGGTGCCGTCCAGGTCAAAAAGCGTGAGGTTCATGGGGCCGCCACAAACGTCGTGTCGTTGAGCATCTGCCGAATCAGCGGCACGGTCACAGCCCGCTTTTGCACCAGACCGTAGTGGTCCAGGCGGTTGAGCAGCGACACCAGGCTTTTCAGGTCGCGGTCAAAATGCGTCAGCAAGTAGTTCATGACCTCATCGCTGAGTAAGATGCCGCGCCGGTCGGCCTCGCGCCGCAAGGTGGCGCGCACATCGGACTCGCTCAGCGGCTTGATGGCAAACACCAAACCCCACCCCAAGCGCGTGCGCAAGTCGTCACGAAGGGTCAGGTCCACCGGCGGTTTGGCGGCGCTGGCCACCACTTGCACGCGGTGTTGCGCGGCGTCGATGAACTGGGCAAAGGCCTCCTGCTGTTGTGTGGCATCGAGCCGGTCGCAATCGTCAAACACCACCAGCGCACGTCCCTCGTCAAGCGCCCAAGGGGCCGGGTCAAGCGGGCCAAACCAGCCCACGCAGCCACCCCGCTGGCGGTAACGCTGCGCCAGTGCCCGCAACAAGTGCGTTTTGCCACTGCCCGGTGGGCCCCACAAAAAGACGGGTGCTGAAGGCTCGGCCATGCTGCGCAGGTGCGCCACAGCAGCGGCGTTGCCACCGATTTGAAAGTTTTCAAAGGCAGCCGCAGACTCCTCCCCCACCGAGATGGGCAATGGCAGTTGCTGCATGGGCCCCGCACTAACCATGAAACAACGCACTGCCCATGTAGGCCTTGCGCCCGCGGCGAACCGCCACCGCGATGACGGCGCTCATGGGCAGGGCAACCAGCACGCCGATAAAGCCCAGCAAGTGCCCAAACGCCAGCAACGCAAAAATCACGGCGATGGGGCTCAGGCCAATTTGCTCGCCTACCAAGCGTGGTGTTAGCACGTAACTTTCAATCAGCTGACCCACCCCGTACACACTGGCCACCAACCCGATGCCATACCAACTGCCGGGGAACTGCAAGGCCGCCGCCAACATCGCAAGCAACAGGCCCACGCCAAACCCCAAAAACGGAATGAAGATCATCATGCCGGTGAACACGCCCACGGGCAATGCCAGTGAGAAACCAAACACCGCCAACACCACGCTGTAGTAGATGGCCAGGATCACCATCACCAACAATTGGCCGCGCATGTACTTGCCCAGCATGGCGTCGCACTCTGACAAAAACGATTGCACCGATTCGCGCATGCGGGGTGGGACCAGCTCGGTGGCTCGGCGCACCAACGTGGGCCAATCCAACAGCAAAAAGAACAGCGCCACTGGAATCAAAATCGCGTTGCCCACCACCGACAGCAGCACGCTGCCGCCCAAGCGGGCCGAGTTGAGCACCGTACCGGCAATGTCCTCGGCGTTGGTCCCCAAGTGCTTGAGCACAAACTCGCGGATGCTGCCCACGTCCAGCGCCACCTCAAACCCCATCTTGCCCAACCACGGCGTCAGCACGGCGTTGATCTTGGAAGCCAACACGGGGATCTGGTCGCGCAGCAACGGCACCTGTTTGGACAGGATGGGCACCAGCAACAGCAGCACCGCCAAGATGGCCATGATCGCCACGGCCTCCACCACAATAACGGCTACCACACGTGGTACGCGGCGTGCCGCCAAGGCATCTACCGCCGGGTGCAAGGCGTAGGCCAACACGGCGCCCACCACAAAAGGCATCAACACCGGCCCCAGCAGCCACAGCACCAGCAAGCCGACAGCCGCAATCGACACCCAAGTGACAACGCGTTTTTGGTGGAAAGAGAGGTTGTTCAACATGCGGCTATCACCTGGGGCTGGAGGGGTGCAGTGCAGGGGTCAGTGCAGCGAGGACGGGCGGCGCGCGCGCAGCTCGTCAAGGCGTTCGCGCAGGCTGTCGGCGTCGTCAGCTGCAGTGCAATGTTCAAGGTAGGTTTCCAAGTCGTCGATCGCGGGCTCGATTTTGGCCAGCTCGATCAACGTCAGACCGCGGTCGCGCCGCTCTTCCCACGCGGTGGGCAGCAGCCGCACCAAGCGCTCTTGCACGGCCGCCAGGCGTGGCCAGTCTTCAGCCGTCATGTGAATCTCTTTGAGGTTGCGCAGCACGCGGGCCAACACGTCACGCGGTGTTGCAGCTTGCAAAAACAGACCCAAGGGGACCTCGTCGTCGTTGGCCAGGCCGTGACGGCGACGGTAAGGCTGCAAGCGCTCGTCCAAGTCTTCGCGCGACAGCGATTGACCATTGAAGGGGTCGATGACCACCTCACCGCCCTGCAGCCGCAACTTCATCAAAAAGTGCCCTGGGAACGAGACACTGCGCGCCTGCAAGCCCAAGCCCTGCGCCAGCTCGATATAAATCAGCGCCAAGGTGATGGGGATGCCACGCCGAGTTTCCAGCACGCGATGGATGAAGCTGTTGCCCACGTCGTAGTAGTTGTTGACGTTGCCGGCAAACCCCAAGTCCCTGAAAAAGTACTGGTTGAGCACTCGCATGCGCTGCAGCGGCGCGGCGTCGGTCGGTACGCGCTTTTTTAGGGCCACCCCCATCGCGTCAATGGTGGCCAGCACGCCTTGGGTATCCAACTGGGGGTATTCGTCTTGCGCCACCGCAATGGCGGCCTCGAGCAACGGAAAGTGGGCGTCGTCGGCCACCAGCGACTCAAAGTAGTCGAGCGGTGTGGGCGCGTTGGTGTTCAGTCCTTGCATTGGCCCTGAGTTTATGCGCGGCGCACAAACTGTTGCACGCGAAAGCCCATGACGCCCAGCAAGCCGAAGTACAAAACAGCCGACCCCAGCAGCACCGCGGCCATCCAACCGGCGCGCATCCAGCCTTGGTTGGCGGCGCCCACCCAGTCAAAGGCCGTGCTGGCCCACAGCAGCAGCGACGTCATGGCGCCCGTGGCCACCGCCACCCGCAGTGCAAAGCCGCCCCACCCCGGCTCGGGCACGTAAAGGCCGCGCCGGCGCAGCCCCACAAAAAGCCAGGCCGCATTGACCAAGCCAGCCAGCCCGATGGAAAGCGCCAGCCCCGCGTGGCCCAGCAGGGGCACAAAGGCCAGGTTCATAACTTGGGTCATCACCAGCACCACCACCGCGATCTTGACCGGGGTGCGAATATCTTGCTGAGCATAAAAGCCGGGGGCCAACACCTTGATGGCGATGAGCCCCACCAGCCCCACCCCGTAGCCGCGCAGCGCCACCACCGTTTGCGCCACGTCGCGCGCTGTGAAAGCGCCACGCTGAAACAACGTGGCCACCAGCGCTTCGGGAAACACCAGCAGCGCTACGGCGCACGGAACCGTCAACAACACCATGATGCGCAGGCCCCAGTCGAGCAACCCAGCGTAGCGCGACGAATCGCTTTGGGCGATGGCAGCGGTGAGTTGCGGCAGCAGCACCACCCCCAGCGCCACGCCCAACAGCCCCGTGGGGAACTCCATCAACCGGTCGGCATAAAACAACCACGACACCGCCCCCACCCCCACGTTGGACGCAATTTGGGTGTTAATCAACAACGAAATCTGCGCCACCGACACCCCCAGCAGCGCCGGCGCCATGTTGCGCAACACGCGGCGCACGCCCGGGTGCTGCCAAGCCTGCCGCACGGCCCCAGGCGCCAGCCGGATGCGAGGCAACACCCCGCGCCGCGCCAGTGCCGGTACCTGAATGGCCAACTGCAACACCCCGCCCAACAAAACACCCGCCACCATGGCGTAAATGGGCTTGACGCCCCACGCAGCAAACTGCGGCGCCAGCAGCCAGGCGGCGCCGATCATGGCCAGGTTGAGCAGCACCGGCGTGACCGCAGGCACCACAAAATGCCGCCAGGTGTTGAGGATGCCGGCCGACAGCGCCACCAGCGACATGAAGCCAATGTACGGAAACATCCAGCGCGTCATCAACACCGCGTCGTCAAAGTCTTTCAGCCCCGAACCCAGGCGCAAAAACCAGCAGCGGCGCACCCACCACACCCACCACACACGTCAGCAGCAGCGCCCAGGCCAGCACCGTGGCCACCGCGTCGATCAGCAAGCGCGTGGCGTCGTCGCCGTCGCTGGCACGGGCGGCGGCCAGCGTGGGCACAAAAGCTTGAGAAAACGCCCCTTCGGCAAACAAGCGCCGCAGCAGGTTGGGGATGCGAAATGCCACTTGAAAAGCGTCGTTGGCCGCGCCAGCGCCAAACATGGCCGCCATCAGGGTGTCGCGCACCAGCCCCGTGACGCGGGACACCAGCGTCAGCAGCGAGACGGTGGAGGCGGTCTTGAGGAGGTTCATGCGGGTGAGTGGGCAACCCGCATTATAGAAAGCCCCCTCCATCCGCAGCGGCTGGGTGCACAGCGGCTAGGCGGCCCCTGGCAAATCGTGCTATATTCGATGCTTCGCCTAAATCTTAGGCCCCAACATTCAACACCCGAAAACGCATGGCCACCTCTGCCAAAGCCAAGAAAAAAACAGTCCGACTGGCCTCAGGCCGCAAGCGTGCGCGCCAGGACGTCAAACTTAACGCCGCCAACACGGCGCAGCGGTCCAAGTTTCGCACCGTGATCAAGAACGTGCAAAAGGCCGTCGCTCTGGGCGACAAAGCCAAAGCCAGCGAGCTGTATAAAGCAGCCATCAGCGTCATCGACTCGGTGGCTGACAAAGGTCTGTTCCACAAAAACAAGGCTGCGCGTCATAAGAGCCGCTTGTCGGCAAAGGTCAAGGCGTTGGCTCTGGCTGCTTGATTGGGCCGGGCGCTCCGCGAAACAAGAACGGCCCCAAGGGGCCGTTTTTTATGGGACGACCGACGGTGCTTCTTGCATGTGCTGTGCTGATGTGGGGACAAAGTCCATTGCTACATCGCACCAGCTGATGCCGCGAAACAGCACAGTCAGCGTCAGCTTGCAATGACAGAGGCCCTGGCGACTTGACCTGAAAGTACGGCTCGAAAGCCGAGGCGGCTCAGTTCCTGCGGCGCGCCGCCAACGCCGTCACGCAGCTTCCAACTTTCTGGCGCGTTGGCGTGCGGCAAAACCGACAACCAACAAACCAACGGCCATCAATGCATAGGCCGACGAGGCCGAGGCAACAACAGCGGGTCTCATGGAAGCGCCTTTGATGCGGCTTATTTTGACCAAAAGTTACGCAGCACCAGTTGTGTCCGCCTTGCGTCAAATCAAGCCATGCCAGGCAGCAACCCATGAACAGGGCTTATGACCTTCTGAAATCCATTCATTTGCCTCCCGCAGCTGCATCGGCGATCCTTCTCTGCGCGAAGTTTGGCGTTGAGAAGCCGAACAAGGCCACCTCCTGGGGAAACTTAAGCGCGGCGACAATTTCGATGCCACCTTTAGCGATCACGTTTTGATGGATCAACAAGCCAGTATCGGCCACTCCCAAAAGAAAATAGCAACGCAAGTTGACCCGTGGCGCACTGCGAATGCGGGCACAGTCGAGCCTCAGTCGCTCGAGCAGTTTCGGAATGACTTTCCGGCTTTCGAGGCGTGCATCTACATGAACCTGGCCGGACGGGGAATCCTGTCGCGCACCACGCGCAATGCCATGGAGGCAGGCTTCGATGACCAGATGATGGGCCGGGTCGACAAGTCTGCATGGAAGGCGGCCGCCGATGACGCGCGCCAACTCTTTGCGGGCCTTCTGCATGCGCGACTCAACGAAATCGCTTGCACCAAGAATGTTTCAGACGGGCTGAACGCGCTTGCCACGGCACTGCCTTGGCGCGCAGGCGACAACGTCGTGTATTGCCCAGACTTCGATCATCCCAACGCTGCTTACGCGTGGCTCAACTTGAGCCACATGGGCGTTGAGCACCGTCCCGTGCCCCTGCATGCCAACGGAGGACTTGACATTGCAGCGATCCGACGCGCGACTGACTCCCGAACGCGCCTCGTGACCGTGGCCTCCGTCAACTTTGTGTCAGGCATGCGCGCCGAGTTGGCCGAGATTGGAAACCACTGTCGCCGGGCCGGCATCTTTTTTCTCGTCGACGGGGCGCAGTCAACTGGGGTACTCGATGTCGACGTTGAAGAAGCGTGTATCGACGGCTGGTGTGCCTCGGGGAACAAGGGGCTGCTGGGGCCTTACGGCGTCGGTTTCGCATACTGCCGTGAGGAAATCGCTGTCCAACTGCAGCCCGTCTATCTCAGCCGCTTCGGCGTCAATGCGGGGCATTTGCCTGAATCGGAGATGGGCTCGCCGCACTACGAACTCCATGCGGGTGCACGCCGGTTTGAGGTCGGCAATGCAAATTGGACCGGGCTCATCGCCGTGGCCACCTCCATGCGTCAACTGGGGCAGTTCGCTCAATCGACCTTGGAGCGGCGCGCAGTGGACCTCGCTTCGAGGCTTGCAGAGGGCCTGCGCGACGCGGGATACGAAGTGCCACGGCTGGCGCGGCGCGACTTGCAGTCTCACATCGTTGCCGCGTATCGAGGTAAACACGACCGTGCCCGCCTGGAGCGCCTCGATCAGCAGCTTTGCGCGTCCCACGTCGCGTTTTCAAGACGCCTGGGCTCGATTCGATTTGGACTTCACGCCTACAACACGGAATCAGACGTGGATCACGTCGTGGATTTGGCAACAAAGTTGCGCTGATCGGCAGGTGCAGATGATGGGAAATGTAGAAACGCGCTTGGTTACCGCCCAGATCGTCGTGCCGGATGCACCGATGCCAGCCGGCAACTACGTTCCTTACGTCGTCTCGCGAGGGCACGTTTTTGTCTCTGGCCAGACCTGCAAGGTGAAAGGCCAAGTGGCCTACAAGGGCATGGTGGGACGAGAGCTGTCACTGGAGGACGGCAGGTTCGCGGCGCCATTTGCGCCATCAATTTGCTCTCGCAGCTGAAGCTGGCCTGCGGTGGCGACCTGGACCGGGTTGCGCGGTGCGTGCGACTTGGCGGCTTCGTGTGCAGCGACGAGGCATTTACCCAACAGCCGGAGGTGCTGAACGGCGCCTCCGACGTGATGTTGACTGCCTTTGGTGATGCCGGGCGGCATGCCCGCACGGCTGTGGGCGTGGCCGTGTTGCCTTCGAATTCAGCGGTCGAAGTGGACGCAGTGTTCGAGCTGTTCGATCCTTGATTGACGCCAGAACTGCGCACACCGTCACGCCTACCACCCTCAGATCAGTTCCCACCCTACCGGAGCCTTTCATGAAGTTCGCATCAAGACGCCTACTCTTGTCCTCGATCGTTGCATGCCTCGTCGTTGCACCCGCGCAGGCAGCCGAGGATTACCCTGGCCGTCCCATCACCATGGTCATCGGCTTTCCACCCGGCGGAAGTGCCGACGTTATCGGGCGCAACATCGGGGAGCGATTGGCACGCGCCCTCGGAAAACCAGTTGTCATTTCCAACCAACCAGGCTTCGGAGGCAACTTGGCAGCCGCCGCCGTCAAGAAGGCAACCGCGGATGGCTACACCATTCTGTTCGCTCCGTGGACCAGCCATGCGCTGAACACGGCACTTTACGGCGCAGCCCGCGTCGGATATTCGCTGGACAAGGACTTCACCGCCGTCTCGGTTGTCGCCTACCAACCCATGGTCTTGGTAACGAGTTCAACAGTTCCTGCCACGAACACTTCCGAGCTGATCGCAATCGGGAAACGAACACCAGGATCGCTTGCCTTTGCGTCCAGCGGGGCAGGCACCATGGAGCACGTCGCGGGCGAACTTCTTGCACGGCGTGCCGGCATCAGCATGCTGCATGTGCCTTACAAAGGCACCGGACCCGCCATGATCGACCTGATGGCCGGGCGTATCCAGGTCTACATGGTCAGCGCCGCTGCCGTCGTTTCCAACATCACCAATCCCAAAATCCGAGCGCTGATGGTGGCGTCGAAGGGACGCAATCCAGCCCTTCCCGATGTGCCAACCGCCGAGGAAGCCGGCATGGCCAACTTTCGGATCAGCCAAGGCTATGGCGTGTTGGTCCCATCTGGCACGCCCACGAGCATCGTGAAGAAACTCAACGAGAGTCTGGGCAGTCTGTTGAGCGCGCCGGATCTCAAGGCCACATTGAAAGACATGGGTGCGGTTGCTGAGTCGTCAAGCCCCCAGGAGTTTGCCGCGCGCATCACGACTGAAATGGCATCATGGGAGCAAACCATCACGCGCGAGCAGATTAAAGTCGAGTGATGATTGAGGTGGTGTCCCGGGATGAAATGGCATTCGCCGCACACCCCGTTGGGTAGGTTGCGGCAGCATCTGCGCCCTTCACTCACCGGGCGCCGGAATTTCAACGAATCCCTATGAATTTCAGACAAATTGAGGCGTTCCGCCACGTGATGCTGCACGGCAGCGTCACACGGGCTGCCGACGCCATGTCGCTTTCGCAACCCGCCGTGAGCCACCTCGTCTCAGACCTGGAGGATTGGCTCGGCTTCACATTGTTCGTTCGCCGAGCCGGACAGCCCCTGAAGCCAACGAACGAGGCCGAGTCACTGTTTGCAGCGGTGACTCGATCATTTGTGGGCTTGGAGGAGCTGACGCGCGCAGCGAGGGAGATTCGCACGCATCGCGGGGGGCACCTCCGCGTCGTGGCGCCGGCATTCATCGCCAATAGCATTCTGTGTGATGCGACTGCGGCGTACCTGAAGAAGCGAACCGACAGCAGTGCGATGATCGAGGTCAGGAATCACCACGAAATCGTGGACATGGTGGCTGGAAAAGTCATTGACCTGGCCGTTGTTGTGCTGCCTGTCGCCAGTTCGATGGTTTCCGTCGAAGAACTTGGACCGTTCGAATTGCTGTGCGCCATGCGAAAGGACCACCCTCTTGCTGATCTTGATCGTCTGCCCATCCAGAAACTCCGCGACGCAGATCTGATAACAAACACCGACGGATCTCAGATCGGCCTGGCAACCGAAAGGCTTCTGCACGCGAGCGGGATTTCCGTCAGGCGTCGTGTGACGGTTCGAAACCAAGAGATCGCGTGCAGCTTGGTCGCGCGCCGCGTCGGCATCGCCATCGTCGCCAGACCGCTACCGGACCATGTCGAAGACTACCCCGAGGTGGTCTTTCGCCCTTTCGAGCCAGCAGCGCACATTTCGATTGGCGTGCTGGTACCGAAATCGGTAGAGCCTTCGCGGCCGACGGCTGAATTCATTGAGTGCGTGCGTGAAAGCGCTCAGCGCTTCATTCGCTAGCAGCACTGGCCAGGATTCTGGCACTGGCAACAAGCGTTCCATCCGAAGCGAGCCAACTTGGCGGGCGCCTTTCAAAGACATTGCAACTGCTTTGGGTCGCCGCATAATCCAGTGGTCACTTTCAAGGAGGCACGATGCGCAACTTCACGGTGGCCTCCGCCCTGTGCGTGCTCCTGGGCTGGGGTGTGTCGTCAGCCCAGTCAACCCCACCCGCTCCAAGCTTCAATGCAGAGCTGGCCCAAACGGTGGGGGCTGACGATTTTGGCATGCGTTGGTATGTGCTCGTGGTGCTCAAGACCGGCCCCACCCCCATGCCTGCAGGAAAAGAGCGGGACGAAATGTTCAAAGGGCACTTTGCCAACATCAATCGACTCGCCGCCGAGAAAAAACTCGCGCTGGCGGGGCCCTTCGATGGGGAGGGCGGTTGGCGCGGTCTATTCATTCTTGCCGTGTCAGACATCGAAGCGGCCAAGCAACTCACCGCGTCGGATCCCGTAGTCAGCAGCGGAGAAATGGTGGCCGAGTACCACAAGTACTATGGCTCTGCAGCCTTGATGCTTGTGAGTGATGCTCACAAACAAGTGACGAAGAAAAACTTTTAGGGTGGTTTGTGGTGTCTAGCGACACCATGCGTTAACCCGTTTTTTGACGTGGTTAACCATGAGCGTGGAGCTCGCCTACTGCGCCAGCAGCAAAGCGCCCACCTCCTCGAAGACGTGCGCGTGCTACACGCATGCAAGCAATCGGTGCGGTTGTGCAGGCAGCTTGACTGTGATCGAGCTGCCAGGTTGTACAACGCCACTCGCAATGACCACGCCCATGACCCCCGCCTTGCGAATCAGCTTTCCATCCGGTGTTCGGCCAAGCACCGCTGCCGTGAGGCCCTTGTGAAACTGATTGAGTTGCTCGCATGGGTTGCGCAGGCCTGTGAGTTTGACGATTGCGGACGGGCCTAGGTGTAGTTCGGTATCGACCGGCAAGGCCAGCAGATTGAGATGGCGTGTCGTGATGTTCTCACCGACTTGGCCGGGTACCAACTCGAAACCTTGTGTGGCCAACGCTTCAAACAGCTCAGCATGAATGAGATGCACCTGCCGCAGGTTCGGCTGTGTCGGGTCTCGCGCGACTCGTGAGCGATGCTTCACCGTGGTTCCGCAGTGGGCATCGCCTTCGACGCCAAGGCCGGCGAGCAGCCTGATCTGCGACGTCGTGACTTTGGAGAATGAGTGCATTGAACTCGTGTTGACCGCTATAACGAGAGGATTCATTTGCAAGCTGTCCAATGGTTGGAAGCTACCTGAGTGCGAACGCGAGGCACATCGTTGCGCATTTGGATCTCAACGCAGTTGGGCTTCATTTTTTTGCAGAGATGGTAAGACTTTGAGTCGCAAGCTGCTTCATCCGTGCTCCGTTCGCAAACACCAACCACAGACTGAGTGCAAGTTCGGCGAAGAACGCAGGGAACAACACCGCAGGAAAGAGCATTTTCGCAAGCGACGGCACTAGCAAAAGTGCGAGGCTGTTGACCAAGTAGCTCAGGCCGGCAAGCCCCAGCAACGCGCCGAGTACGCGGGGCATGAAGCCAGACTTTACGATCAGCCATCCGCGCACCAGGCACACAAAGCCAAAGAAGATCAGGCCAACGCCAAAACCAGCACCGTGCAGGTCAACCGCCAGAAGCGCAAGTGCGTGTGCGCCTAGCTTGTTTGCTGCGATGACGGAAGCATTCAGCGCATAGAGCGCGGCCACAAGCGCGAGCTTGTTGGTCACGAGCACGCAGGTTTGCACAACATTGAACACGGTGGCGAGAAGTGCAAGTGGATGACTGACCGGCCTGAGAAGCAAGTAAAAGAAGACGATCAGTGGCACATCAAGTACGTGCATCACGAGATCCGTGACGATACCCACGCGCCACAAGAGCTGTGAGCCCAGGATGTTGGCCGTAGTAGCCGTTGCATCGCCAGCAACCACAAGTGACCCGCGTACAAACACCTCCCCGAACAGACCCAGGCCAATGTTGGCGAGGTACAGGATGCCTGCGGTCCGGGCCGAGATGAGCGTGGTCGACATTGGCGTGGCCATGGTGATCGGGTGCTTCATGCCTTGCAAGGGTGTGTCAGCGCTCGGGCTTTAGCGCCGTCACTTCAATCTCGATTTTCATGCGCGGGTCGAGCAAATTTGCAGAGATCATCATGGCCGCTGGGCGAACGTCGCCGAAGTATTTTTTTAGCACCGGCCAGCACTTGGGGAAGTCAGCGGCTACTGGCAAGACGTAGGTGACGCGGACGACGTCCGCCAGCGAAGACTCCGCCAACTTGAGCGCGTGCTCAATGTTCTTGAAGCACTGCTCGGTCTGCACTTCCAAGCTGTCCGAGATCGTCATGTTCGAGTAGTCAAAGCCCGTGGTCCCCGACACAAAGACCCACGGGTCTTGGCGCACGGCACGGCTGTAGCCAGCGTCTGCCTCAAAAGTTGAGCCAGAGCTAATCAGTTGACGAGTCATTCAATGCCTTTCGGTTGTGCGGTAATCGAAAAGGGAATGCTTTGGGGCGAATGAGTACGGGTGGCATCGACGATGGTGAAGTACCGCAACGGTGCCTCCCTTGCGCTACGAATAGGTAAACCCGAAATCAGAGGATGTTGATTGGTTCATCGGAGACTTCGCCGCCCGATCGCGCATGTCACGTGCCGCTCACTGCTCCGCACCCGCCACAGCCCACCGCGACGCCGCCGTCTTGACTGCGGCCACCTTGGGCGCCGGCGGCGGCTCGGGCAGCAAGCAGGCTTCGACCACCATCAGGCGGTTGTCTTTGGCAAAGTTCATCGCAAAGTCCCAGGCCATGGGTTCGATGTCTCGCAGGCGTTCGTCCACCACCACGCATTTGATGTCATCCAGCACATGGGGCACGCAGTAGGGTGAATAACCGATGTGGGCGCCCATGCCTGCAGCTTTGGCGCCAGGGCGAAAGGACGACAAGGCGCCGGCAAGCCGCTCGGGCCAGTCGCTGGGGCGAAAGGTCTGGCCATCCAAGGTGACTCCTTGGATGAAAAACTCGCGGGGTTTGACGGTTTCAGGCATGGATTTCCCCGATTGTGCCCGCCACCAGCGTCGCGCTGGTGGCACAGTGCGGCCACGCGACGCCCGCCAGCGTGCAGGCTGCACGGGTCGCGAACCGTAGAATGTTTGCCAGCAGCCGTTTCTTCAGAAAGGTGAACCATGTCACACGCCGTTGCCGACAAGCCTGTCGCCGCCCCCGTGAACCCCGAACCTCACGTGATGCGCACCTACGGCCGCATGCCTTTTGCGTTGTCGCATGGCAAGGGCACGCGCGTGTGGGACACCAACGGCAAAGAGTACCTTGACGCTTTTGCTGGCATTGCCGTCAACACCCTGGGCCACGGCCACCCCAAACTGGTGCCCGCGCTGCAAGACCAAATTGCCAAGCTCATCCACACCAGCAACTACTACACATCGCCCCTCCAAGAAAAGCTAGCCGCCGAGATTTGCCGCTTGTCAGGCCTGTCGTCAGTCTTCTTTTGCTCCACCGGGCTGGAAGCCAACGAGGGGGCCATCAAGCTGGCGCGGCGTTTTGGGGTGGTGACGCGCGGCATCGCCAAACCCGAGATCGTGGTATTTGAAAAAGGCTTTCACGGCCGCTCGCTGGCCACGCTGTCGGCCACCGGCAACGAGAAGATCAAGCGTAACTTTGGGCCCATGGTCGAAGGCTTTGTGCCCGTGCCGCTCAACGACCTGGAGGCGCTAAAGAAGGTGCTGGCCAGCAACAAGAACATTTGCGCCCTCTTCTTGGAAACCATCCAAGGCGAAGGCGGTGTCACACCCGCACGCTGGGACATGCTGCGCGAAATGCGCAAGCTGTGCGACGAGTACAACCTGCTGTACATGCTGGACGAGGTGCAATGCGGCATGGGCCGCACTGGCAAGTGGTTTGCCCACCAGTGGGCAGGCGTGGTGCCCGACGTGATGCCGATGGCCAAGGGCTTGGGTTCGGGCGTGCCCGTGGGCGCCATCGCCGTGGGGCCTCGCGCCAAAGACTTGTTTGGCCCGGGCGACCATGGCACCACCTTTGGTGGCAACCCCTTGTCGATGCGCGCCGGGGTGGAGACCATCCGCATCATGCAAGAAGACGGCCTGCTTGAAAACGCAGCCACCGTGGGTGCCCAGATCAAAGGTGACCTGGAGCGTGAGCTGACAGGGGTTGAGGGCTTTGTCGAAATCAGGGGCCATGGTTTGATGCTGGGCGTGCAACTGGCCCGCCCTTGCGGCGTCGTGCAAATGCGCGCCGCAGAGGCTGGCTTGCTGCTGGGCGTGACGGCCGACACCGTGGTGCGTCTGGTGCCCCCACTGATTTTTTCGCGTGATGACGCGCGCGAGCTGGTGCGCATCTTGGTGCCCATCATCAAGACCTTCTTGGCAGAAACCCGGCCGGCATGAAGCAAACGCCACCCGTCAAAGCGCCCATCCGGCATTACCTGCAGTTCAAAGACTTCAGCGCTGACGAGTACGCCTACGTGTTTGAGCGCGCGCGCATCATCAAGGCGCGCTTCAAGCGGTACGAGAAGTACCAGCCCTTGGTGGACCGCACCCTGGCGATGATTTTCGAGAAGGCCTCCACCCGCACGCGGGTGAGCTTTGAGGCAGGTATGTACCAAATGGGCGGCTCGGTGGTGCACCTGACCACGGGCGACAGCCACCTGGGCCGCGCCGAGCCGGTGGAAGACACTGCGCAGGTGATCAGCCGCATGGTGGACATCGTGATGATCCGCACCTTCGAGCAAACCAAAATCGCCGCCTTTGCCGCGCACTCACGCGTGCCTGTGATCAACGGCCTGACCAACGAATACCACCCCTGCCAAATTTTGGCCGACATCTTCACCTACATCGAGCACCGCAGCGACATCCGTGGCAAGGTGGTGGCGTGGGTGGGTGACGGCAACAACATGGCCAACACCTGGCTGCAGGCGGCGCAAACGTTGGGCTTTACGGTGCATATCAGCACCCCGCGTGGTTACGAGGCCGACGACGTGATGGCGGGCATCACCGACAAAAGTTGTTTCAAGGTGTTCAAGAGCCCGCTAGAGGCCTGCCGTGGTGCTGATTTGGTCACCACCGATGTGTGGACCAGCATGGGCTTTGAGGCCGAAAACGAAACGCGGCGCAAAGCCTTTGCCGACTGGTGCGTGGACAGCGCGATGATGGCCGCCGCCCAGCCCAACGCCTTGTTCATGCACTGCCTGCCCGCCCACCGAGGCGAAGAAGTGGCCGCCGACGTGATCGACGGCCCGCAGTCGGTGGTGTGGGACGAGGCAGAGAACCGGTTGCACGCGCAAAAGGCGCTGATGGAGTTCTTGTTGTTGGGGCGCGTGGCCTCGTAGCCTTCAACCACCCCAAGCAAAACGGCGCCACGTGGGCGCCGTTTTGCTTGCGTCAACCGACGCATTGCTGCATGGTTAGGGATTGGCGGTGCCCAGCGCCATGTGGCCGTTGATGGTAGGCCGAGTGAAGTCACGTGCGCCCACCACCACCACGAGGCTGGGTGAGCGGGCCCCAAAGTAGTTGCCGCCACCTGCTTGGGCATACGTGACCAAGCCCGAGCCCAGTGCGTCGCCAGAGTAGGTGCCACTGCGCGTCGTTAGAGCACCATTGGCCCCCACCCCGTTCATGGTCAGTGCAGCGTCTGCACCCAGCGCCGAAATCCAGGTGGCGTCGGTGGTGGCGGCAACCCCTGTGGTGCCCACGGTGTTGTTGGTTTGAAGGCCGTAGCGAACCCGTGGCACCCCCAAAGGGTTGTTGCTGGCACGCAGGTAAACAATCTCTGCACCCAATTTAGCAAAGTAAGCCGTGAAGGCGTCAGCCGCGTCGTCTTGATTGACCAACAGGACACTGCCATCAGGGTTGTAAGTTGCACCATAGAACAGCAAGTTATTGCCTGCAGCGGCACAGTTTGCGACGCTGGCAATGAGGTTGCCACTGCAACTGGCCAAACCGCTCGCACTGATTTGCACCGTGGCGATGCGTGAGTCGGGCGCGTTGGGCGCCGAGGCGCTGAAATCGCGGCCCAGGACACTCAAGTCGATCGGTGCACCGATGTCAGTCGCGGCCCGCACAAAACGCTTGGACGCAATGAAAGGCACGGCATCAGCACCCAAGGAAGGCTGCAAGTTGCCGACCAAACCGTCGGTGACCGCGCGCACCGCACCGCCCAACCCCGCACCCCCCACGTTGCTGAGGCTGTACGTGCCCACCTCAGTCGCGCCAGACTGCGTGGTGTTGGCTGTGAGGGTGCCTGCAAACACCGCACCAGCAGGGCTGACGACACGGTAAGTGTTGTCGTTGAAATTCACCGACAATTCGTAGGTAACACCGTTGGTGGCAAAGGCTTTGTAGGTGCCATTGCGGCCATCGCCCGCCGCCACATTGAGCGTGGCTGGCGTGGTTGAGACAGAACCCAAAGTGTTGCTGAGCGTGGCCGTCACGGTGGTGCCCGAGCAGCTTGCTGGCACGTTGGCTAGGCTCAGCGAGCTGGTGGTGGCACCCGCCACCGTCATGCCAGCGCAGGCACCCGTACCCTGAATGCCATTGCTCAAGGTTGTGCCATTGAGGGACCATGTGGTGGTGGACGGTACCGCAAAACCACCAGCCGCTGCTGTCAGTTCAACCGAGGTGCCTGACGTGACAGACGCCGGCACCACAGGTTGGCTGCCAAAACCAGCCACGTTGAGCGGCACGCTGGGCGTGGTGAAGCTTGCTGCATCGGCGTTGGTGAGGGTGGCAGTGACGGCGCTGTTGTGGCAGGCCGTAGGCGCCGACGAAAGGGTCATCGAAGCTGTTGTCGCACCCGCAATCACAGCACCCGCACACGGCCCCGTGGTCACAGGGCCATTGGTCACCACTTGCCCGTTCAATTGCCATGCGTACTGCAGCGTGGCCGACCCCACTGTGGTGACGCCAAACGTTGCCACGTTGCCCGACAGCACGGTGGCCGTGGCCGGTGCTGCAGTCACGTTGGTGACGGCCAGCACCATGGGTGCCGAGGTGGTGGTTTCATTGCCCACTGTGACCACGATGCCAAACGATGCACCGTCACAGGTGGCAGGTACGTTGGTCAGTGTTACCGCCACGGTGTTGCTGCCAGCTGCAATGGCGCCAACGCATGCGCCGCTTGGCACGGCGCCATTGGCCAGGCTCGCGCCATTCAGCTGCCACTGGTAGGTGGCGCCTGCAGGGGCATTGCTGGTGACCGACAAGGTGGTTGCACCATTGGCAAAAACGGCTTTGTTGCTGGGCTGCGCTGTAAACCCCACGACCGTCAAAACAGCGTCGCTGCTGGCGGTTGACCCCGTGGCGTTGCTGACCAAAACCGACACCCTGCTTTGATTGCAGTTGATGGGCGTGCTGCCAAGCGTCATCGTCGCCGAGGTGGCGCCGGCCACCACCGCGCCAGCGCAGTCGCCCGTGGCAACCAACCCATTGGTAGCGGTTTGACCGTTCAATCGCCATTGATAGGTGGCTGATGCTTCAGCGGGCGCACTGACCGAGAAGGTGGCCGATTTGCCAGCCAAAACGGTGGCTGCTTGCGGCTGCGCGCCCAGTACTGGCGCGGTGGATGTCGACCCGCCACCGCCACTGCAGGCGGCCAGCAAGGCGGAAAGGCCCAAGGCCGTCCAAGAGCACAGCGGTAGCGCTGCAAAGCGTGTATTGCTTGTCATAAGTGATTTTTGTTAGGTTGACGGTAAGGCCTTGTAGCAGAACCTCGCCAACCCCGGATGCTATCGACGGATAGCACGGGCACACGCCCCTGTTGCATGCTGCCAACGGCCGAAGCAGTGGGACTACACCACCGCAGTGGCCTCGATCTCCACCAAGGCCCGGTCCTCCATCAGCGCCACCACTTGCACGGCGCTCATGGCAACGTCGTAGTCACCCACCAGCTCGCGGTACGCACGTCCGATGTCTCGTGCCTTGGCGAGGTAATCGCGCTTGTTGGTGACGTACCAAGTCATGCGCACAATGTGCCCACCGTGCGCGCCCGCCACGGCCAGCACTGCCATCACGTTGTGCAGCGCTTGGCGCACCTGCGCCACCAGTTCATCACTTTCAAACTGCCCCTGGGCGTTCCAGCCAATTTGCCCAGCCACTGCCACGGTGCGACCCGTGGCCGCCACGCCGTTGGCATAGCCTTTTGGCTTTGCCCAACCCAGAGGCTGCAGCACGGTCTTGTGGGGTGGGCTTGGCGTCATCAGGTGCTCTCGCGAAGTTTGAAGCGTTGCAGTTTGCCGGTTTCGGTGCGCGGCAACGCGGGCAAAAAAACCACCGCCCGAGGGTACTTGTAGGGGGCGATGGCTTGTTTCACAAAGTCTTGCAGCTCGCGCGCGGTGCTGTCATTGGCCGGGTGCGTGGCTTTAAGGACCACATAGGCTTTGACAATCTGCCCCCGTTCTGCGTCAGCCACCCCCACCACGGCACATTCGGCCACGGCTGGGTGCAGCAACAAGGCGCCCTCCACTTCGGGGCCGGCGATGTTGTAGCCACCGCTGATGATCATGTCGTCGGTTCGGGCTTGGTACACAAACTGACCGTCAGTGTCGATAAGGTACGCATCACCGGTTAGGTTCCAGCCGTTTTGCACGTACTGCGCTTGCCGCGGGTCGTCCAGGTACTTGCAGCCGGTGGGACCTTTGACGGCCAAACGCCCAACGGTACCCGTCGGCACCGCTTGGCCTTGTTCGTCTTGCACCTGTGCAACATAACCTGGTACCGGCATGCCAGTGGCGCCCGGCTTGGCATGGGCCTCGTCGGCCGAAATAAAAATGTGAAGCAGCTCGGTGGCGCCAATGCCGTCGATCATCTCGATGCCGCTTGCTTGCTTCCACAGTTGCCGCGTGGCGGCAGGCAGCGCCTCGCCGGCCGACACACATTTGCGCAGTGACTTCAAGTTGACGCTGGGCGCCCTTGCCGCCATGGCACGGTAGGACGTCGGGGCCGTGACGCACACGGTGGCTTGATGGTGCGCGACGGCGTCCAGCAGGGCGTCGGGCGTCATCTTCTCCAGCAGCACGGTGCTGGCGCCGACATGCATGGGGAACAACAACAGGCCCCCCAGACCAAAGGTAAAAGCCAGTGGCGGACTGCCAATGAAGATGTCGCTGGCTTGAGGGCGCAGCACGTGCGGGGGCCAACAAGCGCACGCGGCCATCACGTCGCGATGAAAGTGCATGGTGCCTTTGGGCTGGCCGGTGGTGCCCGAGGTGAAGGCGATCATGCAGGTGTCGTCGGCGGCGGTGTTGGCGGCGGTAAAGGGCCCATCTTGCTGTGCCATCTGGGCCTCAAGCCCCTCGGCGCCCAAGCCGTTGAAGGTCAACACCGATTTCAGCACCGTGCATTGCGTTTGAGCCGCTTGCAGCTCGACCAGCAACCTGGCGTCGCACAGTGCATGCGAGATCTGCGCCTTGGTGATGATTTGCTGCAACTCTTTGGCGCGCAGCAACGGCATGCTGCCTACCGCCACAGCCCCGGCCTTGACCACAGCCAACCAACACACCGCCAGCATGGGCGAGTTGGCGCCGCGCAGCAGCACCCGGTTGCCAGGCACCACCCTCAGATGGTTGACGAGGACGCGCGCCACACGGTCCACGCGGGATTGCACGTCGGCATAGGTCCAATCGATGGCTGATCCGTCGGGCGCGACACCTTGCATGCAACGGTAGTTGCCATGCCCCTGCGCCACACGCGTGTCCAGCAACTCGGTGGCGCAGTTGAGCTGGGCTGGAAACTGAAGCGCAGGCAGGTCAAACACCAAGTCCGGCATGGCCGAGGCAGGGGGCAGGTGGTCGCGCGTGAAGGTGTCTAGGTGGGCACTGGGCATCCAAAACTCCGTGGCGGGCTTCATGCGAGGTTTGCCAGGGGCAAACCCACAAGATACTTTACCCCTAAACTATTTTAGTTTGGTGCAACATGACCCGCAACACTTCACGGTCACACACTTCACGCTCACTCCGGCAGAAAGGCCCCACCCCATGACTTCCGAATGCCCTTTCCGCGAAGGCGCCACAACCGATTTTTCACAATCGATGAGCTACGGCGACTACCTGCACTTGGACGCCTTGTTGGGCGCACAGCACCCCAAATCGCCCGATCACAACGAAATGCTGTTCATCGTGCAGCACCAAACCAGCGAACTCTGGATGAAGCTGATGCTGCACGAGCTGCAAGCCGCCATGCAAGCCGTGGCCGCCGACGACTTGGGAAGCGCCTTCAAGATGTTGGCGCGGGTCAGCCGCATCATGGAGCAGCTGGTGCACGCATGGGACGTGCTGGCCACCATGACGCCTTCGGAGTACAGCGCTTTTCGACCCTACCTAGAGCAGTCGTCCGGCTTTCAGAGTTGGCAGTACCGCAGCATTGAGTTCTTGCTGGGCAACAAGGATGCCCACATGCTGCAACCTCACGCACACCAAGCTGAGCGGTTTGCCACGGTGCAGGCAGCTTTGCTGGCCCCGTCACTCTACGACGAGGCCTTGCGCCTGCTGGCGCGACGCGGCTTGACCGTGCCGGCCACCCACACCGAACGAGACTGGACGCAGCCCTACACCGCCAGTGAAGCTGTGAAGCAGGCTTGGTTGGTGGTCTATCGCGACCCGAAAGCGCACTGGGACCTGTATCAGTTGGGCGAAGAATTGACAGACCTGGAAGACGCTTTTCGGCTGTGGCGGTTCCGCCATGTCACCACCGTCGAGCGCATCATCGGTGTCAAACGGGGCACGGGCGGCACGTCGGGGGTGAGCTACCTGCGCAAAATGCTCGACGTGGTGTTGTTCCCTGAGATTTGGACGCTGCGCACCGACCTTTGACCGTTGCAGCGGACGGATCCGTGCAGGCCCTACCGCCCGACGCCGGATCGCACCCCCTAAAATCCCGCCCAACACCCCAGGAGCCCTTTGTGGACACACGAACCAACCCCCACCGCGCCCGCATTCAGTGGCTGCGCGACGCGATGGCCAAGCACCACGTGGATGCCGTTTTGGTGCCGTCCAGCGACCCCCACCTGTCGGAGTACTTGCCCGAGCATTGGCAAGGACGAGAGTGGCTTTCGGGGTTCACCGGCTCGATGGGCACGCTGGTGGTGTCAACCGACAAAGCCGCCCTGTTTGCCGACAGCCGTTATTGGGTTCAGGCCGAGCGTGAACTGGCGGGTTCGGGCATCGACTTGGTGAAGATCCCCACCGGCGCGCCCTCGCACGTCTTTGAGTGGATTGCAACCACGCTCAAGGCTCGGCGCCACGCTTGCAGCCGATGGCCAGGTGGTGGGGCTGGCCTACGCCGACGCTTTGAAAGGTGCCATGGACAAAGCCGGTTTGTTGCTGCGCACCGACGTGGACGTGGTGGGCGCCATGTGGACCGAGCGGCCCACGCTGCCCATGGCGGCGATTTACGAACACACCGCGCCGCATGCCACCACATCGCGGGTTGAAAAGCTCAATCTGCTGCGCCAAGCCATGGCGTTGCACCAGGCAACCCATCACTGGGTGTCGACGGTGGACGACATTGCCTGGATCACCAACCTGCGTGGCAACGACGTTGACTACAACCCGGTGTTCTTGGCGCACTTGTTGGTGTCGGGCACGCATGCCACGCTTTATGTCGGCCAGGGCAAGTTGAACGACGCGTTGGTGGACACCTTGCGTCGTGACGGCATCGAAGTGGCCGACTACGCAGCGGCCCGTGCCGCCGTTAGCGGCCCTGCCCCTGTCCACGGTGCTGCTGATCGACCCCAAGCGCGTGACGCTGGGGCTTCGGCAAGGCGTACCTGCGTCGGTGCGGGTGGTTGAAGCGATCAACCCCAGCACATTGGCCAAGAGCCGCAAGGTGGCAAGCGAGGCGGCTCATGTTCGCGAGGCCATGGCCGAAGACGGTGCCGCGATGTGCAACTTTTACGCTTGGTTTGAACAAGCGCTGGGGCGCGAGCGCATCACCGAGGTGAGCCTGGCCGACCGGCTGAGCGCCGAGCGCGCCAAACGCAAAAACTTTGTGGGCCTGAGCTTCCCTGTGATTGCTGGTTTCAACAGCAACGGCGCGATGCCGCATTACCGCGCGACCGAAGCATCCCACGCCACGGTGGAAGGCGACGGTTTGTTGTTGATTGATTCAGGCGGCCAGTACCTGGGCGGCACCACCGACATCACGCGCGTGTGGCCCATCGGCCGCGTGAGCGACGCGATGAAGCGCGATTACACCCTGGTGCTCAAAGGCACCATTGGTCTGAGCCGGGCGCACTTTCCGCGTGGCACGCTGAGCCCCATGTTGGACGCATTGGCACGCGCGCCGCTGTGGGAGCACAACCTTGACTTCGGTCATGGTACCGGGCACGGAGTAGGCTATTTTCTGAACGTGCACGAAGGCCCACAATCCATCAGCAAGGCGGTGCCCGACGCCACCATGGCGATGGAAGTCGGCATGATCACTTCGATCGAGCCGGGCTTGTACCGCGACGGTCAATGGGGCATTCGCATCGAAAACCTGGTGATGAACGTTGCGGCGGCCGATGTCGGGTTTGGTGAGTTCTTGCAGTTTGAAACCCTGACCCTGTGCCCGATCGACACCCGCTGCATCGACAAAGGATTGATGCGCGGCGATGAGATTGCCTGGTTGAACCAGTACCACGCCACGGTGCGCGAGCGCTTGGCGCCACGGGTGTCGGGCGACGCGCTGGCTTGGTTGGTCGAGCGCACGCAACCTATTTAGCGCAAGCGAAAGGCGTTTGGAGGTAGCAAACGGCGACCTTCATGCTGCCAAGCATTGCGCAGCGGCCCAACAGTGCGGCCGTTCGTCGCCGCGTCAAGCAGCTTGTCGCGCCAGAAGGTGCGTTCGTCGCTTGTGGCTTTTGTGGGGGGCAACCGATGCCTACAGTGCACTGCATCGAAACCAAAAACGGTTTTGACAGCAACACCAAAGGACTGCGCCATGACCTCCATCACCACCACCCAACGATTGTTGAGTCTGACCCTTGCAAGCGTCGTGACGCTGGCTTTGGGCCAAATGATTGACTCGTTGGCATCGCGCGACCAAGGCGCCACGATGCTGGCGCGTGCTGCGTCAAGCTTGGTTCAAGCCCCCGTTCAAACGACCGTGACAAGTCACTGGTCGAGCGGCAAAGTTGAATGACTCAAATTAATGCTTGGCGCTACACCCCCACCCGCTGCATCTTGGCCGCCAGCGCCTGCGCCAAGGTGTCAGCGCTGTCGGCCAAATGAGCGCGCGCCTCGGCGCTTTGCCCACCGCGCTTGGAAGCTGCTTGAATGCGCGTGAGCAAGGTGGTGGCCTGGGCCCGCAACAAGCTGCGCGTATCGGCACGGCTGGCCGCGCTGGGACGCAGCAGTTGCGTGCTTAAGCGGTTGACGTGATCGCGCTGCAACTCGCGGCGCATGGCACCGATATCGCCTTGACCACTTCGCACCTCGCTCCAGATTTCGTCCGTCAAGCGCGCGTACAGCTCTGACAACCGAAACGGCGTCGCACCTTTTTCCACCTTGCTGGCGTTGTCGATCACGCGCGACGCCAAGTTGTCGCTCATGAGTTGCGCCAGCAACTGGCGTTTGAGCTCGATGAGCGTGGGGGCCAATGAGTAGACGTTGGACGGGGTTAAACCGCCAGAGAACAACGCTTCACCACGGTCCTCAAAGTCGGGCGCCAAGCGCCGCTGCAGCAGCGGCGACAAATCAGGGCTCTTGGACGAAAAAATGCCCTTGGCCAAGGCGTCGAGTGCTTGACGCTGCACCGCAGCATCAACTGGTTGTAGCGGGTCACGCTTGGTGTTAGGGAAGTCACGCAGCGTTCTCAGGCCACCAATCTGGCGCGCCAAAATGCCTGCGGCGCGACCCATGTCACGCACGGCGTAGCCTACCGATCGGCCCAGCACCGAGTAGTCTTCGTCGGACTTCAGGTTGCGCGATTCTTGGCGGCGAATGATGTCGCTGGCAATGTCGATGCGCTTGCGCGCAAAGGCCACGGTGTCGTCACCCAAATCAAACACCAACGCATCGGGGTCGACGCCCAGGAATATTGTCCTCGTCGGTGGCGTAGGCCAACAACGGCTCGCCGCTGCGCCCTGCAATGCGCTTGAGCTCCTCGCGCTCTTGCTCCGCTGGCACCACTTTGTAGCCGTACTCGATGGCCCAGTAGTCGTAGGGACCCAGCACGGTTTGCCACGGTGTCCCGCCTGTTTCACCGGGGCGGGGCAAATTGATGGGTGCGTACTCCATCACCGAACCAGCCAAGCCGTTCTTGGCGGTGAACTCGGGGTCAGACAACTGCTTCTCGGTGTAGATCTTGGACGAGCGGAAGTTGTGGCGCAACCCCAGCGTGTGGCCCACCTCGTGCATCGTGGTGTCCATCAGGGCAGCTTGCACAAACTTTTCAACCTCGGGGCTGTCGGGATCAACGTCGCCACGGGCTTCAAGCACCTCGAGCGCGTAGCCCAATTGTTCGAACATGTGCGCCGAGTGGTTGCATTGCTCGGGGTCGTGTGCGTGCTTGGCGTGGTCATGGCTTCCTGCTTCGGGGGCCACTTGCAGCAGCTTGCGCCAGTCGCTTGCACTGGTGGACAAGTACTGTGACTTGATCATGCGAATGGCGCGCGAGTTGAGGCTCTCAAAGCTGATGTCGGCGTCCAGGATTTCGCCCGTCCGGGGGTCAACTTGGCTTGGGCCGATGGCACCAAAGCGCACTTGCGCGTTGGTGATCCACCGCACTGACGCGTAACCCACGTCGAGCGTGTCCCACGCGGCGTCATCGGGCTGCACCTTGGCCACGACGGCATCTTTGAAGCCGAGGCGCTCAAAGGCGGGGTTCCAGGCCACGATACCCTTGGTGATGGCGTCGCGGTACTTGATGGGGATGTTGCGGTCAAGCCAAAACGTGATGGGCTTGACAGGCTCGGACATCGCGGCCGTTGGGTCCTTCTTTTCAAGACGCCAGCGGTTGATGACGCGCTGCTTGGGTGTGCGCATCAGGTCGTCTGAAAAATCTTGGCTGGTGGAGGCAAAGTAGCCGATGCGCGGGTCAGCCTTGCGAGCGGCCATGGGTTTTTCCGGCAACTTGCTGAGGGAGTAATGAACGCCCACGAACATGCTGCGCACATCGGGGATGGTGGTGGGCGTGCTGGGCACGGGCGCCCCTGGCGGCGCACCCGGTGTCGGTACCGCGATGTTGCCGGTGGCGTAATGGGCGCTGACATCGATGATGGTTTGCTCGGGCGTGTTGCGCACGTTGGCAATCATGGTGTGGCGAGGGTCCAGCGAGTAGCCTTGCCTAAACGACTGCTGCAGCGACATGCCAATGCCCATCATGTCGGTCAAAAACAAGGGCGCTGCATCGATCAAGAACGTTTTGGAATCGGGGTGCGGCTGGCTGGCGACAAAGGTGCTGGCGAGCAAACTTTCGGAGAAACTCGAACGCACGGCGCGTGCCTCGGGCGTCCCCGCTTTGGCGGTGAATTCGGTGTTCAACGCGACCAGGCGTATTTGGTTGTGAACGCGGCGAAACTCAACCAAATACGAGCGACCCAATCGGCCCCAACGACCAAACACCTTGCCGCCATAAATGTCGGCTTCCCCGATTCCGTTGGTGAGCTTGGGTGCCAAGAAAAACGGCTTGTTCAAGTCTTCGTTCTTGAGCTCGAGCAAGACCTTTTCGTCCTTTTGCCACACCCCAAACAAGCCTTGTGTCTTTTTGGCGTCTTTGATCACGGTGGCAAAGACGGGCGGCTGCCCGGGCGCTGGTGGCGGCGTGAAGCCTGGGCGCGCAGCCGCAGGTCCACTGGCGGCACCCGCTGGACCCACGGCCGCCTGGGCTGCTTGGGGTGACACCGACGCAGCCGGCGTCGCCGCCCCTGGCGCCTTGGCTGTGGTGGAGGAAGGGCTTCCCATGGAAGCACAGCCGGTCAAGGCAAGCACCGCAGCGCCGATGCCAAAGGTTTTGAGGGCAGGTTGAAAACGCAGCTTTTGAATCATGCTCGAGTGCTCGTTGTGCGGTGATGCCTGATGGGCAAGAACCTGATTATCGACGTTTGCAACACCAAGCACCCCTTGGAAAGCGCCTATGCCCCTACCCCCCACCCACGTGGGGTGTGTCAAGGCACCGTGATATCGTCATTTCATCGGTCAAAACTGGGCGTGCTGTGGACAAAAACGTGGGTGTTATTGGTTTGGGCGCCATGGGCAAAGGCATGGCCGGCTCGCTGCGCCGCGCGGGTTACAACGTGCACGTTTGTGATGTGCGCCCATCGGCAGCACAAGCCTTTGTGGCCGATGGTGGCGGCGTGGCTTGCAACAACCCCGCTGACCTGGCCACACGCTGTGGCGTGGTTGTGAGCGTGGTGGTGAATGCGGCGCAGACCAAGGCCGTGTTGTTTGGCGATGGTGGAGCAGCTGCCGTGATGCAGCGTGGAAGCGTTTTTGTGATGTGCTCAACCGTCGACCCCAACGTGTCAGTAGGCTTTGAAAAACAACTGGCCGACATGGGCTTGCTTTACTTGGATGCACCCATCTCGGGTGGTGCCGCCAAGGCGGCATCGGGCCAGATGACGATGATGACGGCAGGTCGTCCCGAGGCCTATGCCCAAGCCGGCGACACCTTGGCCGCCATGGCTGCCAAGGTTTACAAGCTGGGCGACTGTGCTGGCAACGGCAGCAAAGTCAAGATCATCAACCAGTTGCTTGCCGGCGTGCACATTGCGGCCGCCGCCGAAGCCATGGCACTGGGCTTGCGTGAAGGCGTCGACGCTGAAGCACTGTTTGAGGTCATCACCCACAGCGCAGGCAACAGTTGGATGTTTGAAAACCGAATGCCCCACGTGCTGTCGGGTGACTACACCGCGCTTTCGGCTGTGGACATCTTCGTCAAAGACCTGGGGCTGGTGCTGGACACCGCGCGGGCCACCAAGTTTCCCCTGCCCCTTTCAGCCACGGCGCATCAGATGTTCATGCAAGCGTCCAGCGCCGGGCATGGGCTGGAGGATGACGCCGCTGTGATCAAGATCTTTCCAGGCATCACCCTGCCCAAAGCCCCATGAGCCGCCCTTTGCTGGGGTGCATCGCCGATGACTTCACGGGTGCCACCGACCTGGCGAACAACTTGGTGCGAAGCGGCATGCGCACCGTTCAAACCATCGGCGTGCCATCGCCCCCTGCAAACGGTGACGCAGCAAGTGTGGACGCTGACGCCATCGTCGTGGCGCTCAAATCTCGCACCGTGGCACCCGATCAAGCGGTGGCGCATTCACTTGAAGCACTGCGGTGGTTGCAAGCACAAGGCGTGCAACAAATCTACTTCAAGTACTGCTCCACGTTTGACTCGACGCCGCAGGGCAACATCGGCCCCGTCACCGATGCGCTGCTCGACGCACTGCATGGCCCGGGCCAAGGTTTCACCATCGTGTGCCCTGCATTTCCTGAAAACCATCGCACTGTTTTCAAGGGCCATCTGTTCGTGGGCGACGTGTTGTTGTCAGACAGTGGCATGCGCAACCACCCACTCACACCCATGACTGACGCCAACTTGGTGCGCGTGATGCAGGCTCAAACACAGCGGCGTGTCGCGTTGGTGGGTCACGACGTGGTGGCCCAAGGCAGCGACGCCGTGGCGCGGCGCATCGCTGCCTTGCGCCAAGAAGGATTTGGCGTGGCCGTTGTGGACGCCGTCAGCCGCGAAAACTTGATGACGATTGGTCGCGCACTGGACGGCATGGCGTTGGTCACGGCCGGCTCAGGCATTGCCGTTGGGTTGCCACAAAACTGGCAACTGAAGGGCACATTGCAGCCCAACGTGCAGACGGATGCCCTGCCGGCGGCCCACGGGTGGCAAGCCGTGGTGTCGGGCAGTTGTTCGCAAGCCACCCAAGCGCAGGTGCAGCACTTCAAAAGTCTGGGCCTGCCCAGCTTTGCCATCGACCCCTTGGATCTGGCGGCCGGCACCGACGTGGCTGCGCGGGCCGTTGCCTGGGCTCGCCCGCAACTGGCCCAAGGGCCTGTGTTGGTGTATGCCACTGCCGAGCCCGCCGCAGTGGCGGCTGTGCAAACCAAGCTGGGGGCTGCACGCGCCGGGGAGTTGGTTGAAAACGCCCTGTCGCGTGCCGCCGCGTTGCTGGTGGAAGCCGGCGTGCGCCAACTGGTGGTGGCGGGCGGGGAAACATCGGGTGCCGTGGTGCAAGCGTTGGGGGTGCAGCGCATGCACATCGGCCCGCAAATCGACCCTGGCGTGCCATGGACCAGTGTGCAGTCGCCCGCCAGCGGTGGCCAAACCATGCACGTTGCTCTCAAGTCAGGTAACTTTGGTGGTAGCGACTTCTTTGTCAAAGCCTTTGCGATGTTGGAGACTGCAGCATGACCCGTGCTTTGCAAGATGGGATTTGCCGCGTGGGCGCGTCCCTGTACGCACGTGGTTACGTGCACGCCAGCGCAGGCAACATCAGCGTGCGCACCGACGAAGGCGGTGTGATCATCACCCCCACCGACGCATGCCTCGGCACACTCGCGCCCGCACGCTTGGCGCAGGTTGACGCCCAGGGCGTGCAAACGGCTGGCGACCGCGCCTCCAAAACGCTGGCGCTGCACCAACGCATTTATGCGACCGACCCCGAAGCCCGCTGCGTGATCCACACCCACGCCACGCACGTGGTTGCGCTAACCCTGGCTGGGGTGTGGAGCCCGCAGGATGTGGTGCCGCCCATCACGCCTTACTTTGTGATGAAGGTGGGGCATGTGCCGTTGATTCCCTATCACCGGCCAGGCGATGCCGCCGTGCCCGAATGGGTTGGCCACACCATCACCACCATGCAGCAAGCTGGCAAGCCCATCCGCGCGGTGGTACTTGATCGGCTGGGCCCGGTGGCGTGGCACCGCAGCGCGGCCGAGGCCAGCGCGGTGCTGGAAGAACTTGAAGAAACAGCGCGGCTTTGGTTGTTGACACGGCCTGCACCATTGGCGCCCGATCAGATCGCTGCGCTGGTGCAGCACTTTGGCGCCCGCTGGTAAGCCCTGCAGCCCTCCACCCCCATCCCCCAAGAGAGTATTTTCAACGTGATTCGATTTGCTGCCAACTTGTCGATGCTCTACAACGAGCACGACTTTCTTGACCGCTTTGCTGCAGCCGCCAGTGACGGTTTTGAAGCAGTCGAGTACCTCTTTCCTTACGAGTACCCACCTGCCGAGTTGGCTCAGCGCCTGGCCGACAACGGCCTGCAACAAGTGCTCTTCAACGCGCCTCCCGGCGTCTGGGGCGACGGCGAACGCGGCTTGGCTTGTTTGCCCGGTCGCGAGGCCGAGTTTCGTGACGGCGTGGAGCAAGCGCTGGCCTATGCAGTGGCATTGGGCTGCCCACGCATTCACTTGATGGCAGGGTTGGCGCCGGCGGGTGACAGCCGCGACAGCTTGCAAGCCACGTACGAATCCAACCTGGCTTGGGCTGCCAAACAAGCATCGGCAGCGGGGCGCGACGTGTTGATCGAACCCATCAACACGCGCGACATACCCGGCTATTTTTTAAACCGGCAAGATGAGGCCCACCGCATCGTGCAAAGCCTTGGCGCCCCCAACCTCAAAGTTCAGATGGATTTGTACCACTGCCAGATTGTGGAGGGCGATGTCGCCAGCAAGATTCGCCACTACCTACCCACCGGGCGCGTGGGGCATCTGCAGATCGCTGGCGTTCCAGAGCGGCACGAGCCCGACCGGGGTGAGTTGCACCACGCCTACTTGTTTTCGGTGATCGACGAGGTGTCGACGGCGTGTGGTTGGCAGGGGCATGTGGGGTGCGAATACCGTCCATCGCGTGGCACGGCACCAGGGGCCACGTCGGCTGGGCTTGGGTGGCTGCGAGAGGCGCGAGCCGCTTTGAGCGCTCGCTAGTCAAGTTAGGTTGAAGCAGCAATCAGCCGGGGGGCGAATCGCTCAGACCGAACAGGCTTTCCACTGGCGGCTGTAACTGGCAGCAGGTTTGACCACACAGGTGGCACCTACTTCGTCGCGCACCCGACGACCCACTTCCATCTCAAGCTTGAAGCTGTATTTGTCAAAGAAGGCGGCAAATTGATCAACGCCTCGCACGCCCACTGCGTGCAGTTGGTCGGTCTTGGCATCCCATTCCAGCAGCACCGAGGCCAGCGGCTGCGGCGCCGGCCCCGCCAGCACGCGGGCACCCCGCGTGGCGTCGTATCGCGACGCATCGGCGCAGCAGTGAATAACGTGCTCGGGCTCGGTGCCCACGCCGCGTCGCACGCCAATGAAGCTGAGCTGCGGCGTGGGGTACACCAGCTTGTGCGCGCAGATGGCCGAAAACGCCACCACCGACTGACTGGGGCCAACACCCTGGGGCGCGGCATAGCGCTGTTGCCCCTCGGTCACCAAGTTAGCCTCTTCTGGCGCACGGCTCAAGGCCAGCAAAAAGACCGGGGTGGTCACGTAGGGGTAGTTGAAAAGCCACGGCTCGGCCCCTTGCAGTTGCCTTGCTTTGAGGGGTCGGCCGCCATCGTCCAACAACAAGCTGCGGGTGTAGCGCTTGGTCAAGGCGGCGTCAGAACCCTGCGCCACCGCAACACCTGCCGTCAATGAACCCACCGCAAACGAACCTGCCACACACGCCGCTTGGCGCATCAAGTCGCGGCGTGTGGCGCTATCACCATCGAACTGATCGACCATGCCTTGCGCCGCAACCTGGTTAGATGCTTTTGAAGCGGACCCGCTTGGGCCGCGCGCCCTCTTCGCCCAGGCGCTTCTTCTTGTCCACTTCGTATTCTTGGTAGTTGCCGTTGAAGAACACCCATTGCGAGTCACCTTCGGCTGCCAGGATGTGCGTGCAGATGCGGTCCAAGAACCAGCGGTCGTGGCTGATGACGAGCACCGAGCCGCCAAATTCAAGCAGCGCTTCTTCCAAGGCCCGCAGGGTTTCCACATCCAAGTCGTTTGACGGCTCGTCCAGCAGCAACACGTTGCCACCCTTGGCCAATGTCTTGGCCAGGTGCAAGCGGCCGCGCTCACCACCCGACAACGAACCCACCTGCTTTTGTTGATCATTGCCTTTGAAGTTAAAGCGGCCGATGTACGCGCGGCTGGGCATCACAAACTTGCCCACCACGATGTTGTCCAACCCGCCCGAGACGTCCTCCCAAACAGTCTTGCTGTCGTCGAGTTCTTGGCGGCTTTGGTCCACAAAGGCCAAGTGCGCCGTCTTGCCAATCACCACCTCACCTGAGTCGGGTTTTTCTTCGCCTTTGATGAGGCGGAACAACGTTGATTTGCCAGCCCCGTTGGGGCCGATGATGCCCACGATCGCACCCGGCGGAATTCTGAAATCAAGCTTGTCGATGAGCAGGCGGTCACCAAACGATTTGCTGACGCCGTTGAACTCGATCACTTGGTTGCCCAGACGCTCGCCCACCGGGATGAAGATCTCGTTGGTCTCGTTGCGCTTTTGGTATTCGACGTCGCTCAGTTCTTCAAAGCGGGCCAAACGCGCCTTGCTTTTGCTTTGGCGCCCCTTGGCGTTGGAGCGAACCCACTTGAGCTCTTCTTTCATGGCCTTGGAGCGGGCGTCCTCTGACTTTTGCTCACCCGCCAAGCGGCGTTCTTTTTGTTCGAGCCAGTCGGAGTAGTTGCCCTTCCATGGGATGCCCATGCCTCGGTCAAGCTCCAAAATCCACTCGGCGGCGTTGTCCAAAAAGTAGCGGTCGTGGGTGATGGCCACCACGGTGCCCGGAAAGCGCTGCAAAAAGTGCTCCAACCACTCGACCGACTCGGCGTCCAAGTGGTTGGTGGGCTCGTCCAGCAACAGCATGTCGGGCTTGGACAGCAGCAAACGGCACAAGGCCACGCGGCGCTTTTCGCCACCCGAGAGGTTTTTGATGAGCGCGTCCCACGGCGACAAGCGAAGTGCATCGGCCGCCATCTCAAGCTGCAAATCGGTGTTCTCGCTGCCAGCGGCGGCGATGATGGCCTCGAGGTCGGCTTGCTCGGCGGCCAGTTTGTCAAAGTCGGCGTCGGGCTCGCCGTATTCGGCGTACACCTCGTCCAAGCGCTTCTTGGCCGCCAGCACGCCGCCAATGCCCTCTTCGACCGCTTCGCGCACGGTTTGTTCGGGGTTGAGCTTGGGCTCTTGCTCAAGCATGCCAATTTTCAGGCCCGGCATTGGCACCGCTTCGCCCTCAATCTCTTTATCGACACCGGCCATGATCTTGAGCAAGGTGCTCTTGCCACTGCCGTTGATGCCCAGCACGCCAATTTTGGCGCCGGGGAAAAACGACAACGACACGTCCTTGAGGATGTGGCGTTTGGGCGGCACGATTTTGCCGACGCGGTTCATGGTGAAAACGTACTGGGCCATGGCTTAACCAAAAAAACAAACAACAGCGCCCCATGAGCCTGACGCTCCGCGCCAGCTGGGGGCAACGGTCACCACGAATGGTGAAGGGTCTGAGGAGCTCTGGGCAACACTCGTATTGTCGCCGCAAGATCAATTGGCGCTTCTTTGGCTGGCCAGCACGCCTGCAGGGCCACTCCTACAATCCCTTCCTTCACGCACACACTTGCCATGCAAATCCGGCATGCGCAGACACCCAAAGGGTCTTCATGAAACTGCTTTCCACCCTCTTTGCTGCTGCCACTTTGAGCCTAGGACTGACTGGCACCGCGACGGCGCAAAGCTGGCCCAACAAGCCCGTGCGTGTCGTGGTGCCAGCACCGGCGGGCAGCTCACTCGACATCATCGTGCGAACCCTGGGTGACAAGCTTAAAGACCGCTGGGGCCAGCCCATCGTGGTTGAAAACAAAGCGGGCGCAGGCGGCATGCTGGGCATGGACGTGGTGGCCAAAGCCGCCCCCGACGGCTACACGCTGGGAATTGGCTTCAACGGCCCGGTTGCGTTTGGGCCGCACATGTACAAGAAGATGCCCTACGACCCGGCCAAAGATTTGACGCCAATCGTGCTGACGACGTCGCAGCCTAACGTGTTGGCGGTGCAAGCCAGCAACCCCGCCAACACGCTGCCCGAATTTTTGGCCTGGGCCAAGAACCAAGGGGGCAAATTGAGCTATGGATCGGTGGGCAACGGCAGTTCGTCGCATTTGACGATGGAGCTGTTAAAGAGCGTGAGCGGCATCGACGCGGTGCATGTGCCTTACGCGGGTTCGCCCCCAGCGGCCACGTCGCTGGCAGCGGGTGACACGCAAGCCCTCTTCACCGTAGCGCCGGCACTGCTGCCACTGATTCAAGGCGGGCGCATCAAGCTGATTGCCACCACCAGCGCCCAGCGCACCGACGGCATGAAGGCGCTGCCCACCGTGGCCGAATCGGGGTTCGCTGGCTTTGAAGCCTTGGCCTGGAACGGCTTGTTCACGGCGGCGGGCACGCCAACTGACGTGATCAACCGCATCAACGCCGACGTCAACGCCGCGATGGCCGACCCGGCCGTGCGCGAGCAGTTTGCAAAACAAGGCCTGATCATGGGCGGCGGCAGCGCAGCCGACTTCCGGGCCTTCATCGACAAAGAAGGCAGAACCTGGGGCGCGATCATCAAGAAGGTCGGCATCACGATTGACTGACGCATCGCCATCACGTGGCCGCCCATCGCCGGGGGCGGCGATGCCAAGCATCATCTGGCTCTTCAGCCTGATCAACCTGCTGTTGGGATCAGCAGCCTTTGTGATTGGCGGCATCGTGGGGCCGTTGTCACGTGACTTGAACGTGAGCGTGGCTGCGGCCGGTCAAGCCATGACGGCCTACGCCTTGGCCACGGCGCTGTTGTCACCCGTGGTGATGCTGCTGTTGGGATCATGGCGGCGCAAGCAGGCATTGTTGGCGGCACTGGGCCTGCTCGCTGCGGGCAACGCTGTGTGCGCTCTTGCGCCCAGCGTGGGCACACTCTATGCCGGGCGAATCATCATGGGACTGGGCGCCGTGTTCACGCCGCTGGCCGCCGGCATCGTGGTGTCGATGGTCGCGCCGGCGCAACGCGGGCGAGCCTTGTCGATGGTGTTTTTGGGTGTCAGCCTCTCTTACGTGGTGGGGGTGCCGCTGGGCGCTTGGCTGGCCGACGCCTATGGCTGGCGAGTGCCCATCATGGTGATGGGGGTTGCACTACTGATCGGGTTGTTGGCGCTGTGGGTTTTGGTACCCAACGACCTGGCAGCACCGGGCGCGTCCTTTGCAGGTTCTGGCGCTCTCTTGGCGCGCCGCGATGTGTTGTCGGTGCTGCTCACCACAGCGCTGTACTTTGTTGCCATTTTCAACGTCTTCAGCTTCGTGGGGCCCGTGCTGCAAGCCTTGGTGCCCATGGAGCGCTCGCTTCAGGCGTTGACGCTTGCACTGTTTGGCATGGCAGGCGTTGTCGGCACGCTCGTTGGGGGCTGGGCCAACGACCGCTTCGGCGCCAAGCGCACGATGACGGTGGGGTTGTTGGGTCTGGGAGGGGCGATGGCGATGCTGCCGTTCACCGCCGGGTCTTGGGTCATGCTGGTGGCTGTACTTTTTGTGTGGGGCAGTGCAGGCTTTGCACTCATGGCGCCACAACAGTCGCGCTTGGTGGCGCTGTCACCCAGTCACGCGCCGCTGTTGCTGTCGCTCAACACCTCGATGCTGTACCTGGGTACCGCGCTGGGTGCTGCGGTGGGTGGCGCCGCTGCAGGCTATCTGGGTCTGGCGCATCTGGCGCTGGCGGGGGTGCCTTTTGTCGCAGCGGCCCTTGCATTGTTGGCGTTCGGCCCCCATGCTTATGCGGCGCCCTTACCAGACGCACCCGTCAAGGCTGGCCACACCAACGCTCAGCCTTGATTCACAAACCGTGACGAGGAGTTAGCCATGAACACCACCGTAACCACCACCGAAGCAACGGCATCGCTGGTCACCAAGCTGCACATCATCTACGCCCTGCACGCCGTGGGGCTGGTGATCGGCGCATTTGGTGCCGCCTCCATCGTCGGCTCATTCTTGTTTGGCTGGCCGTCGATCATCGCGGTGGTCATCAGCTACATCTATCGCGGTGATGCGCGTGGCACCTGGCTTGAGTCTCACTTTACGTGGGCCATCAACACTTTTTGGATGGCGCTGGTGTTTGCCATCGTGATTGGCGTGGTGTCCCTGATCTTGTTGCCGCTCTTTGGCCTGGGTATCGTGACTGGCATGTTGGGCTTCGGCTTGCTCGGCGTGTGGGCCATCTACCGCATCGCCCGCGGCTGGCTGCGCTTGAACAGCCGCCAGGCGATGCCTGCCTAACCTGTTCAAGTTCGGCAGCATGGACACCAAGCTGCTGGAGGATTTGGCGGCGGTGGCGCGGACGGGCAGCCTGTCTCGCGCCGCCACTGTTTGGCTTGTGCGCCAAAGCACGCCCATGAGCACCGATTGAATCGGTTCGGGCTGCCCCCGCCGCTTAGCCTGCAGGCTTGTGCCGTAACGGCCCCGGCCTGTGCTCATTTGGCATGCGGTTGTGGCCCATTCCACCCATACTCTTCACCATGCAAAAACACTTCACCCCCAATCGACGCCGCGCCATCGGCCAAATAGCCACGGCGCTGGTCGGCGCAACCGTGTTGCCAAGCGTCGCGCAAACCGACGCCAAAACGCTAAATCTGATCGTGGGCTATCCGCCCGGTGGCAGCACCGACCTGACGGCACGCATCATTGGCCCCGAGCTGGCCAAACGCTTGGGGCAAACGGTGGTGATCGACAACGTCGGCGGTGCCGGTGGCACGTTGGGCGCGCAAAAGGTGGCCGCCGCCAAGCCCGACGGCAACACCTTGTTGATGGGCACCAACAACGAGATGGCGATTCACAAGCTCATTTGCGTCGTGGTTTGGCCTTTGGGGGCCGGCGCAAATGCCTGCCGCCACGGTGCAACGCGTGCAGACCGCCCTGCGCGACACCTTGCAAGCACCCGACGTGCGCAAGCGCCTGGAAGACGCGGGCGCCACCGTGGCTGAGCCCGGTGTTGACTTGGGCGCCTACCAAAAGCAAGAGCGCGACAAGTACGCGCGCATCGTCAAATTTGCAAGCATTCAAGAATGACAACAACACCGTTTGAGTTGTCCCTGCCCATTCTTGGCCCCTGGCGCAAGGGCAATACAGGGGTTGAAGGTGTTTGGCGTTTCGACAGCGGCAATCCGGGGCGCGAGCTGCTGCTGACTGCGCTGGTTCACGGCAATGAGATTTGTGGCGCTTGGGCGTTGTTGGACCTCCTCTCGCTTGGTGTTCGACCGCAGCGCGGAGCGGTAACGCTCGCCTTTTGCAACTTGGCCGCCTTTGACACGATGGACGTTTTGAACAGCGACGCTTCGCGCTTTGTTGAGAAAGACTTCAACCGCGTGTGGGGTTCTGCGTTGCAAAGCGCAACCCCGACCAGCGCCGAACAACGCCGCGCACGCGAGTTGGCGCCAATCGTTGAGCGAGCTGATTGGCTGTTGGATTTGCACTCCATGCACGAGCCTGGGCCGCCCCTGATGCTCACAGGGATGTTGCCGCGAAACATCCGATGGGCGCAGCAGCTCGCCGCACCCGCGCTTGTGATTGCCGACCTCGGGCACCGCGACGGGGTTCGGATGCGAGACCACCAGCAGTTTGACGACCCCAGCAGCGACAAGCAATCGCTGCTTTTGGAATGTGGTTGGCATGGCGCTGACTCCAGTCGCACGTCTGCACGCGACGCGATTGCGCGCGTCTTGAACGCCAGCCAACTCTTTGACGACACATCGGCATGGGCCCCATGGCTGATGGCGGATGGCGCAAACCAGACCGCTCACGTTGTCACGCATGCCGTTGTAGCCCGAAGCATGAACACCACTTTTGCATCCAACTGGGGCTATGGCCAGCGCGTGGCCAAGGCAGGCACCGTGCTCGGCTCGCTTGACGACGAGCGGTTTGTCACGCCCTACGACGACTGCGTACTGATCATGCCGTCACTGCGGCAGCTGCGCCCGGGGGTCACCGTGATGCGGTTGGCGCAGGCGCAGACGACCTGAGTCGGTCGCCCGCAGGCGTGGTCCCTCGACAGGGCTCAGGGGTTACGGGCGCACCGCTGGCGCTTCCCATACCATGCCCGCCGCGCGTCGCATCAAATACACCTCAAGGGCGACCCACTCGGGCGCGTCGGGCGCAAACGGCTCGGCTCGCACCCCCACCATGCAGGCGCGCATGCGGCGGTTGAGTGACCCCACGCCTTGCCACTCGAGTCGGTACACAGGATAGCCCGTGGGATGACCCTGAGGAATCTTGCTGCCACCTAAAGAGCCGCCCGATCTTTCATCGTGACACTGGGCGCAGGACAAGTTGAGCTGGCCGATGCGACGCTCAAACCACGCGGCGCCCTCGGACGCCAAAGTGTCCAAGCGTTGATGCTGCGGCGGTGCGATGGCGACACCGCGCGAATGCAAGGCCACGAGGGTCTCCAGTTGCAGCATGGGCTCCGACTCGCGTGGTAACGCTGCTTGCAGCTGCCGCTCAACGCGGCAGCGGTTGATGCTTTGCGAAAGCGTGGTGACCACCTCAGCACCTTGAGCATTGCGGGTCACCCGCGGGTGACGCGCCGCCACGCCGCGCATCGACTGCGACGCATCGCCATGACACCGTGCACAACTGGGGCTTGACGCGCCCGGCGCGGCCACCCAGGTCGCTTGCCCGCCTTTGGCCCAAAGCATGGCTGGGTTTTGAGCGTCGTCTTGCTGCAAGGCTTGCAGCGCGGGGCTCATGGTCAGCGTCGCCGACTTGCGCTTCGAAGGCCATTGCGGCTGCGGTTGGGCCCCTGGTTGAGTCGGCGCTTGGGCCATTGCAAGGCATGGGCTGCCACCAAGGCTGGCAACCAGCAGCAACCCGCTCAGCAGGCGGCCCGCACCAAAGTCAGACCACGTCAAGCTGGGCACGCTCGCTGTGGTCAAAGCCGTTGTCGCCGGTCCAGCGCACCACCACCGTGCCGCTGGCTGCAACGCGCACATGAAAGCTCAAGTACGGGTTGGAGGCCACCGACGGGTACAGCGTGGCCGAAAACACCAACTGATTGAGGTAGCGACATTCGACGTGCGTGATGATGTTTCGCGGCAGGGTTTTGCCGTCGTTGCCAGGCCGATAGCCCGACTCCATCGGGTGCGCAATCAATGCGCGCACTTCGACTACATCGTCTCTTTTAGCCGTGCGCGGCACGGTCAGCAGGGCTTGTGTCATGGCATCAATACCGCATCAACGCAGCGGTGCGTCTTCAACGCAAGCGGCAAGGGTCACGATCACTTCCGCCGCAGCGCCCACAAAAGACCCATTGCCAAGCTCGGCGACGGCCATCACTGTTTGCGTGGTGGAAAGCCGAAGCCTTGCTGCCACGCGGGCCCGACCCGAAGCGGGCGACAAACGCACCACGATCATGTCGGCCACCGGGTTGCGTTCGTTAAAAATGCCGATGCGTTTGACGTGGTCGAGCGCTGTCATGGGGCTTGCCACCTCAACCTCCACGGGCACGGTGTTGCCGTTTTCTACCAGCGCGTCGATGTCGAAGCGGATGTTGCCCGCCACCACAGGGGCACCTGCCGTGAAGACTCCAACCGCCTGACGCAACTGCGGCTGCAGCGCCTCCAATGCCAAGGTCTTGGTCGGGGTTTGGCCCCAAGCCAAGGGCGTCCACGCCACCACGGCAATGGATGCTGCAGTGGCGCCAAGCAGCGATCGGCGGCCCAAGCCGAGTTCGTGCGCGCTGGCGACGTCTGTGACGGCCGTGGACGCGCCCAGGATGCGTTGTTTGGACGAAAGTGGCGCGCGGGCCATGGGGCTAAATCGTTTGAAGGTAGGCAACAACGTCTTCGATCTCCTGCGCTTGCAGCAAGGGCCTGCCGCGCAACCCAGGCGGCACTCGCATGGGCTGCGCTTCGCCCTGCACATCACCCACCGGTTTGAAGTACGACGGCATGATGCTGCCAGGCTTCACGCGGTTGGAATCCATCATGCGCGCACGCAAGGCCACCGCGCCCAAGCGGCGCCCCACACCTGCCAGCGACGGTGCCAAGTTACCGTGCAACTGAGCGTCGGGGAACGGGCCTGCATGGCACAGCACACACAACCCGAGCTGCCGACTCGCGACAATGGCACGGCCGCGCTGCGCGTCACCAGCTAGCTGCGTCAGGGGTTCCCGCGCCCATGCCAAGGTGTCCACGGGCGGTGCTGTTGGCGCCCGCGCTGTTGAGCATCCCGCCAACACCATGGTCATCAACATGAAGCAGCCTGGTTTGCCAAGGAGAGCGCTCGACATCGTCAGGGGCCACCACCCACGGCCATCAGGCCTTGGCCAAGCTCTGGCCTTTGAGCGGCAAGTTGCGGATGCGCTTGCCCGTTGCCGCAAAGATGGCGTTGAGCACGGCCGGCGCCGCCACGGCAATGGTGGGTTCGCCCACACCGCCCCAAAACCCACCTGAAGGCACCAGCACCGTTTCAACCTTGGGCATGTCGCTCATCTTGACCGTGGGGTAAGTGTCGAAGTTGGTTTGCTCCATCAGGCCATCTTTGAGGGTGCACGCTTGGTACAACGCGGCCGATAAGCCGTAGGCAAACGAGCCCTCGACCTGCGCCTCGATCTGTTGGGGGTTGACGGCGTGGCCTGGGTCGGTGGCGGCCACGATGCGAAGCACTTTGAGCTCACCCTTGTCGCTCACTGACACTTCAGCACAGGCCGCCACGTAACTGCCAAAGCCCATGGTTTGCGCCAAGCCGCGGTGCACGCCTGCAGCAGGTGGCGAGTCCCAACCCACCCTGCTCGCCACCGCGTTGAGCACCGCCAAGTGCTTGGGGTGGTTGGCCATGAGTTTGCGGCGAAACGCCAGCGGGTCTTGCTTGGTGGCGTGGGCCAACTCGTCCATGAAGCACTCGAGGTAGATGGTGTTTTGGTTCAAGTTAACCCCGCGCCAGAACCCCACCGGCACCACCGGGTTGCGCATGGCGTGGTCGATCAACAAATGGGGGATGGTGTAGCCGATCGAGGCTTCAGGGCCTGGCTTGTTGAGGCCTTGAAACACCACGGGGTCCAGCCCATCGCGCACGTTTTGCGGAAACAAGCCCGCCAAGATTGATTGCCCCGCGATGCGCATGTGCAACGCTTCGAGGTTGCCCTGGGCATCGAGCCCCGCCGTGAGCTTGCACTGGGTGACGGGGTGAAAGCGCCCATGAATCATGTCCTCTTCACGAGACCATATCATTTTGATCGGGACGCCGGGCATTTGTTTGGCAATGCCCACCGCCTTGGTGACGTAGTCGCCCAGGCCACGGCGGCCAAAGCCACCTCCCAAATGGATCTTGTAAACATCGCACTGCGCCGGCGGCAGGCCAGCAGCTGCTGCGGCGGCGGCCAGTGCCGACTCGCCGTTTTGTGTCGGGGCCCACACCTCGCAGCGCTCGGAGGTCCATTTGGCCGTGGCGTTCATCACCTCCATGCAAGCGTGATTTTGGTGCGGGTACGAATAGACCGCTTCAACTTTGCGTGCCGACCTTTGCAGTGCCGCCTTGGCGTCACCGTTGGCGTTGCCCACCACCCCATCACCATCGAGAGCCGTTGCCAGCGTTTGTGCAAACGCGGCGCTCGACTGTTTGGCGTTGGGGCCTGCATCCCATTCAATCTTGACGGCATCCAGCGCCGTTTTGGCGCGCCACCAGGTGTCGGCCACCACCACGATGGCCGTGTCTCCGAGTTGCATGACCTTCTTCACGCCGGGCTTGCCTTGGGCCGCCTGGGCGTCAAACGACTTGACCTTGCCGCCGTAATAGGGGCAGTCGCGGATCGCAGCGTTGAGCATGCCCGGCAGCGTCAAGTCCATGCCGTAAATTTGTGCGCCGTTGGTTTTGTCGCGCGTGTCCAGGCGCTTGACAGGCTTGCCCGCCACCTTCCAAGTTTTGGGATCTTTCAGCGTGATGTCGGTCGGCACGGGCAACTTGGCTGCAGCAGGCGCCATCTTGCCGAAGGTGGTGGTGCGGCCTGAGGGCCGGTGGGTGATCACGCTGTTGGCCGCTGCGCATTCGGCAGCAGGCACCTTCCATTCGTCAGCAGCGGCCTGCACCAGCACCATGCGTGCGGCGGCCCCACCCTTGCGCACGTACTCATGCGACTCGCGAATGCCGCGGCTGCCACCGGTTGAGAAGTTGCCCCAGACGCGGGCACGGGCCAGGTTTTGGCCAGGCGTGGGGTACTCCGTCGTCACCTTGGCCCAGTCGCATTCAAGCTCTTCGGCCACCAATTGCGCCAGGCCGGTGAGGGTGCCCTGCCCCATCTCGGAGCGAGCCACGCGAATGACCACGGTATCGTCGGGTTTGATCACCACCCAGGCATTGACTTCAGGCGGTCTTGCCGCTGCAGCGCCCGAGGCTGCAGGCGCACCCGCAACCTGTGCCCACGATGCCGGGATGTGAAAGCCCACCACAAGGCTGCCGGTGGTGGCAGCGCCAGCTTGCAAGAAGCGGCGGCGCGACGGTTTGGTTGCCGTGGTGTGGGTCACGGTTCTGGTTTGGTTTGTCATGGCATGCTTCCCATTAGGCCTTGACCATCCGTGACGCAGCAAGGTGAATGCCGGCGCGCACGCGGTTGTAGGTGCCACAGCGGCAGATGTTGCTCATGGCATCGTTGATATCAGTGTCACTGGGTTTGGGTTTGTCTTGCAGCAACTTGGCCGCCGCCATCAGCATGCCCGACTGGCAGAACCCGCATTGCGGTACATCGAGCTCAATCCATGCCGCTTGCAGCGCCTTCATGGCTGGCGTTGAAAGGGCCTCAACCGTGACGATGCGCTGCGTTGGCGTGACTGCGCTTAGCGGCATCACGCAGGAGCGAACCGCCTGCCCGTCGATGTGCACGGTGCAAGCACCGCACTGGGCAATGCCACACCCATACTTGGTGCCTGTCAGCCCGAGTTGTTCGCGCAGCACCCACAACAAGGGCGTGTCGGGCTCGGCTTGCACGTCGCGAACTTGACCATTGACATGGAGGTTTGGCATGGTGGACGTCTTGACGGCTGGCGTTGATCGAAGCCCGTAACGTAACCAGGGGCACGCCGCCCGTCAACTTGGTCACGGGGAGACCCTGCTCGTTATCCGCCAATCGGGTACAATGAGCGCATCGCAGCGGCTATCCAGTCATCGCAGCGATGTCAAATCTGACTCCCACACCCTCTCGCGCCCGTTGACTGGTGCACTCGCAACGAGTGACCACAGGCTGCGAAACAGGTGCCCTCTCAAATCGGGCGCCGAAAAAATCACCATGCAATTCACTGACCTCGGTTTGGCCGAGCCAATCCTGCGCGCCGTAAACGAACAGGGCTACACCGTCCCCACCCCCATCCAAGCGCAAGCCATCCCCGCCATTTTGCGCGGCGGCGACTTGATGGCCGGCGCCCAAACTGGCACCGGCAAAACTGCCGGCTTCACCCTGCCCATGCTGCACCAATTGGCCGCCGGGGCACCCGCCTTCGACGCCCGCGGGCGCATCGCCATCCGCGCACTCATCTTGACCCCCACCCGTGAACTGGCAGCCCAGGTTGAAGAAAGCGTGCGCACCTATGGCAAACACCTGCCGCTTAAGAGCATGGTGATGTTTGGTGGCGTGGGCATGCAACCACAAATCGACAAGCTGCGCCGTGGCGTTGACATCTTGGTGGCAACCCCGGGCCGCTTGCTTGACCACGCCCAACAGCGCACGCTTGATTTGTCGCACGTGCAGTTTTTTGTGCTCGACGAAGCCGACCGCATGCTCGACATGGGGTTTGTGCATGACATCAAAAAGGTGCTGGCGCTTGTGCCCAAGAAAAAGCAATCGTTGCTCTTCTCGGCCACCTTCAGCGATGAAGTCAAGGCCCTGGCCGACAAACTGCTGAACCAGCCCGCACTGATCGAAGTGGCGCGCCGCAATGCCACCGCAGAGTTTGTGGCGCAAAAAGTGCACCCCGTGGCACGCGACCGTAAGAAAGAGCTGCTGGCGCACCTCATCCGCCAAGGCGACTGGAAGCAAGTGCTGGTGTTCACGCGCATGAAGCACGGTGCCAACCGCTTGGCCGAGTACCTTGAAAAAGAAGGCATCGGTGCCATGGCCATCCATGGCAACAAGAGCCAAAGTGCGCGCACCAAAGCGCTGGCTGAATTCAAAAAAGGCACCATGCCTGTGCTGGTGGCGACCGACATTGCAGCGCGTGGCATCGACATCGACCAATTGCCACACGTGGTGAATTTTGAGCTGCCCAACGTGCCTGAGGATTACGTGCACCGCATCGGCCGCACGGGGCGTGCAGGCGCGACGGGCGAAGCCATTTCGCTGGTGTGCGTGGACGAGCTTGGCTTTTTGCGTGAGATTGAAAAACTCATCAAGCGCGACATCCCCAAAGAATTGGTGGCTGGCTACGAGCCGCCCGCCCACGAAAAAGCGCAGCCCATCGTGTTGGGTCGCATGACGATTGGCGTGGGGGCGCGACCCTCGCGTGGTGGTGGTGGGCGGCGGTGGAGGTGGCGGTCGCTCCGGCGGTCCCGGCCAACCGCGGGGTTATGGACAAGACCGTGGCCAACGCTCGGCGCCGGGCGCGGGCCAGCGCCAAGGCCAAGGGGCGCGCGACGGTGGTTACGGTGGTGGCGGCCAAGGCGCACCCCGGCGTGCTGAGGGCAACGCTTCAGCACCTCGCGGCATGGCGCCGCGCAACAGCGATCGACGTGGCGGCACGCGTTAACGCCTAGGCGCGGTGTGGCCCCGGTGGCCTGCCGCGCGCATTACAGTTACGCATGGCCATGCATTCAGATCGACCGTCGGTGATTGTGGCGGGCTCCACCGGGCTCGTCGGCCGCCAATTGGTCAAACGCCTTCTGGCCGACCGCCATACTGGCACCGTGCACGCACTGATGCGACGCGAGGTGCCCAACTACCCCAGCTCCAAGCGGCTGCTCAAGCACCTGGTGGACTTTGCCGCCATCGAGCGGCTTCCACTGGCCTATGAGTGCTACATCGCATTGGGTACCACCATCAAAGCGGCTGGCTCTCAAGAAGCCTTTCGCGCGGTGGACTTTCATGCCGTGTTGGCCGTGGCCCAGGCCGCCCGAGCCAGCGGCGTGGCCCGATTGGCGTTGGTGTCGGCGCTCGGCGCCGACGAGATGTCGAACGTTTTTTACAACCGCGTCAAAGGTGATGCCGAAGACGCCATTGCAGGCATCGGCTTTGAACGGGTGGTGATCGCACGGCCGTCTTTGATTCTGGGCAATCGAGCAGAGTTGGGCCAAACCAAGCGCGCTCTCGAAAGTGCCGTGCAAACGCTGGCCAAACCAGTGATGCGACTGATTCCTGCCAAGTGGCGTCCGATTGAGGCGACGGTGATCGCGCGAGGGTTGGTGCGCTCGCTGCGCGCCGACGGGCCAAGCGTGCAAGTGCTTGAATCGGCTGCGTTGTTGGCCGCAGGGACGTAGGCGATCAACGCCAAGGTGGCAGGTTTCCCGAGCCCAAAGAACAAAACCCGGCAAAGGCCGGGTTTTGGCTGTTGGAGCCCGAAGGCCCCGACATCAAAGGCTGATTAGGCCTTCTTTTCCATTTTAGCTTTTTTAGCTTTTTTGGCTTTTTTGGCCATTTTCTTGTCAGCGGCAGCAGCTGGCTTGGCTTCAGCGGTTGCAGCAGCTTTGGCAGCAGGAGCGGCCGCAGCAGGTGCAGCGGTTTGTGCGTTGACAGAAGCGGCGAAAGCCAAAGCGGCCAGGGCGGCGAGGATTTTGTTCATTGCGAAGGGTCCTTAGGAGGTAGGGTCGAGCACGACGCTCGAGGGTTGCAACGGTCTTGCGCAAGCCCCGGTTGACGAGTTTATGTTGATTTGAACAACTCTTGGGCAGGTTGTTGTTTCAAAAGACCAATTTCGCATGGCGCAGCCTGGCCAAATAGGCCTAGATGTAACGATTCGCTACTCGAACCGGCCCTGCCGCAGCCATTTGGTGGCCACCCACTTTTCGCCTTCGATCACGGGCGCCCCACCGTGCAGCGTCTTGGTGCTGGGGTGTGCCTTGTCGTAGCTGAAGAAAACCGCATTGCCTTTGATGGGCGCTACTTCAAGCCCCACGTCTGGAAACGTTGTTCCGCCCCCTTTGGTTGGCGTGTTGAGATAAATAACGATGGTGCCCACGCGCTGACCCCCGCGTTGCAAGATCTTGGGGGTGCCACTGTGGGCGGGGTCAAAGTAGTCGTAGTGTGGTTTGTACTCGGCACCAGGCATGTAGTTCAGAATCTGCAAGCCCTCGCCGTTCTCCAACGGCCAGTTGAGCAAGTTGGCCAAGCGTTGCTCGAGGCGCTGGCAAACGGAGTTTTCGCCGCGCAAGAAGAACATGCCCTTGCTGGTGCGCGCGTCATTCACCTCACTGCCGCCTGTGTCGTTCACCACGGTTTGGGAACGCTCCAGGCGTGGCCGCGCCAGGGCAATCAGCTCGTCGCACTCCTCGTGCGACATGAGTTGCCCAAATGACACCACGCGGGGCTCTCGCATGCTTACCAGCACGCTCACGTCGCGGTCACCCGCATGAACGGTGCTAGGCGATTCGCTCAGGCTAGGTTCCGGCACGGGCACCGATGGCGGAAGCTCTTTTTTCTTGGCGTGGTCCTCCAAAAATCCGGTAAGGGTTGATTCAAGCGCTTCGATGGCAGTGTCTTCATCCCAGCCGCTGCTGCGCATTGACGCCAGCACGACTTCGGGCTTGTGCCCTGCCTGCGCTTGCTCGATGATCCATTGGCGCAGTTCGGGGGAGATGCGTTGAGGTTGTTTACTCATGACAATATTTTGGCAGCTACGCGAGCCGCTGCAAGCGCAATGTGCGCCGTTGGTGTTAGAGGCTACCCCACCCAACGCCTTGCGTTTTGAAACATCCGAACCCAAGGGCTCGAGGCCGAAACGTCACTCCTGCTCCAACTCATCTGCACGTTGCGAAACACCCGCTCGGGGTGCGGCATCAGCGCCGTAAAGCGACCGTCGGCGGTCGTGACGCCAGTAAGCCCGTCGGGGCTGCCGTTCGGGTTCTGGGGGTAGGTTTGGGTGGATTTGCCATGGTTGTCCACAAAGCGCATGGCCCGCAGCACCGCCTGGGGATCACCCCGCTGCGTAAAGTTGGCAAAACCCTCGCCGTGGGCCACCGCAATCGGCAAACGCGTGCCTGCCATGCCTGCAAAGAACAAGCTCGGGCTGTCCAACACTTCCACCATCGTCAAGCGCGCTTCGTACTGCTCGCTGACATTGCGCGAGAACTTGGGCCAGGCGGCTGCGCCGGGAATGATCGGACTGAGCGCCGCCATCATTTGGCAGCCATTGCAAACGCCCAGGGCAAACGTCTGGGGGCGCTGGAAGAACGCCGCAAATTGCTCGGCAAGCATCGGGTTGAAAAGAATGGACCGGGCCCATCCCTCGCCCGCACCCAAGGTGTCGCCGTAGCTGAAGCCGCCACAAGCCACCAGGCCCGTGAACATGTCCAAGCGGGCACGCCCCGCTTGCAAGTCGCTCATGTGCACGTCAAAGGTGTCAAATCCTGCTTGGTGCATGGCGTAGCTCATCTCGACGTGCGAGTTAACACCTTGCTCGCGCAGAATCGCCACGGGTGGCCTGGCACCCTTTGCGATGAAAGGCGCCGCCACATTTTGTGTGGTGTCGAAGTTGGCATGGGCGTGCAGGCCAGGGTCATCGGCGTTCCCCGCTTGCACGTGCTCGGCGTCGGCACACGCGGGGTTGTCGCGGGTGCGGGCCATGCGCCAGCTCACCTCGTCCCATTCTTGGTGCAATGCCGTGAGCGGTGCTTGGTACAGCATCTTGGTGTCGCGCCAAATCTCCACCATGCCACGGTCGTTGGGCTGACCCACAACATGGCTGATGGCCGACAGACCGTGCTGGCGCAGCACGCCCATCACGGCGTCGCGATCGCTTCGCGCCACTTGCAACACCACACCCAATTCCTCGTTCAGCAAAGCTTGAAGCGTTAGGGCATGGCGACGCGCGCTCACCTGGCTGACCCAATTCTTGGAGTCGCCGACATCGGCACGGCTGTCGGCAATGCCGTCGCCTTCGGTTACCAACATGTCCACATTCAGGCTAACCCCTCGCTTGCCCGCAAAGCCCATCTCGCATACGCTGGCCCACAAGCCACCGTCACTGCGGTCGTGGTACGCAAGCAGCTTGTGGTTGTTGCGCAGTTCGTTCACGGCGTGCACCAGGGCCACAAGTCGCGCGGGGTCGTCCAGGTCGGGCACATCTCCGCCAAACTCTCCCAGCGTCTGCGCCAGGATCGACCCGCCCATGCGTCGCTGGCCAGCACCCAAGTCGACCAAAATAAGCACCGTGTCGCCGCCAGCCAGTTGCGGGGTTAGCGTGCCACGCACATCATCCAGCGCGGCAAACGCTGAAACCACCAGCGTGACAGGAGCCACGACTTGCTTTGTCTCGCTGCCCACCTGCCAGCGGGTTCGCATCGACAAAGAGTCCTTGCCGACAGGCACTCCGATACCCAGCGCCGGGCAAAGCACCATGCCGACCGCGTGCACCGTGTCGTAAAGCGCTGCGTCTTCACCCGGCTCGCCGCAGGCGGCCATCCAGTTGCAACTGAGCTTGACTTGGTTCAAGGTGATGGGGGCTGCCAACAAGTTGGTGATGGCCTCGCCCACCGCCATGCGCCCCGAGGCGGGTGCGTGGGTGGCAGCAATCGGTGCCCGTTCGCCCATGCTCATCGCCTCACCCCGAAAACCGCTGTAGTCGGCCAGCGTAACGGCACAGTCAGCCACGGGCACCTGCCACGGCCCGACCATTTGGTCGCGGTGGCTCAAGCCCCCTACGGTGCGGTCACCGATGGTGACGAGAAAACGCTTGCTGGCCACGGTGGGGTGGCGCAGAACGTTCAAGACGGCTGTTTGCAGGGGGTGGTCGCTCAGGTCCAGGGGCTCGCTGGGGTGTTCCACGCGCGTGACGTCGCGGGTCATTCGCGGGGCTTTGCCCAGCAGCACCGACATCGGCATGTCGATGACGCGTCGACCGTCAGCGCCCTCCTCAACCACCAAGGCGCCGTCGTCGGTGGCCACACCCACCACCGCAAAGGGGCAGCGCTCGCGTGCGCACATTTGTTCAAACAGAGGCAACAATTGTGGGTCCAGCGCCAGCACGTAGCGCTCTTGGCTCTCGTTGCACCAAATTTCTTTGGGGGCCATGCCACTTTCTTCCAATGGCACGCTGCGCAAATCAAACCGTGCGCCGCGACCGGCGCCGTCAGCCAGTTCGGGGAAGGCGTTGCTCAAGCCCCCGGCACCCACATCGTGGATGGCCAAAATGGGGTTGTTGGTACCCAGCGCCGTGCAATGGTTGATCACCTCTTGCGCGCGGCGCTCGATCTCGGGGTTGCCCCGTTGCACGGAGTCAAAGTCCAGTTGCGCGGCGTTGCTGCCGCTGGCCATCGAGCTGGCGGCACCGCCACCCATGCCGATGCGCATCCCAGGCCCCCCCAGTTGAACCATCAAGGTGCCCGCAGCAAACTTGATTTTTTCAGTTTGGTTGTGGGCAATCACGCCCATGCCACCAGCGATCATGATGGGCTTGTGGTAACCGCGTCGCACACCATCAACGGTTTGCTCGTACACGCGAAAGTAGCCTCCCAGCGTGGGCCGGCCAAACTCGTTGTTGAAGGCCGCGCCGCCAATGGGGCCCGCCAGCATGATTTGTTTGGCACTGGCAATGGTGTCAGGCTTGCCGACGGGGTCGCGCTCCCAAGGCTCAATCAGACCGTCAAGATGCAGGTTAGAAACCGAGAATCCCGTCAATCCCGCTTTGGGCTTGGAGCCGCGGCCCGTGGCCCCCTCGTCGCGAATCTCGCCCCCTGCACCGGTGGCTGCGCCCGGAAAAGGCGCGATGGCGGTCGGATGGTTGTGAGTTTCAACCTTCATCACCACGTGCACGTCCTCTTGGCGCGGGCCGTATTTGGGCGCGTTGGTAAAACCTTCGGGCATCCAACGCTGCGTAGGGCCACCGCGCATCACGGCGGCGTTGTCGGCGTAGGCGATGATGGTTTGTTGCGGCGCCAGTTTTTCGGTGTTGCGGATCATGCCGAACATCGAATGGGGTTGGGGCTGGCCATCAATCACAAACGTGGCGTTGAAGATTTTGTGTCGACAGTGTTCGCTGTTGGCTTGTGCAAACATGGTTAACTCCACGTCGGTGGGGTTGCGCCCGAGCGTCTTGAAAGCGTCGACGACGTAATCAATCTCGTCGTCTGCTAGCGCCAGCCCAAACTCGGTGTTGGCCGCCAGCAGGGCACGTCGGCCCACGCCCATGATGTCCACGGTGGCCATGGTTTTGGTCGGCTGCTCCTCAAACAGTTGACGGGCGGCATCCCAGTTGCGTGCCACGGTCTCGGTCATGCGGTCGTGAATCAGGCTGCTGACGGCGTCAAGCTGGGCAGCGTCAAGTACCTTGGCGCCCCCTAGCAAGCCCCTCTTGAGTGTCAGCCGGTAGGCCATCACGCGCTCAACGCGGCGGATGTCGGCGCCGCAATTGCGTGCAATGTCGGTGGCCTTGCTCGCCCAAGGCGACACCGTGCCAAGTCGTGGCATCACCAACAACAACTCGCCGTCGTCATCGCCGTCAAACAGGTCGCCGTAGTTAAGCAAGGCCTGCAGCTTGTCCGTCTGCGCAGCATCCAGCGGCGCATTCGTCATCACCCAGTGCACGTAACGCGCACTCAAGCCCACCACTGCGGGGGCCACCCCCTGGACGGCCGCCAGCAGGGCCTGCTGCCGAAACGGGGATAGCACTTGCCCTCCTGCAAAGGCATGTAGGTGGTTCGAGAGAGGCTGGTTTGGGGGGGTCACAACGGGCACTGGGGGTGGCTGCAAAGGCTTCGGTGCCCCGTCGGGGCGGCGAAAACAGTGATTCTAGGCACCCGGTACCGCGCATTGGCCGTCCGTTTTCATGGCAAGGCGCGCAATGGGATAATTGCCCCATGACAATCACCATCAAAACGGCATCCGACATCGAGGGCATGCGCCTGGCAGGCCGCTTGGCGTCCGAGGTGCTTGACATGCTCGAGCCTCACATTCGCCCGGGTACCACCACGCTGGCGCTGGACAAGTTGGCGCACGACCACATGGTTCATGTGCAAGGGGGTGTCCCCGCGACGCTCAACTACCAGCCCCACGGCTACCCGCCCTACCCAGCTTCGCTGTGCGCGTCGCTCAACGACCAGGTGTGCCACGGCATCCCCAACGAGCGGCCGCTGCGCGACGGCGATGTGCTCAACCTCGACGTCACCGTCATCAAAGACGGCTGGCACGGCGACAACAGTCGCATGTACGTGGTGGGCCAGGGCTCCATCGCTGCCAAGCGCTTGTGTCAAGTCACGTTTGAGGCCATGTGGAAGGGCATCGTCAAAGTCAAACCAGGCGCCCGCTTGGGTGACATCGGGCATGCCATCCAGATGTACGCCGAGCACCATGGCTTTTCGGTGGTGCGCGAATTTTGTGGCCACGGCGTGGGCCGCAAGTTTCACGAAGAACCGCAGGTGTTGCACTACGGCAAGCCCGGCACCCTCGAAACCTTGGTGCCCGGCATGATTTTCACGATAGAGCCGATGGTCAATGCCGGCCGCCGTGACATCAAAGAAGACCGAAAAGGCGGGCACTACGATGGCTGGACCATCGTCACGCGCGACCGCTCGCTGTCTGCGCAGTGGGAGCACACGGTGTTGGTGACCGAAACAGGCTACGAGGTGTTGACGTTGTCGGCGGGTTCACCCGACCTGCCCGCTTTTGTCAAAGCACTTTACGCCCAGCCCGCACACGCATCTGCTTGACGCCGAGCCGCACGAGGCACACAGCGTTTGCTTGATGATTACCCCGCTCGAGCCCACCACGACCGACAACGGCACGGCACCCAGCGCGTTCTCAGTGGCCAGCCTGCGCGACGAGTTTCAGCGCGGCAAGTTGAGCCTGATCGAGCACTTTAAACAGTCGCGCGCCACCACCACAGCCGCGCGGGCACTTACCAAGGCACTTTCGCGCCACGTTGACGCCACGCTCAGCCGCCTGTGGCAGGCGGCGTCGATGCCGCCGCAGGCGGCGTTGGTGGCGGTGGGCGGCTACGGCCGTGCCGAGCTCTTTCCTCACTCCGATGTCGACGTGCTGCTGCTGCTGCCCAAGCGGGAGGCTGAAACCGAGGCGCTGCGTGCCATGGTGTCGGGTTTTATCACCGCGTGCTGGGACGTCGGGCTCGAGATCGGCTCTTCGGTGCGCACGCTGGACGAATGCCTGGATGAATCGGCGCGCGATGTGACCATTCAAACCTCGCTTCTGGAAAACCGATACCTCTGCGGCCGGCGCGCTCTGCACGAACGCTTCAAACGCGCGCACGCCGCCGCCATCAACCCGCTGGATTTCTTTCGTGCCAAAACGCAAGAAATGAAGCTGCGCCATATCAAGTTTGAAGACACGCCTTATTCGCTGGAGCCCAACTGCAAAGAAAGCCCAGGTGGGCTGCGAGACTTGCAGGTGGTGCTATGGGTCGCCCGCGCCGCAGGGCTCGGGCGTACCTGGAGCGAGCTGGCCGCCAAGGGGCTGGCCACGCCGTTTGAACTGAAGCAGTTGCAACACAACGAGGCTGTGGTGAAGCTCATTCGTGCGCGCCTGCATGCCGTTGCCGGACGCCGTGAAGACCGCTTGGTGTTTGACTTGCAAACGGCCGTGGCCGAGAGCTTTGGCTTGAAAGGCACCGGCCACCGCCGAGCCAGCGAGACTTTGATGCGTCGCTACTACTGGGCGGCCAAAGCGGTGACGCAGCTCAATGCTGTGCTGATGTTAAACATCGAGGAACGCCTGACGGGCAGTGCCGACACCCCGATGCGGCCCATCAACGCGCACTTTTTAGACAAGGGCGGCATGTTGGAGGTGGCAAGTGACGACCTCTACCAAACCCATCCTCACGCCATCCTCGACACCTTTTGTGTGTTTCAACGCGAGGTGGGCATCACTGGGTTTTCAGCGCGCACGCTGCGCGCGCTCTACAACGCACGCGAGCGCATGGACAGTGGCTTTCGAAGTGACCCGGTCAACCGCCGGGCCTTCATGGCGATCCTCAAAGCGCCACACGGCCACACGCACGCACTGCGGCTGATGAATGCCACGTCGGTGCTGGGCCGGTACCTGTGGGTGTTCAGGCGCATCGTGGGCCAGATGCAGCATGACTTGTTCCACGTGTACACCGTCGACCAGCACATTTTGATGGTGGTGCGAAACATGCGTCGCTTTGCCATCGCCGAGCACGCCCACGAGTATCCTTTTTGCTCGCAATTGATGGCGCAGTTTGAGCGCCCGTACGTGCTATACGTGGCCGCCCTCTTCCACGATGTGGCCAAAGGCCGTGGGGGTGACCACTCTGACTTGGGGGCCGCTGAGGCACGCAAGTTTTGCCGCGACCACCACATCGAGATGCGTGACGCACGCTTGATTGAGTTCTTGGTGCAACACCACCTGACGATGAGCAACGTGGCGCAAAAGCAAGATATCTCTGACCCGGACGTGATTGCGCGCTTTGTAGATTTGGTGAAAGACGAGCGCATCTTGACCGCGCTGTACCTGCTGACGGTGGCCGACATTCGTGGCACCAGCCCCAAAGTCTGGAACGCCTGGAAAGCCAAGCTGCTGGAAGACCTGTACCGCATCACACTGCGTGCGCTTGGTGGCGCCGTGGTGAACGACGACGCCGACATCGAAGCCTGCAAGGGCGAAGCGCGCGCCATGCTGGCACTGCAGATGCAACCCTCGGGCACGGAAACCGAGCTGTGGAAGACGCTGGCCTTGACTTACTTCATGCGCCACGAGGCCGCCGAGATTGCCTGGCATGCACGCGTGCTCCAACACCACGTCACCAGCCAGCAGCCCATCGTCAACGCACGGGCTTCGTCGGTAGGCGAAGGCCTTCAAGTGTTGGTTTATGCACCCGACCAAGTGGATTTGTTTGCCCGCATCTGCGGCTACTTTGACCGTGCCGGCTACAGCATTCAAGATGCCAAAGTGCACACCACGCGCAGCGGCTATGCGCTGGACACGTTTCAGGTCTCTCACCTGGGTTTGGACGCCAGTGACGTGTCGGCACACCGCGACTTCATCGCCCTGATCGAGACACAATTGGCAGCCACGTTGGCCGCCCAGTCGCCGTTGCCCGAGCCCAGCAAGGGCCGGGTGTCACGCCGCGTGCGAAGTTTTCCGATGCTGGCGCGGGTTTCGCTGCGCCCTGACGAGCGTGCGCAGCGGTGGTTGCTGGACGTCAGCGCCAGTGATCGCTCGGGCTTGCTGTACAGCATTGCGCGTGTGCTGAGCCGTCATCGCGTCAACATCCAGTTGGCCAAAATCAGCACCTTGGGCGAGCGGGTTGAGGACACATTCTTGATCGACGGCGACAGCCTGCGCGACACGCGCAACCACCTGGCGCTGGAGCGCGAGCTGCTGGGCGCGCTGGCCCCAGCGTCGAGCACCCACGCCACCACCACGGTCGCCTGAGGCGCAACCCATCCCGTTGTGACTGTTCAAACCCTCTCGGCCACCGAAGCCGCTCAATCGCTGCACACCTTTGACACCGTGGTGGACGCCCGCTCGCCAGCCGAGTTTGCGCAAGACCACCTACCCAGTGCTGTGAACTGGCCCACGTTGGACAACGACGAGAGGCAGGCCGTGGGCACCGAATACAAACAAGTGTCAGCCTTCGACGCGCGCAAGCACGGCGCTGCCATGGTGGCGAGGCGCATCGCCGACCACATCGAGACGCATCTGGTTGACAAGCCCAAAGCCTGGCGCCCGTTGGTTTATTGCTGGCGCGGTGGCAAACGCAGCGGCACCTTGGCTTGGTTTTTGGACCAAATCGGGTTCAGGACGCACGTGATTGAAGGCGGCTACAAGGCCTTTCGCGAGGCCGTTCGCGACGGCCTGAACCGGTTGCCCGGGCAACTGGCCTTCACCGTGATTGCAGGCAAGACTGGCAGTGGCAAAACTCGCCTGCTGCATGCCCTCGAGCAACAAGGCGCCCAGGTGCTGCACCTCGAGGGGTTGGCGCAGCACCGCGGGTCCATTTTGGGCGGCCTGCCTGCGCAAGCTCAGCCGACACAAAAGAGCTTCGAGATGCAGCTGTGGAGCGCATTGCGTGCCTTCGATCCATCGAAGCAAGTGTTTGTTGAAAGCGAAAGCCGAAAAATCGGTGCCCGCCAAGTGCCCGACGCCTTGCTCAACCGCATGCGCCAGCACGGCCAATGCGTGGTGCTGAACGTCCCCGACAGCGCGCGTGTGAACCTGCTGCTTCAAGATTACAACTTCTACACCCAAGACCCGGCCCTTTTCAATCAGCACATCGAGGCCCTGGTGCCCTTTCGAGGCCGCGACACCGTCGCCCAGTGGCAAGCCATGGCCCGACAGGGGCAGTTTGGCGAGGTGTTCTTGGCGCTGATGCAGCAGCACTACGACCCGCTTTACTTGCGATCCATCGAGCGGAACTTTGACCTTCAAGCCGCACGCGAGTTGATGTTGCAAGACGCCGACGAGACCAGCATGCAGCGCGCAGCGGCGTCGCTGTTGCTGCCATCGCCCCCCACACCAAGAACGACGACGACCCCATGAAGCCACCCAAGCGCCTGCAGATCCTGATCGACGAAGGCCTCATCGACGAGGTGGTGCGCCAACTGATGAGTGGCAAAGAGGCCACCGTTTACGTGGTGCGCGTGGGCGGCGAAACGCGCTGCGCCAAGATTTACAAAGAGGCCACCGAACGCAGCTTCAGGCAAGCGGTGGACTACACCGAAAACCGCAAGGTTAAAAACAGCCGCCAAGCCCGTGCCATGGCCAAAGGCACCAAGTTTGGCCGCGAAGCCACCGAAAAAGCCTGGGTGAGTGCCGAGGTGGACGCGCTGTACCGCCTGGCGGGTGCGGGCGTGCGCGTGCCCCAGCCCTACAACTTCTTTGAGGGTGTGCTGTTGATGGAGCTGGTGACCGACGCCGACGGCAACGCGGCGCCACGACTCAACGACGTTATCTTTACGGCGCAGGAAGCCGTTCAACACCACGCCACGCTGTTGCAAGAGGTGATGCGGATGCTGGGTGCGGGCATCGTGCATGGCGACCTGTCCGAGTTCAACATCTTGCTGGGGTGCAATCCAAGCGGCACCCCCTGCCCCGTCATCATCGACCTGCCCCAAGCGGTTGACGCCGCCGGCAACAACCACGCCGAGCGCATGCTGCTGCGTGACGTGGGCAACCTGCGCGACTTTTTCGGACGCTTTGCCCCTGGGCTTTTGAGCACGCAATACGGCGCCGAAATCTGGGACCTGTACCGACGCGGTGCCTTGACACCCGACAGCGTGCTGAAGGGGCAGTTTGCAAAGGCCGAAGGGGCGGTTGACCTTCGGGGCGTGATGGGGGCCATTGAGGATGCGCGGGGGGAGGAGATGGCGCGGCGGGTTCGGATGGGGATCGGGAGCTAACCGGGCCGATGTCTCAACCCATCGTCGGCTTTCATCAAGATGAAGAACAGCATTGGGTGGCTGAATTGGCCTGCGGCCACAACCAACATGTTCGCCACAACCCACCATGGACCAACCGCCCTTGGGTGGTTACGCCTGAAGGCCGACGCCAAGCCCTCGGCCAACGGCTGCCTTGCCGCAAATGCGAACAGGGTGCTGTGCGTGACTTGGGCGTCACCCCGATCAGCTGAAGCCTTCGAGGGCGAGCGGAACTTGTCAGCGCCTTTGGGCATCTAGTCTTCACTCTTCTATTGGGCAACCCAGGCTGTTTGCCTCGACCACCATGCCTACTGGGCCTCAACGTTACAACGCAGCCCAACCCTTCAAGCGACCGGTGCCAGCCACCCGAGCGGCATCGATGTTGATGGCCATCACGCTGGTTGCGTTTGTCCTTTACAGTTTGCGTGCAGCGCATGGGCCGAATCAACGTGGTGAAGCGGCTCGAGAATCGGTTCTGCTGATGTTGCCCAGCCCTTCAACAAACGCACCCGACCTGCCAACCCTGGTGCAAGGTCAACCGCCCGCCCGTGCCCAGAAACCAGTGGCGAAGCGTGCAAGCCAAGTTTTAGATGCGTCCGGTGTGCAGAGGGTTGCGCCGGCAACGCCCGTGGTGCCACAGGCCATCACACAACCCACGGACACCCCTGCCGTTGCTGCGCACGCGGCTTCCGCCCCATTGAACTTGAGTCCGGGCGTGATGCGAGCGGCTGCATCGCAAAGCATGGGTGCCGTGCGTGGGATGGCGCAAGCCAGCGGTCAATCGCTGGACACCAGGCGCCCATCGCAAGGCGAAGTGTTGGCCTCGTCCATCGCAGAAACTGCGGTGCCGGATTGTTTGCGCGTTGACCCCAACAAACCCAAAGCCTCCGACCAAGGGGCCGTTGTTGTGGGCGGCTTGTTGGCCTTGCCTGGGTTGATCTACGCGGCTGCGACGGGCAAATGCAAACCGTGAGCCGAGCCTTGCGCCTTGTTAGTCGGGTCAAGCGCTCAAAGCTGCGTTGGCAACAACCGCTGCGCGCGACCCGTCAATCACGCACCATCGGCTCGGGCCAAACCGACCCTGTCACGCATCGCCAAGTTAAACAGCGGCGTGGCCATCAGTGTGGTGATGACTGCCATCAACACCAAGATCGAGAACAAGCCCGGCAAGATCACGCCCGCCGCCAAACCGATATTGATGATGATCAGCTCCATCAGACCGCGTGCGTTCATCAAGGCACCGATGGCCAGCGCGTCACGTTGGCTTTCACCCGTCAGGCGCGCGGCGGCCCAGCAGGCCACGGCTTTGCCACCAAACGAGGCCAGGAGGATGGCCACGGTGGCCAACAAAATGGAGGGGTCAAGCAGCAACCCCAAACGCGTGTTGAGCCCCGAATAGGTGAAGAACATGGGCAGCAAGAAGATAACCACAAACGGCTGCAACTGCTCGCGTAGCTTTTCGGTCAGCGGCCCTCGCGGCAATACTGCGCCCAAGACAAAGCCCCCAAATACCGCATGGATGCCGATGGCATCCATGGCAAAGGCGCTGAGGCAAAAAAGCACCAAGGTGGCTGCCAACACCGATGAGGGTAGCGGCAAGTCAGGTCGCAGGCCATGGCCCAATCGGCGCAGCAGCTTGGAGCCAACAAACACCATGAACAGGGCAAAGGCAAGGCCACCCCCAATGGCCGCGTAAGCCCCACCCCACGACCCCCCGAAGCTGGCCAACACGATGGCCAGGATGCACCACGCGGCTGCGTCGTCAACGGCACCGGCTGTCAGTGCCAAGGTGCCCAACGACGAGCCAGTCAGCCCACGCTCAAAGATGATGCGCGCCAACATCGGAAACGCCGTGATGGCGATGGCTGCCCCCAAAAAGAGCGAAGCCTCAAACAACTTGGCCTTTTCCGAGAACAACCCCGGCACCGTGTGCAACCAGGGTGCAAGCGCAAACGCCAATACAAACGGCACCAAGATGCCTGCCAATGACACGGCCATGCCACTGCGAGCCCGGCGCTTGAAGTGGTCGGCTCGAAACTCGGTGCCGACCAAGAACATGTAAAGCCCCACGCCCAACTGTGCTGCGACGTAGAGCATGCCCATCGTGGACTTGGGGAACAGCGCTTGCTGCAGTTCGGGCAACAACCACCCAAAGACGGAGGGGCCCAGAACCACCCCTGCAATCATTTCGCCCACCACCTGCGGCTGCCCCAGCCGCTGAGCCAGGCGACCCACCAGCTGACAAACCACCACAATCACAGCGGCTTGCAGAAAGAAATAAACTGACAGCTGAGCGGTGGGCATGCAGGGTGGTCGGGTCGACTTGAATGAAGCACGGGCACCTCAGCAGCCGCACACCTCGATTTTAGTCGCCTCTGCGCGTGGGATGATCGTGACGGGAAGCAGCATGCACGGCGCGCCACTTTGGCAGCGTTGGTTCAAATTCTGGGCTTGTGATGGCCCAACATGAGGAGTGAAAGCCATGGGGTCGTTTGATGGTCGAAGGGGCATGCGCGTTGCGGCGTGCCTGGTGGTTGGCCTGTGGATGGGGGGCATGGCCCACGCCCACGAGTTTTGGATCATGCCGTCGACCTTTACCGCAGCCACCGGCGCCAACGTAACGGCGCAGGCGCGCATTGGGGACAGCTGGCCGGGCGAGATCTACCCCCGCGACCCGAGCCATTGGCGCCGCTGGGTTGCCATCGATGCTGACGGTGAGCGTGAGGTCCCTGGCACGCGAGGCGCCCAGCTGGCAGGGAGCGTCGCCACGAGGCAAACTGGTTCAACGTGGCTTGTGTATCGCTCTGCACCACGCGAACTGCGGCTCGACGCCAAGGCGTTTGAGAGCTACTTGAATGAAGAGGGTTTGGAGCACGTCGTGGCCCAGCGCGCGACGAGCAAACAATCGCACGCACCAGGGCGCGAACAGTACTCACGCAATGCCAAGACGTTGGTGACGGTGCAAGGGCAGACCGCTGGTTTTGACCGCAGCGTTGGTTTGCCACTAGAAATCATTCTGGAGTCCGATCCAGCCAAAGCTTTGGCGCAGTCAAACTTGAGCCTGCGCGTGCTGCTGGATGGCCAGCCCGCCCCCGGTTTGTTGGTGCAAGCCTGGCGGCAAGGCGTCTCGAAGAAGCAATCGTTGGCTGTTAGAACGGGCAACGATGGTCGATTGCAGCTGCCAGTCGCGGCGCCAGGCGTTTGGTTGATCGGCACCGTCTTCATGAAAGCCGCCCCGGCGGGCAGCGAGCATGATTGGGAAAGTGAGTGGTCGACGTTGACGCTGGCGTTGTCGCGTTGACTCGGCAGCCCGCCGACCTCTGCTCCTGGTCCTCTGCTTCCGTGAACATCCAAAAAATTGCAGCCTTCTCTGACGGCCTGAAGGGAGGCAACCCCGCCGGGGTTGCAATCGCGAATGCTTTGCCTGACGAGACGGCCATGCGACGCGTCGCAGCCGAGGTTGGATTTTCTGAAACAGCCTTTGCAGCGCCTGCTGGCAAGGGCTGGCGCGTGCGTTACTTCTCTCCCGAGTCAGAGGTGGCATTTTGTGGGCACGCAACCATCGCGCTGGGCGCCGCGCTGGCGCAACAGCATGGTGACGGCGTGTTTGCGTTGCGCATCAATCATGCTGACATCACGGTCGAAGGTCGACGCAGCGGGGCTTTGTTCTCGGCAGCTTTGCAATCACCACCCACCCGCAGCGAAACGGCGCCAGCATCAGTCGTGCAGTCGGCGCTTGAACTGTTCGGCTACAAGCTTTCCGATCTTGACACTCGCCTTTCGCCAGCGTTGGCCCACGCTGGCGCTGACCATTTGGTGCTGACGCTAAAGTCACGCGAGGCCTTGTCAGCCATGAAGTACGACTTGGCTGAGGGGCGACTGTTGATGAACCAACACGGCTTGACAACCATCATGCTGGCGTTTGCCCAGAGCCCTCGGTTGTTTCACACCCGAAACCCGTTTGCATCGGGTGGTGTCTACGAAGACCCTGCCACGGGTGCGGCCACGGCGGCACTGGGCGGGTACTTGCGGGACGCGCAATGGCCCCATGGCGGTTCAATCGACGCGGTGCAAGGCGAAGACATGGGCATGCGGTCGCTGTTGAAGGCCGAGATTCCACCGGAACGAGGTTCGTCCATTCGGGTGTCAGGCACGGCGCGGGTGATGAGCGATCACGGCAAAGAGACGCTTTAGTGACCTGAGCAGCGACGGCAGTTCAATCGCGGTATGCCAGCGGTGAAATCAGCACGGTCGACATCAAGCTCAGTCACCAAAACGAGCGAGTTGGACGACCGTGTCAGTTCCCTTCCTCCGCTGTGGCCTTTTGAAACGACGCCAAAAAATCGGCCACGATGCGCGGCGAGCGTACCCCTTGCGGTTGAAGCGCATGCACCTCGATCGGCACTTCGGGGAGCAGCGTTCTGATGTGGAGTTTGCCGGCCTCGCTCGCCTGCGCCGTGAACGAGTCAATGATGGCCGGGCCAAAGCCTTGCTCCGCCATCACCATGGCAACATGGTTGGTTTGAACTGTGATGCCGGCACGGGGCGACAGCCCCAAACGCGCCCACTGCTCGGCCAACACCACCCCCAGGGGATCACGCGCGTCAATCCGCACAAAAGGTTCTAGCAGAATCTCTTGCATCGTCACCGTGCTTCGCCTTTCGCGTGAGGACACTTTGTCGGCCGGCGAAACGCATACCAAACGCCCCGTTGCAACCCATTGATCCTGCACACCGGTGTGGGGCAGTTTGCCAAACACGATACCCACATCACCCTCTTGAAGCGCGACGGCACGTGCAATTTCGTTGGAGTGCATCGTGCGTACCGATATCGGGTGCGCGGCGTGTCGGCGCCGAAACAGCTTCAAAGCGTCGGGCAACGCCCTTACCGCCAGCGACGGGACGATGAGGATGCGAAGCGGCCCGCCTTCACCCGCAGCCAGGGCGGTAGACATGCGCCGCACTGACTCGAGTTGCGCCATCAATTGTTGAACCTCGGGATACAGCGTCTGCGCCTCACGCGTGGGCACCAAGCGATTGCGCTGGCGGGTGAAGAGGGGGTAGCCCAGGTGACGCTCAGCGTGCTGCAACACCTGCGTCACGGCGGGCTGGGACACATGAAGCACGCGCGCGGCAGCGCTGATGGTGCCCATCAACATGATGGCATGAAAGACTTCAAGGTGTTTGAGGCGCATGCTTCGCTCCATAAGCTCATCTAATAGATGCGAGCCTACATTGAATGAAGCGCGTCCTGCAACCCCGCTTGATTCACCGTAGACTTTGCTCACCCGGAGTCACTCCACTGTTGCCCAAAGGAATCCCATGAACGCCCTCACCCGCTTTTCGGTCCCTCCATTGGCTGGTGCGCTGATGGTCATTGCGATGGCCACGTCGGCCACCGCGCAACCAACTTCCACACTGGACAAAGTGAAAGCGTCGGGGACCATCACCTTGGCCTACCGCGAATCGTCAATTCCGTTTTCGTACCTCGGCAGCGACGCACAGCCCACGGGCTTCAGCTGGGAGATTTGCAACAAGGTGGTCGATCAAGTCAAGCGCGCCACGGGGCGTGCCGATTTGCGCATCGCAACGCAAGCCGTGACGTCGCAGAACCGGATTCCATTGATCAGCAATGGCACGGTTGACATCGAGTGCGGCTCCACCACCAACAATGCCGAGCGCGCCAAGCAAGTCGCTTTCGCCACCAACTTTTTCTATACCGGAACGCGGCTGATGGTGAAGTCAGACTCGCCCGTCAAGTCAGTTGCCGACTTGAAGGGTCGCAAAGTGGTGTCCACGACGGGCACCACCAACTTCCAAGTGATGCGGAAGCTCAACGCTGATCGCGGTTTGGCGTTCGAACTGCTGGGGGCCAAAGACCACGCCGAATCGGCGCTGCTGGTGCAGCAAGGACGGGCAGACGCCTTTGCCATGGACGACATTCTGCTGTATGGCCTTCGCGCAAGTGCCCAAAACCCAGCCGACTTTGCCGTGGTGGGGGAGGCACTGCAGGTAGAACCCTATGCGATCATGATGCGTCGAGACGATCCCAGCTTCAAAAAGCTGGTAGACGACACCATTGCCGGGTTGATAAAAAGCGGCGAGTTTGAAGCGCTTTACAGAAAGTGGTTCCAGTCGCCGATTCCGCCCAAGGGCATCAACTTGAACGCGCCCATGAGTGACGAGTTGAAGGAGAACCTCAAACTTCTGTCTGACAAACCAGCCACCTGACCTCCACGACCCTTGCGCTGCGGTGCGTTGTATGGCCGACATGAGCGAGCCTTGGCCCAGCCAACCTGACTCCGCAGCAGTGGACGCTTGGGGCCTGGTGGGCGTGCTTGGTGGTATGGGGCCGCTAGCAACCATCGACTTCATGCAAAAAATGGTGTTTGCCACGCAGGCCTCCAACGATCAGGAGCATGTGCCGGTCGTCGTCAGCTCGATCCCGCAAATACCCGATCGCATCGCAGCGTTTCGCGGCGAGGGGAAATCGCCCCTGGCCGCCATGATCGCCAGCGGCCGCAGGTTGGTCGAAGCGGGCGCAGGCTTGGTGGTGATGCCCTGCAACACCGCGCACCTTTGGTTTGAACGGGTTCGCGACGCACTGGGCCTCCCGATGCTGCATTTGGTGGATGCGGCCATTGAAGACGCGATCGTTGTCGCCCCGCAGGGACGTGTGGGCCTTTTGGCCACCGACGCCACCGTGGCATCGGGCTTGTATGTCAACCGCAGTCGCCCTTCGACCGCTCAGTCGGTGCATTGGATGTTGCCCACGTCCTCCGAGATGCTTGAACTCGTGACCCCAGGCATCGCCGCAGTCAAGGCAGGCAACTTACCGCATGCTTCGACGTTGTTGTCAAAGGCGGCACAAGCGCTGGCTCGCCGTGGGGCCACTGCGGTGGTGCTTGGCTGCACCGAGATTCCCCTGGTACTTGACACGGACCGGGCTGGCGTTCCCGTGATTGACGCCACCGCGTCGTTGGCGCGGCGTGCTGTCTCGTGGTCTTTGGCGCAGCGCCATCAACCCTAAGGCGACATGGCATGCCACTGCCACCCATGGGACCGATTCACTCCCGACGGTTGTTGATTCGACCTGTTGTGGCGGCCGATTGACCCGCTCTGATGGCCATCAACGGCGACGATCAAGTCACGATGTACTTGCCCTACGCCACCAACGTCTATGGGTTGCTAAACGATGCGTGGACACGCGCGTTGTAAGCATCACGCCGCGACGGCTGCGAGACCCTTCAATCGCGCCATCACCAGTGTCTCCAAACATTGCGCTTGGATGCCGTAAAACGCTTTGATCTCGGCAATTTGAGCCAACACTGGTTCGGGCGACCGCGGCACGGCGCGCCTCACCGCAAAAATCATCTTGTTTTTGTTGGTGTGTTCGAGCGAGATGAACTCGAACACCTGGGTGTCGTAACCAGCGGCGTCGAGCAGCATGGCGCGCAGGCCGTCGGTGAGCATCTCGGCTTGCTGCCCCAAATGCACCCCATGCTGCAAGATGGGTCGCATGGGATGGGGGCTGAGCAGTTGGGGGCGCACCTCCTTGTGGCAACAAGGTGAGCACAAGATGATGTCGGCCCCACCACGCAGCCCCAAGTCAATGGCGTGATCGGTGGCGGTGTCGCAAGCGTGCAGCGCGATCATCACGTTCAGCGCCGTGGGCTCCCAACTGCGCACATCACCTTGCTGCATGCACAAGCCCTTGAGGCCCAGCGTGGCCGCCGTCGCGTTGCCAAGGGTCACCAAGTCGGTACGCAACTCAACGCCTGTGACTTGCGCCTGCACACCCATGGCGTTCGCAAGCCAGTCGTGAACGGCGAAGGTCAAGTACCCTTTGCCCGCACCAAAATCAACGATGCTCAACTGCTTGGCATCGGCAAGGCTCGATGCTGCCAGTGCGCTGGCAAACACTTCGATGAACTTGTTGATTTGCTTCCACTTGCGCGACATGGCCGGCACCAACGCATGGGCCGTGGTGGTCACACCCAGAGCTGCCAAGAAGGGGCGGTCAAGCGGCAGCATGCGCTGCTTTTCGCGGTTGTGGTCTTGTGAGGCGGGTGATGCAGGCTCTGCCTGAGAGACTGTGAGCGGCTGATGGCGCAGGTGCGCCTGCCCCCGCGCTGTGATGGTGAGCTCGTGTGTGCCTGCCGTGGTGTGCAAATGCGCGTTGCGGAACCCAGCGCTGGCCATCAAACCCTGCACCCGCTCGGCGCCCGGAACGGGCGCCGCGTTCTGTGTGATGTCGCGCGTGGTGTGGTGGTAGACGAACTGCAAGGTGGGCTGGTTGCGCAAACGCACCAAGCGCAAATCGACGCGCTGCAAGTCGCTTTCGGGGCCACGGTATTTGGCCAATACCGCTTTGACAAACTGACCCGTTTGAATCGATTCAAGCAGTGCGGTACAAAACGTGGCGATGGGATCGAGGGGTTGCGTCATGCGGGGTTTGTAGCATGGCGATGCTGGCCAGTTTGGCGCAACCGGGCTGGGGCACCAAAGGAAAGGCCCGCTCCAACGGAAATTTGAGCAACATCGCAGCAGCCAGCGCCACGGCGAGCAACACGCTGGTGACAGAAATGGCTTTCAGGTTGGATTGCGATCGGTCAAAAATGCCCAACAACGACGCGATGAAAATGGACGCAGCCACAGTCAGCGCCAGCCCTGCCCCCACCCCAAGGATGACCATGTAGACCGATGTAAAACTGTGGGTCACGGCGGGGCACGAGTCGGCGGATGGTGCGCGCAGCAAGCCCTGGGGGCTATCGCGGTACACCGACCATCCCGCGAGCAGGCCAAACGCCACCGTGGCGCCGACGGTCTTGACGATCGATGAAGCCCTGCTCACGAACGCGGCGCCTTGTGCGCTGCAGCCAACGCCAGCACCGCCTGCTCCAAGGCGTGCAGTCTCGTGGCCAATGGTTCGAGATCCGCCTTGGGGACCGGGGAGCGCATGTCGCGCAGGCTGGTTTCCAAATCGTTCATGCGAGACATCATGGGCGCCCAGTCGACTGCCTGGCCAGGCTCACTCAATCGGCGGTCGAGTTGTCGGCGCCAGTTGGTCCAGTCGCTTTGCCAGCTGGAGTACTGAACGGTCACATCCTCGTAGCGTCTGCGCAGGTACCAACGGGCCAACCACGCGCCAAAGGCGGCCGCCAGCAACAACAAGAATGCAATTTTTCCTAGCAGCAGGCCCATGACGCTTTCTCCAACGCACGACGCAAGGGTGGTTGCGGCGCCAGACACGACGCGGCCAACCAAGGGTTTAAACGCTAAATGTTGGGCGGCATCAGTGCCCGAAACTCGATGCGTCGGTTTTTGGCTCGACCGTCGGGTGTTTTGTTACTCGCTATTGGTTTTTCCTCACCGAAACCTTCGGCGAGCAGTTGGGCCGGGGGTAGCCCCCGTTTCACCAACGCATCGCGCACCGCAAAGGCACGCGCCAAGCTGAGTTTTTGGTTATCGCCCGCCCCCCCGACGGTGTCGGTGTGACCTTCGATACGCACCACACCCGGACACAATCGCACCTCTTTGGCCAAAGCGTCGAGCACGGGGCCGCTCACCAAAGCGATCACGGCTTCGCCCGTCTCAAATTCTATGCGCGTCGCTGCGGTGGTCCGTTTCATGGCGGCTTCACATGACTTGATCGCTGCTGCTGCGTCATTGCGGGCGTTGGTGGCCAGCGGCGACGCCAGTACCGCCGTTGCAGCATGGGCCGCCGCAGGGGGGACCGTTGCACCCGGCACAGCCGCTGGCGCATTTGCCACCGTCTTGGCCTGTTGAGTGTCACCGGCAGCAGTGGGCGCTGATGTCAACGGGCCGGCGGATTTGACGCCCGGCCCCGCGATGACCACCGACGCAGGCAATTCATTTTCGAATCGGGCTGCAACGTCCACAGCACAGGCAGAGCGCCAAAGGCCTGAGGAGCAAGTGGCGCCCTTTGCTATCGCCAAGGCTTGCGCCGTCGCTTGTGCATTGCCCGATGGTGGCGCGCCCGACAACTCAACATGCTGCCCGGACACTTTCAAGGAAACCCAACTGAAGCCGCGCAAGTCTAGCGCTGAGCGCACTTCGTCGCGCACCCGACTTTCCACACCCCTCGCCATGGGACCCATGGCGTACCACGCCACAAACAACAACCCCATGAGGGGCACCAAGCCGCGCCAAACAAAAGGCCACACGGGCGTCGAACGCCGCACCACCAAGCGCTTCTCAGGGCTGCGCCGCGACCCATGGGGGCCAGAGGCCTCCGCCGATGGGTGGCGCGGCAAAAATGGCAGCTTCATCAGCCCATGTGCAATCCACCGTTGCACGAAAAATCGGCTCCGGTTGTGAAGCCCGAGTCTTCACCTGCAAGCCATGCAACGATGGCACCGATTTCGTCGGGCGTGCCCAACCGCTTGACCGGTATCGTGGCAACGATTTTCTCAAGCACCTCGGGTTTGATGGCGCGCACCATGTCCGTGCCGATGTAACCTGGGCTGACGGTGTTTACCGTCACACCTTTAGCCGCCAGTTCTTGCGCCAAAGCCATGGTGAACCCGTGCATGCCCGCTTTGGCTGCCGAGTAGTTGGTCTGGCCGGCCTGCCCCTTTTCACCGTTGACTGAACTGATTTGGATGATGCGTCCAAAGCCGCGGTCGACCATGTCTGGCACCACTTGCTTGGTGACGTTGAACATGCTGTTCAGGTTGGTGTCGATCACGGCTTTCCAGTCCTCAGGCGTCATTTTGAGGAACATGCGGTCGCGCGTGATGCCGGCGTTGTTGACCAACACGTCAATGGGCCCATGTTCGGCCTTGGCTTTGGCAAAGGCATCGACCGTGGACTGCCATTCAGAAACATTGCCCACCGAGGCAGAAAAAGTGTAACCCGCAGCCTTTTGCTCGGCCAACCACTTGCTGTGGTCACGTGTGGGTCCACAGCCAGCAATGACTGTGAAGCCCTTTTTACTCAGGCGCTGGCAGATGGCGGTACCGATGCCTCCCATCCCACCCGTGACGTATGCAACTTTGCTTTGGGCCATGAAATTTCCTTGAAATGATGACCCCGATCTTGGCAGATTTGCCGGTGCGACAACCTAGGGAATCTCTGCATGACGACACGCCGTTCGTTAGCGCTCCACCGTCAACGCCACGCCCATGCCGCCGCCGATGCAAAGGGATGCAATGCCCTTCTTGGCGTTGCGACGCTGCATTTCGTGCAGCAGGGTGACCAAAATGCGGCAGCCCGAGGCGCCGATGGGGTGACCAATGGCTATCGCACCGCCATTCACGTTGACCTTGCTCATGTCCCATCCCATCTCGTTGTGAACAGCGCAGGCTTGGGCGGCAAAGGCTTCGTTGATCTCCAGCAAGTCCAGATCTGATGCCTTCCAACCCGCACGCTCCAGCGCCTTTTTGGCCGCAGGCACCGGCCCCATGCCCATGATGGCTGGGTCCAGGCCAGCGCTGGCATAACTGGCAATGCGCGCTAATGGCTTCAAACCCAGTTTGGCCGCCTGGGCAGCCGACATCACCATGACAGCCGCAGCGCCGTCGTTGAGGCCCGACGCATTGCCAGCCGTGACGGATCCCGCTTTATCAAAGGCTGGGCGCAAGCCGGCCAATGCCTGTGCATCCGTTTTGCGGTTGATGTACTCGTCGGCGGCAAAAACCACCGGGTCACCTTTTTTCTGAGCGATGCTGAAAGGCACGATCTCGTCCTTGAAGCGACCCGCATCCTGAGCTGCGGCTGCTTTTTGCTGCGACCCCAGCGCCAGAGCATCTTGCTGCTCGCGGGTGATGTTGTACTTTTTGGCGACGTTCTCTGCGGTGGTGCCCATGTGGTACTGGTTGTAAACGTCCCACAGGCCGTCAACGATCATGGTGTCCGCCATCTTCCACTCACCCATGCGCATGCCGTCGCGCGAGCCAGGCACCACGTGGGGGCTCATGCTCATGCTTTCCTGGCCACCCGCAATGACGATGTCGCTGTCGCCATCGCGAATGGCTTGCGCCGCCAGCATCACAGCCTTGAGGCCCGAGCCGCATACCTTGTTGATCGTCATGGCAGGAATCGCATGAGGCAAACCCGACAGCACCAGCGATTGACGCGCAGGGTTCTGTCCAACACCCGCTGTAAGCACCTGCCCCAGAATCACCTCGCCCACCAAGGCAGGGTCCACCTTCGTTTGCTGCAAGAGCGCCTTGATCACTGCCGCACCCAGTGCCGACGCTGGCGTCTTGGCAAGGGTGCCCCCAAATTTACCCACGCCTGTGCGTTGAGCGGCGACGATGACGATGTCAGTGGTCATGAGATTCTCCTGTCGGTTGTTTGAATTGAATGGGGTGGAGGCCGAGAACGTTTGTCAGGCTTTGGCCTTAACGTAGCGGCCAGGCGCTGCTTCGATTGGCTTGTATTTTGTATCGCCCTGCTTCTTGGGGGCAGCCACGAGACGACCCGCGTGGGGTTTGAGCCAGGCTGCCCAATCCGACCACCAGCTGCCTTGGTGCTCCACCGCCTGTGCTTGCCACTGCGTAGCCTGCGACGGCAAGGGTGCGGTCGAGGTCTTGCTGGTCCAGTAGCTGCGCTTGTTTTTGGACGCCGGATTGATCACACCCGCAATGTGCCCCGAGGCACCCATGACAAATCGACGTGGCCCTGACAGCAAGGGCACCGAGCGGTAGGCGGCCGTCCATGGCACGATGTGATCTTCGCGAGAGCTGTAAATGTAGATGGGCGCTTTGATCTTACCCAAATCCACCTTTTGACCACAAACGGTCAACCGCCCCGGGAGCTTGAGTTCGTTCTGCAGGTAGGTGTGGCGCAGGTACCAGCAAAACATCGGGCCCGGCAAGTTGGTGGAGTCGCCGTTCCAGTAGAGCAGGTCGAAAGCAGGCGGTGACTCGCCCTTGAGGTAGTTGCCCACCACGTAATTCCACACCAAGTCATTGGGGCGCAAAAAGCTAAATGTGGTGGCCAGTTCTTGACCCTTTAACAAGCCCGGCCCACCCGGCGCGTCAGGCCCGATGGTTTGTTCGCGCTGCTGCACCGACGACTCGTCGATGAACACGTCAAGCACGCCGGTGTCCTCAAAATCGAGCATCGTGGTCAACAGGGTGACGCTCTGGGCGGGATGCTGGTTTTTTGCCGCCAAAACCGCGAGCGCAGTGGCCAAAATGGTGCCGCCGACGCAAAAACCCAGCATGTCGATGGTCTTGGCGCCCGTGATGTCACGCACGGCCTGGATGGCCCTGATCGGACCATGCTCGACGTAATCGTCCCATGTTTTGTCAGCAAGCGACTCATCGGGATTGCGCCAACTCAAGACAAAGGTACGGTGGCCCTGGGCGACCGTGTAGCGGATGAGCGAGTTCTCAGGCTGCAGGTCGAGGATGTAGTACTTGTTGATGCACGGTGGCACAAACAGCATGGGGCGCTCAAACACCTGCGGCGTGAGCGGTTTGTATTCAATCAGCTGAAACAGCTCGTTTTCAAACACCACCGAGCCTTCGGTGGTGGCCATGTTTCGACCCACCTCAAAGCCACTTTCGTCGGTTTGTGTGACATGGCCTTTCTTTATGTCCGACAATAAGTTATTCAAACCATCCGCAATGCTTGAGCCATTGGTTTCAAGGGCTTTTTGTTGCGCTTCAGGGTTCAGCGCTAGGCAATTGCTGGGGCTTGCTGCATCAACCCACTGCTGCACCGCAAAGCGCAGTTTGGCCCGAGTTTTGGGGTCGGTCTCGACCGCGTCGACCATGCCCATCAGGGTGCGCGAATTGAGCAAATAGACTTGCGCCAGGTACGTCGCAGCAGGACTACTGCCCCAAGCGGCATGACCAAAGCGCCGGTCTTTGATGGCGGGTTTGTCCTCGGGCGCGTCAGACTCACCCAAGGTGGCGTTCCACAGTTGGGTCGCTTCGAGCACGTATTGCTGTTGCAAAGTGCCCAGTGCGTCCACTGGCATGGTGACGCCCGAGAGGGATTTCCAGAGACCCCCCAACGAATCACTCACAGCCTGGACGGCTTCGGTGGGCGAAGGCACTGCGGAGGGACGAGCTTTAGATTTCGCCATGGCGTTTCCTGCGTTGATTGAAAGCCCAAGCATCGGGGGACTTGGGCGCAACGAAGCGAATCATGGCACGGCAAGGCCACACAAACCTTTCGCCACCTGGGCAATCAACGTCTTGGCGCAGTGAGGACCCATGCGTCGCACAGCCGACCGTTGACGACGCGACCTATTTGATCCAGATCGCAGCAGCGTGGCGGCCTGTTTGCGTGTCGCGGCGATAAGAGAAAAAACGATGGGCATCCGACACCGTGCACCAAGCCCCACCATGGATGGACGCAACACCGGTATCGCCCAGCATGTCTCGGGCGATGCCGGGTAGGTCTGCCAGCCAGCGCATGGAGCCATCAGCCCGCGGCGCCTTTTTGAAGTGCGTCGGGTGCTGGGGAAACGCCTGAAGCACGTCCTCACCCACCTCAAAGTGCTGCGGGCCAATGCAAGGACCCAGCCACACATGGAAGTTGCTGGCGTCGCAGTTGGCCACCTTGCTCATCGCGCGCAGGGTTGCGGGGATGATGCCCGCAGCCAAGCCCCGCCATCCTGCGTGGGCAGCGCCCACCATGCGACCGTCTCGCGAGGCCATCAAAACGGGCATGCAATCGGCCACTTGCACGACGCAGGCGACACCGGTTTGCCAGGTAAATGATGCGTCAGCCTCGATCAATTCACGGTTGCGGCGATCGCGGTCGTCACGTGCTGCACGAAGTTCAGGCGCTGCCAGTTGCACCACGCGCACGCCATGCACCTGATGCAAGAAGATGGGCTCTGCACCCACGGCCTGCGCCAGCTCATTGCGATTGACCTCTACGGCTGCGCCATCGTCGCCAACGCGCACGCCGACGTTCATCGTGTCAAAGGGGCGCACGCTCACGCCGCCCTTGCGGGTGGTCATCACAGCACCGACCCCGCTTGGGCCGGCCAATCGGGTTGCAACCAATCGTTGTGCATGCGTATCACTCTTCGCTATGGCGGCAAAAACCAGGGTTCTCACCAGTAAACTCAAGCGCATGTTGCGCAGCTTCATCCAACATTGTCCGACGTGCGGCGCACGCGTTGAATACCGTGTGCCTGCCGATGACAACCGGGAGCGTGCGGTTTGCACGGCTTGCACCCACATTCACTACCAAAACCCGTTGGTGGTGGTGGGCACACTGCCGGTTTGGCAAGATCAGGTTTTGCTTTGCAAACGGGCCATCGAACCCCGCCATGGCTTTTGGACCCTGCCTGCGGGCTTCATGGAACTGGGTGAAACCACCAGCGAAGGTGCGGTGCGTGAAACGATCGAAGAGGCCGGCGCCCGCATCGACGTGGGGCCGCTGTACACGCTGCTTAACGTGCAGCGGGTGGGTCAAGTGCACCTGTTTTACCGCGCCACATTGCTCGACCCTAACTTTGCGCCCGGCCCGGAAAGCCTGGAGGCCAGGTTGTTTGCCGAGTCTGACATCCCTTGGGACAACATTGCGTTTCGCACTGTCGCGCGCACCTTGCAGCACTACTTCGAAGATCGCAAGCAGGGTGACTTTGCACTTCACCACGGCGACATCACCTAAGTGACAGAGCCTCTTCCCAGCGAACTGCGACCCAAGCCCGTGGCGGTGCGTCTGCCCCACAACGCGCAACACCCCGACGCATTGCTCGACGCTTTGGTTGCACTGTGTCGGCTGCACGGCGTGGCCGCAACGCGTGCCTCGCTTTCTGCCGGGCTGCCGATTGAAGCCGACGGCATGTCGGTGGCCGTGGCCGAAAGGGCCGCAGCGCGTGCAGGCCTGAGCTCGCGCCTTTACAAGGTGAAGCTCGCCGGCTTGGAGCGAGCTGCCCTGCCCGCAATCTTGATGCTCAAAGGCCGCGGCGCTTGCGTGCTGCTGGGCATGGATGAGCACGGCGACGCCAAAGTGCTTCTGCCTCAAGCGGGCATGGCCGCAGTTGTCATGAAGCGTGACGAGCTCGAACAGCGTTACGCAAACATCGCTTTTTTTGCGCGCCCGCGATTTGCCTTCGATGCACGCACCTCCGAGGTGAAACCGCACCGCAGTGGGCACTGGTTCTGGAGCGCCATCCTGGCGCAACGCAAGGTGTACCGCGACGTCATGTGGGCTGCGGTGCTTGTCAATGTCTTTGCCATCGCTTTGCCCATGTTCACGATGAACGTGTACGACCGCGTCGTGCCCAACAACGCCGTTGAAACGCTTTGGGCTCTGGCCATTGGGGTTGCGGTTGTGATTTGTGCCGACCTCATCATGCGCATGCTGCGAAGCCGGTTCGTGGATGAAGCCAGCGCGCGGGTTGACTTGGATCTGTCGTCGCGGCTGATGCAGAAAGTGCTGAACTTGCGTTTGGAGCACAAGCCAGCCTCGGTGGGCTCTTTTGCGTCCACGCTGCGTGGGTTCGAGCAGGTGCGTGATTTCATTGCCTCCAGCACCGTGACGGCGCTGGTTGACCTGCCCTTTGGATTGTTCTTTGTGGCGCTGGTGGTTTGGATTTCACCTTGGCTGGCGCTGCCCGTCGTGTTGGCTTTCGGGGTCACGGTGGCGTTGGGATGGTTCTTGCAACACCGCCTCCACGCACTGGCAGAGTCAAGCTGGCGTGCATCGGCGCAGCGCAACGCCACCCTGATCGAGAGTCTGACTGGGCTTGAGACCCTCAAAGCGCAAGGCGCCGAGGGAGCGGTTCAGGCCAAGTGGGAGCACGCCAACGCGCATCTGGCAGGCATTGGCTTGCAGATGCGTGCGTTGTCCAACAGGGCCATGCTCGGCACGGCGTGGTTGGTGCAGCTCAGCAGTGTGGTGGTGGTGGTGTCAGGCGTCTATTTGATTGCCGAGCGCAGCCTGACGATGGGCGCGTTGATCGCCGTCAGCATGCTGTCGTCGCGTGCCTTGGCGCCGGCGGGTCAAATCGTCGGCTTGCTCATGCAATATCAGGGTGCGCGAACCGCCCTTGAGTCGCTTGACAAACTGATGGCCGCGCCGGTGGAGCGACCTGACGACCCCGCAGCCGCTGGGCACGCCTTTGTGTCGCGTGGCGCGCTGAAAGGTGCCATCGCATTTCGCAACGTCACGTTCAAGTATCCGGGTCGAGAAGAGCCTGCACTGTCAGACGTCAGTTTTTCGGTGGCCCCTGGCGAAGTGGTGGCCTTCATTGGGCGTGCGGGGTCAGGCAAATCCACCATCCAGCGCTTGGTGATGGGGCTGTACCAGCCGACATCGGGTTCGGTGTTGATCGACGGTGTCGACATTCGCCAGATGGACCCCGCCGACGTGCGCCGCAACATCGCATCGGTGGGGCAAGACGCCCTGCTCTTCTTTGGCACCTTACGCGACAACATCGCTTTGGGGCAACCGCACGCCGACGACAACGATGTGCTGGCAGCTGCCCAAGCCGCGGCGCTGGGTCATTTCATCGACAAGCACCCTCAGGGCTTACACCTGCAAGTGGGCGAACGTGGCGAGCAGTTGTCGGGCGGCCAACGCCAAGCCGTCGCGCTGGCGCGCGCACTGCTGCATGGTGGCCCCATGATGTGCCTGGACGAGCCCACCAGTGCGATGGATCACGCCAGCGAATCGCTGGTGACACAGCGCTTGATGGCGCACGCCAAGTCTCGCACCCTGCTGCTGGCAACGCATCGCCGAACGATGTTGCCGATGGCCACCCGTCTCATCGTGATCGACGAAGGCCGCGTGGTGGCTGACGGTCCTCGCGATGCCGTGCTGAAAGCGATAGAAACGCCCGTGGCGGTGCGCACCCCATGACCAAGAACGAACCACAATCGTTTGAGGCGCAAGCGGAAAGTTTGATGGCCGCCCGGGCCTCACGCGGCGCGCGGCGCATCGTGCACGCGTCCCTGGCCGCCGTGGCGCTGCTGCTTTTGTGGGCAGCGCTGGCCAAAGTTGACGAGGTCACACGCGGCGACGGCCGGGTGATTCCGTCCAAGCAATTGCAGGTTGTGCAGTCGCTCGACGGTGGAATCGTTTCAGAAATTTTGGTGCGTGAAGGCCAAACGGTCGAAGCCGGCCAACTGCTGCTGCGCATTGACGAAACACGCGCCACGTCGGGGGTGCGCGAGAGCGCCGCGCAAAGCGTCGCCTTGACTGCTCGCGCAGCGCGATTGCGCGCTTTGGCAGAGGGCACGGCATTTGCCCCCCCTTTGGGCAAAACCGATGAAGAGAAGCGTGTGATCGAAGATGAACGCAGGCTTTACGAGTCACGCCGCACCGAGTTGCAAACCTCGCTTGCCATCGTGCGGCAACAGGTTTCGCAGCGGCAAAACGAGTTGGCGGAGAGCTCAGCACGCCGCGCCTCGGCCCAGCGATCAACCGATTCGACCCAACAAGAACTGAACCAAACCCGCCCCTTGTTGGCGACGGGCGCGGTCTCGCAAGTGGACATCCTGCGGTTGGAGCGTGACGTGTCCCGCAGTCGAGGTGACATGGAACAAGCGGCGGCACAAATGGCACGTGCCAATGCTGCGATTGGTGAGTCGCAGCGCAAAGTGCAGGAGGTCGAGCTCGCCGCACGCAACGAAGCACGCAAGGAGCTGGCCGACGTGTCTGGCAAGCTCAATGCGTTGAACGAGGGTGCCGTGGCACTGGCCGATCGGGTTGACAAAGCACAGGTCAAAAGCCCCGTTCGTGGTCGGGTGCAGCGCCTCTTGGCCAACACCGTGGGGGGGGTTGTAACGCCCGGCAAAGACATTGTTGAGATCGTTCCGTTGGACGACGCCCTGGTGCTCGAAGCCCGCGTCGCGCCGCGTGACATCGCGTTCATACGGCCTGATCAAAGCGCTGTCGTCAAATTCACTGCGTACGACTATTCGATCTACGGCGGGCTCGACGCCAAAGTCGAGAACATCAGCCCCGACTCCATCGTGGACGACAAGGGCAATGCCTATTTTTTGGTTCGGGTGCGCACCACCCACGCAACCCTGGGCAACAATTTGCCCATCAGCCCCGGCATGACGGCCGAGGTTGATGTGCTCACCGGGCGCAAATCCGTGCTGAGCTACCTGCTCAAGCCCGTGCTGAAGGTCCATGCCAATGCACTGCGCGAACGTTGAGACTTCTCACGTCCCACCGCTCGCGTTAACCAAGACCTGACGCGCACCACCGCACCCTCAACACATGGAAGTGCTCTCAAGGCAAAAAGGCAAGGCGGCCACTGCTTCGCCTTGGGCGTGAATATGCCACACCCCATCACCCCATGGTGAGCAGGCGCTTGTGTGCAGTCTTTCACAAAGACGTAGCGTCCACCCGCGCCCTGCGGCATCCATCACGTTGCGGCACGACACGACCACCCAAAACAGGGGTGTTCTTCCCTATGCTGACGCGGTGTTACTCCGTACCCAAACAGCAGCCAACCAGCCATGACCCTCATCGCCACCGTTACCAAAGGCCGCGTCACGCGCATTTGGGGCCGCGCCTACATCGTCAAAGCCAACGGCCTGACGCAACCCTTGAGCGTGGGCGAGGTTGTTGAATCGGGCAATCGTGTCATCACCGACCAAGGTTCGATCGTTGAAATTATTGACGAATACGGCGGCAAATTTCGCTTCGTTTCTGCGTTGGAAGCTGCACCATCACGCCCAAGCGTACCTGACGTGTTGACAGACAAACAGACAGTCGCCGAAGCATCGGCAGCGTTTTTGGAAGGCACGCGTGTGGTGCGCCTGGACGAGACCTTAAAGCCACTCGCCTTCTCGACACCCGCTGCCCTCGCTGGCGCTCCAGCGTTTGACAATCGCGACACCGGACCGGTGTTTCGATGGGACATCGATTTGGCCGACGGCGGCCCCACGCTACCCTTGGCCAAGGACGACGGCAGCGCCACGGCACCCGCTGCGTTCATGCAAGAAGACGCGACCGTGCCTTTGGTGATCAACGTGCTGGGCAACGACGTTGATCCCAATGGTGACGTCTTGAAGGTGATTGGTGCGACTTCATCCAACGGGTCGGTTTCGGTCAATCCCGACGGATCCTTGATTTTCACCCCCAGCGCAAATTTCCATGGTGTCGCCACCATCGTCTACACCATCAGCGACGGCCGCGGTGGTTCGTCGTCGGCCACGGCATACGTGGGGGTGACCGCCACCAACGATGCGCCCCAAGCGATTGCCGACACGTTCGTCATGAATGAAGACGCCGCTGCACAACCGTTGGCACTTCGGGCCAACGACACCGACATTGACGGTGACGCCCTTGCGGTGTCCGCCATTGCGGGCGCGCCAATCACGCCGGGGGTTCCTCAAGCAATCACCGTGGCCGGTGGCACGGTCAACGTTGCGGCCGACGGCAGCATCAGCTTCTTGCCAGCGGTCAACTTCAACGGGCTGGTCAACTTCAACTACACGATCACCGACGGCAACGGCGCCACCAGCACCGCCAGCGTGTCGGGCACCGTGGTGGCGGCCAACGACGCGCCCATCGCTTTCAATGACCTTGCAGTGGCCACTGAAGACGTATCGCTCGTGCTTGCCCCCGCCGCACTGTTCGTCAACGACATCGACCTCGACGGCGATGGGCTGAGCATCGCCAGCGTTCAACAGGCGAGCAACGGCACCGTTGCACTGGTCAACGGAAACGTTGTCTTCACGCCCCAAGCGAACTACAACGGCCCTGCGCAGTTCAGCTACACCATCAGCGATGGCCAAGGCGGCACGTCCACTGCCACGGTCAATGTCACAGTGGGCGCGGTCAACGACGCACCCGCGGCAGCCAACGCGGCGGTCACTGTTGTTGAAGACACGCCCTTAAGCGCCACGCTGCCAGCCGCCACTGACATCGACGGCGACGCCGTCACGTACAGCCTCGCCAGCGCCACCGCCCACGGCACCGTCGTTGTCAACGCCGACGGCTCCTACACGTACGCACCAGCGGCCAACTACAACGGCAGCGACTCGTTCACCTACACCATCAGCGACGGCAATGGCGGCTCCGCCACCTACACCGTAGCCCTGTCCGTCAATCCAGGCAACGACGACCCAGTGGCCAACCCTGATGCGTTCACCGTCATCGAAGACGGTGCCGCCTTGCCACTTGACCTGCTGGCCAACGACACCGACATCGACGGCAACGCCTTGACGGTTTCAGCCATTGCGGGCACACCGCGCACGCCGGGTGTGGCCCAGAACATCCCTGTCACAGGTGGCGTGGTCAACGTCGCGGCCGATGGCGCCATCACGTTCACGCCTGCCGCCAACTTCAACGGCCCCGTCGCCTTTGCCTACAGCGTGAGTGATGGCAACGGCGGCACTTCCACGTCCACCGTAGCGGGCACCGTCACCGCTGTCAACGACAACCCGGTGGCCGTCAACGACGGTGCACCAGCCACCCCGGCGGCCACGCTTGCCGAAGACGGCACGTCGGCACCCATCACTGTGCTGGGCAACGACACCGACGTCGACGGCGACACCCTCACGGTCACGGCCGCGTCCTCACCCAACGGAATCGTCGCCATCAACCCCGATGGCACGCTGACGTTCACGCCGACCGCCAACTTCAACGGCCCCACCACGATCAGCTACACCGTGTCGGACGGTCAGGGTGGCACCGCCACGGCCACAGTCGCCATCTCGGTGCTGCCGGTCAATGACGCACCGGTTGCCGCCAACGCCAGCGCCACCACCAACGAAGACACCGTGCTCAACGCCACGTTGCCTGTCGCGTCCGACCTTGATGGCAACGCCGTCACCTATGCCCTGGCCAGCAGCACCATCAACGGCACTGTGGTCGTCAACACCGACGGCAGCTACAGCTACACGCCGGCCGTCAACTACAGCGGCGGTGACTCGTTCACGTACACCGTGTCCGACGGCCAAGGCGGCAACAACACTTACACCGTCACCTTGACGGTCAACGCCGTCAACGACGCGCCGATCACTTTCAATGACAGCGTACCCGTCATCGAAGACACCCCCTCTTCTGGCAATGTCCTGGGCAATGACACCGACCCCGAAGGCTCAGCACTGACGGTCACGCAGTTTGAAATTGGCGGCACCACCTACGCAGCAGGCGTCACCGCCACACTTGCGCAAGGCACGCTGGTCATCAGCGCCGATGGTTCGTTCACCTTCACGCCATTCCTCAACTACATCGGGCCTGTGCCCACTGCCACCTACACCGTCTCTGACGGCGTCGACACCGCCACCGCCAGCCTAAGCTTGGGACCCGTTAGCGCCACCAACGACGCTCCCGTCGCCGTGGACGACGGAACTGCTGGCGCGCCCGCTGCCACCGTGGCCGAAGACGCCAGCGTGGTCGGCATCAATGTGCTTGGCAACGATACCGACCCTGACGGCAACACACTCAGCGTCAGCTTGGCCTCATCGGCCCAAGGCGTGGTGGTCATCAATGCCAACGGCACCCTCACCTTCACCCCCAACGCCAACTTCAACGGCCCCGCCACCATCACCTACACGGTAACCGACGGTGCACTAACAGACACCGCCACCGTCTACGTCAACGTCACCGCCGTCAACGACGCGCCCACCACCACCAACGACACAGCCGCGGTGGTGGAAGATACGCCCACCAGCGGCAACGTTTTGGGCAACGACACCGACCCCGAAGGCTCACCACTGTCGGTGACGCAATTTGAAGTGGGCGGCACCACCTACCCGGCTGGCGCCACGGCCACGCTGGTGGGCATTGGCACACTGAGCATCAACGGCTTGGGGGCCTATACCTTCACACCGCTGCCCAACTACGTGGGCCCCGTCCCCGTTGTCACTTACACGGCATTCGACGGCCAAGACGCGTCCACTGGAACATTGACGCTGGGCCCTGTGAGCAACACCAACGACGCGCCCGACGCGGTTGACGACGGCACAGCGGCGGCGCCTGCCTTCACCGTGGCAGAAGACGGCAGCAACCCAGCCATCAATGCCCTGGCCAATGACATCGACATCGACGGCAATGCACTAACCATTATTGCGGCTTCGTCGCCCAACGGCGTGGTGGCCATCAACGGCGACGGCACCCTCACGTTCACGCCGTCAGCCAACTACTTTGGTCCTGCCACCATCAGCTACACCGTGTCCGACGGCACGCTCAGCGACACCGCCACGGTGTACCTGCAGGTCACGCCGGTCAACGATGCCCCCATCGCCAACGACGACACCACGCCCACCACCGAGGACACGGCCGCCACCGGCAACGTGCTGAGCAACGACACCGATTTGGAAGGCGATGCACTCAGTGTCACGCAGTTTGAGTATGGTGGCACCACCGTCGCCGCTGGCTCCTTGGTGTCCATCGCAGGGGTGGGTTCGCTGCAAATCAACAGCAACGGCACGTTCACCTTCACGCCAGCGCCCAACTACAACGGCGCTGTGCCCGTGGCCACCTACACGCTGAGCGATGGCAGTGCCACTGACACCGCAACCCTCTCTCTCACGCCCATCGCGTCGGTAAACGACGACCCGTTCGCAACGGGTGACACCGTCAGCGTCACTGAAGACACGCCAGCCACTGGCAATGTGCTGACCAACGACAGCGATCTTGACGGCGACGCCCTGTCGGTCAGCGGTTTTGAATTTGGTGGCATTGCCTACGCCGCTGGCACGCTGGCCAGCATCGCGGGCGTTGGCACGCTCGTTGTTGAAGCCAATGGTGACTTCACCTTCACGCCGGCGCTCAACTACGCGGGCGCAGTCCCAGCCGCCACCTACACCATCAGCGACGGCGTTGGCGGCAGTGCGTCTGCGCCCTTGAGCTTCGGCAGTGTGACCCCCGTCAACGATGCGCCCGTTGCCAACGACGACTCGTCCCCCGTCACCGAGGACACCGTGACTGTGGGCAACGTGCTTGCCAACGACATCGACACCGAAGGCGACCCGCTGTTGGTGACGCAATTCGAGTTTGGCGTTACCACGGTCGCCGCAGGCTCCACGATCACCGTCGCAAGCATCGGTGGTTTGCGCATCAATGCCGACGGCAGCTACACGTTCACACCAGCGCTCAACTACAACGGCGCGGTGCCGTTGGCCACGTACACGCTCAGCGATGGTGGCGCCACAACCGACACCGCCACGTTGTCGCTGACCCCAGTGGCCGCCGTGAACGATGCACCCACGGCCAATGATGACGCCCTGCCAGCCACCGAAGACACGCCGGTGTTGGGCAATGTGCTCGCCAACGACAGCGACGTGGACGGCAACCCGCTCACGGTATCCCAATTTGAAGTGGGCGGCACGTCCTACCCAGCGGGCTCGACGGTCACCATGACAGGGATCGGATCGTTGGTGATCAACGTCGACGGCAGTTTCACGTTCACGCCGGTGGCCAACTACACCGGTGCCGTCCCTGCCGTGACTTACACCGTCATTGACGGCCAAGGCGGCAGCGCTACCGCCGCGCTGACACTGGGACCCGTTGCGGCCGAGAACGACGCCCCTGACGCCAACGACGACGTTGCCCCCGCAGTCATAGAAGACACGCCAGCGAGTGGCAACGTTCTGGGCAACGACAGCGACGTTGACGGCAACGCACTGAACGTCACTGGGTTTGAATTTGGTGGCGTGAACCATGCGGCCGGGGCCACCGCCACCATCGCCGGTGTGGGCGCCCTCGTGATCAACAGCGACGGCAGCTACGTTTTTACACCAGCAGCCAACTATGCAGGTGCTGTGCCCCTGGCGACGTATACCGTCAGCGACGGCCAACTCAGCGACACTGCTACGCTTTCTCTGACGCCGGTGGCCCCCGTCAACGACAGCCCGAACGCAAACCCCGATGCGGTGGTGGTTACCGAAGACACCGCCGCCAGTGGCAACGTCCTGGCCAACGACACTGACGTTGACGGCCTGCCACCGGTGGTGACGCAGTTTGTGTTCAACGGCATCGCTTACGCCGCTGGCCAGACGGCGGTGATAGGTGGTGTAGGCAGCCTGATCATCAATGCGGACGGTACATTTGTGCTGACGCCCGCTGCCAACTTCGTGGGCACCATGCCCTCGGCAACCTACACCATCAGCGATGGCTTGGGTGGCACGGCAGCTTCCACCTTGTCATTTGGCAACGTGGTCGCCGTCAATGACGCCCCTTTGGCCAACGACGACGTTGCACTCAACGCCATCGAAGACACGGTGTCAGTCGGCAACGTGCTTGGCAATGACAGCGACGTGGATGGCAATCCATTGGCCGTCACGCAATTTGAAGTGGATGGCACCACGTACTCCGCCAACACCGTGGCCGTGCTGGCGGGTGTCGGCACCTTGGGGATCAACGCCGATGGCAACTACACCTTCACGCCTGAACCGAACTACAACGGTGCCGTGCCACTGGTGACGTACACCGTGAGCGACGGTACCGCCACCGACACAGCGACACTGACGCTTTCACCCGTGGCTGCGGTCAACGACGCGCCCGTCGCCGTTGCAGACAGCGTGACCGTGACCGAGGACACTGCGGCAAGCGGCAACGTGCTGGTCAACGATTTCGACGTCGACGGTGACCCCCTGTCCGTGACCCAGTTTGAATTCGACGGTGTCACCTACCCAGCTGGCACCCTTGCGACCCTACCGGGCATCGGCACGCTCACCATCGATAGCTCCGGCGCTTACACTTTCACGCCGGCCACAGACTATGCAGGCCCGGTGCCAACAGCCACTTACACCGTCAGCGACGGCCAAGGCGCCACCGCCACAGGGACCTTGACCTTGGGCAACGTGGCACCCGTGAACGACGCCCCCGTTGCCATTGACGACTTTGCAAGCGTCGACGAAGACACGGTGGCCACCGGCAACTTGCTGGCCAACGACACCGATGTCGAAGGCGCCGCCCTTTCGGTGACTCAATTTACGTTTGATGGCATCGTCTACAACGCGGGCGATGTTGCCACCGTCGTGGGCGTGGGTTCTTTGTTGATCACCACCACGGGCGCCTTTACCTTCACACCCGCACTCAACTACTTTGGCCCTGTGCCTGCCGTCACCTACGTGGTCAGCGATGGCACGGCAACCGACACCGGGGCGTTGACCCTGGGGCCCGTCAACCCCTTGAACGACGCACCGGTGGCGGGTGACGATACCTTCACCATCAACGAAGACCAAACCTTGAATGTGCCGTTCAGCGCCCTGTTGGTGGACGGGGTTGGTGCTGGCACTGACACCGACGTCGACGGCGATGCACTCACCATCGTGAGCGTGCAGGACGCCGTTAACGGCAGCGTTTTGATCGTGGGCGGCAACGTGGTGTTCACGCCCAACGCCAACTTCAACGGAACGGCGTCGTTCACCTACGTGGTGAGTGACGGCAACGGAGGCTTTGACACCGCTGCGGTCAGCATCAACGTCGTTGCGGTCAACGATGCCCCTCTGGCAAACAACGACAGCGTGGCCGTGGTCGAAGATACACCCGCCACTGGCAACGTGCTGGACAACGACAGCGACATCGAAGGCAGCCCCCTCACGCTGACGTCGTTTGAAGTCAGTGGCACCAGCCACGCCGCCGGCACCAGCGTCACCATCGCAGGTGTGGGTCAGCTTACGGTCGCAGCCGACGGCAACTACACCTTCACGCCCGCCAGCCACTACAACGGCGCCGTGCCCGTGGTGACCTACACCGTCAGCGACGGCGCAGCGTCGTCGCAAGCCACCTTGACTTTGGGACCCGTCACGGGCGTCAACGACGCGCCCGCCGCCGCCCCCGACACCGTGCCCGTGATCGAAGACACGGTGGCCACTGCCAATGTCTTGCTCAACGATGCCGATGTGGATGGCGACCCCTTGACCGTCACCCAGTTTGCATTCGATGGCATCACCTACAGCGCAGGAACTACTGCCAGCGTGGCAGGCGTGGGTGACTTGGTCATTGACAGCTTGGGCAACCTAACCTTCACGCCCGCCCCTCACTACAACGGGGACGTTCCCGCGGTCAGCTACACCGTTTCTGATGGACAAGGCAGCAACGCCACCGCCGCTGTCACCATCGGCCCCATCACAGCCGTCAACGACGCGCCGATGGCGGTGGGCGACAGCTTCGTCGTGGCCGAAGACTCGGGTGCCACGGCACTTAACCTGCTGGCCAACGACACCGACGTCGATGGCGACACACTGAGCATCACCTCGATTGCGGGCACCCCACTGACACCAGGCACCGCACAGATCATCGCCGTGGCCGGCGGAACGGTGAATGTCACCAGTGGCGGCGCCATCAGCTTCACGCCCAGCCCCAACGCCAGCGGCCCCGTCAGTTTCGCGTACACCATCAGCGATGGCAATGGCGGCACGTCAACAGCGACCGTCAATGGCACGGTCACGCCCGTCAACGACGACCCCGTGGCAACGCCCGACACCGTCGCCGTGGTGGAAGACACCCCCGCCACGGGCAACGTTCTTGGCAACGACACCGACGTCGACGGCGACGCTTTGCTGGTGTCCAGCTTCACCTACGACGGCGTGACGTACGCTGCGGGCACCTTGGCCAACGTGCCTGGTGTTGGCAGTTTGGTGATCAACAGCACCGGTGACTTCACATTTACGCCAGCGCTCAACTACAACGGTGCGGTGCCCGCTGTGACGTACAGCGTGACAGACAACTTGGGTGGCGTTGCCACGGGCGCGCTCACGTTGGGGCCCGTCTCAACGGTCAACGACGCACCCGACGTCAATGCCGACACTTACAGCGTGGTGGAAGACGCGCCCGCAACCGTGCTTGACCTGCTTGCCAACGATGTTGACGTTGACGGCACGCCGCTGGTGATCACCAACCTTGCTGGCACCCCTATCACGGCCGGGACCGCCGCGACTGTCAGCGTTGTCGGTGGCACCATCAATGTATCAAGTGCCGGGGTGGTCACGTTCACCCCAACCAGCAATTTCAACGGAACCTTTGGCTTCAACTACACCGCAAGTGACGGCTCGTTAAGCACCTCGGCCAGCGTCAATATTGAGGTGACCGCCGCGAACGACGCCCCCGTGGCCAACACTGACACCGCCAGCGTGGTGGAGGACACCCCCACCAGTGGCAACGTTTTAAGCAACGACACCGACGTGGAGGGCAACGCCCTGGTGGTGACGCAGTTTGATGTCGCGGGCACCCCCTACACGGCCGGCACCACGGCCGTCATCGCCGGCGTGGGTACGTTGGTGATCAACAGCGCTGGCGACTTCACCTTCACACCCCTACTCAACTACAACGGTGCGGTGCCCGCTGTGACGTACACCATCAGCGACGGCCAAGGTGGTAGCGCGACCGCAGCGCTGGACCTCGGGCCCGTCTCTGCCGTCAACGACGACCCCGTGGCTGTGCTTGACAGCTTCATCACCGATGAAGACACCACATCTTTGCCCATCGATGTGCTCATCAACGACACCGACGTGGACGGCAACCCATTGGCCTTGACCAGCATCGACGGCGTCGCCGTCGTTGCTGGCGTTGCCGCCATCATTCCTGTTGTGGGGGGCGTCGTGAACGTGTCCAGCGCGGGCGTGATCACATTCACACCCACGGCAAACTTCAATGGGCCCGTTACATTCACGTACGGCGTTAGCGACGGTGCCGGCGGCACTGCCACTGGCACCGTGTCGGGAAGCATCACAGCCATCAACGACACGCCGGTGGCCGCTGACGATGCACTGAGCGTGGACGAGGACTCGTCATCGACACCCCTCGACCTTCTGGCCAATGATGGTGACGTTGACGGTGACCCGCTTGTTCTGGCGAGCATTGCTGGCGTGGCGATCACCCCGGGTGTGGCCGCGTCCATCGCGGTGGGCAATGGCACGGTCAACGTTTCAAGCGCCGGCGCGGTGACTTTCACGCCCACCGCCAACTTTGCGGGTGTGGCATCGTTTGCCTACACCATCGTTGACGGCCAGGGTGGCACGGCAACAGCCAACGCCACGGTCACTGTTGGCGCTGTGAACGATGCACCCGTCAACGCTTTGCCCGCTGCGATTGGCACCAACGAAGACACGTCGGTTGCGATCGTTGGCTTGTCCATCAGCGACGTCGATGCCGCCGGCGGCAGCCTGACGGTGACCCTTGCTGTCAACAACGGCACGCTCATCGTCAGTGGCGGCGGCGCTGCCATCAGCGGCAGCTCGAGCAGCAGCGTACAGCTCACCGGCACGGTGGCGCAAATCAATGCCACTTTGTCATCGTCCGTGACGTTTGTGCCAACACCCAACTTGCATGGCAGCAGCACGTTGACGATGACCACCTCCGACAACGGCAACGTGGGTGCTGACCCCGGCCTGACGGGTGGCGTTGGTGACGAACAAGACGTGGACACGGTTGCCATCACCACCACGGCGGTGGTGGACACCCCATCGCTCACCATCAATCATCCAACAACAAACACGGTTGTTGCGCAAACCAACTTTCAAACCGGCGGGTCATCTGCAACAGGCTTGCCAGGGGGCAACTGGCGCACCGACAACGCCGGTGACGCCATCGAAATCGCCAACTCGACCGCCTACATCGGAGGCGCTGACACGGGCAACTTGGTGCTGGAACTAGAGTCTACGGCGGGTGCAGCGTCTGACTTGTACACCGATGTCAGCGTGATTCGCGGCGAAGCCTATCGACTTGACTTGGCCTACGCCGCACGCACGGCCAACCTGACCGATTCCGACATCCAAGTGTTTTGGCAAGGGCAATTGATCACCACGTTGAGCAGCCGCAGCAACAGTTTGCAAAACTACCAGTTCAACTTGATCGCGACCAGCACCGGCACGGCGCGGCTGGAGTTTCAAGCGGTTGACACGAACGCAGGCGGTGGTGTGCTTGACAACCTCGTGCTCACACGCTTGGGTGCCACGGCGATTGCGGGGCAAGCATCGTTACTGCCGACACCGATGGGTGCGCTGGCTGACACTGACGGCTCAGAGACCCTCAGCTACAGCCTGCAAGGCTTGCCCGTGGGCGCGGTGGTTAGCGACGGCAGCAACAGCTTTACCGCCACGGCGGGCAACACCACCGCCAACATCACGGGCTGGAGCCTTGGCACGTTGACGATCACGCCACCGCTGGCCTTGACCGGTGCGATGAACCTCAGCTACACCGCCACCGCCACCGAGAGCAGCAACGGCACGCAGGCAGGCACCACGCAAGCGTTTGTCATCAACGTCGTTCCTGGCGACGCGGCACCCGTGGCTGTCGCCGACACAGGCACCAGCGCCGAAGAATCGGCCATCGCTGGCAACGTGCTGAGCAACGACACCGACGCCAACGGTGACGCGTTGGCCTTGAGCTCTTTCACCGTGCTTGGCACGGGCACGTTCAATGCCGGCGCCACTGCCACCATCACCAACGTGGGCACGCTGACGATGCAAGCCAACGGGGCGTACACGTTCACGCCGGTGCAGCACTACAGCGGCACGGTGCCGTCGGTGTCGTACGTGATGCGCGATGGCGATGGGTATGAGTCAAGCTCTACGCTGACCCTCAACGTCACACCCGTCACCGACGCACCAACGCTACAGGCCTTGCCAAGTATCGCGATCCTTCACTCGTCCAACACCGTCATTTCGACGACCGCTGTGGACGCCATCGGCCAACCCGACACGGACGGCGTGACGCAGGCCAACCTGGAGATTGAGTTGGGTGTCGCAGCCGGGTTTCTGGACAACCGATTCGACCCGACCGGCCCCAATGTCAATGATCCGGGCTTTATCGACGTGTTTGACGGCAAGATCACCTCCTCTCAAGTGGCCATGACAGCAGGCATGCTGCTGACGTGGGATTACACCTTTACCAACGGCGAAAACCTGGCCAGTGAAGTACTCGATGGCTACAACGATATTGTCGTGCTGGTGGTGACCGACCCGCTGGGAGGTCGCCAGACGTTCTTGGTTGATTCGTCCGAGGAAAAGTTTCCGGCGCTCACATCGTCGGGCGCGTATTCATTTTCGGCGCCAACTGCGGGCAACTACACGTTTGACTGGTTGGTGCTCAACGCTCGCGATGGCTTCAAAGACTCCACGCTGAGCCTCAACAACACCCGCATATCACTTCCCAGCAACCCGAGCTTTTACAGCACCCCTGTGGCCATTCCGACGCTGGGGGCCAGGTTGGTCGATACCGATGGATCTGAGACCCTGAGCATCAAAATCGCCGGTTTTGCGCCCGGATCAATCTTCACCGCGGGCACTGACAATGGCGACGGAAGTTGGACCTTCACCCAAGCCGAGATGGCCAACCTCATGCTTCTGGTGCCACAGACTTACACCGGCACGATGAACCTGACGGTTACCGCCATTGCCACCGATGGTGCCAGTGCCGCAGTAAGCACGTCACAGACCATGATTGTCACGGTAGCGAGCACCTCCAACACGTTCACCACCAGCACGCAGGCAGGGCAGACACTAACCGGCACAGCAGGCAACGACATCATTCGCGGTTACGCGGGCAATGACACCATCAACGCCGGCAACGGCGCTGACCATGCCAACGGCGGCGCTGGCAACGACGCTGTCAACGGTCAGGCCGGCGACGACATGCTCTACGGGGACGTAGGCAACGATTCGCTCAACGGCAGCACGGGGAACGACGTCCTCAATGGTGGCGCGGGTACAGACACCCTGGTGGGTGGCACCCAGTCTGACCGATTTGTGTGGATCAGCGGTGACCAAGGCTTGCTGGGCGCCCCGACCGTTGACACCATCAGCGACTTCAGCAACGTGTTGGGCGGCGACGTGATCGACGTGCGCAACCTGCTCATCGGCGAAAACTACAACAACCTGTCGAACTACTTGCACTTCACTTTTTCTGTGGCCACCAACGCCACGACCTTGTCCATCAGCACCGCAGGTGGCTATGGTGCGGGCTACTCGCTTGCGCAGACCAGCCAGACGATCGTGTTTACCAACGTCAATTTGGTGGGCGCTTACACCTCGGATGCCCAAGTCATTGACGACCTGATTGCGCGCCACTTGTTGGTGGTTGACATTGGCACCAGCAACCCGATCCTGGTCAAGCAAACGGCCACGGTGATCGTCGACGCGCTGGGCGTTGCGTCTGCGGGCAGCGAAGTCGAGTTTGCAGCGCCGTCGAATTCGTCCATTGAAGCCTCAACGCTGACGGATGCTTCGCAGCCGATGGGTGCCCTCAGCTTCGGCCCGGAGCTGCGCAACGTGCTCGCTCAGGCCTTGGGCGACGACCAACGGGACATGGCGATCGACGGCTGGCTCGACCGGCTAAGCCTCACAGCGCACGGCCCCGCTGCGGTGATATCCCCCGAGGCTGCATCTGTTGCGCAGCCCTCACGTGATGACGCACCGACCATGGAACTTCCTGGGGAAATGGCACTTTTCAGTGATATGGTGCGCAGCGGCGGCGAGCAAGTCATTCATGAGTGGCTGGAAAAGTCGCGCGCCACTGCAGACATGTACTGATAGGGCTGGCCACGGCGAGCCCTGGCTATTTTTTAAGTCATGATCAAACACTTGCCAAAGACCTCGGCACGACGGCAAAGCAAGCGGCGGCTGGTCAGCGCAGCCGCTGCGTCCGCCGTGCTGGCCTTGTTGGGTCATGCATCCATCGCTCAGGCTCAAACCGACGCCAACACCACACTGAGCGACGTGGTTCGGCGCGCGTTGGCCACCAGCCCCGACGTGTCGGCCCGAATCAACGCCCTGCGCGGCGCGGGTGATGCTGTCGACGCAGCGCGCGGGGGCCTGTACCCACGTGTAGACGCAGACGCCACCATCGGCCGTACCAACGATCGCATCACCACGCGCCTGCCGGTGGCCCAAAGCCTGTCCCACCATGGTGTGGCGTTAAGCGCCACCCAATTGCTGTGGGACGGCGGGGCTGTGCGCAGTGACGTCGCCCGCTTGGGCCATGAACGCCTGGCACGCTGGTTTGAGTTTGTCGACGTTTCAGAGCAAATCGCGCTGGAGGCGGTGCGTGCCTACCAGGACGTACTGCGCTTTCGCCGCTTGTTGTCGTTGGCCGAAGACACCTATGTGCAGCACAAATTTGTCGCCCAGCAAATGCAGACGCGCCTGCAAGCCGGCGTGGGCCGGGGTGTGGATCTGGAGCAGGCGTTGGCCCGACTGGCGCTGTCCGAATCCAACATGGCCACGGAAGCCGCGAACCTGCACGACGTGACAGCGCGCTACCTGCGCGTGGTGGGCGACGCGCCCTCTGCGATGCTTTTGACGCCGTCGAGTTTTGATGCCGTCATGCCGGCCTCGGGCCAAGAGGCCACCGATTCAGCCGCCAAACAAAGCGCAGCCATCAGCGCCAGCATTGAAGGCATGCGGGCGGCCCGCGAAAGCATCACCACGCGCAGTGCGGCCTACCAGCCCAAAGTGGAAGCCCGCGTGCGCAGTGGTGTTGGACGCAACTTTGACGGCGTGGCCGACCAAAAGCGAGACACCAGTGCGCAACTGGCACTCAACTGGAACCTCTACAACGGCGGCTCCGACCAAGCGCGCGTGCGCCAAGCCACGCGCTTGATGGACCAAGCCGCCGACACGCGCGACAAAACCTGTCGCGACGTGCGTCAAACTGCCGCCATAGCCTACAACGACACCCGCAAACTAACCGAATCGTTGGTCTCGCTCGAGCGCAACACCGCGTCGATCATCAAAGCCCGCGACGCCTACCGCCAGCAGTTTGACATCGGCCAACGCAACCTGCTGGACTTGCTCAACGCCGAGAATGAGGTGTACACCGCACGCCGCGCCGTGGTGAACGCGCGCAGCGACTTGGCCATCGCGCAAGCACGCTCGTTGGCGGCGATGCAGCGATTGAACACCCAGCTTGGCATTGCCCGCGTCACCGACGCAGGCCCAGCACCCGACGGTTGGGAAGCGGGTGCCGACGGCCCCGCGCGCTGCCCAACCACGGTGGCTCAAGTCACGGGCACCACCCCGCGCAGTGAGCTGGATGCGCGAGCCGAGCAAATGGTGAAGGCTGCGCCGCCGCTGGTGGCCCCTGCGCCGCAAGCGGTGCCCGCTGCGGCTGCGCCCGCCTCTGCCCCTGCGCTTACCCCTGCGCCAGAAACAAAACCCAAAAAGCCACCGCGCCGCTTGCAGTAACGCAGGCGCCAAAAAAAGACGGACGACTCATGCACCGCCAGCTTGCACGCTGGCAGTCGGTGCTCAATCCTTGCGAGCCGACTTGGATACCGGCGGCAGGTCGGTGCAAGAGCCATGCGCCACTTCAGCCGCCATGCCGATCGACTCACCCAGCGTGGGGTGTGGATGAATCGTCTTGCCGATGTCCACCACGTCGGCACCCATCTCGATGGCCAATGCCACTTCACCAATCATGTCGCCCGCGTGGGTGCCGACAATGCCGCCACCCAAGATGCGGTGCGACTCGGCGTCAAACAGCAATTTGGTGAAGCCCTCGTCACGGCCGTTGGCAATGGCGCGCCCGGAGGCGTTCCAGGGGAACAAGCCCTTTTTGACCGCAATGCCTTGGGCCTTGGCTTCGTCTTCGGTCAGACCGACCCACGCCACCTCAGGGTCGGTGTAGGCCACGCTTGGGATGACGCGCGCGTCAAACTGAGCCTTGCTGTCACCCGCAGCCACCTCGGCGGCCACATGCGCCTCGTGCACCGCCTTGTGCGCCAGCATGGGTTGCCCCACCACGTCGCCGATGGCGAAAATGTGTGCGACGTTGGTGCGCATTTGCACATCCACCGGAATGAAGCCCCGATCGCTCACGATGACTCCTGCTTTTTCGGCAGCGATTTTTTTGCCGTTGGGGCTGCGCCCCACCGCCTGCAACACCACGTCGTAGCGCTGTGGATCCTTGGGAGCGCCCTCACCCTCAAACTTGACGTAGATGCCGTCTTTTTTGGCCTCGGCACCCACCGTTTTGGTTTTGAGCATGATGTTGTCAAAGCGTGGCGCGTTCATCTTCTGCCACACCTTGACCAAGTCGCGGTCGGCGCCTTGCATCAGGCCGTCGAGCATCTCCACCACGTCCAGGCGCGCGCCCAGCGTGGAATACACCGTGCCCATCTCGAGCCCAATGATGCCGCCGCCCACGATGAGCATTTTCTTGGGACGGTCGCGCATCTCGAGTGCGCCGGTTGAATCAACGATGCGCGGGTCGTCGGGCAAAAACGGCAACCGCACGGCTTGCGACCCCGCCGCGATGATGCACTGCTTGAACTTGATGGTTTGCGACTTGCCCGTTTTGTCTTGCGCGGTGCCCGTGGTCTCTTCAACCATCACGTGGTGGGGATCGACAAAGCTGCCGTAGCCACGCACCACCGTCACCTTGCGCATCTTGGCCATGGCCGCCAGGCCACCGGTGAGCTTGCTCACCACCTTGTTTTTGTGGGCCAGCAGCTTTTGCGTGTCGACCGTGGGGGCAGCAAACGTCACCCCCAGATCGGCAAAGTGTTTGACCTCGTCCATCACAGAAGCCACATGCAACAACGCTTTGCTTGGGATGCACCCGACGTTCAAGCACACACCGCCGAGCGACGCGTAACGCTCAACGATCACCGTCTTCAGACCCAAGTCGGCGGCACGAAATGCGGCTGAGTAACCACCCGGGCCGGCACCCAGCACCAACAAGTCGCACTCGATGTCAGCAGCGCCGGTGTAGGCGTCTGGCGTGGGCCCGGCTGCGCGAGCTGCGGTTGGTACCGATGCCGCTGCTTGGGTTGCAACAGCTGCTGCGGGTGCGGCCGCGGTTGGCGCAGGCGCCACGGCCGGTGACGCTGCTGCAGCTTGCACCGTTGCACCTTGCGCCTCCATCACCAAAACAACCGACCCCATGGCAACTTTGTCGCCCAGCTTGACGCTCAACGATTTAACCACCCCCGCGTGCGACGACGGAATCTCCATCGATGCCTTGTCGCTCTCCACCGTGATGAGCGACTGTTCGACCGCGACCGTGTCACCGGGCTTGACCAGCAACTCAATGACAGTGACCTCTTTGAAGTCACCAATGTCGGGTACCTTGATGTCGATGCTTGCCATCGTTGTCACCTTGCCTTGATCGTCATGGTTTTGACACGCACCGGCGTGCCAGAGTTTTTATCAAATTCGCAGCCGGCTTTCACGCCCAGCTCGGCCACAGCTTTGGCGCTGCTGGACTTGTCGTAAGTGGCGTACATCGCCCCCAGCGCAAACGCCCGGCCAGAGCCAATCGCCCAGAAGCGATCAAACTCAAACACCTCGCGGTACGAATAGACGCCGAAGATGCCGTACGGGTTGGCAATCGCCACCGTGAACTGGCTGCTTTCGTAGGGGTCGGCATCGTCTTCTTTGGTGTTGAGAAAGTAGCTCTCTTTGAGAATGGGGTGCAGCTTCAAAAAGACATCAAACACCTCGTCACGTGAGCGCATCCTGAGCGCCGTGGCGTCCAAACTCAACAGGGCCTTGCGCAGCACGGGAAAGTGCGCCGTGGTGCCCGCCATGCCGATGAGGTTTTCGCCTGCTTTAAAAACCTTCTCGTTGGCCTCATAGCTGTTTGAGAGGCGTGTGTCGCCAAACGTCACCAAGGCATCACTGGCGATGGCAATTTGTGCACCATGCTTGACGATGGCAATGGTCGTCATCGTTGGCCCTTACAGCAACACGCGTCGGAAATCGGCCAGCACCTGACCCAAGTAGGCGTTGAAGCGAGCCGCTGCGGCACCGTCAATCACTCGGTGGTCCCAACTGAGTGACAAGGGCAAGATCAAGCGTGGCTTGAACGCGTCGCCGCTCCAAACAGGCTCGATCGTGCTGCGGCAAACCCCCAAGATGGACACCTCGGGCGCGTTGATGATGGGTGTGAAGTACCGCCCGCCAATGCCGCCGAGCGATGAGATGCTGAAGCAGCCACCGCTCATTTCTGCGGGGCTCAACTTGCCGTCGCGTGCCTTCTTGGCCAAGTCGCCCATTTCTTGGCTGATTTGCATCACGCCTTTTTTGTCGGCGTCTTTGATCACCGGCACCATCAGGCCGTTGGGTGTGTCGGCCGCAAAGCCGATGTGAAAGTACTTTTTGTAGATGATGGCGTCGCCATCGATGCTGGCGTTGAACTCCGGGAACTTCTTCAGTGCCGCGACGCTGGCTTTGATCAAAAACGCCAGCATGGTGACCTTGGCGCCTGACTTTTCGTTTTCCTTGTTGAGCAACACGCGAAACGCTTCAAGGTCGGTGATGTCGGCGTCGTCGTGGTTGGTGACGTGGGGAATCACCACCCAGTTGCGATGCAAGTTGGCGCCGCTGATCTTCTTGATGCGGCTCATCTCTTTGCGCTCAACCTCGCCAAACTTGGCAAAGTCAACGCTCGGCCAAGGCAGCAGGCCAGGGAAGGCACCGCCACCCGCACCACCCGCACCACCTGCACCACCCGCTGGCGCAGCGGCAGCCTGGGCTTTGGTTTGCGCGGCACCCGACATCACGCGTTTCACAAACGCATGCAAGTCGTCTTGGGTGATCCGCCCCTTGCTTCCACTGCCCTTCACTTCGTCAAGGGGCACACCCAGCTCACGCGCCACGCGTCGAATGCTGGGTGATGCATGGGGCAGCGACCCTGTCGCCGTGCCTGGGGTGTGGGCGGGCAACGAAGCAGCGGCAGCCGGCGGCGCGCCGGTCGAGGCTGTTGGCGCAGCAACCGTGGTTGCCGCAGTGGGCGTCGGCGCAACCACTGCCGTGACAACCGCAGGGGCTGCCGACACCGCAGCGGTTGGCGTCGTCGCAGCTGCAGCGTCACCTGCTGCGGTCTCCAACACCAAAAGCAACGAGCCCTCGTGAACCTTGTCGCCCATCGCGACGCGCATTTCCTTCACCACACCCGCGTGGGACGAAGGAATTTCCATCGACGCTTTGTCGCTTTCAACCGTGATCAGCGACTGCTCCACCTTGATGGTGTCGCCCGGTTTGACGAGCACTTCAATGACGGTCACTTCTTTGAAGTCACCGATGTCGGGGACTTTAACTTCCACCAGGGCCATGTTGTTGGTCTCCGCGTAGTTGGGCTTGAGGCAGCGTTATTTTGTGGTTAGGCGTACAGCGGATTGACTTTGTCGACGTCGATGCCGTATTTCTTGATCGCTTCAGACACTTTGGCCAACGGCACCAAGCCGTCGTCGGCCAGCGCGCGGAGCGACGCCACAACGATGTAATGCCGGTTGATCTCAAAGTGCTCACGCAGCTTGCTGCGGAAGTCGCTGCGCCCAAACCCGTCGGTGCCCAACACTTTGTAGGTGCGACCCTTGGGGATGAAAGCGCGAATCTGATCGGCGTAGTTTTTCATGTAGTCGGTGGATGCCACCACGGGGCCTGCGTGGGGCTCGAGTTGCGCCGTCACAAACGGCACGCGCGCCTTGTCGGTGGGGTGCAGCAGGTTCCAGCGCTCGCAGTCTTGGCCATCACGCGCCAGCTCGTTGAAGCTTGGCGTACTCCACACGTTGGCGGACACGCCCCACTCTTTTTCGAGCAGTAATTTGGCGGCCATCGACTCGCGCAGGATGGTGCCGCTGCCCATCAGGTTGACGCTGGGCGCACCCTTCTTCTTCACACCCTCTTCGAGCAAATACATGCCTTTGAGGATCTGCGCTTCAGTGCCCGCCTTCAGGCCCGGCATCGCGTAGTTTTCGTTCAACAAGGTGATGTAGAAGTAAACGTTCTCTTGCTTCTCAACCATGCGCTTCAAGCCATGGTGCATGATCACACCGACCTCGTGCGCAAACGTGGGGTCGTACGAAACGCAGTTGGGGATCGTGCCCGCCAGGATATGGCTGTGACCGTCTTCGTGTTGCAGGCCTTCACCATTGAGTGTCGTGCGCCCTGACGTGCCGCCCAGTAAAAAGCCGCGGGCCTGCATGTCGCCCGCAGCCCACGCCAAGTCACCGATGCGCTGAAAGCCAAACATCGAGTAGTAGACGTAAAACGGAATCATGATGCGGTTGTTGGTGGCGTACGAGGTGGCCGCCGCAATCCAACTCGACATGCCGCCGGGCTCGTTGATGCCCTCTTGCAAGATCTGACCGGCTTTGTCTTCTTTGTAGTACATCACCTGGTCTTTGTCGACCGGGGTGTAAAGCTGTCCTGCTGGGTTGTAAATGCCAATCTGGCGGAACAAACCTTCCATGCCAAAGGTGCGTGCTTCGTCGACCAAGATGGGCACGGTGCGGGGGCCCAGCGCTTTGTCGCGCAGCAGTTGCGTCAAAAAGCGCACATAAGCCTGTGTCGTCGAGATTTCTCGGCCTTCGACGGTGGCGTCGGTAACAGACTTGAATGTCTCCAACGGTGGCACCGCCAACTGCTCATCGGCCTTGGTGCGCCTGTCGGGCAAGTAGCCCCCCAGCGCCTTTCGACGCTCATGCAGGTAACGCATTTCAGGTGTGTCGTCGGCAGGCTTGAAGAACGGAATCTTGGTCAACTCGCTGTCAGGGATCGGCAGGTTGAAACGATCTCGAAAGGCGCGAACGTCTTCGTCGGTAAGTTTTTTGGTCTGGTGCACGGCCATCTTGCCCTCACCCGACTTGCCCATGCCGTAACCTTTGACGGTCTTGATGAGCAACACCGTGGGTTGACCAACTGTGTTGACAGCCTGGTGGTACGCCGCGTAGACCTTTTGTGAGTCATGGCCGCCCCGGCGCAGCTGCCAAATTTCATCATCGGTCATGTGCGCGACCATCTCAAGCGTGCGTGGATCGCGGCCAAAGAAATGTTTGCGCACGTACGCACCGTCGTTGGCTTTGAAGGCTTGGTAGTCGCCATCCAAAGTGTCCATCATCAACTTGCGCAGGGCACCATCTTTGTCTTTGTCGAGCAACGCGTCCCAGTTGCTGCCCCAAATCACTTTGAGCACGTTCCACCCCGAGCCGCGGAACTCACCTTCCAACTCTTGAATGATTTTGCCGTTGCCACGCACAGGGCCGTCAAGGCGCTGCAAGTTGCAGTTGATGACGAAGATCAGGTTGTCGAGCTTTTCTCTTGCGGCCAAGCTGATGGCGCCCAGTGATTCGGGTTCATCCATCTCGCCATCGCCACAAAACACCCAAACCTTGCGCTTGGACGTGTCAGCGATGCCTCGCGCGTGGATGTACTTCAAGAACCGCGCTTGGTAAATGGCCATCAAGGGCCCCAAGCCCATCGAAACCGTTGGAAACTGCCAAAAATTGGGCATCAGCTTGGGATGGGGATAGCTCGAAAGCCCTTTTCCCTGAACCTCTTGCCTGAAGTTCAGCATTTGGTCTTCGGTCACGCGCCCTTCGAGGAAAGCACGCGCGTAAATACCAGGCGCCGAATGGCCCTGGATGTACAACAGGTCGCCCCCGTGTGTGCCACCCTTGGCCGTGTCGTCCGCGTGCCAGAAGTGGTTAAAGCCAGCGCCAAACATATGGGCCACCGACGCAAACGAGCCTATGTGCCCGCCCAAGTCGCCGCCGTCTGCCGGATCGAGCCGGTTGGCCTTGACCACCATCGCCATCGCGTTCCAGCGCATGTAAGCGCGCAATCGGCCCTCCAGCTCGAGATTGCCTGGGTTGCGGGCTTCCGTGTCCGTTTCGATCGAGTTGACGTAGCCTGTCGTCGCAGAAAACGGCATGTCGATGCTGTTTTGCCGGGCATGCTCTAGCAATTGCTCAATCAAGAAATGCCCGCGTTCCTTGCCATGGGCCTGAATGGCCGCAGACAGGGCATCAAGCCACTCGCGCGTTTCTTGCGCGTCGACGTCTTGGGTTGTAGAAAGGCCTGCCAAAGCACCTGGCACTGCTGACATGAATGTCTCCTAGCTTGACGTTTGAGGCCTTGAAGCAAGGCCAACGAAATATGTAATTAGCGTATCACTGGCAGGCACCAATAAAAGCGACTGCAGCTTTTTCAAGTTTGACACAACCGCGCAAGAATTTCAAATGGTGCTTTCGTTTTTCATATTGTGAGATTCTCAGAGCCATTGCCGTATCTTTCCCCTCAAGCGCTGGAAGCGCCGGTGCACTTCCCCTTCGATAATCCATCATGTCCTTTGCAAGCACCGCCACGTTGTCCATCAGCCATCGCTGGTTTGCTATCAGGCACACCCTGTGGAGCTGGTGGGGGCTGCTTTCGCCCACACGGCAAGACCGAATCGCCACGCTTGGTCCCTTGGTGTCGGTGCTGCTGTTCTTGACCGCCATCGTCATGGCGTTCGGGTACCTGCGCTATGAAGAGAATGAGCGCGAATCGGAATCGGTGCAGCGCGACGCCGAGATATCGCAGCAGCAACTCCGGGTTCGGTTGATCGACAACCAAGATGCCCTGGCGCGGATCGCGCGCGACCTCGGCTCGCGCCAACGCAGTGCAGAGCAATTTTCTGAACAAGCCGCTGCCCTGGTCAACGACCGACCCGAGATGACGCACTTGGCTTGGATTGGTGCGGGCCGCGAACGCCGCGCGGTCTATTCTGACCGGCCGTTTCACCCCGAGGCCAACCCAGACGGCAAACCAGTGCCACCCACGCTGCCCCTTAAAACCCAGGCCACCGACAGCGATGCCGCATTTGAACGCACCAAGACGCTGCGCGCTGTGTCGTATTCCAGCGCTTTCAAAGATGCCACCGGCACCACGGTGATGCAAGTGCACGTGCCCATCGTGCAGCGCGGAGACTTCGCCGGCGCCGTGATTGCCGAGTACTCACTTGACGGCCTGTTGCGCGCTGCCGTACCCACCGAAGTGACCCAACGGCACACCATCACCATCGTCGATCAAGATCGCAAGACGTTGGCCAGCAGTGTGGTGGTTGACGCCGGCTTGACAACGCGCAAACCCACGCACCAACTGGACGTGAACGTCGCCCCTCTGGGCAACGGATGGGTGCTGAGAACGCAAGGGTGGCGCACGTCGCTAAGCATTGTCGGCAACACCCTTTTTTGGATGGTGTTGGCGCTGTCTGGACTGACACTGTGGATGTTGTTTGGCAGTTGGCGCCACCTGCGGCGCCGCGCACAAATTCAGTCCACGTTGGTGAAAGAAACCAATTTTCGCCGCGCCATGGAAAACTCGATGCTCACGGGCATGCGTGCCATGGACCGCGAAGGCCGCATCACCTACGTCAACCCTGCTTTTTGTGCCATGACCGGATTCTCGGAGCAAGAACTGGTCGGACGTGCGCCCCCGTTTCAGTTCTGGCCCGAGGACACCATCGACGAAAACGCCCGGTTGCTAAATCAAGAGCTGGAGGGGCGCAGCCCAGCCGGCGGCATCGAGGTGCGTTTGGCCAAAAAGGACGGCGCCGTTTTTGATGCTCGCATGTACATCTCCCCTTTGGTCGACCCCAAGGGGCAGCAGACGGGTTGGATGACGTCCATCACCAACATCACTGAAGCCAAGCGCATCCGCGATCAACTCTCGGCCTCGCACGAGCGCTTCACCACGGTGCTTGAGGGCTTGGACGCAGTGGTGTCGGTGCTGTCGGTTCAACAAGGCGAATTGCTCTTCACCAACCGGACTTACCGCCACTGGTTTGGCGCGGACGCCAACGGCCACGCGATGCTGGCGGGCTCCGCCGCGAGCGCCGGATCGTCACTGCCATCACTTCCCACCATCGACGGCGGTGACAACGATGACGTCGACTCCATGTCGGGTCTACCTTCTCAAATGATTGCCGATTCGGCGGCAGCCCCAAGAGAGATCTTTGTTCAATCGCTGCAAAAGTGGTTTGACGTGCGCGCCCGCTACATGCAGTGGACAGACGGCCGCTTGGCACAAATGTTGATTGCCACGGACGTCACTGCGCGGCGCCGAGGCGAGGAACTGGCACTTCAACAAGCAGAGAAAGCGCAGGTCACCAGCCGTTTGGTCACCATGGGCGAAATGGCGTCGTCGGTTGCGCACGAGCTGAATCAACCACTGACTGCGATCACCAATTACTGCAACGGCATGGTTTCGCGCGTGCGGGGCAAGAGCATCAGCGACGACGATCTTGTGGCGGCACTTGAAAAGACCGCGAAACAAGCTGAGCGGGCTGGTCAGGTGATTCGCCGCATTCGCGCTTTTGTCAAACGCAGCGAGCCGCAGCGAGAGCCCACCTCGGCCTCGGCCATCGTTGACGACGCCGTCGAATTGGCCGACATTGAGATGCACCGCAGGCGCGTGCGGCTTCACGTGTACGTGGCCAAACGTTTGCCCTTGGTGGTGTGCGACCCCATCTTGATCGAGCAAGTGGTGCTCAATTTGGTCAAGAACGCTGCCGAGGCCATTGACCTGGCCAAACTGCCGGAGCCGCGCCGCCACATCGACTTGCGTGTGGTACCGCGTTACACCCCCGACGAAGGCGGCGTGATCGAATTCAGCGTTACCGACAAAGGCCCCGGCATCCGTGACGACGTGCTGGCGCGGCTGTATGAGGCCTTCTTTTCCACCAAGGTGGAGGGGTTGGGCATTGGTTTGTCACTGTGCCGCTCGATCGTCGAGAGCCACCGCGGCCGTATCAAAGGGCAAAACCTCTACAATGGAGACGCCATCATCGGTTGCCAGTTCTCCTTCACACTGCCCGTCGAGATCGCTTCCTCGCGCCCAGAAAGCGCGCCCCCGCAAACCGCGCCGCCAGCCAGCGCAACCACCGATGTAACAACATGAGCTTGATCCCGAAAAAAGGCAATGTGTATGTGGTCGACGACGACGAGGCCGTGCGGGATTCGCTGCAGTGGCTGCTTGAAGGCAAAGACTACCGTGTCAAATGTTTTGATTCGGCTGAATCGTTTTTGTCGCGCTTCGATCCCCGCGAGGTGGCGTGCCTGATTGTCGACATTCGCATGGACGGCATGAGTGGCCTTGAGCTTCAAGACAAACTCATCGAGCGCAAGTGCCCCCTGCCCATCGTCTTCATCACGGGCCACGGCGACGTGCCCATGGCCGTGACGACCATGAAAAAAGGCGCGATGGATTTCATCGAGAAGCCGTTCAAAGAAGCCGAACTGGTCAGCCTCGTGGAGCGCATGCTCGAGCAGGCGCGCGTGGCTTTCAGCCACCACCAAGAACAACAAAGCCGTGACGCCCTGCTCTCAAGGCTCACCACACGTGAATCGCAGGTACTCGAGCGCATTGTTGCCGGCCGACTCAACAAGCAGATCGCTGACGACCTGGGCATCAGCATCAAAACCGTTGAGGCGCACCGCGCCAACATCATGGAAAAGCTCAACGCCAACACGGTCGCCGATTTGCTGAAAATTGCATTGGGCGCCACCAGCGCCAAGGTTTGAGCGCGCAGCAACCGGGGGCTCTGCCCCGCCACGTCGGGGCCGCACATGCGGCCCCTTCTCATTGAACCCATCGGCCTCAATCGTCCGTGCCATGACAGCCCAAATTCTTGACGGCAACGCCCTGTCCAAAAAAATTCGCGACGACGTCACCACGCGGGTGGCGGCGATGAAGTTGAGGGGCATTGCGCCTGGGTTGGCCGTGGTGTTGGTGGGCAGTCATCAGGCCTCTGAGGTCTACGTCAAGCACAAGGTGGCAGATTGCGAAAGCGTGGGCATCAAATCGGTGCTGGACCGCCATCCGGCCTCGGTCAGCCAAGCCGATTTGCTGGCGCGCATCACGGCCCTCAACAACGATCCCACAATCCACGGCATCTTGGTGCAACTGCCACTGCCCACCGGCATTGACACCCAACGGGTGATCGAAACCATTGCGCCAGGCAAGGACGTTGATGGGTTTCACGTGGCCTCGGCCGGCGCGCTGATGGTGGGACGCCCCGGCTTCAAGTCGTGCACGCCTTATGGCTGCATGAAGATGCTGGAATCCATCGGTTTCAACCCCCGAGGCAAGCGCGCGGTGGTGATCGGTCGCAGCAACATCGTGGGCAAGCCTGTGGCGATGATGCTGATGGCGGCCAACGCCACGGTGACGGTGTGCCACAGCGCCACCATCGACTTGGCCGCTCACACGCGTGAGGCCGATCTGGTGATCGCTGCGGTGGGAGTGCGCAATGTGCTCACAGCCGACATGGTGAAGCCCGGCGCGGTCATCATCGACGTCGGGATGAACCGAAATGAACAAGGCAAACTGTGCGGCGACGTCGACTTTGAAGGTGTCAGCCGTGTGGCGTCATGGATCACCCCTGTGCCCGGTGGTGTAGGCCCCATGACCCGCGCCATGCTGCTGGTCAACACGCTCGAAGCTGCTGAACAACAAGCCGCACACCCTCGATAGACCACTCATCACAGCCTGCCTGTCGACGGGCCCGCCCGCACCACCCCATCAACCGAAACGCTTCAACCACCATGGTCAATCCACTCCTCGATGCCACCGTGCCTGCCGCCCTGCCTGCCTATGGCAGCGTGAAACCCGAGCACGTTACCCCGGCGATCAGCGTCCTGCTGGCTCAAGCCGAAGCAGCCTTGGAGAAGGCTGCTGGACCTCACGTGCCAGCTGACTACGACGCCATGTCGGCAGTGCTGGACGTGGCAATCGAGCGGCTGCAGCGCGCCTGGGGTGCTGTGGGCCATCTCAATGCCGTGGCCGACACACCGGCGCTGCGCACTGCGTACAACGACAACTTGCCCGTTGTGACTGATTTCTTTACCAAACTGGGCGCCGACGAGCGGTTGTTTGCAAAGTACAAAACCATGGCTGCGTCACCATCGGCCAGGCGCTCTCAGCGCCCCACGTCGCAAAGTGCTTGAGAACGCAGTGCGCGATTTTGTGCTTTCGGGCGCCGAGCTGAAAGGCGCCGCGCGCGAGCGTTTTGCGCAGATCCAGGCGCAAGCCGCCGAGCTGTCACAAGCCTACCGCGAGCACGTGTTGGACGCCACGGACAGCTTCAAGCTCGACGTGACTGCAACCGATCTGGCTGGCGTGCCAGCCGACGTGCTGGCGGCCACGCGCGCGGAGCCAGAAGGTGAAATCCCGACCAACAACACAACCAACGCTGGCTTGCATCGATTGACACTTCATGCGCCTGTTTATCTGCCGGTTATGCAATACGCCCACAACCGAGGTTTGCGGCAATCGATGTACACGGCCAACACCACCCGAGCAAGCGACTTGGGGCCCGCAGCGCTTGACAACACCTCCGTGATGCAAACCTTGTTGGCGCTGCGGCACGAAGAAGCCCAGCTCCTGGGCCACGCCACTTACGCGCATGTGTCGTTGGTGCCCAAAATGGCGCCTTCGCCCGAACGGGTGCTAAGCTTTTTGCAAGAACTCACACAGCGGGCCAAACCTTTTGCCGAACGTGACATGGCGCAACTGCGCACGTTTGCCAAAGACCACCTGGGTCTGGACGACTTGCAAGCCTGGGACGTGATGTACGCCAGTGAGCGCCTCAAAGAGGCGCAGTACGCCTTCAGCGACCAAGAGGTAAAGCAATACTTCACCGAACCGCGTGTGCTCGACGGACTCTTTCGCATCGTCGAGACCGTGTTCGAGGTGCGCATCAGCCCCGAAACTGCCAACGTTTGGAACCCAGCCGTTCGCTTTTACCGCGTGGATCGAGAGGGCCAAACCTTGGCCTATTTTTACCTCGACGCCTACGCCCGCCAGGGCAAGCAACCCGGCGCATGGATGGACGACGCACGCATACGCTGGCATCGCCCCGAGGGCTCGTTGCAGCTACCGGCCGCCACACTCACCTGCAACTTCTCACCCCCCGTGGACGGCAAGCCTGCGCTGCTCACCCACGACGAAGTGATCACGCTCTTCCACGAGTTTGGTCACGGCTTGCATTTGATGCTCTCGCAGGTGGATGACATCGGCGTGTCGGGCCTGTCGGGCGTGGAGTGGGACGCCGTGGAATTGCCCAGCCAGTTCATGGAGAATTTTTGCTGGGAGTGGGACGTGCTACAAAAGCTAACCGCCCATGTGGATACGGGGGCGGCGCTGCCCCGTGCATTGTTCGACAAAATGACGGCGGCCAAGAATTTTCAAAGTGGCATGCAGACGGTGCGGCAGGTGGAGTTGTCGTTGTTTGACATGCGCATCCACAGCGACCCCAGCGCGAGCACGCGCATTCAAGCCATTCTGGATGGCGTCCGAAGCGAGGTTGCCGTGCTGATTCCGCCGTCGTCCAATCGCTTTCAGCACGCTTTTTCACACATTTTTGCGGGTGGTTACGCCGCTGGCTATTACAGCTACAAGTGGGCCGAGGTGCTGAGCGCCGATGCCTGGAGCGCCTTCGAGGAAGAAGGCACACTTTCCACCACCACGGGACGTCGTTTGCGTCACGAAGTTTTGGAGCGTGGCGGCAGCCGAAGTGCAATGGACAACTTCAAAGCCTTCAGAGGTCGTGAACCAAGTCTCGATGCACTGATGCGTCACCAAGGAATGGCCCTACCCAAAGCGGCATAGCCGGTCTAAAGTGATGGGCATGAAGAAGACCCTGCTTGCCCTCGCCACGCTGGCGGCCTTGGCCGCACCCAACGCCCATGCCTTGTACAAAGTGGTGGGTGCCGACGGACGTGTCTCTTACACCGACCGACCGCCCGTGGACGGCAGCCGCGTTACAACGGTTACAGCCAACAGTGGTAGCGACGGCGAGGCGCAAGTGCCCTACGAGGTGCGCCAGGCGATGCAGCGCAACCCAGTGACGATCTTCACGGCCGAGAATTGCGATCCTTGCCGCGTGGGCCGCGACTTGTTGATGAAACGGGGCATTCCGTTTCAAGAAAAGACGCAGTCGTCTGAAGAGGACAAGACAGCGATCAAAGACGCCGTGGGTAGCAACGGTTTGCCATCACTGAAGGTTGGCAGTCAAAAAATCAACGGCTACGAAGCCAGCGCCTGGAACGGTGCCCTGGATGCCGCAGGCTACCCTGCCAGCTCCAAGCTGCCGTCCAACTTCAAACAAGCCGAAGCCACGACGGCCGCCCCTCGCGTGGCCCCCAAGCCTGCGCCCACCAAGGCACCTGCACCCAAAGAAGCCGTGGCGGCACCTCCGGCTGCGGGCGGTATTCGGTTCTGACGTTGCCTCACCTCGCTTGCCGTTCTCTCTAGCGGCAAGGGACTTTGCGGCTTTGCGTGATCGTTCTTTGCTCTGTCGCTCTTTGCTTGGTGTGGTGCTGGCTCAGTCGCAGACGCCCAGGGCAGCGAGTGCCGGTGAGGCGGTCTACGCTTCGCTTCGACTGCCCTGCGATGCTCGGACTTGAAGCCCTGTCGTACAACTCGCTCCGCGCCCTTTGGGCGCTGCACTCGGACACGTACGACAAGTCAGTGGTTGTGGCGCGCTGCGCGCGCGGGCTTCAAGTCCTGCGCTTCTCGGCGCCTCACAGGCACTCGCTGCCCTGGGCGTCTGCGCCTTCGGGTCACGTAGCGATCTGCTTGGTTTAGCAGCCAGACCCGGGGCAGTCCACGCTCAACACCCCCGATGCAAAGCCGAGCAACCATCGCAAAGCCCCAAGGGAGCGCAGCGACCCTGCTCTCAAGGTAAGTGACCGGACGGGCGGTTTGCGGTGGGCGGGTGGGGCTCACTGTGGGACGGCGAGAAGCGCAGGGCTTGATGCCCGCGCGCGCAGCGCGCCTCAAGCTCTGACTCGTCGCAACTGTTTGAGCGCAGCGGCCGCAGGCCGCGCAGCGAGCGACCCTGCTCTCAAGGTAAGTGACCGGACGGGCGGTTTGCGGTGGGCGGGTGGGGCTCACTGTGGGACGGCGAGAAGCGCAGGGCTTGATGCCCGCGCGCGCAGCGCGCCTCAAGCTCTGACTCGTCGCAACTGTTTGAGCGCAGCGGCCGCAGGCCGCGCAGCGAGATGGTATGGACGCCTCCCACCTCGTCAATCACGCAGGCACCAGCGCCACCATGCCTATTTAGGGGTGGGGTCTCGCGCCGTGCGGCATTGAGTGCCAAAGTGGTGATGTTGATCAACCCCTTGATGACGGAGACCCCACATGAATGCTACGACTTATGGCGTGGACACTGCCAAGAATGTGTTCCAAGTGCACTGGGTGGATACCGACACAGGCGAGATTGGGCGTAAGAAGATCAAGCGCGCCAAGTTCGTGGAATTCTTCGCTCAGCTGCAGCCAGCGGTGGTGGCCATGGAGGCTTGTGGAGGCTCCCACCACTGGGCGCGAACGCTTGGCCGCTTGGGTCACGATGTGCAGTTACTGCCTGCTGCGCAAGTGCGCGCCTTCGTGCGCGGCAACAAGGACGACGCAGCCGATGCGCGCGCCATCTGGCTGGCGGCCAAGCAGTGCGACATCCGCCGCGTTCCCGTCAAGGACGAGCAGCAGCAAGCGGTACTGTCGCTGCACCGCACGCGTTCCCACTGGGTGAGCGTGCGCACAGCCACCATCAACGCCTTGCGCGGCCTGTTGGTGGAGTTCGGTGTGGCGCTGCCGCAGGGCAAGAAGGCAGGCCTCAGCGCTTTGGCTGAACAGCGCGCGCAGCTGGATGCGGTGCTGCCCGTCATCATGGTGAACTTGGTCAACGAGCAGCTGCGAGCCCTGGCTGAGTTGGACCACAACGTGGCGGTGATGGATGCGCAGATTGCGCTGATGCAAAAGGCCATGACAAGCGCGACCAGGCTGCGGCAAGTGCCTGGCCTTGGGGTGCTCGGGGCCACGGCCACGGCAGCCGTGCTGGGTGATGGCAAGGCGTGGCGCAGTGGGCGCGAGTTCAGCGCCAGCCTGGGGTTGGTACCAGGGCACACGGGCACCGGTGGCAAGGTGCGCATGGGCCGCATCACCAAACGCGGTGACCCGTACCTGCGCACGCTCATGATCTGCGGCGCGCGAGCCGTGATGCAAGGCACCAAGCACCCAGCATGGATCGATGCGATGTTGTTGCGTCGGCCCTTCAACGTGGTGGTGGTGGCCGTGGCCAACAAGATGGCGCGTACCGCCTGGGCGCTTGTGGCGCATGCCAGGCCGTATGAAGCCGCCTGGGCTTCACGTCTACCAACGACGCAGGAGAAGCAAAGCCTTGCAGCCGGCGCCTAACGTTAACGCGCCAAGATTACAAAAAACCAAACGAACACAAGGAGCAACCACAATGCCGTAGCAGGTTGCCCTCAGCCGTGCGCGAGGGGGCGTTGAAGAAGTGATGGAGAAGCGGTTCAGACCGTGGGTTGATCAAGCCGACGCAAAACTAGGGCAAGCCTTGTGCAAAGCCCGGTAGCGAGATGGGCATCAACCTCGCGATTGACCATCAAGGCCAGTGGCACGACCGGTGCTGCGCCAACAGGCCGGATATAAGACTGCCGTTGACTCGCCAACCAAAACTTCCAAAACACCCTTGCCACACGGGAGGCGTCCATATAAGTTTTGCGACGGGGCTTCAAGACCGAGCATCGCAGCGCAGTCGATGCGAAGTATCGACCGTCACAGCGTGAGCCCCAGCCGCCCACCGCAAACCGCCAACCCAAGCACCAACAACCTAGCCAAAGAGCAAGAGAGCAACCTACAAAAGCAAAGCCTGCGCAATGCGATCCTTCCGCACCCGAGGCCGAGGCACCTTGCCGTCAAACCACTGACGAACATCGTCCTCCAAACCCAACCCGTGCATGTAGTTGTACAGCGCCTTCTTTAACGCAGCCCCCATTGCATCGTGGTCCGTGCCCGTAGGGTCCACAAAACCAACATCGTTCTTGGCAAAGCTGATGGGCGGCAGCGGCAACAACTCAACGCCATAGTCGGCCGGATTCTTGCCAACCGGCGAATGCACCGTGCACGTAAAGCGATGAAAGAACCCTGACTGAATGCACCCTGCCTCAAACAACTGCCGCACGTACTCCAGCGCGTCCACTGTGTCCTGCACCGTTTGCGTAGGAAACCCATACATCAAATAGGCATGCACCAAAATGCCCGCGTCAGAAAAGCCCTTGGTGACTCGCGCCACTTGATCCACAGACACGCCCTTCTTCATCAGCGCCAACAGCCTGTCAGACGCCACCTCCAACCCACCCGAAATCGCAATGCAGCCGCTGTCGGCCAAATCTTGGCAAAGCTGCGGCGTAAACGTCCTTTCAAAACGAATGTTTCCCCACCAAGAAATGGCCAGTTTGCGCGCCTTCAACTCGGCCGCCAACGTCTTGAGCGCCTTGGGCGGTGCGGCCTCATCGACAAAGTGAAACCCCGTTTGCCCCGTCTCTTGCACGATGGCCTCGATGCGATCCACCAGCACCTCGGCTGTGGTGGCTTCGAAGCGCGAGATGTAATCCAAACTCACATCACAAAAACTGCACTTCTTCCAATAGCAGCCTTGCGCCACGGTCAGCTTGTTCCAGCGCCCGTCCGACCACAACCGGTGCATCGGGTTGAGCATGTCCAGCAGCGACAAGTACTGCCCCAGCGGCAAACCGTCCCACGTGGGTGTGCCCACCTCGTCAAACGGCACCTCGGGTTCGCCCCCAAAATTGACGTAGCGCACCTCATCCACCCCTTCAGGGCGAAGGTAGGTTCGAATCAGCCTTTGCTGTGAACGCTTGCCAGACAGGTGCTCCAACAGCGCCAACAACGGTCGCTCGCCCGCGTCCAGCGTCACGTGGTCAAAGTAGTCAAACACCCGGGGCTCGGCCAACTCGCGCAACTCGGTGTTAGCAAAGCCGCCGCCCAGCACGGTCACCACCTGCGGGTGATGGGCCTTGATGGCCTGCGCGATGCGAAAGGCGGCATACACCGCGCCCGGAAACGGCACCGACACCAACACCACCGTGGGCGCATGGCGCGCCACGGTGGCCAGGGTCAAATCCCGCAGTTTGGTGTCGATCAGGTTGAGGGGCGCTGCCAGCGCCTGCGCCAGGGGATCAAACGTGGGTTGGCTCAAGGCCAAAGACTCGGCGTACCGCACAAACTCAAAGCGCGAATCAACGGCATCGCGCAGCACGTCAGCCAAATCATTGAGGTACAGCGTGGCGAGGTGGCGTGCGCGGTCTTGCAAGCCAAGGGCCCCAAAGGCCCAGGCCATGGGGTCGCCCCCGTCATCGTCCACAAACACATCCAGCGACGCAAAGCGTGGGCCCTCAGGCAAAAAGCTGCGGCTGGTGATGCGGTAAGCCAGCGTGGCATCACGGCCCTGCAAAAAAGCGATGGTGGGCTCGATGGTGGCAGCGTAGCGGTCAAACTGGTCGTGAAACGCCACCACCGACGCCGACCGCCGCTTGGCCGGCACGGCAATCACCAGGCTTTGCACCGCCTGCAAGCCCGCAGTCGACAGCAGTGACAGCGCCAAGGCAAGCGCCAGATCTTCTTGCACCGCAACGTAACCACGCGAGCGCAAAAAACCTGTCAAATAAGCCGTGGAGGGATACGGCGTGTTGAGCTGAGTCATCGGCGGGATGACGGACAAAACACGGATGGATGGGGGCGACATGGGGTGGGCAATGGGGCAAAACGCGGCGCAGCAAGATGCGCCGTACCGCCCATTGTCGTTGCGCGCGCCCGCAAGGCGACGCGCAACAGGCTCGGGCTGCTTCAACTAAGATGAAACGCCTGTACAGGCTCACCCACCCAAGAACGGAACACCCCACCATGAAAATCGACGGCGCTTGCCACTGCGGCAACATTCGCTTCACCGCCGAGGCCGACCCGGCACGCGTCAAGGCGTGTCACTGCAGCGACTGCCAAGTGATGTCCAGCGCGCCTTACCGCGCGGTGGTACCCGTTGCAGCGGACACCTTTGTGATGACCGGGGAGCCCAAGCACTACGTCAAGACGGCGGCCAGCGGCAACAAGCGGGTGCAAGCTTTTTGTCCGGATTGCGGCACGCCGCTGTATGCGTCGGCCACCGAAAACGTGACCGTGCTCAACGTGCGTTTGGGCTGCGTCACGCAGCGGGCTGAATTGGCGCCCAAGTCACAAATTTGGCTGCGATCAGCGCAGCCCTGGATCGGCGATCTTCACGCGGTGCCAGGCACGCCATGACGCAGCCGATGGATGCGGCGGCCATCACGGCACGCGTCGAGGCACTGGGCCGCGTGGGCGACAGGGCTTGGCGCGTCGAAGCAGGCAAGCTCTGCATCGATCTGCGCTTTGCTAATTTTTTCGAAGCCTTTGGGTTCATGGCGTCGGTGGCCCTGTTTGCGCAGACCATCGACCACCACCCTGAATGGTCAAACGTTTTCAACCGCGTGCAAGTGGCCTTGACCACCCACAGCGCCGGTGGCATCACGGCGCTGGATTTTCAGTTGGCGGAATTCATGGGTGAGCAGGCGCGGCGTCACATCAACGCACACCCCACCGCGCCATCCGGTCGTCGTTGACGTCGCACATCGGGTCAGGCCCGTAGGATGCGTCACGCACCTTGGCGTCCACCACCGACACCTGAAACCACTGGCAAAAAATGGCTTGGTAGCGGTAGGACCAAACCTCGCCGCCTTGCCGTCCCCCGCCTCGGCGGTGCGAGGGGGTACCCAGCGTTTGCAGCAGCGCCTGGGCAGAAATGCCTGGCTTGACGCTGTCAAAGGTGGCCTCGGTTAGCACCTGCTGCCACTGCGTGACGCGGCCAGCGGCATCGACGTCAACCATGAAGGTGTGCTTGCCAAAGGGCCCGCGCGCGAACTCGAGCCGCGACGCGCCTTGGTCCATCGCGTAGCGGGCTGTGGGCGTGCCGAGTGAGCGGGCCACTTGGTCGGTGTTTTGGCCGACGGCCAGATTGCCAGGGCCGTAGGTGGTGCAGGCTGTACCGCCCAGCGCCACCACAAGGCAACCTGCAAACGCCAAGCGAAGCCGGCGGGCATGGGATTCAAAATCAATCTTGGCCATGGTTTGCTCCATTGGCTGGTGATGCAAAGACGATACTAGTCAACCCCTTCACAACGCTTTGCAGCGTTTGCCGGCTGACGCCCCCAAATCATGCTTCATTTGATTGTCTCCAACCGCTCTGAAAAACTGATGCAGTGCCTGCACGAGCGCCTCGAGCAATCAAGGCCCTCGTCACCGCTTCAAGCCCAACAGGTGGTGGTACCCAGTTTGGCGGTGCGACGGGCCATAACCCTTGACACAGCCCAACGATACGGCATTTGTACCAACATGCAATTCGCCTTTCTGGCGCAGTGGCTTTGGCAAGCCATGGGCAAGGTGGTGCGGGGCATTGCACCGCAAACGCCGTTTGACGCCAAGGTGCTGGCGTGGCGCATCGACCAGCAGTTTGCCAACACCCCCCCCCTCGCGGGGCACCCGCGCCTGGGGCCCTACCTCAAGGCGGCGGACGACGCCATGCGTTTTGAGCTGGCACAGCGCACCGCCACGTTGTTCGAGCAGTACACCACCTACCGCGCCGACTGGCTTCAAAAGTGGTCCCGAGACGAGCCCTTGCAAGCTCAGTCGCATGGAGGCGTCGACTCCATCACTTGGCGTCAGGACGAAGCCTGGCAACGCGCCCTGTGGCGCCAACTAACCACCGCACTGCCATCGGCCTTGGACGACCCCGCGCAACGCTTTGTCACCGCCCTGGTGCAGCACCCCGATGCAGCACGTGCCACACTCCCTGCTGACATTCACGTGTTTGCGCTGCCGTCCCTTGCCCCTCAACACCTGCGCTTGTTGCAGGCGATGTCGCAGGTGATTGACGTGCATGTGTACGCGCACAACCCGTGCCAAGAATATTGGTTTGACATCGTTAGCGAAAAGCGTCGGCTTCACTTAACCAGCATGGGGCGTGTGCTGCACACCGACGTGGGGCATCCCCTCTTGGCTGCATGGGGTGGCCAAACCCAAGCGCAAATGGCCTTGATGATCGCGCAATTGGACGACAACGTGATGGAGGACGCGCAGTTTGAAGCGCCCATCGGCGCCAATCGTCTGGCTCGGCTGCAGCGCGACATCCTGTTGTTGCAAGAACCCGGTTCCGACACCGAAACGCCTGCTCTGCGAAAACCGTCGCTTGCCAGCGAGCGAGCCTCGGCGCCAACAGACACCAGCATCGAAGTTCACGTTTGCCACTCTTTGCGCCGCGAGCTCGAGGCCTTGCACAACCGCTTGCTTGCCCTCTTTGCCCAACCGGGCGCGCCCACGCCCGACCAGGTGCTGGTGGTGACTCCTGACTTGGACGGGGCGGCGCCCATGATCGATGCTGTGTTTGGTGCCGCCGAAGGCCCGCGCAGCATGGCGTACACCATCACCGGGCGCAGCAATGGCGACGATGCTGGCGTCGTCAACACGTTCATGGCCTTGTTGGACCTGGGCGGCTCACGCTTCAAGGCCAGCGACCTGCTGGCGCTGCTGCAAATGCCGTTGATCATGCAACAGCTGGGGTGGTCGAGCGACGACACTGACACGGCTGCCCACTGGTTGCAAGGTGCAGGCATGCGCTGGGGGCTGGATGCCGCGCATCGCAAACAACTGGGCTTTCCCGACTTGGCCGATCATTCATTGCAGGACGCTCTCGACCGGTTGGTGTTGGGGCATGTGATGCCTGACGTTGCAGGCGCGACACCCGCGGGTGACATCTTTTTGGGCAAACTCCCCGCTGGCCACGCCGTGGGAAGCCAAGCGCTTTTGTTGGGCACTTTGGAGCATCTTTCAAACCAGCTGCACCAGTTGCAAACGGCCTTGGCTCAACCTCAAACGGCCGATCGGTGGCACCTGACGCTGCTGGGCGCCCTGGACACTTTCATGCAAGCGGAGTTGCCGTCCGAAGTGGAAGGGCTGCGCGCCCTGCGGGCAGCCCTTACCCAGTGGCATGCACAAGCGGAGCAGGCCCAGCACGAAGGCGTGATTTCCACCGCCGTGATGCGCGCGTCAATTGACGCCGAGCTGGCAACCAAGGCCATGGGGGGCGTGCCCAGTGGCAGTGTCACGTTTGCGTCGATGTCCAGCCTGCGTGGGCTTGCCTACCGCGTTGTGGTTGTCGTGGGTTTGAATGATGGCGCCTTCCCTGCCCGAGCCACGCCACTTGAATTTGACTTGATGGCCTTTGCACCGCGCCCGGGCGACCGACAACGCAAACAAGACGACCGCAACGTGATGCTCGACCTGGTGCTGTCGGCACGCGACGCTTTGTGGCTGAGCTACACCGGCCGCGACCTGCGCAGCAACGAGCTCCTGCCGCCCAGCACCGTGGTGAGTGAACTGCTCGACACCCTGGCGCGGGCCGACGGCATTGCACTCAAAGACCTGGAAGCACAAGTGACCACGCTGCATCCCTTGCAGCCGTTTGCCGCGTCACTGTTTGCGCCTGACGCGCCCGTCCAGTTGCGCAGTTTTCATGCGGGGTACGCACACGCGCTGATGGCTGGCCAGCAGGCGCTTGCGCACGCTGGCCAACCCGCAAAGGTGGCCAACGCGAGAGGCCTTGAGGCCGATGACGATGACGATGACGCCAGCGGCGGGGTTGAACGTGACGACGACCCAAGCGGCGACAACCAAGAGTCAGCGCCCTTGTTCATGGCACCGCTGCCACCACCGTCTGACCGTCTGCGCACCGTCACACTCGATGATTTGAAGAACTTCTTTGCCAACCCGTCCAAGCATTTGCTGCGAACACGGTTGGCGATTTCGCTACCCACGGGTAAAAACGAGACGCAAGACGACGAGCCTTTTGCGATGGACCGGCGTGAGGCCTCGTTGCAGCTCATGCAGTGGCTACCCCTGGCCATGGCGGGTGCCGACGACGCCCAGTTGTTGCGCCTTGCCCGTGCCGGCACCTTCTTTGCGTCAGGCCCACTGGGTGACCATGCGATGCGTGAACAAGTGCAAGAGGCGCGGCAGATTGCGCAGACGTACCGCGCCGCAATTCAAGGCCAGCCAGTGACACCGCCACGCCCCAAGGTGCTAACTTTTGACATCAACGGGCAAGCGTGGACACTTTCAATCAACCTGTCCGACGTCTGGACCGACGGGCTTCATCGCGTAAGCGCGTCCAAACTGCGCGCCAGGCAACGCTTGCACGCATGGATCGATCACTTGGCGCTGGGTGCCCTCGTGCTAAAAAACGTGCAGCACAACAGCCACCTGACGACTCGCGACCATGTGCTCTCGCTAAATCCGGTGCAAAACCCAACCGACATGCTGCAGACACTGGTTGAAACCTACGCCAAAGGTCTCGTGTTTCCGCTTGCGTTCATGCCCAACTTGGCCTGGGCCATCGCCGAAGGGCGCAGCATTTCAGCCGTCGCAACTCAGTGGCATGGAAGACGAGACATGCCAGGCGACGCCGACGACGAGCATGTGCGATTGGCGCGGCGCGGGTTGCCGCCGTTGATCAACGACCCCGATTGCGCCCCTGTGGCGCACCGCGTCTTTGGCCCTTTGCTGGCGGCCATTGCGGGGTCAGAGAAACCGTGATGGCCACCCAATCGAAAACGATGAAGCCCTTTGACGTGCAAACCGCCAAGCTGAGCGGCACGCACCTGATCGAAGCCTCGGCTGGCACCGGCAAAACGTGGACGCTCAGCACCCTGGTATTGCGCTTGGTGCTTGAGCGTGACGAACCTCTGTCGTCTATCCTTGTGGTGACCTTTACCAAAGCCGCCGCCGCCGAACTGCGCGGCCGCGTGCGCTTGCGTTTGCAAGAAGGCCTGCGTGCGCTGCAAACGGTGAACGAGCCCGCTGATGCCACCCTGTCGGCATTGTTGGTGCAGGCCACAACCAACACGGGACAAGACAAGGCTCAGTTGCAAGCGCGGTTGCAGCGCGCCCTGGCCGAGTTTGATGAAGCCGCCATCTTGACCATCCACGCCTTTTGCCAGCGTGCTTTGAGCGACTCAGCCTTTGCGGGCCAATGGCCCCTGACGCAAGAGGTACAAGAGGACGCCAAAGACCTGAGACTGCGCGTCGTGGCCGACTGGTGGCGCCAACGGATTGCTGCGCAGCCCTGGAACGAAGCCCTGGTAACGCTGCTTGCCACCGAGGGCGACTCCCCGGCCACGTGGGAGCCCTTGCTGAAGGCCGCCGAGAATGCGCCGCTGGCGTGCGCGCTTTGGCCCGACCCGCTGGCTGCGCCCGTGACCGAGCAAGACCCGACACATCAGGCATTGACGCGTGCGGTGCGCGATGCACTTCTCGACGCGAAAGCTGTTTGGGGCGCGAATCGCCCAGTCATTGTTGGTTTGCTGCACAAGGCTGCATTCGACGGGCAATTGCCCAAAAACTCGTACAGCGCCAAACGCATTGAGGAGGGAGCCCTCGCGCTTGACAGGTTTTTTAATGACGCCAACCCATCAGCAACACCCCGCTGGGATGGGCCTGCAAAACTGTACGAATCAGTCTTCATGCATGGCAAGGTCAGAAAGAACCAGCAAGGCCCAACGCACCCCTTCTTCACAAAGCTTTCGTTGGTGATGCAGGCGCAGAGCAAGCTGGCAAGCACCGCGTCGCAACAACGCCTGTGCCTGATTCGCGACATGCTTCAGACCACGCACACCACCCTGCAGCAAGTCAAAACGTCGCAACGCATCTACACCTATCACGACATGCTGACGCAACTGCACCACCGCACGCAGCATGACGATGCATTTGCCAGCGGCCTGCGCCAACGCTTCAGCGCTGCCTTGATTGACGAGTTTCAAGACACCGATGGACTGCAGTTGGCGATCTTTCAAAAGCTTTACAACGGCACCGACACCCCCGTGTTTTTGGTGGGTGACCCCAAGCAGGCCATCTATTCGTTTCGCGGCGCCGACTTGCACAGCTACCTGGCAGCCCGCGCTGACGCAGCGGCCACGGCCACTTTGCTTGAAAACCAGCGCTCCACCCCACGGTTGATTGCAGCCCTCAATGCGCTCTTCACCTGCAACGAGCAAGCATTTGCCGACCCCGACTTGCAGTATCACGACGTAACAGCAAGCGAACGCCCACGCACCGTGCTGACCGACACGCGCATCCCCACCGGCGCGACCCCCGCTGCATTGGATATCTGGACTTTGCCTGCCGAGCAAAACGAGATGACCCTCACGCCCGGCGCTGCCGAGCAGTTGGCCATCCAGTCGTGCGCCCATGACATCGCGCAAACGCTGACGGCGGCGTCCCTGGGCGAGGTACTGTTGGGTGACCAGCCCTTGCGTGGTGGGGACATCGCGGTGATTGTGGAAACACATGCCCAAGGCCGCAGAATGCGAGAGGCACTTGCTGAATTTGGTGTGCCCTGTGTCGAGTTGTCGCGCGCCAGCGTGCTGCAGACGACAGAGGCAACAGAAGTGTCGCGCGTGCTGAACGGCATTTTGGACAGCACCAACCCGGCGGCAGTGCGAGCTGCCTTGGCCACCGAGTTGCTTCATGTCGACGCTTGCACCTTGGCGTCCACCACAGGCGAAGACACCAGCGCCGACGCGCTCGCCCACGAAGCCCACGTGGACGCCATCTGGGCGCAAATGGCCGCGTGGCGCCAAGTGTGGAGCCACCGAGGCATCGCAGCCATGCTGTGGCAAGTGTTTGATAACACCCACCTTGCGCAGCGCATGCTGGCGCAGTCAGATGGCGAACGACGCATGACCAACTGGCTGCACCTGCTGGAGCTACTGAACGAAGCGGCACAAGCAAACGCTGCACCCAGCGCTGTGGTGGCTTGGTTTGACACGCAGCGCTGCAACAGCCAGGCCGACAGCTCCGACGCTGCTTTGTTGCGCCTGGAATCCGACCAGCATTTGGTACAAATCATCACCGTGCACCGATCCAAGGGGCTGGAGTACCCGATCGTCTATGCACCCCTGCTGTGGAAGAGCAGTCGTCGGGCTGACATCAAGCTGGGCACGGTGTACCACGACAGCAAAGGGCAGCACGTCATCGACTACCGCGTGCAAAAGGGCGACTCCTTAACGTCGGACGTCAAGAAGAGCGTCCTGCACGAGGTGGACTGCGAGCAAGTGCGAAAGATCTATGTTGCACTCACGCGCGCCGCGCACCGTTGTACGCTGGTGGTGAGCCCGCATGTTCAAGCGAGCGGCAAGAGCAACAGCTACACCAGCCTGAAAAGCATGCTGAATTGGTTGGTCGGTGGCCAAGGGCAAACGCTTGAAGCGTGGCAAGCGTTGGACAAAGATGGCGCGCCCCTCGAGCGATCCTCGCAATTGCTGTTGGCATGGCGCAAGCTAGGCAAAACCGCAGGTGACGTCGGTGACAAAAGCCCAGTGATCGCGGTGAACGAACTGCGGGCATCGCCCATGCTCACAGCCAGGTTGCCACGCGAGGCCGCCCCATCCGTGGTGGTGCACCAAGCGCCGGGGCCCATCGGGCCCGCATGGCGCCTGGGCAGTTTCAGTGCCTGGCTTCAGCACCCGGCGGAGTCGGCAGACGCGCCACGGGACGACCGCAGCACTGCCGAGCCTGGTGCGGCTCCAGGCGACGGCTTGGACGCGGCCCTCGCCTTTGATGCACGGCGCCCCATGGCGGCAGCGGCTTCGCAAACGCCGATTGAAACCTTCGTCGCAGAACCAGACGACGTCTTGCATTTCCCCAAGGGCCCATCCGCCGGCGACACGGTCCACGCAGCCTTCGAGCACGCTGACTTCACCCTACCCACCACCTGGCCCACCGCCGTGCGATCGGCGCTTCGCCGCCATCCACAAACGGGCAATGACGGCCAACCCCAGCCGGCCGCGCATGAATCGATGCTGCTGAACATGCTCGCTGACGTGGTGGCCACCGACATCGCGCCAGGCCTGCGCCTAAGCGCCATCGGGGCCACGCAGCGGCTAAGCGAGCTTGAATTCGACATGTCGTTGACCCGCACCAACGTGGGCAACTTGACACAAGCGCTGGCATCCGTGGGTTTGCAGGGGCCACCCTTGTCGCCCGCCGTGCTGCAACGACCCTTCACCGGCCACTTGCGCGGCTTCATGGACATGGTGTTTGAGCACCAAGGCCGCCATTACGTGGTGGACTGGAAGTCCAACCACCTGGGCTCAACCCCATTGGCCTACCACGATGCCGGCATGGAGCGTGCCATGCAAGTGCATGGCTACCACCTGCAAGCCACGCTCTATGCTTTGGCACTGCGCCGTCACTTGCGGCTGTCGTTGGGCGACCAAAACCTTGATGCTGCCTGGGGCGGTGCGGTGGTGTTGTTTGTGCGAGGTGTGCGCCCCTCTTGGCGGCAGGCAGACGGACGGCCTACCGGCGTGGTATTCAATCGATTGCCGCCCAAGACGCTGGATGCGCTGGATGCAATGCTTGGCGTGCGCGGGCAAAGGGAGCCCACATGAATCCGGTCGATGCCGATAACCACCCTGCACAGCAGTTGGCGCAAGCATTGGCCACCCGGCTTGAGCGTTGGTCGCTGCAAATCGGTGCCAAGACCCACCCCGCGCAGGCAGTTGCGCAATGGGCCAAACGCCTGAGCTTGGCCACCAGCGAGGGTCACGTTTGCGTTGTGGTTGAAGAGCCCGATCAAAGGGCAACACTGATGGCCTCAAGCATCGTCAACCGGCACACCGAACCCTTGCGGCTGCCACTGGTACTGGATGGCGAAGGCCGGTTGTACTTTCACCGCAGCTTTGACGATGAGCGCCAATTGGCGACGCGGCTGATCCAAGCGCTGCGCCACGCCCACATGCCCCCCGTCACCGACACCGCCGTGGCGTTGCTGCGCGAGCGCTTTGCACCACCTGCAGCCCCCTCGGGCGAAGTTCCAACAGTCGATCGACAAATGCTTGCCGTTGCACTTGCACTGCTGCAACCTGTGGTGGTGTTGAGCGGTGGCCCCGGCACGGGCAAGACCACCACCCTGGCTGCCATGCTTGCTTGCATGAAGGCGCAAGACCCCAGCCTGCGCGCCGGTCTCGCCGCAACCACGGGCAAGGCCGCCGCGCGCATGACGGCTGCGCTGGCAGGGCAAGACAGTCTTCAAGCACGCACCGTGCACGCGTGGCTGGGCATCAACCGCCAAACCGGCCAGGCACGCTTCAACGCCAAAAACCCTTTGCCGCTGGACGTGTTGGTGATTGACGAGGCGTCCATGCTGGATTTGGCCCTGACGCGCCAACTCGTGGATGCCCTGCCCTTGCAAGCCCGCCTTGTTCTGCTGGGTGACAAAGACCAGTTGGCCGCCGTGCAGGCGGGGGCTGTGTTTGCGGAGCTGGCAGCAAACGCCACGATGGACGGTGCCACCACCACTCGCCTCTCAAAACTTTGCAACGTGCCTGAGTCGCAACTGCTGTTGGCATTGCACGGCACCGACGCCGTCCCACCAACACCGCCAACAGCACTTGCAAACGGCGTGATCTGGCTCACCCACAGCCACCGTTTTGACGCACGGTCGGGCATCGGCCAATTGGCGGCCCTGGTGCGGGACGGAGGCGCCGACGCAGCTTTGGCGCTGCTGAAGGCAGCAGCGCACGCGGATGTTTCATGGGTTGACCTCGCGCCCGAGGCACCAGAAGACAATGAGGCGCAAGCGCCTAGCATGGCCACTGCGCTTACGGGCTTCATGCGTAAAAACCTCACGCCCTTTGCGAAAGCTCTTGCCGCAGCCTTTGCAACGCCCTCAGACACCTCGGCCCTGTCCGCGCTGAAGGCGCTGGACCACTTCAGGTTGTTAAGTGCCGTTCGCGAAGGCCCCTACGGCACGCACGCGCTGAACCGGTGGGCGGCACTGCAGCTGCAACAACAATTGGACGCATTTGGTGCGACAACGGGGCGGTCGTCCCTTCGATCAATCGATGCCCGTCACGATTGGTTCGCGGGCCGACCCGTCATGGTGACGCGCAATGACGCGGCGTTGGGGCTCAGCAATGGCGATGTGGGCATCACCATGCCGGCTGACGTCACGGGCCCGTGGCGGGTGGTGTTTTTGCGCGCCAACGGCTCATGCGTCAGTTGGCCCATCACCCGGCTACCTGCCGTCGAGACAGCGTTTTGCGCCACGGTGCACAAATCGCAGGGCTCGGAGTTTCAGCACGTGGCACTGGTACTCCCCAACCCGTGGCAGCGAACTTGCACGCGCGAGCTGGTTTACACGGCAGTCACGCGGGCCCGCACGCATGTCACCTTGGTGACATCGGCCGACACATGGCGCCAAGCCATTGCCACGCGCACGCAGCGCGTGGGTGGCCTGCGCACGCGATTGTTTGAAGCAGCAGCCTAAAAAGCTTGCGCGTTGCGTCGACAATCGATGCCGCCAACCACCCTGGCTGTTTTTTTCAAGGTTTCGCTGATGAAGTCTGTCCGCACCACCGTTGTTTGTGTCGTCGCCGCGATGGCGCTACTGCCCGCCCTTGCCACCGCACAAACGGCTGACAACGATCCCGTCCTGGCAATCAGTGAAGGCACCTCTGGCGGCACCGACCATTCGCGCGTGATCGCCAAGTACGCCGACTTGGCGGCCCGCATGAGCCAAGTCACCAAGCAAAAAATTCGCGTTGTCTTTGTGCGAGAGTTTGCAGCCCTGGAAGCCGGCATGAAGTCGGGTCAATTCACGTACGTGATGGCGCGCCCCAGCGATTACCCTGCGCGCGGCCTGCGCGACCATGGCTACCGCTACGTGGCCTCGGCCAAGCCGGATGGCCGCTGCATGATTTACGCCGACAAGCAGTCGGGCATCAAAACACTGGAGCAAGCCAAGGGCAAAAAGTGGGCCATGCCCGAAGAGGTTGCTTACATGACCCGTTTCTGCCGCGCCGAATTGCGCGATCAAGGCATTGCGGTGTCGGCGCTTAAAGTTCAGTACGTGCGCGAACAAGCGGCCGTCAAGTTTTACATGGACAACGGCTTTGCCGACGTGGGTGGCGTCGCTTCGTACGCTGGCGTGCGCACCCAATTTGAAAAAGACGGCGCCGTATTGATCCACACCAGCGTGGCGCAACCTTACTTTCCGCTGATCGCGAGCAGCAAAGTGACACCGGCGCAAGTTCTGACGCTCCAGCAGTCGTTGGTGGCCATGAAGGACAACGCCGCAGGGCAAGCCATTTTGAAACGCATTGGCATCGAGGCGTTTGACAGCTCAGCAGAATCCCGGCTGCGCGACCTCAACGCGTGGTTGGAGAAAAAGTAGCCTCCGGCTGCCACGATGCATCGCAGCTCATGCCCATGGGGCGGCGCGTGATTTGAAGCGTGACATGCGCAATGCCATGGCCCTCTTGCAGCTGCTTGACGGCGTGGCGCAGAAAGCTGTCGCTGTCGTGATCCAGCGGCACCACCAAGTGGGCCGTCAATGCAGTCTGGGTGGTGCCCATGGCCCACACATGCAGATCTTCTACATGCGCCACGCCGGGCAACGACAACAAGGTGGCACGCACGCTGTTGAGGTCCACATGGTCGGGCACGCCGTCGAACATCAAATGCAATGATTGACGAAACAATTTCCAGGTGCCGACAACGATCACGGCCGCAATCACCAAGCTTGTAACGGGGTCGATCCAGGGCCAGGCGAACCCCACGGTCAATGCACCTGCCACCACCACGCCCAGCGACACCATGGCGTCGGCCACCATGTGCAAGTAGGCCCCGCGCATGTTCACGTCGTGCTCACTGCCACGCATGAACAGCATGGCCGTGGCGCCGTTGACCAGAATGCCCACGCCAGCCACAGCCATCATCGTCATGCCCTGCGCAGGCGTGGGGTTTGAGAATCGGCCCACAGCTTCCCACGACAAAGACCCCATCGCCACCAACAAAAGCAGCGCGTTGAAAAAGGCTGCAACGATGCTGGCCCGTCGCCAACCATAGGTGTGGCGCGCGTCGGGGCGCTTTCGCCCGGCCAACACACCAGCCCAAGCCAGCAAGAGGCCCGCCACGTCGCTGAGGTTGTGGCCGGCATCGGCAAGCAAGGCCAGCGAATCGATCTTCCAACCGCAGTAGGCCTCGACGCCCACGAAGATCAAATTGAGGGCAATGCCAATCGCAAAGGCGCGGTTGTACGACGCGGGGCCGTGTGCATGCGCTGCTGCGCCTTGATGGGCATGACCGTGATGCGCATGATCGTGATGTTCATGACCTGAGTGCATGACAGACATTATTCATTCGAAAGTGCGTGACAGGTGGCGCCGACAAAGCGCTCACGCCGACGGCGTGTTCAAACGTTTGGAGGATCGCACCAAAACTCGGGGCCAACACCCCCTATAATGCGCGGTTCGCGTGTGGGACGTTAGCTCAGTTGGTAGAGCAGCGGACTTTTAATCCGTAGGTCGCTGGTTCGAATCCAGCACGTCCCACCACCCACTTTGCCGGCCTTTCAGGCTCGCCGCAGCGGCACCAAGCACCCTGCCATAAACCCTTGGTTTTCATCCACTTTCGGCGCGCGCCAGGCCCTTGTTTGAGCGGGCACGTGCCTTGAGAAACACGCCGACTGTGTAGAATAGAGGACTGCCCCTTTTGTGGCAGCCCCAAGGGCCAAGCACCGTATGCAAAAAGTTCCTGCGACCAAACTCTCGTCCGATGGATTGCGTTACCAAGCCAAAGCTGGCGGCTCGCCATTTGGAACGAGCGTGAACACACGCTCATGTTTCAAATGTGGCAAGCATCGCCGGCCAGATGGCCTGAAAAGTGTTCGCATTTTGGGTCGCTCCGAGCTCATCTGCAAGCCCAATTGCGAAGAAGCATAACGGCACACTCAGGCCTGATTCAATGCGGGCTGCATGCGCTGGCCTCAACGTGGCTCGTCATCTGCAGCACCCTCCTCGCAGCACCAACATTCGCCGCTGAGCTCTCGGTTGAGGACGCTCGTGCTTGGCAACTGGCCAAGCAGCCGGGCGCCATCATTCTGATGCGCCACGCCCAGGCACCCGGGGTGGGCGACCCGCCTAACTTTTTGCTTGGCGATTGCACCACGCAACGAAACCTTGACGACGCCGGACGGGCACAGGCCCGTCAGATCGGCGTGGCCTTCAATCAGCAAGGCGTGATGGTGGGCGCCGTGCGCGCCTCCCAGTGGTGTCGCACGCGCGAAACAGCCGCGTTGGCCTTTGCGCCATTGCCCGTCATAGCCGACAGCGCGTTCAATTCGTTTTATTCGGCACGCGCCTCGGAGCCCGCACAAACCGCCGCTGCACGCACCGCCTTGCGGCAGTGGCGCGGCCCGGGCGCGCTGGTGGTGGTGACCCATCAGGTCAACATCACCGCCCTCACGGGTCAGGGCATCGGATCCGGCGATGGCTACGTGGTGCAGGTGTCGCGCCAAGGCGATGTGGCGGTGCTTGCGCGCTTGCCGCTGGAAGCAGCCAGCAAGCCGTCACGCTCGATGCCTTAAGTGGCGACCGTGCGCGTCATCAAGGCAAGCTGAATCGCCTCCGCCGCTGCGGCCAGGCCAAAACTGGCCGTCACCATCACGCTGGAGCCGTACCCATGGCAATTGAGGGAGCCGTCGACGGGCTCGGCTGCAGGGTTGTCGCCTGGGCCGGTCGACGGCATCGTCACGGCCTCGCGCGAAAACACGCAGCGCACCCCAAAGTTCGGTTGGCCTTTGAGCCCATGTTCGCGCCGCAAACGCGTGCGCAATGCGGCCAACAAGGGGTCGTGCGACACCTTGGCCAAGTCGTCCACTTCAAGCTTGCAGACGCCGCGTTTTCCGCCCGCCGCGCCAACACACACGATGGGCACCCAAGCGCCCACCGCCCAAGCTGCCAAGGCTGCCTTGGCGCGTACCTGGTCGCAGGCATCGATCAAGACGTCCACGGCGGCAGGCAACATCGCAGGCCATTGCGCTGGCTCTACAAAAGCGTCGACGCAGGTTGTTTGGCAACCGGGGTGGATGTCATGCACACGTTGCCGAAGTGCCTCGCCCTTGGCCATGCCGAGCGTTTGGGTGGTGGCTTGCACCTGTCGGTTGATGTTGGACTCGGCGACGTGATCCATGTCTATCAATGTCAAGCCAGCCACCCCACTTCGCGCCAAGGCCTCGACGGCCCAGGAACCCACACCGCCCAAGCCCACCACGGCCACGCGCAAATTGCGCAAGCGTATGTAAGGGCCATCGCCGTAGAGTCGGCGCAAGCCGCCAAAGCGACGCTCCAGGTCGGCGTCCAGTGGTGCAGTCAATGTCACTTCGCGCCTTGGCAATGGCACTAAACCATTTGGTCCAGGCGCCAACTTTGGTAGCGCAGGGCCAGCACCGCGCCACCGATGATGCCCACCAAGGCCACCAAGCTGCCCAGCGCCAATGTGGACATGCCTGTCAGGCCCTGCCCGATCGTGCACCCCATGGCGGTGACACCCCCCACGCCCATCAGCACCGCGCCAACCAAATGGTTTGCGGTGTCTTCAATGGAGCCAAAACCCTCCCAGCGAAACGTCTTGGTGGCAACCGCCATCAACGCAGCGCCAAGTACAACGCCCACGGTTGTGACCACGCCAAACGTCAGCACCTTGCTCTTGTCACTGAAGAACATCAACCAATCCAGCGTGTGGCCCATCGGGGCCACAAACGTCAGCCCTTCCATGCGCCCCGACTGCGTCGTCAAAAAGGCTTCTTGCAAGGTGTTGGGGTCTTCAGCGACGTAGCCCAACCGCCCCGATACCCACCAAGCGGCGGCGATGACGCAGCCAATGCCCACGCCGCCCAGCAAAACCTCGCCAGTGCGGCCCTCTTGGCGCCATGCCGCCCAAACCATCAAGGCACCGCCCACCAGCAGCCCCATCGCGGCGGCAACGGTTGATTTGGCCAACCCCCACTTTGCGCTCAATAGGCTTGGCAAGTCTTGCGTTGTCGAGAGGGTGGTGGCGACGGTATCAACTGTGCTCACGCGCAACACCGCCGTGATGCCCTTGAGGGTCGCAAAGGCTGCAACCCCCAACACCACAAAAACAATCAGTGACTTGAGATTGCCACCCCCAATGCGCACCAGGGTCTTGCTGCCACAGCCCGATGCCAGCACCATGCCAAAGCCAAACATCAAGCCGCCGACGGCGTTGGACAACCACACCAAGCGCGACGCGGTGTAAAAGGTTTTGGTCGAGTCGATCACGCCCAAACCCACCATGGTGTTGAACCCGATCATGGCCACGCCCAACGCCATGGCCCACATGCGAGCCCGCGACCAGTCGCCCACATTCATCACGTCAGACACCGCGCCCATGGTGCAAAAGTGCGTGCGATGCGCAATGGCGCCAAAACACACGCCCAGCGCCAAGCTCGCCCACAGCACCGTGGTGGTTAAAGACGCAACGTTGATGGACTGCATGTCAACACCCTACAAAACAAGATGGCCCCGCACGCGGGGCCATGGCCGATGCCCAAGGGCTGAACGCCGCTGGGTTGGGCCTATTTAAGCACCGCCAACCGCTCTTTGGCAGCCTGCGCCGCCTCTGACCTCGGGTGCGCTTTGACCAAATCGGTCAAGGTTGTCTTGGCAGCCTTGGCGTCTTTGGTTTCGAGCTGTGCGTTGGCCGTCGCCAGCATGGCTTCGGGCACACGGGGATGATCAGGCGCGCCCGCGATGAAGGCCTTGAAGACCACCAAAGCCTCTTTGTGATCGCGCTTGCCATAGAGCGCGTTGCCGTGCCAAAAACGGGCCGAATCGGTGTAACCGCTGTTGGGCCACCGGCGCTGAAACGCGCCCAACGCCGTGGTTGACGCCGCGTAGTCACCTTGACGCAGCAGCGACAAGGCGTCTTCAAACTGGCGCTTTTCTTCGGGCTCGACCGCAAACTCGCGGCCGTCCATCGACACTTTGAGGGGTTCAAGCTTGCGCACCCGCTCTTCCACGGCCTGCGCGGCGTCTTTTTGCTTGCGCTGCAGCTCGGCCACATCGCGCGCCAACTGCTCGTTGGCACCCCGCTGTTTGGCCATCTCGGCCTTCAAGAGTTCAACTTGGTTGTTCAACTCAAGCAGGCTGCGCTGCATCTGCTGGAGTTGCTCACCCAGTCGAATGTTGGCGTCGGTCAGTGCCTTGCGGTCAGCCTCGGTTTTTTCTCGCAACTCCACCACGGCACGCCGGGCTTCGTTGTCGGGAAAGAGCTGAGCCTGGGCGGCCATCGACGTGGTCGCCATTGCCACCAGCGCCGCAGCACGAACCCCTTTGGGCAGACCAAACAAGCGCTTGATCACGTCAGCGGTCCTTCATTTCTGCACGGCGATTTTTGGCCCAAGCCGACTCGCCAGAACCTGTGGCAGCAGGACGCTCTTTGCCGTAACTTGTTGACTCTACTTGAGATTCTTGCGCGCCCAACAAGGTCAACGCGCGCGTGACAGATTCGGCGCGCTTTTGACCCAAAGCCAAGTTGTACTCGCGGCCGCCACGCTCGTCGGTATGCCCTTCAACCGCGATTTTCAGCTTGCGGTCGGCCACCAAGGCTTTGGCGTACTGCTCGATGACAGGGCGGTACTCATCTTTGACGACGTAGCTGTCGTAGTCAAAGTAAATCACGCGCGGGAAATTGGAAGGAATGCTTGATGCACCACCCGCCGATTGCCCAGGCCGGGTGACGTCGACGGGCCTCACACCCGACTGCGAGCCTGCGCCAGGCGTGCGGGACTCAACGGGCGCGCCTGCAGCGTTTTTGTCCAACTCAACCGGCGTACTGCAGGCAGCCAAAAAAGCTACCGCGGCGGCAGCAACCGAAACCTTGATCAGGCGGGTGGTGAAAGGCATGTAGAAAAACTCCTAAAAAAAGCGGTGGTGACGCAGGCGACTAGCGGCCGTAAGGCCCCCAGGTGGGCTCGCGAACATCGATGTTGGTGGCCAACAGGCGAGTCTTGATTTTGCCGTCAAGTGTGGTGGTCATCAAAACGTCCTGCCCTTGGGCACGCGTCGCGTAGATGATCAGTCTGCCGTTGGGGGCGAAGCTGGGGCTTTCGTCTTCGCTGGTGTCAGTCAAGGTGGTGACGTTGCCACTGGCCAAGTCCTGTGTGACAACACGGAACGCCCCGCCTTGGCGGGTCACATAGGCCAATGTCTTGCCGTCAGGGCTGATCGCAGGGCTGATGTTGTAAGAGCCTGTGAAGGTGACACGGGTGGCGTCACCACCCCCGGCGTTCATGCGATAAATTTGGGGGCCACCACCGCGGTCACTGACAAAAAACATCAGGCGGCCATCGGCTGTAAACACCGGCTCGGTGTCGATGGCCGGGCTGGTGGTAAGCCGCCTTGGCGTGCCACCCGCGCGATTGATGAGGTAGAGCTGCGACGACCCGTCGCGCGAGAGCGTTGCTGCCACGTTTTGGCCGTCGTGCGTCCAAGCGGGCGCGCTGTTGCTGCCGCGAAAATTGGCAATCTGGCGTCGCGCGCCAGTAGACAAATCTTGAATCCAAACCACGGCTTTTTGCGTCTCGAACGACACGTAGGCCAACTCGCGCCCGTCGGGAGACCAAGCAGGCGAGATGATGGGCTCTGGGCTGGTCAGGGCAACCTGGCCGCCTTCGCCGTCAGCGTCGGTGATGCGAAGCGTGTAGCGCTGCCCCGCCTTGGTCACGTAGGCCATGCGGGTTGAAAACACCCCCCGAATGCCAGTGAGTTTTTCATAAATGGCATCGGCAATGCGGTGTGCACCCAAGCGAACATCACCCGCCACCACGGCCAGCGATTGCCCGCCGAGGTCAGCGCCTTTGACCACGTCCCACAACTTGTAGCGCAAGTCAAACCGCCCATCGGCCAGCCGTGCAGCCGACCCCGCCGCCAGGGCGTCCACCGCGCGGCCGCGCCACTCGCTCATCTCGGGTCGGGACAATTCATCCAGGTTGGCCTGAGAGTCCACCACCCGAAACAAGCCACTGCGCTCCAGGTCGGCCTTGATGATCAAGGCCACGGCCTCGCTGGTGACGCTCTCGTTCTTAAATCGACCGATGGCCAAGGGGATCCGCGTTGCCCCCACGCCGCTGATCTCAACGCGAAACTGGGCCCATGCAGGCTGTGCGCTTGCCGCAGCCGCCAAAGTTGAAAGCAAAAGTGTTCGTCGATTGGTCATCGGGTATGGATTCGCGCCAGCACCACAAGTTCGTGCCATTGCCTCAGTTCATATCTCTGAGACGCAATTGTAGGCAGCCCGAGGGCATTGGGCACCGATTCCCCCTCTTTGGGTCACAAATGCGTTGCATTGCAAGCCTGCGGTGCAGGCTGTGAACCACAGGTCGCCCATAATCGCGACCCACGCATGACAGCAACCAAGGCCCCCACCCCACCGATGCGAGAGCGCCTGCGACGCGTGGCGCCTTACTTCGCTGGCAGCACGCCGGGGGTGATCGGCATGGTGCTGGCGTCGATGGTGGCGGCGGTCACCGAGCCCGCAGTGCCAGCCCTCATCAAAGCGTTGCTCGACCGCGGCTTTGGCCCGTCACGCGGCTACGCCCTGTGGATGGTGCCGGTGGTGGTGATTGGGCTGTTTGCCCTGCGCGGGGTGGGCACGTTTGTGGCGCACTACTCGCTGGCCTGGATTGCCAACCGCGCGTTGGTGTCGATCCGCACTGCGATGTTTGCTCGGCTGATGAACGCCACGCCCGATCTATTCACGCGGCAATCGTCCAGCAGCCTCACCAACACGCTGGTGTACGAGGCCCAGCAAGGTGCCAACCAACTGGTGATTGCATTTTTGGTGATGGTGCGTGACTCGCTCACGGCGATGGCGCTGTTGACGTACTTGATGTGGCTGAACTGGGCCTTGACCTTGTCTGTTTTGGTGTTAGGCCCAGCGGTTGCGTTTGTGATGCGAACGGTGTCGCGGCGCATGCAGCGACTTACCATCGACGCACAACGCGCCACCGATGAGCTGGCTTACGTGGTGGAAGAAAACGTGCTGGCCTGGAAGCTGGTTCGCCTGCACGACGCCACGCCTGGACAAAACCAACGCTTCAATGCCCAAAGCCTTCGCTTGCGAGGCTTGTCCGTGAAGGCTGTGGCCGCCGCCGCCCTGTCGTCGCCACTCACGCAGCTTATTGCCGCCGTGGCGCTGTCGGGTGTGATGGTGATTGCACTTTGGCAAGGCTCCCAGGGCCAAGCAACGATGGGCGACTTTGTCGCCTTCGTCACCGCCATGTTGATGCTCATCACCCCGCTCAAACACCTGGCGGACGTCACAGCGCCGCTCACCCGCGGCATGGTGGCGATGGAGCGAGGCCTGGACTTGATCGACCACGTTCATGCCGAAACCAGTGGCCCGCACCGCAGCGACCGCGCCCGAGGCGATATCGCTTTTGAGGGGGTTGATTTGCACTACGCCGACGCGGCCAATCCGTCGCTCAAGGGCGTGTCGCTCACCATTCCAGCCGGGCATGTGGTGGCCCTGGTGGGGCCCTCGGGCAGCGGCAAGTCCTCACTGGTTAACCTGTTGCCTCGCTTCGTGCACCCCACCGCAGGCGACGTGCTGCTGGATGGCACCCCTCTGGCAGCCTGGGACTTGGTGTCGCTGCGGCGGCAGTTTGCCTTGGTTAGCCAAGACGTTATTTTCTTCAACCAGAGCATCGCCGCCAACGTAAGCTTGGGCGCACCGGTGGACGAGGCGCGCGTGCGCCAAGCTTTGATCGACGCCAACCTGATTGAGCATGTTGATCGCCTGCCCCAAGGCATCCACAGCAATGTGGGGCACAACGCATCGCAAATGTCGGGTGGCCAGCGGCAGCGCTTGGCCATTGCCCGTGCCATTTACAAAGACGCCCCCGTGCTGATACTGGATGAAGCCACCTCGGCGCTCGACTCTCAAAGCGAAAGCGTGGTTCAAGATGCGCTTGCGCGTTTGATGAAGGGCCGCACCACTATCGTCATTGCCCACCGCTTGGCCACGGTGGAGCATGCTCACTCGGTGGTGGTGATGGACCAGGGCCAGATCGTGGAACAAGGCCCACCGCAACAGCTCAAAGCGCAAGGCGGGCTGTATGCTCAACTGCATGCGCTGCAGTTCAAATAGCCCCGGGGCCCACCATGACACAACCCATCAGCCGCTACCCCATCCCTGACGTCCTCGACCTGCCCGACGACCTGCGCCTTCGCATCCTTGACGTGCAGGCCAAAGCGGGGTTTGTGCCCAACGTGTTCCTGGGTTTCTCGCACCGCCCTGACGAAGCCCGTGCTTTTTTTGCGTACCACGACGCCCTGCTGCTCAAAGAGGGCGGATTGAGCAAAGGCGAGCGCGAGATGATCATCGTCGCCACGTCGGCAGCCAATCATTGCCTGTACTGCGTTGTCGCCCACGGTGCCATTTTGCGCATCCACGAAAAAGCACCCAAGTTGGCCGACCAGGTGGCCGTCAACCCCCTCAAAGCGGACTTGACCGAGCGGCAACGCGAGATCGTTCGCTTTGCGCTCAAGGTGTGCCACCAGTCGGCGGACATCACCGAGGACGACTTCACGGCCCTGCACGCTCAGGGTCTTGACGCGGAGGACATCTGGGACATCGGTGCCATCACGGCATTGTTTGGATTGTCTAACCGAATGGCCAACCTGATGGCACTGCGCCCGAACGACGAGTTTTACTTGATGGGGCGGGTGCCCAAGGCGCGCAGCTAGGGCCTGCTAGATCAAGACGATGTCGTATTGCTCGGGCGTGAGGGTTGGCTCCACCGCCAGCGAGATGGGCTTGCCGATGAACTCCGACAAACCTGCCAAGTGCTGGCTCTCTTCGTCCAGCAGCATCTCGACCACCCCAGCGCTGGCCACGACCCGAAACTCTTTGGGGTCAAACTGGCGTGCCTCACGAACGATCTCGCGCAGGATGTCGTAGCAGACGCTGCGCGCGGATTTGACGTGGCCACGACCGTCACACGTGGGGCAAGCCACGCACAGCACATGGGCGAGCGATTCACGGGTGCGCTTGCGCGTCATCTCCACCAAACCCAGCTGGGTGAACCCACTGACGGTGAGCTTGGTGCGGTCACGCGCCAATTGCTTGCGAAACTCAGCCAGCACGGCACCGCGGTGGTCTTCGCGCGTCATGTCGATGAAATCAACAATGATGATGCCCCCGAGGTTGCGCAGGCGAAGCTGGCGCGCGATGGCGATGGCCGCCTCGAGGTTGTTTTTGAAAATCGTGTCGTCGAAATTGCGTGAACCGACAAAGCCACCGGTGTTGACGTCGATGGTGGTCAGGGCTTCGGTTTGATCAACGATCAGGTAGCCGCCACTTTTGAGATCCACGCGCCGCGCCAGGGCGCGCTGGATCTCTTGGTCAACGTTGTGCAGGTCAAACAAGGGCCGCTCGCCGCGGTACAGCTCCAGCTTGCGCAAGGAGCTGGGCGTAAACGCCTCACCAAAGGCACGCAATTGCTCAAACTGAAGTTGCGAGTCGATGCGGATCGTTTGGGTTTGCTCAATGGTCAAGTCGCGCAGCACGCGCTCGGCCAGCGTCAGGTCTTGGTGCAGCAGCGTGCACGGTGGCACCTTCAGCGATTGATCGCGAATCACATGCCACGCCTTGCGAAGGTAAGCAATGTCGTCTGCCAATTCTGCATCGGTGGCGTCTTCGGCGTTGGTGCGCAAGATGTAGCCCCCACCACTGTCACCTGCCAATGCGGTCATGCGCTGGCGCAATTGCTCGCGCAGCTCGATCGACTCGATCTTTTGCGAGATGCCGATGTGGTTGTCTTGCGGCAAAAAAACGAGCATGCGCCCGGCAATGCTGACTTGTGTCGAAAGGCGTGCGCCTTTGGTGCCGATGGGGTCTTTGATGACCTGAACCATCAATGCCTGGCCTTCGTAAACCTGGCGCTCGATGGGCACCTGCGGAGGTGCCTGTGCACCCGACACACCGTTTTCGAACCGGGCCGATACACCGCCCGGCGGCATCAAGTCGGCCACGTGCAAGAAGGCGGCTCGCTCGAGCCCGATGTCGATGAAGGCACTCTGCATGCCCGGCAACACACGGGCCACTTTGCCCAGGTAGATGTTGCCCACCAAGCCACGCTCGAGGGCCCGCTCGATGTGCAGCTCTTGCACCGCCCCTCCCTCTACCATCGCCACGCGGGTTTCTTGTGGCGACCAGTTGATGAGGATGTCTTGCGGCATGTCGCGTTGGCGTGGAGTCAATCGTTGCGGGGGCTGCAAATGCAGTGCGCGGCGCAGCTGTTTAGAACGTCACGCCGCTTGGTCGCAACAGCAGGGACGTTTCATGCAGCGGCAATCCCATGATACCGGAGTGACTGCCGTCGATGCGCGTCACGTGGGCCGCAAAAGCGCCCTGGATGGCGTAGCCACCAGCCTTGCCAAAGGGCTCGCCGCTGGCAATGTAGCGTTGAATGTCCCGGGCACTCAAGGCAGCCACGTGCACCTTTGACACACTCAGCGCGTGACGCACCTTGACTCGGCCCGTTGCACCCACCACGGCCACTGCCACAGCCGTGCAAACACGGTGCGTGCGTCCCGACAGTTGCTGCAGCATGGCACTGGCGTGGTCGGCGTCGCTTGGCTTGCCGAGCACGGCCGCACCCACCGCCACCGTGGTGTCCGCGCACAAAATGGCTGCCAGGGGCAAGTTACGGTGCTTCAAGCGGCGCACCGCAGCGTCCAGTTTGGCCGCCGTCACCCGCACCACGTAATGGGTGGGCAGTTCGCGCCCTTGCAGCGCCTCCAGAGCTTCGGCGTCTTCCTCAGCGCCGGGCAACAACGGTTTGTGGGCAACACCCAACTGGTCCAGCAGCGCCGCACGCCGCGGGCTTTGCGAGGCCAGGTAAACAAACAAGTTATCTCTCAAGGGATGCGCTCACTCACGATGGTAGGGATGCCCTTGGGTGAGGGTCCAGGCACGGTACAGGGCTTCGGCCAACATCACACGCACCAACGCGTGCGGCAACGTCATGTCGGACAGCCGAAGCGACTCGTCGGCGCTGGCCGTGATCGAGGGGGCAAGCCCATCGGGGCCGCCCACATAAAAAGCCACGTCGCGCCCGTCACCCATCCAAAACGACAAGCGGTCGGCCAAAGCGCGCGTCGTCAGACGGCTGCCGCGCTCGTCAAGCACCACGCGCCGAGCACCCTTCAGGGTGGCAGCCGTCAAGCGTTCTGCCTCGGCCGCCATCATGTCAGCAGCCGACTTGCCCAAGTTGCGTGATTCGGCTTTGACCTCGCGCAGCGCGACGCGGCATTCGGCGGGCATGCGCTTCAGGTAGCCGTCGCAGGCCTCGTCCACCCACGACGGCATGCGCTGACCCACAGCGCATATTTGCAACTGCATGGTGCTACCCCAGTGATTGGTTGGGCCTTAGCGTTTGGTTGTTGTGCCTGTCTTGCGGGGTGCCGCTTTGCGTGCAGCGGTATTTCGGGTCACCGTCATCACCGTGCGGGTGCGCTTGGCGGGCGTCTTGGCTGGGCTCGAAGAAGACGTCCTGGCACCGCGCACGCCCGGGGCCTTGGGCGCCTTGCTGCCCACCTTGAGCACCGCCGTTGTGGCCGTCGACGCACCCAATGAAGGGCGGCCTGCCCCAGTTTTTGCGCTGGCGGGCTTGCGCGGGGTGGCCGCACGAGAGCCTTTGGGTTTGCTGGCCTTGGCGGGCACCGCAGCCTTGCCGCGTGGGCCAATCGGTGGCGAGAGTGCAGCCGCGTGGGCCGATGAAAGGGGTTGTTCAGCCGCTTTGGGCAGCCCCTTGGTGGCGGGCCCCTCGCTCTTCAAGCGAACGGGCTTGTCGCCCCACAACTCTTCGAGGTTGTAGTAGTCGCGGATGGTGGGCTGCATGATGTGGGCCACGGCAGCACCGCAATCCACAATGATCCACTCGCCGTTGTCTTCGCCCTCGGTGCGCAGCACCTGCATGCCGCGCGACTTGACAGCGTCGCGAACGCTGGACGCCAACGCTTTGGTTTGACGGTTGCTAGCGCCCGACGCGATGATGACGCGCTCAAACAGCGGCGAGAGGTGCTCGGTGTTGAAAACGCGAATGTTTTGCGCTTTCACGTCCTCGAGCCCATCGACGATGGCACGTTGCAGTTTTCGGATGTCCATTCGGTTTCCAGTTTGATTCAAACAACGCCGCTTGTGGCAGGTGCGCGGCGCTCAGCGGTACAGGTGATGGCGGTCAATATAACGTGCCACCGGTTCAGGCACCAGTGAATCCACCGATTGATGCAGCCCAAGGCGGTGCCGAATGTCGGTCGACGACGTGGCCACCGGGGGCATCTGAAGCACCATGACACGGGCACCCGCTGCAGCCACATCGGCGCTGGGCACGGGCGTTTGGCCATCACGCGCGACCACCGCCAGCACAACGCGCCGCGCCACTTCTTGCCACCGGTGCCACGTGGGCAAACGTGCCAGTTGGTCTTGGCCGATGACCAAGAACCACGCGACGCCCGGGTGGTCCAGCGCCAGTGACTCCAGCGTGTCAATCGTGTAAGTTGGCCCCTCGCGGTGCAACTCGCGCTCGTCCACCGCACACCGCCCTTGCCCTTCAATGGCCAAGCGCAGCATCGCCACCCGGTGGTGGCTGGCCGCTGCGGGCTTGGCCTTCTGCCAAGGTGCCCCTGCGGGCAACCACCACAATTGATCCAACCCGAGCTGCGTCAGAGCCGCTTGGGCGACAGCCAAGTGGCCATGGTGCACGGGGTCAAACGTGCCACCAAAGAGCCCGCAGCGCTTGAGGGTGGCTGCGGTTGCCGGGCCACTCATGCCAGCCAATCTTTAGGCGGCAAGAATTCGGTGTACAACTTGGCTTCGGGCGTGCCGGGCTCGGGCGCCCAGTTGTAGCGCCACGTGGCGTGGGGCGGCATCGACATCAAAATACTTTCGGTCCGGCCACTACCGTGCAATCCAAAGTGGGTGCCTCGGTCCCACACCAAGTTGAACTCCACGTAACGCCCTCGCCGGTAAGCCTGGAAATCGCGCTCGCGCTCGCCGTAAGCGGTGTTTCGTCGCTGCTTGACGATCGGCAAGTAGGCGTCGATGAATGCATCACCGACGGCCCGCGTCATCTCAAAACTTCGCGCCAGCCCCAGCTCGGCAAAGTCGTCGTAAAAAATGCCGCCGATGCCCCGGGCTTCTTGACGATGTTTGAGCAAAAAATAGGTGTCGCACCAGGTTTTAAAGCGTGGGTACAACTCGGCACCAAAAGGCTGCAGCGCATCGCGACAAGTGGCATGAAAGTGGCGGGCATCGTCGGCCACCCCGTAATAAGGGGTTAAGTCCATGCCGCCCCCAAACCAAGCCACCGCCTCTCGCCCAGGGGGCATGGCACGAAGCATGCGCACGTTCATGTGCACGGTGGGAATGTACGGGTTGCGGGGGTGCACCACCAACGAGACCCCCATGGCTTCAAACGGTGCGCCGGCCAACTCAGAACGGTGCTGCGTGGCGGTTGCCGGCAACGCGGCGCCGTGTACATGACTGAAGTTGCAGCCACCGCGCTCAAACAGTTGGCCCTGTTCAATCAAACAAGAGATGCCGTCGCCGGTGAGCGGCCCCCCAGCCGGCCGCGTCCACGCGTCGGTCATGAATGGTTCATCTGCCTCGGCTTGAAGCGCCGACACGATGCGCTGTTGCAACCCCACAAACCAGTCGCGCGCTTGCTTCGACTCAATCATGAGCTCGATGCTCCCGTTTTGGCCGTACCGCTGCCGGCTTCGAATTGTTTGTCCAAACAAATGGGCGACGCTTGGTCGCGGTGATAGCCCTTGCGTGCCCCCAACTCAGCCGCGATATGCGCCATGTCGTCTTCTACGTTTCCTGATAACGCCATGACGCTCTGAACCCCTGCCGTGCGCGTGGCGTAGTCGATGAAGGCGAGCCCCACGGGTACGTTGGCCTTCAAGGCTACGTGATAGAAGCCGCTCTTCCAAGCGGATTTGAGGCTGCGCGTGCCCTCCGGGGCGAGCACCAACCAAAAGTACTGGTCAGCCTCGCGGGCACGTTCAAACTGCGCGGCCATGTCGTTGACCACACCTGTTGTTTGCGACCTGACCACCGCAATGCCACCCAAGGCGCGCAGCAACGGCCCCAAAACGGGCACCCGAAGCGAGGAGTCTTTGATCCAAAATTTGGCAGGAAACCCCATGCCCCACTTGGCCAGCAATCCAAAGATCAAATCCCAATTGGACGTGTGTGGGTACACCACCATCACACCCTGTTTGGTGGGCAAGCCATCAAATTTGAGCTTCCAGCCCAACAGCTGCATCACACCACGCGCCAACGCCGAACCTTTGAACTGGCAGCTGCGGCCTGGAAGGTTGAAGCTGCCCGCAGGTGCGCGCACGGTCATGCTAAACGCGCACCTTGATTGCGTGGTGACCAATGTCGCTGCGATGCTGGCTGCCGTCAAAACGAATGGGCTTGAGCCACTCGTAAGCAGCCTGCTGGGCTTGACGCGTCGAATCGCCAAGCGCCGTCACGCAAAGCACACGACCGCCGTCGGTGACCACGCGATTTTGCGCGTCGAACTGCGTGCCCGCGTGAAACACCATCGCGGCCTCGCCCGCGGCTGGAAGCCCTTCAATCACGTCACCGCGGCGCGGTGATTGGGGGTAACCCGCTGCGGCCATCACAACACCCAAGGCCACGCGGCGGTCCCATTGCACTTCGGTTTCTTCGCCCAGCTTGCCATCGGCTGCTTGGATCAACAAGTCGGTCAAGTCACTGCGGTAACGCATCATGATGACTTGCGCTTCGGGGTCCCCCAGACGGGCATTGAATTCAACCGTTCGGGGTCGGCCGGCCTTGTCGATCATCAGGCCCGCGTACAAAAAGCCCGTGAACGGCATGCCTTCACTGGCCATGCCCTGCAGCGTGGGATGGATGATTTCTTTCAGGACACGCGCGTGCACGTTGGGCGTCACCACGGGTGCGGGCGAATAGGCACCCATGCCACCCGTGTTGGGGCCCTCATCGCCCGTTTTCAGTCGCTTGTGATCTTGGCTCGACGCCAGCACCACGGCACGCACGCCGTCGCTCACCACGATGAAGCTGGCTTCTTCGCCCTCCATGAATTCTTCGATTACCACACGTGCGCGATCGGCCGTTGCGGTCGTGGCGACTGCACCTGCGGTGGCTGGACCAACGCTGAAGATCGCTTTCACAGCGTCAACAGCCTCTTGCGTGGTCATTGCCACCACCACGCCCTTGCCAGCTGCGAGTCCATCAGCCTTCACAACGATAGGCGCGCCATGGCCCTTCACGTACGCAACCGCCTCATTGACATTTTCAAACGTCCGATGCCTGGCCGTGGGGATGTCGTGGCGCTGCATGAAGGCTTTGGCAAACGCCTTGGAGCTTTCCAACTGAGCTGCCGCTTGGGTCGGGCCAAAGATGCGCAGGCCGCGCGCGCGAAACAAATCAACCACCCCTGCGGCGAGGGGGGCTTCGGGGCCCACCACCGTCAGGTTAACGGCTTCTTGCTGGGCGAAGTCAGCCAGGGCCGCGAGGTCGGTGATGGGGATGTTTTGCACGTGGGGCTCGCGCGCCGTGCCCGCATTGCCTGGGGCCACGAACACGGTTTTGACACGCGGCGACTGCGCCAAGCGCCACGCCAGCGCATGTTCACGACCGCCACCGCCGATCACCAGAATCTTCACGCTGCTTCAATCTCTGCGTTGTGATAGACGTCTTGCACGTCGTCGATGTCTTCCAACGCATCCAGCAACTTTTGCATGCGCGCAGCCTCGTCGCCCACCAACGCTATGGCGTTTTGCGCACGCATGGTCACTTCGGCCACGGCGGGCGCAAAGGCTGCTTTTTCGAGGGCCGCTTTGACGGCTTCAAATGACGGCGCTGTGCACAGCACCTCCATCGAACCGTCGCCGCCCACGATCACGTCGTCGGCACCTGCCTCCAGCGCCACCTCCATCACCGCATCTTCGTTGTGGCCAGGCGCCAAAACGAACTGACCGCAGTGCGTGAACTGAAACGCCACCGACCCGTCGGTGCCCAGGTTGCCGCCATGCTTGCTAAAGGCGTGCCGAACATCAGCCACCGTTCGCATGCGGTTGTCTGTCATGCAATCAACAATCACCGCCGCACCACCAATGCCGTAGCCCTCGTAGCGAATTTCTTCGTAGTTGACGCCCTCGAGGTTGCCAGTGGCTTTGTCGATGTTGCGCTTGACAGTGTCCGCAGGCAGGTTCACCGCCTTGGCCTTTTCAATCGCCAAACGCAAACGCGGATTGGCTGAAGGATCACCCCCGCCCTGCCGGGCGGCCACCATGATTTCTCGAATCACGCGCGTCCAAGCCTTGCCACGCTTTTCGTCCTGGCGGCCCTTGCGATGCTGAATGTTGGCCCACTTGGAATGGCCGGCCATAGATGGTCTCCTCGAATGCCCAACATTCTAAGTCGCACGCGCTGGCGCCCTTCGCCAAGTCACGTGCAGCCCGACAGGCTGCGCCAAGGGCCGGTCGCACGGTGCTTACTGGCTGCTAAAGAATCGGTGAAAACAGCCTCGCCACTGCTTGCGTCAGGCGCGTCACAAACGGCAACTTCTGGTTGACTTGCACCAGCTTGGACGTGGACAAGTCGCGCCCAAAATCGTCGGCCAACTGCGCGTTCATCGCCTCGTCAAACACTGCCACCGTCACCTCAAAGTTCAACCGAAAACTGCGGTGGTCAAAATTGGCCGTACCGATCTGCACGTACAAGTCGTCAACCAACATCGTCTTGGCATGCAACATCCGTGACTGGTACTCAAACACCTTCACCCCCGCACGCTGCAACTCGTCGAAATACGATTGCGCCGCTGCGGTCACCAACTTGGAGTCACCAATGGCCGGCACCAGCAGCTTCACGTCCACCCCGCGCATGGCCGCATCGGTCAGCGCATAAAGTGCACTTTCGGTCGGCACAAAGTAGGGGGTGGTGAGCCATACCCGCTGGCGCGCCGTGTGGATCGCGTCCACCATCGCGCGGTGAATCGCCTCGCCGTCAGTGTCCGGCCCCGAAGCCAGCACCTGAACCGGCACACGCCCCGGTTCGCTGCGGGTGATCAAGTCGGGTGACAAATGGCGCCGCGCATCGGCCCCAGCGGCGTAAGCCCAGTCTTCAAGAAAAACATACTGCAACCAACGCACCACTGGCCCTTCGAGCCGCATGTGCGTGTCCCGAAAGGCGTCTGATCGCATGGCCTCGTTTTCGGCCTCGGTGATGTTGATGCCACCGGTGAAACCCACCACACCGTCGCAGATCAAAATCTTGCGGTGGGTGCGCAGATTGACAAGTGGCCGCAATCGTGCAAATCGCGTGGGATGGAAGACCGCAAACTCACCCCCCAGCTGCAAAAACTCGGCCAAGAACTGCCGCCCACTGCGCTTGACGATGGCGGGTGACCCCATGGCATCCACCAACAATCGAACCTTGACCCCCTCGCGCAATTTGGCAATCAGCGCGTCGCGCAATTGCGTGCCCACTTGGTCAGGCTCATAGATGTAGTACTCCAAGTGAACGTGATCCCGTGCCGCCGCCACGGCCTCAAGCATCGCCGCAAGTGTCGCCACCCCGTTGTGAAGCAGGGTGACACGATGAGCCGTGGAAAGCGGGATGCCGCAGGCTTTTTCGATCAATCTCGAGTGCTGCAACACCCACAGCGGTGCGTCCGGAAACTCATCCCGCAACGTCAATCGTTCGCGCTGCGAACCCAAGGTTGCATAGCCATGCAATCGCTTGAGGCGTTGCCGATGCACGCGCATCGGGCCAAAGATGCGGTACACCACCAAGCCCACGATGGGCAACAGCGTCAGCGTGATGATCCAACCCAGCGTCGCCACGGGTGATCGGCGCTGCATGATCACCCACCCCGTTTGCACCAAAATCAAAAGCGCCCAAGCCACCCCAACCGACAGCCAAAAAACGGGCGCATTGGGCAAGTACGACCAAATCGTTTCGAGAAACTGCATGCAAGGATCAACATCGAAAACGGGGGACCCCGAGATTACCTGAGCCTGACGGTTGGCAGCCCGTCGATGCCGATAGACTTCTTGGTCTCGTTGCCCACCCCTTTTGCCCCTGCTGCGGAACCCAACCCATGGCCGAACCCATCCTTTTCGCCCAAAACGGCACCGTTCAAGCTCACCTGCTACCTGCCCTGAGCAACCGCCATGGCTTGATCACCGGCGCCACCGGCACGGGCAAGACCATCACCCTTCAAACCTTGGCCGAAAATTTCAGCCAGCAGGGCGTCCCAGTGTTCATGGCCGACGTCAAAGGTGACTTGGCGGGCTTGAGCCAAGCCGGTGCCCTGCCCGACAAGGTCGTCAAGCTCATCAAAGAGCGAGGGCTCGAATTGCCCACCAGCCGCGCCTGCCCCGTCACGTTGTGGGACGTGTTTGGCGAGCAAGGCCACCCCGTTCGGGCCACCGTGTCAGACATGGGGCCCTTGCTGACCGCACGCATGCTGGCCTTGAACGAAACACAGTCGGGTGTGCTCAGCATCGTCTTCAAAGTGGCCGACGACAACGGCATGGCGCTGCTCGACTTGAAAGACCTGCGCGCGATGCTTCAGCACGTGGGCGAAAACGCCAAGCAGTTCACCACCAGCTACGGCAACGTCAGCACGGCCAGTGTGGGCGCGATTCAGCGCAGCTTGCTGCAATTGGATGAACAAGGTGGCAGCCAGTTTTTTGGCGAGCCGATGCTCAACATCGCTGACTTCATGCAAACCGTCGACGGCAAGGGCGTGATCAACATCCTGGCCGCCGACAAGCTGCTGACGTCGCCCAAGCTCTACGCGACATTTTTGCTGTGGATGTTGTCCGAGCTGTTTGAAGCGCTTCCCGAAATCGGTGACCCCGACAAACCCAAGCTCGTGTTCTTCTTCGACGAAGCCCATCTGCTATTCAACGACGCACCCAAGGTGCTGATGGAACGCATCGAGTTGTTGGTGCGCTTGGTTCGAAGCAAGGGCGTGGGCGTTTTCTTTGTCACGCAGAACCCGCTCGACGTGCCCGACTCCGTGTTAGGCCAACTGGGCAACCGCGTGCAGCACGCCTTGCGCGCTTACAGCCCGCGAGACCAAGCGGCAGTGAAGAGCGCAGCGTCGACGATGCGCCAAAACCCCAAGCTCGACGCCGAAACCGCCATCACCGAGTTGGCCGTGGGCGAAGCCCTGGTGAGTTGCCTTGATGAAAAAGGCCGCCCCAGCATCACCGAGCGGGTTTTTGTGTTGCCGCCGGGCAGCCAGATCGGGCCCATCACACCTGAGCAACGTCAAACCTTGATGGTGCAGTCGTTGGTGGCTGGCGCCTACGAAAAGACCCTCGACCGCGAATCGGCGTACGAGTTGCTCAAAGTGCGCGCCACTGACAGCGCGCAGCGCGCCGAAAAAACCAAAACCGAAGACGGCGGCGTTGCGGGCACGCTCAAGGACATCGTATTTGGCAGCACCGGCCCGCGCGGTGGCAAGCACGAAGGTTTGGCCGAGTCTGCGGCGCGCAGTGCGGTTCGCAGCGTGGGTTCGGCCATTGGGCGCGAGATCATTCGTGGGGTCCTTGGGTCGTTGTTTGGAGGGCGGAGGCGTTAGCGCCTTGGCGGCACAACCCATCGATGGCCCCGTTTCACCGCGTGTCTTTTGCACGGCTTAAGGAGAAATCCATGACGATGTTTCAATGGCTTCTTGTGGTTGGCACAGCCCTGGTGGTGTTGGTCATTGTGGCGGGGCAGTTGGGGCTGCTCACCGGCAAACCCCCTTCGGATCTGGGTGTCAAGGGCGGCAAGCTCAAACGCCCCTCTCGCACGCCCAATTGCGTCAGCAGCCAAGCCAGACTTTGGCCCGATGCGTCGGCGGCGGCAGCAGCCATCGACCCGATCACCGTGCCGCCGGGCACCCTGGGCTCCGACGCCATGGCACGCATCCAGGCGCTGGTGGCGTCGACTCCCGGTGCACGCGTGGTCAGTGCCACCCCTGACTACATCTACGCCCAATTCACCACCAAACTCTTGAAGTACGTCGACGACACAGAGTTTTGGTTGGATAGCGCAACCGGGCCCATTCACGTCCGCTCGGCGTCACGCCTCGGCAGCAAAGACTTTGGCGCCAACCGTGCACGCATCGAAGCCATTCGTGCCCAACTGGGCAAAGCAGCCACGCCGTAACACATTTGATGCTTTTCGCGTCGATAGAATCGGGGCCATGTCAGAACCTACCCTGGGCACCCCACCCCCCGAGGCGCAAACCCCCGAAGGCACGCCCAAGTCGCTCAAATCGAGCCACTTCTTAAAAACCATCATCGAGCGCGACCTCGCCGAGGGCACCTACGCGCAGCGGCGATTTGCAGGCACGCCGGGGGACGCAGCCCACCACGAAAAAGGGGCCCTGGACCCCGCCAAAATTCGCACGCGCTTTCCGCCAGAGCCCAACGGCTACTTGCACATTGGCCACGCCAAAAGCATTTGCTTGAACTTTGGCCTGGCACAAGAGTATCAAGGCGCCTGCCACCTTCGCTTCGACGACACCAACCCCGAAGCAGAAGACCAAGAGTATGTTGACTCCATCATCGATTCGGTGCGTTGGTTAGGCTTTGACTGGGCCCATCAACGCGCCCTGCATCTTTACTTCGCCAGCAACTACTTCGACTTTATGTTCGACGCCGCACAACGGCTGATCGAAACCGGACATGCTTACGTTGACGAGCAAACGGCCGATGAAATCCGCACCGGGCGTGGCGACTTCAACACCCCAGGCACGGCAAGCCCTTGGCGCGATCGGCCGCGTGACGAAAGCCTCAAGCGCCTGATTGAGATGGGAGACGGCGTGCACGCCGAAGGCGCCATGGTGTTGCGCGCAAAAATCGACATGACCAGCCCCAACATCAACCTGCGCGACCCTGTGCTTTACCGCATCAAACACGCAGCGCATCACAACACGGGCGAAGCCTGGCACATCTACCCGATGTACAGCTTTGCGCACCCCATCGAGGACGCGCTCGAAAACATCACCCACAGCATTTGCACGCTTGAATTCGAAGACCAACGCCCGTTCTACGATTGGGTGCTCGAGCGATTGAGCGAAGAGGCCACTGTGGGCGATGGCCGAACGCTCAAACCCCTGCTCAAGGCGCCCCTGCCCAAGCAGTACGAGTTTGCAAGGCTCAACGTCACCCACGTCATCACCAGCAAACGCAAGCTGCGGGCATTGGTTGAAGACGGCACGGTGGACGGCTGGGATGACCCACGCATGCCCACGCTGGTGGGCATGCGTCGTCGAGGCTACACGCCAGAGGCGATACGGCTGATGTGCGACCGTGCCGGCACCAGCAAGGCCGGCGGGTGGACGGAGTACGCCAGTTTGGACGCCGCGCTGCGCGAAGACCTGGAGGACAAAACCGCCCGCGTGATGGTGGTGCTGGACCCCCTCAAACTAAAAATCACCAACTGGCGCGAGGTGTTTGGAAGCGCTGTGCACCGCGTGCCCTGCACGGCGCCTTCGCACCCCGGCAACATCGCCATGGGTCAGCGCCAGTTTGGGATGGGGCAAGAGGTTTGGGTGGAGCGCGACGACTTTGCCAAAGTGCCGCCCAAAGGCTTTCATCGTTTGTACCCGGGCAACCGTGTGCGACTCAAGTACGGCTACATCGTTGAATGCACAGGCTGCGAGGAGGATGCCGACGGAAACGTCACGGCCGTGTTGGCCAAACTGCTGCCCGACACGCGCAGTGGTACGGCAGGCGCTGAAGGCGTCAAGGTCAAAGGCACGATCACGTGGGTGGCCACGTTTGACGCCGTGCCCGCCACCGTCAATGTCTACGAGTACCTCTTCACCGATCCGCAACCCGACCAAGGTGGCAAAGACTACAAGTCAAGCATCAACCCAAACAGCAAGCGCGTGATGCAAGCATTTGTGGAGCCGTCGCTGGGTGGCGCTGCGGTGGAATCCCGCTGGCAGTTTGAGCGCCATGGTTACTTCGTGGCAGACCGGGTGCAACACCAATCGAACAAAATGGTGTTCAACCGCATCGCCAGTCTGCGCGACAGTTTTGTCGCCCCCACCAAGGCTTCGACGTGAAGGCAGCCGTATGCAGTTGGGGGCGCCTTTGGGCGCTCGCCGCTGCACTGACGCTAGCCTACCCCCAAGCCTCTGCCTTGCAGAACCTGGCCGATCTGCCCACGTCAAGTGCGGTGCCAGGCGGCGTCGCGGTGTTGCCTTTGGGGCCGGGCGAAACGCGCCCACGCGTGATGCTGGACGACGCCATAGCCGTCTTGGTGCAAGGTGATTCAACGCAGTGGTTTGCGGTGGTTGGTTTGGGTCTGGCGTCCACCCCAGGGCCACGGCAGGTCACGATTCACCGCGGCGCGGGCGTTGAGCAAATAACACTCACGGTTGATGCCAAGCTCTACGCCGAGCAACGTCTGACGGTGGCACCCAAACACGTTGAGCTCAGTGCCAAAGACTTGGCACGCCACGAGCACGAGCGCAAGCGACAGGCAAAAGTTATCGCCACAGTCAGCCAAGACTTGCCCCTCAAATCACTGCGCATGGCCGCACCAGTGGATGGCCCGCGATCCAGCTCGTTCGGGCTGCGCCGCGTCTTCAACGGCCAGTCACGCAACCCCCACAGTGGCATGGACATCGCGGCACCCGTGGGCACCCCGGTTGTCGCGGCGGCAGCCGGCCGCGTGCTTGATACCGGAGACTACTTTTTCAACGGCAACACGGTTTGGGTCGATCATGGCCAAGGCTTGCTAACCATGTACTGCCACTTGCACACCATCGGAGTGAAGGCAGGCGACGTCATTGCCAAGGGACAAGCCATCGCCACCGTGGGCGCAACAGGTCGAGTCACCGGGCCTCACTTGCACTGGTCGGTGTCGCTCAACCGTGTGATGGTGGACCCGGCATTGTTTTTGGAAGCGACGGCGCGGTAGGCGCAGCGCGTTGCAATCCGCGAAAGCCCCAGAGACGCCGTGGCCGCTTGATCATCAAAAAAGCCCGGACACTGCCGGGCTTTTGACTGGGGCAAGGGGCGGTCAGCCTAGTTTGCTCAGCGTGTTGGTCGTCTGTGCCAACAGGTAGTAAAACGTGACGCGGCTCTTGGCACGGTCGGCCTTCATTTGTGCCACAACCTTGTTGATGCCTGCCGAAGCGGCTTCTTTGTCCAGGCCCAGCTTCTTGAAGGCAAAGCCATCACGCACGCGGTCGAGCTCGCTCTGGTCGGAGCCAGACACGAGGGACGAGTCTTTGTTGCGCAGTGCGATGCCACAGTACTTAACGATGGCAGCAATGTGCGCGTCGCTTGCAGTGGGGGCGTACTTCTTAACGTCAGCAGCGTAATCACTCATGGGAGCTTTTCCTTGTTTGTCTTTCGACGCGATGATGATGAAGTTGATGCAAATGCTTCGCGTGGGTGGAAGTCCCGGCTTGGGGCAAAGCGCCACACGGCACACAAGCATACGCCACAAAAAAGCACCGATTCAGCCCCGGCGTAGAAATCGCTCCCCTGAAACAAAACGACACCGTTGACAGAAGCCAACGGTGTCGTCGCGGGTTTGTCCACCCAGGGCAACCGAAGTGCCCTGGTTTGGGTCCGAATTACTTCTTGGGATCAGGCTTCTTGTCGTCAGCAGCGGCTGCTTTGGCGTCCTTTGCAGCAGGCTTGGCATCCTTGGCAACGGGCTTGACGTCTTTGGCGTCGGCCTTGTCTTTGGCCATCGGCTTGGCATCTTTGGCAGGTGCTTCAGCTTTTTTGCCATCTTTGGCCATGGCTGGCTCTGCTTTCGTAGCCATTTTCTTTTCTGCCATGGGTGCTGCTGGCGCTGCCACAGCTGCCTTGGCGGGCGCTGCAGCCGTGGCTGCGGTGGCACCGGCGGCGACGGCCGCAGCAGGCTTGGCGTCAGCTTTGGCGGCTGGCTTGGCATCGGCAGCTTTGGCAGCCGGCGCTGCAACGCCTTTGAATGCGGCACCACCCACCGTCACGCCTTCAGCCGACAGTTTGGCTGCGTTGCCCTCGCCCACGCCTTTGACGCGATCAATGAAGTCATTCCAGTCCTTGAAAGGCGCCTTTTTGCGCTCATCAAGAATTTTGGTCGAAATGGCAGGGCCGACGCCTTTGACACCCTCAAGCTCAGCTTGGCTGGCTTTGTTGACGTCAACGGCTGCAAATGCGGTCACGCTTGCAACCAACATGGCCAACGCGGCCAACAGAGACTTGAACATGGGCTACTCCTAAGAGGACAGGGGGGTAAAGAGACGCGCCCAAAACAAGCGCGCCCGGACTATAACGACCAAAGGGGCAGTTGGTTGACGCCTACCCGCGCCGGAGCCTTTGAATGACGGTGACAGCGCCAAGCAGCAACGCGCCCGCCACCAGCCCTACCGCCCCATTGGCGCCCATTTCTCCCAACGTGGATGCCCACCCTGAAACGCCCTTCAAGGCAGCCTCCAAGGCGTGTTGAACGGGCGGGAATCCGTGCACCAAGATGCCTCCGCCCACCAAGAACATGGCCGCCGTGCCCGCGATGCTCAGCCCCTTCATCATCCACGGGGCACCCCAAAGAATGGCACGGCCCACCGTTTGGGCCGCCGAACTCGCACGGCGACTCAAGTGCAAACCAAGATCGTCCAGCTTGACAATGCCCGCCACCAAACCGTAAACCCCCACGGTCATCAGGATGCCCATGCTGACCAGCACCGCCACCTGCGTCATGAACGGTTTGGCGGCCACCGTGCCCAGCACGATGGCAACGATCTCGGCCGACAAAATGAAGTCGGTTCGGATCGCGCCTTTGATCTTGTCTTTTTCAAGTGCCACCATGTCGACGGCAGGATCAATCAGGGCTTGCGTCAAGGCCGCGTGGTGGGCTTCGTCCTCGGCCTTGTGCAAAAACTTGTGCGCCAGTTTTTCGAAGCCTTCGTAACAAAGAAAGGCGCCGCCAATCATCAACAGTGGCGTCACCGCCCAGGGCGCAAAGGCGCTGATCAAAAGCGCCGCAGGCACCAGGATGGCCTTGTTGATGAACGAGCCCTTGGCAACGGCCCAAACCACCGGCAATTCGCGGTCGGCTTGCACCCCTGACACCTGCTGGGCGTTGAGTGCCAAATCGTCGCCCAACACCCCGGCTGTCTTCTTGGTTGCGACCTTGGTCAATACGGCCACATCGTCCAAGATCGTGGCGATGTCGTCTATCAGGGCTAAGAGGCTGCTGGCTGCCACGGTGCGTGCTTGTGCGTAGTTGCGTGGCCAGAAGCTTAGCGCAGGTGTCGCATCGCGTCGTCAAAGTGAGAACGATTGCCCACATTTGATGCCCTTGCGGGCCACACCCCCAATCAACGGCTTGTCCGGGTGGGCGGCTGCCCCTAGCCTAACGGCTTGAACTGAACCCATGCCTTGCTCGAAGGCGATTTCTTCACCCCAAACCCATGCTGGCCATTGCTACCACCATCGCCATCTCACTGTTTGCTGTCGCAATGATCTTGTTGAAACTTGAGCGTCGCCGCAAGCCTGCAGCTGCCGCTATCAACCCATTGGACGGTGTCGACACGCTAGCTGCCTGGCCTCCGCAGACCGTGCGGGTTCTGACCTTGGGTGAACGCCAAGCCTACGACATCGTGCGGCGTGCCATGCCCAAGCATTTGGTACTTGGGCAGGTGCCCCTGTCGCGCTTCATCAGCGTGCCCACCAAACACTCGTACACCGATTGGTTGCAGCGCGTGGGCCGACAGAGTGTGGACTTGTTGATCACCGACACCAGCTCGCGCCCCGTCGCAGCCATCGAGGTGCGCGGCACGGGCGAATCCGCCCGCAGCATCAAGCGCCATGAAGGCCTAACCCGTGTGCTGCAAGCTGCGGGCATTCCGGTACACGTTTGGCGCGAAGGTGCTCTGCCTTCGCCGGCACAAGCCTACAAACAATTGCGCGGCGACGATGCGGCACAAGCCGTCGAAAGCGAGATGGATGACACCGGTCGGCACGCCATCCCTGTGGCCGATGTGGCCGAACTGCTGGCCGAAGGCGACAACCGCGATTACAGCCACGACCCCGTGGCTTCAAGCTTCTTCGACGATCTTGAGGTGGTCAAGCCCGGCGCCAGAGCTTGACAGCGCAGTGCGCGACGCTACGCTGATGCGCACTTCAGCACCGTTTCAACCGTGCGCGTGGTGACATCGGTGCCAAAGGCACGTTGAATGAGGCCCATGAAGATGGGGCCTTGATCAGTCGGCACGTAAGCACTAAAAACCTCGCGGCCCAATGCCAAAAACACAGAGGCTTGGTTTTCGGCCAACGGGAGGACGACCTTGGGGCTCCGCGCCTCACGCATGAAGCTGATGACACGCTTGGCGTCATGAGGGATACCCGCTGCGGTGAACGGGTCCGACGCCAGGAGGCGTTGAAGGTAAGCCGATGATCGGACGATGGTGTAGAAGGAACGGCCCAGTGTTTGTTTCATTGCCTTTTCAGCCAGGCGCTCGATGTCAGACTCCGTTTGTATCGACGTGTCGAACGCGACATTCCCCGAGCCAAGGATGGTCTTGACGTTGGTGAACCGCGCCGACTCAAACGCGGCCCTCAACGCGGGCATTTTTGCGTTGGTGGGCATGACGCCTTTGAGAAATGCGACAACGCGCCGCGTTGAGCCGTGATCATTCATTCTCTGCTCCCGTTCGTGTGCTGCGACCACGGCCTCCCGAATTCTCATTGCCCGAGTCTCTGGTTTGGCGGCGGCGTCGATCCGACGAATGATGAAATTTTGTTTGCCTGGCGCAAGCGCATTGAACGCGACTGTCGCACCTTCAGCCATCAGCGCGCTAGCCAAAGCGTCGGGGATCACCACGTTTGCACGATCAAGCACGGTGACTTGCAATCGAATGCGATCACCAGTCTTGGTGTTGGTCTCGCGACGAACCTTAGCCTTGATGCGAATGCAGTGTCGTCCACCCCCCACCGGAAAGAGACTCACCTGAAACGGCTTTGAGTCATTCACCTTTGCCATCACCAACACGGGGCCCTTGGTGCCGACCGCCTCGGTGATGTCGGCAGGCACGGTCACAGCGCAATAGTCCATGCCTTCCGCCCAGTCTTCAAGGACTGCTTGGAACGCAAGTTTCAGTCCTGTGATTGGAGCTTTTGTCACGTGGCCCTTGAATCACTTGGGTCACCCGCAAAGGCCTCTTTGGGTTGCAGCAAATCCCACAGATTCCCATGCACGTCTTGGAAAACTGCAACCGTCCCATAAACCTCTGACTTGGGGGCCCGCACGAAGATCACGCCCTTTTCCTTGAAGGCGTTGAAGTCTCTCCAAAAGTTGTCCGTGTACAAAAACAGGAAGACCCTTCCCCCGGTTTGGTTACCCACCCGAGAAGCCTGCAAATCGTTGACAGCACGGGCCAACAGGATGCGCGATTCGCGCGCACCCGGTGGAGACACAACAACCCAGCGCTTACCCTGCACAGGCAGATAGGTGTCTTCGACCAGTGTAAAACCTATGATCTAGCCCCCTGATTCCCAGGACAAGTTCTATCGCTTATCTTTGCAGATAGGAGAAGAACTGTGAACACGACTAGAGCTACGGACACGGGTACGAACAAGGTTGAAGTGGTTGTGACAGACCAGCGCCGAAGGCGCTGGTCTGTCACCGAGAAAGCTTCCCTGGTGGCGCGCACGTACGAGCCCGGCATGAGCGTGTCGCTCGTCGCACGGGAGACCGGAGTGGCGGCAAGCCTGCTCTTTGCTTGGCGCAAGCTGGAGCGCCAAGGCGCGTTGGTGGCCGTGGGTGCGGGGGAGTCGGTGGTGCCGGCGTCGCAGCTGGCGGCGGCGCGCGACGAGATCAAGAAGCTGCAGCGGGTGCTGGGCAAGGTGACGCTGCAAAACGAGATCCTGAAGGAAGCGGTGGAGATCTCCGTCGAAAAAAAGTGGATTGCGCGCTCACCCTTGTGGCCCAAGGACGAGGCATGAGCGCGGTGTGTGCCGCGCTGAGCGTGGCGCGCTCCAATGTGCAAACGATGGTGCTGCGCGATGCGACGTGGCACGATCGTCGCCGTGGGCGCACGCCGCTGGGCGATGCGATCTTGATTGCCGAGATCCGTGAGCAGGTGCTCGAGCTGCCAACCTACGGGTACCGGCGCGCCTGCGCGCTGGTCAACCGGCAGCGCAAGGGCCACGGCACACCTCGTGTGAATCCCAAACGGGCCTACCGCGTGATGGCGCAGCACCAGATGCTGCTGCCCAAAGCGCCCAAGCGCCGCGACAGCCGTCGTCACGAGGGCACGGTGGCGGTGCTACGCAGCAATACGCGGTGGTGCTCCGACGGCTTCGAGATTGGCTGCGATGACGGCGCCACCGTCACCAGCACGTTCACCAACGACTGCGCGGACCGTGAGAACATCACCTGGCGGGCCTGGGAGGGCAAGGGCTTGCCCGGTGAGCAGGTGCGAGAGATGATGATCGAGGCCGTGGAGAAGCGCTTTGGATCAACAGAGTCCATTCCCAAGGGCTGCGTGCTTGAATACCTGAGTGACAACGGCAGCGCCTACATCGCCAACGAGACGCGGCGCATCGCCAGGCAACTGGGGCTGACGCCGATCAACACGCCGGTGCGCAGTCCGCAGAGCAACGGCATGGCTGAGAGCTTCGTGAACACGTTCAAGCGTGACTATGTGTCGCGCATGGACACGCGGGACGCCAAAACGGTGTTGGCCCAGCTAAGCGCAGCGTTCGAACATTACAACGAGGTGCATCCGCATTCAGCATTGAAGATGATGTCGCCGCGGGAGTTCAGGCAGCATCAGCACCAAACCCTTGTCGAGCAAAACCAGCGCCTTGCTCGACTCGACAATCAACAGGCGCTACATTGCGTATAGGGCCTGTCCTGGATTGCGGGGGCAAGATCAACCTAGCTTGTCGATATAGAACGCAATCGCTTCGTCGTAGTCGCGAACAACGACTGATACAAGGCCGAGATGTTGCCGCATTCGGCGATTCTATGAACAGTGCGCATGCATTCAAGAAGTGGTGATGAAGACGATGGGCGAAGGCCGCATGGCGTCGATCGAACACGGAAGCTGAGTCGGCAGAGGCCAAACCGGGCTAGATGCCAGTAGCGATGCGACGTAGAAAGGCGGCGACGGCGTGCGCCGCCTCACCTGGCCTGGCCTGCAGCAGTCCATGGGGGGCCTCAATTTCGACGACCTGCGCCAAGGGAGAGAGGCAAATAACTGCTGCCGACGCAGTCGGCGGGACCAAGCGGTCGCGCGACGCTCGCAGGTACAACAAGGGCACCCGAACCGACGCCATCTTGGCGGAAGCATCGACCGACAGCACTTCACTCGCAAGCTTGCGAAGAACAGCCGGAGATACCCGCGATAGCGACTGGGTTAGTTCCGCTCGCAGCGCGGCCGTGGAAAACCGACCAAACAGAATGTGGGCACTCGCGGCCACCGGCATCGCACCAAAAGGAAGTCCGCTCAACAGCGGACCCCATGCCGAAAGTGCCGGACGCGGATTGCGAGCAAAGCTACAACAAAGAATCAGTCCCTTGAGCTGTGAAGGGGCAGATGAGGCAAGGGAGATCGCAATGGGGCCCGAGAACGACTCACCAAGGATGACGTAGGGGCCCTCCTTCGGAAGCGCTTTGCGAGCGATGGCTTCCAGTTCCAGGTAACCAAGTGGCGTTGACGAGGGATATGCAACGACCTTGATCTGGAACTCGCCCGCAAGTGCAGCGATGAACGGATTAAACAGCAGGCCCGTGCCGTCCATGCCAGGGAGAAGGACCAGCGTCAGCCTTGCCATCGATCTTTTCCCTCAACTGACGCTGCGCGGAATGAAGGGCCACACGCTAGGTCAAACCAAGACTACGCAAGTTGTGCTCAAGCTCTTGGACCGAGCCCCACGGCAGAATTTTTGAATTCTCTCGCTCGTCGGGCGGGTTGGCTTGCAATTCGTCTGACCAACCCCCGCAACCCACCAGTGGCAGCAACGGTCGCTTGTGCAGCCAAGCCAAGTGGACTTCAGATTTTGTACCCGCTCGGCCCCCGACAACGATGCATGCGTCGCCGGCCAAAGCCATCAGCAAATTACGGGCGTCGCCCATCCCACAGGGAATGACCACGGTAGCGGGCCAGTCCGGTGGTGGCATTTGGTCGGGGGGAACAATGCTCAACACAAGGCCGTTGGCGTGAAGGGCCCGTTCAGCAGCGATGCGGGTTGCGGGGCTACCGCAACCACTGACAACCGTGATGCCAAGCTTGGCAAGTGCCTCGCCGGCTTGACCTGCCAATTCGTAGGCCTTCGACCCGGGCTCGGCACTGCCGAGGACGCAGACTTGAGGTTTGCGATGCGAGGGTGTCATGATTTTTGATGATGTCATTTGGCAGGCAATAGTGCAATGTAAAGGGCCTACCATCTGCTCAGACATGCCTGACCCACAAGCGGACGATGCATTCAAAGGCAGCCTTCTTCACCTTGAAGTCACTGGAACTCGCAAACCGAACGCTTGCCCTATCGGGCGCCAACCACTTAAGCAAACCTTTGGGGTCTTCAATGGTCAAGCCGCCTGGTCCAAGATCTCGAACCTTCGCGCCAAGATGAAGGATGACACCCATGCCGTCCTTCTCTCTCAAATTGATGGTCGCGAAATACTCATGGGTGCGAAAGCTGGGCGCCTTCCACTTGATGCCTTCAGCGATGGCCGCTGACACGCCAAGAATGGCGCTGCGGATTTCTTGAACTTCGATTTTTAAGGGGTGATCAAGCTGGGCCATGAAGTCGTCAACTGCAGCGGTTGTGTCCGCTGAAGTGGAATGTGCTGCTGCCTTCACTTTAGATGACAACACGAACATGTCCCGCTGTTGCGTCCGTGCAGCCTTCGTCGGCAAGGCAACCACGTAGCTGATGCACCAAGTCACCCAAGCCTCGAGGACATGGTCATCGACAAGTGCTGGTGGATCCAGGTAAACGTAGCCCTTCATCGGGCGGCCTGTGAAGTCCATGGGCCTAACGCTTGGCATGGCAAGTGCATCGAGGTAATGCTCAAGCCCAACGCGCGCCATCAAACTGTCACCCGAAATGCCAACAAACATCTTGCCGTCAACAAGAAAGGCAAGGCCACCAAACATGGCGCGCTCCGACACGAACGGACGTTGCCCGAGTGCCTCGCGGACACGCTGGGCAAGGCCAAGGTCGTAAGCCATAGTGGGGGCACCTCATGCAAGTGGGCGTTGACCCGTTTTTTGAAAGAGACAACAGCGCATCATCTCAACTGAAACCATTGTTTGATGTTTGGCACCTAAGCGCCACCCTGGGCGAGCATCAGTTTCCCCTGGAGCCCCCGCAACGTCAAGGCAAGGCGGCACCGCCGCCCCACAACTAAACTACACCCCGTTGTCGATTGCCCCAGAGCGAACTCGTCATGTGGATGTGAGCAAGCCGCTCGCGCTACCGGAGATCCCTATGAAATACACGCTCTTTCTCTACAACAACGAAGCCCAGATGGCCAACGCACCGGCAGCGGCCATGCAGCAGGTCAAATCGGCGTTTGAGGCATACACCCAGTCCTTGCGGGACGCCGGCGTGTTTGTCACCACCGACTGGTTGCGCCCCAGCGCCACGGCGACGGTGCTCAGCGTGCGTGACGGCACGCGCCAGATTCAGGACGGCCCGTACGCCGCCAGCAAAGAGCAGTTGGGTGGCTTCTACGTCATCGACGTGTCCAATCTGGACGAGGCGCTTCGCTGGGCCGAACGTTGCCCGGCAGCCCAGCGTGGCTTGATCGAGGTGCGGCCGTCGGCGATGGGGTGATGGCCAACACGCACGGCCCAGCGCCTGCAGACATGGTCGGCAACCAGGCGACCAGCGCCGCTGCGCGGGCCGCCCGCGAGTCTTACGGCCGACTGTTGTCGTTGGTGGCGTTGCGCAGTGGTGACTTGGCGGGCGCTGAAGACGCACTGTCAGACGCCTTCGCAACCGCGCTGGCGCAGTGGCCCGAGCGCGGCGTGCCCGACAACCCGCTGGCCTGGCTGCTCACGGTGGCGCGCAACCGGCAACTGGACGTGCTGCGCAGTGCTTCTGCGCGCACCCGGGTGGACCTGATTGACGAGGAGCTGGAAGCCATGTTCCAGGTCGACACCGACCCTGACGAAATTCCCGACCAGCGCTTGAAACTGCTTTTTGTCTGCGCCCACCCTGCCATCGAAGCTGCTGTGCGAGCCCCGCTGATGATGCAAACGGTGCTCGGGCTGGAGGCGCAAGACATCGCCCGCGCCTTTCTGGTGCCCACCGCCACCATGGCGCAGCGTTTGGTGCGCGCCAAACGCAAGATCAAAGACGCACGCATCTCTTTTGCGCTGCCCAGTCGGTCGGACATGCCCGATCGGTTGACCGCCGTGCTGGAGGCGATCTACGGCGCCTACGCCGTCGGTTGGGATTTGGCCGGCGAAGCAGCCACCAGCGACGCGTTGATTGACGAGCCTCGGCCCTGCCGATGAAGACCTGGCCGACGAAGCGCGCTACCTGGCTGACTTGCTGGTGCAACTGCTGCCAGAAGACCCTGAAGTGCTGGGCCTCGCCGCCGGCCTCGCGCTTTCGGCGGCGCGACGAGCGGCGCGTGTAGGGCCCGACGGAGGCTACGTGGCCTTGGACGCGCAAGACACCACGCGCTGGGACGCGCGCATGATCGAATGGGGTGAGCGTCTGTTGATGCGTGCGCATGGCCAAGGCACCATGGGACGCTTTCAGCTGGAGGCCGCCATCCAGTCAGCCCACGTTGCTCGGGCAAAAACAGGCATAACCGATTGGGCTTCGCTCGCACTGTTGTACGAAGGCTTGGTTCGGCTAGCGCCCAGCGTCGGCGCACGGGTGGCCCGCGCTGTCGCACAAGGTTACGCCCACAGCCCCGCTCAAGGTTTGGCTGCCTTGGACCAAATCGACGCTGCCTTACGGGCTGGGTTTCAACCCGCGTGGGCGGCGAGGTCGCACCTGCTGCAAATGGTGGGGCGCCGTCAAGAAGCTTTGCTCGCACTGGACCGCGCCATGGCCATGACGACCGGGCCGCGGGTAAAGCGCTGACCTTGCGCGGCGTCGGCAAGCGTTGGTGTTGTCGGGTGTCGATTGAGCGCGTGTCACGGGTGCACCTCAACACCCAAGAACGCCTCGTGATGATGTTGCCCCCAATGGCGACAGCCGCCTGCTTTTGGGACCCGCTGTATGTCGCCGTGCCCGGCCTGCTGTTTGTGCTGGGGCGCTTCGTGTACTGGAAGGGCTACGTCCGCTGGAACGAAGGTTTGGGCGTCAGCGTCGCGCCCTTAGCGAAATGCCTTGTCGAAGAACACGGGAAGGGCATGCTTTAACTGATTCAGGAACGCCTGGCGGTCGAAGCCCGGTGGGTCGGCTCGGAGGTCGCCATCTTCGGACGGAATGGGCGTACTGGGTGTGTCCATGAACGCAAAGTGCCAGGCGTTGGGCACCCGGTGGAGTTCGGCGCCCGGCAGATTGCGGGCGATCCATTCCGCATGAAAACGCGGCACCAGGAAGCGGTCTTGTTCCGCCACGTAGATCACAGTGGGGATCTGGACTTTGGCGAGCGACTGAGCGCTAAAAACCACCCCCACCGGGGAAAGTGCCACAACTGCGCGCACCCGGGTGTCGATCAGCGGTGGGATCGGCTGCGGCGTCGCCACGGGGCTGGTTGCTGACTGCCCCGTCCGGCCCATGCTGCAGAAGATTGGATCATCGGCACGATGGCCCTCGCAATGCGTGGCGATGCGCGACGGGTCGGGCTGGCCGCCGGCCAACGCCAACACGGTGTAGCCACCGGCTGAATGCCCGACGGCGCCAATGCGAGGACCTTGGGCGTCTCTTGCAATACGGTCGCTCCAGTCGGGGTCACGAAGCAACGCGTCGATCACGCGGGATACGTGTTGCGGCCGCTCTGTGAAATAGCGAGCGGCGCCTTTCTGCAACAAGGTGCGGTCCTGCCAATTGTCGCCAGGATGTCGCAGGGCGGCCACGAGATAGCCGTGTTGTGCGAGCGCCTCGGCCAGACGGCTGTGGCCCAGTTCAGTGCCGCCTGTTCCATGGCTCAACATGATCAACCCTTTGAACATCTGCGTCCGGCGGGGCCTGGATGGCAACCTGAGCGGTGAACGGACCCATGTCAACGGAGCGTGCAGGCGCCTGGGTCGGGTAGTACAAAGCCACCGGGATGGATGTCGCATCAGACGTGGAGCCCGGTATGTTGATCTGACGAAACCCGGCCTGGGTGGCCATGGCCTGTGCATTAAGCAGCAGGCCCAAAACGACTAGGGCAATTTGGCGCAGAGATAGCTGCATGGTGGGTTACCTCGGTGTTCTTTGGTTGGCATCAGGAAGCGATGATAGAAGCGCAAGCTATGGCCACTGCATAGATTGCGACAAAACGCCTGGGTGGCGGCGCCAGATGACGGTTGAGCGACTGAACGGTGCGATAGACCACCGCACAATGAGAGCCGCTGGCGAAGGGTTCCGTCGTCACCACGAGGCCCGCCCAGACCGCTGAATCCAAGAGATGCTGCATCCGCGCCAGGGTGTGGATGAAGTGTTTCAATGACTTTCAACGTTGGCGACAACCTGACCGCTTCGGCGCATGCCATGGAGCTGGTGGGCTATCGTGAACGGAACGAACCTCACCAGTCGCATGCATCTTGCTGTTTAGGGTTAGGTTTACCGACTGGTTAAGTTGCTTTTCCAACTGCCTTGACCATGGTGCGCGCAATCACGTGATGGACCGGCGCCACAGGCAGCATGTAAAGCCGCCCGAGCAAATTCTTGACGTGCACGATTGTCGTTACGGTGACGACAGTGCCTTGGCCATGAGTGGCAGGCATCTTGTGAACCGAGACGACAACATTCAGGTGCTTGTCGTCGTCGCCGAGCAGCACTTCGTGATCGGTTTTCTCGACCAGCGTAAAGATGCCTACCCTGTCGCCAGGAACGTAGGCTGAACTTGGCTTCGATGAATCGATTCCAGCGAGTTCGCCCAAGTTCTTGAGACCAAAAAGACCGACCACTCTGTTCCTAAGGGTCATCATCCGATCGATCCATTTCGGTGTCGCACTCGCGACTCGAAGAAACTGGCCCAGCGCGTCAAGTTCTGGCCTGGCTGCTGAGATTGCCCAGGCATCGTGAAAGTACGCGCCCGGCAGCAGCATCGCTGCTTTGCTGTTGATCGGGGCAGTAGATCTTAGCGGGACGATTTTCATGTGGCTTAACATTTGAAATGAGGGACGGCGCCTGGCTTGCCGTGTGGCGCCATCTCGATTGAAAAGGTTAGGTTGAATTCTTCGCGGCCAGCTCGATGACCAGAGTGAACCACATTGCTAGGAGGACCACGCTGCTGGTGGCGAAGCAGGCGAATCTGTGCATGACGTTGTTGTATGTGCACTGTATGTAGCTGTGAGCAACGCGAAGCAGTACAAAGGCCCAAGCCCCGGCAACAAAGAACAGACTTGACTCGTTGGTGGCCAGTAGGACTGAGCACAACAAGTAGAACAAGATCGGTACTTCAAAGAGGTTATTGAAGTTGTCAGAAGCCTGCACGAGCTGCAATTTCTTGGTGACTTGAGTTGACGTTGCGGCCTCTTGAGGTCGAATTCGCTTCGTCTTGAACTCGCTAACTCGAACAACAAACAATCGGACGGCAACTATGGCTACGAGAACGACCATAGCGAAGCATGTGAAGACGATTTGCGTGGATGCATTCATTCGGTGATGGTGCCAGGCATGGTTGGCTTTCGGCTTCTGTGCAACTTAGCGTTTGAGCCGACCCGCCCGCAGAGGCAAGGCAGCCCGCCCGAACAGCGGATGATAACTGTGGCCGCAAGGCGGCCGGCCTGCCTTGCCGAAGCGCGTATGTTCTAGAAAATAGTTAGATTTTGCTCTCGGCGAGCTCGACTTTCACCTCTTGGTACGCGTACGTGGTGATTTCGTATGGGTTCTCATCGGGGTCGTGAAAGTAGAGGGACCAGGCGATCTTGTGATCCGCGAGCTTTGGAGACTGGCCCAATGCAGCTCGGAGATGCGTTCGCCAGGCGAGGAACTCATTGGCATCGACTCCGAGGGCAATGGTAGAGCGACACTTCTCGGTTGGCCTCTCGAAGAGAGCGATGTGTACGGTTCCCGCTGCGTTCTGGATCGTCAGCGGACCACCTTCTGTCGCCCAGAACGCGAACTCCTTGATTCTTTGGAAACCCAGCACCTCGTTATACCAACGCTCTGAACTGTCTCGATTGGAGACGAAAACGTGGACATGATCGAGCGACTGGACCGAGGGAGGAGTGCTGATTTTCATGTGCGGAACCTCCTGAAGTGAGGGTGACTTGGTACGGCTTACCGTTGGAAGTAACCGGCGCACAACGGCGTGGCCAAGCCGACGCACAAGCCAACCGCCGCCGCGCCGTTGTGTGTCCGGTTGACAGACCTGTTATGCCGATTTGTGTGCATGCCTATACGCCTCCAGAAGGCTTCGGCCCATTTGTTCGTCGTCGCAAATAGCAGCGACCTCACTCGCGGCTAGAAGGCTCCCCATTGAGGCAATGCGTACAAAGGAAACCTTCTGTCGATCCGAGAAGTTCGACTTGATTTCACCCGATGCAATGCGCGCAACAACTTGCTGCTTGCCATTGTGGGTGAACTCGTTGAAAGCGAACCACAGTTTCTCTTTGAATTTCCGAAGAGAACTTCCGTAGACGTTTTGATTCTCAAGTGCCGCAATCATGACGCCAACTTTAGGCGGCTCGTGCCCTCTTGCAAACTTTTCAACCCACTGGTCACTTGCGCACCGGTGCAACCACAACCCGCGCACAAGCGCCTCGTACTGCGGACGAAGAAGTGCAGAAGCCGAGCCAGGTAGCCCTGATTTCACCAATAGAACTACTGCAGCACTGTGTTCAAGTGACGCACTTTGGAGTGCAGCACTCTGTCGCAGACGCATCGATGACTCAAATGTTGGATCTACCAGGATCTGGCGAGACTCGACCAGCCACTCGATCGCCGAGCTCAAAGCGCTTTCAAGCGGCATAACGTGACGTAGATGCCAAAAGCACTTTGCAATCCATACCCTTTTGCGTACACGGGTAGTCCTTCACAGTCATGGGTAGGAATCCAAAGATATCCATTCTTCACGATCCGACGACTTCATGCAACCCCAGCGCGCGCCGCGCAACGCAACGCAACGACCCGCACTTGGCGCGCCGTACCTCCCCGTCGGCAAGGGGCCCAGAGCTTCATTTCATTTGCAGTGACAGAACCACAAGGCTCCAAACGATGAGAGCAAGCTGAGCCAGGTTGATGAGTATCGCGGTCGCATGGATGCGGCGGAACGCCGACACAGCATTCTTCATATTGATCTCCATCTGCGTTCGAAGCAGGTCCATCTTAGGAACCACGTTGCGGCGCAGAACATAGGCCAGCAGTGCAAGTGCCGCTGCGCCGACTGTCTGGGTTGGCTGCCCTGCGGTTGCGTAACTCAAGGCAGTCGCGCCCGCTGTAAACACCGCTGCCAGGTAGTAGGTGTTGAAGAAGCCGCGCACGAAGCGAGAGTCCTTGGGGGTGTCGTGCTTGAGTATCAAAAGTGGCACCGAGCCCATGATGAAGTACGCAGTGACCACAAGCAGGGCTACCGTGAAGAAAAGGGCTGCGATCAGGGCGGCAGACACGTGTTGCACCTCGGCGATGGTTGGTGTTGTGGTCTCAACGCTTGCCCCGCATTTTGGCCCCCAGACGCCGCGCAGCAGGCGGCGTTCTTGCCCCCCCCGTCTCACGCGGCGGCAACCCCGTGTGCTGCGTCAACATCGTCCCCCGCACAGGCTTGCGCCCAGCCCCTGTTGACGGCGCTCCGGCCTTCTCGGCATCACCAGCCTGCACCCGCATCCGCACAGCCCTCACCCGCTCCCCCGGCCGAGGCAACGGAATCAACTGTTCACGCCCGTTCCCAATCAGGTCTGCGCGCCCCATCGCTTGCAAGGCCTCGCGCAGCAGCGGCCAATTGTCGGGGTCGTGCCAGCGCAAGAAGGCTTTGTGCAATCGGCGTCGGCGCTCGCCCTTCACCACGTCCACTTTTTCGCCCTTGCGCGCATCGCGACTGATGCCTTTGAGGGGGTTCATTTGCGAGTGGTACATGGCCGTGGCGGTGGCCATGGGGCTGGGGTAAAAGGTTTGCACCTGGTCGGCTTTGAAGCCGTTGCGCTTGAGCCAGATGGCCAGGTTCATCATGTCTTCGTCGCCCGTGCCCGGGTGGGCGGCAATGAAGTAAGGGATGAGGTATTGCTTTTTACCGGCGGCGGCGCTGGCCTTGTCAAACATCTGTTTGAAGCGGTCGTAGGCGCCGATGCCCGGCTTCATCATTTTGGACAGCGGGCCGCCTTCGGTGTGCTCAGGCGCAATTTTGAGGTAACCGCCCACGTGATGGGTGGCCAGCTCTTCAATGTACGCGGGGGATTGCACCGCCAAGTCGTAGCGCAGGCCCGATGCGATCAAGATCTTCTTCACACCCGGCAATTGCCTTGCGCGCTGGTAGAGCTTGATGAGCGGAGCGTGGTCGGTGTTGAGATTGCTGCATATGCCGGGGTACACACAGCTGGGCTTGCGGCACGCCGCCTCGATGGCCGGGCTTTTGCAAGCCAAGCGGTACATGTTGGCCGTGGGGCCGCCCAAATCGCTGATGACGCCGGTAAACCCTTGCACCTTGTCGCGGATGTCTTCAATCTCGCGCAGGATCGAGTCTTCGCTGCGGTTTTGAATGATGCGGCCTTCGTGCTCGGTGATGGAGCAAAAGCTGCACCCACCAAAACACCCACGCATGATGTTGACCGAAAAGCGAATCATCTCCCACGCGGGAATCTTGGTGGCGCCGTCGTGGCGCCCGCGCTCGTCGGCGTAACGTGGGTGCGGGCTGCGTGCATACGGCAGGTCAAACACGTGGTCCATCTCGCTGGTGGCCAGGGGGATGGGCGGTGGGTTGATCCACACGTCGCGGTCGGCATGGCGCTGCACCAGCGCACGGGCGTTGCCGGGGTTGGTCTCCAGGTGCAAGACGCGGCTGGCGTGGGCATACAAAACGGGGTCGCGCTTGACTTGCTCGTACGACGGCAGGCGGATGACGGTTTTGTCACGCGCCGGCATCACCACCGCCCCAACTTTGCGGCTGGTGGGCATGGCCACGATGCTTTCCCCAGCTGCGGTGGGCGCCGCCGCGTCGGTTTTGCACGCTGCGTCGTCGGGCATCGACATCACGTAGGGGTTGATGTGCTCGTCGATGCGGCCGGGGCGATCCACCTCGGTGGAGTCGATCTCCATCCACCCTTGCGCGCTTTCGTCGTCGCTGCGGCGCATGAAGGCCGTGCCGCGCACGTCGGTGAGCTTTTCCACCGGCTCGCGCGCAGCCAGGCGATGCGCCACTTCGATGACAGCGCGCTCGGCGTTGCCGTACAGCAGCAAGTCGGCTTTGGCGTCCACCAAGATGGAGCGCCGCACTTTGTCTTGCCAGTAGTCGTAATGCGCAATGCGCCGCAACGAGCCTTCGATGCCACCCAAAATGATGGGCACTTCGGGGTAGGCCTCTTTGCAGCGGTTGACGTACACCAGGGACGCGCGATCGGGGCGCGAACCGCCCGTGTTGCCCGGGGTGTAGGCGTCGTCGCGGCGAATTTTGCGATCAGCCGTGTAGCGGTTGATCATCGAATCCATGTTGCCCGCCGTCACCCCAAAAAACAAGTTGGGGCGGCCCAGGGCCTTGAAGGCGTCGGCACTTTGCCAATCGGGTTGCGCAATGATGCCCACGCGAAAGCCCTGGGCCTCGAGCGTACGCCCGATCACGGCCATGCCAAAGCTGGGGTGGTCCACGTACGCGTCGCCCGACACCACGATGATGTCGCACGAATCCCAGCCGAGCGCATCCATTTCTTCGCGCGACATGGGCAAAAATGGCGCGGTGCCAAAACGCTTGGCCCAATAGGGGCGGTAGGCCGTGAGCGGCTTGGCTTGGGTGATGTCGGTGGGGGTGCGCACCCCCTATTGTCGCCGCTGCGGGTTTTGGCCTGCCCGCGCCAAGGTTACATGGGGGCGGCGTGCCGTGTTCGGCAGTCGACGGTCAAGCGTTGGTCGTGGCTTCGTCCTCGGTGCGTGCTTGCACGGCCGGTGCGTCGTCGTCGAGCAAAAAGCCACCACTTTGGTGGGCCCAGAGCTTGGCGTACAGGCCGCCTTGGGCCAACAAGGTGGCGTGGTCGCCCTGCTCCACCACGCGGCCTTTGTCCATCACGATCAGCCTGTCCATGGCAGCAATGGTGGACAAGCGGTGGGCGATGGCGATGACGGTCTTGCCCTCCATCAGCGAAAACAAACCCTGTTGAATGGCGACCTCGACCTCGCTGTCCAGCGCGCTGGTGGCCTCGTCCAGCAGCAAGATGGGCGCGTCTTTGAGCATCACCCGCGCGATGGCAATGCGCTGCCGCTGCCCGCCCGACAACTTGACGCCGCGCTCACCCACGTGGGCGTCGTAGCCCTTGCGGCCCTTGGGGTCGGTCAGCGTGGCAATGAAGTCGCCCGCCTGGGCACGCTCGGCTGCCGCCACCATTTGGGTGTCGTCTGCTTGGGGCTTGCCATACAGGATGTTGTCGCGTACCGAGCGATGCAACAGCGACGTGTCTTGCGTCACCATGCCCACCTGGGCGCGCAGTGATTCTTGCGTGACGTCGGCAATGTTTTGCCCGTCGATCAAGACGCGGCCATCGGCCACGTCGTAGAAGCGCAGCAGCAGGTTGACGATGGTACTTTTGCCAGCGCCCGAGCGGCCCACCAAGCCGATTTTTTCACCCGGGCGAATGGTGAGGCTGAAGTGCTCGATCACCGCCTTGGGTTGGCCGTAACCAAACGAGACGTCGTCAAAGCGCACCTCGCCACGCGGGACGGTCAGCGCGGGCGCGTCGGGCTTGTCCAGCACGGTGTGCGGCTTGGCCAGTGTGCCCATGCCGTCTTGCACGGTGCCAATGTGCTCAAACAACGACGCCATCTCCCACATGATCCAGTGCGAGATGCCGTTGAGGCGCAACGCCATCGCCGTGGACGCCGCCACGGCCCCCACCCCCACCTGCTCTTGCGACCATAGCCACAGAGCCACACCGCAAGTGCTCAACGTGAGGGCGACCGTCAGGGCCTGGTTCACGATCTCAAACCCCGTCACCAACCGCATTTGTTGGTAAGCGGTGGTCATGAACTCTTGCATCGCCGACTTTGCGTAGCTGGCCTCGCGGTTGGCATGCGAAAAGAGCTTGACGGTGGTGATGTTGGTGTAGGCGTCGGTGACGCGGCCCGTCATCAGCGAGCGCGCGTCGGCTTGCACTTTGGCAACCTTGCCCAGGCGCGGCACAAACACGCAAAGCGTCAACACATAACAAACCAGCCAACCAATGAACGGCAGCAACATCCACAGGTCGAGCCGCCCCACCACCGCCACCATGGTGACGAAGTAGATGACCACAAACACCAGGATGTCCGCCACAATGATCCACACGTCGCGCACGGCGAGCGCCGTTTGCATCACCTTGGTGGCCACACGCCCGGCAAACTCGTCCTGGTAAAACGAAAGACTTTGGGCCAGCATCAGGCGATGAAAGTTCCAGCGCAAACGCATGGGCACATTGACAAAAATGCCCTGGTACTTGATGAGCGCTTGCAGTGCCACCACCAGGGGGCTTGCTGCCAGCACGGCCGCCAACAGCAGCATGGTGGGTTTCTCAGTCACCCACAACTGCGCCGGCGCCACGACGGACAACCGGTCGACGATGTAGCCCAGCATGGCAAACAAGATGGCCTCGAAGGCGCCGATCATGGCGGTGAGCAGCGTCATGGCCGCCAGGTAGGGCCGGATGCCACGCGTGCCGTGCCACAGAAATTTTGCAAACGTGCTGGGCGGCAGCGAAGGCTCTTGGGCCGGGTAGGTTGGCACCAGGTTTTCAAAGGCGGCAAAGAACGAGGGCTTGTTGGTGTTTTTGTCTTGCATGCTTGGCACTATAAAAGCAGCATGAGGCGCACCACTGAATGCCGTCCCCTTGACCGGGGTTAAATCAGATCCAACTGGTGGGTATCGCCGTTGTCGTCATCGTCGTCCACCTTCTTGCCCACGGCTTTTGCTGGTGCAGGCGCCCTCACCGTCGCAGCCCGCGGATCAGGCTGGGCTTGCAACCGCTCGGCAGCAAAGGGCACCAACAAGGCCCGCGCTTGGTCGTCAGTGCCCTCCAACCACGCGTCGTAGTCGGCTTCGTCCAAAATTGCCACCATGCGCTTTTCATCTTCGGGGCGGTGCATGTGCTGGAACACGCCGTGGCCGTCTGCGTTGATGGTCAGCATGGTGAAGCTCAGCCACTCTTGGCCCTTGGCGTCACGCCACCAACCCCACAGGCCAGCCACCCCCAGGGGCCGGCCATCGCGCCGCGAAATGGCGTAACGCACGGCGCGCCCCGACTCCCAGTTGGGCTCAAACACCACCTCAATGGGCACGATGCAGCGCCGCGCGTGCCGCCACGCCTCGCGAAAAGCCGGCTTTTGCGCCACCGTCTCGCTGCGCGCGTTGTAGGTTCGGCGCCCAAACGCCATGTCCTTTGCCCACGATGGAAGCAGGCCAAACAGCCCCAACCGTGTGTCCCGAATCAACTCGACGCGGTCATGCTTGCGCACAATAAAAGGCGCCAGGCCCCCGGGGTAGACCTCGGGGGGCAGCGCGTCGCTAGGCCTGTCAACACCGAAGTACTGCACCAAGCGGTCTTGGGCGGTGACGGGTTTGTAGTTGGCGCACATGGCGCACCAGTTTAGGCGTTCTTCCAAAGCGCAGTTTTGAATGCGATAACCTCACACCATGACCCTGACCCTCTCCATCCTCGACCAAACCATCGCCACCTCAGGCCGCGGCGAAGACGCAGCCGTGCGCGACACCTTGTCGCTTGCAACGCTGGCTGAATCCCTGGGCTACCACCGGTTCTGGGTGAGCGAGCACCACGGCATGCCCACCATCGTGGGCACAGCGCCCGAGATCTTGATGGCGGCGATGGCGGCGCGCACCTCCACCATTCGCTTGGGCAGTGCTGGGGTGATGTTGCCGCACTACTCACCCTTTAAAGTGGCCGAGCAGTTTCGGGCGCTGGATGCCTTGGCGCCTGGGCGCATCGATCTTGGTGTGGGGCGTGCACCGGGCAGCGACCGGCGCACGGCGATGGCGTTGAACCCCCATGCCGACCCGACCGCCGAGGACTTTCCCAACAACGTGATGGCGCTTTCAGCGTGGGTGGACGGACAGGCTTTGGGTGGTTTGGTGGCCCACCCTCGCGCGCCACTCGATGCACCAGCGTTTTCGCGCACGCCCACGGTGTGGATGTTGGGCAGCTCCAACTACGGCGCACAGTTGGCGGCGGCGCTGGGCTTACCCTATGCCTACGCGTACTTTTTTGTGGATGGCCAAGGGGTTGAAGAGGCACTGCACCTTTACCGCACGCAGTACCAACCCAGCGCGCGCCACCCCAAGCCCCAAGCCACCATTTGTGTTTGGGCCTTGGCTGCACCCACCGACGACGAGGCGCAGCATCACGCCTTGTCGCGCGAGCGCTGGCGTGTTGACCGTCAACGGGGCGTGCTGGGCCCCCTGCAGCACCCCGACGAGATTGCCAAGCGGGCTTTCACCGCCGAAGAAATGCCCACCGTGTCGGCCATGCGGGCCCGCGCCTTTGTGGGCAGCACCAGCACCGTCAAGCACAAGCTGGACGCGGTCGCGCAAGCCTTGGGTTTGGACGAAGTGGTGATCAACACCTGGGCGCACGACCCTACCGTAAGGCGCCAGTCGTACACGCTGTTGGCACAGGCTTACGGCCTGAAGCCGCCAGCCGCCCCTACAACTTGATCTCCAGCCGAACGTTGAGGTTCATGCGACCTTTGTCGGCGTTGGTGGTGGTTTGTGCCAAGCCAAAGCCTTCGACGCGGTTGGTGGTTTGATAATCACGCGGCGCAAAGTTGCTGGCCGTTACGCGCAATTGCAAGTTGGGGTCAAACACCCAAAGGGCGTAGGCGTCCCCCACCAGCTTGGCCGATTCGCGAAAGATCTGCGTCTCTGAAATGCGCGTGGTCGCACGACGGCGTCCAGTTCAAGTTGCCCCCCACCGACAACGGCGTCCCACGCCAGCGGTAATCGGCACCCAAATTGACCGAGCCACGGGCCTGAGATTCCAGCCGGTTGTTGGGGCCCGGCACACTTTTGACCTTGGAGTCGTAGATGCTGCCGTTCCAACGCAAGTCAACCCGGGGCGCGTCCGTCAAAAGTTGGTCAAGCCGAAACTTGGCCTCTAGTTCTAGGCCGCTGGTGGTGGCGTCACCCACATTCTGGGGCCGGGATTCAACGCGGCCGTTGCTTGTGTTGACTGAAATCACGTTGCGAATCACGTCACTCAGGCTGCGGTGGAAGAGATTGGCACTTAGCACGCCACCTTCGTCAAGGTAGCGCTCAAAGGCCAAGTCAACCCCCGTGGCCAGCTCGGGCTTGAGATCGGGGTTGCCGTAACGGTCGGGCGACGTCAGCGAGTTGTTGAGCGACACGTTGGGGCGCGCGATCAGTTGCGCCAGGGTGGGTGTGCGGTAGCTGCGCGTTAGCGACACCCTGATTTGATCGCGCTTTTTGGCGTCCAGTTTGTACACTGCATGCATCAGCGGCGTTGCTACGCTGCTGCGGTTTTGCACGGTGGCCCCGTCGGCGCCCGAGCCCGCGGTTTGAATGCCTTCCCAGCGAATCCCCGCGTGAGCGCCCCACTGCGGGGTGATGTTCCATTCGTCTTGGATGTAAAACGCGGCGCGGCGCGTGGACGACATCAGGTTCTCACCAAAATCGTCCAACACCACAGGCGCAGAACCGTTGATCAAGCGTCACCCGCGTTTCGTCGCGCTGGTTGCTTTCCAGCTCCATGCCTGCCACCACGTTGTGGTTCTCGGCAAAGAGTTTGGTGGCCTTGCCGTTCAACGACACGTTGTTGTCGCGCCAGTCGGTGTCGTTACTGATGGTTCGCACGGGCACACCGGCAGCGTCCAACTGCTCACTCTGGTTGCCACCGCGCCAACGGTGTTTGCCCAAGTTGAGCCGCGTCTCGACGCGCGTGCCGCCCTCCAACAAGCGGTTGTACTGCGAGTTAAGTCGCAGCATGGTGAAGCGCCCATCGGATTGCCCCTGTGCCGTTGCAAATTCTGGGCGTGCCCACCAAGGTGTCACGCACGCCAAAGGATCGACCATCGCTTTCGTTCAGGATGACCATGGGCATCAGCACCAAGGCATGGCCCTCACCAAACCGAAACTGCAAACGCGCGTTGACGTTGAAGCCCTGGTTCTTGTTGACGTTCTCGGACTGGCTGTTGTAGCGGCTCACCTCGTCGCCCGTGGTGAGGTCTTGCGCCACCGTGGTGGCCGACGATGCAAATTCGTTGTTGCGCCTGAACAAGGCCACCGTGCTGGTGTAGATAAAGCCCGCGCCAATGCTGTCGTTGCGCGTCCAGAAGAGGCCTGGCGAGAATCGCCCGGCGCTGGTCTCAAACCCAATCTTCAAATCGTTGAGGCGCTTGGTAAAACCTTCGCGCGTGATGATGTTGATGGTGCCTGCAATGGCACGGGCACCCGTTTCGGCCGTGGGGGCACGAAGCACTTCGATGCGGTCAATTTGCTCGGGTGTGATGGAGTCGATCGAGAACCCAGGTGGCAGGCGCTCGCCGTTGAGCAAAATTTGCGTGAACCCCGCCCCCAGCCCGCGCATGCGCGGACCACCGCCCCGGCCCGGCGCACCCCCCACCGTGACACCGGGCAGGCGCTTGAGCACCTCTGACGTGTTGCTGTCGCCATAGCGCTCAATTTCTTCGCGCCCAATGACGATTTTGGCCGCTGTGGATTGCCGCCGCTCGTCGTTGTCACTGGGGCGCCCTCCTTGAATCTCGACGCGCTGCGGGGCTGGTGCAACCTGCTGCGCGGGTGCCACTTGCGGTGCAGGCGCCGCAGCCGGCGTTGTGGCCGCAGGCGCTGACGCCGCAGCGGGTGGCGCTGCCGCGCGCTGGGGCGCGCTTGCAGCACCGGCTGGCGGTGGTGCCTGGGCGCAAACCGACGAAACGACCACCATCGCGGCGGCAAAAACCAGGGGCTGATGGCGTGGGAGCACAAAAACGCGCTTGCAATGACAGATTCTGGCCATGGACAAAGGTCTACCGAGCGGTGAAGGTAACGCATTGTCATTGAGACTTGTAAAGACCCTGTGAAGCAAAACGCAGAACGTGTTGAAATCCATCCATGCACAGGGGGCTCCAAGTCATTGCCGCCAAACCGTGGGTGGTCGCCGTTGACAAACCTGCAGGCTTGCCCGCCGTACCGGGGCGGACCGAGGCACATGCCGATTGCGTGTGGACACGCTTGCTAAGTGTTCAACCGGATGCACTCGTGGTTCATCGGCTCGACATGGCCACCTCTGGCGTGATGGTGTTTGCCATCGGTGCCGCCGCCCAACGCGCGATCAGCATGGCGTTCGAGCGCCGGCAAATAAACAAGCGCTATGTCGCCGACGTGCATGGCTTGGTGGCCGAAGACGAAGGGCAAATGACATGGCCGCTGATTGCAGACTGGCCCAACCGCCCGCGGCAACGGGTCGACCTCGTCCATGGAAAACCGTCGACGACGCTGTTTCGTGTTTTGTCTCGCGATGCAACCCGCAACACCAGCAGGCTAGCGCTAACGCCCATCACCGGCCGCTCACATCAACTGCGCGTGCATTGCCTCACGCTGGGCCACCCCATCGTCGGTGACAAACTCTATGGCCCCAGCGACGGCGCGGCGACCCTGCGCCTGCACGCCACCCGCATCGATTTGCCAACCCCTCCACCGCATGACAGCGACGCCTCGCGCGTTCAATTTGAAAGCAAGGAACCAGCATGGACATGAACCCACGCAACAAGCCGTTGGTGCCCGTGGCACCTTTTGTCATCACGCGTCGCCGTTCAATGGTTGTGTTATCTGGTGCTGTTACGGCTGCAACGTGGCCCGCATCGACCCCATTGGCGCAAAGCCAGCGCCGCCTCACGCCAACGCAGACCGAGGGGCCCTACTATCCTGTCGAGCTGCCCGCCGACTCCGACAACGACTTGTTGACCAACGGCAGCCGCACCTTTGCACCCCAGCAACGAGCCATCGTTGAGGGCGTCGTGACCGACCGCGACGGCCGCCCGGTGCGCGGCGCGGTGGTGGAGATCTGGCAATGCGACCAAAACGGCCACTACCACCACCCCCGTGACGGCGGACGGGCTGACCCGGCGTTTCAAGGATTTGGTCGAACTGCGGTGGATGCCGAAGGGCGTTACCAGTTCAAGACGATGCGGCCCGCACCGTACTCGGGCAGAACGCCCCACATTCACGTCAAAGTCAAACTCAACAAGTTGGAACTGCTCACCACCCAACTCTACGTGGCCGACGACCCTGGCAACGACCGTGACAGCCTGTGGCGCAGGCTGCGAAACGCCGAGGATCGCGCCGCGCTCACGGTGCCCTTCGCGACGCACTCGCCGGGCTGGCTGCGCGCGCAGTTCCCCATCGTGGTTGACGCCTAGCGTCGGCTCAGGTCGCTCACTTGGGTTGCTCGACACCCTCAAAGCCCAAGCACTGGCGCCGCACCACCTCAGGCAAAAACTGCTCTTTGGCCTGCACGCGCCGCACCCAGTCGGCATGCGTAACCGCATGCGGTGCGATGGCGTCGCGGATCACCGACAAGCCGGCTTCGGCGTGCACTGCAGACGCATGCATCTCCACATCGCGCAGCGTTTTTGCAATGGCCGCGCGGATGGGCACGGGCTCGTTGCGCGTGGGGCGCGCGTCCACCAACACCCCGTCCAAGCCAAATCGACAGGCCTGAAAGCGGTTGTAGGTGTAGGGCAAGTAGTCGTCTTCGTGCGGCTGAAAGGGCCGCTCCATCAACAACCAGCGCGCCACACATTGCAAGTAGGCCGCAATGCCGGCCGCGCGTTCGATGGTCAAAGGGGTGTCCATCACCCTCACCTCGATCGTCCCAAACTCGGGCTTGGGCCGAATGTCCCAGTAAAAGTCCTTCATCGACGACACCACCCCGGTGCGTGCCATCTTTTCGAAGAAAACACTGAACTCGTCCCAAGTCAGGGCGAAGGGTGCACGGCCCGCCAGCGGAAACGCAAACACCGAGTTCAACCGTGCCGAATGAAACCCGGTGTCAGTGCCCTGTACATACGGCGACGACGCCGACAACGCAATCACGTGCGGCACGTAGCGGCTCATGGCGTGCAGCAACCACAAAGCGTCGTCAGCGTTGGTGCACCCGATGTGCACGTGCTGGCCAAAAACCGTGAACTGCTTGCTTAGGTAGCCGTAAAGCTCGGACACTTGACGGTAGCGCGGGGTGTCGACGATGCGGCGATGGCTCCAGTCTTGAAACGCGTGTGTGCCACCACCCGACAGCGCCAGGTTGAGCTTGCGCGCATCCACCACCAGGGCGTCGCGCACTTGCACCAACTGAGCCAAGGCCTCGGCGTGGGTGTGACAAATGCCGGTCGACAACTCGATCATGCTGCTGGTGATTTCGGGCTTGACGTCGGCAGCCAGTGTGCGCTTGGACGTCAGACGCAGCAGGTCCATCGCACCGGGCGTCAAATCGTAGTCGTGTCGATTGACGATTTGAAGCTCTAACTCGATGCCCAGCGTAAAAGCCTGCGACTGTGCAAAGGGCTCCAAGCTCATGGCGCAACACCCTCTGTCCTAACCCGTGGCGCTGTTGCGTTGTCTTGACGGTCAATCTCGCCGGCGCCGCGCAAACAAGCCATCACCACCCATGGCGACGCCAACTCCATGCATGCAATGCACGCCAACAACAGGGCCATCAAGGCCTGCCCGTGACCACTGCTGCGGACCGTGAAATCCAAACCCAACACCCATGCCGTGGCCGACACAGGCGACAAGGCACCCCCCAACCAAAGCGCCTGCTTGGCCGACAAGCCACTGGGCCGCGCCAACAACAACACGCCCAGGCTCTTGGCCAGCCAACGCACCACCAACAACACCGCAGCAACGCCCACCAAGGGCAAGACTAGCGGGGAGACCACGAGGCGTTGACGATCACAAACAAACCCAATACCAAACCGGCGCCCAAGCTGCCAAAATGGCGCGGCCAAACCCACGGGCGCTCGCTGCGGTTGCGCAACCATATGCCCGCCAACAGCGGCACCAGCAGCGTGGACAAGTGCAGCGTCTTGGCCAAGATCAAAGCCAGCATCACGCATCCGGCCATCAGCAACACACCGTTGTCGTGCCGCAGGTCAAATCGACGCGCCACAAAATTGATGCCTTCGCCGATCAGCGCGGCCAACGCGATCGAACCAAAATAGCTGAATGCCACCGGCCCCACGGCCTGAGTCCACGTTTGGGGCTCATTCAAGCGCAGACCGGCTTGCATCAATTGCAGCGCCACAACGGCATACAAGGTGTTCAGTGCAGACAGGGTGATCAAACGCTCAGTCACCTGGCCCGATGCGTTGGTCTCACTGACCACCCGCAGCACCAGCGCAGGGGCCGAGGCCATCAAGATCAGCGCCAAAGGCACGGCGACATCAACAGCGACGCCCAATTTCAAGGCAACGAACCCCACCGCTGCCGCAGCGAACGAAGCCTCAAAAATGCTTGATGCCAACAGCCAAAGATTGTGACGAAGCCAGCGCAGGTTGAGGCGAGCTCCAGCCTCAAACATCAACACGGCCAACGCCGCGTCCACCAGCAAGCGCACCACCGAATCGCGTCCATCCAGGCCCAATCCTGTGAGCGCCATCACGGTGCCAACCAACCCGTAGCCCACCAGCCGAGGCCACCGCAACACGCGCCACACCACCTCGCCCACCAGCGCGGCGACGAAGGCAAGCACCGTCACCCCGAGCAACGAGTTGGGCGACAACGACCACGGTTGTTGAATCAATGACGACAGAGTTTCTGGCATGGAAGCAGATCGACTGAGCAATCGAGCATCCTACTGGCATCAACTCAAGGGCCTGGGGCTTCCCGCTGCGGCACGCCACATTCTTTCAACCCGTTACGTGGATCAGCAGGCGCGGCGCGAGCATGCGCTTGACAGGGGCATTGCATTCGGTGGTGCAACCAGCCACCCGCCTTAACCAATTGGGCGTGCGCCTTGAGCACTGCACCACGCCAGTTTGACCGCTAAGCCTCCGTCAACAAACCGCGCTTGCGAAGCATCGGTTCAACTTGTGGCGCCCGCCCCCTGAAAGCGACGTAGCTCGCCCCTGGCTCAACGCTGTTGCCCGCGCTGTAAACGTGGGTTTTTAGACGCTTTGCGATCGCGGGGTCAAAGGCGTCACCCGCTTCTTCGAAAGCAGAAAAAGCATCGGCGTCCAGCACCTCAGCCCACATGTAGACATAGTAGCCAGCAGCGTAACTCAGGCCCGAGAACAAGTGCTGAAAGTGGGTGAATCGATGGTTGATGCCAACGCCCGGCGGCAGCGCCAGTTCGTCCAAAACACGGGCTTCAAAAGCCACCGCATCGCTTGGCACTTGGCCCAGGGGCAGCGCGTGCACGCGCAGGTCTGTCAGCGCGCTGGCGACGTAGCGAACGGTCTCGTACGCTTGCCCAAAAAGTTGTGCTGCGCTTAATTTTTTGAGCAAGGCTTCTGGCACAGGCTCGTTGGTGTCGATGTGGCGCGCGTGTCGCCGCAGCACGTCGGGCTCCATCGTCCAGTGCTCAAACAGCTGCGACGGCAACTCAACGTAATCGCGCAGTACGTTGGTGCCCGACAAACGCTCAAACTGCACGTTGGACAGCAACCCGTGCAAGCCGTGCCCGAACTCGTGAAACAAAGTGCGTACATCGTCAAAGCTAAGCAGCGTCGACTTGCCTGCGGGCGCTTTGTTGAAGTTGTTGTTGTTGACGATGATGGGCGTGACGTCGCCATGTGCACGCGACTGCCAGCGGTAGCCGTTCATCCAGGCACCACTGCGCTTGCCGGGTCGCGAAAAGTTGTCATGCAAGAAAACACCCACCACCGCCTGCGTTTGAGCATCTCGAACTTCGTATGCCTTCACGTCGGGATGGTAGGTGGGCCAGTCAGGCTGCCAGTGAAACGTTACGCCGAACAACCGTGTGGCGCATTCAAAGGCCGCCGTGACCATGCGCTCGAGCGCAAAAAAAGGCTTGACTGCGGCATCGTCTACCGCGTAGATGCGTTGGCGAACGCTTTCAGCCCAAAAACGCCAATCCCACGGCTCGATGGGCGTTGGCACTTGCCCAGAGGCCAGCGCTGCACGTTGTGCGTCCACCAGCTGCGCCCGCTCCCGTTCAACCGCCACTTTGGCGCGGTCCCAAACGTTGCTAAGCAAGGCCTCGACCGCGCTCTGCTCGCGGGCCATCGAATCGGCCAGGGCGAACTCGGCATAGTTTGCATAGCCAAGCAGTTGAGCTTGCTCCGCCCGCAACATCAGAATCTCATGAACCAAGCTGCGGTTGTCGCTGGCGCCCGGATGCTCGCCACGCGACGTCCAAGCGCGCCATGCGGTTTCGCGCAAATCACGTCGCTGGCTGAAGGTGAGAAACGGCACCACCATCGAACGTGACAGCGTCACGATGCAACCGTCCAGCCCTCGCTCGAGTGCCGCCTGACGCGTGGCGTCGCGCAAAGCCAAGGGCAACCCAGCAAAGTCTTCTTCAGACCGCAACGGCAGGTTCCAATTGCTTTCATCGGCCAAAACATTCTGGCCAAACTGGGTCATCAGTTGGGCGAGGCGTTCTGAGATTTGTGCAAAGCGCTGCTGTGCTGCACCTTGCAGCTTGGCACCGGCGCGCACGAAGTCGAGGTGCACACGTTCGAGCAAACGCAGGCCCTCTGGGGTCAGCCCCAGGGTGTTGCGCGCCTGATGCAAAACGTCCAATCGTTTGAAGAGCCCGTCGTGCATGTAGACCGCGTTGGCGTGGGCGGCCAGCGGTTGTGCCATGGCCAGTTGCACCGCCTGCAAGGCCGGTGACGTTTGCGAGGCCGCCAAGTTGTCAAACGTCATCTCGATGCGCCGCACCAAACGGCCCGCCCAATCAAAAGCCTTCACGGTGTTGTCAAACGTGGGGGCACTGGGGCTCCGTGCGATCGCGTCGAGCTCCTGACGATGCACATGCATGCCCACATCAAATGCTGGCGCAAAGTGCTCGGGACGCAACGCCGCAAAAGGCGGTAGCTCGTGCGGCGACGTCCACGGTCGCAGCAGCGGGTTGTCTTGCCTATCGACAAAGTCAGTTTGGGTGTCGCGCATCGCTGCCATGGTGGGATGATGAATCTGGGTGGTCGTCACTTGCCTGCGCGAACGGCCTTTTCGTCGTCTTCACGGTAACGGCGGTTGCTGCACTGGTCTTTCCACTGTTGGTGGGTTTCGTTGAACGCATTTTCACGGGCTTTGGATGCAGCGTTGCGGCTGTTCCATGCGTCAATTTTGCCGTCAACCACAACCTTCTTTTGGTTGTAGTCGCTCACAGCAGTGGCCGCCTTCTGGTTGAACGCGTTGATGGCCTCGACGTTGGCGGCGTCAATGGCGGCGCCTTCGACCTTGAGCATCTCCAGTGCGGCCAGCGTTTTGGCCAAGACGTCGCGCTCGCCTAGCAGTGAGGCGCGCTCAGCGTCAATCTTGCTGCGATCTTGGTCGATGGCTTCACGCTCACCCTTCATCGTGTCTTGTTGTTTGAAGCAGGTGCGCAGTTCGGCCCTGGTCATCAGCTTGTCGTTGGCGGGTTTGATCTTGTCGCTCTGGGCTGCGACCTGCACGCAGGCCAACATGGCCATCAGGGTCGCCCCAACCTTCATGTTGCGGGGCCATTTCATTCCGTTCATGGGTCGTCTTCCTGTCGTCAAATGCAAACTGGGGTTAGCACTACGAGATGATATCGGCACCCATGAACCCCTCAGCCCTTGCTGTTTTGCTGATCTTGCAACAACCGCCACATCACCTTGCCGCTGCCTGACTTGGGCAGCGAGTCGACGAACGACACCAAACGCGGCACCTTGTAGGCCGCCATGTGCTCGCGTGACCAATCGATGATGTCTTGTTCGGTGGTGCTTGCTTTGGCCTCGGGCCGCAGTACCACCACGGCTTTAACGGTCTCACCTCGGTACGCATCGTGCGCCGCGATGATGCAGGCTTCTTGCACGGCGGGGTGTTTGAAGAGCATCAACTCGACCTCGCTGGGCCACACCTTGAACCCGCTGGCGTTGATCATGCGTTTGAGTCGATCGGTGAGAAAAAAGTAGCCCTCCTCGTCCATGCGACCCAAGTCGCCGGTGCGAAAGAACGACTTGCCGTCGATGGTCACAAAGGCATCTTGCGTGGCCTGGGGCTGCTGCCAGTAGCCCTTGAACACCATGGGCCCGTGGGTGACGATTTCGCCCACCTCGCCCACCGGCATTTCTTGAAGGGTTTCCGGGTCGACCACGCGCGAGTCGACACCAAAGATCGGAATGCCCAAGCATTGAAGCTTGGGGTGCTCGTGTGGATTGGAGTGGCTGGGTGCTGCGGTTTCTGTCAGGCCGTAACCCTCGATGAAGGTCAACCCAAAATCACGTTGCAAGCGCTCGCCCACCGCTTGCGGCATGGCGGCACCACCGCCGGTGATGAACTTCAAACTCGAGAGGTCAAAGTTGGCCACGTTCGGGCTGGCCAACAAGTCGATCACCATGGTGGGGATGCAGGTCCAAAGCGTGACGCGGTATTTGGCAATCAAGCGCGCGGCCAGCTCGCGGTCCCAGCGCGGCAGCAACACAACGGTTGAGCCTAACCACAAAGCAGCATGCAGTCCGTACATCATCCCGGTTATGTGAAACAGGGGCACCACCCCAAGCGACGTGGTGGCGGCACTGGCAAAGCTCCACTCCCCGTTCACCGTGTTGGGCATCAGGGTGCGGTGCGTGTGCATGCAACCCTTGGGCAAGGCGGTGGTGCCGGAGGTGTACGGCAGGATCGCCAAGTCGTCGGGTTGACCGGTGTAGGGCAGCGGCGCCCGCTGCGCCTTCAAAACGTCCTGCCAAGACACCGCCCCCGTGGGCAAGGCGTGCTGCCCGTACAGCCAGTCGGCCATGGCAGGCGGCATCAACTCGGCCGCTTCGCGCGGCGGCAAGGCGTCGGTGTAATGGGTCACCACCATGTGTGCCAGCCGCTGTGACGGGTCCAAGCGCTCGTTGGCTTGTGACAAGGCACCCGCCAACTCTGCCGTCACAAAGGCCACTTTGGTTCCTGGGTCGGTGATGTAGTGCCCCAGCTCGTCGGCTCGGTTCATCGGGTTGACGGGGACCACCACCGCCTGGGCCCGCAAGGCGCCGTAAAAAGCAACGGCGTATTGAGGGCAGTTTTGCATCACCACCATCACGCGATCGCCCGGCTTCACCCCTTGCGCTTGCAGCCAGCCTGCCACCGCCAGCGCTTGGGCTTCAAAGGCTGCAAAGGTCAGCGCTCGGCCCAAGAATTGGTAAAACACCTTGTTGGGGTAGCGGCGTGCGCTGACCTCGACGTTGAACCACAGCGTGGTCTCGGGGATCACCAAGTCGCGGGGCAGTCGGCGTGGCCAATGGGCTTCGTGGGGCGGGATGCGGGTCATGGACATGGGCTAGAGTCGCGGGAAAGCGCAAGATACACCCGCCCTTAGCGAGACCACACCATGACTTTCCACAACTTCAAACGCTTTTTTGCAGGGGCCGCTGCCCTGGCGATCGTGGCGGGATGCACCACAACGGCGGGCCCACAATGGCCCCGTTTTGACTTGCAGGGCCACCGCGGCGCGCGTGGACACGCCCCCGAAAACACCATGGCGGCTTTCAACCAAGCACTGACGATGGGTGTGACGACGTTGGAGCTGGACATCGGCATCTCTGCCGACGGTGTGCCTGTGATCGGCCATGACCCGCTGCTCAACCCCAACATCACCCGCGACACCAGCGGCCAGTGGTTGCAAACGCCAGGGCCTGCCGTGAGGAGCCTGACGCTGGCCCAGCTTCAAACCTATGACGTGGGGCGCATCAAACCCGACACACCCTACGCTAAAACATTTGCCCAACAGCAGCCGCGCGATGGTGAGCGCATGCCCACGCTTGCGGCGCTGTTTGAGCGGGTGAACGCAACGGGTGCCAAGCACATGCGTTTCAACATCGAAACCAAGCTCAGCCCCGCACAACCCCAAGCCACAGCCGACCCACAAACATTTGTGCGCGCCTTGCTGGCGGTGGCGAAAGCGCACGGCATGACCGAGCGCATCAGTGTGCAAAGCTTTGACTGGCGCACCCTGCGCGAGGTCAACCGCGTGGCGCCCACGATCCCCACCGTTTGCCTGACAGTGCGGCAAAGCTGGCTTGACAACGTGGCCACGGGCCAATGGACCGACGGCATCACTTTGGCGGCCCACGGCGGCACGGTGCCACGCATGGTCAAAGCGGCAGGCTGCAAAGTTTGGTCGCCCGCTTTTGCCAACCTGGACGCAGCGCAACGCGACGAGGCGCGCCAACTGGGCCTCAAAACCGTCGTTTGGACCGTGAACCAGCCCGCCGACATCGAACGCATGATGGCCTTGGACGTCGACGGCATCATCAGCGACTACCCCGACCGGGTTCGCGGACGCTATGGTCAAGCGCAACATGGCGTTGCCAGCGTCCGTTCGATAAGCCATTGCTGTGCTGACGAGACACTTGCAAGGGCTGAGACAATAGCGGCCTTCCCGACCCCATCCTTGGCGGCCTTGCCGCCCGAAATGCCGCGCCTGACATGACCACCATCCTTCAACACACCCCCGCTGGCCAGCGCGTTGGCATCGCCTTCTCGGGGGGGCTGGACACCAGCGCTGCCCTGCTTTGGATGAAGGGCAAAGGCGCTACCCCCTACGCCTACACCGCCAACCTGGGGCAGCCAGACGAACCCGACTACGAAGACATCCCGCGTCGGGCACTGGCCTATGGCGCCGAAAGAGCGCGGCTGGTGGATTGCCGCGCCCAGTTGGTGGCCGAAGGCCTGGCCGCACTGCAATGTGGGGCCTTTCACATCTCGACCGCCGGTGTCACCTACTTCAACACCACCCCCATCGGCCGCGCTGTGACGGGCACGATGCTGGTGGCCGCCATGAAGGACGACAACGTCAACATCTGGGGTGACGGCAGCACCTACAAGGGCAACGACATCGAGCGCTTTTACCGCTACGGCTTGTTGGTCAACCCTCAACTGCAAATTTACAAGCCTTGGCTCGACCAAGCCTTCATTGACGAGTTGGGCGGCCGCACCGAGATGTCGGCCTTTATGCGCGCTGCGGGTTTTGACTACAAGATGTCGTCTGAGAAGGCCTACAGCACCGACTCCAACATGCTGGGTGCCACGCACGAGGCCAAAGATCTTGAGCAGTTGAACAGCGGCATCATGATCGTTCAACCCATCATGGGCGTGGCGTTCTGGAAGGACGACGTGGTGGTCAAACGCGAAACCGTGAGCGTGACCTTCGACGAGGGCACGCCGGTGGCGCTGAACGGTGTGGCCTACGCCGACCCGGTGGCCCTGATGATGGAGGCCAATCGCATCGGTGGCCGCCATGGGCTGGGCATGAGCGACCAGATCGAAAACCGAATCATTGAAGCCAAGAGTCGCGGCATCTATGAAGCCCCCGGCTTGGCGCTGCTGCACATCGCCTACGAGCGTCTGGTGACAGGCATCCACAACGAAGACACCATCGATCAATACCGAGACAACGGTCGGCGCCTGGGCCGCCTGCTGTACCAAGGCCGCTGGTTTGATCCCCAAGCCATCATGCTGCGCGACACATCGCAGCGCTGGGTGGCGCGCGCCGTCAGCGGCGTTGTGACGATTGAACTGCGCCGAGGCAACGACTACTCCATTTTGAACACCGAGTCGCCCAACCTCACCTACAAGCCTGAGCGCCTGACGATGGAAAAAGGCGCGTCGAGCTTTTCACCGCAAGACCGCATTGGTCAGTTGACGATGCGTAACTTGGACATTGCCGACACGCGGGACAAGCTGTCAACTTACGCCAAAGTGGGCTTGCTCAGCAGTGGGCTCGGTGCCCTGCCTGCACTGAAGCAAGAATAGCCGCACAAGGGGCTTAGGCCAGACGTTTCTGCGCAAAAGCCCACGCCCGAAGCACCACCAACTCCGACTTCACGTCAGGGGGAAAGCCGACCCTTTTTTGGCGTCGGCTGTTGATCAGGTTCTCGAACAGAATCGTCAGCGCCTCGGGATCGTCCCACACGGCGTGAAGGTTGTTGACAACATGCGGGTAGCTGGCCAAGGTTTGAAACATCCGCAGGTTCTTGGGCAACGCCACAAACCAAGCCATGGCCTCGTCAGAGGCTTGACGATCTAGCTTGGAGGGCGCCTTGCGGGATTTTTTCCAATCTGCCAGCCTGCGGCCGGGGCCGTCGAAGTCGAAGGCGGCCAGCGATTCTTCGGTGCCGTCATTGGCGACAAAACTTGTGCCTATGAGCACGTCGCTGGTTTTGGCTGCGGGCGGGTTGAGGGTCGCAGTTTGCGAGCGGCTGGTTGATGGCTTGGCCACGGCAGCTGAAACCGAGCGAGTACTGGGCGCAGCGGGTTTGGTCGGGCGGTCGCGTTTGAAGAAAAGCATGTCGTGTCACCAAGCTGGAGCCCTGCCATGACATGCAGAAATCGCACCGCAGGGAAAAATACCATTCACCCAAGATGGTAGGGATTGAATGTCCAATCGGCACGCCGCCACAAGGCAAAAACACGCCTTGGCGCGACTTCTTTCACGTCCTGGCTCAAACCACCACCGGTTCGGGCTCCAAACGAATGCCAAAACGGCCGTAGACGCTTTCTTGAATGGCCCGCGCCAAGGTGACCAACTCAGCGCCGCTGGCGCCGCCCCGATTCACCAACACCAACGAATGCTTCTCGTACACACCAGCCTGGCCGATGGACTTTCCCTTCCAGCCACAAGCGTCAATCAGCCAACCGGCTGCCAGCTTGATGCTGCCGTCAGGCATGGGGTAATGCACCACCTCGGGGTCGCGGGCGATGATGTCGCGGCACTGCGCTTCGGTGACCACCGGGTTTTTGAAAAAGCTGCCAGCATTGCCGATCACAGCCGGGTCGGGCAGTTTGGCCCGGCGAATGGCACAGACCCAATCAAAGATCAGTTTCGCGTCGGGTGTTGCGTTGCCACCCTCGGCCACCTTTCGCGCCAAATCGAGGTAGCCCAACACGGGTTGCCACGGTCGCGGCAGGGCAAATCGAACGCGTGTGATCACACTCTTGCCCGCCAACTCGTGCTTAAAAACGCTGTCGCGGTAAGCAAACCGGCACATCCCGGCGTCCATCGTTACCGTGCGCCCAGTCATCAAGTCCACCGCGTCCAGCGAGTGGAAACGCTCGCGAAGCTCCACCCCATAGGCGCCGATGTTTTGCACGGGTGTCGCGCCCACCGTTCCGGGGATCAGGGCCAGGTTCTCAAGCCCTGGCAAGCCCTGCGCCAGCGACCAAGCCACCACGTCGTGCCACCCCTCACCCGCGCCGGCTTCGACAACCCAGGCGTTGTCGGTGGTGGCCAACAGGCGGCAACCTTTGACCTCGACCTTGATCACAACCGATTGCAGGTCGCGAGACAGCAAAAGGTTGCTGCCGCCCCCCAAAATGAACTTAGGGGCCAAACCCCATTGCGGGTGGTCGACCACCCGGCGAACGTCGGCGTCGCTTTCTACGCGAACCAATGTGGCCGCCACGGCGGGCACACCAAAGGTGTTGAGCGTGCGCAGATTCACATTGCGCTCGACTTTGAGGGGGGTGGGTGCAGTCACAGTGGCACAATTTTCGCTGATGATCGTCAACAGAAAGAAACACCATGCCAAGCTTTGATGTCGTTCTAGAGCCCAATCTTGTTGAAATCCGCAACGCGGTCGAGCAATGCAACAAAGAAATCGGCACCCGATTTGACTTCAAGGGGTCATCGTCCAAGGTGGAATTTACCGACAAGGGTGCCACCGACCGCCACATCACCTTGTTTGCCGACAGCGAGTTTCAAATCGGCCAGGTGCGCGACATCCTCCATGCCAAACTCACCAAGCGCAGCGTCGACATCCGCTTCTTGGACGCCAGCGCCAAGATTGAGACCATTGGCGGCGACAAGGCCAAACACAAAATCGTCGTCAAGACAGGCATCAACAGCGAGCTTGGCAAAAAGATTCAAACCCTCATCAAGCAGAGCAAGGTCAAAGTGCAAGCCGCCATCCAAGGCGACGCGGTGCGCGTCACGGGCGGCAAGCGGGACGATTTACAAATGGCCATCGCGATGATCAAAGCCGAGGTGACTGATCAGCCCGTTGCCTTTGACAACTTCAGGGACTGACTTGCGGCCGTCGCTTTTCTTGCTGGCATGGTCGCTGGCGTCCACAACGCCCTCAGCCCATGCGCAAAGCGTTACGCTCGGTGGTGTGATGGGACGTCAGGCCATGCTCTTGATAGACGGCCAGTCGCGGGTGGTGCCTGCCGGGGGCAACGTCGACGGTGTACGCGTGTTGGCCGTTCATGATGCATCGGTTGATGTGGAGATCGGAGGCAAGCGCCAGCGTCTGGTCGTGGGTGAAAAGCCCATCCACCAATCACCCAAGGGCAACCGCGCAGGCGGCCAATCCATCGTGCTGCCTGTGGGGCCGGGTGGCCACTTTACCGCGCAGGGTGCCGTCAACGGCAAGCCCATGACGTTTTTGGTGGACACGGGCGCCACCAGTGTGTCAATGGGCTACGTGCAGGCCGTGTACGCAGGGATCGACATGTCTCAGGCTAAAAACGGCATGGCCAGCACCGCCAACGGCACCATTGCCGTCAAGTCGGTGATGCTCAAGTCGGTGCGCGTCAACGACGTTGAAATCTTCAACGTCGAAGCCTTGATCGTGCCCCATGCCATGGAGCATGCGCTGCTGGGCAACAGCTTCTTGTCGCGCTTTTCGATGGTGCGTCACAGCGACGTGATGCACCTGACCAAGCGTTGAGCCAAAAACCCTAACGCTTTACCGTGGTGGCACGCGAGCGCTGAGGCTGGCGGCCAGGTACTGCGGCAACACCCGACACCCCGCCCCCCAGCGGGCCTCGTGGGATTTGCAGCCCTGGGCCACCGACGCACCTGAGGGCACCTCCCCTTTGGCCACCCAACGCTCCAACCCGTCCATCAGCGCGGGGTACATCGCGTCGCTAAGGTAGCTGTGGTTGCCGTCGCTGGTAAACACCTGCGCCAGCCGCGCCTCGCTGCCACCACGCGTCATCGTTTCGCGAAAGGCCGACTCCAACTCGACAAAGGCGGTGGCATCTTGGGTGCCGTGAACGGTTAGAACCGGCACTGGAATGCGCCCCGTCAAGTCGGCATCTTCGGCCAGCCGTGCCACGCCACGGGGGTCAGCACTGTACCGAAGCACCTTGCGATTCAAGGCAACGTCATCACTTGAACCGCGGTACTGCACCAAGTCATTGGCGAAGGGGTTCAAGCCACCTGTGCGCGTTTTGATGATGTTCTGGAAATGCCACGTTGCCCAGGAAAGATGCCCTGCCACTGACGATTCAGGGATGCGAATCACGTCGACGATGGTTTTAAGGTTGGCAGCCTGCGCTGGCGTGCGCTGCGCCGCTGGCTTGTCAACGCCCAAACACTCGCCTACGCGCGCGTTCAGCTCGGCGCGCGTCAATTTGGCGTTGTCTGGCAGGCCCATCCAAAGTGGGTACTGCGGCTCAGACGGTGCCGGGTGGTTGTTGCACAGGGCTTGGTACACCACCCGCAGGTCCAGCCTGAAGTTGTACGATTGTGTGGCCCCCGCTAACACGCCCGCCGACAGCAGCACGCCATCGTAGGGGCCGTGGGGGGTGGCATGGCGTTCGGCCGTCTTGGCCGCCACGCTGGCGCCCCACGATTGCCCATGCAGCCACGTGCGCTTGGGCTTGCCAAACTGCTGCACAAAGAGTTGCCGCACCCGTTCGGTGTCGTCGGCAGCACTGGTCACGGCCACACCAGGCACGCGAAAGACCGAGGCGGCAAAGGCGTAGCCGGTGCGTGGCCAGATGGACCAGCGGATCAAATCTTCGGTGGCACGCTCTGCCTTGATCTCAAGGGGGGGGCCGCCATGGGCATGCACGATCAGCGCACCGTTCCAGGGCTGGGGCATGGCAAAGATAACGTGCGCCCCTGCAGCGTCTTGCCCACGGTAGCAGGTCGTGGTGGCGTCAAGCCCTTTGGGACAGGTTGACCGTTGCACGTCGGCCCGCCCCACGGTGGCAGGGACGGTGGTACCCGTGGACGCCGTGGGGGTGGTGCCGTCGCGCGCACAACTTGCCAATCCTGCTGCCACCAACAGCCAAACACCCACACGGAGCAAAAAGTACAGAGGTGGCATGGTGGGCTCGGTTTTCATGGGCCCCGGAGAATCGCATGCCGTGCCTCATGGCGTCAATGCACTGCGTTGCGCCAACGCGAAGACCGGCAACAGCTCGTATCCAAGGTGCGTCGGCGCGCGCCTTGGCAACTCAATTTCTTTCGATGCGGGCGTACGCCGAGTGGTTGTGAATCGACTCGAAATTCTCGACGTCAACGCGGTAGCGACCCACGCGACCATCGGCATTCAACGCCAGGGCCACGTCACGCACCAGGTCCTCAACGAACTTGGGGTTTTCGTAAGCATGCTCGGTGATCCACTTTTCGTCTGGGCGCTTGAGCAGTGACCAAACCTCACTGGATGCGTTGGTCTCGGCAAATCGAACGAGCTCTTTCCAACCGATGGCGGCCTTGGGCTCGACACAAATAGTGACCAGCGATCGCTGGTTGTGGGCACCGTAGTCGGAGATCTCTTTGGAGCAGGGGCACAGGCTCTTGACGGGCACGCCCACCTCGGCCCAAACGGTGATGGCGCCTGCGCGGGCTTCGGCAATCAGCCGGGCGCTGTAGTCGAGCATGCTGCGGGTCCCTGTCACGGGGGCGCGTTTTTCGAGAAAGAACGTGAAACTGGCTTCGATGCGCCCTTCGTCGGCACCCAGGCGATGCAGCATGTCGGCCATGCGCTCGCGCATCACGTCAACATCAAACGGTGCGGCCGTGGGCTCGTTGGCGTCGTTGAGCCATGCCACAAAGCGTGACATGTGCGTACCCTTGCGCTCGGCGGGCAACGCCACATCCAGCGCCCACTGGGCCTGCACGGTCTGCACGCCATGGTCCAGCTTGACAGTCAGTGGGTAGCGCACGTCTTTGATGCCCACGCGCTGGATCGCCAAGTGGCGCTCGTCGCGAGAGCTTTGTGTGTCAGGAATGGGCACCGAAGTGCTGGTTTGGGTCATGGACAAGCAAACGTTGGCGTGGGTGTCAGGCTGGCGCTGGCGCGCAACCGTCTAACTGTTGGACGCAACCAGCGACGGGCGAGTGCCAAATCGCGCCAACACCGACTGTTCGATCCCCGTAGCGTCAAGCCCCACCAGAGCGTGCAGTTTGACGGGGTCACCGTGCTCGATGAATTCATCGGGTAGCCCCAAGTTGAGGACGGGTACCAACAAGCCATGCGCTTGCAAAACCTCGAGCACGGCGGAGCCGGCACCTCCACGAACACAGCCGTCTTCGACCGTGACCAGCGCGTCGTGGGTGTTGGCCATGTCGGCCACCATGGCTTCGTCAATGGGCTTGGCAAAGCGCATGTCAACGACCGTGGCGTCCAAACGCCCTGCCGCCGCCAACGCTGCGTGAACCAAGGTGCCGAACCCCAAGATGGCGATGCGGGTGCCGCGCCCTTTGGTGATGGCGCTTGAGCGACGGATGACCGCGCGGCCCCACGGCCACTCTTCGAACGTCGACTCCACCGTGGCACCCACACCGTTGCCTCGGGGGTAGCGCACGGCCGCGACGTGATTGCGGCGGTAGGCCGTTGTCAGAGCACGACGACACTCGGCCTCGTCCGAAGGCGTGAGGATCCCCATGTGGGGGATGCAACGCAAAAAAGCGATGTCAAAAGCCCCGCAGTGCGTGGCGCCGTCGGCGCCCACAATGCCAGCCCGGTCCAGCGCCAGCATCACGGGCAAGTTTTGAATGGCCACGTCGTGAATGAGTTGGTCGTAGCCTCGTTGCAAAAAGGTGCTGTAAATGGCGACGACGGGTTTGAGACCCTCGCAGGCAAGACCAGCCGCAAACGTGATGGCGTGTTGCTCGGCAATGGCGACATCGTGGTAGCGCTGCGGAAAGCGCTGGTGAAACTCGACCATGCCCGAGCCCTCACGCATCGCCGGCGTGATGCCCACCAGCTTGGGGTCGGCCTGAGCCATGTCACAAAGCCACTGCCCGAACACCTGCGTGAAGGTGAGTTTGGGCGGCGTGGCTGGTTTGACGATGCCAATGGCGGGATCGAACTTGCCTGGCCCGTGGTAATTGACAGGGTCGGCTTCGGCCAGTTTGTAGCCAAAGCCTTTTTTAGTCACCACGTGCAAAAACTGCGGGCCCTTTTTGTCACGCAGGTTTTCGAGCGTCGGTATCAAGGCATCCAAGTCGTGGCCGTCTATCGGCCCCACGTAGGTGAACCCGAATTCTTCAAAGATGGTGCCAGGCACCACCATGCCTTTGGCATGCTCTTCAAAGCGCTTGGCAAACTCGAACAGCGGCGGTGCGCCGCGCAAGACGTTCTTGGCGCCCTCGCGAGCGGCGGCGTAAAACCGCCCGCTCATCAAACGTGCAAGGTACTTGTTGAGCGCACCCACAGGGGGGCTGATCGACATGTCGTTGTCGTTGAGCACCACCAACATGTCGCCCAGCAAACCGCCGTGCGACACCCCAGCATTGTTGAGCGCTTCGAAGGCCATGCCGGCCGTCATGGCGCCGTCACCAATAACCGCCACAGCGCGTCGTGATTCGCCTTTGATTTTTGCGGCCATCGCCATGCCATGCGCAGCCGAAATCGACGTGGAACTGTGCGCCGTGCCAAAGCAGTCGTACTCACTCTCTTCGCGGCGCGGGAAGCCGCTGATGCCGCCCAGCTGCTTCAGGGTGCCCATGCGGTCGCGGCGGCCCGTCAAAATTTTGTGTGGGTAGGTTTGATGACCCACGTCCCAAACGATGCGGTCATGGGGTGTGTCAAAAACGTAGTGCAGCGCCACCGTCAGCTCAACCGTGCCCAAGTTGCTGGACAAGTGCCCCCCGGTGCGAGACACGCTGTCCAGGACGAAAGCCCGCAGTTCGGTGGCCAATGTATCCAACTCAGCACGCGAGAGCCGCCGCACGTCAGCAGGCGAGTCGATGCGTTCCAGCAGGGTTTTGCTCATGGTGGTCAATTCTCGGGCTAATTATCGCGGCTGACGATGCGGTCGGCCAGCAACCCGAGCCGCGCGGTGTCTGGCACCTTGGCACGGGCAAGCGCTGCGTGTGCTTGTGCACACAATTGGGTCGCATGGGCTCGGGCAGCGTCCAATCCGAGGACCGAGACATAGGTTGGCTTGTTGTCGACCTCGTCTTTTCCCGCCGTTTTGCCCAACGTTTCAGCATCTTGCGTGACGTCGAGAATGTCGTCCACCACCTGAAACGCCAGCCCGATGGCAGCACCGTAATCCGAAAGGGCGGCAAGGACCAGGGGAGACGGTTGGCCGCAAGCCGCCCCCATCATCACGCTGGCTTGAAGCAAAGCGCCTGTTTTTCGGCGGTGCATGTCACGAAGGGTGGACTCATTGAGGGGCTGTCCAATGCTGGCCAAATCAATGGCCTGCCCGCCCGCCATGCCTTCTTGTCCAGCCGCCCGTGCCAGCAAGCCACACAAACGCGCCTGCAACGCTGGATCCACGCTGCCGTCAACGGGGGTTAGCACCTCAAACGCCAGCGCCTGCATGGCGTCGCCCGCCAGCATGGCCTGCGCGTCACCATAAACCACATGCACCGTGGGTTTGCCTCGCCGCAGAATGTCGTTGTCCATGCACGGCATGTCGTCATGGACAAGCGAGTAGGCGTGAATCAACTCAACCGCCACAGCAGCGCGCAATGCAGCACCGTGGTCGCCTTGCACAGCCTCGGCCGTCGCCAACGCCAGCAACGGCCTCACACGCTTGCCGCCGTCAAGTACACCGTAACGCATGGCCTCGCCCAAACCAGCGGGTGCGTCGCGCGGCACCCAAGCGTCAAGTGCGGCCTCCACAGCCTGCAGCTCGCTGCTCATCCACGCGTCAAAACCTGACGTCATGCGCTTGGCATCCACGGCTTGAGCTGCCCGTCTTCTAAAACTTTGACCTGGTCTTCCACAGCAGCCAGACGGCTTCGGCAAAAAGCCAACAATTCCGCCGCACGGCGGTAACCGTCTAGCAGCTTGTCCAGCGGCAGGGCGGCGTCCTCCATCGACACCACCAATTGCTCCAACTCCCGCAACGCTTCTTCGTAGGTTGCCGGCACGGATACTGGCAGTGGTGGTTGCTTGGGATGGGTTGTCACTCGGGGCATGAAAAGGCAAAAAATGATCGGGTCAAGCATTGTAGTCAGCGAACGCTGACGTACGTTGCCAGAACACACGGCCGAGCGCCCGCAGGGGCTTGTCTGCCCCTGGGTAGAATCTGCGACCCTTGCGCTACCGTGTCAGCTGGCGATGTGCACGCAATGGACGGGGTGGTGGCGCGGTTGGTTGATGTCCGAGTCCGCCTAAAAAGCTAGAACAGCCATGAGGCCCGAGACCTGGGAGGCTTAGAACAAATGTCGGATTTGAGTGTTTCGCGTCAATCCGCAGGCTCGGGCATGTTGCAACCGTCGATTCGCAGCTACTTCGACGAAGCGGCGCTGGCGCTCGAACGGGAGCGCATCTTCAACCCGGCGCCGCGCTACGTTGGGCATGCGTTGTCGGTGCCCCATGTCGGCGACTACCACGCACTGCCTCAGGAGAGCGAGGGCCGCGTTTTGGTGCGCAACGAAGTCGGCTTGTCGCTGTTGTCCAACGTCTGCCGTCACCGCCAAGCGGTGATGCTGCAGGGTCGCGGGCACACGCGCAGCAATGTGGTGTGCCCTCTTCATCGCTGGACGTACGACCTGCACGGCCAATTGGTGGGTGCGCCGCACTTTCCGCAAGATCCTTGCTTGAACCTTCAACAGTACCCGGTGCAGACTTGGAACGGACTGGTGTTTGAAAACAAGGGCATCGATGTGCAAGCGGGCCTTGCAGGGATGGACGCGCGCAACGAGTTGAACCTTGACGGCTACGTGCTCGATCGCGTGCACCTGCACGAGTGCCAATACAACTGGAAGACTTTCATTGAGGTGTACCTCGAGGACTACCACGTGGGCCCGTTTCACCCTGGTTTGGGCAATTTCGTAACTTGCGACGACTTGCGTTGGCAGATGGGCAAGAACTTCTCGGTGCAAACGGTGGGCGTGGCACGGTCGGGTGGCGAGGCATTGGGCAAAGCGGGTTCACCCATCTATCGACGGTGGCAGGATGCGATCATGGCTTACCAAGGCGGCAAAGCGCCCTCGCACGGTGCGATCTGGTTAACGCTTTACCCAACAACGATGGTGGAGTGGTACCCCAACACCATCGTGGTATCGAGCCTGGTGCCCCAAGGCCCACAAAAAACGCTCAATGTCGTCGAGTTCTTTTACCCCGAAGAAATCGCATCGTTCGAGCGCGAGTACGTCGAAGCCCAGCAACTGGCCTACCTTGAAACATGCGAGGAAGACGATGAAATTGCCCTGCGCATGGACGCCGGGCGCCAAGCGCTCTATGCGCGTGGTGACGAGCAAACGGGCCCGTACCAAAGCCCCATGGAAGACGGCATGCAGCACTTTCATGAGTGGTACGTCGCCGCAATGACGAATTAATCGGCTTCGGTCTTCGCCTGCAAGCAGGGGCACCCAGCACACCCCAAAACATGTCAGCCAGCACCTTGATGATTGCCGCCACGTTGTTGTTTGCGACGATGGGCGTGTGCGTCAAAATGGCTTCGACCTACTACGGCATGGGCGAGGTCGTGATGGCGCGGGGGGTCATTGGCACCGTGGTTGTGTGTCTCCTGGCGCGCGCACAACGCACCACGCTTCGCACCCCCGTGCCATGGATGCACTTTTGGCGCAGCGTGGTGGGCGTTGCGGCGCTCGTCATGTGGTTCTACGCCATCGCCGGATTGCCGCTGGCCACCGCCATCACGCTCAACTACATGTCGTCGGTTTGGATGGCGCTTTTCATGATCGGAAGCGCCATCGCCTTTGGGGCGGCGCGTGTCGACGGCCGATTGGTGGCCGTCATTCTGCTTGGCTTTTTGGGCGTTGCCATGGTGTTGCGGCCCACCATGGCACAAGATCAAATCGGCGCTGGCCTGACGGGTCTAGCGTCGGGCGTCGTCGCAGCGATTGCCTACCTGCAAGTGGCTGCGTTGGCACGGGCCGGCGAGCCAGAGCTGCGCACCGTGTTCTATTTTTCAGTCGGCAGCGCAGTGGCTGGGCTGGGCGTCGCATGGGTCGAAGGCTTTCATCAGCACACGTGGCGCGGCGCAGCGCTTTTGGTGGCCACTGGCGTCTTGGCCACCATGGCACAAGTTTTGATGACGCGTGCTTACTCGATTGGGCGGCCCTTGGTCAATGCCAGCCTGCAATACCTTGGCATCGTGTTCTCTGCGATTTTTGGCGTGTGGCTGTTTGATGACCACCTGCCTTGGTTGGCCATCGGCGGCATGATCCTGATCGTGGTCGCCGGCGTGACGGCCACCCGCTTGCAAGTGCAAACGGCACCCTCATACGCTGTCCAGCCACCAACAACACAATGAATCAACCGACCCCCCTTGTGCACCCGTCAACCGTTATGACGTGGCAGCGCGCTGCTTGGGACGTGGTGTTGCTCGATTGCCGATTTGAGCTGACGGATCCCGACGCAGGACGAAGGCAATACGAAGCGTCTCACCCTGTTGGCGCCATCTACGCGCACCTGGATCGAGACCTGGCCGGCGCCCGTGGAAGCGACCCAACGCATGCTAGCTTCACGGGCCGTCACCCTTTGCCAGACCGCGCGGCCATGGCCGCTACGCTCGGTCGTTGGGGCATCACCCCTGCGTCGACGGTCATCACACTGGACGCTCAAGGGGCGCCCTACGCCTCGCGAGCCTGGTGGCTGTTGCGCTGGATGGGACACACCAAGGTCTACGTGCTTGACGGTGGGCTTGATGCGTGGCTGCAGGCCGACGGCCCAACGACCAGCAAACCGACGCTGCGCCCGGCGCAGCCACCCTACCCCTTGCTGCCGCAGGGCATGCCGTTGACAACAGCCGACGCTTTGATGGCCGCATTGCCCTCAAGCCACATCGTTGACGCACGCAGTGCTGACCGCTTCCGAGGCGACAACGAATCGCTTGACCCCGTTGCAGGCCATCTACCGGGTGCACGCAACCGTTGGTTTAAAGACAACCTGGATGCAACTGGACGATTCAAGACCCCTGAGTTGCTGAGGCTAGAGTGGCAAGCCCTGCTCGGGACTTCAACGCCAACCGCGCTCGTTCAGCAGTGTGGCTCGGGGGTCACAGCTTGCCAAAATATGGTGGCCGCGATGCACGCAGGCCTCCCGCCCGGGGTTCTTTACGCAGGCTCTTGGAGTGAATGGTGCGCCAACCCATCCCGGCCACGGGCGACGGGCGACTAGGTCCTGACACCATGCGTTTCGATTGACGCGGCTCAAGCGCGCACCAATCATCCCCTTGCACAGCGTTCCACAACGGCGTAAGTTAAGGGTTGCGGCATGCTTCATGCCATGAAGGAGCGGCGATGTACCGACGCATTCTTGTCCCAACCGACGGCTCGATCATCTCCGACCACGCCGTGCAAGCCGCAATCGCCATGGCAGCGCAAACGCAAGGCGCAAAGCTCTACGCCATCAGCGTCAAAGAGCCCTTCCCTTACAGCGCCATTTCTGAAATGCAGCCTGCGCCTCCACAGGCTTACTACGACACGCAACAACGCCTTGCAAACGAGCGTGTGTCGGCCGTGGTTGAGGCAGCCCAGGCCCATGGTGTGGCCTGTGAGTCCTTCACCACTGAATCGATTCATCCGTGGGAGGCCATCCTGGCGCATGCCAATGATTGCGCTTGCGACTTGATTGTTATGGCGTCGCACGGACGCCGCGGCATTGCTGCGCTGCTGTTGGGCAGCGAAACCCAGCGCGTGCTCATCCACAGCAAGCTGCCAGTGCTGGTGGTGAAGTAGTCGGCGCTGGGTGCAGCGCTACGCAACTCCGTTGGCGTTGAACCAAGCCAGGCACCGCCGCCACCCGTCGTCGGCTGCGTCCTTGCGATAGGTTGGACGGTAGTCAGCGTGAAAGGCATGAGGCGCGTCGCCGTACACAAAAAATACCGATTGCTTGGCCGGCGCACTTCCGCTGCTCAGAACCGATTTCATGCGTTCAACGGTCTCCAAAGGAATGCCCGTGTCCTGCCCGCCATAGAGGCCCAGCACCGGCGCGTGCAAAGCAGCCCCCACGTCCACAGGGCTTTTAGGTTGCAGCGGATTGGACGCACCCACCAACCGGCCATACCAAGCGACACCCGCTTTGACCTTGCGTTGATGCGCGCTGTACAACCACGTGATGCGCCCGCCCCAGCAAAAACCAGTGATACCGAGCTTGTTGGTATTGCCGCCGTTGGCTTGAGCCCAGGCCACGCAGGCATCCAAATCGCTCATGACTTGGGCATCAGGCACCTTGCCGACCACCTCGGCCATGAGCTTGGCAATCTCGCCGTAACTGCCGGCATCACCTTGGCGAACAAAAAGCTCTGGCGCAATCGCAAGGTAGCCAGCCTTGGCAAACCGGCGCGCCACGTCAGCAATGTGCTCGTGCACGCCAAAAATCTCGCTAACCACCAACACCACTGGTGCACCCGAAGCATTGAGTGGTTTGGCCACGTAGGCAGGCAACTTAAAGTCACCAGCTGGGATGGTCACTTCACCCACCTGAATGCCCTGGGTGTCGGTCTTGATCACCGACTGCGCTGACACGGGCAGCACGGCGGCGGCAAAGCCAGCACCAAGGCCTGTTCGCACAAAATCGCGACGCGCATAAGGGCGCGACGGCACCAAACTTTCGACATCTTGAATGGTCATGGCCAGTTCCTTGCAGGTGGCGGGAGTTGAAGATTACTCAAAGCATACCGTTGGCCCCAGAACGCCAACCTCTGCCCACCGCGTTTTGGGGTCACAATGCTCGTCGATGAGCGCTTCCGCCCCCGACAACAGCCCCGTCATGGCCGCGATTGACATGGGCTCTAACAGCTTTCGGCTCGAGTTAGCGCGCTTGGTGCAAGGTCGCTACTTGCGCACCATGTACGTGAAGGAAACAGTGCGTTTGGGTGGCGGCTTGGACGCCCGTGGCAACCTCAGCGAAGTCGCCATGCGTCGGGGCCTTGAGTGTTTGCGACGTTTTTCCCACCACTTGCGTGGCATGGACCCATCGCACATTCGAGCCGTCGCAACACAAACGTTGCGCGAAGCAAAAAACCAAGACGCGTTTCTTGTGCGAGCCCAACGCGCGCTGGGCCTGCCCATTGAAGTGATTGCGGGTCGAGAGGAAGCGCGTCTGACGTATGCCGGCGTTGCCCACTTGCAGCCAGGGGATCAGCCCCGTTTGGTGATTGACATTGGTGGGCGTTCGACCGAGATGATTCTCGGCACCGGGTTGGTACCCCGCGTAGCCGAATCGTTTGCCGTGGGTAGCGTGGGGCTATCGCTGCGCTATTTTGCAGAAGGAAAGCTTACTGCCAAAGCCTTCAGGACTGCCCAAATCGCCGCTGGCGCGGAGCTGGAGGAAGCCCTTGGTGCCTTTGCGTCATCGCAATGGGAAGAGGCTTTGGGGTCTTCAGGCACGGTCAGTGCCGTGTCACAGGTTCTGATCGCCAACGGCAAGAGCCATGGCACGATCACGCCAGCGGGTCTGCGCTGGTGCATCGAGCAATGCCTGCTGGCTGGCCACATTGACCGCCTCAATTTACCCGGTGTTCGCGACGACCGACGGCCGGTGATTGCCGGCGGCCTGTCGCTGCTCTACACCCTTTGCATGCAGTTTGGCATCAAGTCGCTGGAGCCCAGCAAGGGCGCCTTGCGGCAAGGCGTCATCATCGAAATGCACCAGCGGCTCAAGGCGCAGCGCGCAACATGCGGCAACAATGTGTTACCAAGACGCAGCAGCAGCGCTGTTGACATGCGTGAACGCACGGTTCGCGACATGCAAAGACAGTTTGGCGCCGAACCGCTGCAGGCCAAGCGCGTGCGCGACGCGGCGTTGACGCTGCATCAACACGTATCGAGGTCACTGCCGCGCCAGCAAGAGTTGGCCTGGGCGGCCACGCTGCACGAGATTGGGCAAGTCGTTTCTCACCACGACCATCACCGCCACAGTGCCTACATCCTTGCCCATGCCGATGCCGCTGGGTTCTCCCAAAACGACCTTCGTCGTTTGTCTGACTTTGCCCTGGGGCAACGGGGTGGATTGCGCAAAATCAGCACGCTGCTGCAAGACAGATCGGCTGCCATGCAGGTGATGTGCCTGCGCTTGGCCGTGATTTTTTGCCACGCGCGCACGGCAGCACCAGTGGGAGGCATGCGGCTGATTGCTGGGGCAAGCAGCACCACCTTGCGCATCCCCAAAGCCTGGGCACAAAAACACCCGCGCACCTTGCACTTGTTGGCCGAAGAAGCCCGCACGTGGGAGCATGACGCGGGGCACCGCCTCATGATCGAAACACGTTGACGCGAGATGCGGGCTCTCCAGGTGCCATGGCAATCGCTGTGACGTGTCAACACCGCAGCACAGGGAGGCGTGAATAAGTCACCCCGGGCCGTGGGCGACGATGCAACACCCTTCAAATCAGCGTCACCTCAAGCAACCCACAGCCGTCAGGTCGTCGATAGAATTCCGGTCAATCAAGATCCTATGCCTCGCGTCAGTCTCGCCATTGTTGTAATCGGTCGTAATGAAGGTGAACGCCTTCGCCGCTGCATTGACACGCTGATTGAGCGAACCGCTCAAATTGTTTACGTCGACTCGGGCTCCACCGATGGCTCGGTTCAGATGGCTCGCTCCAGAAACGTGCACGTGGTTGACTTGGACATGAGCTCGCCGTTCACAGCGGCACGAGCCCGCAATGCTGGGTTTGCCGCCATGCGCCAACAGTTTCCCGGCGCCAAGTTTGTTCAGTTTGTGGATGGCGATTGCGACGTGCACCCACAGTGGCTTGGCCATGCGATAGCGTTTCTCGAAACCCGGGACGATGTGGTTGCTGTGTATGGAAAACTCAGCGAGCGGCACCCAGAGCGTTCGATCTATAACTTGCAGTGCCACATGACATGGAACCCTCCCAACGAGGGTTCGACCGATTTTTTTGGCGGCAATTTCATGGCCCACTCAGCCGCCGTGGAGTCGGTGGGTGGGTTTCGAGAAGACGTGATTGATGGCGAAGACCACGAACTGGCGATTCGCTTGCGCGGCACCGGCGGTAAGGTTTGGTTCCTGCAAGCACCCATGGCCACGCACGATCTGGCCATGTACGAGTTCTCTCAATGGTGGCGTCGCACGTTGCGGGGCGGTTACGGCAATGGCCAAATCGTGACGCTCCACCGTGCTTCACCCGGTCGGCCCCGACAACACGCGTGGTATCGCAGCTGGTTTTGGGGCCTGTGGTTGCCACTTGCTGTCATCCTGCTCACGATGATTTTTGGCCTGATTGGCTTGGCACCCTTGTTGCTCTACGGGGTGAGCTTTGTTCGAACCTACTTTCGATCACCCGAGGTTGGCGGGCACCATGCTGGGTTTGCGGGGCTTTCCATTCTTGGCAAGTTCGCCGAAATGGCAGGGCAGATCAAGTTTTTGCGTGACCGTTGGTTTGGTCGTCGCGCGACCATCATCGAGTACAAATAACTCAGCCATGGTCAGTGGGCTTCGTCCCAGCTGCTCCCAAACCCGATCTCGGCCACCAGCGGCACTTTCAACGCCGCCACCGATGCCATCAACATCGGCACCTGTTCTTTCACCCACAGGACTTCACTGAGCGGCACTTCCATCACCAACTCATCGTGAACCTGCATCACGATCCTGGTTTGGCGCCCTTCTCGGTCAATGGCATCTTGCACAGCAATCATGGCCAGTTTGATCAGGTCAGCCGCCGTGCCTTGCATCGGCGCATTGATGGCCTGCCGCTGGGCAGCGGCCTTGCGCGGCCCACTGCCGCCCTTGATCTCGGGCAAGGAAATGCGGCGCCCAAAGAGTGTTTCGACGTAGCCCAATTCGTCGGCACTTTGCTTGGTGGCGTCCATGTAGCGCTTGACCCCTGCAAAGCGCGTGAAGTAGCGATCAATGTAGTCTCGCGCTGCCTTTTGCTCAATGCCCAAGTTGTTGGCGAGGCCAAAGGCGCCCATGCCGTAAATCAGGCCAAAGTTGATGACCTTGGCGTAGCGCCGTTGCTCGCTGGTCAGTTCGGCCAGAGGCACCCCAAACACCTCGGACGCCGTGGCCCGGTGAACATCGAGGCCTTGTGCAAAGGCTGCCAAAAGGCCGGGGTCTTCGCTGATGTGCGCCATGATGCGCAGCTCAATCTGGGAGTAGTCAGCACTGGCGAGCTGACAGCCGGGTGGCGCAATGAATGCCTGGCGCACGCGCCGCCCCTCGGCCGTGCGAACAGGAATATTCTGCAAGTTGGGGTCGTTGCTGGCCAATCGCCCGGTGATGGCGACGGCTTGGGCGTAATGGGTGTGGACCCTGCCCGTTTGAGCATTGACCATCAAAGGCAATTTGTCGGTGTAGGTGCCTTTGAGTTTTGCCAAGCTTCTGTGCTCTAAGAGCGCGGCCGGCAAGGGGTAGTCGGCCGACAACTCCTGCAACACCTCTTCATCGGTTGACGGCGCACCACTGGCAGTCTTCTTTTTCACCGGCAAACCCAGCTTGCCAAACAGGATTTCCCCCACTTGCTTGGGGCTGCCCATGTTGAAAGGTTGGCCAGCCAATGCGTAGGCGTCTTGCTCTAGCCTCGCCATGCGTTCGGCCAAGTCGCGACTCTGCTGCGCCAACTGCACTGTATCGATCAGCACGCCGTGCCTCTCGATGCGCTGCAAAATCTTGCACGCTGGCATTTCGATCTCGTTGTAGACGCGCTGGAAGCCGACATTGGATTGGATCCGTGGCAGCAAAGCCTCGCTCACGGCCCACGTCATTTCACTGTCTTCGCCCGAGTACTTTGTGGCAAGCGCCACATCCACCTGCGTAAACGGAATCTGATGGGCGCCTTTGCCACAAACGTCTTCGTAGCTCAGGCCCGTTCGATTCAAGTGACGCTGTGCCAAGCGATCCAAACCGTGGCTCAAATGGGCGTCGAGCACGTAGCTCTGCAGCATGGTGTCGTGCTGATAACCTTGAACCCGAATGCCATGGTTCTCGAACACGTGCAAGTCGTACTTGATATTTTGCCCCACTTTCAGCGATTGGGGATCCTCCAACCAGGGCTTGAGCCGCTGCAGAACCGCGCCCAGCTCGAGCTGGTCTGGCGTGTCGGGGCCGTTGTGGCCCGTCGGCACGTAGGCCGCTTGCCCCGCCTTCACCGCCCATGAGAGGCCAACGATGCGGGCGCGCATCGGATCGAGCGAGTCGGTTTCCGTGTCCACCGCGCTCAAAGGGGATTGCGCCAGCCGCTCGACCCACGCGTCGAGGGCGGCCATGGTCAGAATGGTCTCGTAGCTTCCGGGCACGGCTTGGGCAGCCACCGCATGGGCGTGGCCCGCTGCAAGCGCCCCAGATTCATCGGCGGCGGTGCCGGTTGGCAGCGTCTGCATGTCAGCAACCTCAGCGCGATCAACGCCAAGCGTGCTCTCCAACTCGCGCTTCCACGTGCGGAAGTCGTAGCGCGTGTAGAAATCTCGAAGCGCCGTCAAATCGGGCTGGCCCAGGCTCAACGCATCCAGTGCGGGCCAGTTGACGATTTCGGCTGAGAGATCGCAATCGGTCACCACCGTCACCAGCCGACGGCCAAGGGGCAGCCATTCCAGCGCCCGCCGCAGGTTGTCGCCGGTGGCGCCTTTGAAGCCATCGGCAGCTGCCATCACGCCGTCGAGCGAGCCCCATTCGTCGATCCACTTGACCGCCGTTTTGGGGCCCACTTTGTCCACACCGGGCACGTTGTCCACGGTGTCGCCGACCAACGTCAAGTAGTCGACGATGCGGTCGGGGGTGACGCCAAACTTCGCTTTGACACCGGCCACATCCAGCGTCTCGTTGGACATCGTGTTGATCAACGTCACATTGGCATTGACCAATTGGGCCAGGTCTTTGTCACCCGTCGAGATCAACACGCTAAAACCTTGCGCCGAAGCGCGAGTGGCCAGGGTGCCAATGACATCGTCTGCTTCGACGCCAGGCACCTCCAGCACGGGCCAACCCAGCAAGCGGACGATTTCATGGATGGGTTGTACTTGTTGCACCAAAGGCTCGGGCATCGATGATCGGTTTGCTTTGTAAGCTGGATACCAGTCATCACGAAACGTCTTGCCTTTGGCGTCAAACACGCACACAGCCAGCATGGGATTGACGTCAGCCCGCAGGCGCTTGAGCATCGCAACAATGCCATGGATGGCCCCGGTTGGAAACCCGTCCTTCGATAGAAGGTTGGGCATCGCGTGGTAGGCGCGGTAGAGGTAACTGGACCCGTCCACAAGCAGCAAGTTGCGGGCTCGGGGGGTTGATGGCGTGTCGTTCATGCCTGCATTGTGGCGCGTAGAATCTTCCCATGATGCAACCCCACTCGTCGGCGGCCGTGGCCGCGCTGGTCAGTGCACTGCTGGGCACCCTGACCGCCCTGCCCACCGTGGCGCAAACCAGCAAGGCTGCGGCACCCGCGTCCGTCAAGTTGCCTTCGCAGGCGCAGTGGACAGTGATCGAAGACGATTCAACCCGCATCGAGACCCTGCGCACGCCCGGCAACACCGAACGCTTGGTCGTCAAGTCCAAGCGGGTCAATTTGCCAGCATGGGAGATTCGCACCAGCGTACCGGGGCGCCAAGCTGCTGCCGAGTCGCGTTTACCGCAAGACAGCGCAAACCAGCGCATGTGGTCAGTGCTCTCTTTTTAGCCTTTTTTCATTGACTCCGAGCCATGGCGGTCTTCACTGACGTTTCGCCCGACGACGCACGGGCGCTGATTGCGCCCCTGTCCATCGGTACGTTGACGGGACTGCGCGGCATCACTGCCGGCATCGAAAATACCAACTACTTTTTGGACACCGACCAAGGCGCGTGGGTGCTGACACTGTTCGAGCGTTTGTCGTTCACACAGTTGCCGTTCTTTTTGGGACTGACGCGCCACTTGGCTGCTGCAGGGCTGCCCGTGCCAGCGCCGCAAGCACGTCGAGACAACGGATCACTACTGCATACCTTGCACGGAAAACCCTGCGCCGTCGTCAGCAAACTCAACGGTGCACACGTGATGGCGCCCACCCCGCACCACGCGGCGCAGCTGGGCGGTGTGCTCGCACGCATGCACTTGGCCGCCCAATCGTTTGTCCCCACCCAACCCAATTTGAGGGGGCCATCGTGGTGGCGCGAGGTGGCACCGCAGCTCTACCCGTACTTGACGCTCCAACAGCGTCAAACCGTTCAAGCCGAACTTGACTTTCAGGACTCGGTGGCAGCGTCTGCAGCCATGCAGGCCGTACCACGCGGCCCCATCCACGCCGATCTGTTTCGGGACAACGTGTTGTTCGAGGGCCCACCTGGTCAAGAGCAATTGACTGGCGTTTTCGATTTCTACTTCGCAGGCGAGGACAGCTTCATCTTTGACATGGCTGTATGCATCAACGACTGGTGCATTGACCAAAGCAGCGGTCGGCTGAACGAACTTCACGCCGGTGCATTGGTGGGAGCGTACGAGATGGTGCGCAAGCTTGGCAGCCACGAGCACCGGCTGCTGCCCGCAGCACTGCGTGCAGCAGCATTGCGGTTTTGGTTGTCCCGCCTCATGGACTGGCACTTGCCGCGCGACGCCAAGATGCTCGCTGCCCACGACCCTCTTCATTTCGAGCGCGTGCTGCATGCGCGCATCGAGTCACCTTGGCACGCATGAATCCTTTCCTCAACCCTCCCAACGACTTGCCGCCAACCATGCGGCTGCAGAGCCTCCCGTCGGCAAGAGGCATGGCGTGGACGCTTGATGCTTGGCGCTTGTTTGCATCGCGACCGTTTGCGTGGGTGGGTCTGCTGGCGATGTTCATCATGGTGGGGCTGCTGCTCAGCTTGCTGGGCATGCTGGGGGCCGCGATCGCCACGGTGTCACCGCCTCTGGTGTCGCTCATCTTCATGGTGGCGACGGCTGCCACCCAGACAGCGGGCGTCAAACACCCCTTGCAAGCGCTCGCCACCTTTCGGCAAGCTGGCATGCAGCGCGCGCGGTCGCTGATCGCTCTTTGCATCGTGTACGCCATCGCCATGACGTTGCAGTTCAGCATCAGCGCCTCGTTGGATCAAGGCAGCATGCACCGGCTGATTGAGTTGTTGGCGGCACCGCGAACCACAGCCTCCATGCGCGACATCAACACGGTGTTGGCCTCAGACGCCTTTCAGCACGGATTCACCCTTCGCTTGCTGGGCACGGTCTTGCTGTCGATTCCGTTTTGGCATGCACCGGCCCTGGTTTGGTGGGGCCATCAAGGTGTTGGGCAAGCATTGTTTTCCAGCGCGCTCGGGGTCTGGCGATCCAAAGGCGCGTATGCCTTGTATGCCTTGACGCTGCTGGCCACAGCCATGGGGCTGATGACGGTCATCGGTGTGGTGCTTTCACTGATCAATTCTGCGTCGAGCATGCGCGTGGCGTTGGCCGCCCTGTCCATGGTCCTTGCCGTTGTCTTCTACCTGACCCTTTGGTTTTCTTTCGTCGATACGTTTGGGCTGCGCAACCCCGATGCAGACGCCGACAAATCTGTCGACGCGCCAAGCTAAAGCGCCCAGCAAGCGGACCCAACCACGAGTCGAATCGTGGTGGGTTGGCTGCACAAAACGCGCTGTTTTGCACACATCCAAGCGCGGCAAGGGGCAGTCGTCGCCGTCAATTGCAACCATTCATGTCGGCTGCGGTGACAGCAAGCCTTAACGCGCGACAATCACGTCAGACGAAGGAGACTGCCCATGACTCGCATCCTGCACTTGATGGTTCTTGCCACGGCGCTCGCGTCGCTTGGTGGCTGCGCCGTCATCTCTGTTGTAGGTGCCACCACAGGCGCGGTCATTTCGGTCACCGGTGCGGTGGTGTCCACCGGCGTCAAGGTCACGGGAAAGGTCATCGAGAAAAGCATTGATGTCGTCACTGGCGGCAGCGACGAGGACAAGAAGTAAGGCGCAACGCCGGCGAGCACCGCAGTGCCTCGGCGCTCAAATCGGCGTCAACTTGGCCACTGAAAGGGCCAACCATTTCATGCCGTGTCGGCCAAAGTTGACTTGGGCTCGCGCATCTTCCCCCGCGCCCTCCAAGGTCACGATGACCCCTTCGCCAAATTTGGTGTGAAACACACTTTGCCCCATGCGCAGGCCCGTGTTGGCACTGCGAGCCGCCGACACCGATGCCGGTCGGCGTTCACGCGGCCTGCGCCAATCATCGACCCCAACCCAGTGCCTCGTTGCCACGCCTGCTGGTAGTCACGCTCAAACCCCGAGCCAAACCCTTGGTTTCGCGGCGACAACCATTTCAAGCCCGCTTCAGGCAACTCGTCGAAGAATCGACTCTTGATGTGGTACCTCGTTTGCCCATGGAGCATGCGGGTTTGGCTGAAGCTCAAGTACAGCCGAAGGCGTGCCCGCGTGATGGCGACATACATCAAGCGGCGTTCCTCCTCCAGGCCATCGTGGTCCGAGAGCGAGTTTTCGTGCGGAAACAACCCCTCTTCGAGCCCGGTGATGAACACCGCATCGAACTCAAGACCCTTGGCTGAGTGAACCGTCATCAACTGGATGGCGTCTTGCCCCGCCTTGGCTTGGTTGTCGCCCGCCTCCAGTGATGCGTGTGTCAAAAACGCAGCCAGCGGTGATTGAATTTCGCCCGTCTCGGCGTCGGGCACTGCAGGCGTCGGCGCATCGCGCATCGCGTGCTCGTCCACCGGCAGTGCCACAGCGTCTTTGCCAAAGCCTTCCTGCGTCACGAACCCTTCGGCGGCGTTGACCAGCTCTTCCAAGTTCTCGATGCGGTCTTGGCCCTCTTTTTCGGTGCGGTAGGCGTCGATCAAACCCGTGCGCTGCAACATCTGCTCGATGATTTCGCGCAGCGTCATGCCCTTGGTGGATTCACGCAAACCGTCCACCATCGCCACAAAGGCAGCCACGTTGTTGGCACTGCGCCCCTGCAGAGGCGCCCACGCTTTGATAGAGGCTTCGCCCGCTGGATCTGCGCGCCGCGTCTTGAAGTTGCTCCACCGTCCGCGCACCAATGCCCCGCGCCGGAAAATTAACAACGCGCAAGAAGCTGGTGTCGTCGCTGGGGTTCTCGATCAACCGCAGGTAGGCCAGTGCATGCTTGACTTCGGCGCGCTCAAAGAATCGCAATCCACCGTAGACACGGTAAGGAACGCCCGCGTTGAAGAGCGCACTTTCAATCACCCGCGACTGCGCGTTGCTGCGGTAGAGCACGGCGATTTCACGCGCGGCCCATGCCACCGCGGTGCAATTGCTGCGCCTCGTCCAAAAACCACTGCGCTTCGGCGTAGTCGCTGGTGGCTTCGAACACCCGCACGGGCTCGCCCGCGCCTGCGTCGGTGCGCAAGTTTTTGCCCAAGCGGCGTTCGTTGTGGGCGATCAGCGCGTTGGCGGTGTCAAGGATGTTGCCGTGGCTTCGGTAGTTGCGTTCAAGTTTGATGACGTGGTCCACGCTGGTACTCACGCTCAAACTCGCCATGTTGCCCACCTGGCGCCCCGCGAAAGGCGTAAATGCTCTGGTCGTCATCGCCCACCGCAAAAACACCTTGCCCGCCACCCGGTGGCGCAAACATGCCCAGCCACTTGTACTGCAAAGTGTTAGTGTCTTGAAACTCGTCCACCAGCACATGCGCAAAGCGACGCTGGTAATGCTGGCGCAATGCCTCATTGTCGCGCATCAGCTCATAAGTGCGAAGCATCAGCTCTGCAAAGTCAACCACGCCCTCGCGCTGGCATTGCGCATCGTAGGCGGCGTAAATCTCCACCAACTGTGCCGTGTGAGGGTCGTCAATGCTTCACGTCGCCCGGACGCAAACCGTCCTCTTTTGCACCGGCGATGAACCGCGAAACCTGGCGCGGCACGTAGCGGTCTTCGTCCAAATTCATGGATTTGATAACACGTTTGACGGCCGACTGCTGGTCGCTGCTGTCAAGAATTTGAAAGCCTTGAGGCAGGTTGGCCATCTTCCAGTGCGCACGCAAGAATCGGTTGCAAAGCCCATGAAAGGTTCCGATCCACATGCCGCGCACGTTGACGGGCAACATGGCCGACAGACGCGTCAGCATCTCCTTGGCTGCCTTGTTGGTGAAGGTCACCGCCAACACGCCCCCCGGGGACACCTGGCCGGTTCGCATCAGCCATGCGATGCGGGTGGTCAGGACACGCGTTTTACCCGACCCCGCGCCCGCAAGGATCAGGGACGGCTTGCGTGGCAACGTCACCGCCGCCCATTGCTCGGGGTTGAGGTCACGCAACAGCGGGTCCTGCAAGGCCCCCTGGGGCATGTCGGGGGCGCTGACAACGCCGTCGGGTTCAAACAAATCCATCGCTGCATTCTAGGTGGCCCCCCACTGCTGACTCCCTGCGCCCACGCAACCCCGTAGAATGCTCCCGCATCCACCCACCGATACCCGCTTGAGGCGCGCCAGCGCCATCCTTCGGGCTCAAGTGGGTTGCTTGCATGCCGCCTCGGCATTGCCGGGGACCCACCCGCAAGGGCTGCCCAACCGACCGCGCGCCACCCTCGCGCATGCAACGCAGACAAGCCATGGAAATTTTTGACTACGACAACATCCTTCTGTTGCCACGCAAGTGCCGTGTGGAAAGCCGCGCCGAGTGCGATGCGTCGATCGAGTTTGGTGGGCGCCGCTTTGCCTTGCCAGTGGTACCCGCCAACATGCGAACCGTGATCGATGAGTCCATCGCGGTGCTGCTGGCGCGAGTCCAATCACTTTTACGTGATGCATCGGTTTGACCTTGACGTGCTGTCATTTGTGCGCATGATGCGTCGCAAGGGCCTCTACGTGTCGATCAGCTTGGGCGTCAAAGCAGCTGACCAAGCCATCGTCGACCAATTGGTGGCCGAAGGCTTGGGCGCCGACTACATCACCATCGACATTGCCCATGGCCACGCTGAGGGCGTGCGCAAAATGATCGACTACCTCAAGTCGAAGCTGCCAAAAGCTTTTGTGATTGCAGGCAACGTGGGCACACCCGAAGGCGTGATTGACCTGGAAAATTGGGGCGCCGACGCCACCAAGGTGGGCATTGGGCCCGGAAAAGTGTGCATCACGCGCCTCAAAACGGGCTTTGGCACGGGCGGCTGGCAGTTGTCGGCGCTGAAGTGGTGTGCGCGCGTGGCCACCAAGCCCATCGTGGCAGATGGCGGCATTCGCCACCACGGTGACATCGCCAAGAGCATGCGCTTTGGCGCGTCAATGGTGATGATTGGCTCGCTCTTTGCGGGGCACGAAGAAAGCCCCGGCGCCACGGTCGAAGTCGATGGCAAATTGTTCAAAGAGTATTACGGCAGCGCGTCAGACTTCAACAAGGGTGAATACAAGCACGTTGAAGGCAAACGCATTCTTGAACCCATCAAAGGCAAACTAACCGACACGCTGCGAGAGATGCGCGAAGACCTGCAAAGCTCCATCAGCTACGCGGGCGGCAACACGCTGTGGGATCTGAAGAAGGTTAACTACGTGGTGCTAGGCGGCGAAAACGCCGGCGAACACCTGTTCATGTAGGTCACCCACGCTGTGTGGGACGCCGCCCTGTCGGGGATGGCACTGGGTGGCGGCCTGATCGTCGCCATCGGTGCCCAAAACGCTTTCATCATCCGTCAAGGGGCGCTGGGTCAGCACGTTTTCTGGGTCTGCCTGTTTTGCGCCCTCAGCGACGCTTTGCTGATCTGGGCTGGCACTTACGGTTTGGGCGGCTTGATCAAGGCGTTTCCGTCGGCGATCACAGTGATGACGTACGGTGGTGCCGCATTTTTGGTTTTTTATGGTTTGCAGGCGCTGCGCCGGGCTTGGCATCCGCAGGTGCTTGGCGAGAGTGCTGATCGCATTACCAGTTTGGTCTCTGCACTAGCCACTTGCGCCGCTTTCACCTACCTCAATCCGCACGTGTATCTCGATACGGTGATTCTGGTAGGTTCCATTGCCAATGCACGCCCGCTGGGTGAACAGGCTCCTTTTGCGGCGGGTGCAACCGTGGCGTCCTTCCTTTGGTTCTTTGGGCTGGGCTACGGGGCTCGGCGCTTGGGCCCTTGGTTGCAACGCCCGGCCGTTTGGCGCGCGCTTGATGGGTTGATTGCCATTGTGATGTTTGTGCTGGCTGCGAAGCTGCTGATTGGGTAGCTGATCAGTTCTCTTTTCCCGTGCTCTGCGTTTGGGGAGGTTGTTGGCGCTTGGGTTGGCGGCTTGCGGTGGGCGGGTGGGGCTCACACTGTGACGGTCGATGCTGCGCATCGACTTCGCTGCGATGCTCGGCTTGAAGCCCCGTCGCAAAACTTATATGGACGCCTCCCGTGTGGCAAGGGTGTTTTGGAAGTTTTGGTTGGCGAGTCAACGGCAGTCTTATATCCGGCCTGTTGGCGCAGCACCGGTCGTGCCACTGGCCTTGATGGTCAATCGCGAGGTTGATGCCCATCTCGTCACCGGGCTTTGCACAAGGCTTGCCCTAGTTTTGCGTCGGCTTGATCAACCCACGGTCTGAACCGCTTCTCCATCACTTCTTCAACGCCCCCTCGCGCACGGCTGAGGGCAACCTGCTACGGCATTGTGGTTGCTCCTTGTGTTCGTTTGGTTTTTTGTAATCTTGGCGCGTTAACGTTAGGCGCCGGCTGCAAGGCTTTGCTTCTCCTGCGTCGTTGGTAGACGTGAAGCCCAGGCGGCTTCATACGGCCTGGCATGCGCCACAAGCGCCCAGGCGGTACGCGCCATCTTGTTGGCCACGGCCACCACCACCACGTTGAAGGGCCGACGCAACAACATCGCATCGATCCATGCTGGGTGCTTGGTGCCTTGCATCACGGCTCGCGCGCCGCAGATCATGAGCGTGCGCAGGTACGGGTCACCGCGTTTGGTGATGCGGCCCATGCGCACCTTGCCACCGGTGCCCGTGTGCCCTGGTACCAACCCCAGGCTGGCGCTGAACTCGCGCCCACTGCGCCACGCCTTGCCATCACCCAGCACGGCTGCCGTGGCCGTGGCCCCGAGCACCCCAAGGCCAGGCATTTGCCGCAGCCTGGTCGCGCTTGTCATGGCCTTTTGCATCAGCGCAATCTGCGCATCCATCACCGCCACGTTGTGGTCCAACTCAGCCAGGGCTCGCAGCTGCTCGTTGACCAAGTTCACCATGATGACGGGCAGCACCGCATCCAGCTGCGCGCGCTGTTCAGCCAAAAGCGCTGAGGCCTGCCTTCTTGCCCTGCGGCAGCGCCACACCGAACTCCACCAACAGGCCGCGCAAGGCGTTGATGGTGGCTGTGCGCACGCTCACCCAGTGGGAACGCGTGCGGTGCAGCGACAGTACCGCTTGCTGCTGCTCGTCCTTGACGGGAACGCGGCGGATGTCGCACTGCTTGGCCGCCAGCCAGATGGCGCGCGCATCGGCTGCGTCGTCCTTGTTGCCGCGCACGAAGGCGCGCGATCGGGTTGCGTCGCGTAACTCACTACGCGGCCTTTGGCCGCTGCGTTCGGACACACTAGACGAGTCAGACCACGAAGCGCGCAAGCGCGCCAACCCGATCCCTGCGCTTCTCGCCGTCCCACAGTGAGCCCCACCCGCCCACCGCAAGCCGCCCGTCTGGTCACTTGCATTGAGAGCAGGGTCGCTGCGCTCCCTTTGGGCTTTGCTGGCGTCGTCACGTGGGTGGTCTGAGCGTGGACACCCCCCCACGGCCGGGCTGATAAACCAAGCAGTTGGCTCTTTACCCCGAAGGCGCAGACGCCCAGGGCAGCGAGTGCCTGTGAGGCGCCGAGAAGCGCAGGACTTGAAGCCCGCGCGCGCAGCGCGCCACAACCACTGACTTGTCGTACGTGTCCGAGTGCAGCGCCCGAAGGGCGCGGAGCGAGTTGTACGACAGGGCTTCAAGTCCGAGCATCGCAGGGCAGTCGAAGCGAAGCGTAGACCGCCTCACCGGCACTCGCTGCCCTGGGCGTCTGCGCCTGAGCCAACACCGCAACAAGCAAATAGAGAAAGTGCACCCCCGAATACAATCAAAAACACCCCAAAACGACAACCAAGCAGCACGCAAGACTAAACGCGCGCTGCACCAGTCCCCTTTGCCCCAAAAGACCATGAGCGAACTGCCCAAATCCTTCGAACCCGCCGCCATCGAAGCCAAATGGGCACCGCAATGGGACGCTGCCCAAGTTGGGCTGCCGACGCTCGACCCCGCGAAGCCCTCGTTTTCGATTCAACTGCCGCCCCCCAATGTCACAGGCACCCTGCACATGGGGCATGCCTTCAACCACACCATCATGGATGCGCTTACGCGCTACCACCGCATGCGGGGCTTCAACACCCTTTGGTTGCCTGGCACCGACCATGCCGGCATTGCCACCCAAATTGTGGTGGAGCGCCAACTGCAGGCACAAGGCATCTCTCGACACGACATCGGCCGCGAAGCGTTTCTCAAGCACGTTTGGGCGTGGAAAGAAAAGTCTGGCGACATCATCACCGGCCAAATGCGCCGCATCGGCGACACCGTCGACTGGTCGCGCGAATACTTCACCATGGACGACACCCAATCGGCCGTGGTCACCGAGACCTTTGTGCGCCTTTACGAGCAAGGCCTTATTTACCGCGGCAAGCGTTTGGTCAGCTGGGACCCTGTGCTCAAGTCGGCAGTCTCCGACCTCGAAGTGGAAAACATCGAGTCCGAAGGCAAGATGCACTACATCGTCTACCCGTTTGTCGATGGGCCCCAACTCATCGACGGGGTGGCTGCGATGGGCATGACCATTGCCACCACCCGGCCCGAAACCATGCTGGCCGATGGTGCGCTCGCCGTTCATCCTGAAGACCCTCGCTACCAACACCTGCTTGGCAAATTTGTCGATTTACCCTTGTGTGATCGGCGAATCCCAATCATTGCCGACGATTTTGTCGATCGCGAGTTTGGGTCGGGTTGCGTCAAGATCACCGGCGCCCACGACTTCAACGATTACGCGGCGTCGCAGCGGCACAACCTGCCGCTGATCACCATCTTTACCCTTGACGCCAAGATCAACGAGCAAGGCCCCGTGGCTTACCGCGGCTTGGATCGCTTTGATGCGCGCAAAGCAGTGGTGGCTGACCTGGACGCCAAAGGTTTCTTGCAAGCCGTCAAGCCTCACAAGCTGATGCTGCCCATTTGTGCGCGCACGGGTCAGGTGATCGAGCCCATGCTCACCGACCAATGGTTCATGGCGATGACCAAACCGGGCCCCGACGGCCAATCCATCGCCGGACGCGCCATGCACGCGGTGGACAACGGTGATGTGAAGTTTGTGCCCGACCAGTGGCTCAACACCTGGAACCAATGGATGAAGAACATCCAAGACTGGTGCATCTCGCGCCAGCTTTGGTGGGGTCACCAAATTCCGGCGTGGTACGGCACGGGTGGCGAGATCTTTGTGGCACGCAACGACGCCGATGCACAGACGCAAGCACGCGCTGCAGGTTACACCGGCGCGCTCACGCGCGACCCCGATGTGCTCGACACTTGGTATTCGGCCGCGCAGTTCCCCTTCTCCACCGTGGGCTGGCCCGGGCAAACCATCGAGCGTGATTTGTTCTTGCCATCAACCGTGCTCATCACGGGTTTTGACATCATCTTCTTCTGGGTAGCCCGGATGATCATGATGACGCTGCACCACACCGGCCAGGTGCCCTTCAAGCATGTCTACATCCACGGCTTGGTGCGCGACGCGCAGGGTCAGAAGATGAGCAAGAGTGAGGGCAACGTGCTCGACCCGGTGGACTTGATCCAAGGCGTGGATCTGCCCACGTTGATCGATAAAAGCACGTCGGGCCTGCGCCGCCCAGAGAAAGCGCCTGCCGTCGCTGCACGCGTCAAGAAAGAGTTCCCTGACGGCATTCCCGCCTACGGCGCCGACGCGCTGCGCTTCACCATGGCCAGCTATGCCAGCCTGGGGCGTGACATCGCCTTTGACACCAAGCGCTGCGAGGGGTACCGCAATTTTTGCAACAAGCTCTGGAACGCCACGCGGTTTGTGTTGATGAACTGTGAAGGCCAAGACTGTGGCCTGAACGACCACACAGCAGCTGACTGCGACCCTTCGCAAGTGGGGGGGGGCTACCTGGTGTTCTCACAAGCCGATCGATGGGTGACGAGCGAGCTTCAACGCGTTGAAGCCGCCGTGGCGCAGGGGTTTGCCGACTACCGACTTGATCTGGCGGCCCAAGCTGCGTACAGCTTTGTGTGGGACGAATACTGCGACTGGTACCTGGAGATCGCCAAGGTGCAAATTCAGCATGGCAACGTTGCCGAACAACGCGCCACACGCCGCACCCTGATCCGCGTGCTAGAGACCGTGCTGCGTTTGCTGCACCCCATCACCCCTTTCATCACGGCCGAGCTATGGGCCCGCGTGGCCCCTGTAGCGGGGCGTGCCAGCGACGACGCTCGCGGCATTGCCGCTGCACCCTACCCCGTCACACAACCCGATCGCGTCGACACAGCCGCCGTGGCATGGGTCGGTCAGCTCAAGGCCACGGTGGCCGCGATCCGTACACTGCGCAGCGAGATGAGCCTTTCGCCGGCGCAGCGTGTGCCGTTGATTGCACACGGAGACACCGAATTTTTGAACGAAGCATCGGCGTTGATTCAGGCATTGGGCAAGGTCAGTGAACTGCGCGTGATTGAAGACAACGCGGCTTTTGCGCAGGTCACCGCCATGACACCCGTGACGATGAGCGGCTCAACCCGGTTGGCGTTGCACGTCGAAATCGATGTCGCCGCCGAGCGTGATCGCCTGTCCAAAGAAGTGGCACGCATCGAAGGCGAAGTGGCCAAGACCCACGCCAAGCTTGGCAACGATGCATTTGTGGCACGCGCCCCGGCTGCCGTGGTGGCGCAAGAGCGTCAGCGTTTGGCCGACTTCATGCAAGCTTTGGAACGGCTGAAAGATCAGGCAAGTCGCCTGACATCAACGGTTTGACCGTCGGCTGTTGAGCAGGAGCCGAGACCCCCAAAATCTCGTCGATGCGGCGCGCAACGGTCCAGGCTGATCGCACGCGCGACTCGCGCGTTGTACCAGCCACGCGCGGCGTCACTTGCAGGGTTTCGATGCCGTGCAGCGGCCGCGTGGTGTCCAGCGCACCGGGCTCCAAACCGTCCATCCACGCCGCTGCCATGCGCCCCGAAGCCAACACGTCGGCCAGCGATGCCTCGTCAAACACGCTTGAATGCGTCACGCTGATAACCACTTGGTTGGGTTTGCACTGAGGCAACACGCGCTCACCAATCAGACCCTTGTAGCGAGAAAAATAAGCCAGCTGCACGCACACGGCGTCGCTCTGCTCAATCAGCTCCTTCAGGCCCATGGGTTCAATGCGCCACCGGTTCCACAGGCTGTCGGTGGCATGAACCGAGGGGTCGTATCCGACCACGCGTGAACCAAAGGCGGTTAACAACTGCGCCATCGACCGTGCCGTGGGCACCATGCCGATCAAGCCCACCGTGGCACCACCCAGTTCACGCCCGACCAACAGGCCTTCGGCATTGAGCACTGGCACGCGCCGCAACATGGCCAGCAGCGCGCCGATCATGAATTCGGCCTCGGCCACGGCACTGGCTGTGGAACTTCGCACAACTTCGACACCCGCCCGCGCGCAGGCGTCCAGGTCGATGTTCTCGGCGCCGGCGCTCAACCGGCCGACGGCTTTGAGCACGGGTGCAAAGTGAAGCGTTTGAGAGTCAAGCGCCACCGACGGTGGAATCACCAACGAGCGAACGTTGAACAGGGCTTGGCGCAGGGCCCGGGGGTCCCGCGCAAGCCCGGGCGCATAGCGAACGGCGTGGCGCTCGCCAAGCCATTGCATAACTTCCGGTTCCAGCGGTTCAACGACTAGTACATCCATGCAAATGCGTGATCGATTGCTTAGGAGCCAAGGGGCTACCGTGCAACAATCAATTCACTCCCGTTCGACTATTGTAAGAAGATGATTAAAAAAGCCATTTTCCCTGTTGCCGGCCTTGGCACGCGATTCTTGCCGGCCACCAAAGCCCAGCCCAAAGAAATGCTGCCCGTGGTCGACAAACCACTGATCCAGTACGCCGTTGAAGAAGCTTACGCCGCTGGCGTGCGAGAGATGATTTTCGTCACAGGCCGACACAAGCGGCCCATCGAAGACCACTTTGACATGACCTTCGAATTAGAAGTAGCCCTTGAACAGGCGGGCAAGGCGGAACTACTTAACGTTGTGCGCAGTGTCAAACCCGACGACATGGAGTGTGTTTACGTGCGCCAAGCCCAGGCTCTGGGCCTCGGGCACGCCGTTCTTTGCGCTCGGCGCTTGATCGGCAACGAGGCTTTTGCGGTGCTGTTGGCCGACGACCTGATGGTAGGCAAACCACCCGTCTTGGCCCAGATGGTCGAGCAGTACCAAGAGTGGCGTGCATCCATTTTGGCCGTTCAAGAGGTCCCTGCCGAACACACCCAGCGTTACGGCATCGTGGCCGGCACCGAGGTCAACGACCGCATGATGGACGTGACCCGCATCGTCGAAAAACCCAAGCCCGACGTCGCACCGTCGCGATTGGGTGTGGCGGGCCGTTACATCTTGACCCCAGGCGTCTTCCAAGAAATTGAAACACAACCCCGTGGTGTTGGTGGCGAGATACAACTGACAGACGGCATTGCGGGTCTGTTGCGCCGAGAAAAGGTGTTTGCCTACCGCTATGACGGGAAGCGTTACGACTGCGGCAGCAAAGACGGGTTCTTGCGCGCCAACGTTGAGTTGGCTCTCGAGCATCCAGAGCTTGGCAAGGGATTCCGCGAGTACCTCAAGTCTGTTGAGCTGTGATCCAGCGGTTTTGAGCCTCCTAAAAAAAACGGCGCCTCAGAGCGCCGTTTTTTTTCGCCTTGCTTGACTACCGCCGCTTGATGAAGTGGATGTACTCGTTGGACGTTGCGTCTTGCTTCAACAGGTCGTTGCCCGTTTGTTTGGCAAACGCCTGAAAATCTCTCACTGAGCCGGGGTCGGTGGCCACGATTTTGAGCACCTCTCCGCTGACCATGTCCGCCAACGCTTTTTTGGCTTTGAGAATGGGCAATGGGCAGTTCAAACCGCGGGCGTCAAGTTCTTTGTGCGCGTCCATGCAGGGGGAATCCTTGTGAAGGCTTTATTTTACGACCAGAGGGTCCAAGAATTGCGGTGTGTGACCACGCGACCGCAGCCACTGCGCCATCGCCAACCCAGTACCGGCAGGCCAGCAGCGAATATCTTCTGGCGCGTAGAGCTTGTATTCGGCCAACTCGGGTGAAAGCACAATGTCGCCGCGCGCCACCACATGGTAGGCAATGATGACTTGGTTCATGCGCTTGAAGTCATAGGCGCCGACGAGGCTGGTGGCTTCCACGTCAAGTGACGTTTCTTCTTTCACCTCGCGCGCAATGCCTTCTTCGGGTGATTCACCCGCTTCCATGAACCCGGTGATAAGGGCAAACATGCGGCCCTTCCACGCGGCGTTTCGCGCCAGCAATATCTGGCCGCCACGGTCAGCACACTCGACAATGGCAGCGAGCACGGGCGTGGGGTTGTTCCAATGCGTAAAGTCACATCGGGTGCAACGCATGCGTTCTTTGGGGCCGCCGTCTTCCTGTTGGGTCACCAATGCCAACGCGCCGGCGCATTGCGGGCAATACAAGAATGTCGAGGTCATGATTTATGCAGGGAACACACCGGTGGAAAGGTAGCGATCGCCGCGATCACACACAATAAACACAATCGTCGCGTCACGAAGACGCTGGGCCAGTTCCAGCGCCACGACGCAAGCGCCTGCGGCCGATATGCCCGCAAAAAGGCCCTCTTCGCTCGCCAACCGCCGCGCCATGGCCTCGGCGTCGGCTTGGCTTACGAGCATCAATTCATCGACGTTGCTTGGATCGTAAATTTTGGGGAGATAGGCCTCGGGCCACTGACGGATGCCCGGAATTCTTGAACCTTCGCTGGGTTGTGCACCCACGACGCGCACCGACGGGTTTTTGGACTTCAAGAACTTCGACACACCGGTGATGGTTCCTGTGGTGCCCATGGCGCTGACAAAGTGGGTGATTTGCCCCTGCGTATCGCGCCAAATTTCGGGGCCTGTCGTTTCGAAGTGGGCCTGCGGGTTGTCGGCATTGGCAAACTGATCCAGCAGCAAGCCCTTGCCATCCGCTTGCATTTGCAACGCCAAATCACGTGCGTATTCCATGCCGCCGCCTTTGGGCGTGAGCACAAGCTCGGCACCGAAAGCCCTCATGGTTTGAGCACGCTCGATGCTCAAGTCTTCGGGCATGATCAAAATCATCCGATAGCCTCGGATGGCTGCTGCCATGGCAAGCGCAATGCCGGTGTTGCCCGAGGTCGCTTCGATCAGCGTGTCGCCTGGGTTGATCTCGCCTCGCGCTTGAGCCCTCGCGATCATGCTCATGGCAGGACGGTCTTTGACTGAACCAGCTGGGTTGTTGCCCTCCAGCTTGCCCAAAATGATGTTGTTGCGCGCATCGTTGGCCGCACCCGGCACCCGCTGGAGTTGCACAAGGGGCGTCTCGCCGATGACGTCTTCAAGGGTCTTGTAGTGAGCCATAACCTGCATTGTCGCAGTGCTTGAAGTCGCCATGCTGCGGCCATGACATAATTCAAGGTGACGCGCTACCGCGCACGCTCAGCCCTACTTGGTAGGCCCCTGCCCGGGTGGTGGAATTGGTAGACGCAGGGGACTCAAAATCCCCCGCCGCAAGGCGTGCCGGTTCGATTCCGGCCCCGGGCACCAGTCATTCAAAGTGGCTGGTAGGGCTTCCTTGTCAGCCGCGAAGGCGGCGCCGGTCTCAACACACGTCCCATGCCCTCACTGCCCCCGATCACGCGTGCCTTGATTCTGTTTTGCGTCGCGCTGTTCGCGCTGCAAGTTCTTGCGGGGTCGTGGTTAGAGCAATGGTTGGCCTTGTGGCCCGTTGCAAGTGGCATTTTTATGCCTTGGCAATTGTTAACTTACGGGGCCCTCCATGGTGATTTTTGGCATTTGTTGCTGAACATGCTTGGGCTTTGGATGTTTGGCTCCGACCTGGAACGGCTGTGGGGTCAACGCCGGTACATCCATTACATCCTTGCCAGCGTGCTGGCTGCCGCCATCACCCAAGTGGCGTGGTCATGGTTTGTTGGCTCCATGGCGCCCACGGTGGGGGCATCGGGTGCCATTTTTGGTTTGCTGTTGGCGTATGGCATGACGTTTCCCAACCGCATGGTGATGTTGTTGATTCCACCCATCCCCATGAAGGCCAAGTACTTCGTCATGGTCTATGCCGCGGTGGAGCTCTACTTCGGGCTCAACAGCCGCGACGGCATTGCCCACTTTGCGCACCTGGGCGGCATGTTGGGTGGATTGATCTTGATTCTTTACTGGCGAGGGCGTGGCCCTTTCAAGCGATCACGCTAGGCCCTTGCAGGCTGTTGCTGCGCCTCAACGCAGCGCTGCGCTGGCAAGGGTCGGGTAGCGCAAACGGACTCGCAGCTCGCGTTTTAGACGCTCATTGCTCAGCCGCCGGGACTCGGCCCAAAAACTCAACGTCATGGGCGACAACGTGGCTTGGGCCTGCGCCCATGTGATGCGCGGCGCCCGCGGCAAACCAACCGAGTCAGCCAACCAATCCATGCAATCGCCCATGCGCATGTTGGTGTCGTCGCTAACATGGTAAGTGCGTTAAGGCGCACCGCGCATCAACGCGACGACACATGCCCGCGCCAGGTCGTCGGCGTGAATCCGGTTGGTGTAGACGTCTTGCGCAGGCACCAGCATCGGGGCCCCTTGACGCACGCGCTCCATCGGATTGCCCCCCACACGATCGGCTGCATAAATACCGGGCACGCGCAGCACGCATACGTTGACACCGTGCACGCGACCAAACCGTTTAACCACTTGCTCGGCATCCACCCGCCTGACGGCGCGCGAAGACTGAGGCGAAACGGGGCGCGTCTCGGTTATCCATTGACCCTGAGCGTCACCGTAAACGCCGCTGGTGCTGGCATAGACAAAGTGCCTGGCCACCCCCCCGCGCGCCAAGGCGCGGACCAAGTGGAGCGAGCGTGGATCGGTGTCGCCCTGCCCTGGGGGTGGTGCCAAGTGCAGCACATGTGGCGCCAGGTGCGCAAGCCGCGCCAGGGTGGCGGGTTCGTCCAGATTGCCCAGCAGCGGGGTCGCCCCGCGCTGGCGCAACTCGTCAAAGCGTTCGGGCGACGACGTCAGTGCATAGACACGCCAACGCGGGTTCAACTGCGCCAGCACCCGCAGCCCCACGTCGCCGCACCCCACGATCAGGAGGCGAGGCCGGCGCGCGACCGTCGTGTGGGCGGGATGTACATGCACAATGGGCGTCAGTGTAGAGGCCCCCGTTTACCCATTGTTCGATCATGACGTTCAAAATCACCATCAAGCCTGCCGACACCACGTTCGACGTGCCACGCGACGAGGCCATATTGCCCGCTGCCATCCGCGCCGGCGTGGGCTTGCCGTATGGGTGTCGTGACGGCGCATGCGGCTCTTGCAAGAGCCGATTGCTCGAGGGTCGCGTGATTCATGGCGCCCATCAACACAAGGCGCTTTCTGTGGCTGAGGAAGAAGCCGGCTTCATCCTTACCTGTTGCGCCACGCCGCAGACGGATTGCATCGTCGAAGCCCGCAGCGTGGTGGGCGCTGGCGAAAACCCCGTGCTCAAAATGCCTGCGCGCGTGGCGTCGATCGAAAAACCTGCACCCGACGTGGCCGTGATTCGATTGCAATTGCCTGCCAACATGGCGCTCAAGTATCGCGCGGGCCAGTACGTCGAGTTCATTTTGCGCGACGGTGCGCGCCGCAGCTACTCGATGGCCAACGCACCTCACAATTTGGGCGAACCGCCGCAAATTGAGCTGCACTTGCGTCACATGCCGGGCGGCAAGTTCACCGACCATGCATTTGGCGGCATGAAAGAAAAAGAGATCCTTCGCATCGAGGGCCCTTTTGGCACCTTCTTCCTGCGTGATGACAGTGCCAAACCCATCATTCTGCTGGCGTCTGGCACCGGATTCGCCCCCATCAAAGCCATCATTGAGCACATGCAGAAGCATGGCAGCCAGCGACCCACCGTTTTGTATTGGGGTTGCCGCAGCAAACGCGATCTTTATCAACACGCTTGGGCCGAACGAGCAGCTGCGGTGATGCCCAACCTCAAGTACGTTCCGGTGCTGAGCGAAGCGCGCGACGAAGACCACTGGCGCGGCCGCACGGGCTTGGTGCACGAGGCTGTGCTGCAGGATTGGCCAGACCTGTCCGGCCACGAGGTTTACGCCTGCGGTGCACCCATCATGGTGGACACCGCACGCATTGATTTTGCAAGGCTTGGGCGCTTGGCCGATGAAGCCTTCTTTGCCGACAGCTTCACATCAGAGCGCGACAAAACAACTGCTTAGCCAAACCGTTGAAACCGCTTATTCTCCTAGGTAGGCGGCGCGCACCCTTGGATCGGCCAGCAAGGCCTTGGCGTCACCACTCATCGTGACCTCGCCCGACTCCATCACGTAGCCCCGGTCCGCAAGCCCCAAGGCGCGGTTGGCGTTTTGTTCGACCAGCAGCACCGTGGTACCACGTTTGTGAATGTCGGCGACCACCTCAAAAATCTTGTCAACCATGATGGGGGACAACCCCATCGACGGCTCGTCCAACAACAAAACCTTGGGACGAGCCATCAGCGCACGTCCCATGGCCAGCATTTGCTGCTCGCCCCCACTCATGGTGCCCGCCAACTGTGCGCGGCGCTCTTTCAAGCGAGGGAAGATGCCAAACACCATCTCGATGTCGTCAGCGATGGCCTGGGTGTCGTTGCGCACAAAGGCGCCCATTTGCAAATTTTCGGTGATGGTCATGCGCGTGAAGGTGCCACGCCCCTCCGGCACCATCACCAAGCCTTGTTTGACCAGCTCCCAGGCGCCTTGTCCCCGCACGCTCTTGCCCATGAAAACAATGTCGCCATCGCCCACAGGTTGTATGCCCGTGATCGCCTTGAGCGTGGTCGTCTTGCCCGCACCGTTGGCGCCAATCAAACTCACCAGTTCGCCTTGACGAACTTCAAAGCTCACGCCCTTGACGGCTTGAATGCCGCCGTACGCGACCTTGAGACCTTTGACTTGCAGCACGGCTTCGGATTGGCTCATGGGTTGTCTTTGCAGTGGGCTTAAAGGTCAGTGACTGGTGCCCAGGTAGGCCTCAATCACCTTTTCATTCTTTTGCACTTCAGCGGGCGTGCCCTCGGCAATTTGCTTGCCGTAATCCAGCACCGTGAGGCGGTCGCACAACCCCATCACGAGCTTGACGTCGTGCTCAATCAATAAAATCGTGCGGCCATCGTTGCGGATGCGATCAATCAACTCTCGAAGGGTGACCTTCTCGGTTGCGTTCATGCCAGCCGCCGGCTCGTCCAACGCAATGAGCTTGGGGTCGGTGGCCAAGGCGCGCGCAATTTCGAGACGCCGCTGATCGCCGTAGCTCAAGGTTCTTGCTTTGAAGTCCGCGTAGCGGTCAATGCCGACGTATGCGAGCAATTCGAGGGCCCGATCTTTGATAGCCTTTTCTTCGGCCTTGAAGGCCCCCGTGCGAAACACAGCGCCGATCAAACCCGAGCTGGTGCGCACGTGGCGCCCCACCATCACGTTCTCCAAGGCTGTCATTTCGGCAAAGAGCCGAATGTTTTGAAACGTGCGCGCGATGCCAGCCTTCGCCACCTGGTGTACGGCCTCCGGCTTGTAAGGTTGGCCACCGAGTGCAAACGTGCCTGAATCGGGCACGTACAAGCCCGTGATGACGTTGAAGAACGTCGTTTTGCCGGCACCGTTCGGGCCAATCAGGCCGTAAATTTGCCCTGCCTCGATCGTCATGCTGACGTCCGAGAGCGCTTGCAGGCCTCCAAAGCGTTTGGACACGCCGACCACTTTGAGCACGGGGGTTGTCATGGTTGCTCCCGATCAGGACTTGGTGGCAGGCAGTGCCGCTTTGCCATGCTCGCGCGCTGGCCACAAGCCGCTGGGTCGCATCAGCATGATCACGATCATGGCCAATGCCACCAACAATTGTCGCAAGATGGAGGCGTCCAATCGCCCACCTGTCATTTCTTGCAGCGGGCCAGCCACGTAGCGCAACACCTCGGGCAAGGCAGAGAGCAACACGGCACCCAAAACGACGCCCGGCAAGTGCCCTGCACCACCCAGCACCACCATCGCCACAATCATCACGCTTTCCATCAGGCTGAACGACTCTGGCGATACAAACCCTTGAAACGCCGCAAACATCGCGCCCGAGACACCCCCAAACGACGCGCCCATGCCAAAGGCCAACAACTTCATGTTGCGTGTATTGATGCCCATGGCCTTGGCGGCAATTTCGTCCTCGCGGATCGCCATCCATGCGCGTCCAATTCTTGACACCTCCAGCCGATGGCAGATCACGACGCTGATGACCACCAATATCAGGAACAGGTAGTAGTACAAGGTGATCGATGGGAAATCGTAGCCAAAGATACTTTGCGTCTTGCCGATGTCAAAGAAGTTCGGCGAGTCGCGGCTGCCGATACCCATCGAATCGATGCGGTCCAACCCACGGGGCCCGTTGGTGATGTTGATCGGGTGTTCCAGGTTGTTCATGAACACCCGGATGATTTCGCCAAAGCCCAGCGTCACGATGGCCAGGTAGTCACCGCGCAGCTTGAGAACAGGCGTTCCCAGCAAGACGCCGGCAATCGCCGCCACCACGGCCGCCAGGGGCACCACAACCCAAATGGGGGTGTGAAGGCCACCTGGAAACCATGCCGCCAACAATTCAAAGTTTTCGGTGAGGTGCGGTGACGCCAGCAAGGCGTACATGTAGGCGCCCACGGCATAGAAGGCCACAAACCCAAGGTCCAGCAATCCTGCGTACCCCACCACGATGTTCAAACCCAAAGCGAGGAGCACGTACAACAGCGCCGACGCCATGATGCGCACAGGGCCTTGACCAATCTGGGCCGCCAGCAAGGGCAGCGCCATGAGGGCCACAGCCGCCACAAAGAACAGAATGATTTTGTTGGTTTTACTCATCAAATACCTGCACTTTTTGTTGGTTAGGCTCTATCAGCCACGCGCTCGCCCAGCAAACCTGATGGCCGCAGCGTCAGCACCAAGATCAGCGCGATGAAAGCGAAGATGTCGGCGTAATGACTGCCCAGCACACCGCCCGTCAGGTCACCCAAGTACCCTGCGCCCAGGGCCTCGATCAACCCCAACAACAAAGCACCCACCACGGCCCCGGCCAGGTTGCCAATGCCGCCGAGCACAGCGGCCGTGAAAGCTTTGAGTCCCGGCAAAAAGCCCATCGAGTGCTGCACCGTGCCGTAGTTGGCGGCCCACATCATGCCCGCCACAGCGGCCAGCACAGCGCCGATGACAAACGTGGCCGAGATCACCATGTCGGGACGCACGCCCATCAAGGCAGCCACACGCGGGTTTTCTGCCGTGGCCCGCATGGCACGTCCCAGCTTGGTTTTATTCACCAAGTACATCAGTGAAGCCAGCACCACAGCCGTGATGCCCAAGATCAAGATCTGCGTCACGCTGATCACAGGGCCGCCCAAGTCAATGGGCGTGTTGGGCAACAAAAGCGGATACGGCTTGGGGCTGGGCTTCCAGATGATCATGGCCAGCGTCTGGATCAACAAACTCACGCCCATCGCGGTGATAAGAGGCGCCAGTCGTGGTGCGTTGCGCAGGGGGCGGTAAGCAACTTTTTCGATGGTGAAATTGAGCACCGCACAAACAATGATGGCGCACACCAACGAAACCAGCATCATGGCCCAACCAGGCATGCCCGAATCGGCCAGCACCGTCACCATGGTCCAACTCACCATGGCACCCACCATCAGCACTTCGCCATGGGCAAAGTTAATCAAGTTGATGATGCCGTACACCATCGTGTAGCCCAAGGCGACCAGCGCATACATGCTGCCGAGCACCAAGCCATTGATGATTTGCTGGAGAAACGTATCCATCTCAACTCCATTGCCTCGGGACCGCGCCACGGTAAGTGGCCAGCCGTTCAAGCTGCGACGGTCGCGCTTGCCAAAAGTTAACTCTGGCTCCCATGACGCACCGCCATCGCGAGCCCGCCGCATTGTAGGTTTCCACGGGCGGGCGGGCGCCCCGGGCATACCCCCGCGTCGTTACGATGTGCTGAGCAAAGGCGCGCGTGGGCCTAGCAGGCTGTTGACAGGCTAGCCACGCTTTGACGCCGATTCGTTGGCGGCACGAAGCACCGCCAGACGATCAGCAATGCGCGCCTCAAGCCCATGATCAGTTGGATGGTAAAAGTACACACGCACGCCATCGGGCAGGTATTGCGCGCCGGCGGCAAAACCCCCCTCTTCATCATGAGCATAGCGGTAACCGTCGCCCGCGCCCAGGGTTTTCATCAAGGGCGTGGGTGCGTTGCGCAAGTGCATGGGTACTGGCTTGGTGCCATGACTCACCACATGCTGCTTGGCAGCACCCCATGCACGGTACACGGCGTTCGACTTGGGCGCCATGGCAAGGTACACCACGGCTTGCGCCAAAGCCAGCTCTCCTTCGGGTGCGCCCAAACGCTCCCAAGCAAGGGCAGCATCCAACGTGATCTGCAGCGCTCGAGGGTCGGCCATGCCGATGTCTTCGCTAGCCATGCGAATCATGCGGCGAATCATGTAGCGCACGTCAACACCACCGTCCACCATGCGTGCCAACCAGTAGAGCGACGCATCGGGATCCGAGCCCCGCACACTTTTGTGCAACGCCGATATCACGTCGTAGAACTGATCGCCACTTTTGTCGTACCGCCGCATGAGCGTGCCCAAGGCACGCTCGATCAACGCGTTGTCGATTTTAGGCACTTGCGTTGACTTGGCCGTGGCAGCCACGATGTCGTATGCATTCAGCAGTCGCCGTGCGTCCCCATCCGCATGGGCCACCAGTGCCGCCAGCGCCGTCGCTTCGGTGGGGGGCGCAGCCAGCAGCGATTGGGCTCGTTGCAAGAGTGCGATCAAATCGGCATCGGCGAGTGGTTGCAGCACATAAACCGTTGCGCGCGACAGCAACGCTGCATTGACTTCAAAGCTCGGGTTTTCTGTGGTGGCACCTATGAAGGTGAAAAGCCCGGACTCCACATGCGGTAAAAATGCGTCTTGCTGACCTTTGTTAAAGCGATGCACTTCGTCCACAAACACAATGGTTGCTCGCCCTTTGTGCTGCAGCGTTTGTGCGCGTTCCACAGCATCACGAATTTCTTTCACACCGCCCAGCACAGCCGAGATGACGATGAACTGAGCATCAAACGCACCGGCAACCAACCGCGCCAACGTGGTTTTACCAACCCCGGGCGGTCCCCACAAAATCATCGAATGCAGTCGCCGCGCTTCGAACGCTTGGCGAAGCGGTCGCCCCGGACCCAACAAGTGCTGCTGCCCCACCACCTCATCAATGCCTGTGGGCCGCAGTTTTTCAGCCAAAGGCGCCGACACGCTTGCACTCACAGACGTTGCAGCAGGGCGGTGTTCAGTGCCATCCACCCGTGGCATTTCGGGGGTGTCGTCGAAGAGTGAATCGCTTGCCATCACCCCATTGTCGCGCCAGCGCAAAAGGAGCCTGATGGGGGCGCCCATGGCATGGCCATGCTTGCGCGGCAACGCCTATTGCTGCAGTACCGCCGTGCCAGCCGCTGGCGTGAATTTGAAGTGCTCAGCCGCAAAGTTCACGTTGACCACCATGTCACCAAACAGCATCATGGTGCGCTGACCAAAGCTGTCAAAAATTTCAACGGCAGCCAGCGTGGTGCCTTTGAACCCGACACGCATGGACTGAAAAGCTGCCCCCTCTTTGACACGCGGTGTGGCCTGCAGCCAAGTCATGCCCTGCGATGGCGGTTCAGCTTTGAGTTCGAAGTCTTTTTCAAGCGTTTGGCCCGACAGCAAGGCTGCCGGCGTGGCACCCAGGGCGGCACCCATGTCGCGCACGGTCACTTGCTGCAGGTCGGGGTCATGCAGCCACACCTTGGCACCGTCACCCACAATAAGTTGGGGGTAAGGCTTTTGGTAGTCGAACCGAAATTTGTTGGGGCGCGAAAACTCAAACATCCCCACCGACACCTTCTTCTTCACGCCGTCGGGCGCGGTCACCGTTTGCGTGAAGGTGCTGCGGGCGCTGTTGACGTCACGCGCAAACGCGCGCAGCAAATCGACGGCATCGGCACGGGCCGAAGCTGAAAACACCAACAGAACCAAGGCGACGGGCGCCAACCAACGTTGAACGTTCATGCAGGGGATAACGCGCTACTCGTCGCGCCGGGGGACAAGCAATTCACGGTTGCCATTGGAAGCCATGGACGATACGAGGCCTGACTGCTCCATTTGTTCCAACAAACGTGCGGCGCGGTTGTAACCAATGCGCAAGTGACGCTGCACCAGCGATATGGACGCTCGCTTGTGCTGCAACACCACGGCGACGGCCTGGTCGTAAAGGGGATCGGCCTCGGCGTCAGCATCGGCACCACCGCCTTCAACGCCGCCCTCACCGTCCAAGGTGCCACCCTCGAGGATGCCTTCGATGTAGTTGGGCTCGCCCTGCGACTTGAGGTAATCCACCACACGGTGCACCTCTTCGTCGCTCACAAAAGCGCCGTGAATGCGAACTGGCATGCCCGTGCCCGACGGCATGTAAAGCATGTCGCCCATGCCCAGCAAGGCCTCGGCGCCCATCTGGTCAAGGATGGTGCGCGAGTCAATCTTGCTCGACACCTGAAACGAAATGCGGGTGGGAATGTTGGCTTTGATGAGGCCTGTGATCACGTCAACGCTGGGGCGCTGGGTGGCCAAAATGAGGTGGATGCCAGACGCCCGTGCCTTTTGTGCCAAGCGCGCGATCAGCTCTTCGATCTTCTTGCCCACCACCATCATCAAGTCGGCCAACTCGTCGATCACCACCACGACGTGGGGCAAACGCTCCAGGGGCTCAGGCTCTTCAGGGGTCAGGCTGAAGGGGTTGCCGATGAGGTCACCACGCTCGGTGGCGTCGTCAATTTTTTTGTTGTAGCCGGCAAGGTTGCGCACCCCCAACTTGCTCATCAGCTTGTAGCGGCGCTCCATCTCGGCCACACACCACGTCAACGCGTTGCTGGCCTGCTTCATGTCAGTGACAACGGGGCACAGCAAGTGGGGAATCGACTCGTAGACGCTCATTTCGAGCATCTTGGGGTCGATCAAAATCAAGCGCACGTCGCGCGCTTCAGCTTTGTACAGCAGCGACAAAATCATCGCGTTGATGCCCACTGACTTGCCCGAACCGGTGGTGCCCGCCACCAAGCAATGCGGCATCTTGGCAAGGTCGACCACAACGGGGGCACCAATGATGTCTTTGCCCAAGCCGATGGTCAGCATGGAGTGGCCATCGGCGTAAACCTGGGAGCCCAGAATCTCTGACAAACGAATGGTTTGGCGCTTGGCGTTGGGCAGTTCCAGCGCCATGAAGTTTTTGCCGGGGATCGTCTCAACCACCCGAATGCTCACCAACGACAAGGAACGCGCCAAGTCTTTGGCCAGATTGACCACTTGCGAACCCTTGACCCCGGTGGCGGGTTCAATTTCGTAGCGTGTGATCACCGGGCCTGGCATGGCCGCCACCACGCGCACCTCAACGCCAAAGTCACGCAGCTTTTTCTCGATCAGGCGCGACGTCATCTCAAGCGTTTCGGCGCCCACGCTTTCGGTACGGGCCGGCGCTTCGTCCAACAAATCCACCTGCGGTAGCTTGGTGTCTGACATTTCACTGAAGAGCGGCTTTTGGCGCTCTTTGGCGACGCGCGTCGAGCGCGGCACTTCCATCACAGGGTGTTCGATCACAAGCGGCGTGTGATCGTCGATCACGTGGCGCTCGATCTCTACCCCATGCTCTCGCTCGCGCATGGCCTGCTCACCCATGCGGCGGTCTTCGGCTTGTTCGATGCGTGCGGTGCGGCGTTCGCGAAGTGATTCGATCCAGCTGCCGATGTTGTCGGCCAGCTTCAACCACGAAAAATGCAGCGCCAGCGGCAAGGCAGTGACAAGCATGGCGATCCATAAAACGCCGGATCCCGCAAAGCCCAACCACTGCATGGACCAAGGCCCCAGGCTGTACCCTAAAACGCCCCCAGCATGGCCCGGCAAGCGCGACTCGACGCCATACAAACGCGTCCACTCCAACGCACAACTGGCCGCCAACAGCAACACCAAGCCAACCCAAAAACGCGAGCGGTTGGGGACGGGCGTGGTCTCGCTGCGCAAATCGCGCGCCAACGCCGAAAACCAAGCACGCGCTGACAGCAATGGCACCCACCAAATGGACATGCCAAACAAGAACAGCGCCGTGTCGGACACCCAGGCACCCAGCGGCCCCACTTTATTGCGAATGGCCGAACCGTCGCCCGAGGTGGTGAAACCAGGGTCCACGTTGCTGTGCGTCAACAAGGCCAGCAGCCCCAAAAACCAAGCCACGGCAGCGGCCGTTAAAAACAGCTGGCGGCGCAAACGCAGGGGCTGAAAGCCGCCACTCTCGTTGCTGACTGCGGCGCCTGCCTTGCCTGCCTTTTTGCCAGCAGCTTTACCAGGAGCCAGCGAGCCAACGACCGCAGTGTCTGAGAGTGAACCGAGTGGGAAAGTCATGGCTCGAATTGTCGCCAAGAAGTACCGCCAAAGTGCAAAAAGGCAAAAAGGCGTTTGATTTCGACATCAAACGCCTTTTAAGGATGCAACGTTGCCACCACACAGGTGTGCGGGCGGTGCCCCGAAGGGCTTTACCTTGCATTTACTCGGGACGCAGGTGCTCTTTCAGGATCACCGAGCCGTTGTCTTGCGTTTCGATCACGCCACGCTCTTCCAAGTCTTTCATGACGCGGCTGACCATTTCTCGCGAGGCCCCTACCACCTTGGCCATGTCTTGGCGTGACACTTTGTTGCGAATGATCTTGGTGCCGTTGACGTCTTCGGCCATGTCCAGCAGCGTGCGGGCCACACGCCCATAGACGTCCAGCAGGGCAAGCGACTCAATTTGGCGGTCGGCTTGACGCAAGCGCTGCACCAGGCCGCGCATGATCGAATACGTCAGGTGCGTCGGGTCGGGCAAGCACTTGGCAAAATCAACGCGCGACAACACCAGCATGTCGGTTTGAATTTCAGCGCGCACGGTAGCCGAGTGGGGTTCGTTGTCGATCAGGCTCATCTCACCCACGTAATCACCAGCTTCGAGAACGGCCAGAATCACTTCGCGGCCTCGGGTGTCGGACGTTAAAACGCGTGAGCGACCATTGAGCAAAATGAAGAGCGAGTTGCTTTTGCGACCCTGCTCCACGATGATCTCGCCGCGACGAAAGCGACGTTTCACCACCGCATCAGCGATCACCTGGGCGTTTTCGTTGGTTAGCATCGAAAACAAGGGTACGCGGCGGATGAGATCCAAATTCGAGAGCATGGACATGTAAAAACCTTTCGAGCGAACAGTCTTGGTTTAAGTAAGTGGTCAAGCGCTTCAAATGTTTCCGTGAGAGTGCCTGCCAACAAGTTCCGTTGTATTGTGCCGAGCCCGGGCAGGCCTTTTGATGGTTTGCACTCACCTTCGTGGGCTATGCGCGACGAAAGTCACGAACGGCGACAATGCAGCATCCAAGACCTGTCGCGCCAACCACAAACCCATGGCCTTGTGCTGTCCCGGCACACCCCCACTTGCTGACTTGATCGATCAACGGACCGACCCCTCATGAGCACCACACCCCGCCACGCCCGTGTTTTGATTTTGGGCTCTGGCCCTGCGGGCTACTCTGCCGCTGTCTACGCCTCGCGCGCCAACCTCAAGCCCATGCTGATCACCGGCATGGCGCAAGGCGGGCAATTGATGACCACCACCGATGTGGACAACTGGCCCGCCGACGCCAAGGGCGTTCAGGGGCCCGAGCTGATGCAACGCTTTTTAGAGCACGCTGAGCGCTTCAACACCACCATCGTTTTTGATCAAATCTCAAAAGTCGACTTCAGCAAACGGCCATTCACGCTCACCGGTGACTCGGGCACCTACACCTGCGACGCCCTGATCATCGCCACCGGCGCCAGCGCCAAATACCTCGGCTTGCCCAGCGAAGAGGCCTTCATGGGCAAAGGCGTAAGCGGTTGCGCTACCTGCGACGGCTTCTTCTACAAGGGCGACGATGTGTGCGTGGTGGGTGGCGGCAACACGGCAGTCGAAGAGGCGCTGTACCTGTCCAACATTGCCAACAAAGTTCACGTGATCCACCGTCGCGACAAGTTTCGCGCCGAGGCAATCTTGATCGACAAAATGATGGACAAGGTGAAGTCCGGCAAGATGGAGCTGCACACCTTCAGCACGCTGGACGAAGTGCTGGGCGATGCATCCGGCGTGACGGGCGTGCGCATCAAAGCCACCGTGGGCGGCGCCACCAAGCAATTGGCCATCAAGGGTTGCTTCATCGCCATTGGCCATTCGCCCAACACCGACATTTTCAAGGGGCAGTTGGAAATGAAGGATGGTTACCTCATCACCAAAACGGGCCTGCAAGGCATGGCCACCGCCACCAGCGTGCCTGGCGTTTTTGCCGCCGGCGACGTGCAAGACCACGTCTACCGCCAAGCCATCACGAGCGCTGGCACGGGTTGCATGGCCGCGCTGGATGCCCAGCGCTTCTTGGAACAAAACGAAGGCTGACCCGGAGGCTCAAATGGCGGCTGGGGAGCCCCACCCAGCCCAGCCCGCCGAGCTCTTGCTATAATCAAAGGCTGCCCATGAACCGTTGCAACAACGGTTTCATTGCCCACCGCCCTTGCCAAAGGGTTTCAGTGTGGGCGCATAAGGCCTCAGGCGAGCCACCACACAACAGTCATAGATCGGAGAAGCGTCATGGCACGCGTCTGTCAAGTCACGGGTAAAGGCCCGATGAGCGGGAACAACGTTTCCCACGCCAACAACAAGACCAAGCGTCGTTGGCTGCCCAACCTTCAGTACCGCCGTTTTTGGTTGGAGACCGAAAACCGCTGGGTTCGCCTTCGCATCAGCAGCGCTGCATTGCGCCTGATCGACAAAGTGGGCATTGACAAAGTCGTGGCCGACATGCGCGCCCGCGGCGATCTCTAATTCAGGAGTCACACCATGGCCACCAAAGGCGGACGCGAAAAAATCAAGCTCGAATCGTCAGCGGGCACCGGGCACTTTTACACCACCAACAAAAACAAGAAGACCACGCCCGACAAGCTCGAATTCATGAAGTTCGACCCGAAGGCACGCAAGCACGTGCTTTACAAAGAAACCAAGCTCAAGTGATTTGAGACTTCGACAAAAAAAGCCGCTCGAAGCGGCTTTTTTTGTTTGTCGGCGACGTGGCCGACCCGGCTTAAGCCCTGGCAGCGCGCAAGCGAACCGAGAACTCTTGGAGCGCAGCGATGCCGCTCTCTTCGGCCCGACGGCACCAGGCTTGAAGATCGGAGACCAGTTGCTCGGCCGACACGTTGGTGCGGGTCCAGAGTTGGCGCAGCTCTTCACGCATGACGACCATTTTTGTGAGCGTGGGAGCCGCCGCTGCAGCGTTGGCGACGTCGGCTTTGACAGCTGCGGGGATGCGCTCGTCGTCTCGGTGCAGCCAGCGTTTGGCAAGACTCATTTCCCGCCAGTGCGGGGTGTTTTCGGCGCCTTGCTCTCGCAGCCGCTGCAACTCTGACGCACACGCACTGCGCACAGTGAGTGCGTAATTGGCCATCACCTCGTAGCGGTTGGCAATGAGCGCTTCAAGGGTTTGACCATCGGCCACGGGTTTGGCAACCGGGTTCATGGACAGCTTTGGCGGTGTTTTGCGCACCCTCGCCAAGCCCAGCGCAGACAAAACGGTGATGTAAGCCCAACCCAAGTCGAATTCATAGGGCTTGACTGAAAATTTGGCCGATGTCGGGTACGTGTGATGGTTGTTGTGCAACTCTTCGCCACCGATCGCGATGCCCCAGGGCATCAAATTGGTCGATGCGTCAGGTGCCTCAAAATTGCGATAACCCCAGTGATGCCCCAGCCCGTTGATGATGCCAGCGGCATTGATGGGAATCCACATCATGGTCATGGCCCACATGCTCAGGCCAATGATCCCGAACAAGCCGATGAGAACCACGGCCAACAAGGTCACACCCATTTTGGAGTGCCTGGTGTAGATGTTCCGCTCGACCCAGTCATTGGGCATGCCATGCCCGAACTTGTCGAGCGTCTCTTGGTTCAAGGCCTCGCTGCGGTACAGCTCTGAGCCGCGCAGAAGCACTGTCTTGATGCCACGGGTGACAGGGCTGTGGGGATCGTCGTGCGTTTCGCAGCGGGCGTGGTGTTTACGATGAATGGCGACCCACTCTTTGGTCACCATGCCTGTGGTGAGCCACAGCCAAAACCGGAAGAAATGCGAGGGAATAGCGTGCAAGTCGACCGACCGATGCGCTTGGGCTCGGTGCAGGTACAGCGTCACCGATGCGATGGTCAGGTGCGTCACCCCCAACACCACCAGCACCTCTTGCCACCATGAGGTGTTGAGCAAGCCGTAGGCGAACCAGTTCAGAAATCCGTCGAGCAAGGAAATCATCAATTCCATATGAACCTATTGGTGGCTTAAGCGTGACCCCACGCACAACCCGTCATTTTAGAGCCCTTAGTCAAACATCGGCGCACCAAGTTGACGCGGTCATCAACGTTGTCGTGTCAATACCGCAGCAAAAAAGCCATCCGTGCTGTGTTTGTGGGGCCAAAGACGCAAAGTGCCGTTATTGACCAACGACGCAGCTTGGGGCACTTTGGCATGACTCAAGACGTCGAAAACGTCTTCTGACGTGAACTCACCGCTTTCAGTCAAGAAAGATGCGACAACGTCTTCGTTTTCCTCTCGCAACAAACTGCAGGTTGCGTACACCAAGCGCCCGCCTGGCTTCACCAGCTTGGCGGCGGCGGCCAAGATGCCTCGTTGGGTTTCAGCCAGCGCCGCAATGTCACTGGGTTGGTATCGCCACTTGAGTTCGGGGCTGCGCCGCAGCGTCCCCAGGCCCGAGCAGGGCGCATCCACCAAAACACGATCAAGTTTGCCCGCAAGGCGCAAAAGCCGTTCGTCGGCCACGCCCTCAAGTGCCATGGTGTAGATGTTGGTGAGGCCATTGCGCTGCGCCCGAGGCGCAATGACAGCCAGCCGGGACGCCGACGTATCCATGGCGTAAAGCCTGCCGCTGTTGCGCATCGCCGCACCCAAAGCCATGGTTTTGCCTCCACCACCGGCGCAGAAGTCGCCCACCATCTCGCCACGCTTGGCATCCACCAGCAGCGCCAACAACTGGCTGCCCTCGTCTTGCACCTCGACCATGCCAAGCGAGATCACCTCACTTTTGGCCAACGACGGTTTGCCCACCACACGCAATCCCAGGGGCGCAAAAGGGGTGGGCATCGAGTCGATACCCTGCGCAAGCAAGTGCCGTTGCACGTCGTCACGCTTGGCCTTGAGCGGGTTGGCGCGCAAGTCAAGGGGCGCCTGTGCGTCCAAGCTTTCAAGCAATGCATGCGTGTCGTCGCCCACTTGCAAGCGCAGTGCATCGATGAGCCACTGTGGCGTGTTGAGGTGAGCCTCCTCTGTGAAGGTGCTGCGGTCGGTCGCGGCTGCCGCTGTCAACCACAGCAACGCTGGGGCATCAAGACCCAGCCGTTCAACGTCGCCCGTCGGCCAAGCCAAAAGTGCCAAGCGGCGTTCAAACTCGATGGCACTCGCACCTTCAGCGCTGCGCGCCAGCAGCTTCATGGATGCCAGCTCACGCACAACCGAAAAAACCACCTGCCCCAGCGCATTTCGATCTCGCGAGCCCCACTGGCGATGCTCACGAAAGTACGCACCCAAAACGCTGTCGGTGGGGCCTTCAAACTTCAAAACTTCTCGGATCAACGCTTGCGCTGCATCCAGCAGGCTCACAGGCTTGCCCGTTCTTGTGCGCTTGACGTCGGGCTTGTGGGCAGACCGCTTGGCGGCATGCTGTTTGGCCAGCTTGGTGAGGCGGCCTGCGGAGGCGCCTTTGCTCATAGCAGCCACTGGGCTTGCCCCTTCATCTGTTTCACGTGATCGCCTTCAATCAAAAGTTGGCCTTCCAAGAGCCACCGAAGGCTTTGGGGGTAAATGATGTGCTCTTTGGCCAAGACCCGTGCCGACAGACTGGCTTCGGTGTCGCCGGGCATCACGTGCACGGCGGCTTGCATGACGATGGGGCCGTGGTCCAGCGTGGGCGTGACAAAGTGAACCGTGGCGCCGGTAACCTTGCAACCCGCCTGCAACGCTCGGCGATGCGTGTTGAGCCCCGCAAAAGACGGCAACAACGACGGATGAATGTTGAGCAGGCGCCCAGCGTAGCGTCGCACAAAATCAGTGCCCAGGATGCGCATGAAGCCGGCCATTGCCAAGGCATCGGGTGCCCACTTGTCGATGGTTTTCGCAAGCGCACGGTCAAACTCGTCCCGGCTGGCAAAGCCGTGATGGTCCACCACCTCGGTGGCAATGCCCTGCGTGCGCGCAAAGGCCAACCCCTGTGCATCAGGCACGTTGCTGATCACGCCCACCACGGTCGCGTCCCAACGCTCCAACCGGCAGGCCTGAACGATGGCCTGCATGTTGGACCCACGGCCCGAGATGAGAATGACAATGCGCTTCATGAGCCGCGCAGTTTACGTGGAGCGCCTTCGCAGCACGGCGTCTGAGAGAATCCGCCCCATGACAACACGCGTACTTTCAGGCATGCGCCCCACGGGGGCCATGCACCTCGGACACTACCACGGCGCCCTCAAGAACTGGGTGCGCATGCAGCACGCGCACGATTGCTTCTTTTTTGTGGCCGATTGGCATGCGCTGACCACCCACTACGAAGAGCGCAGCGTGATGGAGCGCTACGTTTACGACATGGTGACAGACTGGTTGGCCGCCGGGTTGGACCCCGAAAAGTGCACCATCTTCATCCAGAGTCGCATCCCTGAACACGCCGAGCTGTTCACCCTGCTGGCCATGGGGACGCCTTTGGGATGGCTCGAACGCGTGCCAACCTACAAAGATCAGATTGAAAAGCTCAAAGACCGCGATCTAGCGACCTATGGCTTTTTGGGTTACCCGCTGCTGCAAGCCGCCGACATCCTGATGTACAAGGCCGCTTACGTGCCGGTGGGAGAGGATCAAGCGTCCCATGTGGAATTGACGCGCGAGGTGGCTCGCCGTTTCAACCACCTCTACGGGCGCACCGCCAACCAGGATGCCCTGATCGCGGCCACGGTGGCAAAGCTGTCAAAGGACGATGCGCGTTACCTCGAGAAGCAGCGCAAGGCCTTTCAACAAGATGGTGATGCCCCATCGCTGCAGCGCGCCGAAGGCTTGTTGGCGCGCGCCGCTGCATCGGCTGAGGGTTGGACGCACGACGACACTGAACTGATGCAAGGCCACTTGCGCGGCACGGGTAAAAGTGTTTTGGTTGAGCCATTGGCCATGCACACCGAAGTGACCAAGCTGCCGGGGCTGGATGGCAGCAAGATGAGCAAGAGCTACGGCAACGCCATCGCCATGCGCGAAGAACCCAAGGCGGTGGAAGAAAAAATCAAACGCATGCCCACCGACCCCCAACGCGTGCGCCGCACCGACGTGGGCGACCCGCGACGTTGCCCGGTGTGGCAACTGCATCAGGTGTACAGCAACACTGAAACCAAAGATTGGGTGGTGCAGGGCTGCACCACCGCAGGGATAGGCTGTTTGGAGTGCAAACAACCCGTCATCGACAGCATCATCGCCGAGCAAAAGCCATGGCGTGAGCGCGCCGATGCGCTGCTGGCCGACCCCAAAAAACTGCACTGGATTGTTGAAATGGGCACCGAGCGTGCTCGCACCGTGGCCAAACAAACCATGCGCGACGTGCGCGAAGCCATGGGGCTCAACTACAAATAATCTCTGTCATGCCTAACACGACACTAAACTGCCTAGAAAAAACGGTTGGCCAGGGTGACCCCAAAGCCACGATCATCATTCTTCACGGCCTGGGCGCCAGCCAGGACGATTTTGTACCGTTCACGGGTGAGTTGAACCTGAGCGCTGTCGGCGCCGTGCGCTACGTGTTCCCCAACGCCCCCACCCGCCCGGTAACGATCAACGGTGGTCACGTGATGCGGGCCTGGTACGACATTTTGGGTGCCGACTTGCAACGGCGCGAGGACGAAGGCGGGTTGCGGGCCTCGCAAGCGATGGTCGATCAACTGATCGACAGCGAGGTGGCGCGTGGCATGCCGGCCCACCGCATCGTCCTCGGCGGGTTTTCACAAGGATGCGCCATGACGCTGCAAACCGGGCTGCGGTACCGCGAGCGCCTTGCGGGGCTGATGTGCATGTCAGGTTACTTGCCCCTGAGTGCCACCACCGACAACGAACGCAGCGACGCCAACCGGCTGACCCCCATCTTCATGGCCCATGGTGCCTACGACGAAGTTATCCCCATCGCGCGTGCCCGCGCATCGCAACTGGCGCTTCAAGGCATGGGCTACGACGTGCAGTGGCGTGACTACCCGATGGCTCACAGCGTGTCAATCGAAGAGATTGCCGATATCAACCACTGGCTGGTGGGCCTGTTGACGTGAATCGTGTGCCCCAATCGACCCACGTCGGCACCCCCGGCCGTGAACCCAAACACTGGTGGGACGACTTTGCCGTTGGCAGCCAGCGCGGTTACGGCCCCATGACGGTCACCCGCGACGCGGTGCTGGCGTTTGCGTCGTCTTTTGACCCCCAACCGTTTCATATGGACGACGCCGCAGCTGAGGCCTCGCTGTTCAAAAAGCTGTCGGCCAGCGGATGGCACACCTGCGCCATGACGATGCGGATGATGTGCGACGCCTACCTGCTGGACTCTGCCAGCCTCGGCGCCCCGGGCATTGAAAACCTGAAGTGGCACACCCCGGTGTACCCGGGTGATGTGCTGTCAGGAACCGCCTTGATCACCGACGCGCGCCCCATGAACAGCAAACCAAACGTCGGACTCGTTCGGTCGCACTACGACACACGAAACCAACACGGCGTATCGGTCCTAACCATGGAAGGTTGGGCCATGCTTCGGCGGCGACCCCAGCCCTGAGCTGGCATCAAACCATGGCCGGCATCCACATCACCGACATCGAAAGCGCCATCAATTGGTGGCGTGAACGCTCGCCCTCGCCCGACGGCATTTCGGCATGTGCCGAGGTTCGTGCGTTGGCGGAGGTTTACGGCCTGCTGGTTTACTACCGTGAGACCGAGTGCGACGACCAAACCATGCCCACGGCAGCGAGTGACGCCTGGCTGACGTGGTACGCAACCACCCCCGACGCCCCCTGCATCGCCATCTGTTCCACCGCGCAAGGCGACGCCATTTGCAAAGGTTGCGGCCGCACCGAAGACGAAGTGCAGTTTTGGCCGGTAATGACGCCGGGCGAAAAGCGAGAAGTGTGGCATCGCATCAATCACGAGGGCACAGCATGGCGATTCAATCGGTACGCTGAACGCGTGCGCAAAGCCACCGGTCAGGACCACCTGCCAGCCACAGTGTTTGACACGCCGCCTGCGCCGTCGAAACGGTCGACGTGAACCCATGACCACCCTGCGTGAAGCAGCTGGCCGCATCCTGCCGTTGGCGTGGCCCGTATTCGTCGGGCAAATAGCCGTGATTGCCTTCAGCACCGTCGACACAGCACTGATTGCACGTTATGCCACCAACGACCTGGCGGCACTGTCGGTCGGCATGTCTGCCTACATCACCATTTTTGTCACCGTGATGGGCGTGTTGCTTTCCATCAGCCCTGTGGTGGGGCAAGCTTTCGGCGCCAAGCAGATGTCGGATGCTGGCCATGCAGTGCACCAAAGTGTATGGTTGGCATTGGGCCTGTCGGTGGTGGGCAGTGCGTTGCTGAACTTTCCGCAGCCCTTCATCACCTTGTCCAAAGCCACGCCCGAAGTGGCTGACAAGGTACGTGGTTACCTCACGGCACTTTCGTTTGCCCTGCCCGCCGCAGCCTTGTTCACCGTGTACCGCGGCTTCAACACGGCGGTGTCTCGCCCCAAAGCGGTGATGGCCTTGCAACTGGGAGGTCTGGCGCTCAAGGTGCCGTTGTCGATGCTGTTTGTCTACGGTTGGGGGCCCGTGCCGTCCCTGGGCGTGACGGGGTGCGGCGTGGCCACCGCCATCGTGATGTGGAGCCAATGCTTGATCGCCTGGTGGGTGATGCGGCGTGATCCTTTCTACAAGCCCTTCGAGTTGCATCACCAAGGTGAATGGCTGCGTGCGCCCGACCGCGAGCGGCTGCTTGACTTGCTGAAGATTGGCATTCCGATGGGCTTGGGCATTGGGCTCGAGGTCATGGGTTTTGCCTTCATGGCGTTTTTTATTTCGCGCATCGGCGCCACGTCGGTGGGTGGGCATCAAGTGGCGGCCAACCTGGTGTCGGTGATGTTCATGATGCCACTGGCTTTGTCCAACGCCACCACCACGCTCGTTGCACAGCGCGTCGGCGCCAACGACTGGATCGATGCCAAGCGCTTGGGATGGCACGGCATGACCATTGCTGCCGTGGCGAGCACAGTTTTGGGCCTGTTGGTGTTTGCCGCCCGCGAGCCCATTGCGCGCCTGTACAGCAACAACGATGTTGTGGTGGCGGCAGCGCTACCCTTGTTGGCGTGGGTGGTGCTGTTTCACTTCTTTGACGCCATGCAAACCATGGCGGCTTTTGTGCTTCGCGCATGGCGCATTGCCACAGCACCGATGTTTATCTACGCAGCATCACTGATTGGTGTGGGCTTGGGCGGGGGTTGGATCTTGGTGTTTACCGATGTCGCCCAAGTTACGCCTGCATGGATGCAGGGCGCCAGCGGCTACTGGGTGGCGTCCACGGCTGGCCTGTTCTGTGCTGCCGCTGGGTTGACAGCGCTGCTAGCCTTTGGCTTGCCCAAAGGCCATGAAGCCGCACGACCCCAACAAGCCCCGGCCTAGGGGACTGGACCGCAACGTCACGTGGGCGCAGCCCGGTCCACGGGTAACGTCAAAACGAACACACTGCCACCGCCGTCTCTTGCTTCGCATCGAGCATGCCCGCCATGCTGCTTGGCAATTTGCTGCACCAGTGACAACCCCAGCCCCACCCCGCCCTCGCGTTCGGCATGGCCTGGCAGTCGAAAAAACGGCTCGAAAATGCGCTGTGCCATGTCGCTCGGCACCCCCGGTCCTCGGTCAGCCACACGCAACTCCACGACCGAACCGCGATTGACCAAGTCAATGTCGCTGTTGCCACCGCCGTAACGCCGCGCGTTCTCCAGCAGGTTTCGCACCGCGCGCCGCAGCAGCCGCTCGTCGCCTTGCACCACGCCGTGCCCAGGTTGCACGGGAGCCACCTGGGCATCCACGCGTGCGGCTTCTTCCAGAACCAACCCGTGCAGCAACACCCGCTCGCGTTTGTCCAACTGCGTTTGCGCTTCTAGTCGGCTGGCCAACAAAACCTCGTCCACCAGCGTGTCCAGCTCGGCAATGTTGGTGTGAATCTCGCGCTTGAGCTTGTCGCGGTTTTCGGCCGGAAGATCATCGTCCAACATCGATACCGCCATCTTCATGCGCGCAAGGGGCGAGCGCAGTTCGTGGCTGGCATTGGCCAGCAACGATTGGTTGGCCTTGATGAGGGACTCAATGCGCCGCGCAGCCTCGTTAAAGCTCCGTGCCACGGCCGCCACTTCGTCACGGCCTTGATCGTCCACGCGTCGCCCCAGTGCGCCCGCACCAAATTGCTCGACACCAAGCTTGAGCGATTCGAGTCGACGGGTCAGGCGCCGCACCACCGGGTAGGCGCCTGCCGCCACACCCACAAACAACAAACCCAACAGTGCGGCCAAGCCCACCCCGGGCATGTTGGGCACCCAGCGCAGCGCCGCCCAGCGCGGGTCAGGCGACCCTGGGCCCGCCCCCATGGGCTGCCGTCGCACCACCCAGAGCGTGCGGCCGTCGTCCAATTTGACAGGAATGGCGCGTGCTGGTGGACGGTTCAAGTCATCGCGGCGCGATGGCCGATCGGGTTCACGATCACCAAACCTGCGCTCAAACGATTCGCTTGCACCGATGCGCTTGCCGTGGGCATCGTCAAGCGCCAAGGGCAGTCGAAGCCGCTTGGACCATTCGCGCAGGGCAGTGACTTGCTCAGCGGGGTCGGCGGTAGCGGCTGGCAATGAACCTTGGATCAAGTCGGCCCAAGCGCTTAGACGCTCGCTGGCAAACATGTCCATGCGACCTCGCTCTTGGTCAAACTGGCGCTGGTACAACACCCCCGACGCCAATGCAAAAAGTGCCAGCAGCAGCACCAGGGTGAGCCAAACGCGAAGGTAGAGGCTCTTCACGATTCTTGATCTTGCTTTCGTGCAAAAAGGTAACCTGAACCCCGCACGGTCAGCACCCGCTTGGGGGCTTTGGGGTCGTCTTCGATGGCGGCACGAATGCGCGATATGTGCACGTCGATGGACCGATCAAAGGCGTCGAGTGGGTGGCCTCGCAACGTGTCCATGATTTGGTCACGCGTCAACACACGCCCGGCACTTTGGGCCAACACGGTCAGCAGCTCAAATTGATGCCCAGTGAGATCACACTGATTGCCATCAAGTCGCGCCACGTGGGCGCCCAAGTCAACCTCGAGCCGCCCAAAACGCAGCACCTCGTCGGCACCACCCGCTGGGGCAGCGCGGCGAAGCAAGGCCTTGACGCGGGCCAACAGTTCGCGCGGCTCAAAGGGTTTGGGCAGGTAGTCGTCGGCACCCAGCTCCAAGCCCACCACCCTGTCCATGGGCTCGCCCCTGGCCGTGAGCATGAGCAGCGGTAAGCGCCTGGTGCGCGCGTCGCCGCGAAGTTCACGGGTGAAATCCAACCCGTCGCCATCGGGCAGCATCAAGTCCAGCACCACCGCGTCGGGCACGGCAGCGGAAAGTTGCTTGCGGCCCTGCGCCAAGGTACCCGCCAAACTGACGGTGTACCCGTGCCCACGAAGGTAGTCACCCACCATGGCGGTGAGTCGGGCATCATCGTCAATCAACAACAAGTTGGACATGGCTCTCCAGTTTAGGCGGTGGCACGCATGCGTCGTCAAACAGGCAAGACCCACGCAAAGCGCCCCGTGGCCGAAACCACGGGGCGAATGCTAGTGCCTTCTTCAATTCACGCGAGCACGATCAGCCTTTGCGCTGACCGTCCAATTGCTGACGCTCGTGCTGGTGGCGTTTCATCATGTCGCCGCGTTTGGCCATTTGGTCGGCCAATTGCTTGCGTTGGTCGGGCGTGAGAACGCGGCTGACCTCGAGCATGGCTTGCGAAATGCGACGCGAAGCTTGGTCGTGATGGGCCATGCGTTTTTGCCGCAAGGCCTCAACGGCGTTGGCGTCCACGTTGGGGGCCGTAAAGACAGCCAAGCCTTGCTCGCGCAGGCCTTTGCCCGATTCGCGATGCGCTTTCATGTCGGTGGCTGCCGATTCGGTGATTTTTTTGATTTGGGCGCGCTGGTCGGGTGTGGCGTTGACACGGTCAAGCATGCGCTCAACCATGCGGCCTGCCATGAACATGCCGTGGCCTCCGCCATGCTCCCCACCCCGTCCGCCCCAACCGCCGGGTTGCGCAAAGGCTGTGAGGGTGAAAGCGCTGGTAACGGCCAAAACGGCCACCAAGAGGGCGTTGCGAACTGAAAAGACTGAACGAAGTTGCAGGGTTGCCATGAAGGTTGCTCCAAAGGGTGATGACATGGGTTCAGAGTAACCAGCCAAGGTGTTTGTTCGATGCAGGGGCCGTAAAGCTGTGTAAAGCGACAGCGGGGCCTCGGGTGGCGCTTGGGTGGGGGTTGCGAGACAAACCAGCCCTGCGATCCGCTAAACTAGCGAGCTTCGCTTGTGACGACCACGGCGATCAAGTTACCGGAGAGGTGGCAGAGTGGTCGAATGTACCTGACTCGAAATCAGGCGAACCGCAAGGTTCCGAGGGTTCGAATCCCTCCCTCTCCTCCAGGCTATGCCTGCAAACGCCCGCTTTTGCGGGCGTTTGTTTTTGGCCTTTGCTGCTTTGGCCTTTGCTGCTTTGGCCTTTGGTGCTTTGCGGGGGCGGTGCTTGGCCGGCGCCGGTGGGTACGTGTTGGATCGACTGTCCCCCGACTCGGTCCGCCTTCGCGGCCCTGTCTCCTCCTGATATCTTGCCAACCATCCCCTCCAAGCGCGAAGAGGGGCCGCGTGTGAGCTAGCCCGTTCTCCTCCTTGGGGCCATGACCCCGTTATAAAGACTGGGCCCGCGCACGCATTCGACACTTCAGTACGAACGGTGTCATGGGGCGTCGCCGGCCTTTGGTCGGCGACGACCTCGCATATCAGGGTGTGCAAGTCGGATGAGCGCGTGGATGTTCAGCGGAGGTGTGCGATGACGACCTACGTCGGGATCGATGTGGCCAAGAAGAAGTTCGATGTGGCGCTGCTGCTGCCCACGGGCAAGTACCGCAGCAAGGCGCTGAGCAACGACGGCGCGGGATTCAAGGCGCTGCTGCAGTGGCTGGATTCGGCGGTGGCGCAAGGTCACGCCTCGGTGCACGTATGCATGGAGGCCACCGGCGCTTATCACGAAGACTTGGCGCTGTGGTTGCACGGGCACGATGTGAAGGTGTCCGTGATCAACCCCGCGCAGGTCAAGCACTTCTTGTCCAGTGAGCTGGTGCGCAACAAGACCGACGGTGGCGATGCGCAAGGCCTGGCACGGTTCGCCAAGGTGCATGAGCCGCTCGCCTGGGAGCCCCCTGCGCCTGCGGTGCGCACGCTGCAGGCCTTGGTGGCACGGCTGCACACGCTCGAGACGATGCGCCTGGCTGAGCAAACGCGCCTGGACGTTGCACACGAGTCCGTCAAGCTGTCGATCGAGTCGGTCATTGAGAACCTGGACCGCGCGATCTCGCAGTTGCGCGCGCAGATCAAGCAAACCATCGACGACGACCCGGATCTGCGTAAACGCCACGCGTTGCTGGACTCGATCCCGGGCCTCGGGGACAAGACGATCCCCACGCTGTTGGCCTACATCGGCGACCCGGCGCGCTTCAAGAGCGTGAAGGCGCTGGTGGCGTACGCGAAGCTGTCGCCCTGCATTCGGCAATCAGGCAGCTCGCTGGACAAGCGACGGGGCACGCACCCGATGGGGCGCAAGGAGATCAAGCAGGCGCTTTACTTCCCTGCAATGGTCGCAGGCAAGCACAACCCATTGGTGGCACCGTTCTGGCAGCGCATGAAGGCACAGAACAAACCTGGCAAGCTCGTGGTCGAGGCCTGCATGCACAAGCTCCTGGCCATCGCCTTCGGCGTGCTGCGCTCCAACAAACCCTTCGATCCAACTCACAAACAGCCTGAAAGGACTTGACACGGACAACGGTGTCTTTATGTCGACCCAACACGCACCCACCGTCACCGTCCCTTTGGGCATCGCGCTACTTGCCCTTGGTGCTTTTCGAAGGGTTCTTTGCGATTGCGATTGAGTCTTCGGCGCGTCACGTACTTGTTTGCGGGTTAGAACAATGCCTGCCAATGTCGCCAAGACCGCTGCACGATGGTTAGAAGCCCATCCAAACGCAAGCGCAAAGATGCACCACCACTCACCGCAGGGCCGTTGGTGGTGGGTGCGTGTTGGGTCGACATAAGTAGTGTCCCAACGTCATCAGCCAAGGTGCTGGTAAGTGGATGATCTAGCAAGCGAATTTGTCGCGCGGGTCTGGTCTCGATTTGAACTTTAGGCGCAGACTTCAAGGCCTTTGCGGGGATGCCCCCGCGTGGGGTCGTGATGCATCAAGGCAAGCTCGTTTTCGCGCAGATCATGGCTCATCTGCCCCTGTCGACGTTCCGGCGCTGCGTGGCTCGCTACGACGGTGAGCACAAGGTTAAGAGCTTCACCTGTCTGGACCAGTTCTACGCGATGGCCTTTGCGCAGTTGACGTTTCGCGAGTCGCTGCGCGACATCGAGGCGTGTCTGGCCACGCAGAGGCACCGCCTTTATCACCTGGGGTTCCGCTCGCCCGTGGCGCGCAACACGTTGGCCAACGCCAATGCGGTGCGCCCTTGGCAGATCTATGCCGATCTGGCCCAGCACCTGATCGGCATCGCGCGCCCGCTGTACGCCAGCGAGCCCATCGGGTTGGAGCTGAAGGAAACCGTTTACGCGTTTGATGCCACGACAATCGATCTGTGCTTGTCCGTGTGTCCATGGGCACCGTTTCGCGCTACCAAGGCCGCCATCAAGCTGCACACACTGCTCGACGTGCGTGGCTCCATCCCCAGCTTCATCCACATCAGCGACGGTAAGACCCACGAGGTCAACGTACTGGACATCCTCACGCCGAGCCCGGTGCGTTCTATTTGCTTGATCGCGGCTACATGGACTTTTCTCGCCTTCACGCACTGCACAAAGCTGGCAGCTTCTTCGTCATCCGCGCCAAGCGCGGGCTGCACGTCAAGCGACGCTACTCGCATCCGGTGAATCGCACCAACACCAACGTGCTGTGCGATCAGACGGTGACGCTGGAGGCTTTCTACTCCAAGCAAGGCTACCCAGCGCGTTGCGCAAAGTAGTTCTGCGCGACGAGGAAGGCAAACGCATCGTCTTCTTGACCAACAACACGCAACTGGCGCCAGAGCTCGTTGGCGATCTGTATCGCCTGCGCTGGCAGGTCGAGCTGTTCTTCAAGTGGATCAAGCAGCACCTTCGAATCAAGGCCTTCTTCGGCAACTCCGAGAACGCGGTGAAGACGCAGATTTGGATCGCCGTGGCAACCTACGTGCTGATCGCCATCGTCAAAAAGCGCGCCATGCTGCCCCATAGCCTGTACGAACTCCTACAGATATTTAGCCTGACCATGTTCGAGACAACCCCCATAAATCAACTACTTATCAACCCCTCAACCAAGCCTGATGACGACTTTCAGCTCGCTCTCCTATGACAAACGTTGGGACACTACTGGGTCGACATAAAGACACCGTTGTCCGTGTCAAGTCCTTTCAGGCTGTTTGTGAGTTGGATCGAAGGGTTTGTTGGAGCGCAGCACGCCGAAGGCGATGGCCAGGAGCTTGTGCATGCAGGCCTCGACCACGAGCTTGCCAGGTTTGTTCTGTGCCTTCATGCGCTGCCAGAACGGTGCCACCAATGGGTTGTGCTTGCCTGCGACCATTGCAGGGAAGTAAAGCGCCTGCTTGATCTCCTTGCGCCCCATCGGGTGCGTGCCCCGTCGCTTGTCCAGCGAGCTGCCTGATTGCCGAATGCAGGGCGACAGCTTCGCGTACGCCACCAGCGCCTTCACGCTCTTGAAGCGCGCCGGGTCGCCGATGTAGGCCAACAGCGTGGGGATCGTCTTGTCCCCGAGGCCCGGGATCGAGTCCAGCAACGCGTGGCGTTTACGCAGATCCGGGTCGTCGTCGATGGTTTGCTTGATCTGCGCGCGCAACTGCGAGATCGCGCGGTCCAGGTTCTCAATGACCGACTCGATCGACAGCTTGACGGTCGTGTGCAACGTCCAGGCGCGTTTGCTCAGCCAGGCGCATCGTCTCGAGCGTGTGCAGCCGTGCCACCAAGGCCTGCAGCGTGCGCCCGCAGGCGCAGGGGGCTCCCAGGCGAGCGGCTCATGCACCTTGGCGACCGTGCCAGGCCTTGCGCATCGCCACCGTCGGTCTTGTTGCGCACCAGCTCACTGGACAAGAAGTGCTTGACCTGCGCGGGGTTGATCACGGACACCTTCACATCGTGCCCGTGCAACCACAGCGCCAAGTCTTCGTGATAAGCGCCGGTGGCCTCCATGCATACGTGCACCGAGGCGTGACCTTGCGCCACCGCCGAATCCAGCCACTGCAGCAGCGCCTTGAATCCCGCGCCGTCGTTGCTCAGCGCCTTGCTGCGGTACTTGCCCGTGGGCAGCAGCAGCGCCACATCGAACTTCTCTTGGCCACATCGACCCGACGTAGGTCGTCATCGCACACCTCCGCTGAACATCCACGCGCTCATCCGACTTGCACACCTGATATGCGAGGTCGTCGCCGACCAAAGGCGGCGACGCCCATGACACGTTCGTACTGAAGTGTGAATGGTGGGGGAGTTATAACGGGGTAGGGAAAGGAGGAGCGCAGGCCGCGAAGGCGGACTGAAGCGGGGGACAGTCGATCCAACACGTACCCGCCGCCGACGGCCAAGCACCATCTAGGCAATGGCACTAAAGATAACTAACTCAACAAGCGACAGCCGCGAAACCTTACGTCGAGCGTAAGGACGCCACGCCACCCACGTAAGGGCGCAATGCCACTGGGATGGTGATGCTGCCGTCGGCTTGTTGGTGATTCTCCAGCACCGCCACCAACGCGCGCCCCACGGCCAAGCCCGAGCCATTGAGGGTGTGAACCAGTTGGGGTTTGGACTTGGCGTCCTCGCGAAAGCGCGCCATCATGCTGCGGGCTTGAAAGTCTTCGCAGTTGGAGCACGAGCTGATTTCTCGGTAAGCGTTTTGGGCGGGTAACCACACCTCGAGGTCGTACGTTTTGGCGGCGGCAAAACCCATGTCGCCCGTGCACAGTTGCACCACGCGGTACGGCAGCTCCAGCTGCTGCAGCACCGCTTCGGCGTGCCCCACCATCTGCTCCAAAGCGTCGTAGCTGGTGTCGGGGTGCACGATTTGCACCATCTCCACTTTGTCAAACTGGTGCTGACGGATCATGCCTCGCGTGTCGCGGCCCGCGCTGCCCGCCTCCGAGCGGAAGCACGGGCTGTGCGCGGTGAGCTTGATGGGCAACTGAGCGGCATCCAGGATGCGGTCCCTCACGGTGTTGGTGAGCGGGATCTCGCTGGTGGAGATGAGGTACTGCTCTTGCTGCTTGGGTTGGCCGTCGGCAGCGTCTTCGCCGCGCGTTACCCAAAACATGTCATCTTTGAACTTGGGCAACTGGCGCGTGCCCTCCAGGATGTCGCGGTTGACAATGTAGGGGGTGTAGCACTCGGTGTAGCCGTGTTGCAGCGTTTGCACGTCCAGCATGAATTGCGCGAGCGCGCGGTGCAATCGCGCGGCGGGGCCGCGCAAGAAGGTGAAGCGCGAGCCACTGAGCATGGCGCCGGTTTGCGCGTCCAGCCCCAGCGGTTCACCCACGTCGACGTGATCTTTGGGGGTGAAGTTAAACACTCGGGGGGTGCCCCAGCGGCGCACTTCGACGTTGTCTTTTTCGTCGGCTCCGACGGCAACGCTGTCGTGGGGCAGGTTGGGCACGTAGGCCAGCGAGTCGTGCATGCTGGCTTGAATCACCTCCAACCGCGCTGCTGAAGTTTGGAGCTCATCGGCGATGCTGCCGACGTCGGCCATCAGCGCGGTTGCATCTTGGCCTTTGGACTTGAGTTGCCCAATTTGTTTGGACAACGCGTTGCGTTTGGCTTGCAAGTCTTCGGTGCGGGTCTGAATTTGCTTGCGCTCGCCTTCGAACGCAGCAAAGCTGGGGGCATCAAAGTAGGGCTGAGGCGTTTTGCGCTTGTTCAAGCGCGCGACCACGCCGTCAAGGTCTCGGCGCAACAGTTGGGGGTCAAGCATGGTGAGTCTCGTAAGTTGGTGTCGTCAATGACAGATTCGACGGACGCGAACGGCGGCGTTCGCAACGGCTGGCGGGTTGGTGAGCGCCCGCGCTGGGCGGCTGGTGGCTAAAGCGTCACGATCGATCAGCAGCCGTCGCGTGGACGGCCATCGACTTGTCACCAAGCCCCATCGGCAGCGGAAACTGCACCGTCTCTTTCACCCCATCCAGGGTGCGAACGCTGACAGCGCCCAGCTCACGCAGGCGCTTGATGACTTGTTGAACCAAGATGTCGGGCGCCGAGGCGCCTGCCGTAAGACCAATGCGCGACGCCGTGGTGAACCATTCGGCTTTCAGGTCTTCGGCGCAATCCACCATGTAAGACGCCGTGCCGAGCCGCTGCGCCAGCTCGCGCAGGCGGTTGCTGTTGGAGCTGGTGGGGCTGCCCACGACAATGACCACATCAACGTTCGGGCTCATCAATTTGACGGCATCCTGGCGGTTTTGTGTGGCGTAACAGATGTCTTGCTTTTTGGGTTCACGCACGTGCGGGAATCGATCCTTCACGGCCCTCAATATACCTGCAGCGTCGTCAACGCTGAGCGTCGTCTGAGTCACCACAGCCAACTTGTCGCCGCGCGGCTGCACGTGGGCCACGCCTTCGATGTCTTCAACCAGATGAATGCCGCTGTCGAGCTGCCCCATCGTGCCCTCAACCTCGGGGTGGCCTTTGTGGCCGATCATGATGAACTCGTACCCTTCTTTGTTCAGCTTGGCCACTTCAACGTGCACCTTGGTAACCAAAGGGCACGTGGCGTCAAACACGCTGAAACCGCGTGCAGCGGCCTCGCGCCGAATGGCCTGACTAACGCCGTGCGCACTGAAGACCAGGGTTGCACCCGGTGGCACGTCGGCCAGGTCCTCGATGAAGATCGCGCCTTTGGACTTGAGGTCGTCCACCACATAAGTGTTGTGCACGATTTCGTGGCGCACGTAAATGGGGGCACCAAACTTGGTGATGGCCCGCTCGACGATTTCGATGGCACGGTCCACGCCAGCACAAAAGCCCCGCGGTTCGGCAAGCACAACTTCTTGAATGGTTGGCGACATCACAGCACCCCGATGATTTGAACTTCGAACGTCACGGGTTGCCCCGCCAGCGGGTGGTTGAAATCAATCAACAACCATGACGTGCCAACTTCGCGCACCATGCCCGTGAAGGTGCCTTGTTGCTGCGGTGCTGGAAACTGCACCACGTCACCCACGCTGTACTGCGCATCAACGTCGCCCCACTCATGCAACACGCTCAAGGCCACCCGTTGAACCATGGCAGGGTTGCGATCACCAAAGGCTTGGCCCGCGGGCAAGTCAAAACGGCGCTGCTCCCCTTCAGCCATGCCCACCAAGCACGACTCCATCGGCGGCGCCAACTGCCCTCCACCCAAGGAGATCGTGGCTGGCTTGTCCCCAAACGTGTTGACGATGGTGGTGCCATCAGGCCCCGCCAAGCGGTAGTGCAAGGTCAAAAACGAGCCCATCACCACCACCGGCGGTTGGACGATGATCGGTTCGGCGTGCATCGATGCGTGGTTCATCAACAAGGTTGAGGTTGGCAGCAAGGCGCTGATGCTTGATTCTACGAGCCCAACCTTGTGAAGCCCCAGCCATGTCACTGCACCACTTGCCTGCCGACGCACGCCCGCGTGAAAAGATGCTGGCGCGGGGGCCCTCGGCGTTGGCCGACGCCGAATTATTGGCCTTGCTGTTGCGCACAGGCGTGGCCGGTACCCATGTGCTGACACTCTCACAAAACATCCTCGATCGCTTCGGGGGCTTCGCACCGCTGATGAGTGCCGACCTGAGCTCGCTTCTTGGCATCCAAGGGTTGGGGCCTGCAAAGCGGGCCGAAATTCTGGCGGTGGTCGAGATTGCCCGCCGCGTGCTGGCCCAGCGTTTGGCGTGCAAGCCGGTGTTTGACAACCCCAATGCCGTCAAGGACTACGTGGCGTTGCACCTGCGTCAGCGCACCAGCGAATGCTTTGCTGTGCTCTTTTTGGACGCGCAGCACCGTTTGATCACCATGGAAACCATGTTCTATGGCACCTTGACGCAAACCGCTGTGTACCCACGCGAAGTGGTCAAGCGGGCGCTCGCGCTCAACGCGGCAGCCGTGATCCTCGCGCACAATCACCCATCGGGCGTGGCGGAGCCTTCCCGCGCCGATGAGCACCTCACCGACAGCCTCAAAAAGACGTTGGCCCTGGTGGACGTGCGGGTGCTGGACCACCTGGTGGTGGGGCACGAGGCAACGGTGTCATTGGCCGAACGGGGCATGGTGTGAATCAAGAGCAGCTCAAAGCCGTGCGTGCTGGCATGGCGCAAGCCAAGGCCAAAGCTGCGGCACAAGCAGTGGCAGAGCAACAAAAAGCGGCCACTGCGCTACAACCCACTGATGCGGCTGCGTTTCGCACCCACGTGGGGGCGGTGGTACCTTTGGTCGCCCAACCACGCGTATCGCGGCGGCGTCAGCCCCCCGAGCCCATTCCGCGTCAACGCATGCTGGACGAACAAGCCGCCCTTCAAGCCACCATCAGCGACGACTTTGACGTGGAGTCGCTGCTCGAAACCGACGATAGCCTCAGTTTCTGCCGTCCTCAGGTGGGCCCCGATGTGCCCCGCAAACTGCGTCGAGGCCACTGGTCCCTGCAGGCCGAGATTGACTTGCACGGCATGACGCGCGACGCCGCGCGCGAAGCCCTTACGCTGTTTTTGGCGGAGGCCTGCAAACGCGGCCTGCGCTGCGTGCGTGTGGTGCATGGCAAGGGCATCGGCTCGCCGGGCCGCGTGCCGGTGCTCAAAAGCAAGGTGCGTGCTTGGTTGGTGCAAAGCGACTGCGTGCTTGCCTTTGTGCATGCGCCGCCTGCGCAAGGTGGTCATGGCGCGGTGTTGGTGCTGCTGGCGGGGTAGTCACCGCTCGGGTGCCGTCACCCGCCTTGGTTTCGCATCCAGTCGGCGGTGTTAAAAAACGCTGCATTCAGCCGATCAATCATGGCTTGCGGTACGGCTTGCTCAACCATGGCCTGATTCATGCACGCCATCCACGCGTCGCGCTCGGCAATTCCAATCGCATACGGCAAGTGCCTGGCCCGCAAACGCGGATGGCCAAAACGCTGCTCGTAGTGCGCGGGCCCTCCCAACCACCCACAAAGAAACCAAAACAGCTTGTCGCGCGACCCATCCAGGGCAGTTGGATGCAGTTGACGGATGCCTGCAAGCGCTGGCTCCAAGTCCATCAAGTCGTAAAAGCGGTCAACCAAGGCACGCACGCCGGTTTCACCACCCATGGTGACAAAAGGCGTTGGCTCGGCGGTGGCGGGCAATTCGGTGGTCATGGGCTGCTCACAATCGTCGCGTCATGGGTGGCTGTCGTTCAAACAGATCAAAGCGTTGGCTTCAAAAAAAGCGACTGCAAGTTTGACAAAAAATCAAAGCCACGCTGGGTGGGCTTGATCGACGGTGCAAGCCCTTCGGTTCGCTCCAGCAAGCCCTGCCCTTGCGCCCTTTGCAGCGCATCGTCCAGCATCGTCCAAGGCACACCGCAGCGCTGCGCAAACAGGTTCAAATCGAAGCCGTCTTTCAGGCGCAGCGCATTGAGCATGAACTCAAACGGCAAGTCTTGCAAAGCCACGTCATGCTGGTTGGACACCCCACGGCCTTGCTCGGCGTTGGCCATGTAGGTGGCTGGGTCACGCCAACGCACGTGGCGCACGATGCGGTCGGCAAAAGACACCTTGCCGTGGGCACCGGCGCCAATGCCGAGGTAATCACCAAATCGCCAGTAGTTGAGGTTGTGCACACAGCGGTGGCCCGGCTTGGCAAAGGCTGACACTTCGTAGCGCTCAAGGCCTGTCAATTTGCGCCCGGTCCACCAGCAAATCCAACATGTCACTGGCCGCGTCGTCGTCGGGCAGTGGCGGTGGGTGCTTGGCAAAAAGTGTGTTGGGCTCCAGCGTCAAATGGTAGACCGAAAGGTGGGGCGGCTTGAAGGCAAGCGCGGTGTCGAGGTCGGCACCCAACATGGCAAGCGTCTGCCCTGGCAAGGCATACATCAAGTCCAAGTTGAACGTCTTGAAAACTGATGCAGCCTCGGTCACAGCGTCATGCGCCTGCTGCGCCGTGTGCACCCGGCCGATGGCGGTGAGCATGCTGTCATTGAAACTTTGCACGCCGATGGACAGTCGCGTGACGCCCGCTTGCGCAAAAGCACGAAACCGGTCGCGCTCGAAAGTTCCAGGGTTGGCCTCCATCGTCACCTCGGCGCCGGGCTCCAGCATGACCCGCGCGCGGATGCCCGACAGCAAGGTGTCGATCAGTGCAGGTTCAAACAAGCTGGGGGTGCCGCCGCCCAAAAAAACGCTTTGCACCCTTCGACCCCAAATCAACGGCAGCGAGTCCTCCAGATCTCTAAGCAAGGCTTGGGCATAACGCGCAAAAACACCCGTGTCGCTAGACGATTGTTCGTGCGAGTTGAAGTCGCAGTAGGGGCATTTCTTCAAACACCACGGCAGGTGCACGTACAGCGACAGGGGCGGTAGCGCCTCAAATTGCACGGCTGTTGAGGGTCGCGTGCGGGGCTGAAAGCTCATCACATGCTGGGTCATGGCGCCGAAACCCCGAGCCACGTGTCTTGCATCAGCTGCACCATGGCGGCGGCGGCCAAGGCGCGGTGACTGTGGCGGTTTTTGGTGTCGGCATCCATCGACGCCACCGAATGCGCCATGCCATGCATGCGTATCAAGGGGTCATAACCGAAGCCGCCCTCACCTTCGCATGCAGTCAAAACCTCGCCTTGCCAGCGTCCCGTGGCAATCAGCGGCTCAGGGTCGTGAGCGTTTCGAACAGCGACCAAGAGGCAAAGGTAGTGGCACGTCCGATTGGCGTGGCCTTGCATTTGCGCCAGCAACCAGGCATTGTTGGCGTTGTCTTGGGCCTTGCGCTGCTGCTCGCGCCCGCCCACTGCGAGGGCGCAAGGCGCCACGTGGGCTGAATCGACGCCGGGCAACCCGTCCAGCGCATTCACGCACAACCCGGAGTCATCCGCGATCGCGGGGCCACCGCCGTGCAATGCGGCATGGCGAGCCTTGGCCAGAGCGTTTTCAACAAAGGAGCGATGCGGCTCTTCGGTCTCGGCGATGCCAAGCGACCCTTGCGCCACCAGCACCAGTGGCAGGGAAGTGAGAAGGGTTTGAAGCTCTTGCAGCTTCTTCGCGTTGTTGGACGCGAGGATGAGGCGCATGACGAAACGACAGCGACGGGTGCAACGTTGGGGCAGCCCCGCGTTACCGGGCCGTTGCCTGTGCCGTGGCCAGTGCCGTTTGCTGCGCCAAGACCAATTGTTGAATGCCCTGCGACGCCAGCGCCAGCATGTGATCCATTTCGCTGCGCGTGAAAGGGGCGCCCTCGGCCGTGCCCTGCACTTCGACAAAGCCACCGCTTCGTGTCATCACCACATTCATGTCGGTGTCGCAGTTAGCATCTTCACTGTAGTCCAAATCAAGCACCGGGGTGCCCCGAACCACACCCACCGAAACCGCCGCCACAAAGTCGCGGATGGGTGAGCTCTGCAGGGAGCCTTGTGCCATCAACCAACTTACAGCATCATGAGCGGCCACGAACGCCCCTGTGATGGCGGCGGTGCGGGTGCCGCCGTCGGCCTGCAACACGTCGCAGTCCAGTGCAATGGTGCGCTCACCCAGCTTGGTCAAGTCGAACACGCTGCGCATGGAGCGACCAATCAGGCGCTGAATCTCTTGCGTTCGTCCACTTTGTTTGCCCTTGGCGGCTTCGCGGTCGCTGCGGGTGTGGGTGGCGCGCGGCAACATGCCGTATTCGGCCGTCACCCAACCTTCACCACTTCCACGCTTGTGCGGAGGCACTTTGGGCTCAACCGACGCCGTGCAAAGCACTTTCGTGTCGCCGAATGAGACCAACACCGAACCTTCGGCGTGGCGGGTGTAGTGGCGTTGAATGGTGACCGGGCGCAAGGCATCGGCAGCGCGTTGGTGGGCGCGCAAAAAACTCGTCATGGGGTGCTTTCAGGAGGCGTTCTTTTTAGACGTTCGGCGAATGGCGTCGTTGATTTCGTTGATCGAGCGCTCGATCTCAGCGTCGTCCAGAATCTCGGGGGATTCGGGCGCCACGGGTGACTGAATGGTCGAGGCAAACACCTCATCGGCAAGCGCCTCTGAATTGATCTCGCTGGGTGCGCCGACGTCCTCGGCGGCTTCCCAATCCACACACAGCACCGTCACGTTGTCGCATTTGGCGCCGCCGTTGCGCAGCGCGGTCTCGACCAGCTCGGGCACAGCTTCGGCAATCACTTTGCTGCTCAAGATGGAAACAATGTCGGCGTCGGGCACGGTGCCCCACAAACCGTCGGAGCACAACATGATGCGATCGCCCGGCTCGAGCGCCACGGGGCCGGACGTGTCGATCACTGGCTTGCCCGGGCTGCCAAGGCACGTGAAGAGCACGTTGCGGTTGAACTTCTCGGACACCGGCACCACTTGGCTCAACGACTCTTGAAGCTCGGTGTAGGAGTGGTCGCGCGTGCGTGACATCACCTTGCCATCGCGCACCAGGTAGAGGCGCGAATCGCCACAATGGGCCCAGTAGGCCACGTCGCGCTGAATGATGCAGGCCACCGCCGTGGTGCGCGGCGTGTCAACCATGGCACGTTCGGTGGCGTAACGCAGCAGCTGGTGATGCCCAGCGATGATGGACTCGTTCAACAGCTTGAGGGGGTCATCCAGCTTGGTTTTGGCGTCTCGTTGGAAGAGCGCGGCCATGGTTTGCAAAGCGATCTGCGCGGCCACCTCGCCCTCGGGGTGCCCACCCATGCCGTCCGCCAGTGCAAAGAGACTGGCCTCTCGGGTGTAGCAGTAGCCCATGCGGTCTTCGTTCTTTTCGCGTCCGCCCCGCCGGCTTACTTGGTAAACGGAAAATCGCATGAAAACCTTAAGACTTGGCGCCGGACTTGATGTTCTCAAGCTGAAGCTTGAGGCGCTCGCTGAAACTGAGCTTGGTGTATTGGCGCTCGGTCTCGCGCGCCAATTCTTTTTGCAATGCAAACACGCTTTGCGGGCGCGAAAGCGGATCCAGCGACATGCACCACTCGGTGACTTCGATCAAGTTGTCAGAGTAGACGTTGCGCAGCCTTGACAAGCTCAAGGTTAGGCGGTCTTTTTCAATGCGCTGTGGTGCGTCGTTGGGCGGATAGCCCTGCATGCACGCGTAAATGCAAGCCCCAATGGCATAGATGTCAGTCCATGGCCCCAACGTGCCGTCGCGGCGGTACATCTCGGGCGCCGCAAAGCCCGGGGTGTACATCGGGCGAATGAAGTTACCCTCTTTGCTCAGCACCTCGCGCGCGGCGCCAAAGTCGAGCATCACCGCTTTGTTTTCGTTGGTGATGAACACGTTGGCTGGCTTGATGTCCAAGTGCAGCATCTTGTGTTGGTGCACGATGCGCAAGCCGCGCAAAATTTCGTCGAACAAAGCCCGGATGGTGGATTCGCGGAAGACTTTGTCACGTTTGAGGTCGCGCGCCGTGACGATGAAGTCCTGCAAGGTGTCGCCTTGCAGAAAATTCATCACCATGTAGACGGTTTCGTTCTCGCGAAAGAAGTTCAGCACCGACACCACGCTGGGGTGGCTGATTTGCGCCAGCGAGCGGCCTTCTTCAAAAAAGCTCTTCAAGCCCAAGCGGTACAGTGGCTGTTTGTCGGGTTTGACGCGTGGCGTGAGTTCACCAGGCGAACGCTCGGCAAGCGACGCGGGCAAGTATTCTTTGATGGCAACCAAATGCCGGTTGGGGTCTTCGGCCACATACACCACGCCAAAGCCACCGGCCGCCAATTTCTTGACGACTTGGTAGCCCCCGACCACAGTGCCCGCAGGCAGTGGCGCGGGTTTCGACTTTGACATAATTGCTGTTTACTTTGGGTGCAAAAGAGTCCATGGCAGTTTACAGCATGACCGGGTACGGAAGCGCGACTCAAAGTGGCGGCGCTGACACGCCCGCGGCTGATTCGCCCACGAATCACGCCAGCGTGACCGTCGACATTCGCGCCGTCAACGGCCGCTTCCTTGACGTCACCATCAAATCACCCGAAGACGCCCGTAACTTAGAGGCTCCGCTGCGCGAATTGGTGGCGTCGCGCATCAAGCGTGGCAAGGTTGAGCTGCGCGTCAGCCCTCAGCGTGACACCGACTCGAGCTGGCCCGTCCCCGCCCCTGAGCAGCTCATGCAGCTTGCGCGCATCGAAGGCATGGTGCTTGGCTTCATGGCCAAGGCACAACCCCTATCGGTGCACGAGGTGATGCAGTGGTGCCGCCAAAGCGCAGCGCCGTCCAACATCGACGCCACCACCTTGGCAGCCGCCAAACAAGCGATTGACGCCATGGTCGAGGCCCGGCGCCGAGAGGGTGCACGGCTGGCTGACGCGCTCAAAGCCAACACCGCACGCGTGCGCGGTTGGGCCCAGCAAGCCCAACCCCTGGTGGCGTCGGTGGTTCAGCGGCAGCAGCAACGCTTTTTAGAACGGTGGCGCGAAGCCCTGGCTACAGCAGGTGCCTCGCAAGAGGTGCCCCGCGAAGCGGCCCAAGAGCGCGCCCTGACAGAAGCGGCCACCTACGCGCTTCGCATCGACGTGGCCGAAGAGCTGACGCGCTTGAACTCGCACCTTGACGAAATGGATGCCCTGCTGGCCAAAGGGGGCGAGCTTGGCAAACGGTTGGATTTTTTGGTGCAAGAAATGCATCGCGAGGCCAACACGCTGGGGGCCAAGTCTCAAGCCATTGAACTCACCAACCTGTCGATGGAAATGAAGGTGGCGATTGAGCAGATGCGCGAGCAGGTGCAGAACATCGAATAAACCGATTCACCAACGCAAAACGCGCGGCCCTAAGGCGGCCCCCAGCAGGGCCGAGACAAGTGCACCCACGGTGTACCAAACAGCCACAAAGGTGGGCGACGACTCGCCGCACGACACCGCGTAAACGCACATCCCAACCCCGCCCGCTGCAAGGCCTGCCGCAAAGCCTGCAGCGCGGAGGTTGGTCGGTGCCCAGCGGCGCATCAACAGAAGCAGCCCCGCCAGCGTCGGTGCCGCCAACAACACCACCCGTGAGGGGCAATAAGTCCAAGACCGGCCCATCAATGCAGCGCCGCGGTCAGGCTCTGCCCTGGTCAACCACCAGACCGCGCCGACGAGTGCCATCAAAGACACAACAGTCACGGCCATCAACACCGTTTTTCTGGGTCGCGAAACGGGACGGGCCAGTTGGGCATACAAGCCAATGGATGCGATCGCCAACAGGCCACCGTACGCCAGTTTCATCCAAGGGGTGTGGGTCTCCCAGAAGGCCGCTGGCAAGGCGCCAAAATTCAAAATGGTGAGCAGCACCGCCACGGCAGCACTCAACGCCAGTGTTGGCGCAATGCTGTTGGCCAACGCCAATTGGGGTGCCGGGCCTGCTTGCCTGGCCAGCACGGCGATCAGGTCGTTGGTCTTCATCCCTCGTCCCTCACGATCATGGACAACCGTTTGAGACCCCGGTGCACCTGAACCTTCAGGGCCGACTCAGAAACCCCCGTTTTGGCGCTGGCTTCTGCCACTGAAAGGCCGTCAATCTTGATCAGCACGATAGCTTGGCGTTGTGCAGCGGGCAGTTTGACCAACAGCTTTTCAATGTCTCGCTGCGCAGAACCCTCGTGCTCCACCGTTGGGTGAGAGGCATCGTCCAGTTCGTCCCAGGAGTCATGCAGGGCTTCTCGCCGACCGCGCCGACGCCACAAATCAACCAGTTTGTGCCGGGCAATGGCGTAAACCCACGCGCTCACGGGCAGCGACGCGTCAAACGTCGAGCGTTGCGTGTGGACAGCCAGCAGCGTTTCTTGCACCAAATCCTCCAGGTCGTCGGGCGTCGATTGCATGCGACGGCGTAAAAAACCTCGAAGCCGACCAGCAATGCAAGTCAGCGCCTTGGCATAGGCAGCATCGTCCCCCCGATGCGCCAGCAGCCAAAGCGGCCGCAGCGTCGATTCGAAGGGGTCATGCTGACGTTCAGGTGTCAAGTCGCTCAATGCCGTTGGACAGTTACGCTGCGGCACACCGTGGGTGCCAGAAACCGGCCGTATTTTGCATGCGCTGTAACCAAAACAACTTGTTGGCGACTGTTTCGGGGTCGAATAGCATCAAAACATCACTCACGTGCAGCCGCTGGCCCAAACCTTGGCTGCGGCACCATGCACCCCTGAAGGAGTCACCATGAAGCAAGTTCTCGCCGCCGTTTTGACCGTCACATTCGCGGCTGTCACACCCATCGCCAATGCCAACGATGGCATGACCATCAGCGCCAGCCCCCACAGCGTGGTTGAAACCATCAACCGCCTCGAAGCCACTGTCAAAGCCCGTGGCCTGAACGTGTTTGCCCGCATCGACCATGCTGGCGGCGCGTCCAAGATCGGTAAAACGCTTCGCCCCACCGAGTTGTTGATCTTTGGCAACCCTCAAGGTGGCACGCCATTCATGGAATGTGCACAAACCATGGGGTTTGAGTTGCCGCTCAAGGCACTGGCCTGGGAAGACGCGCAAGGCAAGACCTGGATCGGCGTCAGCGACCCGGCCGCGCTTGCCAAGCGTCACAACGTGGCTTCGTGTCCGGCGGCAGAAAACCTCAGCAAGGCGTTGGGTGGCATCACCCAAGCGGTGCTTGCCAAGTAAAGAAACACCCACGGTGGTCGTCATCCCGTGGTTGAGGGCGCTCGACCACGCCGGGTTGTCAATTGCTATGCCGCGATAATCACGACTTGTAGACGATCCAACACTGCCCGGCGGTCAACCCGCCGTGGGTGGGATGGACAAAAAGTGGCACGGTTTGAGCCGTGGCAACAAGGAGTCGTGGATGCAAGCCCCAGGCAATCTTTTTGTGGTGGCAGCCCCCAGTGGCGCGGGCAAGTCGAGTTTGGTCAACGCGCTGATGGAGCTCGATGCGCACTTGGCGGTGTCGATCTCCCACACCACCCGCCAGCCGCGAGGCCAAGAATTGCACGGGCGCGAGTACTGGTTCATCGAAGAATCTACTTTTCGTGGCATGGTGGCGGCGGGCGAGTTTGTGGAGTGGGCCGAGGTTCATGGCAAGCTGTACGGCACGTCCAAGCAATCGATCGAACAGCGATTGAGCGGCGGCGACGACTTGGTGCTTGAAATCGACTGGCAAGGCGCTTTGCAGATTCGCAAGATCTTTCCCCACGCCGTGCTGATCTTTATCTTGCCGCCCAGTTGGGATGAGTTGCGCCGCCGCCTCACGCGCCGAGGCGAAGATCACACCGAAGCCATCGAGCAGCGCATGGCCAATGCCCGAGAAGAAGTCGCGCAGGCCAGGCATTTCGACTTTGTTATAATCAATGCGCAGTTCGAAACTGCCCTGTTTGACCTGAAAACGGTGGTGCACTCGCAGCGTTTGTCCTACACAGCACAGCGACGTAACAAATCGCAGGTGTTTGTGGCACTGGGCTTGGCATAGTGCCCTTGGCGCCGCTCGCAGCGCCCCAACCCCGAAAGAGAACCTCATGGCCCGCATCACCGTCGAAGACTGCCTCGAAAAAATCCCCAATCGGTTTCAGCTTGTTTTGGCGGCAACCTACCGCGCGCGCATGCTCAGCCAAGGCCACGCCGCCAAGGTTGAAGTGCGCAACAAGCCCGGCGTAACCGCGCTGCGTGAGATTGCCGAAGGCCACATTGGCATCGAGATGTTGCGAAAAGTACCCGTTTAAGGAAGCTTAAACACTGCTCGAATCTTTTGGATTCGAGCCCCCATCGGGCGCTCCAAGGCGCCCGATTTTCATGGTGTTCCCCGCGTTGCGCGCCAGGCTGCTAAATTCGAGCCATGGGGATTCGCTCGCTTGCTGCTGAATTGTTGCCTTCCGCCTTGAATTTGGGCGGCGCGCGGGCGGCTGCGCAACGCGCGGCGCCGAAGGCCGAGGCAACATCGTTCGACACCCTGGCCGCCAAACTTGATTACCTCAGCAAGGCTGATCAAAAACTGGTTCGCGAGGCCTACAAGTTTTCTGACGAAGCCCATTTGGGGCAATTCAGGGCCAGCGGCCTTCCCTACATCACCCACCCCATCGCCGTCGCAGGCCTTTGCGCCGATTGGCGGCTTGACGGCCACGCCATCATGGCCGCCCTGCTGCACGACACGATGGAAGATTGCGGTGTCACCAAGTCGCAGCTGATCGAGCGCTTTGGCGCCCCCACCGCCGAACTGGTGGACGGTCTGACCAAACTCGACCGTTTGCACTTCTCAACGCGCGAGCAATCGCAAGCTGAATCGTTTCGAAAGATGCTGCTGGCGATGTCGCGCGACGTGCGCGTCATTCTCATCAAGTTGGCCGATCGGCTGCACAACATGCGAACGATGTCGGCCATTGCGGTCGAGAAGCGGGCGCGCATTGCGCGCGAAACGCTCGACATCTTTGCACCCATCGCTCACCGTTTGGGGCTCAACACCACGTACCGCGAATTGCAAGAACGAGCCTTTGAGCTGCTCTACCCTTGGCGCCATCGCGTTCTGTCCAAAGCGCTCGAAAAGGCTCGAGGGACACGGCGCGACATCGTTGAGCGCATGCGCGGCGAAGTTGAAAAGTCCTTTGCCGCGCAGAAACTGAAGGTTCGCATCACGGGGCGCGAAAAAACAATCTTCTCGATTTACCGCAAGATGCGCCACAAGCATGCAAGCTTTGCGCAAGTCAGCGACTTGTTTGGCTTTCGCGTCATCACGGGGTCACTCACCGAATGCTATGTGGCCTTGGGTGTTTTGCACCAGCTCTACAAGCCCATGCCCGGACGCTTCAAAGACTTCATCGCCATTCCCAAAAACAATGGCTACCAGTCGCTGCACACCACGTTGGCAAACCCCGTGGGCACGGCGGTGGAGTTTCAGATCCGCTCCAACGACATGGACACGATTGCCGAAAGCGGCATCGCGGCGCATTGGATGTACAAAACACGCGATGCGAAAAACATCGACGAGGCCCAGCGGCTGGGCGCCATGTGGTTGCGATCGCTGATCGACATCCAAGACGACACCAACGACTCATCTGAGTTTCTGGAGCACGTCAAGATCGATCTCTCACCCGACGCCATCTACGTGTTCACGCCCAAGAACAAGATCTTGGCATTGCCACAGGGTGCCACGACAGTTGACTTTGCCTACGCCATCCACTCCGACGTCGGCGACCGCTGCGCAGCAGCACGTGTCAATGGCGAACCCGTGGCGCTGCGCACCGAGCTCAAGAGTGGCGACATCGTTGAAGTCATCACCGCCCCCACCGCCAAACCAAACCCTTCGTGGTTGAACTTTGTCCGAACGGGCCGCGCACGCTCCAAAATTCGTCACCACCTCAAAACGATGGAGCTGGACGAGTCGCGTGCGCTGGGCGAAAAGCTGTTGGCGCAAGCCATGCGAGCCGAGGGCATGCCGCTTCCGCCCAGCGAATCCACCGGCGACGAAGCCGCGATGTTGTGGCAGTTGGTGACACGATGGTCAGGCAACCGCACGCGTGCTGAGTTGATGGCCGACATTGGCGTGGGACGCAAAATTGCCACCATCGTGGCCAAGCGCATCGCACAAACCATGATCGATCATGGTGCAAGGCCAGATGCGGTGACCATGACCATGGGGCGTTACGGTGTGGATGAAGGCGCCAGCGCGCACGGCATGTTGATCATCGACGGCACCGAAGGCAGCACCGTGCAGATGGCAGCTTGCTGTCGCCCCATCCCGGGTGATGCACTGGTGGGCTACTTGGGGCGTGGCGAGGGGCTTACCGTTCACACGGCAGAGTGCACCGTGGGCAAACGCCTGTACGACCGCGACAACGAACGTTGGTTGACCGTCGATTGGGCCGAGGACATACAGCGCACATTCACCACCGTGGTGGCCATCGATATTCACAACAGCCAAGGTGCGCTGGCCCGGGTGGCCCAGGCGGTCAGCTTGGCACAAGCCGACATCACGCACATCGACATGGACGACAACCGCGGCCAAGAAACAGCCGAAATGCGCTTGACCCTTGCCGTGCGAGACCGTCAGCACTTGGCCGAGGTGCTTCGTGTTGTTAAACGATCGCCGGTGGTGCTTCGCGTGTCGCGAGCCAAAGCTTGACCCACATCGCAGCGCGCCAGGCGCGCCGCGCTGTCAAGAAGACTTGCGCGGCGGGTAAGTTGACGGCGAGGACGTCCATGCGCTGCGCCCCGGTGGGCGTTTGAACCAGCACTTCATCGCCCGATCGTGATTTAAGCAAGGCTCTGGCGATGGGTGAAACCCAACTAACCTCACCTTTAAGCGGATCAACCTCATCAACGCCTTTGATCGTGATCGTTCGCTCGACACCCTGCGCGTCGGCCACGGTGACCGTGGCGCCAAAAAAAACTTGGTCACTGCCATGGTGCACCGACGGATCGGCGATCTCGGCCACGCCCAATCGCCGCGACAAAAAACGAATGCGGCGGTCGATCTCACGCAGGCGGCGCTTGCCGTAGATGTAATCGCCGTTTTCGGACCGATCGCCGTTGCCGGCCGCCCAGTGCACCACCTCGACCACTTGAGGCCGTTCGGTATCGATCAGTGTAAGCAGCTCGGCCCGCAACGTGCGGTAACCGTCAGGCGTTAGGTAATTTTTGGTGCCAGGCGGTAGCGGTGCTGCGGCTTCGTCAACGTCGTCGTCAGGCGCGTCATCGGTTTCTCGCGTGAAGGCTTTGCTCATCTGGCGCCACAGGGTGCGTCAGTCCAGCTTGCGACGGTGGTGCAACAAAACGCCCAGGTCGTGCAACACGGGCTCCGGGAAGCCACGCCGCGTGCCGCCGCGATCATCGTGCATCAGACGATCAATCATCACCTCGGTGCGCTGCTTCTCAGCCCACACTGCCGCCACCGTGTTGGCCACGCGAGGGAACTGCTCGCACAACGTCCGAGGTCGAACGGCTTCGGGCAATGACATCACCCAATCAATCGTGGGGCCCGTCAGGGCACGGTCCATCGGTCCCGCGTCGCGACGCTTGGGGTCCCAGTAGCCAGGGCGCTGCGTGATGCCCGCAGGCAGCTCCTCGAGCTTTCGCCTGGCAGCGTCAAAGTCAATCAACTCAAAGTCCAAGGCATCCAGCTTGGGCTTGTTGGAATCGCCTGGGTCGCGAGTGGCCATTGTGGGAGTGTGTGGAGAAGTCGTTGCGCGTACCTGTACTGCGCTGGCGCGGACCGATATTGTGAATGATCCATGTAAATTCAGTCGCCCCGAGTTAGGCCACCGCGCCTAGGCCGCAACTCGAGGTACCTCAACCCTCCTGCACAGGTAGGGGTTCTTACTTAGATTCTTTTTATGCGCAATCTCTAATATATGCCAATGACGCAGGGAATCATGAAGAACCCACCTTTGTCCTTTGGTGATCTAGCAGTGGGGTGCCTGCGCAAGGCGCCGGAGAACTTTCTCGACGCCGCCGGGCTCAAGCGTGTCGCGGTCGAGGCGAAACAAGGTCGCCGCCAATTCATTCGCAACGCGTTTGCACTGGCCAGCACCACCGCAGCGGCCGGTGCGGTAGCGGCCAACACCAGCCCCATTGCTGCCGGTGGAGGCGACCCAAACATCCTCACATTGCCGGCGCACACGCTGGGTTTGGGGTTGCCGGTGGCCCACGACGGTTATGGCAAGCCGTCCAAGTTCGAAAGCAACGTGCAACGGCGCATCAGCCCTGGTCTTACCCAAACCACACAATCGTCGGTGTCGTTTGCGCCGCTGCAGTCGCTTTTTGGCATCGTCACCCCCAGCGGGCTTCACTTTGAGCGCCACCATCAAGGGTGGTGGGACGTCGACCCTTCCAAACACCGGTTGATGATCAATGGTGCAGACCCGACCTTGGTCAAGGTGCCTCATGTGTTCACCATGGAAGACCTGATGCGGCTGCCGTCGGTGTCGCGGTTTCATTTCATCGAGTGCGGTGCCAACACCGGCATGGAGTGGGGCAACGTGGCCGTGCCCACCTGCCAGTACACGCATGGCATGCTGAGTTGCAGCGAATTCACGGGCGTGCCACTGCGCACCCTGTTTGAGATGTGTGGGGTGGATGTCAAGCGAGGACGCTACGTCTTGGCGGAGGGCGCTGATGGCTCTTCCATGACACGCACCATCCCGATGGAAATGATTGAGCGCGGCGACGTGCTGGTGGCTTATGGCCAAAACGGCGAAATGCTGCGCCCCGAAAACGGCTACCCTCTGCGTTTGGTGGTGCCTGGTGTGCAAGGCGTTAGCTGGGTGAAGTATTTGCGTCGACTTGAAGTGGGCGACAAACCCTACGACACCAAGGACGAAGCCGTCCATTACACCGACCTGATGCCCAGTGGAGAGCACCGGCAATACACGAGCATTCAAGAATGCAAGAGTGTGGTGACCACGCCTTCTGGCGGTCAAGTGCTGTTGAACAAGGGTTTTTACAGCATCAGTGGTCTGGCTTGGTCGGGCCGCGGCAAGGTTGCTCGCGTTGACGTTTCGGTGGATGGCGGCCGCCAGTGGCGAACCGCGCGCCTGGAGTCCCCCGTGCTGGCGCGCTGCCTGACGCGTTTCAACATCGATTGGGTTTGGGGGGGCAAACCAGCGTTGGTGCAGAGCCGTGCCATCGACAGCACAGGCTACGTGCAGCCCAGCTACAAGCAACTTCGTGCCGTGCGTGGCTCGAGGTCGATTTATCACAACAACGCGGTGCAAACGTGGCTGGTGGGTGAAAGCGGCGAGGTGTCGAATGTTCAACTGTCCTGAGGCACCAACCGCCCCACTGCACCATGCGCCTTGCGTGTCGCCGCGGCAAGGTGTCCGTGTGCTCAGCGCCATGAAGCAAGCATGCGGCGCCATGGTGATAGGCACCCTCTTCTTTGGTGCGCCCCTGAGCGCTTGGAGTCAATCCACCCATTTCCCTGGCATCGGGCGCCCCGCCACAGGGTCTGAAGTTGCCGCCTGGGACATCGATGTGCGGGCAGATTTCAAGGGGCTGCCCAAGGGCTCGGGGTCGGTTGCCAAGGGCCAGGTGATCTGGGAGGCGCAATGTGCGTCATGCCATGGCGTCTTTGGCGAAAGCAATCATGTCTTCACGCCCATTGTGGGCGGCACCACCCAAAGCGACATTCAAACGGGCCGCGTGGCGCGGCTCACCGACGCCAGCTATCCGGGCCGCACCACGATGATGAAAGTGGCTTATGTCGCCACGCTGTGGGATTACATCAACCGCGCCATGCCGTGGACACAACCCAAGTCACTGAGCGCTGACGAGGTTTACGGCGTAACCGCCTTTTTGCTGAACTTGGCCGACGTTGTGCCTGACAACTTTGTGCTGAGTCACCAAAACATCGCCGAGGTGCAAGCCAAACTGCCCAATCGAAATGGCATGACGACCAAGCACGGGCTCTGGCCCGGAAGTGGTTTTGGACAAAGCAAAGCCGACGTGAAGGCGGTTGCATGCATGATCAATTGCGGCGCGGCACCAACGGTGAGGTCGTTTCTGCCCGACTTCGCGCGCAATGCCCACGGTGACCTTGCGCAGCAAAATAGGCCTGTCGGCGCCCAAGTAGGTGCCAAAACGGCGCCCGTGTTGGCAGGGCCTGCTGCTGCTGCCGTACTGGGTGCCCAACCGTCACCGCGCGCACCTGCACCCGTCGACGCGTCAGCCAACGCGGCCGCTGTGGCGTTACTGAGCCAGCACAACTGCACGGCGTGTCACGGGATGAGCAACAAGTTGTTGGGGCCGTCGTTCAGCGAGGTGGCCGCCAAGTACGGCGCCAGCGCAGGAGAAGCGCTCGCGCTTAAAATCAAGGCTGGCGGGTCGGGTGTCTGGGGCCAAATCCCCATGCCCGCCCAGGCGATCCCAGACGCAGACGCAAGGGCCATCGCGCAGTGGCTTGCCAAAGGTGCAACGCCGTAGCGACTCCGGGCCACTTGCACCCGAAGCACGGCGCGTGTCGAGCCTGCATGCCAAACCGTTTACGATAGTTCGATTGACAAGTTGACAGATTGACGAAGGAGTTTCAAATGACATCACGGCGACAGCTTCTTACCCATTCGGCCAAAGTGGCCGCGTTGCTTGCCGCAGCGGGTCTTGCACCCACGCTGGTGCGGGCGCAAGGTGGTGCCTTCAACACCGCAGCCTTTGACGCCAAAAACGTTGCCGACGCTGCCAAAGCCTTTGGTGGTGGCACTCCCACCGCCAGCAGCGACGTGACGCTCACTGCGCCCGACATTGCCGAAAACGGCGCCGTGGTACCGCTGGGTGCCGCCACGTCGCTGGCAGGGGTCAAGCAGCTAATGATCTTGGTCGAAAAAAACCCCAGCGCTTTGGCCGCCTCATTTGCGGTGACGGACGCTGTGGACGCCAACTTTCAGACGCGGGTCAAGATGGGGCAGTCGTCCAACGTGTACGCCGTTGCCATCACCAACGACGGCAAAACCCTCTTCGCACAAAAAGAAGTCAAAGTCACGCTGGGCGGATGCGGCGGCTAACCCCACCTCACCCTGACCCCCAACGCACCCTTCAGGAGTACACACCATGGCAGATCCGATGCGCATTCGCGCCCAAGCCGCCGGCGACAAAGCCACCGTTCGAATTTTGATGAGCCACGAGATGGAAACCGGCCAGCGCAAAGACGCCGCCGGCAAAGTGGTGCCCGCTTGGTTCATTCAACAAGTCAGCGCCCAACTCAACGGCAAGGAAATCATGACGGCGCAGTGGGGCCCTGCGGTTTCCAAGAACCCGTTTTTGCAGTTCAATGCCAAAGGCGCCAAGGCTGGTGACAAGATCACCGTGACTTGGGTGGACAACAAAGGTGACAAGCGCACCGACGAAGCCACGGTTTCTTGACATGCACGGCTTCTTGCGCGCCACCCTAGCCTGCACGCTGCTGGCCTCGTTTGTGCTTGCTCAGGCCCAAACCAAGTCAGCCGCCGACGGCATCGCCGAGTATCGAAAGATGCTCGAAGACGGCAACCCGGCCGAGCTGTTCGAGGCCAAGGGCGAGGATTTGTGGAAGCAAAAGCGTGGACCCAAAGCCGCATCCCTTGAGCGCTGCGACCTGGGCAAAGGCCCTGGCGTGGTCAAAGGCGCCTTCGTTGAACTGCCGCGCTACTTTGCCGACACCCAGCGCGTTCAAGACCTCGAGTCACGTTTGGTCAGTTGCATGGAGATGCTGCAAGGCTTCAACGGTGCCGAGATTGCCAAAACGGCTTTCGGGCGCGGTGAGATGGCCAACGTTACGGCGCTCGCCACCTGGGTTGCCACCGCGTCGCGCGGCATGCCGTTCAACTTGCCCCTAGTCCACGCCGAAGAAAAGCGCTTTGTCGCGCTGGGCGAACGCGCCTTTTACTACCGGGGCGGGTCGCACGACTTTTCTTGCGCAAGCTGCCACGGCAGCGATGGCAAGCGCGTGCGCCTGCAAGATTTGCCCAACCTGACCAAGAACCCAGGTGACGGTGTTGGCTTTGCAGCCTGGCCTGCGTACCGCGTTAGCAATGGCCAGATGTGGGGCATGCAATTGCGCCTGAACGACTGCTTTCGCCAACAGCGCTTCCCCTATCCTGGTTTTGGCTCGGACGTGACAATCGCTTTGTCTTCGTACATGGGTGCCAACGCCAAGGGCTCCAAGTCCATCGCCCCTGCCCTCAAGCGCTAACCTACTTCTCACCATGACACCCATCCGCAGAACCGTGGCGCTTGTTGCAGCAGCCACCGCAGCCCTGGTGGGCTGCGCAACAACCACCACGTCGTCCATGGACGCCCAGGTTGCCGCCATGATGAAGGCCGACTTCCGCGATCAAGGCATTGCCAAGGTCGACCGTTTGAACCAAGATACCTCCAACGCCGAGTGCTCCAAGGCGATGGGCAAACCGCTGCCCGACGCCCTGGCCAAAGCCATTGAGTCGCAAAACCTCAAGGCCGTCAAGATGCCCAGCAACGGGGTTTTTATCGGCGACTGGCGCGAGGGCGAAAAGCTTGCCCAAAGCGGCCGTGGCATGACGTGGAGCGATGAGTCGGCCGACCCCAAGAACAACGGCGGCAATTGCTACAACTGCCACCAGATCAGCAAGGCCGAAATCTCTTACGGCACGCTGGGCCCCAGCCTCTACAACTACGGCAAGTTGCGCGGCGTCACCGACCCCGCGCAGGCTGCGGCCAAGCCCATCGTCGACTACACCTGGCAAAAAATCTACAACGCCAAGGCGTTCAACGCTTGCTCTGAAATGCCCAGAGGCCACATGGTGCTGAATGAGGACCAAATGCGCCACGTCATGGCACTGCTGCTTGACCCCAAGTCACCCGTCAACCAGTAGGCTAGATCGCCCGCGACTGCCAACCCAAAGCCCGCATACCATAGCGGGCTTTTTTGTTCTCAAAATATCAGCCATCACTGAATCATGAACCTAAGCAAACGCGAATTTTTGCAAGTGCTGGGTGCCGCTGCCGCCGCAGGCATGCCCCTGGGCCACCACGCCGACGCCGATGCGGCCCAAGCCCAGCGACGGCTCTACGATGTCCCGACGTTTGGCAACGTGTCGTTCTTGCACATGACCGACTGCCACGCACAGCTCAAACCCAGCTACTTTCGCGAGCCCAGCGTCAACCTGGGGTTGGGCACGATGCAAGGCCAGTGGCCCCACCTGGTGGGCAGCCAGTTTCTTAAAACGGCCAACATCAAAGCCGGTAGCGACTTGGCCTATGCCTTCAGCTGCATGGACTTCAATCAAGCTGCCAAGCGCTACGGCCGGGTGGGCGGTTTTGCGCACCTCGCCACGCTGGTCAAACAGCTCAAGGCCAGCCGCAAAGGCGCTTTGCTTTTGGACGGAGGTGACACCTGGCAGGGCTCGGCCACCGCGCTGTGGACGAACGCCCAAGACATGGTGGAGGCGACCCTGGCCTTGGGCGTGGACATCATGACGGGCCACTGGGAGTTCACCTACGGCATGGAGCGGGTGAAAGAGATCGTCGACAAGCAGCTGGCCGGCAAGATTGAATTTTTGGCGCAAAACATTAAAACGCAAGACTTTGGTGACGCCGTGTTCAAGGCCTACACGATGCGCGAGATCAACGGCGTGCCCTGCGCCATCATCGGCCAGGCATTCCCGTACACGCCCATTGCCAACCCACGCTACCTGGTGGCCGACTGGAGCTTTGGAATCCAGGACGAGAGCATGCAAAAGACGGTCGACGAGGCGCGCAGCAAAGGCGCCCAGGTGGTGGTTTTGTTGTCGCACAACGGCATGGACGTTGACCTGAAGATGGCCACCCGCGTGCGGGGCATCGACGCCATCCTGGGCGGCCACACGCACGACGGCATCCCGGTCGCTGTGCCGGTGAAGAACGCGGGTGGTGTCACCCTGGTCACCAACGCCGGAAGCAACGGCAAGTACCTTGGCGTGATGGATCTGGACGTGCGCGGCGGCAAGGTGCAAGACTACCGCTACCGCTTGCTGCCGATTTTTGCCAACCAGCTTCCGGCCGATCGCGACATGCAGGCCGTGATCGACCGCGTGCGCCAACCGTACGAGGCCAAACTGGCGGAAAAACTTGGGGTGACCGAGGGCTTGCTCTACCGCCGCGGCAACTTCAATGGGGCGTGGGACCAATTGTTGTGCGATGCCCTGATGGACGTTCAAGGTGCGCAGGTGGCCTTCTCGCCCGGGTTCCGCTGGGGCACGTCGCTGTTGCCGGGCGACACCATCACGCGCGAGCTGATGATGGACCAAGTGGCCATCACCTACCCCAACACCACCCTCAACAACCTCAGCGGTGACACCATCAAGACCGTGCTGGAGGACGTGGCCGACAACCTCTTCAACCCCGACCCTTACTACCAACAAGGTGGCGACATGGTGCGCGTGGGCGGCATGACGTACACCTGCGACCCCACCGCGCCGATGGGCAAACGCATCAGCGACATGCGCATCGGCGGCCAAGCCATCGAGGCCGAAAAAACCTACAAGGTGGCCGGGTGGGCGGCGGTGTCAGAAGAGGCACGCAATGCCCCGGGCAGCAAGCCCGTGTGGGAGGTGCTGGAGACATGGATCAAGGCCCAGCCGGGTGGCCGAGTCAAAGCGCGTGTGCCCAACGTGCCCAAGTTGGTCAGCGTGGGGGGCAACCCCGGCATGGCCAACAACTGCTGAGTTACGTGATGCCATGAGCACGATGCAACGCCGCCAAATGCTTCGCGCCTGGATGGCCTTGGCCCCAGCATCGCTGTGGTTCGCTGGCAGCCAGACTTTTGCAGCCGCCGCGCCGCGCTTGCGTGCCAAACAAGTTGCCAAGAACACTTGGTTCGTCGAGGGCGAGGCTGCCTTGGGTTCGCGGGCCAACCGCAACTTTGTCTCCAACGCCGCCTTCATCGTGACAGGCGCTGGGGTGGTGGTGATTGATGCGCTGGGTTCTCCCACCTTGGCGCGTGAGTTGCTGAGCGCCATTGCAGGCGTCACCCCCCAGCGGGTCACCCACGTCATCGTGACGCACTACCACGCCGACCACATCTACGGGCTGCAAGTGTTCAAGGCAGCAGGTGCCAAGATCTTGGCGCACCCTGCCAGCCGCGAGTACCTTCACTCTGACGCGGCCCAACTGCGACTCCAGGCCAGCCGTGAGGAGTTGGCGCCGTGGGTGGATGAAAAAACGCGCTTGGTTGCAGCCGACGAATGGGTGGTGGCCAACGAAACCACGCTCAAGCTTGGCCGCCATGTGCTGCGCTTGGCACACGTCGGCCCGGCCCACACGCCCGAAGACCTGGTGGTGTTTGATGCCTCCACGGGCGTTTTGTTTGCCGGCGACATCGTTTACCGAGGCCGCCTGCCCTTCGTTGGCCAAGCCGACAGCGCCCAGTGGATCGCGTCACTGAATCGATTGATGCGCTTTGAGCCCAAAGTGATCGTGCCCGGGCACGGCCCGGTGTCGACCTCGCCGCGAAAAGACCTGGCCATGACGCATGACTATTTGGTGTACCTGCGCACCGCCATGGGCGACGCGGCAAAAAACCTGGAGCCGTTTGAAGAGGCCTACGCCAAAACGGACTGGTCGGCCTACCAAAACATGCCCTTGTTCAAGGCCGCCAATCGCATCAACGCTTACAACACCTACTTGTTGATGGAGCAGCAAGGGCTGGCACGCCCCAAATAGGGGCCCGCGCCGATGCGACCGGCTGTGCCGCTTGGCATCCCCTAAAATGCAGCCATGGATGATTCAGCCGCCAAGCAAGACCTGGTCTTTGCCACCGTGGCTGACCTGTTCTCGGTGCTTTCCACACCCATCCGCCTCAAGATCATCAGCGCGGTGTGCAACGGCGAAAAAAACGTGTCCGAGCTGCTGGCCGAGATCAACACCACCCAGCCCAACATGTCGCAGCACCTCGCCACGCTGTACCGCACCGGCGTGCTGGGCAAGCGCCGCGAAGGCACGCAAATCTACTACCGGCTGCAGAGTGAGCGTGTGGCCACGCTTTGCCGGGCGGTTTGCACTCAGGTGGCGATGGAGTTGGAGGATGATGTGACGGCGGCGGCCAGTGAGCGGCTTTTGCCTTCTGGCATGAGGTCTTGAGGTGGCATGAGATCTTGAATTCCCAGCCATTGCAAGTTGAGAGTGCTGGGTTGACTCGTTCAGCTTACCGTCGTCGGGCCCTGACCCAAGCGTATTGCAGTGGGTACAACAACTGCCGAAAGTAGTTCTGCGGCATTTGCTCTTCTCCGGGCGCATCGATTCCAAATTGGGTGGGCCAATGTTCCGGGTGATAAGCACTACCGAACAACCAGTCGTTCCAAGCAAACACCACACCCACGTTTTTGCCCATGGCTTCGCGGTCGAGCGCGTGGTGCCATTGGTGCATGAAAGGTGTGACGAGCACGTATTTCATGGGGCCTGAAAAGCGCACTTTGACGTTGGTGTGGATGTAATAGTTCCAAAGGGTGTAGATGCCATATGCCCAACCGGTTGCCTCCACGCCAAACCCCACCAAAAGCACAGCCGCATTGGTCACTGCGCCGTAAAAAATCTCCAAAGGGTGCAGCCGCAGTGTGGTCAACACGTCAACTTGCTTGGTGCTGTGGTGCACCGCATGGAAAGACCAAAGAAAGCCAAAGACGTGCTCACTGCGGTGGCGCCAATACACCACGAGGTCAAACAGCCAAATGGCCATGAGCACTTGAACTCCAAAGGGCCACTGGGCAATGCCGCTGAACCAAGGCCCTGGCAGCCATGCGTAGAGCCACTGGTTCAATGTCAACAATAGCGCAGGAACCGCCAACCATTGCAGCATCAGCCCCTGATGCCAGTACAACCAATCGAGCCAATACTCGCGGCTCAAGCATTTGGGGCGGCGACGTATGGCGGGCCACAGCCACTGAAACGGCAACGCCACGATGGCGATGGCGGCAACATTGAGCGAGATTCGGATGACATCCGCCATCGCGGCGCCCCACCAACCAGGGCGCAGCGCCAACGCGTCGGCCAACGGCAACAGCAGCCATCGGCTAAAAAACAGCGCTGCCACACACGCCGCCAGGACAGGCAAGTGCTTGGTGACGGCAACGCGCAGCAGCGCAGCAGCACCATCAAACCTCGGGGCGCCTTTTTGCATCGCTGCAACCCGCCCGTCGCCCGTTGACTTCAAAGTTTAGCCCCCTCCACCATCAATTGTCCCAACCGGCGTTACTGCACGCCCAGCGGATAGCGCCATTCTGTGCCCATGTTGTCATCTGTGATCAGCATTTGGCCCTGCGTTCGACTCAAAACCTCGGTGCATGGCTCGATGGAGTCCTTGCTTGCTGCGTCGCCAGCAACCTGCAAATGCGATTCGAGAAGCATGAGCTCTGCGAGTCTGTTGCGATCAGCACTTTGAGCGGTGTCGATCACGGGCCGCCCATCGATGCGATGACGAACCAACGAGGCTTGCCACCGCGAGAAATTCCAGTCGATGGGCTGGTTCGAAACAACCATGTGGTTCATGAATCGCGCACCATGTGCAAACACCGTGCAAGCCGTTTTTTGCACCCGACTCGAATCGGTGGTGTTGAAAAAAAGCAGCCCGCCGGGCTTCAAGTGCAACTTGGCCAGTTCCAGAAACTCTTGGGACAACAGGTTGGTGGCGTTGGAGCGAAAGTGATAGGTGGCGTTGGCGACGATCGCGTCAAATGACGCTTCGCCGTTCGATCTGAGCCAGCGTCGCCCATCATCGGTCACCACACGCACTTTGGGGTGCTTCAGCATCGATGCAACCTCGGGCTGATCGGCAATGATCGATTGGTAGCCCTTGTTGATTTCGACGATGGTCAATGATTCCAGCTGCGGATGATTGGCCAACACTTGCGCCCAAGAACCCGATGCGAGTCCGATCATCAAAATGCGCTTGGGCTGGGGATGAAAGAGACTGAGCGCAAATGGCCTGACGATGCCGTTGGTGTCCTTGATCAAGTTGGTGTTGAACTTGCCGTCGTACACGCCGTTGCCGTAAACCGTGCCATCGTCGGCGGCTGTGATGATGCCGCTGCGGTTTTCAACCACTGCTGCAAAAGCCGGCGCACCCCATCGCCTGAACTGCAGTGCCTCGTGGGGGCGCTGTGTGAGTCCTGTTGCCAGCAACGCCGTCACGGCTAAAAGTCCCGGCACCCCCATGGGTAGCAAGCCCGCGCCGTGCGCAGCGCCTGTCGACACGGCCAGCCAAATCGCGACCGCCACGCCCAGCACCCCGAGCACCCATGCCAGGGGGACAAGACCCAAGTACTCCATGAGGATAAAACCGGTCAGGACACTACCGAGCGCCGAACCCAAGATGTTTGCCAGGTAGAGCTGGGCGGTGCGCAAGCCCGCACCAGCATCAGCAGCGATGGCCAAGTGCGCGATGCTTGGAAAGGCTGCACCCCAAAATCTGGCCTGCACGTAAATGACCAAAAGGGCAACGCCGAGCAGCGCAGCGCCAGACCAGGCAAACAGCACAAGCGCTGGCAAGAGCATCGCTGCAACGGCACTGCCATACAGCATTGACCGCAATGTCCAACGCACCAGTGCTTGACGGTCCTTGGATTCACAGGCAACCGCCGACTCCCGCGCCCCGCCAGCCAGCCCAAGCAGGTAGGCGCCCAACGACGCCGCAAAGGCAAACGCACTGCTGCCCGAGGCAAACGACACCGCCCGAAAGAAATAGATCTCGGTCGACAAGGCGACAAATCCGCACAGCGCGGAGAACCACAGGGCACTGCGCCACGGAAGAAGCGGTGTTGCGCCAGCTCGTTGGGCTTGGGGCACAACCGCTACGCCAATGCTGGGCAGCGAATGCCGTGTCAGCCCATGCACCACGAGCGCAGCTGCGGCAACGGCAACGTTGATCAACGCTGCAACCTGAACCGACCCCCGCATCCCCAGCCAGGGGAACAAAGCCACCATGCTGAACAGGCAGGCCGCGCCAGCACCCAGCGTGTTGACGTAGTAAAGCGTTCCCACCGTACGCCCCACGTTTCGCAGCCGCGGCACCAAGTGACTGACCAACAGCGGCAACGTCGCACCCATTAAGAATGTGGGCACAAGAACCAGGGCCAGGGTGACCGATGCCATCACACCTAGGGATGCGCCCGCCAGTCCATCGCCAGCCCACTCAAACAAGTCCAACGAGCCCAGACCGTAGGCAGCGGTAAGCAGTTCAATCACCGCCAACAGGCACAACAAGGGCATGCGCAATCGGCTCGACAACCAACCACCAAAAAGGCTTCCCAGCCCCAGGCCAAGCATGAACGCGGTCACCACCACGGTCACCGACTCGATGTTGACGCCAAAGATTCGAAACAGCGCGCGCTGCCACGTCAATTGATAGATCAGTGCCGGAAAGCCGGAGAAGAAGAACAAGGCGTAGATGGCCTTCAGCCACCCGGCGCGTTCTGTCAGCGTTGTGGGCACGTCGTTGACGCCAACGGCTTGCATCGTCATCCTCCCATGCGTGTGAATCCCTCGACCCCTATCGTAGCGCTGCCGCTCGAGTCAGTGCAGCGGCGAGCAGCGCACGAGTGGGGGGCTACCCCGCACTGTGAGGGCACCATGATTGGATGGCTTAGCCACAACGGGGGTTGCCATCAACCCATCTCGTGCAGAAAATCACGCCACCCATGACCAGCCCACCATCGCCGCCCTTGCCCTCATCGAACGTCAGGCACACAGCGTGCCTCGCAACCTTGCTGCTGACGTTGGTGGTCATGACGACGGCCGTAGTGGTTGGCTGGGCATCCTTTCGCACCTTTGACCTCAATCTCTCCGCCTACCGCGTCGCTGCGGCGCTGAGCGTTTTTCTGGCTGCGCTAGGCTGCGTCTACGTGTTGCTTCGACCCGACAGAAACCTGAGCGCCTTGTTGTTTGCCGGGAGCTTTTTCGTGAGTTTCAGTGCTGCTGCCAGCGTCCTGAACTATTTTTTGCTCACCGTTGCCGGCGAGCGCATCGACGGCACGCTGGCCGCGATTGACCGTGCCCTGGGGGTTGAATGGGTCGCTTGGATGGCGTGGTGCGCCGACAACCCCGGTGTCAACAAGGTGCTTTACTACACCTACCAATCATCGATGCCGCAAACGCTGGTGGTCATGCTTGGCTTGGCATTCACGTCAAGGGGCGAGCAAATTTATGAGGTCTGCCTGGCCTTTGCGCTGGCGGCACTCCTCACGATCGGCATTTGGGCCATTGCGCCTTCCTTCGGCGCTTTCTCGGTCTACGCCTTGCCCGCCGACGTGACAGCAAAGCTACCTCTGGTGCTTGATGAACATTACGCCCGCGAACTGGTGCGACTGCTTGAACACGGCCCCGGGCACATCACCCCGGCTGACGCGAAGGGCCTGATTGGGTTTCCGTCGTTTCACGCGGGCATTGCCCTGATTGCAGCGTGGTACGCAAGATCGCTGCCCTTTGTCAGCAAACCCATGTTTATTCTCACCGCCCTGGTGCTTGTGGCAACGCCGATTCAGGGCGGACATCACGTCGTGGACGTGCTTGCGGCGTTTCCGGTCACCGCGCTGGCCATTGCCATGGCGACACGGGTTGCTACAAGGTGTAGGCTTGGCGCTAGAACACGGTCCTCCGACTGAAAGGCATCTGGACGACTGCCCAGAATTGGGGTCGGTGACCGTGACATTCCTCGCTGTACGCTGGCCAAAATAGTGAGCGCTGATCGACAACCCAACCTTTCTGCTTTGGGGGCAGGTGCGTCACCATCGGCAGTCGTTGTCGACGGCGTCAGAGACCTTGCCTTCTTCAGGTTTGCTGCGGGCATGCGCGCCGTCCTTGCGTTGGTGGCTGCACTGACGACGTTGAGTGCTGTGCCCAAAGGCCTCGTCGACGTCAAGCTATTCGGGGTCGTGGTTTACTTGGTGGTGGCAGCCTATGCACTGGCGGTCACGATGCATGGTCGTCGCTCGGCGGCTTGGTTTGGCTGGTATTGGATTGACGCAGCTTGGCTGGTTTTCCTTTGCAACACCACGTTGAGCGGCGCCCCAGGGCTGGCCGCCCTGCTGATGCTCCCCATCATTGCGCTGGCCCTGCACTTCAGCGTTTGGCATGCACTGGTGGTAGCGCTGACCTCGGCGATCGCCTTGATGGCTCCGCAACTCGCTTCTGAGTCAACGTACCCGTTCGAAGCTCGAGCCATGCCTTGGGCTCGATTGGGTGTGGCAATCAGCATCGTCTCGTGCGGCCCACTGGCCTTTTGGCTTGTCAGGCCGGCTCGCGCCACAAGGCGCCGCGTTGCCCTTTTGGAAGCGCTGGCACGGCATGCTTCACCACGCCGCGGCCTCGCCTTGAACGTCAAGCAGCTCGTGGATCTGCTGGGCGAATGCTTTGCGTTTGAACGCGCGGTGATCAGCCTTGGAGGACCTGAGCCACGGATTTTTGCCTGGAGCCGGCAATCCGGCGACCTGCGAAACGTTGTTGATGACGAGATGCAGACGGTCTCCAACCGCCTGGCGCCGGTTGAAGACGCCATCTTGTTTGAGCGCCATGCTGCGCGCGGTCTGATGGTCTCTGGCGTTGATCTGGCGAACCACAAAACAAAACCGCTTGGCGACGCATCAGCGTGGGTTTGGGTCTCATCCAGAGGCAGTGGCGTGGTTTTGCCGTTGACCAGCTTTGGTCAAACCCAGGGCCACCTGTGGCTGTCAGATTGTGACAAAGCCTTCACCGCCGAAGATGCCCGCTGGATTCACGACGTGATGAGCATGGCGATGCCATCGATGGAGCGTGCCGACTTGATGGAGCAATTGCAGCGCGAAGGGGCCCTCAAAGAGCGCGAAAGAATTGGAAGGGATTTGCACGACAGCGCCGTGCAGCCTTACGTCGGCCTGAAGTACGGTCTGGAGGCTCTTGCCCGCACGGCAGGCCAAGGCAACCCAACACTGGTCGGCATCCAACAGTTGTTGAAACTAACCAACGACGAGCTCCAGAACCTTCGAGACGTTGTAGGGGGGTTGCGTCATGGTGACGATCTTCGTGCACGCGAGTCGCCGCTCACGGCCATTGAGCGGCAGGCCAAGCGATTTGAGACCATTTACGGCGTCCGCGTGAACATATTTGCACCGCAATCGGATCGGCTGCGTGGGGCGCTTGGCAAGCACATCTTGCACATCGTTAACGAAGCCATGACCAACGTCAGGCGTCACACCAGCGCAACCGCCATCAACATCATGATCGACATTGCCGATTCCGGGGTGACCTTGCGGCTGAGAAACGACCACGGCGCTGATGAGGCTTTGCCCGCGGGCTTTGTGCCAACCTCCATTCAAACTCGCGCCGAGGAGATGGGGGGCACCATCAGCGTCTGCCACGAACGCGATTTCACTGAGATTCAGGTCCTCTTGCCGGTGCTGGGCGTGCTGCGGTAAGGTAGCCCCATGACCATGCGGCAAGCCCCCCAAGCCTCCGGCGCCCCCATCCAGGTGCTGCTGGCAGATGACCATCACATCACCCTTTGGGGCTTGCAGCAATTTCTGCAATCGGTTGAGCCGCCCATCGCGGTGTTGGGCCACGCCACCACGGCCGTTGAGCTGATGCAACATCCAGCCCTTGGCCAAACCGATGTGGTGGTGCTTGACCTCGGATTGAGCCAGAGAAACAGCCTGGACTGCGTGCGCAGCCTGGTTCGCAACGCCAAGGTGCAGGTGGTCGTCTTGACCGGTAGCACCGACCCCATCAGCCACCGAGAGGCCGTGCGCGCGGGCGCGCGCGGCATCGTTGTCAAAAGCCATCCGGCGCATGACATCGCCGACGCGATCTATGCGGTGCACGCGGGCGGCGTATGGCTCGACACCCCATTGATCGCCGATGCCTCGATGGTTGCCACCACGCAACCGTCACCGAGCCACACGCCCATCCCGTCGAACCAGGCGACGCATCGAATCGCGAGTTTGACGCCCAAAGAGCGTGACGTCATTCAGGCCTTGGTCAAGTATCAGGGCGCCAAGGCGCTCGTCTTGGCCGAAGCGCTCCAAATGAGTGAAAACACCCTGCGCAATCACCTGACCGTGATCTACAGCAAGTTGGGCATCCGCGGAAAGCTCAATTTGTACGTGTTCGCCCGTCAACATGGGCTCGCACCCGAGGTGCCTGCCGACCAAGATTCCAACCCTTAGTGCTTGCCACCCCAGGAGCCGCAGCGATGACGCAAGCACCTCTTTCCAGCGCACCCAACGAGGGCAACCTGACGGAGTGGCTGTTGCGCCTTTTCGCCGTCGCGGCCTACGTCTTTTTTCTTTGGAACATTGGTCGAAGCTGGCTCGCCGAGCCAACCAGACTGACGCTGTTAGCGCTGTTGGTCACCGAGAGCGTTTCGCTGATCATCGTTATTTTCGCCCGCCGAGCGACGCAGCGTGACATGTCGCTGCTCAGCATCTCAGCGACCATTTATGCATGCTTTTTCTTCGTGCTTCTCGGCATCGATGGCACCTCGCGGTACATCCCAGAGTGGCTTGGTTTTTCCTTCCAGGCTGTGGGCCTGGTGGTGCAGCTGACATCAAAGCTGGTGCTGGGGCGTTGCTTCGGGCTGTTGCCCGCCGTTCGGGGCATCGTGACGCGGGGCCCATATCGCTGGGTGCGTCACCCCATCTATGGGGGCTACCTGATTGCACACCTTGCCTTTCTTGCCGCCAATTTCTCGGTGCGCAACTTGGGTGTCCTCTCGCTGCTGTATGCCGCCCAAGTTTGGCGCATGCACCGCGAAGAATTTGCCATGTCGGCCAACAAGGACTATCTCGAATACATGCAGCGCGTGCGCTGGAGGTTAGTACCCGGCATTTACTAAGCCGGTGGGGGCGCTCGGCCGCTGTCCAACGGCCACAACCCATTGAAGTGACTGCCTAGCTGCCTTGGTTGAAGCCGCCGAGTGGGCGTTGTCAGGGTGGTTTGTTGCTATTCAGCGCGCCGCCCCCCTACATCGAGGAGGACAAAGATCCCGGCAGCTGCACGGCGTTGTCCCCATGCGCGCCCACCGAGCAACACACAGAATCGACCCATGAGTTTTGCCATGGCATCCCCAGTAGCACCGCAGCCCTTGCGTCGCGTGCTCGTGGTTGACGACCACGCCGCCGTGCGTGTTGCGCTGGTTGCCTTGATCAACAGCGCTGGGCCAACGTTGGTGTGCGTTGGCGCGGCAACATCGGTTTTTGACATGCTCCAAATGGCCACTGAGACACAGCCGCACATCGTGGTGCTTGACGCTGATTTGGCTGGAGAAGATGGCGTGGCGCTGATTCCCGCCTTGTTGACCCGCGCCAGGTGCCGCGTGGTGGTGTTGTCGAGTCACGCCGACGCCTGCTTGACCGCGTACGCTCTGCGGCTCGGCGCCGCCGCGTGCATCCACAAAATGGCGCCAGCCGAAGACCTGCTCATTGCACTGGACACACCAAGTCATGTGACTTCGGTCACGCATTGAAGCCCACGGGAGCAGCACCATGGTTGAAACCTCTGATTTTCCTCCTCCCTCGAATGGAGACTTCCCAAAGCAGGATCTGGGTTCTAGAGTTCAAACCATGTTGTTGCCAAATTGTTTCGTGCATTTCTGCAAACCAAGTGCATCGGGCAAACGCCCCTTGGTTGCTTCGAAAGCATTTTTTGCAGAAGCCGATGGCGTTACGGCAATCGAGTATGGGCTGATTGCGGCACTGATCTCGGTCGTCATCATTGGTGCAGTGACCACTGTTGGAACGCAAACATTGGCCATCTATGCGCGTTGGTCAGCCGCTGTCACTGCCGCCATTGCGGGTGCCCTATAGAACCCAAGAAATTCAGCCTGAAGAGGCTGCTATCCGCCGATCCCGGCACTTACTAACCTCAAAGGAAAAATCATGCAACTCGTTAAATTCTTGAAAGACTTCGCTCGTGAAGAAGATGGTGTCACCGCCATTGAGTACGGCCTCATCGCCGCACTGATCTCGATCGTCATCATCGCTGCCGTCACAGTCGTTGGCACGCGGCTGGACGCTGTGTTTGATCGCATTGGCGCCGCACTGACAACGGCCCTTGCGACCTGATTGATCCTGGCCCAAGTCATGCCTGCAACCCTCGCCTTGGCGGGACTCCTTTGCATCGCAGGGTGGCATGACGTGCAATCCCGCCGCATCCCCAACGTGCTTGTGCTCGTGGGGATGACGGTGGGCCTTTTATTTCAAGCCATGGCCTCCGGCGGCGGTGGCTTCTTTCACCCCACTGCGCCGGGTGCGCTCGGGTTGGTGTCTGGGGTTTCCGGGTTGCTGCTCGGGCTCGGACTTTTCATGCCGTTTTATCTACTTAGGGTGCTCGGTGCCGGCGACGTCAAGCTGCTGGCCATGGTGGGCGCCTGGGTTGGCGCCGGGAGCATCGCTTGGGTAGCCCTCTGGACGATGGCTGCCGGTGGCGTGCTGTCAATCGTTGCCATGTTGGCCAGCGGTCAGACTTCGGGCGTTATTGCTAATTTGCGCAGGATCCTCAGCGGCATCCACGTCGTCAAGCTGGATGTCCTTCGCTCTGGCCGCGGCCCGCAGGCGACCCCCACTTCGCCTGGCCTAGGCACCACAGGTCGCATCCCTTACGCCTTGGCGATCGCAGCAGGTACGGCCGTCGAGGCCGGTCGGCATTGGCTGTGACAGCGTACGCATGTGAATGCCATGACTGACTTCGTCGCGTCAGATCCACACACGGCGCCTCATGCCGCATTGCTGGATCATCGCGATGCACCGGTGGTACCCCCGGCGCCGCGCAGCCTGGACGCCACTGGTCTGCCCCAACTATTATTGGCTGATTTGGTCATGAAAGTAATGCTGCAGCACGGGTTGCAGCATTTGCAGGATCTGGCACAGCACCTCAAGCTCACCCCCAGCGTCGTCGACGAGGTGTTGCAACCCCTTCGCCGCGAAGCCTTGGTTGAGACCCGGCGTCGCGGCACCAATGACGGCGACGTGACCTTCGATTTGACCCAGCAAGGCCGCGCGCGTGCAGGCGACGCCTTGACACGAAGCCAGTACAGCGGCCCCGCCCCTGTGCCACTGAGCGCTTACTTGGTGCAGGTGCAAATGCAAAGCCTTGGCGCGGCACCGATCACTGAAGGCGCGCTTGATCAGGCGCTGCATGGGGTCGTGCTTCGAAGTGACGTGCGCGAGCAACTGGGCGCGGCTCTCAACAGCCGCCGCGCGGTGATGCTTTACGGCCCGCCTGGCGCTGGCAAGAGCTACCTGTGTCACAAGCTTGCCGGTGTCATGTCGGGCCACGTGGCCGTTCCGCATGCGATTGAAGTGGGGGGCGAGATCATTCGGATGTTTGATCCTCTGGTGCACCACCCAGTGGCTTATCCGCGTCACGGGGCTCCACCAACCCGTTGGATGTTCGGACACGCGAGCGACGATCGGTGGATGCTATGCCGTCGCCCCGTGGTCATCACCGGGGGCGAACTGACCCTGGACATGCTTGATTTGGTCTACGACGCGCGCGCAGGCTACTACCAGGCGCCACCGCACTTCAAAGCCAACAACGGGCTTTTCCTGGTGGACGACCTGGGACGCCAACTGGTTACCCCGCGACAACTGCTCAATCGCTGGATTGTTCCGATGGAGTCGCGGTACGACTTCTTGATGCTGCGCAACGGCAACAAGTTTCGCATCCCCTTTGACACCTCACTTTTCTTCTCCACCAACATGGCGCCCAGCGAAGTGGCTGACGAGGCCTTTCTGCGGCGCATCGGCTACAAAATATACATCGGGGATCTGCCGCTGGACAGTTACCGTCAGATCTTTGACGATGTTTGCACCGAGTATTCGGTCAAGGTTGACTCCAAAGGCTTTCGACCTGTTGATTCATGATCACCATGCCAGAGACCAACGCCCGCTTTTGGCCTGCTACCCACGCGATCTCGTCAAAGCAAGTGGTTGACTTTGCGGCGTACCACAGCCGCAAACCCGAACTGACACCCGCTATGCTTGACTGGGCTTGGCACAACTACTCGCCACCCGCACCCACGGCAACGCCCAGCAAGCCATGACGATCCTGCACCCTGCCGCGCCGCGGCAGGCGACCGACGCCGGAGCACTGCGATGGGATTTCCCGCGGGTTGATGATGCTTTTAGTCGCACTGATTGCCGGTGCAGCTGCCGTGGTTTTTGCGACGCGCTGGATGCAGGCGCAATCCCAGGGTGGTGGAAAGATCGCTGTGGCTGCGCTGGATGTAGACATCGGCGCGCGCTTGTCACCGGAGCAGATCAAGATGGTTGATTGGCCTACGGGTAGCGTTCCGACAGGCGCATTTACCGAAGCTGCGCCTTTGGACGGCCGTGTCAGCAAAACCAGCTTGGCGCGCGGCGAGCCCATCATTGAGGGTAAGTTGGCGCCCGTGGGAAGCAAAGGAGGCCTTTCGTCGGTGGTGGCTGAAGGCAAGCGAGCCATGACCGTGCGGGTGAACGACGTGGTGGGTGTCGCAGGGTTTGCCTTGCCGGCAACTACGTCGACATCATCGTGAACACTCAGGACGAAGAAAACCGCAACGAAAGCCGCAGCAACAAAGACCGCTCCATCAGCAAGATCGTGCTTGGAGCGCATCTTGGTGCTGGCCGTGGCGCAAGAATCCAATCGCGATGCCACCAAACCGAAGGTGGTCAACGCGGTAACGCTGGAAGTGGCGCCCCAGCAGGCTGAAAAGCTCGATTTGGCACGCAGTGTCGGAACCCTTTCTCTGGTGCTGCGCAATCAAGTGGATCCCAACTTGGGTGAAACCGATGGCGCCACCAAGACCAGCCTGCTCGACCAACCTGAGCCGCCGCAAGCCTCAAGCAGTGCCACCCAAGGCACCTGTGGTGGTAAAACGCGTCGCTGCCGCCAAGCCTATACCTGCAGCTCACCATCGCGTGAATGCGTTGAAGTCATCCGCGGCACCAGCAAGTCGATGGAATGCTTTTAGCACGATTGAGCCAGATTGATCCAACCAGCGCCTCAACGAAGAAAAACACCATGATTCAACCCAAACCTGCTGTTTCAACCGTGTTGGCACGAAGCGCCTGCGCACTGGCGACCCTCGCCGCCTGCCTAGGGAGTGCGCACGCCCAGAACACCGTTCTGGCACAGCGAGCCCCGCGGCGCCACCCGCTGCGACGCGCGCAGCGCCACTGCCACAGCCACAGCCAGTCGCCCGAGTGGTGACACCCGTATTTCCAACGGCACCTTGTGGACGCGTTGACATCGCGCCTGTTGTGCAAGTGGGCGTGGGCAAATCGACGGTGATCAAACCCACCACGCCAGTTAGCCGCATCTTGTTGGGCAACCCGGACGGATCACGCGCGGCACGGCCCACGGTTACCGCCTCCAAAGACGGCAAGGCCGCCAAGGATGAACCACCCGTCAGTGCTTCCAATGAAAACACACGGCCTGGTGTTGCCGACATTGACGTTCTCTTGCTATCGCCCACGGAGGTCTACATCTTGGGCCGATCCATTGGCTCAACCAACGTGGTGTTGCTGGACAAGGCAGGCCAGTGCACTGCATTTGACGTGGTGGTGAACATGGACACCACCGCGCTGCAAACGGTCATTGGGCAATTGCTGCCCAACGAACGAAGCGTTCGCGTCTCGGCAGCCTTTGATTCTGTTGTGTTAACGGGCTCCGTCAACGATCCCAGCGCCGTATCGCGCATCACTGACTTGGCGAATGCTTACGTCCGCGGGTCCACAGGCGCCAGCCTCACGGGCATTAATCCGCGAATCGTCAATATGTTGTCGGTGGGCGCGCCACAGCAAGTGATGCTTGAAGTGAAGGTGGCGGAGATCTCCAAATCGATGCTCGACAAATTCGGCATCAATTTTTCGCGTGCCCTGATCAGCGGCACCAGCATGCGCTTGCTCAGCGGCATATTTGGCGGCGTAGGCGGTTTGCTCGGCACCGTGGGTGGCATTGGCCCCGACGGCCAAGTGCTTGGCACCATCAGTGGCGGTACTGGCAACAATGGTCAGGCCGTTGGCCAATTTGCCGGGCCTGTGACTTACGGGCCCAATGGACAGCCCATTCCCTATCTGGGCAGGTCGACGACGCAACTGAACGTCGACGCCAGAAGAATGACGGCTTGGTCAAGATACTGGCCGAACCCACCATCATGGCCATCAGCGGTAAGAAGGGGAGTTTTCTGGCTGGCGGAAAGATTTTCATTCCCGTATCTCAAGAATCGAGCCAAACCGGTACGCGCATATCGTTGGAAGAAAAGGAGTTTGGCGTGTCCGTGGCCTTCTTGCCCACCGTGTTGGACTCGGGATTGGTCGATTTGGAAATCGCCACCGAGGTGTCGGAGCTCAACCGCGAAGGGGTGGGCATTTCGGCGCCAGGCGTCAGCGGTATCGCTGTTCTACCCTCGATGACTTCGCGCCGCGCCAAAACTACCGTGCAGTTGCAAGACGGTCAAAGTTTCGCCATCGGTGGCTTGATAAAAAATAACAGCATCGCTACGTTAAAGGCCTTCCCAATCTTGGGGGAAATGCCCATCATTGGTGCGTTGTTTCGAAGCACCGAGTTTCAAACCGACCGTTCGGAGTTGGTGTTTGTCATCACGCCGCGCTTGGTCAAGCCATTGCCGCCTGACTACGCATTGCCCACGGACAACTATGTGCCACCCACCAGGTCGGACATGATATTGAACGGCAAGTTGGAGGGCAGCGCACCAGCCGCACCGCCACCCGCACTTGGTGCCGTGGCACCTGCGCCAGGCGGCGGCCTGCAGGTCAAGTAGTTCTAGTCTCAGGAGAAAAACATGCCTCATGCAGTCAAACACGCTATCAATCGATAGCATTTCATGGCTCCACATACTGGCTATCGCCCTGAGCCTTGGTGGATGCGTGGCGCCATCCTCACCCAACCACGAAGCGCGCTTTGGCGATGCAGCGCGCGCACTTCGCGCGCAACAAATCATTGACCCTGCGGCCCCCACACGAAACACGGCGTTTGCACCTGTCGATGGCAAAGCGGCAGCTGGCGCCCAGAAGAATTACGCCGAGTCTCACGGATACACGGTCAAGGAAGGCAAACCAGCGACGATTCAGATTCCGACACAAGGAGCGAAGTAGCGTGGAAGGGCTCGCATGGCGACAAACAGGAGAGAACCATGAGCACCCGGATGCGCTCTCATTTCAACTCAATCCAACGTGGCCAGCGCGGTGCGATATCCATCATCATAGGGCTGTCGATGCTGGTGATGATCGCAGCGGCTGGTCTGGCGCTTGATTCTGGCCGTCTCTATATCGGCAAAACGGAAACACAAAACGCTGCTGATGCTTGCGCGTTGGCCGCGTCTCAAGACCTGACGGGTGCGCCGACCATTCCGCTCGCCAACTTCCCGATTGCTGAAAATGCGGGGCGACTGGTGGCTTACCGAAACAACGTGCAATTGAACCGCACCAATATCTGTGCCAGTCGCCGTCGGGGTTTTCACTTCAGCGCCTCTTTAAACGGCCCATGGGTTGCAGCTGGCGCCGCAACAGCCGATTCACGCTTATGTCCGTTGCACCATCGCCGAATCTGGTATTGCACCAACTTTCATGAATGTTCTTGGTTTCACTGCACAAACGGTTAACTCGTTGGCAACAGCCACGCTGGCGCCGTCACAAGCCCTTGCGCGGCGATTCCTGTCGCGCTTTGCGCCACAAGCCCAACTCCGCCTTACGGACTAACACCAGGACAATGGCTGAGCGCGACGTACGGCAAGGAAACGGGCAAATGGCGGGCAGATGACAGGGAACTTCGGCTGGATCGATTTTTCGCCGCCAGCAGGTGGGGCCAACGAGTTGGATGCACTGCTTGAAGGTACTGGCGCATGCACTGTAGCCCCGGGCGCCCAGGTAGGGCAACGGGCGCCGTTTCGTCGCTGGCGAACGCGTGGAATACCCGATTTGGCATTTATGCACCCCAGCGTTCCGTCGTCGGGAGCCACGTCGCCCGTACCTGATCGATCAGGCTACCCCTATACGGGGGTAAATTGGCCATCACAAAGCAACGCAACGCCCGATTTCCTGGGTTCGCGTCGCCCCGCCAACGCGCCTTACGGTGTCGACGTCAACGCAGGCAATACTTTGACGGGATTAAGCGTTGGGCCACCTTCGTCCACGGTTCGGCAGGCGGCTGGGTTGGCTGCAACAGGCGCTGATAGGCGCATCGTGCCCGTGCCCATCATTCAATGTGCGGGTTTTGCCGGCAGCCAAACCCTACCAGTGCTCAATTGGGGCTGTGCATTGATGCTGCACCCTATCTCTCAACAGGGGGGGCCATCGATCGTGCAAATTGAATACATCGGTTTGGTAAGCCAAGCCGGCAGCCCATGTGCCACCGTTGGCAGTGTGGGCAACAGCACCAGCACGGGGCCGTTGGTTCCGGCATTGGTCCAGTAGGTGGACGTTGTGACGCGTCAACCACTTTTCAACGGCGCAGCGCTCGCGGCGTCGCTGCCGTTGAATTCGCCATCTCACTGATTCCGCTGACGATTCTTGCTTTTGGGGTATTTGAATTTGGACGAATGATGTTCACGTTCAATGCATTGGACAAATCGGTGCGCGACGCCGCACGCTTCATGACCGCACCACCACCAACATCAATCGACCCCAGAGCTGACGCTGCCCGCTTGGTCGTGTATGGCAACACAGCCGGTACAGGAACGCCACTCGCACCCAACTTGACCGTTGGCTTGGTTAACTTCTGCGATCGCATCACGTGCCCAGGGACGCACTTCAATCAAGCCACATTGGGGGGGCCCATCAATCTGGTCACAGTCAGCATCAATGGTTACGTGTACAACTCGATCGTTTCGTACGTAGCGCCACGCACACTCGACTTCAACACAATCAGTGTCACGATGAGGGCCAACTTGTGAAAATGCCAAGCAAGCCCGGCAGCCAAGCAATCAACGCTGCCAAGCAGCTTGCGCGCCAACGCGGTGCTGCGGCTGTCGAGTTCGCGCTGGTGGCATCAATCTTTTTCATGATGCTTTTAGGTGTCATCGAGTTGGGCCGCCTGCTCTGGACATGGAATGCAGCCGCTGAAGCCACCCGACTGGGGGCCCGCATGGCGGTGGTGTGTGACATCGGCGATTCATCCATCATTACACGCATGCGCGAGCGGCTCCCTTACTTGGCCGCAGGCAACGTCTCCGTTCAATACTTCCCAGCAGGATGCAGCGACGCAAACTGCCAGACCGTGCGGGTCACCCTGGCGGGCTACACGCATCGAACCATCATTCCCACCGCCAACCTATTACCGGCCATTCCACCATTCCAAACAACGCTGCCAAGGGAATTCATGCAAAGCACCGGCAATCCCGTATGCAATTGAAGCTTAAGGTTGTGGGTTCTCAGTCATGAAAATAAAAGTCGTATCCAACCGTGCCGAGCGCGCCGACGAGCTGGCGCGGTACATCCGCGAAAGCGCACCGGGGCTTGACGTGAGCACAGCCGCTCACGTGGGCCTGGGCATGCCAGACGTTATCAATGGCAGCCGCCCTGGCTTGATGGTCTATGACGGCATGGACGCAGACGGTCTGGACCACATCGCACGGATAACTCAAAGCCATCCCGACATTGATACCATCATCGTGTCGGATCTCGATTCGCCCGCGTTTTTGCTCAAAGCCATGCAGTCCGGTGTCCGGGAAGTGCTGCCGCAATCGGTCGCGGCACCGGCATTGCAGGCTGCCGTTGTGCGATTGATGCGCAAGCGTGCCCCGCGCCGGCCAGTAAAAATGGGCAGGTGTTGGCCTTGATGTCGTGCAAGGGTGGCAACGGCTCCAGCTTTTTGGCGGCCAACTTGGCCCACGTGCTGGCGCACCGTGGAGAGCACACCGTGGCCTTGCTGGATTTCGATTTGCAGTTTGGCGATAGCCTGTTGATGCTGGCCGACCAGCGCGCGCCAAGCTCGGTGGCCGACGTGGCGCAAGAGCTGTCACGGCTTGGATGCCTCGCTGTTGCGCGCGGCGATGGTTGCAAGTCAGCCCCACGCTCTTTGTGTTGGCCGCGCCCGAAGACCTGTCGCAGTCCTTGGAAGTCAAGGCCCATCACGTCGAAGCCATCATCAAGCAAGCGCGCCAAACGTTCGACTTTGTGGTGGTGGACGTCAGCCGATCCATCGACGCCGTCAGCCTGAAGGTGCTGGACATGGCCGACCGATTTCCCGGTGCTGCAACTCACCCTACCCAACATCCGCGACGCCAAACGCGTGCGCGATCTTTTCCGATCGCTGGACTACCCAGCGCAACAAAGTGCAGTGGGTGATCAATCGCCACCAAAAAGCCAGCGAAATCACGCTGGAAGCGTTTGAGCAAGCCTTGGGGGTCAGAAACCCAACCGTGATTCCTAACCACCACGCCAGTGTGATCGATTCGGTGAACCAAGGCATCCCCATCGATAAAGCGGCGCAAAAACAACCCAGTAGCCAAAGCCATCCACGCGATGGCGCAGGCGCATCGCGCCGTTGGAACCGCCACGCAAGGAAGCGCTGGTTGTCATCGATGTTTGGGGGCCATTGACTATGAACAGCGCGCTCGATCGTCGACTGGCATGCCTGATCGGGCCTGCGAGACGGCTTGCAAGCCAAGCGGCGGCGACAAGTTTGAGCGCGCAGCGCCAGTGGTAGGGGCGGCCTCAAGCCCCCTGGAGCACACCGCAGCGAAGCGTCGCTGGCCTACCAGCACATGAAGCGCCGTGTGCACCAATTGCTGCTGGGCCGACTGGACCTGGAAGCCGTTGAAGCCATGGCGCCGATCGCCTGCGCGACGAATTGGGCACGTTGGTGGAACGCCTGCTGCACGAAGAAAACGTCGTGGTCAACGCGGCCGAGCGCCAAAGCCTCGTCAAAGACATTCAGCATGAGATGCTGGGCTTGGGGCCGCTGGAGCCTTTGTTGGCCGACCCGACCGTGTCGGACATCTTGGTGAATGGCGCGCACCAGGTCTACGTGGAGCGGCGCGGCCAACTCAGCATGACCGACGTCAAGTTCGCCGACGACGATCATTTGATGAAGATCATCGACAAGATCGTCTCGCGAGTGGGCCGCCGGGTGGATGAATCCAGCCCCATGGCCGATGCACGATTGCCCGATGGCTCGCGCGTGAACGTGATCATCCCGCCGCTGGCGTTGGATGGGCCGGTGATGTCCATTCGCCGTTTTGCCGTCGTGCCGTTGACGATGGACAACTTGATCGAGTTCAAAACACTTACGTCCGAGATGGCGCAGGTGCTGCAGGGCTGGCGCGCGCTGAGATCAACCTTTTGATCTCAGGCGGAACTGGATCGGGCAAGACCACGCTGCTGAACATCATGTCAGGCTACATCGACCCCCGTGAGCGCATCGTCACCATCGAAGACGCCGCCGAACTGCAACTGCGCCAGCCGCACGTGGTGCGCCTGGAAACACGGCCGCATGAACATCGAAGGCCGCGGCGAGGTGTCGCAGCGCCAGCTGGTGATCAACGCCTTGCGCATGCGCCCCGACCGCATCATCATGGGCGAGACCCGTGGCGCCGAGGCGATGGACATGCTGCAAGCCATGAACACCGGCCACGAAGGCTCGATGACCACGATGCACGCCAACACACCGCGGGACGCGTTAGGGCGTTTGGAGAACATGCTGTCCATGGGCGGCATGAACTTGCCCACCAAAGTGGCGCGCGCCCAAATCGCGTCGGCCATCGGCGTGGTGGTGCAGGTCAACCGCATGCCTGACGGCAAGCGAAAGATCACCAGCATCACCGAGATCACCGGCATGGAAGGCGACGTGATCACGATGCAAGAAGATCTTCTTGTACAAGCAGACGGGGTTGGTGAAGACGGTGCGGTGCGGGGCTACATGCAGGCCACGGGCGTGCGCCCACGCTTCCAAGAGCACTTGAAGTCGCGCGGGCGTCGTGTTGCCTGAATCGCTTTACGACCCAGCCGCCGCATGGAGTAGCGCCACCATGGACCAAAGCCTCATTTTGTTCATGGTGCTGCTCTTCGTGGCGGTGGTGCTGGGCCTGGAAGGCGTGTACCAGAGCTGGGCGGCCAAAAACAGTGCTGAAGCCAAACGCTTGGCTCCGCGTTTGCGCGGCGTTGAAGACGGCCACGCAAGACGCACGCGCTCAGCATCGAGCGTTGCAAAGATAAGGGGCGTCTGCGATGGCTGAACGACGACATGCTCGGCCGGCTTCAATCGGGAAGGCAGATGGTGCGTTACGTGAGCACCGCGAATGCGGGCATCTCAGCGGGCGAGATGCTTGCGGCAAGCTGTGGTGTTGGCCATCGTCGGCTATCTGATTCCTGTTTTGTTGGCAAAACCGCTCGTTTTCTCGCATGCTGTTGGCGCTGCTGTTGGCGCCATTGCCTTGGTTCTGGCTGATTCGCAAGCGCACGGCAGCGCATCCAGATCTTCGAACGCCAGATACCCGAAGCGTTGGATTTGATGAGCCGCGCCATGCGCGCCGGCCACGCTTTCCCCACGGCCATCAAAATGGTGGCGGACGAAATGCCCGACCCCATCGCGCATGACTTTCGCGTGTTGTTTGACGAAACCAACTTCGGTGTTCCTCAGCAAGCAATCGTTGATGCGCATGGCAGACCGTGTGCCGGTTGAGGACCTTCGCTTTTTTGTCATTGCCGTGATGATTCAGCGAGAGTCTGGTGGCAACCTTGCCGAGCTTTTGGACAATATCTCGGCCATCGTTCGTGCGCGACTGAAGTTGATGGGTGAAGTTAGAACTCTGTCTGCGGAAGGGAAAATGTCTGCCTGGGTGCTTGGTTCGTTGCCATTTGCGCTTGGGTGGGGCCATCACGCTCGTCAATCCAGGCTTCATGTCCGTTTTGTGGACTGATCCGGCTGGTTTTAAGATGGTTGGCGCGGCCCTGTTGCTGATGGCGTTGGGTGTTTGGTGGATGACCCGAATCATCAAGATACGGGTCTGAGGACAAAGCATGGACATGCTTCAGATCGCTTTCCTTGCACTGATTTTTATTGCCACTGTCGCTGTTGCGTTTTGGGTGCTTAGCCTCGGCAGTGGTAGCAGCACGGCCTCTCGCATCGGCACCATTCTGGGCGCGCCAGAAGTAAGCAACAGGGCAAGTGAGCGTTTGGGTAGACCGAGTCGCCAAGGCAACCAAACCCCTGGCCAAACTGTCAACACCAGAAGAAGGATTCGAGGCCTCGCCCATACGACGCCGGTTCATGAACGCTGGCATCCGAACGGCCAGTGCACCCATGGCCTACTTTGGCGCCAAAACCGTACTGGCCTTGGTATTCCCACTTTTGGCCTTCTTTCTACTGGCGGTGGTGGCAAAGTCCCCTGCCAAGGGGCCCATGCTGTTGATGTGGCTGTTGATTGCAGCCTCAATTGGTTACTACCTGCCCAACTTGATTTTGTCTCGGTTGGTGTTCGTGCGGCAGCGTGAGATTTTTGAAAACTTCCCCGACGCCCTGGACTTGATGACGGTGTGCGTCGAAGCTGGCTTGGGCACCGAGGCTGCCTTGACACGCGTTGCCGAAGACATGGTGCACAAAAGTGAAACCCTCAGTGACGAATTGCGTTTGGTCAACCTGGAGTTGCGGGCAGGTGCGCCGCGCGAGCGCGCGCTGCGCAACCTTGCGCTGCGCACGGGCGTTGAAGAGGTTGACGGCTTTGTGTCCATGATCATCCAAGCCGAGCGCTTTGGCACCAGCATCGCCAAGTCATTGCGCATTCACTCGGACATGCTTCGTACTCGAAGGCGCCAACGGGCTGAAGAAGCCGCTGCCAAAATTGCGCTGAAGTTGCTGTTTCCCTTGATTTTCTTTATTTTTCCGTCCCTCATGCTGGTGCTCATGGGCCCAGCGATGATCCAGATATACCGGGTGTTGCTGCCTACAATGACGGGCACCCAATGAACGCAAAGGAGTGCATCATGCGCTTTCACCTTGTGGCTTCTGCCGCTGCCGCTGCCGCTGTGGCCCTGCTTGCAGCCTGCGCTTCAGTTGACACCCGACCCGCTTCGTCTGACCCAGCGCGCCCGGGCGCATGGAAGATCGAGCCCGTGCAGACGGTCACGCACTCGGGTAACGCCAGCAAGAGCTACTACACCCTGGGCCGTTACCACGATGGCATGCGCGCGTGGGACCGCTCCATCGACGCTTACCAAAAATCCATCGCCGCCGATGCTACAAACGTCGAGGCGCACAACGCCTTGGGCGCTGCGTTGTCGCAGCGCAATCGCCAAAGTGAAGCGGCCGACAGCTTCCGCAAGGCGCTGGCGCTTGACGCCAAATTGGCGCATGTTCAAAGCAATTTGGGCTATGTGCTGTTGCTGTCAGGCCAACATCAAGCCGCCGTGGCTGCGCTCAAGGTTGCCGTTAAACTAGAACCGGCCAATGCCACTGCCAGGGCCAACCTGCGTGAAGCATTGGTTCAGTGGGACGTGGCGCGAGGCTTGGAGCCCGCAGCGCCCAGCTATGCAGGCATCACCAGCGCCGAACCCGTAACGGCACCGGCAACCAACGCACGTGGTGACAGCGCAAGCGCCACTGACTGATGTACTAACGCCCGTTGGCCTGCCCACCAGCATTGAGGTGATGGCCCCCATCACATCGGCGTCAGTGGCCATGCCTCTCACCACAACCACCGTTGCTGCCAACCTGCCATCAACGGTGGATGTGGCGCAGGCGACCGTTTCGCTGCAGGAGTCACCGACAACCGCTGTTGCGTCGGCATCCGTGTCGGTGGCGCGCTCTGCCGTTGCACGTGTCGATTTGCCAGCCCAAGCATCACCTTGGGCGCCACGTGCTGCCCCAAAAATGACCGTTAGCAGCGCACCCACCGTGCCAGCCATGGTTCAAACGTCAACAGCGATGGCACCCACGCGCACGGCGCCGTGGCGCGAGGTGCAGACGGTACCGCCGTCGGCACCTTCGCCCGTCATGGACCCAACACCCCTGGCGCCACCGCCCAAAACCCTGCCTTCGCCCGTCAGCCGCGCGAAGCTTGAGGTCAGCAGCGCCCAAGGTGCCAGCGCTTCAGCCAAGCAGGTCAGTCAATGGCTGGCTGCGCGTGGTGTTCGAGCAGATCTTGTCAGCACCCACAGCCAGCCAGCGCAGAAGCAAAGCGTCATCTACTACCAAGTCGGCCACAGCGCCGACGCCAACCGTGTCGCCAAGGCCCTGCCCTTCAAGACTCAGGTGCGCTGGGCCGGCGCCAGAACCATCAGCCACGAGGTGCTGCTGGTGCTGGGTCAAGACGGACGGGCTAATGTGGCCAGCGCAGTGGCCAAGCCGCGTCAAAGACCACCCACCAAGTCGGTCACCGTGGCCGCGCTTGCGCAATGACAGGGGCCTAGTGCTGACGATTCAACCGGCACCAGCACGCATGGCGGAGACGAAAGGTTGGCGAACACTTCTACTTGCATGGCGTCTGCGTTGCTGACTGAATTCGGCGTTCCACAACCAAGCCCCCACCACCCCTCAGATCAGCCCCGCATAAGCACCACCGTCGAGATTCAGGTTCTGCCCAGTGATGTAGCCGCAAGTCGCGGCGCAAAAGAACGCGCAGGCTGCACCAAATTCTTCGGGCCGCCCAAAGCGCCCTGCTGGCACGGTGGCGGCAATCCGGCGGCGCGCCTCGTCGTGATCGATGCCTTGCTCGCGCATCATGCGCTGGGCCATGAACTCTTGGCGCGGGGTGTCGAAGCGTTCCGGCAGCAGGTTGTTGATCGTCACGTTGTCGGCCACCACGTCGCGTGCGATCGCTTTGGAAAGCGCCGTCAGACCGGCACGCGCCGCGGTTGACAGGCCCATTGCGGCGTGCGGCGTCTTCACCATCGCCGAGGTGATGTTGACAATGCGGCCGAAGCGGCGTTGGCGCATGCCCGGCACCACCGCGCGCATCAGCAATGCAGCGCTCAGCAGGTTGGCTTCGAGCGCTGGCATCCAGGCGTCGTGATCCCAGTCGGCCAGTTGCCCTGGCGGCGGGCCGGCGTTGTTGTTGATCAGCATGTCGGGCTCGGGACACGCCGCCAGCAGGCGCGCACGGCCAGCGTCGGTGCAAATGTCGGCGCCCACGGCCTGTACCGTGGCGCCGGTCGCGTTGCGCAATCGGCGGGCGGCCGCCTGCAGGCGCTCGTCATCACGGCCGTTGATCACCACCACACACCCCTCCTGGGCCAACGATAGCGCGCACGCGTATCCCAGTCCTTGCGACGATGCGCAGACGATGGCCTTGCGGCCGGCAATGCCCAGATCCATCACGTCTCCTTCAGTCGGTACCCTGCAGGTCAGCAAAGGAGCGCCCTTGCTTCACCAGGCGCTCGAGCAGCGGCGCTGGTTGCCACCAGAAGCCATGCTCGGCGTGGAAGCGGCGGATGTCGGCCAGCACGTTGGCCAGCCCCACATGATCAGCATAGAACATCGGCCCGCCGTGGCGCGCTGGGAAGCCGTAGCCCGTGACATAGACGATGTCGATGTCGCTTGGCCGCAGCGCAATGCCCAACTCCAGCAGCTTCGCGCCCTCGTTGACCATGCCGTAAAGGCAACGCTTGAGAATCTCGTCTTCGGACAAGGTCTTGCGCTCGAAGCCGAGCCGCTGTGACTCGTCCTCGATGAACCGCTCGATGGCCGGGTCGCGCTGTGGCGTGCGACTGCCCTTGTCGTAGCGGTACCATCCCGCGCCACTCTTCTGGCCCAGCCGCCCCATCTCGACCAGCTTCATGATCAGGTCGTTCCAGCGCCGGTCCGTCGGCCGGGTCGCCATCTGCGCCTTGCGGGTCGGGTAGCCCACATCGTTGCCGGCCATGTCGTGCACCGCGAAGATGCCCATCGCGTAGCCAAAGCCGGTCAACGCGGCGTCCACCTCGTGCGGCAACGCCCCCTCCTCCAGCAAAAAGTGCGCCTCGCGCGTGTAGTTGCGGAACAGCGCGTTGCCGATGAAGCCGGGGTAGATGCGCGCCAACACCGACACCTTGCCCATGCGCCGCCCGAGATCCATGAGGGTGGCAATCACATCGGGCGCGGTGTGCGCGGCGCGCACCACCTCAAGCAGCTTCATCACGTGCGCAGGGCTGAAGAAATGGGCTCCGACCACGTCCTGAGGGCGTGACGTGGCCGCAGCGATTTGGTCGACGTCGAGCCCAGACGTGTTGGTCGCGAGGATCGCACCGGGTCGTGCCAGTGCATCGAGCTGCGAGAAGATGGACCGCTTCAACGCCAGGTCTTCGAACACCGCCTCGATCACCAGGTCGGCCTCGGCCACATCAGCCAAGGTCACCGAGCTGGTGATGCATGCCATGCGCTCGTCCACCGCGGCCTGCAACAGCTTGCCGCGTGCCACGCTACTGGCATAGTTGTCGCGCACGCGCTTGAGGCCGCGCTCAAGCGCCACAGCGTCGGCGTCGATTAACGTGACAGTCACATTGATGTTGGCCAGCGCCATGGCAATGCCACCACCCATGGTTCCGGCGCCAATGACTGCCACGCGATGGATCGGGCGCAGCGGCGTGTCAACGGCCATATCTGGGATGCGAGCCGCCGCGCGTCGGGCGCGTTCAATGTGGGCCGTCGCTTGCGCCTCAAGGGCTGTTTGAGCATCTAGCACGCGCGCCTTTCAGTCTTTCTTCTGGGGCGGCGCCACCAGTGGTGCGGCGCGGCCTTCGACGAATTCGCGCAGGCGTTCGGCTGCCTCGGGCGAGCGCTGCAGGTTGGAGTTCAGGTACTCCATGAACAACCCGTCCTCGTGCGACAGATCGTTGACGCGCGGCAGCACGTTGGTGATGCGCCAGTTGGTGTCGGGCGTGTTCTTGGCCACCGTGGCTGCCAACGCCATCGCTTTCTCCAGCGCTTGGCCTGGCGGCGTCACGTAGCGCACGATGTGCTCGCGCTCGCCTTCGCTGGCCGACAGCAAACGCCCCGTCAGCATCATGTCGGCCATCACCGTGTAGCCGACGACGCGCTGGATGCGCACCGTACCGCCGCCGCCAACGAAGATACCGCGCTGGCCCTCGGGCAGACCGAAAAATGCCGTGTCGTCGGCCACGCGGATGTGTGCCGCGGTGGCGAGCTCCAGCCCGCCACCGACCACCGCACCGTGCAACGCGGCCACCCAAGGCACGGGGCCGCGGGCGATGGTGTCGAAAACCTCATGCCACGAGTGACGCCTGCCCTTGCGCGGCGGCCGCGTCTGGCTGGCGGCACGCGCAAGCGCTTCGCCCAGGTCCAACCCCGCGCAAAAATGTTTGCCGTGTCCGTGCAGCACGCCCACGTCGGCCTCATCGCCAGCGCGGTGCACGGCTTGGCGCAATGCGTTGATCACCGCTTCGTTGATGGCGTTGCGCTTGTCGGGGCGGTTCAGCCCGAGTACTGCAATGCGGCCTTCCAGACGGTAAGTCACCAGTTCATCAGTCATCAGATTCTTCTCCAGGCAATTGGACTTGGACCATGTCGAGCTCGACCATGGTGTGCGAAGTTCAAGCCATGCAGCTTGTCGGTCAGCATGGCGCCATGTCCAGTGTCATTCGGGTTTGAAGCCACTGGCCTTGATGATCGGCTCCCAGGCAGCGAGTTCTGCGCGCTGGGCTTGCAAGGGCGGCGCAAGTGACACTCAGTGCACGGCGGCGGTTCATGGTCATGGCCTTTTCTCCCGGTGTTCGAACGGACTCACAGGTCAAGCACCAGCGGGCCAGTCTTGGCGCGCGACACACAAACCTGCATCAGCCGACCGCTGTCCTTTTCAGCCTGTGACAGGTAGGAGTCGCGGTGATCGATGGCGCCGCTGCGCACGCCCGTCGAGCACAGCCCGCAGCGGCCTGCGCGGCAGTCGTGCATCACGTCCACGCCGGCGGCGGCGAGTGCGTCGAGCACGCTCATGTCGGCCGCCACGTGGATCACGCGGCCAGACGAACCAAGCTCAACGTCGAAGGGTTGATCACCGGCCAACGGCGTCGCCTCGGTGAATCGTTCAAAGTGCACGTCACCGAGCGCCCAGCCCCGCGCCTGCGCGACGCGCAAGGTTGCGTCAATCAGACCACCCGGACCACAGACATAGATCGGTTGCGTCGGGGTGGCTGCGCTGAGCAGCGCGTCGATGGACAGGCGTGTGGTTGGGTTGTCGTCTGCATGCAGGTGCAGCCGATCTCCCACCAGCGCACGCAGTTCGTCGACAAAAACCAGTTGCGCCAGCGTCCGGCCGCTGTAGTGCATCACGAACGGCCGCTTCTGCGCCAGCAGCGCAGCTGCCATCGACACGAGAGGGGTGATGCCAATGCCGCCGGCCAGCAGGATGATTTCGGGTTGTGGCAGCAGCGGGAAATGGTTGCTCGGTGGGCGCAGGCTGAGCACATCGCCCACCGTCACGTGCTCGTGCATGTAGCGAGAGCCGCCTCGGCCCTCATCCTCTAGCCGCACAGCGATCCGGTACTCGGCCACCGGCTGCGCCGGATCCGCATGCGCGTCCAGACGGATCAGCGAATACGATCGCCACGCTGGGACTGAACCCGTCGCGTCTTTAACGGCCACTTGCACATGCGCACCCGGCGCGAAACCCGGCAACCGCGCGCCATCACACGCGACGAGGCGAAAGCTTCGGATCTGCGGCGTCAGCGCATCGGCCGCCGCCACGCGCACGCTTAGGGTGTCAGTCGGCATGGCGCAACGTCACTCAGGCCGCCTGGGTGAGCACGCGCCAGTCGGTGCCTGCCGGCAGCACGCCACCGACCGAGCGCACCTTTGCATAGTCGAGCTCGGGGCTGTCGGCCAGCTTCGGCGTTTGGCCGGCTACATACTCGCGCACCGACCGAAGCAATTGCTGGCGCACGCGCAACACAGCGCCATCGGCCGAGCAAAGCTGCTCGTCGCTGCGGTCGTGAATGCGGCCCTGGCTGATGAACATCGCGAAGTCTTCAGTGCCCAGGTGTTGCGGAAAGCCAGTGGCATGGCCACGCTTCATGATGTCGCGGTTCTGGCCCCAGTTGTCTTGCGCGTCACCCGGCGGCAGCGGCGGGAAGTTCCACACGTCGGGCGACGCCGACATCACGGTCATGCCCAGCGGCCGGTGCGGGTTGTAGTGCACAAACCAGGCGCGGTGGGTGACGTCGTCCACCGGCGTCGAAAAGAAAACCGTTGTCGGGCCCTTCGCGTCGGGCGGGCAAATCACACCGTACCAAGGCATCACAAAATTATTGACGCGGGCGTAGACCTTGTCTTCGGGCAGCGCACGCACCGCGGCGTAGCGGTAACCGTAGGGTTGGTCTTCGAATTCAAGCTTGGGCGCCAGCGCCTGCGTCATCAGCATGCGTTCGTTGCCGCCACCCGAAGTGAGCTGGGTCGTCGACTCATGCAACACGCCCACGTGCGAAGAGTCCATCGACGCTTCAACCGCTTGCACCCAATTGGTCGGCACCTCCACACTGGTGACGGAGCGCTGCTGGGCCGGCAGGTCAACGAAGGGGAGGTTGGGAAATTTCGGCGCTTTCTCGCCCTGCCCCAACCAGACCCAGACGATGCCACCGCGGTCAACCGCGTGGTAGCGGTTGATGCGAACGTGCTGGCAGAACTGGGCCTGATCACCTGCATGATTGGGCGCTTCCATCACCTCGCCCTTCACGTTGAACTTCCAGCCGTGGTAGAGGCATCGCAAGCCGTTGCCTTCGTTGCGAGCCAACGCCAGCGACGCCTTGCGGTGCGGGCACTGCTCGTCGATCACACCGACGTTGCCGTCCGTCACGCGAAAGGCAATGTAGTTGCGCCCGAGCAAGCGCACGCGCACAGGTGCGCCGTCAGCGTCGAGCTTGATCGCGGGCACGACCGGAATCCAATAGTGCTGGCGGATCATCTCGCCCATCGGGGCACCGTTTTCCACGCGCGTCAGCAGTTCGTTATCTTGCTTGGTCATCGCCATGGTGATCAACCCTGTTCGTCGGTCCGAAAGGCGCGCGAGTAGACGCGCTTGCAGTTGCATTCGAAGATGTCGCTGCGCTGCGCGTCGCTGAGCCACGCTATGCTTTCAATCACCGGCTTCATGTCGTCGTAGTCGCGCCCGCTGACAGGGTCGCGGGCACTGCCGGTGCCGGGCTTTTCGGTGCCGAACAGGACGTTGCGCGTGCCAGCCACTTTGAGCAACAGCTCGATCGCGTCCTTGCTGTAGTTGCACGTGTCAAAGTAGAGCTTCTTCAATTGGTCGTCAAAGCTTTCCTTTTCGCCCTTGCGCACGTTCCAGGACCGAAAACGCCCCATCTGGTAGGGGATCGCGCCACCGCCGTGGGCGACCACGATCTTGAGCTTGGGAAACGCATCGAAGGTCTTGGCCCCCAGCAGCGAAATGATCGCAATGCTTTCTTCGTTGATGAACTTCAAGGTGTACGACTCGCGTGCGCTGCAGCTGCCGGCTGAGTGGATCAGCCCCGGCACGTCCAGCGCGACCATCGCTTCGTACAACGGATGCCAGAACGGGTCACCCAGGCCTGGCGGCGTTGGGCCTGCGCCTTCCGTGGGATCGGGGTTGATCAAGCAGCCCACAAAGCCGAGCTCGGTCACGCAGCGCTGCAGCTCGGGGATGGCACGTTGCGCGAGCGGCTCGTCCATGTACTGAGGCAACCCCGCCACGCCGCGAAAACGTTTCGGGAACATGTCGACAAAACGAGCGATCAAGTCGTTGCAGTGGCGTGACCAGACTTCGGTCACACGGCCCGGCTTGACCGAGTGCATCTGCAGGTAGGGTCGCGGCGAGATGAACTGCATGTCGGTGCCCACGCTGTCCATGATGGTGATCAGTTCCTCGGCGGACTTTCGCACCACATCGTCAGTGATCTTGGGCGGCACCGATGGATTGGCGCGACCACCCACCAGCTCCGCCATGAAGCGAAAGCTCTGCGGCGGCATCACGATGTGGGCGTGGGAGTCGATGATCACAGGTAACTTTCAGTGGTTGGGTTCAGGCGCCATCGCGGATGAGCGCGAGGCATTCAAGTTGCAATGCCATGCCGTGTTGCAGGTCATGGACGAGCGTGTGCCGCGCGGGGCGGTCTTGGGGGTCGGGAAAACAGCGCTGCCACTCGACGTTGATGGCGTCGCGAAGCGTGTTGTCCTTGACGTAGATGGTGAGCTTGGCCACGTCACCCAAGGTCGCACCGCCCGCGGCCAGCAACGCCTCCAGGTTGGCAAAGGCCAGCACCGTCTGGCGCAGTGGATCGGGCGGCAGCGTGCCGGTGGCTGCGTCCTTGCCCGAGATGCCTGACGAGCACAGCAGCTTGCCAACTCGGGCCCCGAGCGGAATCGGCGCGTTGTGGCCGATCCCTGGGACATTGACGGAGCGCCCCATCAGGCGCCCCCACTTTCAGTGTCGAAGAAATTCGTCGGCACGGCGGCGAGAAATTCCGAGAAGCCGGTCGAGCCCGCTGGCACGTGCAGCAGCATGGCCTGCGTGGCCAATGCCTCGTCGCCAGCCTGGATCGCGCGGGCGATCTTCAGATGATCCTGAAGCGACTTGTTGATCTGCGCGCGGTTCTGAAAATCTTTGGGTCGGTAGCGCTGCGCCATGCGCCGCGCTTGGCGAATCTGCTCGGCCAGGTAGTCGTTGCGGCTGCCGGCATAAATGGCCTCGTGAAACACGCTGTTGGCCAAGGCGTATTCGGCCGAGCCATCGCGCACTGCGGCATCCTGGCAACGTGCAAGTGCGTCGTCGAGCGCGCGACACAAGTCGTTGTCGACGCGCCGGGCCGCAAGCTTGGCGCAGGCCGCCTCGAGCTCACCAATCGTCTCCATGATCGCGCGCAGCTTGCTGATTGACAGGCGCGCCACGGTGACGCCCTGGCGTGGCGCAATGCGCACCAGATCTCGCGCCGCGAGCTGCTGCAGGGCTTCTCGCACCGGCGTGCGTGACACGTCAAAGCGCGCGGCCAGCGCGCGCTCGTCCAACACAGCACCGGGCACGAGCTTGCCAGCTTCAATTTCATCTTGCAGCACCGTGCGGATCTCGCTGGATCGCCCGGTTCGTGGACGCAAGTCTTCGGTGGTTTCGATCAATTCCATTGGGGGTCGCGCATGAAGAAGATTCGTGGGTTGCGGCGGAAACTTGGTGTTAAGTATGCCACAAAAGCATTTTGAAATGCAATCTACAGCTTTAAAAAAACCAAATCGCGTCTTCTTCTTTGACTTCCACAGGAAAAAACCGGGAATCGTCAACGAAACCTGGCAACCTCTGAGCAATCACACGTTGAGGACAACAGAACATTTGGTGTTTGCAGAACACTTATTGGTATGCCACAATGACGATATTGCATGCAGATTTGCGACATGAGCCAAATCAAACCCATCGAACCGCTTCCACGCCCCATCGCTCGCGTGATGAACCCCCAGTCCATCGCCATCATCGGGGCATCGGAAGACGCGCGCTCCTTTGGCGGCTTTGTCCTTGGCAATCTGAAGCGATTTGGCTACGCGGGCGCGCTGCACCTGGTCAGCCGCAGCAGCAGTGAAATCGACGGCCACCGGTGCGTGAAGACGGTTGAGGCGTTGCCCGAGGGCATCGATCTGGCTGTGCTCGCGATACCCGAAGCCGGTGTCCTCGACGCGGTGCGCGCCCTGGCGGCGCGCAATACGCATGCGGCCGTGCTCTTCGCCTCGGGTTACGCCGAAGCGGGTGACGATGGGCGCGCCCGGCAAGACGAGCTGGCCGCGGTTGCCCGGGACGGCAACCTGATGCTCGTCGGCCCTAACTGCATGGGCTTCACCAACTTGGCGGCTGGCGTACCTGTGACGTTCGAGCCGCTGGTCGCTCAGCCGCGCGAGGTGCGGCCGGGCGTTGGCGTGATAGCGCAAAGCGGCGCGATGGCCGCCAACCTGCGGGACGCCTTCGCCGGCCGCGGATTGCCGACCACCGCCGTGTTCTCCACCGGCAACGAGATCTCGCTGGGTGTCGAAGACGTACTCGCGCACTACATTGCCGACCCCCAAACGCGCGTGATCGCGGCCTACGTCGAGCAGGTGCGTCGCCCTGCGCTTTTCCTGCAACTCGCGGCGCAGGCACGTGCCGTCGGCAAGCCGATCGTGCTGTTGATGCCGGGCAAGAGCGCACGGGCGCGTGCGGCCGCGCAGTCACACACCGGTGCGCTGGCGGGCGATCACGCCACCGCGTGTGCGCTGCTAACGCGTGAAGCGGTGGTGGTGGTCGATTCGCTCGACGAGCTGTTCGACACCACCGCCGTGCTTCTGCGCTTTCCCACCCCGCCCGTTGGCGGTACCGCGTTCATGACGGGTTCGGGCGCCATGAAGAACATCGCGCTCGACTTTTGTGCCGACCTGGGTCTGCCGTTGCCAGAACTTGCGTCGGCGACGGTGGCGCGACTCAAGGCCATGCTGCCAGCCTTTGCAGTGGCCGAAAACCCACTTGACTACACCACCATCGGCGTGCGCCAGCCGGGTCTCGTCGGCGATATCCTGCTCGAGATGCTGGCCGACGAACACATCGGCAACATGGTGCTGAGCATTCCAGTCGGTCCCGTGGTGGCACAGCGTGACAAAGCGGAGCACATCGTGCCTGCGCTTGCACGCGCCACCAAGCCGACGGTGCTGGTGCTGACCGGCGACGCCGGTCCGATCGAACCCTTCTTTCTCGACACGATTCGCGCCAGCGGCGTGCCGCTGTTCCGCTCGCCCGACCGCGCGCTTCGGGCGATGGCGTGCATGGCCGCTTACGCCCTCGCGTTGCAGCGTTCTGCGCGTGCCGAGGCGCCGTGTCAAGGCGTGGCACTGCCGCCGCCCGCCGCGTTGGTGAACGGCGTGTACGCCGAGTACCAAGGCAAGGCCTGGCTCGCTGCGGCCGGCATACCAGTGCCGAAAGGCGCGCTGGCGCGCACGGTGGACGAGGCGGTGCGCGTTGCAACACAAATTGGATGGCCCGTGGTCGTCAAAGCTCAAGCGAGCTCCCTTCCACACAAGAGCGATGTGGGCGGCGTGGTGATTGGCCTGGTCGACGAAGCATCGCTGCGCGCAGGTTGGGCAAAGTTGATCTCAAGCGTGACACGACATCGACCCGACCTGGTGCTCGATGGTGTGCTCGTCGAAGCCATGGGTCCGCGTGGATTGGAGTTGGTGGTGGGCGCAAAACGCGATGCCGAATGGGGTCCGGTGGTGCTGGTTGGGTTGGGTGGCGTCTGGATCGAGGCGCTGAAAGACGTGCGGCTGATCCCGGCCGACATGGCCATCGACGATATCGTGGTCGAACTGTGCCGTCTGCAGGCTGCGCCGATGCTGCACGGCATCCGCGGCGCACCCGGGGTTGACGTTCGCGCCGTGGCCCGCGTGGTGGCGCAGATTGGCGCGCAGATGCGCGCCAACCCGAACATCGCCGAGATCGACATCAACCCGTTGGTGGCCTACCCCGACCACGTGCTCGCGTTGGATGCCTTGGTCGTGGTGAAGGAGCCTGCGTGAAGCTCGCTTTTTCGGCATCCGACGAAGCGTTTCGGCTCGACGTTCGCGCCTTCGTCAAGGAAAAGCTGCCAGCCGACATCAGGCGCAAAGTCGAGCTCGGCCTGCGCCTGGAGCGCGACGACTACGTAACTTGGTTCCGCATCCTTGAAACCCGTGGCTGGATCACCCCTGGCTGGCCAGTCGAACACGGCGGGCCGGGCTGGAGCCATGTGCAACGTTACTTGTTCGATGAAGAGACCCTGCTGGGCGGCGCGCCGCGCATCATCGCCAGCGGCATCCAGATGCTGGGGCCGGTGTTGATCGCCTTTGGCACGCCGGCGCAAAAGGCTGCCTACCTGCCCGACATCCGCCACAGCAACACGTGGTGGGCCCAAGGTTTTTCAGAGCCCGGCGCCGGTTCGGATCTGGCCGCCGTGCGCACCAGCGCCGTGCTCGAGCCCGATGGCAAGCACTTCGTTGTCAACGGCCACAAGGTATGGACCTCGTACGCACAGTGGTGCTCGATGATGTTTGCACTGGTGCGCACCGACCTGCGCAGTGGTCCCGAAGCGCCCAAGCCGCAAGAAAGCATCTCTTTTTTGCTGATTGACATGGCCTCGCCCGGTGTGCGCGTGCGCCCGATCCGAATGCTTGAAGGCGGCACCGACCTGAACGAGTGCTTTCTCGACAACGTGCGCGTGCCCGTTCAAAAACTGGTCGGCGAGATGAACAAGGGTTGGTCGTACGGCAAGTACCTGTTGGGGCACGAGCGCACCGGGATTGCCGGCATTGGTTCGTGCAAGCAGCAACTGGCGCGAGCCCGCACGATCGCGGCACAGCAGGGTCTCGGCGACGACGCGCTCCTGAGCGCGCGGTTGGCACAGTTCGAGGTGGAGCTGATGGCACTGGAATACACGGCGCTGCGCCTGTTGAGTGCAAACCAACAGAGCAAAGTGCCGGAAGTCGAGGCATCGATCCTCAAGGTGCGAGGCACCGAATTGCGCCAAGGCATCTTCGAACTGCTGCTCGACATTGCCGGCCCTCACGCCGTGCCTTTCTCGGCCGAAGCGCAGTTCCTGGAGACGATCGACGAATCGATCGTGCCAGCCAGCCTCGGATCTCTCGCCGCCAACTGCCTGGACTCACGCAAGTTGTCGATCTACGGTGGCGCCAACGAGGTGCAGCGCAACCTCATCGCGAAGGCCTGGTTGGCCGCCTGACCGCGCAGCAAGAACACCATGGATTTTTCACTCGACGACGACCATCTCGCGCTGCGCGACGCCGTGCAGCGGTTCTGCGATGGCGAATACCCAGCCCAGCACCGCGGCAGCGCCGAGAGCGCTGAACTGGCCGCATCGCGATGGGCTGGCATGGCCAAGCTTGGCCTGCTGGGCTTGCCCTTCGACATTGAACTGGGCGGCAGTGGTCAGGGCGCTGTCGAGTTGATGCTGGTGGCGCAACGGCTCGGCCATGCGCTAGGGGGTGGCGCTTGGCACGCCAGCGTGGTACTGGCCGGCCAACTGGTGGCCGAAGCTGCCACGCCCGAGCAGCGCGCGCAGTGGCTGCCGCGACTTGCGCAAGGCGAGTTGCAGATCGCCCTGGCGTGCAGCGAGGCCGATTCACGCCATGACCCCGCAGACGTGCAGACCAACGCACGTGCCGACGGCAGCACCTGGACGGTCAATGGGTGCAAAACACTGGTACTGCACGGCGATACCGCCGGGCTCGTCCTGGTGGTAGCACGCACATCGGGCGCTCGACGCGACCGTTCGGGGCTGAGCCTATTTGCCGTCAATGCAGGCACACCCGGCCTGCAAGTGAACGGCTTCGGCACCCTCGACGGCCGACGCGCCGCACACATCGAGCTGAGCGCCGTGCGCCTGGGCGCGGACCGCGTGGTCGGCCCACTCGGTGGGGCGCTGCCGCTGGTCGAGGCCGCACTCGACCGCACGACCGCCACGCTGGCGGCCGACGCCACCGGCGCGATGGAAGCTTTGATCGAACTAACCGCCGAACACCTGCGAACGCGCAAACAATTTGGTGCACCACTGGCCAAGTTCCAGGTGCTGCAGCACCGGCTGGCCGACATGGTGATCGCGCTGGAACAGGCCAAGTCGATGGCCTGCGCTGCAGCCATGGCCATAGCCGGGGGCGACGCGACGCATCGTCGCCGCATCGTTTCGGCCGCCAAGGCGCTGGTGGGCCCGCTGGGCAAGCGGCTCGCGTTGGACGCGATTCAAATGCACGGTGCAATGGGCATGACCGACGAATGCCGTGTCGGCCATTACGCCAAACGCTTGATCGTGAACAACCAGCTTTTTGGTGATGCGGCGCATCACCTGCGCCGATTCGCCGAGCAGCCGAAGAGCTGACCACACCCCACCACCGCACCCACCCTTTCGAAGGAGACATTGATGCTTACGAAACGACATTTCTCATCGCTGCTGGCGGGGCTCATGGCCACGCTGACGTTTGGCATGCCGCTCGCGGCCCTAGCCCAGGACAAACCGCCGATCCGGCTGCTGGTTGGCTTTCCGCCTGGCGGCGCTTCTGACAGCGTGGCGCGCGTGCTGGCCGACAAGCTGCGCGAGCCGCTGAAGCAGAACGTGATCGTTGAAAACCGCCCTGGCGTCGGTGGCCGGTTGGCGGCTGAGGCGGTGAAGAACGCGGCGCCCGACGGGCTGACCTTCATGATTGCACCTAACGCCACGCTGACCTTCCAGCACCTGACCTACCCGGTCTCGGTGCTGCGCTACGACATGACGACCGATTTCACCTCGGTCGCGCAGATCAACTCGTACCCGATGGCCCTTGTGGTGAACGCCAGCACCGGCGTCAAGACTGCCAAGGAGTACGTTGCGTGGCTCAAAGCCAACCCCGACAAGGGTACCTTCGGCACGGCCGGCATGGGCGGCGACACGCACTTCAATGGTCTTCAATTTGCCAAGATCGCCGGGCTGGCCATGACAGTCGTGCCCTACCGCGGCAACGGCCCGCTGGTGACCGACCTGCTCGGCGGACAAATCCTGACCGGCATCATGGTGGCCGGCGACGCGGTGCAGCACGTGCGCAGCGGCAAGCTCACCATCGTGGGCGTGTTCGGTGCCAAACGTTCGCCACTGATCCCAGACGTGCCTACGATGCCCGAGCAAGGCTTTGATACAGGCGGCAGCGACGGCTGGATGGGTCTGTGGGGCCCGGCGAAGCTGCCTGCCGCCGAACTCGAACGCATGCAGGCCGCACTGCGACAGGTGTTGGCACAGCCCGACGTGAAAGAGCTGATGTTGAGCAAGTTCCTGCAGGTGGCCGATTACAAAGGCGGCACCGAGGTTGACAAACAATTGCGTGACGAACTGGCCCATTGGGGGCCCGTGATCAAGGCCTCGGGCTTCACACCGCAACAGTAAATTGCGCGCGCCGAACTCGACACCATGGACACGGTGGACTACATCATCGTCGGCGCCGGCACGGCAGGCTGCGTGTTGGCGAACCGGCTCAGCGCCGACCCGACAGTGTCCGTGCTGTTGCTGGAGGCCGGCGGCGCTGACAACCACCCGTTGGTGCGCATGCCCGTTGGCTTCATGAAGGCGCTGCAAAAGCCGGCGCTCACCTGGGGCTACCAGAGCGAGCCTGAACCACAGTTGCACGGTCGACGGATCCCGATCCCGCGCGGCAAGCTGCTCGGAGGCTCGTCATCGATCAACGGCATGTTTCACATTCGAGGGCATCGTCGCGACTTCGACGAATGGCGCGAGCGTGGCTGCGTCGGCTGGGGTTACGACGATGTGCTGCCCTACTTTCGGCGCAGCGAAAGCAATTGGCGCGGTGATGGCGCTTTCCATGGAGGCGATGGTCCGGTTAAGGTGCGGGCGATCGACACCACCGAGCTGCTGGCCGACCCGCTGCGTGAGGCCGCCAAGCGCGCCGGACACAGCGTCAATGAAGACTATGACGGTGCACAAGCTGACGGCATCGCCCGCGGCGACGTGACCATCGACTCACGCGGCCGACGCAGCAGCAGCGCACGCGCGTACCTCCACCCCGTATTGCATCGACCCAACCTGCGCGTCGTGAAGCAGGCGCGGGCGCGCCGCGTGCTGGTCGAGGCTGGCCGTGCCGTGGGCCTGGAATTCGTGCATGAAGACACCCAGACGCAGGTGCGCGCACGCCGCGAGGTGCTGCTGTGCGGCGGCGCCTACGGCTCTCCGCAATTGCTCATGGTCTCGGGGATCGGCCCGGGTGCTGAACTGCAACGCCTTGGCATCCCGGTGCTGGCGGACCTGCAAGGCGTGGGCGGCAATTTGATCGAGCACCCGCGCATGATGCTGCAGTACCGCGCCAGCCGGCCGGTCACTTTCACCCGCCAACTGCGCTTGGACCGGGCCACGGTGTCGGCACTGCGCTGGGCGCTGTTTGGCAACGGCCCGTTCGCCACGCAAATTTGCAGTGGCACGGTGCTGCTTCGCACCGACCCCACACTTGACCGGCCCGACATCCAATTGCTGTGCAACCCGGTGCGGCTCGACGCTGGTCTGTGGTTTCCGGGCCTGGTGAAACCGAAGGAGCACAGCTTCTACATCACGGTGTGCCAATTGCATGCCAAAAGCCGCGGTCGCGTGAGCCTTCGCTCGGCCGACCCCTTCGAAGCACCCCGCATTGCGCTGAACCTGTTCTCGCACCCGGACGACTTCACCAGCATGCGCAACGGCCTGCGCGCCGCCCGGGAGATTTACCGTCAGACGCCGATGGCCGAGTTGATTGACGCGGAAACCATACCCGGCGCGCAGCACCAAAGCGACGCCGAAATCGACGCGACGATTCGCGAGTTCGGCGGCATCACGCACCACCCGGTCGGCACCTGCGCCATGGGTACTGGCGCCGACGCTGTTGTCGATGCGCAGTTGCGCGTGCGCGGTGTCGGCGCGCTGCGCGTGGTCGATGCGTCGGTGATGCCGACGATTCCCAGCGGCAACACCAACGCGGCCACCTTGATGATCGGCGAGAAGGCCAGTGACCTGGTCTTGAGACCCACATGAACGCACCCACCTTTAGCACCGCCTACCCTGCCCTGCTCGCGCAGCCGCTTCGCTTGCTGATCGACGGCCGTTGGCAGCCTTCCGCCGATGGCGCACTGCTTGACGTCATCAACCCGTCTGACGGGACGCGCTTGGCACAAGCAGCAGCAGGTGGTGCCGCTGACATCGACAAAGCCGTGCAAGCCGCCCGCAACGCCTTCGAACGTGGTCCTTGGCCCGCGATGCGCCCAACAGCGCGCGCCCGCTTGCTTTGGGCGCTGGCCGACTTGATCGACCGGCATGCCGACGAATTGGCGATGCTCGAAACCTTGAATACGGGCAAGCCGCTGAAGCTGGCGCGCGCGTTCGATGTCGCTATGGCCGCCGAATGCCTGCGCTACCACGCTGGCTGGGTGACCAAGTTGAATGGCGAAACGCGCAGCGTCTCACTGCCTGGTGAATGGCATACGTTCACCTTGCGCGAGCCCGTCGGCGTGGCCGGGCTGATCGTGCCGTGGAACGTGCCGCTGCCGATGGCGGTGGGCAAGCTCGCTCCCGCGCTGGCGGCTGGCTGCACGGCGGTGCTCAAGCCCGCCGAACTGACGCCTCTTACTGCAATTCGTCTGGGTGAGCTGGTTTTGGAAGCGGGCTTTCCGCCGGGTGTGGTCAACATCGTCACGGGGCTCGGGTCGGTGGCCGGGCAGGCGCTGGTCGAACACCCGGGGGTCGACAAGATCTCATTCACCGGTTCCACCGCAGTGGGCAAGGGCATCCTGCGCGCGGCCGGTGGCAACCTCAAGCGGCTTTCGCTCGAACTGGGCGGCAAGTCACCTGTGTTTGTTTTCGCCGACGCCGACCTGGACCGCGCCACCGACGCCGCCACGCGCGGCATCTTCGGCAACACCGGGCAAGTGTGTGCCGCTGGCTCACGCCTGTTCGTGCACAAGAGCGTGTTCGACCGCGTGGTGCAAGGCATTGCCGACCGCGCCCGCGCGCTGCGCGTCGCGCCAGGGCTGCAGGCGGATGCCGAGATCGGCCCGGTCATTTCGCAGCGCCAGCGCGAGCGTGTGTTGGCCTTCGTGCAAAGCGGGTTGGACGAAGGTGCCGAACTGCTGACCGGTGGCCACGCGCTCGACCGTGAGGGCTTCTTCGTGCAACCCACCGTGCTGGTCAATACACAGCCGCACATGAAAGCGGTGCGCGAAGAAATCTTCGGCCCGGTGCTCAGCACCTTTGCCTTCGACGACGGCGACGATCTGGACACCCTCGCGGCGCGCGGCAACGACACCGATTACGGCCTGTCGGCTTCGATCTGGACGCGCGACATGGGCCGCGCGCACAAGCTGGCGCGTCGCCTGCGTGCCGGAAACGTGCGCGTCAATGCCGCCGTGGCACTCGACTTCGCCATGCCCTTTGGCGGCCACAAGCAATCGGGCTGGGGGCGCGAAAACGGACGCGAGGGCGTCGAGGCCTACACCGAACTGAAGTCCGTAGCCATCGACCTTGGTTGACAGGCGCCCCACACAGGAACAAACACCCATGAGCTTGAACGGATCCGCCTGCATCGTCGGTGCCTACGAACACCCAACCCGCAAGGCTGACACGCAGTCGGTGTTGCGGTTGCACGCCGATGTGGCCAAAGGCGCGTTGGCCGACGCGGGCCTGGGCAAGAACGACATTGATGGCTACTTCTGCGCGGGTGACGCGCCCGGTTTGGGCACCGCCACCGTGGCCGAGTACCTGGGCTTGAAGCTGCGCCACGTCGATTCCACCGAATGTGGCGGCTCGGCGCCCATCCTGCACGTCGCGCACGCCGCTGCGGCCATCGCAGCCGGGCGATGCAACGTCGCCTTGATCACGCTTGCCGGCCGGCCACGCGCGGCGATGGCCGAGGCTGCTGCCAAGCTTGCAGCCAGCAGCGGCAACGGCCAGGGCGCCAAGCCGGCGCGTGCGCCGCTGGCACTCAAGGCCCCCGACCCGGACGCGCCCGAACTTGCCTTCGAGCTGCCTTACGGCCCCGCCACGCAGAACCTGTACGCGATGGTGGCAAAGCGGCACATGCACGAGTTCGGCACGACGCGCTGAGCAACTCGCATGGATCAAGGTCGCTGCATCGCACCACGCGCAGCACAACCCGCTCGCCATGCTGCGAGACGTGGTGACCGTGCACGACGTCATCAACTCGCCGATGGTCAGTCGATCCGCTGCACCGCCTGGACTGCTGCGTGATGAGCGACGGCGGCGGCGCGCTCATCGTCGCCCGCCCCGAGATTGCGCGTGACATGGCTGCGCAACAGCGTCGCCCCATGGTGCGGGTGCGCGGCACCGGTGAGGCACCCAAGCACGGCATGGGCGGCCGCGTCGACCTGACGTTCTCAGCCGCAGCCTGGTCGGGTCCTCGCGCATTCGCCGAAGCGCGTGTGACACCCGCCGACATTCAATACGCATCGCTGTATGACAGCTTCACGATCACTGTGCTGATGCAGCTCGAAGACCTGGGGTTCTGCAAAAAAGGCGAAGGCGGCCGCTTTGTCGCTGACGGCGGGTTGATCTCGGGCGTCGGCCGCCTGCCATTTAACACGGACGGCGGCGGCCTGTGCAACAACCACCCAGCCAACCGTGGCGGCATCACCAAAGTCATTGAAGCCGTGCGCCAGTTGCGCGGCGAAGCGCACCCCGCCGTCCAGGTGAAGGATTGCACGCTGGCGCTGGCCAGTGGCATCGGCGGTGCACTGGCGTCGCGCCACACCGCGGCCACCTTGATCTTGGAGAGAGTCTGAGCATGATGAACACCACGGCCTCACGCCCATCAAGCCCACGCAAAATTCCAGCGCCGCGCGTGCTGCCCGAGTCGCTCGCCTACTGGCAAGCGGCCGATGAAGGCCGACTGCTGGTCAAGCGTTGCACGGCGTGCGGCGAAATCCACCACTACCCGCGCGATATTTGCCCGTTTTGCCTGAGCGACCGCACCGAGTGGCTGCAAGCTGCCGGCACAGGCACGATCTACTCGTTCAGCACCATGGGCCAGGGCGACGCGGCCCACACGTTGGCCTTCGTGACGCTCGATGAAGGCGTGACTGTGATGACCAACCTGGTGGACTGCGACGCCAAGCTGTTGGCCATCGGCCAGCGCGTCAAGGCTGTCTTTGTTGCCAACCGACGGCGGGCACGCCGTGCCGATGTTCACGCCCGCCTGACCGAGGAGATTGCCCGATGCGCCCTGGTGCCCTGTCCCGCTTCACCGTGCTCGACGCGACGCGCGTTCGCGCCGGCCCAACCGCCGTGCGCCTGTTTGCTGACATGGGTGCGCGCGTGATCAAACTCGAACTACCCGTCGGCGCGCCAGGCAGCGACGACATGATCGGTGGGCGCGAACACAACCGCGCCGACTACGAAAACCTGCACCGCAACAAAGAAAGCCTAACGCTTAACATGAAGTCTCCTGAGGGCTTGACCATCTTGAAGGAGCTGGTCAACCTCGCCGACGTGTTTGTCGAAAACTACCGCCCCGACGTCAAGCACCGCCTGGGCATCGGCCCCGATCAATTGCGCGCCATCAACCCGCGGCTGGTGTACGCCAGCATCTCTGGTTTTGGGCAGGACGGGCCCGTACGCCAACTGGCCCGGCTTCGACTCCATCGCCCAGGGCATGGGCGGGCTCATGAGCGTGACCGGCAAGGTGGCCGACGGCCCGATGCGGGCTGGCATTCCGCTGGCCGATCTGTGCGCCGGCCACTTCTGTGCCATGGGCGTGCTGGCCGCGTTGCTGGAGCGAGAGGCTACGGGTGAAGGCCAATGGGTGCAAACGTCGCTGCTCGAGTCGCAGATTGCGATGCTCGACTTCCAGGCCGCGCAGTGGCTGATCGACAAAAAAGTGCCGCAGCAAAACGGCAACGAGCACCCGCTGACAGCGCCCACGGGCGTGTTCGAAACGCAAGACGGCCACATCAACTTGGCGGCCATCGGCCAGACGATTTGGAAGCGCTTGTGCGAGGCATTGGGCGTGCCGCAGTTGGTCCAAGAGCCTGGCTTCGGCTCCGACCCCGAACGCGTGATCAACCGTGCGCGCGTGAATGCGGCCATCGGGGCAGCCTTCAAAACGCGCAGCACCGCACAGTGGACGGACGTGCTGCTGAAGGCTGGCGTGCCGTGCGGGCCGATCCACCGCATCGACCAGGTGTTTGCCGACCCGCAGGTGCGCCACCTGGGCATCGCGCGGCCGATGCATCATCCGGAGCTGGGCGACATCTCGCTCGTGGGCCAGCCGATGCGGCTGTCGCTGCACCCGACAGGACGCGCCGATCAAGCCGGCGCCGCATCAAGGCGACGATACCGACGCGATCCTGCAAGGGCTGGGATACAGCGCCGCAGCGCATCCAAGCGTTGCGCGCCGCCCACGTCGTCTGATCACACTGAAACGGAACCAAACCACCATGGCCCGCCTCGTTGCCGCATTCGGCTCATCACACAGCATCATGCTGGTCTCGCAGCGCGAAGACTGGCAGCACGGCTTTCGGGCCATCGACCCAAAGAACCCGCACTACTTCGACCGCGCCGGCAACAAGACCGACTACGACTCGCTGCTGGCCGCCGCACCGGCCGACGCCGAAGCGATGGTCACGCCGTCAGAAGATGGGCGAGCGCTACGATCAGGCGCAGCAGCGATGGACGAAATGCGCGTGATCGCATCAAGGCTGCCCGGCTCGACGTGCTGATCGTCGTAGGCGACGACCAGACCGAACTTTTCCGCACCACCAACAACCCCGCCTTCGCGATCTACTACGGCGCGACCATCCGCAACGCCAAGAGCGAGCTAGCCGAAGGGCGACGGCTGGGTCAAGAAGGCGCGCATGTGGCGCCAGGAGCCCGGCGGCGCCGACCGCGACTACCCGGTCGACAGCGCCATGGCCGAGTGGCTGATACGCCAACTGTGCGATCGTGACTTCGACATCACCGCGATGGACGGCCTGGAGCCTGGGCAGTTCGAAGGCCATGCATTCTCGTTCATCCACCGGCGCTACCTGCAGGGCACCGAGCTGCCCATCATTCCGATAATCGTCAACACCTTCGACCCGCCAAACCAGCCGACGCCACGACGCTGCATCCAGCTGGGCGCGGCGCTGCGTGAGTTGATCGCGTCGTACCCAAAAGACCTGCGCGTGGGCGTGCTCGCATCGGGCGGGTTGTCGCATTTCGTGGTCGACGAGGTTCTGGACAACGCGATCATGGATGCGATCCGCCGCAAGGACAGCGCCTGGCTGGCCGCGCTCGACCCCAAGCAACTGCAAGCCGGAAGCTCAGAGATTCGCAACTGGCTGATTGCCAGCGAAGCGGTGAAGGGACTCGACCTGGACTGGGTGCGTTACGTGCCGGGATACCGCAGCCCGGCCCTCACTGGCACCGGCTTGTGCTTCGCGGCTTGGAAGACGCTCCTATGAACCCTTTGAATGTTCAACGGCTGCGCCGTCTCGACGCCTGCGCCGTGTCCGATGCACTCGACAAACTCGGCCTGCCGGGCGCGGTCACTGGGCTGCCTCAGCGCAGTGGTGGTGCGCGAATCGCCGGCTGCGCGGTCACGATGAAAGTCGGCCCGGGCCAACCCCCACCCGGACCTCCAAAACACCTGGGTTGCGCTGCCATCGAAGCCGCAGGGCCTGACGCCGTGATCGTTATCGAACAGCGCAGCGGCGTTGAAGCCGGCTGCTGGGGCGGCCTGCTGACCCTGGGCGCAAAAATGCGCGGCGTGGCCGGCGTGGTGGCCGACGGGCCGTTGCGCGACGTCGATGAGGCGATCGCGTACGAGTTTCCGATCTTCAGCCGCAGCCTCACGTCGCTCACCGCGCGTGGCCGGGTGGTCGAACTGGGCACCCAAGTGCCGGTGACGATTGGCCACGTGGTGGTGCAGCCCGGCGACTACGTGCTGGCCGACCGCAGCGCAGTGATCTTCATCGACGCGCGCGACATCGACCACGTGCTCGAAGCGGCCGAACTCATCGTTGCCAAGGAGGCCGCAATGGCCAAGGCCATTCTCGCCGGCACCCCCGTCGGTGAGGTGATGGGCGGCCACTACGAACACATGCTGAAGGCATGAACCGGAACACCACGATGGAACAAGACCCCAACGTTGAACGCGCCGCCAGGCTCGACACCGCAACCCTCAGCGACGCACTCGACAAGCTGGCCATCGTCGGCCAGTGCTATCGCATCAAGCCGCGCAGCAGTGCGTTTCGCATGACCGGTCGCGCCTGGACCTTGTTGTACGGCCCGGCCGGCAACCCACCTGGCACGGTGGGCGACTACATCGACGACGTGCCACCTGGCAGCGTGATCGTGCTCGACAACGGCGGGCGCGACAACGCCACCGTGTGGGGCGACATCCTGACCGAAATCGCGCATCGGCGCGGCATGGCTGGCACCTTGATCGACGGCGTGTGCCGCGACGTGGCGCTGTGCCTTCAGCTTGGCTACCCGATCTTCAGCAAGGACCACTGGATGCGCACCGGCAAGGACCGTGTGCAAGTGGAAGCCACGGGCGTCCCCGTCAACATCGGCGACGCGCGCGTGGCGCCGGGCGACATCGTGCGCGGTGATGCCGATGGCGTGGTGGTCATTCCCAGGGAGCATGAGATGCGCGTGCTCGACACGGCCGAGGCGGTGGAGCAAGCCGAGAACGCCATCCGCAACGCGGTGCGTGGGGGCATGCGGTTGGACGAAGCACGCAAACAGTTCAAGTACCACCAGTTGCAGACACGGGAGGCGAAGCCATGACCGGCGAACACGACGCATCGACGACCACGCGGCGAGACTTCCCTCGCGCGCCCGCCGAACTGGTGGCCACCGCGCGCGGCCTGCCCACGCCGACCCTGCACGAGGCCGGCGGCAAGATCGGCGCCCTGCCGTCGGCTATCAAGCCGATGGCGCCAGCGTTCAGGATCAGCGGCTCGGCGCTGACCGTGCAATCGCCGCCCGGCGACAACCTGTGGATTCACCGCGCACTGGATATCGCAAAGCCTGGGGACGTGCTGGTCGTTAGCGTGAGCGGCGCTTACGAACACGGCTATTGGGGCGAGATCATGACGACGATGGCGCAGGTGCGCGGTCTGGCTGGGTTGGTGATCGACGGTTGCGTGCGCGATGGCGCGCTGCTTGCGCAAATCGGCTTCCCGGTGTTTGCGCGCGGGCTGTGCATTCGCGGCACCGGCAAGGACTACGGTGCCATCGGCTGGCTCAACGCGCCGGTGCTGATCGGCAGCGTGGCGGTGCAGGCCGGCGACCTGGTGGTCGGCGACGGCGACGGCGTGGTGGTGCTGCCGCAGGCGCGTGCTGCCGACGTCGTGGCCAAGGCGGTGCAGCGCGAAGCTGACGAGGCCAAGATCCTGCAGCGCCTGCAAGCGGGCGAAAGCACGATGCAAATTTACGGCTTTCACTGACACGCTCGCGCATGACAACCACCCCCAAACCCCGTGCGTCGGGCCAGGCGCCAGAACTTGCCATCAACGGCCCCATTGCAACCCTCACCCTGCGCCGCCCCGATGTGGCCAACCGCCTGGAGGTTGAAGACCTCCACCAGCTGCGCGCGCAAATCGTGCAGGTCAACGCCAACGCTGAGGTGTTGGTGTTGCGCCTGCTCGGGCAGGGCCGACACTTTTGCAGCGGATTCAACCTGGGTGAATTGCAAGGCGCCGCCGAACCCGCCAGCGCACTGTTTGAGTCACTGGCCGCAGCATTTGAGAACGCACGACCGTTGACGATCGCCGCGATCCAAGGTGGCGTGTATGGCGGCGCCACCGACATGGCGCTGGCCTGCGACTTTCGCCTGGGCACGCCAGCGTGCGAGATGTTCGTGCCGGCGGCACGCCTCGGGGTGCTGTTCTACCGCGGCGGGTTGGAACGGTACGTCAGCCGGCTCGGGTTGCAGCATGCCAAACGCGTGATGCTGTGCGGCGACAAGCTCGACGCCGAGGCGATGCGGGCCTGCGGGTTCCTTGATCGGCTGGTGCCCTCGGTGGATGCACTGATGCCAGCCGTCGACGAACTCAGCACTGCATTGGCCAGTGCCGCGCCGTTGGCCCTGCTGGGCATGAAGAAGCACCTCAACCGCATCGCCGCTGGAACCCTGGACGCAAGCGCGTTTGCGCGCGACATCGCCGCCGCGGACGCATCGGATGACCTGCGCGAAGGAGCGCTCGCCTGGCGCGAGAAGCGTGCGCCGGTGTTTCGCGGGCGCTGAGACGTGGGCGCAAGAACGGCCTAAGTTCTTGACAAGGCGCTTGTAAAGCGTGACTTTACGGTATACAAAGTGTTGGAATGATCAAGCCCGGATTGCGCAAGACATGAACATTCCAGGCTGGCGGCTGCTCCCATTGACGGGTGACATGGCTGGCCAATGGTCCACTTGGGTCAACGGCAAATGGCGGCTGACCTTCGCGTTTGATGACGGCGACGCCGTGCTTGTTGACTACCGTGACTATCACTGAGGTGCCCACCATGACCCGCATGCACAACCCGCCCCATCCTGGCGAAACCCTGCGCGATGACGTTCTGCCTGCGCTTGGCCTGACCGTGACCGACGCTGCGCTGGCGCTGGACCTGACGCGCGTGGCCCTATCCCGCGTTCTCAATGGCCGCGCCGCCGTGTCGCCCGAGATGGCGCTTCGCCTTGAACGATGGCTTGGCATTGGCAACGGTGGCCGCGCCGATCTTTGGTTGGGCTTGCAGGTTGCGCACGATTTGTGGGTGGCAGAGAAAGCCGCGCGCGCCAAGCTCAGGCGCATCAAGCCCGTCAACTACGCGGTTTAAACGTTTCAGCCGCACCGCTGCGCAGGGACACGGCCTGGAAGCTCCGAGAGCTGGAGACGACCTTTCCGGCGATGTCCTTTGGCTGAGCGAATTCTCCTCGGACTACCGGTTCATTGCTTCGGCGTCGTACGCTGCCGCATAGAACTTCAATTTGCCGCGCACGATGGCCGCACTGGCGATCTCGCCGCGCATCCAGCAGTCAAACATGCAGATCCATCCTATTCCTGAATGATAGGGATTCGGGGACAGGGTCACCCGGACGCTCGACCGAATCCCGGGGTTTGTTTCTTTATCTAGTTACTTGTTGACAAATGACTAGCTTTAGAAACACAATGCATGAATGGTCCATGGCAAAAACTCAACGATGGAATCCGCCGTGCTCGCACTCGCGGAGCGTCAACCGCTTCTTCGCGCGCGTGATCTGAATGCGCAGGCTTTGTCGACCGTGGTGCTCAGCCGTCTGGTTGCGGCGGGCAAGCTGGAACGTGTGGCACGCGGTGTCTACAGCCTGCCGGGGCGTGCAATGAGCGAACACCGGTCCCTGTCCGAAGTGGCCCTTCGGGTGCCGCGCGGTGTCGTGTGCCTGCTGTCGGCGCTGCGCGTCCATCGCATCGGCACGCAGGCGCCGTTCGAGGTCTGGCTGGCGATTCCTCCGCACACACCCACACCCCGACTGGACCAACCGGCGCTGCGTGTGGTCCGGATGTCGGGCCCGGCACTCTCCGAAGGTGTTGAACCCATCCGCATCGATGGCGTGCAAGTCCCGGTTTTCAACGCCAGCAAGACGGTGGCCGATTGTTTCAAGTACCGCAACAAGATCGGCCAGGATGTGGCGCTGGAGGCACTGCGTGATGGCTGGGCTCAGCGCAAGCTGACCATGGATGCGCTCTGGTACTACGCTGCGGTCAACCGCGTGGCCAATGTGATGCGGCCCTACCTGGAAAGTGTCACAGCATGAGCGCTGCACGGCCGTTCCGAAAGCGCTCAGCCCCGCAGTGCGCAGCACGGAGGGTAGCCCTGTGACCCGCAACCTGGCCGCCTCCATCCGCGCCCGCTTGAAGCAGCGTGCCGATGCCACGAAGCAGGACTTCAACCTAACCCTCACCCACTACGGACTGGAGCGCTTGCTGTACCGGCTATCGATTTCACCGCATGCCGGCAACTACTTGCTCAAGGGTGCACTGCTGTTTTCGATATGGTACGACCAGCCACACCGGCCGACACGCGACGCGGACCTGTTGGGCTTTGGACCGGACGACATCGATTCTGCCGTTGCAGTCTTCCATGACATCTGTGCGATGGAGGTGGAAGACGGCATCACGTTCGATCCCGCATCAGTCAAGGGATCGGCGATCCGCAAGGAAGCGGGCTATGGCGGCGTGCGGATCGACCTGCTGGCGAAGCTGGACGGAGCCCGCATCATGCTGCAGGTCGATATAGGTTTCGGCGATGCGGTGACGCCGGCTGCGGAATCGGTGAGCTACCCGGTGCTGCTCGATGACCTGCCTGCACCGCAACTACGCTCGTACCCGAAGTACACCGTGGTGTCCGAAAAGTTCCATGCGGTGTGCCTGCTCGGCATGGCCAATACCCGGATGAAGGACTATTTCGATCTGTGGGTGTTGCTCAACGAGGGAGCCCTGGAATCGACAGAACTGCGCCGTGCCATCGACGCCACTTTTTCTCGGCGGCAGCTGCAGCTGCCGGACACCACCCCTTTGGGCTTGAGCGATGCATTTGCAAGGGATACCGTGAAGACAGCGCAATGGACCGCGTTCCTGAAAAAGAACCGACTGCAGGCCCTGGATCTGGTGGACGTGGTCACCCTGCTGCGTGATGAGTTCAACCACCTGTCTGGCCGCTGAAGGTCTGCGCTCCCATTGCGCAAGAGCCCACGCAAAGCTTCTTTGGCCAGCCAGAAGCAAAAAAGCCACCCGAGGGTGGATGCGTTACTATTTTACAAATCAATACTTGGTGGGCGGTGCAGGGTTCGAACCTGCGACCCCTGCCGTGTGAAGGCAGGGAAACCGGTGTTTTGCGGACTCATGCGAACGAGTCCTCATAGGTAAAACCGTCCGCAAGCGTCCATAATAGTGCCCATAGGTTTAGGACACTTTTAGGACACCTGAGGCAAAACACCATGATTCGACGCATCGACACCGTGGACGCGCGGGCCAAATTGAAGCCTCGCCACCCTCCGCACTGGCACAAGCTAACCACAGGTTGCCACGTAGGTTTCCGCAAAGTGACGGCGGGATCGGATGGTGTTTGGCTGGCGCGTTGGAACGACACGGCGACCGGCAAACAACCCATCACCAGCTTCGGAGGTTTCGACGACCTGCCAGCGCATCAGCGTTTTGATGCAGCCGTGAAGGCGGCGAATGAGTGGTTCCAGCACCTGGGCAAGGGCGGGTCGCTGGAAGTGGTCACGGTCGCTGAGGCATGCGCCAACTACGTGGCAAACGTGCAGGCCTCCAAAGGCACCAAACAAGCCAACGACCTGCGGGCACGTTTTGAGCGCTGGGTGAATGGTGACAAGCTGGCAAAGGTTGCGTTGCCAAAACTCACGCGGCGACAAGTGGAGGCTTGGCGGCGCACGCTGGAAACCACGCCCGTTGTGGCCGACCCATACGCCAAGAAGCCCACCACCCGCGAACGCGCAGCATCCACGGTGAACCGCGACATGTCTGCCCTGCGCGCCGCATTGAACCGCGCGCTTGATGAAGGGCACGTCACCAGCGACATGGCATGGCGCGTGGCCCTGCGCCCCGTCAAAGACGCCGACGGGCAGCGTGACGCCTACCTAGACCGGGGCCAACGCAAAGCCATGATCCAACACGCGGCGGCTGACGTGGGGGAGTTCTTGCAAGGCTTGGCCACCGTGCCCCTGCGCCCTGGTGCGCTTGCCGCTTTGACCGTGGCTTCGTTTGATCGGCGGCTGGGTGTGCTGAGCGTTGGCAAAGACAAGGCGGGCCGTGATCGAAAAATCAAGTTGGCAGCGGCCACCGCCAAGTGGTTCGAAGAACGCGTCAAGAACAAGCTACCGGCTGCCCCCTTGCTTTCGCGTGCAGATGGCAAGGCCTGGGACAAAGACGCTTGGAAGAAACACGTCAAGGCGGCTGCGCGTGCTGCTGGGCTGGGCGAGGCAATCACCGCCTACGCCATGCGCCACAGCGCCATCACCGACCTTGTGACGGGTGGCCTTGACCTGCTGACCGTCGCCCAACTGAGCGGCACCAGCGTGGCCATGATCGAACGGCACTACGGGCACCTGCGGGCTGATCACGCAGCGGCGGCCATGGAAAAGTTGGCGCTGTGACCATCGAGTTACCTTGCCATGCTTTAGTGCTGTTTGACAATACTGATAACGCTGTGCGACACTACGGCCTGTGATCAAAAGCTTCAAGGACACCAAGACGGCGGCCATCTTCAGCGGCTTGGAGGTTCGCGGCTTGCCCCGCGAGATTCAAGGCACAGCGCGCCGCAAGCTCAAGCTGATTGATGCAGCCCCGTCGATCCTGGCGTTGCGTGTTCCACCGGGCAACCGACTGGAAACGCTCAAGGGCGAACGACGGGGCCAGTGGAGTATTCGCATCAATGAACAGTGGCGCATTTGCTTCACATGGAAAGACGGCAACGCCTTCGATGTGGAGGTGGTTGATTACCACTGACCGGCCAATGTCGTGTGCATGCACGGCGCAACAACCAAGGATCCACCATGAGCATTCATCGCAGTGAATTGAAAACCACCAACTTCAAAGGCGTGACCACGGGCCGCAAGCTGGACGCCGTGCACCCCGGCGCGGTGCTGCAAGCCGACTTCATCGACGCCATGGGCATCACCCGCTACCGAGTGGCCAAAGCCATCGGCGTGCAACAACGCCGCATCGATGAAATCTGCTCGGGTGACCGTGCCGTGACCGCAGACACCGCCTACCGCTTGGGCTTGGCGTTTGGTGTTGAAGCGCAGTTTTGGCTAAACCTGCAAGGGCAATACGACTTGGAGGTGATCGAGCGCGACCAAGGCAAAGACATGGCCGAGATGGTGCAGCCCCTGGCCGCCTGACAAGTTAAGCCGCGCCTAGCCCGAGGCTGATCCCCGAGGGCAAATAGCTGGTTCCCTTGCCAGCGTGGCGCGGCTCCTTCACAAGGTTGCATGAGGGATGCACGATGTTCGCGCGACTGAAGTACGCTGAAAGGCCTTTGGGTGAGAACCAATTCGTCCTGCCACCAATCACAACGCAGGTTGATCCGAATTTGCTTGCGCTTCCCGATCACACGAACGTGGGGGTGTTTTGTCGGCACTGGAGCTGTTTCGAATACCAAGGAACTAGCGCTGAAGAGGCCGTAGCAACATGGCGCGACACCATCGCCCGGCAAGCACGCGGCGAGTACTGGGCTGGCGAAATTGCGGCATCACTCGCCGAAGAAAACGGTCTTGATGCTGATGCCTTGCTTGACCGCATGGAGGCTGACCACAAAGCCGGGACCCTGGTTCTACGCGACCGCGACACGCTTGCGCCGGTTGTTCCCAACATGCCGTTCAAGGCGTATCGGTACTTCATGTACCCGGCGGACATTGACGCGATGCTTGTGCGCTGGGGGGTTCCCTATCGATTTTCTAACGTGCTGCGGGCGGAGACGAAGTCAATCAATGCGGTTGCGCGAAAGCCTGTTCAGCGAATGCCCGCCAACGAGGAAGCCATCTTGGCCGCATTGAAAAACGCAGGCTACGACCCAATGGCAATTCCTAGGGCAAACGGTACGAACTCGCCAGCTAAGAATGCGGCCCGAGCTGGCGCAGGGCTCGCGCCGGGCGCTTTCAAACACGCTTGGAGCGCGTTGAGAAAACCCGGCGGCGGCGTTCAAGACGCCACGTAATGGCTAGGTGGTCAAGCTAGGTGGTCAAAGCTTGACCACTTGACCATCTTGCAATGTCCAGCAAGCAAATTTGAAACTTGCGATGCACTTGATTTGAGTGTCTACAGGTTTCAATATGCCCAACAGAGCCCACCAACCAAGAATCCCCGACACGCTGGCCGACGTGGCCTACATCGACGGCCCCTCACTCGCTGCCGCTGCCGACATGTCGCGCAGCAAATTCCTTGAATGCGTCCGGCGCGGCGATGCGCCAAAGCCCGACATCCAGCGAAAGAGATTCACCCGTTGGAAGGTGGTCACCGCTCGCGCATGGCTTGAAAGCCTTGCTGTCCGTGAGGGGGCTTGAACATGGCCTACCAAAAAGACGAAAGCCACGGGGTGCGAGCCGTGGCAATCGAAATTCAAGCGGGTACTGACAACGCTGATTCTGCCAAGCACTTCGCCACCCTGCAAGCCCACTTGGCCCTTAACGGGTGGGTCACCAGCCTTGAGGCATCGGGTGCGATCAACGTCAGCCGCTGGGGCCACACGCGCACGTTGGACACGCTGGCCGAGCTGGAGGCGTTCGCGCGTCGTGCGGGGGTGCGATCATGAGCCCGCAACTTGACTTGGTGCTATCGCGCCTGGGCCCGTACCGCCTTCGGGAAAATGGCCGTGATCGCTGGCGAGCATGCTGCCCCGCCCACTGTGGCAAGAACCCTAGCGCGCTCAGTGTGGGTATTGCTGCTGATGGTGAGGCGGTGCTGTTGAGGTGCTGGCAAGGCTGCACGGTCGATGAGGTTTGCGATGCACTTGGCATCGAGCTTCAAGACTTGTTTCCGGCAAGGCCTGCACCTGGTGGTGGTCACGCCGCATCAGCACGGCGGCGCATGGTGTCTGCTGGCCAAGCGCTTGAGCTGGTCGATGGCGAAATGCTGCTGTGCGTGGTCTGCGCGTCCACCATGGCGCGCGGCCTGCCGCTGCCTGAATCCACCCGCGAACGCTTGCTGATTGGCGCGGCCCGCGTGTCGATGCTTCGTGATGAGGTGCGCGCATGAATCTCGATCAATTGGACGAAGCCATCAAGCGCATGGGTGGCGCTGAAGCAGTGGTGGCCAACGCGCTGCCATCGCCCAAGCAAACTGTGCGCCTAACGCGCGGCGACACGGTGACGTTGGAGCCCGTGCATTGGGCTTGGCATGGCTTCCTGCCGCTTGGCATGCTCACCGTCATGGGTGGTGCACCTGGGTGCGGCAAGACCACGATTGCACTGTCATTGGCCAGCGTGATGACCAAGGGCGGCCAATGGCCTGATGGCACACGCTGCGCCGACGCTGGCGACGTTCTTGTGTGGTCAGGCGAGGATGGCGAATCGGTGCTGGCCGCGCGTCTTTTCGCTGAAGGTGCTGACATGACGAAGGTCCACTTCATCACCGGCATGGTGAATGGTGACGCGTTCGACCCCGGCAACGACATGGCTGCGCTTGAACTTGCGGCGCAAGCCTTGCCAAATCTGCGACTGTTGATCCTTGACCCCATCGTGTCGGCAGTCACCGGCGACGGTAACAAGGCCAACGACGTGCGCCGATCCCTTCAGCCCATCGTCACCCTGGCGCAAAGGCTTGGATGCGCGGTCATCGGCATCACGCACTTCAGCAAGGGCACCAGCGGGCGCGATCCCGTGGAGCGCATCACGGGCAGCCAAGCCTACGGTGCCTTGGCCCGCGTGGTGTTGGTTGCGTCCAAGGCCAAGCCAGACGAAGAAGGCAAGCCACGGCGTGTGCTGATGCGCGCCAAGTCAAACATCGGCCCTGACGATGGCGGGTTTGCCTATGACCTAGAACGTGTGCCCGTTGCGCCGGGTGTTGAAGGTCAGCGGGTAACTTGGCTGGATGCCATCGAAGGGTCAGCCCTTGACGTACTGGACGAAGCCGAGGAAAGCCAAGGCGCTGATTCCATCGGCGTGACCAACGATGCAGACGAAGCGCTGAAGCGATGCATCGGCCGTGACTTGGTGCCAAGCAGTGAAGTGCGCGAGGCGATGCGCAAAGACGGGTTCACGGAAAAGCAGGTGCGGGCAGCCCGTGAGCGAGTGGGCGTCATCATCAAACGAACAGGTGCAGGCAAGGACGCCAAGAGCTTTTGGAAGCTACCCCAAGGGGCTGTGCTGCCAGCGGATGAAGTGGCACTCGTGCCCTCGGAAAGTGACTCGTGCCCACACATGCCCACAAAAACAGAGGGCGCGAGTGGGCATGAGTGCCAAAACTTGGGCATGAGTGAAGCTGCCAAAGACGACGTGGAGGCTTTCTGATGGGTGCCTTCGACCTACTGCAAGCCTTGCAAAGTGCAGGCATCACCATCGCGGCAGATGCTGGGCGGTTGGTGGTCAGGCCTGCTTCGAAGTTGACGGACGACATGCGGCATGCTTTGCGTGCATCCAAGTCGCAGGTGCTCGCAGCGCTAACGTTGGCGGCGGCTACGAACGATTGGCCACCGCTACCCCCATCGGCAGATCGGCCCTTCAAACTGACCAAAGCCGACGGTGACCAAGCGCACGCCGTGGCCTGGGACGATGACGCCATCGAGCGCTTCACGCTGCGTAAGGGCCGAGCTTTGGGGCTTGGCTTCAACGCTGACGACGCGGGCGACATTGCCGAGCGCATGCACCTGCGCGATGTGGAGCTGGACGAACGAACGGCGTGCACCGAGTGCGCACACCTTCGCGGCATGCGGTGCAGCAATGCAGCGGCTGCCACGCTGGCGACACCAAGCGTTGGGAGTCTTGAAGCTGTGCGGCTGAAGCGCTGCCAAGGCTTTGCGGCATGAGCTGGGCACCCGGCCAGCCCGTCGTGACGGCAACCGATCATGCACAGTGGGAATCGTGGCGCACGGAACGCAAGCGCCAGCAACAACGCGACCGGCGGGCGAAGAACCCACGCATCGACTACTACCCGAGTAGCGACGCCTTGGCGGTCATCTCGCGCTTTTGGGGTCAGACTGCATGGCACCCGAGCGACGTTTCATCGGTACTTGATCGCATCGTTGCAGAGTGGGTCGAATGCGCGGCACCGGAATAAACAAGGGCAGTAAAACGGTGGAGACACCTCACCATGGGCGCATCGGACGAGACTCCGCGAGCGCTTGCGAGGAGGTCCTTCACCGTGGGCGTCATCGCTCCAGATTCCGCGCGCGCTAGGGTTTTCGCAGCATGACGCGCTAGCGACGAGGGGTTTTGCCGAACAGCACGCCTGCGCGCGCGAGGAGGAGTAGGTTTGTCCGACCGATACGCACGCGCGCGCGAGGAGGAGCATCATTCCGCCAATTCCGCGCAGGCGCGCGCGAAGAGGCGTTTGCGCGCAAGTACGCCCGCGCGGCGCGAGGCTGGTTTGGGTTATCTGCACGTTACGCGCGCGCGAGGCTGGTTTCCACGGCCATGGTTACCAGCAAGGTTTCCACTGAAACGTCGTTGGGCGGGAGTTAGTACGCAGCCGAGTACGCGCGGAAACCCCAAATGCGCGTGCCTGGACGCGGCTTCGTGAGTTGACAAATGTTCACTTTAGAAGCGGCGCTTACGCACACCACAAGTGGATCCTAAAAGGGTGGTTTAGGACACTTTTAGGACACTAGGCCCTTTCGAAACCACCAAAACAGCGCTAAGTGCTTGATTCTTTTGGTGGGCGGTGCAGGGTTCGAACCTGCGACCCCTGCCGTGTGAAGGCAGTGCTCTACCACTGAGCTAACCGCCCGGACTGCATTGGCGTCAAGGGGTGCAGTGAAGTGCACAAACCCCCAAGCCCTCCATTATGCCAGTGTTGCGCGCCCTCAGGTTCACGCCACGCGCCACGCCGTCTTGCCGCCACTGGCTTTGTCCAGCACCGTGAGCCAGGCTTCGTGGGCCTGCTGCTCGGCTTGCGTGGGCTCGATCACGGGCAATGCCAACGCCATCAAATCGATGTGCTTGACCACGGTAACCTGGGCCTGGGCGCCGTCACTGCTATCGATCACCAGCGAGTCTTGCCCGCGCGTCAAACGGATGTAGACATCGGCCAGCAGGCCCGCGTCCAGCAAGGCGCCGTGCAAGGTGCGGGAGGTGTTGTCGACCTCCAGCCTGCGGCACAAGGCGTCCAGTGAGTTGGACTTGCCCGGAAACATGTCGCGCGCCATCAGCAAGGTGTCGGTCACCCGCCCGGCCACGCTGCTGAACGGCTTGCGCTTGACACGCTCCAACTCGGCATTTAAAAAAGCGACGTCAAAGGCTGCGTTGTGGATGATGACTTCGGCGCCTTGCAGGTACGTCATCAACTCGTCGGCCACCGTCGCAAACAACGGTTTGTCGGCCAAAAACTCGTCCGTTAGCCCGTGCACTTTGATGGCGTCGGGTGAGCTGGCGCGCTGCGGGTTGAGGTAGAAGTGTTTGTTCTTGCCCGTGCGTCGGCGGTTGACCATCTCGATGCAGCCGATCTCGATGATGCGGTCACCGCCATCGGGGCTCAGGCCCGTGGTTTCGGTGTCGAGAAATATTTGCCTCATCGCGCCGCCCGACGTGCCTCGCGCGCAGGTGCCCCCACGAACAACCACAACCCCACCGCCATCATTGGCAAACAAAGCCACTGGCCCATGGACAGTTGCAGCGCCAACAGCCCCAAGAAGCTGTCGGGTTGGCGAAAGTATTCGGCGATGAATCGCAGCGCGCCGTACCCCATCAAGAACGCCCCTGATACGCGGCCCAGTGGGTGCTTGCGTTTGGCAAAAAACCAAAGCACAACAAACAGCAGCAGCCCTTCCAGCAACGCTTGGTAAATCTGCGAGGGGTGTCGCGCCACGGCACTGCCCGACTGGGGGAAGACCATCGCCCAAGGCAGCGACGGGTCGGCCGCGCGGCCCCAAAGTTCGCCATTGATGAAGTTGCCAAGCCGCCCCACCAGCAACCCGGTGGGCACGCAGGGCGCCACGAAGTCACCCACCTCCAAAAACGTGCGCTTGCGTGAACGGCCATAAAAGTAAAGCGCCGCCAACACGCCCAGCAAGCCGCCATGGAACGACATGCCGCCTTGCCACACCTGAAAAATCTCAAGCGGGTGGCTCAGGTAGTACGCCCCTTTGTAAAACACGACGTAGCCCAGCCGCCCACCAACGATGACGCCCAGCACGCCATAGAAGAGCAGGTCTTCCACCTCGCGCGGCGACCAGCCCGCCTGCGACCAAGCCGGTTGCCTGGCGCGCGCCCGTGCCAAAAAAACAAACAGCCCAAAAGCCGCCAAGTACATCAGCCCGTACCAATGCACCGACACCGGCCCCACCGAAAAAGCGATGGGGTTGAACTGAGGATGCACGAGCATCAATAAACTCCTGATGGGGCCTGCGGCCGCTGGTGACGCATTGTCGCCGCAATGAGCGCCCCACCCTTGCGGGCGTGTGTGCCGCTTGCGCGATACTTGCGGCCAACCCAAGCCCGATCACCCGAGAAAACCATGGCCAACAACCGCCGATCTAAAACCATCACCGAAGGCGTTGCACGCGCACCCAACCGCTCCATGTACTACGCCATGGGGTACCGCGAGGGCGACTTCAAGAACCCCATGATTGGTGTTGCCAACGGGCATTCCACCATCACGCCTTGCAATGCCGGCTTGCAGCGCCTGGCCGATGCGGCCGTGGCCGCCATCAAGGCCGCCGGCGCCAACCCGCAGATTTTTGGCACGCCCACCATTTCAGACGGCATGGCCATGGGCACCGAGGGCATGAAGTACTCGCTCGTGTCGCGCGAGGTGATTGCCGACTGCATCGAGACCTGCGTGGGCGGCCAGTGGATGGACGGCGTGTTGGTGATTGGCGGGTGCGACAAAAACATGCCCGGCGGCATGATGGGCATCTTGCGCGCCAACGTGCCGGCCATCTACGTGTACGGGGGCACCATTTTGCCCGGCAGCTACAAGGGCCAGGACCTCAACATCGTCAGCGTCTTTGAGGCGGTAGGCCAGTTCAGCGCTGGCAAGATGAGCGCCGAAGACTTCGGCGAAATTGAACGTCGCGCCATCCCGGGCAACGGCTCGTGTGGCGGCATGTACACGGCCAACACCATGTCGTCGGCCTTCGAGGCGCTGGGCATGAGCCTGCCCTACTCCAGCACCGAAGCCAACGTGCACGACACCATTTTGTCCAGCACCACGCGCGCGGCACAGGTGCTGGTCGAGGCCGTCAAACGCGACCTCAAACCGCGCGACATCGTGACGCGCAAGAGTTTGGAAAACGCCATCGCCGTGGTCACTGCCACGGGCGGGTCCACCAACGCCGTGCTGCACTTTTTGGCCATCGCGCACGCCGCCGACGTACCCTGGACGATTGACGACTTTGAGCGCGTGCGCAAACGCACACCGGTGATTTGCGATCTCAAACCGTCGGGCCGGTTTTTGGCGGTTGACCTGCACCGCGCGGGCGGCATCCCTGCCGTGATGAAAACGCTGCTCGACGGCGGCTTGTTAAACGGCGATTGCATGACCATCACCGGCAAGACGGTTGCCGAGACGTTGGTTGACGTGCCCGCCCTGCGCAGCGATCAAGAAGTGATCCGCCCTTTGAACAAGCCCATGTACAAGGAAGGCCATTTGGCCATCCTGCGGGGCAACTTGGCGCCCGAGGGGTGCGTGGCCAAAATCACCGGCCTTAAAAACCCCGTGATGACCGGTCCAGCCCGCGTTTTTGAAGACGAACAAACCGCCCTGGCCGCCATCATGGCGGGCAAGATCAAAGCGGGCGACGTGATGGTCCTGCGCTACCTCGGCCCCAAAGGCGGGCCCGGCATGCCCGAGATGCTTGCACCGACGGGCGCCTTGATCGGGCAGGGGCTGGGCGAAAGTGTGGGCCTGATCACTGACGGGCGCTTCTCGGGTGGCACGTGGGGCATGGTGGTGGGGCACGTGGCGCCCGAGGCCTATGAGGGCGGCGCCATCGCGCTGGTGCAAGAAGGCGACTTGCTCACCATCGATGCGCATCGGCTCTTGCTGCAAGTTGAAGTGAGTGACGCCGAGTTGGCGCGGCGCCGGGCTGCGTGGACGCAACCGGCAGCTGCGCTACTCGCGAGGGGTGCTGGCCAAGTTCGCGCGCAACGCGGCCAGTGCCAGCCAGGGCGCGGTGTTGGACTTGTAGCGCTCGCGTTTGGTGTGACGCGGGCAGGACAGTGACGGCTGCGGGCTGGACCGTGGGTCGAGCCGTCTGTTCAGACCGTGCGTTAGACCGTTCGTTAGACCGTGTGCTAGGCCGTGTGTTAGGCCGATGCGTTTGGCCCGCTCTGACGCAATCTGCTTGGCCTTGGATGCTTTGCGATGCGCGGCAATGGCCTGTGGGCTTACGCCGATGGCCTCGAGGTTCTTCTCGCGGCGCCTTTGAGCCTTGGCCTCAACCATGTCGGTTTGCCGCTGTGCGGTGATGCCCATGGAGTCGGAAAACGACCACCAGGCAACCGCCACAGCAAAGGGGATGAGCGTGATCCACCACGACCACCCCGCCGTCGGCCCCATCTCAGCCATCTTGAGGGCGACCAGCAAAACACCAATTACTACAAAAACCATGACAATCCCCTCCAAGCAAGCGGCGCACAGGGCTCACGGTCAACCGAACACCCTAAAATTCGTTCTTGCAATGTAAACGCCCGACCTTGGGCAGAACCGGAAGGAATTCATGAAAGCTTTGATCCTTGCGCCCCTTCTTGCCTTGGGTGTTGTGGCTCCAGCGTTTGCAAACGCTGACTTGGCCCAAAAGAAGAACTGCATGGCTTGCCACGCCACCGACAAAAAGGTGATTGGCCCCGCTTACAAAGAAGTCGCCGTCAAGTACGCCGGGCAAAAAGACGCCGTGGGCAACCTGGCGGGCAAAATCCAAAAGGGCAGCTCGGGTGTATGGGGCGCTGTGCCCATGCCAGCCAATGCCCAAGTGACCGACGCCGAGGCCAAAACGCTGGCGGAGTGGGTGTTGAGCGTGAAGTGATTCACATGCTGCGTGTGGCCCTCGCCGCCGCAGTCATTGGTTGCAAAGCCCCGCCTGACGGGGCTTTTTCTTGCAAGCCCCGCCTGACGGGGCTTTTTCTAACGAAAACCCCGACCGACGGAGCTTTTTCATGGCCGCGCCGCATGGCGCAGCCCTAGCGTGACTCAAGCAAACTCTTGTTTCACCTCGTCGCTCATCAACCCACGGATGATGAAGGTGAGCACCAAGCACCCGCCCAGCGTGACCATCAACGCCATGATGCGGGTGGCCGTCACAAACCCACTGAGCAATTCGGCAAGGGGTGTGGGCACGGCGGTCCCGGTAAGCGACGTGGTAACCAGCGACAACATCAACTCGTACTGAAGCCACAGCCCGCCCAAGTTGGCGACGATGGCAAAAACCAGGGTGCCGATAAATAAGCGACGCGCCCAATCAAGCCGCAGCAACGTGCCCACCGAGGCAATCAACATGGCCACAGCGGCCAGAACCCCCACCCCCAGCACCCATGGCATCCACACCATGAGGGCCTGCGTGAAAGGCGTCAAGCTGCGATGGAGCGACGAGGCGCCAGCGCCCCAGCCCGAGAAGGCCGCGTAACTGGATGCAGCGGCAACACACGCGATCAGCGACCCGACAATGAAGCCCCAAGCCGTGAGGGTGACAAAGATGGATCTTGAGCCGACGAAAAAGGTCTGCGGCATGTTGAGTGGTGCGTGGTTTATCAGATTCACATCATCCAGCCACCATTTTTCAGGGGTGTGACAGGCTTGTCATTCCCTTACCCAAGGGATGCAACAACGGTCTGCCCGTTAGGGCCGCAAGTCACCCGCCAGCAGCGCCAGCGTTTCGGGGGCGATGGTCATGTGGGCGGGGTAGTGTTTATGGTCGCAACCGATCTTCACCACCGCGCCAGCGCGCACCGCATCGCGCGCCAGCTTCGAAAACTCAAACCGCACAAAGTGAACGGCTGATGTCTTTTCGTCGGTTTCACGGTCGAGGTCTTCGTCGGCAATGGCGTAAACGCGCCCATGACCCTCCACCTCGACAAACATGCGATCTTCAACCCCCATCAAGCGTGCCAGCTCGCGTTTTCGCTCGTGCACGTCGGGGTACTCGATCAGCATGGTGGCCTTCCAGTTGCTGCCATCGGGCACCAGGGGCAAGTAGGCCTCGATCTCGCTTTGAATGCCCGTCTCGTCAAAAATTTTCTCGATGTGGAGCATCTCTTGAATTTGGCGACGAATGGTGGTTTCGTCTTCAAACAAGAGTGTCACGTGCTCGCCCAATGCGACGGAGCGCTGCTTGCGGTAGGCAATGACGCCCGCTCGGCTGCTGTCTCGCACCTTGGCGTAGGCCTCGAGCGTCATGAGGTTTTCACGGGTGATGGTCATGGGTCAGTGCTTTGAGGGGGTTAAACCATGCCGTAGGCGCGGCGCACCAACGACAAGGGGTGCTGCAAGGCTTGGGCAGGTGTCCCCGCTTCGGCCATGCCTTGCGCGATGTGATGCCCTGCCAGGGCGCAGTCGCTGCTGATGAAGTCGGGCTGGTCTTTGGCCATCGCCTTGAACACGGGCTTGCCGATTTTCATGGCCATCGGGTGGTACGGCTTTTTAACGCCGTAAGTGCCCGCATGACCCGAGCAACGCTCGACCGTGTTCAGCACCACGTTGACTTTTTGGCCGATCAACTTGAACATGTCCTCGGTTTTTTTGCCGATGTTCTGCACGCGCCCGTGGCACGGAATGTGGTAGCTGACCTTGCCCAGCGCGGTGTTGAAGTCCGTCTTGAGCAGGCCATCTTTGTTGCGGGCGATGAGGTACTCGAACGGGTCCCACATGCACGCTTTCACCAACTGAACGTCGGCCTCTTCGGGGAACATCAAAGGCAATTCTTGCTTGTACATCAAGGTGCAACTGGGCACCGCGCTCAGGATGGCATAGCCTTCTTTGGCGTACTTGGCCAGCACGGGGATGTTGGCCTCTTTTTGGCGTTCCACCGACTCGAGGTCGCCCAATTCAAACTTGGGCATGCCGCAGCACTTTTCTTTGTCGACAATGACGTAGGGGATGTCGTTGTGCGCCAGTATTTTGAGCAAGTCGTGGCCAATGCCTGGCTCGTTGTAGTTAACGTAGCACGTGGCATAGATGGCCACCTTGCCGGGGGTGCGCTCACCCTTGGTCACCACGGTGGCGGCGCTTTTGGCAGCACTCCAACGAAAGCGCTTGGTCGCCAACTCGGGCATCCAAGCATTGGGGTGCACACCCAGCGCGCTGTCCATCACGCGCCGTGCCACTTTGGTGCGGTTGATGGCGTTGACGGTCTGCACCACGATCGGGATGCCTGCAAACTGACCGTGCTTGTCGGTGGAGGCCAAGAACTTTTCAGCAGCACCGACGTCGCCGCGTTTGAACTTGATGGCCTTGGCGCGCAACATGAGGTGCGGAAAGTCAAGGTTCCACGCGTGTGGCGGCGTGTAGGGGCACTTGGTCATGTAGCAAAGGTCGCACAGGTAGCATTGGTCAACCACCTTGCTGTAGTCGACCTTGCTCACGCCGTGAACCTCACCATCTGCGGTGGCGTCCACCAAATCAAACAGCGTCGGGAAGCTCTGGCACAGGCTTACGCAGCGGCGGCAGCCGTGGCAGATGTCAAACACGCGCTCCATCTCTTGGTGAAGCGACGCTTCGTCGTAAAACGCCTCGGTCTTCCAGGCGACGGGGTGCCGCGTGGGTGCTTCCAGGTTGCCTTCGCGCATGCTCTTGGCCTCTTTCTTACTGCTTAAACCACGGCTGCTGGGCAGCACAAACGAACAAGGGGCACGAAGCCCCTTGTCCCATCGTCAACCAACGCGCAATCAATCCACCAAAGCGTCGAGTGCCTTTTGGTAGCGGTTGGCGTGCGAGCGCTCGGCCTTGGCCAGTGTCTCGAACCAGTCAGCGATTTCGTCAAACCCTTCGGTGCGGGCCGTTTTGGCCATGCCTGGGTACATGTCGGTGTACTCGTGCGTTTCGCCGGCCACAGCAGCCTTGAGGTTGAGGCGTGACGAGCCGATGGGCAAGCCAGTGGCCGGGTCACCCGACCCATGCTCCAGAAACTCGAGGTGGCCGTGCGCGTGGCCGGTCTCGCCCTCAGCGGTTGAACGGAACAGCATCGCAACGTCGTTCTGCCCTTCCACGTCGGCCTTGTTTGCGAAATACAAATAGCGGCGGTTGGCCTGCGATTCGCCGGCAAACGCGTCTTTCAGGTTCTGCTCGGTCTTCGTTCCTTTGAGTCCCATGACTGGCTCCTTCGGTGGGTGAAAAGATGGATCGTGTCGATGTCGAAGGCTTGCCGCAGGGCATTCCGTTCTGCACTCGAGCCACGACGTTACCAAATCGGCAGCGCTGCGGCAATTTAACGCCGCTATCGCCGCGATAGCGCAAGGTGATCTTGAAGCATCGCGGCGTGAGCGGGCTGCGCTGCGTCAAGCCAAGGCGTTGAGCGCCACGCGATGCGTGCTGCTGCCCACGCGCGCCATGTCTTCCAAAATGGTGAAGTGATTGCAACCCGGGATGGCGGCACAAACAGGCACATGCGCCGCACCCCAGGCCGCTTCGATCAAACGTGTTTGGCGATGAAACTCGCTGCTTTCGTCTTCCCCCACCAAGGCACGCAAACGCCCGGTCGGTGCGGCATAGCGCGCCGGGCTCAAGCGCTGCACCGCCGCGGGTGTGAGCCGCAAATCGTTTTGCAGAAAGGGCGCATGCATGATCGGCTCCATGTCAAACAGACCCGACAGCGACAGCGCCGACGCCACCAGGCCTTGGGGCAAATCAGGGGCCACGACTGGCCAATCGCACGCCAGCATCATGGCCGCCAATTGCCCGCCTGCAGAATGCCCTGCCACGGTGATGCGTTGGCGATCACCCCCGTAGTCGGCTGCGTGTTGCCATGCCCAGCGCACCGCCTGCGTCATCTCCAGCGCAATGGCTTCGACCGACACGGCAGGACACAACGAGTAGTTGGGCACCACCACGGTCACACCGCTGCCCGTGAAAGCCGGGGCGATGAACGAGGCATCCGACTTGTTAAGCGCCCGCCAATAACCACCGTGAATGAACACCATCACGGCACCACTGGGCCTTGCAGCAGGAAAGACGTCAAGCGTTTGCGACGCCGCATCGCCATAGGCCAGGCCAAGCTCACAGCGTTGGGTTTCGCGCACCCGCGCCGACTCGCGCGCCCAGCGCTCGAGGTGTGTGGCGAAGTCGGGCACCAAGGCGCGGTTGTTGTACTGCGCATCGAGCCAATCGGCATCACGGCGCCAGGCATCGGCAAGGGTTTTAGAGTCGGAATGGGTGGCAATGGATCGCATCCCCCGATGCTAAACTCAAGTCGACAGTTTCATGCCGTTCACCCCGTGGGGACGTAGCTCAGCTGGGAGAGCGTCGCGTTCGCAATGCGAAGGTCGGGAGTTCGATCCTCCTCGTCTCCACCAATTTGACGTTTACGAATCGCCTTCGTGTTAGGGGCCTCAGCCAGCACCCTCCACCGCCGGGGTCATCATCACCTTGAGCACGGCGCTGGCAGTCAGGATTTCGGTGCCCGCAACGGCCACATGTCCCTGCATGAAGACAAGGCTGGAGCTTGCGCGCACAACTCGCCCGCGGGCTTCAAGGAAGTGGCCTTCTCGGCCCGCTTGGACGAACTGCGTGTCAAGCTGCACGGTGACACAGGCGCGGCGCCCGAGCGCCTCCCACGCGATGGCACTCAACGCATGGTCGATCAGGGTCGTCAACAAGCCGCCATGCACCAGGCCTGCTGGGTTGAGGTGCTGCGACGTTGCCAGCAGGCCGTAGGCCCAGCCGGACTCCTCTTTGCGTGTCCACAGCGGGCCTATCAGCCCGACGAAGCCCGGCAGGTCGCGCTGGCGCCAGCCGCTTGCGGCAGGGCTCTCGATGCGCGACTTGGGGTCCATCACTCAACTTCTCGCTGCCAGCAACTGCGACAGGACCTGGGCTTCGGCCTGAAGGTCCTTGGCCAGCGCCAGGCTCTTGCTGCCGCCGAGCTGGTCGGTGACACCCGCCGCCACAAGTGAGTGCGACAGGCGCTGGCGTGCGTCGAAGACCGGCGCCGCGATCACTGTGATGCCGCTGATGTAGTTGCCACGGTCGATGCTGTAGCCCCTGCGGCGCACCGTCTCGACTTCCTTTCGCCACGCATCGATGTCCGGTGGCTGCTCCCAGCGCAGCGACTGGAACCGGCGTTCGATGGCCGCCGCCGGAGTTTCGGTGAAGGCAGCCACCAGCCTGCCGGTTGCACTGAGCAGCGCGGGGAATCGGCTGCCCACGTCCACGTGAAGGCGAAACGGCGCACGCGATCGGGACAAGGCCATCACGACCATGTGCTCGATGCCAGTCACCTCAACGCCGATGGCAGTGATGTTCCAGCTACCTGAGAGCCGGTCGAGGACAGGCTGAACGAGCGAAGGGAACGGGCTGCTCTCGATGACGCTGCGCGCCAGCGCCAGCATGCCGGCGCCCAGCGAGTAACGCTTGGTGGCGGCGTCGACCTTGACCAAGCCTTCGTCGACCAGCACCCGAAGGATGTGCAGGCAGGTGCTGGTCACCATGCCGAGCTCTTGCGAGATCGACTTGAGCGTCATCGGCACCGGGTTGCGGCCCAGCAGTCGGAGTATCGCGACGGCACGCGACACCGCGGGCACCGGACGCAGCCGAGGCCCCGCCGCTGCCGTGGTTGCGGCGGTTGCGATGGAACTGGCTGTCGTCATCTCTCTCCCCATGAGGTTGCCGCCAAGCATAAGGCGATGGACAAACGCTCGCCACTGGGTGGCGAAGACACCCAGGCACAATTGTACATAGACAATTCATAGTCTTTATTGACAATCAGCAGGGCGGCGCGCAAAATTGCCAGCACTGAGCGCCGAGCTGGAGCAGACCCTTCAAATGACCAAGCTGACCGAATACGTGTCGTATGCAGACGCCCTGGCGCATTGCTCCGGTGACAAGCTTTGGGAACTCTTCGATGGCAACCAAGAGCGAATGAACATCGCTCACGAGTGCATCGACCGGCATGTTGGCGGCCACCGCCCGGCCATCGTGATCGTTCGTGCCGCAGGCGACGACCTCGTGCTCGGTTTCCAGCAGATCGCCGACGCTTCGTCGCGCTTCGCACACTGGCTGGTGGCGCGCGGCGTGCAGCCGGGCGACAGGATTGCCGTGATGCTCGAGCCATCCCTCGAGTTCTACGTCGCGATGTTCGGCGCCATGAAGATGGGGGCCATTGCGGTGCCGCTCTTCACCCTCTTCGGCCCCGATGGCATCCGGCTGCGTGTGCAAGATTGCAAGCCGCGAGTCGTTGTCACCAACACCGAGAAGGCGACCATGGTCGCGAGCACGCAAGGCCTCGAGATTCTGGTGGCCGACGAGAACTTTGTGCCCTCACTGGGCCACCTGCCCGCCCGCTTCGAGACGAAGACGCGTGCCGACGATCTGGCGATCTTTCAGTACACGTCTGGCACCACGCGCGAGCTGCCCGATGCAGTCAAGCACACCCACCGGGCGATCGTGACGTTGATGCTGGCCGCGCTCTATGGCACAGGCGTGCGCCCCGGCGACCGTTTCATGTGCCCGTCGTCGCCGGCCTGGGGCCATGGCTTGTGGCACGGCACGCTGGCGCCCTTGGCGATGGGGGTGACGATCGGCGCTTACGCGGGCAAGTTCGATGCCGAGCGTTTGCTGAAGGCGCTGCAAGACCACCGCTTCAACAACCTGTCGGCGGCCGCCACCCACTACCGAATGATGCGCAATTCCGGGGCCGCTGCGCGATACACCTACTTCCTCGAAAAGCTGTCCTTCACTGGCGAGCCCATGGACAGCGGGACCTCCGAATTCGTGGAATCAACCTTCGGCCGTCCTGCCTGCAGCATGTATGGCACCACAGAGATCGGCGTGTGCCTGGTGAACTTCCCCGGCGCCCCTGATTTCGCCGTCAAGCCCGGCTCGCTGGGCAAGGCCGTCCCTGGTCTGCGCGTGGAAGTGCACGACGCCGACGGCAAGCCCTGCGCCCCGGGCGAGACGGGTGAACTGAAGCTGTGGCGCCGCGATGCGTGGCTGGCCACCAAGGACCTCGGGCGCATCGACGACGACGGCTACTTCTATCACGGCGGCCGTGCAGACGACGTGATCATCTCGGCAGGCTGGACCATCGGTGCCGTCGAGGTCGAGGACGCCATGCTCAAGCACCCCGACGTTGTCGAGGCCGCCGCCATCGGTGTGCCCGATGCCCTGCGCGGGCTGGTCGTGAAGGCCTTCATCGTCTCCGAACGCCGAGGCGACGACGGGTTCGTGCGTGAAATCCAGGAGACCGTGCGACACCGCCTCAGCCAGCACGAGTACCCGCGCCAGGTGGAGTTCGTGCACGAACTACCCAAGACCCCCGCCGGAAAGATCCACCGAAAGAAGCTGCGCGAGAAGGAACTCGCCAACACCCTTGCGGCACCCGCCGCCCAACCTTGAACGGACCCAGGAGAATCCATGTCGACCACCACAGAAAGAACCTTCCCCAAGATCACAGACAGCGGCATGGACGAGCTGCGCGAGCGCATCGGCGTCAAGATCGGCAACACGCTGGAGCCCTGGTGCCATGAGGCCACACGCGACAACATCCGCCACTATGCGCACGGCATCGGTGACGACAACCCGCTGTGGTGCGACCCCGACTACGCGGCGAAGACCAAGCACGGGGGCCTCATCGCGCTGCCCAGCTTTCTGTTCTCCACCAGCCGCATCGTCTCGGGCTACGTCGGTGGCCTGCCCGGCGTGCATGCCATGTGGTCTGGCGCCGACTGGACGTGGCACAAAAACGTGCAGCGCAACGACGAAATCACCACCGAGGCCCACCTGAAGGAACTCGTTGAACACCAGACACGCTTCGCCGGCCGTGCTGTGCAGCAGATCTACCACGTCGACTTCTTCAACCAGAAGGGCGACAAGGTGGCCGAGGCCGACAGCTGGTGCTTCCGCACCGAGCGCGACCATGCTCGCGAACAGGGCAGCAAGTACAAGGAAGTGCGGGCCCGCGAGCCGCGTCGCTACACGCCCGAAGAGATCGGCGAGGCTTACAAGCTTTACCGTGGCGAGGAGGTGCGTGGCAGCACGCCTCGCTATTGGCAGGACGTGAAGGAAGGCGAAGCACTTCCAGTGATGTTCAAGGGGCCGATGACGGTGACCGGATTCATCGCCTACGCGCAGGGCTGGGGTGGGCTCTACATCCGTGCCAACAAGCTGGCATGGAAGCTGATCGACGCGCACCCGGGTGTGGGCATCACCAACCGCTTCGGCATCCCTGACGTGCCCGAGCGCGTGCACTGGGAAGAGGACTTCGCGCTGGAAGTCGGCGCCCCAGGTGCCTATGACTACGGTCCCGAGCGCACGTCGTGGCTGACGCATCAGCTCACCAATTGGATGGGCGACGACGGCTTCCTGCGCAAGGCCAGCTGCAAGATCCGGCGCCACAACCCCGAAGGCGACATGCTGTTCATCAAGGCCAAGGTGAAGCGCAAGTTTGTTGAGGACGGTCGCCACTTGGTTGAGATCGAACAGGAAGCGCGCAACCAGGACGACGAGTTGTCGGTGCTGGGTTCAGGCATCGTCGAGCTGCCTTCGCGCGCCTGACCTTCATTCCGCGACGTGCTGGCACCTAACTTCAGGTGTCAGCACCAGCCGGCCCTCAAAGGAGTGGATAGATGCCTGATATCGAGGCGGATGCGGTCGGCGGCGCTGTAGGACGACCACCGGGCGCGCTGGCGGGCGTGCGCGTCATCGATCTCTCCAGGGTGCTGGCCGGGCCGCTGTGCACGCAGATGTTGGCGGACCAGGGGGCCGATGTGATCAAGATCGAGCCACCGGCCGGCGACGAGACGCGCACCCTCGGACCGCCCTTCAATGCCGCAGGTGATGCCGCGTACTACACCGCCGTGAACCGCGGCAAGCGGGCGATAGGCCTCGACCTGTCACGACCCGAGGGCCAGGCCACGCTGCTGAATCTGCTGGAGACGGCCGACGTGCTCGTCGAGAACTTCTTGCCCGGCACGATGGAAAACTGGGGCCTGGGCCACGAGGTGCTGCGGCAGCGCTTTCCCCGGTTGATCCATTGCGCCATCACGGGCTTTGGCGTTGATGGACCGCTGGGTGGCCTGCCCGGCTACGACGCCATCGTGCAGGCCATGTGCGGCCTCATGAGCATCAACGGCGACCCGGCTTCAGGGGCGACTCGCATCGGCATTCCTATCGTCGACCACCTCACCGGCTACACCGCGTTGTCCGGCATCTTGCTCGCCCTTGTTGATCGCACCAAGACCGGACTTGGCCAGCGCGTGGAGGCCACCTTGTTCGACACCGCGCTCAGTCTGCTGGTGCCGCATGCAGCGAACTGGCTGCATTCGGGTCGAACGCCCGAGCTGCTGGGCAGCGCGCACCCCAACATCGCGCCCTACGACAAATTCGAGTGTCTGGATGGTCCGGTCTTCCTGGGCATCGTCAACGATCGGCAGTTCAGGCGCTTTTGCGAGCACTTGGGGCTGGCCGACTTGCTGGCCGATGACCGCTTTGCCAGCAACCGCAAGCGACTGCAACACCGCGAGCTGCTGCGCGGTGCCATCGAAACGGCGCTGGCGCCCCGGGCACGTGATGTGCTCTGCGCCGATCTGATGCGCCTGGGCGTGCCGGTGGGCCCGGTGAACTCGGTGCCGCAAGCCCTGGAGCACGCGCACACGGTGCACCGGGGCATGCGCGTGGCGAACAAGGGTTACCAGGGCGTCGGTGTGGCCGTGCGGCTGTCGCGCACACCGGGCCGAGCAGTCGGTTCACCGCCCACCTATGGACAACACACCGATCAGATCCTCCAGGAGATCGGCCTGGGCGACGCCCGCATCGCAGAACTTCACGCCTGCGGCGTGCTCTCACGACGTGTCTGAACGCAGCCCTCACCACTCAACCCTTGCACAACACCCACAGGAGACAAACATGAAAAGAGTTCTCAGCCTGCTAGCAGCCTTCGCTGCCGCGCTGATCATTTCGCAACCTGCCGCAGCGCAGGGGTACCCGAACAAGACGGTGAAGATCATCGTGCCGTACCAGCCGGGACAAGGCACCGACGTGGCCACGCGCTACCTGGCAGAGAACCTCACCAAGGCCACGGGCCAGACCTTCTTCGTCGAGAACCGAGCCGGCGCTGGGGGCAACATCGGCACCGCAGAGGCAGCCCGCGCGGCACCCGATGGCTACACCTTGTTGATGGGCACAAACGGAACCCATGTGCTGAATCAGTACCTGTATTCCTCGATGAGCTTCGACCCGGAGAAGGACTTCGAACCGGTCATGCTGGTGAGTTCGTTCCCGATGGTGATCCTGGCCTCTGCCACGTCGCCGTTCAACAGCTTGGGCGACCTGCTGACCGCTGCACGGTCCAAGCCCGATACGCTCGACGTGGCGCTGCCCAGCACGACGGCCCGACTGGTGCTCGAAATGCTCAAGCAGCAGAGTGGCACCCTGGTCCGGGGCATTCCCTACAAAGGGTCCAGCACGTCGATGACCGACCTCATCGGCGGCCAGGTGCCCCTGGCCATCGACACGGTCAGCGCCTCGCGAGCCTTCATCGCCAGCGGCAAGGTCAAGGCACTCGCCGTGACCTCGTTGAACGCGTCAGCCTTGCTGCCCGGCACCAAGCCAGCTGCAGCCCAGGGTGTCGACGGTTTCCAAGTCTTGGCCTGGAACGGTCTGTACGCACCACGCGGTACACCCCCGGCCGTGGTGCAGCGGCTGAATGCCGAGCTGGCGAAGATCTTGTCGCAGCCCGAGATCCGCCAGCGATTGCTCGACCTGGGGCACGAGCCGGCCGGTGGTTCTGCAGGCGAGCTTGCCGACTTCGCCAAGGCGGAGCGCCAGAAGTGGGGCCCCCTCATCACGAAGGTTGGGCTGAAGGCCGAGTAAGACACGCAGTTCCCCGAGATTGCGCCAACGGCTGCGCAGGCCCGCTAGAACAACGCTGCGACCTGCTTGGACTTTTTGGTCGGCGCACAGGCGGCCACCAGCAGACGCAGCGATTGGGGGTCGAGGTCGCGAACTCTCAGACTTTCCGGACTGGCATCTTGTGGGTTCCGAGATACCACTGGTGAGTGACGATTACTTCGCAGCCTCCGGGTACAGACCGTGCGTGCGCCCGAACAGCCGCGCCAAACCAAGCAGGATGTTGATGTGCGGCGTCGGTTGGCCCAGGCGGGCACCGATCTCGTGCACCGCCGACACGATGGCATCGAGCTCGATGGGGCGGGCGGCCTCCACGTCCTGCAACATCGACGTCTTGAAGGCACCCAGCTTGGCGGTGATGGCATGGCGGTCTTCGGCGTTTTGTTCGATGGCGCAGCCGATGCGTGCGCCGATTGCTGCGGCCTCTGCCATGGCTGCGGAGCAGAACTCGCGCACCAGCGGGTCGCCCAACACACGGTCGATGGTGGCGCCAGTGATCGCGCTTACCGGGTTCATCGTCATGTTGCCCCAGAGCTTGTACCAGATGTCGTAGCGCACGTTGGCGGTGTGCGTGGCATCAAAACCGGCGTGCGCCATCAGGTCCACGACGGCCTGCGCCCGCTCGCTCTTGCCACCTTGTGGCTCGCCAACGATGAGGCCCTGCCCAATCTTGTGTTGCACCAAGCCGGGCTCTGGCGTGGAGGTGCTGGCATGCACCACGCAGCCCAGCACCTGCGCGAACGGAATCGCGGCAGCGATCTCGCCGCCCGGGTCCACACTTTGCAGTGCGCCGCCGGGAAAGCCGGCCACACCCTGGCAAAACCACCAGGGCACGCCGTTCATTGCTGGCAGGACCAGCGTGTTCGGCCCCAACAGCGGCGCGATGCTGCGTGCAACCTGGGTAAGCGCCGGGCCCTTGACGGCAATCACCACCAGGTCCTGTGGACCCAGTTCGGCCGCATGACTGCTGGCACGCGCCCGCGCCTGCACGAGGCCGGCTGCGCTGTTCAGGCGCCAGCCGTGCGCTTGCAGTGCTTGCAGCGTGGCCCCGCGCGCGATGGCGCTGACTTCTGCGCGCCCGGCCGCCGCCAGCCGCGTACCGATGAAGCCACCAATGGCCCCGGCACCGACGATACACACCTTGGTCATGTCACCTCCTTGGATTGGCGCAGATTGTCCTTGAAGCGGTCCGGCACACGCTCGTCGAAGCCCATGGCCACGCGGCGCACCTCCGGTGAGTCGGTAGGTTGGTGGCCCACGCCCAGCGCGATAGTCAACGCACTATGTACGAGGGTGTCGCACTTGCGCGCGCGACAAGAAACTCCACAAGCCTCGCCACAGCTGGCTGCTGCGCCTCGGACCGACGAAAGCACACCGCGAACTGGCGATGCGCCCAAGCGTCGGTGAGCGGGATTGCTTTCACGCCGTCCAAGTGGGCGCGCAAAGTCACCTGGCGCGGTATCACGCTGACGGCGAGGTTGGCGGCCACCACGCGCAGTGACGCGTCGAAGTTCGAGACGACGGCGCGGTAGGTCATGGCACTTCCGGCTCGCGCCGCAGCGCGGTGCAGCATGGTATGGACCGCCGAGGCCGGCGGTAGCCCAACATGTTCGTAGCCCAAGGTCTGCTCGAAGCGCAGGTTGCGCCGACTCGCCAGCGGGTGGTCGACATGGACCGCGAGCACGAGTTCGTCGCTGTGATAGGGGCGATGCTCCAGCCCTTCGAAGTCGACCGAATCCCAGCACACGCCGAGTGAGGCACCCCCGTCGCGCACCACGCGCACCAGGTCGCGCGAGAAGCGCTCTTCGATGGTGACCTTGATCTCGCGGTGCTCGGGCTGGCGCATGAAGACCGCCATGTCGTCGAGCAGCGATTCGGCGATGGCGGAGGCGCTGGCCACCAGTCGCACCTGGCCCTTGATACCGCTTGAGAAGGCGGCGACATCGGCCTCCATGCGCTCCAGCGTGAACAGCAGGTTGCGCGCATGCTCCAGCAACGCGAGGCCGGCCGGGGTGGGCTGCGCGCCGCGTCGGCCCCGCACCAGCAGCGGCGCGCCCAGCCGATGCTCAAGCTGCGCAATGCGCTTGCTGATCGCCGAAGGTTCAATGTGCTCCTGCGCGCCGGCCTGCTTCATGTTGCGCAGTTCGCATACGGCCACGAACAGGCGCAGCGTCTTGGGATCGATGTCGTTCATCGCACGGCACTTGCTAGATTCCGAACGGGAATTTAAACGATTCCTTTATACCATTCGTTGATCACTCAGGAAACTCTAACATCATGCCTTCGCGCGACCTACGGGTCGAGCTCGCAGACAGGAGACAAGACGTGACAGGAGTTCCACAACGCGTCGTGATACGCGAGGTCGGTCTGCGCGACGGGCTGCAGAGCATCGCCACGATCGTTTCAACAGATCGCAAGTGCGAGTGGATTCGCGAAGCCTTCGCGGCCGGGCAGCGCGAGATCGAAGTTGGCTCCTTCGTGCCGGCGAAGCTGATGCCTCAGCTGGCGGACACGGCCGACGTGTTGGCCCATGCCAAGACGATTCCTGGCCTCGTGGCCAGTGTTCTGGTGCCCAACCTCAAGGGTGCCGAACGCGCGCTAGACGGAGGTGCCGACCTGATGATCCTGCCGCTTTCGGCCAGCCACGAGCACAGCCTAGCCAACCTGCGCAAAACGCCCGACGACGTGGTGGCGGAGATGCGGCGCATCCGGGCCGCGCGCGATGCCTCCGGTAAAAAGACGCTGATCGAAGGCGGCGTTGGCACCGCTTTCGGCTGCACGATTCAGGGCGAAGTCAAGGTCTCTGAAGTGTTGCGCCTCATGCAGGCCCTGCTCGACGCAGGTGCCGACCGTGTCAGCTTGGCCGACACCGTGGGCTACGCCGACCCTGGCTCGGTGAGCCGACTGTTCGAGCAAGCGCTCAAGATCGCCGGCGATCGCTTTTGCTGCGGCCACTTCCACGACACGCGCGGCCTCGCGCTCGCCAATGTGCACGCGGCGCTGTTGATCGGCGTCAGGCGCTTCGATGCCTCGCTGGCGGGGATCGGTGGATGCCCCCATGCGCCGGGCGCCAGCGGCAATGCGAGCACCGAAGACCTGGCCTTCATGCTTGCGGCCATGGGGGTCGATACCGGATTGAACATTCCGGCGTTGCTGGCGCTGCGCGCCAAGGTGGCGGGCTGGATCGAGGGCGAACCCACGCATGGCGCGATGTGGCGTGCGGGGTTGCCGAAGAACTTCAAGCCTGTGGCCACGGCGGCCTGAATCACTGCAAACGAACGGAAACGATGATGAGCGACGACAGCGGCTTGCCTCACCAAGACGGCGACGCCAGCGCCCTTCCCTTGGCTGGCCTGCGGGTGATCGAATTCACCCACATGGTGATGGGCCCCACCTGCGGCATGATCCTGGCCGACCTGGGCGCGGAGGTCATCAAGATCGAGCCCCCCGGGGGCGACAAGACACGCAAGCTGCCGGGGTTGGGCATTGGCTTCTTCCGCAGCTTCAACCGCAACAAGAAGAGCGTCGTCATCGACGTCAACACGCTCGAGGGCCTGGCCACGGCCAAGGCGTTGATCGCGCAAAGCGACGTCTTGTTGGAGAACTTTCGACCCGGCTTGATGGACAAGCTCGGTCTGGGCTACGAGGCGCTTGCCGAGACCAGCCCTGGCCTGATCTATGCCTCGCACAAGGGCTTCTTGCCCGGCCCCTACGACAAGCGGTTGGCGCTCGACGAGGTGGTGCAAAACATGGCCGGTCTGACCTACATGACAGGCCCCAAGGGCCGGCCGCTGCGCGCGGGAAGCAGTGTCAACGACATCATGGGCGGCATGTTTGCGGCCATCGGCGTGCTAGCTGCGCTGCGCGAGCGCGAGCGCACAGGCAAGGGCCAGGAAGTGCAGGCCGCGTTGTTTGAGAACTGCTGCCTACTGGCCTCCCAGCACATGATGCAGTTCCAGATGACTGGCGAACCGGCGCCGCCGATGCCCTCGCGCGTGTCGGCGTGGAGTGTCTACGACACCTTCATCGTGGCCGACGAAGAACAGCTCTTCATCGGCGCCGTGAGCGACAAGCAGTTCCAGATTCTGTGCAAGGTCATCGATCGCATGGATCTGGCTGATGACGAAGCGCTGGCGACCAACGCGCAGCGCGTGGCGCTGCGCCCCGAGTTGCTGAAGTGGCTCGGCGACACGCTCAGGCACCACAAGATCGACGAATTGATGCCCAAGCTCGAGGCCGCAGGCATCCCCTACGCACCCGTGGTGCGACCCGATCAGCTCGTCACCGACCCGCACCTGATTGAAAGCGGTGGCTTGGTCGACATGCCCACCGACGACGGCGGCTCGACCAAGGTCGTTCTGCTGCCGCTGTTGATGGCGGGGCGCCGACCCGGCGTGCGCCGACCTTTGCCCAAAGTCGGCGAACACACCGATCAAATCCTGAGCGCCCTGCGCCGCCAACCCATCCCCAAGGAGACAACCCCATGAACTTCTCGACTTTTCGCCGCGGCGTCCTAACGACCCTGCTGCTTACCAGCGTTGGCGCTTATGCGCAGTCTGCACCGCCACTGCGCGTGATCCTGCCGGTGGGCCCCGGGTCGGGCGTTGACGTGATCGTGCGCTCGACGCAGAACGCACTGTCCAAGGCGCTGGGTGGCCAGACCGTCGTGATCGAGAACCTACCCGGCGCCGGCGGCATCACCGGCACGCAGGCGCTCGTGAATGCAGCACCCGATGGCAACACCATCGCCATCGTGTCGAACAACCACGCCGTGAACCCGAGCGTGTTCAAGAAGATTCCGTACGACAGCCAAGCCGACATCACACCCATCAGTGTGGTCGGCGGCTCGCCCTTCGTCCTCGTGGTCAACCCGAACAAGGTGACCGCCAAGAGCGCCAAAGAGCTGCAAGCCTTTCTCAAGGCCAAGCCGGACGCCTACAACTACGCGTCGTCCGGCAACGGCACCATCATCCACTTGGCCGGCGAGATGTTTGTTGACGCCGCAGGCGTACAAGTCAAGCACATTCCTTACAAGGGCATGGGTCCGATGCTGACCGACATCATCGGTGGTCAGGTCGAGATGGGCGCCGCCGCTGTGGCAGCCGTTCAGGGGCACTTGAAGAGTGGTGCGCTGCGAGCCATCGGCGTGATGGGCAAGGCACGCGTGCCCTCCCTGCCGGACGTGCCCACGATTGCCGAACAGGGCTTCCCGGATGTCGACGTGGCTGGCTGGTTCGCCGTGATTGGCCCCAAGGGCCTGCCAGCGGCCCAGGTCAAGCGCCTGCACGACGCCGTGACAGCCGCGTTCAACGACGCAGAAGTCAAGGCAGGCTTCGCCAAGCGCGACGACTTCCTCAGCCTGACGACGCCAGACGCCGCCGTGCAGTTCTTCAAGACCGAGCAGGATCGCTACGCTCGGCTGGTCAAGAAAGCTAACATCACGCTTGACTGAACGGCATACCGTCATGACAACCTGCTGGAGTTCCCCCTTTCCCGGACACTAACTTGAGCTTGTTCGGTCAACACATGAACGGGTGTGAAAATGTCCGGGATCCTGGGGCAAGTCCGACTCCTGTTTGACATCCACCCAAGCCTCACCCTTCTTTGGCGGTGGATGCGCATGGCCGAGCCTCGTGCTCGACCCCTCACAGCACGCCTTAAGCTGCTGGCGCCGCAGACGTTAAACTTTGGGCCGCTCCCAAGCGTTCCCCACAGCACAGGACCCCTCACCATGAACCCCAAGACGACCACCGCCAGGCTTTTGCTTTCTGCTTTTGCCCTGGCCATCGCGGCGCCCGGCGCCGCTTGGGCGCAGGCGTACCCCAACAAGCCGATCCGCGCCGTGGTGCCATTCGCCCCAGGCAGCGCGACAGACCAGATCGGGCGCGCGTTTGCCGAAAAGATGGCGGCCATCCTGGGTCAACCGGTGGTGATCGACAACAAACCCGGTGCCAGCGGCATGTTGGGGGCCGACACGGTGGCCAAAGCGCCCAACGACGGCTACACGATTTTGGTGGGCACCAACAGCACCAACGCAGCCCTCAAGTTTTTGATGAAAAAGCTGCCCTACGACCAGGACAAAGATTTTGTGCCGGTGGGTTTTTTGGGCTCGGTGCCGTTGATGGTGGCGGTCAACGCCGACCTGCCCGTCAAAACCCTGCGTGAGTTCATCGACCTGGCCAAAGCCAAACCGGGGCAAGTCACCTTTGCGTATGCCAGTACATCGCAGCAGGTGTCGTCCGAGATGTTGGCGAGCATGGCGGGCGTGCAGATGAACGCCATCCCCTACAAGGCAGGCCCCGCTGCTATGACAGACTTGATCGGTGGCCAGGTCAACATGTTCACCGCCGACTTTGGCGTGACCGTGCCGCAGTACAAGGGCGGCAAGATTCGCGGTTTGGCCGTGACGTCGAGCAAGCGCGTGGCCGTGGTGCCCGAGCTGCCCACCGTGAACGAAGCACTGGGCTTGAAAGACTACGAGTTGATCGCCTACTTCGCGGTCTTTGCACCAGCCGGCACCCCTGCCGACGTCGTCACCAAACTTAACGCCGCCATCAATGCGGCAGCCAACAGCAAAGACCTGCAAGACAAGTTCCAGGCCATTGGCTTTTCCATCGACCCCGGTACGCCCAACGATTTAGCGGTGCGCAACACGCGTGAAACGCAGAAGTGGGAGAAAACCATTCGCGAGGCGAAGATCGAGGCGCAGTAAGGCCACCGAGTTGCCGCCAAGGGGTTCACGATCGATAGCCTTGGCCATGCAGACCCCTAAGACCACCGACTTCGCCATCGAGATCACCGCCGACTTGCACAAGTGGCGGGCTTTTGTGGCCATCGGCGAGCTGGGCAGCCTCACACGCGCAGCCTTGTTCTTGGACAGCAACCAATCGCTGTTGAGCCGACAGCTCAATGCCTTGGAGCGCGAATGCGGTGCCCGGTTGTTCAATCGCACCGGGCGTGGTGTGGAGCTGTCCGAGGTGGGAGCGCGCCTGTTTCCCCGTGTCAAAGCTTTGCTGTTGGAAGCCGAGCAGCTCGAGCGAGAGATTCGAGGCGAAGCCCGTGAACCTGCGGGTCGCGTGGCGCTGGGGTTTTTACCGTCCATCGCGCAGCCCTTGGTCGGGCGGCTGTTTTCGGAGATGCGCAGCCGCCATCCGGCGGTGAGCCTGAAAGTGCTGGAAGGTTCGAGCGGTCAAGTCGAAGAGTGGCTTGCCGACGCGCGGGTGGACATTGCCATCCTCTACCGCTACGGGCCGACCTTGCCCGACACGGAGCAATCGCTGGCCGTTGTGGACAGCTACCTGATTGGGCCTCCGGGCGACGCGCGGACAGCCACCGCCGAAGTGCCTTTCGCGGCCTTGCATGAATTGCCCTTCATCCTGCCCAGCGCCCCCAATGGACTGCGCACAGCCCTTGACCTGATCGCCCGGCAGCAACACATCACACTGGCCCCCGCCGTCGAGGCTGACTCCCTCCCCTTGCAAAAGTCGTTGGTTGCGTCGGAGCGGCTTTACACCGTGCTGCCGCGGCACGCCGTATGGAGCGAGGTCGCCGATGGGCGACTGCAAGCGTCCCGCATCGTTGACCCGCCGTTTCAACGCACGGTGGCCATGGCTTTCTCCAAGTCCAAAGGGCCTGCTCGCGCCGTCACGGCGGTGGCATCACAAATTGTCGAGATCGTTGACGACATGGCGCGCGCCGGCATGTGGCAGCCCAGTGCAAGCACTGCATTGCCCGGTCCGGCATAGCTGGGATACGCGGCGCGGTGTGGCCTGCACCATGCAGGCCGCTAAGCTTGAGGTACCAACCAGGAGACTTAGACATGCCGCGCATCACGCTGCCCGAACCCAACACCATGGATGCAACGCAACGCCGCGTTCACGACAAAATTGTGGCGGGTCGCCGCGGCAAAGTTCAAGGGCCGCTGCGTGCCGCCCTGCACAACGCCGAGCTTGCCGATCGTTGGCAAGCACTGGGCGAGCTGCTGCGTTACAACACCACCTTGACGCCGCGTCAGTCGGAGCTGGCCATCCTGGTGACGGGGCGCGCCTGCCAATCGCCGTTCGAGTGGTATGCCCACCGCTTGGAGGCTGAACGGGTTGGCATCGAACAACACGTCATCGAGGCGATCCTTGCCCAGACTGCACCAACGCTGCCAGACACCACCGACGCCGTCATTGTTCAATTTGCCATCGAACTTAATCGCCACAACTCGGTATCTGACGGCACTTACGCCGACGCACTGGCCCGCCTGGGCGAGCGCACGGTGGTCGAGCTGACCGCACTGGTGGGGTACTACACGATGGTCGCCATGACGCTCAACGCGCACGAGATCCCATTGCCCGAGGGTGTGCCGCCCGCCTTCGCGCTGCCGCAACGGGACATGGCGTGACCGAAGCGACGTCCGGTTGGGATTGCCACGCCCATTTGTTTGGGCCTTACAACCACTTTCCGCTGGCGCCAGAGCGAAGCTACACACCGCCCGAGGCCTTAGCGCCGGACTACTTGGCGCTGCTGTCGCGCCTGGGGCTGTCGCACGGCGTGCTGGTTCACCCGAGCGCGTATGGTGACAACTTCTCACTGCTGTTTGACGCACTCGCGGCGCACCCGCAACTGCGCGGCGTGTTGGTGCTGCAACAGGACACAACGCTCAAAATCAGCGGCCTGCGCGCCAAGGGCATTCGGGCCGCACGCTTCAGCCATCGCAGCGGCATCGACGGCAACTTTGCCGGCAGCGCATCTTTTGCGGACCTGCTCACCATGGCGCCCGCACTGGCCAGCGCGGGTTTGCACGCCGAACTTTGGACGGACTGCCGCGCGCTGCCTGACATTGCCGAGCCACTGCGTCGGCTTCCAGTGCCAGTGGTGATTGACCACATGGGTGGGTTCAATGCTGATGCGGGCATTGACGAACCCGGTTTTGGTGCCCTGCTCTCCCTGGTGTCGTCGGGTCACGTTTGGGTCAAATTGTGTGCGTATCGCAACCTGCTGGGTGCCGCCAACTTCGAACGTGGCAAGCGGTTTCACGATGCCTTGTTGCACGCCAACCCGCAGCGCTTGTTGTGGGGCAGTGATTGGCCTCACCTGCGCGTCACGCCAACACCTGATGCAGCCAATCTACTTGAAACCTTCAAGCGCTGGACAGCCAGCGACACCTTGGTTGAGCAGATCTTGGTGGGCAATCCCACCGCGCTTTACGGTTGAGCACGACGGTAGGAGATAGCTAGGCTTAACCGTCGACAGGTTCCGTTTTCAAAAAAGAGGGCCGCTTGCAAACGTCGGCGTACCAAGTGGCCAGTCGCGGCACTTGGTCCCGCCAACTCAGGGTGTCAAAGCGGTAGTCCAAATAGCCCAGGGCGCAGCCGATGGCGACGTGCCCAATCGAAAATTTGGCTCGTTGGAGGGCGTGTGCCTCGGCGTCGAGCTGCGTCAAGACCGCGTGCGTTTTTACCTCAAACGCGCCCGTCAGTGCCGACAAGGGCGCTACCCGCTCGCGTTCATTGCGCCACAAAATCAGTGCATCCAACAAGCCGTCACCCAGCGCTTGCCAGCGAAGCGCTTGCCACTTGTTGTCACCTGACGCGGGGAAAAGGGGCCCAGAGCCCACGTCATTCAAGTACTCACAAATGACGGCCGAATCAAAGAGCGTGCGGCCATCGTCCAACACCAAGGTCGGGATCTTGGACAGTGGGTTGTCTTGCATCAGCTGCGGGTTGGGCCTGAGCATCGCTGCAACGGAACGGATCAACACCATGCGGTCGACCAGACCCAGTTCATGGGCACAAATCATCACCTTGCGAACGTAGGGCGATTTGGGTGACCAGTGGAGCTTCATCACACCACCCCTGCCGCGCGAAGCGTTGCGATGTCTGCCGCAGCGTAGCCGAGTTCGGCCAGCACGTCGTCACTGTGTTGCCCCAACAGCGGCGGCGCGGCCTGGGTCTGCAACGGCGCGTCTGCAAACCGCATGGGGCTGCCCACCTGGGGCACATCGACCCCGCTCGGGTGTGGCACATTTTTGAGCATGCCACGCGCCTTGACTTGCGGATCTTCAAACACGTCAGCCACCGAGTTGATCGCACCGCAAGGCACACCAGCCGCATCGAGCGCGGCGATCAACGGCGAACGGCCCCAAGCAGCAAACGCCTGGCGCAGTAGAGGCGAAAGCTCACGCGTGTGGCGAACGCGCTGCGCGTTGGTGGCAAAGCGCGCGTCGCCCGCCCACTCGGGATGGCCCAAAGCTTCGCAAAGCTTGGCAAATTGCCCGTCGTTGCCCACCACAAGAATGACATCACCGTCGGCACACGCAAAAACGTCCTGCGGCTGGATGTTAGGGTGTGCGTTGCCATTGCGCTTGGGCACTTGGCCCGACACCAAGTAGTTCATCGCTTGGTTGGACAGCGTCGCAACTTGAACGTCAAGCATCGCGATGTCGATGGTGTCGCCCACGCCCGTTTTGTCGCGCCGCGCGAGTGCAGCCAGCACGGCCACGGCAGCGTACATGCCAGACATCAGGTCGACGATGGGGATGCCAACTTTTTGCGGGCCGCCGCCGGGCTGGTCGTCTTTTTCACCGGTCACACTCATCAAACCGCCCATGGCCTGGATCAGGAAGTCATAGGCGGGTTGGTCCCGGCGTGGGCCGGTTTGACCGAAGCCCGTGATCGAGCAGTAAATGAGCCGCGGATTGACCTTGCGCAACGACGCTTCATCCAGACCGTAACGCGCCAACGTACCGGCTTTGTAGTTCTCGAGCACGATGTCGGCCTTCAGCGCCAACTCACGCACGATGCGCTGGCCTTCGGGCTTGTCGAGGCTGACCGTGATTGATCGTTTGCCACGGTTGACGGCCAGGTAGTAGCCCGCCTCTTGCGTGTCCCGGCCGTCGGGGCCCTTCAAGAAAGGTGGGCCCCAGGCACGGGTGTCATCACCCACACCTGGGCGTTCGACCTTGATCACCTCAGCGCCCAAGTCGGCGAGGATCTGCCCCGCCCACGGCGCGGCCAAAATGCGGCTCAGGTCCAAGACCTTGACGTGGGACAGGGGGCCGGCTTGGGGGTTCATCCTGGCGTCTCTCCAATGCAATGCGTTGTTGGGCACTCTAGGCCCCCACGGGGTTTTTGCCTACTCGCGGGCGAACAACACTGGCTTGCGCCTGACCGCATAACCGCCGCCATGCCTTGCAGCCCGCGCATAGCTGAGTTGCGGCCTTGGCGCCTTACATGATCTGCCATGTGCGATCAAACTGCCCGTTGATTCGCCCCAGGAGACCCGATGGCACACGCACTGAGATTCGCCGCACTTTGCATCGCCACCATGGCGCTTTCAACGGCCCACGAAGCTGCCCACGCCCAAGCATGGCCTGCCAAGCCGATTCGCCTTGTGGTGCCTTACGCCGCTGGAGGGCCCGCTGATGTGATCACTCGTCTCGTGGCCAAGAAGGCGGGCGAGAGTCTGCAGCAAACCATCATCGTCGACAACCGCGGCGGCGCCGGTGGAACGCTTGGCGTCGATGCCGCACTCAAATCGACACCCGACGGCTACACCTTTGCGCTGACGGGCCAAGGGCCCTTGGCGGGCATGCCCAACCTGACAAAAGTGCCTTACCTCTTGGCCGACGTGCAGTACCTGACGGTGGTGGCGCGCGGCCCCGCCGTTATTGTGGTGGCCAAAAAGGTGGCCGCCAACAACTTGGGCGAATTCATCAAGCTCGCCAAAGCGGCGCCCGGCAAACTCAACTACGGGTCGGCCGGGCCAGGCACCTCGCCTCACATTGGCGCCGAGTTGCTCAAAATGGAAGCTGGCATCGACCTTTTGCACGTGCCCTACAAGGGTGCTGCCCCAGCCATGACGGCGCTATTGGGGGGCGAGATCGACGTGGCCGTGGTCGACTTGCTCAACGTGTTGCCTCACGTTGCGGCCGGTTCGCTCAAGGTACTTGCGGTGGCCAGCCCCGCCCGCGCGCCGCAACTTCGCGACGTACCCACCACCCAAGAGGCCGGGTTGCCCGGCGTCGTGATGGACACCGTCTATGGCGTGATTGCAGGCCCCGGTGTGCCAGCGGATGTGCTGAGCAAGTTCAGGGACGCCATGGCAGCGGCCGTGCAATCGGCCGACGTGAAGGAGCAGCTTCTCAAACAGGGTGTGATTGCGGTGACGTCGACGCCGCAAGAGTACAAAGCCCTGATGCAATCTGAATTTGACAAATGGCAGCGCGTCGTGGCCAAAGGCAAAATAACTCTGGAATAAGGGGCAACGAGTGACAAACCTTTCCTTCACAGGGCGCCAAGCAGCATGGCGCGCCGTGCTTCTCGTGGTGGCCGGGGTTTTGGGCGTTGCGAGCCCGGCGGCAAACGCCTTTCCTGACAAACCGATCCGGTTGATCGTTCCCTTTCCGGCGGGTGGCGCGGCTGATGTCATGGCACGCGGTATGGCGTTGCGGCTGGGGCAGGAGTTGGGCCAACAAATCATCATCGACAACCGGGGTGGCGCTGGTGGCACCACGGCGGCCGAAGCTGCAGCCAAGTCAGCACCCGATGGCCACACGCTGTTCTTCGGCACGATGGGTACGCACGCCATCAATCCAGCCCTTTACGCCAAGCTTCGCTACGACCCACAAAAAGACTTTGCGCCCATCAGCCTCACGCACATCACGCCGCGCGTGCTGGTCGTGGGCCCGTCGGTTGCCGCCAAGAACATTGCCGAGTTGGTGGCCCTGGCCAAAAGCAAGCCTGGCGTGCTCAGCTACGGCTCGGCGGGCAATGGCAGCTCGAGCCACTTGTCAGGCGCCTTGTTTGAAGCGCTGGCTGGCGTTGACATGTTGCACGTGCCGTACAAAGGCAGCTCGCCCCTACTGGTGGACGTGTTGGCTGGACGGATCGACATGACCTTTGACTCCTACACGGTGTACGAGGAGCACATCAAGGCCGGCAAAGTGCGGCCGCTGGGCGTGACATCCAAAGCGCGCATGGCCAACATCCCCCAAGTACCAACCATTGCCGAGTCAGGGCTGCAGGGTTATGACGTCTCCAATTGGCTGGGTGTCTTTGCACCTGCGGGCACCCCCAAGGACGTGCTGGCAACTTTGCATGCGGCACTCGGTCGTGTCATGGCGTCGGCAGAGCTGAAGGCACAGTTGGTAGCGCTGGGCATCGAGCCGACCTTTGGCACCCCCGACGATTTTGCAGCGCTGATCCGCGCCGAGCTGCCCAAGTGGGCGGCCATCGTCAAAAAGTCTGGCGCCACGGTGGAGTAAGCGCATGCCCAACGGTCTCCCCAACCTTCGTCGGGCGCCAATCTCAGCGTCACTGGCGCCAGGCGTGCATCAAGGTGTCAAAGCCTTGGTAGCTGCGGCGGCATTGCTTCTGGCGTCTTGCAGCCATCAAAACACCCCCACAGCACGACCTGAGGCGCCTGCATTGGCCCGCGCGATTCAACCCGATTGCACTGCGTTGCTGCGGGTGGCAATGCCCCAAATGGTTGTTCAGGCAGCGCGGCTGGTCGAGGCCGGTGCGCAGCGGGCGGGCGACTTGCCCATGCCAGCGCATTGCCTGGTCACGGCCGAGATGGGTGCACGCACTGGCGTGGCTGGCGTTCGCTACGCCACGCGCTTCGAGTTGAGGCTGCCGCAGGTCTGGAACGGCCGCTTTCAGTTCATGGGCGGTGGCGGCACCGACGGTTCAGTGCGCCCGGCATGGGGCTTTGCAAACAATGGTTCAAGCCCCGCACTGGCGTCGGGTTATGCGGTGGCCAGCAGCGACTTCGGCCATCAAGCAACCGACCCGCGCGACGCGTCCTTCGGCCTCGACCCGCAGGCCCGCATCGATTGGGGCTACAACTCCCTTTCGCTGGTCACGCGCGCCGCCAAGACCTTGATCGGCGCCTATTACGGCCGTGCTCCGCAATTCGCTTATTACGCGGGTTGCTCTGGGGGTGGCCGGCAAGCCATGATGGCAGCGCTGCAAAACGCCGATCAATTTGACGGCATCGTCGCGGGGGCACCCATCCTCGAGCAGCACGTGGCGCAAATCGGCTCGATGCAAATATTGCAAGAGTTCACGCGCATTGCACCACCCGGCGTCGACGGCAAGCCCGTGCTCAGTCGGGCCTTTTCAGACGCCGATCTGGGCCTCATCCAGCGCGATGTGCTGGCGCAATGCGACGCCCTTGATGGCGTGACCGACGGCAGTGTCGACCACCCTGCTGCCTGTCGCTACAACCCGTCCGCGTTGCAGTGCAGTGCGACACGCAGCAGCCAGTGCCTCAGCCCAGCGCAAGTGGGCGCATTGGCCCGCGTGCTTGAAGGCCCGCGCGACTCACGCGGCCGGGCCTTGTACGAGCCTTACCCCATCGATGCCGGTGTGATCCAGTGGCGCGGTGCCATGCTCGGCACTTCCACCACCGCCACACCCAACGCTGCTCGGGCCACCAACACGTCGGTGAAGTACGTCTTCATGACGCCTCCGGCGCCCGACTTTGACTACCTGAAATTCAACTTTGACACCGACCCCGCTAGGCTGGCGGCGTCAGCGGCATTCACCGCCAGCAACGCCACTGACTACCGCGACTTCAAGGCCCGCGGGGGCAAGGCCATTGTTTACATGGGCCAGGGTGACGCCTTGTTGAACGCCAACGGCGTGCGACGCTGGTACGAGCGCCTGGCCGAGGCCAACGGGGGCATGGCACCCACGCACAACTTTGCGCGCTACTTCGCCGTGCCTGGCATGGGGCATTGTGGCGGCGGCCCTTCGCTGGATCGGTTCGACCCCTTCTCTGCCCTGGTGGACTGGGTGGAAAACGGCAAAGCGCCGACTTCCTTGCGCGCCAGTGGTGCGGCCTTCCCCGGCCGGACGCGCCCGCTGTGCCCCTACCCGCAAGTTGCGAAGTACCGTGGCGCAGGCGACACCAACAGCGCTGAGAGCTTTCGCTGCGAGTGATGCGAACGTGAGCCAGCCCCCGGAGCGTCGTGTGGGCGATCAAGCCTCACGCGCGGTGCTGCTTGGTTTAGCAAAGGAAACCGTCATCGAGGTCCTGATCGACGAGGCACGGGTGGCTTCTGGTGGACGCACCCCGCCTGCCATCGTTTTGCTTCCCTCGTCAATGCGCGATGCACACGACCTGCAGGCGCTGGCGTCCCGGCTTGCAGACGCCGGATTTTGTGTGCTGAGACCCCAACCACCCGGCATGGGTGGTAGCACTGCGCCCACCACGGACCTAACACTTTATAAGCTGGCTCACGATGTTGCACAAACCGTCAAGGTGCTCGGCAATGGTCGCGCCATCGTGGCGGGCCATGCCTGGGGGCACTTTGTGGCCCGGGTGACCGACCTTGAACACCCACAGTGCGTGCGCGGCGTGGTGGTGATGGCGGGCGCGGCGCGCACGTTTCCAGCGGGGCTGACCCAGGCGCTGGACATCGCCGCCGACGCAGCCCAACCGCGCGGCTTGCGCTTGGCCGCACTGCAGCGAGCGTTTTTTGCGCCCGGCCACGATGCGTCCCCGTGGCTGGACGGCTGGCATCCTCACCTTCAAGTGGCTTTTCGCAAAGCCTCCCAAACGCCCGACAAAAACACCTGGTGGCCGGTCAGCCATGCGCCGATCCTCGATCTGCAAGGTGCATGCGACCCGTGGCGGCCCGAAGCGACGCGCCTTGAGCTTCGGGACACGATCGGCGATACCGTGACTGTGCAAGTGATTGCCGATGCGAGCCATGCCTTACCGAGCGAACAGCCCGCTGCGGTTGCTGCGGCCATTGTTGAATGGGCACGCCTGCTGCCGACCTGACTCGGCGCCTAACGGCCTTTGAAGACAGGGGTGCGCTTTTCCTTGAACGCAAGTTGCGCCTCTTTGGCGTCCTCGGTCTTGCCAATGGCAGCGGTCATGTCTTGCTCGTAGCGGTAGCCGTCACGCAGGCTCATGTCCTCGATCACGTTCAGTGTGTGCTTGCCCATGCGGGTCGACACAGGGCTCTTGCTGGCGATCACTTTTGCAATCTCCAGCGCGCGTGGCATCAGGTCGTCGGGCGTCGTGCAGGCCTCGATGATTCCCAGTCGGTAAAGCTCGGCACCGTCAACGCGCAGCCCCGTCAGTGCCATGCGGCGCAACCTCGAGTGGCTGAACAAGCGCATGGCATGACGCGCGCCTCCCAACAGGCCAACATCAACCTCGGGCATGCCCAGCGAGCCTTTTTCTGACGCCACAAGGATGTCGGCCGAAGCACACATCGCCAGCCCAGACCCGAGAGCCGCACCGTTGATGGCCACCACAACGGGCTTGGCGCATTCCCGGATCGCATGGAAACACTCTCGCGTTCGGCGCGAGTGCGCCGGAAGATCACCCGGCCCTTTGATGATCTCGGCGCGGCCTTTCAAGTCGGCCCCGGCACAAAAAACCTTGCCGGCACCTGTCAACACCACGACGCGCACATCATCCATCTCAGAGAGGCGGTCCAAGGCCAAGGTGAGCTCGTCGTTCAGAACACGGGTAAGCGCGTTGACGGGCGGGCTGTCCATCACCAAGGTGGCGATGTGGTCTGTGATGGTGACTTTTAACTGCGTGAGATCGTCCATGGTGTCTCCAGTGCGGGCATTGCGGCAAGTGCCTTGAGTCTACGGAGCGTCGCGAGGTCTGACCCAACGTCAAGCTGCAGATCAGCTATGCGCGTTGCACCATGCCTCTTGCAGAAGTACCGAGACGCGCTGCCATAACACGCAAAGCACCGATGATTGGCGCTTCAAGCAGATGTGGATCGTGCGTTGTCGACTCCAAATGGTCGCTGTTCACCGTCTCGTTACGTAGTAGCGCTACATCTTGAAGCATCACTGGCTGCCGCGTCTAGGGTGATGTCCCAGCCAGCAACCGGCCTTTTTTGGATATAGTGCCGCGCTTGAACTGACTAGTTATAGAACATCGTCGCGGCTCACGAGGCGGCGATCAACCAAGATGCAGCCCTGCCATCAAGCCGGGCATGGCTCGGAAGGAGCAACGTGGATTACGCACAGCAGCAAAGACGCCCAACAAAGCATCTTGTTGGCCTGGGCGTGGTTGTCCTCATGCACATCCTGCTGGGGTGGGCGCTGGTGAGTGGTTTGGCACGCAAGGTGGTCGAGGTCATCAAAGCGCCCATCGAAACCAAAATTATCGAAGAGGTTAAGCCGCCTCCCCCGCCCCCCGAAAATTTGCCTCCGCCGCCCAAGACGCTGCCACCACCGCCCTCGTTTGTGCCCCCCCCCGAAGTGGTGGTTGCACCACCTCCCACGCCAGCGCCGGCCATCACGGTGACCCAGGTCGTGCCACCGCCCGCACCACCCGTGGTGATTGCGCCCGTTGAGGTCGCCGCCCCCCCGTCACCCGTGCCAGCGCCACCAGCACCAGCACGCACGGCGCCGCAGCTCAACTTCAACGCCTGCGCCAAGCCTGAATACACCACCGCCGCCCGCCGTGCCGAAGCCCAGGGCACCACCGTGGTGGTTTACACGATGGAAACCAACGGCACGATCACCGACGCCAGCGTCCAAAAATCAGCGGGTTCGTCGAGAGACCACAAAGCCCTTGACCGAGCGACTGTCGATGCGGTGCTGGCTTGCAAGGGTCGCGCCGGCATGGTGGATGGCAAGCCCGAGAAACTGCAGGGCCGTGTTGAATACGTGTGGAAGATTGTCGATTAGCCCTTTTAATGATGCGCGCTTAGAGATTCGCGCGGTTTTGCACCTGGAGGAATCATGTCCTTGTTGAAATTGATGCGCGTGCCGTTCGCGGCCCTTTTGATTGCAATCACCGGCGCTTCGTCGACGGCAGTCTTTGCGCAAGCATCGGCACCTGCGGCTGCGACACCAGCGGTTGCAGCCACCCCTGCGCCTGCGGCCGTTGCGGTGACTCCGGCGGCTGGCGTCAAGCCGGTGGTCGAAAAGGTCGAACTTGAAAACCCTTACGGCCTCGAGGCACTCTGGAAGCAAGGCGACTGGGTGGCCAAGAGCACGCTGATCATCATGATCATCATGTCGCTGGCCAGTTGGTACATCATCTTCACCAAGCTGTTTGAGCAAAACAAGCTGTTGAAAGCAGCCGATTCGGCGTTGAAGAATTTTTGGACGGCAGGCTCCGTCAAGGGCGGCGTGGACAAGCTTGAAAACGGCAGTGCCTTTCGCTACATCGCCGAGCAAGGCCTCAAGGCCAGCGACCACCACGAGGGTGGCGCAATGCAGCAAGCCATCGACCGCCATACGTGGATTGGCATGGGCATACAGCGCGCCGTCGAGAGTGTGCAAAACCGCATGCAAGACGGCTTGGCCATTCTTGCAACGGTCGGCTCCACCGCACCGTTTGTGGGCTTGTTCGGCACGGTTTGGGGCATCTTGAACGCCCTCACCGCCATCGGCATCAGCGGCCAAGCGTCGATTGACAAAGTGGCAGGGCCCGTGGGCGAGTCGCTGTTGATGACGGCCATCGGCCTGGCTGTCGCGGTGCCCGCCGTGATGGGCTACAACTGGATCTTGCGCCGCAACAAGAGCGTGATGGAGCGCGTGCGCACCTTCAGCGGCGACTTGCACAACGTGTTGTTGGCCGGCAAGCGTTAAGCAACGCCACCGAGCGGGAGCATCCCCATGTCGATGAACGTCGGTTCACCCGATGACGCTGAAGAGCAGATGAACTCCAGCATCAACACCACGCCCCTGGTGGATGTGATGCTGGTGCTGCTGATCATCTTCCTGATCACCATTCCGGTGGTGACGCAAAGCGTCAAACTTAAGTTGCCCGACGAGGCCAACGTCCCCACCCAAACCAAGCCCGAGAACATCGTGATTGCGGTCGACCGCGAAGGCGACGTGTACTGGGGCACCGAGCGCCTGCCCGACATCGAGACGCTGGTCAACCGCCTGAAGGTGCAAGCCATCAAGTCGCCCCAACCTGAAGTTCACATTCGTGGTGACGCCGAGGTGCGTTACGAGTCGGTGGGGCGCGTGGTGGTGGCATGCCAGCGCTCAGGCATCCAAAAAGTTGGCTTCATCACCGAACCTCCGCCCAAGGGCGGATCACGCTAGGAGTCAAGCACCATGGCCATGAATGTAGGCTCCGGCGGCGCTGAAGACGAACCGATCATGGACATCAACACCACGCCGTTGATCGACGTGATGTTGGTGTTGTTGATCATGTTCATCATCACCATCCCCATCCAGACCCATGCGGTCAAGATGAACATGCCCATTCCCAACAACCAACCCGTGAAAGAGCCACGTCCGCCCATCCGCATTGACGTTGACTTTGACGGCACCATTGGTTGGAACGGCGTGATCGTCAGTTCGCGTGGCGAGCTGGAGCAAAAGCTGTTGGCGGTTGCGTCCGAACCCGACCAACAAGAAGTGCACTTGCGCCCCAACAAATTGGTCACTTACAAGCATGTGGCCGGTGTGATGGCATCTGCCCAGCGCCTGGGTGTGACCAAGATTGGCTTGGTGGGCAACGAGCAGTTTTTGAACTAAACGCCGAGCGAATGGGCCGCGCGTGCACCAACGCGCATCTCGCGGCGTTGCAGAACAGTCCCTTTGAGATCAGGAGTTGACGATGCGCAACCTTCGTGGTTTGTTAATGACCGCTGTGTTGGCGTCGCTGGTGGCCACCACCCAGGCGCAGACCGTGCGCCCCGAAATTGCCAAGCCGATGCAGCAAGCCAGTGACTTGCTCAAGGCCGGCAAGGCGCCGGCGGCGTTGGCCAAGGTCAAAGAAGCCGATGCGGTGGGCAACAAAAACCCTGCCGAACAGCTGTTGATCCATCGCATGCGCGGTGCAGCGGCCCAGCGCACGGGTGACAACGCAACCGCCATTCAATCGTTCGAAGCCGCCATCGCGTCAGGGCGACTCAGCAACAGCGAGCAGGCGCAAATGGCCGAATCCATCGCCTTCGCTTACTCACAGCAGCGCAACTGGGGCAAGGTTTCTGAGTGGGCGCAAAAGGCAAAAGCCTTGGGCGGTGGCAGCGCACAACTCAACCAATTGCTAGCGTACGTGCAGTCGCAGAGTGGCGACTACACATCCGTGTTGCGCGAGGCTCAAGCTGCCGTCACGGCCGCTGAAGGTGCAGGACGCCGCCCTGGTGAAGACGACTTGCTGCGCTTGGCTGACGCCCAAAACCGCACCGGCAACAAGGCAGGCTACTCGGGTACGCTTGAAAAGTTGGTGACCTACTACCCCAAGAAGGACTACTGGTCGGCCCACCTGGCCAACTTGCAACGCAAGCCGGGCTTCTCTGACCGCCTGGGCATCGACGTGATGCGCCTCAAACTCAAACAAGGCTTGATCACCAAAGGCGACGAGTACATGGAGATGGCTCAATTGGCGATGCAGGCTGGCTTGCCAACTGAGGCCAAAGGCATCATGGACAAAGGCTACGCTGCTGGGTTGCTGGGCACGGGCGAGCAGGCCGACCGCCAAAAGCGTCTCAAAGATTTGATCGTCAAGACCGAGACCGAAACCAACGCTGGCCTGGAGGCAAGCGTGACCGCGGCCATGGGGCTGAAGGACGGCAACGATCTGGTCAAAGCAGGCACCGTTTACGCGTCACGCGGCGAAGGCGCCAAGGCCGTGTCGCTGCTGGAGCAAGGCATTGCCAAAGGCAACCTGCGTCGGCTCGATGACGCCAAACTGCGTTTGGGCCTGGCACAGCTGATGACACCCGCCACCAAAACCAAAGGCTTGCAAACATTGCGCAGCATTGATGCCAAAGACGGCACGGGCGACGTGGCACGTTTGTGGGCGATTTCTGGTTTGTAGTTTGAGCCCCAGCGCCCTGCCGCCGTTCGTGCAACCCCTGTCGCATGGCATCTACGCCATCGACACGGGGTTTCACCGCCCGATGTTTGACGCTGCGTACTTGCTGGTGGACGGGCAGCATACCGCCTTCATCGACACCGGCACGAACCACGCGGTGCCCCGGCTGCTTGAGGCACTGAGCGCACTCGGCCTGAGCGTCGACAACGTTGACGCCGTGATCCCCACGCATGTGCATCTGGACCATGCCGGCGGCGTGGGCCTGCTGATGAAGCACCTCCCCCACGCCAAGCTCTGGGTTCATGAGCGAGGCGCACGTCACATGATCGACCCCACCGCGCTGTACCTGGGCGCTTTGGCCGTGTATGGGCAGGCCGAAATGGATCGCTCGTACGGCAAATTGGTTGGGGTGGCCCCCGAGCGGGTGCAAAGCACGCACGACGGCTTGGTGATGCACGTCGGCTCGCGCCCGCTCACCTTCATCGACACGCCGGGTCACGCCAAACACCACCACTGCATTTGGGACGAAGCGTCCCGAGGTTGGTTCACCGGCGACACCTTTGGTTTGAGTTACCGCGAGTTTGACCACCCCGAGCGCGGTGCCTGGGTGATGCCCACATCAACGCCCATTCAGTTTGAGCCCGAGGCGTTGCGAACGTCGGTGCTGCGCCTGCTTGAACGCAAGCCGCAGTGGATGTACTTGACCCACTACGGCCGCGTGGGCAATGTCGACCGATTGGCCGCGCTGTTCCTGTCGTTGTTGGAAGAGACGGTGACTCTAAGCCTCGCGGCGCCCAGCGACTCAAGTCGGCACCAGGCACTCAAGCAAGGCTTGGACGCACTGTACCGCAAGAGCCTGGCGCAGCACGGTATGCAGCCCGCCAACACAGCCGAGTTGCTCGAGCTCGACGTTGAGCTCAACGCGCAAGGCATTGCCGCCTGGCTTGACCGGGCCGCCAAAAAACCAGCAAAAACGGGCTGAATCATGGTGAACTTTGACTTGGCCGGCCGCCACTACGTGATCACCGGCGCCGCCCAGGGCATTGGAGAGGCCTGCGCCAGGCGGTTAGCGCAAGACGGTGCCGCGGTGGCGCTTTGGGACGTGGACAGCGCACGCGTTGAGGCACTGGCCGAGGCCCTGCGACAGGGCGGTACCAAGGCCCACGCGGCGCGGGTGGATGTGGCCCTCAAGGCCGACATCGACGCAGCCCTGGCAAGCACCTTGGCGGCTTTTGGAAGCCTGGACGGATTGGTCAACAACGCCGGGATCTTCAAGGCCGCCCCGCTGCTGGACATCACCGAAGACGATTGGGATTTGGTGATCAATGTCAACCTGAAGGGGACTTTTTTGGTGGGGCAAGCGGTGGCCCGCGTGCTGGTGGCGCAGGGCCACGGGGGCGCCATCGTCAACATGAGCTCGGTCAACGCCCGGCTCACCATCCCCACCATTGCCAGCTACAACGCCAGCAAAGGGGGCATCGACCAACTCACGCGCGTGATGGCGCTGTCGCTGGCCGAACATCACATCCGCGTCAACGGCGTGGCGCCGGGCACCATCGCCACCGAGCTCGCCAAGCGCGCGGTGCTGACAAGCGACGAGGCGCGGCAGCGCATCTTGAGCCGCACCCCGATGCAGCGGCTTGGCGAACCGCACGAAATCGCCGACGTGGTGGCCTACCTGCTAAGTGACGCAGCAAGCTATGTCACGGGTGACACCATTTTGGTGGATGGTGGTCGCATGACACTAAATTACACTGTCGGTCCATGACCGTTGAAGCACCCAACCCAGCATTGGCCACGTGGCAGGCCGATGAAGCACGCATTCGTGGCATGCGTCGCGCCGATTTTGGCGTCGCCACCCCGCAAAACCTGGCAGGCAAAACAGGGCTGCAAGTGATGCAAGCACTTGTGGACGGTGATTTGCCACCACCCACCATCGGTCAAACCATGGACTTTGTGTTGGTGCACGTGGATCACGGGCAAGCCGTGTTTCAGGGTGCGCCCAGCGCCAAGTTTCTCAACCCGATGGGCAGCATGCATGGCGGCTGGTACGCAACCTTGTTGGATTCTGCTGTGGGGTGCGCCGTGCACACCACCATGCCCGTGGGGCGCGCCTACACGACGTTGGAGCTCAAGCTCAACATCGTGCGCGCGGTGGGCTTGAACGTGCCTCTGGTTCGCGCCACGGGCCAAGTGATTCATGTGGGGCGCCAAATGGCCACGGCCGAAGGCAAACTGGTGGGGCCCGATGGCACCTTGTACGCCCACGCCACCACCACCTGTTTGGTTTTTGAGATGAAGGCACCCCGATGAGAATGCTCCACACCATGTTGCGCGTTGGCAATTTGCAGCGCTCGATTGATTTTTACACCCAAGTGCTCGGCATGACGCTGCTGCGCACCACCCATCGGCCCGAGCAAAAGTACGACTTGGCGTTTGTGGGCTACGGCCGCAACCCCGAACATGCCGAGATTGAGCTCACCTACAACCACGGCGTTGAAAGCTACGAACTGGGCTCGGCCTTTGGGCACATCGCCATCGGCGTCACCGACGTGGCGGGCACCTGCGCCACGGTGCGCGACAAAGCTGCATCGCTTGGCGGCGCCATCACGCGTGAGCCCGGGCCCGTCAAAGGTGGCAACACCGTGATTGCCTTTATCACCGACCCTGACGGCTACAAGATCGAATTGATCCAGCGCGACGCTTGAGTCAACCGCGCTCAGGCGCGAGCGCGCAATGCAGTGGCCTCGGCGGCCAGCTTCTTGATGTGCGCCCAATCACCGCGCGCCATCGCATCGGTCGGCGTCAGCCAAGATCCACCACACACCACCACGTTGGGCAGCGCCAAATAGGCCGGCGCCGTGAGCGCGGTGATGCCGCCGGTGGGGCAAAACACCACGTCAGGAAAAGGCCCGGCCAGGGCCTTGAGCATCGGCATGCCTCCCGCAGCTTCGGCGGGGAAAAACTTCAAGAACGCGTAACCGTCGGCTTGCGCCTGCATCACTTCGCTGGCCGTGGAGACCCCAGGCAGCAGCGGCAAATCAATCGATTGGGCGCAGGCCAGCCCGATGTCACTGGCGTAGCCTGGGCTGACGCCAAAGGCACAGCCTGCCGCTTTGGCAGCCCGGGCGTCGGCCACGCTGCGGATGGTGCCCGCCCCCACGATGGCTTCGGGCACGGCCCGAACGATGGCCTCCATGGCTTGCAGCGCCACGGGCGTTCGCAGCGTGATTTCCAACACGCGCACGCCGCCTTCGACCAGGGCGCGTGCCATCGGCACGGCGTGGGCTAACTCGTGAATGACGATGACAGGAATGACAGGCCCATGGGTAGGCAAGTCGCGTGCATGGTGCTTCATGGTTTGAGGGGTGCCCAGGTGATGGCGCCTTCTTCGGCACTTCGAACAGTGTGGCGCATGCCGGCAAAGAGGTCACGACCAAGATCAAACTCGGCATCGTCTGCGGCCTGATCCGAGCGCACTGCAGGTGTTCGCGCCGCCCAAGCAGCTTCGTCCAGCAGCACCGACAGTGTGCCCGCCACGGCGTCCAGCCGAACCACATCGCCGTCCCGCAGTTTGGCCAGCGGGCCGGCATCCAGGGCCTCAGGTATGGCGTGAATGGCCGCCGGAACTTTGCCCGAAGCCCCGCTCATGCGACCGTCGGTAAGTAGCGCCACGCGGTGCCCCTTGTCTTGCAGCACGGCCAGCAGCGGCGTGAGCTTGTGCAGCTCGGGCATGCCGTTGGCGCGTGGGCCTTGAAAGCGCACCACGGCCACCACGTCACGCGCCAGCAGACCTGCCTTGAACGCTTGTTGAAAAGCCTCTTGGCTGTCAAAAATGGCCGCAGGTGCCTCGATCACCCAGCGATCTAGCGGCACGGCACTTGTCTTGATGACGGCACGGCCCAAATTGCCTGACAGGAGCTTGAGCCCCCCGGAAGGTGCAAACGGCGCGGTTGCAGGCCGCACGATGGTGTCGTCGGGGCTTGCGATGGGCAGCACTTGCCATTCGAGCGCACCGAGGGGGTTGACGCGCGGGACACGGGCGTGGGCTTGCACACCTTCAGCACTGGCAGCCACCACGTCGGCATGCATCAACCCGGCACCCAGCAGCTCGCGCAACACCCAAGCCGGGCCTCCTGCATCTTGAAACTGGTTCACGTCTGCCGTGCCGTTGGGGTAGACACGGGTCAGCAGTGGCACGGCATGGGAAAGCGCATCAAAGTCATCCCAATCGATGGTGATGCCCGCAGCATGCGCCACCGCCACCCAGTGAATCAGGTGATTGGTAGAGCCCCCCGTGGCCAGCAGCGCCACCATCGCGTTGACGATCACACGCTCGTCCACCATGCGGCCAATGGGGGTGTAGCGCGCCTGTTTGCCGTTGCGCAGGGCCATGCGCACGGCCTCTCGCGTGAGCGCTTCGCGCAGCGGTGCGTCGGGATGAACGAAAGCCGACCCGGGCACATGCAACCCCATCGCCTCCAGCAGCATTTGGTTGCTGTTGGCCGTGCCGTAAAACGTGCAAGTGCCCACCCCATGGTACGCAGCACTTTCAGCCGCCAGCAAGGCATCGCGGCCCACTTCGCCACGCGCAAACTGCTCGCGCACTTTGGATTTGGCTTGGTTGCCCAGGCCCGTGGACATGGGGCCTGCAGGCACAAACACGCACGGCAAATGCCCAAAGTGCAGCGCCCCAATCAACAGGCCCGGCACGATTTTGTCGCACACACCCAGCAACAGTGCGGCGTCGTACACGTCATGGGTTAGCGCCACCGCCGTGGCCATGGCAATGGCGTCGCGCGAGAAGAGCGACAGCTCCATGCCTGGTTGACCCTGCGTCACGCCATCGCACATCGCTGGCACGCCGCCAGCCACTTGGGCCGTTGCACCCTGTCGGTGCGCCTCGTCTTTGATCAGTGACGGGTACGACGCATAAGGTTGGTGCGCCGACAACATGTCGTTGTAAGCCGTGACGATGGCCAAGTTGGGAGCGCGCTGCGCCACGATGCGCAGTTTGTCATTGCTGGGCATGGCGGCAACCGCGTGCGCCACGTTGGAGCAACCCATCCGGTCCATGCCCGGAGCCCGATGAGCAAGGCGGTCAAGGCGCAAAAGATACCGACCACGGGCCGGGCGGCTGCGCTCAACGATGCGCCGAGTAACGTCAACGACGGCCTGCTTCAAAGTGTTCTTCTTGGTATGGATGCAACATTTTATCGTTCAACATGCCCTAAAAAGGAGCCGTCGAGGCCATGTCGTGTCGTCAGGCGCTTGCTACGCTACGCCTTGCTGCGATCATCGCATGGTCATTGCAACCTACCATGTCAGCCCACGCCGCTTTTGAGCCCATGCAGCCGCACGTTGCTGCGCATTACGCGCACACGCTGCATCAAGCGTTGGCACAGGCCCAAAGCGCCCAGGCCGTTTGGATTTTTGGCTATGCATCGCTGATCTGGCGACCTGAATTTGAAGCCACCGAAGTACTTCCGGCGCGCTTGACAGGATGGCACCGAGCGCTGCGCATGCGCTCACGCGTCAACCGCGGCACACCCGAGCAACCTGGTTTGGTTTTTGCCTTGCTCAACGGTGGGGCCTGCCGAGGCATGGTCTACAAGTTGTCACCCGAGCGCGTAAGCGACGACCTGGCGCGTCTTTGGTCGCGCGAGATGCCCTTGGCCGTTTACGAGCCGCGATGGCTGCCCTGCCGCACGCCACAAGGCGTTGTGCAAGCCCTGACATTCACCTTGAGTCGACGGCACACAAGCTACACGGGCGCGTTGGACGACGCCGCCCTGCTTGAAATATTGCGCCACGCCAAAGGCCGTTATGGCTCAACCCTGGACTATGTGTTGAAAACCCATGCGTGTTTGCTGGATGTCGGTATTTGCGACCGCCAGGTCGCTCAACTGATCACGCTTGCGCGAGAGCACGGGCTCATCCCCAGCACAGCAGCGCATGGCGTTACTTGAGCCGACTGCTTGACGGCAGCGTGGCCTGGTCGGCAGCGTGGTAGGCCTGCGCAAGCAACAAATCGTCGGTGGTGTCGATGTCCATCACCACCCCGTGGTCGTCAACCTCAATCGCCAAGGAGGGGTAGCGCGCCACCAAGCGCCGCGCACCTTCGTCTCCCGACAAGGCTGAAAGCTCCGAGTAAAGCTCGCTCGAAAACCCAACCGGATGGCCGCGTTGGCCCCTGTATTGGGCGTACACGATGGGGTGGTCAGCCAGGGCGGCCGCGATGGTGCGCAGCGTGTCGGGCCGCACCAGGGGCATGTCGGCAGGCAGCACCAACCAACCTGCCGACTGTGCACGGGCCTGGACGCCTGCCGCAATCGACCGCCCCATGCCCAAGCCGGCTTGCGCATCGGCATGCGGCAATGTGACGATGTCTCGCGCCGCCACCAGTTCGCGCGCGTGCGTCTCAAGCACATCCGTGGTCACCACCACCAACGGCAAACCACTGGCCATGACGTGATTGAGGGTGCTGGCCAGCACGGTCGACCCCCCCAGCGTCTGCGCCAGCTTGTGCTGGGTGCTGGCAAAGCGCTGCCCTCGCCCTGCTGCCAGGACGATGACGGTAGGGGTGTTCTTGGCATCACTCATCGGCATGCCCCTAGCATCGGGGTCAACGGTGTTTTGATCCAGTGGGATGTCTACCTAAGGCCTTGCCCGCATGCGACACCGGTGCACTGCCAGCCAAGCTATGCTTGCATGCATGACCACCGACCTCGCCGCCTTGCGAAAATCTTACGAACGTGCCGCCTTGGACGAGGCGGCATCAAACGCCGATCCGCACCTTCAGTTTGAGGGCTGGCTGCAACAAGCCATCAGCGGTAAGTTGCCTGAACCTAACGCCATGACACTCGCCACCGTGGGCGATGGCGGCAAACCGTCGACGCGTGTGGTGTTGATCAAAGGCGTGGACGATCGGGGCATTGTTTGGTACACCAACTACGAAAGCCGCAAAGGGCGCGAGTTGCAGGCCAACCCCAACGCTGCCTTGCAGTTTCATTGGGTTGAATTGGAGCGCGTGGTTCGCATCGAAGGCACCGTCGAGTTGGTCGACCCCGCGCAAAGTGATGCTTACTTTGCCACCCGACCGCTTGACTCTCGCATCGGTGCGTGGGCGTCACCGCAAAGCACGGTCATTGCGTCGCGCGCTGTTTTGGTGGCCAACGTTGCCAAGACCACCGCGCGGCACGGTTTGCATCCGCCCCGCCCGCCCCATTGGGGTGGCTACCGTTTGCTGCCCACGGTGTGGGAGTTTTGGCAAGGTCGATCAAGCCGTCTGCACGACCGGTTGCGGTACCGCAAGGGCGACGGTGGTGCGTGGATCAGGGAGCGTTTGGCCCCTTAAAAAACGAAACCCCTCCACGCCTTGCGGTGGGAGGGGTTGGCGACTGGCGTCGCCTTGGGGGACCAAGGAGTCTGGTGTCCTTGCGTCCCGTGGACGCAGAGACTGCGTCCTGGGGTGTGTCTGCTAGGCAGACAAGTCAAAGATACGCCTTCGCATAGCAACACGCAAGCACTATTCGGTGCGATTGCTTTGCAAGTTGTTTTTGTCGCCCAACTCATCCAGCAGTTGGGCCATTGCCGTTGTCACGCCTTGCGGCATTTTTATGGTTCGGCCCCACTCTCGCGAGGTCTCGCCCGGCCACTTGTTGGTTGCATCCATGCCCATTTTTCCGCCCAGGCCACTCACTGGCGACGCAAAGTCAAGGTAGTCGATCGGTGTATGGTCTACCAACGTGGTGTCGCGCACCGGGTCCATGCGGGTGGTGATGGCCCACACGACCTCTTTCCAATCGCGGATGTTGATGTCATCGTCGGTGACCACAATGAACTTGGTGTACATGAACTGACGCAAGAAGCTCCAAACCCCAAACATCAAACGCTTGGCATGGCCCGGGTAAGACTTGCGGATGGCAATCACGGCCATGCGGTAACTGCAACCTTCGGGCGGCAAATAGAAATCGATGATCTCGGGAAACTGTTTGCGAAGAATCGGCACAAAAACCTCGTTGAGGGCGACACCCAACACGGCCGGTTCGTCAGGAGGCTTGCCCGTGTGGGTTGAGTGGTAGATCGGGTCGTGCCGATGCGTCAATCTGTCAATCCTGAACACCGGAAACCAATCACGCTCGTTGTAGTAGCCCGTGTGGTCCCCAAAAGGCCCTTCCAAGGCATGCAAGTAGCCGCCCTGCTCGCGGCACTCAATGCCGTGCTCGCTGCGACCAACGTAGCCAGGTGACGCTGTGGGGATGTGACCCTCTAACACGATTTCACTGGTTGCAGGCACTTGCAGCATGACTCCCGCATCACCCACCGCGGTGTCGACCACGGCCGTTCGCCCCCCGCGCAGCAGGCCTGCAAACTGGTACTCTGACAAGGAGTCGGGCACTGGCGTGACGGCGCCAAGAATGGTTGCGGGATCTGCCCCCAAGGCGACTGCCATCGGAAACGGTTGGCCCGGTTTAGCGCTCGCAAAGTCCCGGAAATCCAGCGCGCCGCCTCGATGCGCCAACCAGCGCATGATGACCTCTCGCTTGCCGATGACTTGTTGGCGGTAAATGCCCAAGTTTTGGCGCGCCCGTGCCGAAGGATGACCCTGTGGACCCCGCGTCACAACCAGCCCCCACGTGATCAACGGCCCGGCATCGTCCGGCCAACAAAACTGGATCGGCCAGTGAGCCAAATCAACCTCATCACCGTTCAAAACGACGTCTTGGCAGGGTGCGCGACGCACCCGCTCGGGCTTCATGTCCCAAAGTGACTTGGCCATGGATGCCAAGCGGCCAACATCTTTGATGCCTTTGGGGGGCTCGGGCTCTTTCAAGCTGGCGAGCAACTCGCCCACAGCCCGCAAACCGGCCAAATCTTCAGCCCCCATGGCTTTTGCGACGCGGGCAGGCGTTCCAAACAGGTTGATAAGTGCAGGTGTTTTGTAACCAATCGGTGTCTGAATCAACAGGGCAGGACCTTCGGCGCGCAGCGCCAAGTCAGCAAGCGCTGTCATTTCGAGCCTTGTCGAAACTGGCTTTTGAACTCTTTTAAGCTCGCCTTGCGCCTCCAGCTGGACAAGGAAATCTCGGAGATCTTGGTATTTCATTACTTTTTTGTATGATTTAAGTCTATAAAAGACTAATTTTCTATTTGAGTGCTGCCTAGAATCCATTCAGATGCCAGCAAGGGTTAGCCCAGCTGGTTAGACATCCAGTCAATGACGGCCCCCGGTGGTCATCGACGATCATCGCGCAGCCTTGCATCTGGATGCTTAACCAGTTCGCAGTTAGCTGCCACCGCTAACCCCAAGCCGCCCCAACCCGCAAAAGTGTTTGCATGGGATGTATTGGTCCCTCGAGGAGAACCCATGAACGCAACCACGCACGAAGAGTCAGGCGACGTCGCCAGCCCGTTTTCGCGCTTGCTTTCCAGCACCAAGTCGACCCTGCGCATGGTGGGCAATGGGTTGGTGCTGGTGTCACGCAACGCTTTGGCGTTGATCGGCTTGCTGGTCATGGCAGTCTTGATTGTCGGCTGGTCCAAGCCTGAGTGGCGTCAAAACGTAGAAGTGTGGGTGTTGGATCATTTGCAAACCAGAGCCTTGGGATCCCAACTCGCTTTGGCGCCCGACGAAACCGTCGAAACGCAGAAGATTTCGGTCGCCGATGCCAGTGACGCCACCGCCGTGTCTCGGGCCACAGCCACCGACCCCGACGACCTGTCCGCAGAGCAAGCCAATGTGGCCAAATGGATTGCTCGGCGCTACAAAGTAGCCCCTGAGCCCATCGGCCGATTGGTTCAAGAAGCGTGGACCGTGGGACAGCGTTTCAAGCTGGAGCCCACCCTGATTCTTGCCATCATGGCCGTCGAATCCAGTTTCAACCCCTTTGCTCAGAGCACGGTGGGTGCGCAAGGTCTGATGCAGGTCATGACCAACATTCACGACAAGAAGTACGAGCCTTTTGGCGGCGTGCATGCTGCGTTTGACCCCATCACGAACTTGAAGGTGGGCGCTCAGGTCCTCAAAGAGTGCATTGCGCGCGGTGGCAGCTTGTACGAAGGACTGAAGCATTACGTCGGGGCCGCGAACCTTCCCAACGACAGTGGCTACGCGGGCAAAGTGTTGGCTGAGCAAGCCAACTTTCAACGGGCTGCCGCTGGCAAAGCATTGCCACATACGACCCCCATCGTGCCATTGCCCGCACCGGCACCTGCCCCGGTCAATGTCGAGGCCAAGGCGTTGCCTCACAGCGTTCCCGAGCCCGCTCAAACCTACCAACCACCGCTCGATGCTGTGCCCTTGACCGAGATCGCCAACGCCGATCGGTACACCGCACGCGACGCCGGCAGCCGGAACGCCTCGCCGACGTCCCATTGACATGAGGCTTGGCGCCAGCATGGCGTGCAGCTACACTGGTGGCCTGCGTGACTGGCGATACGAGCGCTGGTGCCCTTGAGGCACCGCACCAAGCTCCGAGGTGTTGAACCACCGTGAAGCGCAGGCGACGAGGGCCTTGACTTCGTTGCGTTAGCCGCGCGCCTGGGCAGTCTGTCCCACACTTCGGTGTGCCGTGACGGGCCCCCATTGCACCGAGGCCATGCCCATGTTTGATCGCATTCAATCCACCGTCGAGCGCATCGACCCCGAAGTTTTTGCCGCCATTCAAGACGAGACCCGTCGGCAAGAGCAGCACATCGAGCTGATCGCCAGCGAAAACTACACCAGCCCGGCCGTGATGGCGGCGCAGGGCTCGCAGCTCACCAACAAGTACGCCGAAGGCTACCCAGGCAGACGCTACTACGGCGGCTGCGAGCACGTCGACAAGGTCGAGGTGCTGGCCCTTGATCGCGTCAAGAAGCTCTTTGGCGCCAACTTTGCCAACGTGCAAGCCAACTCAGGCTCTCAGGCCAATCAGGCGGTTTTCTTTGGCCTTCTGAACCCGGGTGACACCATCATGGGCATGAGCCTGGCCGAGGGCGGGCACCTCACCCATGGCATGGCGCTGAACATGAGCGGCAAATGGTTCAAGGTGGTGAGCTACGGGCTGGACGCCCATGAAGCCATTGACTACGACGCCATGGAGCGCACCGCCCGAGAGCACAAACCCAAACTCATCATCGCCGGTGCCTCAGCCTACAGCCTGCGCATCGACTTCGAGCGCTTCGCCAAAGTGGCCAAGGCCATTGGTGCCATTTTCATGGTCGACATGGCGCACTACGCCGGGTTGATTGCGGCGGGTGTGTACCCCAACCCGGTGCCGCACGCCGACGTGGTGACTTCCACCACGCACAAGAGTTTGCGCGGCCCGCGCGGTGGCATTGTCTTGATGAACGACGAGGCCATCGCCAAAAAAATCAACAGTGCCATCTTCCCAGGCATCCAGGGTGGGCCCCTCATGCACGTCATCGCGGGCAAGGCGGTGGCTTTTCACGAAGCGCTGTTGCCCGACTTCAAGGTGTACCAGCAGCAGGTGGTGCGCAATGCCGATGTGCTGGCGCGCACCTTGATTGAGCGCGGCTTGCGGATCGTCAGTGGCCGCACCGAAAGCCACGTGATGTTGGTGGACCTGCGCCCCAAAGGCATCACGGGCAAAGAGGCCGAAGACGTGCTGGGCCGCGCGCACATGACGTGCAACAAAAACGGCATCCCCAACGACCCGCAAAAGCCCATGATCACCAGCGGCATTCGCTTGGGCACCCCCGCCATGACCACACGCGGTTTCAAGGAAGAAGAGGCCAAGCAAGTGGGGAACCTGATTGCCGACGTGCTTGACCGCCCGACCGATGAAGCCAACTTGGCAGGGGTGCGAGAGAAGGTGTCGGCACTGACGCGTCGATTCCCGGTGTACGGCTGAGGCACCCACGCGTGCGCTGCCCGTTTTGCAGTCACGAAGAAACGCAGGTCACCGAGACCCGCGAATCCGACGAGGGCGATGTCATTCGTCGCCGTCGTCGGTGCTTGAAGTGCGACAAGCGCTACACCACCTACGAACGCCCCGAGTTGGCCATGCCCACGGTGGTTAAGAAGGACAGCTCACGCGTTGAATTCGATCCCGCCAAGCTGCGGGCCTCGATGATCTTGGCGCTGCGCAAACGTCCCGTTAGCATCGAGCAGATCGACGGCGCACTTGCGCGCATCGAAGAAAAGCTGCTCAACAGTGCTGCACGCGAGGTGACGTCCACACGGCTTGGTGAGCACGTTATGCGCGAGCTTAAACGCTTGGACAAAGTGGCGTATGTGCGCTTTGCCTCCGTGTACCGCAGCTTTGAAGACGTTGACGAGTTCCGTCAGTTGATCCGCGACATCTGAGGCGTTGAGACAAGGGGCCTGCACCGCGTCATCGAATTGTCGACGCTGCAGCCCTTCATCCTCTGTCATGCTGATGCTGGATCGGCGTGTGCGGCCTACAGTGTGACTGCACCACAGCGCACCACAAAGCCACTCGCATGCCACACAACAACCGCGCCAAAGTCCTCGGCTTCACGTTGATCGAAGCGATGGTGACATTGATGCTGCTGACCATCATTGTCCTGCTGGCAACGCCATCCTTGCAACGCATGATTGAAACCCGGTGGCTGCATGGCACGGTGGGCCACATCGCAACCACCCTTCACCACGCACGGGCCTCTGCCATCGCGCGTCAAGAGCGCACAGCCGTGAGTTTGATCCGTCGCCACGGCGGCGGGCTTTGTCAGCTGACGCACACGGGGCGGGCCGCCGACTGCAGCTGCAGCGCACCGTCGGCGGCCCAGTGCTTGGGTGATGCACAACTGATCGCTGCGGTGCATTTGCCGGAGCACCCAAGACTCGTCGTCAGCGTCACCGCATCATCGATCCGCTTCGACCCCCGCGCCGGCACTGCCACCCCAGCCGGCCGATGGGTGGTGCGCACGCCCAGTGGTCGAGAGATTCAAACCGTGGTGAGCCTAACGGGGCGCGTGCGAAGCTGCGCCCGCGGTTCCCAAGAGCTCGGCTACATCGCTTGCCCCGAAAGCTAACCACCATGAAGCCCATCGACACCTTGCCCACGACGCACTTCAATCGTCAGTGCGGCTTGACACTCATTGAATTGGCCATCGTGTTGAGTCTTGTGGGCGTGCTGACCACCCTGGCGTGGCCCACGTGGCAATCGCAAGTGTTCAAAGTGCGTCGCCTTGAAGCGGTCGCTGAGCTTCAGCGCCTAAGCCTGGCCCAAGAGCGTTGGCGAGCGTCAAATCCCGCCTACGCTGCCAACGTGGGCCGCGTTGCAGGGCTTGCGTTGTCGCAAGAGCCCGTCAGTGCGTCCTACACCTCGAGCTCTGGACACTACCTCATCAGCGTGCAAGCGACACCAGCCACTGCGGGCCACAGCTATGCGGCCACCGCCGTTGCGCAAGGTGTGATGGCCACGGATCGGCAATGTCAAGCGCTGTCGCTGCGCGTTGAAGCGGGTACGGTGTCGCACAGCGCCGTGCCCGCTGCCCACGCGCTGCGTTGTTGGGGCCGCTGAATGACCACCCTTCTTTCACAGCGTGGGCTTTCCTTGGTTGAGTGCATGGTGGGTGGCGCGATGGCGCTGTGGGTGCTTGCAGGCGCCACCCAACTCTTCATCAATCACCTTGCCAGCCACAACCACATGGTCGAAAGGTCACGCGCAGCGCAAGAGCTGCGTGCCGCTGCCGACGTGATGGCGCGCGATTTGCGACGTGCAGGCCATTGGGGTGGGGCCCTGGCAGGCGTTTCGGTGTCGCCCATGGCAAACGCCTACCAACGCATCGTTGTGGCGCACCCCGAAGCCGCTTCAGCGCACCTGTCGTATGCGTACGCACGAGACGACGGTGATGACAACAACATCGTCAACACCACTGGAAACAACGAGTCCTTCGGGTTTGAGCTTCGAGACGGCGTGGTGCGCACCCACGTTGGCGGCACGTCTCAAGAACTCACCGACGCCGGATCACTGCGCGTCACTGGTCTTTCGATATCTCCGACCTACACCGAGGTGTCGCTGGGTGATCGATGTTTTAGTGCGGATTACTCTGCCGCCCCCAGGACGGCTGGGTGCTGTCGACCCCACGAGGGCAATGCCACCCTTTGCAAGCCACCCGTGGTGCGCCGTGAAGGCACACGGTACCAACCTGACGTGGGCATTGCACCCGGCGCGGGCATCGTGATCTCCCCGGCGTGCCCAGAGCGGGTGGTGCGGCAATACGACATCGTCGTTCGCGGTCATGCGCGGCACCCATCCACCCGCCACGAGATCGAAGCCTCTCAGTCCGTCCTGGTTCGCAACGATGAAGTCTTGGGGGTCGTGTGTCCGTAGCAACCCACCCATGGATACCCCTACCCCGCGCCCAACAGCAAGGATTTGTTGCGCTCGCCTTCGCTGTGACCATCATGGTCGTGATGGCTTTGGCATTGATGCTTGCATCACCCGCCGTGGTGCTCGAGCAAAAAACGTCAGCCCTTCAGCGCCGCGCCACCAGCGCATTTGAGGTGGCCGAAGCAGGCTTGGCATGGACGCTGACCCGATTGAACGACCACACAGCGATCGACCCCAACAGCAACACCACGTGCGCTGCGTCCGCCCAACCGGCTGGCAAGCCGTTTCGGCATTGGTACGCGCCTGCTGCCATCAGCGCCGACTTTCTCAGGCATAACCTCACACCCGTCCCCAATACACGTGTCGCCTGCGGCATGCACGACAACGGTTCACTGAGCTGCCACTGCCCCGCCCCCGGCGCACCGGTGTCGTTGGCCGTTGCTGCCGCCGAGTCCCGCACGTTCACAGTCACCATCGAACCCGAGCCACTCGACCGTGATGCACTTCGCCTGACGTCGCTGGGTTGCGTCAACGCCCAAGGGCCGTGCAGCGAAGCCCAAAGGCGTTCGGGCGATGCCACTGCGCGCATCAGCCTCTTGGTCAAGCGTGTGAACCGGTTGATCAGCATCCCCAACGCCCCTGTCACGTCAAGTGATTGGGTTCAAGTGTGTGACACCGTGACACTTGCCAATCATGCCGCGCAGAGTGGTGGACGTTTGGCGCATGCAGGGGGAGCGATTCGGTTGGGCGCTGCCCAATCTTCTGGGGCGTTGCCAGCGCACGCGCTTCCTTGCCCAACACCCAATGCAACGCTTGCTGGCCCCGTTGCCGCCCTAACGCCTGACGTAGCAGCGCCCCACGACGCCCGGTTGATGGCACTTGCCGTTGACAGCTCGGCATTGATGCAAGCATTCTTGGGTGAATCATTGGCGCCATACCAAGAAGGCGCTTGCCGTGTCACAGGCAACTCGCCGTCCGATCGCGGCCGCAACTTGCATGCCGCATACCAACGGGTTCTCCACCCTTGCAGGCACTTTTGGGTCGAGGGTGATCTGCAGCTTGACGGCGTCACCTTGGGCGCGGCCACAACCCCGCTTCGGCCCGCGCAACCCGTCTTGTTGGCGGTGTCGGGTCATGTTTCGCTTGGTGCTGGTACCCAACTTCATGGGCTGCTGCACTTGACGGGCCCCAACGATCAGCTTCGAATGACGGGTTCTTTCATCCATGGCGCGGTGGTTGCCCGCGGGCCGCTGAGGCTCGACGGGACTGGGGGCATCCGCTACCTGCTCGACACCCTCAGCGCCCTGGCTGCGTCGGGGCCCTTTGTGCGCGTGCCCGGCTCTTGGAGCGACGATGAGTAAAAGTTCTTTCGTGCGTACCACCGCAGGCTGCCACAAACCCATGCACGCATGTTCGCTGGTTCCGCCCTCTCGCGGCGTTGCACTGCTTGAGGCCCTCGTGGCGGCAGGGCTGCTGTGTTTCGGGGTGCTGGGGATCGCGTCGGGCCAGATGGCCATGCATCGCCATACGGACGTGGCGCTTCAACGCACACTGGCGACTCACTGGGCTCAACAAAAATTGGAGCAGCTGCGCCACGTTTTGGCAGCTGAAAGCCGACTGTCGCCCGGCCCACCAAGCAGTGGCGAGGACCCGCCATTGCCAGTGGGAAACACCCACTTTCAGCGGCGATGGGGCATCGAGGCGGGCTCGGGCGCCATCAGTACACCCGAGCGTTTGCTGAGCGTGACGGTTACCTGGCACGATCGCGTTGGCGTGCAGCACGAAGTTCACCTGGCGACCGCTGTGGCACCCGAGCGGCCTGCGACACTTGGCGGCATCGTTCTTGAACGCCGAGCGCTTGGTTTTTTTGGTTTCGCTGACTGATAGCCTGGTGAGGCGGTGAGGCACCAACGGTGCGCTGCACATGCATACTTGCACCATCGTGAGAACATCCTTTTTCCATTTTCACCCCGACACTTGGAAGCGCACCATCGAACTGGCGGGCTTGGCCGTTGGAATGTCCGATCCCAACCCCCGCGTTGGGTGCGTGATCGTCGGGGTCAACGGCGATACGCTCGGAGAGGGGCACACACTTGCCGCTGGCGAAGCCCACGCCGAGGTGGTGGCGCTGCGTGCTGCAAAGGCGGCGGGGCATGACGTGCGAGGTGCCACCGCAGTTGTTTCGCTCGAACCCTGCTCGCACCACGGGCGCACCCCTCCTTGCAGTCAAGCCTTGGTTGAAGCGGGCGTCGCGCGCGTGGCGGTAGCCTGTGAAGATCCTAACCCCTTGGTCATGGGGCAAGGTTTGTCGCAATTGCGAGCTGCCGGCATCGCCGTTGAGGTCGTCGGTGGTGAATTTGCGTTGGCCACGCGCGAGCTCAACATCGGGTTTTTTTCGCGCATGACACGGCAAAAGCCCTGGCTGCGCCTGAAGGTCGCTTCGTCGCTGGACGGCCGCACGGCTTTGCCCGATGGCACCAGTCAGTGGATCACGGGCGAGGCCGCGCGCACCGACGGCCACGCCTGGCGCAAACGCGCTGGCGCTGTGTTGACAGGCATGGGCACCGTGCGTGAGGACAACCCCCGCATGGATGTACGCCTCGTTGCGACCGCGTTGCAACCCATTCGCGTGGTGGTGGATTCGCAATTGGGGATCGACCCTGATGCCAATGTATTGAGCCCGGGCGGGCGGTCACTCGTTTACACCACCTCGACTGACACGGCGCGCATGGCGCAACTTCATCGCCAGCGACCCCACGTTGAAGTGGTCACCATGCCCCCCGACGCGGGCGGCAAGAACAACCTGGCGGCCATCGTGCAAGACCTTGCCCTGCGTGGTGTCAATGAGCTGCACGTCGAAGCCGGCGAGAAGCTCAATGCGTCATTCATGCGGGCCGGCTTGGTGGATGAGTTGTTGCTTTACATGGCGCCGCGCCTTTTGGGGGATGGCCGCAGCATCGCTGCACTGGGGTCACTCAACAACCTGCAACAAAGCATTGACTTTCAGATCCATGATTTGGCCAGGGTGGGAAGCGACTTGCGCCTGTTGTTAAGACGTGCACGCGCCTTTTAATCGCGGTCTTTGCAATCGTCCCGCGTGGTCTTGGTATTTTCCCGACCCATTTACAATGTCAACATGACTCGCCAACTTGCCGCTGTGCCCAACGTGGCCCCCATTTCACCCATCCCCGAACTGGTGGCTGAGTTGGCAGCGGGCCGCATGGTGATCTTGGTCGACGATGCCAACCGCGAAAATGAAGGCGACTTGGTGCTGGCTGCCGACCACGTGACGCCCGAGGCCATCAATTTCATGGCGAGGTTTGGACGCGGCTTGGTTTGCTTGACACTCACCCGCGAACGCTGCGAACACTTGGCGTTGACAGCGATGACGCCCCGCAATGGCACTCGCCACGGCACAGCTTTCACCATTTCGATTGAGGCAGCCACGGGTGTTACCACCGGCATCTCGGCGGCTGACCGTGCGCGCACGGTCCAAGCGGCTGTGGCGCGAGACGCCTTGGCCAGCGACCTGGTACAGCCGGGTCACATCTTCCCGCTTCAAGCACAAGATGGCGGCGTGTTGATGCGAGCGGGCCATACCGAAGCGGGTTGCGATCTGGCCGCCATGGCGGGCCTGTCGGCCACCTCCGTGATCTGCGAAATCATGAAAGACGACGGCACGATGGCGCGCCTGGACGATTTGCGCGCCTTTGCGCGTGAGCACCATCTCAAAATCGGCACCATCGCCGATTTGATCCACTTTCGAAGCCAAAACGAGTCGTTGATAACCCGCATTGGCACGCGCCCTTTGCACACGACGCAGGGCACTTTCGAGGCCATCATTTACCGCGACACCACAGGCGGCACGCACGTGGCGTTGACGGTCGGCAGTTTGCTTGACGCCAGCGACGTGTTGGTGCGGGTGCATGAGCCCTTGTCCGTGATGGACTTGCTCGACGTGGGTGCCAGCCGTCACTCGTGGCCCCTGCCGCAGGCGCTTGAAACGCTTCAGCAGCGAGGTTGCGGTGTGGCCGTGTTGTTGAACGCCGGTGAAGATTCGGCTTCTTTGATCGCGCGCATGTTGCCGCCAGCCGAGCGTGCTGCGCCCAACCAACCGATGGATTTACGCACCTACGGCATCGGCGCCCAAATTTTGCGTGACCTGGGCGTGCGCCGCATGACTTTGATGGGTCACCCGCGACCCATGCCCAGCATGGCTGGCTATGGGCTTGAAGTGACGCGTTACCTGACAGCACCCGAAGGTGCAAAAGCCCTCTAAAAATGCAAAATGCGGATCAAGGTGATTTGATTGAACTTGATGGCGAGGGGCTGCGCATCGCGGTGGTTCGAGCACGATTCAACGACGCCATCACCCGCCAGCTCACCGACGACTGCGTGGCAGCACTGGCTTCAATGGGTGTGCTTGACAAGCACGTTCGCGTTTGCCATGTGCCGGGCGCACTTGAGATCCCCACGTTGCTTTCAGTGCTCGCCCAAAGCAGCGAGTTCGATGCCATGGTGGCCATCGGATGTGTGATCCGTGGCGAGACGTACCACTTCAATCTCGTCGCAGATCAAAGCGCCTCGGGTCTGATGCGCGTTTCATTGCGCCACAACGTGCCCATTGCCAACTGCATCCTCACGGTCGAAAACGAGGCCCAGGCCCAGTCACGCGCTTTGACACACGGGGCTGCGGCTGCACGCGTGGCGGTCGAGATGGCCAACGCCATGGACGATTGGCTGTGACAGCTGCATCGGGCGTTGCCCGCAAGCCCAACGCACGCTCTGCCCGCAGGCGCGCCCGCGAGTTGGCACTCCAAGGCTTGTACGAATGGCTTGTCAATCGCGGCGACGCTGGTGTGGTCGACGCTCACGTGCGCGAGCAAGAAGGGTTCGCGCGGTGCGACGCGACGCACTTTGACTTGCTGCTCCAGGGCTGCATTCGCGACGCCGCCGCGATCGACGGGATTTTGGCGAAGCACCTGGACCGCCAGGCCACTGCACTTTCGCCGGTGGAGCACGCCGCCCTGATGATCGGCACGTATGAGTTGATGCACTGCCCCGAGATTCCCTACCGGGTTGCCATCAATGAGGGGGTTGAGTTGGCCAAGTCATTTGGCGGCACCGACGGACACAAGTACGTCAACGGTGTGCTCGACAAAGTGGCGCTCGAATGGCGCTCAGCCGAGATCAAAGCTCGCACGGCCGCTGCTGCGGCAACACCCTGACCATCAGGGGCTGCTCAACAGGCTGCTAGAGGGCTGTAAAGTGCTCCACGGAAGGCTCGCGTGCCTGGGTCGCCCGCAGACGCTCCATCGCACGATTGTGAGACATTCTTCGCACGCATTGCGACCCCCGCGCCAAGCTCATGCAGCGCCAAGCCTGCGCCGAGAACTTTTCACGCGCCTGAATCCGAGGCGCCCCGTAGCCTCTGGCATCCATGGCCGATCCACATGCTCCGCTGCCCAACGCAACTGCCGAAGCAGCGGGCGTGGTGTCGCTCAACCCACCCCCCATCGATACTTTTGAAGCCACCGTGGTGCACGCCATGGCACTGCCCCTTGTCGATCCGCGGGCGATGCGCAAAGACGTTCCGCAGGCCCCTGGCGAAGACACGGTTCTTCACGACTTCCCAACATTGGGCTACATCGGTCGCTATGCGCTGAAGTACCAGCTTGGCCAAGGGGGTCTGGGGACCGTTTACGCGGCGCTCGACCCACTGCTGTCCCGGCCGATTGCGCTCAAGACTTTGCGTGTGGATGCCGACCACAGCCAACGCGAAGTTTTTGAATCCATGCTGCTGGCCGAGGCCAGGGCCGCGGCCGGACTGAATCACCCCAACATCGTGACGGTGTTTGACGCCGGGTTGAACGAGCACGGCGTGTACATCGCGATGGAAAAACTCAAAGGCGAAGACCTGCGAGAGCGATTGAAGCAAGGCTGGCGACCCGAGGCACAGCAGGCGGCTCACTTGGTGGGGCGCGTTGCAGAAGCGTTGGACTACGCGCATCAGCAAGGCGTGGTTCACTGCGACATCAAGCCCGCGAACATTTTCATGGTCGGTGCTTCCACGCCCAAGGTGGTCGACTTTGGCATTGCCAAAGTGGCCCATGTGGTGGGTGTGGACATTCCCTTGCAATGGGTGCCCGAAGGCGCGATGTCACCCTACTATGCAGCACCCGAACAAATCGAGGGCGGCGTGGTGGACGCCCGCAGCGACGTGTATGCACTGGGCGTTGTGCTCTATGAGTTGCTGACGGGGCGCCGACCCTACGAAGGCGCCACACTCGAGGCCCTCAAAGCTGCTGTCATGGAAGGCAAGGCCGTCGCACCCCACGAACGCCTGCCCAGCATTCCCCTCCCGCTATCCAACATCGCGGCCAAAGCGATGGCGCGAGAACCGTCGCACCGGTTCCGCAATGCCAAACAATTGGCGCAGGCACTGAATCAAGTGGTTCACGACAGCGACGCCCTGCGCGCGCGCACCAGGCGAGCGAATGGGATGGTGGCCAGTGCGTTTGCCGCGCTGCTCGTTGTGGGTGGCGGCGTTTGGATGGGCGGTGCTTTTGCCCCTCATGGGCGTGGCCTTCAAACACCTCTGGCGGCAACCCAAACCACGACATCGACAACCGCAGGGCTTGGACTGGCAATGCCGTCGGTTAGCGCATCACCCGCAAGCTCACGCACTCCGTTTGTTGGCGATCCCAAGCTGTTGGCGGGGGTGGCGGCTGGTGCACCTGCGACGAGCACCAAAGCCAGATCAACGGTCTCACCCGAGAAGCCCAAAACGGCAACCAAAGCCGCAGCTGCGGCGGGCAAGGGTGTCGTGCAACTGGCAGTGGCGCCTTGGGGCGAGATTGAAGTCAATGGTCAACCCGCGGGCGTCACACCACCCTTGAGCACCCTCACCCTGCCCGTGGGCACGCACACGATCGTGGTGCGCAACGCAGACTTCACACCGTACAAAACGAGCGTGACAGTCGACGCCCAGCGCGGCGCCACCGTGCGCCATCGGTTCGGTTCATGATCTCGCTGACGAGGGCTTGGCTCTTGGGGTTGCTCGTGGGCCTGAGCGGTTGCACCACGCCCAGCTTGACCGGTCTGCTAGAACGGCCCGCCGAGCGCGCTTTGATGAGCGGCCTTCGTGCCTACGAGGACGCGCAGTACCCTGATGCCGAGCGCGAATTGCAGTCGGCGCTGGACGTGGGCCTGAGGCATGGCCGCGATCGCGCCATGGCGCACAAGCTCTTGGCGTTCATCCAATGCAGCACCCAGCGCGTAGCGGTGTGCGAGCAATCGTTCAGAATGGCCAAGGTTGCCGACCCAGCACTGGACTTGAGCAAAGCGGAAGCGGGCAATCCAGCGTGGGGGCCCGTGTTTCGCCGCGTTGTTGCCACGCCCTAGTTGACGGCCATGGGTGCCATGAAACATCGCCCAAGCGGCGATAATCACGCGCAGCATGACAACTTTCTCCCATCGCTTGCGCGTGTACTGGGAAGACACCGACGCCGGAGGCGTGGTCTTCTACGCCAACTACCTCAAGTTTTTTGAGCGCGCCCGCACCGAATGGTTGCGCTCGCTTGGTGTTTCCCAACACGCGCTGCTGCAGGACTTGGGGGCCATGTTCGTGGTCAGCAACACGGCGGTGACTTACCGAGCACCCGCACGCCTTGACGACGAACTCGACGTCAGCGTTCGGGTGCAGCGCCTGGGCAGTGCATCCATCACCGTGGCACAACGCGCAACGCGCCACGACAACAACGGCACAACCTTGGTGGCGGAGGGCAAAGTCAAGGTGGGCTGCGTTGACGCTGGAACCTTTCGCCCCCGTCGCATTCCTAACGTCATCACAGAAAAACTTGCATGAACCAAGATCTCTCCATAGTTTCGCTCGTGCTCAACGCCAGCTTGGTGGTGCAGCTGGTCATCGCCGGTTTGCTCATCACGTCCCTGGTGAGCTGGACCGTGATCTTCGGCAAGCTGTTTGGGTTCAAGCGGGTGCGCAAAGAAAACGAGGCGTTTGAGCGCGAGTTTTGGTCCGGCAAGTCGTTGACCGAGCTGCTGGATGCCGCACGCAGCAACACGTCCAAAGCACCCCTTGAGCGAATTTTTGCCAGCGGCACGCATGAATTCATGAAGCTTCGAGAGCGTCGCATGGACTCCAACGCCCAGATGGACGGTGCGCGCCGTGCCATGCGGGCAAGTTTTCAACGCGAGCTTGACACCATCGAGAGCCACTTGAGTTTTTTGGGTTCGGTGGCTTCGGTCTCACCCTATGTCGGGCTCTTCGGCACAGTGTGGGGCATCATGCATGCCTTCGTGGGCTTGTCCAACTTGCAACAGGTGACGCTGGCCACCGTGGCGCCCGGCATTGCCGAAGCGCTGGTTGCCACCGCGATCGGCTTGTTTGCTGCCATCCCAGCCGTGATCGCCTACAACCGGTTTGCCCGCGACATCGATCGCATTGCCATTCAATTTGAGAGCTTCATCGAAGAATTTTCAAACATCCTGCAGCGACACGCTGCCAACCCCCCGACGGCAGCACCCGCGTCGTCGACACAAACATTGGCGCACTAAAAACCATGGCCAGCGTATCGGTACGGGGTGGCGCCAGGCGCCGTCGCTCTTTGAGCGAGATCAACATGGTGCCGTTCATCGATGTGATGTTGGTGCTGCTGATCATTTTCATGGTGAGCGCACCGCTGATCACCACCGGCGTGGTTGACCTGCCCAGTGTGGGAGCCAGCAAGGCCCGCCCCAGCACCGTGGTCGAAGTCATCGTCAGTGCTGACGAGTCTGTCAAGCTCAAGGCCAGCACCGCCAAAGACGCGCAACCCATCACCATGGCACAACTCGCTGCTGGCGTGCGGCAGATCCAGCAGGGTGATGCGCAAATGCCCGTCGTGATCGCTGCCGACAAGAGTGTCAAATACGAAAGTGTGGTGCGTGTGATGGACACCTTGCAAAAGGCTGGAATCGCACGGATTGGTTTGGCCGTGAAGCAAGGCACATGACGCCGTCGCAATTCAGCCTCAGCCGCTTGCACGAGTCGGGTGACCGCGACGACTTCAAGCCCAAGCGTCCCGCGGGCATGAGCCGCGGTGCCGTGTTGGCCATTGCCGCCCACGGGGTGCTCGTTATCGCGTTGGCTTTTGGCGTTCGTTGGCACGCCTCCGAGCCTACGGTGATGAGCGCCGAGCTGTGGTCGTCGACCCCTCAAACAGCGGCCCCTGCACCCACCGTGATGGCCGTGGCGCCACCGCCGGCGCCAGCCGTTGTAGAGCCCCCAAAACCGGCGCCAACGCCGGCTCCTGCTGAAAAGCCCATCGCCAACGAAGCCGACATTGCAGTGCAACGCGAGGTGGCACGCAAAGCTGCGCTCAAGGTCGAACAAGAGCGCAAACAGCGCGAGCAGTTGGCATTGGACAAACTAGAAGCTGCCCGCAAGGACAAAGAGCGCAAACAACAAGAAGCCCAAAAGTTGCGCGAGGCACAAGAAGCACAACGGCAAGCCAAGGAAGACGAAACCAAGCTCGCCAAGCAGCGCGACGATCAGCTCAAGCGCATGCAATCGTTGGCCGGGGCCACGGGCGCCGCCAATGCCACCGGCCAGGCGGAACGCGACGCTGCACCCAGCGCCGAGTACGGAGGGCGCATCAAGGCGCGCATCAAACCCAACATCGTTTTCACCGAAGATACCGTGGGTGACCCCATGGCCGAAGTGGAGGTCCGGGTGGCGGCCACGGGCCGTATTGTTGGGCGGCGCTTGGTCAAGTCCAGTGGCAACAAGGCATGGGACGAGGCCGTGTTGCGCGCCATCGATCGCACCGAGGTGCTGCCACGTGATGTGGACGGTCGCGTGCCGCCCGCGATCGTGATCGAATTCAAACGCAACGAATAACCCAGCAGATCAGCGCTCCAGCGCAATGGCACGCAAGTAGCCCAGCCCCTCACCGCCCGTGTTGTCGGCGTCCCCACCCACCAACACAGCACGCACGGGCGGCGTGATATCCCCGTCGCGCCACTCCTTGGCAAAAGCTTTGCGAAAGTCCACTGCCAAGTCGCGTTGGTGACGGGTCCAGTGAGTCAACCTCGCGCCCTCACCTTCCAACGCGACCATTTGTAGGCGACGTGTGTACGCATTGGGCAGCACGGTGCCTGCCGGCAGTTGAGCGTCCCAAACGTAGCAGAGGGTGGCCGTGGGCAGTGCTTCGCCCACAAGAACTTGAGCTGCCTCGAGCTTGAAACGATCAAAGGTTGACAGGCGTGCCAACGGCCAGTCGAAAAGGACACACACTTTGAGCGCCACGTCGTCGCCGTCGCGTTGCTTCAAGTTGCCGGCTGGTGCTTTGTCGACGCGCCACTCCCAGCTCAAGCGGTGAGCCGCTGCGTCGCGAGCAGCGACGGGGTGAATCAAGTTTCCGTACGACTGGTTGGACACGACACGAAGCACGCTTTGGCCGTCTATCACGATGTTGTCAAACTGCGTGAGTGGGGGTTTTTGCTTGGGCAGTGCTACCACGCGCCAAGGTGGCGGCGGCTGCGAAGCCTGACCCACTGGTGAAACCAAGATGGCGTCGTTCGCATGCGATAGAAATGCCGATGCGATCAACAACAAGCCCACCCACAAACGCTGCGTTTTCATCAAATCTTCCGCTCAGGCAGTAAATGGGCCCCGGCGACCAAACGGGTGACGATGGTCAACGCGCACAATGCTGCAAAACCGTAGGCCCACCACGCAAAGTGCTGCGGCCACAAGCACATGAACGCAAAGCAAAGAATCGTCTCGGTCCCTTCGGTCAGTCCTCCCAAAAAGTAAAAACCTTTATTGGGATACTCGGCACTGACCATGCTGCGCTTGGCAGCCACCGCTGCAAAAGCCAAGAAGCTTGCACCTGTGCCCACAAAGGCTGCTAGCAGCACTGCTGCAGGCAACGCGCGGGCTGCCGGATCGTGAACGGCAAACGCAAGCACAAAACCCGCATAAAAGATGAAATCAAGCGTGATGTCCAAGTAAGCGCCCAAGTCGGTAGGCCCACGATGTCGTGCCACGGCGCCGTCCAAACCGTCGGCGCAACGCCCCAGCAACATCAGCAGCAAACCAGCGACAAAGTGGCCCCGTGCGACAGCAACACAGGCACCCATGCCCAGCAAGAAAGCCGCCCAGGTCACCGCATTGGCCGACACGTTGCGTCGCGCCAATGACGCCGCCATGGTGCCCAGACTGGGTCGAAGCCACTCGATCACACGGTGATCAAGCAATGGATCCTCCCGCCACCTTCAAGTCATCGCTTGTGCGCAAGGCCGCTCCGATTGCGGCCTGCAGACCCGTGGCCATGGCATCCAGTGTCATGCTCGGTGCGTCCCCAGGGTACCCGTGGGCTCCCTCCAGCAGCGGCACGTGCACAAACCCTCCTCTCACATCCAAGCTCGTGCGCTGCTTGGCTCGCAACCGGCGCTGTTGAGCCAACCCGTGCATCAACTCAAAAAACACGGCATTGCAGACGTAGGTGCCAGCACTAAGTGACAAAGCAGCATGCACCCCTTGGTCCAACGCTGCCTGCACCATCGCTTTGACGGGCAGTGTCGTCAGGTAAGCATCACGCGGCGTTCGCACCACCCGCACATCGATCGGTTGAGCACCCTCGTTGTCAACGATGCGTGCGTCGATCAGATTCAACGCAACGCGCTCAAACGTCAAACCCTCTCGGCCTGCAGCCAGCCCAAGGCACACCACCAGCGTGGGCTTTGCATCGTGCAGCGCCTGTCGAAGTGCCTTGCGCGCTTCATTAAATGCACAGGGCAACACGCGCCCCACGACCGTTGCGTCGTGGTCGTCAGCCGGGAAGCGCAGGCCGTGCAGTCGCAGCGCCAAAAGCGCAGACGGGTTGACGCGCTCGGCGCCAAAAGGCTCAAAGCCGGTGATCAAAATTGAAGGCGGCACACGCTTCATGCAGTCTTTCGATTTTTTGAGTCCATTCACGCCGAAACCACTCCCAAAGACACGCCTGAAGGTCCGCACGATTGCACGGATTTTCGCTGCCTGAGGTCCGACAGCTCTGCGCCGAGACCGACTCGGTAATAGTTCACACGTCACCCACCGCAGCTATCTTATCGTCGATGGGTAATCCCTCTTGTGGCAGGCGCGAGAGGCGTTTTTGACCATGCAAAGCCAATTTTCAACACCGACGAGCACGATGCGTTTGGACGGTCCTTCGGACTGGCCAACGCCACCGTGGGCGACGCGCGATCCTTGGGGTGCAGACGATGGCGTCGGAACGCCTGTTCGCCTGGAAACGCTGCGAGGCTTTTCGGTTGATGGCCAAATGCTGGGGTTCGATGCCAAGCGCGAGTCATTGATTTTTCGGTTTGACGACACGGGCGGGGCCCTGCGCGTTCAGTTCCATCGCTTTCGACGATTGACCCTTTTGGGACCGATGGCTGAAAGTGCGGCAGGCGCAGAAGCGCGCATGCGATTTGCCAGCGAACTAAGGAAGTTCAAAATCGCACTCACGGGCGATGGCAAGTTGTCCGGTCGAACGGCGGGCCACGTCGAAACACGGGCTGGCCTGTTTTTGTACGCACCCGACGAAGATGAGAGATCACTGCACCGCGCGTTTGTGCCCGCGTGCGCTTACACGCGGTGCGTCCTGGGGCCCTCCGTTGAGGAGGATGCGTCCATGCGCTGGATCGCAACGCCGTTGGCACTGGAGGCCGCTTTGGAGGAATCGCTGGAACGGCGCAAAGTCATTGCCATCGGTGAGGCCATCTACGACTTGGGTGTCATCTCCGCCAGGCAACTAACCTTGGTGCTTGAGTCGCAAGGCGACGCCCGCAAGGTGCCCATTGGTGAAATGCTGGTGGCCCACGGCGCCCTCACCCGCGCCGATCTGCGAACGGCGTTGGGTCACAAGATGGGGTATCCCTTGGTGAATCTGGCGACATTCCCCCTGAATCCCGATGCCCTGCAGAAGTTACCACTCGATGCAGCTTTTGAGTGCAATGCATTGCCACTGATGGTGCGCGGCACCCAACTGGTGGTGGCCGTGGACAACCTTGCCCGTGTTGCCCAACTGGCAGCTTTGCCTGCGCTAGAGGGCATCAAGGTGGTGCCTGTCCTGGCGCGTCAAACCCACATCGAAACCGCATTGTTGCGCGCGTACCATGAGTTCGGCAGCCGGGTCTGGAACGCACCCCAGCAAAACTGGCGGCACACGGCGCCGATGGCGGCTTAACGTGCGTTCGCGCGCTGGCGGCGGTCCCCGCAGCATCAAAGCGTCATCTTGCCAATTCGCCACGCACAAATGCTTCCGCCTGCGGTGGTAGAGGCTCGTTGAAAAAGCCGCGCGTCTCGCGGTCGCAGACCACACGACCAGCCTCCAGGTAAATCACGCGCGTGGCCAGACGACTGGCTTGCCCCAAGTTGTGCGTGCTCATCACCACGGTCATGCCTTCAGCCGCAAACTCGGTGATGAGCTCCTCGACCCCACGCTTGGCGGCAGGGTCGAGACTTGCCGTGGGCTCATCCAAGAACAAAAGATGCGGACGAATGGCCCAAGCGCGTGCAAGCGCCAAGCGCTGCTGCTGCCCCCCCGAGAGGCTGCGCGCCGCTTGATCCCTTTGCGCCAACAAGCGAACCCGGTCCAGAGCTTCCCTTGCGCGCTGGGGACGTTCAGACTTGGGAACGTGGGCCAACCACAATGCAATCTGAAGGTTATGCCACACCGACAAGCTCAAGAAAAACGGGCGCTGGTACACCATGGCCTGTGGCACCGACGCCGCCTCTCGCGAAGACAACTTGTCCAGGTTCCCCTCTTGCAACTGGCCATGCAGCAAACGCAATAGAGTCGTTTTACCCGAGCCGTTGCTGCCAACCAAGGCGATCCGCTCGCCGCGATGCAGCGTGAAATCCACGTCTTGAAGGGCCGTGACGTCGCCGAAGCGAACCGTCGCGCGACGCAGTTGAATCAGCCTGTTTGAATCAAGCATGACGTTACGCTTTGACGACCGAACGCTGCAACCATGCAACGCCAACGTTCAGCACGGCCACCACCAGCAGCAACACCAAACCCAAGCCCATTGCCAACGGCAGATCGCCCTTGCTGGTCTCCAGCGCAATGGTGGTGGTCATCACCCTCGTCACACCAAGAATGTTGCCGCCCACCACCATGACCGCACCCACCTCGCTGATGGCACGGCCGAAGGCAGTCAGCAACACGGTGACCAAGGCTACGCGCTCGTGTATCACCAAAAGCATGGCGGCTGTCCAAGGGCTGGCACCCATCGAACGCAACTGCTTGCCCTGCCCTCGCCAAGCGTCCGCAATCAACTGCCGTGTGAGCGCGGCAACCACCGGCACCACCAAAATCGTTTGCGCGATCACCATGGCCGTGGGCGTGAACAAGATCCCCCAGGAGCCCAGTGGCCCCGACCGCGACAGCATCAGGTACACCACAAGCCCCACCACGACCGATGGCAGGGCCAGCAGGGTGTTGAGCGCAATCAACACAACCCGCTGCCCCACAAACCGCGAAACCGCCAACCAGGCGCCCAACACAATCCCAAAAGCGGCAGCAATCAAACATGCCGATCCACTGACCTGCAGCGACAGGGCAACCACTTTCCATAGCGCAGCGTCGAACGAGGCCAAAAGGCGCCACGCTTCGTGCAGGCTTTGGAGCAAAGTGTTCATGCGGGGCTGGTGGCGTCAGGCACCGCATTTTGTCTGATGGCGTTGGCCCCAATGGCGCTGCGATGGCACAGTGATACAAATACGGTCTGAAAACCGGAGTGCCCCCATGGATTTGAGTTTTACCCCCGACCAACAAGCCTTTCGCACCAGCATCCGCAGCTGGGTGGCCGAAAGTCTGCCCCAAGACATCAGCCACAAGGTTCACAACGCGCTTCGCTTGGACAAAGACGACTTTCAGCGCTGGGCCCGGATTTTGGGCAAAAAGGGCTGGCATGGCTGGGGTTGGCCCAAGCAGTTTGGCGGCCCCGGGTGGACGGCCATCGAGCGCCACCTGTTTGAAGAAGAGTGTGCTCTGGCGGGCGCCCCCCGTGTGATCCCTTTCGGCCCCGTGATGGTGGCACCGGTCATCATGGCGTTTGGGACGCCAGCACAACACCAGCAGCACCTGCCAGGCATCATGAGCGGCGACGTTTGGTGGAGCCAAGGCTACAGCGAGCCTGGGTCGGGGTCTGATCTGGCATCACTCAAAACGCGTGCTGATCGTCAAGGCAACAAGTACATCGTCAACGGGCAAAAAACCTGGACCACCCTGGCGCAACATGGTGATTGGATTTTCTGCCTGGTGCGCACGGGCCACGACGGCAAGCCCCAAACCGGCATCTCGTTCTTGCTCATCGACATGAAGTCGCCGGGCGTGACGGTGCGCCCCATCATCATGCTGGACGGCGAACATGAGGTGAACGAGGTTTGGTTTGACAACGTTGAAGTGCCCGCCGAAAACCTGGTGGGTGAAGAAAACAAGGGGTGGACGTACGCGAAGTACCTGCTGGCCCACGAACGCACCAACATCGCTGACGTGAACCGCTCCAAGCGTGAGTTGGAGCGGCTTAAGCGCTTGGCCCAGGCGCAGGGCGTCTACGACGACCAGCGCTTTCGCGACCAGATTGCGCTGCTGGAGGTGGACATCATCGCCCTGGAGATGATGGTGCTGCGTGTGCTGTCGGCCGAAAGTGGTGGCAAACAAGGGCTCGACGTGGCTGGTCTTCTCAAGATCCGCGGCAGCGAGATTCAGCAGCGCTACACCGAGCTCATGATGCTGGCGGGCGGGCCATTGACGCGCGCCTTTGTTCATGAAGCCGTCAACGCTGGCTGGCAGGGTGACTTTGTGGGCGAGGCCCATTTGGCACCCCTGGCAGGCAACTACTTCAACCTGCGCAAAACCACCATCTACGGCGGCAGCAACGAAGTGCAACGCAACATCGTGGCCCAGCAAGTGCTGGGAAGCTGAACCCACTCCTGAAACAGGCCAAACATGAACTTCGATTTCACAGACGACCAAATCTCGCTGCGTGACGCAGTAGCGCGTTGGGCAGAAAAGGCCCACGCCTTTGACCGCCGCCACGCGCTTGCCAAAGCCGGCGGTGCCACGCGCCCCGTCATCGACGAACTGACGGCGTTAGGGTTGATGGGTCTGGCCATCAACGAGCGTCATGGCGGCATGGGCCTGGGTGCCGTGGACGCCATGGTGGTGATGGAGGAGCTGGGCCGGGGCATCGTCAGCGCCCCTTACGCGATGGCCGCCCTGGTGGCACCCACGGTGCTGGCCCAGGCCAGTGCCGACGTGCAATCGGCCTGGTTGCCACGCATCGCCGACGGCCGGGCCATGGTCGTCTTGGCCCATCAAGAGAGTGCAGCCCGCTACCAACTGTCGCGCGTGCAAACAACGGCTCGCGACGCCAGCGGTGTGTGGACACTCAATGGCACCAAGCATGTGGTGCCCGCCGGTGATGAAGCCGATGCCTTCGTCGTGCCTGCGGCTGCGCATGGCAAGGTGTCGTTGTTTTTGGTCGAACGCGCCGCGGTCAAAGTCCGTGCCTACCCCACGCAGGATGGCGCCCGCGCGGCCGACATCACCTTGGTGGATGCGCCCGCCACCCTGCTGGTGTCCGATGGCGAGGCACCGTTGGCCCACGCCGTCGATGTGGGCATTGCGGCGCTTTGCGCTGAAGCCGTGGGCCTGATGGAGCGCATGATGGCCATCACCGCTGATTACATGAACACGCGCAAACAATTTGGTGTGGCCATCGCCAGCTTCCAGGCCCTGCGCCACCGCATGGCCGACGTCAAGATGCAACTGGAGCTTGCACGGTCGATGAGTTATTACGCAACCCTGAAGCTCAGCGACGACGCACCGTCACGCCGCCGCGCCGTCTCTCAAGCCAAGGTTCAACTCGGAAACAGCATGCGCTTTGTGGGCCAGCAGTGCGTGCAGTTGCATGGGGGCATCGCCGTGACCGACGAATACGTGGCCAGCCACATCTTCAAGCGGCTGACCATGATCGAATTGAGTTTGGGTGACACCATGCATCACCTCGGTGAAGTGAGCGCCAGGATGCAAAACACTGCTGGCGTGTTTGCCTGACACCCCACGCAAAAGGCACGGACAGTGCCCCTACCCAAGGCGTCACACCCACCACACCAGCATCAGCGCAACGATGGCAGGCGCCGCCTGAACAAACAGTATCTTGCGGCTGAAGGTTGCGGCACCATAAATCCCGGCGATTGCCACGCACGCAAGAAAAAAGGTTTGAATCAACTTACCGCTGGGCCCCAACCAAAGCCCCCACAGCAATCCAGCAGCCAAGAATCCGTTGTACAAACCCTGGTTGGCGGCCAAAACTTTGGTGTCGGCCGCTCGCTTCGCTGACTGCCCAAAAGTTCGCAGGCCAATCGGCTTGTCCCACAAAAACATCTCCAACACCAAAAACCAAAGGTGCAACAGCGCCACCACTGCAATCACGATCTTTGTGGCCAGGGCCATGACGTCTCCTCGATTCGATTTTTTTGTGCAGCCATCGCCGCCACGCGGGCCAACGCCGTCGCATCATCCAGAATCATAGTGGACACATGGTCGGACCTAACACATCCTCGTCCCAGCAGCCGAACCCAGGCTGCGCACGCGACAATCCATGCATGATGAATGATCACATTTGCAAGGTGGAGGGCCTCGAAGTAGGACACCACACCCTCTCTCAACGCGACACGGGCTGCACCGTGGTGATCTGTCGCGATGGCGCTGCCGCCGGCGTTGACGTGCGTGGTGGGGCGCCCGGGACGCGCGAAACCGACCTGCTGGCACCCGATGCACTGGTGGACTGCATTCACGCGGTACTGCTCACAGGCGGCAGCGCCTATGGCCTGGATGCAGCCGGCGGCGTGATGCGTTGGCTGGAAGAGCGACAAATTGGGTTTCGGATTGCCTCGGTTTGCGTTCCTGTGGTGCCTGCTGCGGTGCTGTTTGACTTGTGGCACGGCGACACACGCCTGCGCCCCGATGCCGCTGCCGGCTACGCTGCTTGCAGCGCAGCCAACACCCATGCGCCCTGGCAAGGCAGTGTCGGGGCTGGCGCTGGTGCCAGCGTGGGCAAGCTGTTTGGATTTGAGCGCGCCACCCGCAGTGGCATTGGCAGCGCGTCGGTGACCACCAACGGCGTCACGGTGGGGGCATTGATCGCGGTAAACGCTGTTGGCGATGTGATCGACCCAACCACGGGCACTGTGCTAGCAGGTGCACGTCGCGATGACGGCAGCTTCATTGACATCCAGCGCGCCCTGCTTGAAGGCACGCAGGCATCGTTGCTGCGCGATGGCAGCACCCAGCGGGCCGGTGCTGCGACCGTCATTGGCGTTGTTGCCACCGACGCAAAGCTTAGCAAAGCACAAGCCAAACGTATGGCCACCATGGCGCACGACGGGTTGGCCAGAACCATCCGCCCGGCCCACACCCCCGCTGACGGCGACACGATATTTGCACTTTCCACGGGCCGCCACGACGGCGCCGTTGACATGATGGCGTTGGGTGCGATGGCCGCCGACGCGGTGGCGCGCGCCGTTGTGCGTGGTGTGCGCATGGCAAGCCAGCAACCGTTGCGCTAAGACGTGAGCGCCTACAAGCTGCATTGAGCAACTTTCGCACGCGCGCCTCACCGACTTTGCGCACCCCGTCACAGTTACACATCAGCGCTTGGTTCGCTTGAACTTGTAACTTACACCACTTGCGTTTTCACCACATCGTTGACAACGAAGCGGCTCTCCGGCTGTGACATTCATCACTTAAAGCACCCACGCATCCCGGGGTGTGATTCGAACCACGGGCATTCATCACGACAGAGCTGCCCCCCCAGTTGTAGGCACTCATCCGAACACCTACGATGCGTTTGTCGCACTTGCTTACGGGTCGGTACAGATTCGATGCAGGTTGCAAAGTGGTTCGAAATACAAAGCGCCTGAGCGCATCGTTGGGAAACAAATGGACAAGCGTCACCCCGAGTTCACGGTTCTGATCGAAAAGTCAGCCGTCAAGCCCGCCACCGGATTCACCGTCCTCGTCGAGCGCCGCTCGTTGCGCAAAACTGTGGCCGCCTTGGTCGCGATGACCATGTCGTTGAGCGCCATGCTTGGCACGCAAACCGCCTTTGCCGCGCCTGGCAAGGGCAAAGGCCCCCACAAAATGGCCAGCGACTTGCGTGAAGAAGTCGAAGGCAAGGACAAACGCACCAAGAGCTGGGCCCGCGATCGCAAGGGCCAAAAGATGGTTCAAGTGATTTTTGTCAGCAATGCCGACGACCACGACATGAGCGATCTGAAGCAAGAAATCAAGCGCTTTGGCGGTGAAATCAATGCCACCATGCCAGGCCTGCGCATGGTCACTGCCACCATGCCCGCCAAACGCGTGGACCGCGTGGCCGAACGCGCTGACGTCGAGTACGTGGCGCCCAATCGTGAGACTTTCAGCACCGCCAGCGACCTTGAAGTCGCGACCGGCACCACGTCGGGCGGCTACGTTCGCTCGTCTTTGAGCAAACAAGCCTACACCGGTTTGGACGGCTCCGGCGTGGGCATCGCCGTACTCGACTCAGGCGTCATGCGCAGCCACAAGGCGTTTGAAAACGCGAGTGGCGTGTCACGGGTGCTTCGCAACGTGACCATGCTCAACACCCAATTGAGCGACTGGACCACCGGAAAGGTTGCAACCACCCTGGCGCCGGGCAGCGCTGAATTGGCGGCTTACGAGGCCGCGATTGCCAACGATGAATCGGTGAAGCACGATGCATGGGGCCACGGCACCCACGTTGCAGCCGTGGCCGCCGGTCGCTCGACCAATTACATCAGCGCCCCAGAAAGCAGTGGCATCGCGCCCAACGCCAACATCATCGACGTCAAAGTCTTGTCTGACTATGGGGTGGGTTCGGTCAGCGACACGCTTGAAGGCATTCAGTGGACCATCAGCAACGCAAAAAAATACAACATCCGCGTCATCAACATGAGTTTGGCGTCGCGCGCCAAAGAGTCTTGGCAGTTTGACCCGCTTTGCATCGCGGTGCGCAATGCCGCCGCTGTTGGCATCACCGTCGTGGCGTCTGCCGGCAACTACGGCTCGATCTTGGGTAAAGAAACCTACGGCACCGTGATGTCGCCCGGCAATGACCCCACCGTCATCACCGTGGGTTCAGCCAACCACAAGGCCACCGCAGCCCGCAGCGACGACGTGATCAACTCGTTCAGTTCGCGTGGCCCTACGCGCAGTTACAGCAACAACAGTGGCGGTGGCAAAGTTTACGACGACCTGATCAAACCTGATCTGGTGGCGCCCGGCAACCGAATCATGTCTGCGGCGGCCACATCAGCAACCACCGCGGCGCCTGAATGGAACAACCTGGCCAAGCTGAACGCGATTTTGACAGGCGGCATGACGTTCACGCAGTCTTACCGCGAAACGCAGATGTACATGTCGGGCACGTCCGTCGCCGCGCCGGTGGTGGCGGGCGCAGCCGCTGTGTTGCTGCAAGCCAACCCTGGTTTGACACCGCCACTGGTCAAAGCCATCTTGCAATACACGGCTCAACCGCTAACGTCAGCCAACCTGCTGCAGCAAGGGGCAGGCTTGCTGAACATGCATGGCGCGGTCACCATGGCGCGCAAGCTGCGCACCGACATCTCGACGCTGACAGCTGCAGGCACGTTGACTGTTGGCACCTCGATGCTCGCGACCGGTCAAACCATGCCTGCCAAATCGTCTGTGGTTAACGGCGAAACCATCAAGTGGTCACGCATGGTTTTTGTGGGCGGCAACCGCATCATGACGGGCGACCCGATCATGACCAAGTTCCAGGCCATCTACGATCCATCGATCACGTGGGTCAAGGGGGAAGCATTCAAGCGCACACCGGCGTATTGGGACGCTCAGAAGCAAGCGGTTCGCAGCGTGTCAGAAGCGAAGTTGGTCGCGGCCAAACTGCTCTCAAGCGGTGTCATTGACGGCACGGGTCTGTTGGGCAGCAGTTCACAAGCGAATAAAACTGGCTTGTTTTCTCCAACAACCAGCTTGATGGACCTCTTTGTGGCTGGCAGCGGCTTCGTCTTGAGCGAGGGTTTGGTCATCAGCGAAGGCCTGGTGCTCAGCGAAGGCCTGGTCATCAGCGAGGGTTTGGTGCTGAGTGAGGGCTTGGTGGTCAGCGAGAAGGCGGGCAACGGTTCCGGCGAAGACTAAGCGCCAGGCCCTTGAAAACCAGGCGGCTGCACGACACGTTCGTGCGGCCGCCATAATCGTTGGGCAACACGAATTCACGACAAAAGCACCCCGCCCCCACCTTGCGACTCGAACAAGTACTTTTCACCCAAGGGTTCGGCACGCGTCGCGATTGCCACGCATTGGCCCTAAGCGGCCGCGTGTGCGTGAAAGGCATTCGTTTGCTGGACCCCAACATCGACTTGCCAGTCGACGGATTGGTGTTCGAGATTGATGGTGTGGCATGGCCATTCCACACGCAAGCGATCGTGCTCATGCACAAACCGCTCGGTCACGAATGCTCCATGAAACCCCGCCACCATCCCAGCGTGATGGCGCTGTTGCCGCAGCCGCTGCGAACACGTGGGCTGCAGCCTGTCGGCAGGTTGGACGTTGACACCACCGGCATCTTGATGCTGACCGACGACGGAGCGTTGCTGCACCAACTCACGTCCCCCAAACATCACGTCGCAAAGGTCTACCAAGTGACCACGCGTCATGCAATAGCCCCCATCCACGTCGAGCAACTGCTTGCCGGGGTGGTGCTCGACGATGACCCTGAACCTGTGCGCGCCCTGTCGTGCCGCGCGACGGCTGAGCGAAGCATCGAGATCACCATTGAACAAGGCCGATACCACCAGGTCAAGCGCATGGTGGCCGCCGTTGGCAACCGTGTGGAGGCTCTGCACCGAAGCCGCTTTGGTCCCTGGATCCTCCCCGCGGATCTACCCTTGGGTCAATGGCTTTGGGTGACCCCAACCGACCCAGTCGCGAGGGCCAGCGGAACTTCGAGATAAAGGCCGCCTTCGCCACCGTTGTATTGCGGCGATCTGTGATGAACAGCACGGGATTGCTACACGTTCAACAAGGGCCTAGCCCCCTGAAATGGCCACTCTTGGGCAAGATCAGAGGTACGCAAAATCCGTCCGTAGCGCATGGTCGAACGGATGCAACCTTTTCGCTTGCCAAACAACCTGGGGCCCGATGCAATCAGCCAACGATGACAACGTCGATCCACGCGCCAACGCGTGGTGGACGCGTTTGCACGTTGCATTGATGCCTGACTACAACCGAAGGGCGGCGTCCTTTTGGTGGCTCTTGGTCATCATTGGCAGTGTCACCTTGATGTGGGCGGCAAAATGCGTGGCACTGATGCCATGGTCGTCACAAATGCAGGTGATCGTCGGCACCTTGATTGCAGCAGGTGCAGGCTTCTTTCCGTTGCGCGTTCCGCACTCCAAGAATTCTTTCGTAGCAGGCGAAATCTTCATCTTCTTGCTGCTGCTGATCAACAGCACCGAAGCGGCCGTCATCGCAGCAACCGGCGAGGCCTTGGTGGGTTCTTGGCGCACGTCCAAGCGCTGGACCAGCCGAATCGTGAGCCCATCCGTCGCAGCGGTGTCGATGCTGATCGTCGGCACCTTGTTGCATGCTGCGTTGAATCAGCTCGAACACTACGGATTTGCCAACCAAGGTTTGGTGCTGACGGTATCCATGGTGTGCGCCGTGGTTTACTTTCTGATCACCGCAACGCTGGTGTCTACCGTGCTTCGCTTGAAGCGAAACGCACCGTTTGACGTTAAAGAACTTTTCAACAACTTCACCTGGGTGGGCATCACCTACGCTGGCAGTGCCTCCATTGCGGCTCTACTATTCCTGAGCTTCAAGCAGACTGGCATTGGTGTTTTGCTTGCTGCCGCACCGGTTCTCGCAATGTTGCTGTCGACATTGCACTACTACTTCCGACAACAAGAAACTGCCCAAGCAGCCCAGCGCACGCGCGTCGACTCCGCCATGCGGGAGGCTGAGGTTGCCGCAAGACACATGCGTGAAATGGCAGAAAGCGAGCGACGCTTTCACAGCGCATTCACCCACGCCTCGATTGGCATGGCATTGGTCACTGTCGAGGGCCGCGTGCTGCAGGCCAACCTTTCGCTCGAAGCCATCCTTGGTTTTTCGGCGTCTGAACTGATCGGCAGGGACTTCAGCGAAAACATCATGACGGCAGAGCGCCACTTGTTGCGCACGCAATTGCAACGCGCCCACCGCCACGAAGTCGAAGCGTTTGGTGTTGAGCTCAATTGCCTTCACAAAGACGGCCGCGATGTCAGCGTCTCGTTGCATTGCAGTTTCTTTTCCGAGCCCCATTCGTCCGCCCCTTGTTTGATTCTGCAGGTGCAGGACATTTCGGCGCGGCGGCAAGCCGAATCGCAACTGCAGCACATCGCGTTTCATGACGGATTGACCGGTTTGCCCAACCGCCGCCGATTCAATCAATTGCTCGAGCAAGCGGTTGAACGTTGCAAGAGAAACACGAGCGACTCGTACGCAGTCATGTTCATCGACTGTGATCGCTTCAAGGTGATCAACGACAGCATGGGTCACGCCGTGGGCGATGACTTCTTGGTCTACGTCGCGCGACGGATCCAAGAGCGTGTTCGACCCACCGACATTGTTTCTCGTTTGGGCGGAGATGAATTTGCCGTGTTGTTGCACGGCTTTGACTCGGTTGACTCCGTGCAGCAACTGGCTGACCGACTGCTGCATGCCATGCGCCAGCCGATGATGGTGGGTGCCATCCCGTTGACAAGCAGCATCAGCATCGGCATGACCTTCAGCAGCCTGGGCTACGAGTCGCGTGGCGACGTGCTCCGTGACGCTGACCTTGCCATGTACCGAGCCAAGTCGCTGGGCAAAGACCGCTACGTGGTGTTTGACGAAGGCATGCGCCAGATCACCGAGCAACGCATGGTGCTCGAAGGCGAGCTGCGAATGGCGTTGGCAAAAGGCACACTGGCGGTTGCTTACCAACCGCTGTTCAACATTCGTTCAGGTATCTTGCAAGGGTTTGAGGCCCTTTGCCGTTGGCACCACGAGAACCTGGGTACCATCGCGCCGTCCATTTTCATTCCGATGGCCGAAGAAATCGGCGTCATCACCGACATCACTGAATTCATGTTGCACCAAGCAACCCTCGATCTGCGTCAATGGCAGCGGATGCACCCGTCTTTTGCCGATTTGCAAGTGCATGTCAATGTGGCTGCGAACGATCTGACACTGCCTGACTTTGTGGGGCGAGTCTCCCGCGCTTTGAACCGGGCGCAACTGCAACCCAAGCATCTTGTGGTTGAGTTGACCGAGAACATTCTGATGGATCGAATCGAGGGTGGTTTGGCCGTGCTCGATGACATTCGTGCGCTTGGTGTCGAGCTCGCCATCGACGACTTTGGAACCGGGTTTTCTTCGCTTTCAAGTTTGTCCAGGCTGCCCATCAACAGCTTGAAGATTGACGCATCGTTTGTTCGCGAGCTCAAAGCTGGCAGCAAACAAGCCGAGATCGTGCGTGCCATCGTCTCCTTGGGTTCAACCCTGGGAAAGTGCGTCATCGCCGAGGGCATCGAATCGCACTCTCAAATGGCCCTGCTCGACGACATTGGCTGTGAAGGCGGCCAAGGCTACCTGTTGTCGCATCCCCTTCCTGCAGACGACATCGTGAAGTTGCTCCTGCAGCGGCTTGAAGCCGATCAGCTGGGCATTTTGGAAGAGGTGGATGCTGCAGTGGCCGTGCTGGCGCATCACTGAGCCGTTATCGCCCATGGGCGATCGCGGCGTGACCCCCGAGCAACGTCTCGCCGTCGGGTCGATCAAGCTTTACGATAATCTGCAGCATGCTCGTCCATCGCGGCTTCGGCCACCCACAGCTTGCACCTGCCTGCGCCTTGACCATTGGCAACTTTGACGGCGTTCACCGGGGCCATCAGGCGATGTTGGCGTTGCTCAACAGCGAAGCCAAACACCGCGGCCTGCCTTCGTGCGTGATGACGTTTGAGCCCCACCCGCGTGACTATTTTGCATCGCGAGTTGGCCGCCCTCTGGACGCGCCGGCGCGCGTGGCCACATTGCGCGACAAGCTGCTCGAACTGTCGCGTTGTGGGGTCGACCAAGTGATCGTGGCGCGCTTTGATGCGCGTTTGGCATCCATGCCTGCTGAGACGTTTGTGCGCGATGTCTTGGTCGGTGGTCTGAACGCGCGCTATGTGTTGGTGGGGGATGACTTTCGATTTGGGGCCCGGCGAACCGGTGACTACGCCATGCTGGATGCGCTCGGTGACGTCCATGGCTTTGATGTCGCCAGAATGCAGAGCTACGAGGTTCACGATGCGCGCGTTTCCAGCTCAGCAGTCCGGGATGCCTTGGCGAGCGGCAACATGCTGCAAGCGCAAGCCTTGCTGGGTCGACCGCATGCTCTGAGTGGGCGCGTGATGCATGGCCGCAAGTTGGGGCGAGAGCTCGGATTTCGCACCATGAACCTCAAGTTCTCAGCAGCACGGTCAGCGGCCAACGGCATCTTTGTGGCGGCCGTTCATGGCTTGAGCGGCCACGCACTGCCTGCTGTTGCGAGCATTGGCGTGCGCCCCTCCGTGGAAGATGCGGGACGCGTGCTGATCGAAGCCCATTGCCTGGAGTGGCCAGACTTGCTTGGGTCGGAAGGTGCCTATGGACGCTGCGTGACCGTCACGCTCGTTCACAAACTGCACGATGAAGTTCGCTACGACTCGATGCAGGCACTCCATGCTGGCATTGCTGCTGACGTCGCCGCCGCCAAAGCGTGGTGGCGGTCGCATCCATGAAGGCTCGGTGGATGCCAGACCACCCGATCAATCTCAAAATCGCCTGGCAACGCCCGTCGACACGGTCCAACTCGATGCACTGCTACTGAGTGGGCTTTGCGCTGCAGAGCCCAGCAGACGCGATGCGCCCAACGAGACAAAGGCAGCCCAATCGCCGCCTTGAATGTCTTGACGCCATGTCATGCCCAAGCCGGTGTTTCGCAGACCAGCCCTGGGTTGAAATGCTCTGTACCCAGAAGACTGCGCTTGCTCGGGCGTGACGCCGTGCCACGCTTGCATGTAACTTTGCGACGCTGCAGAAATACCCCAAGCGGCGCTCACACGCGCCGTGCGTGACAACCGCCAATCGTGCGTAACTGTCACGTCCAGCACGCTTCCACCCACCCGCCCCAACAGGTCCATCCGAACACCTGTCGAAACTGACAAATGCGGTGTTGCCTGCCATCGCAACCCCAGGCGCGCCCGAACGGTGTCGGGAACATTGCCCATCCCAGTCAGTTGCGGGCTCGCCGAAGCCTTGCGCCCCTGCTCACCACGCAGGGCGACCGTGGCACGCCACTTGGCGACCTCGAACACGTCGGCCGCAAGCCCTTTGTCCACGTCTGTGTCGCTGCGCGTCGTGAAGCCACCTGCGCCGTGGATGGTGAAACGCCCGTATCGCACAAATCCAGCAAGCTGAGGCTTCAGTTGAGCATGTGCGGACCCGCTGTACTCAGAACCATAATTCAGCACCAAACCGACGGCACCTTCAAACATCGGTGGGGACACCGACGCCATGCTCGCATCTGCCGCGGCAGAAAGGGGTGCCTCGGGCTCATTGGCAGGTTCCCACCCCCGAGCCGCTGGCGCGCTCAGCACCTGCGCGCTTGCGGCGCTCGGGCTCGAAGCGGCCAACAGGGCCACAGCAAACGCGTGACCAAAGCTCACCTTCATTTGCTGCCCATGGAACAAAAATCAGCCCCCTTACAATCACCGCATGACCGCTGCGACGCCCTTTGCTACCCCCCTGCGCTGGCCGCAGGCCACGCACCGTCAAACCACCCGCGACCGAATTTTGCGCTGAGCGCCCTGCCGTCTTGCGTCACCTTGCAAGGCTACACGACACCGTTTCGCCACGATGTCACGGATCCCTCGAAACTTCGGTTCGAACGCTGAAACTACCGGTCAAAGTTTGACGCCCATGAGCACCGCAGACAAAACCCCCGCCAAGACGCCCGCCGACACGGCCGATTACACCAAGACCCTCAACCTCACCGACACGCCGTTTCCGATGCGTGGTGACCTGCCCAAGCGCGAGCCGGCATGGGTTGCCCAATGGAATCAAAACGGCCAGTACCAGCGTCTGCGCGATGCACGCGGCGGCGCGCCGTTGTTTGTGTTGCATGACGGACCGCCCTACGCCAATGGCAAATTGCACATCGGGCATGCCGTCAACAAAGTGTTGAAAGACATGGTCGTCAAGTCGAAGCAACTTGCAGGCTACGACGCGCGCTACGTTCCAGGCTGGGATTGCCACGGATTGCCGATCGAAAACGCCATTGAGAAGTTGCATGGTCGCAACTTGCCTCGCGCGGAAGTGCAAGCCAAGAGCCGGACTTTTGCCAGCGCTCAAATCGAACAACAGCGCGCGGACTTTCAGCGTCTGGGGGTGTTGGGTGACTGGCAACACCCCTACAAAACGATGGACTTTGCCAACGAAGCCGGTGAAATTCGTGTGTTGAAACGCCTGTTTGAGCGCGGCTTTGTGTACCGCGGGGCCAAACCGGTGTACTGGTGTTTTGACTGCGGCTCGTCGCTGGCAGAATTTGAGATCGAGTACGAGGACAAAACGTCTCCCTGGATCGACGTGGCGTTCCTCGCTGCCGACGCAACGAAGTTGGCCAACGCCTTTGGCTTGGCGCCGTTGAACAAACCAGCATTTGCTGTCATCTGGACCACCACACCGTGGACCATTCCTGCCAATCAGGCGCTTAACGCCGGGCCAAACATCGAGTACGCCCTGGTGGACACCCGGCGCGGCATCTTGCTCTTGGCGTCTGCACTGGTGGATAGCTGCCTTAAGCGCTACGGGCTTGAAGGGCAGGTCATTGCGGTGGCGCCTGGGCGCGTATTGGACGGCCTCGAATTTCATCATCCTTTGAGTGAGGCACACGCTGGCTATGCACGATTGGCCCCCGTCTACTTGGCTGACTATGCGAGTGACGAAGACGGTACCGGCATCGTTCATTCAGCGCCGGCTTACGGCGTCGAGGACTTCAACTCTTGCGTGTCTCACGGCCTCAAACACGACGACATCTTGAACCCAGTCCAGGGTCAAGGCGCTTACGACAGCGCACTGCCCCTTTTTGGTGGCCAGCACATCTGGAAAGCCAACCCGCGCATCGTCGAAGTGCTCTCGCAATGTGACCGCCTGATGGCCACGGGCCAACTCAGCCACAGCTACCCACACTGCTGGCGCCACAAAACGCCCGTGGTCTACCGCGCCGCTGCCCAATGGTTCGTGCGCATGGACGAAGGCGTGGGTCTTTTTGCGTGCGAACCACCAGCGACCACCTTGCGGCAGACAGCGCTAACCGCCATTGAAGCCACGTCGTTCTTCCCCGAAAACGGCCGCACGCGCCTTCGCGACATGATCGCCAATCGCCCTGATTGGTGCATCAGCCGCCAACGCAGTTGGGGGGTGCCGCTGCCATTGTTCCTGCATAAAGTAACGGGCGAACCGCACCCTAACAGTTTGGCGTGGATGGACAAAGCGGCTGACCTCGTGGCCCAAGGCGGTGTCGAAGCTTGGAGCCAGTTGGACGCCAGCGAATGGTTGGGTGCCGAAGCCGCCGAATACAGCAAGAGCCAAGATATCTTGGACGTCTGGTTTGACTCAGGGTCCACCTTCATGCACGTGCTGCGTGGCTCGCACCCCGACGGGCACCACGACCAGGGCCCCGAGGCCGACATGTACCTTGAAGGCCACGACCAACACCGGGGGTGGTTCCACTCTTCGCTGCTGCTGGGGTGTGCCTTGGAAGGTCGTGCGCCCTACCGCAGCCTTCTCACGCACGGGTTTGCCACCGACGGGCAAGGCCGAAAAATGAGCAAGTCGCTGGGGAACATCGTCGAGCCTCAAAGCGTGAGTGACAAGCTCGGGGCTGAAATCGTGCGCTTGTGGTGTGCCTCCACCGACTATTCTGGTGATCTCAACATCGACGACAAGGTTTTGGCGCGCGTCGTCGATGCCTACCGGCGCATCCGCAACACACTGCGCTTCTTGTTGGCCAACACGTCCGACTTTGACGTCCAGCAGCACGCGGTCGAGGCCACGCAAATGCTGGAAATCGACCGCTACGCGTTGGTGCGAACCGCGCAGTTGCAAGCTGAAATTGTGGGGTTGTACAACCGCAAAACAGGCGCTTTTGAAGGGGGTCACTACGGTGCCTACGAGTTTCATCCCGTGGTCAACAAGCTGCAGATTTTTTGCTCCGAAGACCTTGGCGCTTTCTACTTGGACGTCATCAAAGACCGCCTCTACACGACTCAAGCCCACTCGCACGCGCGCCGCAGCGCGCAAACCGCGCTGCACACGATCACCCACGCAATGCTTCGCTGGATGGCCGTGTTCTTGAGCTTCACGGCCGAAGAGGCATGGGCCCTTGTGGGCGACTCCCCCTCGATCTTCACGCAGACCTACACGCGTTTTGAACACTTGGACGGCAGGCTGTTGGACAAATGGGCTCGCGTGCGCGCCATCCGCGATGCAGCCAACAAAGCCATTGAGGCCTCGCGCACTGCAGGGGCGCTGGGGTCGTCGTTGCAGGCCACGCTGCAAATTGAAGCTGCGCCCGACGACCACGCCTTGCTAGCGTCGCTCGGAGCCGACCTAAAGTACGTATTCATCACTTCGTCTGTCGAACTGAAAAAGGGCGAAACTTTGAACATCTCTGTCACGCCTTCACCGCATACCAAGTGCGCCCGTTGCTGGCACTGGCAAGATGACGTAGGAGCCCATCCGACACACCCCGCACTGTGTGCGCGATGCATCGTCAACCTGCACGGCGCTGGCGAACAGCGCAAGGTGGCGTGATGGCAGCGCGCCGAAACACCGCGTCGCGCGAAGCGCCCAGTCTTTGGATGTGGCTTAGCTTGGCGTTGATCGTGATCTTGATCGATCAGATCACGAAGGTCCTTACCCTGCGCAGCTTTGCACTGGGCGATTCAAGGAGCATCACAAGCTTCTTTGACCTGGTCCGAGCGCACAACACGGGTGCGGCTTTCTCTTTTCTGGCCAGCGCCTCGGGTTGGCAACGATGGTTCTTTGTGGTGCTGGGATTCGCGGCGTCGGCGTTCATCATTTGGATGATTAAAAAACACCCAGGCCAAAAACTGTTTTGTTTTGCCGTCACCATGATCATGGGGGGTGCCCTGGGCAACGTGATTGACAGGCTTTGGCATGGCTACGTCGTCGACATGCTTCAGTTTCGATTCAACTTTCTCAAGCCCATTTTTACCGGCGGCTACTTCCCAGCCTTCAATTTGGCAGACAGTGCAATCACCTTGGGAGCCATTTGCCTGATTCTCGATGAGATCTTGCGCGTCCGTTCAGGCCGCTAGCCGCTGGCCAGCCAAGAAGCCCTACACAGACCAGTCAACGTACACAGCACAGGCTACGCGCGGTGTTCCAAACGCCATGCTGCGCACGCCCATGGCTTCAATCGAAACATCGCCCAACGCCACACGATGCCGCTCCGACGCCGACAATTTATTTGACGCCGGAAAAACAGCAGCCACAACACGATGCCGCTTTTCATCGTCAAGATTTACAACGCTTTCTGGCACGCGAACCCGGTCGTAAGCGTCAGCATCGGCACTGATCAACAACAAGTCTGAGTGTCCCGTGGTGAGACGCGCAATCCGACGCGTCGCAGCCGCCAACGACATGGTGTCCTGACTCGACTGCCGGCTGGCACACAGAATATCGATGAACAAAGGCTTGCTGTCGTTGCGCGCCAGCACTTTCAGGTCGGGCTCATCATCAGCCATCGCTGGTTTCGCCGATCGCACAAATGAAGGCGTGCCTGGCAAGCCTGGGTCGATCACTTGATGACCACGTGCGTGCACTTGATCCATCAACACCGTGCGCACACGGCTCAGCGACCACGTCGCACTGAAAGCACGGGTTTGATCGGTGACGACTGCACGCAGCAGCCGTCGCATCAATGAAAGCTGGTCAGGCGTCATGCTGCGTTGCAAAGTCCACCCTCTAGCCTACCAGCCCACGGGCGGTAATCTTCCACAGCCTTGCACCGTGCAGTCCGATGCCGTGCATTCAAGGGGTGATGGCCAGTGTGCAACTTCACACAATTCTCGCAAGCTCTGCTTCGCCACCGCCCAGCTTCCAGGGCGCCGCACCCCACTCAAGTTCTTGCGGCAGGGTTCGCCCGCTTGTGGGCGCGGCATAACTTAAGCTCAATAGCACCTCAACGAAGCCCAATCGTGTGGCACAACACCGAGGCCAAAGCAATTCGTCAAACGCGGCTGGCAAGGGCCCGCCCCTCTAACAGTCAACGCTCCCATGCAAGCTGAACTCAATGAGCGCGTCACGCGCATCGGCCCCGGCACCCCGTGCGGTGCGTTGATGCGCCAGTACTGGCACCCTGTTGCATTGCTCGATGAATTTGATGCGGCGCTCGACCCACGCATGGGCATTCGGCCCGCCAAGCCAGTGCGATTGTTGGGGCAAGACTTCGTCTTGTTTCGCGACACTTCGGGCCGCTTTGGTCTCCTCGACCGCGACTGCCCCCACCGAGGTGCTGATTTGGCTTTTGCACGGCACGAAGGCGACGGCTTGCGATGCCCGTTTCATGGTTGGAAGTTTTCGGCCGACGGCACCTGCCTGGACACACCCGGAGAGCCTGCAGGTTCGACACTGTGCCAGCGCATCAAGCAGCGAAGTTACCCTTTGCAGGTGACAGCAGGCGTGATTTTTGCGTGGCTGGGTGACGAAGGTACGGTGCCCACAGCACTGCCAGCCATCGACGCCTTCACAGCCCCCAGCAGCCACAGCTTTGCGTTCAAAGGCCGTTGGCATTGCAATTGGCTTCAGGCCTACGAAGTTGGTATGGACCCCGTGCACACCTCGTTTTTGCATCGCTTCACGCACGATGAAGCGCTGGATGGCGCTTACGGTCGACAGTTCAGAGGGGCCACTGCGGGCGATGTCGAAGGCGAGAAATGGCCCATGACGCGAGTGATGCGAGAGTCACACCAACCCAACATCAGTGTTGACAAAGTAGCCGACGGCTTGACGCGTCTCACAACGCTTCGACCGCTAACCTCCAATCTGCTTCACGTGCGGATCACGCATGCCGTGTTCCCTTACACGTTCGTCATCCCGCTGTCCGAGACGATCACCATCACGCAGCTGCACGTGCCAGTCGACGACACGCACACGTACTGGTATTCGTTTTTTACCAGCTTTGACGCACCCCTGGACAAGACCGCCATGCGCACCCAGCGTTTGCGAGGTGTTTCACTGCCCGACTACATCCCGCTCAAAGGTGCGCACAACCAGTGGGGCTACAACCCCGAGGAGCAAGCCAAAACAACATTCTTGGGCATGGGTGAAGACGACATCAACGTGCACGACCAATGGGCCTGCGAAAGCATGGGGCCCATTGCCGACCGCACGCGCGAACACTTGGGCACCACCGACAAGGCGATTGTGTTGAACCGCCGCAGCTTGCTCAACGCCATTGACGCTGTGCAGGCAGGCGGCATGGCGCCGATGGCGCTCACGGCTGAAGCCGCCCGACTGTTGGTGGGGCCGCACACGATCGATTGCGTCACACACCCCGAAGGATGGCAAATGCATTGGCTGCAGGCTTGCGAGGCCAAGCGAAACGCTGCACCGTGGATGCAGACGCCACCGTCAAATCCAGCGCCTGTCGTGTCGACCGAACGCAAAGCATGAGCCAACGCCCACGCTGGGTGCAGCAACACGGCCTCCACGACACCGAGCGAGCCGCGTCCTGCGAGCAACTGCTGCGGGCTGTCCACACGCAAGGCATTCAGCAGCTGCGGGTGGCATGGTGCGACATGCACGGCATCCTGCGCAGCAAGTCACTGACGCCGCAGGCCCTGGAAGCAGCCCTGATGGATGGCGTTGGCATGGTCAGCACCCTGATGCTCAAGGACACCAGCGACCGAACCGTCATCAAGGTGTTCGAGCCAGGCGCCCTGGACCACCTGGAAGGCTTTGGACAAGCAAACAACGTGCTGCTGATTCCCGACCCGGACAGCCTGATGCCACTGCCATGGGCCCCCCACACAGCGTGGCTGCGCGCGCAGCCTTGGTTTGACAGCGGCGCACCTGTGACACTCGATACCCGCCGGATGTTGCAATCAGCGCTGCACACGCTCGCCCAAACGGGGCACGGCCTTCGTTGTGGACTAGAGTTGGAGTTTCACGTCTACAAGGTTCAAGCCGAGACACTGGACCCCAACAGTGCCGCATGGCCGGGCGCGGCACCCACTTTGGGGCTGGTTCACCCTGGCTACCAGCTGCTCTCCGACGATCACGCCGACGCCACTCATCACGTGCTTGACGTGGTTCGACGAACGGCGCAGGGAATGATGTTGCCCCTGCTTTCGCTTGAAATCGAACTGGGGCCGAGCCAATTTGAGGCGGTGTTTGCAGCCCAGGATGCACTGGTGGCGGCCGACAGCATGGTGATGTTTCGGCACGCCGTGCGCCAAGCTTTGAGGCGTGAGGGGTACCTCGCCACCTTCATGTGCTTGCCACCGTTTGAACATGTGATGGCCAGCGGCTGGCACTTGCACCACTCGTTGGTCAACCTTCAGACAGGGGCCAACGTCTTCATGCGGGAGCAGGCCAGCAACGTTGCAAGGGACGAAGCTGAGCATGTGCTGAGTGCGCCAGGTTCGTGGTGGTTGGCGGGGTTGTTGCGTCACGCCGCCGCACTGGCACTGCCTTGTGTGCCTACGGCCAACGGCTACGCAAGGTTTCGCCCCAACGCGCTGGCACCTCACGCGGCCGTTTGGGGCCATGACAATCGCGGCGCCATGGTGCGTGTGATCGGCAAAGCTCAAGACCCCGCAACGCGCATCGAGAACCGCTTGGGTGAACCTGCGGCCAACCCCTACCTCGCGATGGCAGCTCACATCCATGCGGGGATCAGCGGCATGACGCAAAAACTAACGCCGCCGCGCGCCACGCTGGCGCCTTACGATGCAGCGGGCCGTGCGCATGCACCATTGCCCAACACCATGGGCATCGCAATCGATGCATTGGCCAACGATGCGGTGCTTTGCGAGGGGCTCGGCGAGGCATTTTGCCGCCTCTTCACCACTGCCAAGCGACACGAATTGCAGCGACTCGCCGACGCCAGTGATGCGCAAGACTGGATGCGTCGCGAATACCTCGCCCGGATGTAAGCCGGCGTTACTATCCAACCCAGCATGAAAGCTTCACTAGATGGGAGAACCGCAGCATGAAAGTGCTTGAATGGCTGGCCAAGCTGTGCGCAGTGGTGGCCGGCATTTTGTTGGTCGTCATCACGTTGATGACCTGTGCGAGTTTGTTGGGGCGCAACACCGTGGGCTGGACCCTCGTCGGCGACATCGAACTCACAGCGGCTGCGGCGGGGGCAGCCGTGGCGCTGTTCTTGCCATGGTGCCAAGTCAAACGCAGCCACATCATTGTTGACTTTTTTACCGCCAAGGCCTCGTCCAGCACGCAAGCATGGATGGATCGGGTTGGAGCGCTGATGGTCGCCGTGGTGATCGGCGTTCTGGCATGGAGAACGACGCTGGGCGGGCTCAGCGCCTGGAAGTCCCAGTCGGGCAGCATGATGCTTGGTTTTCCTGAGTGGATCACCTACGCCTTGATTGCACCGGCGCTGTTCTTGGCTGCTGCCATTGCGTTGGTGCAGGCCTTGCAAGGGTTCTCTGACCCTACCAAGGCTCAAGCATGACGCCCATCGCCATCGCCCTGCTCATCATCGGCATCATGTTGGTGTTGATGGCCGTGCGCATCCCCATTGGCATCGCCATGTTTGCCGCGGGCTGTGCCGGTTATTTGCTTCAAGCAGGTTGGCTGCCGCTGGCCAATTTTCTCAACACGCAGGCGTTTGCGCGCTTTTCAAGCTACGACTTGAGCGTCATCCCATTGTTCATCTTGATGGGCAACTTTGCCACGCAGGGCGGCATCTCCAAGGCGCTGTTTGCCGTCACGGCTGCCGCGATGGCGCGCTTCAGGGGTGGCTTGGCCATGGCGTCGGTGGTGGCCTGTGCGGCCTTCGGCGCGATATGTGGCTCGTCAGTCGCCACAGCCGCCACCATCACGTCGGTGGCCCTGCCCGAAATGAAGCGTCACGGCTACTCGGGTCGCCTTTCCACAGGCACCTTGGCCGCCGGAGGCACCCTGGGCATCTTGATTCCACCCTCTGTGCCCTTGGTGATCTACGCCATCCTCGCTGAACAAAACATCGCCAAGCTGTTTGCTGCCGCCACGATCCCGGGTCTGATCGCCATGACGGGGTACATCATCGCCATCGCCATTTACGTGCGCTTGGTGCCTGGTCATGCCCCCGAGCATGACGACGAGCCCGTGCAAACTGAGCGCGGTGCCTGGCTGGGTGTGTTGCCCATTGCCGTGATCTTTCTCTTGGTGTTTGGCGGCATCTATGGCGGGTACTTCACCCCCACGGAAGGGGCAGCCGTGGGTGCTGCTGCAACTTTTGTGGCGGCGTTGCTCAAGGGCGAAATGACACGCCAAAAGTTTGTGCAGTGCTTCTTGTCCACAGCCGAAGCAGCGGGCATGATATTTCTTATCTTCATCGGCGCTGACTTGATGAACTCGGCGCTGGCGCTCACGCAGATGCCTGCGCAACTGGCTGCTGTCGTGCAGGGCTGGGGCCTGTCACCGCTGATGGTGGTGGTGGCCATCTTGCTGATTTACGTGGTGCTCGGCGCCGTGATGGACGAGCTGTCGATGATCTTGCTCACCATCCCGATCTTCTTTCCAATCATCATGGGCATGGACTTTGGCATGTCCAAAGAGCACACCGCCATTTGGTTTGGCGTGATGGTCTTGATGACGGTGGGCTTCGGCTTGTTAGCCCCACCCGTTGGGTTGAACGTTTACGTGGTCAACGGCATGGCCGAAGGCGTACCCATCAACGAAAGTTACAAAGGCGTGATGCCGTTTTTAATCAGCGACGTGTTGCGGACGATTTTGCTGCTTTTGTTCCCCGCGATTACGCTATGGCTTGTCAAGTATGTCGGGGGATAAACTCGAAGGTCTGTAGGCGTGTTCTAGACGACGCGCGTTGACACAGCCATGGCCTGCGTACCCTGCGTTTGAATCCCAACATCGACTGGAGACCTTTTCAATGAAACGACGTACCCTCATTCAAGGGGCTGCCGGTGCAGCACTGGGCGCACCGGCCCTGATCGGCTTTGCCCAGCAGGCTGTCACGCTCAAGTTCCACACGTTCATGTCCCCGCTGTCCAACGTCTGGTTGGGCATGCACAAACCTTGGATGGAGAAGGTCGAAAAAGAATCTGGTGGTCGCATCAAGTTTGAGGCCTACCCAGCCATGCAGCTGGGTGGCACACCTGTTCAGCTCTACGACCAAGCACGCGATGGCGTGGTCGACGTCATCTGGACCTTGCCGGGCAACACGGCGGGCCGCTTTCCTCGAATCGAGGTTTTTGAGCTGCCTTTCATGATGAACAACGCCGAGGCCACCTCCAAGGCTTACTGGGAATACTTCCAAACCCAGTGCCCTGATGAGTTTAAAGAAACGCAGGTGCTGGCCTTGCAAGTTCACGGCCCGGGCATGTTTCACTCGGTCAACAAGCCCATCAAGTCCGCAGCCGACCTCAAAGGCATGAAGGTGCGCGGCCCGACCCGCCAAGTCACCAAGTTGTTAACGTCATTGGGTGCTACGCCAGTGGGCATGCCCCTGCCACAAATTCCCGATGCTTTGTCCAAAGGCACGGTTGAAGCCTGCTCGATCCCTTGGGAAGTGGTGCCGTCGGTCAAGGTCCACGAGCTGTGCAAGTTTCACAGCGAGTTCCCAGCCGACTCGCCCGCGCTCTACACCACCACGTTTGTGATGGCCATGAACAAAGCCAAGTACGAAGGCTTGGCACCCGACTTGAAAAAAGTCATCGACAACAATTCGGGCATGGCCACGTCAGCGTGGCTTGGCAAAACGCAGCAAGGCAACGACGCCAACGGGCGCAAGGCAGCGGTCGACCGCGGCAACACCATCCATCAGTTCACCAAAGAGCAAACGCAAGAGTTCACCAAGCTCTCAGGCCAGGTGGACGACGAATGGGCTGCCGACATGGACAAGCGCGGCTTCAAAGGCAAGCAGTTGCTCGAAACCGCGCGGGGCTTGATCGCCAAGCACGCCAAGACTTGATGGCGGCGTGACGGGCGCTGGCATGGTCGCTGCTCATTTTGCTTGGGCGGCGACCGCCAGTGTCTGGTTAGCAAATGTTCGACGCTTTGCGTGCTGTCAGGTTCAAGGTTCCAGCACGCTAGACCCTGTGGTTAGGCGTGCCTCCAGGTCGCGGTGCGCCTGCGCTGCGTCGGCCAGCTTGTAGCGCCGGTCCACCACGATCTTGACCTTGCGACTGGTCACCATGTCAAACAACCGGTCGGCCATGGCTTGGGTGTCTTCGCGCGTGGCCAGGTGCGTGAAAAGCGTGGGCCTCGTCACGTGCAATGAACCCTTGGCGCCCAGAACACCCAGGTTAAACGCTGGCACCGGCCCCGACGCGTTGCCATAAGTAACCATCAAGCCCAATGGGCGCAAACAATCCAACGACCGCTCAAAGGTGTCCTTGCCGATCGAGTCGTAGACCACTTTGACGCCAGCCCCACCCGTGATGTCACGCACACGCGCCACAAAATCCTCTTGGTTGTAGTTGATGGCATGCGTTGCACCATGCTGCAACGCCAAACGACACTTGGCTGCGCTCCCGGCCGTGGCGATCAGATTGAGCCCGATCGCCTTGGCCCACTGGCATGCGATCAACCCCACGCCACCTGCTGCTGCATGAAACAACACGGTGTCGCCGGCATGCAAGCCGCCTTGCGGCAGCGTTCGCTCTAGCAGGTACTGGGTTGTCATGCCCTTGAGCATCATGGCGGCCCCTTCCACAAACGACAGCGCGGCGGGGAGCACCACGACGCACTTGGCGGGCATCACACGCCTGGCGCAGTAAGACCCGGGTGGTTGACTGGCGTAGGCCACCCGGTCACCGACCTTCAAGTGCGTCACTCCGTCCCCCACGGCTTCAACAAGGCCAGCGCCCTCCATGCCCAGCGCCAACGGCAAGGGGTTGTTGTAAAGGCCGCTGCGCTGGTAGACATCGATGTAGTTGATGCCGCAAGCTTGGTGGTGAATGCGGACTTCGCCCGCATGAGGTGAGCCCACGGGCACGTCCACCAACTTCATCACTTCGGGACCGCCAAACTGTTCGATGCGGATGGTGGGGTTCATGGCGAATCTCCTTTGCGTTTTGCAATCATCGCATGCGTTCCATGGCAGCATCCAAGCCTGCCTCTCTTGCCACCATGACGTTCAGGTACGTTGGCCGACATGGGCTCAACATCACGCGTCAGCCATCGCTACAGCGTGCCACCAAACGCACCGCCGTCGAGCAGAATGTTTTGCCCCGTCAAGTAAGCCGCCTGCACGCTGCAAAGCATGGCGCAAACTGCACCAAACTCATCAGCCTGGCCCAGTCGCCTGGCGGGAATGCTACCTTTGCGGGCATTCATCATCTCGTCCATTGACTTGCCAGTCTTGGCGGCCATGGCGTTCATCGTGCTTCGGATGCGATCGGTGTCAAACAGGCCGGGCAACAGGTTGTTGATGGTCACGTTGTTGGACGCCAATCGGGGCTGACGCGCCAGGCCAGCCACAAAGCCCGTAAGACCGGTGCGCGCACCGTTGGACAGACCCAGCACGTCGATGGGTGCTTTGACAGCGCCCGACGTGATGTTGACAACGCGCCCATAACCGCGAGCAGCCATGCCGTCTACCGTCGCCTTCATCAACTCGATGGGGGTCAACATGTTGGCGTCGAGGGCCGCAATCCATTGCTCGCGCTCCCAATCACGAAAGTCCCCCGGCGGTGGGCCGCCTGCATTGTTGACCAGGATGTCCACTTGCGGACACGCCGACAATGCCGCAGCGCGACCTGCGGGTGTTGTGATGTCACCGGGCACGGCAACGACCACGGCACCCTGGCGAGCTTGCACGCGAAGGGCTTGTGCTGTTTGTTCGAGCACATCCGCCGTGCGCGCTGTGATCACAACACTCACGCCCTCCTGCACCAAGGCGTGCGCACAACCACGCCCCAAACCTTTGCTAGCAGCACATACCAAAGCCCAGCGGCCTGCGATACCCAAATCCATCGTGTTCTCCTGCTTGTGAACTTATTTGATGGCGAGCAGCAGCCCAACACCGCCAAGCACCACCGATGTGCCCACCATCACCCAGATGGTCAATGGCTCCTGCAAAAACAGGGCGCCAAGGGCGATGGTCGACAGTGGCCCAATCATGCCGATCTGAGCCGTGTGGGTCGGACCCACGCGCTCGATGGCCATCATCACCCAAAGCACCGGGGCAACCGTGCAAACCGTTGCGTTCAAGATTGACAGCCATAGGACTGGCGTTGCGACGCTGCTCAACGCATCCCAGGGGTTTAGCACGATGAACTGAAGCACACAAAGCAGACACGCCACGCTGCTGGCAGCCCCCGTCAGGCGTAAAACGCCGATCCGCTTCACGACCTCGCCGCTGTACAGCAAGTAGACGGCGTAGCTAATGGCACTGGCAAACACCAGCCCGGCACCCAACGCCGTGTTGCCGCCAACAAGGGTCAATTCCTGCGCAAACACCATCACGACACCCGCATAACCGACCGCCATCGCCAACCCATGTCGCCACGTGGCACGGCGCCCCAGCAGCAACCAACCCAACAGCAAAACGAACGTGGGATTGAGGTAAAGAATCAAACGCTCCAAGCTCGCGCTGATGTATTGCAGGCCTAAAAAATCCAGCATGCTGGCAAGGTAGTAGCCGCAAAATCCCAACCCGGTCACGGCCCACCAATCGAACCTTGTCAACCTGGATTTGCCACGCCCGCCCCACCACGCCAAGGCCAAGAAGAAGGGCAACGCAAACGCCATGCGCAGCATGATCAACGTTACCGCGTCCACGTCGTGGCGGTAGGCCAGCTTGACAATGATCGCTTTGCCTGAAAAAGCCGTGGCGCCCAGTGCAGCCCACGCGTACCCCCAGCGGCGACGCACCTGTGCTTCGCTCGCAGTCAGTGCCATCAAAACCCCACGGCCTGTCCGTCGCGTCTCGGGTCGCTGGCGGCCACGTAGCCCTCGATGGACGGATCACCGAGGCGCCAGATGAATTGGCCTGCACCAAAATCTTGGTAGCTGTCGTTGATGGCGTTGATGTGGTGCCCAAGCGAGCGCAGTCCGTCGACGGTCGTGCTGGGCATGGAAGCCTCAACGTTCAACACCAGGCCCTGGTCGAAGCGCCACCGCGGCGCGTCGCAGGCTGCCTGGGGGTTCTGACGGTGCGCCAACATGCGAACCAAGGTTTGGATGTGACCCTGCGGTTGCATGTTGCCCCCCATCACGCCGTAACTCATCACAGGCGCACCATCACGCGTGACAAACGCGGGGATGATGGTGTGAAACGGCCGCTTGCCTGGTGCCACCATGTTGGGGCTGGCTTTGTTCAGGCTGAACCCGTGCCCCCGGTTTTGCAGGGACAAGCCATAACCCGGCACCACGACGCCCGATCCAAAGCCCATGTAATTGCTTTGGATGAAGCTCACCATCATGCCCTGCTCGTCGGCTGCGGTCAGGTAGATCGTGCCACCTTTGACGGGGTTTCCGGCCTTGAAGTCTTGCGCCCGGTTCATGTCGATCAGTTGAGCGCGCTGGGCCAAGTAGCCATCGTCCAGCATGTCGCCCACACCAACCGTCATGCTGGCGCCCTCGGAGACAAAGCGGTAAACATCGGCAAAAGCGAGTTTGATCGCCTCAATTTGCAAGTGCTGCGACACCACCCCATCGGCAGGCATCGAGGCCAAGTCAAAGTTCGACAAAATGCCCGCCGCGATCAGTGCTGCGATGCCTTGCCCGTTGGGTGGAATCTCGTGCAGCGTGTGCCCCAAAAAGTCTTTACTGATGGGGGTGACCCACTCGGGTGCGTGCGCGGCAAAGTCTTCCGCCGTCATGGCGCCACCGTGAGCCTGTGCGTGCGCTGCAGCTGCATGCGCTATTTCGCCTTGGTAAAACGCCTGCCCGCGCGTTTCGGCAATGAGCCTGAGCGTTTTGGCAGCGTCCGCAAATTTGAACAATTCGCCCGCAACGGGCGCTCGCCCTTTGGGCATGAAAGCTTGAGCGTAGCCAGGCTCACCCGCAAGCAGTGGCGCCGCAGCTGCCCATTTCTGCGCAACCACCACCGGCACCATGTAGCCACGCGCAGCGATTTCGATGGCGGGTGCCAACAAGTCGGCAAAGGGCAATTTGCCAAACCGATCACTCAGCGCCGTCCACGCCGACACAGCCCCTGGCACGGTCACGCTGTCCCATCCTCGCTTGGGTGGGGCCACCGCGTCACTCCCGTACTTTTGTTCAAAGTATTGGGGCGTCCAGGTACGCGGTGCGCGACCACTTGCATTGAGCCCATGGATTCTTTGACCATCCCAAACGATGGCAAAAGCATCTGATCCCAACCCGTTGCTAACGGGTTCTACGATGGTCATGACGGCTGCCGTGGCTATGGCAGCGTCGACGGCGTTGCCACCGCGCAGCAACATAGAAAGCCCAGCTTGGGCTGCCAACGGGTGCGACGTTGCAACCACGTTGCGGGCAAAAACGGGCAAACGGGTGCTTGAATAGGGATTGGTTGAATCGAAGTGCATGGCCAAAGGGTACTTTCTAATCAATGCCCTCGATTGTCTCTGCGTACCGGCCGTTCGTTCGTTGCCGTGCCCCCAAAAAAGAACAGCGCCCGGAAGGACGCTGTTCTCGCACCGAGCATGGGCACCCCACGCCAAAAGGTTACTCTTCTTTGAATGTCTCTTCGCGCTTTTGCTTCATTGCAGGCAGCGAAACAATCACCACCAAAGCGAGGGCAGCAAGCAACAAGAAGGCAGACAGCGGACGCGTGACAAAACTTGACCAATCTCCACGTGACAACAGCAACGCACGCCGCAGATTTTCTTCCATCATCGGACCCAAGATAAAACCCAACAGCAGCGGTGCCGGCTCACAACCGAGCTTGTAGAAGATGTAGCCAATGATGCCAAACAGCGCACCCGAGAACACGTCAAAGTTGTTGTTGTTGAGCGTGTAAAGCCCGATGCAACAAAACACCATGATGGCCGGGTACAAGATGCGATAGGGCACCGTCAGCAACTTGATCCACAAGCCGATCAGCGGCAAGTTCAAAATCACCAACATCAAGTTGCCAATCCACATGGACGCGATCAGCCCCCAAAACAACTCGGGGTTGCTGGTCATCACTTGGGGGCCCGGCTGAATCCCCTTGATCGTCATGGCACCCACCATCAGCGCCATCACGGCGTTGGGGGGAATGCCCAGCGTCAACATGGGGATGAAGGACGTTTGGGCACCTGCATTGTTGGCAGCTTCGGGGCCTGCCACGCCGCGAATGTTGCCCTTGCCAAAGGGCACCTCGCCCGGACGACTTTTGGTTTTCTTCTCCAGGGTGTAAGCCGCAAACGCGGCCAGCAAAGCGCCACCACCGGGCAGCACGCCCAACAGCGAACCCAGAATCGTGCCTCGAAGCACGGCTGGCGCTGCAGCGCGAAAGTCTTCCTTGGTGGGCATCAAGCCCGTGACCGACTTGGTGAACACTTCGCGGTGCTCGGCAGGTCGTCCCAAATTGGACATGATCTCGTTAAAGCCAAACAGCCCCATCGCGATGGCCACAAAGCTGATTCCGTCAGTCAGCTCGGGAACGTCAAAGCTGTAGCGCGGCACCCCCGAGATCACATCGGTGTTGATTTGCCCCAAAAGCAATCCCAACAGAATCATCGCAATGGCTTTGATGAGTGAACCTGACGCCAAGACAACCGCGCCGATCAGGCCCAACACCATCAGTGAAAAGTACTCTGCCGGGCCAAATTTGAAGGCCAACTCGGTGAGCGGGGGCGCAAAGGCTGCAACGATCAAAGTGGCAACCGAGCCTGCAAAAAAAGATCCCAACCCAGCGGCTGCGAGTGCAGCACCCGCGCGTCCATTGCGCGCCATGGCATAGCCGTCAATCGCCGTGACCACCGAGGACGACTCACCCGGCACGTTGATCAAAATGGCGGTGGTGGAGCCGCCATACTGAGCGCCGTAATAGATGCCGGCCAGCATGATGAGGGCGGGTGTTGCGTCAAGCGCATAGATCGACGGCAAAAGCATCGCAATGGTGGTCACGGGGCCCAAACCCGGCAACACACCAATCAGGGTCCCTAACACGGCCCCCGCGAAGGCATACAGCAGGTTTTGCCACGAGGCCGCGACACTGAATCCGAGCGCCAGGTTATTGAGCAGTTCCATGGGGTACCTTTATTGCTTCAACCGCCAACGGCTGCGGCCACAGGAAACGAGGGCAACATGGGAATCGTCAGACCCAGCCCTTTGACAAACACCAACCAAGAAAACACAGTCAGCACCACAGCACTGATGGCTGCCGTCAGCCAGTGAAATTCATCGCTCCCCAACGCCGCCACAAAGACGAGCACAGGCAATGCAATCACCAACCCCATTTTGGGCAACAGCAGGGCAAACAAAATCACGGCCAAAGTGATGATGCCAACCGGCCGCCAAGCCCAGGGGCCAATGGGGTCCCCATCGGCTGATGCTGTCGTCATGGCTTTGAAGAGAATGATGGCCCCAAGTACGGCTAGCAAAACGCCCAAGCCAAACGGAAAATAACCTGGGCCAGGGCGTGCCGAGCTGCCAAAGCTGTAGTTGAGTGCGCCCCAAGCGAACATCGCGCCACAAGCGATGAACATCAGGCCGGCCCAAAAGTCACGCTGACTTTTTATTTGCATGATTCGAAACTCCAGTTGGGCCAAGGGCTTACCCTAACCTTGACGTTCAACGATTCTAGGCAGCGAATCGCGTTTGAATCGGTGTGGTTTACGCCTATCCAACAAAGCTTGCAAAAATGGCGTTGCTGGCGGCGTTCCATCATCAGCCCAAAGCGCCCTGCCTACGCGCCTGCAAAAAAGTGCTTTAGGACTAAACTATCTTTGCCGGGCTTCATCGGGCCGGACAGGAGTAGCGATGAGGATCGTTTGCATCGGGGGCGGGCCGGCAGGGCTGTATTTTGCGTTGTTGATGAAGCAACTGGGAGCCCATCACGACATCACGGTGGTAGAGCGCAACAAAGCCTACGACACGTTCGGATGGGGCGTCGTGTTCTCCGACGCGACCATGGACAACATGCGTGTGTGGGACCGTGTAACAGCCGACGCCATCGAAGCTTCGTTCGCGCATTGGGACGACATCGAACTGCAAATCAAAGGCCGCATCATCCGGTCTGGCGGGCACGGCTTTGTCGGCATTGGCCGCAAGAAGCTGCTCAACATTCTGCAAGCTCGCTGTGAGACCCTGGGGGTGAAGCTGGTTTTTGACACCGAGGCTGAAAGCGACGCTGACTACACCCACGCCAACCTGATCATTGCGAGCGATGGCGTCAACTCACGCATCCGGACCAAGTACGCCGAAACGTTCAAGCCCAACATCGTCACGCGCCCCAACCGGTTCATCTGGTTGGGCACTCACAAACGCTACGAGCCTTTCACGTTCTTGTTTGAAAAAACGCCGCACGGTTGGTTTCAAGCTCACATCTACAAGTTCGACGACAACACCAGCACCTTCATCGTGGAATGCCCCGAAGCCGTTTGGCTGGCGCACGGCCTGGATCAAGCCGACCAAGATGCCTCGATCGCATTCTGCGAGAGCCTGTTTGCAGCCAACCTGCAGGGCGCGAAGTTGATGACCAATGCGCGCCACCTGCGCGGCTCGGCGTGGTTGAACTTTCAGCGCGTCACGTGTCAGCAGTGGTCACATTTCAACGGCTGCAGCCACGTCGTGCTGATGGGCGACGCGGTGCACACCGCCCACTTTGCCATCGGATCGGGGACCAAACTTGCGCTCGAAGACGCCATCGAACTGACACGTCAGTTCAAGCACCAGGGTGACAGCGTGGACACGATCCCCAACGTCTTGGCGACTTACCAAGCGTTGCGAGCCGTGGACGTGCTCCGGCTGCAAAACGCCGCCTGGAACGCCATGGAGTGGTTTGAAGTGTGTGGCGAGCGGTATTGCGACCCGCTGGAGCCCGAGCAGTTCATGTACAGCATGTTGACGCGAAGCCAGCGCATCAGCCATGAAAACTTGCGCCTGCGTGACAAGGCCTGGTTGGAGGGCTACGAGGCGTGGTTGGCCCAGCGCTCAGGTGCCGCACCCCACGCCATTCCGCCCATGTTCACGCCCTTCAAACTCCGAGCTTTGACGTTGAAGAATCGTGTGGTGGTTTCGCCCATGGCGCAGTACCAATGCGTCGACGGGGTTCCGGGCGATTTTCACCTCATGCACTTGGGTGCTCGTGCTTTGGGTGGCGCAGCGATGGTGATGGCCGAAATGACCTGCCCCAGTGCCGACGCACGCATCACCACGGGCTGCCCTGGACTGTGGAGCGACGCACAAGCAAAAGCCTGGAAGCGCATCGTCGACTGGGTGCATGCCCACAGCGACGCCAAGATTGCACTGCAAATTGGACACGCAGGCCCCAAAGGGGCCACCAACGTGCCATGGCAAGCCGCGGGCATGGACCAACCTTTGGCCGAAGGTGCGTGGGCCTTGTGGGCTGCATCGGCAAAGCCCTACCTTGCTGAAGGTGGCGTGACCCCAACGGCGATGACAAGAACGGACATGGACCGCGTGAAGGCCGAATTTGTCGCCACGGCACGGCGCGCCGCCGTCGTCGGCTTTGACTGGCTTGAACTCCACTGCGCTCATGGCTATTTGCTTTCATCGTTCATCTCACCGCTCACCAACGTTCGCACCGACGAGTACGGCGGCACCTTGAGCCATCGACTTGCGTACCCGTTGGAAGTCTTCATGGCCGTGCGTGCTGTCTGGCCCGAGGATAGGCCCATGTCAGTGCGCATCTCGGCCCATGATTGGGTCCCGGGGGGCACCACACCCACCGACGCAGTCGAAATCGCCCGCGCATTCAAAGCTGCAGGCGCCGACATGGTGGATTGTTCATCTGGCCAAGTCAGTGTTGACCAAAAGCCTGTCTATGGACGCATGTACCAAACACCGTTTGCCGACCGAATTCGACAAGAGGCAGGCATCGCAACGATGGCTGTTGGCGCCATCAGCGAAGCTGACCACGTCAACAGCATCATCGCTGCGGGCCGCGCTGACTTGTGCGCGGTGGCACGCCCTCACCTTGCCAACCCTGCGTGGACACTGAATGAGGCCGCCAGAATCGGGTTCAAAGAGGTCAACTGGCCAGCGCCCTACGCGGCCGGCAAGCCTCAACTGGAGGCTATCCACGCGCGAGAGCGTCAGGCTGTAGATACCAAACTGCAGCCATGAAGCAATCCATCAGCAGCCGTCGCGCCGCCAAAACCCGCACCACTGCTGCGATGGACGAGGCTCGCATCGGCAAAGAGGCGCGCGCCTCCCAAGACGACCATTTGGTTGTCCGGACGTGGTTGCGCCTGTTTGCGTGCAGCACCCAAGTTGAGCAGCTGATTCGGCGTCAACTGCGTGAACAGTTTGCAACCACGCTGCCGCGGTTTGACTACCTGGCACAACTGCAGCGTCACCCCGAGGGCTTGCGCATGAAGGTGCTGTCGCGCTACCTGATGGTGACCGGCGGCAACGTGACTGGCATGACCAACTTGTTGGTTGACGAAGGATGGGTGGTGCGCAAACCCGACCCAGCCGATGGACGCTCTGCGCTTGTGTCGCTGACACCGCGTGGAAGGGTTGCCTTTTTGCAGATGGCCCAAGTGCACGAGCAATGGCTCACCACCCTGTTTCACGGCTTCGGTTCAGAGCGCAAAGAAGCACTGTACGACCTGTTGGGCAAGCTTCGCGTGCACTTGGCCCAGAAAGACGACCCCACCAACGCAGCCAAGCAAGGAAAGCCATGACCCCTTCGAAACGCCTCCCCCTTAGCAGCGAACTAGCAGCCGGCAATCAAACGCTAGCCGCCAATCACCAGGCGACGCACTTTCAATGGTCTGTTGTTGACCGGGTTGGCACCGTCACACTCCATCGCCCCGAGCGTAAAAACCCGCTCACGTTCAGCTCTTATGCCGAGCTGCGCGATTTGTATCGCCGGTTGGCCTTTGCCACCGACGTCAAAGTGGTCGTGCTGACCGGCTCAGGAGACAACTTCTGTTCGGGTGGCGACGTGCACGAAATCATCGAACCGCTCACCCACCTTGCAGCTCCCGAGCTGTTGATGTTCACGCGCATGACGGGTGACTTGGTGAAGGCCATGCGGCTTTGTCCACAACCCATCGTGGCGGCGATTGACGGGGTTTGTGCTGGTGCAGGCGCCATCCTCGCGATGGCCAGTGACTTGCGTCTGGGCACAGCTCGAAGCAAAACAGCTTTCTTGTTTTCGCGCGTGGGTCTTGCGGGCTGCGACATGGGTGCTTGCGCCATGCTGCCCCGCATCATCGGCCAGGGGCGCGCGAGCGAGTTGTTGTACACCGGGCGCGCCATGGGCGGCGAAGAGGCCGAGCGATGGGGCTTCTTCAACCGGCTCTGCACGCCGAACGCCTTGCTGAATGAGGCTCAAACCCTGGCGCGCGATCTGGCCAGCGGACCCACATTTGCCAACGGCATCACCAAATCCATGCTGCATCAAGAATGGGCCATGACGCTTGAGCAAGCGATAGAGGCCGAGGCTCAGGCGCAAGCGTTGTGCATGCTGACCCAGGACTTTCAGCGTGCCTACCAGGCCTTTGCCAACAAGCAAAAACCATCCTTTGAGGGCTATTGAAGTGGATCATCTCGAGCACTTGGCATGGCCTTTCTTCGATGCGCAGCACCGTGACCTGGCACACCGCGTGCACGCTTGGGCCAAGCTCAATGTTCCGACCATGCACCAGCAGGACGTTGATGCTGCCTGTCGTTCACTGGTCGCAGACCTCGGGCGTGATGGATGGTTGTCCCATGCCGTGGCGGGACGCGCACACGGCGGCGCGTCGGACGCCATCGACACCCGGTCGATCTGCCTGCTGCGAGAAACCTTGGCACAGTACTCAGGGTTGGCCGATTTTGCATTTGCCATGCAAGGGCTGGGATCGGGTGCGATCAGTTTGGTGGGCACGCCCCTCCAACGGGCGACCTACTTGCCACGCGTCGTGCTAGGCGAAGCCATTGCAGCATTTGCCTTGTCAGAACCCGAGGCTGGCTCGGACGTGGCCGCCATGGCGTGCGCCGCCGAGCTTCAGGGCGACACCTACGTGATCAACGGTGAAAAGACGTGGATATCCAACGGTGGCATCGCGCACTTTTACGTGGTTTTCGCGCGCACATCGACGCAAGCGAAAGGCTCGAAAGGCATCAGCGCATTCATCGTCGACGCCGACAGCGTCGGGCTCGATGTTGCCGAGCGCATTCAAGTGATGGCACCCCACCCTTTGGCGCGGCTTCGATTCCACAACGTGCGTGTCCCTGCGTCGCACCGATTGGGCGCCGAAGGTGAAGGCTTCAAGGTGGCCATGCGAACACTGGATGTTTTTCGCACGTCGGTTGCAGCTGCAGCACTGGGGTTGGCGCGCCGCGCGATGCACGAAGGTTTGCATCGCGCCCGCACCCGTAAACTGTTTGGTGGTGCGCTGGCCGATTTGCAGCTAACTCAATCCAAGCTGGCACAAATGGCAACCGCCATCGACAGTGCCGCGCTGCTGACGTACCGGGCCGCCTGGTTGCGCGATCAGGGCAAGACGGTGACGCGCGAAGCCGCCATGGCCAAGATGGTGGCGACCGAAGGCGCACAGCAGGTCATCGATGCTGCGCTTCAGTTGTGGGGCGGCATGGGCGTGGTCAGTCATCAACCCGTCGAGTCGCTCTACCGAGAGATCCGATCCCTTCGCATCTACGAAGGCGCCACCGAGGTGCAACAGCTCATCATCGCCAGGGATCTGCTCAAGACCGCCCCCTGAGCCTGCTGCCAGAACTTTTTTGTAACCGTCAGCCAAGCCGCTCCTGTGCGCAGTGAGGGGTTGCTCTCGCGCCAACGCTGCCTCCTGCATGCAAGGTTGACTCAACCAGCGTGACGGTTTGCCAAGCAATTGGCAAAACTTACATCTGAAACAATGTAACTTTGGCAATGCTCGGAATCCCCGACTTCAGTGCCTAAAATGCAACGCAATGACGACTGTCATTCCCCTCGCGGCCGCTTGCTCAGCGGCCGTAGTTTTGAAGTGTTGGCTTAAGGTCCCTGATGAATAACCAATCAAACACAAAACGTTCGGCGTCATTTGTGCTGAGTGTTTTGGCCGTGGCCGTGCTGGCTGCGTGTGGTGGCAATGACAACAAGTCAACGGCATCCAACGTTAAGGCGAGGGTTGATTCGTCCACTAAAGCCGACGGCGTCGAAAACTGGGTTTGGAGCGCCCCTGAAGGCTCGAGCATTGATTTTCCCGATGCCAACCCACGCAACATTCGCTTTGGTTCGGCAAACGCAGGATGGGTCTACATCACAACGTTCAATGCGAATCAAGGCTTCACGTGTTCAGCGGCCACGTTTGGTAGCGATCCAGCCCCCGGGCAGTGGAAGTACTGCGAGGTGCACACAATTGACGCTGTCAATTCGCCAGCGCCTGCGCCAGTGCCAACACCCTCACCAAGCCCTGCCTCGAATCAAAGTGACGCGTGGGTCTGGGTGGCCTCTGAGACTGGCATGATTGAGCTTCCGGATGGCAACGCGCGAAATTTGCGCTTTGGCACGCCGTCCTCGGGATGGGCCTACGGCACAACGCACAGCCAGAACCAAGGCATCAGTTGCACAACCGCATGGTTTGGCCAAGATCCTGCGCCGGGTCAGTCCAAGTTTTGCGAGCTGTACGTCCCGTCATCGAGCTCTGAACCTGCACCATCGCCCCAGTTGCCTTCTGCACCACCACCTCCTCCGCCACCACCTCCTGCACCAGCCCCCCCAGCGCCGGCTCCAGCGCCTGCACCCGCACCGGCACCGGCCGTCTCTGGCAGGATGAATCTCTTCTTCTCAGGTCACAGCCTCACCGAAGCGCCGCTGGGTGAGTACACAGCCGCTGTCGCCGCCAGCTTGGGCAAACAAACCCTCTGGAACCAGCAAATCGCTCTGGGCTCCCCCATCCGCTTTCGCACCCGTGGCTTCAGCGACACCGACCCCTCCTGGGCCGGCTACAGCCAGGGCATCAACCGCGACGGCGCCAGCATGAACTTCTTGGCCGAGCTGCGTAACCCTCAAACCCTCAACGGCCAGCGCTACGACGCCCTCATCGTCACCGAGCGCCACGACCTCCCCCTCGAGTGGGAAGGCGGCGTCAAGTACGCCCGACACATGCACGAGCGCCTCATCGAAGGCAACCCCCAGGCCACCTCTTACATCTACCATGCCTGGCAGGGCATTCGCGACAAGTCCAACCCAGCCCCTTGGATCGCCCACGAGCGCGCTGCTGCCACCGTGTGGCAGTGCATGGCCTCGCGCATCAACACCTCCTTGGCCCACGAAGGCCGCAGTGACCGCGTGCACTACATGCCTGCGGGCCTGGCGCTGGCTTATCTTGTCGAGCGCGCCACCCAGGGCTATGTCGACGGCATCACGGCGGGCTCCCCCGCCGAGACGCTCAACCGCCTCTTCCGCGACGACGTGCACCTCAACACCGGCCTGGGCGTCTACTACATGAGCCTGGTCACCTATGCGTCGGTCTACCGCAACGCACCGTCAGGCGCTTGGGCCCCGGCCGGTGTCTCGGCCACCCAGGCTCGATCACTGCAAGAAGTCGCCTGGGCCGCTGTCTCGTCCTACTACAACAACCCCGTTCAGCCCGACCTCAACACCTGCCAGGCCATCATGCGCAATGACTTCTGCGCACGCATCGCCTACTACACCAACAACGCACAAAACATCAACTACTGCGTTTCCACCTTCGGCAAAGCCTCGAACGAAAATCCGTTCTACTTCAGCCCCGCTGTCGACAACTCCTACTGGGCTCCCGCACCGTAAAAAAGACTGCGTCAACGTCGAGCCGCCATGTTCGGCACCGACAGTGCATGAAAAACGGCTGAGCACGCCATGCGTGATCAGCCGTTGCTCTTCTTTCATGTTCAAAACCGATTGCGGGCGCTGACGCGCTCGCTCTAAGCGCTGCCGCAGATCTTAGGTGTACTGCCGAACCAACCACTGCGACACGGTCGCAGGTCGATCGCCACCTTCAATCTCGACGGTCACATCCAACCTGAGCTTGGCCCCGCCGTCCACCGCTTCGTAGCTTCCCAAAACGAAGTGACCGCGAACGCGGCTGTTGACGCGGACGGGCGAAGTCATGCGCACCCGATCGAAGCCTGCATTGACACCCATGCGAACGTCGGCAATCCGAAACGCCGAAATCACAAAAGCAGAGTGAAGTGACAGCGTCAAGAACCCGTGTGCAATCGGTGCCCCAAACGGCCCCTGGGCAGCACGGATCGGGTCGACGTGAATCCACTGCGGATCGCACGTTGTTTCGGCAAACGCGTCGATCATGCGCTGATCCACCACCATCCAAGCACTGGTGCCCAATGGTTGCCCCACCAGCCCAGACAAGTCAGCAAGCTTTGCAAAGATTTTCACACGTACACCCTCAACACTGGCCACGATCGAATGTCCAGGTCTCAAAATCTAACGCGGTTTTTGAGTGCCATGCATCAGGCCATCGCGCGACCTGGGACCTGCAATCTACGCACCCACCCATTCTAGAATTTTGTCCCACTGCGGAAGGTCGCGCTCAACGCGGCTGGGCGCCACGTCCCACAAGGTTAGCCCCCGCGCCGCCAACTGCACGTAGTTTTGCGTGTCACGGAGCATGCCCAGCACAGGCAACCCCAGTTCACCTAAAAACGTCTTGAGATGATCGGCAGACAGGGTGACTTCACGCACCCGCATGCCAACCAACCCGATGCGCACGTGAGGCGCTCGTTTGAGCGTGGCGAGTTCGCGCACAAACGTGTGGGTGGCCTGGATGTCAAACAGGCTCGGCTGCAGGGGTACCAGAATCATGTCGGCGTGGCGCGCCACGTCAACCAAGTCCTTGCCATGCAGCCCGGCTGGTGTGTCGAGCACGATATGCGACACGCCTTTGGGTGGCCTGGCCACATCATCTTTGCCCACGTCCCAGCCCTGGATGCCGGGCAAATTGGCAGGACGAACGTTCAACCAAGCGCGAGTTGATTGTTGGCGATCAATATCCCCAAGCATCACCGAGCGACCGTGGCGCGCAAGCGCGCCCGCCAAATTCGTCGAAATCGTGCTTTTACCAACACCCCCTTTGGGATTGGCGACAACGATCACTGGCATGGCTCTTCTCCTCGGCTGGTCAGAATTGTTGCCGCGATGTTAGCGGAGACTTCGCTGACCGCGCGCCGGAGGAATCACCGCTTGAACTGCCCCTCGTTTTGAGGCAGCTCACAGAGGCTTCAGAAGGCGTCTAAAACCAGTTTGAGTCCAGTCACCAACATGCCCAGGTCGGCAATGGCATAAAAGCGATCGGCTTTGACGCGACGGGTAAGCCAAATGCCGCCCCAGACGCTCAACGGTGCTAGCGGCATCAACACAGCAGCTGTCACCAGATTCTTGACATCAAACAACCCCAAGGCAGCATAAGGAACCCACTTTGCCATGTTGACAAACGCAAACAGCACCGCCATCGTCGCCGTCAAAGTGACCGGCGCCATGCGCAGCGGTAGAACATAGGCCATGATCGGCGGGCCACCGGCATGCGACACAAAACTGGTGAAACCCGACAACGTTGCCATGGCCCGCCCCCACCAGCGCCCGTGTTGCAGGCGGGGCAGGGTCAATTTCAAACGGCGCTGAGCCAGAAAAAGCAGCGTTATCACGCCTACCAACCCAGAAACAGTCTTGGGCGAAAGGTATCGAAAGAGCAAAGCGCCCAGGACGACGCCTAACAAGGCAGCGGGCAACAACAAACGCAGCAGTGAAGGGTCACGCTCTCGCCAGAGTTTTTGAACCCCCGTCGCGTCCATCACCATCAACAACGGCAACATGATGGCCACGGCCTGCGGCACCGGAATGGTGAGCGCCATCAGGGGCGTGGCCATCGAACCAAAGCCCAACAGAAACCCGCTCTTGGACAATCCAAGCAGCACCACAGCGGGAATCGCAAACAGGTAAAAGTAGGGGTCGGTGATCAAGCCTCGATTGTCGCCTCTGCACCAACATCAAGGCACCAGCCACGCGCCCCTAAACTAACGTTCCATAGAACGCAGCCGTTGCACCATGTTTCACCAACCCTCTCAACACGAAGTACGTCAGTTCTTTTGCGAAACGCAGCGACGCTTGCGCGACAGGTTGCCACTGGAGTCGATGCAGGCCATTGCCGCCCCTTGGATCGAGGCGCACCCCGAATACCACCACGACCTCATTGACTTGGACGCAGCATTGGCCGCCAGCTACACGGTGGACGATGGCCGCACCAACCCCTTCTTGCATCTGAGCATGCACATGACCATCACCGAGCAGCACAGCGTTGACCAACCCCATGGTGTGCGCGCGGCCCTCGATACGCTGGCGGCACGGCTCGGGTCCATGCACGACGCACACCACGTGGCCATGGAAGCCCTGGGCAACATGATTTGGACGTCTCAACGCAGCGGCCTCCCGCCCGACGGCGAAGCCTACATGGCCGATTTGAGGCGCCGCGCCAGCCGTTAGCAAAGCACTCGGACTATTGCTCAAGCAAAGGCAGCTTTTCTGCAAGCACTGTCCCGTTCAGCGCTTGATCGTCACCCACTGCGCTTCAAACCAACTGTCAGCGCGGTGCACCACGTCCACATTGCTGCGGGCAGCCCATGGAATCACCTGCCGATGCAACGGAAGCACGGCAATGCTGTTCTTGTACTCCGCCAACGCCGCCTTCACGATCGCCTCCCGCTGCTTGGGATCGGCCTCGACACTCGACTGCGCCGCCAGGGCATCGGCCTTGTCATTCTTGGTGTTGCCATAGTTGTAAAAACCCACGCCCTTTTCTGCACGGTTTCGCAGCACCGGCGTCAAAGTCGTTTCGGCGTCCGTCACCGCGCCACCCCAACCCAGCATGTACAAACTGGTGTCAAGCTTCTCGAGCTTGGGGAAGTAGGTGGCACGCGGCATCGCATTGACACGCACTTTCACCTTCAACTGCGCCCACATGCCCGCCAACGCAATGCAAATCTCTTCGTCGTTGATGTAGCGGTTGTTGGGGCAATCAAGCGTGACTTCAAACCCGTCGCCATAGCCCGCCTCAGCCATCAAAGCTTTGGCCTTGTTCAAGTCGAACGGAAAACGCTTTTCTAGCTCAGCGTCGTTGTACGCGCCCATGGGCGACGGTGTCATGCCGCCGGTGGGAAAGCTCTGGTCGTTCATCAACTTGCGCTTCATCGTCTCGATGTCGATGGCGTGGTACAGCGCTTGGCGCACCTTCAAGTCTTTGAAGGGGTTTTTGCCTTTGACACTGCTGTAGAGCAATTCATCCCGGCCTTGGTCCATGCCGATGAACACCACCCGATTTTCAGCGCCGTCGATCACCTTGACGCCTTGGGTACTGCGCAACCGGGCGATGTCACGTGGTGCGGGATCAGGCCAGAAAGCCCTAAAGCGCCGCCGGATAACCTTCGATCGCCAAGGCTTGCACGAGGCGTTCACGCGCCAAGGGCGTCTCGATTCGAACGGTATGCGTGCCCAGATCACACTGGACCTGGGCCTTGGGATCTAGCTTTTGCACCGTTTGGGTGACTGACTGGACACAATGACCGCAAGTCATGTCAGGTAGTTTGAGTTCGATCATGGCGGGTACTTTTGGGGTGTGGACAATAGTCTGACTTTAAATGCAGCACAACACCCCCAGGTTGACACTTGTCATGACGGTAGGTTCGCATCAACTCACACTGGCCATTGACGGCATGACATGCGCGTCGTGCGTGCGGCGCGTGGAACGCGCCCTGACGGCCATCCCCGGCGTCACACAGGCCTCAGTCAATCTGGCAACCAACCAAGCCATCGTGGAAACAGCTGGCGACGCAACGGCCCTGGGGCCCATCGCGGCCAACGCCGTCACCCAAGCCGGCTATGCATCGCATGTGGTCCGTGATGGTGACTTGCAGTCGCTGGGTGCTGCGCCAGACGATGCCGGCTGGCGTGTGGTGGCGGCATGTGCCTTGAGCACACCCCTGGTGGCGCCCATGCTCTTGATGCCGTTTGGTATCCACTGGATGGTCCCGAGCTGGCTCCAATTTGTTTTGTCGAGCATCGTTTTGTGGGGTTTGGGTGCGCGCTTCTTTGTGGCAGGATTCAAAGCGCTTCGAAACGGCAGCGCCACGATGGACGTGCTGGTCGCCATGGGCACCGCGGCCGCCTGGGGTCTAAGCCTTTGGTTGTGGCAAACCAACCTTGATGGTGCTTCGCACAAGCTCTATTTTGAAAGCGCCGCCGTGGTGGTGGCGTTGGTGCTGCTGGGTAAGTGGCTGGAAGCAAGGGCCAAGCGCAGCACGCTGACTGCCTTGAACGCGCTGCGTCAGCTGCGTCCTGAAACCGTGATGCTCAAACAAGATGGCACGATCCGCAAGGTGCCGCTCGCGCAGGTCCGCGTGGGCGATGTGTTGGTGGTGGCGCCCGGTGATCGCATCGCAGTGGACGGTACGGTGGTGGCGGGTCGCACGCACGTTGATCAGTCAATGTTCACGGGTGAAAGTGCGCCCGCCGCCGTCGACGTGGGAGACACCGTGGCTGCAGGCACGCTCAATGCTGAAGGGCAAGTGGACGTGCGCACCACGGCCGTGGGCGGCTTGACGGCCCTCGGGCGAATCGTCAAGCTGGTCGAGACGGCGCAGGCCAAGAAAGCGCCGATCCAGCAAAAGGTTGACCGCGTGGCAGAGATTTTTGTGCCTGCAGTGATCGCCGTTGCTTTGATCACCTTGGTGGCTTGGAAGCTGGCGGGCGCTGACACGGCAGCCGCCATTTTGCACGCGGTGTCGGTGCTGGTGATTGCATGCCCCTGCGCCTTGGGACTGGCCACACCGGCCACCCTGATGGTGGGCACAGGCTTGGCCGCCCAACGAGGCATCTTGGTGCGCGACGCCGCCGCGCTGGAGGCCATGCGCCATGTCAAGCTGGTTGCTTTCGACAAAACGGGAACGCTCACCGTGGGTCGGCCCAAACTCGTGGCCGTCCGGACGGCGTCGTCGGCCGTCGATGAGGCGGGACTCGTTCACTCGGCAGCAGCCTTGCAGCAGACAGCTTCGCATCCCCTGGCTTTGGCAGTTAGGGTGGCTGCATCCCAAACCGTTTCGCAGCCACCCACCATTGAAGCGATCGACGTCACGGCGGTGCCGGGCCGCGGCGTGGCGGGCATCATCAACGGCGCGAAGTTGCTGCTTGGTAGTGACCGCTGGATGGACGAGCTCCAAGCCAATCGTGGTGCCCTGGCAAACCAGGCGCAAGCATGGCAAGGCGAAGGCAAGACCATCTCGTGGTTGGCGGTTGAGCACGGCGACAACGTACACATCTTGGGTCTGCTGGCGTTTGGCGACGACGTCAAACCCGAAGCGGCAGCGATGCTTCAGCAGTTAAAAGCGATGGGGGTTCGCAGCGTGTTGATCAGCGGCGACAACTTGGGGGCCGCGACGACATTGGCGCGCCAAGTTGGCATTGACGACGTTCGCGCACCCGTTCTGCCAGAAGACAAAGCCCGCATGGTGGCTGCACTGAAGGCCTCGTTGGCGCCAGGCGAAACGATTGCCATGGTGGGTGACGGCATCAACGATGCACCCGCGTTGGCGGCTGCCGACGTTGGCGTCGCGATGGGCACGGGTACCGACATTGCGATGGAAACGGCTGGGCTGACGCTGATGCGTGGCGACATCAGCTTGGTGGCGCATGCATTGCACTTGTCGCGGGCCGTGACGGCCAAAGTCAGGCAGAACTTGTTTTGGGCCTTCGCCTACAACGCCATCAGCATCCCGCTGGCAGCCATGGGTCTTTTGAGCCCCATGGTGGCTGGCGCCGCCATGGCGCTGTCCAGCGTGAGCGTGGTTGGCAATGCCTTGTTGTTGAAGCGCTGGACGCCACCACGATAGGCCCACCCACCAAAAATGCCTGTGGGTGCGAAGGCTGCACAGGCTTTGCCACAAGGATGCCGCTCTAGGCGGCAATCACAACCTACTTGGTTGCTGCCGTGCGCGAAATGAACTTCGGTTGGGGCACCACAGCCATTTCGCTGGGCAGCGAACCGATGTAAGCGGCCATCGCCTTCAGTTCGGGCAGGGAATACGGCTTGGCTTGACCGCTCATGATCGCGTGGGCACGGCCTGTGACGGCACCGCTGCCAGCGCGGTAACCCTTCAGCGCCTGGTAAAGGTAATCAGGATGTTGCCCCGCGAGCTTGGGGTACGACGGATCGATCGACTTGCTGAAGTTGACCCCATGGCAAGAGGCGCATGCCCCTTTGGCCAACAGCTTGCCAACGCTTTCCGAGGCTGCAACAACGGCTTCAGGGGCCCGCGCGGCACCTTTGTTCTGCGCTTCGTAAAAGGCGGCCAGATCGGCCATGTCGGTCTCGTTGAGCGAGCCAGCAATGCCCCGCATCGATGGATGCCGACGCTCCCCTTTTTGATAGTTGGTGAGCGACGACACGATGTACTTGGCGTTTTGCCCCGCAATCATGGGGACGCGATACACCTCAGGAAAGGTTGCCTGGTAGCCGACTATGCCGTGGCAGCCAATGCACATGGCGGCTTTGCGCTCACCGGCAGCCGGATCACCCGCCTTGACCTCTTGCGCGAAAGCCGTGGGGCCAGCCAACACGGCAGCCGTCATCAAAAAAATGTTTGCAATCGCCTTCTTCATGGTGCGTACGGTCAAGCGTTCATGGGTAATCACCCATTATAGCGGCGACACCCCGCGCGGTGCGCCGTGGCACCCGTCCTCCTATACTGCAGGGGCAGCAACTTGTTGCGAAACCCACCCACTTGACCCATGAAATTCACAGGCTCCAAGCAGTACGTTGCCACCGATGACTTGATGCTGGCAGTCAACGCGTCCATCGCATTGCAGCGGCCGTTGTTGATCAAAGGTGAACCCGGCACCGGCAAGACGATGCTGGCCGAAGAGGTCGCCACCGCGCTGGGGCTTCCCCTGCTGCAATGGCACATCAAAAGCACGACCAAGGCCCAACAAGGGCTCTACGAGTACGACGCTGTCAGCCGCTTGCGCGACAGTCAATTGGGCGACGCGCGCGTCAAAGACATCCACAACTACATTGTTAAAGGTGTACTGTGGCAAGCCTTCACCACCGAACAACCGGTGGCCTTGTTGATTGACGAGATTGACAAAGCCGACATCGAGTTTCCCAATGACTTGCTGCGCGAACTCGACCGCATGGAGTTTCATGTGTACGAGACCCGCGAGTTGGTGCGCGCCAAGCATCGCCCTGTGGTTTTCATCACGTCCAACAACGAAAAAGAGTTGCCCGACGCCTTTTTGCGCCGCTGCTTTTTCCACTACATCAAGTTCCCTGACACGCAGACGATGCAACAGATTGTTGACGTGCACTTTCCGGGCCTGAAAAAAGACTTGCTGGCTGCGGCCCTTAAAAACTTTTACGACGTTCGTGGGTTGCCAGGGCTGAAAAAAAAGCCCAGCACGAGCGAGTTGCTGGATTGGATCAAACTGTTGGTGGTCGAAGACATTCCGCTGGAGGCACTGCGCAGCCGCGACGACAACGTCAGCGTGCCACCCTTGGTGGGCGCCCTGCTCAAAAACGAGCAAGACGTGTCGCTGTTTGAAAAGTTGGTGTTCATGCAGCGCAACCACCGCTAACCATGCGGCGACCCGAGCCCATCACGCTCACGCGTGAAAGCGTTCAACTGGAGCCGATGGCACCGGGCCATGCGGCCGACTTGGCCAGGGCGGCGCAGGACGGCGAGCTTTGGAAGCTGCGCGTGACGTCGGTGCCCTTCCCCGGCGATGAAGCCAAGTACATCGCTACGGCTCTGCAAGGCCAATCCGATGGGCACATGCTTCCCTTCGTGGTGCGTGACTTGCGCAGTGGCCAAATCATGGGCAGCACGCGCTACCACGACATCGTCATCGCCGTCGAGCGGGTGGAGATTGGCTACACCTGGTACGCGCGCCAAGCCCAGCGTAGCCACGTCAACACCAGCTGCAAACTGCTGTTGATGTCGCACGCATTTGATTCCCTAGGCGCGAAGCTGGTGGGCTGGCGAACCGACATCCTGAACCTCGCCAGCCAAGCCGCCATCGAACGTCTGGGCGCCCGCAAAGACGGCGTGATCCGTCACCATGCGTTGCGGCCTGATGGCAGCGTGCGCGACACCGTGATGTACAGCGTGACGATTGACGAGTGGCCCGCCGTGTGTGAAGCGCTTGAACGTCGACTGGCGCGCCCTCGTTAGTCAATCCCCCAAGCGGCATGCCCAGCCGGGCGCAACCACAACCCAAGTCCCATGCCCAAAACCAACTTGATCAACGTTGACCATCTGTGGGCGCTGGCCCGCATCGGAACGCCGAGCCTCGCACCCGACGGCGCCTCGGTGGTAGCGTCGGTGTCAATGCCGTCCATGGCCGACAACAAGACCACCAGCGCGCTGTGGTTGATGTCAACGCGTGGCGCAGCGCCCAAGCGATTGACTCACAGCGGCGACCGTGACGCCAACCCGGTTTATTCGCACCAGGGTGATGCCATCGCCTTCACCGCCAAACGGGAGCAATCGGGTGTTAAAGACGACACCAGCCAGCTCTACGTGATGGCCACTGACGGCGGCGAGGCGCGGCGTGTTGGCACGGTGGCCACCGGCGTTGAAGGGTTTCGTTGGTTCCCCAACGGCAAACAAATCGCCTTCGTGTCTTGGGTCTGGCCTGACGAGCGAGGCAGCCCTGCCCAAGCCAAGCGCCACAAAGCTTTCAAGGATCGCAAAGAAACCGGCTACGCCACCAGCGAGTTGGTGTACCGCTACTGGGACCACAACCTGCCCATGCAACGCGTGGCACACCTGCACGTGATGGACGTCAAAAGCGGAAAGTCCCGCGACGTTTTTGAGGGCACCCCCTTTGAGTTAACACGGGCCGAACCCGACGCCCAGTGTTTTGACGTGTCGCCCGATGGCCTGCGCATGGTGTTTGCTTTTGACCCCGCGGCTGAAAAGCGACTGGACAACTGTTTTGCCTTGGGCGAAATCGAGTTGGCCAATGGTCGCATCCGCACCCTGGCCACGGACAGCGCGTGGGACTTCACCCAGCCTTGCTACAGCCCCGACGGCCTGACGGTTGCTTTCATTGCAAGCCATCAAGGCCTGAAGCACACCATGCCGGGGCAGTTGGCAACGGTTGATTGCAAGTCGGGGGTATGGGCCGTTCAGAGTGCCGCATGGGACCTCACCGTTGAAGGGCCACTGCGGTGGGCCCACGACGCGCGGTCGGTGCTGCTGTTGGCCGAGCAAGAGGGTCGCCGTCATCTTTGGCGTTTTGACCTGGAAGCCCGACGCTCGGACATCGTGGTGAGTGGCGCCTGGGTCGAAGGCTACGACGCACAGGGCAGCACCGTGGTATCCGTGACCAACGCCGCAACGCACCCGGGGCGCCTGCAAGCCCACCTGCCGGGAAAGCCCCCCAAACGCATCGAACGCTTCAACGATGCACTTCTGACATCCGTGACCATGGGCCGCGTGGAGGAGCGATGGATCCAAGGGGCACGTGGTGACCGTGTGCAAGTTTGGTTAACCTACCCAAGCAACTTCCATGACAAACCCGAGGCTGGCAAGAAGGCCAAGCGTTGGCCGTTGATGCACGTGATTCACGGCGGGCCGCACACCACATTTGGAGATGCCTGGCACTACCGTTGGAACACCCAAGTGTTTGCCGCGCAAGGCTACGTGGTGGCGGCCGTCAACTACCACGGATCCACCAGCTTTGGCCACGCTTTCACCGACTCGATCACGCACCGCTGGGGTGCACTCGAACTGCAAGACATCGAGTCGGCCACCGACGCCTTGCTGCAAGAACCCTGGATCGACCCCAAGCGGGTGTACGTGACGGGCGGCAGCTACGGTGGCTACATGGCAGCCTGGATGAACGGCCACGTCGCCCCGGGCCGTTACGCGGCCTACGTTTGCCACGCCGGCTGCTACGACTGGCAAGCCATGATGGCCGACGATGCTTTTACTTGGTTCCACAAAGAACTCGGTGCATGGCATTGGGACAACCCCAAAAAGGTGGCCAGTCAAAGCCCCGTCACGTTCGCTGGCAACATGCAAACCCCAACGCTGGTGATTCACGGCGCACTGGACTACCGCGTACCCGACGCGCAAGGCTTGGCGTACTACAACACGCTCAAGGCACGCGGTGTGGATGCGCGGCTGCTGTGGTTCCCCGATGAAAACCACTGGATCTTGAAGCCACGCAACAGCAAACAGTGGTACGGTGAATTTTTTGACTGGCTGGCGCAACACGGTGGCCGCACCCAACCAGCCGCCGCTGCAACCGGGGCGGCAAAAGCGACCGGGCGCAAGACCTCCAGAACGTGACACACACAAGCAGCGGTCGATTGCCGTGGAAGCACGCCATGCTGGCTTTGGCCGTGGTGGCCGTCTGGGGCACCAACTTTGTCGTGATTCGCTGGGCCTTGGAGGCTTTCACGCCGCTGTGGCTCGCCACCCTTCGCTTCACGTTGGCGCTTTTGCCTGCACTTTTGGTGTTGGCCGGTTGGCGCTACTTGAAGGCAAATGTGCACGCCGCCAAACCTCGGGTGCCTTGGCGCGATTTGTTGGCCTATGGCGTGCTGGTGGGTGCTGGGCAATTTGGCCTGCTGTACACGGCCATGAATGGTCACATCGCACCAGGCTTGGCGTCGCTCGTGATTCAAACCCAAGTGTTTTTCACCATCGGGCTGTCGATGGCCACCCGTGGCGAGCGGCTCAAACCCTTTCAAGTGTTGGCTTTGCTGTTGGCGACGGCCGGGCTGGTGTTGGTGGGCACGCATACCGATGGTCAGACCACGCCCCAGGGGTTGCACATGGTGTTGATCGCCGCTGCCTGCTGGGCGGCAGGAAACATCGTGGCACGCCGCGCGCAGGGCACGTCGTCGTTGGCCTATGTCGTCTGGTCCAGCTTTGGTGCAGTGCCCCCCTTGGCAATTCTGGCGTGGTTGCTGGAGGGTCCGCAGGCACTGACACAGGCACTGCGCCATGCCGATGGGCTGGCCTGGGCCGCCATGCTGTGGCAGACGGTGGGCAACACATTGTTTGGCTACGGTGCTTGGGGATGGCTGTTGCAGCGCCACGAGGCGGCCACCGTGGTGCCCTGGGCCCTGCTGGTGCCAGTGTTTGGCATGGCAAGTGCCGTTGTGTTGTTGCATGAGCCCATGCCATGGTGGAAGCTGGCCGCTGCTGCGATGGTGATCGGCGGCTTGGCGCTCAACCTACTTTGGCCTTTGATTCGCACCCGCATGGCACCTTGGCCCAAGGTCGGGTAAATTCACACCATGCTTAACGATTTCTTCTACACCCTGCGCGCCGCCAAATTGCCGGTGTCAGTGAAGGAATACCTGACCCTGCTTGAAGCCTTGAAGCTGGGGGTGATTGACGACGAAGACGGCCCCTCGATCGACAAGTTCTACGTGCTGGCGCGCGCTGCGCTGGTCAAAGACGAAGCCCTCTACGACCGCTACGACCGCGCTTTTGCCGCGTACTTCAAGGGCGTTGAAAAGCTTGCTGACCTGACCCAAGAGGTGCCCCTCGACTGGCTCAAGCAAATGATGGAACGTGAGTTCACCGCCGAAGAAAAGGCCGCGATCGAAAAGATGGGGTGGGACGAGCTCATGGAGACGCTGAAGAAGCGCTTTGAAGAGCAGAAAGAGCGCCACGAAGGCGGCAACAAATGGATCGGCACGGGCGGCACCTCGCCCTTCGGCAACGGTGGCTACAACCCCCAAGGCGTGCGCATCGGCGGCAAGGGCGGTGGCAAATCGGCGGTCAAGGTCTGGGAGCAACGCGGCTACCGCGACTATGACGACAGCGTGGAGTTAGGCACACGCAACATCAAAGTGGCCTTGCGGCGTTTGCGCCGATTTGCAAGAGAAGGTTCTGACATGGAACTTGCGCTCGACGACACGATCCATGCCACAGCGGCCAACGCGGGCATGCTCGACATTCGCATGGTGCCCGAACGGCACAACAAGGTGAAAGTGTTGTTGCTGATGGATGTGGGCGGCACGATGGATGAGCATGTGCACCGCGTCGAAGAGCTCTTCTCGGCCTCCAAGAGTGAATTCAAGCATTTGGAATTTTTCTACTTTCACAATTGTGTCTACGACTTTCTTTGGAAGAACAACCACCGCCGCTACGCCGAAAAGTTCCCCACCTGGGACGTGATTCGAAAGTTCAACAAAGACTACAAACTCATCTTCATCGGCGACGCGACGATGAGCCCCTATGAAATCGTCCAACCCGGTGGCAGTGTTGAATACAACAACGAAGAGCCTGGCGCTGAGTGGCTGCAACGCCTGACAAACGCTTTTCCCAAGTACGCATGGATCAACCCCGAGCCGCAAGGTGTCTGGCAGTACCGCCAAAGCATTGCGATCATTCAGCAAATGATGCAGCAGCGCATGTTCCCGCTCACGGTCGCTGGGCTCGAAGGTGCGATGCGTTTGCTAAGCAAGTGACCGCGCCCTGCACGCGGCGGTTGCCGCGCACGGGCATGCCAAGTCGCCCCGATGGCGCCGTGCAGCGTGCAACGTGGCTGGGCGCTTTTGTGTTGTCTTTGGCCTTGGGAGGGTGCGCCTCCATGACGGCGGCGTTCAACCCGTCAGGCGCTGACGGTGCAGCAGAGCCGACGCGCACACGAACCACGCCCACCACCGCTGAGCCCTCGGCGGGCAACGTCGCCGTTGCATTGACCATCGACGCCCCCAGCGAGGTGGTCCCCCTGCTGCGCAACAACCTCGACTTGGTGCGTTTGGCCCGCGACGCCACGGCCGACAACGTAAGCGAGCTGGAATGGCGCCGCGTGGAGGCGGCAACCCCGGCCCAAGCGCGCGCCTTGCTTGAAACCGAGGGCTACTTTGATGCCAAGGTCTCCATTCAACGCCTTCTGGGGCCACCGCCTCAGGTGACGATGGTGGTGGTGCCCGGCGCCCGTGCCAAGGTGACCAACATCAAGTTTGACTTGCAAGGCGAGTTGGAGCGATCTGCGGCAGGCGGAGACATCACTGCTGCGTCAACACTCAAGGCGCTGCAAAGCAGCTGGCCCTTGCCCCAGGGCGCTGAGTTTCGAAACGCCAAATGGGCTGACGGCAAGTCGTCGACGCTGGCCAAGCTGCGTGCCGAGGGCTATGCCGCAGCCAGTTGGTCGGGCACGGCCGCCGACGTCGACGCCGCCAACCAGTCGGTGCGCTTGACGCTGATTCTGGATTCGGGGCCGCGCTACCGGCTGGGCGCCCTGCGCATCGAGGGTTTGTCGCTTCAGAACGAAACCACGGTGCGCAACCTAAGCGGCTTCAGCAGCGGTGCACCCGCCACCGAAGCTGCCCTCCTCGACTACCAAGAACGCCTGCTGCGCACCGGACTTTACGAGCGCATCTCGGTCACACTCGACACCGACCAGGCTGATCCCAGCGGCACGCCCGTTATCGTTCGGGTTAGCGAAGCGCCGATTCAACAGGCCACAGTGGGCGTGGGCATCAGCGCCAACACAGGGCCTCGGCTGTCACTTGAGCACACCCACCGGCGTGTTTTTGGCGAACGCGCCACCGCGCGCAACAAGATGGAGCTGGGGCGCTTGCGCCAGGCTTGGGAGGGTGAGCTCAGCTCGCATGCCCAGCCAAATCTCTACCGCAACTTGTTGGGAGGCACGTTCGAGCGCCTCGTGGCTGATGACGACACCGACGTCGTCCGCTCCGCGCGATTGCGTCTGGGGCGAACCCGTGAAACCACACGCGAAGAGCAATACACCTTTGTGCAACTCGAGCGCGCGGACCGCACCACCGCCACCAGCCGCGAGGGCATCAATGCCGCCTCCGTCAATCATCACGCCGTCTGGCGCAACGTTGACAACGTGCTGCTGCCAACGCAGGGCTTCAGCGTGTCGGTGCAGACGGGGCTGGGTTTTGCGCGCGGCGGCAGCGGCCAAGGGCCCTACGGGCGTGTCCTTGCGCGCTTGGGCGTTTGGCAGCCGCTGGGTGGGCAGTGGTTTGGCAGTGGCAGGCTCGAATGGGGGCAAGTGCTGGCGCGCGACAACCTCGCGGTGCCACAAACCCAGCTGTTTCGTGCGGGTGGCGACGACTCGGTGCGCGGCTATGCGCACCGCAGCCTTGGCCCGCTAAGCAATGGTTCGGTGGCTGGTGGCCGCGTGCTGGCGACGGCCAGCGTTGAAGTGGCAAGGCCCATTGCTGATCGCTTGCCCGCTGTTTGGTGGGCGGCATTTGCCGATGCAGGCCAAGCTGCCAACACCTGGGGCGAATTGAAACCCGTGTGGGGCGCTGGCCTGGGTCTGCGCTGGCGCAGCCCCGTTGGGCCTTTGAGTGTTGACTGGGCCTGGGGCAACGCCACCCGACGCGGCCGCTTGCACCTCAGCGTGGGCATCGTGTTTTGACGCCAACCGACGCCAGCACCAAGCCATTGGCGCAAGCCGTGATGGCCCGAGGGCGCGCGGGCGCTTGGCGATGGGTGGCGCGCTTGCTCGGGGCCAGCGTGGCACTTCTATTGGGTCTGGCGCTGGCTTTGGGCGCCCTGGTGTGGTGGGTATTGAGCCATGAGGATGGTTTGCAGGCTGCAGCTGCCCGCGTGCCAGGGCTGCTGGTGGTTGGTACGCAAGGCAAGCTCAACGGCGGCCCTTTCAAAGCTCAAAAGCTGACGTGGCAACAAGGCGACCTGCGGTTGGTGGTTGATGATGTGGCGTGGACGGACTTGCGTTGGCACGTGCGCCCACACCCCAATGTCTGGCTGGCCCTCACCGTTGAAGGCCTGACTGCGCAACGCGTGGAGCTTCAAACGGGGCCTTCGCGCGCGATTCCACAGCCACCCGCGAGTTTGCGTTTACCTGCATCGTTGCACCTGCCTAAGGCACGGCTTCAAACCCTGCAGATCAACGATCTCCCCGCGGTCCGCGACGTGGAAACCAGCCTTCGATTGGGCGCAGAAGCGGGCAGCACCCACCACATTGAGTCCTTGGCGTTCACCTTGCAAAAACTGCGCGCCACGGCCACTGGCACGGTCAAGGCCGATGCGCCGATGGCGGTGTCGCTGCGTACCACGGCCCAGAGCGTCGATGGTGCGATGCCACCATGGCAAGCCCAAGCACAGGTTGAAGGCACCCTCGAACGGTTGCACGTGAACGCCGTGGCCAACACAACTGGAAGGGTCGATACCAACGAGCCCGCATCGACAACAAGCGCAGCCTCGGCCGCGTCGATCACGGCCACCACCACCATCGAACCATTCACGGGGTGGCCGGTGAAGGCGCTGAAGGCCACGCTGCGTGACGTGGATCTTGCGTCACTTCTCAACAACGCTCCCAACACCAACATCAGCGGCCAAGTCCACGTCACGGCACCGTCCAAGGAAAGCGCCTTGTTGCTCAGGGCAACGTTGCAAAACGCGATGGCGGGTCGCTGGGACGAACGGCTGCTGCCGGCACGCACCGTTGACATCGAAGCCAGTGGCTCGCTGGCGCAACCTGACCGCATCGATCTCGCCCGCTTCAACATCAAGCTGCATAACGGCGGTGGGGACATACAAGGCACAGGCCAGTGGTTGCGCGAGCAGCTCACCTTGGCGTTTGATGTGCAGGCACTTCGTCCTGCGCAATGGGACAGCAGCTTTGCGGCGTTGAAGCTCACGGGGCCCACCACCTTGCGCGTGGTGGGTTTGCCAAGCCCGCAGGTGGTGGGTTCGGGCGCATTCACCGTGCCCAATCGCGCATGGGATGCCGCCTTGAAAACCAAACTCTCTGGGCAGTGGGAGACACGACGCGCACTGGCCTCCGAGATTGAGCTGGATGCAACCGCCAAGGGTGAACTGGGTGCCTTGTCCATCCGCGTGGCTCAGTTGGCTGCGCGATCGGCCGGCGCCACCGCCAAGTTGTCTGGCACAGCACAACGAACGGCGGCGGGCGCATGGTCAGCGCAAAGCCAAGGCACGCTCACCAACTTCGACCCGTTGCCTTGGTACGCCGGCACCCCCGGCACCCCTTGGCGCGAAGGCAAGCATCTGCTCAACGGTGAGTGGCTGGTGGACCTGCAGCGGCTGCCTCAGCGACAACCAGTCGGCACCCCGTCCCTGTCGGGTTATGACCTTTCCACCTCCACGCGTGGCGCCGTCACGATCAAGCTCGGCAACAGCCGCTTGGCGGGCGTTCCGCTTCAAGGCCAGCTGGCCTGGCAGCATGAACAGGGTCGTTCGGCTACCGTGAAGATCGATCTGCAAGCAGGCGCCAACACGGCTCAAGGGCAAGGCACCTTGGCAGACCAAGGCACGGATGATCGTTGGCAGGTTGATGTCAACGCACCCGACCTTGCATCGCTCGGGCCGTTGGTAAGACTGCACCCGACGATGGCAGCTTGGCAACCCCGCGCCGGATCGATGCAAGCCCAGTTACTGGTTGAAGGCCGTTGGCCCACGATCGGCACCGTGGGCACCGCATCGGCGCGACGCACGCAGTGGGGTTCCTGGAGCGTTGGTCAGGCCGAGGCCAACTGGCGAATCAGCCGCAATCCGCAGGCTCCCCTCAGCGCCGTGCTTGACATCGGCGACGTGCGCCAGCTGGGCGCCAACAACCAGGCGCGAGCGTCCATCGATCTGCCGCTGGAATCCCTGTCGCTCAACCTTCAAGGCACGTGGGCTTCGCACCAAATCCGCGTGCAAGCGGCCACCCCCTTGCAACCACCCGCGTGGAGCGACACGTTGTTGAACAACGGTGGCACGTCATCGATCCCGCGCACGGGCCAAGGCGACGCAACGGCTGGCTCCGCCCCGCCAAGTGTTTCATCGTCTGCTGCGGTTGCCAGCAACCCATCAGGGCGCGGCAGCATGATTCACCTCAAAGCCGACGGCGCCTGGGTCGGCAGCCCTGCTGGTGCAGCCTTCGGTGGCGGCACCTGGCAACTGAATGTGGCCGACGCAACGGCCCTTTCACGCCAGTCCACACCGGCGCAAGCTTGGTTCAGTGCACAAAACACGCGCTTGTTGTTCAAGCTGGACGCGGCGCTGCGGTTGCTCGACGCGCAGGCAGCGGCTGGTTCAGGGCGTGTGTTAGGGGCTGGGCTGACATGGAAGACTGCGCGCTGGCACCGAGACGCCGGCAGCAACGCAACAGCAGCTCTCGACCTCGACGCCACACTTGAACCGATTCGCGTCGCGCCGCTGTTGCAACGGATCCTACCCGGCTATGGTTGGGGCGGTGATTTGACTGTGGGGGGACAATTCATCGTGCGAACCACGCCCCAGCGCTTCGACGTTGACTGGGTGATCGAGCGCCAAACGGGTGACATCACCATCACCGACGAAGGCTTGACGCAGTCACTGGGTTTGAGCGACTTGCGCCTGGCGCTCAAAGCCACGGATGGAACGTGGCACTTCACGCAAGCGGCCGCAGGAACCAACCTGGGCGTGTTGGTGGGGGCGCAAACGGTGCGCGTCCCGCCAGCCACCCGTTGGCCCAGCGCACAAACCCCGTTGGAGGGCGTGATGTCGTGGCGTGTGGAGAACCTCACCACCCTCGCCCCGTGGCTGCCGCCTGGCTGGCGCGCGAGTGGCACCGTGGCGGCAAGCGCAACTTTGGGTGGGCGATTTGGCGCCCCCGAATACGTTGGCCAGGTGACGGGCACCAAGCTGGCCGTGCGCAACATTCTGGAGGGTGTCGACGTGCGCGATGGCGACTTGAAGATGCAGCTGCGCGGCACGGACGCCAAGATCGAGCGTTTGGTGCTCAAGGGCGGTGACGGCGAATTGAGTGTCGTAGGTGGCGCCACGTTTGGCGCGTCACCCGCGCTGAACTTGCGCCTACTTGCCAACAAGTTTCAGGCACTGGGCCGGGTGGATCGGCGCATCATGGCAAGCGGTCAGGCCGACCTGTCGATCAAATCCGACGAGTGGCAACTCGACGGCAAACTTGCCGTTGATGAAGGCTTGATCGACCTGAGCCGTCGTGACGCACCCAAGCTCGACAGCGACGTCACGGTGGCACGCCGCAGCGGCGCAGTGGACCCACCCGCACCCTCGGCCGCTGCTTCGACCTCGACAACCCGTGCGACCACAGACGAGGCCAACCCTTTGCGTGGCCCAGCCCGCAAGTCGCGCATCAGGCTTCAATTGGATTTGGGCGACAAACTGCAACTCAAAGGCCGGGGCATCGACACCAAGCTGGCGGGCTCGCTGCTGATGACGTCACCCAACAACCGCCTATCGGTTCAAGGCAACGTGCGGGCTGAATCTGGTACCTACAACGCCTACGGGCAAAACTTGCTGCTGGAGCGAGGTGTCATCAGCTTCACCGGCCCGGCTGACGACCCTCGCTTGGACATCGTCGCGTTGCGCCCCAACCTGGACATTCGCGTGGGCGTTGCCATTGTGGGCACAGCGCTCAATCCACGCGTGCGCTTGTTCAGCGAACCCGAAATGAATGACACCGACAAGCTGTCTTGGCTGATGCTCGGTCGCGCGCCCGAAGGCCTGGGACGCGCCGATACCGCCCTGCTGCAGCGCGCCGCACTCGCCCTCTGGGCGGGCGAAGACGGTGAGTCACCTTCTGACGCGCTGCTCAAAACCATCGGCTTGGACGAGCTGTCGGTGCGACAAACCGACAGCGGTGACGTGCGCGACACCGTCATCCGCGTGGGAAAACAAATTGGGCGCCGTTGGTACATTGGCTACGAGCGCGGTGTCAACACCAGCACGGGTACGTGGCAAGTCATCTACCGCATCGCTCAACGCCTGACCGTGCGCGCGCAATCCGGTAGCGACAACTCCTTGGACGCGATCTGGACTTGGCGCTGGAACTGAGCAACCGGCGTGCCGCAATGGGTGCCACCTACAATTTCGTCCCAGACCCGCCGTAGCACAATGGATAGTGCGCATGCCTCCTAAGCGTGAAATACAGGTTCGATTCCTGTCGGCGGGACCAATCAACGGACGTCCAACAGTCAAGGCTTGATCGATTTCCCAACGCGTTCTTGCAGCCCAATCGCCTTGGCCAAGTGGACCGACCCTTCGATCGACAAGTGACCCGCATCGCGATAGATGAACGTGCCATCAATGTAAGTGCGGCACGACATGGCGTCGCAGAGATAGTCGTCATAACTGATCATCTCAATGCCTGGCTCACGCCCAACGGCTGATAAAAAGTCGAGCACCCGACCTCGTTCGGCACGGTAGGACGCCATGCTGACGCTGCAATCCTTGGCCACACCCCGCGTGGGCAAGTGGCTTGCAAGTCGCTCGATGCACAACCCAATGTCAAAATTGCTGCCTGGCGGCGGTGCAACCACGATCACGCGCTTGCCGATACTCTGGAGCCGCTTGGCCGTGACTCTCAACGCGGCGAGAGCGCCCTGCACCCCCGCTTCATCCATCGTGTAACGCTCATCGCCAGAAGCCGACATCAACCTGACTTGATCGCCCCAAATATATTGACTAAACGGGCTCGAGAGAACCACCGTTTGGACCGATGGCTGCTTGGAAAGATAGGCGAAGACGGACTCGTTGAACTTGATGCACCGTTTGGCGGTCTCCTCATCGTATCCGGCCGAGTTGCTAACCGCCGCCACGCCCAAAAGAGGCCCGCACGAGGAGCGAGTCGCCTGAGCGAGTGGCAACGCCGCGCCGGCCTGGGCCAATCCGGGAATCACATGCATGGCGTAGGAGTCACCCCACACCAAGACCTTGGGCTCTAAGGCCGTCTGGCAGGCAGGCTTGGGTTGGAAGTCGCCCGTCGATTCGCATGCCTTGTCCAGCCCGTAGTTTAGGCGTCGTGCATGCACAAAATTGCTGGACTGCGACTGATACACGCTGACGCCGACAGCACCCATCACCAGCACCACAGAGGCAACTCCGGCCCGGAGCAGCGCTGGCCGCTTGCTTGCATTGGCGTGCCGAAAAGGCTCCTCGACCCAGCGGTGCAACGCGTACGCCAACACAAAGGACAGGACGAGCAATCCGACGCGCGTGACCGTCGCTTGCGTGCCGTCCTTCTCGCCGACCCAAACGTTGTTGAAAAAGGCGAACAAGGGCCAGTGAACGAGGTACAAGGAGTATGAAATGTCGCCAATGCGGGCCATGGCGCGCATGCCAGCGCCACGGGACAACATGGGGTGTTCACGCAAAATGACCACCAGCACGGCCAAACAGATCCCCAATGCGATGGGGCCAGGGTGCCGCCATGGGACTGGCACCAATGGCAGGATCAAGACGGCAGCAAGTGAAGGCCAGAACGTGACCCCCAGCCAGCGACGATGCCGGTCGTCCAGGGCAACCAAAGCGCCCACCGATCCGATGAGCAACTCCCACGCGCGGGTGGGCAACAGGTAAAACGCTGCGTCAGGCTTGGACGTCATCAAGGCGCAAAGGGCGTAGCTTGAAATCAATGCAACCCATGCACCGCGCAGCCAATACCGTCGCGGCAAGAAGACCAACGCTGCAGGCAAGAAGAAGTAATACTGCTCTTCAATGGCCAGCGACCAAACGTGCAGCAGCGGCTTGAGATCGGCTGTGCCCTCAAAGTACCCAGACTGGCGCCAAAGAACCACATTGGCCGTGAAGGTCACGGCACCAATGACTTGCGTTCTAAAGTCTTGCAACTCGGTGCTGGTCAGGAAAAACGGCGCCAACAAGACAGTGACACCAAACGTCACATAGGCGGCAGGCAACAGTCGCTTGGCCCGGCGATAGTAAAAGTCAGAAAAGCGAAAACTGCCGTTTTCAATTCCGTTCTTGACCAAGCGCGTGATCAAGAATCCAGAAACCACAAAAAAGATGTCGACGCCCAAAAATCCGGCCGAAAACACGCCAATCTTGGCGTGGTACAGGAGCACGACGAGCACCGCAAAGCCGCGCAATACTTGGATATCGGTGCGAAGGGATCGCGATGGCTCGAGCACGGTCACAAAAACCTTGGGTCAAAACGGAAGAAGGGTGGAGGGGGTTTCCTGCGCCAAATACGCCCAAGATATTAGAACGCAGCCCACAAGGCTGATCGGTCGGTTAACGCGTGACATGCGCCAAAAAGGGTGAACTTGTGCCCGATGCGGCGGCAAAGATCTTGCCATGTTGTTTCCACCCCGCGACCACGCATCAGCGCCGATCACCCCGCAACACCTTTGACAAGAGCAGCACCGGCAACAAACCCACGGCCACCATGGCCAGCGACGGCAAGGCCGCCTCGGCCAAGCGCTCGTCACGCGCCAAGTTGTAGGCCGCAATGGCCAGCGTGTCGTGATTGAAGGGGCGCAATACCAGGGTGGCGGGCAGCTCCTTCATCACGTCGACAAACACCAGCAAAGCGGCGGCCACCAGCGACCGCTTGAGCAGCGGGGCATGCAGCTCGATAAAAATACGGCTTGGCTTTGCACCCAGCATGCGGGCGGTGTCGTCGATCGACGAAGGCAGTCGAGCATAGCCCGCTTGCATCGACTGAAAGGCCACAGCAGAGAAACGCACCAAGTACGCGTACATGAGGCCCAGCGAGGTACCCGTCGCCAACGACGTCCAAGACACTTCAGGCCAGAACCGCTGCAACCATCCCAGCGGCATCAAGGTGCCCACGGCAATCACGGCGCCCGGTATGGCATAACCCAGAGAAACCAAGCCTGCCACGCGACTCAACCACGCCTGACCTGGGGGCGCAAGGCGCTGCGCAAAGGCCAAGGCCAACGCAAACGCGGTGGCCAGCACCGCAGCCACCGCCGCGTAACCAAAGCTCGTGGCTGACCAAAGAACAAATCGTTCGAGGGGCAGGCCGTAGTCGCCATGCACTGCCTCGCTCCACACCAAGCGCAAGAGCCAAAACACCGGCAGTGCAAAACCCAAGGTCACGGGCACCGCGCACAAAACCCAAGCGAGCAAAGCCCCGCGACCCCGCAACACGGTGGGCCGGGCGTTGGCGGTGTGGCCGCTGGCGCGTGACGACGCAAATCGCAAGTGACGCCGCGCACGGTGTTCAATCGTCAACAACAAGGCCACCACCACCAACAACATCGACGCCAGCATGGCGGCCGCAACCGGGTCGTTCATCGACAACCATGTTTTGTAGATGCCGGTTGAAAAGGTGGTTAGGCCAAAGTAGGCCCCAACGCCATAGTCGGCCATGGTCTCCATCAGTGCCAGGGCGACCCCGGCCGCGATGGCCGGTCGGGCGAGGGGCAAGGCAATCGCTGCAATGCGCCGCCGCCCATCGGCGCCCAGCATGCGCGCCGCCTCCATCATTTGCACCCCGCGCTCGGCCAGTGCCGCGCGGGTCAACAAGTACACGTACGGGTACAAACAAAGCACAAAGAGCGCTGCGGCCCCGGGCAGGCTTCGAACATCGGGCCACAGAGCGCCCTCCACCTTCAACATGGCCCTCAACCCTGACTGAACAGCCCCACTGAACTGCAACATGTCGGTGTAGGCGTAGGCAAGCACGTAAGCAGGCATCGCCAGCGGCAGCAACAGAAGCCATTCAAACGTTCGGCGCGACGGAAACTCAAACAGCGTGACTGCAGCAGCCGAACCTGCCCCCAGCAGCGTGACCCCGATGGCGACCAAAACCGCCAACCCGGCCGTCTGTGCGACGTAGCTTGGCAACACAGTGGTAGTCAGGTGCTGCAGCGACGACCAGGCGGTGGCGTCCAACGCCAGCCAAGCGCCCAGCACCGCCAAAACGGGAAGCGCCAACCAAAGTGCCACCGCCGTCAACAGCAAGCGTTGCAAAAGACCCCCTCGAGGTGCTGGCGACCAACCGCGTCAATGCCAATGCGAATCATTCCCATGCGCTCTATCATAGGGGTCATGTTCCTCAAACTTGAACAAGTCAGCGTTGCCTACGGCGCGGGTAAACACGCCAAAAGTGCTGTCGAAGGCCTGACACTGAGCCTCGACGTGGGGCAAATTGGGGTGTTGATCGGGCCGTCAGGTTGCGGCAAAACGTCTGTACTGCGTGCCATTGCCGGCCTGGAACCCTTAACGCAGGGGCGCATCACCCTGGGCGGCGCTTGCGTGGCTGAGGCCCCCGACAGCCACGTGCTGCCCGAAAATCGCCACATCGGGATGGTGTTTCAAGACTACGCGCTGTTTCCGCACCTGAGCGTGGCTGAAAACGTTGCCTTTGGCGTCAAATCGCTGCCACCCTCCGAGCGAGCGCAGCGTGTGCGCGACATGTTGCACGTGGTGGCACTGGACGATTTGGGGGCGCGCGCACCGCATCAGCTCTCGGGTGGTCAGCAGCAACGGGTGGCACTGGCACGCGCGTTGGCAACCCAACCTCGCTTGTTGTTGCTGGATGAGCCTTTTTCCAACCTGGACGTGGACTTGCGTGAGCGATTGACCCACGACGTGCGCTCAATCCTCAAGGCAACCGGCACCACCGCTCTTTTTGTGACACACGACCAATTCGAGGCTTTTGCGCTGGGCGACGTGATTGGCGTCATGCATCAAGGCCACTTGGCTCAATGGGACGACGCCTATGCGTTGTATCACCGACCCAGCACGCGTTTCGTGGCCGATTTCATCGGCCATGGTGTGTTTGCCAAAGCACGTATCGTGATGACTGACCGGGGGCCGGCGGTGCAAACCCCGCTTGGCGTCTTGACGGACACCGACGAGTGCCCTTTGCCCGAGGCCTACCCCAACGGAGAATGTGACGTACTTTTGAGGGCTGATGACGTCATCCACGACGACAGTGCCCCGGTGCAAGCCCAAGTGGTTCGCAAGGCCTTTCGGGGGTCCGAGTTTCTATACACCCTGCGTTTGGCCAGCGGTGAAGAAATCATGGTGCACGTGCCCAGCCACCACACGCACGCCATTGGCGAATGGATCGGCATCCGGGCAGCAGTCGATCACGTGGTGACCTTTCCGCGGCAAACGCGGGAAACAGCTGATTCATCGAACGCTGAACACGTTGAAAACGTAACCGATGGAAAAGGGAACTGATGCCTGCCCCAGCGATCCGAGGGGTAGCCCCGCCATTCACGGGCTTCCTTCACAGGCCAAGGCGGGCGTGTCAACCCCAGAACAGCGGCCGCGTCATACAATCAAGCAACCCCCACCAGGGGTGCAAATTTCGGCCGAGAAATTCGAAAAACTTCCGCGGACGGGCGAGTCAATGAGTGCAAAACTGAAGATGGCAGGCTTGATGGCACTGGGTGCCGTGGCCGGCGCCTTGGCAACGATGCAACTTCAAGCGATCGCGCGCACCGGGTCACTCGCACCCTTGCCGATTGAAGAGGTGCAGCAGTTGGCGGCCGTGTTCGGCATTGTCAAAAGCGACTACGTTGAATCGGTAGACGAAAAAAAGCTCATCACCGACGCCATCGCCGGCATGGTGGCTGGCCTCGACCCTCACAGCCAGTACTTTGACAAAAAGACGTTCAAAGAATTCCGCGAAGGCACCTCCGGCCGCTTTGTCGGTGTGGGCATCGAAATTGGGATGGAAGACGGCGTGGTCAAGGTGGTGTCGCCCATCGAAGGATCCCCTGCTTTTCGCGCTGGCATCAAATCAGGCGACCTCATCACCCGCATCGACGAAACACCCGTGCGCGGCTTGACGTCCAATGAAGCCGTGAAGCGCATGCGAGGCGAACCCAACACCAAGGTGGTGTTGACGATTTTCCGAAAATCCGAAAACCGCTCGTTCCCTGTCACCATCACACGCGAAGAAATCCGCATGCAAAGTGTGCGTGGCAAGGTGATAGAGCCAGGCTACGCGTGGTTGCGCGTGTCGCAGTTTCAAGACCGCACCGTGGACGACTTTGCGCGCAAGATTGAAGACCTCTACAAAGCCGACCCAAACCTCAAGGGCATGGTGCTCGACTTGCGCAACGATCCCGGCGGATTGCTCGAAGGTGCTGTCGCCATCTCGGCCGCCTTCTTGCCTGCTGACGTGACGGTGGTGTCCACCAACGGCCAGCTTGAAGATCAAAAGGCCACCTACAAAGCGTCGCCGCAGTTTTATTCAAGGCGCGGCAGTGGCGACCCCCTTCGCAAGCTGCCCGATGGCATCAAAAAGGTGCCGCTCGTGGTGTTGGTCAACGAAGGTTCGGCCTCGGCCAGCGAAATCGTGGCGGGCGCCCTGCAAGACCACAAACGCGCCACCATCATGGGCTCCCAAACCTTTGGCAAGGGCTCGGTTCAAACCGTCCGCCAACTCAGCGCCGACACAGCACTCAAGCTCACCACGGCTCGTTACTTCACGCCCAAAGGGCAGTCCATTCAAGCGCGTGGCATCGTGCCCGACCTGTGGCTCGATGAGACCGCCGAGGGCAACGTTTTTGCCGCGCTGCGCACGCGCGAGTCCGATCTCGAAAAGCGGCTCTCAGGCACCGACGAAAAGCGCGACCCTGAACGCGAAAAGGCCCGTGCCGAAGAGCGCAAAAAGGTCGAAGAGCAGTTTGCCAAGCAGCGTGACAGCATCAAGCCATTGCCCGAGTTTGGCAGCGCCGAGGACTTCCCGTTGCAACAGGCACTCAACCGCCTCAAGGGCAAGACCGTGGTGGTCAGCAAGTCGGGTTCTGAGCGCAAAGCTGAGGCCCAGACAGAGTAGCCCCGCCTGCGCAAGTTCGCAGCAAGCGCTTGTGCGAATCACCAAGGCCCGCGATGATGCGGGCCTTGTCACTTGTGCCGATCAACCTTGTGCATCCTGGTGCCTCATGACCTCTGGTGACCTCAACGACGACGAGCTGCTGCGCTATTCACGTCATATCCTGCTCGACGAACTCGGCATCGACGGGCAAAGACGCTTGTTGAACGCGCATGCTTTGGTGATTGGGGCTGGTGGGCTGGGTTCTCCCGTTGCGCTGTACCTGGGCACCGCTGGGGTGGGCACCATCACCATCGTCGACCACGACGTGGTGGATGTCACCAACTTGCAGCGGCAAATTGCCCACGACTTGTCCCGCGTTGGCATGCCCAAGGCCTTGTCGGCTCGTGAATCGATCGCACGCATCAACCCTGGCATCACCGTCAACGCGCTGGTTGAACGCGCCGACGCGGTGCTGCTCAACCGACTGGTGTCATCGGCTGATGTGGTGGTGGACTGTTGCGACAACTTCGCCACCCGGCACGCTGTGAACGCAGCCTGTGTCAGCCACGCCAAACCACTCGTTTCGGGCGCAGCCATCGGCTTTGACGGCCAAATCAGCGTCTACGACACGCGCAACCCCAAAGCGCCCTGCTACGCCTGTTTGTTCCCCGCCAGCGCCACCGTCGAAGAAACGCAATGCGCCACGATGGGGGTGTTTGCACCCTTGGTGGGCATCATCGGGTCCATGCAGGCGTCTGAGGCCCTGCGCTTGTTAACCGGCGTGGGCCAATCGCTGGCGGGCCGACTCCAGTTGCTGGACGGTCGAACCATGGAGTGGAATGAGATGCAAGCGCCGCGCCTGCTCAGTTGTGCCATCTGTCACACACGCCCTGTGGCCTGAGCACCCGAGCGCTCCGCGCCCTTGCCACACAAGCCGTTAAGCTCGTGCCATGACCGATCCAAGCCATGCTCCGCCACCTGCTGACACCGGCAGTTCGCGTGCCGACCTGACCGCGCGAAACTTCCCCACCGCTCAGGAGGACCTCCGGCGGGCGCAACAGCTCCGGCGCTACGGCAGTGACAGCAGCTACACACTGGCATTCGCCGACGAGCCCTTCATGCTGCGCGAGGAGCTTCGGCCCGTGCGCATGCAAATGGAGCTGCTCAAGCCCGAGATGGTGCAAACCGAGGAAGGCATCGATTCCACCATCGTGATTTTTGGCAGTGCACGCATCCTTCCCATGGCTGACGCTGTTGAACAATTGGCGCAGGCCGAAATGCTCGGTGATGCGGCAGCCTTGAAGCGCGCTCGCATGGGGTTGGAGCTGGCCCATCACTACGAAGAAGCCCGACACTTCGCAGCACTCGTGACCCGAGCCTCGCGACAACACCACGAACACCTTGTGGTGTGCACCGGCGGGGGCCCCGGCATCATGGAGGCCGGCAACCGTGGTGCCATGGAGGCCGGCGGGCGCAGCGTGGGGCTGAACATCGTGCTGCCGCACGAGCAAGAACCCAACCCCTACATCACGCCCAAGTTGTGCTTCTTGTTTCACTACTTTGGCCTTCGCAAAATGCACTTCCTGATGCGCGCGGTGGCCCTGGTGTGCTTTCCGGGTGGCTTCGGCACCCTCGATGAAATGTTCGAGGTCTTGACCCTGACGCAAACCAAAAAAGTCCGCAAGCGCCCTATCGTGCTCGTGGGCAAGAACTTTTGGAACAAACTCATCAATTGGGAGTGGCTGGTTGAAACCGGCATGATCTCCCCTGAAGACCTGCAGCTTTTCACCATCGTTGACTCGGCCGATGAGGCGTGGGCTGTTCTGTCACGCGAATTCGGCTTCGACGCAGCGCCCACAACCACGGGCGAGTTTGCCGTCGACATCTAGGCCCATTCACCATGACCACGCTTCGCAAAGTCAGCATCATTGGTGCTCCCACCGACATCGGTGCCGGCCATCGGGGTGCCAGCATGGGCCCCGAGGCCCTTCGCGTTGCCAACTTGCAAAGCGCCGTGGCGTCGCATGGCGTGGACGTTGAGGACCTTGGCAACCTCAGCGGTCCTGCGAACCCTTGGTTGCCGCCTGTCGACGGTTACCGGCACCTGCCCGAAGTGGTAGCCTGGAACCAATCAGTGCACGATGCTGCGCATGGCGTGTTGCAGCGTGGGCGCATGCCCATCGTGTTGGGCGGCGACCATTGCCTGGGCATTGGCAGCATCAGCGCAGCCGCACGGCATTGCCGTGAACACAACAAGAAACTTCGTGTGCTGTGGCTGGACGCGCACGCCGACTTCAACACCAGCGCCCTCACCCCCAGCGGCAACATTCACGGCATGCCCGTGGCGGTGCTGTGCGGCCATGGACCGCACGCGTTGGCTCAAATCGGCGGCGTTGTGCCGGCCATCCAGGCCAAATGGGTTCGACAGATTGGAATTCGCAGCGTCGACGCTGGCGAAAAGCGGTTCGTGCACGCGCAGGGCTTGGAGGTTTTCGACATGCGCTTCATCGACGAAATGGGCATGCGCCACGCGATGGAGCTGGCCCTGGCGACGCTGGACGACAACACGCACTTGCACCTGAGTTTTGACGTCGATTTTCTCGACCCCGACATCGCCCCGGGCGTGGGCACCACCGTACCCGGTGGCCCCACCTACCGCGAAGCTCAGCTGTGCATGGAGATGATTGCCGACAGCGGTAAATTGGCGTCGCTCGACGTGATGGAGCTCAACCCAGCCCTGGACGTTCGCAATCGCACCGCCGTGTTGGCGGTGGACCTGATCGAAAGTTTGTTTGGCAAAAGCACGTTGATGCGCGTTAATAGCTAAACCACCACCTAAGTGGTTTCGCCAGCGCTAAGCTCTTCAGTCAATGCGGCCGTTTGGCGGTCCTTGAGTTGCAGCAGCAGCGCGTGCAGCATTTCGGTTGAAAGACCATGCAGCACCAAGCGGAAGCCTGCGCGCAGGGTGCTTTGGGGCACCAAGGGATGTCGGTTGTTGAGCAACACCAAATGCTCGGGCATGCCAGTCAAGCGCGCCGCGTAGATGCCAATGGTTTCGTCCAACTGCAGTGAATTGCTGGCGCGCCAAAAATCGTTGTCCGTCAGGAGCAGTTGGTACATCGGCGTGAAGATCTCGATGGCCGTTTGCAGATCGATGAAGTTGAACCGCCCATGGGGCATGTCTTGCAACGCCAGTGGGCACGGCTTTACCATCGCCAAATCCAGCTTGGACACCGGCGACAACGATCGCCCCTGTTCTTGCAGGGCCTTGTTCAAGTAAATGACGAAGTTGAACAAGTTGAGGTCGTGTTGGACAAACAAGTTGTCTTTCAGATCGTCAATGACCATCGGCCGCAAAGGCCGTGAAGGGATGCTGACACCAGCGTTGCCTGCGATGAAAGCCAGGATGTCACTGCCGAGGTGAAAGTGTCGCAAGATCAACCAATTGGCCTGCGGCGACACGCAAACCTTCAGCCCTTCGGCCAACAACCAATGCAAAAACGCAGGTGCCTGCATGCGCTTGGGCAGCACGGCCTTGATGAGCTGAAACAGCACGATGCAGCAGCGCGCCAGCGGGCGCACGATGGGCATCAAAAACTGCCTCGACTTGGAGGCCGAATCCAACAGCCAAGCCTGCTTGATCTCATCCGACAGCGGTGAGCTTTGATCAAGGTACAGCGCCAACCACGGGCTGGGGTCGGAAGGATCGTGTTCGTCCAAGATGAATGTGGGCAGGGTTTTCATTGCTTTGGCGCTACCAAGAATGCGTCTTCCCATTGCATCAAGTACATTTCAGCCGTGCGACGCGCGGTTGCAACCATGTCGTCGTCAACACAACCATCTGGGTCAAGGCTCAAGACCAAACCCACCGCTTGCAACCACCGCGACAAGTGATTCTCGTCGTTGGTACCGTGGTAAGTCAAAAACCGAAACGCCTGGGACGGCAGTTGAGACGCAGGCAATTGCAACTGCAACATGGGCAGCAGGGCCGGGACAATGCGTTGCCCAGTACCCTCGATGATGTAGGTGGCGCCCAGCAGGCCCACGGGGTTCATGGTGGCAGCCTTGGCGTGCAAGTAGCTGTTGAGGGCGTCGCCACCTGGGCTCCGATGCAACGCGTCAATCGATGTTGCAGAGCCTCCCGCCATTCGATAGTCGTCAAAAAGCAATTTGAAGTCAAACTGCTCTTCGGTGGCATGAAGGTCAATCAGCGCGGCGAGCTCGTCATAGGGTGGCTGCATGCTGGCAACTGCGCTGCGCATCCAGAGGCTGCCTTGCCGCACTTGCGGGATCCAGCAGGCCATCCAGCGTGTGTAGTCAGCCACCGTAAAAGTGCGCCGCGTGATGGCCTGCACCAATGGCGTGCGCCAAGCCCGCGAGCGGTAGTCATGCCAAACCTCGGCCAGCGCTTGCAGCAGCCTGGCCAAGCGCGGGTCCGACTGGTCACGTGCTTCATGGGGCGCAAGGATGGTGGGCGCTTCGGTCTGTGCAGCGGTTTGGGTGCGTGCCGGCACTGAAGGCCGAGCGCTTTGCTGCGGCGCCTCCACCTCAAACAGGGCGTAAGCTACCGTGAAGCGACCGGACTCGGGCACGAAGCAAAAAATCTGCTGGCCGGGCGCCAGCGTGTGCGTCTGCATGAATTCCGCCAGCATCACAAACATGCTCGCCGCCCCGGTGTTGCCGCGCCACGCCAGGTTGGACCACCACCGCTCTTGGGGAATCGCCAACTGGGCTTTGTGCATCAGCTCATCGACCACAGGGCGAAAGCGAGCCGACGAGTAGTGGCATAAAAAGTGGTCGACGCGGCTGGGCTGCATCAACCCCCTTTGGACCAGCTGGGCGTACTCGTGAATGGCAACGTCAAACAAGTGGGGCAACAAGCGAATGTCTTGGCGCAGCGCCAACGCACCATCAGCCTCGGCCGCGCTTGCGCTTTGATAGTCCAGGTAGCTGCGGTTGGCGTCAAGGTTGAGACCCAGTTGCATGCAAACGGGGTGATCGCCCGAGAACGATTTTTGATGCACCCATTTCAAGCGCAAGCGCAGCCTATCACCCGCCACAGCGTCGCGGTGACAAAGCACCAGCGCTGCGGCGCCGTCCGACAGCATCCAACGCAAAAAATGTGCATTGAAGTCGATCTCGTAACCCCGCGGTGCAAAGCGTGTCGACTTGAACATGCGCGACGGCAAGTCACTGCCCACGGCAACCGCGCGTCGCGCGTCGCCCTGCTGTATTTGTCCTGCCGCAAAGGCCATGGCGCCCATGCTGGCGGCACACACGCCCACGCTGGTGTGGGTGTGCATGGGGGGCGCAGCCAACTCGCCTTGCACCATGTTGGCAAACCCCGGCATGATGGCGTCGCCACCGCTGGTGCCGCAGGCCAAAAGGTCAATCGAAGACAAAGCATCGCCGGAGCTGCGCAGCGCAGCCCGCACGGCTTCGCTGGCCATCTGGGCGTTGCTGATTCGCGTGGTGCCATCGGGGTTGATGGCGTAGTGACGTTGCTTGATGCCGTTTTCGGTCAGGATGCGTTGTTTGATGCGCCCTGAAACTCGATTGATGGGCGCGATGAAGTCGTCCATGCCTTCGTTGTCGATCGGCTCGCCAGGCAAGTAAAAAGCCGAGCCGGTGACAAAGACATCGTTGTATTGAGTTGGCATGCGCAGGTTTTAGGCGGTTGGGCCAACCTTTGAGGGATGGGGCACGTCGTTGTCATGGGGCCATGCGGCCATCAAGGATCGGCTGCGAAGCGCGGGCATCCAAGGCGCCAACAGCATCACCCGCACCACGTAACGCAGCAGGCTTGGTTCGATCAGACGCGGGTCAACCTGGTGGCGCAGCGCCGCATGCAGCGCGGGCATGCGCGACCAATGAACGCGGGGATGGGTGTGATGCGCAGTGTGAAAGCCGATGTTGAAGTACAGCCAATTGACGCCGCCCTCAAAATTGCGAGCGTGGTTCCAGTGCGAGGCCCCATCGGCGTGGGCATGTTGAAAGTAGTTGGCCCCCAAAAGCGAGTGCATGGCGATCGCCTGCGGGACCATCACGCAAACCAACGCCTTGCGCCAATCCAGCCACAGAAGCACCGCCCACAAGGCGAACACCAAAGCGTATTGCAACATCGCCCAGCGCCAAACACCCGGGCGATGGCTTCGCATCCGCCTCAAGTGCTGCCAAAAATGGGGGTACAGCGCCCACGCCGCCTGCAGCGGATGAAGAAGGTAGCCCATCAGATGATTGGTGTCACCTCCCCAGAAGCGGTAGGTTCTCGCCCAGTCCTGGGGCCCATGATGAAAGCGGTGGTGGTTTGCTTGGTGCGTGGCCACAAAAGCATGGGTGGGGTGCCCTTGCAAAACGGCCAATCCCAGATCGGTGGCGCGGTTCAGGCGTCGGCTGTGCCACATCGGGAGATGGGCGTGATGATGGTGAATCACCCCCACACCGATCCACGTCACGACCAACACCACGTAGAGCCATGACTGCCAATCGTGGGTCCAAAGCCAGGCCACCAGAACGGGAACCAGCACCATGAAGGCAACGGATTGCACGTCCCGGGCGTGACGCAAACCCACGCGCCTCATCGCAAGCGTGCCTCGCGCACTTCGCGGGCCAGTCCGGCCGCGATCACGGCCTTGGCGGCGTTAGGGTCCAGCTTGGTGCCCAGGCACGCATCCATGAAGGTCATCAGGAAACCATAGTTGCCGCGGTGGCAAGCGTGATGCAGGTGATGGTCCTGTGCATTGGACAACCACCGCCAGCGCCTGGGCAACGCCCGGTAGTTGCTGTGGCCCACTGCGTTGTAGGTAGGAGAGACGATGGGCAGCAGCATCAGTGATATCCATGTGAAAGGCCACACCGCCATGGGCAACAACAACACGCTTCCCAACAACATCGCTTCGACAGGGTGAAACGCATAGGTCGACCAAGGTGTCGTCACCACCGATTGGTGATGGGACGCGTGCACAACTTTGACCAAACTTGGATGGTGCAACAAGCGGTGCACGATGTAAAAGTGGACATCGTTCCAGACAACCAGCGCCAGCAACTCAAACAGCACTCGCACAGGTGAGTTGTCTGGATGAATGCTGGCCCAACCCTTCAGAACCATCCACCAGGGCAGCAGAATCCCCACGCCAAAAATCACGATGGACACCCCGCTTTGGCGCCACTCTCGCTGCACTTGACCGGCAGGAACGGCACGCGGGTCCAGCATGCGACCGACGCCGCGCCGCATGAGCGCGCAACGAACCGATGTGGCCAGCAGTCCCGCCAGTGCGTAAATGCACGCAAAGTAAAACACCCCTCCAAGGGCCACGTTGACAGGCGACCAACCCATCGGATTTGTCATGGCACGCACGAACCTGTCGTGGCACGCGTCAGCCATTGCCCTTCGCGCAAAGGCACGGGCCCGTCGACGCCCTCGAGCACGCGCAAGCCCATGGACTCATGCCCAAACACGGCGCCGCGCGAACCACCGATGGGACGCAACACCAATCCGTTGGAGGGATCCACCTTGGCATCAAACACGACGTTGCTCAAGGCCCATTGGCCGGACGCCACAGGCCGGTGCAACTCGACCGAGGCGCGTTGGAAGTGTTGCGTGATCAAGAGTGACGCGCCAGGCGCGCACCACAGCCCCTGAAATGCTGCCGGCACCACCCACAGGTGCAAGCGCGATTTCTTTTCGCGCCCAATGGCTTTGTCCGGTACGTCCAGCTCGATGGTTTTGTCTGGCGCCCATTCACCCATGTCCCAATCATGGGAGACCACGCGCGTGCCAGGCTTAAGCGCCAGCAGACGTGGTCGCAGGCGCATGTTGAATTCGGGCAGCAAGTACATGGTGATGACGCTGGCCACGCTCAAATCAGTGGCAAACAGGTCCTGCGTGCGAAAACTCGCCCTCTCACTGACGCCAACCGCACGGGCATTGGCCACGCTCCGGGCGACCAAATCAGGCACGATCTCAACCCCCATGCCGCGCGCACCATGCACCTTGGCGGCCGTGATGACGATGCGCCCATCGCCCGACCCCAGGTCGAGCACAAAGTCACTGGCCTTCACGTCCGCCAGCGCCAGCATGGCACGCGTCACCCGATCGGGGGTGGTGATGAAGGGCACATCCTCTTGGGACGATGCAGCCCATGGCAACCACGCAACCGTGGTCACGAGAACCAGCACAACAGTTTTCAATCGCATGACGTTCACGGCTTGCAAGACCCTTCGCGCTGCCGAAACTCACGCGGTTGCATGGCGTCGCGGTTGGCATGCAAGCCGCGATTCAAGGCCTTGGCCATGCGCTCATCGGCAATGTAAGGGCCGCGGTCGGCGCGGTATCGAATGCTCCAGGCGTGGCCATCCTTGACCATGCGTTGCCCAATGTCCTCGGTATCGTCATAGATTTTGCCGAGGCGGCGACCATACTTATCCAAGGCACGCAGTTTGGCAGTGACGGCCCGGTTGAGCAAACGCTGCGAAAGCGCCGCAGTGGCCTCAGCGCCCCAAGCCTGGCAGCTTTCTGGTGCATCGATGCCTTCAATGCGCACCTTCACGGGCTTGCTGCCAGCGGGCAGTGCGACCCACAAGGTGTCACCGTCGGTGATGCGGGTGACGACGCCTGTGAACTCCCCAGGCCGAAAGGGCTCGGGCGATCCTGGTGGCGCCAGCGATGTGACACCTTCAGCGTTTGCCGGCGGCGCCCCGTGCGCTGCGATCCATGCCGCAGAACCAAGCACAGCAGCGCCCAAAACAACGGGGCCCACCATGCGCGGCTTGTCGCTGAACGACCGATTGCGAAGCGTCTTGGCATCGGCCGGGCCGGCGGCAAGGCTCAATGAAAGCGCCAACCCGACGACGATCGCGGTGATGGTTTCAGTCTGCACTGCAAGCAAGCGCACTGGCAATCTCCTGGGTCTATCAAGGGGGATTCTCGGTCCGATTGTCGCTTGTAGCGCTCAACGAGTCATCGACCCAATGCACGACCAAATGCAAAGCGCCCATCGTGGTGGCCACGGACCGTCAAAGGATCAAGATGTGACGATCCATCCTTCCACAGGATCAACACTTTCGCTAAAACCATGATCGGGTTGCAAACTCGCCCAGGCCGCCTGAACCAGGCAAAGCACCGCGTCCAGTTGATCACCGGTGGCGTCCATCAAAACCGCCTCGCGCAAGTTAGATGTCAGTGCAAGTTGCCGCCCCAACCCGGACTCCCCACGCTCCAACGCCGACACGATGGCCAAGCGTGCCTCTTGGCGCGAAGCATCATCCTTATTCTTGTAAGACCGTCGGCCTACCAACTGGTGCGCCAGCAGGCCAGGGTAGCCTTCCAAGGCAACCGCATCGGCTCGGCCTTGGCGCATGCGAGGCACGGTGACGTCGGCCTCCACCAGCCGCTTCACCCCTTCGAAGTACATCCAACCCACGGGCACGTACCGCGTCTGCAGCGGGCTGGTCGACGCGACACCCGAAGCGGTTCGGTCGGTCAAACGATGCAGCAGTTTGCTGCCACTGGGGCGGTTGGCGGTCCACGCGTCGATCATGGCGCGCATGTCCATTCGATTGCCACAACGCTGATGCATGGCCTGGATCACGGCGTCCATGGTGTCGCCCAAGCGCTGCGATGCCACAAATTCTCGTGGCAGCCCAAAGGGGAAGTCGAAGGCACCCAACCAAGGGCCCTGGCGTCGCAACAATTGATCAAACAACGGCATGGTTGTCAAAGTTTCGATTCGCAGCACCTGAAGCCGGCCGCCCTGCAACGCACCATGGGCAACCGTGATGGCTTTTCGCTTGGACGGCGAACACGTGAAGTCAACACCCCAAAGCGCTTGCGCAGGGCGTGGCCCGTTGATTTTTTGAGTGATCATGAGACTGCCAAAGCAAACACCCCCAACGCCATGCACAAAGCCCCCAACACACGGGCGCCTTGATCGCGCTCGCCCAGCAACTTGCCGCCCAGCAAGGCGGCAAAAAGCATCGATACCTCGCGTGCTGGCGCCACATGCGACAACGGTGCCAGTTGCATGGCGTACAGCACCAACACGTAGGCGAGTGGCCCCAACACTGCAACCACCACGGCGTGGCGCCACTGCGTGGCCCAAGCGGCCCGCAGGGCCGTACGATCGCGAAGCGCACCGGGAAGCAAAAGTGGGATTCGAAGCACGTTACCCACGTAATCCACGATCACGGGACCGATGAGCAAAACCGTAACGGCGTAACCGTCAATCACGGTGTACGAAGCAATCAATACCCCCGTGGCGAACCCCCAGCGCAACCCAGTCATGGTGCGAGCATGAACTTGCGGGTCACGGGATTGACGCCACAAACCCGCGCCGCCAGCCACCCAAAAAATGCCCAAGCAAACCGCCAACACGCCCCCCAAGCTCAACCACGACAACGATTCGTTCAATACCACCAAAGCCATGGCCGACGCCAGCAATGGCCCCGTGCCGCGCGCCACCGGGTACACCACCGTCAGGTCGGCCCGTCGGTACCCAGTTAACAGCACCGTGAAGTAAGCGACATGCACCAGCGCGCTGGCGATCAGCACCAACCATGCGGTTGCACCCCATTGCAACCAGGCACCGTCGCCCACATACCAAGCTACAGGGCCCCAAATCACGGCGACCAACAGTGCGACGATGAACGCAAACCGATCATCGCCACCCGCTTTTTTGGCCGCCATGTTCCACACCGCGTGCAAGAATCCAGCCATCAAAACGAGCGCCAGTGCGGTGGGTGACATGCATCCATTGTCCACACGCGCCGTCCAACATCGTTTGAGGAAGTTCACCATGCAAGCTACAGCAAATCCTGTGTTGGTCGAAGTGCTGCGTGGCGACGCCGTTGAATCTGCCCATCGCGGTGCGCTGGTGGTGTGCGACAGCAACGGGCACACCGTGATCAGCGTTGGCGACGTGAAGCGTCGGGTTTTTGCACGTTCGGCCATCAAGTTGCTGCAAGCACTGCCGCTGGTGGCCAGCGGTGCCGCCGACCACTGGGGGTTTACCAACGAAGAATTGGCGTTGGCATGCGCGTCGCACAACGGTGAGGCAACACACACAAGCACGGCCCTGACCATGCTGCACAAAGCGGGGGTCGACGACACGGTACTGGAATGCGGTGCCCACCCGCCCCACCAGATGCAAGCCCAAGCACTGTTGATGGCTCAAGGTCAAGCACCTTGCAGCCTGCATAACAACTGCTCAGGCAAGCATGCCGGGTTTGTGGGATTGGGCGCTTTCCGCGCCGCCACCGGCAAGACGCCAAGCAATGCTCGACCTTGGCTGCAAGGTTATGTCAACCATGACCACACGGTGATGATGGAAGTGAGCCAGGCCGTTGCCGACGCCACATCGTTCGACCTCTCGCAAACCACCCGCGCAACGGACGGGTGCTCAATCCCGACACACGCCATCGAACTGAAGGCGCTGGCACTGGCCTACGCTCGAGTGGCCACAGGCGACGGTTTGTCGTTGCCTCATGCCATCGCTGCGAAAAAATTGCGTCACGCGATCGCTGCGGCGCCACACATGGTCGCTGGCACCCTTCGCTTTGACACATTGGTGATGCAACGGCTGGGAACACGTGTTTGCTGCAAAGTGGGCGCTGAAGGCGTTTATTGCGCAGCGCTTCCCGAGAAAGGTTGGGGCGTGGCCATCAAAATGGACGATGGCAACAACGCCCGTGCCGTTGAGGTCGTGATGGCGACAGTGATTGAGCATTTGGTCACGCTCGACGCGTCTGAACGTGCATTCATGGGCACGCTAAGCGCTCCCGCGTTGCGCAATTGGAATGGCATCGCCGTGGGTGCGCTGCGTGCCAGCACCTGGTTGCGCGAAGGCCTGTAGACGCGGCCATTCAGGTCCAGGGGGGTACCACGCAGGTGGCTGTTGTATTGCCACGGAACCGTGAACCAGTTCCTCACCGTTGACGGGCATCAAGTTTGACAATCCACCAGCCCACCCGAGAACCCAATACCGCCACGCTGTGTCATGAAGTCCCGCCGACCGCAAAGCACCTTCGCCGTTTCTGGCACGCTCGAATTTGAGCCTGTGTCATTTGCCGCCGCACGCGCGGTGGCCAACGAACTGCCGTCGGGCGTCGAAAAGATGCTCGATCAATTGCCCGGCTACTGGCATCGCGTTCGCCGCCCAGTCGCCAAGCGTGATTTGGTTCTGACACCGTCCACCATCGAATGGATGCGCCGCTTGCCCAAAGAAATTTGGCCGCTGCAAACGGGGGCCAACTACCCACGCATCCTCAATCAGCTGGCCTTGTGTTGGCGCAACGACGAAGAGCGCGAAGCGCAGTTTGAGCGCTTGCTCAATGATCGACGCAAAAACCGGCGCGGATTCCCTGACTCGGTTTCTACAGAGTTGCGCACCTTGCACATGCACTCGCTCAGCGCCATCGGCTGAGCACTCGGCCCCCCAAAGGCCTCGAGAACTTTCAATTTCGCGTATCGTTGTGGCACCTAGACCCACGGTGCCACCATGTTTGAAGTAAACGAAACGCTTGAAGAAGCCAGGATCCGAAACGTGCGCGACGCCTTCCGCGAAGACTTGGGGCGCGGCGACTGGACCGCGCTGCTGTCGCCGGCAGGCAAACGCGTGCAGGCGCGCATCATGGCCAAGGACGATGCCGTGTTGTGTGGGCGCGCGTGGTTTGACGCCTGCATGAGCACCGTGGACCCTGCCGCCAAGATTGAATGGCAGGTGGCTGAAGGGTCGCGCATGACGCGTGGCACGCGGGTCTGTCACATCCAAGGGGACGGTCGAGCCCTGCTGTCCGCCGAACGTCCAGCTTTGAACTTTGTGCAAATGCTGTCGTGCGTGGCCACCACCACAAGAACGTACGTCGACGCCATCGCGGGCCTGTCGCCCAACCCCCGTGGCTGCGCCATCCTGGACACACGCAAGACCTTGCCGGGCTTGCGCCAAGCTCAAAAATACGCGGTGCGGGTTGGTGGCGGCAAGAACCAGCGCATGGCGCTGTGGGACGGCATCCTCATCAAAGAAAATCACATTGCCGCCGCCGGCGGGGTCGAAGCAGCGCTGCAAAGCGCGCAGGCGCTGCATGCCAACGTGTCCATTCAAATCGAGGTGGAAAACCTCGACGAACTGGACCGCGCCCTTCGCGCAGGCGCCAAGCACGTGATGCTCGACGACTTTTCTTTCGACGACATGGCCCTTGGTGTGACACTCAATGCCGGCCGCGCCGAGCTTGAAGTGTCGGGCGGGGTCACGCTTGAATCCGTGCGCACCATTGCGCGCACGGGTGTTGATCGCATCTCGATCGGCAAACTCACCAAGGACGTTCAGGCGGTTGACCTGTCGATGCGCATCGACGCCTGAGCGTCAGGTCAAGGCCGCCTGGGCTGCCAAGACCTCCACCCGCACGTCGTCGGTCAGCGCCGCCTTGAGGTTGGAGAAGTCGGGGGTGGTTTTGATCGAGTAGTGGCGTGGGTGCGCCATCGGCACATCGCGGTCGCTTTTGATGCGACCAGGGCGAGCACTCATCACCACCACGCGCGTGCCCATGAAGGCAGCTTCGTCGATGTCGTGCGTGACAAACAAAACCGTTTTTCGCTCGGCCTCCCAGATGCCCAGCAACAACTCTTGCATCAGCTCGCGTGTTTGGTGGTCCAAAGCGCCAAAGGGCTCGTCCATCAACAGCATGCGGGGGTTGTTGGCCAAGGCACGGGCCAGCGCGGTGCGCTGCTGCATGCCGCCCGAGAGTTGCTTGGGGTGGTGATGCTCAAAGCCCTTGAGCCCCACCTTGTGGATGAAGTCATTGGCGATCTCCAGCTGTTGCGCCAGCGGCAAGCCGCGCTCACGCAGCCCAAAACAAACGTTTTCGCGCACGGTCAACCACGGGAACAGCGTGTAGCTTTGAAACACCATGCCACGGTCGGCACCCGGCCCCTCGATGCGTTTGCCGTCGAGCTTGGCCTCGCCTGCCGTGGGTGTCTCGAGCCCCGCGATGATGCGCAGCAAGGTGCTTTTGCCACAACCACTGGGCCCAAGGATGGTGATGAAGTCGTTTTCGGCCACGTCCAGGTCGGTGGCCTGCAAAGCCAGTGTGCTGCCAAAGCGTTTTTCAACCCCACGAATGGAAAGGATGGTCATGGCATCACCGCCCGATCTGCGCCCAAGGGAACAACTTGCGGTTGCTCCACTTGAAGAAGAAGTCACTCACCAGCCCAATCAAACCGATGACGATGATGCCAAAGATGATCTGATCGGTGGCCAAAAGCGCTTGGCTGTCGGTAATCATGTGGCCAATGCCGCTGGACGCGCCGATCAGCTCTGCCACGATCACGTACGTCCAAGCCCACCCCAGCACCATGCGCAAGGTCTCGGCGATTTCGGGGGCTGCATTGGGAATCAACACGCGCCGAATCAACCCCTGATCGCTAACCCCCAAGGTGTACGCCGCCTCGACCAAGTCACGCCGCGTGTTGCCAACCGTCACGGCAAACATCAACACCAGTTGAAAGAAACAGCCAATGAAGATCAGCGCCAGTTTTTGCGCTTCGCCAATGCCTGCCCACAAGATCAACAAAGGGATGAACGCACTGGCCGGCAAGTAGCGTGCAAAAGAAACAAAGGGTTCAAAAAAGGCTTCGATGGGTTTGTAGGCACCCATCAAGACCCCCAACGGCAGCGCCAGCGCCGTCGCGATTGCAAACCCACCCAGCACGCGCCACACCGTCATGCCGATGTCTTTGATGAATCCTTGCTCGGTGAGCAACGTCCAACCGCTCTTGACCATGGTGATGGGGTCGGCCAAAAAAGTCTTGCTGACGTAGCCCCCCAGCGTGGCAAAGGCCCACACTGCAAAAAACACAACAAAAAAGGAGATGCCGAGCACCACGCGGGTGCTCGGTGCAACGGCCACCAAGGGCTTCATCGTCAGCATTCAGCGTTTGAGGGCTACTTACTTGATGAAACGGGGATCAGCCAATTTGGCGAGATCAGGCACTTGTTTGATGATGCCGGACGCAAGCAACAAATCCGCTGCCTCTTTGCTGAAAGCGGCATGCTCACCCGCAAAGAACTTTTGGTTGGCGGCGCGGTCTTGCCAGCGCAGATACTTTTGACTGCCTTCAAACTGCTCGGCCGATTGCTTGACATCGGTGCCCATGATTTCAAAGCTCTTCTTGGGGTCAGACTTGATCATGTCCAGTGCTTCGAAGTAGGCGTTGGCCAGCCCTTGTGCCGCTTTGGGGTTGTCCGCCAAGAACTTGGGCGTGCAGCCGAAGGTGTCCATCACCATGGGGTAGTCCAGCGTGGTCGCAATGATTTTGCCCGACTCGGGTTTGGCCCGCACGGCGCCCAGGTAGGGCTCGTAGGTCATGGCAGCATCCAACCCGGCAGTGCCTGCAATCATCGCGTTGGCCGCCGCTTGCGGTTCGAGGTTGACGATGGTGACATCCTTCAGCGTCAAACCGTTCTTGGCCAACATCCATGCCAAGGTGAAGTAAGGGGCCGTGCCCGGCGCACTGGCAGCAACGGTTTTGCCTTTCAGGTCTTTGATGCTGGCAATGCCAGGCTTGACCACCATGCCGTCGGCACCCATGCTCTTGTCGAGCTGAAAGATCTGCGTGGTGGCCACACCATTGGCGTTCCACACGATCCAAGTCTCGACCGTGGTGGCCGCGCACTGGATGTCACCCGAGGCAATCGCCAGGTGGCGGTCTTTCTGCGGGATTTTCTTGATGGAAACGTCCAGGCCATGCTTCTTGAATAGCCCTGCTTCTCTCGCAAGCGTAAGCGGTGCAAAGCCAGTCCACCCCGAAATACCCATGGCGACTTTGGTCTCTTGGGCTGATGCACCCAGCGCGACGGCCGCCAAGGCCAGTGCAGTCAGTGATCGTTTCAACATGGTCATGTCCAAATCTCCTAAGTTATCTATGCAGGAAACCACAGGGGTGGCAGCGAAGGCAAGGTGCGCATGGATTGGGCCAAGGCGCCATTGCGAACCCATTGAGCTGCCACCTCGATGTCGGGTGACAGGTACCGATCTTGATTGTGCGTGGGGCATGAAGCGCGCACCATCGCGTGCGCCGATTCAAGCACGGCCGACGACCGCAGCGGCCGCAGAAAGTCAATGCCTTGGGCTGCGGCAAGCAGCTCGATGCCCAAAATGTGCGCCACGTTGTCGATCATGGGCTGCAAACGCCGCGCCGCAAAGGTTGCCATCGACACATGGTCTTCTTGATTGGCGCTGGTGGGCAGCGAATCCACACTGGCGGGGTGGGCAAGCGATTTGTTTTCGCTTGCCAAGGCAGCCGCCGTGACGTGCGCGATCATGAACCCGCTGTTGAGGCCTGGATTGGCGCACAAAAACGCCGGCAAGCGCGACACGCTGCCATCGATCAGCATGGCAATGCGCCGCTCGGCAATCGCACCCACCTCGGCGATGGCGCACGCCATGGCGTCGGCCGCCAGCGCCACCGGCTCCGCGTGAAAGTTGCCACCCGACACCAGCACGCCACCATCGTCTTGAAACACCAAGGGGTTGTCGGTGACGGCATTGGCTTCACGCACCAACACCAAAGCGGCGTGCCGCAATTGGTCGAGGCATGCGCCCACCACTTGGGGCTGGCAGCGCAAGCTGTACGGGTCTTGCACCCGATCGTCGCCGTCCAGGTGCGAGCGCCGGATTTCACTGCCCTGCAACAAGGCGCGGTAGTACTGCGCCACATCGATTTGACCGGGCTGCCCACGCAAGGCATGGATCCGCGGATCAAAAGGTGCATCGCTGCCGCGGGCGGCGTCCACCGTCATGGCGCCCACCACCAGTGCGGCTTCCAGCACCGGCTCAAAGGTGAACAGCGCGTGCAGCGCCAGCGCCGTTGACGTTTGTGTTCCGTTGATGAGTGCCAAACCTTCTTTGGGGCCCAGTTGCAGCGGCTTGATGCCCGCCTGCGCCAGCACGCCCTGCGCCGGCGTGCGCACGCCGTCAACCCAGAACTCGCCCTCGCCGAGCAAGGCCAATGTCATGTGCGCCAAGGGCGCCAAGTCACCCGATGCGCCCACCGACCCTTGGCACGGCACCCACGGCACCAAACCAGCGTTGTAAACGGCCAGCAGCGTTTCAATCACCACGGGACGCACGCCGGAATAGCCACGCGCCAAACTGGCGGCCTTGAGTGCAATCATCAAGCGCACCACGGATGGCGCCAACGGCGCGCCCACGCCGACGCTGTGCGAGCGAATCAAGTTGAGTTGCAGGGTTGCCAAGTCACGCGCGTTGATGCGTTGAGAGGCCAACTTGCCAAAACCCGTGTTGACACCGTAGACCGGCGCTTGGCCATCGGCAGCACGTTGCACCACGGCAGCGCTATCGCGCACTGCAGGCCAAAAGCTGGTTGCCAGGGTCAAGGCGCGGGTGCCCTCGTGAATAGCTTGCAAGTCTTCGAGCGCAAGCGCTGCCGGCTTCAGCTGTCTGGGCGGATCCTTTGCCAAAGGCTTCAAAGGGTCACCATGGGCAAGTTCAATCCGTTCTCATTGGCGCAAGCCACCGCCACGTCGTAGCCGGCATCGGCGTGGCGCATCACGCCGGTCGCTGGGTCATTCCACAACACCCGCTCGATGCGCTTGGCGGCAGCGTCCGTGCCGTCGCAAACCACCACCACACCCGAGTGCTGCGAATACCCCATGCCCACCCCACCCCCGTGGTGCAGGCTCACCCACGTGGCGCCCCCCGCGGTGTTGAGCAAGGCATTGAGCAAGGGCCAGTCGGACACGGCGTCACTGCCGTCCTGCATGGCCTCGGTTTCGCGGTTGGGCGACGCCACCGAGCCACTGTCCAGATGGTCACGGCCAATGACGATGGGAGCCTTGAGTTCACCACTTCGCACCATCTCGTTGAAGGCCAAACCAGCCAGGTGCCGCTCGCCCAGGCCAATCCAACAGATACGTGCAGGCAAGCCTTGGAACGCAATGCGCTCAGCAGCCATGTCCAACCATCGGTGCAGGTGTTTGTCCTGCGGAAACAGCTCCTTCATTTTGGCGTCTGTTTTTTGGATGTCTTCGGGGTCACCCGACAACGCGACCCAGCGGAACGGACCCTTGCCTTGGCAGAACAAAGGGCGGATGTACGCGGGCACAAACCCAGGGTAGTTGAAAGCTTGTTCAACACCGGCGTCCAGGGCGACCTGTCTGATGTTGTTGCCGTAGTCCACGGTGGGCACCCCCATCGCTTGGAAGGCAAGCATGGCGCGCACATGCTGCGCACAGCCTGCTTGAGCGTCCGCGCGCAACTTGGCGTGTTGCGACTCATCAGCCTGCGCCATGCGCCATCGCTCCACGGACCAACCCGGTGGCAGGTAACCGTTCACCAAGTCGTGAGCAGACGTTTGATCGGTCACCAGGTCGGGCTTGAGGCCGCCTGCTTTTGCACGCGCCACCAACATCGGCAGTAACTCTGACGCATTGCCCAGCAAGCCAATCGACTTCACCTTCTTTTGCGCGATGCACGACTGAATGCGCGCCAGCGCGTCGTCCAGATCATGGGCTTGCTCGTCGAGGTACCGAGTTCTAAGCCGGAAATCGATGCGGGACTGTTGGCATTCAATTGTCAGCGACGTGGCCCCTGCAAACGAAGCCGCCAAGGGCTGCGCCGCCCCCATGCCTCCTAGCCCAGCCGTGAGAATCCAGCGACCGCGCCAGTCACCGTTGTAGTGCTGCCTCGCAGCTTCCACAAAAGTCTCATACGTACCCTGCACAATGCCCTGACTGCCGATGTAGATCCATGAGCCCGCCGTCATCTGCCCGTACATCATCAAGCCCTTGCGATCGAGCTCGTCGAAGTGCTCCCAGGTGGCCCACTTGGGCACCAGGTTGGAGTTGGCCAACAACACGCGCGGCGCGTCTTCATGGGTGCGAAACACGCCCACTGGTTTGCCACTTTGGACAAGCAACGTCTCGTCGGGCTTCAGGGCCTTGAGCGATCGCAGGATGGCCTCGAAGCAATCCCAGTTTCGGGCTGCTTTGCCGATGCCGCCGTAAACCACCAAAGCGTCTGGGTTTTCTGCCACCTCAGGGTCGAGATTGTTTTGAAGCATGCGGTAAGCCGCTTCAATCAGCCAGTTGGCGCAGGAGATTTGGTCGCCACGCGGCGACCTCACCGGGCGCGGGTTGGCCGAACGATGCGTTGCAGAAAGGTCCGTCACGTTGGGTGCCTCCATTCATCAAGTGCCCAGGTCGCGCAACGCAACCCATGGCATAACCCCGTGTCAACTCTACTTGTCTAGACAAGCTAAGGCAAGTAGCATCAACGCTATGGTTTTCCCGATCCCCAAAATTTTGCAGGCAACACCAACAACCTCAACCGACCCTTGGGCGACCACCACGCCACCACCCAAAGGCGGGGCTCGTACGGCCCCATACGCGGTGGTCAAACAATCACTGAAAGACGGCTTGGCACAGGGCACTTGGCCGGCAGGGGCGCTGATGCCCTCTGAAGCCGCCCTGGTTCAAACCTTTGGCGTCTCGCGCATGACAGTCAACCGCGCGCTGCGCGAGTTGCAAAGTGAAGGGTTGGTGGACCGCACCCAAGGCGTGGGAACCTTCGCAGCCCCCCTTCACCGCGTCGCGTCCACCCTCAAGCTGCAAGATGCCCACGACGAAATCGCCTCGCGCGGCCACACGCACCTGGCCGTGGTCCACACCCAAGAGCGAACGCTGGCAACCGCCTTGCTCGCCGAACAATTGGGGCTGCCAGAGGGAAGTACCGTCTTTCACACCCTCATCGTGCACCATGACAATGGCGTCCCCCTGCAATGCGAAGACCGCTACGTCAATCCTGCATGCGTTTCCGACTACCTCGACAACGATTTCACAAAAATCACGCCCACCCAGGTGCTGTTTGAGCGCACCGCGTTGTGGCGGGCGCAGTACACCATTCAAGCCGAAACGCCGACGGCCCAAGAGTCTCACCTGTTGGGTGTTTCGGCCAACAGCCCGTGCCTCGTGATCTTGCGGCGAACCTTCACCAACAGCGCCGTTATCACCCTGGCCCGCTTGGTACACCCGGGTTCGCGCTACGTGCTTCAGGGAGAGTTTCAGCTTTGAGTGGGGTCTCACCGATTTCGACACGCCAGGTCGAAGACTTTCAACGCGACGGTGCTTTGTGCATTCGCAAAGCCCTAACCCTGGCGCAAGTGCAGCGGCTGCGCGAAGGCATCGATGCCAACTTGGCCAACCCGAGCCCACGCGCCAAGGTGGCCAGTCGTCCGGGTGACCCCGGGTTTTTCATCGAAGACTTTTGCAACTGGCAAGACAACGCTGCTTACCGCGACGTGATCGTCAATTCAAGCTTGGCACCCATTGCGGGCGCCTTGATGCAAAGCCAAAATGTGCGCCTGTACCACGACCACATGCTCACCAAAGAGCCCGGCACCGTCCAGCGAACGCCTTGGCACCAAGACCAGCCGTACTACAACATCGAAGGACGGCAAAACGTCAGCATGTGGATTGCCGTGGACCCCGTTCGCCGACACTCCACCCTCGAGTTTGTGGCGGGCTCCCACCTGGGGCCTGGTTGATGCCGCGAACCTTCTTGGATCAGCAAGCCCGTTGGTTTCCCGAGGGCAGCTTGGCCGATTTGCCCGACATCGAGGGCACCCGCACGCAGCGGCAAGACATCATCGGTTGGGCCGTCGAACCGGGTGACGTGGTTTGTTTTCACATGCTGACCCTTCATGCCACGGGCCCGGTGGACGCCGACCGTCGCCGCCGCGTCTTTTCGGTTCGCTTTTTGGGCGATGACGTTCGGCATCAACCACGCCCATGGACAACGTCGCCCGAGTTTCCAGGGCTGGCAGATGCGCTGCCCGCAGGCGCTGCGATGGACCATGCACTGTTTCCTGTACTTTGGACATCGTCACCATGAACCCCCATGGCAACATCACTTTGCTTGATGCCACCGCACCCACGCGCTGGCGCAACGGAGGTGGGCAAACCAGAGAATTGCTGGTGTGGCCGAGTGCCGCCGATTGGCGCGTGCGCTTCAGCGTTGCCACCATCGGTCAAGACGGCGAATTTTCAGCTTACGCAGGTGTGGTGCGCTGGTTTGCCGTGCTTCAGGGTGCAGGTGTCACGCTGCAATTTGGCGATGCATCGCAGGCACTGACAACCGCAAGCCCGCCGTTCATGTTTGATGGTGCCGCAGCACCCAGGGCCGTCTTGACGCAAGGCCCTACCGACGATGTCAACCTGATGCTGCGCGGCACGCCTGGGTCGCTGGTTGACGTGGGGTCTGCCCCCGTCAAGCGGCCCTTTGCTCTGTTTACCGCCACCGAGGGGATCATGACGGCCAACCACCAAACGTGCCCGCTGGTGGCCGGTGCACTGTTGCAGTTCAAGCAGGCCCGTGGTTCTGCGGAGGTTCAGTACGCAGGCCGCGGTTGGTGGATCTTTGTCGATGAGGGCTCCAGGCCATGACCGTCACCACCCTCTGGCACAACGCCACCCTCGCGACCTTGGCCAACAACACGCCGTGGGGCTTGGTCGACGATGGCGCCATGTTGGTTCAAGGCCAGCACGTGGCGTGGGTGGGGCCTTTAGCTAACTTACCACGCGACCTCCTTGTTGATCGCGAGGTGAACCTTGGAGGGCAACTGATCACCCCGGGTTTGATCGATTGCCACACGCACCTCGTCTACGGTGGCCATCGAGCGGCCGAGTTTGAAATGCGCCTGCAAGGCAAATCCTACGAGGACATTGCCAAGGCTGGCGGTGGCATCCGGTCGACCGTGGCGGCCACCAGAGCGGCCAGTGACAAAGACCTTCTCGCCAACGCCACCCGACGCGCCAACATCCTGTTGCAGGGCGGCGTGACGACACTGGAAATCAAGTCGGGTTATGGACTCAGCCTGCTCGACGAGGCGCGCATGCTGCGCACCGCGCGCGCTGTTGCAACGGGCGGACCTCAATCGGTGCGCACCACGTACCTGGCTGCACATGCCGTGCCGCCCGAGTTTGAGGGACGTGCTGATGACTACATCGACGCCGTGTGCGCGTGGATGCCACGGCTTCACGCTGAGGGGTTGATCGACGCCGTGGACGCGTTTTGCGATCGCATCGGCTTCACCCCAGCCCAAACCATGCGCGTCTTCGACGCGGCCAAAGCATTGGGCCTGCCCGTCAAATTGCACGCCGAGCAGTTGAGTGATCAAGGCGGCGCGTCTTTGGCGTGCCGCTATCGAGCCTTGTCATGCGACCACTTGGAGCATCTCAGCCAAGACGGCGTTGATGCGATGGCGGCGTCGGGTGCCGTGGCGGTCTTGTTGCCAGGCGCCTATTATTTTTTGCGCGAAACCCAATTGCCACCCATCGAAACCCTGCGCCGCGCGGGTGTACCCATGGCCATCGCAACCGATCACAACCCTGGGTCGTCGCCCGCGCTGTCGCTGCTGCTCATGTTCAACATGGCATGCACGTTGTTTCGGTTGACGCCCGAGGAAGCGCTTCGGGGTGCTACGGCACATGCTGCGCGCGCGCTGGGCCTCGGCGACCGCGGCACCCTCGCGCAGGGGCAGCGTGCCGACTTCGCCGTGTGGCAACTGGATCATCCCAACCAATTGGCCTACGGGTTTGGCCACAACCCCTGCACACGCGTCGTCATCGGCGGCGAAGAGGCCTCGACATGACCCCACAGTCCAACCCTTCCGATGTATTCACGCTGCACCAAGGCACCGTGCCCCTGTTGGTCAGCGTGCCCCACGCCGGGCAGCTGCTGCCGCCGTCCATGAACGCGACGATGGAGCCACGCGCCTTCAACTTGGAGGACACCGATTGGTACCTTGATCAACTTTTTGACATCGCCCGGGCCCTGGGCGCCAGCTTGATCACCCCGCGCTACTCGCGCTATGTCATCGATCTGAACCGCCCCGGCGACAACGCGCCGATGTACCCTGGCGCCAACAACACCGAGTTGTGCCCCACTCGCTTCTTCACGGGTGACCCGTTGTACCGCCCAGGGATGGCACCCGGCAACGACGAGGTGGACCAGCGCCGCCAGCGTTACTGGCAGCCATACCACGACACCTTGAGCAGCGAGATGCAACGCCTGCATGTCCAGCACGGGCATGCCGTGCTTTTCGATGGCCACAGCATCAAAGCGGAGCTGCCATGGTTGTTTGAGGGTCGACTGCCCGACTTGAACCTGGGCACTGCCAATGGCACCAGCTGTGCGCCGTCGATGCGTGACGCTCTGGCCAAGGTGCTTGACGCCAACCCCGGCTACACCCATGTGGTGGATGGCCGTTTCAAAGGGGGCTACATCACCCGTCACTACGGGCGCCCAGCGCAAGGGTGGCATGCTGTGCAATTGGAGATGGGCTGGCATCTTTATGCTGACGACAGCGTCGCCCCACCGGCGTGGTCTGATCCACGTGCCGCACGGTTGCGGCCACTGCTGCGAGCGTTGATGCAGACCATGCTGACCTGGCGACCTTCACCATGACCAACCCAACCACGCTGTGGGCACCCCGTGCTTGGCTCCCCACTGAGCCTTGTGGAAGCGGCGCATGGCACGACAACGTGCTGCTGCAAGTTGCCGCCAATGGAGCATGGGACCAAATCACCTCGGGCGCGCCATGCCCGCCCCGCGCCCAGCGACTGACGGCCCCCGTGATTCCCAGCTTGGTCAACGCCCACAGCCATGCCTTTCAGCGCGCGTTTGTGGGTCTTACCGAACGCAGCCACGGCAGCCATGATGACTTTTGGAGTTGGCGCGATCGCATGTACGGCGAAGCGTTGACCATCACACCACAGCGAATGCTCGAGGTCGCCACGAAGCTTTACAGCGAGCTTTTGCGCGGCGGCTACACCCAGGTGTGTGAGTTTCACTACCTTCACCATGACGTGCACGGCAAGCCCTATGCGCCCGCAGCAACCATGGCCATGGCCTTGGTTGAGGCAGCACGCGTGACGGGTATGGGACTGACACTGCTTCCTGTGGTTTACGAACGAGCGGGTTTTGATGCACCTGCTTTGCGAGAAGACCAGCGCCGGTTTGCAGCCAATGCCGCCATGGCGCTGTCCATTCGCGACGACATCCGTCGCATGGGTGTCGACCACGTCAACGCTGGCATTGCCCTGCACTCTTTGCGTGCGGTGCCCCCGTCCTCTGTGGACGCCATTCAAGCCCTCACGGCCAACGATGCGGCCGCCATTCACATCCATGTGGCGGAACAGACGGCCGAAGTGGACGCATGCGTGGCTGCCACGGGGCTTCGGCCGTTGGCTTGGTTGACCGAGCACGCCAAGCTCGATGCACGCTGGCAATTGGTGCATGCCACCCATGCCACCCCCGAAGAAATCCTTGCCGTGGCTTCAGCCCATGCGGGGGTGGTGTTGTGCCCCACCACCGAAGCCAACCTTGGGGATGGGCTGTGTGATCTGCAGGGGTGGCTGAATGCCGGAGTCCCCATCGCCATCGGATCCGACAGCCACGTGACGCGCAGCTGGCCCGAGGAGTTGCGTTGGCTGGAGTACGGCCAGCGGTTGTTGCATCGCCGTCGCAATGTTGCAGCACATCCGGCGCAGGGGCACAACAGTTCGGCCGCCAGGCTGTTTGATCGCGCTGTCGAAGGTGGCTGCTCAGCCGCTGGTTTTTCCAGTTGGGGCCTTCGCGTCGGTGCCCGCGCCGACTTGTTGGTGCTCAACACTGACGACAGTGCCCTTCAACACGTTGACTCAGAACACCTGCTGGATGTCGTTGTGTTTGCCAGCCCAGCCCTACCGTTTAAATCGGTGATGGCGGCAGGACGCTGGGTGTAGCTGGCAGTGACTGGGCGGGCTTTGCGACAACGGCAGACTCTGGTGCCGGCTGAAAGTGTGATTCGCGCAAGCGGGTGTTGGACAGTGCGCCGGCCGACTCCAAGATGGGGTAAGCCACCGAACAAAGCAGCGAGTTGATTCGCTTGAGCTCGCTGATGAGGTCGAGGTGCAGCGAGCTGGTTTCAATACTTTGAGCGGTTTGGTCTTGCAAACGCGCCAAGTGCGTGGCCGCATATTCACGCTCCAAGTCGCGGAAACGCGCTTTCTCTTCAAGCAAGCGCCGGGCGTCGCGAACGTGACCGTCCAAGAAGACACTCATCGCCAATCGCAGGTTGGACACCAGCCGTTCATGCAAGTGACAAATCTCGGCCATGCCGGCGTCAGAAAAGCGCCGGCTGCGGCGAATGTTCTTGTCTTCAATGTCTTGCAAGACACGTTCAATGATGTCGCCCACTTGCTCCATGTTGATGGTGAACGACAAGATGTCGGTCCAGCGACGGCTTTCACGCTCCGACAAAGCACCGCGCGATATCTGTGTCAAATACAGTTTGATGGACGTGTAAAGCGAATCCACCGTGTCATCCAATTGGCGCAGCTGCTCGGCCTGCACCAAATCGTTGTTCTTGAGCACTGGCAGCATGCCGCGCAACATGGTCTCCACCACATCAGCCTGGTGCAGCGCCTCGCGCGCCGCGCACGAGATGGCCAGCGACGGTGACACCAGTGCCGTGGTGTCCAGGTGCTTCGGACGCGAGCTGGACGCACTTTCTTCAGCACGCATCCAGCGCTCAAGCAGACGTGCCATGGGCTTGGTAAAGGCCACAAACACCAGTGCCATGGCCACGTTGAACATGACGTGAAACGACACCACCACGTGCAGCGAGCTGACCTGGGTTTGAAGCCACGCCAAAATGCGCGGCAACCACGGCACCATCAGCAGCAAGGCAAATGTTTTGAACAGCAAGTTGCCCACAGGCAGCCGGCGCGTAGCCACGCTCGCGCGCGCTGTTGACAGCACCGCCAAAATGCCACTGCCCAAATTGGCCCCCAGCACAAGACCCATCGCCACGGGAAGTGGCACCAATCCCTGTGCCGCCAAGGTGGCGGTCAGCAGCACGATGGCCAAACTCGAATAGCTGAAGACAGTCAATGCAGCGCCCACCACCACGTCAAGCAGCACTTCGTTGGGCAATGCAGCAAGCAAGGCGCGCACCGCAGGGGCGTCGGTCAGTGGCTTGGTGCTCTCAATGATCAACTGCAGCGCCAAGGTGATCAACCCCAAGCCGATCAAAATCCGCCCCACCCGGCCCACCGTCGATTGCTCGCGTGAGATGTACAACATCACGCCCACAAAGATCAACAGCGGCGACAACCATGACAGGTCAAAGGAAAACACCCCCACCATCAGTGCACTGCCAACATCGGCGCCGAGCATCACGGCCAGTGCCGCCGCAGTGCCCACCAAACCCTGGCCCACAAATGACGCCACGATCAGGCACGTTGCCGTGCTGGACTGCAGCAACGCCGTAACGCTGGCCCCCGCGAGCATGGCCGTAGGCTTGTTGGATACGCTCGCATGCAGTACCAAACGAAGCTTCTCGCCGAAAGTTTGCAGCATGCCCGTGCGGACGATCTGCGTTGCCCACACCAACAACGCGATCGCGGCCAACAAATTAAGCAGGTGAATCATTGGGTTTGGAGGATCAGCAGCGTGAATTCCATCACGTGCCCTCTCGGAGCGTGCTGGTCAACGTGCAGGATGACCAAAGCGGCAAAATGTTGCAAGGGAGCAAGCGCTCAAAATGCAGAAAAAGTGGCCATTCTTCGCGTCATGGGAAGTTCAATACCGCCCAGTGATACCTGCCAAACTCAAATACCAGTGTGCCAGCGACTTGACAAGGCTGCGCCGCACCACGGCCTTCCACCCTGTCTTCAAGTCAGGCACGCCCACCCGAACCGAGTGCGCCACTGCATCGTCAAAGGCTGCCTTGAGCCGCATCGCAAAATCGCGATCATCAACGACCAGGTTGGCCTCCAAGTTCAACAGCAGCGACAACGGGTCGATGTTGGAGCTTCCCACCGTCGCCCAATGGTTGTCAACCACGGCGATTTTGGCGTGCAAGTAGGCATGCATGTATTCGTGAATCTGAATGTCATGCGTCAACATTTCGTCGTACAAAACGCGTGCCGCCACTGCGGCGATTCGGTAGTCAATCTTGCCTTGAAGAATGACGCGAACTCGCACACCGCGTCGCGCGGCTTCGATCAAGGCACGCCGAAAGTGACGTCCCGGGTAAAAATAAGGTGACACCAAGTCCACCTGGTCAACCGCCCGTGCAATGGCGTCCACGTACGATCGCTCGATGGCACGACGCTGTCGCAAGTTGTCACGAATCACCAAGGCAACCTGGACAGGTTGTGGAGGTTGCAACGTCGTATCCACTGCACGTCGACGGCTTTGCGCAAACCGCATCTGCCTCGCGGCGGCCCTCAGTCGCTGCAACGGTTCGCTGCTGCGCGCTGCTGCCAGGGCCTCGTCACGCCAGCTGGCGCCCCAGTGGGCGCGAGACCAAACGGCTCGAATCGTCTGCTCAATGACTGCGACCACCGGCCCATGGACTTCAACTGCAAAGTCGAGACGCGGGGTCGGTGTGACACCATGGGTGACGTCAATGTGATCGTCGATGATGTTGATCCCACCCACGAAACCAATCACACCATCCACACTGCACAGCTTTTGGTGCAAGCGTCGCAGTTGCCCCGGCTGAAGCCACGCCCACCAGCGATTCAAGGGTCGAAACACGACCCACTCAACGTCATCGCCGTGAAACCAGGATTGGAGGGTGGCAAGGTAGCGGTTGGAGCCAAAACCATCAACCACCAGACCCACGCGCACGCCACGCTGCGCAGCGCGCGACAACGCGTGCGCCACGCCCCTTGCATGCGCGTCGTCATGAAAAATGTAGGTGGCCATCCAGACCTCGCGCTGCGCACCTTCGATGGCGCGATGCAGCGCGGCAAAGAGTGCGTCACCGCCCGCGAGCAACGCAACTTGATGCCCGCCGGCATACCGCGGCAAGGCGTCTCGCCGACGCTCGTCAAGCAAGTTCAAATTCAGCCACCAAGGGCAGGTGGTCTGACATGCGCGCCCACGCTGATCCTCGAGGCACGTACGTGGCGCGGCAGCTCAACCCTCGCGTGTAGATGCGATCCAGCGCAAACACCGGCACCCTTGAGGGGAACGTGGGTCGATCGCTGGCATCGGCTTGGCGCCCACGCCCCCTTGCAAACCCCATCGCGACCATCGCCGGATCCAACTTGGCGCCCCAGTCGTTGAAATCGCCCGCGACGATGACATGCTCGCCCTTGGGCACGGTGGCTGCGATGAAGCGCTCAAGGCTCTGCACCTGGCGCACACGGCTGGCGTGCATCAACCCCAAGTGGGCAACGATGCAGTGCAGCGTGACACCGTCCCATTGCACGGGCACGTGCAACAAGCCACGCTGCTCGAATCGGTGGTCACTGACATCGTGGTGGCCCGTCTCGCCCATGGGCCAGCGCGAGAGCAGCGCATTGCCGTGCTCGCCGTGTCGCGTGATGGCGTTGCTGCGGTAAGCCACGTCAAACCCTTCAGGCGCCAAGAAGGCCGCCTGCCCTTCTTCGGGCCACCCGAACCAAGTTTGCTCAAACCGTCGCGCTTCGCGGTGGTGAAAGAGCCGCACCTCTTGCAAGAACACCAGATCGGCATCAAGCGCCTCGATGCCAAGGCCCAGGTTGTGAATCTCCAGTCGCTTGCGCAACCCCAACCCTCGCACGCCCTTGTGGATGTTGTAGGTCGCAACGCGCAGCACCCCGTCGAGGATGCTGTGCGATGGCAACACCGTTGACGAGAAACGACTCAGCATGGTGCCACGCCCTTCGGCAGCATCGGCAAAGTCGCTGTTGCCACTTCAGCGCTCAAAGCGAACCTTCATTGCCAAAAAGCGGCTCTCAAAGAATCGGAAACTCAACCCTGCACAGATGACGGCTCCCACGGTCGTGGCGACAAAAACAGCGGGCCAAGGCGTGCCAATGCCAGCAGCACCCAAGACCTTGGTGGCAAAGTGGCCGGCCAACACGTGCAGCAGGTAGATGCCATAACTGATGGAACCGATGTACACCAAGATGCGGATGTTCAAGATTCGCTGCAAAGCATACCGCTGAGGCAAGCAAGTCGACAACACCAGCAATGCGCAGGCCAAGTGCGTGATGGACCGAGGCAAGCCGTTCCAAGCGAGCGCGCCGACCAACAACACCGCCAACACCAAACAGCTCCAGTAGCCGCCCAAAACGGGGTGCAGCAGTGCAAACCCCCGCCGCGAGTTAAGCGCCAGCGCACCAGCGGCCCCAAGAAGAATGGCCAGTGGCACCTTGTAAACAAACCACAAAACGGAACCCGCCCGCGAGTGATCGGGCTTCACAAACCACTCGAGCAGTAGCAAGACAGCGATCACAGCCAACAACCATTGCAGCGCCCGCGTCGACGTACCCAACAAGATCAGCAACGGAGGCCACAAAAGATAAAACTGCTCTTCTGCAGCAATCGACCACGCAATGTAGAAGATGGTCCGCTCTTCGAGCTGAACAAACCAGTTGGACGTGTGCGTGGCGAAGTAAACTAAGTTTTTGAAAAACTGCTGCCCTGCCGGCTGAGTGCCGCTCCAACAAAAACGTCAACAGACAATAGAGCAAGAGCACGCCGTAATAGAGAGGAAAAATCCGCAATGTTCGGCGCACATAAAACGCACGCAGGTCGATGCGTCCGTGCCGCTCCCGTTCGCGCACCAAGAGCGTTGTGATCAAGAAACCGCTGATGGCGAAGAAAAGCGAAACGCCTTCGCTTCCAGCAACTGCAAGCCATGTGCCTTGAAAGCTCCTGCCGGCCGTGTGATGCCAAACAACGGCAAGAACACTGATGGCACGCAAACCGTCAAGCGAGTCAAACCGCTGACGCGCTTTGAATTGTTGGAAGGGTTCGTCGGCGGTCACTTTCATGATCGCTCCGTCGGTATCGACTTGGCGGCATCGCACATTCGAGGCAACAGCAGGATCGCCTCTGCATTGCTGGGCGAAAAACACCGATCGGCAGCCTCGTGCCAATGCAACCACTCAGCATTCAGATGCTCGCGAGGGCTGAGTTGAACGGCCATGGTCGAGGGCAAACACAACCCAAAGACGTGCTCAGTGTTGTGCGTGATGCCAGGCGCATAACGATGCCGCCACACGGGATAGATTTCATAGACATTTTGCAAATGCCAGTCCTGCAAGGCATGCGCCGGGACGCCGTCACATCCAATGGTTATGCCGGTTTCTTCTTCCACTTCGCGCACGCAGGTGGCCGCCAATGGCTCATCCACACGGTCTTTGGACCCAGTGACACTCTGCCAAAACCCTGGCTTGTCAGCACGCTCCAGCAACAACACTTGCAGATCTAGCGTGTAAATCACAACCAGAACCGACTCGGGTAGTTTGTAAGCGGTCATGGCGCTCGACCGTCATGAGGCGACGGGGTTTCGAAGGCGGATGTGAAGATCGCGCAGTTGAGGTTCGTCCACAAGCCCGGGCGCCCCCGTCAACAAGCATTGAGCGCGCTGGGTTTTGGGGAACGCGATCACGTCTCGAATGCTCTCGGCTTTGGCCATCATCGTCACCAGACGGTCCAAACCGAACGCCAGCCCCCCGTGCGGTGGTGCGCCATACTGCAATGCGTCCAGTAAAAAGCCGAACTTCTCTTGCGCCTCGGCCGGCGGGATGCGCAGTGCGTTGAAAACCTTGCTTTGAATGTCGGCGCGGTGGATTCGCACCGAACCGCCGCCCAGCTCCCAGCCATTGAGCACCATGTCGTAGGCCTTGGCAACGCACTGCTCAGGCGCTGTGTCCATCAAGTCTTCATGGCCGTCTTTGGGTGCCGTGAAAGGGTGATGCACCGCCACCCACCGTTGGTTGTCGTCGTCGTGTTCAAACATGGGGAAATCGACCACCCACAGGGGTGCCCAACGGTCCTCAAAGAGTCCTTGCGCCCGGCCAAACTCGCTGTGGCCAACCTTCACGCGAAGCGCCCCCAAGGCGTCATTGACCACCTTGGCCTTGTCGGCGCCAAAGAAAACCAGGTCACCCGCCTTGGCGCCCGTGCGTGTCAGCACCGCCAAAAGCGCTTTGTCGTGGATGTTCTTCACGATGGGAGATTGCAAACCCGCCCGCATGTCCTGGCCAGGCGCCGTCGCCACTTCATTGACCTTGATCCAGGCCAAACCTTTGGCGCCGTAGATCTTCACAAATTCGCCGTACGCGTCGATGTCACCGCGACTCATGGCTGCGCCCCCCGGAATGCGCATGGCGACCACACGTCCGCCGGGCGTTGAAGCGGGTGCCGAAAAAACCTTGAAGTCAACGTCACCCATGACGTCGGTCAACTCGGTGAACTCGAGCTTGACGCGCAGATCGGGCTTGTCGGATCCAAATCGGGCCATCGCCTCGCTGTACTTCATCACGGGGTATTCGGGCAGATCCACCCCAAGCACATCAACAAAGACGCCTCGAATCATCGTCTCCATGATGGCGCGAATCTCGACTTCACCCAAAAACGATGTCTCGATGTCGATCTGCGTGAACTCGGGCTGGCGATCAGCACGCAAGTCTTCGTCGCGAAAGCACTTGGTAATTTGGTAGTAACGGTCGAAGCCTGCCACCATCAACAGCTGCTTGAACAACTGGGGCGATTGCGGCAGTGCAAAAAAGTGACCATCGTGAACCCTGGAAGGCACAAGATAATCCCGCGCGCCCTCTGGCGTGCTTTTGGTCAGCATCGGGGTTTCGATGTCGATGAAACCTTGAGCGTCCAAAAATTGGCGCACCGCCATCGCCACGCGATAGCGCAGGCGCATGTTTTTTTGCATTTGCGGGCGCCGCAGGTCGAGCACGCGGTGGGTGAGACGCGTGGTCTCTGACAGATTCTCGTCGTCCAACTGAAAAGCCGGCGTGACGCTGGGGTTGAGCACTTCAAGTGCGTGCGCCAGAACCTCCACCTTGCCGCTGGCCAGGTTGGCATTTTCGGTGGCTGCGGGTCGTGCGCGAACAAGCCCCGTCACCTGGAGCACAAACTCGTTGCGAACGCCTTCGGCGGTGGCAAAAACGTCGGCACGATCAGGGTCGCAAACGATTTGCACCAGACCTTCGCGGTCGCGAAGATCGACAAAAATCACGCCGCCATGGTCGCGGCGGCGATGGGCCCAGCCCATCAACGTAACAGTCTGACCCAGCAGCTTGTCGCTGACGAGTCCGCAGTAGGTGGTTCTCATGGTGTGTGTCTGACTCAAAATAGGAAGGGATTGCGTTGGGCCGTGCGGCGGGGGGCAGGTGCGTAGACTGGGGCCCTGGCTGAACGCTCGCCGTGCGTTCAGCCGATGCGGTTTCGAGACGAAGCGTCCTCGATCGCAACAGCAGCAGAGGACGGGGCCACAACGCCCATGGAGATAACGTACTTCAGCGCCTGGTCCACACTCATGCCCAGCGGTAGCACGTCGGCACGCTTCATCAACAAGAAGAATCCCGACGTCGGGTTGGGGGTTGTGGGCACGTAAACGCTGAGCCAGTCGTCACCCAAGTGCGCTTCGACTTCGCCGCTGGGCTTGCCAGTCACAAAGGCGACCGTCCACGAGCCCTGACGAGGGTACTGAACCAACACCGCTTCGCGGAAGGCGTTGCCACCCGTCGAAAACAGCGTATCGGACACTTGCTTGACCGAGCTGTAAATCGATTTGACGATGGGGATGCGATTCATCAGCTTGTCCCACTGACGAACCCACCACTGACCGAAGACGTTGGTGACAAAAACGCCTGTCAACAACATCATGGCGACCAAGACCAACATGCTCAACCCCGGAATCGCTTTGAGCTGCGAGATCCAAGCAGATGACGACGGTGCGATGGCCTTGATACCGTCCAAAAACCAGGAGAACATCGAGTCCGTCAGCCCCAGCAGCCACAGCAACACCCAAATGGTGATGGCCAGGGGCAACCAGGTGAGCAATCCGGCGATGAGGTATTTCTTCACAGGCGATGCTCAGTGCGTGTCAGGTTGATTTCGCGCCGCTGGCGGGCGTTGGCGAGCTGGGTGGCGGCGCTGCAGACGGTGAAGCAGTCGGTGACGGCGAACCTGTTGCGCCGGCCGTTGCGGGCTTGGCGGATGGCGTGGCATCCGACCTTGCCGAATCACCTGCTTTGTCGGCGCTGCCAGCTGTTGGCGCGCTGCCGCCGGCGTCTGCAGGCTTGTCTTTGGGCTTGGCGGCGCCATCCCGAAAGTCGGTCACGTACCAGCCCGACCCTTTGAGTTGGAATCCTGCCGCCGTCAATTGTTTGGCAAAAGCCTCGGCACCACACGACGAGCACGTGGTCAGTACCGGGTCGCTGAGCTTTTGCAAAACGTCGCGCGTGTGGCCGCAGGCCCCACAGCGGTAAGCGTAAATCGGCATGTCATTCCCCGCCAAAGGCCGTCTGGTTCACCGCCATGCGGCCACTCGACAGCTCCAGCCGCAAAGCCCATCATTATAGAGGGCCTAGAAGTCTTGAGCTTCGGGCCGTTGTAGCGCCTCATGTCGCTGGGCGCGGATCAGCCGTCAATGCTTGTGGGCGTGGGTCGCGCTGTTGCGACGCCCATGGTTGCGCAGCAGCTGAGGGGCCAAGGACCCCAACACCATGCCAAGCACGGACGCAGCCAGCCCGAGCAAGTTGGCAGGTACCAAAGCACCGGTTGCCAACACCGAGGAACCCATCCAGACGCCAAGCCCCATGACGATCGACAACAGGGCCCCCTGCGTGGTGGCTCGCGACCAGAAGGCACCGGCCACCAAAGGCACAAATGCTCCAGCCAGAGTGACGTTGTAGGCGTTTTGGACCATTTCATACATGGTGCTCTTGCTGTTGAGCGCAAAGAGCAGTGCGGCAGCCGTGAAAATCACCATCACCAACCGCAACGTCAGCAAAAACTGCTTGTCTTTCATCGCAGGGACAAAAGGTCGCAGAACGTTCTCGGTAAACAGGGCCGTCGGCGCCAACAGGGCGCCACTGGCGGTGGACAAAATAGCAGACAAAAGCGCGCCAAAAAACATCACCTGCGCCCACAGGGGCATCTGTCCCAGGACAAACTGAGGCAATGCTCGTTGGATTTCACGCGCATCGTCCGATGCCAGCAGAGCCGTCAAGGATGGATCGGCCACGACGGCAGCGTAAACGATGTAAATGGGGACGAAGGCAAAGCCAAAATAAAGCAGCCCACCCAAGATGGTGCCGCGCACGGCAGTCTTTTCATCTTTGGCGCTGGTCATGCGCTGAAACACGTCCTGCTGAGGGATGGATCCAAAGGCAAACGCAAAAAAGGCGCCCGCCATCGCCCACCACGCTTTGGCGTCCATGGTTGCCGGGAACAACGTGAGCTTTCCCTCTGCTGATGCCTTCTCGAAGACTTTGTCGAAGCCTCCCGCCATGTCGTTGACCAAGTACGCAACAAGCGAAAGCCCAACCATGATGACCACCGTTTGCAGCAGGTCGGTGAACGCGACCGACCACATGCCGCCGAAGATGGTGTAAACCACCACCACGGCCGCCCCCAACAGAATGGCCGTGTTCAGATCAATGGCGCCACCCGACAGCGTGGCAATCACCAAACCCAGCGCGGTCAATTGGGCCGACGTCCAGCCGAGGTAGCTCATCACAATCGCCGCACTGGTGAGCACCTCGACCGACTTGCCGTACCGGTGCTTGTAGAAATCACCGATCGTGAGCAGGTTCATGCGGTAGAACAAGCGGGCAAACAAAAGCGCCGCCAGCACCAGGCAAACCGTGGCGCCAAAGGGGTCACCCGGGATGCCTTGCAACCCGTCCTTGGCAAAGGTGGCCGATACCGACAGCACGGTCTCGGCGCCAAACCAAGTGGCAAACACGGTCGCCACATTCATCGACAGCGGGAGCGATCGCCCTGCCACCAAGAAGTCTTTGGCGCCATGGACGCGCCGCGCCGCCAACAGCCCAATGGCGATGGTGAAAAGCAAGTAAACAACTACCGAAGTGATGAGCACGTTGAACTCCGCAACTGTTTGCGCGGCCGCAGTTTAGTGCGGCGGCTCGGGTTTGGTGCAACCGATGCGTTATGGGCGCAACAGCGTCGCCCACACCACGAAGCCAGACACGGCGGCCCCCAGAGCAAACCAGAGCAGCGCTTGCAGCCGCCGGTTGGTGCGCTGCAGTTGAGCCAGTTGTGCAGTCATCGTTGCCACCGCTGGCACTGCCGCGCGTGGGGCCTGCCCTTGCGAGCGAAGCGCCTCGTGCAACAAACGGGGCAGTTGGGGCAGCAGGGTTGCATACGTGGGTGCTTCGCGGCTGACTTGCGCCACCAGTGCGCGCCATCCCACTTGCTCGTGCATCCAGCGCTCCAAAAAGGGCTGCGCCGTGGCCCAAAGGTCCAGGTCGGGGTCAAGCTGACGCCCCAAACCCTCCACGTTGAGCAGGGTCTTCTGAAGCAACACCAGTTGGGGCTGGACCTCGACGTTGAAGCGGCGGGACGTCTGAAAAAGTCGCAGCAGAATCTGCCCCAGCGAGATGTCTTTCAGGGGCCGTTGAAACTGAGGCTCACAAACAGCACGCACCGCGCTTTCCAACGCATCAACCCGCGTGTCTGCAGGGACCCAACCGGATTCGACGTGCAACTGCGCCACGCGCTTGTAATCGCGACGAAAAAAGGCCACGAAATTTTGCGCCAGGTACTGCTTGTCTGTTTCACTGAGCGTTCCGACAATGCCAAAGTCCAAAGCCACGTAGCGACCAAAGGTTGCCGCATCCAGGCTAACCTGGATGTTTCCAGGGTGCATGTCAGCGTGAAAAAACCCGTCACGAAAAACTTGCGTAAAAAAGATCGTGACGCCATCGCGCGCGAGCTTCTTGAAATTGACGCCCGCCGCCCGCAGTCGCTCAACCTGCCCAATGGGCACGCCATGCATGCGCTGCATCACGATGACGTTGGTGGTGCAAAGGGGCCACACCATCTCGGGCACCATCACCAGATCGAGCCCTTTCATGTTGCGGCTGAGTTGTGCAGCGTTGGCGGCCTCGCGCAAGAGGTCGAGTTCATCGTGCAGGTGCGTGTCGAACTCCGCCACCACGTCGCGCGGACGAAGCCGACGGCCATCGTCGCTTGATCGCTCCACCCAACCGGCCAATTGACGCAAAAGCGCCAGATCGCGCTCAATGGCCTCCAGCATCCCCGGCCGCAGGACCTTGACAGCCACTTCACGACCATCGGTCAACACAGCAAAGTGGACTTGTGCAATCGACGCACTGGCCACTGGTGTCTCGTCGAAGCTTGAAAAAACGTCAGCCCATGGCCGACCCAGAGAGCGCGCAACCAATTCGCGGGCCACCGTACCGTCAAAGGGTGGGACGTTGTCTTGCAATTGGGCGAGCTCGTCCGCCACCTCGGGGGGCAACAGATCGCGGCGCGTCGACAGCACTTGCCCAAACTTCACAAATAGGGGGCCCAGCTGCTCCAGGGCCAGTCGCAGGCGCTCACCCTGCGCACCATCCCGCTGCGGTCTCATCAACCCCAGCGTCACAGTTCGCAGCGCGCGGTAAAACCATGGCCGGTGCCATTGGCCCGCCGGCACCAGATCGTCGACACCGTGGCGCCATAGCGTTGTCACGATGGCAAAAAGCCGTAAAACTTTACGCATGGTTTCAGGTCACTCGCCGCGCAACTAAGGGCGCGCCGACGGACCGCGCGGCCACCACGCATCCAGCGATTGCACGCCGCGCTGAACGGCGGCAACCGCCGCTTCTGCCACACGTGCCGCCGTCGCGCCCAAGGCAGGCGGCAAGACGTGCTCCAAGTCGCCGGCGTAGTCCCAACGCACGTTTTCCAAGACCCACTGCAGGTCGGCCGCCAGCGCTGCTTCACCCTGAACCTCAAAAACCGAGCTGTCGTTTGCTGCCCATGCGCGCATCACCACTGTCAAGGACGCCGTGTTCAGACGCACCGACGCGTCGGGCAACGTTGCGCCCCCTGCAGAGGCGCCGTCACGCGAGCCCGTCATGCCGGCCCACTCGAGCAATCCTGCGGGCGTCACGAGCCAACGCATGGCCTGCGGCCCGACAGCTTGTGCCACCCAAAGCGGCAGCAAAGCGGGCAGAAGGCCGTACCCGTCAATTACGCATCCAATGTGAGCCTTGAGCCGCACCACAGCTTGAGGCTCGGCCGCAAGCCCATGGTTGGCGGCAAGCGTCAGCCGCACCAGCGCAGCCTCGGCAAGTGTTGCAAGAGCGGCCTGCGGCGCTTCGGTTTTGTGAAACATGCACGGATTGTAGGTAGCGACGTGTTGGCAACCCCGCAGGCGGGGGCCGGAGTGACCACTTGCATGAGCGAGAATCCATGCTGACCTTGGCTTCGCAAATGCACATCAGTGCCTGTGCCGGGGTGGCTCCAGTGCAAGGTCGATCCCCTCTCCCATGTTCGAAAAGCGAAATTTCAAACGACAATTTTCCAGCGCACCCCAGACGGTGACGTGGCTGGTCGCAGCGTTTATCGAGCCATTGCTCACCGTGTTGGTGCTAATCGCGGCCACGCTCGCGCTCGGCCTGCATGTCGAGCGGCCCATCGCCGTCCTCGCGCTGTTCGTTTTTGCGCTGACTTTTCCGGGTCGCAACCGATACAGCATGGGTCCCGTCGCAGCGGCGGCAGACATCATCATCTCTTGGGTGACCCTTTTGGGCATTCTGATTTTGTGCGGCTATGCCACCAAGAGCCTTCCTTACTTCAATCAAAGCCTCCTGGTTTGCTGGGCAATCGTCACCCCAGTTGTTCAGTGGGTCGCCTACTTCATCGGCCACACCATCATTCACAACAAGCAGATCGCCCCCGAAGCGCGGCGCACTGCCGTGGTCGTGGGTGCGGGGCCCCTGGGCGTCAAGGTTGCCCGGGCCATCGAGCAAAACGCTTCCGAAGGCAGTGAGTTTGTGGGGTGGTTTGACGACCGAACTGACGAGCGCGTGCACACCGACGCCTCCAGCAAAACGCTCGGAATGCTCAAAGATTTGGCGCCCTACGTCAATCAAATCGGCATCCGCGAGGTCTACATCACACTGCCGTTGGGCTCGCAGCCTCGGATCGTCGAGTTGCTCGAAGCGATTCAAGGCACCACAGCCTCCATCTTTTTCGTGCCAGACGTCTTTGGCATCAGCATCATCCAGGGACGCCTTCACGACTTGAACGGCGTACCCGTCGTGGGCATGCTCGAGACACCGTTCACGGGCATCAACAGTCTGATGAAGCGGGTGAGCGACATCATCTTGTCGTCCATCATTTTGCTTCTCATATCGCCGATCCTTTTGGTCATCAGCATCGGGGTCAGGATGGGCTCCAAGGGCCCCGCCATCTTCCGCCAAAAGCGAAATGGCTTGGACGGCGACGAGATCACCGTCTACAAGTTTCGATCGATGACCGTGCAAGATAACGGCCCCGACGTTAAGCAGGCCACGCGCAATGACGCCCGCATTACCCCTTTCGGCGCTTTCTTGCGCAAAACGTCTCTCGATGAGCTGCCGCAGTTTGTCAACGTTTTGCAGGGCCGCATGAGCATCGTCGGGCCGCGCCCGCACGCCGTGGCGCACAACGAACAGTACCGGCAGTTGATTCGCGCCTACATGGTCCGCCACAAAGTCAAACCCGGCATCACGGGGTGGGCTCAAGTCAATGGTTTGCGTGGGGAAACGGAGACGATCGAGAAAATGAAGGCGCGGGTCGAATACGATCTAGAGTACCTGCGCAACTGGTCGGTGGGGCTTGATCTCCAGATCATCGCGCGCACGGTAAAACTGGTGCTGTTTGACCGTAACGCATACTAGCGGACTGGCGACGGCCGAGGCCCGACCATCTTGCTATTCGCCGACAGGAGCCTACCCATGATTCAGCGTTTTGCCTTTTCTCTGCTTTCGATTGCCTGCGCCAGTGCTGCGGCCCAATCGACCTCTGCACCCTCTACCTCTGCCCTGCCGGCCGGCGCGCCCCAGTCGCCCTACTACATTGGCGTTCAACAGTCGTTCGCGCGCGAATCCAACCCCTTCTTCGCGCCCAACGGGACACCCAAAGTGAGCGATTGGTTCAGCACGACAACCTTGCGGGCGGGCGCCACTCAGCCCATCAGTCGGCAACGATTTTTTGCCAACGGCGAGTTGCGCTACAACCGCTACGGCGAACGGGATGAACTGAACAACACCGGCTACTCACTTCTGGCAGGTGTTGACATCGCGACGATCGAACGAATTTCTGGCACGTTGACAGCCCACGCTGAACGCAACCGAACGCGGCTGATCAACCAGACCTCCTTGGTCAACGAAATCGCAGGCGCCAATTTGGAGCGCAGCGAAGAGTTGCGTGGTTTGGCGCGTTTGGGCGGTCCTACGGCACTCACTTTCGAGCTGGGCGGCAACTTCCGTCAAGTGGCGTTCTCAAAGACGTCCGTGCGCGACTACAACCGAACCGGCGCACACGCTGCGGCCCTTTACCGCCTCAGCAGTGCGACCATGCTGGGGGTTGGCGTGGCCGGGGCCAAGAGCACCTACGTGGGCGACAAATCCACCCGCCGCGAAGTCTACGGTCAAGGCGGTTGGACTCCCAGCGCATCGACCGATTTTCAGTTGCGATTGGGGGCCACGCAAGTTCGATACGATGTCGTTTCGTCGAGAGATTTCCAAGGGTTGACAGGATCGCTGATCTGGAACTGGAGGCCGACGGCGAAAATCGCGTTGGTCACCACGGCAGCGCGCGACGTCGGTCAGGACATCGGCTTTTTGCGGCTGGTGCCGGGCCAATCGATCTCGGCGGCTGATTTCAGCACGTTGACCAACACGCTGGGTGTTCGCGCCACCTACGAGGCGACGTCAAAAATTCTGGTTGACACAGGCCTAACCTGGTCGCGTCGCAACATTGACAACGGCTTCACCAACACGTCGCCTGGCACTGACACCGGCATCGCCTTGTCGCTGGGTGCCCGGTGGGCGCCCACGCGGCAGGTCTCCGTCGGTTGCCAGTTGAGCCGCGAGCAACGTGACGCGAAGTCATTCAACACCACCAACACGCTGCAGTTCAACACCAAATTCGCCAACGACACTTTTGGTTGCTTCGGAGCCTACACGCTCTACTAGGTCCGCATGCCAACCGTGTTGCTTACCGGTGCAACCGGCTACATCGGCTCCCACACGTGGGTGGCACTTTTGCAATCCGGCTTTGACGTGGTGGGTATCGACAATCTGTGCAACAGCTCGGCGCTGGTGCTGGACCGAATCGAACGCATCAGCGGCCGCCCCGCCGTTTTCGTCAAAGCTGACGTCTGCAATGGCGCCGCCGTGGATCAGGTTTTTGCGTCACATCGCGTTGACGCAACCATCCACTTCGCAGCGCTCAAGGCTGTTGGCGAAGCTGAGCGCGAGCCTCTGCGTTACTGGGCCAACAATGTGGGGGCACTCACCACCGTTGCCACGGCGATGCATCGGCTCGGCTGCAAGCGCATGGTGTTCAGTTCAAGCGCCACGGTGTACGGCAACCCGCAACACTTGCCGCTTCATGAGGGGTCACCCACCCAAGCCATCAACGTTTACGGACGCACCAAATTGGCCTGCGAGCAAGTGCTGCAAGACGCTGCCATGGCAGACCCCAGTTGGCAAAATGCCATCTTGCGTTATTTCAACCCAGTGGGCGCCCACGAGAGTGGTTTGATTGGCGAAGACCCACGCGGTATCCCCAACAACTTGATGCCCTACATTGCCCAGGTTGCGGTGGGTCGGCGCAAACACTTGCAGGTTTTTGGTGGCGATTACCCAACGCCTGACGGCACAGGTGTGCGTGACTACATCCATGTGGCAGATTTGGCCGATGGGCATGTGGCTGCTGTGCGCAGGCTGCTGACCCAACCAGAGTCCTTCACGGTCAACCTGGGAACGGGTCGAGGCTACAGCGTTCTTGAGCTTTTGCAATCCTACGAGCGCGCCAGCGGCCGTCCGATTCCACGCGAAGTGGTGGCGCGGCGCGACGGCGACGTAGCATCCTGCTACGCCGACGCCACGTTGGCGTCATCATTGCTGGGTTGGCAGGCCAGGCGCAGTCTTGACACCATGTGCCAAGACAGTTGGCGGTGGCAATCGACGAATCCTGACGGATTCGAGGGCACCGCCTAGCGCGCAGCGCAGCAATCTCCACCATGACCGTCGCGCTGAAGATCTTGTGGATGGCGTTGCACGCCGCTGTAGCCGTGCCAACACTGTTGGTGGTGTTGCAAATGCTGCTCGCCAGGTCTAAAGGGGGCGTCGCGCGCCCTGCAGCATCACAAGCCTTGCCCTTCGGATCGCGCGTGGCGGTGCTCGTGCCTGCTCACAATGAGTCCCGCGGCGTTGTCGCGACTTTGACATCCATCAAACCCCAACTGCGACCAGGCGACCGCTTGCTCGTTGTGGCCGACAACTGCAGCGACGACACGGCTGAGGTCGCACGGGCCCAGGGTGCAGAAGTCCTCGAACGCTTCAACACCAGCCTCCGGGGCAAGGGGTTTGCACTCGACCATGGCATCCAGCACTTGAAGCTGGCGCCGCCGGCGTTTGTGTTGATGTGCGACGCAGACTGCCACCTGGCGCCTGGGAGCCTTGAGCAATTGGCGTCGTCGTCAGCCAAGCTCAATCAACCCGTGCAGGCCCTTGACTTGATGCAAGCACGGGAAGGCGCTGGCATGCAACAACGCTTTGCTGAATTTGCGTGGCGCGTCAAAAATCAAGTGCGCCCATCGGGCTCACAACGATTGGGCATTCCCTGCCCACTGATGGGAACGGGCATGATTTTTCCGTGGGCTGTCATCGAGAACGCTCCGCTGGCCAGCGGCCATTTGGCAGAAGACATGCAACTGGGCGTCAACCTGGCCTTGAATGGGCATCTGACTTCTTTCGATCCGGCGGCGTTGGTTACCAGCCGTTTTCCTGATTCCGCAGCCGGCAGTGACAGCCAACGCGCACGATGGGAGCACGGTGCTTTGGCCAACTTGTTGGACTGCGTCCCCAGGCTACTTTCAGGTGGCATTCGGCTTGGGCGTTTTCAATTGATCGGTATGGCCTTGGATTTGTTGGTGCCCCCTTTAGCCCTGCTGGTGATGATTTTGGGCGCTTTGATGGCGACTGATGCACTGCTTTGGTGGCTTAGCGGGTGGTCGCTGCCGTTGTTTTTTGCGGGCGCATTGCTGGCTTGTTTTGCAGGCTCGATCGTTTTGGTTTGGCGTCGTTTTGGTCAGGGCACGATCACAGCGCGTGAGTTGCTTTTTGCGCCTTGGTATGCCGTGCGGAAGCTGCCTCTCTACCTTGCTTTCTTGATACGCCGACAAACAGGATGGGTGCGCGCCAAGCGCGACGGTGAGTGAAAGGCTAGTTCAAATGTTACCAAAGGCAACGTTTTGGTGCGTTTGACGGATCACGCTGCATCCATGCCGCGTACCGAAATGGTCTCACCACACCTCATGCAGGTTTCAATAAACCGCGCTAAGTGCGCGATCTGAATCAGTGTTGCACCGTTTGATCGACCCATAGGGTCGGAGCTGATGACACAACGCGTCGCCACAGGCTAACAATTTCTGTCAACGCGCACTGACCCGTTGCACGTCAATGTCGAGGGTTGCTTAACATTCGGTTTCGTGGAATTCTGTACTCCGGGCACACTAGCGCCTAGCGAGCACTGACCATGGTTTCATAGTGTGCAGCGCAGACGCGGGGCGCTTGCTCCATAACAAAAATTCAGAGTGGTGAAGCGCTTTTTGCGTTTTGCTATTCCGACATAGCGAGAGTCGTTGAGCATGACATTCACTTTTTCAGCACTTCGCGTGCTGCCCGTAGCAGCTGCGTGCCTGTTAACTGTTGCTTGTGGAGGTCAATCATCAACGGACGACCCGAACGCGATTGCCAGAGACGTTGCTGAAGCGCGAACTGATCGGGCCGTCCCAACGCTGATGGTGTACGAGTCCAACGCAACGAGCCCTGGCGCAACAGTCGCTTCTGCCAACCAAACTTTCAAGTTAACCGGGTCGGCCAGTGACGATCGTGTCGTAGCCCGCGTGACCTGGGTGACAGCTCAAGGAGCGAGTGGGGTTGCGACACTGTCTCAGTCGGGCGCTATTTACACCGAGTGGGTCATCGAAGGTGTGCCCTTGGTTGAAGGCGACAACACCGTCGTTGTGCGTGCGTACGACCGCGCAGGCAACCTAACTCAAAGCTCAATGGTGGTTCGCTACGCGAGCCCCCTTCCTCAGACTCAAACGGTTGCGTCGACACCAAGTGGTTTGCCGTCGCCCGAGACATCACCAGCCGCGCCTCAAGCGATTGCACCAGCACCAGCACCAGCACCCGTTATCGTTGCTGCGCCGCCGCCATTCAACCCGGAGTCGGGCAACGCTGAACCCCCTGCACCACCTGCTCCGCAGGCCTCTCCACCACCTCCTGCACCACCCCCCCCAGCGCCGGCTCCAGCGCCCGCACCGACACCTGCACCGGCCGTCTCTGGCAGGATGAATCTCTTCTTCTCAGGTCACAGCCTCACCGAAGCGCCGCTGGGTGAGTACACAGCCGCTGTCGCCGCCAGCTTGGGCAAACAAACCCTCTGGAACCAGCAAATCGCCCTGGGCTCGCCCATCCGCTTTCGCACCCGTGGCTTCAGCGACACCGACCCCTCCTGGGCCGGCTACAGCCAAGGCATCAACCGCGACGGCGCCAGCATGAACTTCTTGGCCGAGCTGCGTAACCCTCAAACCCTCAACGGCCAGCGCTACGACGCCCTCATCGTCACCGAGCGCCACGACCTCCCCCTCGAGTGGGAAGGCGGCGTCAAGTACGCCCGACACATGCACGAGCGCCTCATCGAAGGCAACCCCCAGGCCACCTCCTACATCTACCATGCCTGGCAGGGCATTCGCGACAAGTCCAACCCAGCCCCTTGGATCGCCCACGAGCGCGCTGCTGCCACCGTGTGGCAGTGCATGGCCTCGCGCATCAACACCTCCTTGGCCCACGAAGGCCGCAGTGACCGCGTGCACTACATGCCTGCGGGCCTGGCGCTGGCTTACCTCGTCGAGCGTGCCACTCAGGGCTTTGTCGATGGCATCACGGCGGGCTCCCCCGCCGAGACGCTCAACCGCCTCTTCCGCGACGACGTGCACCTCAACACCGGTCTGGGCGTCTACTACATGAGCCTGGTCACCTATGCGTCGGTCTACCGCAACGCACCGTCAGGCGCTTGGGCCCCGGCCGGTGTCTCGGCCACCCAGGCTCGTTCACTGCAAGAGGTCGCTTGGGCTGCCGTCTCGTCCTACTACAACAACCCCATCCAGCCCGACCTCAACACCTGCCAAGCTTTCATGCGCAATGACTTCTGCGCACGCATCGCCTACTACACCAACAACGCACAAAACATCAACTACTGCGTCTCCACCTTCGGCAAAGCTTCGAACGAAAATCCCTTCTACTTCAATCCTGCAGTAGACGCTTCTTATTGGGCCCCTGCGCCTTGACGTAAACTGCTGCAGCTGAGGGCGCACAACCCCTTTGCGCTTTAAGACCATGGTCTGACGTGGAATCCCCGGGTTTCCACGTTGCATCCACCCATTCCATCTGAGGTTTAGTCCCAGTGGTTTAGGGCAAGGTCATGGCTCATCATCAGCCCTTCGTCAGTAAAAGAACGGTCTCGCCGCTGGCGAGCTGAGGATTTTCATGTCGCATCCTTCAGTTTGTATCTCCAGGCTGGTCGCATTGTTCGCCACAGCATTGGTCGCGTGCGGCGGTGGCGGCGGCGATGCTGCTTCGGTATCCGCCAGTACATCCCCCTCGCCCACCCCCGCATCAAGCCAACCACCTACGCCTGCACCTGTGCCCGCGCCAGTGCCGACGGCTGCCAAGCTCAATCTCTTCTTCTCAGGTCACAGCCTCACCGAAGCGCCGCTGGGTGAGTACACAGCCGCTGTCGCCGCCAGCCTGGGCAAACAAACCCTCTGGAACCAGCAAATCGCTCTGGGCTCGCCCATCCGCTTTCGCACCCGTGGCTTCAGCGACACCGACCCCTCCTGGGCCGGCTACAGCCAAGGCATCAACCGCGACGGCGCCAGCATGAACTTCTTGGCCGAGCTGCGTAACCCTCAAACCCTCAACGGCCAGCGCTACGACGCCCTCATCGTCACCGAGCGCCACGACCTCCCCCTCGAGTGGGAAGGCGGCGTCAAGTACGCCCGACACATGCACGAGCGCCTCATCGAAGGCAACCCCCAGGCCACCTCCTACATCTACCATGCCTGGCAGGGCATTCGCGACAAGTCCAACCCAGCCCCTTGGATCGCCCACGAGCGCGCTGCTGCCACCGTGTGGCAGTGCATGGCCTCGCGCATCAACACCTCCTTGGCCCACGAAGGCCGCAGTGACCGCGTGCACTACATGCCTGCGGGCCTGGCGCTGGCTTACCTCGTCGAGCGTGCCACTCAGGGCTTTGTCGATGGCATCACGGCGGGCTCCCCCGCCGAGACGCTCAACCGCCTCTTCCGCGACGACGTGCACCTCAACACCGGTCTGGGCAAGTACTACATGAGCCTGGTCACGTACGCGTCGGTCTACCGCAGCGCACCGTCAGGTGCATGGGTTCCAGCGGGTGTCTCGGCCACCCAGGCTCGTTCACTGCAAGAGGTCGCGTGGGCCGCCGTCTCGTCTTACTACAGCAACCCCGTTTACCCCGACGACAATACTTGCCAAGCCTTCATGCGAGACGAATTCTGCGCGCGCATTGGAAACTACACCAACAACGCACAAAACATCGATCACTGCGTCGCCACCTTCGGCAAAGCTTCGAACGAAAATCCCTTCTACTTCAACGCGTCCGTCGACAGCAGCTATTGGGCCCCAGCGCCTTGAAGCAAAGTTCTTCAAGGTCACGCCTTGTCGGTTGCGCCTCCCGCACGTCGGAACAGTTGAAGCAGTTTTGACGCTTCTACGTCAATGCTGTGGCGCTGTTTGATGCGTTCGCGGCTGGCCACTGCCATCGCAGTAAGTTCATCGGCAGGCGTTGTCAAACCTCGCTCAAGTGCGGCCACCAGTGCATTCAGGTCACCGGCCGGCAACAAAAAGCCTTCTTTTCCATCGCGAACAAGCTCAGGAATACCAGCGATGTACGTTGTCACCACGGGCCGCCCAAGTGCCAGAGCTTCCATGATCACGACGGGCAGCCCCTCTGACACGCTGGGCAGCGCCATCAAGCGCGCGCCTCGCAACTTGTCGAACACAGTGGCACTTGAAGCCCAACCCGAAAGCACCACGCGATCTTGCAACCCATGCTGCAGAACCAATGCTTCGATGCGAGCCCGCAGAGGCCCGTCACCCACCAGCTCCAACTCGGCAAATACGCCGCGCTTGGCAAGCTCGGCGACAGCCAATACCAACAGGTCTTGCCCTTTTTCAACACAAAGGCGCCCCACGCAGACAATGCGCTGATTGTCGGGAACTGGCGTCAAGGGTGACTCGAAGGCAGGTGCGTCCAAACCGCAGTGCACCACGTGAATCCGGTCGCGATCCTCTGTCCTTGCCCAGCGCATCATTTGCGACTTGGTAAACGAGCTGATGGCCACCACAAAGGCGGCGTGTTGCAACTTCTCGCGCAGTTTGAGTTGCCGCGGCATGTCCCATTCGTCAGCACCGTGAACGGTAAAGCTGTAGCGGGGTCCACCCAGGGCGCGAGCCAACATCACAATTTCGGCAGAGTTGGTGCCGAAGTGCGCGTGGATGTGGTCAATCCTATCGTCGTCACACCACTGAGCCAGCACAGCTGCCTCGGCAAGGCTAACCATGTGGTGGAGCCAGGTCCGGTCACCCTGCCACGCCACTTGAGCGGTCAGTTGAAGCCCTCTAAAAAACTTACCCGGGTGCGATGCCGCAAACTTGACCGTCGAGACAAGCAAGCGAAGCAGTCCCGCCTTCAGCACGTAACGCGTCAATCGTTGTTCATTTTGGTCGCCGGGATCAACCATCGCTTCATCCCAGCCACGCAGTGCAAACCGGGTAACAGGCTGCCCCGCGCGTTCGATGGCCAAAATTTCACGCCGGATGAACGTATGGCTCGTTTTAGGGTGTCCATTGACAAAGTAAGCAATCTTCAAAAAATCCTCCGGGTTCAATTCAAGTGCGCAAAAACTTCAAACGAAACTGATCCATGGTGTCAAAGCGGCCAACAGAAATCCTGGGCAATTGGTAGCGGTCCGCATTGGATCGAAAAGCACGCTGCACGGTCGTTGCTGCTGTCGCAAAACCAATCTGCCGCGCCGCAGAAGTCAGTGAAGGCGAGAAGTTACCGTTGGGAAACGCAAAGTGATCAACGGTCTGTCCAGTCCATTCCTGCAACTGCATGCGCGACGCCCGCATGCTTTGCATCGCAAGTTCAGGTGGCACGGTGTCCAGCAGTTCGTGCCCTTCTGAATGGGCCGCTACCGTGACAAACGGTGATTGCGAGACCGCCTGCAGTTGCGCCACCGTCAGCGGCCGAAGGGGTTCAAAGTCGGAGCGCAGAAATGGTCTGCACTGCATCTCGATCGCCAGCACGCACGCGTCTCGCGTCGACACCGTGCTCGCTTTCAAAGCCTCCAGCACCTCTGAAATGACGATCCAGTTGGAGGATCCTTGTGAAGCCCCCACTGTCCAGGCTTTCAGCCCTTGCGGGCGCATATTGATTGCCGTGGGCCTCGACACCTGAACCGCATTCATCACGCGGTCAAACCAATAGGGGGTTGATGTGGCCACATGCGACGTCGCGGTGTAGAGCGTCACGGGCAATCGCTCGCGTTCAACCACGGGCAACAAATGGTCGTGCCAGCCGCTGTGCCCATCGTCAAACGTTAAAACAACTTTGGGTCGGCTGCCGCGCACCGACGGCATAGCCGCCTCGCGAAGCGCGTCGTCCAGCGACACGATGTCATGGTGCAATCGCACAAATGCGATGTGACGCAAAAAGTCTGAAACGCGCGTGACTGTCCAGGCATCAAAGTGCTCTTCGTCAGGCCCCAAGGTGTGGTACGTCAAAATATAACTGGACGGCACCACTTGCGCTCGCCTGCGCAACAACGGGTAGACCGCGTCGGATGTCACCACGCGACGAACAGCATCCTTCAGACTCATGAGACGGATTCGACGACGGGCAAAGGTACCCGAGGGTTGCTTGGAATGGTCCCATTCAGCAACGAGCTGTGACGGATAAAGTCCCGCAAATAGTGCGGAGGCAACCCGTCTTTCTTTTGTTGCACAAAACTTCGAACCCGCGCAAAAGCGAGGCCAACGATGAACCCAACATCACTGATGGCCGTGTACAACCAGCTGTGGTGTTTTCTGAAGTACCGGCGCCGCGATTCAAACCAGTAGGCAGGCATGCGCCGCGTCGACGAGCCTTCGCCCGAAACGCCTGTGCTTCGACCCGCCATGTGCATGACGCGACTCGACGGAACGTACCAGCACTGCCACCCCGCTTGGCCCGCGCGGCGGCAAAAATCCGTTTCTTCGTAGTACAGAAAAAACTGCTCATCCATCAACCCGATGCTGTCGATGACTTCACGACGAATGACGAAGCTGCACCCTGACAACCAGTCAACTTGCGTCGGCTGATCGTCCGCCTTGCGAAGCACGGTCCACGGGGACAGCAATTTGGTCACCGGGCCAAAAGCAATGCCGCTCTCAAACTCAGAGACGACGCTTGGAAAACGGAACACATACGACCATCGCTGGCCGGAGCCGTCCTCTTCGACACCACTGCCCACCATGCCCACTTGTTTTCGTGGCTCGATGTAATCCAGCAGCGTTTGAAGTGCGCCAGCACGAACCAGCGTGTCAGGATTCAACAACCAAAAATAGTCATACCTGGCGCCACGCGCAAGCGCATCTCTTATGGCCACGTTGTTGCCATAGGCAAAACCGCCGTTAACCGTCGACTCGATGACTCGCGCCCACGCACCCCAACCATGCGAATGAATGGCGGCCCGAATCAAGGCTGCCGAGCCGTCACCCGATTGGTTGTCGACCACCACCACGTCAGCTACTTGCCCGTTGCGGTGAACCTCAGGGATGAGGGACCGAAGGCACTCGACCACCAGATCACCCACGCGGTAGTTAACAATCACAACCAACGTTCGTGGTGGCACTGCGCTCATGGAGCTCTCTCCAAAACCTGGTGGCCTGGCGTTTTGGCATTCACCGCAGCGCTTGAACTTTGATGAACAGGACGGGCGCCAGACACGCCGCCTTGCGCTGCGACGGCCTTGTCCAAATCCGCCTGCATGGCCTGCGCGAGCACTTGCACGTGCGGCTCTTGCAGCAGGCTCGTGTGCCCTCCGGGTACTTCTCGAACCGTTAAGTGGCCGTCAAAACGAGGGCGCCAACCGAGTGCCTCGTCAGCGTACTTCTCGATAAAAGGTACGTCCTCAGCCGCACCCGTGCCCTTTGAAGCGCGGTACAACACGACGCCATGTGCGTCAAGCCGCCCTTGGGGTTTGTGCTCGACGTGGGCTTGTTCGTACATTTTCAGGAATGAAACTTCAAGGGCAGCGGCGTCGACACCATCGCCTTGCGTGTTGTTTGTTTCGGCACTGTTGCGCAACGCGTCAACGCCTTTGGCGATGCGACGTCGCTCGAGCGATCGAGCCACCTTGTAGCGCGCAAACCCAAGCACTTTTTTGGCCATCTTGGGAAGCGCCAAAATCAGCCGCACAAGCATGGGCCGAGAGAGGTCACCGTCGAGCGTACCCAAAAATCGTGCCATGCGATTGCGCGACTCGTAGTCACTTTCAGGGGCAGCAACGTCGGCTGCATCAAGGATACCCAAGTAGCTGGTGTGCTGGCCCTGAGCCTGCAATTGAACTGCCATTTCTTGAGCGATCACGCCGCCAGCACACAGTCCGGCAATCAGGTAGGGGCCTTGCGGTTGAACACTTTTGATCTGTGCCAAATGCGCTGCAGCCATGTCTGCGATGCGGGTGTAGATGAAACTGCCGTCGGCCCGCACTGCAGGTTGCAACCCATAAACGGCATGCCCTGGGTCGAGCTTGTGGGCAAGTGTGCGGTAAAGCAGGGTTTCGCCCAAGCCGTCGTGAACCAAGAAAAGCGGCTGCCTGTCCGCTCCTTTCTTGATCGGGATGATGGTTCGGCCCACGGCACCCAAAGGCTTCGATTGGGAAGCACCTGCCCCCAAATCGATCGAGGCACTGGCTGACGGCGCGGTCACCAGGGCATCGGCTGCTGGCCCCGGTGGCTCAATCAAGGCAGCAAGTTCTTCCACGGTGGGGGCTTCGAGAAGCGCCGTCAACGGCAATGCCTTGCCCGTGCGCTTCTTGAGCTTGTTGATCACCTGCACCGCAAGCAGCGAGTGGCCACCCAGGTCAAAGAAATTGTCGCCGGCTGAAACGCGAGGGTGACCCAGCATCTCTCCCCACATCTGGGCAATCAATTTCTCGGTTGCCGTCGTGGGGGCACGTGAGCCAGGGACGGCTTCGGCTGCGTCGTCCGACGCATGAACGATTTGCACGGCTGGGCCGCGCAATTGGGCCAACAACGCCTCCAAATCCTGCGGCGAAACCACGATTTGAGGGCCGCCGCCCCAAGCCAGCACGCGCTCCAGGACGTCAGCACCTTCTTGCGACAAGATGCCATCGCGCAGGCCGACGGACAGAATGTTGTTGGCGGTGGCGCGGGGTTTGTTCGCATGGTGGGCAACGAGCCGAGCATCATCCGCGCGTGCCAACAAGTCTTTGTCACGAACCCGAATCATGGTGAAGCCCTCAACGTCCACCAAAACTTGGCCGAGCGAGTCTGTGATCGTCACGTCGTATACCGCCAAGTCACTGCCATGGCCGTCGTCGGGGCGATGGCGAACATTGCTGAAAACTTGCGGTTTCAAGGCCCCGCGCACCGTCAAGCGCTCATAAGAGGCGGGCACAAAGAAGTCGCGCGCCTCGTCGTATCCGGGGATCAGCGATTGGGCGCCTGCCGTTGCCAAATCCATCATGGCAGGGTGCAGCGGAAATTGCAGCAAGTCGTCAACAAACGCCGCTGGCAAGGCCAGTTCAATCAGAGCCTCGTGAGCACCAAAGTCGATGCGCACGACGTTGTCCCAACGGGGGCCGAAGTGCAGGTTTACCGGTGCTTTGGCCCCCATCTGGTGACGTGCCTTGCAACGGGCAGCCACGCTTGTGGGAGGCTTGAGGGTAGGCAACGCTTGGGCAACGCGCCCCACCGTGCCCCGAACATGCTCCACCCACGGATGCGGCTGCCCCTGGGCATCGGCAACCGAGCGCCCCATCACGGCAAACGCAAACGTGTCACCACCGTGGGCCCGCAAGTGCACGCGCAGATCGCGCGACGTCCCCTCACGAACGACGAAAGGCAACAGAAACGTCACATCGCGCAATTCGACACACTGGTCGGCGTTCAATTCGACGTGCTGTGCAAAGGCAGTGCAAACGATTTCTAGAAAGCCTGTGCCAGGAATCAGCGCCTCTGCGCCTTGCACGCGGTGTTCTTCAAGAAGCCAATGCGTGGCCCGGCTGAAGCGTGTTTCGTAAACGCGCTCTTCCGGCCCATAGGCTAGGCAACGTTCAACCAGCGGGTGGCCGATGGTGATGGCCTGGCTGCCCGCGTCAACTTCGGCGTCCAGGCCAAGCTGATGCGCCAATACAGCCGCCATGCCCACCTCTTGCCATTGGCTCCAGTTGACAGCCACCGTGTAGGTGCCGTCGCGCATGCATCGGTCCTGGGCGTAGGCGTTCAAGAACGCGTTGGCAGCCGCATAGTCAACCTGGCCGGCCAGCCCAGCAAAGGCGCTGATGGAAGAGAACAACACCACAAAATCGAGCGGTGCATGAGGTTGGATAGCGGCCAAGGCTGATTCGATGGCCATGGTGCCATCCACTTTGGGTGCCAGCACCGACGTGGCGACCTTGGTGTCTTTGAGTTGAATCACGCCGTCGCTCAACACACCGGCGGTGTGCAGCACGCCGTGGATGTCGCCAAATCGGTCGCGTGCCTGCTTGAAGGCCTTTTGCAACTGCTGGGCGTCGGTCACGTCGGCAGCAAGCACCAAGACCTCTGCACCCTTGCGCTCCAAGGCCATCACTTGCCGGATGCGCCCCGCTGTTGATGCGTCACCATCGGGTTGCGCGAGCACGCTCGACCAGCGATCACGCGGGGGCAGCGCCGTGCGGCCCACCAACACCAGCCGCGCCTGAACTTGCGACGCCAAGTGCGATGCGATGGCCAAACCCACACCGCCCAGGCCACCGGTGATGACGTAAGTGCCTCGATCACGCCACACGACCTTGCCGCGCGCTGCGCTCGGCAAGGGAGACGCTGCATACGACTGAACCCATCGCTGCCCTCCGCGCCACGCCACCGCCGCGTCACTCAGCTGACCGTCCAATTCGGCAACGATGGCATCGTGCAAGCGCGCGGTAGCACGCCCACCAACATGCAGAGAATCGACGTCAAGTGAAGTGCACCTGAAGTTGGCAAACTCGCGTGGAATCACTTGCACGGGGCCCAACACCATTGCTTTGGCCGGCAACAAGTTGGCCTCGCCCGCCACGCGCTGCATGCGATCAGAAATCACCAGCAATTTGGTGGGCTCTGCCCAATCCTCGCGGCCAGCCGCTTGAGCCAGCATCAAAAGGCTGTCAAAACCAAGTTGCCGCATGCGCAGCGTGTCCCCGGGCGTGCGCTGCACGGTCTCGTCACCCGTCACGCTCCAGGCGTGGACGATGCGGGTGGGCACGCGGCCTTCAGCGCCAAGCGTTTCAACCACGCGGTCCAGTTCGGCTTGCACGGCGGGATTGATCACAAACGACAGTGGATTGTCTCGCTTGAAGGCCTTGCCCACCCGCACCGTGATCACTTCGTCGCCTCGTGCACGCAGCCGCGCAGCCACACCCTCACCAACACCGTGCGCGTCCGAGAAAATCAGCGTGCGGGCCGTCGCGGTCTCACCTGCTGCCAGCGCGATGGGCGTCAGCGACCAAATCGGTTGGTAAAACCATTGCGCAACGTCCTTTCGCTTGTGCAGCGAGCGGTCGTGGGGCGCCAGCGCGTGCGCCCCGTGACCCGCGTCAACCCAATGGCGGGGGTGGTCAAAACGGTAGGTCGGCAGCTCGATTCTTAAGCGCTTCTCATCACCCTGCAGCGCGTCCCACGGCACATCAACGCCCGCAGCCCACAAGCGACCCAGCGTGGTCAATGCAAAAGCCTGATCATCAACATTCTCGTCAGGATGACGCATCGAGTTAAGGACCGGCTGCTTGGGTTGACGCGCCGGGTGCTGCCGTGCCAAGCTCGAAAGGGTGCGCCCCGGACCAACCTCCAGCAACACGCGGGTTTCGTCGGCCAGCAGGGTTTGCACCCCGTCGGCAAATCGCACCGTGTTGCGCAGGTGCCGAACCCAGTACTGAGGGTCAGTAGCTTCAGCTGGTGTTATCCAGGTGCCTGACAAGTTAGACACCATGGGCAACTGCGGTGGCTTCAAAGCAATGCGATTGAAACACTCACCAAACGTTGCCAAGATCGGCTCGAGCATCGACGAATGCGCTGCAACATTGATGCGAACCCGCGCGGCGTCAATTTCTTGGGCAGCCAGTTGCGTTTGCAGTGCCTCGATCGCGGCCACGGGGCCACCTACAACGGTCATCTTCGGGGCATTGATCACCGACACCGAAAGCGTGGGCGACATGAAGGGCTGCAGCTCGGTTTCCGAAAGCGGCACGCTCAGCATGGCGCCTTCAGCCAAGGTCTCGAACAAGCGACCCCGCAGCTCAACCAGCGTCAAGGCTTCTTCAAGCGAGAACACGCCGGCCAGGTGGGCCGCCGTGTATTCGCCCATGCTGTGCCCAATCATCGCGGCGGGCTGGATGCCCCAGGACATCAGCAGACGGGCCTGGGCCACCTGGATGGTCAACAAGGCTGGCAGCGCCAGTGAAGGTCGTTCGAGCTGTTTGGCGGCGAGCGCCTCGTCACCCGCCGCAGGAAAAAGCACATCACGCAGCTTGCAATGGAGTTGGGCCTCGCAGTGCTTCAAGCACGCGTCCACCACGTCATGAAACACAGGCTCGTGAAGGTAGAGATCACGTCCCATGTTGGGGTGCTGCGCACCACCACCGGCAAACATGAAAGCCACACGCCGCGGGTCGTCACTGGCGACGTCGCCGAACACACGCGTAGCATCTTTGGCTTGAAGGGCCTGCGCGGCGTCGCCGGTGCTGCTTGCCACCACGACCCGACGTTGCTTCATGGCCTGGCGCCCCACCTGAAGGGTGTAAGCTGCATCGGCCAGACCGAGGTTGGGCTGCGATTCAAAATGGGCGGCCAGCGCCTGCGTCCCTGCATCCAGCGACGTGATCGACTTGGCCGACTGAATGATCAATTGATGACGACGGCGAGAAGGTGCCGTCGCTTGGCGCGCTGGCGCCTCTTGCATCACGATGTGCGCGTTGGTGCCGCCCACGCCCAAAGAGCTGACACCAGCGCGGCGTGGAATGCCCGCCGGAGGCGTCCAAGCTTGAAGCTTGTGATTGACGTAGAAAGGGCTGTGCTCAAAGTCGCAAGCCGGGTTGTTCTGCTCAAAAAACAGCGACGGCGGGAGCTGTCGATGTTGCAGCGCCAACGCCACCTTCATAAAATTTGCAACGCCAGCGGCCGTGTCGGTGTGTCCAATGTTGGACTTGACTGAGCCCACACCACAAAAGCTAACCTTGTCAGTCGACTGTCTGAATGCTTGGGTCAGCGCGGCGACTTCAATGGGGTCACCCACCGGCGTTCCGGTGCCATGGGCCTCGATATAGGTGATCGTGTCGGCGCTCACGTCGGCAATGGCCAAGGCTTCGGCAATCGCTTGGGCTTGCCCGTCAACGCTTGGGGCCATGTAGCCCACTTTGAGCGCGCCGTCGTTGTTAATGGCCGAACCTTTGATGACCGCATGGATGTGGTCCCCATCCGCCACCGCGTCATCCAACCGACGTAGCACCACGACGCCTGCGCCACTGCCAAACACGGTGCCTTTCGATTTGGCGTCAAAGGCATGACAGTGTCCATCGGGCGAGAGAATCTCGCTTTCACGGTATACATAGCCGTGGCGGTGCGGCATTTCTATCGTGACCCCACCCGCCAAGGCCATGTCGCATTCGCGATTGAGCAAACTCTGCACACCCAGGTGAATGGCCACCAGTGAGGTGGAGCAGGCGGTTTGCACGTTGATGCTGGGGCCCTTGAGATTCAAGAGGTAGGACACCCGCGTGGTGAGAAAGTCTTTGTCGTTGCCTGTGTGACGCACCAAGAAAAAACCCACCTGCCGCATCAGTTGCGGATTGCTGAGCAGGTTGTAGGGCATGTAGGCGTTGTGCCCCGAGCCACCAAAAACGCCAATGGACCCGTTGAAACGCTCGGGCACGTGCCCCGCGTTTTCCAGCGCTTCCCACGACACCTCCAAAAAGTGACGGTGCTGCGGGTCCATGATTGACGCTTCGCGGGGGCTGAAACCGAAGAACTTACCGTCAAAACACTCCATGTCGGGCATTTCGGCGCCCACGGGGACGTAGTTGGGGTCCGCCAGATCGGCCGGATCGACGCCAGCAGCGAGCAATTCGGCCTCGGTAAATCGCGTCAACGATTCCACCCCGTCGCGAATGTTGTTCCAAAACGCCGTGATGTCACGCGCACCCGCAAACCGTCCAGCCATGCCAACCACGGCGATATCGGTGTCGAAGTTGAAGTCACTCATGGATCGAAAGGGCGCGTGTGCTTTGATGCGACAAAAGCCGACGGTGATGCATCGTTTGGGCTCGGTCGCTGGGTCAAGGGGCTAGAACCCATGATTTTAAGAACGACTAGGGTATCCGTGGCCCCGCATGTGCAGGGACATGACGCGGCTGCGCACCATGACCATGCCAAATGACGGTGTTTTGTGCAGATTGCCCTGCTCAGCTGTCTAGCGGACACGCCGCCACGGCCACGAGAACGCCCTTAAACGGGCAGAAACAACCGCTCGGGCGTGGACAAGGTCAGGCGTTGAAACGCTTCCTTGTCACCAAATTCAGACACCACCTGCGAGCCATAGGCATGCACCACGGCGAGCTTGGCGTCAATGGCAGCGGTCAACGCATACGCCTCGCACGCACGGCCAGCCAGGTGGGTCGCCATTTTAAGCAGCCGCGAAGGCGAGTCGGACCAAACGTAGGGGATCTCTGCGTAATAGCCCACGACCAGTTGGGCTGCATCCAACGGCGCCGTCAGGGCGTCTCGCACCCATTCGTGCTCAGCGTGGGCTGCGCACCCTGCTGGAAGCCGCTGCACGCGGCGCAGCAAGCGTTTGAACGTACTCACAGGTTGTCCAGCACCGATGGGCAACAGCACCAAACCAGGTCCGATCCCACCAGGTGTCGCCGCGACGCGGGCAATCTGCGCGGCCACAGCGGCCGCAGCGCCGGCGTCAAAACGATCCACTTCGGCCCCTGCGTGAAGCATCGAAACACCCAGCATTTGCATGGCCACCCGATCTTCCTCGCGTCTGGCAGCGAACTCTTGCAAGGGGTCGGTGAAACCCATGGCTCGCGAGTGGCGATCATCGGAATCGATGCGTGCCTGGGTGAAGACAGTCGCCACCGTTCGCGGCGGCAGGGCTTGCCATTGCAAGAATGTCGCCAAAGAAAAAGACGCGTCATCCAGGTGTGGTGACACCACACAGATGCGTGCAATGTGCCGTGCAGCAACCCACTGCAAAAGTCGGTCAGCGCTACCTTGCATGGTGCTGCGCACGATGGCGATGGCGCTCCACCATGTCGTGCGTCCACTGGGCGCGCCGGGCGTACCAGCGGTCGGCGGCATGGTGTTGTGCGGCGGCCAACGCTTGCTGCGTCAGCGCTGCGATGATGGAACGGTCTTGGTCGAGTGTTGCAATCTGCCGCGCCGATTCGGCGTCGTCGTCTCGCGGCAGCACCCAAACCGCTGCGTCATGGGTCGCACGCTCTTTGACGTACGCAATGCCGCCCGCCACCAACGGCAAACCGGCGGCATAGCCATCAAAGATCATGCGCGGGGTTTCTTCCATGCGTGGGTTGAACAACAACGCATCGCATTGCGCCAGTTGTGCAAGCAACGCCGGCCCATAGGGCATGGCGCCCAAAAAGCGAACCGCCCCGTCCAGCTGCAACGAGGTGGCCAATGCCGCCAACGCTGCCGACTCCGGCCCCCCGCCGATCACGTCCAGCTCCACCCGGGCGCCCAGATCGCGTGCTTGTTTGATGATGCGCAGGCTTCGATCCAAACCCTTGATTGTGATCAATCGGCCGCAGTAACCGAATCGCAAGGCACGGGAGGTGTTGAGGAGCGAACGGACTCGGGCCTGCACGGTGTCGTCATTCACGACTTCGTGACTGAAGTAAGACGTGTCTTCGATGGCGTGCACGTGCTGCGACAAATGTTGGTAGCGCGCCATGGTGTCCTGCCCCTTGAGGAAGTTCACGCCCGCCACAGCCACCGCTCGGCGGCATTGGTACGCATGGGCGCGAGCTTCCAGCTCCGCTTTGACGCGGCGCTTGATGCCTCCCTCGCGGTGCAAGGCGCGCAACACAGACACCACATCTTGATCTTGAACAAAGACTGTTGGCAACTTGGCCTTGACCCCAGCCATGAAGGCTGCATAACAAAAACACCGAAAGGGTTCCTCGGCGGTTCCGTGCATCACTTGCACGTCGGCCAGACGCGAGCGCACCAGGCGCATCGCTTGCTGATGGGGGCCTCGCCAATAGTCCCGCAGCCTGACGTTTCCGTCAAAGGTTGGAATCAGCTCAATACCGTCATGCTCGAGTGACGGTGCTTCCAGGGTTTGCTCGCTGCTCGACGCAGGCAACCAAGGCGCCGCCACGGCAATAGGACCATATCGGTGGTCAAGTGACCGCGCCAACAAGTCCAGGGCCCGCCTCCAATCGGTTGCGATCAGGAGTCGGGCGCCGTCTTTGAAGATCGGCACGGTGATGGGCAATAGGTACACAGTGTCAACGCAACACAGAGACTTTAGAGGTGGCAGTCAGTCGGTTCAAGTTGGCAATGACTCACGGCCACTTTGGCGTCGCGCCATGGCAGCGCGTCGACCCTGGGCGCGGTCTTGCCCTTGCTTGGCGGCCGCACCCACGCTTGAGTCGTCGCTCAAGTGAGCGGCCAATGATTGCACGGTGGGAAAACGAAAGATGTCGGTGATTGCCAAATTGCGTTGCAGCGTCTCCTTCAGTGACCTCAACACTTGAATGGCCAAGAGTGAGTGGCCACCCAAATCAAAGAAATTGTCGCGCACGCCCACCTTGGGCACTTTAAGAACGTCCTTCCACACCTCAACGATTTGCTGCTCCAAATCGCCTGCGGGTGCTTGATATTCAACTTGGGTCGTCGCCATCGGTGTGTGGTCAGGCGCTGGCAACTGCTTGCGATCAATCTTGCCGTTGGGGGTTTGTGGCAAGGCGTCAAGCACCACGTAGTGCGCGGGCATCATGAAGTCCGGCAGACCGTCCTGCAGCGATTCCTTGAGCTCATTGAGGGGCACGGTAGCGCCAGGTTTGGCCACCAAATACGCCACGAGGCGTACGTCGCCCGGCGAGTCTTCGCGCGCCAGCACCACCGTTTCGCTGACGTCTGGATGACGAGACAGCGCTGCTTCAATCTCACCCAATTCAATGCGGTACCCCCGGACTTTGACTTGGTGGTCCAGTCGCCCCAGGAATTCCACCAACCCGTCGTCACGCAGGCGCGCCAAATCACCGGTGCGGTAGACGCGACCCGCCTGGGCACCATCCAACGGGTGGGGCAAAAAGCGGTCTGCCGTCAGTTCGGGCCGGTGCAAGTAACCGCGCACCACACCGTGTCCACCAATGACCAGTTCGCCGGGCACGCCAACGGGCAGCGGCTGTTGACGGCGATCCAGGATGTAAATCGACTGATTGGCAAGCGGACGACCCAAAGGAATCGGGCCGTCCACTTTGTCCAGCGTGTGCACAGCCGACCAGATGGTGGTTTCGGTGGGGCCGTACATGTTCATCACCTTGCCGCCCACCAATGAAGTGAGTTCTTGCGCCAGCGCAGGTTGCAAAGCTTCGCCGCCCACCATCATTCGCTTCAAGGAGGCCAGACCTGGCTTGGCAGCATCGTCCAACAAGAGCATGCGCGCCATGGACGGCGTGCACTGCACGTGCGTCACCTGGTGGTGCTTCATCAGCGCTGGTAGCGCCATGTCGGGTGACGCCACACGCGGTGGTTTGGCAAGTTTTCGCAACTGATTCAGGTAGGGCAAGTGTTCCAGCACCGAAGCGGAATCAACCCCAAAATCAATCAGGCAGGCCACATCATCGACGCCAATGCCTTTGATGGCATCGATCATTTTTACGCAGGACTCTGGCGTTCCAAACAAGCCGCTGGTTTCGTAGTACCGTTCGAACGAAAACTCGAGCAGGCCGTCCATTTCTTCCGGCGTCACCGTCGTCAAATCAATCTCAGTGCTCATGCCTTCGCGGCGCTTGAAAGCTGGGAAAGCCCACGCGTACTGTTTGACCAAATTGAGCGAGCTGCGTAAATACTCGATCAGCGGCCGTTTAACTTTGGCGCGCACGTGAGCTTCGTCAGGCCCCACAAAGGCATGCAACATCAGCGACACGTAACCGTCACCCGGGTGACCGGCCGCGCGTCGCGCCTCACGGTAGACCTCGAGCTTTCCTTTGAGCTCCTCGATCGTTTGCCCCAGCAAATGGGTGAGCACGTTGGCACCCATGCGCCCTGCTGTGGCGAAGGTTTCGGGATTGCCAGCGGATGTGATCCAGAACGGCAGCTCTTTTTGCACGGGTCGCGGCAACACGCGTACTTCCACGGGCTTGCCAAGGGGCCCATCGAAACTGTGGGCTTCTCCACGCCAAAGGCTCCGAACCACTTCAATGTTTCGCGCCAAAACGCCCTTGTTGTCGGCAAAGTTCTGCGGCATCAACACAAAGTCATTGGGTTGCCATCCCGATGCAAACGAAACACCCACCCGACCTTTGGATATGTTGTCAACCACCGACCACTCTTCGGCAACACGCAGGGGGTGGTGCAATGGCAGCACCACGCTGCCCGAGCGAATCTGGACGTGCTTGGTGATCGCGGCAATGGCGGCCCCCGTCACCGCTGGATTGGGGTACAAGCCGCCAAACGCGTGGAAGTGGCGCTCAGGCGTCCACACCGCAGCAAACCCATGCTGATCACCGTACTTGGCACCTTCGAGCAACAGTTTGTACTTGTCAGCAACGCCCTCAGACTCATCACTTGAAAAATAAAACAAGCTGAAGTCGAGTGGGCGGGCTGCGTGCGCGCCCCGCTCGGGACCTGCCAGTGCTCGGTCTTCGTCAGACGAAATCACCACTTGGTAGCCGCGCGTGAGCGTCCAACAAAGCTCCAACACCGAGATGTCGAAACTCAGACTCGTGACCGCCAACCAAGTGCCAACGTCATCACCACCCAAGTGTTGGTCCATGCCCGTAAAAAAATTGACGACGTTGCGATGCTCCACCATCACGCCCTTGGGCTTGCCAGTGGAACCCGACGTGTAGATGACATAAGCCAGGTGGTGAGGCATAGCACCACCGTCGAAAGCGGCATCTGCTTCCTGGTCAATGCCTGGCCAATCGGTATCCAATGCCAAGACTTGTGCGTGATGCGGTGGCAAGTCGCTGCGCAAGTGATCCAGCGTCAGCAGCACAGGAACCTTGGCATCCTCGATCATGTAGGCGAGGCGATCACGTGGGTAGCTGGGGTCCAACGGAACGTACGCACCACCGGCCTTGTGGATCGCCAACAGGCCAACCATCATCTCGACCGATCGATCACACATCAGGCCCACCAGCACATCGGGTTTGACGCCCAATGCCGCGAGCTTGCGAGCGAGTTTGTTCGCGCGGCCGTCCAATTCGGCATAGGTGACCGTTACACCATTTGCGGTGACGGCGTTGCGATGGGGCGTCTTGGCCGCTTGTTGCTCGATGAGGTGATGCACCCCAACGCCCTCACGGACAGGCACTGCCGTTTGGTTCCAGGTGTTGGTGATGCGCTCGCGGGTTTCAGCGTCAAGCAAGGGCAGTTCGGCCACGGTCCGTTGGGGGTCGCGCAGGACTGCGGAAAGCACACAATTGAATTGCGCCTGCAGCGCCTGCACCCGCTGGGGCGACAGTCTGGCTGCATCAAAGTGCCAACGACTGGTTTCACCTGCTGCATCGAACGCAATGGTCAGGTCACTTCCTGGGGCAAGTTCGGTTTCGGCGAGCAAGGCGTCGACTTGAACCACCACGGACTGCCTGGTAGGGTCGAGTCCAGCGGCAACCAACCGCAATTCGGGCGAACGCCCCACGAGGTCGAGCGCGTAACTACCGCGCCGCGTGAGCGTGGCAATCTCTTGATCCACGGCGTGAATCAATTGGTCAAAGCGCGAACCCATGTCCACGTCAACTCGCAGCGGCAATTGAGTGGCAAACCACCCCAAGCCACCGTCCACCAGTGCCGCCAAGCCGGCGTCACGGTAGCCAATCTCCAACGATTCTTTGTCGGCCAAGCGCGCCAAGAGTGCAACAACGGCGGCTGACAGCGCTGTTGTGCGCCCTTGCGCCATGTCACGCAGACCTTCGTGACGCACATCCAAGGCGTGACGCTGGAGCGCCGGGCCCGCGACCTTGCGATCGACGCCAGGAAGCTCATAGTCGCGACGCGTCTCCAATCGATCCAACCAAAAGCCCTCGTGGGACGCCACCCTGGCGTTGATGTCAGACAGCCGCTGTCGCTGTGCCGGGCTTGCCACATCCAAACGGGTACCCGGCACCATTTGCGCCTGCGCCGCCCAGTCCGCCACAGACAAGGGCTTACCGTCAATGCCTTCGACAGCTTGCAGCAGCATGTCACCGTCCATCGCTGCGACGCAAACGCCCGACGCATCAACATGCACCACGGTTCCGGGTGGCTGGCCTGACGAACCGGCGGTTGCAGCCTTCAAAATACGGACAGCGCGGCCGGAAACGCTGATCTTGGCGCTCGCAACGGGGTTGGCGTAGGCGCCGAAGTTCAGTGCACGCACCAAACTCAACCCGTCAGCAACGGATGATTGCCAATCGATACTCGCCACCGCTGCAGGTCTGTCTTTGCGCCCATAGTAGTGCTCGAGAGGGCGCGTTTGCGGCTGCGCAATCAGCGTCCCACGCTCAAGGCCATCTATCAGCGACTCAAAGCCCTCCACGGCTGAACCATAGTTTTTGGTGTTGATGGTGAGGGACGTTTCGTTGTCATCCAGCTCAAACCGACGTTCCACCAAGATGTCCCCACGATCGACCTCTGCCGACATGCGGTGCCAGGTGATGCCATGCGCGCGTTCGCCATTGAGCAGGGCCCAAACGGGTGTGTTCAAACCAGCATATTCGGGTAGCGGGCCATCGTGAAAGTTGATCGCGCCACGCGAGGGAAGCGCCAACACCTCAGCGCCAAGGACGGAAAGATTGGTGACGCTGAAGAGGAAATCAAAGGGCTGAAGGTCACCAGCATTCAGCAATGCGCCTGCGTCCCGCAAGACACGGATGCCCTGTTTGCTTGCCCACTGCCGAATGGCTGAACGCGTTGCCACCACGGCAACCACCTGGTGACCCCGTTGCAGCAGGGTTTGAGCACATTGGATCAGAAGTGATTCACCCCCGACCAGGACGCAACGAAAAGGTGTATTCATGGTGCTTGAAACTAAAATTTGATCGATGCGTGCGTGGCGAGCGCGCCAAACCCACAACAGGTGCCAACAGCCCACGCGGCATGGCACCCTGCCCGCATTGTCGCCGTGGTAGGCGGCAGGCTGATCTTGACCGGCGTGCAAATTCCGCAGGCCCTGCGCCAGTTCCCCAGCAGTGTGACGGAATCGACACGCGCGGCAAATCGATGCGAGCCACACACCCTGACGAGTCGCCTGGAAGCCATACCGACACACCCGATGGCGCTGACAGACGGCATACTTCTTATCGCGGTGTCGCTGACACGGAAACCTTTTTGATCCCGGGACGTGTCTCGTTGAGACGCATACGGCCACACGCTTCAGGCCCTTGGATGGACGCAATTCGACGCACTTGTTTGCTCGCCGGCAGCATGGTCGGGGTTGCGGCGTTGGCAGCGTTGGCCCATCACAGAACTGACACGGGCGGTCGGCGGAGTACCCCTCCCGACCTTGAAGCCAACATCCCAAAAGCTTGGCCCGGTTGGGCTGTGTTGCCCGCTGCGCCTCAGTTGGTCAATCCTCAAACCAAGCAATTGCTGGACAAACTCTACAGCGAAGTGGTTTCGCGAACGTATGTCAGCGCGAACCAATACGCCGTCATGCTGTCGGTTGCCTACGGGCATGATCAGCGTGGTGGACTTGAAGCGCATCGCCCCGAGGTTTGTTACCCAGCCCAGGGCTTCTTGTTGCACGAGCAATTGGACAGCACGCTGACAACAGCCTACGGCGAGATTCAGGCGCGACGTCTGCGCACCAGCCTCGGCGCACGAATCGAGCCCATCACCTACTGGTTTGCCATGGCTGACTTGCTGGCTGCATCGGCTTGGGACAGGCGTGTGGCACAGGCCCGTGCGCTGCTCACGGGTTCGATCCCGGACGGCATTCTGCTGCGCGTGTCGTCAATCGATCCCGACCCCCAGCGGGCCTGGCGCGTTCAGGAGCAGTTCATCAACACCATGCTAAGTGCCATGCCGTCAACGACGCGGGAGCGAGTGCTGGGTCGCGGCACGAGTGCCGTGGGCTAACGATGCGATGGGCCATGCCTCTTCGCGTTCAACGACAAAAATCCAAGCGCTCCGTGCGCGCCAGTATCGCCTCGTGCTGCGCCAAGCCACAGGGTGTGAAAAACGCCCGAATGCGGTACCGAGTCCAACCACCTCAAGCGTAACTGAATAGAACATTTGCTTCGGTGGCGGCGGCGACCGCCGTCCTTCAACGGCGCGACAACCACCGGCCTTTCATTCGCGTGACGTGAAGCGCTGCACGGTGGATCAGCGCACCGGTCGACGAACCGTGCGATGCGCACGTGCGCTTGCAACATCGCAGAAACAAGTTGGGGCGATTCAAGGCGCCCACGGCGTTACGGGTGCAAAAAAGAACTTACCGCCCGTCCTTCCAGTGACCGATACGATGACTTCAGCGGTCGAACACCACCCGGTCCCCTTGGACGGCAGTGATTCGCTCTTGGGTTTAAACGAGAGGTCGATACAAGTGCAAAAGCACGGCCGACCCAACTCATCATTGGAAGTCGTTGGGAAATGACAAAACTGAAAGTTCGTGCTCGTCATTGGGCATGGGTAGCGGCTGCCACCGCATTGGTCGTGGGTTGTGGAGGCGACGACGAAGTCGATCCCAACATGCTTGCACGCGAAGCGTCGCTTGCACGCACCGACCGCATGGCGCCGACGCTCAACATCACGTCGCCAACCGATGCCACCGTGCACGCAACCTCCTCCGCCAGCATCAGCTTGCAGGGCACGGCAGACGACAACAAAAAAGTAGCTCGGGTCACGTGGATGACAACCGACAGCAACGGTGTCGCCGGGCTTTCCTCCCAAGGCACGTCGGTGACCTGGGATGCTCAAATCGATTTGAAAGAAGGCGAAAACGCGGTTACCGTGCGCGCCTACGACGCTGACGGCAACCGCGCATCCAAACGCCTCTACATCGTGTACACCAGGGCGCCCGCGACCTCGGTGACCACCGAAGGCGCCTGGACTCGCACAGCCGACGAGGGGCAAGCGTTTTCGGTCTCATCACAGAAGCGCGTTCGATTTGGGTTGGGTTCTGCCTGGGTTGAGCGAAGCGTTGCCGGCAGCGGTGAGTGCTCCGTAAGCTTTTTTGGCACTGATCCGATGGTGGGCACCAAAAAAGTCTGCGAAGCGTTCTCGACAATGGCCGACTTGACCATGGCGGGCGCCCCCCCACAACAACTGCATCGGGGGCCATCGTTGCACCCGCGAGCAGCACGGCCAATTGCCTTGCCGGACCTGCGGTTGTGGCACCCACGTCGGGTGTTGCAGGCACCACAACACCTGCATGCACCAGCACCACGGCCGCTGGCGCCACCTCTGCAGCCGCCATCACCGCGCCCGTCAACATGACGGGCCCTGCGATCAACGCCAATTTGCTTCCCAAGGGCTCACCTGGGCTGGCTCGAGATGCACTCACCACGGCGACGGCATGGCCCGCCACTGTCGACGGCACGGGCGCCTTTCGCACGGTTTGCGACTTTTCGCACATGGCTTGGGACGACCCCATCGTGGCACCTGGCAAACCAGGCGCATCTCACCTTCACGCCTTTTTTGGCAATACGTCAACCAACGCAAACTCCACCATCGAGAGCCTCAAGCAAGCGGGGAACAGCACTTGCCGCGGTGGCACCATCAACAAGAGCGCCTACTGGGTGCCTGCGGTCATCGACACTCGCGACGGGAAGCCCTTGAAGCCAAGCGTGTTCGTGGTCTATTACAAGTCGGGCTATTCGGTAAATCCAGCTTCGATCACGCCCATGCCTACTGGCTTGAGAATGATCGCCGGTAAGTCGTCGGCGTCGCAAGCGCAAGACCATGTTCACTACGTTTGCTCCAGCGACCAAGTTTTCAATCCCTCCAAGAGCATTCCCGTTTGTCCCGCCGGCACTCAAGTCATTGCCACGCTGATTTTCCCGCAGTGCTGGGATGGCAAAAACTTGGACAGTGCCGACCATCAGAGCCACATGGCATACCCCGGCGCAAAAGCCTGTCCCGCCAGTCACCCTGTTGCGATTCCAGAAATTGCCTTCACCGTTCGGTATGACGTGACGGCAACGGACGACGTTCGGGCTTGGCGACTGTCTTCCGACAACTACAGCACCAGCACGCCCGGTGGCTTTTCCTTTCATGGTGACTGGATGAATGGCTGGCGCGACGAAGTCGTGGCCACCTGGCTGCAAGGTTGCGTCAACAAGGCGCTCGACTGCAACGCAACGCTGCTGGGCGACGGCCGCCAGATGGAAGGGACATACAACGAAGGCGCGCGGTAGACACGCCTGAAAGCGGGAAGAACCAGCCGGCTTCTCGCACCGCTTGTCCGGCCATTTACCGATCAATGTTTTCCAGCGGCATCACTCGCTTCATGTGGCATTTCTCACGCTGCTTGCGTTTGTGCAAAACCACGTTGAGATTTCGTCACCATGCCCTTTGACTTTGTAGTGGGTACGGTAAACTGAAGATTGAAATTTTCGCCGCCCCAAACGCCAAGGGATGGTTGCAATCATGCATGTGGTTCTCGAGCCGCCCTCCACCAAAGTGACCCTGCCTCCCGCCTCAGCGACGCCCGCTTCGGTGCAACATCCACCTTTTTCGCGGGCGACCGCCGATGCAAAGTTGGCCCTCAGTGGCATTGCTGTTGTGGTCATTGGACGAAACGAAGGTGAAAGACTCAAGCGGTGCCTCGCGTCCCTCAGTGGGCTGGCGCAAACCATCGTCTACGTCGATTCCGGCAGCAGCGACGACTCTGTGTTGTTGGCCCAAAGCATGGGCGTCAACACCATCGCGCTTGACATGTCCAAGCCGTTCACGGCTGCACGCGGTCGAAATGAGGGCTATCGAGAAGCCCTTCGATTGAATGCCAACATTGATTACATACAGTTTGTTGATGGCGACACCGAAGTGGCGAGTCAATGGATGGCTGAAGCCAAGCACTTTCTGATGCAGAACACGCGCGTTGGCGCTGTCTTTGGGCGCCGCCGAGAACGCAATCCAGAAGCTTCGGTTTACAACCGGCTTTGCGACATCGAATGGAATGTGCCCGTTGGGGTGGTACGGTATTGCGGCGGTGACGTCATGGTTAGGCGGGTTTCATTCGACGAGGTCAATGGCTACGACCAATCGTTGATCGCGGGCGAAGAGCCTGACCTGAGCGTTCGGCTGCGACACAAGCACTGGGCCATCCATCGCATCGACGCCGAAATGACACTTCACGATGCGGCGATCACTCAGTTTGGTCAATGGTGGACACGAACCGTCCGCAGCGGGTATGCATTCGCCCAAGGCGCTTTCCGCTACGGCGCAGCACCCGAATACCACTGGGTGCGAGAGTCTTGGCGGGCAGCAATTTGGGGGCTTGTGCTTCCCCTTGCGACTGTGTTTCTTGCTGCCGTGTTCACGCCCAAGTTTCTTTGGCTGTTGGGTGCCTACCCCGCTCAGGTGCTGCGCTTGGTGATCATTCGCGAGGGCACCTGGCGCAGCCGCTTGCTTCGCGCGGCTTTTTACACCTTGGCGCGTTTTCCCGAGGCGGTGGGTTTGGTCAAATTCCATGGCATGCGATTGCTCGGCAGAAGCTCCACCATCATCGAATACAAGTGAATGCGCGTGCAACGCATGCGCTGGTTCCCGTGACACCCATGGGTTGATGACGGCGCCGCTGGCGCCTCACGGCGTCCCAAGCGACAAGGCCAGCACAATCTCGCGGGCCGACGCTGCACCGTGGAGGCACCCCCCTTGCCCTGACCACAACGGCGAGCAGTCACCACGCCCCATGGCCTCTGCCCTGAACCTCAGTGGCAGCATGGCGGTTGCAGCGTGTGGAAACGCAGGCGCTGCATGGGTCATGGGCCCCAACTCGCGCATGGCTTGGTTAACGATGCCCCTTGCGGGGCGCCCCGTGAACACGTTGGTCAACGCAGTATGGTGAGCGACCTCGCTGCCCAGTGCGATGCGATGCACTGCACTGGTCTGCGCCTCGGGACACATGAGAAATGCCGTGCCAACCTGCACCCCAGCGGCCCCCAAGGCGATGGCCGCCGCAACGCCACGTGCGTCGGCAACGCCGCCAGCCGCAAGCACTGGCACCTTGACTGCATCCACCACCTGCGGAACCAGGGAAAAGGTGCCAAGCTGCGTTGTCAGATCGTCGCCTAGGAAAATCCCTCGATGCCCGCCTGCCTCCAAACCCTGTGCAACGATCACATCAGCACCACGAGATTCAAGCCAGCGGGCCTCCTCTGCTGTGGTGGCTGTGGCGAAAACCATGCCACCCCAGGCATGAATGACCTCGATGTAGCGTGCTGCAGGCAGGCCGAAATGAAAACTAATGACCCGTGGCTTGAACTCAGCAATGGTGTCAAGAGCGGCTTCGTCGAACGGCACGCGAGGGCTTGCGTCTGGGATGTCCGAGGCACTCACACCCCAATCTGCATACAGCTTCTTCAAGCTTTCGCGCCAACGCGCTTCAGCAACGGGGTCGGCGGCAAGGGGCTCATGGCAAAAGAAGTTGACGTTGTACGCGCCGACACCCGAGGAAGCCAGCGCCGCCATCGACTGTCGCAGCATGCTAAGTGACACCATGGCTCCCGGAATCGAACCCAGCGCGCCGGCCCGGCCCACCGCCGCTGCAAGCTGGTGATCCTGCACCCCTGCCATGGGTGCCTGCACGATGGGCCACCGCAATCCCAATGCCTCGAACCACTTCATCGGCCTCAAACCTCGTGTGTCAAATGGCCTTGTCGCAGCGTCACGACGCGATCGCACCGCTTGGCAAGTGCCGCGTCATGGGTCACCAGCACAAAGGCTGTGCCACGCTCGTGGGCGAGTTTCAACATGGCCGCAAAGACGCCGTCGGCCGTCTCGCGGTCCAAGTTGCCCGTGGGCTCATCAGCCAGCACCACCGCCGGCGCGGTGACCAAGGCGCGCGCTATGGCGACCCGTTGACGCTCCCCGCCGGACAGCTCGGCGGGTCGGTGGAATGCCCGATCCGACAACCCCACTTGCGTCAAGATATTCTGCGCTGCCGCCCGCGCTTGGGTCGGTGATTGGCGTCGAATGCGCAGGGGCATCGCCACGTTGTCAAGCGCCGTGAACTCAGGCAGCAGGTGGTGAAACTGGTAAACAAAACCAACTTTTGCGTTGCGCCATCGACCTTGTTCCGCAGCGTCCATGCTGGTCATCGGGCGGCCATCGATCGTGACCGTGCCCTGCGACGGTGCGTCCAGCCCCCCCAGGAGGTGCAGCAACGTGCTCTTGCCCGAGCCCGAAGCGCCCACGATGGCAAGCGTTTCGCCCGGCATCACGTCCAGATCAATGCCGCGCAGCACTTGCACGTCGAGCCCCCCTTCGCGAAAACGCTTGCTCAGCCCACGGCACTGAATCACGGCGCCTTCACTCATAACGCAAGGCCTCCGCCGGGTTGATGCGGCTGGCACGCCAGCTGGGGTACAGCGTGGCCAAAAAGGCAAGCACCAGTGAAATCAAACCAATGGGCACGATGTCGCCCCACTGTGGGTCACTGGGCAATTGGCTGATGAGGTAGATGTTGCTGGGCAAAAAACTGGTTGATAGCAACCGTTCGATGGCGGGCACGATGGTGCTGATGTTGAAGGCGATCAGCAAGCCCATGCCTACACCGAGCAACGTGCCGACAATACCGGCCGTGGCGCCCTGCACCATGAAGATGCCCATGATGGACCGGGGGCTGGCCCCCAGCGTGCGAAGAATCGCAATGTCGGACTGCTTGTCGGTCACCGTCATCACGAGCGTGCTCACCAAGTTGAAAGCTGCCACAGCAACGATCAAGGTCAGGATGATGAACAACATGCGTTTTTCAAGTTGCACCGCGTCGTACCAGTTGCGGTTGGTGCGAGTCCAGTCGCTCACCACCACGCCGTCACCCACCGCGCCGATGAGTTGCTGGGCCACCCCCCGCGCGTCATGCAAATTGGCCAATTTCAGCTGCACCCCGGTCGGGCCATCGTAGCGGTAGAGGCGCTGCGCGTCTTCGATATGAATCAGTGCATAGGAGCTGTCGTAGTCGTAGTGCCCTGACTCGAACGTTCCACTGACCGTGAATTGCTTCAAGCGCGGAACCACCCCGGCGGGGGTGACTTGACCACTGGGGGCGATGACCGTCACGCTCTCTCCCAGCTTGACGTTGAGTTGCCGCGCAAGCTCGATGCCCAAGACCACGTTCCAAGTCCCTGAAGTCAAGGTGGCAAACGCTGTGTCGCGCAGCTGTTTGCCCACCACGGTGACCGTGGCTTCGTCCACGGGTGATATCCCGCGCACCAAAGCACCACGCATGGTGTCCCCACGGGCCACCAGCGATTGGGTGGCGATGAACGGGGCAGCGCCAACCACGTCCTTGGGCTGTGCGGCGCGCGCCTGGTCGGCCAGCGTGCGCCAGTTGGCCAAACCATTGCCGCGGGCATCAAAGAGTTCAATGTGCGCAATCACGCTCAACATGCGATCGCGCACGTCGCGTTGAAAACCGTTCATCACTGAAAGCACGATGATGAGCGCAGCGACACCCAGTGCGATGCCCAGCACAGAGACGAATGAAATGAAGGAGATAAAGCTGTTGCGACCAGCGGCGCGGCTCGCCCGCGTGTACCGCCAGCCAACCTGCCATTCGTAAGGAGCGTTCATGCGGGTGTCATGCTAACCGACCGTTGATCCACGCCCTTTGGTTTGGACGTACTCCGATGCAAACGTGCCGACGCGGTCCGTGTCACGCCCCACCCTGGCGATAATCACCCCATGCACCTGATCGTTGCGCATGCAGACTGGCCCTCATCGTGTCCCCGCGACGCCACACCCTCGCCCGCACTTGAAGCCTTGATCGCCACGTGGCGCATCGTGCATCAAGACCTCGCGCATCCCGATTCCTTGTGCATGCCCCACGAACGCGCATGGGCCTACGGCTTTGGCCAAACTTCAGTGGACGGCCTCGTCCCATGGGCGACGCACTTAGCAGCGCGGGATGGCGTCGTGCACCCGCCATGCCCTTTGGGCTTGCTCTCTCCGACCCATTGGCACGTCACAACCGACCGTGTTGCCATGGTGCAGCCCGACGCGCTGGACCTTTCAGACGCAGAATCCATGGCCTTGTGGCAAACCCTGTCTGAGCTGATGCAAGCGGGTGGCTACACCACCCACTGGGGTCACGCCACGCGCTGGTATGCAACCCACGCCGACTGGGCCACCCTGCCGACAGCCTCGATCGACCGCGTGATGGGAGACGGCATTGAGCATTGGCAACCCCCTGGGGACGCTGGACGCCGCTGGCAGCGGCTTCAGAATGAAATGCAGATGGTTTTGCACACGCACCCAGTGAATGAAGCACGAGAAGTGCGCGGTGTGCCAACCATCAACTCCGTGTGGCTCAGCGGCAATGGCCCAACGCCATCCATGCAACCCATGCCGTCAACGCCTCCTGATGTTCAGGTGGATCAACGCCTGCGCAAGGCCTACCTAGCTGCCGACGTACCATCTTGGTTGGCTGGGTGGCGCACCATCGACGACGAGGTGCTTTCGCCTTGGCTTAACGCCCCACCCGCCAACGCGCGTTTGACATTGTGTGGCCGGCGGGGGTTCATCACCTGGGCGCCAGGCCACCAGGCTTGGTGGCGTCGATGGCTGCCCAATCGTTCGCCCGCGTTGGCGACCATGCTGGCCACCCTTTGATGGCCCCATGACAAACCATCCCAAAATCGAAACCCGCGACGTTCCACCTCGCGCCGCCCATGCGCTTGAACAGTCGGGGGTGCATCCCTTGATGGCGCGCTTGCTCGCGGCGCGCGGCATCCGAGACGTTGCCGAAGTGAGCGAGGACGCGGCCCACCTGCTGCCTCCGTCCACGATGCGCGGTGCCGCCCAAGCGGCCCAGCGCCTGCAACAAGCCATCCTCGAACACCAGCGCATTTGCGTCGTGGCTGATTACGATTGCGACGGCGCCACCGCATGCGCCGTGGCGGTGAGGGGGTTGCGCATGCTGGGCGCGCGCGCCAGTGATGTTGTCTACGTTGTGCCCGACCGACGCACCCACGGCTACGGCCTCACGCCCACCATCGTCGACCTGGCACTGGGGTTGGCACCCCACGTGCTGGTCACGGTTGACAACGGCATCGCCAGTTTTGAAGGGGTGGCCTACGCGCGGTCGAAAGGGTTGGACGTGATCGTTACCGATCACCATTTGCCTGCCGTCGTTGATGGGCAAGTTGCCCTGCCAAACGCTACCGTGATCGTCGACCCCAGCCAACCGGGATGCCCGTTCGAGAGCAAAAGCATCGCTGGCGTGGGCGTGATGTTCTACGTCTTGTTGGCCACCCGTGCAGCACTGCGCGAGCACGGCACCTTTGACGCCGCCAGCCAGCCCCGGCTCGACCGGCTGCTTGATTTGGTGGCGCTGGGTACCGTCGCCGACGTGGTCAAGCTTGACGCCAACAACAGGCGCTTGGTGGCCCTGGGGCTCAAACGCATTCGCTTGCGTCGCATGCAGCCAGGCATCGCTGCACTGTTCACCGTGGCGGCGCGTGATCCTTCCAACGCGGTGTCGCTCGACCTGGGTTTTGCGGTGGGCCCGCGATTGAACGCGGCAGGACGGTTGGCCGACATGGCGCTTGGCGTTGAGTGCCTGCTTACCGACGACCCCGATCATGCGCTGGTGCTCGCAGCCCAGCTCGACACCATCAATCGGTCGCGTCGAACCGTTGAAGCCGACATGCGCGAGCAAGCGCAGGCCCTGATGCTGCGGGTGCAGTCCGACAACGGTGACGCACCCGCCGCAGTGACCTTGTTCGACCCCTCGTTTCATGAAGGTGTGGTGGGCATCGTTGCAGGCCGCATCAAAGACGCCCTGCACCGCCCAACATTTGTGTTCGCGCTGGCAGCTGACGGTACGCTCAAAGGTTCGGGTCGCTCGATTCCGGGCTTTCATCTCAGGGATGCGCTGGACTTGATCAGCAAACAGCACCCTCACCTGCTTGTACGGTTTGGCGGGCACGCCATGGCAGCTGGCTGTTCCCTGGTTGACGGATCAGCCCAATCCTTGGCGACGTTCGACCAGGCCTTGCGTGCGGTGGCGGACGCAACACTTGACGATGCTGCGTTGACGCGCCGCATTCGCACAGACGGTTCGTTGGCGGCAGATTACTTTGACGAAAAGACCATTGGCACGTTGAACGCGCAGGTGTGGGGTCAGGCTTTTGAAGCACCCGTTTTTTGCGACGACGTTGAAGTGCTGGGGCAGCGCATCGTGGGCGAGCGACACTTAAAACTTCGCTTGCGCCTGCACGGTCAACCCCGGGATGCCATTTGGTTCGGAAGGCTGGACACGCTGGCAACCCACGTTCGAATGGCCTACCGGGTGTCGATCGATGCTTACCAAGGTCGCCCGCGCGTGCAGATGGTGGTTGAAGCCGTCGAAGACTTGTGACTTTTGCTCGCACCATGGCGCACATCCTTGTCGTGGCACCACCGAATCAAAGGGCCAATGGACGGCACATCCACTACCGCGCGCCGTCTGAGGCGAAAATACTGACGTGCACACCCACTTGACCAACGCCGACCTGCATTGCCACTCCATTTTTTCGGACGGGACTTTGGTGCCCGAAGCGCTGGCTGAGAGGGCTCATGCCCGAGGGGTCGAGCTCTGGGCACTGACCGATCACGACGAAGTGGGGGGCGTGACCCGCGCCCGCAAGGCGGCACACGCCCATGGCATGGCATTCCTGACTGGGGTTGAAATCTCAGTCACGTTTGCCGACGTCACGGTGCACATTGTGGGTCTTGGGTTTGACGACCAGGACACAACGCTGCGCGCCGGTCTGCAAGCGACGCGAGGTGGTCGCGAGACCCGCGCCCGAGAAATGGCGGAAGGCCTGGCGCGCGTGGGCGTCAAAGGAGCGTTTGAAGGTGCACTCGATTACGTCGGCAACCCCGATTTGATTTCTCGCACGCACTTTGCTCGATTTTTGGTCGACCAGGGCTATTGCGCCGATACGCACGAAGTGTTCAGGCGCTACCTCGTGGAGGGCAAGCCAGGCTACGTGCCCCACCGTTGGGCCAAACTGGGAGACGCCGTGCGTTGGATTCGAGGCGCTGGGGGCATGGCGGTGATCGCCCATCCGGGCCGCTACCAGTTCAACGCCACCCAGGAGTACGCCCTCTTCTCTGAGTTCAAAACGCATGGTGGTGAAGGCGTCGAAGTGCTGACGGGCAGCCATGGCGCCTCTGACACGCTGAAGTACGCCGGCATGGCAAAAGAATTTGACATGTACGCCTCGCGGGGCAGTGACTTTCACGCACCCGAAGAAAGCCGTACCGATTTGGGCAGCCTTCCCCCATTGGCGGGGCACTTGAAGCCCGTGTGGCTGGCGTTGCAAGATCGCGTCACGCGGCCCCTGCCAACGGTTTCATGACACGCCCTCACGGCGTGAGGGGCCAGCATGCAGCCCTCCAAGGGATCGCGTGGCTGACCATTGCCGTTGCGTGCTACGCCGTCATGGACACACTGACACGGCTGCTGGGCCCCGTTTTTGGCGTCGCGTTGATGATGGTGGCACGCTACGCCGTGCACACCTTGGCCATGGCGCTGTGGTTGTTTTGGCGCAGAGCCACGAATGTCACCGTGCCCCACAACCATCAATGGGGCTCACAAGCCGTGCGCGGCATGGTGCTGTTTGCATCGTCTGGGTTTGCGGTGTTGGCACTGCAAAGGATGCCCGTGGCCGAGTACACAGCCGTCATCATGCTCACACCCGTGCTGGTCACACTCGCGTCGTGGTTGGTTCTGAAGCATGCCGTCAGTTTGTGGCAACTGGTTTGGGTGGTGGGTGGACTGCTCGGCGCATTGATCGTGATTCGTCCAGGCAGCGGCTTGTTTGGGGGTGCCGCATGGCTGGCGCTGGGGGTGGTCGGCTGCAATCTGACATTTCAAACCATCACCAATCATCGAGGCGCACAAGAGGACGCTGTCACCTCCAATTTTCATTCGGGGTGGATCAGTTTGCTTTTGTCCGTGGCTTGGTTGGTGCTCCTTCCAGGCGGCAGCGCAACGGATCCAATGGGCCCATGGGTGCAACCCAAGGACTTGATCCTGCTGTTGGTCATGGGGGCGCTCGCCACCGCCGCCCAGTTGGCCTTGATCACAGCCTTGGCCCGCGCCCCGGCAGCAACGCTCATGCCCTTCAGCTACGCGCAAATCGCTTTTGCTGCGTTTGCAGGATGGTTGGCGCTGGGTGACTTGCCTGACCCGTGGAGTTGGGTTGGCATGTCCGTCATAGCAGCCTGCGGTGCTGCCAGCGCCTGGGTTGCCGCCCGCGTCACGTCATCGCCAAACGGCAACGCCAGAGCAGCCTGACAATCGCACCATGTCGCAGTACTTTGAAGTTCACCCCACCCACCCTCAGCTGCGCCTGCTCAAACAAGCGGCTCAATTGCTGCACGCTGGTGGCATCGCCGCGATTCCGACCGACTCCAGCTACGCCTTTGTCTGCCACCTTGACGACAAAGCCGCTGCCGAGCGCCTGCGCCGCATTCGCGACGTGGAGGACAAACATCACTTGACGCTGTTGTGTCGCGACTTGTCGGAACTTGCCAGTTACGCTCGGGTCGACAACCAGCAATACCGCATGCTAAAACTCGGCACGCCGGGGCCGTTTACGTTCATTCTTGAGGCCACCAAAGAAGTGCCGCGTCGGCTGTCGCACCCGTCACGCCGCACGATTGGGTTGCGAGTGCCCGACCACAAGGCCACCCAAGCGTTGCTCGACATCTTTGAACAGCCCCTCCTGGCGACCACCGCCATCGCACCCGGTGAAACCGATGCAATGAACGACCCTCACCAAATCCGGGAACGGTTTGAACACTTGCTTCAGGCAGTGCTGGACGCAGGCGCTTGCCCGCACGAACCCACCACTGTGGTTGACTTGGCCGGCGACGCACCGACTGTCGTGCGGCTTGGGCGAGGTGATCCAGCCCGGTTGGGGCTCTAACAGGCCGTTAACCGGCGGCCTCACACCGCCGCGGTGACAACGATTTCAACTTTCCAACCCGGCTTGGCCAACGCGGCTTGCACGGTTGCGCGGGGTGGGGTGTGGCCAGGAACGACCCAGGCGTCCCATGCCGCATTCATGGCCGCGAAGTCGCCGATGTCAGCCAGGTAGATCTGCGCTCGAAGAATGTTGGCTTTGCTGGTACCGGCTGCAGCCAAGAGCGCATCGATCGCAGCCAACACGTTGCTGGTTTGACCCTGGGCGTCAAGGCTGGCATCGCTGCTGACTTGCCCGGCCAGGTAGGCCACGCCGGCATGCACAGCCATTTCTGACATGCGGGCGCCGACTTGATGGCGTTGGATGGTGGCACTCATGATTCAAGGAACCTTTCGATGGTGACTTTTGGTGGCGCGTTGAACGGGTTGGGGGACGTCGGGCTTGGATTTCGATCCCAACTTGGATTCAGTGCCCGCAAGCAAGCGCTGCAAGTTTGCGGCGTGCCGCCAGACCAGCAGCATGCCCATCACGGCGACCGCAAAAAACACTGGGCCGGCTCCAGTGAACACAAGTTGGAAGAGTGGTGCAAGTACCGCTGCGGCCATGGAGCTCAGTGAAACATAGCGGCTGATAAGAACAAACGCGCCGAAAGTCACCAGTGTCGCCAAGCCCAACCAAGGATCAAAACCGAACAAAACGCCCGCAGCCGTGGCCACACCCTTGCCACCAGCAAACCGGAAGAAAACGGGCCACAAGTGTCCGATGAAAGCCGCCAATCCAACCAGTGCAACCGTGGTCTCGCCAAAACCCAAACGAGGGGCAAACATCGCCGCGGCCATCACAGGCGCGTACCCTTTCAGCGCATCTAGCACCAGCGTCGCGATGGCCGCAGGCTTGCTGCCTGAGCGCAAAACGTTGGTTGCGCCAGGGTTCTTGGAGCCGTAGGTGCGAGGGTCTGACAGCCCGGCAAGGCGGCTCACGATCACTGCAAACGATAACGACCCCAGCAGGTAAGCGGCGAGCACCGCAAGGCCGCTGGTTAGAAAGTTGTCCATGAGTGCTGCGTCGCCATCGTGCCCGCAGTGTACGCAATCCATCAGGGCGCTCGCAGCGCATCCGTTGCTGAAGCTTCCGTAGCCACATGACCGCGCGTTGGCGTGACCGCCGGACGTTGTGCTGCTGTTGAAGAAGTGAGATGGTTTATGCTGCGAAAAACGCTCAAGCCACCCCATGTCACGGACCATCGCCTTTTTGCACGCCGTCAACGTGTCGGGACGGTTGGTGGCCAATGCTGACTTGCGGCTCGCATTCGAGGCGCAGGGGTTTCACAACGTACGAACCTTCATCTCGACGGGCAATGTGATTTTCGACATGCCGACGCGGCCCACCCTGCTGATCACACGGAACATTGAAAAGTACCTGGAGTCGCAACTGGGCCTGAAGATCGCAACGTTTTTACGCACCGAAGCCGATTTGCAGGCGGTCATCAAGCACCGGGCTTTTGACTTTTCTACGCTGCACGCCGCCAAAGAAATGCATGTTGGGTTCTTGGCCAGTCCGCTGCCCAGTGACGCCGTCCAGCGCTTGATGGCCCTGCGCAGTCCACTGGACCAATTTCATGTAAACGACCGAGAAATTTACTGGTTGTGCCGATCGCGTCGAAATGCCTCAACTTTTTCGTCCGACGCGTTTCAGAAGGCCCTGCATGTACCTGCGACCTTCAGGCCACTCACGACCTTGATTCGCCTGTTGCCCTGGATCGAATCAGAACGCCCATCGGCATCACGCCTGGAACCCAAGCGTCTGGGCTGATGGAGGACATCAGCGGCGCATGGGGCGCGCGCGCTCTTCTTCAAGCAGGCGCAGCACCCGTCGCTGAACCTTGCCCGTCGTGGTCATGGGCAGAGCCTCGACGAATTCAACCTCTTTGGGGTACTCGTAAGGCGCCAAGCGCTCCCTCACATGGGCCTGCAATTGGGCGATCAAAGTCTCGTCGCCCCGGTACCCTGGGGCCAACACAACGTAGGCTTTGACGACAGCCCCACGCTCGGCGTCGGGCTTGGGCACCACGGCTGCATTGGCAACCGCATCGTGCTTCACCAGGCAGTTCTCAATCTCGCTGGGGCCAATGCGGTAGCCGGCCGACTTGAACATGTCGTCACTGCGCCCTTGGTACCAAAGGTACCCCTCGTCGTCCATCACGGCCATGTCCCCCGTGCGACACCAACTGTTGTGGAGGTCACCGGTGAACTTGGCCTGAGTGGCCTGTGTGTTGCGCCAGTAGCCCAAGAAAAACACCGGGTCTGGATGCCCATGGTGATCCAGTCGATGCACTGCCACGTCGCCAGGCGTGCCCCTCGGGCACACCACACCGTGCTCGTCAATCACCTCCACACGGTGGCCCGGGTAAGGCCGGCCCATGCTACCTGCCCGTGCCGGCCAACCCGGCAAGACTCGGCCATCGGGCCCCAAGGCACGGCCACAATTGCCGACAACGTAGTTCACTTCGGTTTGGCCGAACATTTCATTGACCGTGACGCGCAAGGCCTCTTGACACCAGCCAAACACCGCGTCGCCTACCGATTCACCCGCACTCATGATCGCCCGCAGTGCCAGCCGGTAGCGCGTTCTCGGCCTGGGTACCGCCTTCATCATGGCCTTGAGTGCAGTGGGGAACAAGAAAGTGTTGGTGACTTGGTGCCGTTGCATCAACTCAAACGCTCGCTCGGGGTGAAAGCGGCCGTGGTAAGCCACGATGGGCATGCCAAAGTACAGCGTTGGCAGCAACGCATCCATCAAACCGCCAGTCCATGCCCAATCCGCAGGGCTCCAGAAGACGTCTTTCTTTTGTGGGAACCAATTTTGGCTGGCGACAAAACCCGTCAGGTTGCCAATCAATGCCCGCTGGGGGATCAGCGCGCCCTTGGGCGGGCCCGTGGTGCCGCTGGTGTAAATGAGCAGCGCAGCGTCGTCAGCCAAGGTATCCACGGGATCCGCTGGCATGGGTGGTGCCAACATCGCCACCGACCAATCAACATCGCCTTGGCCCGCCGCCCCCCCAACGGCGACAACCGTTAGCAATTCGCGGCACTTGCTGCGCGCCATTCGAACGGCCGCGATGGCCGTTTCATCACAGATGGCCACACACGCGCCGCTGTCAGTCAAACGGTATTGCAGTGCTTCAACGCCGAATAACACAGAGAGTGGCATCGCAACGGCACCGACACGTTGAATCGCCATGTGCGCCACAGCGGTCTCAAAACACTGCGGCAACACCAGCGCCACGCGATCGCCCCGCTTGACGCCCATCATGGTCAGCGCGCTGGCCAAGCGACGCGAAGCCAAGTCCAGATCGAGGTAAGTGAAACGCGCCGTTTCGCCTTGCTCATTCTCGTAAATGACGGCGACTGCCGAGGGCGTCTGGCGAGCCCATCGCGCGGCACAAAGCTGGGCAATGTTGATGTGCGACGGCACATGCCATTCATAGGCGTCGTGCAGCTGGGCGTACGCGTCAACGCCGTTGGCCGGCGGTGTCGTGGTAACACCGTTGGCCGACGGTGTGGTGGTGACCAGCTCCCTTTTTGACATGGCAGGTAGCATAGTGGGTTTACCATTTCCAACGGTGGTCTAAAGTTCTCGAATGACGAACACTTACGAACCGAAACGCCACGCCACTTCGCACACCTTGGCGATCCGCCATGGCACCTACCGTTTTTGGCGCTGGAACCCCGACGTCAACATCACCGCAGAGCGGCCCTTGTTGGTCCTGTTGCACGGCTGGATGGATGTTGGCGCGTCGTTCCAATTCATGGTCGACCAGCTCCCCCCCGATCGCGCCATCGTGGCAGCCGACTGGCGCGGCTTCGGACAGTCTCGCATGCCCCCCACCGACAGCTATTGGTTCCCCGACTACCTCGGCGATCTGGATGGCCTACTGAATGCGCTAGCACCGCAAACCAAGGTGGACCTGTTGGGCCATAGCATGGGCGGCAACGTGGTCATGAGCTACGCCGGCGTTCGGCCCGAGCGGATCAGAAAGTTGGTCAACCTGGAAGGCTTTGGACTGCCTGCGACGCGCCCCGAGGATGCACCCAAACGCATGCGCGACTGGCTCGATGAGTTAAAAACGCCCGCATCGCTGCGCGACTACGACGACTTGCAAGGCGTGGTGGACCGGCTGCTGAAGAACAACCCGCGCCTCAGCACCGACAAAGCCCAATGGCTTGCGTCGCATTGGGCTGAGCCTGCAGGCGATGGCCGTTGGCGGATTCAAGGCGATCCGGCTCACAAGCACGTCAACCCCGTGCTTTACCGCCGCGACGAGATTGTCGAGACTTGGCGCAGCATTCAGGCGCCGCTGTTGTGGGTTGATGGCGATCAGACCGATGTTGCCAAGTGGTGGGGCAGCCGGTACCCGCGTGCTGATTTTGACGAGCGTTTGGCGGTCGTCCAGGACGTGACTCGGCAGACGCTGCACGACTGTGGGCACATGCTGCACTTGGATCAGCCCCAAGCGTTAGCCAAAGTGGTCGATGCGTTTTTGAGCCACTGAGATCGCGGAAGTCCCAAGAAAAAAGGGGCCCTTGCGGGGCCCCTTTTTTGCGTCTTGCGACGCATGGATCAAGCCACGATCAACGTGCACCCCGCCCAGCCGCTGCCGGCTTCAGGTTCGGGTAACGCACGTGCTCAACAAGCTCTTGTGTCTCTTTGCTGGGTTGGCCCGTCAGCAGGCTCACGATGATGATCACCGCAAAGCCTAGCGGCACACCAAACATCCCGGCCGAGATCGGCAGGATGCCCCACCACAGTTCAACGGGTGACGTCACACCAAAGAGGCCACGCAACCACGGTTGGTTCATCACCATGTAGTAAATCGTGATGCCCAAACCGGCGATCATGCCAAGCGATGCACCCCAACGATTGGCACGCTTCCAGAACACGCCAAGCACCAACGCCGGGAAGAAGGCCGCCGCCGCGAACGAGAACGCCGCCGACACCAGGAACAAAATGTCCGCTGGTTTCTGCGACGCCACGTAGGCTGCTGCCAAGGCCACCACCAACAACAAGGCTTTCGAGATCGTCACGCGCCTGGCAGTCGATGCGTTCGGGTCGATCATCTTGTAGTACAGATCGTGCGACAAGGCGTTGGCAATGGTCAACAACAAGCCATCGGCCGTTGACAACGCAGCCGCCAAACCACCAGCCGCCACCAAGCCCGAAATCACGTACGGCAAGCCACCGATCTCGGGTGTGGCCAACACCACGATGTCGCCACCGATGCGCATTTCACCCAACTGGAAGATGCCGTCTTTGTTGATGTCAATCACCGACAACAACGATTGGGTCGACGCGTTGCCAGTTGGCAATCCAAGCCGGCAACTTGTCAAATGGTGTGCCCACCAACACGTTGAACACCTCGTACTTGACAAGCACCGCCAAGGCAGGCGCGGTGAAGTAAAGCAAGAAGATGAAAAACAGGCTCCAGAACACCGACTCACGCGCTTCACGCACCGAGGGGGTGGTGTAGTAGCGCATCAGGATGTGCGGCAGCGCTGCCGTGCCCACCATCAAGCAAAACACCAGCGCCAAGAAGTTTCGACGTGAGGTGTCGAAAGCATCTTTGGCCTTGGCATCACCATTGGGGTCACCCGCAAACACAGCGGCGTGCGACGGCATGCCAGCCAAGGGTTTGGCGCGGCCTTCGTTGGCTGTTTTGGCAGCGGCATACGCCTTCTTCGCCGCATCGGCGTCTTTTGGCAATGCCGCAAGCGCTTTTTCAGCCGCTTGAATGTCTGCCGCCGCACCGCTGCTTGCCTTCAGATCGTCGATCTTTTTCACCGCTGCAGCCTTGTCAGCCGCCATGGCAGCGGGCACGTCCTTGAGTTTTTCGCCGGCTTCTGCAGCGCGGGCTGCAAAAATCGCGATCACTTCCTTCTCTTTGGGATCGGCCCTCAGCTGCGCTTCTTTGGCGGTCACTTTTTCAAGTTGATAGCCGTAGATCGCTTGTGGAATCGGAATGCCCGTTTGCTTGACCGACAGCCAAACCACCGGGATCATGTAAGCGACGATCAAAATGATGTACTGGGCCACCTGCGTCCAGGTCACGGCACGCATACCGCCCAAGAACGAGCACACCAAAATGCCGCCCAGGCCCACAAAAATACCGACCTCAAATTGCACGTCAGCCAACCGCGAGGTGATCAAACCAACGCCGTAAATCTGCGCCACCACGTAGGTGAACGAACACAGAATGGCGGCGACGATGCCGATGAACCGCGGCAGGTTACCCTCGTAGCGGGCGCCCAAAAAGTCGGGGATCGTGAACTGGCCAAACTTGCGAAGGTACGGCGCCAAGAACAGCGCCACCAAGCAGTAACCGCCCGTCCACCCCAGGATGAACGCAAGCCCGCCGTAGCCCGTGAGGTACAGCGTGCCGGCCATGCCGATGAACGACGCCGCCGACATCCAGTCAGCACCCGTTGCCATGCCGTTGTACAGCGCTGGCACGCGCCTACCGGCCACGTAGTACTCAGACGCGTCGGTGGTGCGACTCATCACACCAATACCCGCATAAAGCAGCACCGTTGCGATGAGGAAGATCAAACCGATCCACTTGCGTGACAAGCCCATCTGCTCAAGGACGGCCAGCACGGCCACAAAGGCGAGGAAGCCTCCCGTGTACCAGGTGTAGACCTTGTTCAGTTGCGCCTTGAACGCGCGATTGGCAGCAGCACCTGTGGTGCCCGCCGACGTGTCAGGTGAAAATCCAGCCATGTTATTCCTCCTCGGCAACGCCGTGTTCTTGGTCCAGCTTATTCATGAAATGAGCGTAGTACCAAATGATCAAGACGTACACAATCAACGCGCCTTGGGCAGCAACCCAAAAGCTGAAGGGCCAGCCGAAGAACTTGAAATCCAAGTCCCGGGCAAAGTAGCCAACGCCAAAAGTGACAAGAAACCAGATGGCCAAAAGAATGCCTGTTATGCGCAGGTTCTTCGACCAATACTGGCGGTGCGTTTCAGTCAGTTGCATCGCTTCGTCTCCTCAGTTGTGTTTGCACCCGGGTTCGGCCCCGGGAACCTTCTCCGCAGTCACCCTAAAGCCTTCAAGCCTGTCTCGCGCTCGAGTTGCTCGGCCACTTTGGGCTCAAACTTTTTAAGGTGCGCAATGATCTTGCGCGCCTCTTCGGGTTTTTGACGATCCACTTGCACGCGCGCCAGCTGGTACCAGCCAAACGGGCTCATGGGTTGCAGTTCGGTGTTGCGCTTGAGGGCGGCCACGGCCTCGTCAAAGCGCTTCAGGCGGATGAGCGTCAGACCCAAGCCGTACCAGGCACGGTCCAATTTTGGGTCGAGCGTCAAAGCCCGTTGGAAGGCAGTCTCAGACGCCTCCAAACGGTCCACTTGCTCGAGCAGAAAGGCGTAGTTGAACCAGTCGGCAGCACTGCGATCAGGGTGGCACTCAACCAAAGCTTGAGCGTCAGCGATGGCACCCAAGGTGTCATTGCGCTGCATGCGCACGTGCACCCTGCTGGCCAGCGCATAGGGGTCGTTTGGCCAACGTTGCAGCATGTTGTCAAACACCCGCTCGGCCGCCGCACGCTGGTTGAAGACCAGCAGCGACATCGCCTTGACGCGATAGAACAGATGCATCCACCTCATTTGCAAAGCTCCATGCCGACTTGCATGCACACGTTGATCTTGGCAATGGTGGCAATGAACCAGATGGAGAGCAGCGCCACAAACGCAGCCACGGGCACATGCCTGTCAATGATCGCTTTGGGGGTGACGGCGCGCATCACGCGCACAAACGGCTTGGTTAACACGTCCATCACGCGGTAAAAAAAGTTGGTTTCGCGCTTGGCCCCCGCCAAAACGCTGAGCACAAACTGGCCCGCAAAGGCTAGCAATGCGATCTCTGCAACAAGCTTAACGGCCAGGACAAACAGCAACATGGGCGTGCGATACCTCACGGAATACCGCACTGTCGCTCAAAATCGCTTACCAACACCTTACAAAACCGCCCCGCGCGGGCAAGCCCGGCTCGGGCAAACCCGCAGTGTGTGGCATTGAACCCGCACACCAACCCCAGGTCGCCTGCGAGCGGCCACTGCGGTTGTTTGGCCCCGTGCGTGCTGAGGCAGCGTCGCCCCATGCGAGAATCGCGACTCGAAAAAACGAGTACCCCATGGACATCGAACACATCAACAGCATCGGCACGCTGCTCGCCGATTTGACTGCCCGCACCCAGCAGCTCCGGGGGTATCTTTGACTACGATCGCAAAGGTCTGAGGCTCAAAGAAGTCGACGCAGCGCTGGAAAACCCAAGCGTCTGGAATGATCCCAAGCGCGCCCAAGAACTGGGGCGCGAAAAAAAATCGCTCGAAACGGTGGTGCAAACCATCGACCACCTGGCTGGCAACCTCAGTGACAACACCGAGTTGTACGAGATGAGCAAGGCCGACAATGATTTTGACGGCATTGCCGCGATGGAAGCCGAAGCGGGCAAGCTGCGCGGCATCGTCGAGGGTCTTGAATTCCGCCGGATGTTCAACAATCCGGCCGACCCCCTCAACTGCTTCATCGACATCCAAGCCGGTGCTGGCGGTACCGAAGCCTGTGACTGGGCATCGATGCTTCTGCGCCAGTACCTCAAGTATTGCGAGCGCAAGGGCTTCAAGGCCGAGGTGATGGAAGAGTCCGAAGGCGACGTCGCGGGCATCCGCAGCGCCACCATCAAGGTCGAGGGTGATTACGCCTTTGGGCAACTGAGAACCGAGACGGGGGTGCATCGCTTGGTCCGCAAGAGCCCTTTCGACTCGGCAGGTGGCCGCCACACGTCATTTGCAAGCTTGTTTGTGTACCCCGAGGTAGACGACACCATCGAGATTGACATCAACCCCGCTGATGTGCGAACCGACACTTACCGCGCCAGTGGCGCGGGTGGCCAACACATCAACAAGACCGACTCGGCTGTGCGCTTGACGCACATCCCCACCGGCATCGTCGTGCAGTGTCAAAACGATCGCAGCCAACACCGCAACCGCGACGAAGCTTGGCAAATGCTTCGCTCGCGCATGTACGAACACGAGATGCGCAAGCAGCGCGAGCAACAACAAAAGCTCGAAGACACCAAAACCGACGTCGGCTGGGGCCACCAGATTCGCTCTTACGTGCTCGATCAAAGCCGCATCAAAGACTTGCGCACCAACGTCGAGATCAGCAACACCCAAAAGGTGCTTGACGGCGACCTCGATGCGTTCATCGAAGCCAGCTTGAAGCAAGGCGTGTGACCCAAGGCCTCTTGTTCGACTTGGACGGCACGCTGATCGACAGCATGCCCCTGCACCACGACGCGTGGCGGTTGTGGTTTGCACAGGCAGGCTTGGCGTTTGACGAAGCCACCTTCTTCGAGCGCACAGCAGGGCGCACCAACGCTGAAATTCTGGCCGACCTGTTTCCCCATCACTCACCCGCCGAAAACGAGCTGCTTGCCGAGCAAAAAGAGGCCCTTTATCGCTCAGCGGCCGCCGAGCGTCTCACGCTGATTGACGGCGCGCTGGCGTTCATGGAAAAGGCGCATGATCGTGGCCTTGCACTTGCCATCTGCACAGCCGCGCCGCTGGGTAATATCGCCGTGGCGTTTGAGCGATTTGGGTTGCAAGCGCTGGTGCAAACCGTGACAAGCCCGGCCGATGGTTTGCGCGGCAAGCCCCACCCCGACATTTTTTTGGAAGCGGCCCGACGTTTGAACCTTCAGCCCAACCAATGCATCGTGTTTGAAGACGCGCCACTGGGCATTGAAGCAGCCCGTCGAGCCGCCATGCGTGCTGTGGCGCTAACGACCACGGTTGATGCCGTGGCTTTTGGCGACGCGCCCCACGTCATCGCGACCGCTCGCGATTTCACCTCCCTTGATCTCAACACACTCCTCGAGTCATCCCATGCGTGAAGGCACAGCCACCGTTGTTCGTCGTCAAGACTACCGCCCGCCAGCCTACTGGATCCGCGAGGTTGAGCTGACACTGGACCTCGATCCCGCCAAGACGATCGTCACCAGCCGGATGCGCATCGAGCGCAACGCCTCAACGCCGGTGTCAGAGCCCTTGCAACTGCACGGCGAAGCCATCACCGTGTTGCGCGTCATGGCCAATGGCAACAGCGTGAGCTTTCGCGAAGAAGGCGGCATGCTCATCGTTGACGAACTGCCGCAAGATCAGGCGGGCTTCACGCTCGAGATTCGAAACGCCTGCGCGCCGATCAAGAACACCGAACTGTCAGGCTTGTACGTCAGTGGTGGTGGGCTGTTCACGCAGTGCGAAGCTCAAGGTTTTCGGCGCATCACCTACTTTGCCGACCGCCCCGACGTGATGGCCACCTACACCGTGACCATGCGCGCCGACAAGCAGCGGTTTCCGGTGCTGCTGTCCAACGGCAATCTGACGGCTCAAGGTGACCTGGACGGCGGTCGTCACTTTGCCACATGGCATGACCCCCACCCCAAGCCGTCTTACCTCTTCGCCATGGTGGCGGCTCAGTTGGTGGCCCGGGAGCAGCGCATACGCACGCGCTCGGGGTCCGAGCATCTCTTGCAGGTGTGGGTGCGACGCGGCGACCTCGACCGCACCGAACACGCCATGCAATCGCTGGTGGCGTCGGTGGCGTGGGACGAGGCGCGCTTTCAATTGCCGCTGGACTTGGATCGGTTCATGATCGTGGCAGTCAGTGACTTCAACATGGGCGCCATGGAAAACAAGGGGCTCAACCTCTTCAATTCACGCTACGTGCTGGCCAGCCCCGCCACCGCCACTGACGAGGATTACGCCGCCATTGAAAGCATCGTTGGGCACGAGTACTTTCACAACTGGACGGGCAACCGCGTCACTTGCAGGGACTGGTTTCAGTTGTCGCTCAAAGAGGGGCTGACCGTCTTTCGCGACCAGCAGTTCTCGATGGACATGGCTGCTGGCTCGTCGAGCGCACCCGCATCGGCACGTGCTGTACGCCGCATCGACGACGTGCGTCGTCTGCGCACCATTCAATACCCAGAGGATGCTGGCCCGATGGCCCACCCTGTGCGCCCCGATCAATACGCGTCCATCGACAATTTCTACACCTCGACGGTTTACGAAAAGGGCGCCGAAGTGGTGCGCATGATGCAAACCCTGGTGGGAGAAGAAGGGTTCTTGCAAGGCATGGCGCTTTACTTCAAACGCCATGACGGCCATGCCGTCACGTGTGACGACTTTGCGCAGGCCATCGCCGACGCCAACCCTGAAAGCACCTTGGCGCACAAGCTAGACGCCTTCAAGCGTTGGTATGCCCAAGCGGGCACCCCCCGTGTGATCGCTCGCGGGCGCTACGACGCCCCCAGCCGAAGCTACACGCTTGGCTTGGAGCAACAGTGCAAGCCATCGCCCGGCCAGCCCACGAAAGAGCCGTTTGTCATTCCGGTGCTGATGGGTTTGATGGGTCGGTCGGGCCAAGCATTGCCCTTGAAGTTTCATCGCGAACCTGATGCGATGCCGTTGCAACGCTTGTTGGTGCTGGACGAACACCGAGCATTCTTCACTTTTCAGGACCTCGACGAAGAACCGGTGCTTTCCTTCATGCGCGGTTGCTCAGCCCCTGTCCACACCACCGATGGTTTGACCGACGCTGACTTGCTCTTGCAGATGCGCCACGACACCGACGCATTCAACCGCTGGGAGGCAAGTCAACGCTTGGCGGCCGCTCGGCTGGGGGCCGCTTACGACGCTGCCGACGGTGTGCAAGTGGTGGACGAGGCCTACCTGAGCACCCTGCGCGAGTTCATTCGCGACCCTGCCCTGGACGCAGCGTTCAAAGCCATGGTGCTGACACTACCCAGTGAGGCGTGGACGGCCGAAGAAAACGCAGAGGCTGACCCACAACGGATTCATGCGGCCCACGAGCGCGTGCGCCGCGAGTTGGCAATGCGCCTGCACGATACGTGGGTTTGGGCCTACGAGCAGCATCAAATTGATGAGGGGTTTGCGCCGACGCCCGAACAAGCAGGACGGCGAGCGATGGCCAACGTGGCGCTGGACATGTTGTGCTTGCACGCCACGCAAACGGGGGACGCCCTGTGGCAAGGGAAGGCGTATCAACGCTTCAAGACCGCCACCAACATGACCGACCGGTTGGGTGCACTGGACGCGCTACTGAACGCCAACGCCGAGTTGGCCGACACGGCCATCGACCGCTTTTACGTTTTGTGCAAGGACGACCCCTTGATGCTGGACAAATGGTTCGAGGCGCAAGCCCGCGCCAGCGAAACCACCGACGGCAGTTCACGCACGTTCAGTCGGGCCCGGGCCCTGTTGCAACATCCTCAATTTGCACTCAGCAACCCAAACCGTGCAAGAGCACTCATCTTCATGTGGATGGCGCGCAACCCCGCCGCTTTTCATCGCAAAGATGCGGCAGGCTACGTGGTGTGGGTCGACTTGGTATTGACCCTGGACGCAATCAACCCCATTTTGGCCGCACGTTTGGCACGCGTGATGGACCGATGGCGCCATCTCGCCGAGCCGTACCGCAGCAATGCACGAGAAGCCATCTCGCGCGTGGCCGCCAAAACGGACCTCAGCGCTGACGTGCGCGAAATCGTCAGCAAGGCGCTTGAAGAGAACGAACGATGACTGTCACCCTCACGCAGTACCTGGTCGAGCAACAACGCGAGCACGGGCACATTCCTGGCAAGCTGCGGTTGTTGCTTGAAGTGGTGGCGCGCGCCTGCAAACGCATTGCTATTTCGGTCAACAAAGGGGCATTGGGGGATGTCCTGGGCAGCGCCGGCAGCGAAAACGTTCAAGGCGAGGTGCAAAAGAAGCTCGATCTCATCGCCAACGAAGTGCTGATCGAGGCCAACGAATGGGGCGGCGCTTTGGCGGCCATGGCCAGCGAAGAAATGGACAGCATTCATGTGGTGCCCAACCGCTACCCACAAGGTGAATACTTGCTGTTGTTCGACCCCCTCGACGGCTCGTCCAACATCGACGTCAATGTCTCGATCGGCACCATCTTCTCGGTGCTCAAAAAGCAGTCAGACCACCCCGGGGTGAGTGAACAAGATTTTCTGCAGCCGGGTCGCCAACAAGCTGCCGCAGGCTACTGCGTGTACGGACCCCAAACCACCCTGGTGTTGACCGTGGGCGATGGCGTGGCCATGTTCACGCTCGACCGCGAGATGGGGTCATGGGTGTTGACCGAAGAGAACGTGCAACTGCCAGCTGACACCAAAGAGTTCTCGATCAACATGAGCAACATGCGCCATTGGGATGCCCCGGTGCGTCGCTACATTGACGAATGCTTGGCCGGCAAAGCGGGCCCCCGGACCAAAGATTTCAACATGCGCTGGATCGCCAGCATGGTGGCCGACGTGCATCGCATCATGAGCCGTGGTGGCATCTTTCTTTACCCATGGGACCAACGGGAGCCCGACAAGCCAGGCAAGTTGCGATTGATGTACGAAGCCAACCCCATGGCCATGTTGGTGGAGCAAGCTGGCGGCGCGGCCACCAACGGGCAGCAGCGCATCCTAGACATCCAACCGACCAAGTTGCATGAGCGTGTCAGTGTGATGCTAGGCTCCAAGAACGAAGTCGCCATCGTGACGTCTTACCATACGCACTGAACGTCCATGCTTTTCCCACGCTTGCATCGTTGACAACACAGTGTAGGGGGGTGCCCTGCTCGTGACCATTGGGGCCCTATAATCCCCGCTCTTGCAAGGTTTTGATGATATTTGACAGTGCCGGTGTAGCTCAGTTGGTAGAGCAGCGCATTCGTAATGCGAAGGTCGGGAGTTCGACTCTTCTCACCGGCACCAGCACCAGCGCCAACCCCGCGCGAACGCAACCTGTGAACATCGCCCTTCGCTGCGAGAAGTGCAGCCTGCCCCATGCCGGCGGTGCATCGTGAACATGCGCCCGGTTGCATGCAACCTCTGTGGCGCAGATGCCTTTCAAATCGTCTTTGCCGAGGGTGAAGCCCAGGTGCACCGCGTTGTGCGTTGCAACAAGTGTCAATTGATGTACGCCAACCCACGACTGGCAGAGGTCGAGGGCGACGATATTTTGACGTACGACCCTGCCTACTTACCCGAGTTGTTGGCGCAGGGTGATTCGCGGTTGGACAAAGAGAAGTATCAAGTCGCCGATTACAACGATTCGCGTCAGTACCTCGCCCAACGATTTCCTGGGCGTGGTGATCTGTTCGAAGTGGGGTCAAGCTACGGATACCTGTTGGCCCACTTCCAACAGGATGGTTGGCGCGTTCAGGGCGTCGAGCCCAACGCATTGAATGCAAGGTACGCGTCAGAATACCTTGGGCTTTCGGTGAAGGCAGCACTGCTTCCCGACGCGCAGCTGCCCAGTGGATCCAAAGATGCGGCGCTGATGATGCATGTCATTGAACACGTCCCCGACCCCAAGGCCACGCTTCAAGAAATTCATCGCATTCTCAAAACCAAGGGCATGCTCATCATGGAGACCCCCAGGTACGACTCCTGGGTTTTCCGATTGCTGGGGCGACGCGAGCGAAGCATGTCGTGCGACGGTCACATTTACTTTTTTACGGTCGACACGCTTAGCAAACTGTCGGAGCAAGCGGGCTTTGACGTCCTTAAAACCGACATCGTAGGACGGTCTTTGTCGTTGGACCGCTTGTTGTGGAACGTCGGTGTTGTCAGCAAGAGCAAAGCGATCGCCAGCACCCTCAGCAAACTATCGGAAAGTTTGGGACTTCATCGCGTGCGGTTCAAGCTTAACTTTCGAGACATGCAACGCATCTACTTGGTCAAGCACTAACCCGAGGGTCCGGTTGAATCACGCCCAGCGCTCACCTTGACGACCCGCCGCTTGCTGCCCTAGCGCTTGGGCTTGGATGTCGGTTTGCTTGTACCTGCTTGCTGCAGTGCGTCCGACAGTCCGATTAACACACCACTGGCCAGCGCGCCCCAACTTTGCGCAAATGCGGACGCAGCTTGCACGCTGGCAGCCCTGGATTTGCGCATCGTGTCCTGCATCTGGCTGGCAAACTGCTCGACCGTTTGGGTTGCCTGCGCGCCGGTACCTGTGCCGCCCATTTGCATTTTTTCCAGCACGTTGCCCCATTGCTTGGACACTTGAGCTGACGCCCCTGCTGCGCCCTGCCCCACCGCTTTGAAGAGCGCGTCTTCCATCTTCTCGACCGTATCCAGCGCTTGCTTCAAAACCGTATCTTGCATCGTCCCGCCTTGCTCCATCATTTTGCTGACTGCAACACGTTGGGCTTCCACGGCCCGCAGCAGTGCGTCGTCCATGCCAGCCATGGCACTTTGCAACATGGCCTCCATATCAGGCGCCGGCAAAGCACTGGCGGCCGCGCCCTTGCTGGTGGCCTGGGTCACACTCTTGAGTGCCGAGCGAATGTTCTGAATGGTCAGCTCGCGCCCTTGCAATGCTTTGAGGGTGGCGTCATGCACCGCCTGGCGCACCTGCGTGGACTGCTTGGCGCTGGCTTCGGCCATCATCGCAATGAGGGCCGGCTGATCGAACATGGTAGGGCGTGTGGCCATGGTTTAAAGCTCCGCGGTTGAGGGTATTAAAGGTTGACTGGCTTGCTGCTCAAACGTTAGCGCGTTGACGCCGGAAGCGCAAGCTTTTGCAGCACATGGCTGGCCAAGGCCATGCAGGACGTGAGGCCCGGCGATTCGATGCCGAACAAGTTCACCAACCCCGGCACACCATGAGCATCTTCGCCCTGCACGATGAAATCTGCCAGCGGCTGCGATGCGTCATGAACTTTGGGGCGCAGGCCGGCAAACGCAGGGTGCAGGCTGCCCTCGGCCAGTCCAGGCCAAAACTGCTTGACCGCCTGCTCGAAGCCGAGGGCGCGGCGACTGTCCACTTCAACGGCGTGGGGTGCGTGGCCCCAAGACGCCTCATGGGCTTCAATCCACTGCGTATCCGGGCCAAAGCGCGCCTGCCCGCCCATGTCCAACGTCAGGTGCACGCCCAGCCCAGCGGCCGTGGCCAATGGGTAAATTAAACGTGAAAAAGGCGCCTTGCCCGCCAGCGCAAAGTAGTTTCCCTTGCACACACTGGCCTGCGGCACCAGTGTCTCTGGCAAGGCCGTCATGCCTCGCGCCAGCAAAGGTGCGTGATGGCCAGCAGCATTCACCACCACCGTGGCCAAAAGCTCCACGGGCGGGTCGCTGGCGACACTCACACGCAGCCCCTTTGACGTGCTTTGCAGCGCCGAGACGGGGCTCTTGAGCGCCAGCCACGCGCCGTGGTCTTGCGCGTCACCGAGCAAGGCCCTCATCAGGCTGTGGCTGTCGATGATGCCTGTCTCGGGCGACAACAGTGCCCCAGCGGTACGGGGCGCCAGCGCGGGCTCCAGCCGGCGCGCTTCATCACCGCTGATGCGTGTCACCTCCGTGGCCCCATTTTGAAGGGCCCTCTGGTGCAATTTGTCGAGCGCAGGCAGTTCGGCTGGCCCGGTGGCCACCACCAGCTTGCCCAGCCGGCGCCAAGGCACCCCATGTTGGCTGGCGAACTGCTCCACCATCGGGCGCCCTTGAACGCACAACTGGGTCTTGAGCCAGTCGCTGGGGTAGTGCAACCCGGCGTGCAGCACCTCGCTGTTGCGTGCGCTGGTGAGCGTGCCATAGGCATTGCGTGCTTCGCAAACGATCACGTCGCGCCCCACTCTGGCGAGAGCTCGCGCAACCGCCAAGCCAACGACACCGGCACCGATCACCACAGCGTCGACGCGCTCCGCTGACTTCACGTCACATCCTGTTCTAAGAATGGCGGAAAGCGGCACAAGCGGCCGACACCGCACGAACCGTGGGCTTCACGCACGCTTGGCCACCAACGTCAAAATGTCGTAGCTCGCCACCATCTCACCGTGCTGGTTGCGCACCTCGACATCCCACGCCACGACTCCTTGCCCCACGCCCTGGGCATCCTGCTTGTTGCGGTCGGTTTTACGTTTGCAGGTGAGGCGCGCCTGAATGGTGTCGCCAATGCCCACGGGCTTGGTAAATCTCAGCGAGTCGAGTCCATAGTTGGCCAACACCGGGCCTGGCGCGGGCGACACGAACAACCCCGCTGCGGCTGACAAGACAAAATAGCCATGGGCGATGCGCTGGCCAAACGCTGACTGCTTGGCGGCAACGTCGTCAAAGTGCATGTAAAAGAAGTCGCCCGAAATCCCCCCAAAGGCAACGATGTCGGCCTCGGTCACGGTGCGTCGATGCGTCAACAACGAGTCGCCAATCGACAAGTCATCGAAGTACTTGCGAAATGGATGCACGTCCCCTTCCTGCACAACTGCACCCCGCACATGCTCACCCGTGATGGCAGCTAGCATGGTCGGTGAACCCTGAACAGCCGCGCGCTGCAGGTAGTGTTTGACCGCGCGCACGCCCCCCAATTCTTCACCGCCGCCCGCGCGACCGGGGCCCCCATGCTTCAGCCCTGGAAGGGGCGAGCCGTGCCCCGTTGACTCGGGTGCCGACTCGGCGTTGAGCACGTGCACGCGGCCATGCAGGGCCGCCAGCTCGGGCACCACGCGGCGCGCCAGCGTGGGGGCCTCGGTAGCCAATGACACCACCAAACTGCCACGGCCGCGTGCCGCCAGCGCGATAGCTTCGTCCACGTCGTCGTAAACCATCAGCGTGCTGACGGGGCCAAAGGCTTCCACTTCGTGCACCGCAGCACCTGCCCCCGTGTGCCTCGCCAAGAGCAAGGTGGGCGCAAAAAACGCCCCTTCGGCAACCCCCTGTCCGCGCGGCGAAAAGCCGTCGCGCTCGCCGAAGACGACTTCACCGCTGTCGGCCAATTGCTGCGCGCGCGCTGCGACGTCACGTTGCTGGTCTTTGGAAGCCAGCGCACCCATGCGCACGCCCTCGAGCGAAGGGTCACCCACCACCACTTTGGACAACATGTCGCGCAAGCGTTGCGTCAAGGCGTCCAGGTGCGATCGCGGCACCAGCACGCGCCGAATCGCGGTGCACTTCTGCCCGGCCTTGGTGGTCATTTCACGCACCACCTCTTTGGCAAACAGCCCAAACGTCGCGTGATCGGGCGAAACATCGGGCATCAAGATGGCGGCGTTGAGGGAATCGGCCTCGGCGTTAAAAGGGATGGATTTGCGAAGCACGTTGGCATGGCCACGCAGCTTGAGTGCGGTGTCGGCCGAACCTGTGAACGTGATGACGTCACTTTCTTGCATGCGATCGATCAAGTCGCCGGTGCTGCCGATGATCAATTGCAGGGCCCCGGGGGGCAACAACCCCGATCCATGCATCAAGCGCACGCAGGCCTCGGTGAGGTAGCTTGTGGCGGTGGCAGGCTTGATGATGCATGGCATGCCCGCAAGGAATGACGGTGCAAACTTTTCTAGCATGCCCCAAACGGGGAAGTTGAAGGCGTTGATGTGCAACGCAACGCCGCGCCTGGGTACCAAGATGTGCGTACCCGCAAAGACACCCCGCTTGCCCAGGGCTGTGGCAGGACCCTCGTGCAGCACATTGCCCGAAGGCAGTTCATTGCCACCGATGCTGCTGTAAGCGTAGAGCGTACCCGTGCCACCTTCGATGTCGATCCAACCATCGGCACGGGTGGCGCCGGTGTGATGAGAGATGGCATACAACAGCTCTTTTTGTTCACCCAGGTAAACCGCCAGCGCTTTGAGACGCTGGGCGCGCTGCTGAAAGTCCATCGACAAAAGCGCAGGCACACCCACGCGCCGGGCATGGTCCAGTGCCTGTGCAAAGTCGATCGACTCGGCATGGGTCTGCGCCACAAGGTGCCCGTCGAGCGCACTGCTCAAACTTTGCGCGGCGGTGCCACCCAGCCATCGATCCGCAATCAAACTCTGCAACACGCGTGTCATGCCATCGTCTCCTTAAACCCAAACTCAAACCAGTGCCGAACGCGTCGCACGCGCGCGGTGTTTGGGCGAAGCGCCGCGCGGGGCCGATGCCACGGCCGGCAAACCACCCAAGAACAAATTGACCACCAGGGGCGCCATCGCGTCGTGGTCCAGCGCCCCGTCGGGTTGCAGCCAAGTGAACATCCAATTGATCATGCCAAAAAGCAGCATCGTCACCGGCTTGACGATATGTTGCGCCGATAACTCGGGCTTGTAGGCTGCAATGGCTTTGGCAAATGCGGCCACCACGCGGCGCTCGCAACCCAGCACGCGCTCGCGGTCGGTCGGGGCCAAGAAGCGTGTGTCCTCGGTCAACACCCGGTGGGCGTGCTGGGCATGGGCGTAGGCCTGCACAAATCGCAAGATGAGTTGCTCGACACGCTCGCGCGGCGCCAATTCAAGCGCCATCACAGCGTCGACGATGCCCAGCAAATGCTCCACATGGCTTTGGGTCAACTCAACAAGCAAGGCGTCTTTGTCGCGAAAGTAGTGGTAGAGCGTGGGCTTGGACATGCCACAAGCTTGCGCCACTTGTTGCATCGTTGCCGAGGCGTAACCGTGCAGGGCAAACAGGGCGGCAGCCTGCTGCAAAATGGCTTCCCGCTGAAGCCCATAACTGAGTGCACGACCGCGAGCCACGACGGCCTATCGTTCGTCGAAAGAAATCACCACACGCTCAGTGATGGGGTGCGCTTGGCAGGTTAGGACAAACCCAGCAGCCACCTCGGCCTTGTCGAGTGCAAAGTTGCGGTCCATGCGCACTTTACCTTCAATCACCTTGGCACGGCATGTGCCACAAACCCCTGACGTGCAGGAGTAAGGCATCTCCAAGCCTGCCGCCGACGCAGCGTCCAACAAGCTGGGCTGGTCTTTCTGAAAGTTGATCTCCCGGCTCAGGCCGTCGCGCACGATGACGATGGTGGCCAGCTGAGCGTCCCCCGGCTGCGCTTGGTGCACGACCGCGTCGGCCACCTGCCCACCGGGCAAAGGCGCAACGCCAAATCGCTCGACGTGAATGCGCTCAGGCGGCACACCAGCGTTCAGCAAAGCAGCCTCGGCCTCATCGTTCATTTGGAAGGGACCACAAATAAAGGCATGATCGATGCCAGCCGGTGGAATCAAGCGATCCAGAAACTCAGTGATCTTTTGGCGGTTCATCACCCCACTGTTGAGTGGGGCGTCGGTGTGCTCGTCTGAAAAAACGTGGTGCAACACCAAACGCGTCAGGTGTGCGTTCTTCAAATCCTCGAGCGCTTCTTTGAACATCGTCGAGCGAACGGCACGGTTGCCATACATCAACGTGAAACGGCTGCGCGGCTCGCGTGACAGAACCGTCTTCATGATCGACAAAATGGGGGTGATGCCGCTGCCCCCGGCAACGCCCAAGTAATGGCGCTTGGCGTTCGCGTCTGTGGGGACAAAGAAGCGCCCTTGCGGCGCCATCACATCAACGGTGTCACCCACCTTCAGCTCGGTGTTGATCCAGTTTGAAAAAACGCCCCCCTTGACTTTGCGCACGCCCACGCGCAACTCACCGTCGTCCACACCAGCGCAAATGGAATAAGAGCGGCGAAGCGATTGGCCGGCAACCTCTTTGCGCAAGGTCAGGTGCTGCCCTTGGGTGAATCCAAACACCGACTGCAACGCGGTGGGCACTTCAAAGCTGACGACCACGGCCTCGTCGGTGTCAGGCTCGATCTGGCGCACACGCAAAGGGTGAAAGTGAGTGGACATCCAAGGGCCTCGGATTCAAATCGATTTGAAAGCTTCAAAGGGTTCGCGGCAATCCAGGCACCGATGCAAGGACTTGCACGCCGTGGCGCCAAACGCTGACAAGCGCTCGGTGTGGCTGCTGTTGCAGCGCGGGCAGTGCACAGCTGCGATTGCACGTGCAGCATGAGGCACAAACTGGATCACCGCCGTGGGCGCTTGGGACGAACCACAACGACCCGGCGGGGCGATGCCGTAGTCGCGCAGCTTCTGTGCCCCAGCCGCAGAGATCCAATCGGACGTCCACGCGGGCGACAACACGGTACGGGCGACCACAGGGCCCAGGCAGGCCAGCGTCAAGGCTTGCACCACGTCGTTCTCAATCACCTCGGTGGCGGGGCAACCGCTGTAAGTTGGCGTGAGGTCAACTTCGAGTGCATGACCAACGTCGCGCACATCACGCACGATGCCCAGGTCGCACACCGACAGGGCCGGTACTTCGGGGTCAAGCACCGTGTGCAGAACGGTCCAAGCACGTGCGACCCGTGAACCCGCGGCGCCCGATGCTTCGTCAGACAATCCATGTGCCTCCTTCGACATGGTCAAAACGGTCACCACACACCACCCGGGTAAGTGCGCTGCAAGTACTGCATTTGCGAAAGGATGAAACCCATGTGTTCGCTGTGCGTGCCATTGCGGCCCGTGCTGACAAACTCGCCAGCGGCGGGTTTCACCAGCCGAGCCCGCGCGTAAACAGCGTCAATGGCGTGCATCCACGGCGCCTGCAGGTCGCCCCAGGCCGGCCCCAAGCCCAGTGCCTTGGCTTGGCCATCAACGGCGTCAGAGGCCAACAGCTCGGCGGTGTACGGCCACAGGCGCTGCAGCGCCGCGTGCATGCGTTTGGCTGATTCGTCGGTGCCGTCACCGAGGCGCACCACCCAGTCGGCCGTGTGCGCCTCGTGGTAGCGCGCTTCTTTGACGGCTTTGGCAGCGATGGCTGCAACCGTTGGGTCGCTAGACGACACCAATCCATGCCACATCAAGTGCAACCATGTGGCCACGGCATGGTTGCGCAGCACGGTGAAGGCAAAGTCCCCTGGCAGCGAATCACCGCTGGGCAGCTCCACCAACGTGACGTTGAAGAAGTCGCGTTCGTCGCGCAAGTAAGCCCATTGGTCTTCGGTGAAGGCCGCTCCCGTCCTGTCAGATCGCGCGTCCAGCTCCAGCGTGCCCGCATGCGTCAACAAGGCACGCGCTTGACCCAACATGTCGAGTGCCATGTTGGCCAGCGCGATGTCTTCTTCCAGCACGGGCGCGTGCCCACACCACTCGGACAAGCGGTGCGAATGGATCAAACACGTATCCGCCACGCGCAGCAGGTATTTCACGCTGGGCGTTTGGTGTACTTGAATGGAGGCTGTCATGTCAGATCACATGTGGTCAACGGATTCAGGCAACGTGTAGAAAGTTGGGTGGCGGTAGACCTTGTCCTCCATCGGGTCGAAGTACATGTCTTTGTCACCGGGGTCGCTGGCCACGATGTGCTCGCTGAGGACCACCCACACGCTGGTGCCTTCTTGGCGCCGCGTGTACACGTCACGCGCGAGTTGGATGGCAGCCTTGGCATCACTGGCGTGAAGGCTGCCACAGTGCTTGTGGTCCAAGCCCGCTTTGCTGCGGACAAACACTTCCCAGAGGGGCCATTCGGTTTGCTTCTCGACGGGCATGGTGTTTCCTTGTTGGTTCTTGTGCAACGCGTTCTTCAGGCTGCAAGGGCCTCAGTGGCCTGCGGCTTGCGTGCGTGAGCCATGGCGGCATCACGCACCCAGGCGCCGTCGTCCCAGGCCTTCACGCGTGCAGCCAATCGGTCACGGTTGCAAGGCCCTTCACCATTCACCACTTGCCAGAACTCGTCCCAGTTGATGGCGCCAAAGTCGTGTTGGCCACGCGCTTCGTTCCACTTCAGCGCCGGGTCGGGGAAGGTCACGCCCAGCACCTTGGCTTGTTCCACCGCAGCGTCCACAAATTTTTGGCGCAGCGTGTCGTTGGACACTCGCTTGATGCCCCAACGCATGCCTTGCGCCGAATTGGGGCTTTGGTCGTCGGGGGGCCCAAACATCATCAAGCACGGCCACCACCAGCGATTGACGGCGTCTTGCACCATCGCCTTCTGTGCGTCGGTGCCCTGCTGCATCATCACCAACAAGGCGTCAAAGCCTTGGCGTTGATGAAAGCTCTCCTCGCGACAAATGCGAATCATGGCGCGCGCGTACGGCGCGTACGAGCAGCGACAGATGGGCACCTGGTTCATGATGGCCGCCCCGTCAACCAGCCACCCCACGGTGCCGATGTCGGCCCAAGTCAGCGTGGGGTAGTTGAAGATCGAGCTGTACTTGGCTTTGCCCGTGTGCAGGGCTTCAAACATTTGGTCGCGGCTGGTGCCAAGCGTCTCGGCGGCAGCGTAGAGGTACAGGCCGTGCCCGCCCTCGTCTTGCACCTTGGCCAACAGAATGGCCTTGCGCTTGAGCGTGGGCGCGCGGGTGATCCAGTTGCCCTCGGGCAGCATGCCCACGATCTCGCTGTGAGCGTGCTGGCTGATCTGCCGGGTTAGCGTCTTGCGGTAGTTGTCGGGCATCCAATCTTTGGCTTCGATGAAGTCACCCGCATCAATCTTGGCGTCAAAGCGTGCTTGCAGTTGGGCTTGCTGCGCGTCCATCGGCTTGGCGCTGGCTCGCGCTTCGTTGCCCATCGTGTCCATGGCTTGGGTGTACATCCTTGGCTCCCTAGAAAGTGCTGGTCAATTGAATGCGGTCGGGGTTGTTATGCAGCTTGGTCGTTGTCACTCAACCTTTGGGGCGCGTGTCGATAACGCGGCGCGCCTTGCCTGTCAGTGTGCGCTCGATGGAATCGGGCGCACCCACCTGGACTTGTGTGCTCACGCCACACAACGTTTTAATGCGTTGCTGAAGCTGTTGGCCCACCTGTGCGCGGTCGGCGTTGGTGTGTGCTGGCGCCAGTTCACAAAGCACCTGCACCTCGTCCAGGGTGCCCGTGCGTGAAATCACAAGTTGGTACTGGCCAGCCAATTGGCCGTGTTGCAAGATGATTTCTTCAATTTGGGTAGGAAACAGATTGACGCCCCGAATGATCAACATGTCGTCACTGCGCCCGACGATCTTGCCCATGCGCCGAAAGCTGCGCGCGGTGGGCGGCAACAGGCGGGTCAAGTCGCGCGTGCGGTAACGAATCATGGGCAGCGCTTCTTTGGTGAGTGACGTGAAAACCAGTTCACCTTCTTCACCGTCGGGCAGCACCGCGCCTGTGAGTGGGTCGATGATCTCGGGGTAGAAGTGATCCTCCCAAATCACCGGGCCATCTTGCGTCTCGACACACTCGCTGGCAACACCCGGACCCATCACCTCCGACAGCCCATAAATGTCCACGGCCTTCATGTCGGCACTTTGCTCGATGTCGTGGCGCATCGCTTCGGTCCACGGCTCGGCGCCAAAAATGCCAACTTTGATCGACGTCGACCGAGGGTCGATGCCCTCTTTGCGCATTTGCTCGATGATCACCTGCATGTAGCTTGGGGTGACCATCAGGATGCTGGGCTTGAAGTCCTGAATCAGTTGCACTTGCTTCTCGGTTTGCCCACCCGACATCGGCACCACCGTGCACCCCAACCGCTCGGCGCCATAGTGCGCACCCAGGCCGCCGGTGAAGAGACCGTAGCCATAGATGACGTGAACGATGTCGCCCGCTCGCCCGCCTGCAGCGCGGATCGACCGCGCGGCCAAATCTGCCCAGGTGTTGATGTCGTTTTGGGTGTAGCCGACTACCGTGGGTTTGCCGGTGGTGCCTGACGAAGCGTGAATGCGAACCACCTTTTCACGCGGCACGGCAAACAACCCAAACGGGTAGTTGTCGCGAAGGTCTTTTTTGGTGGTGAATGGAAACTTGGCCAAGTCCGCCAGCGATTTCAAGTCACTTGGGTGCACGCCTTGGGCGTTAAACGCGCGGTGGTAGTGCGGCACGTTGTTGTAGGCGCTTTGAAGCGTCGCCTGCATGCGCGTCAATTGCAAGGCAGCGATCTCGTCGCGGCTGGCCCTCTCGATGGGTTCCAAGTCGCCGGGTTCGGGCTTCAACACAGGCATGGGCGGCGTCTCCTTCAGGATTACCCGTTGGCGGGGATGGCTGGTTTGCCGCGGGCGGTGTACGAGCGGCCACGAAACAGACCAATCTGCGCACCGTTTTGATTGGTCACCAGCACGTCGTACAAACCCAAGCGACCCCCTTTGTTTTGCTCGACACAGTGCGCCGTCAGCACGTCACCCTCTTGGGCCGGCGCAAGAATGTCCATCGTGAACCCGGCGGCCACCGTCAGTTCGTTGTAGGCGTTGCAAGCAAAGGCGAAGGTGCTGTCAGCCAGGGTGGTGATCAGGCCACCGTGGCAGATGGCGTGCCCGTTGAGCATGTCGCGGCGCACCGTCATGGTGAGTGTGGCCGCCCCGGGCGCGATGTGTGTCACGGCCATGCCCAAAGCCTGGCTCGCGTAATCGTTGGCCCAAAGGCGATCGCGCACGTGCTCGGCCCGTTGTTGCGGTGTCATGTTTTGGGTTGAGTCTGTCATGGGGGTCGTGATTCAAGAATGGCACTAACGGTCGGTGAATTTCGGGCCGCGCTTGGCCATGAAGGCGCCGACGCCCTCCGCGTAATCAGGTGCTTTGCCCAGCGCGGATTGCAAAACGGCCTCGGTGTCCAGCGCCTGCTCAAACGACATCGTGACTGCGTTGTCCATGGCGGCACGCGTGGTCGCGAGCGCCTTGCACGGCATGGCCGCGAGTTGACTCGACAGCGCAAGCGTGGTCGATTTCAAATCGGCGTCATCCACCCAGCGCCAAATCAAACCGAAACGCTCGGCCTGTTCGGCGCTGAGCTTGTCACCCAACATCGCCAAAGCCATGGCACGCGCGCGGCCCACTTGGCATGGCAGCAACCACGTGCCGCCCGTGTCGGGGATCAAACCAATTTTTGAAAACGCCTGGATAAAACTGGCCGACTTGCCGGCCACCACGATGTCGCAGCCCAATGCCAAGTTGGCCCCAGCGCCCGCTGCCACGCCTTGAACCGAAGCAAGCGTGGGCACAGGCATGCTGCGCAACCGCAATGCCAAAGGCTTGTAGTGTTGCGCGATCAAAAGGCCCAGATCTTTGGGTTCAGCGCCGGGTGTGAAGTCGGGTGCAGCCGCGGGGTCCGACAGGTCTTGACCCGCACAAAAGGCACGACCCGTCGCCGCCAGCACCACACATCGCACCGTCGCATCTTGGGCTGCGCCGTCAAGCGTCGCATGCAGCGCAGTCAACATCGCCACGGTAAAGCTGTTAAGCGATTGAGGCCGGTTGAGGGTGATCGTCATCACACCCTCGCGCGTCGACACAAGCACGTCGGGATCTATCGGCGCAGAAGTGAGTGAAGTCATGTGCAACAGCGACAAAAGGTTGCGTGGAGGGGCACCATGCGATTGCGAAAAAACAAATTCGACCGCACGGTCGGTTAATTATGCATGCACGCTGCGCGCCTGGCAAGCCCCCAGCGCGGCGCCCGTTTAAACGGCAAAGCAGGGGCACGCGTCGACGGCGCTTGATTGCCGACGTTGCGCCGGCACGCCATGCGCACGAAGTACCATTGCCCTTGTGTACAACAAGCACTTTGGGCTCAAGCACACGCCCTTTTCCATCGCCCCCGATCCGCGCTACCTCTTCATGAGTGAACGCCATCGGGAGGCGCTTGCGCACTTGTTGTACGGGTTGCAAGGCTCGGGCGGTGTTGTATTGCTGACGGGCGAGATTGGCGCAGGCAAAACCACGGTGTGCCGCTGTTTTTTGGAACAGATCCCCAAAAAATGCAACGTCGCCTACATCTTCAACCCCAAACTGACCGTGCCCGAACTGCTGCGCACCGTGTGCGACGAATTTGGCATTCCGGTGGACCACATCCGTGCGCAAGCGGAAGCCACCAAAGAACACGTTGACGCCATCAATGCGTTTTTGCTGCGCACCCACGCAGTGGGCCAAAACAACGTGCTCATCATCGACGAGGCTCAAAACTTGAGCGTGGATGTGCTGGAACAGTTGCGCCTGCTGACCAACCTTGAAACCACCGAACGCAAGCTGCTTCAAATCATCCTGATCGGTCAACCCGAGCTGCGCGACATGCTGGCACAGCCTCAACTAGAGCAATTGGCCCAGCGCGTGACCGCGCGCTACCACCTAGAAGCATTGGACGAGGTTGAAACCAGCAAGTACATGCATCACCGATTGGCGGTTGCGGGTCGCACCGGTGGCATGCCCTTTGACCAAGAAGCACGCCACCGGGTCTTCGCACTGAGCCGTGGCATCCCCAGACGCATCAACCTGCTGTGCGACCGCGCCATGCTGGGCACTTACGCAACAGGCGCTCAGCGCATCACCGCAGCGACCGTCAACCAAAGTGCTGAAGAGGTCTTCGGCAAAGCACCGGCGGGCGCAGCACAGGCAGCATGGGTCGCCAGATGGCCGTGGATGGGTGCTGGCGTATTGGGAGGGGGGTTGCTTGTCGCGTTTGCCTTGGCAGGCCTCCAAAAGCAGCACACGCCCGAACCCCAATCCACAACAGCCAACGAGGTGGCTGCGCCGGCTGTGCCAACATCGTCACCGGCATCGACATCACCTGCCGCCACGCTGCAACGCGTCACCATCGACACGTCGACACCCCCGCAGACCATTAAACCGCTGCAAGACGAACAACAAGCTTGGCGGTTGCTCGCTTTGACGTCAAAAATCACCCTGGCCGATGGCGACCCGTGTGCAGCAGCCGGGCAACAACGGCTGGCGTGCGTCAAGCGCAACGATGGAAACGTCGCGATGTTGAAGCAATTGCGCAAGCCCGCGCTGCTTACGCTGCAGGATGCTCAAGGTCTCAAGGGCTACGTTGTCTACACCGGCAGCGCCGACGCATCGTCATTGACGCTGCGCGGGGCCGGAGGTGAGGTGGTCAAGCTCGAAGCATCGACATTCGCAAAGCACTGGAACGGTGCTTTTGCCACTTTTCAAACCATGGCGGCGGCCAGCACCAAGCAGCCCTGAAATGTCTTACATCCTTGATGCCCTTCGGCGCGCGGACTCGGAGCGCGACCGCGGCCATGTGCCCAGCATTCACTCTCAACCGGTGCCTCAGCCGCGCGTTGACGACAGGGCAGCGTCGTCACGGCCGCCGTGGCCATGGATTGTGGGCGCCGCTGGCTTTGCGTCGTTGCTGGTCATTGGATGGTCCTGGCAACGCGCCAGCTCCGACAGCGGCCCACGCACGGGTGCGCAGCCCACCTCCAAAGTTGCGGTGCCAGCACCACAACCGACGCCACCTGCTGCACCGCCACTGGCGGCAGTGCCGGTAGCGCCACCGACCGTAGCCACCGCCCCAGCCACTGCCCGCACAGCGCCCGCAGCATTGCCGACTTTGGCGTCCACACCACCCACCAACCCGCAACGCGCAAATACGCCTGGCTTGGAGGAAGGCCGCGCAGCGCCGCTCCCGCGCACGCGGCCGGCACCCACCACCGCAGTAACTGCGTCAGTCGAAGAAAGGGTGATGACACGCAGCGAATTGCCGCCCGAGGTGCAACGTCAACTGCCTACGCTGACCCTGAGCGGCTCGGTCTACTCCCCTCAGGCAAGCAATCGCATGGTGATCGTTGATGGCCGACTGGTGTTGGAAGGCGAACAAGCCGCCCCCAATCTGGTTGTTGAGCGCATCTTGCCCAAGTCGGTGGTGATTCGGTTCCAGAGCTACCGGTTTTCGGTACCGCTTTGACCCAAGAAAGCGGCGCCCTCCTTGAGGGCACCGCTTGGATTTCGGACTGAAGTACCTGGTTAACGGCCGATGATGATCTCGCGCCACGAGCGACGTTTGAAGTCAACGCCCGACGGAGCGCCCTTGATCGGCTTCGAGAGAGTCACTTTACCGTTGGTGTCCACCACCATGAATCGCACACCTGCCGGCAACGCAACCATGTTCACGCCTGCGGCCAAGGAGTTGATCTCCATGCTGTTGGCGACGTTGCCTGCCTCAACGTTGATGGTGTAAAACCAGGACGTACCGCCAGGGTTGCAAGCCGTTGGCGCCGGAATGTTGGAGGCCACACCCAAATAGCCACTGGCTTGCGCCATGTTGACGTTGACGCGTTCACCGGCTTCCAGGTTGAAGTCAGCGTACCAACCTTTTTTGCTGCTCCAGTTCACACTGGTCGCGTCCAGATTTCGCTGACTCACACTGCTGACGGTTGTCTCCGAAAAGGTCTTCTGTTGAATGTCAGCACGCAGGCGCAGGTTGCCCAGGTTGCTACCGTCCAGCATGTCACGGAACGAATAAATCGATTGAACCTTGTGGTCGCCCACGTCGGTAACGCCCAAGTAGCGACCCGTCGCCACGGTCACCACAGGCAGCTTGGCGCCTGTGACAACGGAAAGGACAGGAACGGTGGTGACGGGCTGTGCGTGGCCGGCAGGGCCGCGAAGTTGCGCTAAAAGCGTCGACTCAAAGCCGGCAAAACCCACGGTATTGTCGAAGTCGAATCGCCACACATTACCCTGCATGTCACCGCCGTACATGCGCGTCGCTGTGTTGTTGGTTTCACTTTCAATCCATGCGCCCAGTTTGCCCAAGTTGTTGGGAGCGCCAACCGTACCGGCAGGCGTTGAGCCTGAGGTAAACGTTGAAACCTTGCGGACTGCAGCACCGGTGACGGCGTCGCGCACAAACAGGTGGCCATTGCCATTGCCGCCGGCCACCGTGTTGTTGTAACCGGACGAGAAAGCAACGATCCATTCGCCTGTTTTGTCTTTGGTGATGACTGGGTTTCCGAACGTCAAGCCGAGATCAGGCTCTTGAGCGTTGGTGATCTCCCAAAGCATTTCAGGGACCATGGGGTTGGTGACATCCAGCGCGTAATAGCCACGACCACCGGAGTTCAAGCCACCCACCAAGATGGTGCGCCACTTGGTGCCGTCAAACACATCGCCCACCACGGGCGTCCCGTCGACCATGTATCGGTGGTTGTTGCCGTAGTTTTCGTCAGCGCGACGGTGCATGGCAGGCATCACCATCGTGGGCACGTAGGCCCAAAGCTCCGCGCCCGTCGAAGCATTCAACGCATGCAACATGCCGTCGTTGGCTGCCAAGTAAACCACAGCTGCACGGCTGTCGTTGGCCGACTTGAAGGCCGCGTATCCAGTATCTGTGTACTTGAAGGGAGGCGCCTTCACGTACACAGGCGACGAGTTGACGACGTCACCCAACGGCGTGTTGACGCGGGCACGAAACACGCGATCAGCGACCGTCGCGTTGGTACTGGTGTTTTCAAACCGCGAGCGGCCGCGGATGTAGTCCACCATGTTGGCGGGCACGTTCGCATTGGCTTGCTGTCCAGCGTCAAGCGTGGCGCACTGCGAAAGCTTGTTGGCACCGCCAACGCACATGTTGTTGAAATTGCCAATCAGCCCAGCGGCAGTCAGTGTGCCGGCATCAAAGTTCACCAATTGCTTGGTGGCCGGGTTCTGGAAGTAGATGGTGCGGGTATCACTGGTGGCGCTTACCTGGGTTTTCATCACGTTGGCCGCCTCCCACATGGGGGTTGCGGACAGAAGGCCCGTCACGGGGTCAACCGTGTGGGCGCGCAAGTTCCCTTCCCACAACACCGTGGTGTACTCACCAATGAACATGAAGTTGTCGCCCGCTACAGGCTGCAGCGAGCTGGTAGCCGCCGCCGCCGCCACGCCAGAGACACTGGCAATGGAATCCATGGCCGATGTCAAGCTCGTTACCAGATCGGTCGGGTTGTTGGCGCTGTAGTACCGCCCGCGCCCGTTCACTGCCGTGTGCCACAAGTCGTCGGCGCGCGAAGCCGGGCTGGAATCAGCGTCGCCTGTAACGTCGGTCTTTGGCCAGGCCCTGGTGCCCGACTTGATTTCCGCAAAAGAACCAGTCAATGCCGTCTCGTAGTCGGCGCGGTACGTCAACGCCACCCGCCACACCCAAGCCGAGCGAAAACGTCGTCATGTGTTGATGTTTGGCCGTATCGCTGCCCGAGGGAATAACCAAGTCTTGACAAACGTCCTGGCCAGCAATGGCGCCGATGCAACCGGGGCTGCCGGGAACACCGGTCCTCAAATCAGTGATGTAGAAGTACTGAGCGATGTCGGCCAACGTATTGGCCTCGCCGCTACCGCCCGTGATCCAGTTGCCACTCACCAGCCGTCCGTCGTCACGAATCGGGCGAGGGATCGAAATGCCACTGTCGGGGTTTCCAATGACCGTGGAGCCATCGAGCCTGGTCGGGTTGATAGCTCGAACGGAAATTGTCCTCGTCGTGGCGATTCCAATAACCGTCAGTCGTCAGCACAGCGTAGTTGCGCTGGCACGAATACTGAACTGGATCGGCCACCCCGGCTGGCAGCGCGGCACCTGTAATGGTCTTCTTCGCATAGTACTTGCCAATTTTTTCCAAGGCAGGACGCAGGGGCGTCCAGCCCACCGATTGTGCGTCATAAAGTTTCTGAAAGAATGCCGCCTTCTGGGTTGCGTCGCTGAAGTCGCCCACGGGCAAGAAGCCAGCGCTGTTGGTGTAGACGTTGCTGCTGATGGCCGAGTAGCCAACGCGAAAACGCGTGGGATCGATGGCCGTCATGGCGCGCCCCACGGCCGCCTTCATGGTGTACATGCGGGTGCGATAGTAGGTGTACCAGTTGGCGTAGTTGGTTTGTTGAGCCGCTGGCAAAACGGTGACAAAGTCCCACTTGACCCGATTGGTGTTGCTGCTGGCGCACGGTGTGCGCACCTGCCACCTTGGGTATAGAGTAGTAGTACTTGGAATCCGTCGAGGACGTAACTTTCACGCTATCGGTGGTCAAGTTGCCGACCACGCTCAAATTCTTGGTGCTGCCGCTGCTGCTGTAACCATCGACCTTGGCCGCCGTGAACGATGCGGGGTCAAACGTGGTGCCGTCAGCCTTTGTCGGTGGCAAGTACGTCACGTTTGGATCGTAAAAGATCCGATTGATGCCACTGAAGCCCATGCAATAACCGCTGAAGTTGCCAGTGTCAGGCAGCGTATCCAAGTCCATGGAGCCAGAGTCATCCATGATGAACATCATGTTGGCCCGAACGGCTGCAGTAGACGTCTTGGCCAAAGGAAACTCGGCGATGTCTGCCGCCTGGGCGTTGGCCTGCAGTGGCATGGCGACCACCAGCAGGGCACAAATGGCAAGGCGGATGACGTCGCTTGCAGGTTGCGATGGTTTGATGTTCATGGTGAAGCCTTTTGAGTACCGTTGGGTCTTGGGGCAAAGAAGAAACTAGCGGCGAATGATGGTTTCGGTGTACGTCACGGTGTTGCGTCCACCGATGGCGCGCACAAGAATCAAGTAGCTGGGCTGCGTTGCACCCGTGCTGGGGGGTGTCATTAGCGTTGGTAGTCAAAGCTGTCGCGGCTCTTGTCACCCAGCGACGCTTGCTCCAAGCCAGTCACGCATGAATTGAGCGTGTCGAGGCTGCCGGCCGACGAGCACAGTCGCGTGATCACGTAGCTGAACTTGGTGGCATTGGCCGCCGTCTGTGCAGGGCTCGCATTCAAGCAGTTCAGTGCCGTCACGTTGGCGCTGGCATAGCTGCAGCCGTCGCCGTCCCAATCCACCAGCTCGCGATCGACAGCCACAGCACTTTGACCGGTGGGGTCAAGCTTTGTTTTGGCGGCCGCGTAGTAGCCATTGGGCGTGTCGTCGTTTTCCAGCATGGCGTCGGTGCGCGTGCCAAGCCAGGCAATGGCTTGTTCCGCCGCGATGTTGGTCACCGCAGCGGTGTCGGTTTTGAAGCCCAAGTTGCCGATCACCAAGGCACCCGAGCTGGCCGAACGAACCAACCCAGCCGCCGCCAACGAAAGGGCTGCCAGTGCAACCATGGCGAACAGCAACGAGGCGCCAAGCTGGGCAGAGCGGCCGCGTGTGCGTCGCGATGCAGGCAAGGGAATCACGGTTTGAATCATCTTGTTCACCTGTTCCAAACAAGATTGCGCAAGGGCACGACGGTGTCGAACACTTGGTAGCGGTAGTTTTGCCAATTGGCCAAGTGGTTGACCTTTAAAGAGAGGCACTGGTCTGTGCCGCACGGCGCCACGCCACTGCCCACCACGGTTGGCGATGAGCCCATGTTCAGCACGGGCTGCACCGGGGTGCCACCGTCTTGAATCCATTGTTCTGAGCGCGCCACCACCACGATTCGAACCGTGCTTACTTGCCGCCATTCGTTGCCGTTCAGCGGCTGCACTGCGTCGTAGCGATCGATCACGCCGTCGCCGTTGGTGTCTTTGCCGTAGAACGCTTGGAAATTCACAACGTTGGCGAAGAGTTCAGCCGGGCGCCCCAACGGTGCCGCTGGAGGTGTCAAACACCGACTCTGAAAGCGTCTTCTCTGCCAACGCATTCTTGCCAGTGATGCCGTAAGTGCGCGACGAATAAGTCCCCATGTTGACTCACGGACGACTTCTCCGCATAGGCAGGCAAGAAGCCTGGTGCATGGTTCCAATTCTTGATCGGCAAGTCGTTGCCGGCATCGTGTCGTACGCCGCCTGCAACGCTGTCGGTCACGGCAAAAACGCCGCACTCGCCCACGGCACCCGTCACGGTTTCGGGCAAAACAATCATCACGTCGCCTGGTTCGGCACCCAAGATGGTGCTCACCGTGAATTGGTTGTCGGTGCCTGCGTAATCGTTGATGCGGATCGGGGCCGCAAAACCCAGCTTGTTGCTTGAGTTGACGGTCAGCGTATCGGATTCACCGTTAATGCCACCGTCGGCGATGCTCAGCGGCTCGAATCGCGTGGTAGTGAAATCGGTAGTGTCGTAGCGCGCACTGAAGTTGGCATCCAAAACCATTGCGTCGATCCGACATCCCATAGCCAGCGTTCATAATTTCCCGCTGCAAGGAAAACAGCGCCACGGCCCCGTTGATCTGCGCATCATTCCCTGACGTCGTGCCTCGGCGCTGGCCTTCAGACGCCGTCATCACCTGCGAGATCACAATCGTGGTCGCCAGTCCGAGCGCCAGACCAATCATCAGCTCGATCAAGGTCACACCACGCTGCCGAAAAGATGGCATCAAACGACGCGCTTGCTTTGCGTATTTCATGGCTGCACCGCCGTCAAGGTTTGATAGCGCTGGGCACCATCCTTGGTGTTCCAGGTGATCTGGATGGTGGCCACGTTGCCAGCAACAGCGATGGTGGGTGTGCCCTCGGGCAATTCGCGCTCCACCTTGTTCTTCCACGACTTGCAGCGTGCATCGCTGTCGCAATTGGCCGTGGTGAAGCGCCCTAAGGCAAAGGGACTGACATCAGCCCACATGGCGCCAATGATCTCTTGGGACAAGTTGATGGCCGTCAACCGCAGCGATGCCGACGACTGTGCTGTCGACATCCGCGCTTGCAAACCCACAATACCTAACACCCCAAAAGCAAAAACCAGCGCAGCGACCAGTACTTCGATCAACGCAAAGCCGCGTTTTTTCTTGGCACGGCCTGACAGCCGCTTGGACGCCACTTCTGAAATCTTGATGACGGGCTTCATAACCACCTTATGAGTAAAGACAGCGACGTGGGTCGGTGTCCGTGTTTGCAATGGCCGGGCTCGCACATGCGAATGACGCCACTGGCGGTCATTTCAATGCGAATGGCGCGCGTGTCAGGCTGCGGGCTTGTGAACTCAATCACGCGGAGGGTGCCCAGCGCAATCCGGCCAAATCCATCGAAAGAAATATTGGTCGCGTCGGTCACTTTGTCCACTTCTTTGGCAGCAATAGCCATGCTGGCCATCGTGTCGCCACCAGCATGTTTGGCCTTGATGCGAGGCTCTGCGGTGCTGGATGGCTCCGAGGCGCAAGCGCCCGACGGGTCGCTGCGGCTCACGACCCAAGACGTACCATTGGCCGCGAGGGCACACCCGTTGTCCAAGCCGTACGCCGCGTTCGACGTGACCACCCAAAAGCCGACAATTTCGTTGCTGCGCATGGCTTCGATGCGGGCCCGCTGCAAGCCAGCGCTCATGGACTCGGCGGCGCTGCGAATGCGCGCGTTGTTCATGGTGGACGTCAGATCAGGCACGACCATGAACATCAGCAGGGCCAGCACCGACAAGGTGACCACCAGCTCGATGAGGGTGACGCCGCGCTGGCGCCGTACACGGCTCAGCATTCAGTGCCTTTCGACAACCAGCAAGGTTTGCCGCTGGCGGCGCCCTTGAAGGTTGTGGTGGCACGGGCACCGTTATGCGTCAACGTGTAGACATGCCCTGCGGCTTGTCCAACGGAGCCCGTCGCCGTAAGCAGGTAGCCTTGACTGCCGACACCGGCATCAAATGCGCAGTTGAACGTGAACTTGTTGCCGCCTCCCGGTGGCACGAAGTTGTTCCACGCGCCAGCACCGGCAGCGTCAGCGCAAGCGGCGCCGCCGTAGCTGCGATTGTTTTGGTAGTACTGCTCCATGCGGTTGGCGAAGTCGGCCAACCGCGAGTGGGCTTCAGTAACCGCGCCACGCCTGATGTTGTCGGTGTAAACCGGCATGGCAACCGCTGCCAGGATGGCGACGATGGAAATTACGATCATCAGCTCAATCAGCGTAAAGCCACGCTTGAGCAGTGTGTTCGTCGGCAGTGGGCGGTTCAGTGGCATGGAGATTCCTATCAACAACGCATGGTCGTTACTTTAAGAATCACCCAACCAAAACCCTAGGCAGTACTCCACACTTGACGGGTCACCAACGCAGTTGCACGCCAAACTCGTGACGAATTCACGCGAAGACCAGCCACCTGGGGCTTGTCAAACCACGAATAGTGTGTCAGCGCCGCCTGTCGCCGACAAACGGCATGTTTTGCGACAAAGATTCGGCAAAGCTAACTCGACATCGTGGCTTACATGGAAAGTGCCAAGTGGTGATGAGGGTCAGTGCCCTTCACCGGACAAGCGTGTGGCAAGCACCTTGTCCACGCGCTTGCCGTCCAAGTCCACCACCTCAAAGGCCCACCCGCCCCACTCGACGCGGTCGGTGACGCTGGGCAAGCGCCCCAACAGCAGCATCACCATGCCCGCCAGGGTGTTGTAGCGCCCACGGTCTTCTTCGGGCATCTCTTTGAGATCCAAGCGGTCTTTCATTTCAGGCACCGGGATCAAGCCGTCCAGCAACCACGAACCGTCATCACGCTGCACCGCCCAGGCGTCATCGGCACTGGAGGTCACAAACTCGCCCGTGATCGCCTCGAACAAATTGAGCAGCGAGATCACGCCCTGCACCTCACCGTATTCATCCACCACAAACACCAGCTCGGCGTTGGTGGTTCGAAACTGCTCCAGCAGCTCCATGCCCGTCAGCGTCTCGGGCACAAACACGGGCGGCAGCACGTGGGCCATCAAGTTGGGTTGCTCGCCACGCGCCAACACGGGCAACAGGCTCTTGGCAGCCACCACCCCCAGCACTTCATTCAACCCTCCCCGGCACACCGGGTAGCGGGTGTGGGCCGTGGTAGCAATGGTGGCCAGCGAATCGGCAATTGGCGCGTCAGCATCGAGCCAGCTGATTTCGGCCCGGGGCACCATCATTGATCCCACTTGGCGGTCGTCCAAGCGGAACACGTTGCGCACCATTTGGTGCTCATGCTGCTCGATGACACCTGCGTCCACACCCTCCTCCAGGCTCGCTGAGATTTCTTCCTCTGTGACACTTCGATTGCCACTGTCGCGCAACCCGAAAATGCGCAAAATGGAGTCGGTGGTGAACGCCAGAAGCGCAACAAACGGTTTGGTCGCCAGGGACAACCAACCCATCGGAGGTGCTGCCAAGCGGGCAATGGTTTCGGGAAACATCTGACCGATGCGCTTGGGCACCAGTTCGCCAAACACGATGGTCAAGAAGGTGATGATCAACACCACCAGCGCTGTGGCGGTGACGCCCGCGGCTCTGCTGTGGATGGGGAAGCTTGCTTGCAGCCAACCTGACAGGGGCGCAGAAAACGCAGCGTCACCCACGATGCCATTGAGCACCCCGATGGACGTGATGCCAATCTGCACGGTGGATAAAAACCGCGTCGGGTTGTCGTGCAACTCCATTGCGGCGGCGGCACCATGCTCGCGGTTCTCCACCATCACCTGAAGGCGAGCCTTGCGACTGGCCGCCAGCGACATTTCTGTCATCGCAAAGAGGCCGTTAAGCAGGATCAAAAAAACGAGTAACGCGACTTCCATGGGGCGCGCGCCGCCCGGTTCAACGCGGGGCGCACAAAACATCGAAGTGTGCAGCGTAGCAGAATGGCGCCATGCACTACCTGATTGGCGACTTGCAAGGCTGCGACGACGCGTTTGAGCGCCTGTTGGCCACCACCGGATTTTCCCCCTCGCGCGACTCGATCACGCTGTTGGGTGACCTGGTCAACCGGGGGCCACAATCGTTGGCCGTGCTGCGGCGCGTTCGCCGCCTGGGCAACGCCGCACAGACGGTGCTGGGCAACCACGACTTGCACTTGCTGGCGTTGTCGGTCGGCGCCAGAAAGCCGCACCCCAAAGACACGCTGCAAGCCGTGCTTGACGACCCCCACGGAGCCGAGCTGCTGGATTGGTTGCGCCAGCAACCCCTGGTGCTGCAAAGCCATGGCTGGCTGTGCGTGCACGCTGGCGTCGCGCCACCATGGGACGCTGCGCTGACGCTGACGCTGGCGCAGGATGTGTCGTCCACCCTGCAGGGTCAAGACGGCAATGCGCTTTTGCGGGCGATGTATGGCAACGAGCCTGCCCACTGGCGTAGTGATTTGGAAGGCACCGCCAAGCTGCGCCACGTGGTGAATGTGCTCACACGCAGCCGTTTTTGCCACCCCGACGGCAGCCTCGATTTTGCAGTTAAAGAATCGGCCCAGGCCGCGCCGCCGGGTTTGACGCCTTGGTTCGACATGCCCCACCGCCAGACCGCCACCACACCGATTGCGTTTGGGCATTGGTCGACCTTGGGGCTGTTGAACCGCCCCAACCTGCTGGCGCTGGACACCGGGTGCGTCTGGGGCGGCATGCTCACGGCCGCCCGTGTCGACGGGGGGCGCCGCGAAATCATCCAAGTGCCGTGCACGCAGGCGCAGGCGCCAGGGTAGCCCGAGCCTCGCACACGACCTTGCACCGTTTGACCGTTGCAGCAACGCGCAGGCCCGATGGCGCGCATCGGTAGAATGCCGGCATTCGACGAGTCAGGAAGCGTGGCAGAGTGGTCGATTGCACCGGTCTTGAAAACCGGCGGCTCGCAAGGGCCCGTGAGTTCGAATCTCACCGCTTCCGCCAGTACCGTGATATCTCACGTTGATGTATAACGGCTCACGATGACTCAGCAAGCTATGATAAGTGCTTGATTCGACAAAAGGAACCACCATGAGTATTCATCGCAACGAACTGAAAACCACCAACTTCAAAGCCGTCACCACGGGGCGCAAGTTGGCGCCGTGCACCCTGGCGCGGTCCTGCAAGCCGACTTCATCGACGCCATGGGCATCACGCGCTACCGCGTGGCCAAAGCCATTGGCGTGCAGCAACGCCGCATTGATGAAATCTGCTCAGGTGACCGCGCCGTGACGGCGGCAGCAACGCCGCATCGACGAAATCTGCTCGGGTAACCGGGCCATAGCGGCACGCGCGTACCGCTTGGGCTTGGCCTTCGGCGTGGAAGCGCAGTTCTGGTTGAACTGCAAGGGCAATACGACCTGGAGGTGATCGAACGCGATCAAGGCAAAGATATGGCTGAGACGGTGCAACCGCTGGCCGCTTGATGGATCACTGCTGAAGCACATCAATCGAATCAGCCGCGCCTGATCCGAGGGTGATCCCCGAGAGCGAATAGCTAGTTCCCTTGCCAGCGTGGCGCGGCTCTTTAACCAAGGAAGGCATGAAGGGAACACCGCTTCCGCCAAGTGGCTTTACCTTCAAACATCAGCCGCTCGCCTCAGCGTCTCAACCACAGGGCGCTGAAGCACCTGACGCAAGCCCCACCAACCTGCTGCCAAGGCCAGTGCAGCCCCTGAGGCACTGCCGACCAACACCACCCAAGGCGAGGCTGTCCAGTCAAACTCAAACACGTACTTGGCCAGCGCCCACCCGACAACAATGGCGGCCAATGACGCCAAGGCACCCGCCAGCGCGCCCACCCCCAGCAGCTCGGCACGCTGCACGTTGGACAGCAGGCTGCGCGCCGCGCCCATCGCGCGCATCACCGCAAACTCGCGCGCCCGCGACTCACGCGTGGCCGCCACGGCGGAAAAGAGCACCACCAACCCAGCCGCAAGCGCAAAGGCAAACAACACCTCCACCGCGCGGATCACTTGGTCCAACACGCGCTGCACTTCGGCAATGGTGGCCGACACATCGATGTTGGTGATGTTGGGAAACTCGCGCGACAGCCGGTTGTCGAACGTCGCATCTGCTTTAGGCGCTTTAAACGCAGTGACGGTGGTCGACGGCAGCTCGGGCATGGATGCACGAGGGAACATCACAAAAAAGTTAACACGCATCGAGCCCCAATCCACCTTTCGAAAACTGGTGATGCGGCCTTCCGCCATTTGGCCAGCCACGTCAAAACGCAGGCGGTCACCCATCTTGAGCCCAAGTGTGGTGGCCAAGCCTTCTTCGACGCTTAGCGCGTCGGCCTCGTCGGCCTGCCATTGCCCCGAAGCCACCGTGTTGTGGGCTGGCAGTTTGGCGTCGTGGCTGAGATTGAACTCGCGGTCCACCAGGCGGCGGGCACGATCATTGGCATAGCTCTCAGGCGCCACGGCCGTTCCGTTGACAGCCACCAGACGCCCTCGAATCATCGGGTACCAATCAAATTGCTTCACACCAGCGGCTTGCAGCGACTGCTTGAACGCATCCCCTTGTTCTGGCTGGATGTTGATCACGAAGCGATTGGGTGCGTCGGGTGGGGTCGCTGCACGCCAACTGGCGATCAAGTCGGTGCGCAGCAGCACCAACAGCACCAACGCCAAGAGCCCCACGCTTAGCGCCGTGACCTGCAACACGGCAAACGCTGGACGCGAGGCGATTTGGCGGGTGGCCAACAGCAACCAGCGCGGCGCATTGAACGCCGGCACCACACGCCCCAACGCCACCACTGCCAACCACGCGCACAGCGAAAAAACCGCCACCGCCACGGCAAAACCACCCACTGCAATGCCACCCAACTTGACGTCGCGCGCCACGGCAAAAAGCAACGCTGCAAAGCCTACCGTGCCAGCCACCAGCACCAACCAGGACGCAGCGCGCAACTGGCCCATGTCACGACGCAAAACCCGCAGAGGCGGCACGCTGGCCAGCTGCAGCACTGGGGGCAAGCCAAAGCCCGCCATCAACGTCATACCAACGCCGGCACCAAACAGGGCGGGCCAAGCACGAGGCATCGGCAGCTGCGCATTGATCAAGCTGCCCAACATGGCCACGAACCCGTAGTGCACCGCAAACCCGATGGCCAACCCCAGGGCACTGGCGGCCAGCCCAATCAATCCAAACTCAATCACGTACGACCATGCGATGGTGCGCTGGGGCGCCCCCAGCACCCGCAGCATGGCGGCGTCGTCAAGGTGGCGCGACGAAAAGTCACGTGAGGCAATCGCCACCGCCACGGCAGCCAACAGGGCAGACAGCAAGGCCACCAAATTCAAGAACTGCCCGGCGCGGTCCAACGTTTGCGTCATCTCGGGACGCCCCGCGTCCAGGGCCTCGACGCGCAATCCTCGGATGGTTTGCGACTTGGCGTAGGCCTCGACGGCCTGCACAAACGAGCGCACTGCAGCGTCGTCACCGCGAGGTGACGCTGCCACCAAGCGGTAGGTGACACGGCTCGCAGGTTGCACAAGCCCCGTGGCCTCGAGATCGGACATGCGCAGCATGACACGCGGCGAGAACGTCGAAAAGCCAGCGCCTCGATCGGGTTCAGTCACGATGACTTTGGTGATGCGCAGGCTGGCGTCACCCAGCAGCAGGTTGTCACCAAGCGTCAACTGAAGGGCGGGTAGCAGCGCAGCGTCAACCCACACCGTGCCCGGCTCGGGGATGCCGGGGGCTTCCTGCACCGATGCGTCCGCAGCGTCAGACGATTTGACCCGCAAGCGACCACGCAACGGGTACCCGTCGCTCACGGCTTTGACCGCAGCCAGTCGCGTTGCACCCCCTTGTGCCTCGCTGGCGCGCGCCATGCTTGGAAACGTCACGGTGGTGGAGGTTTTAAGCGCGGCCTTGTCTGCAAGTGCTTGCAATGCCGCCGGCGCGGGTTGATCGCTGGCCACAACGGCGTCTCCGCCAATCAACGAGCGTGCATCCCGTGCCAGACCAACCTGAAGTCGGTCGGCAAAAAACCCCACGGCACTCAGCGCGGCCACAGCCAACGACACCGCCACCAGCAACAAGCGCAACTCGCCTGCCCGCCAGTCGCGCACCAACTGGCGCAGTGCCAGGCCCCAAACGGATCCTTGATTCATGGGCTCAACCCTACACCATCGACCCAGTCGAACGTGGTGTGCGACCGATTTGAACCTGCGCAAGCCGGTTTTTGCGTCCAATCCATCTTATGACGACCACGCTACCCTCCCTCTTTTTGTCGCACGGCTCACCCATGACGGCCCTGGAACCAGGAGACGCAGGCGCGTTCATGCGGCGTCTGGGTCCGGCCATCGACGCCGCCTTTGGTCGCCCGAAAGCCATCGTCATGGTGTCGGCGCACACCATGACGCGCGAACCCGTGGTGCTGGCAGCAGCCCAGCACCCCACCATTCACGACTTTGGTGGCTTTGACCCCAAGCTGCAAACGTTGCGCTACGACGCCCCGGGTGACCCCCCGCTGGCCAAACACGTGCTGCAACTCCTGATCAACGCGGGCCTACCGGGACACATGGTTGCTGAGGGCGGCCTCGACCATGGCATCTGGACGGTGCTGCGCTACGTTTACCCAGAAACCAACATCCCTGTGGTGCCATTGGCTTGGGTGCCAACCTGGGCAGCGGCACGCCAGTTTGAACTGGGGGAGGCACTGGCGCCGCTGCGTCGCGAGGGTGTGTTGTTGATCGGAAGTGGAAGCATCACGCACAACTTGCGCTTGTTCATGGGCAACCAGTTTTTGCTTGAGTCACCTGAAGTCCCCGAGAGTTTGGCGTTTCGCGAGTGGTTTGCCAGCACTTCAGCGCAAAGCGATTGGGATGCACTGTTGGACTACCGGCACCGCGCGCCCCACGCGGTGGCCATGCACCCTACCGACGAGCATTTACTGCCGTGGCACGTCGCCGCTGGCGCGGCGGGGCGCATCGCGCCACCCCTGCGCTTGCACAGCGGCGCCGCCTACGGGTGCATTGGCATGGACGCTTACGCCTTTGGTCCAGAAGCGCAGTTGTTGCGGCAAACCTTGGCGGCTTCAGCACCAAACACTTAAGCGCTGCGCGCTGCCGACTCAGGGAACAGTCACCCAACGCAAGTCCAACACGTCGTTGGGTGCATGCGTGACTTGCACGCCGCGTTTCATCACCCAGTTGTGATGCCGGCGGTACAGCGGCACCAGCGGCAGGTCATCTTGCAGGATGCCAAGCACATCGCCCACCATGGCGCGGCGCTTGTCGATGTTGGGCTCCACGCGCATGCCATCAATCAATGCGTCGAGCTTGGCGTTGCTGTAGCGCCCCGCATTGAAGGCGCCGCCACTTTGGCCATCGTGTGTTCGAACGATCGAGTGAAACACGTTCCACGCATCGGTGCCGGGGGACCAACCAAATTCAAGCAAGCTGCCAGTGGCCTGGGTCAATTTAGGGAAGAAAAGCGAGCTCGGTGACGGCTGAAAACCAGCCCGAATGCCCACTTTTTCGAGCATTGCAGCGGCGGCCTGGCACACCGCCGCCCGAAACGCGACGTTGACACAATCCATTTGCACGCTGAAGCCATCGGCGTACCCCGCCTCTTTGAGCAGGGCTTTGGCGGCCATGGGGTCATGCGCAGGGCGCTTGTCGAACGAGGCGACATGGCCATCCACCAACGGCGAAATGAACGAACCCGTCGGCGTTCCCTGGCCGCGAAGCACTTGCTTGGCGATCAAGTCCACATCGATGGCCAACTGCACCGCGCGGCGCACACGCACGTCTTTGAAGGGGTTGCGCCCTTTCACGTCACTGCCTTGCAATTCATGGCGGTGCTGGTCAAACGCCAAGTACTGCGTGCCAATGTCAGAGGTTTCACTGACCACCAGCGCCGTGTCACGCTTCAAGCGCGGCAAATCCTGAAACGGCGGATCAAAAACGAAATCAACCTGGTTGGATGCCAAAGCAGCCAGGCGCGTGGCGTCCGACTGAATCACCACGAAGCTCACCTCGTCCACATTGCTCGTGGCTGCACGCGAGCCATGGCCCCACCAAGCACGGTGCGCCTTCAGCGTGGTGCGCACATCAGCCTCGTAGCGCACCAACATGAAGGGGCCGGTGCCATTGGCGTTGCGCACGGCGTGGGTTTCTTGCTTGCCGTTGTAATCTTGGGGTCTGCCAACGCCATGCTTGTCGGCCCATGCTTTGCTCATCATGCCCACCAACCACAGCTTCTCGGGCAGCACGGCGTCGGGCGCCGACGTCAGCACATCGATGGTGTTGGCGTTGATCTTTCGCGCACCCGTGATGCCGCGCATCTGGTTGGCACGTTGCGACGTTTTCTCAAGTGCCCGACCCATCGAGAACACAGCGTCGTCGGCGGTGAACAGCGTGCCATCATGAAAGCGTACCCCTTCACGCAGTTGAAACCGCCAGGTGGTTGCATCCACCATGCTCCATGACGTGGCCAACGCCGGCTCGAGCTTGAAGGTGCGGTCGCGTGTCACCAGCCCTTCGTAGATCTGCGACGCCAAACGCGTGTGGTACAGCAACGCCAGCGCGTGCGGGTCCATGGTCTGCGGGTCAAAAGCGCTGGCCACCCGAAGGACTTTGCCTTGGGGCTGCGCATGGGCTGCCGTTGTTGCACAAAGGATGGCAACGCTCAGTGCTTGAATCAGCCTTGCAAGGCACGCGCGCATGAGGTCTCCTTTTGCTGGGTGATACGACGCCAGGGTCTGTCTATTTGTTCGGTGTTGGCAAGGTCCCGACCACACCCTGAACAAACCAATCCATGGTGGCGATGGCTTGGTCTGCCATGACGGTCCCAGCAGGCTGACGCTCGCGACCTGCCTGGTCGACCAAGCGACCAAAAAACGGGCCGTCTCGTCCTGCCATCAACGCTGCCTGCCGCGTTTGCACGTCGCGTCGGACGGCTGCAGGCAGCGATGGGTCTATCGCATCGAGGCGCACCATGCCGTCTTTCATGCCGCCCCAGGTCTGCCGAGGCGCCCAGTTGTTGTTCAGCACGGATTGCGCCAATTGCGTGTAATGGCCGCTCCAGTCGGCAACGATGGCGGCCAGTTGCGCCGTGGGGGCATGGGACCGCATGTCGCTTTGGTAGCCCACCAAACGAACACCACGCGCCTGCGCCACCTGGGGCACTGCAGGCGAGCCGCTGTGGTTCGTCAAGACGTCGGCGCCAGCATTCACCAGCGCTTGCGCCGCATCCCGTTCACGCGCCGGGTCAAACCACGTGTTGAGCCAAAGCACCCGCACTTCGCCTTGGGGGTTGGCGGCGCGCAGGCCCAGCGTGAACGCGTTGATGCCTTGAATGACTTCGGGCACCGGAAAACCCGCAACGTACCCTGCAACACCGTTGGCACTGCTGCGGCCAGCCAAATAACCCGCAAGCCAGCGTGCCTCGTAAAACCGCGCGTTGTAGGTGGCCAAGTTCTTGGCCACTTTGTTGCCCCCAGCGTGCTCAATCACCACGTTAGGGTGATCGGCGGCCACCCGCAGTGCGGGCTCCAAGTAACCAAAGCTGGTGGCCACGATCACCCGAGCGCCTTGAGCCACCATGTCACGCATCACCCGCTCACTGTCGGCGCCCTCGGGCACAGCCTCTACGAAGCGGGTGGAAACCTTGTCACCCAGGGCGCGCGCCATGGCCATTCGGGCGCGGTCGTGTTCAAACGTCCAGCCACTTTGCCCGACAGGGCTGACGTAAACGAAGCCCATGTCGAGCGGCGGTGCAGCATGGGCTGGCGCGGCAAACAACCCCGTGCTGAGCACGATGGACTTGAGCACGCACAAACCCGTGTTGCACCGCGCAGTGGCGCGCAAGTCCACCCTTCGTCGCACCCAAGAAAAGCTACGTTCAATCAATTCCCGAACCCCCAGCCACTTTCAATGGCATCCATTGTCACGGCAAATGGGGGCCTCGTTTTGCGCCAAGTTTGCGCGCGGCCTCCGGTGGCACGGGCACGACCGGCCACAGCGCTTAACGGGCTGTTAACGCTTGGCGGTTGATGGGCCAGCAAACCCGTGCTCAACCACCCATGCCGCAACTCGCTCAACGTCTTGGCAGTGCGACATTTTGCCAAGCAGTGATTTTTTCAAGAAAGGGTGCCCTGCATCAAGCAGCTCAAAGGCGCGACTCAACGTAGCGTCACCTCCGACTTGGTCAATTTTTGAGTAGAGGAACGACCCGACAGACATCGACTGCGCCGCCACACGCGCCAGTGGCACTTCTTGACGCGCCACAACGTGGTCACTCCAGTTGTAGCAAAAGCGCTCCGACAAGATGCTGGCTAGCGCGTTCAATCGCTGTGGCGTCACGTCTTTCAGTATCCACGCATAACTCTGAATGTGGTTTTCATCGCCATTGAGCGCCGTCAATCCCGTGAGATCCCAAGCAGCTTCGAGCAAAAACGGTCGCAGGTCCACCACCGGACCCCAAACGGAGTCGTTCAATACAAACGCGGTGGAGCCAGGCGCATGGGCAGCAATGTCAAGCAACCCCAGGGTGTACCCAGAAATGTCATAGCCAGCCAGCGCCTTCCAATGCAAACCGTCCGCCAGCTGATGCAACTCCTTGGGCACCAGGTTGGGTTCGGGGGCAGCACAAACCACATGCACACACAGACCCATGTCCTTGATGTTGCGAAGGGCCAGGCGTTGACCCTGACTGAGCGCACCCCTGGGCGCGTACAAAAAGTAAACGATCCAAGGCGCTAGACCACTCGGCTTACGCAACAACGCGTGTTGCGGAAAGTGGGCTTTCGAGCGCCAGGCACGGGCTCGCTCCCAGCGGACCTGCCAAGACGATGCGCTCGGCTGGAAGTTCCAGTGGTTGGTGAAATCCGGAATCAGGCGATAGACCATGGGCACGGCAGGTCAGCGAGGCAAACAATCCGTTGCCCCGGTTTATGGATTGTCAGGGGGTCCACCCCAAGACGCGAGACACGGCCCAGGCAACGATCCATCCCAGCGCGTAACCCAGGGGCCAAAACAACAACAGTTGAGCCTCGCGCCGCAAACTCAGCAACCCATGACGGTGATCCAAATACAAGAAGACCGGCACGGTAACTGCCAAGTGAAGTGCAATGGCCCAGTAAACGCCTTGGATGCCAAAAAAGTGATGCGCCGCCGGCAACAGTGCAAACAATGCCACCAGTTTCACGAAGCTGACAATTGTCAAATACTTGGTGTGTCCTAGCGCCATGTAGGCACTGCCCGCAATCGAATAGCGGGTGAACAACAGGCCAAACGCCAGCGTCTTGAGAATGCCGCCCGCACCATGGTACCGATCGTCGTACAAAACCCTGATGATCGTCTCGCCCGTAGCGACCATGAACCCCGATGCAGCCACGATGGCCGCGTCCGTGCGCATCCGCAACTTCCAGTAAACCTGACGCAATCGTGCCGGATCTGACCGCACCACCTCACTGAAAGCCGGCGTTGCAACGGCACTGAACAAGCGCCATGCAACGGTATCGACCGCCTGCGCCAATGTCAGTGCGATGTGATAGAGCGCCAGCTGAGATTGCGTGGACCACGCACCCAGCAACAGGCGGTCCCCGTTGAGCGCAAGCACATGCATGGCAGATGATGCAATGATCCAACGCCCAAATCGAAAGATCTCAAGGGCGTACTCCCGATGGAGGCGAAACTTGACCTTGCGGCCTTTGAGCCACCAATGGCTCAAAGCAACGTAAGCAATTTCGCCAACGTACGTTCCAAACACGAGTGGCCAAACAGACTTCGAAAACGCCGCCATGATGATCATGGACACGACTTGGATCGCCAAGCCAATGAACGTAATCAGCGCCACAGGTTTTTGGTCCAACGCACGCTCGGCAAGGAACATGTTGGACGACGCGCACCCATGAATCACTGCGGTGAATGTCGCCACCACAATCACCAAAGGCAGTTCGGGCGCCGCGTAAACCGACATGGGTGCAAACGAGCCACGTTTTTGCATCCAAAGAATGACCCCTGCAACGGCGCTGCAGGCGACCCAAATCGCCAAGCCTCGCAAGATTGACATGGCCCACGCTGTGTCGAGCATGTCGGGATGACTGCCACGCTCGCTTTGCACCACCGTTTGCTGGACGCCAATGTCAGCCAGCAAACCCACTACCACCATGATGACAGCCATCAGGGCCATGAGCCCAAACAGATCTGGCGCAAGCATGCGCGTCAAAACAAGGCTGGAGCCCAAGCGCAGAAACTGCGCACCCATGTGTCCCAACACCGACCAGCTACCAGCCTTGAGAACCCTGTCGCGAAACGAACGTGGAGCCTGCGCGCTGGGTGTCATGGGTTGACGCCACAAGATGCGCAGAAACAGTTGAAGTGCCGCACGTTAACCAGCACGGCGTGCCACCGAAACGCCGACCGAGTTCGCTGGCATGCGGCTTGCCCGACCAGGCTCTTGATGTTGGCGCGCCGACGCTGCGCGCTGTGTCTTTGCCCAACGAAGCGCCATCACAATGTAGGCCGCACCCATGCCCAACAAAGGCCAATACACGATGGGCACATACTCAACGCTGCTTGCCGTTGCAATGGTCATTAGCGTTGCCAAAATAGCACCTGCCAGAACCCGCCCCGTGACGCCCATCGACGCGTGCATCGGTTCAACCCGCCGCGCCATCCAAGTCGCACCCACCAACACGATCAAAAACGGAAGCACAAAAACGGTCAAACCAATGATGCCGTAGCTCATGGCAACCGACAGGTAGGTATTGACCATGTCAATGATGCCTTGACCTTGGCGCATTTGCTCCATGCGTGGGTCGATCAAAAACCGGTAGTTGCCAAACACCGGGTTGCTCATGAACACTTCCATGCTCACTTCGAACAACCGCACGCGGTAATCCACGGAGTCAGATGCCGTCGAACCCACAAAGGGCAGGTACCCATAGAATTTTTGTCCTGATTCAGTAAAAAGCAGCCCAACCATCAACACAGCGCAAACAACGGTCACCCAAATCAGCCGTTTGAAGAAACCCGGTCCCGTCAGGGTAATGAAAAGCAAGCCCGCCACGACACTCACCCAAGGGCCACGCGAGAACGATGCAGCAAAGGCAGCAAAAAGCATCGCAAGAACAAAAAGACCGTATTTGGGCGGTTGCAACGACGCCCGAAGCGCGACCCAAATGCAGATGCCAACGCCCACCATGTAGCCCAGCGCAATGGAGTGCCCCCCCGTCACCACGGCTCGCAAGAAGCCGCCACCATCGTTGTCACGAAGCAAATACAGTGTCAGTCCAGCCGGCGGAGCACCCAGCGAGGCTCGCAAGCCTTCGTACATGATCCATCCGCGGCCGGTCTCGAAGAGTGCTTGTGGTCCCATCAAACTTAGTGCCATCACCCAGGTTGCCATCGCCTCTCGCAGCTCTCGAATGTTTCTCAAAGAGCGCCCGGCCACATAGAACGGCAACCACATCTTGAGCAATTGATCGATAACCACGCGGATGGCATTGGCCACCGTGTCATGGATAGCAGCCGGGATGAACGAAATCACAATGTAGACAAGCAGCAGCCCATGAACAATCGTAAAAATGGGCGGCATGGGTTCACGTGTTCGCAACAAGCGAAAGGCCATGGGCGTCAAGATCACCAGCGCGAGCAAACTCGGATGCGTGAGTTCGATCAAAAAGTTGACGACGCCGAAGCCGGGCACCTGAACACCAAAGATCGGGACGGCTGCCAGAACCATGAAGTAGAGCGCCATGGGGTTGCGCTCTCTTTGCAGCGAATAGCTCAGAATCATCGCTGCGACAACACAATAAACCCAGTAGTTGTGCGACAAGAACGCAGCGGTGGTCACGGCAAACCAAACGTTTCGACGCCGCTCAAAATCCAGCGGTGTCATCAACGATGCCGTCATGGGCTTGCGCAAAAGCGCAAAGACGACCAACGCCATCCCCATGATGTAGCAGTAAGCTGTGATGTGTGAAGGCATGCTAGAGCGCCTCACGATGAAGCGAATGTCGCTTCGTTTGAGACGGCCAGCACAGCGTGAGCGCCCGGTCCAAGACCATGAATGCAAGCAACGCCACCAACATCAACACGATGCCGGCCGCACCGTGCAAGTAACCTTGTCCCGCTTCGTCGCCCGCGTGATAGGTCACCAACACCAAGGTGATGACGCGGACCACGTTGGCCGCAAACGCAATGGGTACGATGGCCAACACCAGGACAACCATCTGCAGCCTGGGTCGCTGCGCCGACACCAGATGAATGAAGAGTGTGCCCAAGGCAGCCAAACTGAACATTGAATTGAGCCCCGAGCAAGCGTCAGCGACCAACAGCTGGTAAGGGCCAATCGTGATCATCACGCCGGCGCGCGCAATGGGGTAGCCCACAGCGTGCAACCCGTCGACCACCAGCGTCGAGATGGCCGACTTCAACGGGCCTGTGAGTGCATCGACCAAGGTGGCTGGCAGCGGCACCATGAAGAGGAGGTAGACCCACGCAAACCAAACCGACTTAAGCGCGTGGTTCCCGCTCACCAACATCACGACGCAACCGATCATCAACCAGTGCGACACAAACTCGGCACTTGCCATGGACAGCGCTCGCCCTGTGACGTAGATGACAGCAGCGGCGACAAACATCGCAATGCAGCCGTTGCCAACCACCAGCGCACTGGCGACTGGCAACTGAGCGCGTCGCTGCCAAAACAGCCAGGTTGCAACGGCCAGAATCAACGGTGCATGACCAAACTCTTCAGTTTGCCAAATGCCCTTGCTCGCCGACCAGTAGACAGGCGCGTACATCACCAAGAACCCGGCAAGCGCAACAAGCCAAGGCCATGGAACCAATGATGAACGCGCAGCCGTCGCGCGATTGACGGCGGCAATGGTCATGGTCAGGCTTCGGCGGTTGCAGCCTTGGCGGTCGAGTTGAGGGGCACGTCCACCAACACAGAACCGACCACACGCGAGCCCGCCTCAGCCAGGGTTTGGTTCAGGTCGTTGAAAGCGCGCATCGGTGTCGAGTTAACGCGAGCCAGCGTCAAGGACGACCCTGCCAAGCGACCCAACAAGGCGGCGTCTGCTCCGGTCGAGAGCGACGGCGTGTCGATGATCACGATGTCAAACGTCGACATACTTTGCTCGAGAATTCGATCCAACACGGGCCGGCTCAGAAGCTCAGTGGGGTTCGGCGGCGTCGGACCGGCAGGAAGCACGGCCAAACCAGGAATGCCGGGCACGAAGGTCACGACTTGATCTTGCATGCGCCCCGCCAGCAAGCTCGAGAGCCCCACTTGATTTTCAATCTTGAAAAGCTTGTGCTGGCGCGAGTGCCGCAGGTCGGCGTCGATGAGCAAGGTGCGCTCGCCCAATTGCGCAAACGTGATGGCCAAATTGGAAGCAAGGTAGCTGCGACCTTCCCCGCGGTCGGCGCTGACAATCGCCAACGCAGATCGGCGACCAGAGTCATCAAACCAACGCAGCTGCAGTTGGCTTCGCAGGGCACGCAATCGCTCGCCTTCTGGGCCAAACGGTTTGTAGGCAGCCACCAATTCAGCGCTCACGGGGCGGCTGGTGCCCGGCTGCAAGAAAGGGTAGTCAAATTGAATGGACAGTGCGTAGAGTACGTCGGCCTCGGTCAACAGGCCCAGTTGCACGCCTGCCTCGCCAAAACGAAGTTCGGTATCGCGTTGGTACTGAAGAACGCGTTCAACGTCCTTGGCAGAAAGCCGGCCCGATTCAACGAGGATGGCACCAATGGTGCGATCACCCGACCGGATCTTGGCCGAAATTGAAGTGGCAGATGTCATGGGGTGCCTCCATCCATCGCGATCTGCGGCGGCAAGTTCATAGGGGAGCGGCGAACGGGTGAGGGAAGCAGGCGGGTTCTAGCGTCCAACGGCTTGGACGACAAAACGCCGATCACGGGCACACCATCTGCAACAAGCATGTCTTCTTCGCTGCGCACGCGTCGGTCCAGCAACTCCCAGCCGATCGCAGCGCCGAGCCCCAACAACAGGCCTATCGCCACGGCCAAAGCCACGTTCTTTGGAATGTTGGGCTTGGAATGGTCAAGCGGCTCAACGGCGGGGCTCAAGACTTTGGCGCTGGCTTGTTCGGATTGCACCTCGTTGTCGACACGGGTGCGATTCTGGGCCACCGTTTCATAGGCCTTTTGTGCCGTTTCGACGTCCTTGAGCAGAACCGCAGCCTCGTCGCGCTCGCCACGAAGGCTCAGCACGGTCCGCTTTTGCTGGTCGATCATGGTGCGCAGTTCAATCACACGCTGCGAGGCAATGCGATTGGCGGACGCTGTGCCTCCCGACACGCGGCGCATTTCGCTTTGAAGTTGGCGCCTCAACTCACTGACTTGTGCCTCCAGTTGCATGCGCTGAGGGTGCTTGGCGCCAAGCTGCTCGCTCACCTCGCGCAATCGTGTCTCCCCTGTCGACAACTGGGTTTTGAGCCCCTGCACGACAGCGCTTTGCTGGACATCCACTGAATCTTCACTGCCGGCATTGCGCTGCTGGCTGGACGTGGTGGCTGATTCAGCCATCGCGGTGGCCAGCGAAGTCTCGAGCGAATTGAGCCGCTGCTGTTCGAGGTCAATGCGCTCAGGTGAAATCACAATGCCTTTTTTCTGTTGAAAGGCTGAGAGGCGATCTTGAGAAGCCTGGAATTCAGCGCGCAGGGTGCGCAGTCGGTTGTCCATGAACGTTGAGGAAGCTCGTGCTGGCTCCACGCGCAGTTCAACGGTCAAGTCGAGGTAGGCCTTGGTGATGGCATTGGTCACTGCCGCTGCAAACTTGGGATCGTTGCCGGTGTAAGCGACGTTTAACATCGAGCCACTCGGCACCATTTCGACTTTCAGGCCACGCAGCAAAAGCTCACCAAAGTAATTTTCAAGCGTGACGCGCCCGGCCGTTGCATCACGCCACTGCTCAACCGCCACTGGGTTGTCAGCGAGCCCTAGCATCTTGACCACACGTCCCGCAACCCGTTCGCTGCGAACGATTTCAGCTTGCGTTGCCATGTAGCCTGGGCTGGTGAAGTTGGGCATGAACTGCGCCACCAATGGGTCGGTCTTGACGTCCAACAGAATGGCCGTTGACGCGGTATATTGCTTGGGCATCACCAGACTCACGGCCGTGGTGCCCGCAACGATCAGCGAAAAGAGACCAAGAATCAGCCACCAACGCAGCTTCAACAGAATGAGAATTTGTTTGAAAGTCATGCTGACCTCAGAAAAGTGATTCGCGCACGAAAACCACGTCGTCTTGTTTCAGTTCGTCGGTTAACGCGGGCTGCAGGATGGTCGTTTTGCCTTGGGCATCTTTGCGGTGCACACGCACGCCTTTTTCGGTGCCTCGCGCCGTCAAGCCACCCCCACTGGCCAGTACCTGCATCAGTGTCATCCCGCGTTCGAGCCGGATCGGACCTGGCTTTTGTACCTCACCGTAGACATAAATGGTGGGGGCCCGCTCAACCCAAATGACGTCCCCGTTTTGCAAGGGCAAGTCACGCGATGAACGGTTGGCACCGAACATTGACGGCATGTCCAATTCTTGGCGAAAGGGCTTGCCGTCACGATTGCCCACCAAAATGACCGTGTCGCTGCCGCCTGGGTTGATGCCCCCAGCGGTGGCAATGATGTCGGTGAGCCGCACATCACCCGACTCCAGCGGGTAACGCCCAGGCCTACCCACTTGTCCGAGCACTGACACTTGATTGCCTCGAACCTGAACGACGTTGATGGATACCTGCGGCTGCTTTAGAAAATTACCGTCGCGCAACCCATCGGCGATCCGCTTCTCAGCCTGGCTCACCGACATACCAAGCAATGACACCGTGCCAAGCAACGGGTAGGAGATAGCGCCCGATTCGGTGATGCGGGTTTCGAGCGACAAGTCGGGGCTTTGAAACACCGTGATGCGGATCGTGTCACCCAGCGACAGCCGGTACTCGGCGCTCCCAGCGGCTGCACGCGCGTCAGATGCGCCTGCTGCGCCCGCCGGAACACTGGCTGGCACGGTGGGTTGCTGGGCGTGTGCCGACAAAGGCAGCGCGCCAGTGGCGAGCGCTAGAGCAACTGAGGCACATGTTGCCAAGAAGCCACGACGGATTAAGAAGGCGTTCATTTAAGACCAAAACCCTTGTTGATGACTGATGTGCTGAGTCCTGTTGAAGACTGACTAGCAGCTCCCGTTGGGGCACTGGCGGCGCTGACGGGGCTGCGAGGCGCCGGCCCGATGGTGGCGGCTGCGGCTGAAGTCCCTGCAATGTCGCGCGCGGCCGACGCTGCCGCATCGGCCACCGTTGGTGCAGCGCCAGTGCCGACAGGTGCAGCAGCCGCGAACTTGCCAACGTACTCAATTTTGGCCGCTGCGCGCAAAGCTTTGACGTCTTCGGTCACAACCTTGCGCTTGCGATCATTGATCATGAATTGCTCGATCGCCGGCCGTGCGCGATCCTCATCAATGGCCTGCGCCCGAGATTCGATCAACGCCACCACTTGCGCCCCGTCCGGCGAAGCCACCATCATGGCTTGCCCAGGGCGAAGCTTGGATAGCGTGGGCAGCGTGCCCAGAGGTACTTGTTCCGCCGCCCTCACCACTTGGTTGGTGGTGTAGTTGACATTGTTTGAGCGCAGGTAAATCAACAAGTCGTCGACTGGTTTGTTGCTTTCCACGTGTCGCCGGATGGCCTCGAGTTGCGCGACCTGGCCTGCAATCGCGATCTCTTGCAACTGGTAGATGCGCCGCTCGCGGAACAGCGCTGGATTGTCGTTGTAGTAAGACGTAACCTCTTCGGGTGTCGGCTTGCCAACACCCTCAGCCAGCTTGTCGAAGTAAGCCCGCGCAATGATCTCGCTTCGTGTGGCTTCAATTTGCTGCACCACCTTGGGATCGCGGTCGATCTTCAGTGCCTGGGCCTTTTGAACCGCAAGTTGCTGGTCGACCAAGCGCTCCAAAATGCGGCTGCTTGCAAGTTCAGCTTGTTCAGGCCGCAAGCCGCGCTGGGCCTGCAAGGCTTGATTGACTTGATGGATCGTCACCTCATCTTTGTTGACACGTGCCGCCACCTGTGACGTTGCCTTTTGCTCATGGTTGCCACACGCCGACAGCAACAAGACACACAACAGCACCGCAGACGCAACACGCGGGCGCCGAACCGCCAGACCTTCAAAGGGCCTCATTCCAACACCGCGTTGTTGCGCAAAAATCAGGTTCATGGCTTTCAAAACGCATTCATTGGGGGTGACTCTGCGCACCCCCACAAAAGAGCCCCATTTTTGGGACGCCAATCGAGGTTCAACTTCAAAGTGAAGTGTACGTTCGCATCCCCTGGCTGCGTCTCCCTGGGGGCGGGGAAGTTGTCGGCTATGCGCTGCTACTTGGCGTGAATTAGCCACATAACGTGCAACTATCGGTTTCTGACCGACACGATCAGAAATTAAATTGCCAAACACCCCACTGGCCCAACCCTGAAAGGGGCGCGCCAGAAATGCCAGCTCATCTCAGCAGCGAATTCCGACGTGCAGCGCCACCACACCAGCGGCCAGATTGTGAACGTCTACGTGCCCAAATCCCTGGTCCTTCATCATCAGTTTTAAGGACTGCTGGTCAGGGTGCATGCGGATCGACTCCGCGAGGTAGCGATAACTATCAGCATCACCGGCGATCAGTTTGCCCAACTGCGGAAGCACGCGAAAAGAGTACCAGTCATAGGCTTGCTGCAAGGAGGCGGCCACCTTGGAGAACTCGAGCACCAACACCCTACCTCCCGGCTTGAGGACCCGGCTCATTTCACCCAAGGCCAGCTCTTTGTGGGTCATGTTGCGCAGTCCAAAGGCCACTGTGACCAGGTCAAAGGAGGCTGGGGCAAATGGAAGACGCTCAGCGTCACAAAGTGTGGTGGGCAGCACCAACCCCTCGTCCACCAATCGTTCGCGCCCCACGCGAAGCATGGCTTCGTTGATGTCGGTGTGCACCACCAGGCCCGCGCCACCCACCTTGCGCGCAAACGCGCGAGCCAAGTCACCGGTGCCCCCCGCCAAATCAAGCACCCGATCGCCGGGTTGGACATTGGCCACTGCCACGGTGTAGGCTTTCCAGGCGCGATGCAAACCCATGGACATCACGTCGTTCATGACGTCGTACTTGTTCGCCACCGAGTTAAAAACACCACGCACGCGGCTGGCCTTGTCGGCCGCATCGACTTGCTCGAATCCAAAATGAGTGCGGGTCATGGCTGAGTCTTGCCAGCAAAGCTTTTTTCAGTCGCTCGTGCTAGTGCTTGTGGCTTGCACAGCCCCCGGCCGCCCCGCCCGTGCTCGCCGCCGGCGACGCGGTGTCGCGGTTGGCTCCTGCGTCGTGCAGGCGTTGCTCGTAATTTGCCCACAACTCGTCCTGGCGCATCCCCAGGTCGTAGAAGTAGCCCCAGGAAAAGATCCCCGAGCTGTGCCCGTCGTCAAACGTGGGTTGAACGGCATAGTGCCCCACCGCTTCCAGGGCCGTGATCACGACATTTCGCTTGCCAGTTTGGAGCGTTTCTTGTCCTGGCCCATGCCCCTGAACCTCGGCCGACGGGGAGTGCACACGCAAGAATTCAAAGGGCAGCTGAAAAGCCTTGCCGTCATCAAACGCGATCTCGACCGTTCGCGACGATTGATGCACGGTCAGGCTGGTGGGCTGGGGCTGGTTTTTCATACGTGGACCATTTTAGCCGCTTCGCGCCCGTGAAGGAATGCACGGTCCTTGGCAGGGTCAGTCCAACGCGCAGGCCCAAAGCCAGGGGCATGCGTCGGCACTTAGACAACGCATCGTTGCTGAGCGCTGCATAGTTCACAACCTTTGCGCACCCCAGCGATCCACAAACCACCAAAATCCATGGGTGTGTCAGTCCTCGCTTGCAGAGTGCGGGGGCGCGCGTGTCCGACGTCTATTGTTTTATGGAAATCAGTTCAGTCAACTTCACTGCGAGTTTGGTCATCGAGTTGATCGGTTTTGCCATCAGCGCAGCGCTGCTGTGGTTGGGTGCAACTTTGCGTTTGACAGCGCGTGAGTTTGGGCCCTTCCCCAAGTCAGTGGCCCACTTGGTGTGGATGGCATTCATCGCCGTTGGCCTTTGGTGGCCGGTGCACGTGCATGATGTGCAAAGCGTGCATGGATTGACGGGCTTGGTGATGGCGGCGGCGCTGGGGCCACTGGCTCACTTTGTGGCGCGCGGTTCGCTCAATTCCAATCGCACCACAACGCTCGGCTTCATCGGCTTCGGGGTCACTGTCTTGTTTGTTTTGGTGTCGCGCTACGGCGCCAAATCATCAAGCATTACCTTGACGGCCATGGCCACCAGCGTGCTGTTGGCGTTAGTGATCTTTGCAGCAACCATCGCTTTGCACAAAGAAGAGTCACGCAAAATCCCTGTCAGCGCGTGGCGCGCCATCGCCGCAGCCGTCGCAGCACTTGCCGTGAGCGCGATCACCGTGACGCGAGCCAGCGAAATCCCTTGGGGTGCCGTGGGGTTGCAGCTCACCGTCATAGGAACTGTTGCGTCGCTGGTGGGCGCCTTGCTGTTGGTGATGCATCAGTCCAAAGACCGGGTGCGGGCGGTGGTGGCCGCCAAAGACCGCGAGGCCATCGACTGCGATCCTTTGACAAAAATGTCGACACGCCGCTCTTTTGAAACGCAACAAAAGGCCGCCGCCAAGCGAGCTGACGCCGAAAAGTCACCCATGGCCTTGTTGTTCATCGACCTGGACGGGTTCAAGGCGGTCAACGACAGCTATGGCCACGCCGACGGCGACCGGTTGCTGATTGAAATGTCCACGCGGTTGGGGCGGTTGGCGCGTGATGGCGACATCCTGGCCCGTGTGGGAGCCGACGAGATGTTGATGTTGATGAGCGAAGACGTCAGCAGTGAAGCCGTCAAAGCGATGGTCAACAAGATCATTCAAAAGCTCTCGGCACCCTACCGCCTGCAACAACGGGAAGTCACTCTCACTTGTTCGGTGGGCGTTGCCCGCTACCCCAAGCACGGTCCGGTGGAAAACCTGATCGCTCGCGCTGACGCGGCTGCCCAAGTGGCCAAACGCGACGGCGGTGGTCGATTCGTCAACTATGACAAGACGATGGAAACTGGCGCGCGTGAGCGCTTGGCACTAACGTCTGATCTGCGCGCAGCACTGGAACGCGGCGAGTTTGAGCTCTATTACCAACCCAAGGTTGATGCCTCCAGCCTGCAAATCACAGCCGCCGAAGCATTGATCCGCTGGCACCACCCGACGCGGGGGCTGGTGAGCCCCGGCGTGTTCATCCCCATCGCTGAGCAAAGCGGTTTGATCCAGCAAATTGGCGACTGGGTGATTGAGGACGCATGCCGTCAGTCAGCCAAATGGCGCAACCTGGGCCTGCGCATGCGCGTGGCTGTCAATCTTTCGGCCATCCAGATTCGACAAGAATCGATCGTCACGCAGATTGTCGGGTTGATGAAAAAGTACGGCGTGGAGCCGTCACAACTAACGTGTGAGATCACTGAATCGGTCGCCATGGGCGACACGGCCACCACGCAGAAAACATTCGAGGCCATGGGTCGCGCTGGATTGCACATTTCCATTGATGACTTTGGCACCGGATACTCCAGCCTGGCCTACTTGCGCCGACTGCCCGCTGAGGAACTGAAAATCGATCGCAGTTTTGTGATCGATTTGGAGCAAAGCGAGGACGCTCGCGCCGTGGCTGACGCTGTGGTGAAACTGGCGCACGCCCTGGGCAAGTCGGTGGTGGCCGAAGGTGTCGAAACCGTGAAGCAGGCCAAAATTCTTGTTGAGCTGGGGTGCAATCAACTTCAAGGTTACTTGTATGGCAAACCCATGCCTGCGTCAGAGCTCACCGCGTGGGCGCTGGGCAACAATGCCGAACGCTCCATGGCTTTCCGCGATTCACTGTTCATCGACACGCCAGCCGAGCGCTCGGAGCGACGCGCAGTCGCCCATCAGTAGCGCATTGGCTTTCGCACCAAAATCCTGCGCTGGTCTTTTGCAGTCAGAGCAGCACGCGCTCGATGCCCCCAGCGTTGGCTTTTTGTACATACGTCGGCATCCAATCGTCGCCCAAAATCTTGCGCGCCATCTCCACCACGATGTAGTCTGCCTCTAAAAGACCATTGTCCAAGTCGTCGCCAAACCTGGACAGCCCCTGCAGGCAACTCGGGCAAGACGTCAAAATCTTCACGTTGCCCGAACCTCCACCTGGCCCTTGGCTCGCGCGCAACTGCTCGGCGTTCTTGCGCAACTCTTCCTCTTTGCGAAACCGCACCTGTGTCGAAATATCGGGCCGCGTCACCCCCAGGGTGCCACTTTCCCCACAGCAGCGACTGCTGGGCAAGACCGCGTCGCCCACCAGCGCCCTCACCGTCTTGAGCGGCGCCTGCAGTTTCATCGGGCTGTGGCATGGGTCGTGGTACAGGTACTCGCCTTGTTTGGACGTGTCCAGCGTGATGCCCTTTTCAAGCAGGTACTCGTGGATGTCCAGGATGCGACTGCCAGGAAAAATCTTGCCAAACTCGTAACCCGCCAGTTGGTCGTAGCACGTACCGCAAGACACCACCACCGTTTTGATGTCCAGGTAGTTCAGGGTGTTGGCCACGCGGTGAAAAAGCACCCGGTTGTCGGTGATGATTTTGTCGGCTTTGTCAAACTGCCCGCTGCCGCGCTGAGGGTACCCGCAGCACAGGTAACCAGGCGGCAACACCGTTTGCACACCGGCGTGCCACAACATGGCTTGCGCCGCCAATCCCACCTGCGAAAACAGCCGCTCGCTGCCACACCCGGGGAAGTAGAAGACCGCTTCACTCTCAGCAGACGTGGCTTTCGGGTCGCGAATGATGGGCACGTAATCGCGGTCTTCGATGTCAAGCAAGGCCCTGGCTGTTCGCTTGGGCAAGCCCCCAGGCAGCTTCTTGTTGATGAAGTGGATCACCTGCTCGCGAAGCGGTGCCGCGCCCAGCGTGGCAGGCGGCGCTTTGGTTTGCGCACGCGTCGCCAGACGCAACACGTTGTTGGCCGCGCGCTGGGCACCAAACCCCACGCCAACCAGCGCCGTGCGCGCCAACTTGATGACCGCAGGCTGCGTCGCATTCAGCATCAACATTGCCGCTGCATTGCCCGGTCGGAAGTGCTTCTTGCCCATCTTGCGCAGCAGATTGCGCATGTTCATGGACACCTCACCAAAGTCAATGTCAACCGGACATGGGCTCAAACACTTGTGGCAAACCGTGCAGTGATCGGCCACATCTTCAAACTCTTCCCAGTGTCGGATGCTGATGCCGCGCCGGGTTTGCTCCTCGTACAAGAAGGCTTCGATCAGAAGTGACGTGGCCAAAATCTTGTTGCGCGGGCTGTACAACAAGTTGGCCCTTGGCACATGGGTGGCGCATTCGGGCTTGCACTTGCCACAACGCAAGCAATCTTTGATGGAATCGCTGATGGCGCCGATGTCGCTTTGTTGAAGGATCAACGACTCATGCCCCATCAAGCCAAAGCTCGGCGTGTAGGCATGGTGCAAGTCGGCCTGATGCACGTCGTCGCCCAGCACAAGGCGCGCTGCGCCACGCAGCAATTTGCCTTTGTTGAAACGCCCTTGCGGATCGATGCGGGCTTTGTAGTCGGCGAACGATGCGATCTCTTCATCGGTGAGAAATTCAAGCTTGGTGATGCCAATGCCATGTTCACCCGAAATCACACCCCCCAAAGCACGTGCCAGGGCCATGATGCGCACCACCACGTCTTGCGCCGTTTGCAACATCGCGTAGTTGTCGCTGTTGACGGGGATGTTGGTGTGCACGTTGCCATCACCAGCATGCATGTGCAGCGCAATCCAAACGCGCCCACGCAACACCTCGCGGTGGACGCGGTTGACCTGCTCCAGCAAGGGCACAAACGAAGCCCCGGCAAACAGTTCGCGCAGCGGCTCGCGCACCTGAAGCTTCCAAGACGCGCGCAGCGTGTGGTCTTGCAAGTCATCAAACAACGAGCGTGTGCCCGCTGCGTTGGGCAGATCAAGTCCATCCAACCAACCTTGCCACTGCGTTTGAACGCGTGCAATCAACGCCAATGCTTGAGCAACGCGGTCGCCCAACAGTTCGTCATTGGACAGCGTTGCCGCGTCGTCAGACTTGCCCAATGGCAGCGCACCAGACGCCAGGAAATTCTTGAGTTTGACGAGCAATTCGAGCTTGTTCTGCAAGCTCAGCTCGACGTTGATGCGCTCAACGCCCAAGGTGTAATCGCCCATGCGGTCCAGCGGAATCACCACATCTTCATTGATCTTGAATGCGTTGGTATGTCGCGCAATGGCCGCCGTTCGTTTGCGATCAAGCCAAAACTTTTTGCGTGCATCAGCGCCCACCGCAATGAAGCCCTCGCCCGACCGGGCGTTGGCCAGGCGAACCACTTCACTAGTGGCGCGGGCGACGGCACTCTCGTCGTCACCGACGATGTCACCCACCAACACCATCTTGGGCAGCTTGCCGCGCTTGCTTTTGGTGGCGTACCCCACCGCCTTGAGGTACCGGTCATCCAGGTGCTCCAATCCCGCCAAGACGGCGCCGCCCAACTTGGTTTGTGCGGCCAGGTAGTCCTTGATTTCGACAATTGAAGGCACCGCTTCTTTGGGGTTGCCAAAAAACTCCAAACACACGGTGCGCACGTGCGTTGGCATGCGGTGCACCACCCACCGGGCACTCGTGATCAGACCGTCGCAGCCCTCTTTCTGGATGCCTGGCAACCCGGCCAAGAATTTGTCAGTGACGTCTTTGCCCAACCCCTCTTTGCGGAACGCCGCGCCAGGGATCACCAACGTTTCGGTTCGGACCAACTTTTGCCCACTGGCGTCGAAGTGCCGCAGCTCAAAGGTTGCCTGGGCTGCGTCATGGATTTTGCCCAGGTTGTGGTCCATGCGCACCACTTCCAGCCACGTGGCATCAGGCGTCACCATGCGCCAGCTGGCCAAGTTGTCCAGCGCCGTGCCCCAAAGAACCGCCTTTTTGCCGCCGGCGTTCATGGCCACGTTGCCGCCCACACACGACGCTTCGGCCGACGTCGGGTCCACCGCAAAGACGAAACCGGCTCGCTCAGCGGCATCAGCCACCCGTTGGGTCACCACGCCGGCCTCACTCCAAACCGTGGCAACGGGCTGCGCCACCCCAGGCATGGTCACCAGCTCCACTTCACGCATGCCCTCCAGTTTTTCAGTGTTGATCACCGCCGATCGCCACGTCAGCGGGATGGCACCACCTGTGTAGCCGGTGCCACCCCCACGCGGGATGATGGTCAATCCCAGGTCGATGCAGGCTTTCACCAACCCGGCCATTTCTGCTTCGGTGTCGGGGGTCAGCACCACGAAAGGAACCGCAACGCGCCAATCGGTGGCATCGGTGACGTGGGACACGCGGCTCAGGCCGTCAAATTTGACGTTGTCTTTGCCCGTGCAGCGACTGAAGCGCGCCTTGGATGACCGACGCAAGTCGTAGACCGTCTCAAACTGCCGCGCAAAACGCTCGACTGCCGCTTCAGATGCCAACAACAACTCCCCCACCAAGGCATCTCGCTGTGCATCGTCGCCCGGCGTGCGGCGCTTTTCGACTTCTTGCAGCCGATGTCGCATGGCGGCAATCAGCAGCGCCCGGCGCTTTGGGTTGTCGATCAAGTCGTCTTCAAGGTAGGGGTTTCTTTGCACCACCCAGATATCGCCCAGCACCTCGTACAGCATGCGGGCCGAGCGGCCGGTATGCCTCTCTTCGCGCAACCCATTGAGCACCTCCCAGGCACGGGTGCCGAGCAAGCGCTGCACGATCTCGCGGTCGGAGAACGAGGTGTAGTTGTAAGGGATCTCACGCAGCCGCGACAGCTCTGGGCTTTCTGCAGCGGGGCTGGCAACGCCGTGGGTGGCAGCAAGGGGCAATGGTGCGTTCATAGGGTGGCGAGGATGCTATAAAAAATTCAACGCATCAGCTTTGCTGCCCTGCGCACACTCCTCGACTGCCATGCTACCGCAGTGCAACAATACCTTGCGCAACCACGGTAAACCCCACTTGTTGAAGTGCAGCATCCATGCCAAAAACACCTTTGTCACGCAACGGCTGCACACTAGCGGCCTTGCAATGGTCCAACCCGAGTCCGGAGAATTCATGAAACGCACCCTGCTTGCTGTCGCCTCGTTCACTGCTGCCACCCTGGCCACGCCCGCCCACGCACAAACTGAGATTCAGTGGTGGCACTCCATGAGCGGACAATTGGGTGAGTGGGTGAACGGCTTGGCCGCTGGCTTCAACAACAGCCAAAAGGACTTCAAGGTAACCCCCGTCTTCAAGGGCACTTACCCCGAGTCGTTTGCAGCCGCCATCGCTGCGTACCGCGCGGGCAACGCACCTCACATCTTGCAAGTGTTTGAAGTCGGCACCGCCAGCATGATGGCCAGCAAAGGCGCCATCGTCCCCGTAACCGAGGTGATGAAAACAGGCGGCGTCAAATTCGACGCGGGCGTCTACGTGCCAGCGGTTTCGGGCTATTACACAGCCCCCAACGGCCAAATGCTAAGCCTGCCCTTCAACAGCTCGACGACCGTCTTTTTGTACAACAAAGATGCCTTCAAGGCCGCCGGTCTCGACCCAGAAACGCCGCCCAAGACGTGGCCCGAAGTGGTGCTGGCAGCGGCCAAGCTCAAAGCCAGCGGCCACAAGTGCCCCTACACCACCAGTTGGCAAAGCTGGACGCAGCTGGAGAGCTTCAGCGCGTGGCACAACGTAGAGTTCGCCACCAAGCGAAACGGCTTCAACGGCCTGGACACTCGCTTGTCGTTCACCACACCCCTGCACGTGCGTCACATCGAAAACCTGGCCAACATGGCGCAACAGGGCTTGTTCGTTTACAAGGGCCGCAACAACTCGGCCGACGCCACATTTGTTTCTGGTGAATGCGCCATGACGACTGGCTCGTCGGCTTTGTACGGCGCCGTCAAGCGCAACGCCAAGTTTGCATTCGCCATCAGCACATTGCCTTATTACCCTGACGTGGCTGGCGCACCGCAAAACACGGTGATCGGTGGTGCCAGCTTGTGGGCCATGGCGGGTAAAAAGCCTGCAGAAACCAAAGGCGTAGCGCAGTTCTTCAATTACTTGTCCAATGCACAAGTGCAGGCCAAGAGCCACCAAGACACAGGCTACCTACCCATCACCACCGAAGCCTACACCGTGACCGAGAAGAGCGGCTTTTACAAAGCCAACCCCGGCACCGACGTGAGCGTGAATCAAATGATTCGCAAAACCACCGACAAGTCGCGTGGCATTCGGTTGGGCAACTTTGTGCAGATTCGCACCATCCTGGACGAAGAGCTCGAGCAAGTGTGGGCTGGCAAAAAATCAGCCAAGCAAGGCCTTGACGACGCCAAAAAGCGTGGCGACGAGCAACTGGAAAAATTCGAGAAGGCCAACAAAGGCTGAAGACGCTACACCTAACCTGCCCCGTCAGGGCTTGAAAGAAGCAGAACCACGAACGCGAAGCCTCTACCTTGACTGTTGAAAAACGCGTTCGCTTCAAAAGCCGATGGTTGCCTTGGGTGCTGGTAGCGCCCCAGATGATCATCGTGCTGGTCTTCTTTTTTTGGCCGGCAGGGCAGGCTCTGTTTCAAAGCTTGTTGCAAGAAGATGCCTTTGGCACAAGCAGCAAGTTTGTGGGCCTCGAGAACTTCAACACGCTGTTTGCCGACGACACCTACCTGGCGTCGTTCAAAACCACCGCCGTATTTTCGATCTTGGTGGCGGTGTTGGGGCTGGGCACATCGCTGATGTTGGCGGTGATGGCCGACCGGGTGGTCAAGGGCTCATCCATTTACAGAACCCTACTCATATGGCCCTACGCCGTGGCGCCTGCGGTGGCAGGCGTTTTGTGGCTCTTCATGTTTGCGCCCTCCATCGGCGTGGTGAGTTACGGCCTGCGTGCACTGGGCGTTGACTGGAACCACCTGCTCAACGGCACCCACGCCCTCATCCTGGTGGTGATGGCAGCGGTGTGGAAGCAAATCTCGTACAACTTTTTGTTTTTCTTGGCCGGCTTGCAATCCATTCCCAAGAGTTTGATCGAAGCGGCGGCCATCGACGGTGCGGGCCCCTGGAAGCGCTTTTGGACGGTGCAGTTTCCACTGCTCACCCCAACCGCGTTCTTTTTGTTGGTCATCAACATCGTCTACGCGTTTTTTGACACCTTCGCCATCATCGATGCGGCCACATCGGGTGGGCCTGGCAAAGACACGTCCATCCTCGTTTATAAGGTTTACTTCGATGGCTTCAAGGCACTTGACTTGGGCGGCTCCGCCGCGCAATCGGTGGTGTTGATGGCCATCGTGGTGGCTTTGACGGTGGTGCAATTTCGCTACGTTGAAAAACGGGTGAACTACTGACATGCGTACGCACACCCATGGTTGAAAACCGGCCCGTTGCCACCGTCCTGTCCCACGTCGTGCTGTTGCTGGGCGTGCTGATCGTCGCCTTCCCGATCTACATCACCTTCATTGCCAGCACCCAAACGGCCGAGCAGATCGTGCAAAACGTGCCGATGTCGCTGCTGCCGGGCAGCAACCTGATTCAGAGCTACAAGCTGGCCTTGTTTGGCGGGCAAACCGAGTACGGCAGCATGCTGCCCGCAGCCGCACCCATGTTGTGGATCAGCTTGGTGAGTGCCTTGGTGATTGCCATTGGCAAAATTGCCATTTCACTGCTCTCGGCCTTCGCGGTGGTGTACTTTCGTTTCCCGGGCCGCAGCGTCGTGTTTTGGATGATCTTCATCACCCTGATGCTGCCCGTTGAGGTGCGCATCCTGCCTACTTACAAGGTGGTGTCCGACCTGGGCATGCTCAACACCTATGCCGGGCTGACCGTACCTTTGATCGCTTCGGCCACTGCCACGTTCTTGTTCCGGCAATTCTTCTTGACGGTGCCCGACGAGTTGGTGGAAGCGGCGCGTATCGACGGTGCGGGGCCGATGCGCTTCTTCAAAGACGTGCTGCTGCCCCTTTCGACCACGTCCATCGCTGCCTTGTTTGTCATCCAGTTCATCTACGGCTGGAACCAATACTTGTGGCCGCTGCTGATGACCACCGACGAGAACATGTACCCGGTGGTGATGGGCATCAAGCGCATGATCAGTGGTGGTGACGCCGCCACCGAATGGAACGCCGTGATGGCCACCGCCATGCTGGCGATGATTCCACCCGCCTTGGTGGTGATCCTGATGCAAAAGTGGTTCGTCAAGGGCCTGGTGGACACCGAGAAGTGATCAAAACATGAGCGCCATCCGCCTCAACCAAGTTGAAAAAGCCTACGGCACAGGCCCCAAAGCCAACAAGGTCATCCACGGCGTCAATGCAGACATCGCCGATGGCGAATTCATCGTCATCGTGGGCCCAAGTGGCTGTGGCAAGAGCACCCTGCTGCGCATGGTGGCCGGGCTTGAAGAAATCACCCGTGGCACGATCGAGATCGGCGGCCGCGTGGTCAACGAGCTGGAGCCCTCTGAGCGCGACATTGCCATGGTGTTCCAAAACTATGCGCTGTACCCGCACATGAGCGTGTACGACAACATGGCGTATGGGTTGAAGATTGCCAAGGCATCCAAGCAGGACATTGAAACCCGGGTGCAAAAAGCTGCCAAGATACTGGAGCTGACAACCCTGCTGGACCGCAAACCGCGCCAACTGTCGGGCGGCCAACGTCAGCGGGTGGCGATGGGTCGTGCCATCGTGCGTCAGCCCAAGGTGTATTTGTTTGACGAGCCGTTGTCCAACCTGGACGCCAAGCTGCGTGCCCAAACCCGACTGGAGATCAAAAAGCTGCACCACGAGTTGGGCGTGACATCGCTTTTCGTCACGCACGACCAGGTGGAGGCCATGACCTTGGCCGAGCGCATGATGGTGATGAACGCTGGCGTGGTCGAGCAAATGGGCACGCCCGAGGCGGTCTACGCCACCCCAGCGTCCACGTTTGTGGCCAGTTTCATTGGTTCGCCACCGATGAACCTGCTCAAAGGGCGTGTGGATGGTGATCACTTCGTGGTGGGCGACGACAGGCTTCCCCTTCCCCCAGGGTCGGGCGCCGCGCGTGGCACGGGCGAGGTGATTCTTGGCATTCGCCCAGAACACGCTGACATCGACAGGGCGGCAGCTGGCGCTTGGCACTTGAAGGTCGAGATGGTCGAGATGCTGGGTGCCGAGCGACTCGTGTACGGCCGCGCCGGAAGCCAACTCTTTACGGTGCGAATGGACGGCACTTTGACGCCGCCCGCCATGGGCCAAACCGTGCCTGTGGCCATGTCGCCTAAACACATGCATTGGTTTGATGCTCAAACGGGCAAGCGCCTGTAAAGCCCCAGCGTCCGATTGCAGCACCGTGGCGCCGTGGCCCTACCCCTTTTGGATCGCCCACCGTGGCGCCGGCAAGCTCGCCCCTGAAAACACACTGGCTGCGTTCAGGCTGGGCGCCTCATACGGCTACCAGATCTTTGAGTGCGACGTCAAGTTGTCGGCAGACGACGTACCGTTTTTGTTGCACGACGATGACCTGCTGCGCACCGTGCAAACGGCGGGCATCGCAGGCGACAGACCATGGTCTGCACTTTCAATGCTCGATGCCGGTTCGTGGCACAGCGCAGGTTTTGCCGGCGAGCCCTTGCCCACACTGGCCACCATCGTCAGGTTCATTCGCGCCAACGGGTTCACCGTTAATTTAGAGATCAAGCCCACCCAGGGGGTGGAGCACCACACCGGTCGTGTGGTCGCTCAACACGTTCAACAGCTTTGGTCAGGCGCCAGCGCGCCTCCGCTGCTAAGCTCTTTCAAACCCGAGGCCCTGGCGGGCGCTCGCGAGGCAGTACCCACGTTACCTCGCGCGTTGCTGCTAGACACCTTTTGGGAGGGCTGGCAGGCCGCAGCGCAGGCACTTGAATGTGTCGCGGTGGTTTGCAACCACAAGCGCTTGGACGCTGAGTCGATGGCCTTGGCTCGCCAGGTGGTCGAGCGCGTGTTGGTCTACACCGTCAATGCGCCAGGCGACGTGCAAAGCATGAAGGCGCTGGGCGTCGACGGCATCATCACCGACGCCGTCGATCAGCACCAGCCGGTCGTTTAAGACCCGTCAAAGCGGCACCACAGGCGCGGGCATGGAGGCCTGTGCCACCGCAGCCTCCGCCATCTCGTCACCCCCTTGCGCGGCCATCCGCGGCAAGCGGCGAACGCTGGTGATGAGGGGCAGCCGCGACGCCACCACGGCCAACACCAACGCTGCAACACCGGCAAACACCAACGACGCGCGCAGGTCTACATGCTCCCCCAGCCAGCCCCCGATCAGCGCACCGGGGCCTGCAGGCAACACGATCAACCATCGCATGGTGCTGGTCATGCGGCCCAAGAGAGGGTCAGGCGTCACCGCCTGCCGCAGCGCCAAAAAGTTGATGAAAATGATGACGGCGCCCACGCCAAAACAAAACAACATGAAGCCAAACACCCATGCACCCAGGGCCGTGACTGGCGCCGCCGCCAATGCCAACCAGCCCAAACCCGTGATGGCCACCCCCATCACCAACGTGGGGCCGGGCCCCAAGCGCTTGGTCAAGCGGTCGCCCAAGATGCTGGCCCCAACCGTACCCACACCCAAGCCCACAAAGGCAAGCCCGACCTGCGATTCGTTCAGCCCCAGGGTGCGCGTCGCAAACAAAATTTGCACCACCGCTGCCGCGTGATGGCACATTTGCCACAGGCCGACAATGCTGGCCATGGTGACCAAGAGCGGTGTGTTGCGCACAAAGCTCAAGCCGTCTCGCAACTCGCCCACGAAATGACGCGACGCTGACACGCGCGGCATTTCGGTGATCTTCATGCCCCGCAAAATCAACACCGACACCAACAGCATCACAGCGTCCACCAGCAACGCCACGGGCGCGCCCACCAGTTTGATCAGCATGCCCGCCAGGCCCGGGCCCACCACTTCGGACCCCGAACTGGCCAAAGCGTTGCGCGCATGGGCCTCCACCAAACGCTCTCGCGGCACCACTTGGGTCAAGACAATCTGCGCTGCGGCGCCTGCCACGGCATACACACTGCCCATGACGAAGGCGACGGCGTACATCCACGGCATGCTGAGCCAACCCATCCAATGGGCCGCCGGCACCGTCAAAATGGTGAGTGCCAAGAGGCTTTCGCCCGCCAGGTACACCGGCAACTTGCGCACCCGATCGAGCCAAACACCGCAGGGCAGGCTCAGCAGCACAAAGGGTGCAATCTCCATGGCGATCAACCAACCCATTTGGGTGGGTGACGCATGCAAGAGAACAGCCGCCGTCAGCGGCAAGGCGAGCATCGTCACTTGCCCACCCAGTGAGCTGATGAGGATGGAGGCCCAAAGCCGACGGTAGGTTGCGTCGCGCAGCAAGTCGTTGGCTGGCAAGGCAACGCGCTGGCGCCAGTGGTGCCAAAACTTCAAACGTTTGAGTTGACTCATGATCAGACTTCTCGGTAGGGCTGTTTTGGCCTTGTGAGCCACAGCATCATGAAAATCGGCGCCGGGATCTCGGCGCCGATAACGATGATTCGGTCCGAGAGTCGCTAATGCGACAGGGCAATGGCTTTAAAGTGCGTTGGGGTTTGGCGCCCCATCAGCGCGTGGGCTGAGCGCATGGGTTGGACGGTGCCAACCCAGGGCGCTCGTGCGCCCGCATTCACCGCGCACGCACCCCGCCGCGCCGCACACTGCGGACGATGGGAATGGGTGTGGTGAAAAATAGCCATGCTGTCAATACTCATCTAGACCCCTATCGTAGCAGTGTGCCCCAGGATCAAGCAACAGGGGTTGTTGCCAATTTGGCGCGGCAAGGCTACGTGGGTGATCAGTAGTCAGCTGCGGTAATCGGCGTTGATCTTCACGTATTCATAGGAGAAATCACACGTCCACACCGTGGCATGCGCCGGGCCGCGGTGCAAATCGACGCGCACGGTGATTTCGCTTTGTTTCATCACCCGCTGACCATCTTGCTCCAAGTAACTGGGGTTGCGCCCCCCGTTTTTGGCCACGTGCACGTCGTCAAGGAACAGATCGATGGTGGACTGATCGAGGTCGGCAATGCCGGCGTAGCCCACCGCAGCCAGGATGCGGCCCAAGTTGGGGTCACTGGCAAAAAACGCCGTTTTAACCAAGGGAGAGTGGGCGATGGCATAGGCGACTTGGCGGCACTCATCTTTGGTTCGGCCGCCCTCAACGCGCACGGTGATGAACTTGGTGGCGCCCTCACCGTCACGCACGATGGCCTGCGCCAATTGCTTGGCCACTGCAAACACGGCGTCGCGCAACACCGCACCGTCGGCCGATTCAAGCTGCTCAATGGGCGCATGACCAGCGCGGCCCGTGGCCATCAGCACGAAGGCGTCGTTGGTGGACGTGTCGCCATCGATGGTGATGCGGTTGAAACTTTGGTCTGCCGCCTCTTTGGCCAACAAGTTCATCAACCCGGGCGCCAACACAGCGTCGGTGGCCATGAACCCCAGCATCGTGGCCATGTTGGGTCGAATCATCCCTGCGCCCTTGGCAATGCCGGTGATGGTGACGGTCTTGCCGCCGATGACGACCTGCTTGGACACCGCCTTGGGCAAGGTATCGGTGGTCATGATGGCCTCGGCAGCAAGCGCCCATCGGTCGGCTTGCAAATCGGCAAGCACCGCTGGCAAGGCCGCTTCGATGCGATCGTTGGGCAAGGTCTCCATGATCACGCCGGTTGAAAACGGCAAGACCTGGTTAGCCTCCACACGCAGCAGCACCGCGAGTGCCTTGCAGGTCGACGTGGCGCGGGCTCGACCGTCGGCACCCGTGCCAGCATTGGCGTTGCCGGTGTTGATCAGCAGGGCACGAATGGATTGCCCCTGGGACAAATGTTCGCGGCAAATTTGCACGGGCGCGGCGCAAAAGCGGTTGCTGGTGAACACACCGGCCACCAGGGTTCCTTCGTCAAGCACCATCACCGTCACGTCACGCCGATTGACCTTGCGCACGCCCGCCATGGCGGTGCCGATGCGCACGCCAGGCACCGCAAAAAGGGACGCAGGATCGGGGGCAACCAGATTGACAGGCATGAAAGACTCACAAAGAAAGTTTGGTAGGCTCGACGCGACACGCAAGCAGTGCCCAGCGCCATTGTAGGGACCACCAATCTTTGCGACGCTCAGGCCGCGCATGCGTGCAAGCCAACCTTCTTTGCTCAACGCCATGCGCCTTTTAGCCCTTACGCCTGTGCTTACCTGCTTCGCCATGTCCTCCACCGTTGCTGCTGTCACCAACGCTCAAGCGCAGCGCCCACCCCCCACCTCGATCGAGCGCCTCTTCATCTCGGGCCACAGCCTCACCGACCCCCCACTGCCCCAGCACCTGAGTCAAATTGCAGCCAGCTTGGGCACACCGTTGCAATGGAACATGCAGTCCATTCCAGGGTCTTCCATCGGCATGCGCATTCAAGGTTCTGGCCCTGAGCACGCGTACCGCCACGGCACCAACCGCGAAGGCCGCAACATGGACGTGTTGGCGGAGTGGCGTGCCCCCGTCACGGTGTCGGGGGGCCCCTACGATGCGTTGCTGGTGACGGAGCAACATGGGGTGTTGAGTGCACTGACGTGGCATCAAACCACCGACGCTTTGCAAAGTGTGCATGCGCAGTTTTTGCAAGCCAACCCGCGAGCTAACACGTGGTTTTATGAGGCGTGGTTGGGGCTCGACGACCTGTCCAACCCGACACGATGGGTGGCCTACGAACGGGCCGCTGCCCCCGTTTGGCGCTGCATTGCCGCGCGCGTGAACGCCTCTCGAGCCAAGGCTGGCCACAACGACCGGGTGCAAGCGGTGCCTTCAGGCGTCGCGCTGGCAGCTTTGGTTGAACGCGCCATGCAGGGCAAGGTACCCGGCGTCAGCGCGTCCACACCACAAGCCACCATCAAACGCCTCTTGGCGGACGACGTGCATCTCACGTCGCTGGGCAGCTATTACATGGCCAATGTGGTTTACGCCACCCTTTGGGATCGTTCACCCGTGGGCGCCGCTGCCCCGACAGACGTTCAGCCCCTTGCTGCGGCCGCCTTGCAGCAAGAGGCGTGGGCCTTCGTGCAGGCCCATCAGGCGTCGACGGAGGCGCTGACCATGGCGCAATGCCGGGCGCTGTTGAAGGACAGATTCATTGCGCAACATTGGGGTTACGTGCGAGACACGCAGTGGGCGCAATCAAAAAGCAAACCCAGCGCTTACTGGCAATGGCTAAAGCAAGTGGTTGGCTGGCAGTGGCGCATTCGACAAGCAGGCAATCACAACCCTTTTGCCGACCTGTAACTTCCCGGTCAATCAGACGAAACCAAGCAGCATCAGGCCAAGGCGCCGTGGCACACCTTGAACTTTTTGCCGCTGCCACAAGGGCACGGCTCGTTTCGGCCAACGCGCGGCATACCCGCTGACGATGCATGAGGCGGCGGCGCCACGGTTGCCGGATCGGCCTCTTGCGAAACCGACCCGTCTTCGTTCGGGTGCGTGTACGTGACGTTGCTAACCTGGCTGGCACGCTCTTCCATGGCCTGCGCGGCTTGGGCCACCTCGTCTTGTGACTGGATCCGCACCGTCATCAACACGCGTGTGACCTCCATCTTCACGGTGTCAAGCAACTGCGAGAACAAGTCGAAGGCTTCGCGCTTGTACTCTTGCTTCGGGATTCTTTTGGGCATAACCACGCAAGTGAATGCCTTGGCGCAAGTAGTCAAGCGCTGCCAGGTGCTCGCGCCAGTGGGTGTCGATGGATTGCAGCAGCACCATGCGCATGAACGGCGTGAACTGCTCGGCCCCCACCTGCGCCACCTTGCCATTGAACGATGTGTCAGCCGCCTCAGTCACCCGCGTGACGATGTCGTCGTCGGTGATCGCCGAGCTGGCCGCCACCACCGACTTCAACGGCACATCCAAGTGCCATTCTTCGCGCAGCGTGGTTTCGAGGCCTGCCAAGTCCCACTGCTCATCCATCGAATCTTGAGGCACGAACGTTCGCACCACCGATGCCATGGCACTGTGGCGCAACCCGGTGATCTGCTCGTCCAGTGTCTGCGCCTCCAAAATCTCGTTGCGCTGTTGGTAGATGACCTTGCGTTGGTCGTTGGCCACGTCATCGTACTCAAGCAATTGCTTGCGAACGTCAAAGTTGCGCGCTTCAACCTTGCGCTGGGCGCTTTCGATGCTGCGCGTAACAATGCCGGCCTCAATCGCCTCGCCCTCGGGCATCTTCAGGCGATCCATGATGGCGCGCACGCGGTCACCCGCAAAGATGCGCATCAGCGAATCATCGAGCGACAGGTAAAAGCGTGAAGCGCCTGGGTCCCCTTGGCGGCCCGCGCGGCCACGCAGTTGGTTGTCGATGCGACGGCTTTCATGGCGCTCGGTGGCAATGATGCGCAAACCACCCTCGCGTTTGACGGTCTCGTGCAAGCCTTGCCACTCGTCTTCAAGTTTGTGCACGCGGGCCTGTCGCTCGGCGTCGGCCAACTCGGGGTCGGCCGCCACGAACTGCACTTGCTTCTCGACGTTTCCGCCCAGCACGATGTCGGTGCCACGCCCTGCCATGTTGGTGGCAATCGTGATCACACCCGGACGGCCTGCTTGCGCGACGATCTCGGCTTCTTTGGCGTGCTGCTTGGCGTTGAGCACTTGGTGCGGCAACTTGGCTTTTTCAAGCAACCCAGAGATCAGCTCGGAGTTTTCAATCGAGGTGGTGCCCACCAGCACCGGTTGTCCGCGCTCATGGCAGCTGCGGATGTCTTGGATCACGGCCTCGAACTTCTCTTTGGAGGTTTTGTAGACCAAGTCCAACTCGTCTTTGCGAATGGTGGGTTTGTTGGGCGGTATGACCACGGTCTCGAGACCGTAGATTTCTTGAAACTCGTAGGCCTCGGTGTCGGCGGTGCCGGTCATGCCACCGAGCTTGCCGTACATCCTGAAGTAGTTTTGGAATGTGATCGACGCCAGCGTTTGGTTCTCACTTTGGATTTGAACGCCTTCTTTGGCTTCGACCGCCTGGTGCAGACCGTCACTCCACCGCCGCCCGGTCATCAAGCGCCCGGTGAATTCGTCAACGATGATCACTTCATCGTCTTGCACCACGTAATGCTGATCGCGGTGGTAGAGGTGCCGTGCACGCAGCGCGGCATACACGTGGTGCACGAGCGTGATATGAGACGGGTCGTAAAGGCTGGCGCCCTCGGCCAACAAGCCGGCTTGAGTCAACATGGCCTCGGCATGTTCGTGGCCGTCTTCGGTCAAGTAGACCTGTTGGGTTTTTTCGTCGAGTGTGAAGTCGCCCGGCTCGATCACGCCTTCACCCGTTCGCGGATCGGCTTCACCGATTTGACGCTTGAGCTGTGGCACCACGGCGTTGATGCGCACGTACATGTCGGTGTGGTCTTCGGCCTGGCCACTGATGATGAGCGGTGTGCGGGCCTCGTCAATCAGGATCGAGTCAACCTCGTCGACGATGGCGTAATTGAGCTTGCGCTGCACCCTGTCGACCACTTCCACCACCATGTTGTCGCGCAGGTAGTCAAAGCCAAACTCGTTGTTGGTGCCGTAGGTAACGTCAGCGGCATAGGCCTCTTGCTTCTCAGGCCGCTGCATGCCGGGCACGTTCACGCCCACGGTCAGGCCCAAAAAGGTGTAGAGCCGCCCCATCCACTCGGCGTCGCGACGGGCCAGGTAATCGTTGACCGTCACCACGTGGACGCCACGGCCTTCCAGGGCGTTGAGGTACACCGGCAACGTGGCCATCAGTGTCTTGCCCTCACCGGTGCGCATTTCGCCTATCTTGCCCTGGTGCAGGGCCATGCCGCCCACCAATTGAACATCGAAGTGCCGCATCTTGAGTGCCCGCTTGCCCGCCTCGCGCACCACCGCAAAGGCTTCAGGCAACAAAGCATCAAGGGTCTCGCCCTTGGCCACGCGCGCCTTGAACTCGTCGGTTTTGGCGCGCAGGGCGACGTCGTCCAGTTTGTCAATCGTGCTTTCAAGCGCGTTGATTTTGGAGACTGTGCCGCGGAATTGCTTGAGCAGTCGGTCGTTGCGGCTGCCAAAAATGGAGGTGAGAAATTTCATGCGGCGCAGACGTGACGAAGCTTGGATTGCTTGTTGGAGAAGGCGCCTGGGGGCACCGCGGGGGTGGATGGCACATGGGGGTGCCAGCAGCATCTTGCAAGGACATCCCAGCCATTCACCCGTTGGTCAATTGCCAGAATAGCCCCAACCATCGCCCGTTCATGCAGGGCGCAACCCCGCATTTTAGCCGCGCGCGTGGCCCGTGGCAGCAGTCTGGGGCGGCGCGGATGCCAACATGGGGGCAAAAGCCCTATTTGGCAACGCCTTTGAGGAAGCGTGCAGGGTCCTGAGGCACACCATCCAGCAGCACTTCAAAGTGCAAGTGAGGGCCCGTCGAGCGACCTGAGTTGCCAACCTGCGCAATATTTTGACCCCGCTTGACCACATCGCCTGTGCGCACCATGACCTTGGACGCGTGGGCATAACGCGTCACCAAGTTGTTGCCATGGTCGATTTCAACCAAGTTGCCGTAGGACGCGCTGGGTTCGGTTGAGATCACCACCCCGCCTGCTGCAGCAAAGATGGGAACACCGACCTCGGCGGGAAAATCCAAGCCTGAATGCAACGCCGCGCGGCCCGAAAACGGATCGGAGCGAAACCCAAAGCCCGATCCGATCTGGCCGTTGACGGGAGCCATGCTGGGCATCATCAGTTGCGACAATCGCCCTTCAAGCAACCGTGATTCAACCAAGGTCAGCACGTCAGTCTGCAAGTCAGCCGCCTCGTCCAAACCGTCGACGGCTTTGTTTAACGTGTCCAGTGAAGGTGACGTTAGTGGCACGAACGGGCCTCCCTGCCCTCCGCGGACGGCTTTGCCTCCGGGGCGCAGCTCATTGGGCTTGACGCCCGCCTGGCCTGCAATGCGTTCACTCACGGTCTCGAGCTTGACCAGTTTGGCCTGCATTTCGCCCACTTTTTTGGCCATGGCGTCGAGGTTGTCACGCATGAAGCGGTCGCGTTGGGCAAATTCGCCTTGCACCAGCGGTCTGACAATGGTTCCGACAATAGGCCAGTTCTCGCGCGTGGCCTTCAAGAACACAAAGCTGTAAACGGCCCCGGAGAGCAGCAACAGCACGGCCATCAACATCGCCAGCCCCACCCCCAACTGCCAACGGTTGAAGTGCAGTACCTGCGTCTTTGCGGCATGGCTGTGGGTGATCAAAACTTGCATGTGTCTAAACTCCGTGACATGGCATCTCAGCCGTTCAGGCCCAAATCCAACCCAACAGCACCTTCTGTGCCATTGCCCATGAGCGTGCACGACGCCATGCTCGGCAACGATGCCCTGCGCTCGTTGACGCAACGATTGCAACAGTCCCAAACGCGGCTCAAGCTCGTGCATGACGCGCTGCCCGAATCCCTACGCCCTCACGTCAAGTCGGGCGGACTTGACCATGAGGCTTGGACCTTGCTGGCCGATTCAGCCGCCATGGGGGCCAAGCTTCGTCAGTTGGTTCCAACCTTTGATGCCGCCATCGTTGCGGCTGGCATGAAGCCCGTTCTGATTCGAATCCGTGTGCAACAACGCTGAACACCAGCGACTTGGGTCAACCCGCGATCGATGGTGCCGACTATCCGAATCGAACGGATGACCTACCGCTTACAAGGCGGTTGCTCTACCAACTGAGCTAAGTCGGCTCAAACGTCATTTTAGTGACCAAGTACTGACTTGCGGTGCCCCTGGCGTGCAAAGCGCACGCAACGCGTCCGAAGCGCCCGCTCACTTGACGCGTTTTAGCGCCGGTCTGCCTGGGCCAGAAGGCTCAGGCGGGGGTGGATCAGCGCCGTCGTTGACTGACGAGGGCATGAGGGTCGTCTCGGGTGTGGCCAAACGCAAGGTCGGCGCCACGCGTTCGGGCGCACCCTTGGGCGCCGGTGTGTTGGGCCGCGGCGTCACCGCAACACCCGTCAATGCGCCTGGGCTCGGCGCCATTCCGGGCGTGGGTATTGGCAAAGGTGTCGGCGAAGGTGTCGGAAAAGCCATCCCTTGCCCGTTTTCGCGGGCGTAAATGGCGATGACATGGTCGACAGGAACCACAATCTCTCGCGCCACCCCACCAAACCGCGCCCGAAACTCAATCACCTCATTTCCCAGCTTCAGACCCTGCGTGGCATCAAAACCGACGTTCAAGACAATTTCACCGTTCTTCACGTACTCAACAGGCACCTGCACATTGCCGTCCACGTGCACCGCCAAATAGGGTGTAAAGCCGTTGTCGGTGCACCATTCGTGCAAGGCGCGAATAAGGTAAGGACGGGTGGCTGCGCCTTGTGCGTCGGGTGGGGATGGCAGGGTCATGGATGGGCAGCGCGCGCACCGTTGTTCATCAGGGCCTTCGCAGGCAAGGTACGGCGCGACCGCCTTACTTGCGCATCACCTTCTCGGACGGCGTCAGCGCCTCAATGTACGCGGGGCGCGAAAAAATGCGCTCGGCGTACTTCAACAGGGGCACGGCATTTTTGGACATGTCAATGCCGTAGTAATCCAACCGCCAGAGCAACGGGGCAATGGCAACGTCGAGCATCGAAAAGTCGTCGCCCAACATGTACTTGTTCTTTAAAAAGATCGGAGCCAACTGTGTCAAGCGATCACGGATTTGGGCACGCGCACGCTCCAAATGCTTGTCGGTCGCCTTTTGACCCCGGTTCTCTAGCGTGTTGACGTGGGCAAACAGCTCTTTCTCAAAATTGAGCAAAAACAAGCGAACTCGCGCCCGGGCCACGGGGTCACCGGGCATCAACTGGGGATGCGGGAACCGCTCATCGATGTACTCGTTGATGATGTTCGACTCGTACAAGATCAGGTCACGCTCAACCAGGATCGGCACCTCGTTGTACGGGTTCATCAGGGCGATGTCTTCAGGCTTGGCAAAGAGATCAACGTCGCGAATCTCGAAGTCCATGCCCTTTTCAAACAAAACAAAGCGGCAGCGGTGCGAATAAGGGCAGGTTGTGCCCGAGTACAGGACCATCATGGCTTGTGGCTCTTCCCAATCGGAGGTCTAAGAACAAAAACGGAACGATGCGCTGGCTTGTGGCCTGCGCGTCGATGCCCGCGAGGATAGAAAACTACTTGATGTCTTTCCAGTACGCTGCGTTGAGTCGCCACGCAATCACGGCAAAAATGGCCAGGCCAAGCAACACCCAGATGCCCGTGCGCACCCGCGATTTTTGTTCGGGCTCGGCCATCCAAGTCATGTACGCAACCAAGTCACCCATCTGGCTGTCAAACTCGCGTGGCGAAAGGTTGCCCGGCTTGACCTGTTCCCACCCTTTAAAAACCTGGATCGACTCCCCGTGCGCCATGGTTTTGTCAAACATGGGGCGCCGCTCGCCCTGCATCTCCCACATCACATGGGGCATGGCGACACTGGGATAAGCCAAGTTATTCCAACCCGTGGGTTTGGAGCTGTCCCGATAGTAACTGCGCAGGTACGTGTAGAGGTAATCAGAGCCACTGCCCTGCGTGGCGCTGGCCCGCGAGCGCGCCACGAGTGTCAAATCGGGCGGGGCCGCACCAAACCAAGCTTTGCCACTGGCGACATCCAGATTGGCCTTCATGGTGTCGCCCACCTTGTCTGCATTGAACATCAAGTTTTGCTTGATTTGTTCGTCAGACAACCCAATGCCCTGCAAGCGGTTGTAGCGAACGAACGAGGCCGAATGGCAGTTGAGGCAATGATTGACGAACAGCTTGGCGCCGTTTTGCAACGACGCGTTGTCGGTCAATTTCTCGGTCGGGAACGTGTCCCAGGCAACCCCACCACCTGCAGCCTGCACAGCGCCCGACAGGCTCAAGGCCATGCACAAGGTAAAAAGGATTTTCTTCATGATCATGGTCTGACGCAAAAACATCAATGGGGCTGGAAAACCACGCGATCGGGCACCGTTTTAAACGTTCCCCAACGGCTCCACAGCGGCATCAACAAAAAGAAGCCGAAGTAGAAAATGGTGCCAACTTGCGAAATCAGCGTGCCTGCGTCTGACACCGGTTGAATACCGAGGTAGCCCAAGATAAAAAAGACGACCACAAACACCGCATAGAGCCACTTGTGCCAATCGGGCCGGTAGCGTATGGACTTGTTGGGGCTGTAATCCAACCAGGGCAAGGCAAACAAAATGATCACGGCACCGCCCATGATCACGACGCCCCAAAATTTAGCGTCGAACGTTTTGAGCGCAACGATACCCATCACGGCGATCACTGCAATGGCGATCTTCAAGAACCCTTTGAAGCCACCAAAAAACACCATGCCGGCGGCACCAAGCCCCGCCAACACCGCCATCACATTGACCATCGGGTCGGTGGTGGCACGCAGCATCGAATAAAAGGGCGTGAAGTACCAAACGGGTGCAATGTGCGCCGGTGTCTTCAGCGGGTCAGCTGGTATGAAGTTGTTGTATTCGAGGAAGTAGCCACCCAGCTCGGGCGCCAAGAAAACGATGGCAAAAAAGATGAGGCAAAACACCGCCACCGACATGATGTCGTGCACCGTGTAGTAGGGGTGAAACGGGATGCCGTCGAGGGGGCGGCCCTGCGCGTCTTTGTTGGCCTTGATCTCGATGCCGTCGGGGTTGTTGGACCCCACTTCGTGCAGCGCAATGATGTGCGCCGCAACCAAACCAATCAACACCAGTGGCACTGCGATCACGTGGAACGCAAAGAATCGGTTCAAGGTGGCATCGCCCACCACGTAGTCGCCGCGGATCAGCAGGGCCAGGTCGGGCCCCACGAAGGGCACAGCAGCAAACAGGTTGACGATCACCTGCGCGCCCCAGTAAGACATTTGGCCCCACGGCAGCAGGTAGCCAAAAAACGCCTCGGCCATCAGGCACAAGAAAATCAAGCAGCCAAACACCCACACCAACTCGCGCGGCTTGCGGTAACTGCCGTACATCAAACCGCGGAACATGTGCAGGTACACCACCACAAAAAACGCACTGGCGCCCGTGGAGTGCATGTAGCGGATAAACCAGCCCCCGGGCACGTCACGCATGATGTATTCAACACTGGCAAACGCCACTGGAATGCCTTGCGCGTTGAGTGACGCGTCGGGCTTGTAATGCATCACCAAAAATACGCCGGTGACGATTTGCATCACAAGAATCAGCAACGACAAGGCACCAAAAACGTACCAAATGTTGAGGTTCTTGGACGCGTAGTACTCGGACATGTGCTCTTTGAAGAGCTTGGTCGCGGGGAAGCGGTTGTCGACCCACGTCATTGCCTTCTCGGCGACCGGCGCGGAGGCAGGTGCTACTTTGAAATCAGCCATGTTTTTTCTCGTTTGAAGGGAGGGCGGCGCGCCGATGAAGCATCACGCTTGGGGGCCGTTAGGCACGCTTGGTCTCGCCAATCAGAATTTTGGTATCTGTCAGGTAAAAGTGCGGCGGCACTTCGAGGTTGTCGGGGGCGGGCTTGTTCTTGAACACACGGCCTGCCATGTCAAACGTGGAGCCATGGCAAGGGCAGAAAAACCCACCCTCCCAATTGGCAGGCAACGAGGGCTGCGCACCGGTTTGAAACTTCTCGGTGGGTGAGCACCCCAGGTGCGAGCAAATGCCCACGGTGACCAACACTTCTGGCTTGATGGATCGCCACTGGTTGCGGCAGCTCTCCATGGGCGTGACTTCGCTTGGTTTTCTGGCTGACTTGGGGTCGGCCACGTCGGCCTCAGTCTTTTTGAGTGACGCCAACTGCTCTGCGGTGCGGCGCACCACCCAAACGGGCTTGCCACGCCACTCAACCGTCATCATTTGGCCAGGCTTGAGGTCGCTGATGTCGACCTCGACCGGCGCGCCAGCGGCTTTGGCTCGCTCCGATGGCGTAAAGGACGCAACAAATGGAATGGCCGCACCCGCAGCACCCAAGGCGCCCGTGCCACATGCGATGGTGATCCAGGTGCGTCGGCCGGCATCGGCCCCGGACCTGCGTGCATCGGCGATGGCCACGGATTTGTCTGATTCAGGCTTGCTCATAGTCAATCGGCGTCATGCTTCCCTAGTTAGCCTTCGATTCTAGCCGACGTGTCAAGCGTTTTCCCGTGTTGCATTCGGGCGAACCCTCACATTGACAAGGGTCAAAGTATGCGCATACTGCGCCCGGCTCGGGAGCATCTTGGCTTTCGATTCTGCGAACAAAAGACGAGGAGATATCAAATGGGTTTCATGACCGAATTTAAAGAGTTTGCTGTTAAAGGCAACGTGATGGATCTGGCAGTGGGTGTGATCATTGGTGGCGCTTTCGGCAAGATCGTCGACTCCCTTGTCGGCGACATCATCATGCCCATCGTCGGCAAGATTTTTGGTGGATTGGATTTCAACAACTACTTTTTGCAACTCTCGGGTGCGGCGGCCACCAACTTGGTGGATGCCAAAAAAGCGGGCGCCGTGCTCGCCTATGGCAGCTTCATCACCATTGCGCTCAACTTCCTGATCCTTGCTTTCATCATCTTCATGCTGGTTAAACAGATGAACCGCTTGAAGAAAGACACCCCGGCTGCGCCTCCTGCCGAAGAAGTCGTGCTGCTGCGCGAAATTCGTGACGGACTGAAGTCTCGTTGAGTTTCCTCAGACGTCTGCTTGCAAACACCGTGGTTTGCAGGCGACGCTGAATGGCTGGGCCACCAGTTGGTGGCACCATTCAGACACGCAAACGCCGCAGGTGTGCGCAAGCGCCCTGCGGCGCCGTCGTTTTGGTACTGACCCATGGCCCTATCCCCCCAACGCCAAGATGCTGTTCTGCAAGACGCGCTTCAACGCTTGAAGTTCGCGTTCCGCGACGCCATTGACAAAACGCTGGACGACTTGGCCCCCAGCGCGCCGACACCCCCAACTGGAGCGTCGCGCGAGGACGCCACCGCCGGTCATCACGAGCTCAGCCGCAAGCAATCAGGCTTGGTCATGGCCTTCAACGAGAGCGTTGATGACGCGGTGGCCACCGAGTTGCGGCGCAGGCGCGCCGCCACCGCTGCGGCGGCGCCAAAAACCGCCATCAGCGACTGGCAAACCTTGAGCCTCGTGGACGACCGCGAGTTGGATTTGCAGGTTAAAGCCGACGCGATGGGCAACGTGTTGCGACAAATGTGCGACGCCAACATCAGCAAGCTGGATGGCTACGTGATGGCAGCCTTGCCCGCCAGCGACCGACCCGAGTCCGACCGCAATCCGCTGCGCCCCGAGTTGATGGCCAAGGCCGTGGTCTTTTCGGTCGACTCGATCTGCAAGGATGCATCGATTGCTGCCATTTTGGTCAGCTTTTTGGAAGATGCCCTGCTGCAGCGCATGCCGGCGGTCTACCAAGGCGTTGTTGAAGCATTTCAAGCAGCTGGCGTGCAACCTGCTTCGATGTCGGTGCGTCAAGTGCGCGGGCCGGGTACCGAATTTGGTGGCTTCGCCGACTCCTCGTCAAAGGTGGCAGACAAAACGCTGGCACCAGCGGCTTCCAATGCAGGGGGTGCAGGTAGCCATTCGACCCATGCAGCAAGCGGTGGCGCGGTGGCTGGTGCGGGCAACAGCGCAGGTGGCCAAGGCGCCGCTGTCGCTGCGCCGCGAGGCACGGTGATGGGGCAAGTGGACCAAGACGTGATGGCGCTGATTCGCCGGCTGGCCGTTTCGGGGCCGGCGGGCGGCGTGGTTGACCAGCACGCCAACGACTTGGATGCAAGGGTCAGCGGCCCGGGCGGCATGGTGACATCCGTGGGGTCGTTGGGCCTGCCCAACATCATTGCCGCGCACCGAGAAGAGTTGCGGAGCGCCACCACCAGCGCGCTCGATCACATGGTGATCGATGTCGTAGGCAGCTTGTTCGATCAAATTTTGTCCGATGCCAAAGTACCGCCTCAGATGGCGCGACACCTGGCGCGGCTGCAATTGCCCGTCTTGCGCGCTGCGCTGGGCGACAAGACTTTCTTCTCGTCGCGCAAACACCCGGTGCGCAGGTTTGTCAATCGCATCGCTTCGCTCGCGGTTGCGTTTGATGACTTCACAGAAGACTCGGCCCAAGAGTTTTTACGCCTGGTGCGAGAGCTTGTTGATGAGATCGTGGCCGGCGACTTCGACCAGATCGAGCCCTACGAGGAAAAACTCGATCGCATGGAGACGTTCATTGCTGCACACGTGCAGCGTGAACTCGAGGCCAACCACCAAGCAGGCTCGATGCTCAACCAGCGCGAGGTTGACCTGCTGCAGCACCAACGCTACACGCAGCAAATGCACGGTGCCCTGGCTGCGGTGCCGATGGATGATTTCTTGAGAAATTTCTTGACGCAAGTTTGGTCGCAAGCCATCGTGCATTCGCATCGCGTGCATGGCGAAGAAGCCGACATCACGCAGCGCATGCGCGCGGTGGGTCGAGAGTTGGTGCTGAGCGTGCAGTCCAAAGCCACACCCCTTGATCGCAAGAACTTTTTGCTTCGATTGCCCCACTTGATGAAAGACTTGAACGAGGGCTTGGCCATGATCGGATGGCCTGAAAAAGCCAAGAAAGCCTTTCTCGGAGATTTGCTGCCCGCCCACTCCGATTCGCTCAAAGGTGCCAAGTCCTCCACGCAACTGGACTTCAATTTGCTCGCAAGGCAAATGGACAAGATCATGGCGTTGCAAGTTCCAAAACCGGGCGAAGGCCCGGTGCACGGCACGCCCATGCCGCCCGTCGAAGATGTGATTGCACCCGTCTTCACCGACGAAGAACTGCGGCGCGTGGGCCTGCTGCAAGAGGGTGCGGTTGACTGGGACGGTGCCGTTGACATCGATTTGTCTGCCGAGCCCGATGTGGCCGAGGCCGACCTCAACATCCAAGGCTTGCCCACCTCCACCGACCCCATTGAGCCGATGCAAGGGGCTTCGCTGGCGGACAACGTGCAAATCGGTTTCACCTACCGGATGAACTTTGAGCGCGCTTGGCACAAAGTTCGCCTGTCGCACATCAGCCCGGGCCGCACGTTTTTTGTCTTCACGCGAGGCAAAGAAAACAGCGAGGCCATCTCGATGACGTCACGCATGCTGCATCGGCTGTGCGACACCGGGCGCTTGCGTGCCTACGAAAACGCATACCTACTCGAGCGTGCCACGGCGAGGGCACGCAAACAGTTGGCCGGCCTCAACACACGCTCAGGTGCATCGCTGATGTAGCCCCTCAAGATTGAGGCATCGCCGCGCGGCGGGCGTAGGCAATGGCGGCTAGCAAGCTCGATGCATCGGCCACCCCTTGTCCGGCAATGTCGTAAGCCGTGCCATGGTCGGGGCTGGTGCGAACAAAAGGCAAACCCAAGGTTACGTTGACGCCCTGCTCCACGCCCAGGTACTTGACGGGTATCAGCCCGTGGTCATGCGTCATGGCGATGACCACGTCAAAGGCACCGCGCCGGGCGCGCATGAACACGGTGTCGGGCGCAAAGGGGCCGTGAACGTCCATGCCTTGCGCGCGGGCTTGTGCGATCGCAGGCGCAATGACGTGGATTTCTTCGTCGCCAAAAAGGCCGCCCTCGCCGGCGTGCGGGTTCAGCCCTGCAACCGCGATCCGCGGTGATTGGCCTGGGGTGACCAAGGCGTGGTGCGCGATGGCGATGGTCTCAAACACCACCGGCACGGTCAACGCTTCAATCGCCGCGCGCAGCGACACATGAATGGTCGCCAACACCACCTTGAGCTCTTCGTTGGCCAACATCATGCGAACCGGAACATGCCGCCCTTGGTGGGTGGCCGCAATGGACTGCAGCATTTCAGTGTGCCCAGGCCAAGACAAACCCGCCGCCGCCAAGCCTTGTTTGTTAAGCGGCGCCGTGACCACCGCCGACGCCTCGCCCCGCAACGCCGCCCAGGCGGCATGGGACACGCAGCTGGCGGCAGCGGCACCCGCGTTGGCATGCACCACACCAAACGCTAACGCGTGCAATCGCGGTGGAAGACCATCGGGCTGAATCATCTCGGGCAAAGACGAAACGCCGATGATGTCTGCGGCCTGTTGCATCACGTCCCGTGCGCCCACCACCGTGCAGCCCTCAAGCGCACCACGTTGGTGAGCACGCATGATGGTTTCGGGGCCGATTCCTGCTGGATCTCCCATCGTCACGAGAATGGGCTTGGCGGGGGTGTTCGCGTTCATGCCGGATTGTGAATCTCGACGAAGTGATGCTCAAGACCAAAATGATCGGCAACATGGGCCGCAACCGCCGGGGCGCCAAAGCGCTCGGTCGCGTGATGCCCACAAGCCATGAAGGCAACGCCCGTTTCACGCGCAAGGTGTGCCTGGGGCTCCGAGATTTCACCGGTGATGAATGCATCGGCACCGGCAGCGATGGCCGACTCAAAGTACCCTTGTGCACCGCCGGTACACCATGCGACGCGCTTGACGGGCCGTCCGTCACCCGCCACCACCGTCGGGTTGCGTCCGAGCACCAACTGCACGCGCTCGGTCAGTTGCGTCAAAGTTTGCGGATCGGATTCGCCCAAAAACCCGAGGCTTTGATCCCCAAAAGTTTGGCTGCAAACCCAACCCAGACGCAACCCCAGTTGCGCGTTGTTGCCGAGCGTGGGATGGGCATCCAGCGGCAGGTGATAAGCAAATAGATTGATGTTGTGCTGCATCAGCAGCCGCACACGTTGGGCCAGCCACCCCACCAAACGCCCATCGTGGCCGCGCCAAAACAGCCCGTGATGAACCAGCATCGCTTGTGCACGAAGTTCTACGGCGGCTTCAATCAATGCCAGGCTGGCGGTGACGCCACTGACCAGCACGTGAACTTCGCCAGCACCCTGAACCTGAAGGCCATTCGGACCATAATCCTTGAAACGCTCCACCGCCAACAAGTTGCCCAAGTGCGCTTCAATGTCTTGGCGAGTGGCCATGGTGAGTGCTCCTTCGTTTTTGATTTTCAACCAACCGATCCGACCGACCCCCTATGCGCAGGACCTGGCTCATTTTCTCGCAAGCGGTAACTGTGGCGTTGGCCGTGTTCTTCGTGGTGAACACGCTCAAACCGCATTGGTTGGCACGCACACCACCGCCCATGCCCAACGTGGTCAGTGTGCCAAGTGTGCCTGTGCCCGACGCGGTATCGACTGCGTCCCCGGCACGGCCGTCTACGGCGGTCAACAGTCTTAGCGCAGCCGCCAAGCGGGCAGCACCAGCCGTGGTGAGCATTGCCGCCAGCAAAGCACCCGTGCGCAACGCGCAAATGGACGACCCGTGGTTCAAGTTCTTCTTCGGCGATCGAGCGCAGCAACAACAACGGGCGCAGGTGGGCTTGGGGTCCGGGGTGATTGTGTCCAGCGACGGCTACTTGCTCACCAACAACCACGTGATCGAAGGTGCCGACGACATCGAAGTGCAACTGCCCGACGGCCGCAGCGCCAACGCCAAATTGATTGGCACCGACCCTGAGACCGATGTCGCCGTGCTCAAAATCGCTCTCGAGCGCCTTCCGGTCATTGCGTTTGGCCAGGTGGAATCCCTGGAGGTGGGCGACACCGTGTTGGCCATTGGCAACCCTTTCGGCGTCGGTCAAACCGTCACATCGGGCATCGTCAGTGCCCTGGATCGAAACCACCTGGGCATCAACACCTTTGAAAACTTCATCCAAACGGATGCAGCTATCAACCCAGGAAATTCGGGTGGCGCGTTGGTCGACGCGCGTGGCAATTTGGTTGGCATCAACACCGCGATCTATTCACGAAGTGGTGGCAACTTGGGCATCGGGTTTGCCATCCCCGCCAACACGGCCAAGATGGTGATGGACAGCTTGGTGCGCAACGGTGTCGTAACGCGAGGCTGGATCGGGGTCGAACCGCGAGACTTGACACCCGAGATCGCAGCGTCACTCAAACTGCCCATCAAACAGGGTGTCTTGATCACGGGTGTCTTGCAAAATGGCCCAGCTGCCAAAGGTGGCATTCAGCCCGGCGACGTGGTGACCAAAGTGGGCGCGCAACCAGTGACCACGACCGCTCAATTGCTCACGGCTGTGGCTGCACTCAAACCCCAAGACGACGCTAGCATTGCCGTGCAACGCGGCGAGCGAGAAGTGGATCTCAAAGTGCGTGTGGCTCAGCGACCCAAAACGCGCGCCGAGTAAGTCTGCAACGTTGAAACCTGCAGTGAGACAAAGCCGACGGCTTAGCTCGCTTCTTTGGCCTTGGCCTTTTCTTCGGCCTCGGCCTCTGGACTCTTGGTGTGCTTAACAAAGAGTGCGGCTGCCCACAGGCCCACCTCGTAAAGAATCACCATGGGAACCGCAAGGGCCAACTGCGAGATCACGTCGGGGGGTGTCACGATGGCAGCAATGACGAATGCAACCACCACGAAGTAGCCACGAAAAGCCTTCAATTTTTCAAGTGGCACGATGCCCATGCGCGCCAGCAAAATCACGACGATGGGCACCTCGAAGGCGGCACCAAAGGCAATGAACATGGACAACACAAAGCTTAGGTACTGCTCGATGTCAGGCGCTGCAGTGATCGACTTGGGGGCAAAACCTTGGATGAACTTGAACACCTGACCAAAGACGAAAAAGTAGCAGAACGCGACCCCGGCAAAAAACAGCAAGGTGCTCGAAATCACCAAAGGCATCACCAGCTTTTTCTCGTGCGTGTAGAGGCCAGGCGCCACAAACGCCCAAACTTGGTAGAGCACCACAGGCAACGCCAACATGAAGGCCGCCATGAGCGTGATCTTGAGGGGCACCAAAAAAGGCGAGATCACGTTGGTCGCAATCAGGGTGGCTCCCTGTGGCAATTGCGCCACCAAGGGCGCAGCCATCAGGTCGTACAGCAGGCTGGGGCCAGGGTAAAGCGCCAACACGCCAAAAACGACGGCAATGGCGAGCGAAGCGCGCACCAAGCGGTTTCGCAATTCAACCAGATGCGCCACAAATGGCTGCTCGGTGCCCGCCAGCTCGTCTTCTTTGTTGTCAGTACCGCTCATCGCGCTATTGTCATGGATGCCCTGGGGGCAGATGTGAAATGCAAGGCTTCAAGAAACCGTCCGACGTTGGCGCGGTTACGCATCAGCAAGCTGCCGCCGCCACAGGGGGCGAAATCGTCCGCTGCCAGAGGGGTTCAATGCGTCGATCAGAGCGTCGCGCTGCGTGGACGCGGCCGATGCTTGGCAACCCGTGCCGCGCCCGACAAAGCCCTCACCCGCACACCGCTACGCTGCTTGTACCACTGGGGTGTGGCCCCTCGTTTGAGACGCCAGTTCTTGCGCGGTGGTTTGTAGCTTGGTGTGGGGGTATCCAGCGACGAAGTCAATGCACTGTCACTGCCGCTGTAGGCCGATTGAACGTTGTTCCACTCCGTATCAAAACTGTTTTTGGCAGCATTGATTTCAGTCGTGACTGAGTTTTGAACGTCTTTGGCTGTCGTTTCAAACTCGCGCTTCATTTTTTGAAGCTCTTCAAGTTCAATCGAGCGGTTGACCTCGGCTTTGACGTCAGCCACGTAACGCTGCGCCTTGCCGACAAAATGGCCCACGGTGCGCGCCACGCGCGGCAACTTCTCGGGGCCAATGACGATCAGCGCCACGGCGCCGATGAGCGCAATTTTGTCAAAGCCAAAATCAATCATGCAAGCTGCATTGTTGAATCAGTCGCACGAAATGGCTTAAACCTTGGTCTTGGCTTCAACGTCCACCGTGTTGGCGTCGTTGCTGCGTGTGGAGCCCACTTGCTGTGTTGGTGCATCACCCTCGACACCACCTTTGACGCCGTCTTTGAAGCCCTTCACGGCACTGCCCAGATCACCGCCCATGTTTTTAAGCTTTTTGGTGCCAAAAATCAGCAACACCACCACGAGCACGATCAGCCAGTGCCAGATGCTCAATGATCCCATGTTGGTTTCTCCTTACCTTCGGTTGAAGCCGCAAAGCTAAAAGCGCGGCCCATGCTTGGGCGCCATTCTACGGGCGCAGCCCAGTTGCTGCACCCCGCCAATCACCCTTTGGCCCATGGCCTGGGGCCGCCCATCACGTGAACGTGCAAATGTTGCACTTCTTGGCGTCCGTCAGCACCCGTGTTGATGACATGTCTGAATCCGTTTGTGACAGCAAGTTCCTTCATCAGCCGAGGGCTCTGTGCCATCATGTGGCCCAAAAGGCCAGCGTCTGCCTCGCCCACGTCGGCCATCGAGACGATGTGGCGCTTGGGTACCAACAAGATGTGCACCGGAGCCCAGGGGTTGATGTCGTGAAAGGCAAGCATGTGCTCGTCTTCAAACACCTTGTTGGACGGGATCTTGCCCGCCACGATTTTGCAAAAAATGCAGTGAGCGTCGATTGTGTTTTCCATGGCGCTTTGCCAGTTGGGCTCAGGCTGGCATGGCCTGGCGGCCGTTGAGATTCAACCAACCGCGCGCGACCCGGTACAAGAACCAAATGGAGACGATGCCCCACGCAATCCATCCAGGCGCGATGAGAAGCAACCACAGGGGCGAGGTGACAACGTACAACAACCCCGCCCAGATGACGCTGCGGATGCGCCAATTGAAATGCGACTCCAGCCACGTGCCCTTGGCGTCACTTTGCTTCACCAAGTCCAACACGATGGCCGCCACCAACAGCAGCACGCTGGCCTGAAAGGCGGGCACGACAGCCGCCACAGCAACGACCGCATGCAAGGCATAGCTGATGTGGCTGATGGTGCGCAGGCTGCTCTCACGCTCCGCGTCTTGCGTCGTTTGCGGTTGCACAGGGGCGTTGTCGTTCATGGGGGTGTCTCTTGTTGATCAAACACACGGGAAGTGATCGGTGGCGCCTCGCGGTGCTGGGGTGGCTCACGGCGACATCAGCGGCTGTCGGTGGGGTCTTCAGATCGCTCCCGCGCCACCATTTTGCGCTTGGCAAACTCCTCCAGGCCCGACTCCCCTTCACGGCGCTCAAGCTCGGCCAGCACATCGGCTGGCCGCAAGCCATGAAAAGACATCAACACCATCGAATGAAACCACAGGTCAGCCAACTCAGCAACGATGCGTTTGGGGTCTCCGTCTTTGGCAGCCATGACCACCTCGGTGGCTTCTTCGCCCACTTTTTTTAGAATGGCGTCGCCACCTTTGGCCATCAATCGTGCAACGTAACTTTTGTCGGGATCACCGCCACGGCGTAACTCGATCACGGAAGCAAGGCGCTCCAGGGTGTCGTTGGAGGAAATGGTCATGTGTCTGCGTAAATGATGGAGGGGTCTTTCAACACCGGGTCGACTGATTGCCAAACGCCGTCCTGCAGCTTTCGAAAAAAGCAAGCGTGGCGCCCCGTGTGGCAGGCAATGCCAGGCTCGTGACCCAATTGGGTGACTTTGAGCAGGACAACGTCTTTATCGCAATCAAGCCGCAACTCGTGAACGCGTTGCACGTGGCCCGATGATTCGCCTTTGTGCCACAGCCGTGAGCGCGAGCGGCTGAAGTAATGGGCCTCGCCAGTTTGCACGGTGCGCTGCAACGCTTCGCGGTTCATGAAAGCAAACATCAGCACATCGTTGCTGCCCATTTCTTGAGCGATCACGGGCACCAGGCCCTTGTCGTCAAATCGAACGTCATCGATCCAGGTCATGGCACCATTTTACGGGGCACCATGGGTTGATCCACCAAAACCACGCTCGGCGGCCAACCAGTCGAGCACGGGCAGCGTTCCCCGCAACAACGGCTGTGACGAGACGGGAAGCTGTTGCCACGACAGCTTTTGACCTTCGCGGGGATGCGGTACGCCCCGCCAAGCCGTCACCTTGCAAAAGTGCAATTGCACCTTGGCGTGTGGATAGCTCATGATTTCAACGCGCCAGCGTTCACTTTGTGTCACTTCAATGCCGAGCTCTTCGTGCAACTCACGCGCCAAAGCCGCCTCCACCGACTCGTCATGCTCGAGCTTGCCCCCTGGAAACTCCCAGTGCTCGGCAAAGACCTTGCCTGGTGGACGTGAGGTGAGCAAGAAAGAGCCGTCGTCGCGCAGGAGCACGCCCACCGCAACATCCACCGCAGCCCGCGCGTCGTTCGCTGCGTTCACAAGGTGCGCCCCGCCAAATCGCGGGCAAACTGGTACGCGACGCGACCTGACCGCGAGCCGCGCTCCAGCGCCCAGACCAGCGACTGCGTTCGGGCTGCGGCCATGGCTTGCGCCGGCACGCCAAAGTGCACGAGCCACTGCGACACGATGGCAAGGTACTCGGTTTGAGCACAAACGCGCCCGCGGCTCGGCCTTCAGCAGCGCACACCAGGCATCGAACATCTCGGACGAAATCTTGTAGGACTGGTGAAAGGCGCACAGCATGATGGTGTAGTCTGCCAACCCCCATTCGGCCCGCGCCGAGGGCCGCGGCAACGCACGCTGTGCGTCGTTCGGCTGGTAGCAGTGCGGCATCTGCGCGATCTTCTCGCTGAAGTTCGCAGCGCTTTCCAGCGGCGCCAGCACCCGGCCGTGGATGTCGATCTTCTTCCTCAGGCCGAAGTTCTCGAGGAACTTGATGCCGGGGAGGACGCCTTCGGTCTCCTCGTCCTTGACCCTCATCGTGGAGCTCTGCCAGGCGCCGAGGCCGAGGAACACCGCGTCGAAACCGTCCTGCTTCAGGCTGGCGACCGTGAAGTCCTTGCCGAGCGCGACGTTGGTGTGAGAGCTCGACGCCCAGGTCGAGGATCTGGGAGACCTCGAGGTCGAGGACCTCCTTGGGGAGGCGGTACTCCGGGATGCCGTAGCGCAGCATCCCGCCGGCTTCCGGCATCGCCTCGAAGATGTGCACGCGAGTACCCCTTGAGGGCGAGGTAGTAGGCGCACGACAGGCCGGCCGGCCCGGCGCCCACGACCGCGACGCGCTTGCCGTTCGATGGGGCGGGCGTCGGGCGGAACGGCTCGGCCTTGCCCAGGTCCAGGTCGGCGACGTAGCGCTTGATGTAGTCGATGCCGACGGCCTGGTCGAGCATGTTGCGGCGGCAGCCGGTGACCTCGCACGGGCGGGTGCAGACGCGCCCGCAGATCGCCGGCAGCGGGTTCGTCTCCTTGATGAGGCGGATCGCGTCGCGTGAACTTGCCGAGGGCGGCCAGCGCGACGTACCCCTGGATGTCCACGCCGGCCGGGCACGCCAGCTGGCACGGGCCGATGCAGTCGGCGTAGTGGTTGGAGAGCAGCAGCTCGAGCGCCGCCCTGCGGGAGCGGCGCACCTCGGGGTTGTCGGTCTCGACCACCATGCCGCGCGGAGACCTTGGTGGAGCAGGCGGGGAGCAGCGTGCGCGCGCCCTTCACCTTCACGACGCACAGGTAGCAGGAGGCGAACGGCTCGAGCTGCTCGTCGTGGCACAGCGTCGGGATGGTGTCGATGCCGTTCTCCCGCGCCACCTGGAGGATCGTCTGCGAGCCGTCGGCGATGACCCGCTTTCCGTTGATTTCGAGCTTGACCAGCGCCATGGAGCGTTCTCCGCCTCCTCAGTAGACCGCGATCGCGTCGACGCGGCAGGCCTTGTGGCACTCGCCGCAATGGGTGCACTTGGACTGGTCGATGACGTGCACCTTCTTCTGCTCGCCCGTGATGGCCTTGGTCGGGCAGACCTTGCGCGCACAGCAGGCACCCGATGCAGGCGTCGAGTGATCGTGTACGTGAGCAGCGGCTGGCACTGGTGCGCCGGGCACTTGCTTGTTCGTGATGTGCGCCTCGTACTCGGAGCGGAAGTACTTGAGCGTGGTCAGCACCGGGTTGGGCGCCGTCTGTCCGAGCCCGCAGAGCGAGGTGTTCTTGACCAGCCGGCGAGCTGCTCGAGCAGCTCGATGTCGCCGTCCTGCCCCTTCGCCCTCGCGTGATGCGGGTCGAGGATCTCGAGCATGCGCTTGGTGCCGATGCGGCAGAAGGTGCACTTGCCGCACGACTCGCGCTGGGTGAACTCGAGGAAGAAGCGGGCGACGTCCACCATGCAGGTGGTCTCGTCCATGACGACGAGGCCGCCCGAGCCCATGATGGCGCCGGTCTTGTTGATCGACTCGTAGTCGATCGACCGTGTCCTGCAGCTCGGCGGGGATGCAGCCGCCCGACGGGCCGCCCATCTGCACGGCCTTGAACTTCTTGTCGTCCTTGATGCCGCCGCAGACGTCGTAGACGATCTCGCGGATCGTGATGCCCATCGGGCACCTCGACCAGGCCGCCGCGCTTGATCTTGCCGGCCATCGCGAAGACCTTCGTGCCCTTGCTGTTCGCCGTGCCGATGGCGGCGAACGCCTGCGGCGCCGTTCAGCACGATCCACGGCACGTTGGCGAACGTCTCGACGTTGTTGATGCGAGGTCGGGCAGTCCCACAGCCCCTTGGTGGCCGGGAACGGCGGCCGCATGCGGGGCATGCCGCGCTTGCCCTCGATCGAGGCCATGAGCGCGGTCTCCTCGCCGCACACGAACGCGCCGGCGCCCTCCTTGAGCTTGACGTGGAAGCGAGAAGCCGGTGCCGAGGACGTCGTCGCCCAGGAAGCCTGCGCTCCTCGGCCTGCGCGATGGCGATGTTCAGCCGCTCGATCGCCTTCGGGTACTCGGCGCGGACGTAGATGTAGCCGTCGTGCGCGCCGATCGCGAACGCGGCGATGACCATCCCCTCGAGCACCGAGTGCGGGTCGCTCTCCAGCACCGAGCGGTCCATGAACGCGCCCGGGTCGCCCTCGTCGGCGTTGCAGATGATGTACTTCCTGTCGCCCTGCGGCGAGGCGCGTGAAGCGCCACTTCATCCCGGTCAGGAAGCCCGCGCCGCCGCGGCCGCGCAGGCCCGACTCCACGATCGCGTCGATCAGCGCCGTCGGGGTCGTTCTGCTCGAGGACCTGCCTGAGCGCCTGGTAGCCGTCGGCCGCGAGGTAGTCCTCCAGCGACTCGGGGTTGATCTTGCCGCAGTTGCGCAGCACGATGCGGGTCTGGTGCGAGAAGTACGCGCGCTCGGTGCCCGCGCCCGTCGTCGGCCCACACCAGCCAGTCCTCGATCGGCCTTGCCCTGCACGACGTGCTCGGAGAGGAGCTTCTCGACCTTGTCGGCGGTGACGTTGCCGTACTGGATGCGGCTGCCGTCGTCGCTCCGGATCTCGACCAGCGGCTCGCGGTAGCACATCCCGATGCAGCCGGTCTTGTCGAGCTCGAAGGCGACGGTGCCGGCCGCGCTGGCTCTTCGCGAGGGCCTCGTAGGTCTTCTCGGCGCCGGCGGCGATGCCGCACGTTCCAAGCCCGACCAGGATCTTCATCACTGCACCTCCCCGATCGCGGCCTTCTGGTACTGCTTCAGCACCTTCTTGACCTCCTTCTCGGTGAGGTTGCCGTGGGTGCTGTGGTTGATCATGATCACGGGGGCGAGGCTGCAGCACCCCAGGCAGGAGACCGTCTCGATCGTGAACAATCGGTCGGGGGTGGTCTCGCCGTTGCACGACGCCGAGCGTGTCTTCGATGGCCTTGGTGATGTCGTTGGCCCCGCTGACGTGGCAGGCCGTGCCGTGGCAGACCCGGATCAGGTTCTTGCCGATCGGGTGCAGCCGGAACTGCGCGTAGAAGGTCGCCACGCCGTAGATCTGCGCGAGCGGGATGCCGCACTGCCTGTGGATCTCGGCGATCCGCTCCCGGGTGATGTAGCCGTCGGTCTCCTGCGCCTGCTGCAGGAGCGGGATCAGGTGCGCCTTCCTCGCCGGCGAAGTGCTGCTTCTTGAAGTCGAACTGGCGGTGCTCGCTCACGGTCGTGAGCGTCCCTCCGCGTGCCGGCTCAGTCGTAGGCGTCTCGAACATCTTGTTCATCAGGGAGATCATGTCGTCGATGTTGCCCACGCCGCCCAGGGCGTGCCCCTTGCAGCCGCGTCGCGAGCAGAACTCGAGGTAGCCGCCGCTCGCCACGTTGAGCGAGGCCATCGGCGCGCCGCACAGGCGGCAGGGGAGGGCCAACATGATGCTGGCGTCGCACTCCGGGCAGCGGAACTCCACGATCGCGCCTTCCGGGATCGAGAGGTCCGTCTCCACCGTGTAGTCGCCGAAGAGGGCGCTGAGGGCGACCTCGCCCCTCCTGGCCGTGCGGTGTCCTTGTGACCGTCGAGCGGCACCTTCGTCCCCTCGGTCAGCGCCGCGTTGCAGTAGGGGCACGAGAGCTCCATCAGGAGCATCTGCTTCCTCATCGTTGCCGTCCTTCGCCTGGTCCGCCGTCCTCCTCTGCGAGCGTTTCGAGCCTCGACGAACACGCAGTCGTCGAGCTCCGCCCTGCCGCGCACGATGTCGTCGGCCAGCGTCTCGCAGTCCGGGGCGCCGCACGCCGCGCAGTCCTTGCCGGGCAGCTGCGTCCATCACGCCGTCCTTCTCGCTTGAGGCGATGGCCTCGCGAAGGTCGCGGGCCAGCGGCTGCACGGGGCGGGCCTTGATCTCGTCCTCGAAGTCGAAGAAGTGCTCGCGGAGCAGCGACCGCACCTTCTCCTCTTCCGACCGCGGTCTCCCCGTCGCCGGGCGTCTGCTGACGATGCTGGAGGTGCTGCCGGGCCGCGTAGCGCGTCTCGATCGTAGCTCCCCGCCGACGCAGCCGTCGGGGCAGATGTAGGCCTCGATGAAGTCCACGCTCTGGAACGTGCCGGCCTCGAACGGTCGAAGACGTAGTGACGTCGTGCGCCCGCGCACCGTCATGGTGTTGGCGTTGCGCATCCCGGCGATCTCGCCGCCCGCCATCGCCCAGCGCAGCCCGCGACGCTCGCTGACCACGGGCGTCGCTTGCCGGGCTTCCCTTCCATTCGGACGTTTGAGGAGGGGCCCGTACAGATCGGCGATGGAGAACGCGCCGTCGAGGTGCGATGCCTCGAGCCCGACCGGGGCCACGATCGAGTGGATGATCGCGGTGCAGGGGGTGATGAAGAAGATGCCGATCTCGTGCGGACGAGGCCGCGCGCCGCGCGCGAGCTTGCGGCGCCAGCTTCGCGGCGAGCTCGCGCGGCGTCTCGATCGGCACGGGGTGGGGGATCAGGTCCGGGTAGCGGATCTGCACCAGGCGCACGAGGGCGGGGCAGGTCACCGAGATCTTCGGCCAGGC